>NZ_QPIX01000006.1 GCF_003337715.1 Ciceribacter lividus
CTCTCATCGGTCATCGTCGTCTCCGTTTCAGGTTTCAGGTGTTGCAACCCGAACCTTCTCCAAGATCGGCGATGACCGCCAGCGTCACTGTCGGCTGCGCGCTGCGCTATGCCGACCGCTCCGCGCGCGGCCTCCTACACCATCAGCGCGGACACGACCCAGGCCGCCCCCCGCCGACCCGCCCGGTCACTGCGGCATCAGCGCGAATCGTGATAGACGTCCCGCAACGGGTTCCGTCCAGCCACAACCTCGCAATTGAGCCTGGGGCATCCAAAGGGCGACAACAAGCCGGATGGACAAGCGACACGCCATGCACGCATCGAACCAACGTTCAGCCACGACGACCCTTTTCGACGCCGTTTCGGCTGAGAATCCTGTCGACGTCCTTCGCCGGGTCTGGGGCTATCCGGCGTTTCGTGGAAAGCAGGCAGATGTCATCCGCCATGTCATGGCAGGGAAGGACGCACTCGTGCTCTTCCCGACCGGCAAGGGCAAGTCGCTCTGTTTCCAGCTTCCCGGCGTTTGCCTGCCCGGCGTCACCGTCGTCATCTCTCCGCTGGTGGCGCTGATGAGGGATCAGGTCGAAGAACTGAAGGCACTTGGGATCGCAGCCGAGTGCCTCTGGTCCCAGCAGTCCGAAGAGGAATCGCGCGCCGTCAGGGCGAGGCTCCGCGCCGGGCAGATCAAGCTGATCTACGTCACCCCCGAGCGTGTGGTCCTTCCCGGCTTCGCCGGCCTCTTCGGAGACGTACCGATCTCGCTGATTGCGATCGACGAATGCCACTGCGTCAGCAGCTGGGGCCATAACTTCCGCAAGGACTATCTCGGGCTCGGGAAACTGAAGGAACTTTATCCCGGTGTTCCGCGCATTGCCCTCACGGCCACGGCCGACCCCCACACGCGTGACGATATCATCCGCCAGCTCCAGCTCGACGACGCCGCCGTCTTCGGAGACAGCTTCGACCGGCCCAACATTAGCTACCACATTGCAGAGCGGGACAACGCCAGGTCGCAACTCGTTCGTTTCCTGCAGCGCCACGAAGGCTCCAGCGGCATCGTCTATTGCCTTTCGCGGCGCAAGGTCGAGGAAACCGCCGCCTGGCTCAATGACCATGGCATCAAGGCGAGGCCGTACCATGCGGGCATGGACCCGGCCGTCAAGGCGGAGAACCAGGACGCGTTCCGGATGGAGGAAGACCTTTGCCTGGTCGCAACCGTCGCATTCGGGATGGGCATCAACAAGCCGAACGTCAGGTACGTCGCCCACCTGGACCTGCCCTCTTCCGTCGAAGGCTATTACCAGGAAACCGGACGTGCTGGTCGTGATGGCCTCCCCTCGGAAGCCTTCATGATCTATGGGATGCAGGACATCGTCCAACGTCAGCGGATGATCGACGAGGGCGACGCGACAGACGAGATAAAGCGCATCGAACGGGCGAAACTGAGCGCGCTCCTCGGAATCTGCGAGACCGCCGGGTGCCGCCGGAAGGCGATCCTTTCCCATTTTGGTGAAGCGGCGCCTGACCGGTGCGGCAACTGCGACACATGTAACAATCCCGTCGAGACCTGGGATGGCAGCGAATCGTCAATCAAGGCGTTGGCCGCCGTCTATCGCACAGGAGAACGCTTCGGGACCGCACACGTGATCGACGTCCTTCTTGGAAAGGACACGGAACGGACAAGGAAGTTCGCGCATGACCAGCTGGCCGTCTTCGGCGTTGGCAAAGAGCTTCCTGCCCACGCCTGGCAATCGATTTTCAGACAACTCCTCGCGCTCGGCTACATCCGGGTTGCTCACGACGAATATGGCGCACTGAAGCTGGAGCCGGCTGCTCATCGTGTTTTCAAGAAGGAAGTGGCGGTGATCCTTCGCCGGGACGCCGTTGACACCGTCCGCAAAAGGGAACGAGGGAAACCCGTCGTTACGGCAACGAGAGCCAGATTGACTGACGAGGACGAGACGCTTTTCCAGGCGTTGCGCGCCGAGCGGCTGGCGATCTCCAAGTCCCTGGGTGTCGCTCCTTATGTCGTCTTTCCGGATACGACGCTTATTTCCTTCGCGACCGCTCGTCCGAAGACGGAGCAAGAGATGCTCTCGATCTCGGGTGTCGGAGCGACAAAGTTCGCTCGCTACGGCGAGAAGTTCATGGCCATCATCGCGGGCGGCTAATACGGAGGGCGGCACGGGCCGGCGGGCCGACCGGCCCGCCCCCGTCGTCATTCTGGTTACGCCGCCAACCGCGCCGCGTCGCGCGGGATTTCCACCTCGATTTCGAGAATGGAAACGTGCTCGTCACGGTCCATCTTGACCTGCACCTTGTCGCCATCGACCTGCACGTGCCTGGCGATCACGGCGAGGATTTCCTCGCGGAGAACGGCGACCAGATCCGATCCCATCGAGGCGCGTTCATGGGCGAGCAGCACCTGCAGCCGCTCGCGCGCCATCGGCGCCGACTTCTGTTTGCGGAACAGACTGAAGATGCTCATGCAGCCCTCCGTGCGAAGATCTTGCCGAGGATGCCGCGCTTTTCGCCTGGAATTTCGACCGGCAGAACCTCGCCGGCAAGCCGGCGGGCCGCAGCGAAATAGGCCTGCGCCGCACCGCTGCGGGTGTCGGCCAACGTGACCGGCGCGCCGATGTTGGAAGCCCGCAGCACGTCCATGCTCTCGGGGATGATGCCGAGCAGCGGGATCGAGAGGATTTCCAGCACATCGTCCACCTTCAGCATGTCGCCGCGCTGGGCGCGCGCGCCGTCATAGCGGGTGAGCAGGAGGTGCTTTTCGATCCGCTCGCCGCGTTCGGCCTTGGCCGTCTTGGCGTCGAGAAGGCCGATGATGCGGTCGGAATCGCGCACGGAGGAGACTTCCGGATTGGTGACGACGACCGCCATGTCGGCGTGGCGCATGGCAAGTGTCGCACCGCGCTCGATGCCGGCCGGGCTGTCGCAAATCACCCAGTCGAAATAGCGCTTCAGTTCACCGATGACCTGTTCCACGCCTTCGGCCGTCAGGTTGTCCTTGTCGCGGGTCTGGGAGGCGGGCAACAGGTAAAGCGTCTCCAGCCGCTTGTCGCGGATCAGCGCCTGCGGCAGCTTGGCGTCGCCCTGGATGACGTTGATCAGGTCGTAGACGACGCGGCGTTCGGCGCCCATGACGAGATCCAGATTGCGAAGGCCGACGTCGAAATCGACGACGACGACCTTTTCGTTGCGCTGTGCGAGCGCAGCGCCCAGTGCGGCCGTCGAGGTGGTCTTGCCGACCCCGCCCTTGCCTGATGTGACGACGACTACCTTCCCCATCTTGCTCTCCTGTTTTCGGCCGGTTACGGCTCAGCTGAGTTTCTCTGCCATGATCGTGTCGCCTTCCAGCCACCACTGGGCGGGCTGTCCGCGCAGGCTGGCCGGCATGTCTTCCGCCATCTTGTAGACGCCGTCGATCGCCACCAGCTCTGCTTCGAGCTTGCGGCAGAAGATCCGGGCGGACGCGTTGCCGACGGAACCCGCGAGCGCTCGTCCGCGCAAGGCGCCGTAGATGTGGATCGAACCTCCGGCGATCACTTCGGCGCCGGAAGCGACCGAACCGATGACCGTCACGTCGCCCTCGGCGAAGATCACCGATTGCCCCGAGCGCACCGGCTCGCGAATGATGAGCGACTGCAGCGCCTGGCGGGTCGCGGCAGGCTCCGGCGTCCGGTTCTCTTCGCGCTTCTCCGTCGCCGTGTCGCTGACCGTCACCTCGAAATCGGAGGCCGGCCGGCCACCCTTCAGGATCGGCGGCATTCCGGCCTCGACGAGCGAAGGACGCCCGCCCTCGATACCCATGATGCTGACATTCCGTTGCGCGAGCTCGGCAGTGAGCTCCTTCAGCTCGGCACGATTGATGGCAAGCTCGGTGACGTCCAGCACGACCGGTCGCCCGAGAAAGAAGCCCGCCGAGCGCGCGGCGAGATCGTCGAGCCTTTTCAGCCAGTCGTCGAGCGGCAGATCGGGCGAGAGCACGACCGCCAGAAAGGAGCGGCCCTTGATGCGGATCGAGCGGGCGTCTGTTAGCACTTTGGTCATCTGCGTTAATGATTGGTTATCCTTGCCTACCTCCGGCATGGTTAACAAAGCGTTAACCGCAGCCGCTGACGATCGATACCGGATACGGCTGAGGCAGCCCCGCCGGCCGCGCGAGGCGCGCCCCAATAACGCGTCGCGCCGTCGCCACGTTCTGCCCCCAATCATGGTTAACGATCGGTCAATATTTCGCTGCCTACGATGAAACCGGAATCACTGCTTCGCCGTTACCGGCGAGAAAATACGGGAGGATCGATCATGCTTGCGATTCTGAAGGCTATCCGCGAACACTTGGCGGAAACGCCCGACGCCTGGACCACTGCTCCCGAGATCTGCACCCCGGACACCGGCACCTATGCCGACGGCGCCCTGCCCCTGCAGTCGTTCGACCCGAAAGACCGCCGCGGCGAGACCGCCCGTGCCGCCTTCCTCCGCGACTATGGCCAGGGCCGGACCGTCAGGCCCGAGGGCGCCGGATACGCCTGACCGACAATAGTCCGGCGAACGACGGCCCGCAGTCGCCCGCCAGGACGCTTCGATTGCTCCATAACAGGGAATGATAGCCCGTTCGCGGGAGGAGAAGTTCTCCCTGCGTTGTGGCTCAGTTGCCCTATCGTCCGGGGGCATCTGTCTGCTAGACGGGAGCGGCATATTGAACCGCCGGGCACCCGGGGTTCGAAGAAAAGAGGCGCATCCCATGGCAGATCTTTCCAGCTTCCCCATCACGCGGAAATGGCCGCCGGCCAATCCGGACGTCATCCAGCTCTACTCGCTGCCGACCCCGAACGGCGTCAAGATCTCGATCGCCCTCGAAGAGCTCGGCCTCCCATACGAGGCGCACAAGGTGAGCTTCGCCACGAACGACCAGAAGAGCCCGGAATTTACGTCGCTGAACCCGAACGGGCGCATCCCGGCGATCATCGATCCCGACGGGCCGGACGGAAAGCCGATCGGTCTCTTCGAATCGGGCGCCATCCTCATCTATCTCGCCGAGAAGACGGGCCGGCTCATGCCGGCGACGGCGCGCGAGCGCTACGAGATGCTCTGCTGGATCATGTTCCAGATGGGGGGCGTCGGCCCGATGTTCGGGCAGTTCGGACATTTCCACAAATTCGCCGCCGACAAGGTTGCGAACAACTCCTATCCGGTCGAACGCTACCGCGACGAGGGCAAGCGGCTGCTCGGCGTTCTGGAGGGTCGCCTCAAGGATCGGCAATATCTGATGGGCGACGATTACACGATCGCCGACATCACCACGTTCCCATGGATCTGGTGCGCCGATTTCTACTATGGCGGACGCGAGGTGCTGGAATACGAGCGCTTCCCCGCGGTCATGGCATGGTTCGAGCGCTGCATGGCGAAACCCGCAAGCCAGAAGGGGCTGACAGTCCCGGCCTGAGGCTGCGCAGAAGCGAGGTCGCGCTTGCGCATGACGCGTTCCCGCCGCTTCAGCCGAGGTCGGCGGGATCGGTTGCGCCGGCGATGACGTCAAGCGGTGACTGATCCGGGCGCCGCACCGCAAGGGCAAGCCGATATCCGTCGCAAGGCAGGAACTCGAAGAACCGCCAGGCGTCGGGATTGCTCGGCTCAGCAGAACCGTTTTCCGACGGCCAGAGCGTCACGCGCAGCGGGTCGAGTTGGAAGGCGGGCGAGTCCAGCCTTCCCGACAATCCCTCGCCGGTCGCCTTGAGATAGGCTTCCTTCAGCGTCCAGAGCCGGAAGAATATCGAGCGGTATTCGGCGCCCGCAGCCTTCGCAAGCATCGCACGTTCGCCCGGCGCGAAGCGTTCGGCCACTGCCGACGGGACGTTGCCGTCACTCGCCTCGACATCGACACCGACCGGGACACCCGCGATCACGCAGGCGACCAGACCACGGGTGTGCGAAATGTTGAAGTGGAGCCGTGATCGGGTGCTGGCGGCAAGCTCCGGCTTGCCGGAGAGGCCGGTCTCGAATGTCCACGCCCTCGGGTCGCCGCCGAGGGCTTCGCTCAGCATATGGCGGAGCAGCGCGTGGGCGGCGACGTAAGCGGCCCTGTCCGCGCGATGACGAAAGCGCGTTGCCCGGGCCTGTTCGGAGAGGTTGAGGAGAGCAAACCAGCGCTCCAGATACCGGTCCGGCAAATCAGTGGTCCGCAGCCACAGGAGCCGCACGCTTTCGGGAGCGAGAGGAGCCACGGCGAGGGCTGGTGCAAGAATATCTCCCTCGGCACCCATTCTCGCGCTCCGCAAACCACCTGTCCGTCCTTTCCCTTGGCCGATATTGGCGCGGCCATCGCTTCGCGATCGCCCCTCAGTCGCCTTCGAAGAAGGCAAAGCGCAGAGCGCGCGGCAGGCAGGTGACGAGCGAGCTCGAATGCTCGCCACCCTCCTCGATATCGCAGCGCACCGTCACTCCATCGCCATAGGTTTTCGCGAGCTGTTCAGAAAATGTCTGAACATTGCCGATCATGGCCCGGCGACGGCGGAGCGACACGTAGGAGGCGTTTGCCGCGAGATCGACCTGCCACGGGGCCGGTTCCTCCTCCCACTGGCCGACCGTCAGGTAGGCGCGACGGGGGGCGTCGAAGGCCGCTTTTCGCTCGGCGAGCTGGCCGAGCAGCGCCTCGCGTCCCCACCAGATGGAGGGACTGACCGCCAGGAATGCCTGGAACGACTGAGGCCGCTGACAGAGCCAGTCGAGCACAAGGTATCCCGCGAGCGAATGGCCAAGCAGTGCAGACTGATCCTCTCGGACGGGAAAGGTCGACCGGATGAAGGGCTTCAGCCGGTTTTCGACGAAATCGATGAAGGCCGCCTGACCGCCGTAGCAGACACTCGCCTGCCATCCGGCATCGTCGATTTCGGGAGGGCCGCGAGTGAAGTCCTCGTATCGACGGTCGAGATCATAGTCGCCACCCTCGGAATAGCCGATGCCGACCACCACCATCGGATGGATGCCGCTCGCCTTCGGTCGACGTGAGAGGCGCCGCAGTGTCTCCACGACGAGCAGGAAATCGGCATTCGCATCCAGCAGGTAGAGGACGGGAAAGCCGCCAGGCGGAACCTCCACCGCCGGCACATGGACGAAGATCTCGTGCCTTCGACCGCCGGCGCCGGGCAGCGGGAAGCGCTCGCAATCCGGAACCATCAGGCTGCTGCCGGGCGGCCGGGCACGATCGAACGCATGAAAACGCCTTGTCTTGTTGTCAGCCACGCAGGGTCGCGCCTCCGTCCACGTAAATGTCGGCCATGGTGATGTGTCCCGCCTGATCGGAGAGAAGAAACAGCACCGCGTTTGCAACATCCTCCGGCATGGCGAGTTTCTTCAGCGGAATGCCTGTTCGGTAGCTCGCAAGATCACCCTCGATGACCTGCGCTTCGGCGGCCGGTGTCGCCCACATGCCGGTCTGCATCGGCGTCAGGGTCGAACCGGGCGCAACGATGTTGCAGCGAACGCCGTGCCCGGCTACCTCCAGACCGAGACAGCGCACGAACATCGCCGCCGCCGCCTTCGAGGCTGCATAGGCCGCCATGTTTTTCCGCGGAATGCCGGCCGCATTCGAGCCGACGACGACGATGGCGCCCTGTCCGCGTTCGGCCATGCGGGCGGCGAGCGCCCGGCAGACGAAGAAGGTGCCGTGGCAATTGACGTCGAAAACGCGGCGCCAGACGTCACCTGAAAGCTCGGCCACGGGCGTCGTATCCAGGATGCCGGCGACGTTCACCCCGAAGTCGAAGCCGCCCATCTCCGCATCTGCCTCGGCAATCACACGCTGCACTGCTACCTCGTCGCTGATATCGAGCGCTGTACCCCACACCGGGCCTTCTGCAGCGCTCCAGGTGGGGTCGGCCTGCCTGTCCGTCGCGAAGACCCGTACGCCCGAAGCCACCAAGCCGTCGACCACAGCGCGGCCGATGCCCCCTGCCGCCCCCGTCACGAAGGCCGCCTTTCCTGCCAGTCCCGTCAGTTGCATCCCCGATCCTCCGACGCCGCCATTTCTGCCGCGAGAAGCGGTGCGATCGCCTCCACCGCCGGCGGCGAAGTCAGCTCTGCATGGATGAACGGCACACGTTGCTCTTTCACCGCTTCCGCATGGGGTCTCCAGTCCGCAGGCGAAAGCCGTCCCTTCCCGGAAGGCGCCGCGGCCACATGCAGAATTGTGCCCGGATAGCGCTCGTGAACATGCTCGCGCACCAGTCGGTTGTTGCCGCACACGACGCGCATGATGCCCTCAAAGGCAGTCTCGGGCAGCGCCGCGAGCGGGCTTTCCTTGCGACGGAGGAAATCCCTGACCGCATCCCGTGTCATAGGCAGGTCGAGGAGCCGGTCTGGATCATGGCCTGCGATGGCGAGAAGCGCCTTCAGCCCAGCGTCCGGGCCGGGGTCCGGCTCGTTCCGCCAGCAGTCGGCCGGATAGGAATCGAGCATGGCGAGGCATCCAACGGGCCGGCCCGACCGGACGAGCGCGTTTGCAACCGCATGCGCGATGATACCTCCGACCGACCAGCCGCAAAGATGCACCGGTCGAGCGCCAGCCACCTCCCCTATGCGTCGGGTATAGGCGAGCGCCATGGCCTGCAGGCTTTCCGGCTCGGGACGACCGGGATCGAGCGCCTCGGCCTGGATGCCCCAGACCGCACGTTCGCCGGCGAGAGCGCGCGCATAACCACCATAGCACCAGCCAATGCCCCCGGCCGGGTGGATCATGAAGAGCGGCGGCGCATCATTGTCGGTGGCATTGAGCCTGATCACCGGCTGCAATCCGTTGTCGTCCACCCTCGCCTCGCCGTCGAGATGCGCGGCAAGCCGCTTCACCGTCGGGTAGCGGAACAAGGCACCGAGCCCGATATCGCGTCCGAAAACGCGGCCGAGCTGTTGCACGAGGCGCACCGCCAGCAAGGAGTGGCCGCCGAGCGCGAAGAAGTCGTCATTGCGCCCGACCGGCTCACTCAAATCGAGAAGGTCGGCGAAGAGATCGGCGAGGATCTGCTCGGTGCCGGGCAGCGGAGGCTCGCCCCGCCCGGCCGAAAACCGGGGTGCCGGCAGGGCATTGCGGTCGAGCTTGCCGTTGGAAGACAGCGGCATGGCTGGAAGGCAGACGAGCAGCGACGGGACCATGTAGTCAGGCAGATGGCGCTCAAGGTGCCGCCGCAGCGCCGGCTCTTCAACTGCGGGCGAGGCAACGTAATAGCCAACGATCCGTTTCTCCGGTCCCGCCTGGTGCAGGATCACGACGGACTGGGTGACGTGCGGATACGAGAGAATGGCAGCCTCGATCTCGCCGAGTTCGATCCTGAGACCGCGCAGCTTGATCTGGTTGTCCAGCCTGCCGAGATAGTCGATCGCGCCGTCCGACCGCAACCGCGCAAGATCGCCCGTGTCGTACATCCGCTCGCCCTTGTGGAAAGGGTCCGCCACAAAGCGCTCGGCGGTGAGATCGGGCCGCCCGACATATTCGCGGGCAAGCTGCACGCCGGCGATATAGAGCCGTCCTGCCACCCCCGGCGGCACCGGCCTCAGGCGTCCGTCGAGGACGTAAAGACGAGTGTTCCAGACGGGCAAGCCGATCGGAACGAGATTGGAACCATCGTCGGGAGACGCCGCCCAGCAGCTGACGTCGACCGCGGCCTCGGTCGGGCCGTAGAGATTGTGCAGTTCGGCGGAGATCTCGCGATGGAAGCGGTCCCGCAGATCGGCTGTCAGTTCCTCGCCGCTTGCGAAGACGCGCCGCAGCGAAAGGCCACGCGCCTTCGGCTCCGACACGAAGGCCGAGAGCATCGACGGAACGAAGTGCGCGGTCGTCACGCCATTCTCCCGGATGAGGCGCGCGAGCCACTCGGGATCCTTGTGCGCCTCGGGCGACGCCATCACCAGGGTCCCTCCCGCAAAGAAGGAGAGAAAGAGTTCCCAGACCGAGACGTCGAAGGTCATCGGGGTCTTCTGCAGGATGACGTCGTCAGCCGAAAAGCCGTAATGGCTCTTCATCCATTCCAGCCGGTTGACGATCGCGCGGTGTTCGACGAGCACCCCCTTCGGCTCGCCGGTCGAGCCAGAGGTGAAGATCACATAGGCTGCATCGCCGGGAGCGACGGTCGGAAGCGCGCCAGCGGATGTTTCGGTTTCCCAGGCGGAAGGGGCAAGCACCGGCAGGTCCCCGATCAGCACGCCGTCGGGCGCGAGTGCCAGAACCGGCGTGCCGCGGGCAAGCATGCGTTCGATCCGCTCGGCCGGATGGGAGAGATCGACGGGCATGTAGGCGGCACCGCTCCGCAAGATGGCGACAAGTCCGATCAGAAGCTCCGTCGAGCGCGGCAACGCAACGGCTATCCGACGGTCGCGACCGGCGCCGGCCGCGATCAGTTGCCGGGCGAGCGCCGCCGAGCGGCGGTCCAGCTCGGCATAGCTCAGGGTCTCATCGCCGAACCTAACGGCCACCCGCCCGGCGTGGTCGGCAAAGGCTTTGTCGATCACCTCCACGAGCGTCACAGGCTCCACCACATGGCCGGTGTCGTTCAGTGTTCCGATCAGCCATGCGGCCTCTGTATCCGTCACCGTCGGGACATCCGCGAGCGTGCCGTCGGCGAGCGCGGACGCGACCGACCGGTCGAGGAAGTGCAGGAGGCGCTCCGCGTGCGCACGGACCTCCGCCATGCCGTAGAGGCCCGGATTGGCGTCGATCTCGACCGTCAGGTTCGTCCGCATCGGGTCACCGCGGAAGGAGAAGGTAATGTCGTCGACCGGGCCGGTTCCGAGCCGCTCCGTGGTGACCGTGGCACCCTCGAGTCTCAGATCCCCCTCGTAGGGCAGCACGTTGACCAGCGGCCCGAACAGCCGCCGCTGGCCACCGCCGAGGCCGAGATCGCGGCGGATATGCTCATGGCGATAGCGTCCGTGGCGACGCGCCACCGCGAGCGTCGCGGCTGCCGCGGCGAGCCAGTCGCCGAGGCGCTGGTCCTCGTCGATCCTCAGGCGCACCGGCAGGATGTTCATCAGCATGAGCGGCACGCGCGCGGCGGGCGAACCGAAACGCCCCATGAAAGCGACGCCGACCGTCACGTCCTGCTGCCCGACGAAGCGCGCGTAGTAGGCCGCGACGAGAGCCGTCACGATGTCGCTCCAACCCAGTCTTAGCGCCATCGAAAGTTCGCGAAGCCGTTCGGTCAGCGCCACCGGAACAGCCTGGACCTCATGATGATAGCTGCGGGCGGTCAGGGCCGGCCCCTGCTTGATGCCGGCCACCTCCGGCATGTCCTTCAGGGCGTCGACCCAGAAGGCACGGTCCTCGGCATATTGCGGCGACCCCCCGTAAAGCCGGTCCTGTTCGAGCGCGATCTCGAGGGGAGAAAGCGCCGGCCCTGTGTCCGCCGCGCCGCGGTTATAAAGCTCTGCCGTCCGCGACAGAATGAGGTGGGTCGCAAAGCCGTCGGCGATGACGTGGTGAAGCCGCACATACCACCAGAAGCGGTTCTTGCTAAGCCGGTAGAGCCGGAAGAGAGCCGGGTTGCAGCGGGCGAGATCAAGCGGCGTTTCCATGTCGCGCCGAATGTCGCTGCGGGCGACGGCGGCGGGATCGGCCTCTTGCGACAGGTCGACGATCGAAAGCGACGGCTCCTTGCAGGGGGCGAGGACCTGCCGGTTGTCGTCGAGGATGCGAAGAGACAGGCTGTCGGCTTCCTTATGGAGCTTGGCGACAGCACGGGCGAACCGCTCGACATCGAGCGCGCCGCAGATCTCCATCACCTGGCCGGTGTTGAAGACCGGGTTATCCGGGTCGAGCGCCTGGGCGAACCACAGTCCGCGCTGAGCCTCTCCGAGCGGGTGGACCTCCAGGAGGTCGGAGCTGTCGGAACGCACGGTGCCAGCCAAGGATGCCATGGGTCAGGTCCTTTCCATGTCCTGCTGCCGCGCGACGACGGCCCACCAGCCGGCAAGCGTGACGTCGGCCGCAAGTTCGGAGAAGTCGAGCTTGAGGCCCTGCTGTTCCCAGGAGAGCACGAGCGCCATCGCCCTCATGGAGTCGAGCCCGAGGTCCATGAGATTGTCATCGGCTCCGATCTCGGAAGGATCGGCATGGATCATCCGGGCGATGTCCCGGCGAAGCGTCTCCATCGTGAAATCCGTCATGGCTTATGCCCCCCGATCTCTTGAAGCGCGCGGGTGAGCCCGAGCGGTACAGCGAAGGTGCTCGCGGCATAGGCGAGCGCCATGTCGTGCTTCTCGCGGGAGAAATCCGCGAGGCAGTCGGCGACGAGGAAGGGCTCTATGTCCTGCTGGAAAGCATCGGCAGCGGTCAGCGTGCAGCCGATATGGGCGTAGACACCGCAGACGAGCAACTGGTCCCTGCCCCGGACGCGCATCAGATGGGCAAGATTGCTGTGCTGGAAGGCGCTGTAGCGGTGCTTGACCAGAACCACGTCCCCTACCTCGGGGGCGAGGCGCGCGTCGATGTGCTGGTGCTCCGGCGCGCTCGTCATGCCGGGTCCCCAGAGATCGGCCTGAAGCCCTCGGTCACGCCGGTCCTGATTGCCGTTCTGCGCCGTGTAGAAGACCGGAATGCCTTTGGCACGGCAGGCGCTGGCGAGGCTCCGGATGTTTTCGACCACCGGCGCGATCGGTGCAGCATCGGCCGCAAAGGCGCCGATGAAGTAGTTCTGCATGTCGTGGATCAGTAGCGCGGCACGCTTCGGCTCGAGCCGCCACGGTGCGCGCGCGGTCGGAAGCTCGTCGGCGCGTGGCAAGTCGTAAGCGGCAATTCTCGGCAGTCCCATCTTATACCTCCTCCTTTTCACGGCTCATGAGCGCATCCCGCAGCCGCTGGCGCAGCACCTTGCGGCTCACCTTTCCGACCGCCGTGGTCTCGAAGCTCTCGGCGAAGACGATCTGGTCGGGCACCTTGAACTCCGCGAGCCCGCGGCCACGGATGAAGGCCTTAAGGTCGGCGATGCCCGGCCTCGGGCCGTCCGGAATGACGAAGGCGCAGCTACGCTCACCGAGATAGGGGTCGGGAATCGCCACCATCGCAGCGTCGAACACCCCCGGATGAGCGAGCAGATGATCCTCGATCTCCTCGGCGGAGATCTTCTCGCCGGCGCGGTTGATGTGGTCGCCGGCGCGGCCCTCGACGACAAGATATCCCTCGGGCGTCATGCGCACGATGTCGCCGGTCCTATAGTAGCCGTCGGCGGTGAAAGCCCGCTGATTGGCGGCAGGGTCATTGTGGTAGGCGCGGATCGTATAGGGTCCGCGGGTGAGGAGGAGACCCCGCTCCCCCGCCGGCACCGGTTGCCCCATGTCGTCGACGATCAGGATCTCGTCGTCGGGGCTGATCGGCCGCCCCTGGGTTTCCGTCACCAGGTCCTCCGGATCGTCGAGCCGCGTGTAGTTGACGAGACCCTCGGCCATGCCGAAGACCTGCTGCAGCTTGCATCCGAGCGTCGAGGACACCCGCCGCGCCGCCTCGGGCGCGAATTTTGCGCCGCCGACCTGCAGGACTTCGAGACTCGAGATGTCGAACGTCGACCGCCCCGCCGCCTGCATCCAAAGGAGTGCGAGCGGCGGCACCAGTCCGGTCATCGTCACCCGCTCCTGCTCGATCCAGTGAAACGCCGTCTCGGGGCTCGGCGACGGGCACATGACGACACGGGCGCCGACATATACCGCGCCGAAGATCCCCGGAGAGCTCATAGGGAAGTTGTGGGCCACCGGCAGGCTGCCCATGAAGACGGTGTCGGGCGTCATTCCGCAGATTTCCGCGCTCGCCCGGAAACTGTAGACATAGTCGTCGTGCGTGCGCGGAATGAGCTTGGAGAGCCCGGTGCTTCCGCCGGAGATCTGCAGGAACGCTACGCTTTCGGGCGCGGGGTCCGCCGGAAGTGGCGCGTCGCCGGCCGGGAGGTCATCGAGGCTCGGGAATTCCTCCGCCTCCCCGACCACGATGACATGGCGCAGCGCCGGCACCTCCTGCTTCACCTTGCGGGCGAGCGCACGGTAGTCGAAGCCGCCATGACGGTCTGCGACGATGTAGCCGACCGCTTCGGCCCGGTGGAGGAAGTGGGCGATCTCCGTCTCCCGATGCGCCGGCAGCGAAAATACCGGGATCAAGCCGGCGCGGAAGAGGCCGAAGACGACGGAAAGAAAGGCCGTGCAGTTCGGCAGCTGCACCACCACGCGGTCGCCGGGCGTGAGGCCCGCGGAGAGCAGCCCGCGGGCGATCCGTTCGGCTCGCTCATGCAGTTCGCGGTAGGTCCAGCGTCCGTCGGTGCCGACGACCGCGAGGTTGTCCGGATAGGCAGCAGCCGTCCTGCGCAACACGCCGAACATGGTTTCGCCGCGCCAGTAGCCTTTTTCCCGGTAGCGTTCGGCAAGATGTTGGGGCCAGGTCTGTCGAAGCGGTTGCATCTCAGGCCTCTCCGATCTGCGCGGCGGAAAGGCCGAACGCTTCGAGCATGGCGGAAAACTTGTGGGCGGTCTCGGCAAGCTCCCCTTCCGGTGTCGAGCCGGGGACGATCCCCGCGCCGGCATAGAGGCGGGCGTGCCGGCCCTCGATCTCGGCGCAGCGGATCGAAACATACCAGCGGCCGTCGCCGGAGGAATCACACCAGCCGACCGCGCCGGCATAGAAGCCGCGGTCGTAACCTTCGAGATCACGGATGACCGCATCGGCCTCTATGCGCGGCATGCCGCAGACCGCCGGCGTCGGGTGCAGGAGCGCCACCAGATCGACACTCGACGTTCCGATATCCTTCAGCGTTCCTTTGATCCGCGTGCCGAGATGCCACATGCTGCGGGTGGCCTTGAGCGTCACGCCGTCCGGAGCTTGAAGCTCCGTGCAGAGTGGAGAAAGCACGTCCATGATCTGCTCGACCACCAGCGCATGCTCGCGCCGATCCTTTTCGGAGCTCAGCAACGCCTCGGCCGCTTCGCGGTCGCGCGCGGCATCCGGGCTCCGTCGTGCCGAGCCCGCGAGCGGATGGGAAAAGACGCGCGAACCCCTTCGCTCCACCAGAAGTTCGGGCGTCGCGCCCACAAGGAAGCGCAGATTTGCCTCCCGTGGCGACAACGGCGTGGCAAACGTCACGACGGCATCATCGACCGCGAGCCTCGCTATGAGGGCCGGTATGGAGATGTCGCTGCCGACGGTGATCCTGAGGCTGCGAGACAGGACGATTTTGCGCAGGCTGTCCGGTTCCTCACGGAGCCGCGCGAGCCCGCGAGCGACGGCGGCCGAGAAGACGTCTGTCGGCGGCTCCGCCGTCACCTGCGTGCCGAAACCTTGGGGCGCGAGGCGGCCGGCCGGTGTGGCGAGTTCGTGGCGGCCCATGACCCGCAGCGCCTTTTCCGGGCGAAGAAGATAGGCCGGAGCCTCGCGGGCATAGGGGATCGCGCCGACCAGAATGTCGGGACCGGTCGGGTGTTCTTCGAAATGACGCCGGACGCGGTCTGCAAGATCGGCGATGGCACCGCCCGGCAGCTCGCGCGCGACGCCATAGGCAAGCAGGGTCTCGTCGCCGGACCGGAGCACGTAGGACGGCCGGTTCGCCGGGAAGACCCGATCTTCGGGCAGTACGTCATTCAAGGTCGACGGATGGACCATGGTGAACTCCTATGTCTGGGTTTTCTGCCGACGAACGCGGTGGCGTCCGGCGGATCACTTTGTCCAGTAGGTGCCCGCTAGCGGCACGGCGGTGCGGGCATTCAGCTCTTCGAGAGCCTGTCCCGCGTCGAAATCTGTGAAGGCCTGCGGGTAATACCACGTCGCCATCAGTTGCATCGCCAGGAGGTCGAAGCCGGGCGCCAGCAATTGCGACGACATACCGTGGACGCGGCCGGATGCGACCGCCGGCAGGCTCGAAAAGCCGGGGCGTGAAAGCAGCCGCACAAGCGAGGCCTCGGTCGTTTCGGCGTCATAGGAAGGGCCGATCAGCAGGCCGTTACGTTTCTCCATGTAGGGGCCACCGGTCGCGATGTAGACCTCCGGGCCGGAAGAGATCACGTGTTCCGTGCTCACCTGCCCGAACGGGCGTCCCTTCAGGATATCGCCGATATTCCGGACCTTGAGGAGGGCGAGTATCCTGCCGAAGTTTTCCGTTCCCGGAGAATTGCAGCAAGCCTCGGTCGTCGAGGCATGCGTCTCCATGAAGACGGTCGGCGATCCGGCCGCGGCGACCTCGTCTACGCGCGCCACCAGCCCGGCGATCTCCCCATCGCGGAAGTCGGCAAAGGCATCGGCCGCCGCCTCGTTTCCCGTCAGCCGGCCGAGCAGTCGAATACTCTCCCCGGTATGGGCGAGCGGATCGAGTGTGAAGTCGACATAGGCGACGGGAATGCCGAGCGCTTCGAGCTGTCCGATCTGTTCGGGAGCAACGTGTGAGTACAGCGAGAGCAGCACCAGATCCGGCTTCGCCGCGACGATTTCCTCCACCGCGAGGTTCTGCTGGTTGCTCGCAATCTGCGGCAGCCCGTCGATCTGCGGAAAGCGCGCGCGATAGGCCTGGTAGAGATCTTCGCCGATCCGTGCCACGTCGTGCGGCCAGGCCGCGACAAGCGCCGGAGCCTCCTTCCCCGTGAAGGAGAGGGCGATGATGGTGCGCGCATCGTCGACAGCCAGCCTGCGGGCGGGCGCCCGCAAATGGACCTCGCGACCCTTGAGATCGGTCGTGACGATCTCGGCCTCTGCGGCGAAGGCCGACAGCAGCGTGAAGAGCATGGCTGCGAGCATCCCGACCAGGTGGTGGACCGCCCCCAGCCGTATGACAGCATGTCTCAGTCCGGTCATCTCGGCGCCCTTCAGGCAGCGACGCCAACGGCCGTCACCCGTTCGCCGGCGCGCGTCCGCGGACGGATGAAGGTCATGCCGTCGCCGAGCGGCACGAGCGACATGTCCACCCGATCGTCGGACTGGATCTTGAGATTGAGGCTGCGAAGCGCCACCGTTTCCGGCCGCATGTCCTCCGGGTCGGCCACGGAGCGCCCCCAGAACATGTTGTCGAAGCAGATCAGGCCGCCCGGCCGCACGAGCTTCAGGCAAAGTTCGTAATAGGCGTCGTAGCTTTCCTTGTCGGCATCGATGAAGGCGAAGTCGAAGCCGGCGCCGCCTTCCTCCGCCAGGATCCCCTCCAAGGTGCGGGTGGCATCCCCGAGACGCAGCTCGATCCGGTCGTCGAGACCGGCCTCCCTCCAGTAGGATCTGGCGACCGCCGTCCATTCCTCGCTGGCGTCGCAGGCGACGAGGATGCCGTCCTCCGGCAGGACGTCTGCGACACAAAGGGCGCTATATCCGGTGAAGGTGCCGATTTCGAGCACGCGTCGGGCTCCTATGCTTCGCGCCAGAAGCGCGAGCAACTGACCGGCGGCCGGGGTGGTCATCATGTGCCCCTCGGCAAGTGCCAGCGTCTGTTCCCGCAACCTTCTGAGGAGCGGCGTCTGGCGCGTGCCGCAATCGATGACGTACTGGCGGATCTGCTGGTCCGGGATCTTCGGCATTCTGCTCTCCATTTTCGTTCTTGCTCGCCGCTCACCACTTGTATTTCAGCGTGGCGTAGACGGTGCGGGTGCTGCCGTAGAAGCAGGCCGTCGTCGAACTGCAGCTCGACACGTATTCCTTGTTGAAGATGTTGCTGGCCGCGACGTTCAGGCTCAGCCCCGCAAGGTCGGGATTGCGGCGGCCGAAATCGTAGTCGAGCGCCGCGTCGAAGAGCGTGAAGGCCGACACCTTGAAGCTGTTGGCCTCGTCGCCGTAAGTCGACCCGACATAACGCACGCCTGCGCCGAGCCCGAGGCCTTCGAACGCTCCGTCCTGGACGCTGTAATGGACCCAGAGCGAAGCAGCGTCCTCCGGCACGGCATAAGGCCGGTTGCCGACATAGGCCGCGGTCGCGTTCTCGGTCATCTCGGCGTCCATGTGGGTATAGGCCGCCGTGACATCCCAGCCGGCATCGAATGCCAGCTTGGCTTCGAGCTCCACGCCCGTCGTGGTCACCTCCGCGACCTGCAGGTAATAGCCGGGATGGGCGGCATCCGAGGTCGTCATGTTGGACTGGACGAGGTGGTAGACCGAGGCCGCGAGGTAGCTGTCCGAGCCTTCCGGCTGGTACTTGACGCCGGCTTCGATCTGCCGGCCCTCCACGGGATCGAGGGCGACGCCGCCGGCCGTGCTGTAGCCGAGTCCGGTCGGCGGCTCGAACGAGGTGGCATAACTCACATAGGGTGCAATGCCCGAATCGAAGAGATAGGCTGCTCCGACCCTGCCGGTAAACGCATGACTGTCCTGCTCCGTCGATGTGGTGACGTCAGTTGCAAGCGTCGTCGTGTCGGTCTGGATGTCGTAGCTGTCGTAGCGTCCGCCGAGCGTCACATTGAGCTTGCCGAACTCGATCTGGTCCTGCGCGTAGAGGCCGGTCTGGCTCGTCAGCTGCCGGGTGTCGGAGGTGAAGGCCGGGACGGCAATCGCGGCGCCATAGACCGGGTTGAGGTAGTCGATCGACGGTGCCGGCCCGGTCCCCATCAGCCGGTCGGCATCGGCATATTGATAGTCGAGGCCGAAGAGCAGCGTGTGGGCCAGCGGTCCGGTCTCGAAGTCGGCCTGCAACTGATTGTCGACGACGAAGGTGTCGACCTCTTCCTGGAGATGGGAAGCCAGCCGGGTGATCGTGGTTCCGCTCATCGAGCGCCCGCTGAGGCCGATATGCTCGCTCTCGACATGCATGTAGCGCAGGTTCTGACGGAAGGTCAGGTAGTCGTTCAGTTCATGCTCGAACTCGTAGCCGACGCGCGTCGTCCGACGTTCGAAGCTGTCGAAGTCCGGATCACCGACATTGAAGTCGTAGGGAATGTCCGGATAGCTGCCGTTTGCATAGGCGGTGCCGGCGGCCGGCAGGCCGGCCGGATAGGCGCTCGCCGGATCGTCGGTATAGTTGAACAGAAAAGTGAGGCTGGTGCCTTCCTCCGGCTTGATCAGCAGCGAGGGAGAAACCGAAAACCGCTTCGAGGTCACGTCATCCATGTTCGTCTCGTTGTAGCGGCCGGAGGCCGCCAGCCGGTAGAAGAAGACGTCGCTGCCGGCGACCGGGCCGCCGAGGTCCAGCGTCGCCTTGACATACCGATCCGTCCCGATCGTCATCCCGGCCTCGTGGTAAGGGTCCTCGGTCGGGTGCTTCGAGACCAGATTGACGAAGCCGCCCGGCGCCATCTGCCCGTAGAGCACGGAGGACGGCCCCCGCACGACGTCGATGCGCTCGACATCAAAAAGGTCGACGGTCGGCTGGGAGAAGGAAAGGCCGCGCTGCATGCGCAGGCCGTCGAGATAGCCGATGAAGTTCTGATAATTGGCCATGCCCATGCCGCGCACGGGCACGATGTCGTAGCGGTCGTTGTTGCGGATGTCGGGCGTGACGCCCGGCGTGTAGCGCAGGGCCTGTGCCGCAGTCGCAGCACCCTGCTGTTCGAACTGCGTCTTCGTCACCACGGAGACCGCCTGGGGCGTCTTGATGAGGGGCGTCCCCGTCTTTGTCGCCGTGCGCGCGCTCTTGGCGACGAACGTGTTGCCGCTTCTGTCGGCCTGGTCGCCTTTCTGGGTGACCACGATTTCCTCGAGAACGGTCGAATCCTGAGCCACCGCGGAAAACGCGGCCAGGACCGCCAGCGTGCTCACCGATCCCCTGAACCCCCAATGCATAACCCGGACTTTCACAATGCCTCCGCGAATGTCAATTTAACATGATTGCTTTACTCATGTTTTCTATATAGCAAGGACCTGTGCCGACCAATGCCGAGGTCTTTTGCGCACCGCGAAATTTCTTTTGCGAATTCGAAACCCATCCTTCCTGGAGGGCGCCATGGGCGAGATCATCCGGACCGGCGACTTCATCGACCGCCTGCGGCGGCAGAACCGGACCGTCTCGCTGGTCGAGCACGACCCCGGAACCGATTCTTCTCTGATGCGCGGCCGGTTCTGCGACATCGAACTCCGACGGGGGCTGAGCGTGCACGTCTCGGACGTCGTCAGTCTCTGCGACTTGACCGCCGAAACCGAGATAAGGCCCCACATGTCGATCAAGTTCTTCTTCGAGGGAAAGGTCGATGCCGAGATCGGCAACCGGCGCCTGCCCTCCCCGCAGCAGATCCCGCCCTCCTCGCGCTGGATCCCGGCAGCCTGCATGCTCGCCAATCGCCAGGAGGAACGCTTCCGCAATCACACCAGCGCCGGCAATCACATCCGCAAGCTGAAGATCAGGATCGAACCGGAATGGCTGGCGGCCGGCGACATGTTCGCGGACCGCTCCGCCGGCGCGATCGAGCGCTTTGCCCGGTCCGAGTTCGAGCTACTGTCATGGCAACCGACGCCCGCCCTCCTGAAGCTGGCGAACCGGATCATGTCGCCCCCAGAGGAAGAGGCGTGCCTCCGCCATCTCTTCCTTGAAGCCCAGACCCTCGCCGTCATTCACGAGTGCTTCAAGCTCATCGCCGGCGGCAATGCGGACGCCGGAGCGCCGGTCGCGGCGCTGAGAGCATCGGAAGAAAGGAAGCTCGCAGAAGCGGAAGACTATATTCGCGACTGCACGGGCCGCATGCCGTCCGCCGAGGAGATCGCCGCCCATCTGTCGGTCAGCGTCAACACGCTGCACCGCCTGATACGTCGCGGGCGCACCGTCGGCACAGCCAGCTTCGTGCGCACGACGAAGCTCAGGCAGGCGCGGCACGCCATCGAGAACGACGGTCTGCAGATCGCCCGCGCCGCTCATCTTGCCGGTTATTCGAGCCCGGCGAATTTCTCCACCGCCTTCAGGCGTGAATTCGGCGTCCCGCCGAAGGCCGTGCGCGGCTAGCATCAGGCCTGAATCAAGACAGCACGGAAATCATTGACGTTGGTCAGCGTCGGCCCGGTCACCACCTGCCCGTCGATCGCCCCGAAGAAGCTGTGCGCGTCATTCTCTGCCAGCGCCTTTTCAGGATCGAGACCGAGAGACTGTGCGCGGGCAAGCGTGTCGGGACGGACGATGGCGCCTGCCACCTCCGCTGCTCCGTCGACGCCGTCGGTATCGCAGGCGATCGCATGAATGGCTTTGGCGCCGTTCAGCGCCAGTGCCAGTGCCAGGCAGAATTCAGCGTTCGGTCCGCCGACGCCCTTGCCTCGCCGCGTCACGGTGAGTTCGCCGCCGGAAAGCAACAGTGCCGGAGGATCGCCGGGCTTCATCCCCGCCTTTATGGCAAGAGCCTGCTCTGCCTGGGCGGCGGCCACCTCGCGCGCCTCGCCTTCGAGGCTGTCGCCCAGCATGTGAACGGCACAGCCGGCCTGCCCGGCGAGCGCCGTCGCCGCATTCAGCGATTGCCGAGGGGCGGCATAGATGATGTTCTCCACCCGGGAGAGCCTCGGATCGCCCGGCGGCACGACCCCGCCCGGGCGGCGAAGCGCAGCCCGCACGCTCTCCGGGACCTCGACCTTCCATCGGCTGAGCACATCGAGCGCCTCCTCGCGGGTCGACGCGTCACCGACCGTCGGGCCCGAGCCGATGAAGGCCGGATCGTCGCCCGGTACGTCGGAGATCATGAGCGCCAGCATCCGCGCCGGATAGGCGGCCGCGGCGAGCTGGCCGCCCTTTACCCGGCTCAGGTGCTTGCGCACCGTGTTCATCCGGTCGATCGGCGCGCCGGAAGCAAGAAGCGCCGCGTTGACCGCCTGCTTGTCGGCAAGGGAAACGCCCTCGACAGGCTGCACCAGAAGAGCCGAGGCCCCGCCGGAAATCAGCGCCAGCACGAAATCGCCCTCCTTTGCAGCCGCAAGCAGATCCAGCATGCGGCGGGTTGCTACGAGCCCCGCCTCATCCGGCACCGGATGGGCGGCCTCGACGATTTCGATCCCCCGGCAGGGCCTCGCATAGCCGTAGCGTGTGATGACCAGACCCTCGCAAGGACCCCATTCCGCCTCGACGGCCTCAGCCATCCGCGCGCTCGCCTTGCCGGCGCCGACGACGATCACCCGCCCTTCGGGTTTCGGCGGCAGGAAAGCCTTGAGCGAACGCATCGGGTCTGCGACTTCGACCGCCCGGTCGAAAAGCTGCCGCAGGAAGCGGTCCGGATCGTTGATCATGCCTCTGGCCCCCTCCCGCTGGTCTCCCGGATGACGAGCTCGACGGGGGTCAATCGCTCCGGCAGAGGGGGGTGGTTCTCCTCCAGCCATGCGAGGACCGTTTCGGCGATCTGCCGGCCGAAGTCGGCGATCCCGCACCGGACGGTCGACAGCGTCGGGTAGACCTGGCTGCATTCCTCGATATCGTCGAAGCCGACGATACGAAATGCGCTGCCGATGCTCCTGCCGATCTGGGCGAAGCCCGACAGCATGCCGAGCGCGACGAGGTCGTTGAAGCAGATCGCAGCGTCCACGTCCGGGTGGTCGCGCGTCAGCGTGACGGCCGCCTCGCGCCCGAAGGCGCGGCTCGCGCGTCCCGAGACGACAAACGGTTCCATGCCGGCCTCCTCCAGTGCCTGGAGATAGCCGGCCATGCGCTCCTGCGTGACCGTCCGGTCCGGCAAGCCGCCGACGAAGGCGATCCGGCGCGGCGAGAAGCCGAGCAGATGCCGCGTCGCGAGCAGGCTTCCGTTCCTGTAGTCCGGTGCCGCAAACGGAAAGAGATCGACGCGCGGATTGACCTTGCGCAGCACCTGCATGGTCGGGATGCCGGCCCGCGCGATCGCCTCGAACGTCGAGGCGTCGTCGTCATAGGCCGGCGAGACGACGAGAGCCGACACCCCATGCTCGATCATCGCCGCGACCACCTGCGCCTGGATGCGCGGGTCCTCGTCGGTATTGGCAAGCACGGTCGCATAGCCGCGGGCCGACAGCGCCATCTGCAGCGAGGTCGCGAACTCGGTGAAGAACGGGTTGCGGAGATCGTTGATGACGAGGCCGATCAGGCCGACATTGGAGGTGCGCAGGTTGGCGGCGGCGCGGTTGTAGACATAGCCGATCCGGTCCATGGCCTCGCGTACCGCGTGGCGCGTTTCCTCCTTGACCAGCGGGCTGTTCTGCAGCACGAGGCTGACGGTCGACTTCGACACGCCGGCGACGCGCGCCACATCCACGATTGTCGGCCTACGCTCCATTACCGCTCATTCGACTCCGTTGATCTCCAGCAGGAGACGCATCCTTCTCACGGCAAGCTCGGGGTCGGCAAGCAGGTTTGCCTGGTCGGCGAGGCGGAAGACCGCGCTGTAGTGGACAATGTCGCGGCTCGACTGGAAACCGGCCGGCATGATGAAGTGCTTCTGGTAGCCATTGAGCCATGCGAGAAAGGCGATGCCCGCCTTGTAGAAGCGCGTCGGCGCGCGAAAGATCTCGCGGCTCAAGGGCACCGTCGGTGCCAGCAGGCGATGGTAGGTCTGAAGGTCGCCGCCGGCCAGCGCATCGAGGGCCTGCGAGGCCGCCGGCGCGATCGCCGCGAAGATCCCGAGCAGCGCATGGGAGTAGTGCTTGCCGTCGCCGGCAATCAGATCGGCATAGTTGAAGTCGTCGCCGGTATAGAGCCGCACGCCCTCGGGGAGGCGGGCGCGGAAGGCCTCCTCGTGCGCCTGGTCGAGCAGGGAGATCTTGATGCCATCGACCTTGGCCGGGTTTTCGGAAATCAGCGCGAGGACGAAGTCGCTGGCGGTCGCGACGTCCTCGCTGCCCCAATAGCCCTTGAGCGCAGGATCGAACATGTCGCCGAGCCAGTGCAGGATGACGGGCGCTGCCGCCCCGTCGATCAGCTTGCGATAGACCGAGCGGTAAACCTCCGGCCCAGCGCCGATTGCCGGGAAGGCGCGCGAGGCCATCAGGATCAGCTGTCCGTCGACGGCCTCGATCGCCTCCGCCTGATGTTCGTAGGCAGCGAGGATCGCGCCCGCGTCGCGCAGATCCTGCGGGGCCACGTGATCGGTGCCCGCACCGCAGGCAACCCGCGGTTTCATCGGATGCGACCGGGCCGCGGCCATGGTGCGCTCGATCAGTTCGCGCGCCGTCTGCCAGTCGACACCCATGCCGCGCTGGGCGGTATCCATGGCTTCGGCAAGGCCGAGCCCCTGGTTCCAGAGCCCCTGACGGAAGGCGAGCGTCGCCTCCCAATCGACTGCAGGCCTCGTATCCCATGGATTGCGCTCCCGCAGCGGGTCCGACACGACATGCGCCGCGGCGAAGGCGGTGCGGGTCAACGGACGGGAAGGCGCGCGTGGCGTGAGCGGCGCGCCGGTGAGCGTGTAGTCCTCTATCCGGCAATCCTCGGTGGGCAAACGTATCATGGTGATGTCCTTCAGTTTTGAACCGGCAGGTCGAACACGAGGATCCCGTCGAGGCCGCCCTCTGCATGGGCAACCAGCCGGGCGCCGAAGCGCTGGTGATCGGGATGGGCCTGATAGGCTTCGAGCGCCGGCCAGTCGGCGAAATCGGCAACGAAGCCGTGCATGTAGCCCCGCTCGATCTTTTCCGGGCTCTCGCTGCGGCCGGAGGTGATGGAAAGCAGGCCGTCGATCCTGCCTTCGATGGCGTGAAGCTCCTCGAAAAGGGCGCGGATCGTCGCTTCATCGACATCCGCGCGAAACCGGACGAGCACGATATGGCGGATCATCGGTCACACTCCATGGTCGGCGCGGATCATGTCGGCGGCCTTTTCGGCAATCATGATCGTCGGCGCGTTGGTGTTCGAGGAGACGACGGCCGGCATGATCGAGGCGTCGACCACACGCAGGCCGTCGATGCCGTTGAACCTGAGGCGCGGATCGACGACGGCGGCGGGATCGGAGCCCATACGGCAAGTGCCCGCCGGATGATGATCGGTCTTGGCGTGCGCGCAGGCGTAGTTGAAATAGTCCTCGTCGGTCGAAACGTCGGGACCGGGCAGCCGCTCCGCCTTGACGAAAGGCTTCAACGCATCCTGCCGCATGATCTCGCGGGCGAGCTTCAGGCCGCGGATCGACATCTCGCGGTCGTAAGGGTCTTCCCAGTAGTTCGGATCGATGAGCGGCGCGGCAAGCGGATCGGCCGAGGCAAGCCGCACCGTGCCGCGGGAGCGTGGCCGCAGATAGGCGGAGTTGAGCGTTACCCCGCCATTTTCCATTGCCGCCACGCCGGCCTCGATGCCGGAGCCGAGGCCGAGATGGAACTGGATGTCCGGCGAGCGTGCCTCCGGGTCGGCATACCAGAAACCGCCGGTCTCGAAGAGGCTCGAGGCCACCGGCCCGGTCCGCGAGAGGATGTACTGAAGCCCGGCCAGAACCGAGAGGTGCGGCTTGGCGTAGCGGTCGTAGGTGTGGGGTCCGGTGCACTCGGCGATCACGAAGAGGTCGAGGTGATCCTGGAGATTGGATCCGACGCCCGGCTGGTCCAAGACGACGGGCACGCCCACGGATTTCAGATGATCGGCCGGTCCGATGCCGGAGAGCATCAGCAGCCGCGGGCTACCGATCGCACCGGAGGAGAGGATGACCTCCCGCTCGGTGCGGACGATGCCCTCGCCCGCAAGGTCGACGCCGACGGCGCGCCCCTTCTCGACGACGACCTTCAGGACCTGCGCCCCGGTCCGGATCGTCAGGTTCCTGCGGCCGCGCGCCGGGTTGAGGTAGGCAATCGAGGCGGACGAACGGCGGACGTTGCGCTGGGTGAGCTGATAGTAGCCGACGCCGTCCTGCTTTTCGCCGGTCATGTCGGGGTTGAAGGGAATACCGAGTTCGCCCGCTGCCTTGAAATAGGCCTCGCAGATCGGCAGGGGTGCGGCCGGTTTGCTCACCCCCAGAGGTCCGCCCTTGCCGTGATAGCGGTTGTCGTAGGTGTCGTTGTCCTCGGCCTTGCGGAAATAGGGCAACACGTCATCGTAGGCCCACCCCTCGCAACCCGCCTGCCGCCAGCCGTCGTAGTCGAGCGCATTGCCGCGGGTGTAGATCTGGGCGTTGATGGTCGACCCGCCGCCAAGCACCTTTGCCTGCGTATAGCGGATCACCATGTCCTTCATGTGCCGCTGCGGCACTGTCTGCCAGCCCCAGCTGCCGATGCCCTTGGTCATTTTGGCAAAGCCCGCCGGCAGGTGATAGAAGGGATGCCAGTCGCGACCGCCGGCCTCGAGCAGCAGAACGCGCGTTTGCGGGTTCTCCGAGAGCCGCGCGGCGAGCACCGAACCGGCCGAGCCTCCCCCGACGACGATGAAATCATAGGACGTCTGCATACGATGCTCCTACAGGCGCGGGATCGAAAGGCCGCCGTCGACGGGAACGATAGCGCCGCTGGCGAAAGCGAGGTTTCCCTCGGCCATCGGAACCACCACCCGGCCGATGTCTTCGGGCTGCCCCCAGCGCTGTGCGGGCACGAGCCCCCCTTCGATCCGGGCGGTGTACTTGTCCTTCACGCCGGCGGTCATCTCGGTTGCGATGATGCCGGGCCGAAGCTCGAACACGCCGATGCCGTGCGGCGCCAGGCGAACGGCGAAGAGTTCCGCCATCATCGCCGCCCCTGCCTTCGAGATGCAGTATTCGGCCCGTTCGATCGACGCCATGGCGGCGCTGACCGACGTGACGAAGATCAACGAACGGTAGACGTCGGAAGGTCGGGCGACCATGCGGCGGGCGACCTCCTGGGCGAAGAAGAAGGCGCCGCGCAGATTGACGCCGAGGACGAAATCGAAGCTCTCCGGGGAAAGATCGAGCATGTCGCCGCGCACCTTCGCCGGTACGCCGGCATTCGAGACAAGCGTCGTTACCGGTCCCATCTCGCCTTCGATCGCGTCGAGCACGGTGCCGACCCTGTCGATCTCCTGCAGGTCGTGCCGGAAATAGCGCGCCCTGTCCCCGAGCCTTTCGAGCGCGGTCCCGACCTGCGGGGTGTCCGCCTCCGAACGCGATACCAGCGCCACGCGGAAGCCGGCGCCGACCAGGGCCTCTGCAATGCCGAGGCCGATACCCTGCTGTCCGCCGGTGATGAGTGCGAGCCGTGTCACTGCTGGAACTCCGTTTTGGTGATGTGCCTTGCAGCCCTGAGCGCAAGCGCGGCGATGGTGAGTGCCGGATTGACGGCCGCCGAAGTGGGCAGGACCGACGCGTCGACGACGAAGAGGTTGCCGTGATCGTGGCTGCGGCCATAGCTGTCGACGACACTCGTCCGCGGATCGGCTCCCATGCGTGCCGTCCCGCACTGGTGGGACGGCGTGCGCCGGTCGAAGGCCCGTGACAGCACCACCGGATAGCCAGCCTTGCGCAAGAGCGCCTTGAGACGCGCGACGAGCGCCAGATGCGCTTCCCAATTGGAGCGCTTCCAGTCGAGCACGATTTGCCCGTCCTTCAGGCTCACCCGACTTTCGGGATTGGGCAGATCCTCGGACATCGCGTAGAGATCGATCGACCGGGCGGCGATCCAGTGCGCGAGCCGCCGCGGCAGGGGCGAGCTCGCCGCAAGGATCGGACCGGTGATCTTGCCGAGCAGCTGGATGTTGCCGAGCGGCTCGCCATGCGGCCCGCCGGTGAGGTAGAAATCGTTGACCAGCAGGGTCTTCTGGTAAACCGACGGGTTGCGGCGGAGCGGATTGAGCGCAAGCACCGCCGAGCAGTTGTGGTTCATGAAGTTGCGCCCGACCTGGTCGGAAGAGTTCGCAAGCCCGTTCGGATGGCGGCTGTCGGCGGACGCCAGGAGAAGCGCCGCCGAGCGGACCGCGCCGGCCGCAAGAACCACGAGCGGCGCCGTGATCACCTCGCGTTCGCCGCCCGCCTCGACCTCGACGCCGGTGATGCGGCCGTCTTCGGACGCAAGCAGACGCCTTGCCTCGCAACCCGTCAGCAGCGTGACGTTCGGGTGCTGCAAGGCCTTCGACAGGCAGGCCGTCTCGGCGTCCATCTTGCCGCCGCAGGTGTCCGGAAAGGCATCCCAGGTCGTCCGGCCGCCGGCGAGCCAGCGCTCGATGTCGACCCCGAGCGGCAGCGAGGCCGGGTGCAGGCCGACCCGGCCGAGCCGCCGGCGAAGATCGGCAATCGCAGGCTCATCGGGAACCGGGAGATAGGCGTATTGGCCGGAGTGAGAGGGTTCCGTCGGATCATCACCGAGCGCACCCCGCACCTGAAAGAGCGTCTCCGCCTCCTGGTAGAAGGGTTCGAGGTCGTCATAGCCGATCGGCCAGCCCGGCGTCGTTCCGCCCATATGGCGCAGCGGTGAAAAATCCTCGAGGCGATAGCGGATGAGAACGGCGCCGTAGAACTTGGAATTGCCCCCGACATAGTAGTAGTTGCCCGGATTGAAGGGACGCCCCTCCCCGTCCAGCCACGTTTCCTTCGGCCGGAACCGCGCTCTCCCGAAGATTTCCTCCGGGTCGCGGTCGGCCGCAGACGGCGTCAGCCGTTCCCCCTTCTCGATGATGAGGATCCGCCGGCCGCTCGGCGAAAGCGCGGCCGCGAGTGTGGCGCCGCCCATGCCCGAGCCGACAATGATGATGTCGGGGACGACATCCGGGATTGTATCGGGAGCGTTCATGGCCGGATGCGTTCTTCCGTCTTCGGATCGAAGGCGACGGCCTTTTCCATGTTGACGGCAAAGTCGAAGACCTGACCGGCATGAATGTCGGTATCGGCACGCATGCGGCCGATCACATCCTTGCCGCCCAGCGTCATGGTGACGAAGGTGTCGGAGCCCGCCGGCTCTGTGACGACGACCCGGTTCTTGAGGCCGACGATGTTCGACGACTTGCGGTCGGCACCCTCCGGATCGGTGATCGCTTCCGGCCGGATGCCGAGGAGGATTTCCCTGCCATCCCAGGCAACGAGGTTCTGCTGGCTGAAACGCAGGTGTTGCTCGCCGCCCTCTCCATCCGTGACTGCGGCATGCGGCGCTCCGTCACGGACGACGACGCGGGCCGGCAGCACGTTCATTGCCGGGCTTCCCATGAAGGTCGCGACGAAGACGTTGGCCGGCGTGTCGTAGATCTCCTTCGGCGTTCCGAGCTGCTGGATATAGCCCTTGTTCATCACCGCGATCCGGGTCGAAAGCGTCATCGCCTCGATCTGGTCGTGGGTGACGTAGACGATCGTCGTCTTCAGCTTCTCGTGCAGCTTCTTGATCTCGGTGCGCATGTCGACGCGCAGCTTGGCGTCGAGGTTGGAAAGCGGCTCGTCGAACAGGAAGACGTCCGGGTCGCGCACCAGTGCGCGGCCCATGGCGACACGCTGCCGCTGCCCGCCGGAGAGCTGGCCCGGTTTGCGGTCGACCAGATGGTCGATCTGCAGGAGCCTGGCAACCTCGGTGAGCGCCTTCTCCCGCTCGGGCTTCGGCACGCCGTGCATTTCCAGCCCGAAGGTGATGTTCTGGCCGACCGTCATGTTGGGATAGAGCGCGTAGGACTGGAACACCATCGCGATGTTGCGCTTCGAAGGATGCACGCCGTTGACCACCCGGCCCCTGATGGCGATCTCGCCCGAGGAGATGTTCTCGAGGCCGGCGATCATGCCGAGAAGGGTGGACTTGCCGCAGCCGGACGGTCCGACCAGCACGAGGAATTCGCCTTCTTCGACGGAGATGTCGACGCGATGGAGCACCTCGAGCTGTCCGTAGGACTTGGTGACGTTGTTGATGTCGAGAAAGCCCATGTTCTTATCCTTTGACTGAGCCCGCCATCAGCCCGCGCACGAAATAGCGGCCGGCGACGATGTAGACGAAGAGGGTGGGAAGAGCGGCCAGGATCGCGCCGGCGAAGTGGACGTTGTATTCCTTCACGCCGGTCGACGACTGCACCAGATTGTTGAGCGCCGCCGTCATCGGCTGGCTGGTGCCGCCGAAGGAAACGCCGAACAGGAAGTCGTTCCAGATGTTGGTGAACTGCCAGATCACGGAAACCACGGTGATCGGCCCGGAAACCGGCAACAGGATGCGCCAGAAGATACGGAAGAAGCCCGCGCCGTCGATCTGGGCCGCCTTGACGAGTTCCGTCGGGAAGGTAGCGTAGTAGTTGCGGTAGTAGAGCGTCGTGAACCCGATGCCGTAGACCACATGGACGAGAATGAGACCCGGCACCGAGCCGGCGAGCCCCAGCTTGCCGAGCACGAGCGCCATCGGGATCAGCACGATCTGGAACGGGATGAAGCAGGAAAACAGCATCAGCCCGAAGATGATCGTGTCGTATCTGAACCGCCACTTGGTGAGCACGTAGCCGTTCAGCGCGCCGACGATGGTGGAGATCGCGACGGCGGGGACCACCATCAGGATGGAATTCAGGAAATAGGGCTTGAGGCCGGTTGGCGAGACGCCGATCTGTGCGGTCGACCAGGCGGATTTCCAGGCCTCCAGCGTCCAGGTCCGAGGCAACGCCATCATGTTGCCGCCGGTGATCTCCGGGAGCGGCTTCAGCGAGTTGATGCCCATGACATAGAGCGGCAACAGGTAGAAGAGCGCAAAGAGAAGCAGCACGAGGTAGATGAAGGTACGGGCGACGCGGCCGGTCCTGACCGCGGTGTCCTGGCTGACGGCAGACATCAGTGCTTCTCCTTCAGCTCGGCATAGAGATAGGGAACCATGATCGCGGCAATCGTCATCAGCATGATGACCGCGGAGGCCGCGCCGATGCCCATCTGGTTGCGGGTGAACGTGTAGGAATACATGAAGGTCGCGGGCATTTCGGTCGCCCGGCCGGGACCGCCGCCGGTCAGCGCGATCACGAGGTCGTAAGACTTGATCGCCAGATGGCTGAGGATGACGAAGGCCGAAAGGAAGGCGGGCCTCAGGAGCGGGATCACGATGCGGCGATAGAGCTGCAGGCTGGAGGCGCCGTCGATCTGGGCGGCCTTCAGGATTTCGTTGTCGATCCCGCGAAGCCCGGCGAGGAACATGGCCATGACGAAGCCACTGGTCTGCCAGACCGCCGCGATCACGATCGTGTAGATCGCCATGTCATTGTCCTTGATCCAGGTGAAGGTGAAGCTCTCCCAGCCCCAGAGCCGCATGATCCGCTCGAGCCCAATGCCGGGATCGAGAAACCATTTCCATGCCGTGCCGGTGACGATGAAGGAGAGCGCCATCGGGTAGAGGTAGATCGGACGCAGGAACCCCTCGCCGCGGATCTTCTGGTCGAGGAAGATTGCAAGACCGAGGCCGAGCACCGTGCAGATGACGATGTAGAGGCTCGCGAAGATCGCGATGTTGACGATCGCGATGTGCCAGTTTTCGAGCGCCCAGAGCCGCGTGTAGTTGCTGAGACCCACGAAGGTATAGAGCGGCAGCATCTTCGATCCGGTGAAGGAGAGGAAGATGGTGAACAGGATGAAACCGTAGACGAAGACCAGCGTCACCGCGAGGGAGGGTGCGAGCACCACCTTCGGCAGCCAGTCCTGTAGGCGCGTGCGCATATCGGCCCGCGTTGAGCTTGTCATGGGTCTCCTCCCTGTCCCTGTCGATCATGCCGGGCGAGCCCTCTCTGCGTCGCCGGCGAATGACCGGGCGGCGGCAGCCGCCGCCCGGCATCTGCGGTTACTTGGTCGCCGCAACCGCGTCGGCGAGCGCCTTTGCCGCTTCCGCACCGTCCTTGTAGCCACCGTTGAAGGCCTTGGTGACGACGTCGTAGACAGCGTTCTTGACCGCGGCCGGCGCCGCATGGCCGTGGGCCATCGAGCCGAACAGCGTGCCGCCGGAGCTCGCCTCCGCCAGATCCTTCATGCCCTTCTTGCCGCAATCGTCGAAATCAGCGTCCGGTACGTCGGTGCGAGCCGGCACCGAACCCTTGACGACGTTGAAGGCCGACTGGAATTTCGGGCTCTCGATCGAGGAGGCCATCGCCATCTGGGCCTTGACCTTGTCGTCACCCGAGACGTTGAACATGGCGAACTGGTCGGAGTTGAAGGTGACCGAACCTTGCGTTCCCGGGAAGCGGATGCAGACAAAATCCGCACCCGGCTTCTTGCCGGCCTTCAGGAATTCGCCCTTGGCCCAGTCGCCCATCATCTGCATGCCGGCCTTGCCGTCGATCACCATCGCGGAGGCGAGGTTCCAGTCGCGGCCGGAGAAGTTGTCGTCGGCATAGGTCCTGAGCTTCATCAGCCGGTCGAAGGCATCGGCCATGTCGGCGCCGCCGAGCGTTTCCTCGTCGAGGTCGACGAAGGCCTTCTTGTAGAAGTCGGTGCCCTTCGAGAGAACGACACCGTCGAACACGGTCGCATCCTGCCAGGGCTGTCCGCCATGGGCGAGCGGGGTGATGCCGTTCGCCTTCATCTTGTCGAGCACGGCGACCAGCTCGTCCCAGCTTTCCGGCGCCTTGCCGCCGGCCGCATCGAGTGCTGACTTGTTGATCCAGACCCAGTTGGTCGAATGGACGTTGACCGGGGCCGCGATCCAGTGACCGTCATACTTCGAGAACTTCTGCAGGGCTTCCGGGACGACCTTGTCCCAGCCTTCGGCGGTCGCCACCTCGTCGAGGTTGCCGAGAGCACCCTGTTCGGCCCAGTCGAGAATGTCGAAGCCGAGCATCTGCACGGCGGTCGGCGGATCACCGGCCGTCACACGGGCACGAAGGGCGGTCATTGCCGCTTCGCCGCCGCCGCCGGCCACCGGCATGTCGACCCAGCCGATGCCCTTGCCGGCGAGGTCTTCCTTCAGGACGTTGAGAGCGGCCGCCTCGCCGCCCGAGGTCCACCAGTGCAATACCTCTACATCGGTGGCATGGGACAATGTCGCAGTTCCTGCCAGCACGGTACCAGTGACCAGCAATGTCTTGAAAAGGCTACGCATGTTCTCCTCCTGTGTTATGCGTTGCTTTCATCGATTCCAAAGATCTGTCAGCCGCGGACCCAGTTCGCCCGCGTGCGCCCGACCCGCATGACGACCGACTTGATCTCGAGGAATTCCTCGAGACCGTAGCGGCCGTTTTCTCTTCCCTGACCGCTCTGCTTGTAGCCGCCGAAGGTGACTTCGGGGAAACCGTCCATCCAGGTGTTGGTCCAGACCGTGCCGGCCTCGGCGCGGCGCGCGAAGGCAAGGCAGGTGTGGACATTCTCGCTCCACACGCCGGCCGAAAGACCGTAGGCGGCGTCGTTGGTCAGCGCAATCGCCTCGTCGAGCGTGCGGAAGGTGAGCACCGAGAGCACCGGCCCGAAGACCTCCTCGCGCGCAATCGCCATGTCGGCGGTCACGCCGATAACCACGGTCGGCGCGAAGAACCGGCCCGGCAGGCCGGGATGCGAAACAGGCGCGCCCCCGAGCTTGAGGCTTGCTCCCGCCGCCAGCGCATCCGCAACATAGCCGGCGATCTTCTCCTGGTGGGCCTGCGAGATGATCGCGCCAACCTGCGTTTCGGGGTTGAGCGGATCACCGAATGCCACCTTCTTCGAAAGCGCGACGACCTTCTCGACGAGCGCCTCGGCAATATCCTCGTGGACGATGATGCGGCTGCCGGAATTGCAGCATTCGCCGGCGTTGAAATAGACGCCGAAGGTGATCGCGTCGGCGGCACTTTCGAGGTCGGCATCCGGAAACACGACCTGCGGGTTCTTGCCACCGAGTTCGAGCGCCACCTTCTTCAGTGTTGCAGAAGCGGCCGCCGCGATCGCCTTGCCGACAGCGGTCGAGCCGGTGAAGCTCACCATGTCGACATCCGGATGCTCGGCCATCAGCGCGCCGACCGGCTGGCCGAAGCCGAGCACGATATTGACGACGCCCGCCGGCAACCCGGCCTGAAGCAGAAGTTCGCCGAGGATGACCGTCGTCGACGGCGTCATCTCCGACGGCTTGATGACGCAGGTGCAGCCGGCGGCAAGCGCGAAGGGCAGCTTCTGGCTCAGGATCCAGAAGGGAAAGTTCCACGGCGTGATGATCGAAACGACCCCGATCGGCTCCTTCAGCACCATGGCGAGCATGTCTTCGCCGAGCGAATTGTGGCTGTCGCCGTACATCGTGCGGGCGAGCGACGCCGCATAGCGCCAGAGATCGGCCGCGCCGGCAATCTCGCCGCGCGCCTGACTGATCGGCTTTCCGCTTTCGAGCGTCTCGAGGAGAGCCATCCGCTCGACATTGGCTTCGATCCGGTCGGCGACCTTGAGCAGAAACATCGCGCGTGCCTTGCCGGAGATGCGGCTCCAGCGCCCGTCGTCGAAGGCCTTGCGCGCCGCCTCGATCGCGGCTTCCGTCTCTACCCGGCCGGCGCGGGCGGAGCGGCTGACGAGAATGCCGTGCGAGGGCGAGATCCGGTCGAAGGTCTCGCCGTCGTGGCTCTCTCTCCAGATGCCGTCGATCAGGTGCCGGCCCTCGAAGGGGGCTTTCGGCAGGGCTGCCTCGACGGCGGCGGTCATGGTCATGTCGCTCATGGTCACTCTCCCGAAAAGACCGGTTTGCGTTTGTCGCGGAAGGCCGCAACACCTTCGTTGCGGTCGGCGCTGGCCGCGATCGCAGCGCTTCCGAGCGCCTCGATCATTGCCGCCCGATCCTCGCCGCAGCCGGCATGGATCATAAACTTGGCGACCTCGACGGCCCGCGGCGAGAGCTCCGCGACCTTTGCGGCGATCTCGACGGCCGCCTGGCGAGGATCATCGGCGATCTCCGCGACGAAACCGAGCTGCAGGGCGCGCTCGGCACCGATGCGCCGCCCGAAGAGCGCCATTTCCTTGATGACAGCTTCCGGCAGCAGACGGGCAAGCCGCTGCGTGCCCGACCAGCCCGGCACGATGCCGACATGCGCCTCGGGAAGGGCGAGCGTCGCCTTCGGCGCCATCACGCGGATGTCGCAGGCCGCCGCAAGTTCCAGCCCGCCGCCGAAGGCATGGCCGGAAATCACGCCGATGACGGGTTTTGAGAACCGCGCGAGACGGTCGAAGATCCGGTGTCCGTCGCGGACCCAGTGGCGGGCGAACTCCGCCGGCGAAAGGTCGCCCCAGGCATTGATGTCCGCACCGGCGCAGAAGGCCCGCTCCCCTTCCGCCGTCACCATCAGGCAGGTGATGTCCGTCCGGCACTCGACGGTGTCGAGATGCCCGGCGAGTTCCTGCAGCATCGCGACGGTGAAGGCGTTGAGCTTGGCGGGATTGTCGAGCCGGATCTCCGCGAGCCGGCCGTGGATATCGAGATGAACCGTACTCATGGCGTCCACCCCATCGGCGCCTCGGACAGCAGCTTGCGGTCGATCGTCACCGCATCCGGCGCGACCCGGACACGTCCTTGCGAGGCGTTGACGATGTCCCGCTCCGGCTCGATGCCGGGCATGATCTCGGTGGCGACGAGGCCGTCCCCGGTCAGCCGCATGACACAACGCTCGGTGACATAGAGCACGTCCTGTCCCTCGGCGCGCGCGCGCCGGCCGGAAAACGTCACGTGCTCGACCTTCTCCACCATCTTGGTGAACTTGCCGGGTTTGGCGACACGGATGCCCTCTCCGGTGAACTGCACCTCCGCACCCGCCTCGAACCAGCCGGAAAAGACGATCTTGCGCGCCTGCGCGGTGATGTCGACGAAGCCGCCGCAGCCCGCCGTGAGATAGGGTTTCTTGCCGAGCTTGGAGACGTTGACATTACCCTCGACATCGACCTCGAGGAAGGAGAGGAACGACACGTCGAAACCGCCGCCCTGGAAGTAGATGAACTGCTGCGGCGAGGGCACGAAACCATCGGCATTCGAGGCACAGCCGAAGGCGAAGTCGGTGAGCGGCATGCCGCCGACGGCACCCTGCTCGATCGCCCAGGTCACCGCGTCAGGATGGCCCTCCTCGAGCAGGATGCGCGGCACCTGCGCGCTGATGCCGAAGCCGAGATTGGCGGTCATGCCACGCTTCAGCTCGAATGCGGCCCGGCGCGCGATCACCTTCTCGACACCGTGCTCGGCGAGTTTGAAGCTCGACCACGGCCGCATGATCTGGCCGGAGATCGCCGGATCGTAAGGCGTCTCGCAGGTCTGCTTCTGGTCTGGATCGATAACCACGAGGTCGACGAGGTGACCCGGTACCCGCACGTCGTGCGGCCGGAGACTGCCGGCAGCCGTCATGCGCTGCACCTGCGCGATCACGACGCCACCGTGGTTGCGCACGGCAATCGCCTGTTCCAGGCCGCCGAGATAGGCGCCCTCGTGCTCGTAGGTGAGGTTGCCGCGCTCGTCGGCCGTCGTCGCCCGCAGGATGCAGACGTCCGGCACGATATTCGGAAAATGCAGCCAGGTTTCGCCCGCAAACTCCACCCGCGCGACGATCGGTCGGGCGGCGGCCTTCGCGTTCATGGCGCAACCCTCGCGCCGCGGATCGACGAAGGTGTCGAGACCGATACGGGTGAGGACACCCGGCCTGCGGGCGGCCGCCTCGCGGTGCATGTCGAACATGATGCCGGAGGGCACGTTGTAGGCCTCGATGCGATCCTCGACGATCATCTTCCAGATCTCGGGCATCGGCAGGCTCGACGGGCCGGATGGGTAGGAGCCGGCGAGAACGCGGCTGATCAGGCCGTCCCTGGCGATGTGGTCGATGCCCTTGACGCCGTACATGTCGCCGGCCGCGATCGGATGCAGCATGGTCAGGCCGCGCGGATGGCCCTCGTCGTCGAAGCGTTTTCCGAGCGCTTCCAGAACGAGATCGGGGCAGCCGAGGGCGGAGGAAGACGAAACGGTGACCACCGCCCCGTCGGGAATGCGCGCAACGGCTTCTGCCGCCGAAACGAGCTTGCTCATTTGGCACCCCCATAGTCGACGTCGACAGCGGCACCCGTCAGCGCGGCCTCGCGAACGGCAAGCGCGACCGCAAGCGATTTGACGCCATCCCAACCGGTCGCGGCCGGCCCGCCATGGCCAGCGACAGCCGCATGGAAGCGCCGAACCGCCTCGCCGTAAAGATCGTGGGGATCGTAGGCGACCGGTTCTCGGCCGGCCGCGGTCACGAGTTCGATCTCGCCCACCGGATTCTGCGTCATCACACCCCTGGCGAAGATGGAGCCTTCGGTGCCGTGCACCTCGAGGCCGGTTCCGGCGAAGGGATGAGTGAAGCTCTCGTGGCTCATCACCATCGCCCCGGACGGCATCGTCCAGGCGGACATGACGGAATCCTCGACACCCTGTCCAAGCCCCGATGCGGCCATCCGGGCGACCACCGTCTTCGGATCCTCGCCCGTGAGGAAGCGGACGACATCCGCATCATGCACGGTAATGTCCGGGATGACGCCGCCGCCGGCCGCGGGAGAATTGATGCGCCACCCCTGCAGGTTCTCCGGCAGGTGGACGGCGTGATGGAGCCGCAGCGACAACACCCGGCCGATCCGCCCGTCGCGGATCAGGGACTGGACGGCGCGGTGGCTGCCCGAGCAGCGAAGATGATGGTTGGTGGCGAAGACAACGCCCCGCTTCTCCGCCGCGCGGACCATCGAGCCGGCGTCGGCAATCGACATCGCCAGCGGCTTTTCGCAGAGAACGTACTTGCCTGCCGCAATCGCAGCCAAGGCCTGAGGCAGATGTTTCTCGTTGGTGGTGGAGATGTAGACGGCGTCGACGTCGGGATCGGCCACCGCCTCTTCGACACTTGCGCCGGAAAGAGGAATGGCATGGGTTGCGGCAAAGGCGGCACCGCGCTCGGCCGATGCGCTCACCACGCGGACAATCTCGCCGCCCTCGGCCCGCAAAGCCCGGATCATATACTGCGCGGCGATGGTGCTCGCCCCGATCAGCGCCCAGCGCATCTCCGTCCTCCATGATCGAGTTTAGATCGTTCCAATTTCTATATGGAACGTTCCAAATCTTGTCAACGAGGAAAATCGTACGAACGAGGTAGCGATTGTATCAGGAGGTTCGCCGCTCGTCGGGCTCGACCGCCGGCAACCAATGACCAACCGGCCGCAACGGTCGCCTGTTCACACGATTGGCAACGGCGGTGGCGCTATCCGCCTATCGCCTCGCGGTGCGCCGGCTATCGGCACTTGCGGCTTCCGGCCCTTTCCTCTCCGCCATCGCCCGGACAAGGAGCAGCATGACGAGGGCCTGGCCGTAGGGCGCCGGGACATTGGGGATCTGCCGGTAGAAATCGAGCGTATGCCCCATCGGCGTGCCGTCGGAGACCTCGAGCACGATCCCGTCGTCGTCGATGCGCGCCAGCACCGCCTCAAGCGCCTTGTCGGCGACCGGCTTCAGTCCTGCGTCCAGCAGGCCGAGATCAATGCCGCGCAGGATACCGTAGGCGATCGCCGCCGTGGCGGAAGTCTCCTCCGGCGAGCCCGGATCGCAAACCAGGGTGCAGAACATGCCGTTGTCGCGCTGGTGGGCGGCAAGCGTCCTCACCTGCGACCGCAGCACGAAAGTGAGGTGCCGCCGCAAATGGTCCGGCACGTGGGAGACGAGACTGAAAAGCTCCGGGATGGCAACGGTGATCCACGAGTTGCCCCGCGCCCAGAAAGCCCTGGCGAAATTGTGCCGGCCGTTGAAGGTCCAGCCGTGATACCAGAGGCCCGTCACCGGATCGGCGAGATAGCGTTCGTGGACGAGAAACTGGTAGAATGCTTCCTCAATCCAGTCCTGCCGGCCGAAACGCTGACCGGCGCGGGCCAGAAAGAGGCACGTCATGAACAGCGTGTCGTCCCAGAGTTCGCCGTCATTCATCCGCTCTTTCACGACGTGCTGGAATCCGTCATCCTCGGTGCGCGCGAGCTTCGTCATCAGCCAGTCGGCCCAGTCCCGGACCAGCGCCTCCCAGTCCGGACGGTCGACATGGTCGATCAGCACGCTGAGCGCCAGCATCGGCGAAGACGAGTTGACCTGGCGCGGCGGCAGGCCGCGGCCGATCTGCCAGTCGTACCACCGAGCGATCGCGTCCATCAGCGAGCGGTCGCCGACCGCCTCGGCGTGGCGGATCAATCCGTAGATGCCGACGCCGACCTCCCAGTCCCATTCATCGAACTGCAACTGGTAGGCGCCATCGGGCGCGGCGACCGTCTCGTTGATTCCCTTCAGGCGGGCAAGGCCCAGCGCAACGCGGGAGAGAGTCTCGGAAAGTAGCTCGGGCTCGATCAACATCGGCGTTCCTGTCACAAGAGAAGATGGTCAGAAGGAATAGGCGTCGAAATGCCGGACGGCGGGGTCGAGGCTTCGGTTGGGGAAGACGTAAGGCTTGCCGTCGACCGTCAGTCCCTCATCCCAATCGAGGGCAAGCGCAGTCCGGCCCGGTCGATCGAGAACAAGCTGACCGGCCGCGTCGAACGATACGGAGACACCGGTGAGGTGGTCCCGGAATGTCACGAAGTCCGCGGGACTGGAGCCTTCCCCGACCACCGCCACCCAGCCGCAACGACGACCTTCGGCACGGAACTCGATGCCGGCGCCCGGGCCTGCGGTGGTCGCTTCGATCGGGCTCGTCGCCAGAAGTCCGGCGAAGCCACGCCCTGCCCTGAGCACGATCCAGTTACCAAGGCGCTCGACCGCATCGAAGGCATCGGACTGGACATAGGCATGTGTGAAGGACTGGCGGGCATTCGAGCCGAGGTCGAAGAGCAGCATCGCGACGTTTTCGTACTGTGCCACGCGCGGCAGCGAACCGTTGCCGGCCCAGTAGGAAGGGCGCTGATTGCCCCAGGGATCGTCCTCGCCGGGATGGTTGATCCAGGCACGGGCAAAGGGATCGGCGGCGAAGCGCAGGTCGACGACATGCTGCTGATGTCCGCGGCCGCCGGGCTTGCCGTCGACCATCGATGACAATTGCACTGCCGCCGTCTTGTAGAGCGCCAGCCGAGCCGCCTCGTCGTGACCCTGCACATAGTGCGCCGTCAGCGCCTTGCCGGGCTCGGGCTCCACAATGGCACAGGCCGTTTCGGGCGGCTCGTAGCTGCCGGCGCAGAACATCGGTAGCGCCGCCACGCCGTCGTTGAGCCAGCCCTTGCCGAACGCAACGGTCGCAAAAGGCGCAAGCTCCGTCAGCGGCCCGGCGCGCAGCTCCTTGTCGTAGGCACGCCCCATGGTGCCGGCAGGGACACCGGCCAGCGTGTGCAGCCCGATCATCAGCATCAGCCGGTCGAGCAACGCCCGTGCGCGCGCCTTGATGGCGCCGTCACCCAGATGTTCCAGCGCCAGCAGGCCGATGAAATCGATGGGATAATAGGCAGCCGAATTCCATTCCGCGAGCCCGTGACGTTCGACGGAATCGAACCATTTCGAAAGCCGCTCCTCGCCGAGACGGGCCTGTTCGGCGCCGCTGCGCGCGGAGCAGCTGAAGGTTTCCTCCGGCAGCAGGCGGCCGGCCAGATATTGGGAGACATGGAAGCACAGCACATGGTTCTCGCTCCAGAACCACATGACGTCGTTGCCCGGCTCGTCGACCCAGTAGCGGTAGTCGAGAACCGCCCGCCGGATCTCGCGACGGGTCGCCTCGGGCAGACCGTCACGATAATCCGAGTAGAGCCAGAGCAGCGGCACCATCACGAAGTCGGAACAGTCACGGCGCTCGTCGACGGCGGCCAGCGTGTCGGCGATGATCGCGTGAACCATGGCATCCGCCGACCGGCCCGTTGCCATGATGGCAATCGCCCGGCCTATCCGCGCCTCGCCGTTGGCGGCGGCGTAGTCAAGAGCCAGCGCCTTGCGCTCTGCCAGTGTCCTATCCGAAAAATCGCGGAACGGGGCGGCGAACGTGGCAAAGGCGATGTGTCGGGTGACCCGGTTGTCTCCGACGGCGAACGTGAGTTCCAGCGGGTGATAACCGTCGGCAAGCGCATCCGCACCGGGCAACTCGACCAGGGTCTCGCCAGATTCGAGAATTCCCACAGCATCGAGAAGCGGGGGCTTGTCGCTCATGTGCACGCTCGGGAGGATGCGGCCGCGCACGGTGACGTCAACGCTTGCCGGCCGTTCCACCCTGAGCCGCAGCCGTCCGTCGCGTACATGCAAGGGGTCCGGCCGCACCTCCGCCGCGAGGTCCTTCAACAGCCCGACGGTCGCGCCCGAAATCTCCACCGGCAGCCGCGCCGTGAGTCTATCGGGACCGAGCAATGTCAGCTCGAAATACCAGAGCGCGTCGCGCTCGGCGAGCTCCTCGGTGAGGACGGCCACCTCCGAGCCGCCGGCCTTCAGCGGCAACCGGATTTCGGTCTCGGATTCCCTGTTGCGGCGGAAGGGCTCGAATACCGCGCACTCGACGCCATCCACCCAGATCCGCACGCCGCCGCAAGTGGCAAGCCGGAATACATAGTCTCCGGCATGTGCCGGGACGAGTTCAGTCTTCAACCAGCGCGCAAGCCGCGTCGGACGATGCCAGAACCCGGAGAATTCCACCCGCCGGTTGAAACCGGGTAGGTAGAGCCCGTCGATCTCGAAATGGTGCCGGAAGGCTACGCGGCGGGTTTCGAGCTCCCGCCACAGCGCCACCCGGCACGGCAGGTCGCCGACATCGACGAAGCCGTTGACGAAACGGTAGTTGACCCGATCCTCGGCAAGCGCCGGCTCGCCCGGATAGAGGCGGGCCTCGACCGGCGACATGGCCCAGGCGGTCACCGTCTCGCCCGGCGCAACGGTAAAGTCAGTAGCGGATGTGGTTTCGGCGAAGCGCGGTGCGGTCATGACGACACCTCCGGGCACAACGCCAGCTCCGGCAAGCTGAGCTCGATCCGTTCGAGGAGCTCCGGCAGCTTCCAGATGTGCGAGATGGTGAAGAGCGGGCGCTCGCGGCGCAGACGCGGCGTGTGACTGCGCCGTGTCGACCAGGAGAGAAACACGCTCATCATGCCGAAGCGGTTGGCGCCGAGAACATCTCGCTCGAGATTGTTGCCGACCATGATACTGCGAACCCGGTCCACGTCGGTCAGGCCGAGTGCCTCCATTGCCGCGGAGAACATTTTCCCCGAGGGCTTCAATTCGCCAACGTCGCCGGAAATGACGTGGGCTTCGAAGCGCTCCCACAGGCCGTATGCACCGAGGACGTTCTCGAAGGTTGCGCGCGGCCCGTCGGCGACCAGAGCGAGCCGGTAACCGCTACGCGAAAGCTGCTCGACCACCTCGCCCGCTCCCGGCATGAGCGCAGCCTTCACCACGATCTCGGTTCCAGGGATCTTTTCCTCCGTCGCCTCGTCGACCAGGGTGTCGCCGCAATCGAGGAAGACGGCGGCAAGATGGGGGACAGTCGCCGGCAATGCCGCCACAAGGGACGACACCCTTCCGGGAATCCACGCCTCGAGCTGCGGCCAGGGCACCAGCGTCAATCCCTCTCCGGCATCACTGTCCCGGCCGAAGTGCCAGGCGGGCGTGAACCGCATGCGCTTCAGCTTCAGCGCGGCGAGCCGGTTTTCAAGCGCGCTCGCACCGATCAGTCCGCGGTCGGAAAACCGGTTCGACAGATGGACGCCCTGCGCGCCGGCAAAGGCGCCGCACATGCCCTCGATCAGCAGACCGGCTTTCGCCCGCATCTCGCCGGGGTCCGCCCAATGCGCGTGCTTTCCCGGTTCGAGATAGAGGAGCGGCCGCGGCCCCTCGACGGGCAATGAACCGTCCGGCCGCGTCATCGTGCGCCGCGCGCCGTGGCGCGAGGCCTCCACCTTCACCACCCGCCCGGCCGCATCGACATGCACCCAGACATGCTCCAGATCGTAAAGGTGCTGGACGTCCCAGTCGTACCAGATGACATACTCGATCACGCAGTCCGCGACTGGCCGGATCGTGAATTTGGAGGAGACTGACTGCATCTCACCCCGATAGACGGCATAGCCGGCCGCGAGCGGGCGGAACGGTTCCCGGTCGTCGAGCCTCAAGAGCGGGCAATGTCGCCCGGCGAGTGCGAGGTCGGGGTCTTCGGCCGATCCCGTGAGCGCGACAGGCATGGTGGAGAGAACATTCATGCCGCGGGCACCCCGGTGAGTTCGAGGTTTTCCGCGTGGTGGCAGCGCGCCTGCCGGCCCGGCAGCACGGTCCGGAGCTCCGGAATCTCCTTGCGGCAGCGCTCGTCGGCATAGGCACAGCGCGGATGGAACGGACAACCGGAGGGAACGTTCATCGCGTCCGCGATTTCGCCCTTGAGGGGTACGCGCTTGCGCGTGCGGTTGCCGCGCGGATCGGGTTGCGGGACGGCGGCAAGCAGGGCCTCGGTATAGGGATGCAGCGGCCTTGCGAACAGGGCGTCGGTCTCGCCGACTTCCATCAGGCGGCCGAGATACATGACGCCCACCCGGTCGGAGATATGCTCGACCATGCCGAGATCGTGGGTGATGAAGAGGTAGGTGAGGCCGAACTGCTCCTGCAGGTCCTGCATCAGGTTGATGTTCTGCGCCGCGACCGACACGTCGAGCGCAGAGACGGCCTCGTCCGCAGCGATGAAACGCGGCTGAAGCGCGAGCGCCCGTGCAATCCCGATCCTCTGGCGCTGGCCACCGGAAAAGGCGTGCGGGTAGCGCGAGGCGTATTCGGGGCGAAGGCCGACGAGCTGAAGCAGTTCCGCGACCCGATCGGCGATTTCCGCCCGCGTGCCGACGCCATGGATCACCAGCGGTTCCCCGACGAGATCGCGCAGCGTCATGCGCGGATCAAGCGAGGAATAGGGATCCTGGAAGATCATCTGCATTTCGCGCCGGATCTGCCTGAGGTCGCGGTCGGAGAGACTGGTGATGTCGACCACCTCTCCGTTCTCGCGCCGGAAGAGGATCTCGCCGCCGGTGAGATCGTAAGCCCTGAGAATCAACCGGGCGATCGACGACTTGCCGGAGCCGCTCTCGCCGACGAGGCCGAAGGTTTCGCCCTTGCGGATGTCGAAGGAGATGTCGTCGACAGCCTTGACGGTCGCGATCTCGCGATGCCGCCAGCCGCCGAAGACCGGAAAGTGCTTCTTCGCACCGCGGACGGAGATCAGGACCTCGTCATCCATCGAGAGTGCCTTGGTGGGTTGGAACGTCATTCGGCGGCCTCCGGAAGAACCTCACCGGCACGATGGCAACGCGCCACCTGTCCGCTCGGAAACCTCGCCTCAGCCGGCACAACGACGTCACAGCGGCCCGCGACCGCATGGTCGCAACGCGGATGGAAGGAGCAGCCCTGCGGCACGCTGTAGGGGTCCGGAACCGAACCCCGGATCGTGCGCAGGCGCCGCGTCTTCTCTCCGCCGAGCCGCGGGATCGAACGCAGCAGAGCCTGGGTGTATGGATGCTTCGGCTCGTAGAAGATCTCGTCGACGGTGCCCGTCTCGATCACGCGGCCGAGATACATCACTGCGACACGGTCGGCGATATCCGCCACCACGCCGAAATTGTGGGTGATGAAGACGATCGCCATGCCGAGTTCCTGCTGCAGGGATTTCAGAAGGTGCAGGATCTGGGCCTCGGTGGTGACGTCGAGCGCCGTGGTGGGCTCGTCGGCGATCAGCAGGGTCGGATCGCAGGCAAGCGCCAGCGCAATCATCGCCCGCTGGCGCATGCCGCCCGACAGATGGTGCGGATAACGATCGACGATGTCGTGCGGGCGCGGCATCTGCACCTTTGTGAGCAGCTCGATCGCCCGCGCCCTGGCTTCCGCCTTCGACACTTTGCGATGCAGCATGACGGTGCGCATGATCTGCGTTCCGATCGTGTGCACAGGCGACAGCGCCGTCATCGGCTCCTGGAAGACCATGCCGATCTCACCGCCGCGCAGGGCGCGCATCGTCCTACTCTGGCGATGCTCGGCGGAAATCAGCACCTCGCTGCCGTCCTTGCGGCGGAACCGGACACTGCCGCCGGCGTCGACCGCATTGGCGGCGGTCAGCCGCATGATCGAGCGGGCGGTCACCGACTTGCCGGAACCGCTCTCCCCGACGATACCGAGCACCTCGCCCTTGTCGACGTGATAGGAGACGCCGTTGACCGCCCTGACGACACCGTCCCGGGTCGGGAAATGCACCGCCACGTCATGGAGCTCGAGGAGACGGCCCGGCGGCATGGCGTTCTGAGAAGTATTCGAAGGCTGTGACATGGTGGGCATCCGTCAATGGCCGTAGGGGTCGGCCGCGTCGCGAAGGCCATCACCGATGAAATTGAAGGCGAGCACCACGAGAACGACCGCCGCACCCGGCGCGAGAAGCCACGGCGCGAGCGAAATGGTGCGCAGGTTCTGGGCGTCCTGCAGCAAGACACCCCAGCTCACGACCGGCGGGCGAAGTCCGAGGCCGAGAAAGCTGAGCGCCGTCTCGCCGAGGATCATCTCCGGGATGGCGAGCGTGACGGCCGCGATGATGTAGCTGGTCATGGCCGGGAGCATGTGCCGGGTAACGATGCGATACTCCGAGGCACCCGCGAGCCGGGCCGCCATGACGTAGTCTTCCGATTTCAGCGACAGGAAACGGCCGCGAACGACCCGCGCGAGATGTGTCCAGCCGATCAGCGACAGGATGATGGTGATCAGCACGTAGACGAACAGCGGATCCCAGCTGATCGGCAGCGCGGCTGCAAGCCCCATCCACAGCGGTATTGTCGGGATCGACCGGATGAATTCCATCAGCCGCTGAATCGCCGCGTCGATCCACCCGCCGTAATAGCCGGAGACGGCACCGAGCGCGAGACCGAGGACAAAGGAGAATGCGACCCCGATCAGCCCGGCCGAAAGCGTCACGCGGGCGCCATAGAGAAGGCGGCTGAAGAGGTCGCGTCCGAGGGAATCCGTCCCCATGAGGCTGATCTTCTGGCGGCGGTCGTCGACCCCGAAGAAATGCAGTTTCGTTTCGACGAGACCGAGAAACCTGTAGGTCTCCCCTTCGACGAAGAAGCGGATCGGCAGCACCTTGCTTCGATCCTCCGCGTAGATCACCCGGGCCGTCTCCGGGTCGCGGGAGCGCTTCACCGCGTAAACGAAGGGGCGTTGCAGCCGCCCCTCGTGCAGGACGCGAACCACACTCGGCGGCGTGAAGGTATTGATGCGGTTGATCGTGTTCGGCGTGTACGGTGACATGAAGTCGGCAAAGATCGCGAGAAAGCCGAGGCAGGTCATGAAGACGAGCGAGACCACTGCCAGCTTGTGCTGGCGGAAACGCCACCAGACGAGTTTCCAGGGCTTGGCGGTGTAGCTTGCGTCGGCCTTGGCCTCGTCGAAAACCGCAAGGGGCGGAGACTCGATGAGCATGTCTGTCGTGGGATAGGTGCCGGTATCGGTCATTTGCGCCTCATGAGAACCGGATGCGCGGGTCGGACAGCGCCAGCAGAATGTCGGAGAGCAGCGTGCCGATGACGGTAAAGACGCTCAGGATCAGGATGAAACTGCCGGCCAGATACATGTCCTGCATCTTGAGCGCCTGCAGGAGAAGTGGACCGGTGGTCGGCAGGTTGAGCACCACGGCCGTGATCACGTCGCCGGAAAAGAGGGCCGGCAGTGCCCAGCCGACGGTCGAAATGAACGGATTGAGGGCGATGCGGACCGGGTAGCGCCATACGACCGTGCGCTCACCGAAACCCTGTGCATAGGCGGTTTCCACATAGGGCTTGCGCAGTTCGTCCAGCATGTTCGCCCGCATGACGCGGATCAGCCCCGCCGCCCCGCCCGTCGCCAGGACGAGCAGCGGGATCCAGATGTGCGAGAGCATGTTGACGATCTTCGGAAGGTCCCACGGTTGTCCCTCGAACTGCGGGGATACGAGCCCGCCGACGTCGAGGTTCAGCCAGATATAGGTCATCCACATGAGAACCAGAGCCAGCAGGAAATCCGGAATGCCCTTGCCGAGAAAGCCGAAAACGGTGAACACGTAGTCGAATACCGAATACTGCCGCGTCGCGGAATAGACGCCGACAGGTATGGCGATCAGCCAGGTGAAGACCATGCTGAGCGTCGAGATCAACAGGGTGAGGCCGAGGCGCTCCCAGATGAGATCGCCGACGGCGGCGTTCCACTCGAGCGACCGCCCGAAATCACCGTGGAAGACAATGTTGGAGATCCATCGCCAGTATTGCACCAGCAGCGGGTCGTTCAGCCCGTACCGGGCCCGCATCAGCGCTTCCTCGGTTTCGCTGATGAAGTCGCCACTGTTTCGAAGCTGGGCGGCATAGGCCGTCACGAAATCACCCGGCGGCAGCTGGATGATGACGAACGAAATGAACGAGACGAAGATCAATGTGGGGATAGCCCACATGGAGCGCGTGACAACATACTTCAGCACGACGCACCTCCTGTTCCCAACACGTCGCCCGGTCGCCGACATCCTTCCGCTGGATGGGGACCGGGATTCTCCCCGGGGTCTGAGACGGGGACCGCCGACACTTTCGGGCCGGCGGCCTGCCGCGATCTCCCGCGAACCTTCCGCCTATTGCGCCATCCACATCCGCTGCGTGGCGCCGAGACCGATGCCACGTGTGATGTCGTCCTCAATGAGGTCGTCGGGGAAGTTCATGAAGTTGTTCTTCACGACCGAAATGGCCGGCAACTCACCCACGACCCCGATGACCCAGCCTTGCGTGACAAAGGTCTTGATCAGGTCGTTGAGCGCTGCGTCCGCTTCCTTGCGATCGGCAGCCTTGCCGGCTTTGTCCCAGTCGGCAAAGAGCGTGCGGATCGGATGGTCGGCCGGCGGCTCGATGCCTGAGGCCCCCTTGGTCGTGTACCAGATGTAGTACTGATGGGCGTAGGAATCGTTGCCCATCATGATGCGCGGGTCGGCCGCGACGACCGACAGGCGGTCGAACGGATACCATTGCATCTGGAACTCGTTGTTGTCGCGGTCGGCATCCCACTGGGTACGGTCGATGATCCGCGGCAGCAGCTCGACACCGATGTCCTTGTAGTTGGCGGCGACAATTTCCATGGTCTTCGGGCCGTTCGAGTGCTCCATCTCCACGACGATCGACAGGCGCTTGCCGTCGGGGCGCAGGCGGAAACCGTCGCCGTCCCGCTTGTCGAGGCCGATACCGTCGAGAAGCGCGTTCGCCTTGTCGGGATCATACTCGGTCCAGTGCTTTTCCAGCTCCGGAGCGAAGTTCGGCGAACCGGACACAGGGGAGGCCTGGCGCGCTTCCGCGAGCCCCGAGAAGATCAGCTCGTTCACCGTCTCGCGGTCGATCGCGATGCTCAGCGCCTCGCGGAAATCGGAGGTTTCGAACAGGCCGCGCAACACCTCGTCCTTCACGTTCAGGTTCGGCACGAGCGACCAGGTCTGCGCCTGCGTCCAGCGATGGACCTTGTAGCCACCCTTGGCCTCGTTCTCCTTGTAGAAGGTGAAGTCCTGCGGCTCGACATAGCGCATCTGCATGTCGATCTGCCCCTGGACGATCATCAGGTTGAACGCCTCCTGATCACTGAACAGCTTGTGCGAGATACGATCGATATAGGGCAGCTGGTTGCCGGCCTGGTCGACGGCGTAATAGTACGGGTTCCGCACCATGGTCACGACATCGCCCGGAGCGGGCTTCTCGATCTTCCATGCGGTGATCACCGGCAGGTCCGGGTTCTGCCACCAGGCGGTCGCGGCACCCTTCGAGCCCCAGAGATCCGTCCACTTCTCGACGCCGAACTTCGCGGCCGCCGCCTTCAGCTCGTCCTCGGAGGCATACTTATTGTTGAATTGCTTCAGATAATGCTTGGGGAAAAGGAAGCTCGGACGGTCGAGGCTCGGATCGCCGGTGGAGTCCTTCGCCAGAATCTCGAGGAAATAGACATACGGCTCGTCGAAACTCACCTTGAAGGTCTGCTCGTCGACGATCTCCAGTTTCATCGGTTTGCCGCCCGGCGCCAGGGTCTGGTCGATCGAGGCCAGAAGGTCCTTGTTCATGAAGACGTCTTCATACCAGAAGCGGACGTCCTCGGTGGTGACGGGTTCACCGTCGGACCACTTGAGACCCTTCAGCAGCGTGAAGGTGAATTCGCGGGAATCCGCGCTCACGGAGTAGGACGAGATGTAACCCGGAACGAGTTCCAGCGGCCCGCCCGGCTTCTGCGACCACTTGACGACGCGCTCCTCCATCAGCTTCGTCGGCCCCCAGCGGTCACCCGGCCCCTTGTAGCCGCGCTGCCAGTTGCCGCCGTACTTGCCAACCTCTGCAGCCTGCAGAACCGTCGGTTTTTCAGGGAGACGCTGCTCGACCGGCGGCAGCTTGCCCGCCTTCACCTGTTCCGCAAGCATCGGCGATTCCTGGAACGCGAAGGCCGACCCCGCGAGGCACGTCGCCATCAATACGCCAAGAGAAGATGCGAAAATATTTTCATTGAAAAACATGCCAACCTCCCAGTTCAGCAAACGGAGCCGCGATCCCTCTATTTTCTCGCGATATCGCCGTATTTCGGACGATCGTGTATCGACATCCAAAAATCAAGCTTAAAAATATTTTCACAAACTCGGCAAAGCCGAACCGCCGCTCTCGCGCTCGATCAAGCGACAGCCGAGTTCGATCCTGGTTGCCGGCTGGTCACGGCCGGCACCCGACAGCCTTTGCTCCAGCGTCTGGACGGTTGCGACCGCCAATGCGTCGAGCGGCACCCTGACCGTCGTCAGCGATGGCTGTGTGAGATCACCCGGCGCCACACCGTCGAAACCGACGACAGCGATGTCGGCCGGGATGCGGAAGCCGAGCGCCTGAAGTTCGGTAAGCGCACCGATCGCGAGATTGTCGGCGGCACAGAAGACGGCGGTAAATCCGTCGAGACCACCCCGCTCGGCCACGAAGGTGCGCAGGGCCTCGCGCGCATGCTCAGGTTCATAGCCCTTCGCATAAAGCACCTCGCCGAGATCGGTCGACAAGTCATGCTGCAGGTAGGCATCGTGAAAGCCGTCGAGCCGGCGCATGATCGTGCTGCGACCGCGCCAGGTCAGGTGCAGTATCCGTCGGTGGCCTTTTGAAAGCAGCCATTCCGTCGCGAGCCGGGCACCGTAGCGGTTGGCTGGAGCGACCGTGTCGATGCTCATCGTCGGATCCTCGCCGTTCAGGAGAACGACGGCGATGTCGCTGCCGGCAAGCCCCTTCAGCAGTTTCGGATTGTCGTCGAAGACGACGGCAATCGCTTCCGCTTCCGCGGCGCGCGCGCCCGCAAGAATCTCGGCGGCGTTGAGCTGTGGCGCGCCGTTATGGGCGACGATACGGATGCCGCGCCGCTCGCATTCCCGCGAAAGCGCCGTCAGCAGCGTCCATGACACGAGATTGATGTCGTTTTGCGGCAGGTTGCCCGGCGGGACCGCGAGATAGAGCGTACTGAGCGAGGCGATGGCACCCTTGCGCTGGCGCTTCGCGAGATAGCCGAGCTTGCGCGCCGCTTCCAGCACCCGCACGCGCACCTCCTGCGAAATGGGTGCGGTACCGTTCAGGACATGGGAAACCGTGCTGAGTGCGACGCCGGCCTCCCGCGACACATCCTTGATACCGATCTTGCGTTCCGGTCGTCTTTCGAGGGGCACCCGCTATTCTCCATAGAACGGATTGGTGAAAAGTCTCGGTTCCTTATCATGCCAGACCTCGTAGCGCACGAAGCGCCCGGCAAACCGCTGGTCGAGGCGGAGCGTCGGACCGTCACCGGCCGGCACCACCTCCACGACGCCGGCCTCAGTGACTCGACGGATTTCGTCACCCACCGAGAGGCCGGTAAAGATCACGGAAATCTCCCGCCCGGCGGCAATCTGCGAGCCGAAGTCCGGCACCTCCTCGGAGGAGGGCCTTGCCATCGTCTCATCGGGCGCAAAGGCGACCACGTTGCGACCTCCCCGCACGGCGGCGAGGATGTCGGACACGGACATCCCCTCCACGCAGAGCCGGTTGGCCGGCCGCCCGTGCCGCCTGCGGTTCTTCAGATGAAAGTCGCTGCCGCCCGTTGCCGGAACGCGCCGGCCGGAGGTCAGCAATTCCTGCCAGAAGGCGAGGCCCTGTTCGTTCATCACCGACCAGTTGCCGTTCCAGATTTCGAGTGCGTCGAAGGCAACGTCGAAACCCGATTGCCAGCGCCCACCGGCCGAATTCTGGAAAGGGTGGTTGATGACGATGGTCGCTCCGTTGGCTCGCGCCTCGGCCATCTTCTCGGCGACGTCACGGGGCGAACGGCAGCGCCAGTCCGCGACCGGACGCGGCAGGCCGAGAAAGTTCGTGTGGCCCCAGTAGGAGGTGAGTTCCATCGCCGGAATGACGAGAATGCCGGGATCGTCCGGCCGGACATCATTCTGCGTGACGGTGTTGTGGTCGGTGATCGCCAGGAAATCGAGGGCCGAGGCGCGCGCACGGTGGATCGCGTCGAGCACGGTGACGCCGCCGTCGGAATGCTCCGAGTGGCTGTGCAACTCGCCGGCGAGCCAGCGCCGCTGGCGGCCGATCAGGCGGATCTCGACGTCGACCTTGCAGTTCGGGCCGATCTTCACGATCCCCAGCACGACATGCCACGCACCCGCTAGCGGACCCGGCTCGTATCCGGGCGTCGCCCGATCCTCCTCCAGCGTGATGTGGCCGCGTTCGGCGCCCGTCCAGCCGCGCATGCGGCCGTTGCGGGCAACACCGAGGTCGATGACGCTGCCGCCGCCACCGAATGGAAAGTGATAGCTCACCTCGATCCGCTCTATTTCGGATCCGACCTCGAACGGAATCTCGACGAAGGATTTCTCACCGTCCGGGAAGTGGTCGATGGTAGCGGTGATCACGCGGTTCTGTGTGGACATCGATCAGCCTCTCAAGATCAGCGTGATGATTTCGAAGGGAGCGAAGGCAAGCGTCAGCGCGCCGTCTTCGAGTGCGAGGGGCCGCCCATCCCGTTCCAGGAGGTCGACCAGTTCCGCCATGCTGATTGCCGGATCGACCATGATCCGGGCAGTGCGGCGAACACCTGTCGTCTCCCAAAGCCTGACGACGATGCCGTCGCCCTCCTCTGCCTGCTTCACGGCCTCGACCACAATGCCGGGCGTCTCGACCGAGAGAAGCGGCGGCGGCGGCTCGCCGCCCTCTCCACCTTCGACCAGGCGCAGCGGCAGATTGAAGTCTTCCGCCGCCTCGTGCACCGCCAGCTTGTCACCATCATGGACCATGACGGCGTAACGGAACCGGTGTTCGCCCTGGTCCGCCTCCGGCCAGGGATAGGTCGGAGAACGGAGCAGCGTCAGGCGGATATCCGTGCCCTTCGCGTCGTAGCCGTATTTGCAGTCGTTGAGCAGGGCAACGCCGAAGTCCGGTTCGCCGATATCGATCCAGCGCTGCATCGAGCATTCGAACCGGGCGCGGTCCCAGGAGGTATTCCGGTGGCTCGCGCGTCGTACATGGCCGAACTGGATCTCCGCATCCACGGCGGCCGTATTGAGATCAAGCGGGAAGGCCGTTTTCACCAGCGTGTTGTGCTCGCGCCAGTCGATGAAACAGTCAATCTCCACCTGCCGCGCTCCAGCCGCAAGCGAGACGACCTGCACGATCCGCGAGGATTCGTAGCGCCATTCGAAGCGAACGGCCGCCCGCAACGGCCCGCGCTCCACCACCTCGGCACCAACGAGCACATCGATCTCGAAGACCTGGTCCTCGAAGTCGGAATCGATGTCCCAGGCGTCGAACTGGGCGGGCATGTCGCGGAAAGCCTGCAGCCGGTTGCCGACGCGGCCGGGCTTCAAGACCTCGCGTCCGGCCTTCCTGTCGAGGATTGACGCAATCCGGCCGGCATCGTCGAAGCGCACGGACAGATGTTCGTTCTCGATATGCCGCTCCGAGACGGAAAGGGCACCAGCCGGCGCATGCACGCCATGTCCGGCGAGATCGACCACGGCAAGTGCCGGAACGGCCGACACCAACAGGCCGTAGACCTCTCCACCATCGGCGAGAACAAGCTTCTGCTCTTGCGGACGACCGAATGACCCCGGAGAGACGACCAGACTGCCGCGGGGACGTCCTGCCACGTTGAAAAGCGCCTTGCTGCCCGCAGGCGCGAGCCTGCCCGCAAGCCGCGCCGACAGTGCATTCGCCCGGGCGAAAAACTCGGCGTAACCGGCGTCGCTGTCCTCATAGACGGCGCCGATGGACGAGCCCGGCAGGATGTCGTGGAACTGGTTGAGCAGCACGATATCCCAGAGCGCCCGGAGTTCTTCGGCAGGATAGACTTCTCCGCAGTTATGCGCGGCAAGTACGGCCAGGGTCTCGATCTCACGGAGTGCCGTTTCGGCGAGCCGGTTGTTGCGCTTGTTCTTGGCAACCGAGGTCAGCGTGCCGCGATGGAATTCGGCGTAGAGTTCGCCCACCCAGATCGGGTATCGCGCCGGGTCGCCCTTCATGCGCGTAAGCAGACGTTCGAAGAAGGGCCGCATCGGGGCATGGACGACCTTGGGGCAGCCGGGTATGCCGCGCTCCATGCGGCGGATGTTGTGCAGCATTTCCCGGGTCGGGCCGCCGCCGCCGTCCCCATGGCCGTAGACCAGGAAGAGTTCGTTGCTGAGGTTCTGTTGGCCGTGCCGGCGCCAGGTGCCCATCACGTGCGTCGGTTTCAGGTTCGGGCAGTAGGTCGTGCCGATGCTCTTCGAGTCGTAAGGCTGCGTCGTCAGGAAGTAGGCCGTGACCGTGGAGCCGTCGATGCCCTGCCAGAACAGCGTCTCCTCCGGCATGCGGTTGGTATCGTTCCAGGAGAGCTTGTGGGTGACGAAAGTGTCGAGGCCGGACTTCGCCATGAGTTGCGGTAGCGAGGCGGAATAGCCGAACGTGTCCGGCAACCAAATCATGCGCGGCCGCACGCCGAAGGTTCGCTCATGATAGCGGACGCCGTGGAGAATCTGCCGGACCAGGGCTTCTCCTCCGGCGATGTTGACATCGGGTTCGAGCCACAGCGCTCCCTCGATCTCGAAGCGGCCGGAACGGACCTCGCCGGCAATGCGATCGAAGAGGTCCGGATAGTCCTGGTGGAGATAATCGAGCAGGACGCACTGGTTGTACATGAAGCGGTAGTCGGGAAACTCCTCCATGAGCGCCAGCGCGGTGGCCATCGAGCGGGCCATTTTCTGGCGCGTCTCGCGCACGCGCCAGAGCCAGGCGACGTCAATATGGGTGTGCCCCGTCGCCACGATCGTCGGTTTCGCCTCGAAGTCGCTGGCCGCGTAGATCTGCGCCGCGGCTGCCTTGGCAGCAGCAATGGAGGCCCTGAAGCGGGCGGGGTTCCCCGGCCTGAGGTCGACCATGTCGATGGCCGCGCCAATGGCGTTCAGAATGAAATGCCGTCGCGGGTCGTCCTCGGCGAGCAAGCGCGCTACGTCGAGGGGCACCTTGAGGTCGTAATAAAGATCCTCGACCACGCGGTCGTGCGCAAAGAGCGCGCAGGCGAAACCGAGCTGGCGGCGGTCCTCGATCGTGCCGGCCTCGATCAGGATGTCGAACTGTTCTCCGGCGCGCCCGCTTTCCGTCAGAAGGAATTCGCGGTGGTTGCCGTCGACGCCCTGTCGGATACGTCCGTCGACACGGACGAGGCATTGCGGGTCGCTGCGCCCCATGACGTTGCCGAAGGCTGCCTCCACCCGGCAGACGACGCGCCTGCCCTCGGCAGCGGTCGGCAGCACGGCCGTTCCGCCGAACCAGTAATAGCCGTCCGGTTCGCCCCAGACGAGATTGCGGTCGACAGCCACCCAAGCCTTTCTGTCGGAGGCAAGCATCGCCGCGCGGTCCGCCGCGCTCGCCGGGGCAAAGGCGAGTGGCACTTCGACGCCGAGCGGCAAGAAAATTCGCTCCGCGAGATGGGCGAGCAGGTTGTCGAGCTTTCGGATTGCCTTCATGAACGCGGCCCCTCCTCCCGGACCATCGCGAGCATCGGATCAGGACCAGACACTCGGCTCGTTCTCGCGAATGACGATGGCGTCGGCATTCCATCCGGCGGGAAGCGGCGACGGCCGGTCGAAGCGCACGTCTTCCAGCACGAGGTTCTCGACATTGGAGGAGAAGAGCGACGGCATTCCGCCCGGATAGGCGACCAGGCCGATCACCTTCCCGTCTGCGTCCTTCACCCAGGCATTCGCGCGCCCGGCTGCATCTGCAGAAGGGGTGAGATCGAAGTGGGTCGGGCGCATGTCGTAGCGGTGGCCGCGCAGCGGTCCGTCGACCTGATGGATCCAGACACGCGTCAGGCGCACGTTCCCGATGCCCGCCCGTCCATCCGCCACGAGATTGACGGCCCCTTCCATGGAACCCTCTATGTCCTCGAACACGATCGCCTCGACGCGCCCGGCGGGCCGTTCGGCGCGCCGACGGTCGACGACGTTGACCGTAATCGCCTCACCCGAACCCCAGAAGCCGTCAGGGGTTTCACGGGCTTCCAAGCGTATTCGTCTGAAAACCACGTTGCGGATGTGCCCGCCATCGCGCGAGAAGATGCCGATCGCCCGGTTGGATCGCTCCACCTCGCAATCGACGAAGCGGATATTTTCGATATCGCCGTGGGTTTCCGTGCCGATCTTCAGGGCGCAACTGCGGCTTTCGATGCTGGATTTCTCGACAATGATGTTGCGGCAGCGCCCAAGCGCGCGGCCATCGGCCCGCTGACTGGTCTTGAGCACGACGCCGTCATCGGCCGTGGCGATCTTGCAGCCGCGCACCAGCACGTCCTCGCAGGTATCGATGACGATGCCGTCGGTGTTCGGCATCTCCCGATCGTTGTCAACCGACACGCCCTCGACGCGCACGCGCCGGCAATCGACGAGATGGATGGTCCACATCGGCGAGGCATGGATGGAGAAGCCTTCCAGCACGACGTCCGTGCAGCCCTGCATCACCAGGACGCGCGGCCTCTGCTTCGCCGGGATATGCGTGCCCATGTCGTCGAGACGGCCGGTGATGAAATCGGAGCCGGGCGCCTCAATGCGCCCCGAACCGTGGATACGAATGCCGCTCGCATTGGTCGCGAGCATCATGGCGGTGTTCGAATCCTCCGCCGTCACCTCGACATGATTGGCAAGGTAGGCTTCGTATTCGGGCATGAAACGCAACACCGCGCCCTCGCCGAGGCGCAGGTCAAGTCCTGACGGCAGGCGCAAGGCGCCGGAACGATGTTCGCCGGTCCCGAGTTCCAGCGGCACGCCCGCTGCGGCAGCGGCGTCGATCGCATCTTGCAGCGCGGTCGTGCAGTCGCCAGACATTGGCATGAATATTTTTTTATACTCTGCCACAGTTAGCTCCTCCTCACCGCGCCATCTTCGATCGCGGGAACGGCTCAATCTATCCCTGTTTCCTGCCGATCATCAAGAGGAGACGGAGAAAGAAGGATGCTTTTCCGAGAGCGCTGTTGCCAAATTCCAGTTGAAATATTTTTGTTGGCCTGCGATGGAGGAGCATACTCAGATCGACGGCTTGAGGGTCCGAGCATGGTGAAGAAACAGGCGAGCGCCGGGCGGGAAGCCGCAAGGTTCGACGGAAGGCTGCATGGACGCGAAGACCGGCCGACCCACGTCGTGGGCATAGACCTCGGCGGGACGAAAATTCTCGCCGGCATCGCCGATCATCAAGGAACGATACTCGCCGCCATTAACGAGCCGACCCGCCACGGCCCCGGAGCGCCCGTGCTGGCGCAGCTGGCCGACATCGTTCACCGGCTCGCCGTGGACGTCGGCATTCCGCTCGACCGCATCGCCCATGTCCAGGTCGGCGTGCCCAGCGCCGTCTCGCCGACGACCGGCCTCGCCACGCTTTCCCCGAATCTGGCGCTTCCGGAAGACCAGCCGCCGGCGTCGCTGATCTCCGCCAGCCTTCCTTTACCGGTGACCGTCGAGAACGACGTCAACCTCGCCGCATTCGCGGAGGCGAGCCGGGGTGCAGGCAAGGACAAAGGATCGCTCGCCTTCATTTCCTTCGGAACCGGTGTCGGCATGGGACTTGTCGTCGGCGGCGAGATTGTCCGCGGTGAACATGGCCGCGCCGGCGAGATCGCCCTGCTGCCCTTCGGCGCCGACGTGCATGCACGCGCGCGATCGGTGGAAAACGGGCTGTTCGAGGACGAGGTGGGAACACCGGGCATCCGCAAGCGCTTCCAGCTCGAGGAGACGACCGTCGCCGAACTGTTCGAGAAGGCGATGTCCGGCGAAAGGGAAGCCCTCGCTGCCGTCGACACGATCGCCCGTGACGCCTCGGTCGGCGTCGCCGCGGTTTTCAGCCTCTTCGATCCGGCCGTCGCCGTGATCGGTGGCGGCATCGGCAGTCATCCGCTGTTCTTCGAGAGCCTGAAGCGGCATCTCCAGCCGCTTCTTCCCTTCCCTTGCCCGTTGGAGCCGAGCTGCTTCGGACCTCGCGCGGGCATGGTCGGCGCCGTCATGCTGGCACTACGCCATGCCGAGCTCGCAGCCTCCCCCTGATCTGGAAGCACGTGCCAGACCTCGCCACGATCCGGTGTCAGATTCTCTGGAACCCGCCGATCAACTGGCGCAATCCGAACAAGGCGCCGAGAACGATGCAGGCAAGGGTGACTGGACCCGACCACGCGAGCGCGGCCACGCCCGAGACGCCCTGACCGATCGAGCACCCCATGGCGATGACGCCGCCGACGCCCATGAGTGCCGCACCCCCGACCTGACGGCCCAGTTCCCGCGGATCTTCGCAGGCCTCCCAGACGAAGGTGCCCTTGATGCTGGATCCGATGAAGGCGCCGAGAATGACGCCGGCCACGGAACCGACAGAGAAGGTGATCCCGCCGGCGGTCGAAGTCATCAGGTAGATGAGCGTCCTGCCGATCGGTGCCGTGAAGGACGGCCCTTCCGGCGCAATCGCCCCGAGGCTAATTTCTTCGAGATAAGAGGTGCCCGCAAAGCACCAGGTCACGGCAATCCCGGCCGCAACGCCCCAGGCGAGCATGCGCCAGTCCTTCCGGAGGCGATCGTAGGAAAGTGCCCAGACCAGACACGCCAGCGCAGCTGCCACGATGGTCACCAACGCCGGTATGCCGAGGTGCGCCTGAAGATCGTGGACAATGCCCTGCGGACCGGTCGCCTCAGGCTGCGGAAACAGCAGCGTTCGCAGCGGCGCGAGCGGGCCCGACAAGGCGACGAAGCCGACGATCCCCATCACGACGACGAGAACGAGCGAACGCACATCCCCGCCGCCGAAGCGTGCCAGTGCACCGAAACCGCAATTGCCCGCAAGAGCCATGCCGTAGCCGAAGAGCAGCCCCCCGATGATCGAGGCAAAAGGATTCCATACGAAGGCGTGGTAGAGCGTTCCCTCGAGGTTGATCAGCCCCGCCCAGGCCCCGAACTGCGTGCCGAGGATTGCGACGCCGATGACGATCCCCCACAAGCGCAAACGCTTCTGGTCGCCGCCGTAAACGGCGGTTTCCAGCGCCGCGAGCGTGCACAGACCGCCAAGGCGCCAGCCCAGCCCCAGGACGAGGCCGCCGCCGAGGCCGACGAGTGCCGCGAGAAAACCGACCGGTAGTGTCTCCATTGCTCTTCCTCCCCGAAGAGTTCAGATGTCTGCCGCGTCCCTGAAAAGATTCGCCAGGAAGATGATGGCTTCCCGGGCCTTGGCATCACGGATCGAATAGAAGATCGCGTTGCCGTCGCGGCGGGCCGCGACGAGCCCTTCCAGCCTGAGACGCGCCAGCTGTTGACTGACGACCGCCTGACGAGCGGAAAGCAGGTTCTCGAGTTCCGTTACGCTTTTTGGACCGTCGACCAGGTGGCACAGGATGGTCAGACGACCATCGTGCCCCAGCGCCTTCAGGAACTTCGACACCCTCTCGGCGCGATCGATCAGCTTCTCCAAGGCGCCCTCCCCTGGCGCTGGCATGGCCACCTTGTTCACGTCCTTCACATCCCTTCGGGCGAACGCGCATCGAGCCGATGCGGTTCTCCAGGCCCCGAATGCCGTTCCCCGCGTCCGCGTTGCCCGAACGGACGCATCAGATTGCCGCGACGGGCTGTCTTCGGGCGCGTGGATACTGTGCCTCAGCCTCGTATACTGCCTCCCGCCCGATCCGGACAGGGCATTTTTCACTTTGCCACCGTTCCGCCGGCCTTGCCGATCAGGTCGTCCAGCAAGACCCAGAAGAAATCCTCTCCGGGATAACCTTCAATTCGTCCCGTCTCCACACCGTCGACGACCAGAACGAAGGTCGGCGTAAAGGCCGGAGATCTGGCGATCGTCAGTTCCGGCGGCAATTCGCCGTGGAGATCGAGGCGGCGAAGCGGCGCGAGGCGCCCCTCGGAAGTCTTCGCATACTCCGGCGACACCTCCTCGTTCCAGCGGGCGCAATAGATGCAGCCAGCCTGCTCGAACATCAGCAACTCCATCGCGGCACCTGCCGGCAGAGCCGGCAGCACGAAAAGAGCAATCACGAAGGCGAGGCGCCGCTGGAGCATATTGACAGACCATATATAAATATAGAGATATTCTAATTTCAAACTCATGCGAAAGCAAGCTTGCGATCGCGGAGTCTCGATAGGTCTGGGCGGCGCTTGGGAGGAAGCCATGCTGGAGATCAGTTACGGCGGAGCCGTCGCGGCGGGGCTCTTGTCCTTCCTGTCGCCGTGCATCCTGCCCATGGTGCCCTTCTACCTGTCCTATATGGCGGGGCTCTCGATGCAGGAATTGCGGGAGGGGGAGCGGATTGCGGCCGGCGCGCAGCGCCGGCTTATCATTCAGGCCGTCGCATTCGCGCTCGGCGTCACCACGATCTTCGTGCTGCTCGGGCTTGGTGTCACGGCACTCGGCCATCTCTTCCTGCAATGGAAGGAGACACTCTCCTGGGTCGCCGCGGCCGTACTGATCGTCTTCGGACTGCACTTCCTCGGCGTCTTCCGCATCGGTTTTCTCTACCGCGAAGCACGGGTGCAATCGACGGCCAACCCGACGACGCTCGCCGGCGCCTATCTCATGGGGCTCGCTTTCGGCTTCGGCTGGACGCCCTGCGTCGGTCCGGCGCTGGCGGCGATCCTGATGGTTGCGAGCGGCATGGGAGACCTTTGGCGCGGTGGCCTGCTGCTCTTCACCTACGGCATCGGGATGACATTGCCGTTCGTCGTGGCCGCCCTGTTTGCGCGTCCTTTTCTGGCTTTCGTCGGCCGCCACCGTGCGCTCATGGGACATGTCGAGAAGCTCATGGGCCTGATGCTGATCATCTTCGGCATTCTGATCGCGACCAATTCCGTCAACCTGATTGCAGACGCCCTGATCCGGAACTTCGACTGGTCGACGACGCTGAAGTAACAGAGAGGAGATACACACATGCACCCGGTACGACTGCTTTTCGCCTGGGCATTGCTGGCCATCGGCGGCCTGCTCTCCACATCGACCGCGGCCGTGGAGTTGGGGGACGACGGGCTGCACAAGCCGACGTGGTTGCGCGAAACCTTCAAGGACATGCGAGAAGACCTCGCCGAGGCCAACCGCGAGGGCAAGCGGCTCCTCCTCATCGTCGAACAGCGCGGCTGCATCTACTGCACCAGGATGCATGAGGAGGTGTTTCCGGACCCGAAGATCGATCAGCTGATCCGTGACAGCTACTTCGTCGTGCAGCTTAATCTCTTCGGCGACGTCGAGGTGACGGACTTCGACGGAACGGTCCTGCCGGAGAAGGAGATGGCCGTGCGCTGGGGTGTCATGTTCACACCCACGCTCATCTTCCTGCCGGAAGACGTGAAGCCGAATCAGACCGCGGCGGAGGCCTCTGTCGCCATGATGCCGGGCGCCTTCGGAAAAGGAACCACAAGCGCCCTGCTCACCTGGGTCCGGGATCACGGCTACGCTTCCGGAGAGCACTTTCAGAAATTTCTCGCCCGGCAAGTAAACCCGTGACGTCAAAAAAACCTGATGAATATCAAGGCGCTATAAGGTTATTCAAAAATATATATATAGGGCTATTGTTATGGATTTCCGGTCAAGCTAACCTGTTCGAGGAGAAAAGAGGGAGGAGAGGATGAAATGGCAGTTCTGTCTGGCATCAGCGGTTTTGGTATCCGCTGCCACGCCGGCGCTTAGTGAGACCGCGCCGTCCGCGGCCGTTTTTCACGAAGGTGCCATCGAGATGTCGCTGTCCGGAAAGCCGGGAGATCCGGCAGCCGGCGTGAAGGTGATGACCACCAATGCCCTCGGCAATTGCGTGGCCTGCCATCAGATCAGCAAGCTTCCGGAGGTGTCCTTCCAGGGCAACATAGCGCCGCCGCTCGACGGGGTCGCCGGCCGCTACTCGGAAGCACAGCTGCGAGGGATCGTGGCCAACGCGAAGATGACCTTCCAGGGCAGTTTCATGCCGGCCTTCTACAAGGCCGACGGCTATGTCCGCCCCGGCAACGGCTATACGGGCAAGGCACCCGATGGGCCCCTGCCGCCAATCCTGAATGCGCAACAGATTGAAGACGTGGTGGCGTACCTGCTCACGCTCAAAGAGTGATGCAGGGATACGTTCGAGAGGAGTGTGACATGAACTTTACCAGACGAAACGTTCTTTTGGCCGGGATCGGCGGGATTACGGCACTGGCCCTGCCACTGCCGGTCGCAGCGGCCGCCATCGAGGCACTGACGAACGAGTTCACCGGCGGCGCCACAGCCGGCAGCGACGGCATCACCCTGACGGCTCCGGAGATCGCCGAAAACGGGAACACCGTACCCGTATCGGTCGACGCGCCCGGCGCGGTGGCGATCCTGCTGCTCGCCGAAGGCAACCCGGAGCCGGCCGTTGCGACGTTCAAGTTCGGCCCGGCGGCCGGCAGCCAGTCGGTCGCAACCCGCATCCGCCTCGCCAAGACGCAGAACGTCATTGCCTATGCCAAGATGGCGGACGGCTCGATCAAGAAGGCGCAATCGACCGTGAAGGTCACCATCGGCGGCTGCGGCGGCTGATCGATAAAGGAGGAGAGACAACATGGCATCGGATGCAAAACCGCGTGTGAAAGTGCCGAAATCGGCCAAGGCTGGCGAAATCGTGACCGTCAAGGCGCTGATCAGCCACAAGATGGAATCCGGTCAGCGCAAGGACGCCGACGGCAAGATCATTCCCCGTTCGATCATCAATCGCTTCACCTGCGACTTCAACGGCAACAATGTCGTCGACGTCGCCATCGATCCCGCGGTTTCGACCAACCCGTACTTCGAGTTTGCCGCCAAGGTCGATGCCGCAGGCGAATTCAAGTTCACCTGGTACGACGACGACGGTTCCGTTTACGAAGACAAGAAGCCGATCGGGATTGCCTGAGCCGCATGTTGATCTAGGGAGGAGACAGACATGCCACGTTTCAACAAAGCGATACTCGCCACCGTCCTCGGTCTTTGTCTTGCCGGCCCGGCCGGTGCGGACCCGGTCGAAGACACGCTGGAGATCCAGACGGACGACGGCCCGGTCACCCTGGTGACCAGCGCGCCGGCGCCCGCCCATCTCGAAGGCGCCTTCGATACGATCTGGTCGGGCTGGCACTTCCGCGAGGACGATACCCGCGCGATGGAAAAGGACGACTTCGATAACCCCGGCATGGTCTTCGTCGACCGCGGACGGGACTTGTGGAACCAGTCGATGGGGACGAAAGGTGAGTCCTGCGCCAGCTGTCACAACGGGCCGGAGAGCATGAAGGGCCTGCGCGCCGTTCTTCCGCGCGTCGACGAAAAGTCCGGCAAGTTGATGATCATGGAAGACTACGTCGACCAGTGCGTCACGGAACGCATGGGCCTCGAGAAGTGGGGACCGACGTCGAGCAAGATGAAGGACATGCTGGCACTGATTTCGTTGCAGTCGCGCGGCATCATCCAGAATGTGGCGATCGACGGTCCGGCTGCCTCTTACTGGCACAAGGGCAAGGAGATGTACTACACGCGCTATGGTCAGCTCGAGATGTCGTGCGCGAGTTGCCACGAAGCCAATTACGGAAAGTTCATCCGGGCTGACCATCTGAGCCAGGGGCAGATTTCCGGCTTTCCGGTCTATCGTCTGAAGGATGCCGGGCTCGTTACGGCGCAACAACGTTTCGTCGGTTGCGTCCGCGACACGCGAGCAGAAACCTTCAAGGCGGGCTCCGAAGAGTTCAAGGCGCTCGAACTCTATGTTGCCTCCCGTGGCAACGGTCTCTCAATCGAAGGCGTCGGCGTCAGGCCCTGACGTCGTGGACCGCCGCGCCTGAGGGCGGCGGTCGCGCACAAACATTCGTATTCAACACGGCAAGGCTCCGGTGCGTTGGTTTCCGGGCGGGTTTTGCTGCGCATTTTTCAAGGAACGGACATGATCAACCGGCGCGAATTTCTGCAGGCATCAGTGGCGGTCTCCGCCATATATGGCCTTTCAGGCTTCGGAAACTGGTCGAAGCTCGCAGCTCAGCAGGTGATGACCCAGGACGACCTGCTCGCCTTCGAGGATTTCGGTAACGTCACGCTGATCCATATCACCGACATTCATGCGCAGACCAAGCCGATATGGTTCCGCGAGCCTGAAATCAATCTCGGCGTCGGCGAGGCGAAAGGCCGCCCGCCGCACCTGACCGGCAAGGATTTCCTGGAAACCTTCAAGATCAAACCGGCATCCGCGGAAGCCTACGCGCTGACCTGCGAGGATTTCGAGGCGCTCGGCAAGACCTACGGCAAGATGGGCGGCATGGACCGGGTGGCGACGGTCGTCAAGGCGATCCGCGCCGCCCGTCCGGAAGCCATCCTGCTCGACGGTGGTGATACCTGGCACGGCTCGATGACCTCGCTGCTGACCAAGGGCCAGGACATGGTGAACATCATGAACGCCCTGAAGGTCGACGCCATGACCAGCCACTGGGAATGGACCTATGGCACCGAACGGGTGAAGGAGATTGTCGACGCCCTGCCTTTCCCTTTCCTCGGCGCCAATATCTACGACGCCGAGTGGAACGAGCCGGCCTTCGAACCCTACACGTTCTTCGAGCGCGGCGGCGCCAAGATCGCGGTCATCGGCCAGGCGTTCCCCTACATGCCGATTGCAAATCCGGGCTGGATGTTCCCGGAATACTCCTTTGGCATCCGCGAAGAGCGGATGCAGGAAATGGTGGACGAGGTCAAATCCAAGGGCGCCGATCTGGTCGTCTGCCTCTCGCACAACGGCTTCGACGTCGACCGCAAGATGGCGAGCCGCGTCAAGGGGATCGACGTGATCCTCACGGGCCACACGCATGACGCCGTGCCCGAGCCGGTGGTCATCGGGGAGACAATCCTCATCGCATCCGGCTCGAACGGCAAGTTCGTCAGCCGCGTCGATCTCGACGTGCGCGACGGACGCATGATGGGCTATCGCCACAAGCTCATTCCGATCTTCTCCGACGTGATCGCGCCCGATCCGGAGATGGCGGCGCTGGTCGACAACGAACGCGCGCCACACAAGGAAAAGCTCGAGGAGAAGATCGGAACAACCGAGAGCCTGCTCTACCGCCGTGGCAATTTCAACGGAACCTGGGACAATCTGATCTGCGATGCGATCCGGTCCGAGCGGGACGCGGAGATCGCGATGTCCCCGGGTGTTCGCTGGGGAACGACCCTGATGCCGGGCGACGCGATCACCCGTGAGGACATCCACAACGTCACCTCGATGACCTACGGCGCCTGCTATCGGACGGAAATGACCGGAGAGACGCTGAAGACCATTCTGGAAGACGTCGCCGACAACCTGTTCAACACCGACCCCTATTACCAGCAGGGCGGCGACATGGTCCGCGTCGGCGGCATCGGCTTCACCATCGACATCGGCCAGCCGATCGGCAGCCGCATCTCCGACATGGTGCTCTCCGACAGCGGAAAGGCCGTCGAGGCAGGCAAGAGCTACACCGTTGCCGGCTGGGCGTCTGTCAACCAGGGTACCGAAGGTCCGCAAATCTGGGACGTGATCGAGAGCCATGTCCGAAAGCTCGGGACCGTGAAGGTCACATCCGACTCCTCCGTCAAAATTGCTGGAATCTAAGAGAATAAGGAGCGTTTGCCATGTCCGACGAACCCGCAAACGGTACATCACGACGCGGCTTCCTGCGAAATACCGCCCTGACCGCCGCCGGGCTGGTCACAGGGGCGGGAACCGCCCGCGCAGCCGAACCGGACCCGTTGATCACCGAGGTCCAGCCCTGGGCCTCTGCCTTCGGCGACCCGGTGGACGCGACACCGTACGGGATGCCGATCCAGTTCGAGAGCCATGTGGTACGCCGCAACGTCTCATGGCTGACGGAAAGCCCCGTCTCCTCGATCAACTTCACGCCGATCCACGCTCTCGAGGGCACGATCACGCCGCAGGGTTGCGCGTTCGAACGCCACCATTCCGGGGCGATCGAAATGTCGAAGACTGATTACCGTCTGATGATCGACGGCCTCGTCGACACGCCCCTCGTCTTCACCTTCGAGGACCTGACCCGTTTTCCACGCGCAACCGCAACGGCCTTCCTGGAATGCGCCGCAAACGGTGGGATGGAGTGGGGCGGCGCCCAGCTCGAAGGCTGCCAGTTCACCCAGGGCATGATCCACAACATGGAATATGTCGGCGTGCCGCTGCGGCTCCTTCTCGAAGAGGCGGGTGTGAAACCCGAAGGCAAGTGGATCTATGCGGAAGGCCATGACGCCTCGTCGAACGGGCGTTCGATGCCGCTCGACAAGGCCATGGACGACGTGCTGGTCGCCTTCATCGCGAACGGCGAGGCGCTGCGCAAGGAACACGGCTATCCCGTCCGTCTCGTCGTTCCCGGCTGGGAAGGCAATATGTGGATCAAGTGGCTCCGGCGCGTCGGCGTCTACGATCAGGCCGTCGAGAGCCGTGAGGAAACTTCGAAATACACCGACCTGATGCCCGACGGGCGGGCCCGCAAATGGACCTGGGTCATGGACGCGAAATCGGTCATCACCTCGCCATCGCCCCAGGCCCCCGTCCGGCACGGCAAGGGACCGCTCGTCATTACGGGGCTCGCCTGGTCCGGCAATGGCAAGGTCACCCGCGTCGACGTCTCGCTCGACGGCGGCCGCAACTGGCGGGAGGCGCGACTCACCGGCGATGTCAGGTCGAAGGCGCTCACCCGCTTCCATCTGGACATCGACTGGGACGGCTCGGAGATGTTCCTGCAGTCCCGCGCAACCGATGAGACCGGCTATGTCCAGCCGACGAAGGACGAGCTGCGCGCGATCCGCGGGCTCAACAACGTCTATCACAACAATTCCATCCAGACCTGGTGGCTGAGAGCAAACGGAGAGGTCGAGAATGTCGAAATCGCGTAAGTATCTACTTTCCGCGCTGCTTCTGCTCTCGGTTGGCGCAACTCCGGTTCTCGCGGAGAAACTCGGCCTCGGTCGCCCCGCGCTGCCGGAAGAAGTCGACGCCTGGGACGTCACGGTGCTTCCGGACGGCAAGGGACTTCGTCCCGGATCCGGCGATGTCACCACGGGCGAAGCCGTCTTCGGAGAGAAATGCGCGGCCTGCCACGGCGAGTTCGCCGAGGGACTGGACGCCTGGCCGGTTCTGGCCGGCGGACAGGGTTCATTGAAGGACCGACGCCCGGTCAAGACGATCGGCAGCTACTGGCCGCATCTGTCGACCGTCTGGGACTATGTGCACCGCTCAATGCCCTTCGGGAGCGCACAGACGGTCTCGGTCGACGAGACCTACGCGATCACCGCCTTCCTCCTCTATTCGAACGGGCTTGTGGAGGAGGATTTCGTGCTCTCGCAGGACAATTTCGGCGAGGTTCAGCTACCGAACAACCAGGGCTTCTACGCGGATGACCGCTCGGAGGCGGAATACCCGTTGTTCAGCAAGGAACCCTGCATGAAGGACTGCCGGGGACCGGTCACGGTCACCAAGCGAGCCGTGGAACTGAAGGTGACGCCGACAGATCCTGACGGGAAGCCGGCCGGTACCTTGCCAGACATCACGGGTCAGGCGCCGGTGCAGCAGAAATCCGAAGCTGCCGAACCGGCGGCAGAGACCGACACGGCATCCGCCAAAACGCCTGCCGAGGTTCCGTCCGAAGCCACGGCACCGGTCGAGACCGCATCCGCCGAGGGCATGGATCACGAACTCGTCGAGGAGGGGAAGACCGTCTTCAAGAAATGCCAAGCCTGCCACAAGATCGGCGACGGCGCCAAGAATGCCACCGGGCCGCATCTCAACGGAGTTGTCGGACGCGTGCCCGGCACCGTCGATGGCTACAAGTACTCCAAGGCGTTTTCCAAGATGCAGGCCACGGGCGAGGTCTGGGATGACGCGCGCCTCGCCGCTTTCCTGGAAAATCCGAAGACCTTCGCCGCCGGGACGAAAATGACCTTTGCCGGGCTCAAGAAGGAAGACGAACGGTCGGCATTGATCGCCTATCTGAAGAGCGCCGGCAAATGACCGGCCCGCGAAGCGCCGTCCCTCCCGGAGCTTCGCACCGCCGCCGCGTGGCAACGCGGCGGCGATGATCGATGACGATCTGAATTCGGAAGAGCCATGGGACTTGCCCGCCGCCACTTCATGATTTCCGTCGCCTGCGCAGGCGCTGCGCTTGCGGCACCGGCTGTTCACGGCCGGGCGCGGGCAAAGGTCGTCGTTGTCGGTGGCGGCGCCGGCGGTGCCAGCGTCGCTCGCAAGATCGCGATCGACGCTGCCGGTCAGATCGACGTCACGCTCGTCGAACCGAACGCGCGACACACGACCTGCTACTTCTCGAACCTCTATCTCGGCGGCTTGCGCAGTTTCGAGAGCCTCCAGCATGGCTATGACGGACTGACGCGTGCCGGCGTCGACGTGGTCCCGGATTTCGCCGCCGCCATCGACCGGGAGCAGCGTCGTGTCGTGCTCGCGGGCGGCGGACACCTCCCCTATGATCGCCTGGTGGTGGCGCCGGGCATCGATTTCGTCGACGGCTCCGTCCCGGGCTGGAGTCTGGAGGCGGCCGATCGCACGCCGCACGCCTACAAGGCCGGGCCGCAGACGCTTCTCTTGGCAAAGATGATCGAGTCTTTGCCGCAGGGAGGCGTGTTCGCCATGGTCGCGCCGCCCGAGCCCTACCGCTGTCCTCCCGGCCCCTATGAGCGGGTCAGCATGATTGCCCATTACCTGAAGGGGAAGAACCCCACCGCCAAGATCATCATCATCGATCCGAAGGAAGAGTTCACGCTGCAGAAGCTCTTCGAGGACGCGTGGCTCAAATACTACGACGGCATGATCGAATGGATCGGGCCTGACTTCGGCAGTCGCAACCTTTCAGTTTCGCCCGACGCGATGGAGATTTCCGTCGATGGGGAGGTGATGAAGGTCGATTGCTGCAATGTCATCCCGGCGCAGAGGGCCGGCAAGATCGCCGACCTCGCGCATCTGACGAACCAGAGCGGCTGGGCTCCCGTCGACCCGTTCTCGATGCGCTCGCGCCTCGACGACCGCATCTTCGTCCTCGGAGACAGCGCGCAGCAGGGTGACATGCCGAAATCGGCAACCTCCGCCCGCTCACAGGCCGAGGTCGCCGCAGCAACGGTTATCGGCGACCTGACCGGCTGGGAAATACCGGAACCGGTCTATTCCAACGCCTGCTGGTCGGCGCTTGCGCCGGGGGATTCGGTGAAGGACGGCGGCACCTACAAGCCTGCCGACGGAAAGATCGCCAGCATCGAGAAATACGTCTCGCAGGCCGACGAGGACGCGGCCACGCGCGCGGCAACCTACCAGGAAAGCCTGGACTGGTATCACACCATCACGGCTCAGATCTTCGGCTGATCCGAGCCAATCGGGGAAGGACCTTCAACATGCAAACCCGCCGCCGTTTCATTGCCTCGACCGCCGCTCTGGCCGCGAGCACCATGTTCTTTCCGCGACCGCTCTTCGCCGCCACGACGTTGACGCTCGGCGACCTCCAGATCGACACGCTGTCCGACGGAAATCTCGTGCTGCCCGCCGATTTCATCACCGCCGGCATGCCCCAGCCCGAGACGAACGCGATTCTCGCGTCCTACGGCGTCACGGGCAATCAGATGACGCCGCCCTGCAACGTCACGCTTCTGCGCGACGGCACCAACACCGTCCTTTTCGATCTCGGCGCCGGTCCCGACTTCCAGCCGACGGCAGGCAAGCTGTCCGCGGCCATGGAAGCGCTCGGCGTGAGTCCCGACGACGTGACACATGTGGTCTTCACCCATGGTCATCCCGACCATCTCTGGGGGCTGCTCGACGAATTCGACGAGCCGGTCTTCGCCAACGCCGAGCACATGATCGGTGCGGCCGAGTTCGACTACTGGATGGATCCGGGCACCGTCGACACGATCGGCGATGCACGCAAGACCTTCGCGGCCGGCGCCGCCCGTCGGCTCGGCGTCATCGCCGAGACGGTGCGGCGCGTAAACGACGGCGAAGAGGTTCTCCCAGGCGTTGCCGCACGGCTCACTCCCGGCCATACGCCGGGACACCTTTCCTTCGAAATCCGCTCCGGCTCGACAAGCGTCCTGGTGGTCGGCGACGCGATCGGCAACCATCATGTGGCGTTCGAGAAGCCGGATTGGGCCACGGGTTCCGATCAGGACCCGGAACTCGCCGCGCGTACCCGCACCAGACTGATGGACGAGATTGCCTCTTCCGCCATTCCCCTGATCGGCTACCACCTGCCCGGCAGCGGGATCGGTCATGTCGAGCGGAAAGGCAACGCCTACCGCTTCGTGTCGATGTAATGCACGCGATCTCAGGTCGGCGAGACCGCCGGACGCGGCCGGTCGACCAGCCAGTCGGTCGCGACGGCACCGACCCACATGGAAAACAGGGCAAGCCAGGCGGTCGCGGCGAAGATCGATGTGCCGGTGACACCGGCGCCGATCGCGCAACCGCCGGCGAGCATCGCGCCGAAGCCCATCAGCATCGCACCGCTCAGCGAACGACGCATCTGGCTCTCCCCATCGAAGCCCTGGAACTTCAACTCGCGCGAAATCGCCGCGGCGAGGAAGGCGCCCCCGAACGCACCCGGAACCAGACCGATGTCGAAATCGAGCACCGGATCGCTCGTCAGGAAGAACATCAGGGTCGAGGCTGAGGGACCGGAGAACGTAATGGAACTCACACTGACTGGATCGAAGGCCGCAGTCGACAAGGACCAGGTCAGCACCCAGCCGACGGCGACCGAAAATCCCACGCCGGAGGCGAAGAAAAGGATCTTCCAGCCGATCTTCTCCCTGATCGAAAGATAAAGCGCCAGCACCGCGGTCGCGAATCCCAACAGGGGACCGAACCAGGCCGGCAGATGAAGAAGCGCAAGCAGATTGACGTTCTGGCCTGCCGGTGTCGTCCAGAGCCCCGCCAGCCATTGTCGAAGTGGAGCCAGCCAGCCGCGAAGCGACATCTGCGCACTGACAGCGAAGACGAGCCCGGCGACGACCGAGCGCAGGTTCCCGGTCGCTGCGAGCACCAGGAGGCGCCCGGAACAGCCCCGCGCCATCACCATGCCTGCCCCGAACATCAGACCACCGATGACGGCGCCCGACCAGGAGCCGGTAATCGCCATCACCCGTGCATCGGCCGGGCGAAACAGGCCGGATTGCTCGGCCAGCCAGACCCAGATCAATGCAGTGGAGAAGGTGAGCAGCCAGACGGCAAGTCTGCGGCCGAGGTGACCGCGCGAGAATTCGACCGTTGCGGCCCTGAGACAGAAGGCGGATTTCTGCGCCGAAAAGCCGAAAATGCCGCCTGTGACGAGGCCGAAAAGGGCAGCCAGCTGCGACTCGTCGAACTGGTCGAGCAGCGATGTCAGATCCATTCAGCGCCCCTCGAGTATCCCTGCCGCTGCTTACGAACTGCGTGCGATCATACCCTCAAATCTCTCCGGGCACATCTGCCTCGTCGATCTGCGGCGGTGAGACGCAGACAGTGACAGCGACTGCGTGTCATCACCCCTTTGCGACGGCTGAAACGGCGTCTGCGAATGCGTCCGTCTGCATCAGTGCGCGACATCGGGCGAAACGACCGTCCGCATAGGCGCGGAAGTCGTCCGCAGGATTGCCGTTGGCGAGCTGGATCAATCCCCAGAGCGTCCAGAGGAGGTCGCACATCGCCTTGTAGATGACGATGCGACCGCGCTCGGCGGGCGTGGGTTCACCGCCGAAATAGGCGCGGATCATCTCCTCTTCCTGCTCGGGTCCAAACCCGCCCTCGATACAGAGATCGCCGAGATCCCACATTGGATCGTTCATGCCCGAATATTCCCAATCGACGATCCACATGCGCTCGCCGGTATCGAGGAAGTTCTCGCAGAGGGGATCGCAATGGCAGGCGACGGAGGGGAGCGGATGAGCGGAAAGGGCGGCACGAACGCTTTCTGCTTCCGCCAGCACGTCGTGGTAACCTTCCGGCAACGCGACGTCTTTGGTCGACAGCACGCCGAGGTAGCTGTCGATCATCGAAAACAGTTCGAAACGGGCCGGAAAGACTGCGCCGCTGTCATGCAGCTTGCGGAAGGCCCTTCCAGCGCGGGCGGGCGCGCCCGGTATGGAGCGAAACCCTTCGGGTGTCATGGTAACCGCGCCTCCGACGAAGCGGGAAACGAAGACCCCGCTCGACGCGTCGGCGAACAGGATTTCCGGGCTGACGCCGGCGCGGGCGACCGCTTCGGTCGCCATCATCTCGTTTACGCGGTCGATGTATTCTTCGGTACCCCTGCCGGGAATGCGCAGGCAATAGTCACCGATCCGAAAGACGAGATTGGTGAGCCCGCCCAACCGCTCGATCGGGCCTTCATAGGCCTTGAGGATCGGGATCGTCTTCAGCGTCTCGCGGGCAAGCGCGATGTCGGCGTCTTCGCTCATGCCTTCAGCCTCTCCATCTTGGGATCGTAGAGGGTCCGAGCGCCCCGGCGCGCCTGATAGGTCTTGCCGAAAGCCTCGATCTCGAAGTCTTCCTTTGTGGCGATCTCCGCCGGCAGGTAACCGAAGGCGATGGTCTTGCCGAGCGTGTAACCGTAGCCGGTGCTGGCGGTGGAGCCGACGACCTTGCCGTCGAGCAGGACCGCCTCGCCGCCGTGGAAGGGCGCGAAGCCTTCGACGGTGTAGGAGACGAGCTTGCGCTTCACCCCTTCCGCCTTGATCGCTGCCAGGGCATCGCGACCGATGAAATCACCCTTGTTCAGGGCTACGCAGAACCCAAGCCCCGCCTCATAAGGGTTGTAATCGGGCGTGATGTCGCCCGACCAGTAGAGATAGCCCTTCTCCATCCGGGCCGCGTCGATCGCGCGGTAACCGGCATCGGCGATGCCGAACGGCTCGCCGGCCGTCTTCAGCGTATCGTAGACATGGGCGGCGTATTCCTGGTCGATGTAGAGTTCGTAGCCGAGTTCGCCGACATAGCCGATGCGCACAGCAAGTGCGGTGGCGGCACCCACCTCGATCCGTTTCGCCGAGAGGAAGGGGAAGGCCGCGTTTGAGAGGTCGTCGTCCGATACGCTTTGCAGGATATCGCGGGCATGGGGGCCGCAGATGTTGAGGGTGGCGAAGCGATTGGTGACATCCCGCAGGGTCACACCGTCGGGCAGATGTCGCGAGACCCAGTTGCCGTCGCGCACGCCGAAGCCGGAGCCGGTGATCAGATAGAGCAGGTCGTCGGAGACATGAACGATGGTGACGTCCGCCTCGATCCCGCCCCGCTCGTTGCAGAGCTGGGTGTAGACGGCCTTTCCCGACGTGCCGGAAAGATCATTGGCGGCGATCCTCTGCATGGCCTCCCATGCGCCGACACCACTGATTTCGAACTTGGAGAAGGAGGACTGGTCGATCAGCGCGGCCCGCTCGCGGATCGCCTTCACCTCCTCACCGACTGCATCGAACCAGTTCGGCTTTCCTTCGAAGGAGGGTATATCCTTGCCCTCCGAACCTCTCGGTGCGAACCAGTTGGGACGCTCCCAGCCGAACTTGGAACCGAAGACGGCACCGTTCTTCGCAAGCGTTTCGTGCAGCGGCGAGCGCCGCAGCCCGCGGACCGCCTGGGCTTCTTCGCCGGGCCAGTGAACCTTGTAATAGGCGCCGTAGGCCTCGATGGCCCGCTCTTCGAGATAGCGCCCCTGGGCGTGGACGGCGCCGAAGCGGCGCACGTCGAAGGGCCAGAGGTCCATGCCGGCATCGCCATGGAGAATGAGGTTCGAGAGCGCCAAGCCGGCGCCGCCCGAAGCCGCGATCCCGGCGGTGAAACCGCAGGCGACATAGAAATTGTCGAGTTCAGGGGCGAGGCCCATGATCGGCTCGCCGTCGAAAGAAACCGGAATCGGCCCGTTGATAACCGTCTGGATGCCGATCTCGTTCAAGGCTGGAATGCGGGTTGCAGTCGGAAGAGCGAAGAGTTCCAGCCGCTCCCAGTTGGGCTCGAAGAGTTCGCGGCCGAAATCAATGGGCGGTTTGCCGCGCCAGCAGCCCTTGGTGCCATCTTCCCAGCCTCCGATGGCGAAGGAACCCGTGTCCGGCTTCAGGTAGAAGTTGTTGTCGGGGTCCCGCAGCGTCGTCAGGTCGGGCGGCAGCGTCAACTTCTTCTCGGTGAGAAAATACTGGTGCTCGACCACGCCGGCCGCCAGCGGCACGCCGGCCATCTCGCCGACGCGCTTGGCCCAGAGACCGGCGCAGTTGACGAGGATATCGCAGGAAATCGTCCCGCCATTGGTGACGACGCCGACCGCACGGCGGTTCTCGATGACGATCTCCTCGACGGTGACGCCTTCCTCGATCTTCGCCCCGTTCATGCGCGCGCCCCTGGCATAGGCCATGGTCAATGAATACGGGTCTATGTAACCGTCGCCCGGAATGAAGGCCGCGCCCTCGATGCCGTCCTTGACGATGTAGGGGAAGCGGCCTGCCGCTTCGTCGGCGGAGAGGGAGTAGCATTCGACGCCGAAGCTCTTGGCCTGGGTCATCGAACGACGGATCTCGCTCCAGCGCTCCGGACTGCCTGCGAGCCGCAATGAGCCGACCTTTTTCCAGGCGATGTGCTGACCGGTCTCCTCTTCGAGACGGTCGAAGACCGCGACCGAATTCTGCATCAGCCGCGTGAGGTTGCGTTTTCCCCGCAGCTGGCCGACCAACCCGGCGGCATGCCAGGTGCAGCCATGGGTGAGCATCGCCTTCTCGACCAGCAGGACGTCCTTCGCCCCATCGCGAGCAAGGTGGTAGGCGACGGAGGTACCGATCGCACCCCCGCCGATGATGAGAATGTGGACGTGACGATCCGCACGGAATGACATTTCGGAAACCTCAAGCCTTGATCTTGTCCATGGACGGGTCGTAAAGCGGCCCGAAGTGAAGGGTCGCCGGCGTCTTCTCCGCCGCGACGACGAGCTCGTAAGTGCCGCTCTTGAGGTACTCGTCGCTGACGCCGTCCGCGTTGCGGACATAGCCGTAGCCGATGTTCTTTCCGATCGTGTAGCCGTAACCGCCGCTGGTGAGGTAACCGACCGGTTCGCCGTTTCTCAAGATCGTCTCGCGACCGGCCAGAACGACGCTCGGATCATCGACGGTAAAACCCATCAGCCGCTTCTTCGGCGGTTTTCCGGCGGGACCTTCGAGCGCGCGTCGGCCGAGGAAATCGGTGTTCTTGCGGAGCTTGACCGCCCAGCCGAGGCCGGCCTCGAAGGGCGTGTCGTTCGGCGTGATGTCGGAGCTCCATGCGCGGTAACCCTTTTCGAGCCGCAGCGATTCCAGCGCGCGGTAGCCGATCGGACGGATTCCGTGGTCGCTGCCTGCCGCCATCAGAGCGTCGTAGACCTCGCCGAGCGCACTGATCGGGATGTGCAGCTCCCACCCCAGTTCGCCGACATAGGTGACGCGCAGCGCCCGAACGGTCGCGCCGGCGATCGGAATCTCGCGGACATGGCCGAAGGGGAAGGCCGCGTTCGAGACATCGGCAGACGTGACGGCGGCGAGCACGCCGCGCGCCTTCGGCCCCATCAGCGAGAGCGTGCCCCATTCCTCGGTGATATCGGCGAGCGTGCAGTCGAGGCCGGCCGGGATATGGTCCGCAATCCAGCCGAAGTCATGGGTGCGGAAGCCGGTGCCGGTGACGATGTAGAATTTCTCGTCGGCAATGCGGGCAACGGTCAGGTCCGCCTCGATGCCGCCGCGGGTGTTGAGAAGCTGGGTATAGGTCAGGCGGCCGACCGGCTTTGCGACATCGTTGGCGCAGATCCAGTCGAGCGCCTTGAGGGCGTCGGGACCAGAAAGCTCGTATTTCGAGAAGGAGGACTGGTCGAACACACCGACCGCCTCGCGCACATGCCGGTGTTCGTCGCCGACCGGCTCGAACCAGTTCTGGCGGCCCATCGAATAGACGTCCTTCGGCTCCGTGCCGGCCGGGGCGAACCAGTTGGGACGCTCCCAGCCGAGCTTGGAGCCGAACACGGCACCGGAGGCCTTGAGGCGCTCATAGAGGGGAGAGACGAGGCGCGGGCGGCCGCTTTCATACTCCTCATGCGGGAAGGCGATGGTGTAGTGCTTGCCATAGGCTTCAAGCGTGCGGTCGCAGACCCATTGGCGATCCCGGTGCATGCCGGCGAAGCGGCGGATGTCGACCACCCAGAGATCGAGCGGCGCCTCGCCGTCGATCACCCATTGCGCCAGAACCCAGCCCGCGCCGCCGCCCGACGCGATGCCGAAGGCGTTGAAGCCCGCACCGACGAACATGTTCTTGCATTCGGGTGCGACGCCGAGGATGAAGTTGCCGTCGGGGGTAAAGCTCTCCGGACCGTTGATCATCTGCTTGACGCCGACATTCTCCAGCGCCGGAACGCGTTCCATGGCCTGCATCATGTGCTGCTCGAAATGGTCGAAGTCGTCGTCGAACAGACGGAAGGCCCAGTCGTTCGGCAGGTCGCCGGTGAGCCACGGCTGGGGATTGGGCTCATATCCGCCCATGACGAGGCCGCCGACTTCCTCCTTGAAATAGGTCCGCCGATCGGGATCACGGATGGTCGGAGCGTCGGTCGACAGGCCTTCGATCTTCTCGGTGATGATATACTGGTGCTTCACCGCCTGCAGAGGCACGTTGATGCCGGCCATGTCGCCCACCTGCCGCGCCCACTGGCCGGCGCAGTTGACGACTTTCTCGCAGGCGACGTCTCCCTCGGTCGTCTTCACCCCGACGATGCGGCCATCCTTCATCTCGAAGCCAGTCACACGCACGTTCTCGACGATCTTCGCGCCGTGCATGCGCGCACCCTTGGCAAGCGACTGCGTGATGTCGGAGGGGCTCGCCTGCCCGTCCGTCGGCAGCCAGCTTGCGCCGACGAGATCGTCGACATTCATCAGCGGCCACATCCGCTTCACCTCTTCCGGTGAGATGAGATGCATGTCCATACCGAAGCTGCCGGCGGTGGTGGCGAGGCGCTTGAACTCCGTCCAGCGGTCCTGGTTGGTGGCAAGCCTCAGGCAGCCCGTCATCTTCCAGCCGGTCGCAAGTCCGGTTTCCGCTTCCAGCCCCTTGTAGAGCTCCACCGAGTATTTCAACACGCGTGTGATCGAGGCCGAGGATCGAAGCTGCCCGACGAGCCCAGCCGCATGCCACGTGGAACCGGAGGTGAGCGTCCCTTGTTCCAGCAACAGCACGTCGGCCTTGTGGTCCTTGGCCAGGTGGTAGGCGGTCGAGCAGCCGATGATGCCGCCGCCGATGACGACGATCTGTGCATGGGATGGCAGGGTCATGACGAGTGTTTCCCGTAGACTGATTGATAATGATCGAGCGCTTCTTGAAGGCGCATGAGGTTGTCGGCCGTGTAGCCGACATAGTCGGCGCCCGGCGCATCGAGGTAGAGTTCGGAAACCATGCTCCACATCGCTTCGCGCAGCAGCGAGGCGCATTGCATGGCCGCGAGCGAACGGCGGATGTCCGGCGAAGGCTCGCCACCGAAATAGGCCCGGAGGAACTCGTCCGACTGTTCCACCGTCAGCCCGGCGTTCGAGGTCGCGCCGGCGAGATCGAACATGGCAGTCGAGAAGCCGGCATATTCGTAGTCGATCAGCCACAGCTTTTCGCCGTCGTCGAGGATGTTCGACGGCAGGAGGTCGTTGTGGCCGAAGACGATCGGCAGTGGCGCCTGCACGGCCTCCAGCTCCCCGGCGAGCACGAGATAGTGCGCCAGTTCCGGGATCATCCGGCTGCCGCCCGCCTCGAGCGTGCGGGCATAATCGCGGATGACGTGAAAGGGCCAGAACATGAAGCCGGCGCCCGACACGTGGCGCGGCATCTCCTCGTGGAACCGGCGCAGCAGCCGCGCGACGCGCTCCCGTTCGGCGGCGACATCAGCGGCGGAGAAGGTCTTCGCGTCGAGGAACGCTGACACCGTGACACCGGGCTCGGCATATTCAATCTGCGGCGCGAACCCTGCCGCATGGGCCGCTCTCGCCGTCATCAGTTCCCGGTCACGATAGACATGGTGGAAGGGATAGTCGGTGCCGAAGCGGACGACATGGCTGCCCGAGGCGTCCTTCACCACGAAGCTCTCATTGCTCAGGCCACCCTTCAGCGGCTCGATCTCGATCGCCCCTTTCCAGCACGGCAGATCGGCAATCCGGTCCTCAGACATACGCGGCATCGTCGATACACTCATGCGATCCGCTCCCTCACCCGTGCCGCGCCGGCCGAAATCAGGCGATCGGCGATGATGGCGATGAAGGCGACCGCAAGCCCCGCGACGAGGCCGCGCCCCGTATCCGCCTTGGTGAGGGCGATATAGACCTCCTGACCGAGATCACGGGTGCCCACGAGCGCCGTGATGACGAGCATCGAGAGGGCAAACATGATCGTCTGGTTGAGGCCGAGCATGATTTCGGGGAGCGCGAGCTTCAGCTTGATCTTGGCGAGGATCTGCGAGGGGGTGCAGCCCATCGCCCTGCCCGCCTCGATCACTCGCGGATCGACGCGCTGGAGGCCGAGGACCGTGTAGCGGATCGCCGGCGCGACGGCATAGGCGACGATGGCGATCAGCGCCGTGAAGTCACCGACCCGGAACAGCATGACGGCCGGCATCAGGTAGACGAAGGAGGGCAGCGTCTGCAGCGTGTCGATCACCACCTGCAACCAGCGCCAGAGCCGGTCGCGCTCGGCCGCAAGAATGCCGACGGGAATGCCGATCAGGCTCGCGATGACGACCGAGATACCGCAGAGATAGACGGTGACCATCGCCTTCTCCCACTGGCCGGTGGCGGCAATCAGGAAAGAGAGCACGCCGGCCGTCAGCGCCAGGCGAAGGCCGCCCAGTCGGTAACCGACAAGCGCAAGCAGGGCCACGACGCCGACCCAGGGCAATTCACCGAGGAAGCGCTTCACCGGAACGAGAAGGCCGAGGAGCAACGTCGTGCGGAGAGCCTCCAGTGCATCGAAGAAGTTGAGGTTGATCCATTTCACGACATCGTTCCAGAAGCCGCCGGTCGAAAGAACCAGACCTTCGGGATAGGCCTCGAGAGCCGGCGCCACGACGCTGGCGACGAGGCTTGTCGCGAGAATGCCGACCGCAGCCGCCATATAAGGATGACGCTCGACGACATTTCCGCCCGTGACGGCCGGCGACGGCGCCCCTGCCTTTCTCGCATAGGCCTGGCTCAACCGGTCGAGCGCGACAGCAAGTGCGACAATGGCAAAGCCCGCCTCCAGACCCGCGCCGATGTCGAGCCGGCGGAGTGCCGCAAGGACGTCGAAGCCGAGACCGCCGGCGCCGATCATCGAGGCAATGATCACCATATTGAGCGAGAGCATGATGACCTGGTTGACGCCGACCATGAGCGTGTCGGAGGCGGAAGGCACCATGACCTTCCATGTCATCTGTCGCCGGGAGCAGCCGACCATATGCCCGAGATCGCGAATTTCCGACGGTACGGCCCTCAGCCCGTGAATGGTGATCCGCACCATTGGCGGCATCGCATAGATCAGGGTGCCGACGATCGCCGCCGTCGGGCCGAAACCGAAGAAATAGAGGATCGGCACGAGATAGGCGAAAATCGGGATCGTCTGCATCAGGTCGAGCAGCGGGGTCAGAGCCCGCTCGAACAGTGGCCAGCGATAGCCGGCAAGGCCGAGCAGCAGGCCGAGCACGACGCCGATCGGCACCGCCACGACGATCGAGGCAAGCGTCACCATGGCGCTGCTCCACTGCCCGAAGACGGCAAGAAACGCGAAACAGAAGACGACCAGCGCAGCGAGCTTTCGGCCACCGGCGTAATAGCCCATCAGGCCGACGAGCACGATGACCCCGAGAAAGGAAACCGGCGGCACGAGCTGAACGGCGGCCGACCCCCGGCCGGACAGAAATCCGGTCGACAGCAGGCTGAGCGCCAGCGTGTAGGGAATGTCGATGACGGTCGCGACGAAACGGGTGAGATCGGTAAATGAAAAAAGCCCGAAGCTCGCCTCGTCCACCAGCCACTTGGTCCATCGCCCGATATGACGTGCCGCGGGAATTTGCCATGCGCGCGGATAGTCGAACGCCCACTTGGCGACCGCCGGCCCAAGCCACCAGGCAATCAAAGAGGAGATCGCCACAAGCGCCAGCAGCAGATCGGAAAGGCGGCCTCCGCGGCGGCCCGTCCGGTCGTGGCCGGGCGCCAGGGGTTCTGTCGATGCGAGCGGCGCGGACATCGGGTCAACCCTGCATCATTATATCGACGACGTCGGCGCGGTGGATGGTGCCAATCGCCCCACCGTCCAAGCCGATGACGCTGATCGAATTGCCGGCACCGGCAAACATGGGCGCCACCTCGGCAATGGTCGTGCGTGCGTCGACGGTTGCCGCAGCGGATGCATCTGACTCGGGTCGCATGACCGAACCAACCTTGACGACCTTGGCGCGCGCGACATTGCGGGTGAACTCGGCCACGTATGGGGTCGCCGGATTGAGCACCAGTTCCTCCGGCGTGCCGGATTGCACCACTTCGCCGTCTTTCATGATGGCGATGCGGTCGGCGAGCCTGATCGCCTCGTCGAAATCATGTGTGATGAAGACAATCGTCTTCTTCAGGACCGACTGCAGGCGCATGAACTCGTCCTGCATCTCGCGGCGGATGAGCGGATCGAGCGCGGAAAACGGCTCGTCGAGGAACCAGAGCTCCGGCTCGACGGCGAGCGAACGGGCAATTCCCACCCGCTGTTGTTGGCCACCGGAGAGCTGGCGGGGGAAGACGTTTTCCTTGCCGGCGAGCCCGACAAGCTCGATCATCCTGCGGGCACGCTCCTCGCGCTTCGACCGTTCGACGCCCTGGACTTCGAGAGGAAAGGCTACATTGGCGAGAACGCTCAGGTGTGGCAGCAGCGCGAAGTGCTGAAAGACCATGCCCATCTGGTGGCGTCGGATCTCGATCATGCGGGCATCGCTCGCCGCAAGCAGGTTTTCGCCGTTGAACAGGATTTCGCCGGAGGTCGGCTCGATCAGCCGCGACAGACACCGCACAAGCGTCGATTTTCCCGAGCCGGAGAGCCCCATGATGACGAAAATCTCGCCGCTCTTCACCTCGAGATTGACGTCGCGGACGGCTCCGACAAGTCCTGCTTCTGCAAGGTCTTCGATGCTCGGCTTTCCGCCAGCGGCGCGCAGGGCATCCCGCGCACCTGCACCGAAGATCTTCCAGACATTGCGGCAGACGAGTTTGGCTTCAGGGGACATGAGGGTTCCGCTGGCTCGCATGGACGACTGGCGCCGTTCGACGGTCGCGACGAAGATCCGGCCACCCAGGTTCAAAGGTGGTCATGGGTGGCCGGAAACGGAGAGACCTATTTCTTGACCCACTCGGACCAGCGCGCCTCGTTGGCGGCCATCCAGGCCGCCACAACGTCTTCGAGCTTCTTGCCGTTGACATCGACGTCGGTGATCATCGCACCCATTTCGTCGTTGTTGACGTTGAAGGCCTTGATCGCCTTGTACGCGCCCGGCCACTTGTCCTTCACGCCGACCCAGCCGGCCTTCCAGATCGGACCGAAAGGCTTGCCGCAATCATAGGCCATGTCGGGATTGGAGCCCCAGCTCGCGTCGTTGTAACATTCGGGCGTGTAGGCCGGGAACTCGACCCACTCGCCCTTGTACTTGGCAGGCGCCCAATGCGGCGCGTAGATCCACAGCATGATCGGCGCCTGGCGCTGATAGGCGCTCTCGAGCTCCGCGAAGAGGGCGGCGTCCGTGCCGGCATGGACGACTTCGAAGGGCAGGTCGAGAGCCTCGACGCGTTCGTCGTCGAAGCCACCCCAGGTAACAGGGCCGCCGAGATAGCGGCCCTTCGGCGCAGTCTCAGCCGTGGAAAAGGCTTCCGCGCAGGCCGGTTCCTTCAGAGCTTCCCAATTGGGCAGACCGGGGCATTTTTCCTTCATGTATTCCGGAAACCACCACTCCTCCTTCGCCTGCATCCCGGTCTCACCGAGATTTTCGACCTTGCCGGTCGCAACGGCGTTATCGAGCGCCTCCTGTCCGGTGGTCGCCCAGATTTCCATGGCGACGTGAAGGTCTCCCGTCTCCAGCCCGGCGAACTGCGCGAGATAGTCGGCCTGGACATATTCCACGGAATATCCGGCCTTCTTCAGCACTTCGCCCATGATGTTGGTGGTGATCAGCTGACCGGTCCAGTCGTGCAGGGTCAGCTTGATCGGATCTGTGGATTCCTGTGCCATCGATGGCGTGGCCAAGACCACGCCCGACAAGAGAAGAACGGCCGCGGACAACCGCGGCAGGCGCGCAAGATCAAGCATTCGAGTTCTCCCAGTAGAGCCCGTTGAAAGAGTGATGAACTGGCAAGGCACCCGACCGTCGTTCCCCGTACTTTTCGTATCTTGAGACGGGAGTGCGTGGCAGCAATCTCATGTCAGACAAGAGCGCTTGTCAACGCCAATTTGTGGCTTTTTGTGTTTTTATGCCCGTTTCTGTGGCCGATGATTGCCGCGTTGGCTCGGCTGCGCTATGACGACGGTACGGCACGACTGGTTGGGATCATGGCTCCTTCGAAAAGGCACAGGGACATTCTTCGGCTGCTCGAACGCGACGGCACGGTCGCTGTCGCCGAGCTTGCACGAAAGCTCAACGTTTCGCTGGAGACGATCCGCCGGGACATCAAACCGCTCGCCGGCAACGGGAGTGTGATCAAGCTGCACGGCGCGGTCAGCCTTCCCTCGGTCGTCGGCGAGGCTCCGTTCGAGAAGCGCATGCGCGAAAACAGCGGCGCGAAACGCGCGATCGCCGCGGCTGTCGCCGCAACCATTCGCGACGCTGACTCCATCATGATGGATACCGGCACGACGACGAGTTTTCTCGCACGTGAACTGCTCGGCCATCGCCGCCTGACGGTCGTCACGAACTCTTCGGACATCGCCCGCACGCTCGCGACCGTCAACGACAACAAGGTCTATATGGCGGGCGGAGAACTGCGTAGCGACAACGGCGCCGCCTTCGGCACGACCGCCATCGAATTCGTCAGCCGCTTCGCCGTCACCCACGCGGTGATCTCAACCGGGGCGGTGAATGCCGGCGGCATGATGGATTTCGACCTGGAAGAAGCCGAGTTCGCCCGCATGGTTCTGACGCGCGGCAAGCGCGCCCTGGTGGTGACCGACCACAGCAAGTTCGGACGAGATGGGCTGGTGAGGGTGAGCGGCTTCGATGCGATCACGGAGCTTGCGACCGACAAGGCGCCGCCGCCGGACATCGCCGAAGCGCTTTCCGCGGCAGGCGCCGAACTGCTGCTGGCATGAGGGGGCACCCAGGTAGAGATTGCTTCACGACCCTTCAGTCGGCCGCCCTACTTGCCGTCGACGACCGTTCCACAAGATGGCAGGCGAGTTCCAGACGACGTGGTGGAAACGGCATGCCGGAGAGGCTGTCACGCAAGAGGTCGAGCGCGGCCGAACCGATTTCCCGCATCGGAATGTGCATGGTCGTCAGCGGCGGGTTGAGGAAGGCTGCCTGCGGCAGGTCGTCCATCCCCATCACCGATACGTCGCGCGGCACGGCATAGCCCATCTGCTGCACACCCAGCATTGCGCCGACGGCGAGGCTGTCGCCGGCCGCCAGAACGGCGGTGAAATCCAGCCCGCGCTCCCGGATGCGTGAGACGATCGCCTGGGTGGCCAGTTCCGGCAGCCAATCGTCGACCGGCACGACGAGGTCCGGGTCAGCGGCAAGACCGTGGTGGAGCAGCGCGTCGCGCCAGCCTTCGTAACGCCGCTCGATGGTGCGGCGCCCCGGCCGCATGAGGAAGAGGATGCGGCGGTGGCCAAGCCCGATCAGGTGATCGGCGGCCAGTCGCGCGCTCGACCGGTTGCAGGGCGTGACGCTCGAAAGGCGCATGAACGGATCATCGCCGTTCAACAGTATCACCGGCTTCTGAAAGCCGCGCGTGGCGGCAAGCAACGCCTCGTCGTCAACGGTCAGGAACAGGAGGCCGAGGATCTCCGGATCGTCCCTCGCTTCTTCGAGAAGCGTCAGTTCCTCCGCCTTGTCGGCGATGGGGCGCGTGATGATCTCGAGCCCGAGCGCCTGCGCCCGTTCCTTCAATCCGTCCAGCACGTAGAGCGTGAACTGGTTTCTCACATAGTCGATCATCGCCGCGCTGGATGCCGCAAGAATGACCTTCCGCCCCGCGACGGCGGTTGGCACGACGTAGTTCGCCGTTTTCGCCGCCTCCAGTATCTGCTGACGGATCTCCGGCCGAACGCCTTTCTCGCCTGCAAGCGCACGCGACACCGTGCTGAGCGAGACACCGCAGCGCTCGGCGATGTCCTCCAGTCGCACCTTCCTGCTCTTCTTCCCCCGCTTGCCGGGGAGCGGTTTTGCGGTCACGTTTCACCTCTCTCCGCGCCAACATGAGAAAAATTTTCAGATTGCGCAAGAAAAATCACCATGCATTATCAAGTCAAATCCGTCCATCGGTGACCACAGGGAGGAGCACCATGGGCCTGACCGGCCATGACATTCGCACTGGACTCGATCGCCTTGTCGCCGGCATGACCGGCCTCAGGCACAGCGGTCGTTTTCACGAGCCGAACCTCGACGGTACCGCCGGCGACTACATCAGCTTCGACAGCTGGGAATGGCCGCAGGGTGTCGGCCTCTATGGCCTCGTGCGCCTGTGGCTGCTGACCGGCCGCGACGATCTGCGTAAACTTGTCGAGGATTGGTACGCCTCCCAGATTGCCGGCGGCCTGCCGGGCCTCAACGTCAATACCACCGCGCCGATGCTCGGCCTTTCGGTTCTCTGGGCGAAAACCCGCGACCCGCGGTGGCAGCCCGTGCTCGACACCTGGGCGAACCGCGTGCTCTCCGAAATGGGCCGCACGCCGGAAGGCGGCTTCGAGCACCACGTCTCCGACAGGATCAACGACAACGAGCTCTGGGACGACACGCTCTACATGGTGGCGCTCTTCCTCGCCTCCTACGGTCAGGCAAGCGGCCGGCGCGAACTCGTCGACGAGGCGTCGCTCCAGTTTCTCGTCCATACACGCTACCTCGCCGATCCCCAGACCGGCCTCTGGTTCCACGGCTGGACCTTCGAGGGACGGCACAATTTCGCGCGTGCCCGCTGGGCGCGTGGCAATGCCTGGATCACCGCCGGCATTCTCGACCTTTTCGACCTCGCCGAACTCGGCCGGCCGGTGCGACGCTTCCTCGAAGGCGTGCTGGTGGCACAGGTTGACACCTTGCTCAGACTTCAGGCACCGTCCGGCGCCTGGCGCACACTGCTCGATGACCCGACCTCCTACGAGGAGATTTCCGCGACCGCCGGCATCGGCTACGGACTCCTGAAGGGCTATCGACTCGGCCTCGGCACGCCAGCCTGGCGAAGCGCCGGGCTTCAGGCGCTCGAGGCGGTGATGCACAACATCGACGAAAGCGGCACCGTCCTCAACGTTTCCTACGGTACCCGCATGGGTCACGACCTGCAGTTCTACAAGGACATCCCGATCCAGCCGACCGGCTACGGCCAGGCGCTGGCGATCCTGTGCCTTTCGGAGGCGCTCAACCATGTCGGAGCGGAGGGACAGGCGGCATGACGATGAAGGTACTCTACGGCGCCGGGCCGCAGGACGTGAAAGGGTATGACACGCAACGCCTGCGTGACGCCTTCCTGCTGAGCGACCTTTTCGCGGACGACCAGGTCAACTTCACCTATACCCATGTCGATCGCCTCATCCTCGGCGGTGCCGTGCCGGTGACGACGAGCCTTGGCTTCGGCTCCGGCGCGGAGATCGGTACGCCCTATCTGCTCTCCGCCCGGGAAATGGGGATCGCCAATCTCGGCGGTACCGGCGTAATCGAGGTGGATGGTCAACGCTTCGTGCTCGAAAACCGCGACGTGCTTTATGTCGGCCGCGGCGCCCGGCAGATGACCGCCTCCAGCCTGTCGGCCGAAAGACCCGCCCGTTTCTACATGAATTCGGTGCCCGCCGGTGCCGACTTCCCGCACCGGCTGATCACCCGCAGAGAAGCAAAGCCCCTCGACCTCGGCGATGTGCGCCGCTCGAACAGGCGCCGGCTCGCGATGTACATCCATCCGGAGGTCGCCCCGTCCTGCCTGCTGCTCATGGGCATCACCGACCTTGCCGAGGGCAGCGCCTGGAACACCATGCCCCCGCATCTGCACGAACGGCGGATGGAGGCCTACTGCTATTTCGACCTCTCGCCGGAGGACCGGGTCATCCACGTGATGGGACGGCCGGAGGAGACCCGCCACCTGATCGTCGCGAACGGTGAGGCGGTCCTTTCCCCCGCCTGGTCGATCCACATGGGCGCCGGTACGGGACCTTACGCCTTCGTCTGGGGCATGACCGGCGAGAACCAGGAATATAACGACGTCGCTCCCGTAGCCGTGGCTGATCTCAAATGACGAAAACGACCTTCCATATGAAGAAAGACCTACCGGCCGGAGAGGCCATTCGCTACTGGCAGCTCGGTGCCATCGCCGAAGAGCATTTCGACGTACCGGACCAGCCGATGAAGGGCGAGATGGACCCCTTCTTCTTCCTGACCAAGCACAAGAACTTCATTCCGCACGAGTATCCCTGCCGCACTCTCTTCGCCGAGCGTTATCGCGGCAGCCGTCCCGACGTTCGCGGCGCCTTCGAGGCCGCCCGCTGGTGGCTGCCCTTCGGTTCGCCGCGGCTCGATCTTTCGGGCTTCTGGTTCCGACCGACGCGTCTTGCCACCTGGGCACGCACCTTTATCGAGGCAGAAGCGGCGGGAACGGCGAGGGTTCGTCTCGGCACGTGCGGCGGCGCCGTGCTCTGGCTGAACGGCGATGAAGCAGGCTGGATGGCGCCCTATAGCCGCAATCTCGAAGCCAAGGCGGAATTCGATCTTCCGCTTCAGGAAGGCCTCAACGAGATCATCCTGTTCTTCGACGACCTTGCCGAACGCGATGCCCGCTATTTCATCCAGCTCGATTATTTGTCGGGTCCGAAGGCCGCGGTCGCACTGCCCGTCCCCTGCGCGCCGTCCGCGGCCGATGCGGTGGAAACCGCCCTCGACGGAATGCACTTCAATCGCCCGGCCTATTTCGAAGGGGACATGACGCTCATTTTCGGCTCACCCTTGCCGATGGATGTCGAGGTCGCAGTCGCGGTCGAAGGCGACTTCATGTCGACCGAACGTTTCGACTACGATTTCCGGCTCAAGGCCGGCGAGACCCGCCTCGTCGTCGGCCCGTCGAGCGCAATGCCCGCCGACTTCCGCCATTTCCGCGTGACGCTGGACGCAAACGGTTTCGTGGCAGCCCGGTCGATCGGCGTCGAGATTTGCCATGCCGCCCGGCACGGCGAAGCGCCGAAAACGCTCTCCGCCCGCATAGAGGAAACACTCGACGAGATCTCCGAATATTCCGAGCGCGACACCGTGCGCGCCTTCGCGCGGCTCGCCAGCGGCCGCGGCGGTGCCGACACGGATGCGATGATCGAGGAGATTTTGCCCTCGATCGAGGACTGCCACGACTGCGCCGATTTCTCTCTCGTGCCGCTCATCTGGTCGCGCACCGTCTGGGGTGGGGATGTCGGCACGGCGACCCGCGCGCGCATCGACCGCGCCATCCTCGGTTTCCGCTACTGGATGGACGAACCGGGCAATGACGTGCAGTGGTATTTTTCCGAGAACCATGCGCTTCTCTTCCACACCTCGGCCTATCTCGCCGGCACTCTCTTTCCTGAAGATGTCTTCGTCCGGTCCGGACGCAAGGGAGCGGACCAGCGTGCCGTAGGCGCTGCCCGGGTGCGCGCCTGGCTCGATCATTTCGAGGCCTGGGAGATGGCGGAATTCAACTCCGCCCCCTATTTCCCGATCGACCTCAAGGGCCTGACGGCACTCGCCGCCCTCGCACCCGACGCGGACATTGCGACGCGCGCCCGGAAAGGTATCGTCCGCCTCTGCGAGATCGTCGCGCGTTCGGCCCATCACGGCATGCTGACCGCCGCGCAGGGCCGATCCTACGAGCATACGCTTTGCGCCGGCCGGTCGCTCGAACTCTCCGGCGTCGCGCGCCTGCTCTGGGGCCGTGGCTGGTACGGTCGGCGCGTCCATGCCCTGCCGCAACTCGCCGTCTGTCTGCGCGACCACGGTCTCGTCGTGCCGGAGGCTCTCGCCGACATTGCGAACCATCACTCCGAGGAGCACCAGGAATGGTGCTTCGCCCAGGGCGAGAACCGCTTCGCCGCGCTCTATCACTACAAGAGCCGCGCCTTTGCCATGGGCTCGGTTGCCCATTATCGCTGGCACGACTGGGGTTATCAGGAAACCGTGCTGCATCTACGGCTCGGCGAGCGGCCGGAGGCGGCGATCTGGATCAATCATCCCGGCGAGACGATCCAGTTCGGCTACGGCCGTCCGTCCTACTGGGGCGGCTGCGGCGCAGTCCCGCGCGCCCACCAGTATCGCGGGCTTGCGGTGCTCGATTTCCAAACGGTCGATGAACAGGTGGACTTCACGCATGCGTGGTTCCCCGTCGCAGAGTTCGACGAGAGCCGTGTTGAAGGAAATCTCGCAGTCGCCCGCAGTGGCAAGGGCGCCGTGCTCCTGCGCGGCAGCGTCCCGTTCGAGCGCGTCGTCGAGGGGCCGTCAGCCGATGCGGAGCTGCGTCAGCGCGGCCGCAATACGCGATGGATCGTCCGCGTCAGCGAAGCCTCCGATCTCGCCAGCGTCGAGGCGCGCTTCGCCAGCCTCGCGGTCCGGGAAGAGGCGGACGGCACGTTCACCATCGACGACCCGGAATATGGCGTCGTGCGTTTCCGGTCCGACGGCTCCGCGGAAGCGGAGGGCCGCACCATCGTGCCCGAGACATTCACCGTCGCCGGTGCGGCGACGATGCTCCCGGCTTGCTAGCCGGAATGCCCCGCCCGCATGAGGCTGGCGGGTTTCGAACATGGCGGGCGGGAGACCCGCTGATTGGAGAGGAGGAACGACCATGAAGAAGACAAAAACCGTTCTGGCGGCACTCGCCGTCGGGCTTCTGACATCCACGTCGGCGCTCGCCGGCGACGTGCGCATCATGTGGTATTCGGACGGCGTCGAAGGCGAGGTTCTGAAGGATCTGCTCGACCGCTTCATGAAGGAGAACCCGGGGATCAACGTCGTCCTCGACAACGTCGCCTACAGTGTCGTGCGCGAACAGCTTCCCGTCCAGCTCGAAGCGGGCTCGGGTCCGGACATCGCCCGCGTGACAAACCTGAAGGCACAGAGCCAGCACTGGCTCGATCTCCGCCCGCTCGTTGCCGATCCAGCCTACTGGGACGAGAATTTCGGCGCGCAGGCCGACTGGATGCGGCCGGACGGTTCCAACCAGATCTCCGGCTTCATGACGCAGATCACGCTCACCGGCGGCTTTGCCAACAAGACGCTGTTCGAGCAGGCGGGCGTCGCCATCCCCGGCAAGGACGCGACCTGGGACGACTGGGCGAAGGCCGCCAAGCAGGTGGCCGAAAGCCAGCAGGTGCCCTTCGCCATGGCGCTCGACCGTTCCGGCCATCGCCTGACCGGTCCCATCCTCTCCTATGGCGGCAATTATGTCGGCGCCGACGGCAAGCCGGCTCCCCTCGACCAGGGCGCCAAGGACTTCTTGACGAAGTTCGTCGGCTGGGTCGAGGACGGCACGATGGGCAAGGACGTCTGGGTCTCGGCAGCCGGCTCCACCTACCGTGCGGCCGCCGACGACTTCATCAACGGGCAGCTCGTCTATTACTACTCCGGCTCCTGGCAGGTGCCGAATTTCTCCACCAAGATCGGCTCGAACTTCGACTGGGTCGCGACCGGCAGCCCTTGCGGCCCGGCCAATTGCACAGGCATGCCCGGTGGTGCCGGCCTCGTGGCAATCAAGTACACGAAGAACCCGACGGAGGTGGCGAAGGTCATGGACTACCTCGCCCGCGAGGACATCGTGAAGGAGTTCTCCGAACGCACGCTGTTCCTGCCAGCCCATAAGGGCCTGCTCGCCAAGGGCCTCGACTTCAAGACCGACAACGCACAGGCGAAGGAAGCCCTCAATACCTTCGTCTCGGCGACGGGTTCGCTCTCCGAGCTTGCCCAGAAGCTGCCGGGCTGGTTCTGGTCCGACACCTTCTACGGCGCGCTCGTCACGCGCGTCAGCCAGGCGGCGGCCGGCGAAATGCCCGTCGGCGAGGCTTTCACCCGCATCGATGCGGATATCGCAGCCAAGGTGAAGGATTCCGGCCTGTAAGGTCGCAGCGCCGTCGGCAAACTTGCCACGGCCAAAGGATGCCGGTCGCGGCGGGGCTTGCCCCGCTGCGCGCCGCAGGGGACATTCGTCCGCGCCGGACGGGTATCTACGGCCGGCTTGGGAGGAGAGGCATGAGAACGCACGATACCGGTAGAGCCGGCCTGGGCGCGATCGTCACGGCGCCGGTCCACGTCGTCATGGGCATTCTCGACACGCCGCTGCGCTGGCTGCAACGTGTTGCCGGAACTGGCGGCATGGCGGCCTTCTTCCTGATGCCGAACATGCTGATCTTCGGCATCTTCGTGCTGCTGCCCTTCTTCATCAACTTCGCCTATTCGATGACCGGCGGCACGGCCCTTTTCCTGCCCGACCGCACCTTCGTCGGCACAGACCAGTATGCGCGCCTCTTCGACTGCGGGAGCTATCTCGATCCGGGCAGTTGCGTCGAGGACACCTTCTGGACAGCGGTCTGGAACACAGCCACGTTCGTCGTGCTTCAGGTCACGCTGATGATCTTGGTCTCGCTCGTCACGGCGCTGATCCTCAATCGCGACCTTGCCGCGCGCAGCTTCTGGCGGGCAGTCTTCTTCTTCCCCGTCCTCTTGTCGCCGGTCGTCGTAGGCCTCATCTGGAAGTGGATCCTCCAGCGACAGGGCCTTCTCAATTTCGGTCTCTACGGCCTCGGTTTCGATCCCTATGTCTGGCTCAACGACCGCAACTGGGCCTTCGCCGCCACCATCGGCGTGTCGATCTGGGCGCATATGGGCTTCTACACCCTGATCCTGCTCGCAGGCCTGCAGGCGATCCCGAAAGACCTCTACGAAGCCGCCGAAATGGACGGCACCCGACCGGCGCGTGCCTTCTGGCGCATCACGCTGCCGCTCCTCATGCCGAACCTTCTCGTCGTCGTGGTGCTCGTGCTGATCCGCGCGGTGCAGATCTTCGATGAGATCTATGTCTTGACCGGCGGAGGGCCCGGGACGAGCACGCTTTATCTCACCCAATACATCTACGAGACCGGCTTTGCCGCCCAGCTGCGCAATCCCGGCCTTGCCGCCGCCGCCTCGATCCTGATGGGCGCCGTGCTCGTGGTCCTCACGCTCGTCCAGCTCGGCCTTGGCCGCTCCGGAGAGAAGAAGGGAGGCCGCAAATGAGCGGGATCATCCGTTTCCTCACGCGCCGGAGAGGCGGCAGGGGCTGGCACTGGACCGACGTGGTCACCTGGGTCTGGCTGATCGGCGGGCTCTTCATCATGTTCGGCCCGGCCGTCTGGCTGGTCGGCTCGTCCTTCAAGTCACCGGCGGCACTCGCCGAATTCCCGCCGACCATCCTCCCCTACGTGACCCAGAAGGTGACGGTCGAGGGCTATGACAAGCCCCTCGATCTCTACGAGGCGACACTCGAAGACGGCAGCACGGCGGTACTCGCCGAAGTGCGCCGCATCGGCGTCGTCAGCCAGATGGTCGACCCGGCAAAGCCCGGCGAGATCATCAAGGTCAACATCGCCAAGCGGCGGCCGGTGCGGGAAATGTCGTTCGCCACGACGAACTACACCGAGCCCTTCACCCATTTCGACTTCGTGCGCTATCTCTGGAACTCCGTCTTCGTGACGGTCACGGCGACGCTCATCACGCTCGTCGTTAATTCCATGGCCGCCTTCGCGCTCAGCAAATACGAATTCCGCGGGCGGGCGCTTGCGATGCTGCTGATCCTGGCGACGCTGATGGTTCCGCTCTCGGTCATCATGGTGCCGCTCTATTCGATCGTTTCTGCGCTCGGCCTCTTCAACAGTCTCTGGGGCGTGATCCTGCCGACGGTCGCCACCCCGACAGGCGTCTTCATCCTGCGCCAGTACATGCTGACCATTCCCGACGAACTGGTCGACGCGGCGCGGATGGACAAGGCGTCGGAATGGCAGATCTACTGGCGCATCATCCTGCCGCTGACGGCGCCGGCACTCGCGGTGCTCGCGATCTTCTCCGTCGTCTGGCGCTGGAACGACTTCCTGTGGCCGCTGATCGTGCTCTCGCGCAAGGAACTCTACACCCTTCAAGTGGGCCTCAGCATCTATTCGGGCGAGCTGAACGTGCAATGGCACTTCATCCTCGCCATGACCGTCGTGACCATGATCCCGGTCGTACTGGTCTTCATCTTTCTGCAGCGCTTCATCACAACCGGCATCGCCGGCACCGGACTGAAATAGGGGAGCATCATGGGACATATCAGGCTCACCAACGTGAAGAAGTCGTTCGGCGCCGTCGACGTGATCCACGACATCAACCTGGAGATCGCGGACGGCGAGTTCGTCGTCTTCGTCGGCCCGTCGGGCTGCGGGAAGTCGACCCTCCTGCGCATGATCGCCGGTCTCGACCGGCCGTCGAGCGGCGAGCTTGCAATCGACGGCAAGGTCGTCAACAGCGTGCCCGCCGCCGATCGGGGCCTTGCCATGGTCTTCCAGTCCTATGCGCTCTATCCGCACATGAGCGTGCGGCAGAACCTTGCCTTCGGCCTTGAAAACACCCGCATGCCGAAAGCCGAGATCGCCGAGCGCATCACCGAAGCCGCGCGCATGCTGGAAATCGAGGCCTACCTCGATCGCCGCCCGGGTCAGCTTTCCGGCGGCCAGCGCCAGCGTGTCGCCATCGGCCGCGCCATCGTCCGACGCCCCGTCGCCTTCCTGCTCGACGAACCGCTGTCGAACCTCGACGCCGAGCTGCGCGGTTCCACCCGCGCCGAGCTTGCCGCGCTCCACGCACGGCTTTCGGCGACGATGATCTACGTGACGCACGATCAGGTCGAGGCGATGACGCTCGCGGACCGTATCGTCGTGCTGCGCGCCGGGCGTATCGAGCAGGTCGGCACGCCGCTCGAGCTCTACAATCGCCCCGCAAACCGCTTCGTCGCCGGCTTCATCGGCTCACCGCACATGAACTTCCTCGACGGAACCGTCGAAGCAGCCGGTCCCGGACGGACCGTCATTTCCCTCGCCGGTGGTCAGCGGCTGGAACTGCGCTCGGCCGGCCCCGTGGGGACGCCAGGGGCTGGTGTGACAGTCGGCGTGCGACCGCAACACATCACGCTCGGTCGCAGCGAGAGCAGCCTCTCTGCAAAGCTCACGCTCGTCGAGGCACTCGGCGCCGAGACGGTGCTGCATGCCGACCTCGCGGGCCAAAAGATCCTCATCGTCGCCCCCGGCCAGCACGACCTTGCACCGGGGGCAACGATCGACCTCTCTTTTGCAAGCGCCCCGATCCATCTCTTCGGCGAAGCGGGGCTACGCCTCCAGGACGCTGTCTGACGGCTTCACAAACCTCCTGTCCCCGGTGCGGGCACCGGGACGCGACCGCCCTGTCTTCGGGCGCCGATACCGTTCGCTGGCTGCCGCGGGCAAAGACCCGAGCGCCTTCCAGCCCCACCTTGTGAGAGATTTATCTCTTGGCTGCTGGGGTAACACGCTGTAATCCCATCATCATCGCTGCCAGCCCGAACGCATCGTTGCTTTCGGGGAGATAAATATTTACTAAACAATCTTGAAGTCTTCCTCATGACGACGGTTGATCAAGGCACCTGAAAAGGCGGAATGACGGAATGGTAACGATCAAGGAAATCGCCAAGGCCGTGGGCGTATCCTCCGCAACTGTGTCGCGCGTGCTGAATTACGACCCTGCCCTGTCGATCTCCCCCGCCAAGCGGCAGGCGATCATCGAAACGGCGGAGGCGCTGAACTACGAGACGCCGCGCAACCGCAACAAGGCAACGAGCCAGACGGCCCCCAGCCTGCTCACCAAGCTCGTCATCGTGCATTTTCTTGAGCCGTCCGACGAAATTGCCGACCCCTACTACATCGGCGTGCGCCTCGGGATCGAGACGCGCTGCCGCGATCTCCGGACCGAGATCGTCAAGGTCTTCCACTCCGATGCCCTGCCCGAGGCCGGATTGCTCTCGGGCGCGTCCGGCGTCATCGTCATCGGCAAGCATTCCGACCATGAGATCGCCTGGCTGAGGCAGCACGCGCGCCATCTCGTCTTTGCCGATTTCGATCCGAACGACGACGCACTCGACAGCGTCTTCTCCGACGTGGAACTCGCGACGATGAAGATCCTCGACGCCCTGAAGGCCGGCGGCTATAGCCGCATCGGCTTCATCGGCAGTCATGAGAGACTGAACGACAGCGTGCAGCGCTTCGCCGAAAAGCGTTGCGCGGCCTATATCGACTGGCAGAGAAAGAACGGCACTTTCGAGCCGGACCTACTCGCCCTCGCCGACTGTTCCACAGGACAGAGCCTGCGGCTCGAAACGGGCTATCGTCTTGCCCACGAATTGCTGGCGCTGGCACAGCGGCCGGACGTCATCGTGACCTCGAACGACAACATGGCGATCGGCGCCTACCGGGCATTCCAGGAGGCCGGTCTTTCCATTCCGAAAGACATCGCCGTCGTCTCGTTCAACGACATTCCCGTCGCCCAGTTTCTCACTCCGCCGCTCACCACCGTTCGCATCCACAGCGAGCATATCGGCGAGACGGCCGTCGACCTGCTGCTCGAACGCCTTTCCGGACGCAGTTACGGCAAGCAGGTGCGCATCGCGACGGAACTGATCTGGCGCGACAGCTGCCGCAAGCCCCGGTAAATCCGAGCGACTTGCGCCATTCGCGATCGCGATAAATATTTACTAAATTTTCCTTGCGCAGTTCTCCGATTTCGGTAAATCTTGCGCTGACGGCAGAGAGGGAACCTGCCGCAAGCGTTTCTTGGGAGGAAACAATGGACAACAGGACGATTCTGTCTCGCTTTGCGGCCGGCGCGCTCGCCGGTGCGAGCCTTCTCGCATCCACCGCAGCCTTCGCCGGCGAAATCACCATCTGGTGCTGGGACCCGAACTTCAACGTCGCGATCATGAAGGAAGCCGGCGCGCGTTACACCGCAAAGCACCCGGAGACCACCTTCAACGTGGTCGACTTCGCCAAGGCGGACGTGGAGCAGAAGCTCCAGACGGCGCTCTCCTCCGGCACCACCGACGCGCTACCGGATATCGTCCTGATCGAGGATTACGGCGCACAGAAATACCTGCAGTCCTTCCCCGGCACCTTCGCCGCCCTTTCCGGCAAGATCGACCACTCCGGCTTCGCCCCCTACAAGGTCGAGCTGATGACGCTCGACGGCGCGGTCTACGGGGTCCCCTTCGATTCCGGCGTCACCGGGCTTTACTATCGCAAGGATTATCTCGAACAGGCCGGCTTCAAGCCGGAGGACATGCAGGACCTCACCTGGGACCGCTTCATCGAGATCGGCAAGACGGTGGAGGCGAAGACCGGCAAGAAGATGCTCGGCCTCGACGTCAATGACGCCGGGTTCGTGCGCATCCTGATGCAGTCGGCCGGTAGCTGGTATTTCGACAAGGACGGAAATCTCTCAATCGAAGGCAATGCCGCGCTGAAGGCTGCGCTCGAAACCGAGCAGAAGATTCTGCAGGCCAATATCTACAAGCCTGCCGCCGGCTGGACGGAATGGGTTTCCACCTTCACCTCCGGCGATGCCGCGACGGTCACCACCGGCGTCTGGATCACCGGCACGGTCAAGGCGCAGGCCGATCAGGCCGGCAAGTGGGGCGTTGCCCCCATTCCGAAACTCACCGTCGAGGGCGCATCGAACGCCTCCAACCTCGGCGGCTCCAGCTGGTATGTCATCGACAGTTCGGCCGAGAAGGACGAAGCGATCGACTTCCTCAACGAGATCTACGCCAAGGACGTCGACTTCTACCAGAAGATCCTGACCGAGCGCGGCGCCGTCGGTTCGCTGCTTGCCGCCCGCACGGGCCCGGCTTACGGCGAGGCCGATGCCTTCTTCGGCGGAGAGAAGGTCTGGCAGAACTTCTCCGACTGGCTGGCGAAGGTTCCCTCCGTCAACTACGGCATCTTCACCAATGAAGTGGACACGGCGGTCACCGCCCACCTTCCCGACCTTGCCAAGGGCGCTGACGTGGACGAGGTCCTGAAGGCCATCCAGAGCCAGGCCGAGGGCCAGATCCAGTAGTCCCTCCCCCGGTGGGCGGCGGACTCCGCCCCACCTTCCGGAACGTCCTTTCCTCATGAAGGGATGTTCCGGCCCTTGTCTTTGGCGATGAAGGTTTTCCCATGGCTGCCGGAAAAGCAGGCGGATTGAAGCGCTATCACGATCTGAACGGCTGGCTGTTCATCGCACCGTCGATCCTGCTCATCTCGATTTTCCTCGTCTATCCGATCCTGCGCTCGCTTTACCTGTCCTTCTTCTCCGGCAAGGGCATGATGATGAAGTTTGCCGGCTTCGGAAACGTGGTACGCCTTTCGAACGACCCCGTCTTCCTCCAGGCGCTCACCAACACGATCACCTTCTTCGTGGTGCAGGTGCCGATCATGATCGTGCTGGCGTTGCTGCTCGCCGCCGTGCTCAACAACGACCGGCTGAAGTTCATCGGCTTCTTCCGCACCGCGATCTTCCTGCCCTGCGTCGCCTCGCTGGTTGCCTATTCCGTGCTGTTCAAGAGCATGTTTTCCGTCGACGGGGTGGTGAACCAGGCGCTGATGGCGCTTCACCTGACAGATGCACCGATCGGCTGGCTCACCGAGCCCTTCTGGGCAAAGGTGCTCGTGATCCTCGCCATCACCTGGCGCTGGACGGGCTACAACATGATCTTCTATCTCGCGGCCCTCCAGAACATCGACAGGTCGATCTACGAGGCGGCTCGGATCGACGGCGTGCCGGCCTGGGCGCGCTTCGTCTACATCACCGTGCCGATGCTGAAACCGGTGATCCTCTTCACGACGATCATCTCGACGATCGGCACGATCCAGCTCTTCGACGAGGTCTACAACCTGACCGAGGGCCGCGGCAGTCCAGCAAACGCGACGCTGACGCTCTCGCTCTACATCTACAATCTCACCTTCCGCTTCATGCCGAACTTCGGCTACGCGGCGACGATCTCCTACGTCATCGTCATCATGGTGGCGCTCTTCTCCTTCCTGCAGTTCTATGCCGCGAGGGACCGTTCATGAACGCCCCGCGCCTCGGTGCAGCCACACTGCAATACGTCTTTCTCGGCGTCGCCGCCTTTCTCTCGCTCTTCCCATTCTTCTGGATGGTGATCAGCGCGACCAACACGTCGATCGACATCATCAGCGGCAAGACGAGTTTCGGTGGCGCATTCGCGACGAATGTTGCGAACTTCTTCACGCTGGTCGACGTGCCGCTCGTCTTCTGGAACTCGGCCAAGGTGGCAGTCCTCGCCACGCTTTCCACGATCATCGTCTCGTCGCTCGCCGGCTACGGCTTCGAGATGTTCAAGTCCAAGGCGCGCGACCGGATCTATTCGCTCGTGCTCTTGACGCTGATGGTGCCCTTTGCGGCCCTGATGATCCCGCTCTTCATGATGATGGCCAAGACAGGCCTCATCAACACCCATACCGCGATCGTGCTGCCGACCGTCGCCTCCGCCTTCATCATCTTCTATTTCCGCCAGTCGACCAAAGCTTTCCCGACGGAGCTGCGCGACGCGGCAAAGGTGGATGGCCTCAAGGAATGGCAGATCTTCCTCTACATCTACGTGCCGGTGATGCGCTCCACCTATGCCGCCGCCCTCGTCATCGTCTTCATGACGAACTGGAACAGCTATCTCTGGCCGCTGATCGTGCTGCAGTCGAACGAAACCAAGACGATCACGCTCGTCGTCTCCTCGCTCGCCTCCGCCTATTACCCCGACTACGGCGTGGTCATGATCGGCACGATCCTCGCCACGCTCCCCACCCTGATCATCTTCTTCCTCATGCAGCGCCAGTTCGTGCAGGGCATGCTGGGCTCAGTGAAATAGGAATATGGATCCCATGCGCATTATCGAGAATTTCAACGGCAACTGGCTCTTTCGCCACGGCTTCGAGCCGGCGCGCGTCTCCGCCCTGCAGGAGGGCGAGACCGTTCGTCTGCCGCACAGCGCCGTCGAATTGCCGTACAACTATTTCGACGAGACCGAATACCAGAAGCCGTTCACCTACCAGAAGGTCCTCGCCTGGCGGCCGGAGTTCGAGGGCCGCGAGGTTTCGCTCGTCTTCGATGCCGCCATGGCCGACAGCGTCGTCTACCTGAATGGACACGAGATCGTCGCGCACAAGGACGGCTACACACCGTTCGAGGCCCGGCTCACGCCGCATCTCGTGCGCGGTGACAACCTCATCACTGTCAAGGTCGACGGTTCGGAGAACCCGGAAATCCCGCCCTTCGGCGGCCAGATCGACTATCTCTGCTATGCCGGCATCTATCGCGACGTCTGGCTGAAGGTCGCAAGCCCCGTCTCGATCGGGAACGTCAAGATCGAGACGCCGGATGCGCTCGCGGAAAAGAAGAGCGTCACCGCGCGCGCCTTCCTCGCCAACCCGGAAGATCGGTCCTTCTCCGGCACCCTGACCGCGACAATCACCGACAGGAGCGGAACCGAGATCGCGTCTGCGTCTGTGGCACTGGACGGCAGAGAAGCGCTCCTCACCTTCTCCGATCTCGCCGGCATCGCGCTCTGGGACATCGACAATCCGACGCTCTACACACTGTCCCTGACGCTTGAGACCGAGCACGGCGAGGACACGTTCGCACAGCGCTTCGGCTTCCGTACCGCCCGCTTCACACCGGACGGTTTTTTGCTGAACGACAAGCCGCTGAAGCTGCGCGGGCTCAATCGCCACCAGTCCTGGCCGCACACGGGCTATGCCATGGGCCGGCGCGCCCAGGAGAAGGATGCCGACATCCTGAAACACGAGCTCGCCTGCAACATCGTGCGTACCTCGCACTATCCGCAGTCGAAGTGGTTCCTCGATCGCTGCGACGAGATCGGCCTCCTCGTCTTCGAGGAAATCCCCGGTTGGCAGCATATCGGCGGCAAGGCCTGGCAGCAGGAATCGATCGAGAACGTCCGCCGCATGATCGAACGCGACTGGAACCATCCCTCGATCATCATCTGGGGCGTTCGCATCAACGAGAGCCAGGACAATCACGATTTCTATGCCGAGACGAACCGGCTCGCCCGTGAACTCGACCCGACGCGCCAGACCGGCGGCGTGCGCTTCATCACCAATTCGGAGCTGCTCGAAGACGTCTATACGATGAACGATTTCATCCTCGGCAACGAGGAACTGCCCGGCAACAATCGCGGGCGCGTCGTCTTGCGGGACCGGGTCGAGACGACCGGTATCACCCGGCCGATCCCGTACATGATCACCGAATATAACGGCCACATGTACCCGACCAAGCGCTTCGACCAGGAGCAACGCCAGGCCGAGCACGTGACGCGCCATCTGCTGGTGCTCAACGCAGCGGCGGGTGACGGCAACATCTCCGGGTCCACCGGCTGGTGCATGTTCGACTACAACACCCACAAGGACTTCGGTTCGGGCGACCGCATCTGCTATCACGGCGTCCTCGACATGTACCGTATCCCGAAACTGGCGGCCTATGCCTATGCGAGCCAGGGCGATCCGGAAAGGAACGTCGTGCTGCAGCCGGTCACCTTCTGGGCGCGCGGAGAGCGCAATATCGGCGGCGTGCTGCCACTGATCATCCTCACCAATTGCGATTATGTCGACGTCAAGTTCGGCGAATGGCCGGCAAAGCGCGTCTATCCGGACAAGGAGAACTACCCACACCTTCCGCACCCGCCGGTCGTCCTCGACCTGCGGACCGTCACGCAGGAGGAATTCGGCTCCTGGGGCCGCGTCTGGCGCGAGGGAACGATCACCGGCTATCTCGACGGCAAGGTGGTCAAGACGCTGGTTCTGCCTGCCGATCCGGCTCCCGCGACTCTGGAGGTCAAGGCGGACGACACGGCGCTACGCGCCGGTGAAAAGGATGCGGTGCGCGTCGTCGTCCGCGCCCTCGACCAGTGTGGCAACCTGCTTCCCTATTTCGAGGAGCCGGTCTCGCTTGCCCTTTCGGGTCCGGGCCGTATCATCGGCCCGGCGGACCATACGTTGAAGGGTGGCGCCACGGGGTTCTGGGTGGAGGCCGGGGACGAGCAGGGCAGCATCGAACTTGTCGTCGCGAGCCGCCGCTTTGCACCTCAGTCCGTCACCTTCACCGTCAGCTGAGGTTCCGCCATGACCGATGTTCGCCTCACCGACATACGCAAGCGCTTCGGCGCCCTGGAGATTATCAAGGGCGTCGACCTGACGATCGGCGCGGGCGAATTCGTCGTCTTCGTCGGCCCCTCGGGCTGCGGCAAGTCGACATTACTGCGCATGATCGCCGGGCTCGAGGACATCACCTCCGGCGAACTCACCATCGGCAGCACCGTGATGAACGACGTCGATCCGTCGAAGCGCGGCATCGCCATGGTTTTCCAGTCCTACGCGCTCTACCCGCATATGACGGTGCGTGAGAACATGGGCTTTGCCCTGAAATTCGCGGGCATGGACCGGCAGGAGATCGACCGGCGCGTCGACGATGCGGCCCGCATCCTCGAACTCGGCCCCCTGATGGAGCGGAAACCAAAGGCGCTCTCCGGCGGCCAGCGCCAGCGCGTCGCCATCGGTCGCGCCATCGTCCGCCATCCGGACGTCTTCCTCTTCGACGAGCCGCTCTCCAACCTCGACGCGGAACTGCGCGTGCACATGCGCGTCGAGATCGCCAAGCTGCACAAGGCACTGAAGTCGACCATCATTTACGTCACCCACGACCAGGTGGAAGCGATGACGCTCGCAGACAAGATCGTCGTCCTGCGGGCCGGAGTGGTCGAACAGGTGGGCGCGCCGCTCGAACTCTACGACGACCCGGCAAATACCTTCGTCGCCGGCTTCATCGGCTCCCCGCGGATGAACTTCCTGAAAGGCCGGATCGCCGCAGTCGACGAGGGCCATGTGACCGTTGCGCTTGCAAGCCGGCCCGATGTGCGGCTCGACCTTCCCGTCGGCGCAGGCGGGGTTGCTGTCGGCGACGACGTAAGCCTCGGCATCCGGCCGGAGCATTTCCTTCCCGCCGGCGAAGGCGACTCCGACCTGACGATCGATGTCGACGTGGCCGAGCATCTCGGCAATACGAGCTACATCTACGCCGATCTCTCGGCCGACGAACGCATCATCGTCGAACAGGAAGGCTTTCGGTTTGAACAGGACTGCAGCCAACTGACAGTGGGACTTGCGCTCGGGAAGTGCTTCCTCTTCGACGCCGCCGGGGTGCGAATTCGGTAGGCCTCACTCCCGCCCCTCGACTGAGAAACCCGGCACCGCGGGCGACGTGTTGGCCGCGGTCGTTCCGCCGTTATTTCCTGCTGAATTGCCGTCGCGCCGTCCGCACGGCGGTGATCGACCGGCCGGCAAGATGGCTGATCTGGCGGACGAGCCGGAGGTCGTGGTTGATGGAGGGCACCGCAACGCCGAGGTCTGCCTGCAGACCACAGAGATCGACCACCTGTGCCTGGACTGACACGTCGACTGCCGACACCAGCTCGTCGCAGACGAGATTGACGGCCGGGTAATCAACGCGCGCGTCAGCGCGACGCGTTGCCGAGCGCTACCTCTGGCTCGCCCCCTGCAAGAGCCTGTCGTAACGTTTTACCTCTGTCAGGACCTCATTGAGACGCTCGATCCCCCGGGCCTGGAGGACTTGCTTCAGTTTGATGAAAACCTCTGCCGTGGCCAAGGTGTCGCCCATTGCCGTATGACGCTGGTTCTGGGGTAAGTCGACTCCGAGCCGGTTCACCAGATCGTCAAGCGTATGATTTTCGCTGAGCCCGAAGACGGCTGCGGACAATAGCACAGTGTCGAGGATCGGATTGACGAATCGGATGCCAAGCTCCGCTTCCCGTCGCCAAAGAAAGGCCATGTCGAAGGGCGCATTGTGCGCGACGATCACGGCGCCCTGGGCGAAAGTGTGAAATCGCTCGACCGCTTCCTGCACGCTTGCTGCATCGACGACCATGGCATCGGTCACGCCATGAATGGCCGAAGACGCCCGAGGGATGGAGCGTCCGGGGTTGACGAGCAGATCGAGGGTCTCGCCAGGCACGCGCTTCCCGTTGACAATCCGCACGGCGGCAATTTGGACGATCTCGTCGCCGCGTTCTGGGAAGAGACCGGTCGTCTCGGTATCGAAGACAACGTAGGCCAGATCGTCGAGGCGCGACTCTGCCATCCGCTCCGCCTGCGCGCGCGACAGCAGACCGAAATCATAGACCACCGAGAAGGGCGTGTCGGCGGGGGTCGCTTCGAGCTGCCGGATCGGTCGCAGGAAGACGCTGACCGAAGCATTTTCTTCCTCCCCCCCCGGAGCAAGCGTCGTCGCATGCGCGGCCAGGATCGCATTTGCCGAGAGCCCGCCCGGGCTGCCATCTACCGGTTCGGCCAGCCAACGCTCCAGCTCGGTCTCGGCGAGCGCTCGCCCCTGCCAGCCAAGACGGATCTCGGCTGCATCGCCAACCGCGCGGATTACCAGCTGAAGATCTCCAGCATTGGCCTCAGCCGCTACCTTTTGGGCGATATGGGCAAGCAGCGAGACCATGTCGAAGGCATTGCAGCGGACCGCAAGCGCGCTTGCTTCAACATCAAGGGGAATATCTTCAGACGACAGTAGCCTGCGAAGGCTCGCCGCCAGTTCGCGGGCGTCGACCGGAGCCATTGGCCAGCCGTCGGCACGACAGCTGTCGAACCGGCTCGCGAGATCGGCAAGGATCGCATCAAGCTGCTCAACTTCATCCTTCATCGCTGCCGGCGAAAGTGTTCCGTCGTCGTCGGCCCCAATTCGAGCCGCGAGCGCGCTGACGGTCGGGCGAACATGCTCGAAGATCTCGCTCAGCAACACGTCGCGCCGTGCGTAGGCTTCAACCTCTCCCGTTACATCGCGCAGCGTCATGACATAGGCCGCGGCATCCCCGCCATTGTCGTGGGCAAGCCGCATCCGCCCGGCCAGGCGCCTGGAGCCGCATGGGCTGTTGCAGACGAACTCAACGATGGAGCCCGGCTGTGCTGATTCGAGCAGGCGCTGATGCACCTGGCGAATGGCGCCATCGTTCAGATAATCGAAGAGGTTCTTTCCGAGACAAACGGGGGTTTTCGGCCCGGACAACATCCGATGGGCCACACTGTTATAGAAGACGATGTGATGCCGACCGGTGCACAGGAGCACCGCGGGCGGCACATCGGACAGTAGGTGTTCTAGCTTGTTCTTGTCCGATGCAAGTCGGGCCGTTTCCCGCGCCACCGTCTCGGCAAGTGAATTGCGGCTCTCCGAAAGCGTCGCCGTAGCCGAGGCCGCGGCCTCAGCCAGATCACCCAGATACCGGGCCTGAGCCGCGTCAATCTCGTCCGCCACATCCGCATGCGTGCGCACGCGCAGGGCCCAGGCCAGTTGCTCCATGGGACGCGCCAGATAGGTATCGAACAGGAACCAGACGCCGGCAACGAGCGCAATGATGCCGAAGACGGCGACCACCGCGCCCTGAACAAAGGCATTGAGCATATCGGGACTGCCCTGCCGGTGATATCCGAACCACAGGCCGATCCCGAGCGCCGCAATCGAGCCGAGGGCGATGGCGACGAAGAAGAGAAGGATGCGACCGCGCAGTCCGATTCTCATGATCACTGCTGTATCAACTCCGTTTGCAGGCGATGTCCAGAAGTCGATCGCCAGGCGGCAGATCCGTCCAGGTCACTCCGCTGATCGTGCCGTCTTCGGCAACCTCAACATCCTTGCCCATGAGATCCGCTCGCCGGCCGCCGGCGCAGTCAAACAGGACCTTGATCCGCGCAGTCGGTTGCCAGCGGGCCGCGAGCAAGAGATCGACCATCACCTGATCGGGCAGGCTGGGATGGCGCTGCACGGTTCGCGTGTCGACGGCGCTGTATCGCGTAACCACCGGACGATAGTAGGACCACGGCCTCCAGAAAGAGCGTTGCTCATTGTTCCAGGCGACGATCACTCCGGCGGGCTGCGTTGCGACATTCCGCTCGAACCAGCTGTACTCGCTCCAGATCGCATAGCTCAGCATGCCGAGACCCGCCGCCGCAGGCACGATCCATTTCGGCAGGAGGCCACGGCTGATCCAGCGCAACCCCATTGCAACACCAGCCACGGCCACACCTGCCACGACAGCCGCAATCAACTCGAAAAACACGACATCTAATCCTTTATGCGGGCGCTCGTCCGCTGTTGGCGAGCGCCGATTGCATTGTTCTGACAACGACGAACGCATCCCGCAGATGGGAGCGCTCGAAGTCTCCGTAGTCGTAAGGAGCGAGATAGTTGTCCGGTTTGAGCCCCGCCTTTACCTGGTTCTTCTGATTACGCAGCCTCATTTCGGCGATCAGATCATAGGCGGCAATCAAGTCGCGTGCACCCGCACTGGAGATGACGCCGCTTGCCTCGGCCGCCAGCAGCCTAGCACGCGTATTGACCGGCGGTAACCGCCCCATGAGGCTGTAGACCCGCCCCAGATCGACGACCGGCACGACGCCGTTGTGCTTCATGTCGATATGGTTGCGATGATCCCCGCTGCGGATCGTCGCAAAGCCACGCAGGAGGCCGAGGGGGGGCGCGTGCTTGAGGGAATTGCTGACCATATGAGCGACGAAGATCGAATTGCGACTGGCCTTATCGAGAACCTCCGCCTGCAGATCGCGGAACAGCGTTCCCGTGCCAGCTATGGGTCTCAAGTCAAACATGACGCTGGCGAGCATCTGCGCCATGGGTTCCGGGGCCTCGACCCAGCCGAAGAAATAGCCCCGCCATACATGCACCGGCTGGCACCAGCGTGGATTGGTCGCCATCATGTCACCGGGGCAATAGACATAACCGCACGCATCAAGACCGTCGCTGACCCGGCGGGCAAGCTTTTCAAACCACGGCCGCTGACTCTCGACGAAGCTGTCATCGATAAAGATACAGTTGTCCTGGTCGCTGACGCCGGTCTGCTCTTGGCGCCCCTGGCTGCCGCAGGCAAGCCAGAGATAGGGCACAGGCGGCGGACCAAGCTCGCGTTCGGCGAGCACGATCAGACGACGGGTCACGGCGTCCGCAACATCCGTAATGAGGCGTGTCACCACCTCATGCGCCTGGTTCCCGCCGACCAACTGCACCAGGAGTTGTGGAATGCGGTCGGTGATCTGGCGCAATTCGGACACGTGTTCGGCGGCGGCGATCTCGCCGATCATAAGAGCCGACGTCGTCGCCTGAAAGCGGGTCAGGTCCGTCTGCGTGACGATCCCCACCAAACGGTCGCTGTCCACCACCGGCAAGTGTCCGACGCCATGCTCCAGCATGAAATTGAGCACATCCGAACCGAGCGCATCTTCGGTCAGCCCAAGTGGCTGCCGCGTCATCACGGCCGAGACGGGTGTCGTGGCTGGATCAAGGCCCTCGGCGACGACCCGCGACGCGAGGTCACGGGTGGTGATGAGGCCGACAAAACGATCCTTCTCCACCACTCCGAGGCTGGAGACCTTCCGGTCCCGCATGAGTTCGGCGGCTTGACGGACACTGTCCCCAGGAGAACAGACGAGCACCGGCTTGGACATGAGGTCGCCGATCTTGCGCAGCGCCATTTCGCTACGCCTGACGTCGGCGACCCGACCGCGGGTGAAGAACCGGGCGTAGACCGGCTGCTCGCTCATCAACCGCTTGAATTCGTACGCCGGCAGGATCAGCAAGAGAAGATCTGTCAGTGCCCGTGCGCTGGTCACGGCGAGCCCATCGACCATCAGTCCGCGCTCACCGAAGGAATTGCGGGCGGAAAGCTGCGAGATGACGGTGCCGGACGAATCCCTTACCTCGACGCTGCCGTCCATCACCAGGAAAAGGCCGGGTAGCAGCTCACCGTGGGCATACACTTCCGCGCCGGCTGTCAACTTCTTGCAGACGAAGCGTCCGGCGACACGCTCCAGTTCCGCGCGCGGCAGGCTGTCGTAGGGGTGAACGGTCTCGAGAAACTTCAGGATATCAGAGGTGGCTGCAGCCATCAGGACCCCAACGGACCGGTCGTGCGGTCGAACCTTGGTTGAGGATGGTGAACGGGCGGCTTTCGCCGCCCGTTCATTTGTCTATGCGATCTCAGTGACCGGTTGCCTGACCCGCGCCACGCGGCACGCGGATCGATTCCACCAGTTCCTGTACGTGAGCCGGCGGTGCTGCGGTCATCATCGATACGATGTAGGCCGTCGCGAAGTTCAGCAGTGCACCGATCGGACCAAAGGCTGCCGGCGGAATGCCGAACAGGTAGTTGGCAGGTACGTTCTCCAGCATGTTCGTGCCGGCGATGAAGAACCAGCCGAGATAGGTGAACAGATAGAGGCAGGTCACGATCAAGCCGACGAGCATGCCGATGGTCGCGCCGGCCGAGTTGATGCGCTTCGAGAAGATGCCCATCATCAGAACCGGGAAGATGCTCGCTGCGGCAAGGCCGAAGGCCAAGGCCACGGTCTGGGCGGCGAAGCCCGGCGGGTGGAGGCCCAGCAAGGTTGCGACCAAGATCGCGCCGGCCATGGCGACACGAGCGACCATGAGCTCGTTCTTTTCCGAAATACCCGGAACGAGCCAGTCCTTGATCAGGTCGTGGCTGATCGACGACGAGATGGCCAGCAGAAGACCCGCTGCCGTCGACAGAGCGGCTGCAAGACCGCCAGCTGCGATGAGACCGATGACCCAGCCCGGAAGCTGCGCGATTTCCGGGTTGGCAAGAACCAGGATGTCGTTGTTGATGGTCAGCTCATTGCCGGACCAGCCACGCTCGGCCGCCTGGGCGGCAAAGCCTTCAGCCTTGTCGTTGTAATACTGTATCCGACCGTCGCCGTTCTTGTCCTCGAACTTCAGCAGACCGGTGACTTCCCAGGTCTTCATCCAGTCGGGGCGCTGTTCATAGAGGACAGCCTCGGCCTTCGGACCGTTGGGGAAGATGGTGTTGATGATGTTCAGGCGTGCCATGGCGCCGACAGCCGGAGCCGTCAGGTAGAGCAGCGCGATGAAGACCAGCGCCCAGCCAGCCGACCAGCGTGCGTCGGAGACCTTGGGAACGGTGAAGAAGCGGATGATGACGTGCGGCAGACCGGCGGTACCGATCATCAGCGACAGGGTGAACAGGGTCATGTTCAGCATGGAGCCCTGTGCGGTATAGGCGTTGAAGCCGAGGTCGGTGACGACCTGGTCAAGCTTCTGCAACAGCGGCAGGCCTGATTCGGTATGCGTCGAGAACAGGCCGAGCCATGGCAACGGATTGCCTGTCAGTTGCATCGAGATAAAGATGGCAGGGATCGTGTAGGCGATGATCAGCACGACATACTGGGCAACCTGTGTGTAGGTGATGCCCTTCATGCCGCCGAGAACCGCATAGGCGAAGACGACGGCCGCGGCGATCCAGAGACCGGTCGAGGCCTCGACTTCAAGAAAGCGCGAGAATGCGACGCCGGCACCGGTCATCTGGCCGATAACATAGGTTGTCGAGATGATGATCAGGCAGATGACCGCGACAAGTCGCGCGCTCTGGCTGTAGAAACGGTCGCCGATGAATTGCGGCACGGTATACTTGCCGAACTTGCGCAGGTAAGGCGCCAGCAGCAGTGCAAGCAGAACGTAGCCGCCGGTCCAGCCCATCAGGTAGGTGGAGTTGGCATATCCAACGCCGGCGATCAGGCCAGCCATGGAGATGAACGACGCCGCAGACATCCAGTCCGCAGCCGTCGCCATGCCGTTCAGCACGGGATGAACGCCGCGGTTTGCGGCGTAGAATTCAGCAGTGGAGCCGGCGCGGCTCCAGATTGCGATACCGATGTAGAGCGCAAAGGAGGCGCCCACAATCAAAAGATTAAGGGTATACTGTTCCATATGGAATGTCCGCCTTACTGCTCATCGACGCCGAATTCGCGGTCGATCTTGTTCATGTACATCGCGTAGTAGAAAATCAGCGCGATAAAGACGACGATCGAACCTTGCTGGGCGAACCAGAAACCAAGGTCAGTGCCGCCGACGGCTATACCGGACAGCATGGGACGCAGCAGGATGCCGAATCCGTAAGATACGATCGCCCAGATAGCCAGACATATGTAGATAATGCGAATATTCGCTGCCCAGTAGGCATTGGACGACTTGTCCGTCATGAATGATCCTCCCTCTGCTTTCAGACATCAACGATGCCTGAACTCCTCCACCACGCCGCAGGACCGGACGAGCATGGTGTCGTCGGCCGTATAACCGCTCCTCAGTAATACGGACTCCCCCGCAGCATGGTCAGACTAGCCTGCCAAAGGGAACTTCCAAGCCCACGATTGGTCGTAAGACCAAAGTCTTACGTGGTAGGTCGGCAGAGCCGGCTTGGCATGTTTGAACAGCTTGCCGCCGATTGTATGAATAGCCCCGTGTTTCGTCGACACTCCATGAATCAGACAATCCTCATGGGGGAGAATCGCTTTCCGCTACATGCGGTAATCCGTCCACACCGCCCAGCTTGTGGCATAGCCGTTACTTGGTACATGGACGCTGTCCCAAGATCCGGAGAACATAGGTTGTGCAGCGCCAGATTGATGAAGGGCGACCGGTTCGATTCGTCGGTCGCGCCCCGGTTTTGTTGGACGGCTATTTGTTTGCGTTCAGGTGCGCTTCGACGAGCGTCGCGAAAAGCACAGGAGTCTCCTGCATCGGATAGTGACCAGCATTGTCGATGTACTCGAAATGGATGTTGGGTAGCCACTTTGCGAGCGTCTTTGAGTAGTAGGCTTCCTGGAAGCCCGGCAGATCGTTGCGCCCTCCGATAACGAGCACGGGCGTGTCGACGTTGGCTGCAGCAAGTTCCGCGGAGAAGTCCTCATCGAGCCACATCGCGTAATAGCCTCGTAAGGCTTGCGGACGCGACGATGCGCGGCTGAGATTTGTCTTCCTGGCAGCCCAGGCGCCGTTCAGCTTGCCATTGGTCAGCGCGCCGAAGGCATTGCGTGCGGTCTCATCGTCTGTAATTGCCGCCGCGAGGAATGCTCTTTCTTCGTCGCTGGCGGGATAGCCGTCAGGCGTCACAGGAGTGACTGCGACATAGCTCTTGATCCTGTGAGCGCCGTGCCAATCGAGGAGCAGGGTTTTGAACCCCGCCATTCCGTTCATGGAATGGCCAACAAGATGGAACTTCTCCCATCCTAGATGTTCGGCGAGCCGGAGCGTGTCGCCGGCGATTTCATCGGAGGTATAGTTCCCCGCCAATCCTTTTGACGCTCCGTAGCCCCGCACTTCCACGAACGCGTAGGTATAGGTTCCGGTGTCGAGCCAGGGACGCACTGTGTCGTAATTGGTAGCATCGCTCATCCAGTCGTGAAAAACGATCACCTTCTCCGGACCCGAGCCAAACAGCTCATGTCCTAGAATGGGAGAATCCCCGCCTATGGCGGGGGCCGCAAACAACGCGGTAGCGGCAGCCGCTAAAATTGTATTTCGAAGCATTTTTCTTTTTCCTTCGTAGTGAGGCGTCCGGCGCCGATCAGCTCGAGGAAAATGTTTGCAAAGGGAGAAATTTGCAAGTACGCACAAATATCGCTTATAGTGTCAAAAATTACTCTATTGGAGAAAACATGGCGAAAATGGGAACTGCCGGATCCCGTAAAGCGCGACACCAGGACCCGGAGCACTGTCCGGTCGAGGCTGCGCTGAACAAGATCGGCGGCAAATGGAAGGGACTGATCATTCTACGTCTGCTCGTCCGTACGCGACGTTTCAACGAACTGCTCCGTAGCCTGCCCGGATGTACACAACGCATGCTGACGAACCAGCTCCGCGAGCTTGAAGCAGATGGGATCGTGCACCGGGAGGTCTATCCCGAGGTTCCTCCAAGAGTTGAGTATTCGCTGACCGAAACGGGTCGAGAGCTGATGCCGGTCATTCGCGCGATGTGCGAATGGGGACAGAAACACGTTCAACATGTAGAGCCGGACTTCGAAACGGTTCTGGAAAACGCGGCGTGACGCCCGAGTGCAAAGCTTCGAAACCCGAGGTTCGGGATGGCAAAGTCTTGTGGCACGCCGAGCAAGGATCGCGCGCCAGGCGGTGTGGACGGATGGCCGCATGTAGCGGAAAAAGGATTCTCCCCATGAGGATTGTCTGATTCATGGAACGTCGACTAACTTGGAGGCAAGTGCGACGAAACCAGACTGTCAACATCCGGCCCTGAAGCAGCCTATCTGCTCTGCGCCTCGATTCCGGCCATTCGGCGCTCCCGCTAGAACTCCGGAAAGCCGCCGCTCGCAAACTACGGCCGATATCGCATTGCCTCCAGGAACACGGCAAAGGCAGGCGAGGCCAGCCGTCGGTTGGGGTAATAGAGGTGATAGCCCTGGACGACAGGACACCAGTCGTTCAGAACCGCCTGCAATCGGCCGTCGTCGATATAGGGACGCGCGAGGTCTTCCGGGACATAGGCGAGCCCGAGGTTGTCGACGGCAGCATGCAGCACGGGAAAAATGCTGTCGAAAATGGCTTGTCCTGCGACCCTGATCTCCAACTCGCGTCCATCTTTCTCGAATTCCCATGCATAGAGACCACCGGCAGACGCCATGCGCAGGTTGATGCATTGGTGATTGGTCAAATCGCCGGGGTGCTCTGGCGGTAACCGACGTGCAAAATAGTCGGGCGTGCCAACAACAATGAACCTCCAATCCGGGCCGATGCGGACCGCAATCATATCCTTGCTGATCGACTCGCCCAGCCTGACGCCGGCGTCGAAATGTTCGCCCACGATATCGATAAATCCGTCGTTGATGGATACCTCGACACTGATGTCGGGAAATTCGGTCAGAAACGTCGCCAGTTTTGGCCGCAGGACCATTTCCATCGCGTGGATTGCGGAACTGATGCGGATCGTGCCGGACGGCTTGTCGCGCAATTCGCTCAAGGCGTCGATTTCCGTGCGGATCTGATCGAAATGCGTTGCGACTGATCGATAGAGCCGCTCGCCCGCCTCGGTCGTCGACACGCTGCGGGTCGTCCGCGTGAGAAGCCGAAGGCCAAGCCGCTCTTCGAGCCCGCGGATCGTATGACTGAGCGCTGACGTCGAGACACCCAGCTTGGCGGCCGCCTTGGTGAAGCTGCTGTCATTGGCAACAGCGATAAACGCCCTCAGTTCGCTAAACTCGTCACGCGCCACTATGAAATCCTGTTCAATAGTTCATCCAGTTTATAGCGCCTAATCGAATAGCGCATCCACCCTTATCTTGCCAGCACACAAGGCATCCGAGGGAAGGACGCATCACATGGAAATCACTCGCGCAGAAAGCCGCCCAGCCGGCCCCGGCCCGACCGACTGGTTCACCGGGTCGGTCCAGGTCGAAATGCTCTTCAATCCGTTCGACAAGGAACGTGTACAGGGAGCAAGCGTCACGTTTCAGCCGAACGCGCGCACAGCCTGGCACACGCATCCGCTCGGCCAGACGCTCATTGTGACATCTGGCGTCGGGCGCGTGCAGCGCTGGGGCGGGCCGATCGAGGAAATCAGGGTTGGCGACGTGGTGTGGTTTGCGCCAAGTGAAAAGCACTGGCATGGCGCGGCCCCCGGCGCTGCCATGACCCACATCGCCATCCAGGAAGTCCAAAACGGCAAGGCTGTCGACTGGATGGAAAAGGTGACCGACGAGCAATACGCCGCCTGAACAGCAAAAAGCAAAAAAGGAGAACTGACCATGATCAAAGATAAAGTCGTCATCATCACGGGTGCGTCGTCGGGTATTGGCGAAGCCACCGCCAAAGAACTGGCTTCCAGGGGCGCCAAGGTTATTCTGGGCGCACGGCGTGAGGACAAGCTGAAAAAGATTGCAGACGACATCAAGGCTGCGGGCGGCGAAGCCATCTATGCTGCTCTCGACGTCACCAGGCCCGAAAGTAACGATGCGATCGTCAAGCTTGCCAAGGACACCTACGGCAAGGTCGACGTGATCTTCCTCAACGCTGGCATCATGCCGGTTTCCAACGTTTCGGCACTCAAGACAAACGAATGGAAGCAGATGGTCGACGTCAACATCAACGGCGTACTGAACGGTGTTGCTGCTGTCATGCCGATCTTCACCGCGCAGAAATCCGGTCAGGTGATCGCCGTATCTTCGGTTGCCGGCATCAAGGCTTATCCGGGCACGGCCGTTTATGGCGGCACGAAGTGGTTCGTTCGCGACTTCATGGAATGCCTGCGCATGGAATCGGCTATGGAAGGCACCAACATCCGCACCGCGACTCTCTACCCGGCTGCGATCAACACCGAACTGCTCGACACCATAACCGATGAAGGTGCAGCACAGGGCATGGCCGGTCTTTATGCCGCATTCGGCATTTCGCCGGAACGCATTGCGAATGTTGTCTCCTTCGCCGTCGACATGCCGGAAGACACCACGGTCAACGAGTTCACCGTCGGGCCCGCCAAGCAGCCCTGGTAAACATCGGCCCTGAGCGGCGGCCCGGCGTCGAGCGGGGTCGTACGTCTCGGCGCGAGCGGCTACGCGCCTTCGTTACGGACATTTCCGGCATTACGTCTCGGCACTGACAGCGGCCACTAACTGCCGGTATTGGATATGTTCCACTTTGGCCGCCAACCACCCTGCGCTTTGCGGGAAGCGCTCACGTGAGGCCCTGGTAAATCAACACCGCTGCAGCCGCCGCAGAGATGATTAGCAACATCGGACGGAAGCGTTTGTCGAAGCCCGAGCTCAGCTTTCTGGCGATGAACGTTCCCAGGAGCATGGGCGGCACCATCAAAAGCGCCAGCAGGAAGTCGTCAGGCTTTCCCCAACCACTGATGTAAAGCCCCAGGAGAGAAAGCGCAGAGCCGATGGAAAAGAAGGCCGCCAGTGTCGGGCGGGCCTCGTGCGACGACCGGCTTTGATAGATGAGCGCCATGGGCGGCGCTCCGACCGATGTGATCGTGCCCATCAGCCCGGAAAAGGCGGACATGATGAGCAAGGTGAAGCGGTTGAAAGGCAGCCGCCAGCCGGACACGGAAAGCAGAACGGCGCTACCGATCAGCGTCCCGAAGACGAGGACGAAAATATGCTGGTTCGCCAGACTGGCCAATAGCAGGGAGCCCGCGCAAACGCCGACAATGCGTCCGGCGATGCCGGTCCGCAATTCGCTCCACCGGATCGACCCGTGTTCGCGCCAAGCCGCCCAGACGGATGTTGCGACTGCAAGGATCAGGACAGGTCCCGGCACCATATTCGGATCGATGAGAGCCAGGAGCGGCGCCGACGCGAGGCCGAAGCCCATGCCGAGGCCAGCCTGCACGACGGAGGCTGCGGCCACGATAGCAAAGATCGCGGCCAACAGCACAGGCGAAGAAAGAATATCCATCGCCTGCTCGCTAGAAGCGGATTTCGCGCATATGCGCCGGCATCCAGGTTGCGATATCCGGGAAGGCTATCAGCACGAAGACCATCAGGACCATGATCAGAAACATCGGGAATGCGGCGCGGGCGATGAAATTCATCTGATGGCCCGTCATTCCTTGCATCACGAAGAGGTTGAAGCCGACCGGCGGGGTTATCTGCGCCATCTCGACCACGACCACGATGAAGATGCCGAACCAGATAACGTCGATACCCGCCTGGCGGATCATCGGCTCCACCACCCCCATCGTCAAGACGACCGAGGAGATGCCGTCCAGGAAGCAGCCGAGTACAACATAGAAGGCCAGCAGGGCCATCAGAAGTTCAAACCGCGTCAACCCAAGCGAATTTATCCATTCGGCAAGCATCCGCGGCAGACCGGTAAACCCCATGGACAGCGAAAGAAATGACGCGCCAGCCAGAATGAGACCGATCATGGCGGATGTACGCGTCGCACCCAAAAGGCTTGCCATGAACGAATTCCAGGTCAGAGACCTCTGCAGCAGGGCGAGCAAGAGCGATCCGATCACCCCGAAGGCCGCGGCTTCGGTGGCCGTTGCAAAACCCAGATACATGGAACCTATGACGACCAGAATGAGACTGATGACCGGGATGAGGAAGCGTGAATTCTTGAGCTTCTCCGCGAAAGACATTTCCGGCTCGTCGTCCGGCGCATAGCTTTTGGAGACCTTCGACATGACGGCGATATAGATCATGAAGAAGGCTGCAAGCACGATGCCTGGCAGAATGCCCGCGATGAACAGCTTGGTGATGGATTCGTTGATCGTCACGCCATAGACGATCAGTGTCAGCGACGGCGGGATCATCAGGCCCAAGGTGGCCGCCCCCGCCAGGGTGCCGATCACCAGCTCTTCCGGATAATTGCGGCGCCGCAGTTCAGGCACGGACATTTTTCCGACAGTCATCAGCGTTGCGGCCGATGAGCCGGACACGGCGGCAAAGACCGTGCAGCCGACGACGTTCGTGTGAAGCAGCCGGCCGGGCAGCTTTGCCATCCAGGGCGAGAGCCCCCTGAACATGTCTTCGGAAAGCCGCGTTCGAAAGAGGATTTCACCCATCCAGATGAAAAGCGGCAGCGCCGTCAGCGTCCAGGACGAAGACGAACTCCAAATGGTGGTCATCATCGCGTCGCCAACCGGGCGGTTGGTGAAAAGCTCCATGCCGATCCAGGCAACGCCAAGGAGAGAAAGTCCGACCCAGACACCGGAGCCGAGCAGAGTGAACAGAACGAAAAGGAAAATTGCGATCGGAGCGAATTCAGCGGTCATGGTTCTATTCCGTCAATCCGGCTTCGGCGCTCTGGTTGATATTGTCCCGTCGCGTGAAGATCACGGTGACGAGATTGTCGGCAAAACAGACGGCAAGGATGATCGCGCCGGCGGCAACCGGGATCTGGACGTACCACAGAGGCGTGGCGTCCAGCCCCTGGCTGAGGTCATGCAGTTTTCTGGACCAGTAAACCAGTTTGACGGCGTACCAGGCCAGATACGAGGAAGCGGCCGTGCCGACCAGAAGACACCAGAGCTCCACAAGGAATTTGCTCTTGCCCAGCGCCTGAAGCAGCAGCTCCACCCGAATGTGCCCGCCGCTGTTCAAGGTGTATGCGAAAGCCAGAAAGGTAGATGCCGCCATCAGATAACCGGCATATTGCGTGCCGCCCGGAAACGTCAGGTCTGTCCAGCGCGCCACCATTTGCATGACAATGACGACAAGAAGCCCCACAAGGCAGGCTGCGGCGAGATATCCGGCCAAAAGATAAAGACGGTCCAGCAAATTGCCGACCGGGTGCTTGCGAAAAGATGCGATCATGGTGTCCCTGACACAGGTTGGAAATCAGCCCGGCGCTTTCATTCGCGCCGGGCCGCGGTCAGGGTGGGCTCATTCGGCCTTCTTGTAGGCGTCGATGATTGACTGACCCTTGGCGCCGGCCTTTTCCAACCATTCCTTGGTCATCGTTTCACCGAAGCCTTCCAGATCCGATTTCAGCTTGTCGCCGGGCGGGGACACTTTCATCCCATTGTCGGCGAGCGTCTTCAGATACTGAGCCGTCAGATCCTTGGCCATGGTCTCGCCGTTCTTCGAGGCCTCGGCGCCGCAATCCATGATGGCGTTCTTGGTGGCGTCGTCCAGGGCGCTGTAGGAATCCTTATTGATGAAGACGACGTCGCGCGGCAGCCAGGCCTGAACGTCGTAGAAGTTTGTCAGGCTTTCCCAGGCCTTGGAATCCACGCCGGTCGAACCGGACGAAACGAAGCTTTCCACGACGCCGGTTGCAAGCGCCTGACTGAGATCGGCCGCCTCGATCTGGACCGGCTGCATTCCGGCAAGCGAAGCAATGCTAGCCGTCGCAGCATTGTAGGCGCGAAACTTGATTCCCTTGAGATCTGCCGCGGAATTTACGTCTTTTTTCGTGTAGAGGCCCTGCGGCGGCCACGGAACCGAATAGACGTAAACGAGGTTTTGCTCCTCCAGAGCCTCCTTGAGAGTCGGAAGAGCTGCATTCCAGAGCTTGTCGGAGGCATCGTAGGAGGTTGCGAGGAACGGGATTGAGTCAATGCCGAAGAGCGGGTTCTCGTTGGCATGCGCCGATATCAGGCGTTCGCCGATCGGCACCGTGCCGGTCTGAACCGCGCGTTTGATATCATTCCCGGCAAAGAGAGATCCTCCCGGATGAGTCGTGATCGTTAGCGACCCCTTGGTCGCATCGGCCACGCACGTGGCGAATTTGGCGCCATTTTCGGAATGATAGTTGCTGGCCGGATAGGCCATCGGCATGTCCCAGCTCTCCGCGCGGGCCTGCACGGCAGCGAGCGCGAGCAATGAAACCCCAAGGAGTCCAATTTTCTTTATCATTTGAATGTTCCCACAAAATTCGTTGGCGTTGTTTCCGCGACTTTGAGCTTATTCATTTTTGGAGAACACGGCACCGATATTTTGCCGGAATTGCGGGCAAAACCGTCAAAGTGACGGTGGCACACCTCAAACTGTGGCTTCGCCTGGCCGTGACCGTCAATTTCCAACTTTTTGATGGGCCTCGATACTGGTACCCGTGAGGGCACCACAATGCCGACGAACTGAACTGAGGCCGGGGACGCCATGAACAAACAGGGATTACAACCGTTTATCGGCATTCTTGCGCTTGATACATCCTTCCCCAGGATCAGGGGTGATGTGGGCTGCCCGGACAGCTATCCGTTCTTGTCAAAAGTCGTGATCGTTAATGGTGCCGACAGTCCGGCAATCGTCCGCGACGGCGAGCCTGATGGAGCTTTGCTCGAGCGTTTTATCGCGGCGGCCATCGAACTCGAGCGGAACGGCGCGTGCGCGATCGTCTCGACTTGCGGTTTTCTGGTCAGCGCGCAAAGGAAGATTGCCGATGCCGTCAAGATTCCGGTTATGCTCTCCGGCCTTTCGCTCTATCCGGTCGTCGCGGCATCCTGCCCCGGTCGCGTCGGCATTTTGACGGCGTCGCGCAAGGCGCTTGGACCCAACGCACTCGCAGCAGCCGGCATTGATCCAAAGCAGGTGGCCATTGCAGGCATGGATGGTGCCTCCGTTTTTGCAGAGACATTTCTGGCGACCAAACAACGCCAGAACACGTCGTTCGACCGTGACTCCATGGAACGGGCCGTGTGCAATGCAGCCCTTGACCTGCAAAAGTCGGAACCTGACCTTTCCGCCATTCTTCTCGAATGCGGAAACCTGCCACCCTATGCGCCGGCAATCCGCAAGGTGACCGGACTTCCGGTCTTTCATCTGCTGGACGCGGCAGCTCTCTTGATGGCTGCAAACGCGAAAGACTGAGGATGCGGTCAACCGCTCGATTTGGCGGCGAGCAACTCGACGGGGTGTTGGGCGCGCTTGCCTGAAAACCGTTTCACCTGACAGCGACAGGAGAAACCGGTAACGAGCGCGGGGCCGTTACCTTCCTCGATCCGCTGACGCCACGACAGGTCATAAATCTTCCTCGACATTTCAGCGTGTTCACGTTCATGGCCGAAAGTGCCCGCCATGCCGCAGCAGCCGGTCGCCAACGGGTTCACAGACAGCCCGAACGCCGCGAAAATGGATTGCCATCGGTTTGCGCTGCCCGGATCAGAGGCCTTTTCTGTGCAATGAAGGTAAAGCGGCAAGTCGGTTCTATCGGACTGCGAGGTTCGCCGCCGGATGCGGCCCGCGAGAATTTCGCCTTCCAGAAAGCGGTCGATGGATACTATCGCAACTTTTCCGGCTTCTTGCGAACCATACTCATCGCTTTCCATTGCCTGCACGACAGGTTCGATGCCGATCAGCGGATATCCTTCTTTCGCCAAGGTTTCCAAGCCGGCCGATCTTCGGCCGGCTGTCTTTTCAAATGCATTCTTGAAACCCAGGACGTGCTGCGCCTTTCCGTTTGGCAGAGGAGCGGTTCTCACGACGCGATATCCCAGATTTTCCAGAAGCGCTTGGCAGGCGTCGATCACCGCGCCGTCGAAAGTCGCCAGAAACGTATCCTCAACGAGAACAACCGTCCTGTCATTGGCCCCATGGCACCTGAAGGCACCGCGCGCCGATTTCGGAGTGGAAACTCTTGGAAGATCGACCAACCCCATTGCTGACAACAGCGGCCCTGAAATGTGCATCAGCACATTGGTAAAAGCCGGCGACAGACGCATCAGCGGCCCGAGCGTTTCCAGCCCACCCAGAAGATAATGCCGCAGCGGCCGACGGTGGCGCTGGTAATAGGAAGCCCAGAAGCGCGAACGCATGGCGGGAATATCCACCTTCACCGGACATTGCGATGCGCAGGCCTTGCAGCCGAGACAATCCGAAAGGCTTTCATGGAGAGCGGCTTCAAGTTCCGGAAGCAGCCGCCTTGCGCCGTTGGCCCGAATGCCACCGCTTTCTATATCCGACCGCAGACGCAACCATTCGCGGATCAGCGCGGCACGGCCTTTCGGCGATTTGCTTCGATCACCGGTCGCTTTGTAGGAGGGGCACATCGCGTCGTCGAAATTGCGGTTGAAGCACTGGCCGTTGCCATTGCATCTGACCGAAAGCTCAAATCCTCCGAGCATTTTGCTGTCGATTTGCGCGTCGCGGCTCCCTCGGAAGGGGACTTCATCGATTGCCTTCAATGCCTGCTTCGGATTCGGGTTCGCGATCTTGCCGGGATTGAGAATGCCATGTGGATCGCACACATTCTTGATCCGGCAGAGGGCGTCGTAAAGCCTCGCCCCAAAAACCATCGGCACATATTCGCCGCGAACGCCTTTGCCATGTTCTCCCCAGATCAGGCCGCCGTGGGATTGCGCCAGTGCCGCGACAGCATCCGACACCTTGCGGATCATCGCGGCGTCATCCGGGCGGCGCATATCTAGTGCCGGACGAACATGCACGCAGCCGACATCGGCATGGCCGAACATGCCATAAGCCAGTCCATGGGAATCGAGAATGTCGCGGAAGCCTTTGACGAACGGCCCAAGGTTTTGCGGTGGCACAGCCGCGTCCTCGACAAAGGGTGTTCCCTGCCGGCTCTTGTCCATACGGCCAAGAAGGCCGACGCATTTTTCGCGCAGAGACCAGAGCTGCGAGATCACATGGGGGTCGCGAACCACGCGTTCATCGAGGACGGAGGATGGCCGTTTTTCAAAGATGGCTCCCAGCCTCTCGATGGCGCTCTCGAGTTCGGTGTCATCGTTGGCCTGCACCTCGACGAAATTCAATCCCCCGACTTTGGCTTTTCCGGAATGGGAGAGCACAGCTTCAATATCGGCCCAGACCGGATCGGACTGTGCAAGCCCGAGAATTTTGTCATCGATGAATTCGACAGCAACCGGATCGGCGGCCACCAGCCGCTCGACATCCGAAAGCGCGGCCATCGCATCGTCATAGGCGACGACCATCAGCGCGCGCAGCGGCTTCTTCTTCAAGAGACGCAAGTTGAGGCGCTTGGTCAGCGCCAGTGTACCCTCCGAACCGCAAAGCAGTTTCGAAAGGCGAAAAACACCATGATCGTCGCGTACTTCCTTCAGATTGTAGCCGGTGAGCCCCCGGTTCATGATCGGGAAAACACGCGCTATCTCATCGGTCTCGGCATCAAGAATATCCCGCAAGCTCCTGTGCAGTACTCCGGGCAGATCGTCACGCTCACACACGGCGGCAAATCCTTCCGCATCGAGCGGCGCAGCCTGCCAGTCGCTTCCGTCTGAGAGGACGACATCCATGGAAAGCACATGATCGGACGTGCGGCCGAAAATCCGCGATCCCTTGCCGGATGCATCGGTTGCCGCCATGCCGCCCAGCGTCGCGCGAGACGCGGTGGAGACCGTCGGGCCGAAAAAGAGCCCATGTGGCGCGGCGGCGCGGTTCAGTTCGTCAAGGATGACGCCGGGCTCCACTACCGCCGTTCGAGTTGCCGGATCTATCCCCAGAATGCGGTTCAGATAACGGGAACAATCGACAATGACGCTGTCGCTCAACGATTGCCCGTTCGTGCCCGTTCCACCGCCGCGCGCCGCAATGGCGGTTCGGGTTTCTCGAGCGGCCCGCATGATCCGATTGAGGTCTTCCGGCTCGCGCGGGAAAAGCACCGCCTTGGGCAAACGCTCGTAGATGGAATTGTCCGTAGCGAAAACCGTGCGCTGGGCGTGGCTCAATCCAAGTTCGCCGCCAAAATGCCAAGTCTCCAGCGCCTTGAGAAAGCGCTGGAGGTTACTGTCGTCTGTCGTGCCAGACAGGATTGCCTTCATTCAGGCAGCCTTGTCGACACTTGTCAGCAGGTGTGTCTGGCCGAGCGACATCAGCGCCGCTTTCAGGCTGTCGGCCTCTGTTTTTGAATAAAGGTCGAGCTCATAGATCACCTGTGCCCCCAACGCTTCTTCGAATGCAGCCTGATTGGCTTTTTCCAAATAGTTGGATTGCGCGTCGGAACCGAGATTGGACTGGAAGATCCCTGCTGCGGAAACCGGCAGGAAATCCTCATAAACCTGCGGATCGGCGATCAAGGCACCCGAGCCAAGAAGGTCTTCGAGACTCGAGACTTGCTTGTCAGACCTTGCACCCGGAGCCACGCGATAACGGAAATAGGCGAGCTTTTCGCGACGAAGCGTCTCAAATTCATCCGGGAATGCCTCGAACTGCTTTTCGAGTTCAGCTTCGTAGGAAGACGCGTCCTCCCCCTTGCGGCCGACGGCAACCGCCCGGCGGGTCTTGCCAAGCAGTTCGTCATAAAGGGCGCGGCCCTTCGGCGTCAGAGCTATCCCGCGTTGTTCGATTTCGCCGAAACGCGCGGTGTGGGTGCCTTGGTTGCCGCCATTCTCTCCGGCAAAATTGACCTCTTCCTCGAGCGCCTTGAAAGAGGTCTGACGCAACAGGATGTCGGCCTTGCGGCGCGGCGGCCCTTCAACGATGGCCTTCGGAGCAATGCCCCGCTCCGGCATACCTTTTTGAACCGCATCGATGTCCAGTGTGCGCGGTGTCAGATGGTTAATGTGCGGGCCGCGGAAGCTGACGACATCTGCAATCAGGCGGTGGGCGTCATGTAGCCGTTTGTAGGTATTTGCCGAAACGGTCGCCTCAGAATGCCAGCGGAATGTTTCCAGCGCTTCGGCCACGAATTCCCTGGCTTGCTCTTCCGTAAGGCCTCCGTTCTTCTCGGCGGTCGCGATCAGCTCGAGCGCGCGGTCGGTAACGATCTTGCGCTTGGCGAGAATGCCCGCCGCTTCTTCCGCAAGTCCGCGGTCCTCCAGCAGCTCAAGCCGGATGAGCGAGGTGAAGACGCGGAAGGGATTGCGTGCAAGCGCGGCCTCATCGACGGGGCGGAAGGCCGTCGAATGGACTGGGAGACCGGCGACCGAGAGATCGTAATAGCCGACCGGAAACATGCCCATGACGGCAAACATGCGGCGAATGTTGAACAGCTCTTCTGCGGTTCCAAGCCGGATCGCGCCATGGCGTTCAACATCGAGGCGCTCCAGCTCGTCCGCCGCTTCCAGCCGGGTCTTCAAGGCGGGATCGGCGGCAAGGACGGCTTCGTTGACGTCGCGCACCAGGTCGATCAGCGTGCCGTATTGCGGGACCTCCTTGCGGTACATGTCGGACATGGCGCTGGAAAACAATGTGCGGATAGTGTCGGAATGAACGAGGTTTGACATGGTATTCTTGTCGGTTCCGTTTCTCAGAGGTCGAACTTCACGCCCTGGGCGAGCGGCAGTTCGGAAGAATAGTTTACGGTGGAGGTCTGCCGACGCATGTAGCCCTTCCAGGCATCCGAGCCGGATTCGCGGCCGCCGCCGGTTTCCTTCTCACCACCGAACGCACCGCCGATTTCAGCACCCGACGGGCCGATATTGACATTGGCGATGCCGCAGTCGGAGCCGACTGCGGAGAGGAAGGTTTCGGCTTCGCGCACATTGAGCGTGAAGATGCAGGAGGAAAGCCCCTGCGGTACATCGTTTTGAATTTCGATTGCCTCTTCCAGCGTGTCGTAGCCGAGCACATAGAGGATCGGTGCGAAGGTTTCTTCCCGAACGGTATCGGTCTGCCGGGGCATCTCGACGAGTGCGGGCTCTACATAGGCGCCGCCCTGCGGAACATTCGTGGTCACCGTGCGTCCACCTTGAACCTTGCCGCCTTCGGCCTTGGCCTTTTCGATCTGGGCCAGCATACGGTCGCGTGCGCCATGATCGACTAGCGGGCCGATGAGCGTGGTGCTCTGACGCGGGTCGCCGATGGGAAGCGATGCGTAAGCCTTTGCCAGCCGCTCGACCAGTTCTTCGCGGATGGAATGATGCGCGATCAGGCGGCGAAGCGAGGTGCAGCGCTGACCGGCAGTACCGACGGCGGAGAACACGATGGCGCGAACGGCCATGTCGAGGTCGGCGGAGGGGGCGACGATCATGGCGTTGTTGCCGCCAAGCTCGAGGATCGGACGGCCCCAGCGCGCCATCACCTTCGGGCCGACAATGCCGCCCATGCGGGTCGAACCGGTCGCCGAAATGATCGGTACGTCTTTCGAGGCGACGAGTGCTTCGCCGATTTCGGCGCCGCCGATAACGAGCTGAACCAGGCCTTCCGGCGCATCCGCACCAAAACGCTTGACTGCGCGATCCATGATCTTCATGCAGGCAATGGCCGTCAGCGGCGTCTTTTCAGACGGCTTCCAGATGACGGGATCGCCGCAAACCAGAGCGAGCGCCGCATTCCAGCTCCACACGGCGACGGGGAAGTTGAAGGCGGAAATGACGCCGCAAGGCCCCATCGGATGCCAGGTTTCCGACATCTTGTGGCCGGGGCGCTCGGAGGCGATCGTCAGGCCGTAGAGCTGACGCGACAGGCCGACAGCGAAATCGCAGATGTCGATCATTTCCTGCACTTCGCCGAGACCCTCGGAGACGATCTTGCCCGCTTCCAGCGTCACCAGCGCGCCGAGTTCCTTCTTGGAAGCGCGCAGCTCCTCGCCGAGGATGCGCACGAGTTCGCCGCGGCGCGGCGCCGGAAGCTTGCGCCATGCCTTGAAGGCGGCCTGCGATTTGGCGATGACGGCCGGCATTTCGCTCGCCGCCGTTTCCTTGACCTTGGCGATTTCGGCGCCGTCGATGGGGCTGAAAACGGCAAGCGTACCGCCGTTGAGTTCCTGCTCGCTCAAGCCAGTCGCCGCGAGAATATCGTGATGGTTCATCTTTGGGCTCCTTCGAGATTACTGGGCGATCCGGCTGGAAACCGTCGCGGAAATGCGGGCAAGGCCGGCATCAAGTTCCTTGTCTGAATAGGCGAATGACAGCCGTGCGTGGCCGGGCAGTCCAAAGGCGCGGCCGGGCACAATCGCAATGCCCGCTTCGTCGAGAAGCCATGCGCAGAATTCCGCGTCGGAAGAAAATCCGCATGCCGCCATGGCGCCCTCGATATTGGGGAAAGCATAGAATGCGCCATCGGGAACGGGGCATTCGATCCCGGGAACGGCATTCAGCGCACTGACGACCTTGTCGCGCCGGGCCAGCAATGTGGCGCGGCGGTCGTCCAGAAGCGCCTGATCTCCTGTCAGAGCTGCAAGCGCCGCAGCCTGAGCGATCGAGCAGGCGCCGGAAGTAATCTGACCCTGCACGGCGCCCATCGCCTTGATCAGTTCGGTCGGGCCGATGCCCCAGCCGATGCGCCAGCCGGTCATGGAATACGCCTTGGAAACGCCATTGACGATCAGCGTCCGCTCAGAAAGCTCCGGTGCCACGGCGGTGAAGGAATGAAACGGGACGAAATTCAGATGCTCGTATATCTCGTCCGCCACGATCCAGACATTGGGGTAGCGCGCGAGAACCTCCGCAAGCGCCTTGATCTCCTGCCGACCATAAATCGCGCCGGAAGGGTTCGAGGGTGAATTGAGCATCAGCCAGCGTGTGCGCGGCGTGATCTGGGCTTCGAGCGCGGCCGGGGAGAGCTTGAAACCCTCCGTCATCGGACACGGGACGACGACCGGCCTGCCCTCGGCCATCGATACGATGTCGGAATAGCTGGTCCAATAGGGAGCCGGCATGATCACTTCGTCGCCCGGTTCAAGCGTTGCCAGCATGGCATTGGCCAGAACCTGTTTGGCGCCTGTCGAAACGATCACCTCTTTCGGGGTGACGCCATTGATTTTGGCAATGGCGGCGCGAAGTTCAGGCGTCCCGACCGTCGCCGGATAGCGCGTCTTGCCGGCAAGTGCCGCTGCATGGGCGCCTTCAACGACATGCTGCGGGGTTGGAAAATCCGGCTCTCCCGTTGCAAATGAAATGACGTCCCGGCCTTCGGCCCGCAGCACGGCCGACCGTTCGGCAAGCTGAACGATCTCGGATATTTCGAGTGATGCGATCCGGGATGCGCGCCGGAACCCGGCCGCTCCGGCTTGTACCTCAGTTTCCGGCATAGCAGGTTCCGTTCTTCGTCTTGAGGAAGGCTTCCAGTGAGATATCTTCCTGCTTCAGGAAACCGGTTCCCAGCAGAAGTTCGGCGGCCAACGCGCCAACCTTTCCAGGACCAAGAACAGCAACCTTCTCCATGTTCACCTCACGACGTTGACCCAGCTGATCGTAGCCAATTTACGCTTGAACAAAATGCCACATTTATGCATTTTTCGATGAGTATATGTAATGAATGGAACTTCGCCATGGACACGCCTCTGCATCTTCCAAGCCTTGCGGTTCTTCGCTGCTTCGAAGCTGCGGCAAAGCACGAGAGTTTTACGGCGGCAGCCGAAGAACTCGGCCTGACCCAGGGCGCGATCAGCAGGCATGTGAAGGAGCTGGAAGACCAGATCGGGGTCGCCCTCTTCCGCCGCGAGGGCCGGGGCGTCCGCCTCACCGACGCCGGGCGCAGTTTTGCCGGGGAGCTGCTCGGCGATCTCGACCGCTTGCGGCGGACCATTGCGCATGCCGTCGCGGCGGGCAGTTCCACCCAGTTGCTGTCGATCGCGGTCTTGCCGACATTCGGATCGCGCTGGCTGGTGCCACGGTTGCCGGACTTCAAGAGCGGACGCGAGAATCTCGAACTGGTGGTCTATAGCCGTTCCGAACCATTCGAATTTGCCGAAAGCGGTATCGACCTCGCCATTCACACAGGCCCGAACGACTGGCCGGGGGCGCAGTTGACCCCCCTTTGCCCGGAAGGGCTTGTAGCGGTTGCTGCGCCGCAGCTTGTCGAAAGGTTCGGCTTGAGCTGTGCGGAAGATGTATTCGAAATGCCGCTGCTGCATTTGTCTTCCCGCCCCTTGCTATGGGAAAAATTTCGCCAGACCATGCCGGGCGTTGATCACCCGGTGCGCAAGGGAAGTTATTTCGACCAGTTCGCGCTGGTGATTGCCGCAGCGGTTGCCGGTCTAGGGGCCGCGATCCTGCCCACCTATCTCATCGAGAAGGAACTGCAGTCCGGCGCGCTGTGTCAGGTCTCGACATTGCCGGAAACCTTTGGGCGTAACTATTACATTGCCACGCCTGCCGGCGCGGGAAAGCCGCTGGCGACGCAATTCTCAGTCTGGATACGCAAGCAGGTCAGCCGTCCCCTCAGACTCTAGAGTATCCGTATTGGCCAAGTCAGGGCTCATGAAGCGAGTTGAAGTCTCGGAGCGGGTTGCGGCGCCGAAATCGTGGCGTTTCGAGCAAATTTGCTTGCGAGTACAACCATCGTGTCGATGGTCGTGATACCTGGAATCGCCGCGACCTCTTCCACGAGCGCATCGAGGTCTTCCGCGCACGGTGTACGCACCGTGCACATCAGGCTGTAATTGCCGCTGACGGTGACGCATTCGTGAATTTCGGGATAGGATTCGAGCGTCGAAACGATCCGGCTCCAATGCGCCCGGTTGCACGTGATGAAGAGCATGGTGCGCGTTTCCTGAACATCGAGTTCAGGCCGCACGATGGCTGAATATCCCATGATCACCCCTTCGCGCTCCAGTCGGGCGATCCGCTCATTCACCGTCGATCTTGCCACTCCCAGTTTGCGGGCAAGTTCCGAGGTCGAAATTCTGGCGTCTTCTTCGAGTGCTGCGATCAGGTTCCGGTCGATCGCGTCCCGCTTGCGAATATACATGTTCTGAACCCCTCATGCTTTTTGTCAATTACACTGCCAAGAAGCCATCCTGACAAAAACCGTGGAATTCGCATTCTATCATGTATATAAGTCATGATTATGCGGCGCTTTCTTCCCTCTCTCACAGCCCTGACAGCTTTCGAAGCGGCGGCCACCTACCGCAACTTCACCCGCGCGGGCGAAGATATCGGACTGACCCAAAGCGGCGTGAGCCGGCAGGTCAGCAATCTGGAGAACTTGCTCGGCGTGCGTCTTTTTGAACGCATCGGTCCGCGTCTCCTGCTCACGGAGGCGGGGCGCAACTATCTGGAATCGATAACAAAATACCTTGACGGGTTGGAAGAGGCCTCCATCGACGCGGTGCGCGGTTCCAAATTGCAGGACGCAACACGTATCGGCGTTCAGGACAGTTTCGCCAGCCAGTGGCTGGTGCCCCGCATGGCCGGGTTCATGAAGCGATTTCCCGATACGCAATTCAACATGGTGCCGACCACGGACACCCCGGATTTTTCGGAGAACAACATCGATGTCGCAGTGCTGCGCGGCCGCGGTGCATGGACCGATGCGCATGCCTACAAGCTTTTTGAAGAGATGATAACGGTTGTCGCCGCCCCGTCTCTGATACCAAAGGGAGAGAAGCTGGAGCCGCAACTCTACAATAAATTTCAGAAAATTCAGAACGCGCGCCGCCCCGACAGCTGGCTGCGCTGGCTGGAAGCGATGAAGATGGCGCATGAAGGGCCGATTTTCGGCCCGCGTTTCGCCCAAACAACCATGGTCATCAAGGCTGCGGTCTCGGGACTGGGGCTGGCCGTCGTCCCCATGGTCATGGTCGAAGATCTGTTGCGGGATGGGCAGTTGCATTGTCCGTTTGGCGATCCGGTGCCAAGCGGCTACAGCTATTTTGTCGTCTACCCGATGAACAAGGGCGTTTCAAAACGCGTGATGGATTTCCGCGACTGGATTATTTCCGAAACCAGACGCCTGCGATTGAAACCGGCCCGAAGCGTCTCGCCGACAGTCTGAAACGCTCATTGTCCATCGCTATGTCGACGCATCCGGCGATCCGGAATCACGCTACCCTTTTCCGGCCGGAAGCTTAAGAAGCTCGGCGGGTAATGAAACGCTCCGGATTGAACGGCGCCGCATCGATGGCCGGCGTTTTACCTTCCATGAGATCGGCGAGAACAAGCGCCGTACCCGGGCCGGTGGCAAAGCCGATATGCTGGTGTCCGAAGGCAAAATAGATATTGCGGCTCGATGGTGCCAGACCGATGGCCGGCCGGCTGTCTGGAAAGGTTGGACGGCGGCCAAGCCAGGATTCGTCCTGGACCGGTTCCCCCAGGAAAATGGCTTCACGCGCCGCCTTTTCCGCCTGCTTCAGCTGCCGGTCGGATTTTGGAGCGTCGCAGTCGGCGAGTTCCACCCCCGTCGTCAGGCGGAGACCTTGTGTCATCGGGGCGAGCACATAGCCGCCACCGGTATCGTAGACAGGCCGCGTCAGTCGTTTCCGGTCGGAGCGGGAAGCGCCGGAAAAATGCATATGATAGCCGCGTTCGTAGGCCATCGTGACATCGTAGCCCGATTGCTTGAGGAAATTGCGCGACCAGGGCCCAAGGCAGACGATGAGCTTGTCTGCACGCAGTGTCTCACCGGAACTCAAGCGAGCTTCCGTTCCGTCGTCGTTTTCAGATATTCTCTCGACCCCTGATTGAACGAAGACGCCACCCGTCTCGGCAAAACGCCGGGCATAGCCGGTGACGATAGCGCCGGGATCATTCACCGAATAACTTCCCTTGATCCAGAGCCCGTGCTTGAAAATCGGCATCAGCGCCGGTTCCAGCTCGGAAATCTCCTGCGGGCGCAAGTGCGAAACAGGCACTTCATGCGCGGCAAGCGTTTGCCTCAAAAGGGCTGTCCGTTCAAAACTCTCCTGCTCACGGTACAGAAAGATCCAGCCCTGATCGGAAAGGTGCCCCCGCATTCCGGTTTGATCGAGAAGCTGCAAATGTTTTTCGATGGAAAGCCGGATCAGCGAATCGAGCGCCTGCGTTGTCTTTCGAAACACGCTTGGCCGGGATGAAAGCATGAAGCGTACGGCCCATTTCAGATTGGCTGCCAGAAACCAGGGATCATAGCGCAAGCCGGCCCCGCGATTTCCTATGAGACCCGGGAGCTGCGAAAGCAGCGTGGGATTGTTGATCGGCATGAGTGAAGACCGCGCCAGAACGCCGGCATTGCCGTATGACGTTTCTCGGCCGGGCTCACTTTTATCAAGTAGCGTGACCTTCGCCCCGCGTTTCGAAAGCTCGAGGGCGGTGCTGACGCCCACCATGCCAGCTCCCACGACAATGATCGATTTTCCCGTGACGCTCATGGGCTCTTGGCTCTTCCTGTTGCTTTTCTTGAGCTGCACAAGTCCTGGTGGCGCGCCTTGCGCAGGCACAAGTTCAAGTCAGAGATACTGGATTTCGGCAGCCTCGAGGCTGAGAGGATCGTGCCCGCGTTTCGTCAGCCACGAATAGACCGGCGGCACGCGATCGGCAATCGACTCGACATGAACGTCAATGAAGCAGGGTCCTTGTTCATGTGCGAACGCCTTGGCAAGCGCGTCGTCGAGCTCGTCCGCCGATTTCGCGGGCCATGCCTTGAGATCGAACGCCTCTGCGATTGCCTGCCCGCGCGGCGGCGTGAAATCGACACCGAAGCACTGATTGTGACCCTTGAGACGGTGCAACCCCTTGATCCAGCCAAAATGCCCATTGTTGAAAAGGATCAGGATTGCCGGAATTTTCAGGCGCACCAGTGTTTCCAGTTCGCCAACGGTCATCCCGAACGAGCCATCGCCGAACATTCCGATAGGACGCCGCGTCGGATCAGCCCGCCAGGCCCCTACCGTTGCCGGAAGTGCCGATCCCAATCCGCCAAACGCGCGCGGGATGGCAAACCGCGTACGGGGATCGTTGATCTTCAGGAAACGCGTCATGTGCGGGGTCGGCGTGCCGGCATCGGAATAGATCAAAGCCGGCTTGCCGGATGCTTCCAGTGCCTGATTGAAGCAGCGCACGGCCCGCTCGGGGCGCAGGGGAACGCTGCTTTTGCTCAGAAGGCTTTCAGCATTTTCCCAGAAGTTGGAGCGCATTTCGTTGAGATGGTCGATCCACGGCTGATAGTGTTCTCCGGTGAAGCTGCCGGGTATGGCGGTCAACAGATCGTTCAGCACGAGCTTTGCATCGCCGGCGATCGAAATCACGTTTTCATAGTTGTTCGCCATGATTTCAGGATCGATGTCGATCTGTGCGACGCGCTTGTTCAGCGTGATCTTCGGAAAGGTCCAGCCGATGGTGACGACAGATCCCATCTTCGAGCCGACGAAAAGCACGAAATCGCTTTCCTCCATCGCCCGGTTTGCATGGGGGTGATACCCGTTGTCGCCAATCACGCCGATGGAAAGGGTGTGGTCGTCGGGCATCGTGCCCTGGCCAGTCATGGTCGTGCAGACCGGGATATTCAGCCGCTCGGCGACGGCGAGAATATTGTCGCCGGCACAGGAGCGGATGACGCCGCCGCCCGAAACGATCAATGGACGCTCGGCTTTAGACAGCTTCTCGAGAAGGCTCTCCACCAGTCCGGGCGCGGGCCGTGTCGGGAATGCCGGGAAGGTCTTGCAGTCTTCCTCAATGTGCACCGAAACTCGGGCGGGATCGACATCCGCCTTCAACATGTCTTCCGGGATTTGCAAATGGACCGCGCCGGGCTTTCCGGAGCAAGCTGCGCGGAACGCGCGGCGAATGATTTCCGGCAGTTTTTCCGCCGACTTGACCTGAACAGACATTTTGGTCACCGGCTCGAAGAGCCTGGCGCAGTCGAGCTCGGTCAGTACGCCGCGCCCTTCGCCGGGCAGCGGAATGTCGATGGTCAGCAGGATGACCGGCACGGAGGACGCATTCGATTCGGCAATCGGCGGGAGCGAATACATTGCGCCCGCGCCGGACGGGCATTCCACGATCCCCGGCTTGTTCGTGAAGCGTCCATAGGCGTCCGCCATGAAGCCGGCGGAGCGCTCGTCGCGCGCCATGACATGCGTGATCCTGTCCTCGCGCATCTGCAAGGCTTCGTAGAGCGGCACGTTCGTATCGCCGGGCACCCCGAAAATCGTGTCCACGCCATAGCCGATCAGCATTTCGACAAGAATGTCAGCACCCTTCATGATTCACCAGTTCCTCAATCGCCTTTTCAGCAATCTAGGAGGAACGCCTGCCGCCACCTACAGGCAGATTGGCGGATAAAGTTTGACGATCCGGCGATTTGGCGGCACCACAACTTGGCCATCTGGATCCTATTTTGGCGCTACGGACCTGCCCCTGAACTTTCATCCGGCTGCGATTATGAACCGCTCCAGGTTTGAACCGCTATTAAATACGCTGCCTGACAGCCGTGGGGGTTGAGCCGATTCCGGCATTCATACGGACGGTGGGCGATGTTCGCGAAAGGCGGTCGCAAGCGTCCGGAGCGCCTGACGGGATTTGGCATCAGAGAGCGTGGAAAGCAGCACGATCTCCGAAGAGGGAAGCGGAGGGAGTCCAAACCGCTCGGTGACTTCCATCGTCCCGGCCGGGGCAAGCCGGCAGGAGAAAACGGCGGTAGCCAAACCGGCAGCGACCGCATCTGCGACGACAGAGGAGCCGCCCCCGAGGAATACCTCCGTCCAGGCGATTCCCGCCGCATCGAGTGCGCGCGTGGCGATGTCGCGAACGCCGCAGGATGGCGACAGCGCGGCTAGACGTAGCGGCTCGCCTTCCCGATAAACGAAGGTCGGCGTCGCGAACCAGCCGAAATGTTCCGGTGCCAGCACCTGGCCGTCGCGCCGGTCATCCTCTCGCCGAATGATCGCCGCATCGATATCGCCGCGATCGAATGCGTCCAATAGATTGCGTGAATTGTCGAGCCTGACTTCGATGGTGAGCGCAGGATCGTGCGCATTCAGGCGTGCCAATAGCGTCGGGATCTCCGGGCCTGCGACATGGGTGGCGATCCCGAGTGAAAACCGGCGGCGGACCGAGGAGAGCCCCGCGATGGCGCGATCATGCGCCGCGAGCAGGTCGCGCGCCGAGTCGAGAAACACAGCGCCTTGGGCCGACAAACGCACAAGCCGCGGTGTGCGCTCGATCAGCTTTAGGCCGAGACGCTCCTCCAGTCGCTTCAGCTTGACGCTGATCGCGCCCTGCGTGGTGCCAAGCACCTCTGCAGCGCGGGTGAAGCTTCGGTGGTCTACGATGGTCACGAAGGCCTTGACGGCATCGATGTCCAGAGCGGTCATTCCAGTCATCCGATTTTGTTGTCTTTGAAATATCAAATCATCCCATATTCGAATGATCAAGCGACATCTATGTTGAGCCGCACTGCAGCAGGCGAGCCGGATACGCTTCAGTGACGTCAACACCGGACTTCGCCGTCGCCACTCGTAACGTCGAAAGGCCGAACCATGATCCCAGCTTTCACCCGCCGAAGCACGATCGCTTTGGCTGCAGTCTGCCTATCTTCACTCATGTTCGGTCTGGAGATCTCCAGCATCCCGGCGATCCTGCCGACACTCGAGCAGGTGCTGCACGCTGATTTTCCGCAGTTGCAATGGATTATGAACGCCTACACCATCGCAGTGACGACCGTCCTGATGGCAATCGGAACATTGGCCGACCGCTACGGGCGCAAACGAATCTTCCTGATCGCCATCGCCGCATTTGGCGCCACGTCACTGATTTGCGGGCTGACCGGCAATGTCTCAGTGCTGATCCTCGCTCGGTTCCTTCAAGGCCTCAGCGGTGGCGCGATGCTGATCTGCCAGATCGCCATACTCTCTCATCAGTTCCGGGAGGGGCAGCCACGCGCTGTCGCTTTCGGCTGGTGGGGGATCATCTTCGGTATCGGTCTCGGTTTTGGTCCGATCATCGGCGGTGCGATCGTTGCGGTATCGAGCTGGGAGTGGGTTTTCCTCGTCCACGTGCTGCTCGGCGCTCTGACGTTCATCCTCGCCCTCGGCGGTGTTCAGGAATCGAGAGACCCGCAGGCAAGCAGCCTCGACATCGCCGGCATGGCGACTTTGTCGCTGTCCGTCTTCTTTCTCGCCTTCTTCATTACGCAGGGACCGGAACTGGGCTTCACCAGCACGGCAGCCCTTAGCGTTATCGGGATTTCGATCGGAAGCTTCATCGCCTTCCTCGTAGCCGAAAAGACCAGCCAGCGGCCGATGTTCGCCTTCTCGGTCTTTCGCATTCGCGCGTTCTCCGGCGCCATTATCGGCTCGGTGGCGATGAATATCAGCTTCTGGCCTTTCATGATCTATCTGCCAATCTGGTTTCAGGCGGGACTCGGCTACGACAGTGTCTCGGCTGGTCTGGCATTGCTCGCATACACGCTTCCGACGCTCGTCGTGCCGCCGCTTGCCGAGAGGCTTTCGCTTCGATACCAGCCTGGTGCCATCATTCCCGCCGGTCTGTTCACGATCGGCCTCGGCTTCATCCTGATGAAGCTGGGCAGTGCGGCGACTCCGGCGAGTTGGCTAACGATGTTGCCGGGCTGTGTGCTCGCCGGCGTCGGGCTGGGCTTGACCAACACGCCTGTCACCAACACCACGACTGGCTCAGTACCGAGTGAGCGCGTCGGAATGGCGTCTGGCATCGACATGAGCGCCAGGATGATCTCGCTTGCGCTCAACATCGCGATCATGGGCTTCATCCTGGTCAGCGGTGTGCTCGCACATCTTAAGGACGCACTGCCGACGCCATCGGATACAGCGCATCTGCGTTCTCTTGCAAAGAGGATTGCGGCCAGCAGTGTCGGTTCTGTCCCGGAACGTTCCGGCGCCTTGATCCACGAAGCTCTCGCCCAGGGCTTTGGCTGGGTGATGCTCTACGGCGGCGTTGGCGCCTGGGGGCTCGCTCTCTTCAGCTTTCTCGTGTTCCGGCATCGGACATGTCGCCCAGGCACCACGCCGCAGACAGGCGAGACAGTGCCATGCACCAAATAGCCTCTAGCAGGTCCTGCGGTGCAGTCGAAGCGGAACCTCCGAGGGCGGGCAAATTACCTTTGGTTCGCCGCCGCAGGTGTCCTCGTAAGGCTGTTCGGGCCTTCGCCCTGCCGGCCAAGACCATGGCTGTCGCCGAATGATGAGGAACACGTGGCAAATGGGACAGCCATGGCGTTTAGCACCGATGGTTAGATCTGGTCGAATCGGGATCACAGAGAGCCGTTTGATGCGCTCATCGGAATCGAAGCCGGGGCTGCAACAGGCAAAATCCGTCAGTCGTCCCGGGCCGCTATTTCGCCGTGATGGCGCCTGTCATCGACGGGTGAATCATGCACCTGAAATCGTGCTTGCCGGCGACGGTAATCTTCACGGTCGCAGTCCTGCCTGTAGCAAGTCTTCCAGTGTCGAACGAACCGTCCAGTGCGGTGGCTGTATGGCGGATGGAATCGGCGTTGGTAAAGGTGACAGTGTCGCCGACCGCGACTTGAAGCCTCGCCGGACTGAATTTCATTCCCTTGATTTGGACCGTGTGACCCGCGGCATAGGCCGGCAGCGCAAGGACAAGCATGACAAACGTAAGAGCAATGCGCATCTGATTGTTCCTCCTCGTCCAGTGAGGTAGCGATATCCTGCCGCCCGGATCTTTCTTCGACAAGGCCGGTGACGGCTACGCCGACAAGGTATCACTTGGCGAGCAGCACAAGGCCACCCCTTAGTACGCAGCAGGATAGCACTCAATCGTCCGTGCCGGTAGGATCGACATCACGCGATCAACCAACGCCGTGCTGGTACACCATCTCGACCTTGGCTTTCAGACGCTCGAGCGGCCCATGAAACAGGCCGCTCAGGCAATGCGACCGAAACCGGACCGCGTCAGCTCGCCTTCGCGTGCCGGATTGGCGACTGTGTCCAGCCGGGCAACCATTCCCGGTGGGCGAGGAGGAGATCGTCGACGAGCGACCATATCTGGTCGAGGTCGAGTTCGGCGGCGGTGTGCGGGTCCATCATCGCGGCATGGAAGATGTGCTCGCGGTTTTCCGTCATCAGGGCGGCGACCGTCAGCTCCTGGACATTGATGTTGGTGCGCATCAGCGCGGTCAGCTGCGGCGGCAGCGTGCCGACGGACGTCGGCTGGATGCCGCTGCGGTCCACGAGACACGGCACCTCCACCGCGCAATTGTCGGGCAGCGAGGCAATGCAGCCGTTATTGCGCAGATTGCCGTAGATGACAGAAGGTTCGCCAGTCCAGACCGAGTTGATGATCGACGAGGCATACTCCTTCGACGGGCTGACCTCGATCGTCTCGGCCGAGCGATAGGCCTCTGCCTGGCCTTTCCAGCGCTCGATCTGCTCGACGCAGCGTTTCGGATATTCGTCGAGCGGAATACCGAACCTCTCGATCAGGTCCTCGCGCCCCTCCTTGATGAAGTAGGGCGTATACTCGGCGAAGTGCTCCGAACTCTCGGTCACGAAATAGCCGAGCCGCGTCAGCATCTCGTAGCGCACCTTGTTCGGGCAGCGCGGGTTCCAGCCGGGCTTCGGCGCCCGCCCCTCACGATAGGCGCGCACCAGTTCCGGGTAGAGATTGCGATAGCTGCCGTCCGCCTGGCGGTGCTCGAACTCCAGGAAGAACGCCATGTGGTTGATGCCGGCCGAGCGGTAGCGGATCTCCTCATATGGGATGTCGAGATCGTGGGCCAGTTCATGTGCCGTGCCCTGCACGGAATGGCAAAGTCCCACCTGGCGGATCTCCGGGTATTTCTCCGCAATCGCCCAGGTATTGATCGCCATCGGGTTCACATATTGCAGCATGATCGCGTCGGGGCAGACCGCAAGCATGTCCTCGCAGATCTTCCAGAGGTGCGGCACGGTTCTCAGGCCCCGCATGATCCCGCCCACCCCGAGCGTGTCGGCGATCGTCTGGCGGAGCCCGTATTTCTTCGGGACCTCGAAATCCGTGACGGTGCAGGGCTCGTAGCCGCCGATCTGGAAGGCGACGACAACGAAATCGGCACCGGCGAGCGCCTTGCGCTGGTCGCTATAGGTCTCCGCCCTCGCCTTCACCCCCAGCGTGGCGATCAGCTTGTTGACGACGAGCGCGCTCTCTTCGAGCCGTTGCGGATCGATATCCATCAGCGCGATCGTCGCGCCGGCGAGCGCCGGGCGCTGCAACACGTCGCCGATGATGTTCTTCATGAACACCGTCGAGCCCGCACCGATGAACGTGATCTTGGGATGTCCTGCCATGTCTTACCTCCGGCAATGGGAAATCATGCGATATCGGTCAGGGCGAGTTCCACGTCTTGGAATTCGCGAACACAAAGAATGTCGGCGGCAAGCTCCTTGGTGAGGCCGATACGGCCGGCCCCCATGATAGCGATTTTGAATCTCACTCGTCACACCCTTCTTGCGGAGATCAGACCACGACCGACGACGACAATTGCAGGATGACGATTCGTCGGCGGCGTGCAGCAGACAGGCCTGAAATCCGGTAATTCCTCGGTGTTCCCTTTCGGAAACTCGCTCTCCGACTTCTCCTGTGACGGCGATTATGCGTATATTCCCGGGCGGGGCCAGAGAAGGATTGTGCTATCATGGGTAATTTTGTGCTGCAGAATCTTCTCGACTTCGGGCCGGCAAGCCGCACCGTGTCACTCCCCAGGGGGCGCCAGAGCCTGCACACCATGCCGACCAGCTGCGGTTACGAGATCCGGCGCGGGGGAGATTATGACTGGGACGGACGCAAGCGCGGCCTCGCCCCTTTCACCGTCCTGCAACACACCATCGGCGGGCGGGGAAACCTGCACTACGAAAACCGGACGATGCACGTTCGGCCGGGTGAGACGTTGCTTCTGCTCGTCCCGCACAATCACCGCTACTGGCTGGAAAGGAATGAGACCTGGGAATTCTTCTGGATCTCCATGAACGGCGAGGAGGCACTGCGCATCCATCGCTCCATCCTCGCGATGACCGGCCCCATCCTGCGGCTGAAGCCCGATACGATCGATCAACTGGCGCATTGCTGTCACCGGCTGGTGACCGGGGCGGAAACACCGGGAGCGGCGTCTGCGATCGCCTACGAGGCCGCGATGGCCCTCTATGACGACGTCTTCGGCTCTCATCCGACGTTCGCCCAGGATTACCGCGCCCTCCAGCACGTCCTCAGCCATATCGAGAACCACCTCGATCAGGGTCTCACGGTCGGCGAGCTCGCGGCCGTTGCGGGCTTGAGCCGAGCCCATTTCTCGCGCATTTTCACCGCCAGCGAGGGTCTGCCGCCGGCGGAATTCGTCCTGCAGAAACGCCTTCGGCGGGCGGCGAGGCTGCTGACCAAGGCGGCTGAGATGCCGATCAAGGAAGTCTCCGCCCTCTGCGGCTTCGACGACCCGAACTACTTTTCAAAGGTCTTCCGCCGGCTCTACGGCACGAACCCGAGCGATTTCAGGACCAGCGGCATGTATGCGAGCGTCGCGAGCCCGACGGCAGGCAAGAGGCGGCAAGCCGCCCCGGCAGGCTGACCGGGCTCGCTGATCGGGGCGAAGACGGCCATCGTCCTGATCACACTCGTCGCATCAATGTCGCCGATACCGCTGCGGCAAGGAGGAAATCAGCGGGCACTTTCCGTCGTGTCAGCCTCGATTTCGCTTCGTCGCAGTTGCACCTCTTCGATGCGGAGACGGAACGGCGGCTCTGACCGGCTTCCTGTGGCGAAACGTCGGTGTCGGCGCTCAGCCTGCCCTCAATGCGCGCGCGCAGGCCTGAAGCTGCTCAAACGCGCGAAAGCGCCTTTCATGCGTATCGGCAATCGCACCGCCAGCCGGCTCGCAGGTGCCGGAGACACCGCACAATGCCTGCATTGCCGACGGCATGTCGGTGAAGACGCCGGATGCGACTGCGCCGAGGATGGCGGAGCCGAGCAGCACGGGCTCCTCCGCCCGCGGCGCCACGACCGGCTTGCCGCAGGCGTCGGCAAGAAGCTGGCGAACGAGGTCGCTCTGACCCGCCCCGCCGCTGATCACCACGCGCTCGACAGAGGCGCCTGCCTGCGCCTGGGTCTCGATGATCTGCCGAAGCCCGTAACCGATCCCGCAGAGGCCGGCCACGTAAAGCGCGACGAGGTTGTCGAAATCCCGCTCCATGCCGAGCCCGGCGATCACCGCACGGGCATGTGGATCGGCAAACGGCGCCCGGTTGCCGAGGAATTCCGGCACGACGTGGATATCTCCGGCCAGATCGACGGCGTCGGACAGCGTTGTGATCTTGCCCCCTACCGCCTCGGCCATCAGAACGGGAAGGGCAATGCCGCGCTCGCGGGCCTGTGCATTCGCCTCGGCAGCGGCCGGGTGGAAGGAGAGCAACTGGTCGATTGCGGCACCGGCAGCACTCTGCCCACCCTCGTTCAGCCACATGCCCGGGACCATCGCCGAATAATAGGGTCCCCAGACGCCGGGCACGAAGACCGGCGCCTCCGTCGAGGTCATGGTGCAGGATGAGGTGCCAAAGACATAGGCGAGGTTTTCGGTCGGACGACCGCCGACACCCACCGTGCCGATGCCGCCGGCATGGGCATCGATCATGCCCGCCGCGACCGCGGTTCCCGGCTTCAGTCCCATGGCATGGGCAGCGTCTTCCGTCAGCCCCTCACCCAGTCTCGTGCCGGGCGCGACGATCCGCCTGCCGATGCGCTCGAAGCCTTCGGCGGCGAGTTCGGAAAGGCCTATCCGCTCGAAATAGCTCGCGTCCCAACGCTGCTCATGCGCGAGATAGGTCCATTTGCAGGTGACGGTGCAGGTCGAGCGCGACAGATCACCCGTCGCCTTCCAGGTAAGGAAGTCGGCGAGGTCGAAGAACTGCCACGCGTCTTTGAAGGTCTCCGGCCTGTTCTCCTTGAGCCACAGGATCTTCGGCGTTTCCATTTCCGGTGAAATCCGCCCGCCGACATAGCGCAGGACATCGTGGCCGAGAGCATTGATGCGCTCGGCCTGCTCGATGGCTCGGTGATCCATCCAGACGATGATGTCGCGGTCCGGATCCCCGGAAGGACCGACTGCGAGCGACACACCGCCCTCACCGAGGACGACCAGCGAGCACGTCGCATCGAAACCGATGCCGATCACCGAGGCGGGATCGACCTTGGCGGACGCCACGACCTCGCGGACGACCGCACAGACCGCATTCCAGATTTCCGTGCTCGATTGCTCGACGATCGCGCCCGCCTCGCGGAAAAGAGAGATGTCACGCTTGGCGACGGCGAGCATATTGCCGGAAAGATCGAAGAGCCCGGCACGCGCACTGCCGGTGCCGACATCGACGCCGATGACGTGGCGCGCGTCTCCTGTCGCTGACATGGTTTCCTCCTCGGTCATCGTCACGGCTCGAAACATCGAAAGGTCATGGGCTTGAAGCTGATGTCGGTCACAGGTCGACGCTGTTCGGCAGGATCACCAGATCGCGGATGGTCACGTTGCGCGGCCTGGTCAGCATGAAGAGGACGGCATCCGCCACCTCTTTCGGCATCATCAGGCTGCCGTTGACGAGCGCCTCCTCCATCTTGGCCCTCGGCCAGTCGTCGACCCTTCCTCGTCAACCAACCTCGTCGATTGTGTATCGTCGCTCAATCGAAGAAGCATCAATTGCCACTTTCGCTTCTTGATGTCGAGGTGGTTCTGAAAGAAGTGATTCGTGGATGAGGACGACCGGCAAAGAAGAAGATGATGATGTTTCACAAACGTCCACCGCCCTTCGGCCTGCTTCAGCGGGAGCAAATATCCATTCACGCTCGCCGGCTGAGTTCACTCACTGGAACCGCTTGATCTGGTCGGCGCCGGCCGGCGCAAGGCCCATCTCCTCAAGCAAGCGCCGGACGGCGCCGGCTGCTATGATTTCTCGAGGTGGAGAGCCTCGCTGCAACGGCGAGCGGAAAGTCCACCCCATGCCTTACAGAAGGGGAGAAGTCGTCCGTGATAGACAGTGCCGAAGGACTGCCCGAGACATTCTGTTGACTTTTGTCAGCAATAATGAATAATGTCAAAATCAATTCATGAAAGGCCACCATGCCCATCCGTGCCGCTGATCAGATCATCCACAAGGCCGCCTGGCTCTACTACGCCCATGGCCTGCGCCAGGACGAAGTCGCCCAGAAGCTCGAGATCTCCCGCGCCTCAATTGCAATGTATCTGCGGCGCGCGCGAGAGATGGGCATCGTGACGATCACCACCTCGTCGGAACTCTTCTCCAACGACGTTCTGGCCCGAGAACTCGAGGACGCGACGGGACTGACGTCCGTCTGGATCGTGCCGGAGGACCGGCAGGCGCTCGATCCCGCAGCGGAGATGCCGGTGGTGGCGGCGTCGGTCTTTCTGGAACTCATCAACAAAGGTGACCGGATCGGCGTGGCATGGGGCCGCACCGTCTATCATATCGCCGATGTCATGCCGTTCGCGGACCTTCGGGGTGTCACCGTCGTGCAGCTTTGCGGCAATCTTGGTGCACCCTATTCCTATCGCCCCGACCAGTGCACGACGGAAATTGCCCGTCGCCTGAATGCCGAAGGCATCAACCTCTATGCACCTCTGGTTCTCTCTTCGGAACGGCTGGCTGATGAACTGCGCGCCGAGCCGGTCATCCGCGAGCAACTGGCAACCATTTCGGACTGCCAGTTGGCCCTCTACTCAGTCGGAGGAATCGAAGACGACAGCCATCTCGTGAAGTGCGGTGCACTTTCTCCGGAGGACATGCATGGGTTGGGGCAAATGGGCGCCGCTGGCGTCATCGCCGGACAACTGATCGACCGCGATGGCAATTGGATGGATTGCCAGCACAACCGCCGCTGCATATCCGCCGACCTCGATTCCATTCGCGCGATCAAGAAGCGCATGCTGGTCGTGCAGGAAGAGAACAAGTTCGAGCCGCTGGTGGCTGCGTTGAAAGGCAGCTTCGCTTCGCATCTCGTCGTCACCGAATCGATGGGACGGCGGCTCCTCGATCGCTGGAGCCGAGAAGGGCTCGGCAAGGGTGGCTCGGGCGTCGCCTGAGCACTGACGTTTGGCCCGCCAATACCGGCCGGGCCGGCTTATTGGGAGGCAATACACGATGGAAAATCTCTGGCGCGACGACGAGGCGGAAAACGTCGTTGCCGGCTATGCGGCAAAAGGCGTCAACCGCGATCTTGCGCTGCGCACTTACACGACGCGGCTCTTGGGGGGCGAACCGAGACTCGTCCTGCATGGCGGCGGAAACACCTCCGTCAAGACGGAGATGACGGACCTGGTCGGCGATACGCATGCGGTCCTCTGCGTGAAAGGCAGCGGATGGGACATGGGCACCGTCGAGCCGCCGGGACTGCCCGCCGTGAAAATTGCCCCTCTCTTGAAGAGCCGCACGCTTCCGAAGCTTTCAGACGAGGACATGGTGACGCTACTGCGCGCCAATCTCATCGATCCCAGCGCCCCGAACCCTTCGGTAGAGGCGTTGTTGCATGCCTTCTTGCCCCACAAATTCGTCGACCACACGCACTCCGCCGCCATTCTCGCCATTGCCGATCAGCCGAACAGCCGGGAAATGTGCGCAGAGCTCTTCGGCCGGAAGATGGGCTTCGTGCCCTATATCATGCCGGGCTTTGCGCTCGCCAAAGCGGCAGCCGAGGTCTACGACGCGGACCCCACCGTCGAAGGGCTGATCCTCGACAAGCATGGCATATTCACCCTCGGCGAGACGGCCAAGGAAGCTTACGACCGGATGATCCATTACGTCACGCTTGCGGAAGAGCACGTGAGGAAGAATGGCCGCAATCCGTTCACGCCGGCCGCCTTGCCCTCCTCTCTCGCAAGTCCTGAAGACATTTCTCCGATGCTGCGCGGCGCCGTCGCCGTCAACAGAGGTGAAGGCCGCTTCGACCGGATGATCAGCGTGTTTCGAACCTCTCCGGCGATCCTCGACTTCGTCAATGCGGCAGAAGTCAGGGATATGGCGGCCCGCGGCGTGTCTACACCCGACCTTTCGATCCGCATCAAGACGGGGCCGATGGTGCTGTCGGCGCCGGCGAAAGACGACCTTGCCGGCTACCGCGCCGTGATCGACCATCACGTCGCCGCCTTCGTTGCGGACTACACCGCGTATTTCTCCAGCAACGACGCCCGCGACGACGTCAAGCGCGTCATGCTCGATCCGATGCCGCGCCTGACACTCGTGCCGGGCCTCGGCATGTTCGGCCATGGGCGGACCTACAAGGACGCCACGATCGCCGTCGACGTTGGCGAAATGTGGATCGAGGCCGCGCGAGACGCGGAATCGATCGGCCGCTTCGAACCGGTGAGCCGTCCCGACCTCTTCGATCTCGAATACTGGTCGCTCGAGCAGGCCAAGCTCGCCGGTGCAAAACCGAAGCCGTTCACCGGCCAGATCGTGCTCGTCACCGGCGGTGCGGGGGCCATCGGCGCGGCGGTCGTCAAGGCCTTTGTGGCCGAGGGCGCACATGCGGTCGTGCTCGACCTCGACGGCGAGAAGGCGGCAGCGGTGGCAAAGAGTGCCGGCAACAATTCGATCGGTCTCGCCTGCGACATCACCGATCCAGCCTCCGTACGCTCCGCCTTCGACAGGACAGTCGCGACCTTCGGCGGCGTCGACATCGTCGTGTCCAATGCCGGCGCGGCCTGGGAAAGCCCGATCGCCACGATGGACGATGCCTTGCTACGCAAGAGCTTCGAGCTGAACTTCTTCGCTCACCAGACCGTGGCGCAGAATGCCGTGCGCATCATGAAGGCGCAGAAGACCGGTGGCGTCTTGCTCTTCAACGCTTCCAAGCAGGCGGTAAATCCTGGCGCAAAATTCGGTGCCTACGGCCTGCCGAAAGCAGCGACGCTGTTCCTGTCCCGCCAGTACGCGTTGGAACACGGCGCCGACCATATCCGCGTCAATGCCGTCAACGCCGACCGTATCCGCTCGGGCCTGCTCAATGATGAGATGATTGCCAACCGCTCGGCGTCGCGTGGCGTCTCCGTCAAGGAATACATGGCCGGCAACCTGCTCGGCCTCGAAGTGACGGCCGAGGATGTGGCGCGCGCTTTCGTGCACCATGCGCTCGCCGAACGAACCACCGCCGACGTCACGACTGTCGACGGCGGCAATATCGCAGCCGCGATGCGTTGAGCGTCCTGACCCCGGGATCGGAGCGGGTATAGAACTGCTCCGACCCCGGGGCCAACCGGGCAAGAACCCCTTGATCGGACTATGGCCTGAAGACGAGACCGACCACAGACACGAAACCACCCAGGTGGAGCGTCGCCTCGGCCGGTCCCTATCAGGTGATGATGACGGACGCTCACGACGACGTCCCGCCAGCCTCAGGGGCGAGCGGGATTCACACATCTCCGCTGTTGCGACGGCCGTCGGATCTTCGAGGCGTACAGTCAGACCGTACGGTAACGGGACGCCTCGCGCGCTCTACCCCTCTCAGATCCCGGCGTTGAATTCTTCCATGGACGCATGGGGCTGGCCCGCTCGAAATTCCTCCAGGTCACCATGGGTGAGAACACGGCTCTTCCGGTCGTCCCGATGAAGGGACCTCTCGGGGCACAGTGACAAAGAAAGGGGCGGCCCGTCGGACCGCCCCTTCTCTTTCCTTTGACGCGAAATCAGGGCTTCGGCATCCAGGCCGGCATGGCGACGTCGGCATGGGCGAACTGCGGCAGCTTCACGCCGAGTTCTTCCATGTTCTTGATGTCCTGGTCGTTCAGATCCTTCTGGGTGATCAGGGTCGGCGGCACGATGACCTGATGGCCGGGATCCTCGCCGGCGAGAAGCATGGCGAGCGCGCGGACGGAAACCTGACCGACAACGGCCGGATTCGTAGCTGCGGTCGCTGCCCACGCAGAGCCCGGCTCGCGCATGGCGGCAATGTCCGAAGTCGAGATGTCGGCCGAATAGATCTTTACGCTGGAAGAGAGACCTGCCTCGTCGACCGCGATCTTCACGCCCTTGGCGAATTCGTCATAGGGCGCAAACATCACGGTGATGTCCGGATTTGCCGAAATCACCGAACGGGCCTGATTGGCTACGGAATTGGCGATCGGATTGTCCATGGTACCGAACTGCGCGGCTTCGTTGATGCCGGGGTACTTCGCCTTGAAGGCCTTCCAGGTCTCGTCGCGGCGGTCGAGCGGCGCGATGCCGGCAACATAGACATATCCGGCCTTGAAGCTTTCGCCGTTGTCTTTGATCGCCTGTTCGAGGGCGAGGCGGGCAAGGTCGCGGTCGGACTGCTCGATCTGCGGAATCTTCTCGTTTTCGACGTTGACGTCGAAGGCGACGACCTTGATACCCGCGTCAACCGCGCGCTGCGCAGCTTCCTTCATCGATTCCGTCAGACCGTGCTGGATGATGATCCCCTGCACGCCGAGGGCAATCGCCTGATCGACCATGTCCGCCTGGAGCGCTGCATCCTGGCGGCTGTCGAGGACCTGCAACTGCACGCCCAGCGCCTTGGCCTGCGCTTCGACGCCGGCGAGGTACGACTGGAAGAAGTCACCGGTCGAAAGATATCGCACCAGTGCGATCTTAACGTCGCTGGGCTTGTCGAAGGGCTTCGGCATATCGGCAGCCAGGGACGGTACCGCGAATGCCGCCGCCCCCAACAGCCCGAGCGTCCATTTGCCCAGAGTTCTCCTATTGATGTTCATTTCAGTCTCCTCCACTGGTGAACTTTGGTTATCCGGCGGCGGATGCCGCCGTCAGCGTTTGCCTCTCTTCGAGAGTGCAAAGGTGAAGATCAGGGCGACGACGAGAACCGCGCCCTTGACGAAATCCTGTGTGTAGTAAGGGGCATTCATCATCGTCAGGCCCTGCAGGAGGATGCCGACGAAGAGGGCGCCGACGGCCGTTCCGAAGGCGTTCGGCTTGGCGGCTCCGAGAACGGCGAAACCGATCAATGCGGCCGCCACGGCATCGAGCAGCAGATTGTTGCCGGAGGCGATGTCACCGCGACCGAGACGCGCCGCGAGCAGGATGCCGCCGACAGAAGCGAAGACGCCGGAGATGATATAGGCCGAAATCTTGTAGGCATTGACCGGCGCACCAGCGAGGCCGGCAGCGCGCTCGTTCGACCCGACGGCATACATCATGCGGCCGAAGCGCGTGTACTCGAGGAAGAACCAGATTGCGATCGCGAGTACGACCAGCACCACGACCGAAACCGGCATGAGATTGGGCAGGACAAGGTCGAAGCGATGCCGCCCGAGCGCCAGAAATGCGGGACTGAAGGACCCCGTCGCGACTGATCCGTCCGGCAGGGTCATGCCGGCCGCGATCGAGCGACCTTCGGTCGGGATGCGCTGCAGGCCGAGCAGCAGGAACATCATGCCGAGCGTCGCCAACAGGTCCGGTACGCGCATATAGACGATGATGATACCATTGACCAAGCCAACCAATACGCCGATCGCAAGGCAGACGAGTGTCGCCGTAGCGGCATCACCACCCATGACCACCATCACATAGGAAGACGCCATCATCGCTGTGGTGGCGACCGAGCCGATCGACAGATCGAAACCGCCCACGACGAGTGTTGCCGTCACTCCGAGCGCGAGAATGCCGGTGATCGATACCGATTGCAGAATGAAGACGGCGCTCTGCGGCGAGGCAAAACCGCCGGTAACCAGCGAGAAATAGAGGACCATCCCGGCGAGAAGGACGAGAAAGCCGTATTTGATCGCCGTTTCCCTGAAGCCGGGCGCAGTCGGAAGAACGTGGGCTGAAGCCGCAGGTTTGCTCTGTTCGTTGCTCATGATGTACTGACCTGTTGATGGAATTGACCGGCGATCTCCGAGAGCAAGCGCTCGACATCGATGTCGGCGTTGCGATGCTCGCCAACGATGGTCTGCTCCGACATCACAAGGATGCGGTCCGCGACCTCGAAGACTTCATCGAGTTCGGTCAGAAAGAGAATCGTGGCACGCCCGGCGGCCGAAGCACGCAGCTTTGCGCCGACATCCCGACGGGCCGCGATGTCGACCCCCTGGAAGGGCTCGTCGAGAATGAGGAGGCGCGATGGTTCCGAGAGCCAGCGCCCGACCATCACCTTTTGCTGGTTGCCGCCGGACAGCGTCTGCATCTCGTCGCGTTCGCTGCGACACACGACCCCGAGTGATGCGATCTGAGCCCGCGCCTTGGCCCGTTCGGCCCGGCGGCTTGATATACCGAAGGAGGAAAGCCTGCGCAGGAAGGGCAGACTGATGTTCTCGTAGATGTTGAAGTCGGGCACGATGCCGCTTTCCGCCCGGTCCTTGGCAACGAGAAACACCCCCCGGGCAATCGCCTGGCCGGTACTTCTCGGCGCGTAGCGCGTACCGTCGAGCATCATTTCACCCGCGGCCGGGGCTCGTGCGCCAAACAGCGTCTCCGCAAGCGCCGTCTTGCCGACGCCGACAAGACCGGTGACTGCGACGATCTCGCCGTCGCCTACCTCGAAGTCGAAGGGGCGCGACTGTTCGGAAAGCTTCAGGCCGCGGACGTTGAAAATAGACGCCCCCCGTTCCTGCACCGTCACCGCACCTGCCGAGACTTTACGTCCGAGCATGGCATTGACCGCTCCCTCGTAATCGAGGTCCGGCCCCTCGAAGCGGCCGGCGATACGACCATCCCTCAGCGACACAATGCTGTCGGCCAGTCGGCGGATATCCGACATGCGATGGGAAATATAGAGGATCGCGACCCCGTGAGCCTTCAGCCGCTCAACGAGACTGAAGAGACGCTCGGCTTCAGCAGTCGACAGCGACGATGTCGGCTCATCGAGGATCAGCACCTTCGGTTCATGCGCCATGGCGCGAGCGATTGCGACCATCTGGCGGTCGGCAAGCGTGAGGTCGTTGATGTTTGCCGCAAGGTCTATGGTCAGCCCCATGCGAGAAGCTACCTCGGCAGCCTCGCGTCGCACGCGGCGCGGATTGAACAGAAGTCTGGCCCCTCGTCCGTTCAGCCGATCAAGTGTCAGATTGGTCGCAACGTCGAGATCGGCGACAACGCCGTCATTGATGTTCTGATGCACGGTGACGACGCCTGCCCGTATAGCCTCGGCGGGCGCCGAGGGCTCGAAGGGGCTACCCGCCAGCGTGATCTTGCCTGCGTCCTTCGTATAGACGCCGCTCAGGATACGCACCAGCGTTGATTTCCCGGCGCCGTTGGCGCCCATCAAGACCGTCACGGCACTGGCCTTGAGGCCGAGCTCCACCCCCCGAAGGACCGGTACGGCCCCGAAGGACTTGTGCACGCCCTCAACGCGAAACACTACCTGTTCGCTCATTGTCTCCTCCCAATGGCGGCAAGTTAGGATAGGTTGTAATCAAATGTCAAGGCTATTGACATTTGACAGAGCGACGTCTTAGCTGGGGCCACATCGCGGCACGGCGACGTGCAATGAAGCGGCGTCGTGCGCAGGAGGAGGACGATATGAACAAGCAAAGCTTCGAGGCGCTGAGCGCGGGGACGTTGCCGCATCGACTTGGCAGCAACGCTGTTTTGAAGGAAAAGATCGGGGACGATTTCACACGATGGAGTGTGCGGGAAGTCGGCGACGGCAACCTCAATCTCGTCTTCATCGTCACCGGCGCAAAGGGAGCTGCGATCGTCAAGCAGGCGCTGCCCTATGTGCGCCTCGTCGGCGAGAGCTGGCCGTTGCCGTTGAAGCGCTCCTTCTTCGAATACCACGCGCTCGTGCGTCAAGGTGCCCGCGATCCTGGCATGGTGCCGGAGATCTTCTTCTTCGATGCCGGCCAGGCGATCATCGTCATGGAGTACCTGACGCCCCACGTCATTCTGCGCCGCGCACTGATCGATGGCCGGCAATTGCCCAAGATCGGCCGCGACCTCGGCCTCTTCGTCGCTCGAACCCTCTTCCGCGGCTCGGACCTTTGCATGGTGACGCGCGACAAGAAGACCGATATGGCGCTCTTCGCCGACAATATCGAGCTATGCGACATCACGGAAAACCTCGTGTTCTCCGATCCCTATTTCGAGGCGGAGATGAACCGCCACACCTCGCCGCAGCTCGACCCTCTCGTGGCGGAGCTTCGCGCCGATCGCGACCTGAAGGTCGAAGCGCAACGGCTGAAGCATCTCTTTTCCGCCAAGGCCGAAACGCTCTGCCACGGCGACCTGCATACCGGTTCGATCATGGTCACCGACGATGAAACCCGGGTCATCGACCCGGAATTCGCCTTCTACGGACCGATCAGCTTCGACATCGGCATGCTGCTCGCCAACTTCTGGATGAGCTATTTCTCGCAAACCGGTCACGAGTCCGCGCCCGGCGCGCGCGATGCGATGCGTACCTACCTGCTCGACACCATCGAGACGATCTGGGAAACGTTCCGCGTTGAATTCGCGAACCTTTGGCGAAGCGAGCGCGAGGGTATCCTCTACCAGGCAAGCCTATTCGAAAACCGCGGCGACCCGCTCGGCGCCGAACAGGCGCTGAACATCGTCCTCAATGAGATTTATCACGAGATGCTGGGCTTTGCCGGCATCGAAATCCACCGCCGCATTCTCGGCCTTGCGCACAATGCCGACTTCGAGTCGATCACCGATCCCGGCCGTCGTGCCACCTGCGAAAGCAAAGCGCTGAAACTCGGGCGCCATCTCGCCGTGAACCGGCATCGCATCCCCAGCCTCAAGGACATCCGCGCCACGGCGGAGCGGCTTCAGAAGGAGACACTCGCGTGAAAGTCGGAGAACGACACTACCATACGATCTGGCTCAACGATGATGGTCGCACCGTCGATATCATCGACCAACGCTGGTTGCCGCATGAATTCCGTGTTGTGACGCTCGAGACGGTTGCCGACGTCGCCGTCGCAATCCGCGACATGTGGGTGCGCGGGGCCCCTCTCATCGGCGTCGCCGCCGCCTATGGCGTGGCCATCGCCATGGCAAAGGATCCGTCTGACACGCATCTCGATGCCGTCTGGGAAGAGCTGAACGAAACACGCCCGACGGCGATCAACCTGCGCTGGGCGTTGAACGCGATGCGCGATCACCTGCGCCCCCTCGCAGAGGACGACCGCGTCGAAGCCGCCTACAGGCGCGCTACGGAAATCGCGGAGGAGGATGTCGCGCTCAATCGCGCGATCGGCGCGAACGGACTGAACGTCATCCGAGACATCGCGGCAACGAAGAAGCCGGGTGAGCCGGTACGCATCCTCACCCACTGCAATGCCGGCTGGCTTGCGACCGTTGACTACGGCACCGCGACGGCGCCGATCTACATGGCCGTCGAGGAAGGCATTCCTGTCCACGTCTACGTTGACGAGACACGCCCACGTAACCAGGGCGCCTATCTGACCGCGTGGGAAATGAACGGCCACGGCGTGCCCCACACGCTGATCGTGGACAATGCCGGCGGGCATCTGATGCAACACGGCGATGTCGACATGGTGATTGTCGGTACCGACCGCACCACGGCCAACGGCGACGTCTGCAACAAGATCGGCACCTATCTGAAGGCGCTCGCGGCGCGCGACAACGGCGTTCCCTTCTACGTGGCACTCCCCTCGCCCACGATCGACTGGACGGTTCATGACGGGGTCAAGGAAATCCCGATCGAGGAACGAACCGGCGACGAGGTGAGCTTCGTCCAGGGGCGCGCATCCGACGGCACGATAGCAAGCGTGCGCATTTCGCCGGAGGGCAGCCCCGCCGCCAACCCGGCCTTCGACGTCACGCCGGCGCGCCTGATAACCGGCCTCATCACGGAACGCGGCATTGCCACCCCTTCCCCGGAAGGCCTGAAGGCGCTTTTCCCCGAACGGAGCTGAGATGATGACCCTCTCAAACCAGAAGACTACCGAGGACGTAGCGCTCGGCATCCGTCGGCGCGTCTTCTTTCACACCATGAAGAACAACGGCGGCTACCTCAGCCAGGCCTGTTCGGCCGCGGAAAGTCTGGCGCTGCTTTACAACGAACTCCTGACGCTCGGCGAACCCACGCTGCCGAAGGTTCCGCTGCCCTTCCGCGGTGTGCCCTCGGCCCAGAACCCCGATGCCTTCACTGGAGCCGGCTATCACGGTCCGTTCGGGCCGCATTTCGATCGCTTCTTCATTTCGCCTGCCCACTATGCGCTCGTCATCTATTCCGCATTGATCGAGATGGGTCGGATGGATGAACACGCGCTCGACCACTTCAACAAGGACGGGGGCTCGGTCGAGATGATTGGAGCCGAACACAGCCCCGGCATGGAAGTGACCACCGGCTCGCTGGCGCAGGGCCTCTCAATGGCCGCCGGTGTCGCTTGGGCGCGCCTCAGAAAGGACGAACCGGGCAAGGTCTGGGTCTATATGTCGGACGGCGAATTCCAGGAGGGGCAGACCTGGGAATGCCTGGCATCCATGGCCTATCACCGGATCGACAACATCCGCGTCGTCGTGGACGTGAACCGGCAGCAATGCGACGGCGCCATGTCCTCCGTGCTCGATCTCGGCGATCTCGCCGCCAGAGTGGGCGCTTTCGGCGTCACCTGCCGGTCGGTCGACGGACACGATCTCGAGGCGTTGCGCAATGCCGCGGCGAGCGCGGAAGCGGGCAAGCCACTCATTATCCTCGCCAATACCTCGCCCTATCAGGGCATGAACTTCCTGAAGAAGCGCTTTCCTCGCCTGCACTACGTGCGGTTCAAGACTACAGAGGAGCGGTTGGAGATGCAGGCAGCGCTCGCAGCAGAACTCGGCGTCGACATGAACGCAGCGGAAAGGGCCTGAACATGGTCGAAATCGTCAATCGTCCCTATGCAAAGGCTTTCGAGACGTTCGCCACGGCGCGGCCCGAAGTGCTCTGCCTCTCGGCCGATCTCACCTCCTCCTGCGAGGTCGACGGCTTCCGTGATCGACATCCGGACCAGTTTCTTTCGCTCGGCATGGCCGAGCAGAACATGCTCTCCTTCGCCGGCGGCCTCGCCATGCAGGGATACCGGCCGTTCATCCACACGTTCTCGGTGTTCCTCTATCGCCGGCCCTACGATCAGCTGATCAACTCGATCGCCTATTCCAACCGCAAGGTGAGGCTGATGGGCTTCCTGCCCGGCATCACCACGCCCGGCGGGATCACCCATCAGGCGATCGAGGATATCGCGGTTCTTCGCGCAGTGCCGAACATGACCATCCTCGAAACGGGGGATGCGACGGAGGTGGAAACGGTGCTCGAGGTTGCCGACGCCGTCGACGGCCCTGTCTATGTGCGCGTCCTGCGTGGTGAGGTACCACGGCTCTTCTCCACGCCCTTCGAGTTCAACAAATTACGCGTCCTCTCGGAAGGCGACGATATTCTCGTCGTCTCCTCCGGTGTCTGTACGGAGGAAGCCCTGCGGGCCGTCCAGCCCCTGAAGGAACGCGGCATTGGCCTCATGCACCTCCATGCTTCGACGCTGAAACCTTTCGATCGCGACGGCCTGCTGAAAGCGGCGCGCGGCAAGAAGGGTGTCGTCACGTTGGAGAACCACACGATCGTTGGCGGCCTCGGCTCGCTGGTGGCCGAAATCCTCGCGGAGGAGGGGCTCGGCATCAAGCTAAAACGTCTCGGCCTCAACGACACCTTCGCCCACGGCGCCTCAAAGCCTTACCTCATGAAGAAGTACGGGCTCGACGCCGGGGCGCTCGTTACCGCGGTCGGAGAACTGCTCGGTACGTCGCTTGAGATCGGCGAGGACGAGTTGGCGGAAATCCGCCTCGACCACGTCCATTCGGCCCAGAAAGCGGAGGCACTCTGATGGCTCCGCGCTTTACCGTCACCTATTTCGTCCGCGCTGCCGACGCGGCAGAGGCGAAGGCGCGCGCCCTCGACATCGCGCTCGAACAGACGGTCGAAATCCCGCGCGACGCGGTTCCGAAGGGTTATGTCGAAGATGAAATCCTGGGCAGGCTGGAAAACCTGGAGCAAGACCCAGCCGGACGGCCGGGCTATCTTGCGGCCATCTCCTATTCCGAGGACGATGTCGGCAACGATTTTCTACAGTTCCTCAACATTGTTTTCGGCAACAGCTCGATCAAGCCCGGCCTGAAGGTCGAGGATATCGGCCTCTCTCCCGGCATTCTTGACCTCTGCAAAGGACCGCGCCACGGCATCGCCGGGCTGCGTAGCCGGGCGGGAATTGGCGACAGCCCACTTTTGATGTCGGCGATCAAGCCGGTGGGGCTGTCGACAACGGCACTCGCCCGGCTCGCCCATGACTTCGCGCTCGGCGGAATGCATTACGTGAAGGATGACCATGGCCTCGTCGACCAGAGGACGTCGCCATTCGAAGAGCGGCTGAGGGCCTGTGTCGACGCCGTCGGCGAAGCCAACGCCAAACGTGGCGGCAGGACAAGTTATGTGCCCAACGTCACAGGTCCGGCGACGGCGGTCATCGAGCGAGCAAAGCAGGCGCAGGAAGCCGGTGCCGGCGCGGTTATGATCGCCCCCGCCCTCACCGGCTATGATGTCGTGCGTACACTTGCCGCCGATCCGGACTTTACACTTCCCATCATCTCGCATCCCGCCTTTTCCGGCGCGAATGTCGTCTCACCGGATTGCGGCTTCTCGCACCGGACCTTCTTCGGCACCCTGCACCGGCTGATGGGCGCGGATGCTGTTATCTACCCGAATTTCGGCGGCCGGTTCGGCTTCACCCGAGAAGAATGCCTGTCAATTGCCCGCGTCTGCGCGGCAGATATCGGCGGGCCGAAAACCATCGTCGCAGCTCCGGGCGGGGGCATGACCTTCGCCCGTCTGCCGGAAATGCGGGCGGCCTATGGCAACGACGTCATGTACCTGATCGGCGGCGCACTTCTTCAAGAGCCCGATCTCGTCGAGGCCTGCCGCCGTTTCATCGAGGCCGCGCGTGGCGCAGGCTCAGCCCGCGATAGCACGGATTCGGTAGGCGGAAGTTCCGTGCCCGGCACCGTTACCGGGTAGCGTCTGCAAAGGCGTTCTGCCGCGGGCGGCGGGCGCCGAACCACCCGACCTCCTGCCCCGTTGTCGCAACGCCGGGTATTGCCTCGACCGTCACGCCCCTTTGCCGCAACCAGCCGGCCTGCGCCGCCTCACGAACCGGGTCCACCACATCCGAAGAGCAGAGCCGCACGACCCGTTTTCCTGCGAGCACGCGGTCGACGAGGCCGGCATCCGAAATCCCGCAGTCGGCCGCATCCAGTGGATGGATCTCAGCGAACGGCGTTCTCGTCAATCACAAGGATGGTCAGGTCAGGATGCGACATCCCCTATTGACGGTGCATCGCAGCAATCCTGACGAGTGGGTTCTTGCCGCGGCACCAGCTGGACGGGCCGGCATCCCGCCACTACTCCGGTATGTTGAAGGAGCGGCGGAAATAGGAGCGCACCGCCTCCATCGCCGGCGTGAACTCGGCATTCCGGCGCCAGGCAAGCCCGACATCCATCGAGGGGATCGGATCCTTGAGCGCGATCGTCTCGATGCGACGTCCTTCCAGCGACCAGGGGCGGTGAACCATGTCCGACAGGATCGCGACGCCTTGTCCGTTGGCGACCAGCGAGCGCACCGCCTCGACGGAAGAGGTTCGAAGCGTGATCCTCGGCAGATAGGGCGTCTGGCTCCAGTAGCGCAGCGAGGTGTGGGACGCCTCGTCGACGGTCAGCATGATATAGTTCTCCTCCGCCACTTCCTTGAACCCGATGCTTTCCTGCTCGAGCAGACGATGACGAGCCGAGACCCAGAGCCGGCGCTGCGAACTCAGGAGTTTCTCCGTCGCCAGTTCCGGGTTGAGGATGTTGGACGTCAGCATCACCGCCAGATCGTAACGATTGGTCAGGAGCCCCTCTTCTACGGATTCACGGTTGAGCTCGAAGAGCTGGATCTCGATCCCCGGAAACTGCCGCCGCATGCGCTCGATGTGAAAGGGCAGGAAGTAGCCGATGACGGTGTAGGTGGCGGCAATCGTGAGCGTGCCCTTGACCTCCGCGGATACCAGATTGAGCTGCGTCGCCTCGTCGATCTTCTGCAGGATCTCGTAGGCCTGCGAAAGAAAGCGCCGGCCGGCGACCGTCAGATCCATGCCGTGGGGCGTGCGGTCGAAGAGGCTCGCACCGACCGTCTCCTCGAGATCCTTGATCGCGGTCGTCACAGCCGATTGGGAAATTGCAAGGTTCACCGCGGCCTGCGAGACCTGACCGGATTCGGCGGTGGCGACGAAATAGCGAATTTGACGAAGGCTCAGCGGCATCGGACATCCATATGATCTGAATCCACGATAACCTATATCAATTTTTCAGAATGAGAAGCGCGATGATTGCAGCGCAATCAGATTTCACCCACACGCCCCAATGGCAAATGTCTGATTTTACGACCTTCAGCGGAATGACACCGTCCCGGTGGTGATTCTCTTTTTCAGATATCCTTCTTTGAAAAATAGAATTTTTCAAATGAAACTTTTCTTCATACGGTCTTCTGACAAGAAAGAAGGCATTGCGCTGCATTGCACAAAATGCGGGCAGAACAGGGAAGAAAAGTGGCACTCGAGATCGTGGACATCAATTGTGATCTGGGCGAGGCGTTCGGCCGTTGGCATGTCGGCGATACCGACGATGCCGCCCTGATGGGACTCATCAGTTCAGCCAACATTGCAGCCGGTTTCCATGGTGGTGATCCGAACCTTATGGATCACACGGTGCGCCTCGCGGTCGAACATGGCGTCGGCGTCGGAGCCCATCCCGGCTACCATGACCTCCAGGGCTTCGGCCGGAGAAAGATCAACGGCACGGCCCGCGAACTCGTCAACGACATCGTCTACCAGGTGGGCGCATTGCGTGAGTTTGCCCGCCGCCACGGCACCAACCTGCAGCATGTGAAGCCGCACGGCGCGCTCTACATGGAGATGGCGGTCAACCCGGAGCTCGCACAGCTCTTCGTCACCTACATGCGCACCGTTGCGCCGAACGCCTACGTCTTCTGCATGGCCGGGTCCGCGACGGAGAAGGCCGCGATCGAGGCCGGCCATCCCGTTGTCCGCGAGTTCTACGCCGACCGTGACTACGACGAGAGCGGCTCCATCGTCTTCACCCGCGATGCGGGACGTCCCGACCCCGCAGCGATCGCCCGCAAGGTGGTGCGCGCCTGCACCGAGGGCCGCGTGACGGCCGTCACCGGCAAGGACATTGCGGTCCCCTTCGAGAGCATCTGCTTCCATTCCGACACGCTGGGCGCCCTCGATATCGTCCGCCACATGCGCGAAGCCCTGATCGCCGCGGGCATCCGCATCGCCCCCATTTCAGAAATCGTCAGATAACGGGAGACCACGATGAGCAAGCTCGAAATCAAATCGCCCCTGCCGGGAACCTTCTACCGCCGGTCGTCTCCCGACGCCGCACCCTACAAGCAGGATGGAGAGAGCGTGGCAGCCGGCGACGTCCTCGGCCTTATCGAAGTGATGAAGACCTTCCACGAAGTCCGCGCCGACGCGAGCGGAAGCTCGATCACCTTCGTTGCCGACGACAACGAGCCGATCATGGCCGGCCAGGTCATTGCCGAGGTCGAAGCATGAGCATTTCCTCGATCCTCGTCGCCAACCGGGGCGAGATCGCCGTCCGGATCATCCGCGCCGCCCAGGCGCTCGGGATCAGGACCGTGCAGGTCCATTCCGCTGCAGACCGCGACATGCTGGCGGTGAAGCTCGCCGACCAGGCAGTCGAAATCGGACCGCCGTCCGCGGCGAAGTCCTACCTCAACATTGAGGCCGTGCTGAAGGCCGCACGCGAAACCGGCGTTGACGCCGTTCATCCCGGCTATGGCTTCCTCTCGGAGAACGCCGCCTTCGCGAAGGCCGTCGAAGACGCCGGCCTGATCTTCATCGGGCCGCGCCATGATGCGATCAGCCTGCTCGGCGACAAGGTCGAGGCGCGCAAGGTCGCAAGCCGCGCCGGCGTCCCGACCGTGCCCGGCTCCAACGGCCGGATCGACGATATCGCCGCCGCACGCGAAATCGTCGAGGAGATCGGCTTTCCGGTGATGATCAAGGCAGCGGCTGGCGGTGGTGGCCGCGGCATCCGCATCGCCGAAAGCATGGAGGATTTCGAACGGCACTTCCCGCAGGCCTCGACCGAGGCACTCGCCGCCTTCGGCGATGGTGGCCTCTATGTCGAGAAGGTGATCACCCGCGCCCGTCATGTCGAGGTCCAGATCCTCGGCGACGGCCGGAACGCGATCCATTGTTTCGAGCGCGAGTGCTCGCTCCAGCGACGCCGCCAGAAGGTCTGGGAAGAGGCCCCCTCCTTCCGCCTGCCGGAGAGCGTCCGCAAGGCCCTCTGCGAAAGTGCCGTCGCGCTGGCCCGCGAGGTCGGCTATCGCGGGGCGGGTACCGTCGAATACCTCTATGACGACGAAACGGGCGCGTTCTACTTCATCGAAGTCAACACCCGCATCCAGGTCGAGCATCCGGTGACCGAGATGATCACCGGCATCGACCTGGTGCAGGAAATGATCCGCATCGCCGGCGGCGCGGAGCTCTCGATCCGTCAGGAAGATGTCGCGATCCGCGGCCACGCGATCGAGTGCCGGATCAACGCCGAGGACCCCATGCGCGGATTTCTGCCCGGTCCCGGCCTGGTCGAGGCGCTCGGCGTTCCGGAAGGCGACGGCGTCCGTTTCGACACCATGCTCTACGACGGCTACCAGGTCCCGCCCTTCTACGATTCCCTGCTCGGCAAGCTGATCGTCTGGGGTGAGAGCCGCGACCACTGCCTCGACCGGCTCGGAGAGGCCCTCGACAATTTCGAGATCCGCGGGCTCGCAACGACCATTCCTCTCCACAAGGCGCTGGCATCCGATCCGTCGGTGGCCGCCGGTGACGTCCACACCCGCTTCCTCGAACCGTGGCTGGAGACGGAGTTCAAGGCCTTTGTCGCATCCAAGGAGGTTGCCTGATGCCCATGCGCTATACGTTCGGAGGTGACGAACACCTCTTCGTCGAATGCTCCGAGGACATGTCGCTCGAGGCCTTCTTCAACTCGCTGTCGATGACGACGGGCATCAAGCAGGCGAAGATCAAGGGCGTGACCGAAATCTGCCCGGCAAACGCCTCCTTCCAGATCAAGTTCGACCCCGACGTCATCCATCCGAACGACATCCTGAAGGAAGTCCAGGCGATCGAGGCGGCGGCTGCGAAGTCGGAGCCGGTGATCACCACCCGCATCATCGAGATTCCGGTCTTCTACAACGACCCGTGGACGCACGAGACGCTGATGCGTTTCCGCGAACGCCATCAGGATCCGGCGAGCACCGACCTCGAATACGCTGCCCGCATTAACGACTACGGCTCGGTCGACGATTTCATCGCAGCCCATTCCGGTTCGCCCTGGTTCGTATCGATGGTCGGCTTCGTTTCGGGCCTGCCCTTCATGTACCAGATGGTCGAGCGCCAAAGGCAGATCGAGGTGCCGAAATACCTGCGGCCCCGCACCGATACGCCGAAGCTCACCGTCGGCCATGGCGGCTGTTTCGGCTGCATCTATTCGGTGCGTGGCGCCGGCGGCTACCAGATGTTCGGCATCACCCCGATGCCGATCTACGATCCGACCCAGACGACGTCCTACCTCAAGGACTTCATGGTCTTCTTCCGCCCCGGCGACATCGTCAAGTTCAAGCCGGTCGACCGCGACGGCTACGACCAGGCGGTGGAAGACGTCGACAAGGGACGCTTTGCCCCGCCGATCCGCGAGGTGAAGTTCGACCTCAGGGAATTCCAAAAAGACATCGACGGCTACAACGCGAAGCTGGAGGGCATTCTCCATGGCCATTAAGGTTCAACATCCAGGTCTCGCCACCACCGTCCAGGATCTCGGCCGGCCCGGCTATTTCCATCTCGGCATCCCGCTCGGCGGCGCCATGGACCGCCTTGCACTCAAGGCCGCCAACCTTCTCGTCGGCAACGAGGAAGGGGCTGCCGGCCTCGAGGCGGTCTTCGTCGGACCGAAGCTCGAATTCACCGAAGATGCGATGGTCGCCGTGACCGGAGCCGAGATGCCGATCAGGGTCGACGGCGAGGAGAAGCCGGGCTGGACCGCCTTCAAGGTCAAGGCCGGCCAGGTGCTCTCCTTCGATTTCCTGAAGACGGGCGCACGCATCTATATTGCCATCTCCGGCGGCATCGACGTGCCGCTCGCTCTCGGCTCCCGCTCGACCTACGCGATCGGGGCACTCGGCGGCTTCAAGGGCCGGCCGATCGCCGCCGGCGACGAACTGCCGGTCGGTGCCGCGGGCGCGGCCGTCGACGGCAAGTCGATCCCGGAAACGCTCCGTCGTCGTCCCGGCATGCCGGCCGAGCTGCGGGTCCTGCCGGGTCTCTACTGGCACCGCATCACGGAGGAGTCGGGGAAGAACTTCTTCGAAGACACCTGGAAGGTGGCGCCGGAAGCCGACCGCATGGGCTACCGCTTCCGTGGCGGACGCAAGCTCGATTTCGTCCCGCGCACGCCGCCGTTCGGCGCCGGCTCCGATCCGTCGAACATCGTCGACAGCTGCTATCCCTACGGCTCCATCCAGGTGCCGGGTGGCACCGAGCCGATCATCCTGCACCGTGATGCCGTCTCCGGCGGCGGCTATTTCATGCTCGGCACCGTGATCTCCGCCGACATGGACCTGATCGGTCAGCTTCAGCCGCATACGCCGACCCGCTTCGTGAAGGTCGACATGGAAACCGCGCTCTCCGCACGAAAGGAGCGAGCCGCCCTGATCAACCAGATCCGCAATCTCTTCTGACCCGCAGCAACCAACTCGAAAAAAGGGGAACAACCATGAAAAACAGAATTGCACTCACACTGGCGAGTTCCGCGCTCGCCCTGACGCTGGCGACGCCGGCGCTGGCGGAAGCCTGGTATCCCTATCCGGCGCAGGCCGTCGAACCGCCGTTCGCAGCCGACGGCAAGGCCGTCGACATGTCCTATTCGCCGCTCGAAAAGGCGGAAAAGCCCTGGAACATCTGCGTCTCGTTCCCGCACATGAAGGATGCCTACTGGCTCGGCGTCGACTACGGCGTCGCCGAAGAGGCGAAGGACCTCGGCGTCAAGATGAACCTTGTCGAGGCGGGCGGCTATACCGAGCTCTCCAAGCAGATCAGCCAGATCGAGGACTGCGTCGCCGGCGGAGCCCAGGCCGTCGTCATCGGCGCCATCTCCTTTGACGGCCTCAACAACCTCGTCAGCGAGATCAAGAAGAAGAACATTCCGGTGATCGACGTCATCAACGGCATTTCTTCGACCGACATCACCGCCAAGTCGCTCGTTTCCTTCTACACCATGGGGTACGAGACCGGCACCTACCTCGCCAAGAAGCATCCCGCCGGCTCGGAAGAGGTGAAGGTCGGGTGGTTCCCAGGCCCGGCCGGCGCCGGCTGGGTCGAGGCCGCCAACAAGGGCTTCCTCGAAGCGATCAAGGGTTCGGCCGTCAAGGCTCTCGAGCCGAAATACGGAGACACCGGCAAGGAAGCTCAGCTGAAGCTGGTCGAGGACGTGCTGCAGGCCGAGCCGGACATCCGCTATATCGCCGGCACGGCGGTGACGGCGGAAGCCGCCCAGGGGCTCATCCGCGAGCGCGGCCTGAAGGGCAAGGTCGACCTTCTCGCCTTCTACATGACGCCCGGTGTCTACGAAGGCATCAAGCGGGGCTTCATTCTCGCCGCCCCGGCGGATTCGATGGTCGTCCAGGGCCGTATCGCCATCGACCAGGCAGTGCGTGCGCTGGAAGGCAAGGAGTTCGTCAAGCACGTCGGGCCGAAGATCTTCGTCGTCGATCCGTCCAACGTCAAGACGGTGCCGCAGACCAACATTCTGCCCCCGGACGGCTACAAGCCGGTCTTCTCGGTCAATTGATCGCGCGCAGGTTCCGGCGTCTTGTGGGCGCCGGAACCTCTCCCGACAGCAATGATTGGACTGATACGAAAATGACTTCGCGGCCACCGCTGGTGGAAATGACCGGCATTGCCAAATCCTATCCCGGCGTGCGGGCGCTCGATGGCGTCGACTTCACGCTGCAAGCCGGCGAAGTGCACGTCCTCTTCGGCGAGAACGGCGCCGGCAAATCGACGCTGATCTCCATCCTCGCCGGAGTCACCACTCCGACCGAAGGCGTGGTCCGGATCGACGGCGAGGAGAAGCACTTCCATTCGGTCAATGATGCGCGTGCTGCCGGCATCGGCGCCGTGTTCCAGGAATTTTCGCTGGTGCCGACGATGACGGTCGCCGAGAACATCTTCCTCGGCCAGGAACCGCGAAAGATGGGCCTCGTCCAGCACCGGCGCATGTATGCCGAGGCGCATGTCCTCTTCACCGGCCTCGGCTTTCCGATCGACGTCCGCCGATCCGTGATTTCACTGTCGCGCGCCGAACAGCAGATGGTCGAGATCGCCAAGGCACTGCATCAGCAAGCCCGCATCCTCATCCTGGACGAGCCGACCGCCTCGCTCACCGAGCGAGAGACGCAGAAGCTCTTCGAGTTCATCGACCGTGCCAAGGGGCGCGGCGTCGGCATCGTCTACATTTCCCACCGCATTCAGGAATTCAAGGCAATCGCCGACCGCATTACCGTGCTGCGTGACGGTCGCCTGATCGGTACGATCAGCGCCGAGAACCTGTCGGAAAAGGCTCTCGTCGAAATGATGACAGGCCGCAAGATCGACGAAATCTACCCACACATCACGCGCAGCCCGCAACCGGAACCTGTCCTGACCATTCGCGGACTGAGGGCCTGGGGCGTTGACGGCGTCGACATCGACGTCCGCCGCGGCGAGGTTCTCGGCGTTGCAGGCCTCGTCGGCTCCGGAAAATCGCGCACCTTCCGCGCCGTCATGGGCCTGCTGCCGACGGCGGACGGTACGGTCACGCTGATGGGATGCGACAAAACCGGTGCGACAACGCCCGAAATGATGCAAAGCGGCGTCTTCTTTCTTCCCTCCGACCGAAAGGAGGAGGGGCTCCTGCTCGGGGCAAGTGCACGCGCCAACATCGCGCTTTCCATTCTCGACCGGCGCGACACGCGCAATGCGCTCGGCCTCGTCTCGCCCGCAGCGCTGCGCCGCCAGTCGAGCGAGATCGGACGCAAGGTTGATCTCAGCGAGGCATTCCTCGAGCGCGGCACCTCGAAACTCTCAGGCGGCAACCAGCAGAAGATCCTCTTCGGCAAGAGCTTCGGCAGGGACTACGACGTCTACATCTTCGACGAGCCGACCGTCGGCGTCGACATGGGCACCCGCGCCGCCCTCTACCGCATCATCAAGTCCATTGCCGAGGCCGGCAAGGCGGTCGTGGTGATCTCCTCCGACCTGCCGGAGGCCATGCACCTCGCCCACCGGCTGATCGTCTTCCGCAACGGCCGCATCTCGGCCGAGCTGGAAGGCGAGGCCATCCAGGAACAGGCAGTCCTCGGCGCCTTCTTCGATCAGGAAAGAAAATCGGCATGACCAGCAAGCTCGAAACCGCGTCGGTCTCGGACGCCAAGCAGACCCTCTCCCCGACGGCGGCACTGAAAGCCGTCTTCGTCAGGCTCGGTGCCCTGCCCTTCTTCCTGATCGCGGCGCTGATCCTCTTTTCTCTCGCGTCCCGGCAATTTCTGACCCTCGACAACCTGACGAACGTTGCCCGCCAATCGGTCTATCTCGTCCTCGTCTCGCTGGGTCAGATGGTGGTTCTGGTGACGGGCGGCTTCGACCTTGCGGTCGGCACCTCGATCGCGCTCACCTCGGTCGTCTCGGCTTCGGTCATGGTGTATTTTGCAGCCCAGTTTCCCGACATGGTCTGGCTCGTCATCGTCCTCGGCGTGTCGGCGGGCTTCCTCGCGGCTCTGGCACTCGGCATGCTGAACGGCATCGGCATCGCACAGTTCGGAGTCTCACCCTTCATCATGACGCTGGGCGTGCAATCCGTCGGTGCCGGCATCGCGCTCTTCCTGACCGGCGGCGTGCCGATCGGCAATCTCCCCTTCGAATTCGGGGATTTCTTCGGTTTCGGTCGCGTGCTCGGCATACCCGTCCCGGTCCTGATCGCCGTCGTCGCCATCGCGGTCATGTGGGTCCTCATGAACCGGACACGCAGCGGCGCCCGCATCTACGCGATCGGCGGCAACATCAAGGCGGCCAATCTCTCCGGCATCAACACGAAGCAGACACTCTTTCTCGCCTATATCCTCTGCGCGCTCCTGGCATCCGTCGCGGGCGTTCTGCTCACCGCGCGGGTCGAAAGCGGCGAGACCAATCTCGGCGGCACGATCGCGCTCGAATCGATTGCGGCCTGCGTCATCGCCGGCGTCTCGCTGCGTGGCGGCATCGGTCGGGTGGAAAGCGTGGTGCTCGGGGCCTTCTTCATCGTGCTCGTCCAGAACGGCATGAACCTGATGCAGATCGGCTCCTACATGCAGATGGTGCTCCTCGGCTCGCTGCTGATCCTCGCCGTCGTCATCGACCAGTTCCGCTACCGCATGCTCGTCGGGAACCGGTGAGAGCAGCGCCACCCTGCTATAGTTGTTGTACGTTGCCGCCACAGAGGATCGTCGCCACGGATCGCTCCTCGAGCCTTTCCCGGTGTTCCAGTGCGGCGGCCACGCCCGCCGCGCCGGCAGGCTCGACGACGAGGCCGTAATGCTGCCGGCAGAAGCGCATCGCCGACCGGATCGTGTCCTCGCCGACCGGCCACACATCGTCCACTGTGGTCGTCATCGATTCGAGCGCATAGGGGACCGGTTCACGCACGGCGATGCCGTCGGCGATCGTCGGCGCCGACGGGGTGGCGAAGCAGGTGCCGCGCTGCCAGGAAAGAAGCATCGCCGGGGCTTCCGCGGCGACGACGCCGATCACGCGACAGGAGGGCATTCTGGCCTTGATCCACGTGCCTACACCCGTCAGCAGTGCGCCGTTGCCGAGGGGCACGAGGATGGCGTCGAGCGAAATGCCCCGTTCCTCGGCCTGCCGCGTGATCTCGAGTGCGATCGTGCCTGCACCCTCGGCAATAGCCGCATGGGCCCCGTCCTCGACGAAGGCATACCCCTTCTCGGCAGAGAAGCGGCGCGCCTCGACCTTCGCGGCATCAAAATCCTCGCCGTGGAGGAGCACCTCGGCGCCGAGCCCGCGCATCGCGGCGATCTTCAGCGGGTTGGCATTTGTCGCCGCGAAGATGATCGCCTTGCGTCCCCGCTTGGCAGCCGCATGGGCGAGCCCCTGGCCGAAGTTTCCGGCAGAGGCCGTCACGAGCGGCACGTCGGTGGAAGGCATCGTCTGGAGAAGCCAATCGGTTCCGCGCCCCTTGAAGGCGCGGATCGGGTTCAGCGTTTCCACCTTGGCGTGAAGCGCGAACCGGAGTTCGGCATCGGCCGCGGCATGCCGGACGAGCGGCGTGTCGAGAAAGAGCGGATCGATCGCATCATAGGCAGAGAGGATACCGTCGATGCTGGGAAGATGTTGCAAATCAGTCATGGGGGCAGCATAGCTGTCGGAGACGGGAAAATTCATCAAATGAAGTCGTAGAAATGGATAGTTTACCCAGAAGGCGTGCAGGTTCGAACGGATCACCCGAAAATGTCACCGCCGTCGACCGGGAAATCCTGGCGATCCTGCAGGAGGATGCCCGCGCGACCATCGAGGACATCGCGGCCCGCACCGGTCTTTCGCCGTCCTCGGCGCAGCGGCGTCTGCAGCGGTTGCGAGAGCAGAAAGTCATTCTTGGTGACGTTTCGATCATCGACCCGAAGAAGGTGGGGCTCGGCGTCACCCTGCTCGTCGAGCTCGAACTCGAGCGGGACAGGCCGGAGCTGATGGTCAACCTGCATCAGTGGATCGCGAAGACGCCGGAGGTCCAGGAAGCCTGGTGCATCACCGGCCGCGGCGACTACACGCTTGTCGTCGTCTGTGGATCGATCGACGATTTCGACACGCTCGCCGAGCGGCTGGTGAACGAGAACCCGAATGTCCGCAAGTTCACCACCCATGTCGTCCTGAAGACCTTGAAGCGCGGGCTCGCCGTTCCGTTGAAGTGACGAAGGCTTACACGACGCGCGGCGTCTCCCCGGCCAGAACCGTCCGGAACACCTCGGCATCCACATTGGCGCCGCTGAGGATGATGCCGACCCTCCTGCCGCGCATGGCGTTGCGCTCCTGGAGAAGGGCCGCGAGCGACGCGGCGCCCGCCCCCTCGGCGACGTTGTGGGTGGTGCGATAGAGGACGCGCATCGCGTCGGCCACTTCGTCGTCGGTGACGGCGACGATGCGGGACGCGCCCCTCGCGTAGATTGCAAAGGCATCCTCCACGGGCACGCGAACGGCCATGCCGTCGGCGAATGTCCGCGCCGTTTCCGTCTCGATCAGCCGTCCCGCCTCGAAGGAAAGCTTCGCGGCGGGCGCGGGCGCGGAGACCACGCCGATGACCTCGGTCTCGAGGCCGAGCGCATCGCGCGCGGCGATGACGCCGCAGATGCCGGAACCGCAGCCGATCGGCACATAAACCGCATCGAGGTCGGGCACCGCCGTGAAGAACTCCAAAGCGTAGGTCGCGACACCACGGACGATTTCTTCATGGAAAGGCGGCACAAGGAAGAAGCCGGTCTCGGCGGCGAGGCGCCGCGCTTCGATTCGCGCCTCGTCGAAATCCTCTCCGAACTCGATGACCTCACCACCCCAGGCACGCATGGCAGCATTCTTTTCAACGGAATTGCCGCGCGGGACGACGATCCGCGCTTCGAGGCCGCATGCCCTTGCGGCGCGTGCCTGGCTCTGACCGTGATTACCGCGCGTCGCAGTGACGATCCCTCGGGTCTCCGGCAATGCGCGGCAGAGCCAGTCCATGAAGGTAATACCGCCGCGAACCTTGAACGCGCCTGCCGGCGTGTGGTTTTCGTGCTTCACCCAGACGGTCGCCCCGACCTCGCCTGAAAGCTGCGGCCACACATATTGCGGCGTGGGCAGCATATGCCGATAGACAAGCGCGGCCGCCTCTTCGATGTCCTTGCGGGTAAACTGCTTCATGCCTCGCTCCGTCTTATGTTGCTGGTCACGAAACTGGCATGCCAAGATGCGTGACGCTTTCAGATTCCTGACGTAAAAGGTCGTCTGAACCTGGTCCGAAGAGTGGATGAGCGTATGGGAGGAACCGTGGCTTTGAAGCCTGAGCCAACGCGGCGGGTAACGGTCGGACGCTGGACGGCGGAGCTGCTGCCGCGCCAAGCTTACGAAGCCCGCTACACGGCGGAACGCGCTCTGCTCGGCTTTGCCTTCGACAGTCAGGAGGGCGTGCATGCCTATGCCGGCGATCGCATCCGGCCGTTTCGCGCGACACCGAATGGTCTTGCCTATGTGCCGGAGGGCTGCGACGTCTACTCACGGTCGCCTGCGGGCGGAGAGTACCTCGCCGTGACGGGCTTCGATCTCGACGGAGCCGGCGGTTTTCCCTTCAGCGACCGCATGGATCCACCTGCTATTGCGGCCGCGCACGGGACAAGGCGCTTGCTACTTGCCTTCCCCGCCGCCGACCTGCTGCATTTCGAAGCTCTTATGGGCTTCCTCATCGAGCGCCTCCATGTGCAGATACGTGGTCGCCAAGCCCCGGCGGACAGTGCACGATGGATGACTGCGCAGCGTCTGCGGCGGGTCGACGAGATCATCGAGGCCCGTCTCGACCTAACGCTGACGGTGCAGGATCTCGCTGACGAACTCGGCCTTTCCGCCGGATTCTTTTCCCGGGCCTTCAGGCAAGCGACCGGCCGCTCACCTCATGCCTATATTCTTGATCGAAAGATCGCGCGGGCCCGGGCGCTGATTGCCGCCGGGGCGGAGGACCTGAGCGCGGTTGCACTGGCGGCCGGCTTTTCCTCCCATGCGCACTTCACGACCGTGTTTCGACAGAAGCTGGGCGTCAGCCCGAGTGTCCTGCGCGCAAACCTCGTCACGCCTCATCCCTCGCTGGTCTCATAACCGGCAAAACGCGACCGCCCTGCAGCACGAACGGACAAGGTCCGGCTACTAAGACACACCTCGACCACGAAGAGCGTGATTCGGGTCAAAGGCAGTACCATCGTCAGCGGCATCGATAGCGCTCAAGAAGCCATCCCTGCCGCCATTCGCATCCATCCAGTGCAGCACACGACACACCGCATCTGCATTACAGCATTGAATCCTTGCCGGCTTTGGAAGTCCATTCAAAGGGCGTGGTGGGCAACGGTCTCTCGGAGTCACGCACACATGGTTCCGAAGCGGTCGGTGCGGACCTCATATATCGCTGGTCGGCGGAAACGAGAACAGCGATCCCTTCGTCGAACCAGGCGGGAAACGCGCCGGTGAGCCGCGCCCATAAACCGACCCTGCGATGCAATTCGACATGCAGACGCGCCTGAACGGTACGGTCGTCCAGGATGCTACTTTCGATCAGATGATCTTCGACGTAGCCCGACAGATCGAATACTGCTCGACGTTTACGCGACTGGAGGTCGGTGATGTCATTGCTACGGGGACACCGGGGGGCGTCGGAGCGAAACGCAACCCACCTCTCTGGATGAAGCCGGGGGATGTCGTCGAGGTCGAAATCGAAAAGCTGGGCGTCCTAAGAAACCCGATCGCAGACGAAGAGTGACAGCCTGATGTGGCAGGCGCGAGGTCCCGACCTTCTGCCGCACGTTCTGTCGCAGGCGACGGCTTTGAGAATTCCGGCCAATGCTATGGGGCCATTCTGTTCGACTCCGAGACTGGCCGGATACTCTATGTAGAAGCGACAACCGTCACGAACCGGCCGGCTGAAGCTGTTCCTTGAGGCGCGGAAAGGCCAGGTGGCTGGTCAGGGCCGCCGCCGCCGCACAAACCGCGATCATCGCGATCATCGGAGTCGCGGTACCGTCCTCGAAGACACCGAGCAGCAGGCTGGCCAGCGCGCCCGCGCCGAAGCCGAGCGCACCCATCAGAGCCGCCGCGACGCCGGAGATCGCGCCGTGACCCTCGAGGCTCAGCACGTTGCAGGTCGGCATGATGCCGCCAAGCGACGAGATCATGAGGAACAGCAGGATCGAGGTCGGAACGACGCCGCCGGCGCCGGCAAGCTGGATCGCCAGCAACAGGATCGCGGCGGCGGCATAGATGCCGGTCGAGGCACGAGCGATCGCCCGCAGGCCGAAACGGGAGACCTGCCGCGTGGCGATTTGCGCCCCTGCTCCAAGACCGAGGGCGTTCAGGCTGAAGACGAGCGAGTAGGCCATGGGTGACAGGCCATAGAGATCGATGAAAATGAACGAAGACCCGGCAATATAGGCAAAGAAGCCGCCCTGGGCGAGCGCGAGCGTGCCGGCGTAGGGAATGAAATCCCGGCGCAGCACGAGATGCACATACCATTTCAAGGCGTCGCCCGGCCTGCTCGTCTCCCGCAGCTCGCGCATGCGGGTTTCCGGGAGCATGGTCCAGGCGACCACGGCGGCCAACAGGCCGAAACATGCCAGCACCATGAAGATAAGCCGCCAGGACCCGACGCCCAGCAGCATGCTGCCGACAAGCGGCGCCACGATCGGCGCGACGCCGTTGATGAGCACCACGACCGACATCAGCCTGGCGGCCTGCACTCCGGTGTAGAGATCGCGGATCACGGCCGCCGCCATCACCATGCCGATCGAACCGCCGATACCCTGCAGCAAGCGCCATGCCAGCAATTGCCGGACATCGCCCGCGAAGATGCAGCCGATCGACGCGACGACGAAGATCGCCAGCGCCAGATAGATCATCGGCTTGCGGCCCGTCCGGTCCGAGATCGGGCCGTAGAACAATTGCCCGACGGTAAAGCCCAGGAAAAAGGCCATGACACTCATCTGGACGCCCGCCGCCGAGCCGTTCAGCGAGGTGGCGATGTCAGGCATTGCGCCGAGATACATGTCAGTTGCCATTGGCCCGACACCGCACATCAGGCCGAGAGCGATGCCAATCCGGGATGCGCCTTTTTCCATGGGGTATTCCTTTGTCGCCAAGTGAGGTATAGAAACGATATCGTTTCCTAAATTTAATTGGAAACGCATTCGTTTCCAAATGTCAACAGGGAATTGCTGCGCCATGTCGAATTCCGTCGCTTCTCCCGGCCGACCGCCGGTTCTGGATGAAACCAAGCGTCGGGAGTTGATCCTGCAGGCGGCAGAGGAGGTCTTCGCCTCCCTCGGCTATGGCGACGCCACCATGGAAGAGATTGCGCGCGCCTGCGGCATGGCCAAGAAATCGGTCTACAAGCTGTTTCCCGACAAGCCGGCGCTGTTCCGCGCCTTGATCCAGAGCCACGATCCCGTCGATGCCTGGGTGGCGAGCCCCGACGAGGCGGCTGATCCGCGCGACAGGCTGCGCAAGCTGCTGATCGGCCTCGCCGCCTTCATCCTTTCGCCGCGCCAGCTGGCGCTGACGCGCCTCGTCATCTCGGAAGCACGCAAGTCGCCAGATCTGGCCGATCTCTTCTACCGCGAATGCATGGACAGGGCACAAACGCTTATGGTCGAGCGGCTCCAGCCGACAAACCTGCTCTCCGACGCCGCCGACATGGAGCGGAAGAAACTGCTCGTGGACGTATTCCTGGGCGCCATTCTCGGGCAGTTGCATCTCCAGGCGCTCATTCTCGATATGGATCAGGACACGCTCATGCGGCAGCTCCAAATTCGCATCGACGTCGCACTTGCGGCCCTGTGCCCTCCGGCCACGTAAGGGCAGGCTCGACTTCACGGGTTGCGCAGGGCCGCCGCCACTTCCCCGAAACAAACCGCGCGCCCGGGGCCGATCGGGCGCGCGTCCAGAAGCGGGAAGATGCGATCGGCGTCCGCCCGCGCTACCAGATCTTTCGAATGAAGCTGAGCTGCAGATAGTCGCCGTCGAAAGCGCTGCGGCTGTAGACGTCGGTCAGATATTTCAGCGTCACGGTGGTGCGATGCTCGGAGAAATCGACCGCCAGGATAGGACCGAGCCGGATGGATTTATGCCTCTGCCCGTCAGTCGCCGGCACAGCCGGCGAACCTTCGTCGTCCTCGATCTGCCAGCGGATGTTCCCGGTCAATCCGAACTGGAAGCGATTGTAGCACCGAGCCCGTCAAAAGAAGCAGCCCACCGACTGCGGTGAACCCGGCGAAGAAGGCCATCGCGGCAACCATACCACCGCCAAGCGTGGAGACGGCGGCAACCCAGAGCGGGCAGACGAACTGGCCGATGAAGAACATCGACGTCCAAATGCCCGAGGCCCGGCCACGATAGCCGCCCGGCAGCTTGCTCATGGTGAAGGCGAGCACGAGCGGCAGCGAGATCCCGCACCCGACATTGTTGACGAACCATGCCGATAATGCCGCCGGTCAGCGACGACTGCGTATAGAGAATGGCAAAGCCAGCGGCCTGCATGATCATCGCGCCGACGGAGTGCTTGGACTGGAAGCGGAAGAACGTCGCCCCGGCCACCACGCCGAGCGAGCCGATCGCACTCGCCCGTTCGCGCGGCTTCTCCGCTGTGATCCTCGCTCGATGCTGGCGCGCTGATGCATTGTCGAAGCTCGCCTGCGGCTCTCCGCGTGCAGCCTCCCTCTCACCTCTCGGAGGGGCCATGCCCCTCCGAGAGGTGCTCGAGCCTAAAACTTGGTGGCAAAGTTGACCCAGACAGCGTCACCTTGAGCTCGATTCTCCGCGAGAACGTCGTGCTGCCAGGAGGCGCTGAGCTGCAAACCCGGATTGAAAGAATAGGTTAGCGACGGACCGATGGCAAAACCTTTGCCGCGATGTCCGTCTGCGGCAACCGCCGGGCCGTCGTCATCCGAGAGCTGCTCGAGATAGTAGCCCACAGCGCCAATGCGCCACTTGTCGAAGTTCCAGCCGACCGCGTAATCCAGGACGAATTCCGTACCGGACGTGTAGTTGGTTTCGGTATTTTCCGTGTTGAAGATCAGGCGGGCCGTGGCGCCGAGTTCCAGGCCCTGCGGATCCGAATAGTGGTAGCCGACGGTCGGCTGAACGGACCAGTGGTTGGTGCCGATATTGGCGATCTCGGAGACGTCGTACTTGCCGGTTGGCATTGCCACGTCGACACCCACGACGAACGTGTTGTTGCGATCCGGGTGCCAGGCGAGTCCCACGGAGGTGGTGATGTCGGCGAGGCCGAGCGTGGTGTCCTGGCCGAATGGCAGCGACATGTCGAGATGAACGACCGGAACGACGAGTTGTCCCCAGAGCTGGGCGCCGCCGATTTCGATGTCACTCACGTAGAGGAAGCGGAAGGTTTCCGCCAGCGCCTTGACCTCGAAGTCGATCGGCACCTTGTCGCCGTTCGAGTCGTTGGTCCGGTCGGCGGTGAAATAGTTGGTCTGGGAAAGAAAATAGAGACCGGGGTAGGGTGGAATGCCCGCAGCGAAGAATTGCGGTGAACCCGGCGAATACTGCGTGTTGCCGTTCTCGGCAGCCTGCGCCTGACAGAGCGTCGTTGCCGATAGCGCCGCGGCAAGCCCGAATTTCCTGAATTTCATTATCCATCCTCCTCACATGAACAACGACAACGATACCCGCGCGAAGAGGCTCCGGGTCGCAAACGCGCGCACGACGTCATCCTCGCGGTAAGCGAGTCTGGTCATCCAGATTGTCTGCTGTCCTTCCCCCTCGGCGGCCTCCTCGCCACCGGTGCATCGAGATTCTCTAGGGAAACCCGATACCACCCGAAATCCGGACTAAGCCGGCACTTGACGAATGTAAAATGGTCATTGGCAATACGAGCTATTCGCAGAATAAATACCCGGCTCAGGCATATTCATCATGTCGCAAGATCTATGCCTTCGACCTCGCCACTCTCAGCAATCGCGCGGACCGTCTCGTGGATCTGCTCGCGGATCCACGAGAGGGCCGGATCGCGTGTCCGATAACTGTGCCACTGAAGCGACTGCTGCAGCGCGGGCAGCGGAAACGGCGGCTCCACGATCTTGACACCGCCGAGCTTCACCAAGACCTGCGCCAGACTCCGCTGGACCAGCCCGACCCGCCGGCTGCCCCGAACGAGCAAGGGCAGCGACGAGAAGAAATAGGTGGTTACCTCGATCCTGAGCTTGATACCGACGCGATCGAAGGCCCGCTGGGCGAAGCTTTCCCCGCCATTGGGCGGTTGCATCACGACATGGCCGGCGGACAGAAAGTCGGCCTGCGACATCACGCCGGAGGAGAACGGCCCGTCCGCATCGACGACGCAGCAAAGCCGGTCCTCAAGCAGCGTCTCCATCGGATGATTGGTGGAACAGAATACGGTGGGCGCGATCAGCAGGTCGGCCTCACCACGTTCCAGCAGAAGGTGCGGATAGTTCTGTTGCGGCTTGAATTGGATCTGGATGGCGGGCGCCAGTTTCTCCAGGCGCTGGAGAAACGCCGGCATGATCGTTAGGACGGTGTAGTCCGACACGATGAAGCTGAAGCTCCGGTTCGATTCCTCAGGTGAGAACGACGGGGTTGAAACGACCGCGGCCTCGATCCGGACGATGATGTCGCGCACCGGCTGTTCGAGCGATGCGGCCAATGGCGACAATTCCATGGATCGCCCGACCTGGATGAGAAGCGGATCGTCGAAATAGTCCCGCAGCCGCCCGAGCGCATTGCTCATCGCCGACTGTGTGATGAACATTTCCTCGGCCGCACGGCTGACGTTGCGGATACGGATCAGCGTATCGAGCGCGGCCAGCAGGTTCAGATCGAGGTTCTTGAACCGCATGAGTGTCCTCCCAGATATTCACAGCGTAAATATAAATCATTCATCAAAGCAATTTTGTAAACAGATTGATTTTCGTTAAGTCTCGCCTCGGGAGGAGATGATGTCATGTGGCCGGTTGAGCCATGCCGTCAGCCCAATCTCCTCCCGATGAAATCTGCGCCGCTCGCGGCGACCTCGAGGAGACCTAATGTTCAAGTATTTTCCGACCAACTACGTCTGGAACCTCTCGGTCAATCTGTCGATCGAGATGGGCGCCCGGATGGGAGAGATCGAGGAAATGTGCGCCCCGCTGCAGGACGCAGCCAAGGCGCCGGATGCGGCCGGAACGCAGGCGTTCCGCGAAACATGGATTCATATGGCGGACAAGCTGGTTTCCCTTGCGGACGAGGACGAAGCCAAGGGTCGGCTGATTTCGGCCGGCGACAAGCTGATCCGCGCCGGGAACTACATGCTGACCGCCGAGCGCCTGCTGGCACATGGTTCGGAAGGTCGCGTGGCTCTCTACGAGCGCTTTCTTGCCACCTTCGAGAAAGGTCTGGCGCTGTCCGGCTCGCCCTGTCGCCGGGTGGACATCCCCTACGAGGGAACGCATCTTTCGGCGCTCTACGTGCCCGCCGAAGGCGTCGAGGGCCCCGCACCGCTGCTGGTCCAGGTCAACGGCCTCGACAGCACCAAGGAGATGAAATTCCTCGTCGGCCTGCCGGGCTGGCTCGCCAAGCGGGGCGTGGCCTCGCTGATCGTAGACCAGCCGGGTACCGGCGAAGCGCTTCGCCTGCAGGGGCTCACCGCCCGCTTCGACAGCGAGCACTGGGCCAGCCGCGTCGTCGATTGGCTGGAGGGCCGGCCGGACGTTGACCCCAGGCGCATCGGCATGGAAGGCGTGTCGCTCGGCGGCTACTACTGTCCGCGTGCGGTCGCCTTCGAACCGCGGTTTGCCTGCGGTGTTGTCTGGGGTGCCAACCACGACTGGCGCGACGTGCAGAAGAAGCGCCTTGCCCGCGAGGGCAACTTCCCGGTCCCCCACTACTGGAGCCACGTCATGTGGGTCTGGGGCGCCAAGGACATGGACGAATTCATGCAGATCGCCGAAAACGTTCATCTGAACGGCATCCTCGACCGGATCCGCGTGCCCTTCCTCGTGACCCATGGCGAGAAGGACAGCCAGATCCCCCTTCAGTGGGCGCATGCCACCTACGATCAGCTGGTCAACAGCCCGAGGCGCGAACTGAAGATCTTCGATGAACGCACCGGCGGCGTGCAGCATTCGAGCTTCGACAATTCCGCCAATGCCGGCGCCTATATCGCCGACTGGGTCGCGGAAACCCTCGGCGGACGCACGGTCGCGGAGCAAGCAGCATGACGATCAAGACAATGATCTGCGGACGGCGGCGTCTCGGGCAGACGCTTGGCGAAAACCGTGCGCACATGAAGGACCATCACGGCAGGCTGGTGCTGGACTATATCGCCCGCGAACCGTCCCAGGCGCCGCGTCGCTACGTTCAGAACCATATCTTCGACGGCATTTATTTCGGCGGTGACGGGCAGCCCAAGGCCCTCTCGCTCGGCCTGGATTTTGTCACCGAGGTCTGGTTTCCGGACATGGCGGCGGCGAATTCCTCGCGCGAGACGCCCTTTTATCTCGAGCAGCTGCAGCCGGACGAACCCAAGATGGTGGATGAAACCTCCGTACTCGGCCTTCCGGTCACCGAAGAGCTGATCCTGCCGCCGGGCCCTCGGGACGGCGCCGTGAAAGTCTTCCTGTTCTGGTTCAACAATGCACCGGACGTGAAAACAGTGCCCGATGCCGCCAATGGCGCGGATTTCGGCCTCTTCGGCCAGTGTCGCAACCTGCCGCTGTTTCCGGGGCCGGTCGAGGCCGTCGACGAATTCTGGCTGCCGGACGAGGCCGCCGGGCTTGCCTTCGCGCAGGCCTGCCGCGACGCCGCCCCGGCGTTCGCTCCCTCCGACACACGTTACTGCCTGGCGATTGCCCGCGAACATGTTCTCCACGCAGGCTGATCAAGACTTCGGAATAGAAAGGAATGTCCCATGAACATCATCGGGCCTGATTATCTCGTCTTCGGCGTCGACGATGTCGCTGCCTGTTGTGAATACCTGACCGCCTTCGGCCTGAAGCCGACGGACGTTACCCCTGCCGGCGGCCTGTTCGAGACGCTGGACGGTACAGGCATCATCATCCGCCACAAGTCCGATCCGTCGCTGCCTCCGCCGCTGCCGACGTCGAACATGCTGCGTCAGCAGGTCTATGGCGTGCGCTCCGCCGAGGATCTCGACGCGATCGAAACGGAGCTTTCCAAGGACCGCCGGGTGGCGCGCCTGTCCGACGGCTCGATCGAACTGAAGGATGACCATGGCTTCGAGCTGAGGTTCCAGGTCACGATCCGCCGCGAACTCGTCATGCCAGCGGAAAAGATCAATGCGCCGGGCGCACCGGCGCAACGCAAGCCGAACGAAATCGGCGTCTGGGAAGAAATGCCGGCGCTGCCGCGCTCGCTCAGCCATGTCGTGCTGTTCGTTCCCGACATCGAGATCGCGACCCGGTTCTACTGCGACCACCTCGGCTTCGTGATCACCGACATCCTGACCGGTGCCGGTCCCTTCCTGCGGCCGAAGGCGAACGACGACCATCACACGCTCTTCTTCATCCGCACGCCTGAATACATGAAGGGGTGCGAGCACCTCGCCTTCCACATGGGCGGCCCGACCGAGCTGATGGTGGCGGGTACGCGCTTCGTGAAGAAGGGCTATCAGAGTTTCTGGGGCCCCGGCCGGCACAAGTTCGGTTCGAACTGGTTCTGGTACTTCAACAGTCCGCTCGGCTGTCACTTCGAATACGACGCCGACATGGACAAGCACGACGACACCTGGGTCGCGCGCGAAGCCCCGAACGGAGCCGAGGCCTCCCAGATCGTCCTCTTCGAATATCGAGAGAAATGGGCTCCCGGCGGCGGCCCTCCGCCCGGCGCGAAGCGCTGACATATGCAGAGCGCCACACGAAAACTCCACTATGTGTGCCGGTCTGACGAGATCGGCGAGGCCGAGGCGAAGGGCTTTGGCCCCTTTGATGGAGCGCGCCGGAAGATCGTCCTGACCCGGCGCCGGGGCGTTCTGTACGCCTGGCTTGATGCCTGCCCGCACTATTCCACCGGCACGCCGATGGCATGGAAGACCGACGCCTACCTGAATGGCGAAAAGACCCATCTGACGTGCCACTCGCATGGCGCGCTTTTCGAAATCGATACCGGTGAATGCGTTCTTGGACCTTGCCTGGGACAAAAGCTGACAGCCGTAGACATTGCCGTGAGCGACGAGGGGGAGATTTTCGTCGCCGCGCCCGCAGAGGAGGAAACCACATGAATTCAAATATCAAAGTGCTTGTCATCGGCGGCGGCTTCGCCGGCATGACCGCGGCGCTGCAATTGTCCCGCCAGGGGTTTGAGGTGGATCTCGTCGAGATCGACGCAGGGTGGCGCTCCTATGGCGCCGGCATCAGCCTGCACGGCTCGACGCTCCGGGTGCTGCGGGATCTTGGCCTGATCGACCGGTTTCTCGAGGAAGGCTTCGTCAGCGACGGCGTGCAACTGCGCGGGCCGGACGACTCCGTGCTTGTGACGCTGCCGACCCCGCGCGTGGCCGGCGCCGACATCCCCGGCGGCGGCGGCATCATGCGTCCGGCGCTCGCCAAGATCCTTTCCGAAGCCGTGCGCTCCTCCTCCACCAAGGTTCGCTTGGGGCTAACGTTCACCGATATCATGCAGGGCGAAGACGGAGTGCGTGTTAGTTTCGGTGACGGCAGTTCGGATACGTACGATCTCGTCGTCGGCGCGGACGGCCTCTACTCCGCCGTCCGTTCCAAGATCTTTCCCGAGGCTCCCAAACCGCGCTTCATCGGCCAGTCGGTCTGGCGCGCCGTGCTCCCGAGGCCCGAGGGCATCGATACCGTCACCATGTGGATGGGCCCGAAGCTCAAGGTGGGATTGAACGGCGTCAACAAGGACCAGGCCTACCTGTTCCTGACCGAAGATCGCCCCACCAACGACTTCGTTCCGCCGGAGGTGCTGGTTGAAAACTTGCGGGGCCTGCTGGAGCGCTTCCCCTCCCCGATCATCCGCAGGATTGCGTCGGAACTGTCCTCCGAACATCAGATCATCTACCGCCCGCTCGAGCAGATGCTGTTGCCACGGCCCTGGTTCAAGGGCCGCGTGGTGCTGATCGGCGATGCCGTGCATGCCACGACACCGCATCTGGCGGCCGGCGCCTGCATCGGTATCGAGGACGCGATGGTGCTGGCCGAAGAGCTTGGCCAAGGCGCCGATGTCGGCTCCGCCCTTGCCGCGTTCGAAGCGAGACGCTGGGAGCGCTGCCGGATGGTGGTCGAGAATTCCGGCCAGTTGGCCGACATCGAGATCCATGGCGGCAGCCGCGACGCGCATGCCGCAATCATGCAGGCTTCCATGAAAACGCTGGCGGAAGCCATCTGAAAAAAGTCGCGGCGGTGCGGCGATTTGGGAGATCGCGCGCCGATTGCCGCCGTTCAATTTTGCTGGAGGAGCACGAATGTCAGGACAAAAGTTCGGAGTGGCCGGGGTAACCGCCCTCATCATCGGCCACTTCTCGGGGATGCTGGATCTCATCGCGCTGCCCGTCTGGGTCGGCGCGCTGGTCGAGCGTTACGGCTTCAGCCCGCAGCAGGCGGGCGCGCTGGCAACCCTGTTCCTCGTCGGCGCGGTCGTCGCCAGCGCCTTGGTCGCCCCACGCTTCAACAGGATGAACCAGAGACTGGCCGCGACCTTGGGCTTCGGCGTGGCCGCAGCGGCTTTCCTGCTCGCGTCCACACAGGCCGGCTTCATACCGCTCGCCCTGCTCCACCTCGTCGCGGGCCTGTCGGTCGGCGTTGCGCTCTCCATGGTGCACGGGACAATGGGACACGCCGCCAATCCGCATCGCCTAATCGCGCTGGCCGGCATTGCGCTTGGCTTGCTCGCCATCATTCTGCTTGCCGTCATTCCACAGTTGCTGATCGCCCGTGGCGGCCCGGTCCTGTTTCAGGTTTTCGCCGGGATCATGGCGGTCGCCACCATCAGTTCCGCGCTGCTGTTCCGCAACCCCGTGAGCGGCGCCGAACATCAAAGGCGGCCTTTCAGCCGCGCGACCTGGCTCACCATCTTCGGTATCAGCATCATGACCTTCAACCAGGCGATGGTGTTTTCCTTCGTCGAAGTCATCGGCAAGACGCGCGGCTTCTCACCCGATAGCGTTCTCGCCGTCCTGATCGCGCTGGGCTTCGTCAACTTCATCCTGCCGTCGCCGTTGGCGGCGTTCCTTCAAACGCGCGTTTCGGCGACACTGGTCACCCAGATCGGACCTGCGGTTCAGGCCGTTCTCGCGGTCATCGTCACATCGGCGACGATCTTCACCCTCTGGGCGCCTGCGGCGGCGGTGTTCGTGTCCATCCAGATATTCACCCACACTTTCGCTTTCGGGCGACTGGCCAAGCTCGATCCGACCGGGCGCGCGGTTGCCGCCACGCCGGCGATGCTGATGGTCGGCGCGGCACTCGGGCCGATCGTCGGCGGAGCACTCGGCCAGAACCTCGGCTACTCGGCACTCGGCGTCGCCGCCGTCGTGGTGGGCATCATCTCCATCGGCTTCTTCACCAAGGCGAAAAGCGCATGACAGACTTCCCCCCCATCACCCGCGTCGTGACCGGACACAGCCAGGACGGGCGCTCCATTCTGACCGAGGTCGGACCGCTGCCGACCGTCGTGGAGATCACGGCGATCCCCGGGACCACGTTTCATGAGGTCTGGTCGACGGCGGAAAGCCCCGCGCGCGTGACCAACGGAGACGATCCGACACTTGGTTCGCTCGTGCTGCCCCCGCCTCCCGGCGGCACCCGCATTCGCTTCGTCGACATTCCACCGGACACCGAGGATTTCCTGAAGTCGGGGGCCGGGCGGATGGGCGAGGCGTTCGAGCAGATCGGCGACAAGGCCGCCTCGACTGTCAAGGAGAGCTCTCCGCATCCGCTGATGCACCGGACGGAGTCGATCGACTACGGCATCGTCATCGAGGGTGAAATGACCCTGGTGCTCGACGATGGCGAGGCCCTTCTGAAGCCCGGGTCCGTGGTCATCCAGCGCGGCACCAACCATGCCTGGGCCAACCGATCCGGCAGGATGTGCCGAATGCTCTTCGTCCTCGTCTCCGGCACTTACGATCCCGCCCTCGCCGCGAGCCTCGCCGGGCGATGAAGCGCAATTCCACGAAGGCCTAGCACGCCTCGAACGGCACCAATGAGGTCCCCATGAAGTTCGCAACCTACCATGACGGAAGCCGCGACGGCCAATTGTGGGTCGTCTCGCGCGATCTGACGCTGGCAATGCCGGCAACCGGCATTTCGGCCTCCCTGCTCTCCGCCATCGAAGACTGGGATGCCGTTTCTCCGCGCCTCGCCAGCCTCTATGATCGGCTGAACGCGGGCGAGGAACCATTTGCGACCCGTTTCGAGCCGCAACGTTGCCTGGCTCCCCTGCCGCGCGCGCCGCAATGGCTGGATGCGTCGGCGTTTCTCAATCACGGGCGGCTGATGGACAAGGCCTTCGACAATCCGCCCAGTCCGGACTTCGAGACGATCCCGCTGATCTATCAGGGCGCCAGTGACGACTTTCGTGGTCCGCTTGCCGATGTCGAGTTCCCCGACGACGCGCTGTTGATCGACGTGGAAGGCGAATTCGGCGTCGTGCTCTCGGATGTGCCGATGGGGACGGCGGCTGAGCAGGCGGAAGCCCATATACGCCTGCTGGTGCAGATCAACGACTGGTCGCTGCGCGCGCTTGGTCCCCGCGAAATGCGCGCCGGGTTCGGCTTCCTGCAGGCGAAGCCCTCCACCGCCTTCGCGCCCTTAGCGATCACGCCGGATGAGCTCGGCCCGCACTGGGCGAAGGGACGCGTCAACCTCCCGCTGCATGTCGAGATCAACGGCCGTGAGGTCGGACGCGCCCGTGGCGACGAGATGCATTTCTCCTTCGGCCAACTGATCGCCCATTGCGCCCGCACCCGCAGGCTTTCGGCCGGCACGATCGTCGGCTCGGGCACGGTTTCCAATGCGGATCGGGATGCAGGCTCGTCCTGCATATCGGAAATCCGCGTGATCGAGCTTCTCGATCAGGGCGCCGCGCGCGCGCCGTTCCTCACCTGGGGCGATCGCGTGCGGATGGAGGCGCGTCTGCCGGATGGCTCAGCCCCCTTCGGGGTGATCGACCAGAGCGTGGTGCGGACCTGATGCGTATTCTGGTCACCGGCGCCGACGGCTTTCTGGGACGGGGTCTGACCGCCGCGCTTGCGACCGCATATCCGGCGGCCCGGCGGCTGGTCTTGACCGACCGGGCCTTTGCCGGACCGGCTCCGTCCGGTTCGGAAGCGGTCGCCGGCGATCTGGGCGACCAGGATTTTCTCAGGGACCTGCTGGAGCCGGGTTTCGATCTCGTCTTTCACCTGGCAAGCGTTCCGGGCGGTCTGGCCGAGCGGGAACAGGATCTTGGCCACCACGTCAATCTGCTGGCGCCCGTGGCTCTGGCGCGCGCAGTGGCGGCGAACCGCCCCGGCGCCCGCTTCGTCTTTGCCTCGTCGATCGCCGTATACGGCGACCTGGATGAGCGCCCGGTGACGGCGGAAACGCGGCCGGCGCCGCTTCTCACCTACGGCGCTCACAAGCTGATGATGGAGATCCTGCTGTCCGACATGACACGGCGCGGGACGCTCTCGGCGATAAGCCTGCGCTTTCCCGGCATCGTCGCCCGACCGATCGGCGAGAGCGGACACGGATCGGCGTTCATGAGCCAGATCTTCCACCGCATCGCGGCAGGCGAGACCTATGACTGTCCCATCCCCGCGGCCAGCACCTGCTGGTGGATGTCGAGGAAAGCGGCCGTCTCCACCCTGTTGCACGCCGCACGGCTCGCCGACCCCATTCAGACCGCCGTCCAACCGCCGGTCCTGCATGCCGATCTGAACGAGGTCTGTGACGCGATCTGCCGCCTCACAGGCAAACAGGCCCGTATCCGCTGGGGCGATGACGACAACCTGCGACGTATCTTCGGCGCCATGCCGCCGCTCGACGCCACGCCGGCGCTCGCCCTCGGCTTCCGCGCCGACGCCAATCTCGACACGCTGGCGAAAGCCGCACTCTCAGGAGACTGACTCATGAAGATTATCGACCTCTCGGTGGCCATCGAGAACGACATTCCCGCCGACCCACCGGGACTCGGTCCAAGGATCAGCTACACCAACCATGCGGAGGGCTCGGACGAAGTGCTCCGTTTCTTCCCCGGCCTCGATATCGCCGACGTTCCGGGCGGCGAGGGCTGGGCGGTCGAACAGTTGAATTTGACCGCCCATGCCGGCACGCACCTGGATGCGCCCTGGCACTTCGCCTCCACCATGAACAACGGCGAGCGTGCCTGGACCATCGACGAGGTGCCGCTGGACTGGTGCATCCGACCGGGCGTAAAACTTGATCTGCGCGAGCTTCCCGATGGCCATGTGGCGACCGCCGCCGACATGGAGGCTGCCGTGAAGGCCACGGGCCGCGCGCTGCAACCCTACGACATCGTGCTGATCAACACCGCCGCCGGCGCCGCCTATGGCCGCCCGGACTTCCTCGGCCGCGGCTGCGGCATCGGCCGTGAAGCAACGCTCTGGCTGATGGCACAGGGTATCCACATCGCCGGCACGGACGCCTGGTCGTGGGATGCCCCCTTCCCTGTCACGGCAAAACGCTTCGCCGAAACCGGGGACGCAGGTCTTATCTGGGAAGGTCACAAGGCAGGTCGTGAAGGCATTTTCATGCACATGGAAAAGCTGACGCGGCTCGACGAACTGCCGCCGTCGGGTTTCACGGTCTCCTGCCTGCCGGTCAAAATCAAGGGCGGCTCTGCTGGCTGGTGTCGCGCCGTCGCCATACTTGAGGAGAGCACGCGAGCATCGTGGCGGTAAACGGCCGGCGGCCGGATCGAATCCCCTACCGTCTCGCGAGAAAGGCCTCGATGCCTTCTGCGGCTTCTGCGCTCTCCCACCGGTCCGCAAGCAGGGAGGCGGTTCGCTCGGCGAGACCGGCGGGGTCGTCACCGCCGAGTTCGAGGCAGAGCGCCTTTGCCGCCGCGACGGCGCACGGCCGCGTCGTGAGAATCGCCTCGACTTCGGCCTCCACGCAGGCATCCAGCGTTTCCGCGTCTGTCACGGTCGAGACGAGGCCGCATTTCAATGCGAAGGCGGCATCGAACGGTTTGGCCGTGAAGAAGACCTGACGGGCATAGCCCTCGCCCATGCGGCGAACGACGAAGGGGCCGATCGTTGCCGGGATGAGCCCGAGGCGGGTTTCGGTAAGCGCGAAACGGGCGGTGTCCACCGATATCACGATGTCGCAGACCGCCATCAGGCCGATGCCGCCGCCGAAGGCATTCCCGTGGACCCGGGCTATGAGCGGCTTCGGCAGAGCGTTGAGCTTGGCAAGCATCGTCGCCAGTGTCCGGGCCTCTTCCATTTTGCCGGCGCGGTCCTTGTCCCGCTGCTCCCGCATCCAGCCGAGATCGCCGCCGGCGCAGAAGCTCGCCCCGTTGCCGGCGAGCACGACGGCACGGACGCTTTCATCCGCACCGAGGATTTCCGCGGCTTTCGTGAGTTCGCCGATCATCCGGGCGTTCAGCGCATTGTGCTTGTCGGGGCGGTTCAGCGTCAGGCAAGCGATGCCCCGTTCATCAGTTTCGATCAGGATCGTTTCGAATTCCGTCATGCGTTCCTCCCGGAAAGACGCCCAACACGTCCCTTGATGAAAGCCTCGGCGCGCTTCAGTTTCTCCGCGTCGATTCCGGTTTCAAACCCGCAGCCTTCGAGCAGTTCGACGAGCGGGCCAGTTGCGACATTGCCCTTGGCGCCCGGCGCGTACGGGCAGCCGCCGAGCCCGCCGACGGAGGAATCGAACGTCCTCAGCCCGTAGCCGAGAGCGGTTTCGACATTGGCGAGCGCGCGATTGCCTGTGTCATGGAAATGCCCCGCCAGTTGGCGGGCCGGCACCGACCGCAGGACCTCCTCCAGCATGACGGAAATTGTCTCCGGTGTGCCCGCGCCGATCGTATCACCGAGCGAGATTTCGTGGCAGCCGAGGTCGATCAGGCGCTCGGCGACCATCCGCACGGCCTCCGGCGCGACGGGACCTTCATAGGGACAGGCGACGACGCAGGAGACATAGCCGCGCACCGGAACGCCGGCCGCCTTCGCCGCCTCCGTGACGGGCGCAAAACGCTCGAAGCTTTCGGCGATGGAACAGTTGATGTTCTTCCGGCTGAAGGTTTCGGATGCGGAGGCGAAGATCGCGACTTCGTCGGCCTTTGCGGCGAGCGCCGCCTCCAGCCCCTTGAGGTTTGGCGTCAGCGCGCTGTAGACGACGCCCGGCCGGCGCGAGATGCCGGCCAGCACCTCGGCGGCGTCGGCGAGTTGCAGCACCCATTTCGGCGAGACGAAGCTCGTGACCTCGATCTTGCGGAAGCCGGCCTCGGAGAGATGGTCGACCAACGCGACCTTGTCCTCGACCGGAATGATTTCCTTCTCGTTCTGCAATCCGTCCCGCGGACCGACTTCGTAGACCGTGACAAACTCAGCCATCGAGCCTCTCCTCGGTGATCCGGATGAGAACGGCTCCACCTTCCGCCTGCCCGCCTTCGGTGCAGAAGACGGCGTCGACGTGGCCGTCGCGCGGGCTCCTCAGCGTATACTCCATCTTCATCGCCTCCATGACGACGAGCCTGTCACCGGCCTTCACGGCAACGCCCGCCCCGACGTCGACGAAGCGGACGATGCCCGTCATCGGTGCCAGGATCTCGCCGGAGTGGTGGTGCGCGGCATCCTCGCCTTCCAACGGGTCCGGCCTCTCGAAGGCGTACGTCTCGCCGTCGAGCAAGACGGAGATGCGTCGCTCGCCGCCATGGACGTCGACGACAAGGCGGGCGAGCACACGATCGCTGCCGTTCTCGCGGACCAGACGAGCCGAGAAGGTCCGACCGTCGAAGGCGATTTCCTCGAACAGGACCTCCTCGCCGCCAGCCGAGAGCCGGACACGTCCGCCGCGGGGGACGATCCGCCGTTCGATGACCTCTTCGCCCGCATGCAGGGTCACGCGATGACTGGCCTCGCCCCAGAGCCTGAAGCCGCAATGCGGTCCGTTCGGATCGAGGCCGGAGGCCGCAAGCGCCGCGATCAGAATGGCCTCTTCCGGCACGTCGGGCCGTGCAACGAGACTGTCCATGCTCCGCTCGATGAGGCCGGTATCCATGCGTCCCTGCCGGAAGGTCTCGTCCCTGCAAAGCGCGCGCAGAAAGTCTCGATTGCTGGTGAGTCCGGTAATGTGCATGCCGTCGAGCGCATTCTTCAGCCGGTCGATCGCCTCGTCGCGCGACTTGCCGTGTGTGATCACCTTGGCGATCATCGGGTCGTAATAGGGTGAGACCTGATCGCCGGCGCGAACGCCGGCGTCGACGCGGACGCCCTCGCCGTCTCCAAATTCCAGATGATCGATCCGGCCCGCCTGCGGCAGGAAGCCGTTCGCCGGATCCTCGGCATAGAGACGCGCCTCGGCCGCGTGGCCGAGAAGCCGGATCGCGTCCTGCAGCACCGGCAGCGGCTCGCCCGCCGCCACGCGCAATTGCCACTCGACCAGGTCGAAGCCGGTCACCATCTCGGTCACGGGATGCTCCACCTGCAGGCGCGTGTTCATCTCCATGAACCAGAACCCGTCCGGGCGGAGCGGTCCCGAACCGTCGGCGATGAACTCGACTGTCCCGGCACCTTTGTAAGCGACGGCTTTCGCCGCAGCGACCGCAGCCTCAGCCATCGCAGCCCGCACGGCATCCGTCATACCTGGCGCTGGCGCTTCCTCGATCACCTTCTGGTGCCGCCGTTGCAGCGAACAGTCGCGCTCGAACAGATGAACGGCGTTGCCCTGCCCGTCACCGAAGACCTGCACCTCGATGTGGCGTGGCGAGGAGATGTATTTCTCGATCAGGACACGTTCATCCCCGAAGGCAGCCTTCGCCTCCCGACGGCAGCTCTGAAGCGCGGCGTCGAAGTCATCGTCCGTGTCGACGCGCCGCATCCCCTTGCCGCCGCCGCCCGCAGACGCCTTGATCAGCACGGGGTAGCCGATCCTGCCGGCTTCGAGCTTCAGGAAAGCTGCGTCCTGATTGTCACCGTGATAGCCCGGCACCACTGGAACGCCCGCTTCCTCCATCAGCCGTTTGGCGGCGTCCTTCAGGCCCATCGCGCGGATCGAGGCGGCGTCGGGACCGATGAAGGTAAGGCTTGCCTTCCCCACTGCATCGACAAAATCCGGGTTTTCCGACAAGAACCCATAGCCGGGATGGATCGCTTCGGCGCCGCTGGCAAGCGCTGCCGCGACGACCTTGCCGATGTCGAGATAGCTTTCGGTCGCCGGTGCGGCTCCGAGGAACACCGCCTCGTCGGCGAGCGCGACATGCAATGCGTCGCGGTCGGCCCGCGAATAGACCGCGACGGTTCTGATTCCGAGTCGCCTCGCCGTCTTGATGATGCGGACGGCGATTTCACCACGGTTGGCGATAAGAATCTTCGAGAACATGGCTCGCCTCACATCCTGAACAGGCCGAATTTCGTCTCTTCGATCGGCGCGTTGAGTGCGGCCCGGAGAGAAAGGGCCACGACGTCGCGGGTCTTTTCCGGGTCGATGATGCCGTCGTCCCAGAGCCGTGCGGAGGCATAGAGGGGCGCCGACTGGCGCTCGAACAGCTCGAGCGTCGGCCGCTTGAACTCGGCCTCGTCCTCGACCGACCACGTGCCACCTCGCGCTTCGATGCCGGCGCGCCTGACATTGGCCAATACGCCCGCCGCTTGTGGCCCGCCCATGACGGCGATCCGGGCGTTCGGCCACATCCAGACGAAGCGCGGCCCGAAGGCGCGGCCACACATGCCGTAATTTCCGGCGCCATAGGAGCCGCCGATGATCACCGTCACTTTCGGCACGGCGGCGGTCGAGACCGCGGTCACCAGTTTCGCACCGTCCTTGGCAATCCCGCCCGCTTCGTATTTCGAACCCACCATGAAGCCGGTAATGTTCTGCAGGAAGAGAAGCGGGATCTTGCGCTGGCAACAGAGCTCGATGAAATGAGCACCCTTCAGTGCACTTTCGGAAAACAGGACACCGTTGTTGGCAATGATCCCGACCGGCACGCCATCGACATGGGCGAAGCCGGTGACCAGCGTCGTGCCGTAGCGCGGCTTGAACTCGTCGAAATCCGAGCCGTCGACGATGCGGGCGATCACCTCGCGCACATCGTAGGGCAGCTTCGGATCGGCGGGCACGAGGCCCATGATCTCGGAGGCCGGGTAGAGGGGAGCGCGGGGCCGGCCGAGTGCGATGGCTGGCTGCGGGGCCGGCCCGAGATTCCGGACGATCTGGCGGGCGAGCGCCAGCGCATGATCATCATTGTCGGCGAGATAGTCGGCGACACCGGAAAGACGCGTATGGGTGTCGCCTCCGCCGAGCGTCTCGGCATCGATGACCTCGCCGGTCGCCTCCTTCACCAGCGGCGGGCCGGCCAGAAAGATCGTCCCCTGGTTCTTGACGATGATGGCCTGGTCGCACATGGCCGGAACATAGGCCCCGCCTGCCGTGCACGAGCCCATGACGACGGCGATCTGCGCGATCCCCTTCGCGCTCATCCGTGCCTGGTTGTAGAAGATCCGGCCGAAATGATCGCGATCGGGAAAGACCTCATCCTGGTTCGGGAGGTTGGCTCCACCCGAGTCGACAAGATAGAGACAGGGCAGACGGTTTTCCTCGGCGATTTCCTGCGCACGCAGGTGCTTCTTGACCGTCAGCGGATAGTAGGTGCCGCCTTTGACGGTGGCATCATTGCAGACGATCATGCAATCGCGGCCCTCGATACGGCCGATGCCGGCGATCAGACCCGCCGCCGGAATGTCCTCGTCGTAAACACCTGTCGCCGCAAAAAGCCCGAGCTCCAGAAAGGGTGAGCCAACATCGAGGAGTCCGGCCACCCGGTCACGCGGCAACAGCTTTCCGCGCTTGACGTGGCGATCGCGCGCAGACTCAGTCCCCCCGGCCATGATGCGCAGGGCCTCCGCCTCGATGGTGTCTCGCTGGGCGAGCATTGCAGCGCGATTGGCCTCGGCTTCGGGGGTAAGCGGCGTGCCAATGATCGTCATCTGTAGACCCTCCCCGCCTCAGCGCATCGCATTCATCATCTCACGGCCGATCAGCATCCGGCGGATTTCCGAGGTGCCGGCACCGATTTCCATGAGCTTGGCGTCGCGGAAAATCCGGCTGACCGCGCTGTCATTGAGGTAGCCGGCCCCGCCCATCGCCTGAACAGCCTGGTGGGCAACCTCCATCGCCATCTCGGAAGCGTAGAGAACGCAGGCCGCCGCATCCTGTCGCGTGACCTCGCCACGGTCGCAGGCGGCAGCGACGGCATAGACGTATGCGCGGGCGGAATTCATCTTCGTGTACATGTCGGCGATCTTGCCCTGCATCAGCTGGAAGTCGCCGATCGACTGGCCGAACTGCTTGCGGCTGACCATGTAGGGCATGATCTCATCGAGGCAGGCCGCCATGATGCCACAACCGATCCCCGAGAGGACGACGCGCTCGTAATCGAGGCCGGACATCAGCACGTTGACGCCTCGACCCTCCGAGCCCAGCACATTCTCGAACGGCACCTCGACGTCCTCGAAGATCAGCTCGGCCGTGTTCGATCCGCGCATGCCGAGCTTGTCGAAATGCCTGGACGTCGAAAAACCTCGCATGGTCTTCTCGATGATGAAGGCCGTGATCCCCTTCGAGCCGGCCTCGGGGTCCGTCTTGGCGTAGACGACCAGCGTATCGGCATCCGGACCGTTGGTGATCCAGTACTTGGTGCCGTTCAGGAGATAGCAGTCGTTGCGTTTCTCGGCGCGCAACTTCATGGACACGACATCGGAACCCGCACCTGCCTCCGACATGGCAAGCGCGCCGACATGTTCTCCGGAAACAAGCTTCGGCAGATATTTCCGTTTCTGCTCCTCCGTACCGTTGAGCTTGATCTGGTTGACGCAGAGATTGGAATGGGCGCCATAGGACAGCGAGACGGAGGCCGAAGCCCGCGCCAATTCCTCGACCACGATCGTGTGGGCAAGATAGGTCAGCCCGACCCCGCCATATTCCTCCGGAACGGTGACACCCAGCAATCCGAGATCGCCCATTTCCCGCCAGAGTTCGTTCGGAAAGGCGTTGCTGCGGTCGATCTCCGCAGCCATCGGCTTCACGCGCTCCTGGGCGAAGCGATGAACCGTGTCGCGAAGCGCCTCCGTCTCCTCGTCAAAGCCAAATCTCATCGTGCTGTTGAACATTCCCGCCTCCCAACAGAAAACAACAAATATCAGTGCGCGCAGCCGACGCTGCGCAGCACCATTTCCGCGTAGATTTCCTCGATCTTCTTCTCCGAAAGCCTTCCGCCGCTGCGGTACCAGGTGTTGACCCCCGTCAGCATGGCTATGATCGCCATCGCGCAGACATGGGAGTCCTCGATCCGGAACAGGCCACGCTCGCTTCCGCGAACGAGGATCGCCTTCAGCTCGTTCTCGTAGGCTTTGCGCAAGCTCTCGATTTCCCTGAACCCGGCAGGTTCCAGCGCGCGAAGTTCCATGTACGAAATGAAAACCTCGTCGGCGCGCGTCAGGTGATAGCGAATGTGGAAGCGTGCAAAATGTTCGAGTGCCGCCGCCGGTGGCTCGCCTTCGATCCCCTCGGCCTTCAACGACGCCAGAAGTTCCTCCATGTGCTCGCGCATGAGTGTCACGAGGATCTGCTGCTTGGTCGGGAAATACTGGTAGAGCGCGCCGGGCTGCACGCCGACGGCATCCGCGATCATGCGCATGGAAACGGCGTCATAGCCGTGCTGGGCGAAGAGCCTGAGGCTCTGCCTGCGGATCGCCGCTACGGTCTTTTCACCCGCCGAGCCGGCCCGACGTGCCACGGCCTCGCCTCCTTAATTGAATGAACGTTCATTTCTTTAACTGAGAATTTTATCGGTCGTCAAGACGGCCACGCCGCCGAAGAGGCAACCGGCCGAGTTGAAATGGCCGCCCAGCCTTCGACGTCAATTGAGAATGGAAACTCCATGCAATCTCTGGTATGCATCGCCGGTATCAGCAGGTGCGCGGCGGAGCACCTCCGGAAAGAAGGGGGAAGGGAATGACGAAACAGATCGACTATATCGCCAACGAGCTTGCGACGCTGCTCGATCTGACAAAGCTGCAGAAGGAGGAACGTCTCGCCCATCTCATCGGTCTGGCGCTCAGCGAGGCGAAAGCCGAGAAGACACGCCGCACGGAGCGACGGCAGCCGGACGAGGCATCCGACCTCTGAGGCCTGCACGGGTCCCATTGACAGGCGATTCTCGTCCGCAGGCTGACCGGCAATCGGGTCCTCGTTCACCACGAGATTCATCCCTATGTCTTTCAGCAGCCCCCGCATGATTCAGCCGATGCCGAAGCCACGTAAGGCCTTAACGCCACGGTGCTCTCCCGCCGTCACCCCATCGCCAGAATGATCTGTGATGCCTTGATCAGGGCACCAAGTCGCTTGCCGGGCCGTATCTCCAGATCCTCCGCACTGTCGTCGGTGACGATCGCGCAGAGCGTCTTGCCGTTTCCTATATCGAGCACGACCTCCGAATTGACCGCGCCCTTCTCGACCGAGATCACAGTACCGGAGAGACGGTTGCGCGCGGACGTCCGAAGCGGCTCGTCCTCGCTGACGAGGATCGGCGTGCTCGCCTTGATCAGGGCATAGGCCTCCACCCCGGGCGCGATGCCGAGGTTGTCGATGCTGCGCTCGGTCACGATGACCGTCAGCACGACGTCTTCGGCCACCTTCAGTGCGACCTCCGCGTTGACCGCCCCGTGTTCGACCGAGGTGACGATACCGTGATATGTATTACGAGCACTGGTTTTCATGATCGGGCTCCAAAGCAGGGACTGGGCAGGAAAGGAAACGGAGGGATCGCCGGAAATCGTCGTTTCGAGATTGGCAACGATCTCGCCGATCGAGGCTGTGAGCAGGCGATGAACCGTCAGCGCGCGCAGGCCCTCCGTTGTCACGCAGGCGCCGCCGCCGTGTCTGCCGCCAGCAGCGGCGATCACGATGGGGCGGGGAAAGAGGTTGTTCAGCGAATTGACCGCATCCCAGGCAGCGCGATAGCTGAGGCCGACCATCTTCGCAGCAGCCGCGATCGAGCCGGTATCGTCGATGGCCGCCAACAGGTTGAAGCGATCCTCTCCGGCCCGGTGGCCGTCGGCGCCCCGGAAATCAAGCAAGGGTGTCAGAGCCTGACGCATGAAAGTTTCCTCTGTTGTCGTTATGCAGCTCGGCTTCATATCGGTCGGCAAGACCGACGAGGCTCGCGACGCAAGCTCCGTGCCGAGCCATTCATTCAAGTATTTTCAAGCACTTGGCAACGTCACGCCCGGAGACTTTCCGACAATGTCGGAGACCCGACAGGTCCCCGTGTCATCTATCGGACAAGAGAGCAGCCACCTCGTGACCATTCTTCCACCGGGCCAGATGACTTTGGCCGCTCTCGTCCCCGAAACAGGCGTCAAAATCGCTGCATTCGCGGCAGCTCGGTGCTGTGCAGAGCGAAAAGCCCTCCACCTCGCAGAGCTTTCGGTAGAAGTACTTCTTCCATTTCATGTTACCGGTGTTGCCCCGTGCCAGCTCGGGGAAATGGCGATTGAGCAGACGCGTCAGTTCCGCGCGTTCGAAGAGCCCGAGATCCTGCCAGAGATGATCATTGCGCATTGCCCGCCTTGCGACGATGCGGGCGAACCAGCGGCTGTCGGAAAGGCCGGGATCGGCGTGCTCCATGAGCAGATCGAGGAGCAGGTCCTCTTCCACGCCGCGCTCGGTTTCGCCGGTGTCGGGGCCGAGCCCGAGCCTCTCCGGAGACACACAGGGAAAGTGCCGGTGTATGAGGCGGAGGAGCTCACGCGGACCAAGCCCCGTCGCCTCCTCGATCGTGGCGCGGCCGCTCAGCCCCTCCTCGCGGGCGACCGACAAGACGCAGGCGAGGGCATGGCGGTCGAACGCGGTTCCCTCGTCGATCGCGGGCCACTGGCCGGCGATCAGGCTGGCATAGTGATCTGCGAACACGCGCGCTTCTCCTTCCTTGTCAGGCGGCGGCAAGCTCGCTCGCGGCGACATGCGTCTGGCAGTTTTTCGGGCAGACACGGGCGCAGGCTCCGCAGCCGATGCAGGCGCCGGCCCTGTCGACGACCATGATCATGCGGTTGAGCTCGCCGTCGAAATCGCCGCCTTCCTCCTCGTCGTAGAGGCCGAGCACTTCGCCATCCTCGTCGACGCCATAGAGATGCATCACATCTCGCGAACAGACCTTATAGCAGCGACCGCAGCCGATACAGGTCTTGCCGTCGATCGAGGTCAGGTATTCCGGCATCCAGACCGAGCCGTCACGGGTGGAGAAAGGGTTGCCCATCACGCTTTCTCCAGTGCCGCGAGTTCGAGCTTCGCCGCCTCGAGTTCCGCAAACACGGCGTAAGTGCGCTCGGCGACGGCCCTGATTTCCGTCCAGTTGATCGGAAGGTCCTCGGCGAGATCGTGCAATTCCATCTTCGCGGCACCGGCTCTGGAATTGAGCTTGCGAACCTTTTTCTGCAGGTCTTCGAGTTCCGACATGGCCTGGCCTCCCGTCAGTACTTCGCGACGTCGGGGAACCTGGCGATCATCTCCACCGCCTCCCGCACCAGCTTGTTGCCGGCTTCAGAGAGCTTTGCGAGATCCTCGAAACCGAAGCGGTGGACGTCGCGCAGGGTCTTCGTCACCACGACCAGACGCCCCGCGGTGAGGAGCACCCGCCCGAAACCCTCGTGGCTCATTTTCATCATTGGAGCGGCAATGAGCCCGGTCTCCCGCTCGATCGCCAGCCCAACCGCCGAATAGAAGATTTCCAGCCTCCACAGCACATCCGGATCAGGATCCCCGATGATCGGGATTTCCCGGCGCTGCTCTTTCGTGACGATGAAATCATTGAGGATCGATGCGTCGGATCGACCCTCCCACGCGTCATAGGTATCCTGCGCGCGCATCAACCGGACGAGGCACTGCATGAACGGTGTTGTCATGACGGCCGGATCGGTAACGGTAGCGGTCTTTTCAAGCGTATCGGTGGTGGACATGCGCTTTCTCCTCAGTCTTCGTCGTCGAAGGAAGGCTTGGCGGTCGAAACGCCGGCCTCGGCCAGCACCTTGCGGAGCCAGGGCGGCGGTGCGGTTTTCAGCATGGACTGGGTGCGCGACAGGACTTCCTCCATCGAGGACGACTGCGGCACCTTGATCGGATGGATTTTCGCCGACACGACCTTCGCGGCGGACGGGCCGCCGATCGCCAGGCAGAACAGCAGGTGACACCCCTTGAGCGCCTCGACCTTTGGCGTGATCTTGTCGTCACCCTCGGTCCTGTGCTTGCCGCTCTCGTCGGAGACCTCTCCGAAACTGACGGCTTCAACGAAGGCCGACCCTTGCGGGGTCACGTCGTAGATCGCAAAGAACTTGGCCGAACCGAAGTGGGCATTGAGCCCCTTCATGTCCTGGGTGGCAATCGCGATGCGCAGGGCGCCTTTGGGGCGTTCCGGTGCTGGTCCCGGCCCCTCGTCAGTGACGAGTGAAAGACGTCGGACGGCTGTCATTGTCGGTCTCCCTGTTGCGGAAAGGATTGAGCTCCTCCGGCGTCGGCTGATGCCCGCCGGCCTGGAAGATATTGGCGGCCTCGAAGATCAGGTCGCGCGCGCCTTCGTAGAGAACGGTGCGTCTGTGCTGACTGCCGAGCCGATCGAAGATCGGGAAGCCGACACGCATCAGAGGTATGCCGAGCCGCTCGGCGGCCTGGCGGCCATGGGAATGTGTGACGAGAAGATCCGCACCCGCAGCCATGTCCTCGAGATCGGCGAGATCGCCGACCTGAACCGTCTCGGCCTGCACCTTCGCAAGGATCCCGCTGCTGCCCGTCGTCGTCACGGCCGCGACGATCTCAGCACCAAGCCCGGTGAAGAAGGTCGAGAGCTGGTAGAGATGATCCGGCTCGGCGGCGATCGCGATTCTCTTGCCGCCGAAGTGGAAATGGCCGTCGAGCAGCGCGTCCTGCAGCTGGGCTCGGCGGCGGCGCACCTTCGCCGGCACGCGATTTCCCGAAATCATCGCCAGCATGGTGACGAAACGGTCGATCGCCTTCATGCCGACGAGTTGCTGGAAAAGCACGTAGGGCACACCGGTCCTTGCCTGCAACGCCTCGGCCGCCGGTCGCATGTGTTCGCCGATGGCGATCGCCTGGAAACAGTCGCCGAGCGCGCGGATATCCTCCACCTTCGTTCCACCGTAGGTGGTCGGAATCCAGCGGTCCGGTACGGTGCCGTCGAGCGCGCCGGAAATGTCCGGGAGGATGACAGGCTGCAAACCGAAACTTTCGACGGTCTCGCGGATGAGCTCGATGTCGGCAACCGTCAGATGCCAACCGGGAAGGATCGCCACCTTTTTCGGATCACGGGGCTGCTCGCCCGGCCGCGTGACCCCCTCGATCATGGAGGTTACCGCCTTCCCCCAGCCTTCCTCGATGGCGCCGTCGAAATCCGGTGTGTTGGAGAGCACGACTTCGGTGTCGCCGAGGTCGTCTGCCCGGCGCATCCTGATCGCGGCGATGTCACCGGCAAAATCCTCGCCCCTTGTCTCCACCAGCGCAGTCGTGCAGACGCCAATGAGACTCGGCTTGGTGCGGCTCTTGAGATTGAGGATTGCCTCTTCCAGGTGGTCGGCGCCGCCGAGGATCGTCGCCACCTCGTCCATCGCGGTCGTCTGCAACGGGATCGTCTCCTTGAAATGGCGGACGAACAGCACGAGCGCAAAGGAGGTGCAACCCTGGCTGCCGTGGAAGAGCGGCATGGCGCGATCGACGCCGAGATAGGCGAAGGCCGCTCCGAGCGGCTGCGAAGATTTCAGCGGATTGATCGCCACTTGTCTTTTCTGCTGTACAATGCGGGCCATCAGCACTCTCCCATTTCGTCGGCAGTGGTGGAGGCGAATTTGCGGAACACGTGGACGGGAGCGGCAACCGGGCCGGCCTCGGCGTCGACGAATGCGGCATCGCCAGCTTCGACGAGATTGCCGTCGTCATCCCAGGGGCAGGCTTCGCGCACCGTCTCCCAGACCGGATTGTGGATCGCGACGTCGATCTGGTGGACGAGCTCGACCATGCCGTCATAGCCGGCATAGGGGTGGTGACGCTCCTGGTTGATGTCGAGCCATGGCATCTTCGCCTTGAGCGCGATGAACTGGGTGCGGCCGCCCGAGAGCATGATGTCGGCCTTGTGGTCACAAAGCATCGTGTAAAGATCGCGCGGTGCCATGGACTCGAAGGCGTGGTTGTCCTCCTTGAGCAACTGCTTGATGCGCTCCTTGTCCTCCGGCGTCGACTTCTTCACCGACGTTCCGACGATCTCCATGCCGATTTCCTGCAAGGCATGGACGACCGACCAGGATTTCACCCCGCCGGTGTTGAGCAGGACCCGCTTGCCGGCAAGACGCGGACGGAAAGCCTCGAGCCTGGCCCAGGCGATCGCCTCCTCCTCCGCGATCAGGCGTTCCGTCCGCTCCGCCAACGCCGGATCGGCCCCGCCTCGAACCAGCAGACTGGCAAGCTGGCGCAGGGCCTCCGACGTGTCCGAAATTCCGTAGAAAGACCCCTCGAAATAGGGAATGCCGAAGCGCTCCTCCATCTTGCGGGCGAGATTGATGAGCGCGGTGGAACAGACCATCATCGTCGCACGCGCCCGGTGAGCCGTTGCGATATCATGGTAGCGCGCATCGCCGGGAATGCAGGCGCGGATCCGCATGCCGAGCCTTTCGAGCAGCGGCTTCACCATCCAGAACTCGCCGGAGAGATTGAATTCGCCGAGGATGTTGACATCCATCTCGGTCGCGTCGTCAGGCTCCTCCGTCCCGATCACGTGATCGAGGAGCGCCTCGCCCGCGAGCTTGTTGCCGAGGTTCTTCGAACCGACGAAGCCGGGCGCGTTGACCGGAACGACCGGCAGGCCGAATTTTTCGGAGGCGCGCCGGCAGACGGTCTCGATGTCGTCGCCGATCAGCGCGGTCACGCAGGTCGAGTAGACGAAGATCGCCGGCGGCGAAAAGGTTTCGGCGATCTCGCGGATCGCCCTGAAGAGCTTGCGTTCCCCCTGCCCCATGACGATGTCGAGCTCGGTAAGATCGGTGGTGAAGCTGGTTCGCCAGAGGCTCGAGCCCGAGGAAGCGGCCCCGCGGTTATCCCAGCTGTTGCCCTCACAGGCGAGCGGTGCATGGATGAGATGGGCAACGTCGGTCACCGGCTGCAGCACGATCTTGGCGCCGTCGAAGGCGCAGCCGCCGGCCGCCGCCCCTGGCGTCAACGGCTTGGAGCAACCCTTCTTGCGGGCCTTGTCGTCCTTGCCCCGGTTCTTGTCGCAGCCGGGTTCGTTGAACACATCTTCGATCTTCGCCTTCAATGCCGACATCTGACCGTCTCCACCGTAAACGTTGAGAGTTCTGGACCGGCCCCCGCAGGCGGGGGCCGGCAAGGATCAGCGCGTGAGGTCGAAGGAATAGTCGGTCTTGGACGGCACGATCGTTTCCCGATCGTAGACGTCGAAGAACTTGTCGAGGATCGCGGTCAGCACGCGCAGGCCACCCTGGTAACCCATCAGCGGGAAGCGATGATGGTGGTGGCGGTCGAAGATCGGGAACATCAAACGCAAGAGCGGCGTGCCGGTGTCACGCTCGAGATACTTGCCGTAGGAATTGCCGATCAGGAGATCGACCGGCTCGGTGAAGAGCAGCGAGCGCATCGCCCACAGATCCTTGCCCGGCCAGACCTGACAATCCTTGCCGAAGGGCGAGGAGGCGAAGAGCTCCTTCATCTCTGCTTCCCAGGCAGGCGTGCCATTGGTGGCGAGGCAATGGGTGGGCTCGCCACCGGTTTCCAGAATGAAGCGCGCCATGCCGTAGACGAAATCCGGATCGCCGTAGATCGCGTATTTCTTGCCGTGCAGGTAGGCCTGGCTGTCGGCCATTGCATCGACAAGACGGCCACGCTCCATGCGAAGTTCCTCCGGGATTTCCTTGCCGGTCATCTCCGAAACCTTCATCAGCAGGTCGTCGGTGCCGCGAATGCCGAGCGGATAGTGGAGTGAGGCCGTCTTCTGGCCGACCTCCTTGCAGTAGTCCTCGGTCTTGCGGGTGTTGTAATGCTGCAGCGACAGCGTCCATTCGGCGTTCAGCGCATCCTTGACGTCATCGATTTTCGTGCCGCCGTCATACATGCGGTATTCGCCGTCGGAGGGCGTATCGTACTGGTCGGAGGCGTCCTGGATGAAGGTATAGTCGACGCCCATCAACGACAGCATGCGCTTCAGTTCACGGTTGTTGCCGACGCAAAAACCGTCGAAGCCGGGAATGAGGTTGAACCGCCCCTTGATCTCGGTGCGCGGCTGTCCTTTCCAGAAGTGTTCGAAGACCCCGCGGACCATGTTGTCGTAGCCGTCGACGTGACTGCCGACAAAGGCAGGCGTATGGGCAAACGGCACGTCGTAATCGGTCGGCACGGAGCCTTCGTTCTTGGCGTTCTCGATGAAGCTGCGCAGGTCGTCGCCAATGACCTCGGCCATGCAGGTGGTCGAGACCGCGATCATCTTCGGCCCGTAGAGCGTGTAGGTGTTGGCAAGGCCGTCGATCATGTTCTTCAAGCCGCCGAAGACAGCGGCATCCTCCGTCATCGAGGAGGAGACGGCAGACGAAGGCTCCTTGAAATGGCGGGAAAGGTGCGAGCGATAATAGGCGACGCAGCCTTGCGAGCCATGGACGAAGGACATGGTCTTTTCGAAGCCGGCGGCCGCGAAGACGGCACCGAGTGGCTGGCAAGCCTTGGCCGGATTGACGACGAGCGCCTCGCGGGCAAGGTTCTTCTCGCGATACTCCCAGCTCTTCGTGAATTCGCGCTGGTCATCGACCCATTCGCCCGGATGCGGGCATTCAAACATTTCCTTCTTGCTTTTCAGCATCTCGACATATTCCGGCTCGCGGAAGAGCGGGGCGTGATCGAGCACTTTCTCGGCGGACTGCGGCATGACTGGTCACCTCCATCCTGCGGGCCGCGCCATACGGCGGCTCCGGGACAAATGACGTTTCGACTGATCCCGACAGGTTTGTCCCGCGGGCGTTTTCATTCCGGATCGGCCCTGGGGCCGGACCTCCGCCCCGGGGGCGAAAGCCAACCGCTCATTCGGCGGCAATCGGCAGCGGCTGCGGCTGCTTCTTCTTCCACGGAGCGTCGTAGAGGCCCCAGACCGGATTGTTGATCGCGAGATCCATGTCGCGCGCGAAGATCGCAAAGCCGTCATAGCCGTGATACGGGCCGGAATAGTCCCAGCTGTGCATCTGGCGGAACGGAATGCCCATCTTCTGGACCGGATACTTTTCCTTGATGCCGGAGCCGACGAGATCGGGCCGGATCCCCTCGATGAACTTCTCCAGTTCATAGCCGGTCACGTCGTCGTAGATCAGCGTGCCGTTCTTCACGTAGTGGCTGGTGCGCTGGTAATCGTCGTTGTGGCCGAACTCGTAGCCTGTACCGACGATCTCCATGCCGAGGTCTTCATAGGCGGTGATGACGTGGCGGGGGCGAAGGCCGCCGACATAGAGCATCACGGTCTTGCCCTCGAGCCGAGGCCGGTACTTGGCGATCACTGCATCGACGAGCGGCTGATATTTCGCGATCACCGCCTCGGCTTTTTCCTCGATCTCGGGGCCGAAATGCTTGGCAATCTTGCGAAGCGATGCGGCGATCTGGGACGGGCCGAAGAAGTTGTACTCCATCCAGGCGATGCCGTACTTCTCCTCCATGTGACGGCAGATGTAGTTCATCGACCGGTAGCAGTGGATAAGGTTGAGCTTGGCTTTGGGGGCACGCTCGATCTCGGCGAGCGTCGCATCGCCCGACCAGTTGCCGACGACGCGCAGGCCCATTTCTTCGAGAAGGATGCGCGATGCCCAGGCGTCGCCGCCGATATTGTAGTCGCCGATGACGTTGACGTCGTAGGGACCGGTTTCGAAGGCCTCGTGCTTGTCTTCGCCGGAGAACACCCAGTCGCGGATCGCGTCATTGGCGATGTGGTGGCCGAGCGACTGCGACACGCCGCGGAAACCCTCGCAACGGACGGGCACGATCGTCTTGTCATGCTCCTTCTTCTTCTTGCGCGAGACGGCTTCGATGTCGTCGCCGATGAGGCCGATCGGACACTCGGACTGGATCGTCACGCCGTTGTTCAGCGGAAAGAGCGCCTGGATTTCGTCGATGACCTTTTCGAGCTTCTTGTCGCCGCCGAAGACGATGTCCTTCTCCTGGAAATCGGAGGTGAACTGCATGGTGACGAAGGTGTCGATGCCGGTCGTGCCGATGTAGTAGTTGCGGCGCTGGGACCAGGAATACTGGCCGCAACCCACCGGACCGTGGCTGATGTGGACCATGTCCTTGACCGGTCCCCAGACCACGCCCTTGGACCCGGCATAGGCGCAGCCGCGGATGGTCATCACGCCCGGAATGGACTTGATGTTGGATTTCACGTCGCACTCGGAAAGAGCCTTGCCCTCTTCCGCGTCGACCTCGTCGCCCGCCTTGGCGACGTTCAGATGCTTCTTGCGGCGCTTGGCCGTCTTGTCCGGATAATGCGACAGGACTTCCTCGATGAGCTTTTCATGGAGTCCGCTGTCGTTTTCATAATCGAGGCTCATGGCTTGCGATCCCTCGCTGGTGGCGGCGTGCCGCCGTTTCGACTGGAGCGCCGGGTCAAGGCCGGCGCCCGGTTGAATCCGTCGCTCAATGAGCCGCGGCCGAGGCTTCCTTGGCCTGAAGCTCGGCGAGCATCTGTTCGTCGGTCTTCATGATGCCGAAGGCGAGCAGCATGTCTTCGAGCTCCTCCATCGTGATCGGGGTCGGGATGGTGCCCTTGCCCGAATTGTTATGGATCTTCTCGGCGAGCTGCCGGTATTCCTGGGCCTGCTGGGAGTTCGGCGCGTATTCGATGACCGTCTGCTTGCGCAGTTCCGCGTGCTGGACGATGTTGTCGCGAGGCACGAAGTGGATCAGCTTGGAGTTCAGACGCGCCGCGAGAGCCTCGGCAAGGTCGAGTTCGCGGTCGGTCTGGCGCTCGTTGCAGATCAGCCCGCCGAGGCGCACGCCGCCGGAATTGGCATATTTCAGGATGCCCTTGGCGATGTTGTTGGCGGCGTAGAGCGCCATCATCTCGCCGGACATGACGATGTAGATTTCCTGCGCCTTGTTCTCGCGGATCGGCATCGCGAAGCCGCCGCACACGACGTCGCCGAGGACGTCGTAGGACACATAGTCGACGTCGTCGTAGGCACCGTTTTCCTCGAGGAAGTTGATCGAGGTGATGACCCCGCGGCCGGCACAGCCGACGCCCGGTTCCGGGCCGCCGGACTCGACGCACTTGATGCCCTTGTAGCCGATCTTCAGAACATCCTCGAGTTCCAGGTCCTCGACGGAGCCTTCCTGGGCGGCAAGCGACAGAACGGTGTCCTGGGCCTTGGAGTTGAGGATGAGACGGGTGGAGTCGGCCTTCGGGTCGCAGCCGACGATAAGGATCTTCTGACCCAGATCGACAAGTGCCGCGAGCGTATTCTGGGAGGTGGTCGACTTTCCGATGCCGCCCTTCCCGTAAAATGCGATCTGACGCAAACCTGACATGTTCATTCCTTCCTTGGCTGAAGCGTCCGCGGCCTCTCCCGCGGGGCTGAATATCGGATGGGTCGGCTCGACCGCCGCCGCTTTCTCCGTTTCAAGACCCGTGCCAACTCGGAAGACTGATTGCAGTATCTAGATTTTTCTCTTTTGAATCATCTCGTTAGCCTTTCCGACCGGCGAGACTTGGCCACGACATCGCTCTGTCGCAGACGCGACAAACCCGACAGGGCTCGACGTTTTTGTAGGAAGCCGACAGCTCCTGTCGAATTGAAGACGTTGTCGCAAAGCCGACAAGACGGAATTTCCCCATGTGACTGTTATTCCAAGGTCTTTTTCTCTGGCATGGCTGATGCATGGCGTTTCGCGTCGTCCTGCAAAACGGAGAAACGTGCCATGATCACTCTGACCGAGAATGCCATTTCCGCCGTCAAGTCCGCCCTCTCGAAGGCTGCCGAGCCCGCCGAAGGGCTTCGCATCATGGTCGAAGCCGGCGGCTGTGCCGGCTTCAAATACATGATGGGATTGGAATCGACCGTCCGACACGGCGACGCGGTGATCGACGCCGATGGGGTCAAGGTCTTCGTCGACGACCGCTCCCAGCCACATGTCGCCGGCATGACCATCGATTTCGTCACCGGCCTCGAATCCTCCGGCTTCGTCTTCGACAATCCCAATGCCGCGGACAAATGCGCCTGCGGCAAGTCCTTCAGCTGAGCGAGGGACGGCGATGCCGGAACAAAGCCGCGCCACACGCATCACACTATTCGACGGCCTCGGCGGCCGCTCTTCCCCCGCCGCGCCACGCCCACTGCCGGCAATCGTGACGACAACGCCGGAACCCCAGCCCGCGGCGCACGGAGTTCCCGACGGTCCGGACCTCAGGGCGGCCCTGATCGCCCGTCGGCGCCCGCTGATCGAGGCCGCGCTGGAGACGATCCGCCCGAACCTCAGGCGTGACGGCGGCGATTGCCAGCTGGTCAAGATCGAGGGAGACGCGGTCTTCGTGCGGCTGACCGGCGCCTGTGTCGGGTGCCAGCTCGCCTCAGTGACCGTCGCCGGTGTCCGTCAAAGACTGGTCGAAGCGGTCGGAATGCCGCTGCGGGTCATTCCCGTCGAGTGAGGGTGATCGCAATGCGCACCGTCTATCTGGACCATAACGCCACGACGCGGATCGATCCGGCGGTTGTCGAGGCGATGCTGCCCTTTCTCAGCGAGAGTTTCGGCAACCCTTCGTCGCACCATGCCGTCGGCGAGGCGGCGGCAGGTGCCGTGCGCAAGGCGCGGCGCCAGGTCCAGACCCTTATCGGCGCCGCGCAAGACAGCGAGATCGTCTTCACATCCGGCGGCACGGAGAGCGACAATACCGCCCTTCTCAGCGCACTTGCGGCCCTTGCCCCGCGCAACGAAATCATCGTGTCTGCCGTCGAGCACCCGGCCGTCCTGACGCTCTGCGAACGGCTGGAGGCGGAGGGACGCGCCCGGGTGCACCGCATCCCCGTCGACCGCTGCGGCCGCATCGATGTCGCGGCCTACGAGCACGCTTTGTGCGAACGCACCGCCGTCGTCTCGTTCATGTGGGCGAACAACGAGACCGGCACGCTCTTCCCCGTCGAAACCCTCGCCGGGAAGGCGAAAGCCGCCGGCGCCCTCTTCCACTCCGACGCGGTGCAGGCGGCGGGGCGGGTACCGATCCGGGTGGAAGAAACCGCCATTTCCATGATGAGTCTTTCCGCTCACAAGATCGCCGGGCCGAAGGGTATCGGCGCTCTCTATGTTCGGCGTAAGACGCCGTTCTACCCCCTGATCCTCGGCGGCCGGCAGGAACGCAACCGCCGCGGTGGAACAGAGAACGTGCCGGCGATCGTCGGCTTCGGCGAAGCGGCCGAACGCGCCACATCGAGACTGGAAAGCGAAGCGGCGCGGATGAAGGCGCTGCGCGACCGGCTGGAACAGGGCCTGCTGGGCGCGGTCCCCGGTGCCCGCGTCAACGGCGATCCGATGGCGCGGCTCGCGAACACCTGCAACATCGCCTTCGAGGACGTCGACGGCGATGGTCTCCTGGCGCTGCTTGCGCGCGAAGGCATTGCCTGTTCTTCCGGCTCGGCCTGTTCCGCCGGCTCCATGCAGCCGAGCCATGTCCTGCAGGCAATGGCCATACCGGCGAGCCACCTCGGCGGCGCCGTCCGCTTTTCTCTCGGACGGGACAACGACGACCGCGATATCGACCACGTTCTCGCCGTGCTGCCGTCGCTGGTGATGCGGCTGAGGCAACCCGCCGGCGCGCGGAAGGTCGCATGGGCCGGATGATGAAAGAGACCATGATGGGATCACCCAACCACCCCGCCGTCTTTCTCAACGACACGACCCTGCGTGACGGCGAGCAGACGCCGGGCGTCGCCTTCTCCGTGGCCGAGAAGGCGGCGATTGCCGAAGCGATCGCCGCGGCCGGCGTTCCGGAAATCGAGGCAGGCACGCCGGCCATGGGCGAGGAAGAGATCGCGGCGATCCGCGCCATCGTGGCGCGCCGACTGCCGCTCCGGGTCATGGCCTGGTGCCGTATGACCGAAGAGGACCTCGAAGCCGCGCTGAGGGCCGGCGTCGAAGCGGTCAACCTCTCGCTGCCCGCCTCCGATCTCCAGCTTTCCGCCAAGCTCGGCATTGGTCGCAGCGAAGCCCTCGACCGGATCGGGCGCATGACGCGCCGTGCCGTGTCCCTCGGGCTTTTCGTCGCCATAGGGTGCGAGGACGCCTCGCGCGCCGACCCCGACCATCTGCGGAACGTCGTCGCTGTCGCCGCCGCGGCTGGAGCACAACGGCTGCGCCTTGCCGATACGGTCGGCATCCTCGACCCCTTCTCCACGATGGCGCTCGTCCAGCCACTGGCGGAGGCCGGCCTGATCGACCTCGAATTCCACGCCCACGACGACTTCGGCCTGGCGACCGCCAATACCTTGGCCGCCTTCCGCGCCGGGGCGAAACATCTTTCCGTCACCGTCTCCGGGCTTGGCGAGCGCGCCGGAAACGCCGCACTCGAAGAGGTTGCGGCAATCCTGGCGCTGAAAGAGGCCGTCGCGACCGGAATAGACCTCTTGGCGCTGAAGGACCTTGCCGAACTGGTCGCCCGCTGTTCGGGACGCCGACTGCCGCCCTCGCAGGCAATCACCGGAGGCGACGTCTTCACGCACGAGTCCGGTATCCACGTCGCGGGCCTCCTCAGCGACCGGCGTACCTATCAGGGCCTAGATCCGGAACCTTTCGGGCGTGGTCACGAGATCGCCATCGGTAAGCATTCCGGGGCAAAAGCGCTTGCCCATGTGCTGGCGGACCACGACCGCGGGTGCGAACCGGCGATCCTGGCGCGGCTGATGCCCGAAATTCGCCGCCGCGCGGTGATGACGAAAAAGCCGGTGCCCCCCGAAGTGCTGCTCGAACTCTACGACCGCGCGGCGACGCATCCGGACCGGGAGGACCTGCCATGTCGTTCGTGATGGGCACCGGGCGAGGGCCGGCCGGCGCCGGCAGAGCGACGATCGACGCCGACCGACCGGGTGAGAGGCCGCCGGCGCCAAAGTCGCTGCTGCGACTTGTTCTGGACGACATCGCCTGCGTGAAGGCCCGTGACCCGGCCGCGCGTTTCGCGCTCGAAATCCTGCTGACCTACCCGGGCGTACACGCCATCATCTGGCATCGTCTGTCCCACGTGTTGTGGCGGAAACGACTACGTTTTCCCGCGCGCCTGCTCTCCTGGCTGTCACGCCTCCTCACCAATATCGACATCCATCCGGGAGCCGCCATCGGTGAGCGCTTCTTCATCGACCACGGCGCGGGTGTCGTGATCGGCGAGACGGCGGAAATCGGTGACGACGTGACGCTCTACCACGGCGTGACCCTCGGCGGCACGTCCTGGACGCCCGGCAGACGACATCCGACGCTCGGGAACGGCGTCCTCGTCGGGGCCGGCGCCAAGGTCCTGGGCCCGATCACGATCGGTGCCGGTTGCCGCATCGGGGCCAATTCCGTGGTGATCGAGGATGTCGCGCCCGGGATGACGGTCATCGGCATACCCGGTCGGGTGGTGAAGCCGGCGCAGGAACGACGAAGGTCCGGCGACCGCCGCATCGACCTCGAACATCACCTGATGCCCGACCCCGTCGGCGAAGCCATCGCGGCACTCGTCGACCGCATCGATTTCCTCGAGGTTCGCCTCGCCCGGTTGCAGGTGCGGACGAACCTTTCCCCGCTGACCGATGTCTCGGTCACATCCATTACAAATGCACCGGAACGCGCAGGAGCCCCCCATGAGTGACTGTTCATCCAATTCCCGCCCGATCGACGTCGACAACATCCTCGAACGTCTGCGCGGCCTGTCCTCCGCCGAAGACTTCTTTCACACCCTCGGCATCCTCTACGATGGCCGGGTGCTGAACGTCGCGCGGCTGCACATCCTGAAACGCATGGGCCAGTATCTCGCGGAGGAGGATTTCGAAGGCCTCCCCGACCGGGTGATCGCGGCCCGCGCCCGTTCGACGCTGGAGCGCGCCTATTCAGACTTCGAGAGTGCCTCGCCGCTTTCGCAGCGCGTCTTCAAGGTACTGAAGGAGCACGATCCGGAGAAGCCCGCGGAAAAACGTGGCGCCTTCGTCTCCTTCGAGGCCGCTCTGAAGCCGTTTGCCGAACAATAGGCCTGGTGCCCTTCCCGAGGCGGCTCGTCCGCTCGACATCCGCCTGCGTCGGGCCCGAAACGACACGATGCGACACGACAGTGTCGAGAACCCGACAAAACGTTCGATCACGACGGATGATGAAGACGGGAATGAAGAGATATCAAAGGGTTATTCTTCAATCAGCGACATGGCACGGATTATGCTGCTGCATCTGCGTAACCTTTGAAGAAACCTGATGGAGGTGCGCGGCATGCATATCGTCGTCTGTATCAAGCAAGTGCCGGATTCGGCGCAGATCCGCGTCCATCCGGTGACCAACACCATCATGCGGCAAGGCGTCCCGACGATCATCAACCCCTTCGACCTGTTTTCCCTGGAGGAGGCGTTGCGGATGCGAGACGCCCATGGCGGCGAGGTCACCGTGCTGACCATGGGCCCGCCGATGGCCGCAGACGCGCTGCGGAAGGCCCTGACCTTCGGGGCGGATCGCGGCGTGCTGCTTACCGACCGCTTTTTCGCCGGCTCCGACACGCTGGCCACGTCCTTTGCGCTGTCCGCGGCGATCGAAAAGATCGGCAAGGTCTACGGCAAGCCGGACGTGATCTTTGCCGGAAAGCAGACGATCGACGGCGACACCGCGCAGGTGGGGCCGGGCATCGCCAAGCGTCTCGACCTCCTGCAGCTGACCTATGTCGCAAAGATCGCGTCCGTCGACCCCGAGACACGGGCGATCACCGTCGAACGGCGGGCGGAAGGCGGCACGCAGGTCCTGCAGACGAGACTGCCCTGTCTCGTCACCATGCTCGAGGGTTCGAACGAAATCCGCCGCGGGACGCTCGATGATGCGTTGCGGGCCGCCCGGGCCGAAATCGTCACCTGGAGTGCCACCGACGCAGGGATCGAAGACCTGACCAAATGCGGCCTGCGTGGATCGCCGACCGTGGTGAAACGGGTCTTTGCACCGACGGCCCGTCAGGAGAAGGCGACGACGATCGGAGAACCGGGGGACAGCGCGCGCGATCTCGCCGACAACCTGATCGCGGAAATCTTCGCCCGCAAACCCGCGCTCGAAGGGGCTCTCGCGGCCGCCGGCTGCGCCGCATAGGAAAGATGAGGACATCATGACCGAAGAGGCCAAGAAACCCGCAGCACCCGCCGCCGGACGCGCCGGCATGAAGAAGGAACTGCCCGAGCACTTCAAATCCTACAAGCATGTCTGGGTGGCGATCGAAATGGAACGCGGCCAGGTGCATCCGGTATCCTACGAGCTCCTCGGCTGCGGCCGCACGCTCGCCGACAAGCTCGGCGTGCAACTGGCCGGCGCGGTAATCGGTCCGCCGGGAGAAGCGACCTGGCATGCCGTGGCAGAGGCCTTCGCCTACGGTGCCGACATGGTCTATCTGGTCGAGGACCCGGTCCTCAAGGACTATCGCAACGAGCCCTATTCGAAGGCGCTGACGGACCTGGTCAACACCTATCAGCCGGAGATCCTCCTGCTCGGCGCGACCACGCTTGGCCGCGACCTGGCCGGCTCTGTCGCCACCACGCTCAAGACCGGACTGACGGCCGATTGCACCGAACTCGACGTCGATGACGACAAGTCGCTCGCGGCCACCCGCCCGACCTTCGGCGGCTCTCTGCTCTGCACCATCTACACGCTGAACTTCCGCCCCCAGATGGCGACCGTCCGCCCTCGTGTCATGCCGATGCCCGAGCGCCAGGACCGGCCCGTCGGCCGCGTCATCCAGCACAGGCTGCCGATGGTGGAGGAAGACATCGTGACCAAGGTGCTGAGCTTCATTCCCGACAGCCAGTCTGCCAAGGTCAACCTCGCCTATGCCGACATTGTCGTGGCCGGCGGGCTCGGGCTCGGTGCGGCCGAGAATTTTCAGCTGATCCGCAACCTCGCCTCGACGCTCGGCGCGGAATACGGCTGCTCGCGGCCGGTCGTGCAGAAGGGCTGGATGCCGTCCGAACGCCAGATCGGCCAGACCGGCAAGACGATCCGTCCGAAGCTCTATATTTCGGCCGGCATTTCCGGGGCGATCCAGCACCGGGTGGGCGTCGAGGGCGCCGACCTGATCGTCGCGATCAACACAGACCCCAATGCCCCGATCTTCGACTTCGCCCATGTCGGCATCGTCACCGACGCGGTACGCCTTCTTCCTGCCCTCACCGAGGCGTTCATCCGCCGCCTCTCGCCCCACAACCGCGACAAGCTCGCCAGCTGACGGAGATGCGACCATGATCGAGGAGAAATTCGATGCCATCGTCATCGGGGCCGGCATGTCCGGCAATGCCGCCGCCTATACGCTGGCAAGCCGCGGGCTGAAGGTGCTGCAGCTGGAGCGAGGCGAATATGCCGGTTCGAAGAATGTCCAGGGGGCGATCATGTATGCCTCGATGCTGGAGAAGATCATTCCGGACTTCCGGGAGGATGCGCCGCTCGAGCGGCACCTCGTCGAACAGCGGTTCTGGATGATGGACGACAGCTCGCACACCGGCATGCACTACCGCTCCAACGACTTCAACGAGGAGAAGCCGAACCGCTACACGATCATCCGCGCCCAGTTCGACAAGTGGTTTTCCTCCAAGGTCAAGGAAGCCGGCGCGACGGTGCTGTGCGAAACGACTGTGACCGAACTTGCCCGCGATACCAGCGGCAAGGTGATCGGCGTTCACACCGACCGCCGGGGTGGCGCGATCTTCGCCGACGTGGTGGTGCTCGCCGAAGGCGTGAACGGCCTGCTTGGAACCCGCGCCGGCCTGCGCGACATGCCGAAGCCGGAAACGGTGGCGCTGGCGGTCAAGGAAATGCACTTCCTGCCGGAGGAAGTGATCTGTCAGCGCTTCGGGCTGACCGGCAATGAAGGCTGCGTGATCGAAGCTGCCGGCACGTTTTCGCAGGGCATGACGGGGCTGGCCTTCCTCTACACCAACAGGGAATCGATCTCGCTCGGCGTCGGCTGCCTGGTCTCCGATTATGCCAAGACCATGGAAAGCCCCTATGCCTTGCTGGAGGAATTCAAGAACCATCCCTCTGTGAAACCCCTGCTGGCAGGCTCCGAAGTCAAGGAATATGCCGCGCATCTGATCCCGGAGGGTGGATACAAGGCGATCCCGCAGCTCTTCGGCGACGGTTGGGTCGTGGTCGGCGATGCCGCCCAGCTCAACAATGCGGTCCATCGCGAAGGCTCCAACCTCGCCATGACCTCCGGCCGGATCGCGGCGGAGGCGATCTTCCAGGTGAGGAGCAGACGCGATCCGATGACGGCGGAAAACCTGAGCCTCTACAAGAAGATGCTGGATGACTCGTTCGTGGTGAAGGACCTAAAGAAGCACAAGGACATGCCCGCCCTGCTGCACACCAATTCGCACAACTTCTTCATGACCTATCCGCAGCTGATGTCGACGGCGGCGCAGAATTTCCTGCGCGTCGACGGCACGCCGAAGATCGACAAGGAGAGGGCGACCGTCGCCCAGTTCGTCAAGAGCCGCAGCCGCTGGGGCATGGTCTCCGACGCCGTGAAACTTGCCTTTGCCTGGCGCTGACGGGCGCGAAGGCTGCTTGCGAGACGCAACAACCGACAACGAGGTATACCGACATGACCATCGCCATCAAGAACGTCCGGGTCGAGGACAAGCTGTTCCAGAACCGCTATCTGGTCGACGTCGGCCGGCCGCACATCACGGTTCGTCCGCATGAGACGCCAAGTCCGAGTCTCTTGGCCCTGACAAGGGTCTGCCCTGCCAAGTGCTACGAGCAGAACGACAAGGGCCAGGTGGAGATCACCGCCGACGGCTGCATGGAATGCGGCACCTGCCGGGTCCTCTGCGAGGCATCCGGCGAGATCGAATGGAACTATCCGCGCGGCGGCTACGGCGTACTCTTCAAGTTCGGCTGACGTCCACGCCCCGAAAACGGGCGAGCCGGCTCCGAACCGAATTGACAAAGGGCGACGTCGGCGTAAGCTGATTTGCCATATAACAAAAGACGGTTTGGGGAGGTTGCCCTTGGAACAATCCGGCCTGGGATAGTCCAAGAGGTCTTCAGATGAACCGCTATGTCGAACATGTCAGTCCGCCCGGCAGGGAATCCGGCCCGTCGGACGCTGCCATTCGATCGAGCCGCCGCGCCACCATTTCCCTGAGCGGCATCTACGAAATCTCCAAGGTGCTCGCCGAGCCCGCCCGACTGGAGATCACGCTCGCCAACGTCGTCAACATCCTCTCCTCCTTCCTGCAGATGCGGCATGGTGCCCTGATCGTTCTCGACGACGGCGGCCTGCCCGAGATTATCGCTACCGCCGGCTACTTTCACAAACCGGACGAGAGCCATTTCATGCCGATCCCGCAGGCGGTCATCGACCAGATCGTAGCGACGGCGACCCCGCTGGTCATTGCCGATACGAGCAAGTCCGAGCTCTTTGCCGAGGAGGGTGAGCCGGGAGTGTGTCTCATCGGCGTCCCGGTCAAGGCCAATCACACCGTTCTCGGAACGCTGTCGATCGATCGCTCAGGCAAGGACGGTACCGATTTCACCCTCGATGACGACATGCGTTTTCTCACCATGGTCGCCAATCTCGCCGGGCAGACGATCCGCCTTCACCGGATCCTCAGCGAGGACCGGCAACGGCTGATCGACGAGCAGCGTCGGATCGAGAAGGCCTTCGGCGACGGCGCAGAGACATGGCCGCGCCGTTCGAACGCCAAGAACAGCCACATCGTCGGCGAAAGCCCGTCTGTCAAGAACGTGCTCGACACCATCAACATCGTCGCCAGGACCAATTCCACCGTTCTCCTGCGCGGCGAGAGCGGCACCGGCAAGGAACTGTTTGCGCAAACCATCCATGATCTTTCGCCGCGGCACGACAAGCCCTTCGTCAAGCTCAACTGCGCGGCCCTTCCCGAAACCGTGCTCGAGTCGGAGCTTTTCGGACACGAGAAGGGTGCCTTCACCGGGGCGACCAACCAACGGGTCGGGCGGTTCGAGCTTGCCCATGGCGGCACGCTGCTGCTCGATGAGATCGGCGAGATTTCCGCCGCCTTCCAGGCGAAGCTGCTGCGCGTGCTGCAGGAAGGTGAGTTCGAACGCGTCGGCGGCAACAAGACGCTGAAGGTGGACGTGCGACTGATCTGCGCAACCAACCGCGACCTGGAAGATGCCGTCCGCAAGGGCGAGTTTCGGGCCGATCTCTATTACCGCATCAGCGTCGTGCCGGTGACCCTGCCGCCGCTCCGGGAAAGGCCGGGCGACATCCCGCGCCTTGCAGAGGAATTCCTCCGCCGCTTCAATCGTCAGAACAGCCGGCGCCTCAGCTTCAGCAAGATGTCGCTCGACCTCATCTCCCGGTGCTACTTCCCCGGCAATGTGCGGGAGCTGGAGAACTGCGTGCAGCGGACGGCGACGTTGACCCGGGCCGAGGTCATCGGACCGAACGACTTCGCGTGCAGCAGCGGCCAATGTCTTTCCGCCCTCCTCTGGAAGGGCAACGGCAAGGTTCCGCACAATGCGATCGACATGCTCGCGAGCGGGCACATCCTGCCGGCCGGCACGCCAATACCGACCGTTCCCCCGGTGAGACCCGCCGCCGCATACGATGGCGGCGACAGTGACCCGGACATCGTGAACCATGCGGCGAACGGCGGTCGGCTGACCGAACGCGAGCGTCTGATCGAGGCGATGGACCGTTCAGGCTGGGTGCAGGCGAAAGCGGCCCGCATTCTCGGCCTGACGCCGCGGCAGGTTGGTTACGCGCTGCGACGCCACGACATCCCGGTCAAGAAGTTCTGAGCGCCCCGCCGTCCGAAGGTTCGGGCGCGGGCTCGGCGCCGATGACGAGATTGATCGCATCCGACAAGGGCATGTCGATGAGGGTGATGCCGTTCGCAATGAGAAACCGGCGCTCGTTCCTCGTCAATTCGGCTCCGCTCATCACGGCATAGTGCGGCCCCTTCGACCGCTTGATGATCTGGCGCGCATAGGTGCGCAGCATCTGGTCGTCGAAGCGGCAGCCGAGAAAGACAAACCCGAGAGAACCGCGGCGGTCCCGGACAACTTCGGGGATCGGCGTCTGGATGTCGATCTCAGTCAGAACCTCGACATAGTCGGAATCCGCCACGAGGAAATTGCCCGCGGGACGTGCCGAACCGTGGGGTTCGTAAAGGATCGTGGCCGCTGTGGAAGCGGCGGGATCGTCGGTCGCATTGCCGTCAGCGCCGTAGATCCGCGTCCAGATGTCCCGAACCTCGCCGGCGCGGGTGATCCCCTGGATACTGGCGAAATCCGTCCGACCGCTCTCCACGAGTGCGGCCCGCATGGCGCCGTCATACCAGCTGTCGACGATGAGCGGCAGGGCGAGCCCCGCCAGCCAGCGGTGCAGCGCCGCCGGCTGCGGTTCGGCGGAAAAGATCTCGGCCATCCACGCCTTCAGCGTGTTCCTGTGCCTGCGCTGCTCGATATGCTGGGCGACCGACCACATGTTGGTGCGGATGCGCGAAGGTGCCGGTGCCCGCAAATGGAGCGCTGCCGCGACCTCTTCCGGCGCCGCCGGCACGCGCCGTTCTCCGGCTTGCAGCGCGACAAGGCCCGGTCCAAGAAAGGGTGCAAGCACGCCGCGCCTCAGGCCTTGCCCGACATCGAGAAGCGCCTTTTCCGCGGCCTCCTCCGACACAACGAACAGGAAGTCCTCGTGCAATATCGCGTTCATGGCATCGATCCTTTGTCTTCGCGGGTTCCGTTATTCGTCGTCTCCGAGCTTGCGCGCCTCGACGGTGATCGGCAGCCGGGTATCGGCCGGCATCGGCGGAAGATCGAGACGCCAGCCGTTCTTCAGCGTGACGACGCCGCCCCAGAGGTCCTCCGTCTCCGCCCGCACGATCGGCTCCTCGAGATCCTTCTTCGGCACATAGGCGGAAAAGCCGCGCTCGGACTTGCGGATCATGACCTTCATCTTTCGTCTCTCCCGATGCTGCCAGCTTCCAGAATTTCGGAACGGTCGAGGCTGGCAAGCTCCCGCGCCCGCATGCCGACCAGGGTACCCCTGTCCACCCACTCGACCGAGTAGATGTAGAACTGCTGCAGGAAGGTGCCGATGTCGCGGACGTAGCCGACATCCCCCTTGCGGACGAGGTTTTCGCCGATGTCCTTGCCGGGATAGGTGCCGTCGTTGCGCACATGCCGGGTGGCCCGCACCCGCTCTCCGGGCCGGAACACCGGCGCCCTTCGGATTTCGATCTCCTCTTCACGCCCAAGACCCATGGAGCCCTATCCTTTCCCGTCTTTCGTCCTCTCCCGTGCGAGTTCCCGCACGGCCTCGTCCTCGTCCTCGAGGAACGGAGGGAGCTCATTGACAGCGATCCGCTCGGCAACCGCATAGCGCACGCGAAAATCCGGGTCGGCGGCCAGAAGATGAAGCCGCGCCGGCTCCAGCCTTCGGGCGACCTCGATCCGCACCAGCGGCTCCGGATCGGCAACGAGCGCGGGCAGATGCATGAGCGGTACCCGGCGGGCCGCCTCACGGCGGATGTCGGGCTCGGGATCGTCGACAAGACCGACGAGCAGGGCCTCGTTTGCCGAACGGGCTGCGCTCAGTCTCACCTGGTAGTCGGGATCGCCGAGCAGCGGCACCAGCTCTTCTCCCGCGAGCCGGCGGGCGAGCGCGATCCGCACCCGGCGATCCGGGTCCGACCGCAAGGCGAGCACGCGGGTCGCCGGCAGCCTGATCGCGGCCATGGCACGCACGTCGGGCTCGACATCGGAGAGAAGGGGCAGCAGCCTGAACGGCGACGCATAGCGGGCGGCAATGCTGCGCACCTCGAAGAACGGATGATCGAGGTAGCTGTCTGCGAGGCCCGGATTGATCGAGAAGAAGCGGTCGATCCGGCGCGCGCGCAAATCCCTGACACAGGCGCGACCGAGATCGCAAAGACCGGAGACACGGTTTTCCTCGTGCGGACAGTCGCGGCACGAAACCGGGTTACCGAGCCAGTCGATCGCCGGCGGCGCGTCGTCATCCTCCATCGGCTGAAGCCCACTCTTGTCCATACAGTCTCTCCGGGCTTGCCGGGCGGGACCCGACCGGAAACGGAAGCCCGGCCGTCTCCACGGGGAGTCAAGGTCCCTGGGCGACGGCCGTGTTTCCCACCTGACGGGCATCAGGCCGGAACGCAGGTCTTCGGCACCGGACAGATCGCGGCGCATTGCTGGGTCTCGAAATATCCCTCGCATTCGGTGCACTTGTTCGGGTCGATGACATAGGTCTCGCCCTTGAACTTGATTGCCCCGGTCGGGCACTCGAACTCACAGGCGGAACACTGGGTGCACTGCGATGCGATAATCTTGAAGGCCATTTTCGACTCTCCTGTCGGCTGCTTCGGTCACGGATTTCAAAAGGTCAGGCACTCTCGGCGAGAAGCTCCAGGCCAAATTCGGCGGCGTAGAGCGCGGCGATCGCGGTCTCGATATAGTCATACCCGTAGGCATCGGTGGCGCGGATGCCGGCGGTGCTGAGGCTGTCCTTCGGGCAATCGCCGATCTTGGCGCAAAGCACGACGTCGATCCCCTCCAGCGCTTCGATGACGCCGTCGAGCGTCGCGTCCTCACCGAAGCCTCCCATGCAATACTGGTCGACCTTGCGGTGCCCGACGAAGACGATGCCTTTCGGCGACGCCTCGTAAACCTGGAACTCCCTGGCATGGCCGAAATGTTCGTTGACACGGCCGCCGCCCTTGGTTGCCACGGCGACCAGCAGGGCGCCGGTGGCCTCGGTCTCCGCGACCGTGCTGAGGGCCGCCTGCTTGGCGGCAACGTGATCGCCCCGCTCACGCGCCACCACCTCGCGGTAGGTCTCGCGCGTGGAAGGATCATAGGTAACTTCCTCGGGGATCTGGTCGAGGGTGAATTCCTGGCCGCGGTCTTCGCCGAGCAGGCCGACCGCGTCGGCCCGACACTGACGGCAGTGGCGCATGAGCTTCGCCCCGCCTTCGAGCTTGTCCTGCAGGGCTTTCAGCTCCATGGCCTTCGGTCCCCGCTGTCCGGTGAGCCCGAAATGCGTGCCGTGCGCCGGATCGGAAATGAGTGGCATGACATTGTGGAGGAAGGCGCCGCGTTCCTTGACCCATTTGTTCACCTCGATGAGGTGCTCGTCGTTGACCCCCGGGATCATGACCGAATTGATCTTGGTCAGGATGCCGCGGGCGGTCAGCATTTCCAGTCCGAGCATCTGCCTCTCGTGCAGGATCTGGGACGCCTCGAGGCCGGTGTAGCGGCGGTTCCTGTAGAAGATCCATGGATAGATCTTCGTTCCGATCTCGGGATCGACCATGTTGATGGTGATCGTCACGTGATCGACGTTCATCTCGGCGAGCTCGTCGACACGATCGGGCAGCGCCAGCCCGTTCGTCGAAATGCAGAGCTTGATGTCGGGGATATCCCGCGACACCTCCTCGAAAGTCGCCCGGGTCTTCCTCCAGTCGTAGCAGGCATCGCCCGGTCCGGCGATCCCCAGGACGGAAAGCTGCGGCACTTCGTTCGCGACGGCAATCACCTTGCGACGGGCCTGATCCGGCGTCAGCTTCTCCGAAACGACGCCCGGCCGGCTCTCGTTGGCACAGTCGTATTTGCGATTGCAGTAGTTGCACTGGATATTGCAGGCGGGCGCCACCGCCACATGCATGCGGGCAAAATAGTGGTGCGCTTCCTCCGAATAGCACGGATGGTCCTTGATCTTCTCCCATACGGCCGGATCCATGTCGTCGGGCTTCGCCGAGGAACCACAAGACGACGATGAGCAACCGCCGGAGGCGGCCTTGGCGAGCAGAGCCTCCATGGAGGAGGCGGAGGCGAGGCTTTCCAGGGAGATGATGGGTGCGGACATCGTTTGCTCCGTGCGCTCTGTTTTCGACGAGCAATACGACGCAAGTGCCGTGCCAGGATATTTCCCAATTGAATTTCAATAGCTTGAAAGATCACCCCCCTTTCCGCATCCGTCTGCTTGACGACGATCTTGTCGGATGGCCGACAAAACGTGGCGAACCGGACAACAAGCGGCGCCACCCGCACATGTCGGCGTTCCCGGTTGACTTGCATCAAAACGTCGCAGACAACCATCCGATATATTTTAGCAATTGCGAAAGCGAGGGACGTCAGGGAACACGATCTTCTACAGATGCAGCCGGGACACGAGAGCCGGCAAAGCTGACGCTCACGCATGTGCCAGAGGGAGGAATGGCAGATGGTACCGAAGACGGCATCCCGCGCAAAGGACGGGTATCGTCCTGAAAATTTCCATGAGCGTCCCCACCCCGATCCGTGCACTTCAGCGCGTGTTCGCCGGATTTCGCCATGGCGGCATGCCCTTCGTTTCATCGCGACGCTCGCGATCAGTTCCGCCGGCCTGACGACATCTCATGTCGCCGCTCAGGAAGCATTGCAGCCGGGGGAAGCTGTCGTCACACGCTTCTCCGGAACCGTCGATGACGCCGGCCGCCGGATCATCGACACGAACGGGGCCTCGGCCAGCATCCTCGACCTGCGACAACCAGGCGGCCCGCCGATCGGCGCACACTGGTTCAACGAGAGCCAGCGCGGGGTCGTCACTGCCGGCGACATCGGTCAGGTGTTCGGTGTGGCGTTCGACGATGCCACACCGCCAAACATCTACCTGACCGCGACGGCCGCCTTCGGCCTGCACCGCAATGCCGACAATTCCGGCTGGATGACAGGCATGTGGGGCGCAGGCGGCGGGCCCGGCACCGTCTGGAAACTCGATGCCGCGAATGGCTACCGACCGCAGGTCTTCGCCGAGATCACTCTTAGCGGGCGCGCGAACTCCGCAGCAGCGCTCGGCAACATCGCCTTCGATCCGCAAAACCGGCAGCTTTACGTTTCCGACCTCGAGACGGGCATGATCCACCGCCTCCGCCTCACCGACGGTGCCGATCTCGGCACCTTCGACCATGGCGTCGCAGGGCGTACCGGCTTTCTCGACGTAGCGACGGGTGAATTCCGCTCGCTGCCGGAGGTCTCCTTCGACCCCGCCACCTCGGCCCATATCTCCGACTGCTCGAGCGGCGACTTCTCCCGCACGCCCTCCTGCTGGAATCTCGCCGACTTCCGCCGCCGGATCTGGGGCCTCGGCGTCCGCATGGAGCCGGGGACAGGTTCCGCGCGGCTCTACTACGCAGTGTGGGGAAGCCAGGGCTTCGGTAACCCCGACTATGCCGCCGCCGAAGACGACGACCGACGCAATGCGATCTGGTCGGTCGGCATCGCCGCCGATGGCAGTTTCGACAGCGGCAGCGTGCGCCGCGAGTTCTTCCTGCCCGATTTCTTCCGCTCGCCGGAAGCCATCGCCCGGGCGGGCCGCAGCCACCCGGTTTCCGACATCGCCTTCCCGGCCGTTGGCGATCAGGCCGTGATGCTTGTTGCCGAACGCGGCGGCATGCGCAATCTCGGCCTCGCCGCCGACGATGCCTTCGCCTATCCGCATGAGTCGCGCGTCCTGCGCTACGAGCTGACTGAGGCAGGTTCCTGGCGCGGAGCCGGACGCTACGACGTCGGCTACTACGATCGCAGCGAGGACGGCCCGCCCTATATACGCGCGAACGCCGCTGGCGGCGTGTCCTTCGGGCCCGGCTACGGCTCGAATTGGCAGACAGACCAGGCCCAGCCCGACGGCTTCGTCTGGATGAGCGGAGACGGCCTTTGCTCGCCACGCGGGCTCTGCCTCGACGGCAGCGTCGGCGAACACACCGACTCCTCTCAGGTGACCGGCATCGAGGGCCGCTCTTCCCAGCCCTATGAGGCCTTCGAGCCGGTCACCGCCTTCCAGCCCTATCCGTCGCCGGGTCCCGCCTCTCCGCCGGAGGGCCCAGACGGTTCCTTCATGGTCGATGCAGACATCAACACCGACGCCGCCGGTAATGCCATTGCAGCGGACCTGCAGCGCAACGATGCGACAAGAGTGGGCGACGTCGCGGTCTTCCAGCCGCCGCCGGGCGCGGGCGAAGCCGTGAGCGAAGGGACCGCGCCGCCTGCCGTAACAACCGAAGAAGAGATCACTTCCGCGTGGCCGGAAGGTCTGCCGCCGGAAGGCTGGCTGCCCGCCCCGCCGCCCGAGGACGGCTGGTTCCCGCCGCCGCCCTGGCCGATCGAGACCGATCTGGCGATCCGCAAGACGGGACCCGCCGAATGCCAGGAAGGCGTCGAATGCACCTACACGGTGACGATCCGCAATCTCGGGACGATCGCCTACATCGGCCCGCTGGCGATCACGGACACCATGCCGGCGGGCGCAACGCTTGCCTCGACCTCGCCTGGCTGGAACTGCACGCCCGCTGGGGGGGCCTTCTCCTGCATCACCAATGCCTTCGCGCTGCTGGCGCCCGGCGCCACCGCGGCTATCGAGGTCAACCTGCTGCTGCCGGCCGACATCCCCGGCCCGACAGTGCACAACTGTGCCGCCATCGACTGGTTCGAGATGGGGACGGATGACGGACCGGGGGACGGCAATGACGAGGACTGCGTCGACACGCCGGTGACCGACGGCTTCGACCTTGGCATCACCAAGGATGGACCGGTCAATTGCGTCGAGAATGCCGACTGCGCCTTCATGGTCCAGGTCGTCAACCACGGTCCGGGTGAATTCGACGGCGTGCTCGCCGTCCGCGACCCGCTGCCGGCCGGGGCGACGTTCGTCGCCGCCGGCCTCGATCCGGGCACGGTCACCTGCGCTCCGAGCGGCAGCGATATTCTCTGCCAGACACCCGACATGACCCTTCCTGTCGGTGGAATCGTGCCCATCTTCGTCCAGATGAAGCTGCCGGACGGCATCGCAGGCGGCACGATCGAGAACTGCGCCGAGATCAACTGGGGCGCCATGACCGCGAATGACGGCGCCGCAGACGTCCACCCCGACCTTGCCTGTTTCACCGTGAACGTGCTCGACAGCGCGGGGTTCTTCGATCTTTCCCTCACCAAGCAGGGACCGGCCCACTGCAATACGGGCGGCAACTGCACCTATCACATCACCGTCGCCAACAGCGGGCCGGACGATTACACCGGCCAGGTGGTCGTCGAAGATACGACGGAGCCAGGCGTTACACTGGTTTCAGCGAATCCCGAGTGGACTTGCGTTGCCGGTCCCCCGATCAACTGCACCTTGAACGGCGGTCCGCACACGCTCCATCCGGGAGATACGCGAAGCCTCACGCTGACGGTCGCAATCCCGAACCCCGCACCCGCCGACCCGATGTTCAACTGCATCACCTTCGACTGGGCAGCACCGGGCATGCCTCCGAACGACAACCCGGCGACCGGCGCTCCGGAGAAAAGCGACGCGACATGCGTCCCGACACTGGCCGACGAAGGCTTCGATCTGGAAATCGCCAAGACCGGCCCGGCCGAGTGCTATGAGGGCGGCGCCTGTGACTTTGCGATCGGCGTCACCAACCACGGACCTGCGCCCTTTGCCGGGCTAATGACCTTCACCGACGAGATGCCCGCGGGATCAACGCTCGAGGGTGTCACCGGTGTCTTCACCTGCAACAGCGCGATGCCGGGCAGCTTGACCTGCGTGACAGGCGGCGTCCTGCCACCCGGTGCGACGCAGGAAACGGCTCTGCATGTTCGCCTGCCAGATCCCGTCGCCGGCGACGTTGTCGAGAACTGTGCCGCGATGAACTGGGACGCGCCACCGCCGGACTGGTACATCGGATCGATCTACACCGGCGACGACAACGCCGCCAATGACGGACCGGCCTGCGTCACCGTGCCGGTGCTTGCCGCCGATCTCGCGCCCTGGGGCGCGACGACCTGCGAGCTCGGAACGTCCTGCCCGATCGACGTCAGGATCGAGAACCGCGGCGGAAGGCTGTTCAAGGGTGCCGCCGGCCTGCGCGGCACGCTCGATCCCGGTGTCACGATCAGCAGCATCGAGAGCCGGACCTCCGGTCTCACTTGCCGGGTGACGGGGACCGGACGTTATGAATGCGACAGCAGGGAGATGGTCCTGAAGCCGGGTGCTGCGGCGGACATTCACCTCACGCTCGACATTCCGGCCGATTTCCCCCACCGCCGCATCGTCCACCGCAAGGAGATGCTGTGGCCCGACATGCAGGTGAAGGACGGCAAGCCGGAGAACGATCGCCACACCAGCACGATCACGATCCTGCAGCCGCAGGAGCCGACGACCCCACCCCCGACGCCGCCGACATCTCCACCGCCGGCAAATGTCGCGGCTGCGGATCTCGCAGTCACCAAGTCGGCTGGTCGCGATACCTGTGTCGCCGGCTCGCCATGCGACTTCCTGGTCACCGTCACCAATGCCAGCCGCACGACCTATGTCGGGCCGCTCAGGGTCAGCGACGTCTTCACGCCCGGAAGTGCGAGGCTCGCAAGTTTCGAGCCTTCGCCCTGGACGTGCCGGGAAAGCCGCGGGACATTCCTCTGCAGTTACCCGCGCACGACGCTGAGGCCGGGAGAGTCGCGCACGCTCGCCCTGACACTCGAGCCGGTCCGCACCGGTTCGGGATCAGCGCGCAATTGCGCCCGTCTCGAATGGAACGAGACGGCCCTCGTCATGGCAGTCCAGCAGGCGTTGAACCAGCTCGGGCTTGCCGCGGGGGACGTCGACGGGCAGGCCGGCAGCAGGACGCGCAAGGCGATTGCCGACTACCAGAGAAGCGCCGGATTGCCTGCGACGGGCCAGATCGACACGGCACTCGTTCGCCGGCTCTTCGCCTCCTGGGGCGAGGGAGACGCCAACGCGGCAAACGACAGCGCCTGCGCCACAGTCGTCGTTCGTGAGCCCGTCGTGCCGCCGCCGGTCTGCAAGGCAGGCCAGACGCCGGTGGACCCTGCCCGCGCCGACGCCCTGCGCGCCCAGGGCTGGAGGATCACGGCGGTCAGCCGCGGCGGACGGACGATCCTGTGCGGCGTCGCTCCTCCGCCGCTCACATGCCCCTCCGGCTACACGGCCTATCGCGACAAGGACCAGATCCCGCCGAACTTTGAGGTGGTGCGTCGGGAACGTGGCGGTCAGGTGCTCTTCTGCGCCCGCCCGCAACCGGTCGTTTGCCCGTCGGGCTATCAGGCCTTCCAGAGCCAGAACCGCATACCGAAGGGTTGGGAGGTGGTCGCGCGCCGTAGCGGCGGGCAAGTCCTCTACTGTGCCCGTCCGCCACAACTTGTCTGCCCGTCCGGTTATCAAGCCTTCCAGAACCAGAACCGGATACCGAAGGGCTGGGAGGTGGTCGCGCGCCGCAGCGGCGGGCAAGTTCTCTACTGCGCCCGCCCGCCGCAACTCGTCTGCCCGACCGGTTACAAGGCCTATCCGAGCCGCAGCCGGATACCCGAGGGCTTCGAAGTGGTCGTGCGCCGCAGTGGCGACCAGGTGCTCTATTGTGCCCGCCCGCCGGCGACGACCGAAAGCTGCCCGCGCGGGTGGAAGCAGATCGACCCGAACCGTGCAGCGTCCCTCTCCCGGCAAGGCTGGCAGATCAGGCAGGTCGGAAGCCTGACCTGCGGGCGGCCCGGCGACATCGTCGTGCCGCCGACCACCAAGCCCCCGGCCTGCACGGGTGGCCGGACCTGGAGCGCCAAGCAACAGGCCTGCGTCTGCCCCCGCAACACGCGCTGGGATGCCCGACGCGAGCGCTGTGTACCGCTCCTGCTGCCGGTGGAGCCGGTTCCGGGCCAGACGACTCCGAAACCCCGCGAGACGATCCCGCCGCTGCTGCGGATACTGCCACCGGTGCAATAGATGCCGGTCCGGGATGTCCCCGATTTTCCTTCGGGGCATCCCGCCGGTTCTGGATTCTGGAGCTTGCCATCCGCCGTTTGCTCGCTCGCAAACAGGGACGAAGGGTGCCACGCCGAACTTCGCCCAGTCCCGACGATGTCGCGTTTCCGCCCTCGCGCGGAGACGCCGAGACAAAATGGCAATCGGCAGGGTAATCTACGGTCCGACTTCGATCTCGTTCACGACTTCGTCGACGCCGAATGTGTACCAGGCGTCATTCTCCGCCATGCGCCGTTGGTCGTCGCTCGGCAAATAGCCGGTGAGGCGGACGGTCCGGTTGCGAACGCCGATCTTGACCTGCGCCGCATCGATGTAGGGGTCCTTTTCCAATGCAAGCCGGATCGCCTCAGCAATCCTGTCGGCGCTGTCCTCGTCGTCGTCCCCGGCAACAACTCCGTTTATGACGTCACGCGATCCCGGCACCCACCACGCGAGCAGGCCGATGTAGCGCTTGACGGTCAGGCCTGGAACGGCTCCGTTCAACGTGACAACCCCGTCGACGACCTCGTAGTCGACGTCGCCATGGGCATCCGGCGATCTCGAAATCGTCTCGCGGTGGCCCCCCCTGATCTCCTCGACATTCAGACTCGCAAGAGCCGGATCTTCCGCGTATTCGCGCCGCAGACGGGCGCGAATTTCCGCGTCTCCCATGGGCGATGCCGGCTTCACTCGGACGCGGTCGACGATGGCGACGACGTCGGGCATCGCTGCAGCAATCTCAAGCGCAAGCTTCTTCTGGGCGACACCATCCACTTCCGCTTCGAAGATCAGCGTTCCGTCGCCTTCCAGCGAAAGGCCATCGGCCTTGAACCGGCTCCCGAGGCGGCTTTCCGCCGACAGCCGCCCACGCAGCTCGTCGACGATCGCGCGTATCCTTTCCGGCTCGAGACCGAACATGAGACCCTCCATAACCTCGTCAAGATGCATGTCTGTCCGTCTGAACATCGCTCAGAAACCGTTCGAACTTCTGCCGGTCCTGATCGGTCTCCAGCTCGACCGTCACCTGGGCCGTTCCCCGATCAGGTTTCACGAAATCCTCTTCGAAACCCTGGAGAGTCATCTCCTCCGGCTCGTCGGATACCGTTCCTCCCTCGGGTAGGCCGCTCCCCAGGACGTCTTCAATCCTGATCCGCAGCAGCCAGTGTCCGCCGCTGTCCACCAATGGCTTCACTTCCAGAATCCCGACGGTGGAAAGGGCTTGGAGGTCGTCAGTCTCCGCGATCGCCTCGAGCTGACCGCCGGCATCGTCCGTGAAAAACACCTTGCTCGCATCTATCTCGAATCGGGACCTCCCGCCCGATGCAAGCTCCCGCTTCAGCCATTCGACGACATGCGCCGCGTCCAGGTCGAGTTCGTATTCCATCGCCATCGCTCCGAAGTGTCAGGTTTCGATCTGTGCAATCGGATCTCCGATATGTTTCATGTTCTCCTCGAAGCACCCCTGCTTCCATGACGCATATCAATAAACTCTACTTTAGTTCTCGCTCACCGTGAAGCTGCAGACGGTCAACAGTGCGGGTGATCCCGAGCGCCTTCTTCTCCGTCGTCCGGATTAAAGTCGGCGGTGGACGCCAGCGGCAACGTCGCCGCAACCTGTACGGCCGGCACCGGACCCACGGCACGCCGGATGACACTCGCCGGCAGCCATGTGACCTATGGCCTGTTCAAGGACGCAGCCCGATCGCAGCCCTGGGGCAGTTCCGCCCCCATTCACACCGCAGCAAGCAAGATCCCCGCCACATGATTTGCTGACCGGCCTGTAAGAAACGCCGACCTCTCGCGACAAACGACCTGTGAGAAGCAACGAGACCATCCCTGGGGAGAAATAGGCATGAGCAGACAGGTATTGCTGGCGAGGCCCCATCCCTTCATTGTCAGTGAAATGAAGCCGTGGCTGGAACAGGGCGGATATTCGGTCAAACGACCGGATCACGTCGATGATCTTGCCAGCCATGCGCGCGCCTGCGCCGGGGCAGTCATTTCGCTCGCCGTGTCATCGTCGATCGCCGCCAGTGCCGCCGACGTTGTCAAGATCGTCCGGCAGGCAAATCCGTCCCTGCCGATCCTGTTTGCAGCACTCCGCCCCTATTCGCAGATCAGGCCGGAGATTGAACGCCTGCTTCAGGGCCTCGGCATCGCGGGAGCCGTTCTCGGCGCGGATCAGGGGACTGGTTCGCCCTTCCTTGGCGGCGGCAAAACGTTCCTCTACGTATCGAAGGACGATCTTGCCGACGCCGCACGAAGCAGCGCGGCCCGGACCCTCCTTGTCAGGCACTTTGGCTGACACCATGCGCCTGGTTCTTGTCGGCGGCGGGCATGCCCATCTGATCGTGCTGGAAGCGCTGGCGAAGCGGCGTGAGGCCACGCTCGACGTTACGCTGGTAACGCCCTCTCGATGGCAATACTATTCGGGCATGCTTCCCGGCTGGATCATGGGAAGATACGGCGACGATGATTGCCGCGTGGACCTGCGCCCTCTGGCATCCCGGGCCGGTGTGCACATGATCCTGGACCGTGTCACCGCAATGAATGCGGACCGGAACCTCCTGTGTCTGGGAGATGGCCGACACCTCGAATACGATCTTCTGTCGCTCGATACGGGCAGCGAGACCAATGTCGAATGGCTGGCGAGCCTCTCCGATCGATTGCTGACCGTGAAGCCGGTCGAGCAGTTTTGTGAACTGTGGCGGAAGGTCTACAATCAGCTCACAGCGCTCCGAAGCTCGCGCATCGTGGTCGTGGGCGGTGGAGCGGCCGGGGCCGAATTGTCGATCGCCATGAAGACAGCGTTGTCGGCGGCCGAAAGGAAATGCGCGGTGACACTGGTCACGGGTAACTCCGGATTGCTTTCCGGCCACAATCCCATGGTCCGGCGACGCATGCAGTCGGCGCTCGAGGCCGCCGGGATCAGGGTCCGGCGCGAGCGAGCTGCAGGGGTCGAGAACGGCGTTGTCTTGCCAAGCGGCGAGCTGGTCAGGGCAGATTTCGTGATCGCCGCAACCGGGGCCCGTCCGTCGGCATTTCTGGCCCAATCACGGCTTGGTCTCAGCGACAACGGCTTTGTCGCGGTCGATAGCTTTCACAGAAGCGTATCGCATCGGAATGTTTTTGCGGCAGGAGACGTGTCTGCCCGCTTGGACGACGCCACGACGAGATCCGGTATCCATGCGGTGCGCGCCGGACCGATACTGGCACACAACCTGATCGCGGCTGCAGAGGATCGACCCCTTCGACCCTACAGGCCCAGACGACGGTCCCTCTACCTGCTGGTGTCGGGACCGGACAAGGCGATCCTCTCGTGGGGTGGCCTGGGAGCTGCCGGGGGATGGGTCTGGCGCTGGAAAGACCGGATCGATCGCAATTTCATCAAGCGTTTCCGCCAAGGCTGAACGAGGCAGGGTCTCAAACATGCAGAAATTCTTCACTGTGGCCTTGCAGCGTCCCATCGTGACAAATTCGGTTCGCATCTCGCTCTTTGTCGGCACGGTCCTCAATCTCATCAATCAAGGGGGAACCATATTGTCCGGAGACGCCCCGTCGTGGCCTCACGTAGTCTTGAACTACGCAGTGCCGTATTGTGTCGCAACGTACAGTGCGGTGCGGATCGCAATGAAGCGCAAGGGGGAATGATGAGCCTGACTGCCGGTACTTTCGACGACCCTGCGTTTCTCAACAATCTTCGGGCCCAGATGCTGAAGTTCGCGACCCTGCAGCTTTCGGATCCGGTCGCCGCCGAAGACGCAGTTCAGGAGGCACTCACCGGCGCACTGCGCAATGCCACATCCTTTGGCGGTCGCTCCGCCTTGCGAACCTGGGTTTTCGCAATCCTGAAGAACAAGATCGTCGATATGATCCGGCAACGTCAACGGCGAGCCGAAATCCAACCCCTCCTGAACTTTGAATCCGACGACGAAGAGACAACGGAGCTCTTCGATCGCCGCGGCATGTGGCGACCGGAGGACCGGCCGACGGACTGGGGAAACCCGGAAGATGAACTGCTTGGCAAGGAGTTCTGGCGCGTGTTCGACGCTTGCCTCAATCACCTGCCCGCCCAGCAGGGTCGTATTTTCATGATGCGCGAATTCCTCGACATGGCGACGACGGAAATATGCGCCGAAGCCGACATTACGGTTTCGAACCTCAATGTCCTGCTTCACAGGGCAAGGCTCCGCCTGCGCGGTTGCCTTGAAAGCCACTGGTTCGCAAAGGAGACCGCCGAATGCTGAACTGCTGGACGGCAACCGGGCTCGCCTCGCAGGCGATGGAACGCAAACTGACGATGATGGAGCGTCTCAAACTGAACGCGCATATTGCCATGTGTTCCGGCTGTCGCAACTTCACGTCTCAGGTTCGCGACCTGCGGCAAATGTCCCGTTTCTACTGCTCCGGAGCCGGGCAGGGTGAAAGCCCGAAAAAGCAGGACTGAGTTCGGCCGGCTGTAAGATTACGCCCGGTTCCACGACGAAAGGGCATGAAGGCTCTTTCTCCGGGGTGGAACTTGAAACGCGCAATTACTGTCGCCCTCATAGGGATCGTCACGGGCATCGTCTACGTATATGGCAGGGAACACATCCCCTCCCTGCCCGAGCTGAAGGCGAATATGGCCTTCCTCACCGCGACGGTCGAAGACAAGCCGCTGACCTCGGTCCTTCTGTACTTCGGCATCTATGTCGCCGTTGCTGCGTTTTCCGTACCTGCCGGCACGTTGATGACCTTGGCCGGCGGTGCGCTTTTCGGTTTCTGGGGCGGATTGCTGATCGTCTCTTTTGCCTCGAGCCTCGGTGCTCTCCTCGCCTTTCTTGTGTCCAGGCTTCTTCTCCACGATGTCGTGCAGCGACGCTACGGTTCGCGTCTTGCACCGTTCAACGATGGCCTCAAGAAGGACGGTGCATTCTATCTGTTCACGCTGCGCCTCATTCCCGTGTTCCCCTTCTTTGTCGTGAACCTGGTCATGGGCCTGACCCCCGTTCGTGCCCGGACCTTCTACTGGGTCAGCCAGCTGGGCATGCTGCCGGCGACCGCCGTGTATGTGAACGCGGGAACACAATTGGCGCAAATCGACAATGCCCGTGATGTCCTGTCGCCGGGCATCCTCGCCTCGTTCGCCCTGATCGGCGTCTTTCCCTGGATCGCTAGGCGGATGCTCGCCTTTTGGAAGCAACGCAAGGTCTATGGCCGGTGGCGCAAACCCCACAGCTTCGATCGCAATCTGATCGTCATCGGCGCAGGGGCCGCCGGCCTCGTCAGCGCCTATATCGCTGCAGCCGTCAAGGCCAGGGTAGCGCTCGTCGAAGCCCATAAGATGGGCGGCGACTGCCTGAACTACGGCTGCGTGCCGAGCAAGGCCCTGATCAGAAGCGCCAAGCTTGCCCAGCAGATACGTAAGGCAGATCGCTATGGTCTGTTCGCCACCGAACCGGCCTTTTCCTTTCGCCGCGTCATGCAGCGAATTCACGATGTCGTCGCGGAAGTCGCACCCCACGACAGCGTCGAGCGATACGAAGGGCTCGGCGTCGAGGTGCTGCGGGGTCATGCACGCATCAAGGATCCATGGACCGTCGAGATCACCCTCCCGGACGGCAAGGTCCGGACGCTCACGACCCGAGCCATCATCATTGCAACCGGCGCCAGTCCATTCGTCCCGCCGCTCCCGGGCATCGACGAGGTCGGCTACCTGACCTCCGATACCTTGTGGGAACGATTTGCCGACCTCGACGTCCCGCCAGAACGGCTGGTGGTCCTGGGTGGAGGTCCCATCGGCTGCGAGCTCGCCCAGAGCTTCGCCCGACTCGGGTCCAGCGTGACACAAATCGAAATGGCGCCGAGACTGCTCGTCCGCGAGGACGACGACGTATCGCACTATGCACTCGAGGCACTGCAGAACGATGGCGTTCGTGTTCTCACGGGGCACAGAGCGCTTTCCTGCGAAGTCCATGACGGTGAAAGGGCTATCATCGTCGAGAAGGATGACGAGCGGGAGCGGATTGCATTCGATGAACTGATCTGCGCGGTCGGCAGGTCACCCCGCCTGAAAGGCTTCGGTCTCGAGGAACTGGGAATACCGGTCGGTCGGACGGTCGAGACGAACGCCTATCTGGAAACGATCTACCCGAACATCCTGGCCGCCGGCGATGTCGCGGGCCCCTATCAGTTCACGCATACGGCGGGACACCAGGCCTGGTTTGCCGCGGTCAACGCGCTGTTTGGAACGTTCAAGAAGTTCAAGGCCGACTACCGGGTCATCCCGTGGACCACATTCCTTGATCCGGAAGTGGCCCGCGTCGGCCTGAACGAGCAAGAAGCCCGCGAACAGGGCATTCCCTTCGAAGCGACTCGCTACGGCATCGATGACCTCGACCGGGCGATCGCCGATGGAACGGCACACGGCTTCGTCAAGGTGCTGACGGTTCCCGGCAAGGACACTCTGCTCGGGGTGACCATCGTCGGCGAACATGCCGGCGACCTTCTCGCGGAGTTCGTGCTGGCGATGAAGCACGGGCTCGGCCTCAACAAGATCCTGTCCACGATCCACACCTACCCGACCCTGGCCGAGGCCAACAAGTATGTCGCCGGCGAGTGGCGACGCGCCCACGTCTCTCGCCGCGTGCAATCGTTTCTGGAAACCTTCCACCGCTATCGGCGCGGAGAGCGCGCATGATCGATCGCTACGTCCTGCCTCTGCAGAAACGGATCTTGCAGCCGGTCGCAAGCCAGGTGGCCAAGCATGGAGTTCATGCGGACGCCATAAGCCTTTCGGGCTTCGCCATCGGCTTGTCGGCCGTTCCGCTCCTGGCATTCGACCTGTACCGCGAGGCACTTCTCGTCATTTTGCTCAATCGACTGTTCGATGGCCTTGACGGAGCGGTTGCGCGGGCGGCCGGGCCGACCGACCGGGGTGCGTTCATCGACATTGCCTTCGACTTCTTCTTCTACGCCGCGGTGCCGGTCGGCTTCGCGATCGCCGATCCGGCCGTGAATGCCCTGCCCGCGGCAATCCTGGTTGCGTCGTTCATGGGAACGGGGTCGAGCTTCCTCGCATTTGCCATCATCGCCGCGAAGCGCGGATTGACGGCCGCGGACTACCCGCAAAAGGGGATCTATTATCTGGGCGGCCTTGCAGAGGGGGCGGAAACGATCGCCGTCTTCGTCGCGATGTGTCTGTGGCCAGATCATTTTCCGCTTATCGCATTTTTCTACGCCCTGATGTGCCTGATGACGACGGTGACCCGTTGGCATCAGGGATGGGTCGCCTTCGCGCAGAAAAACATCGATGCGAATGTAAGAACTTAGCGGCTCTGGCGACCAACGCCCATAAGCCGATCTTTCCATGGGAGACTTCATGAAAAACGTTCTTCTGTTGACCGCAGCGCTGGTGGTCCACGCTGGGGGCGCCTTCGCCGACAGTGGTTGGGACGACACGCTCGCCAAGGCGCGTGGCCAAACCGTCTATTGGAACGCATGGGGCGGAGACGAGCGAACCAACGCCTTCATCTCCTGGGCGGGCGAACAGGTCAAGGCGCGCTACGGCGTGACCATTCAACAGGTCAAGCTGACCGATACGGCGGAAGCCGTAACCCGCGTTATCGCGGAGAAGGCAGCGGGCAAGACGAACGGTGGCTCCGTCGACCTGATCTGGATAAACGGTCCCAATTTTCTCTCGATGAAGGAAAAGGGACTTCTGCACGGCCCATTCGCAAATGAACTGCCAAATGCTCGGTTCCTCGACCTCGGCGCGAACTCCGCGGCATCGGTGGATTTCACGGTCCCGGTCGAGGGTTACGAATCGCCCTGGCGACTCGCCAAGTTCGTCTTCAACTATGATTCCGCGCGGGTTCAGGCGCCGCCGAAGTCCATGAGGGCACTGCTTGAGTGGGCAAAGGAGCATCCGGGACGCTTCACCCACCCCGATGTCAGTAACTTCATGGGCGCCACATTTCTCAAACAGGCCCTGATCGAACTCGCGCCTGACCGCAGCGTTTTGCAAAGCCCCGTGAGCGATGCCAGCTTCGAGACCGCATCCGCACCGCTTTGGGCCTGGTATGACGCGTTGCGACCGAATCTCTGGCAGGCCGGAACGACATTCCCTGCCAATGGTTCCGCCCAGCAGCAGTTGCTGAACGACCGAGAGATCGACATGTCGATGTCTTTCGATCCGGCCAGCGCCGCTGCCGCCATCGCCGGTGGCCAATTGCCCGACACGATCCGAACCTATTCGCTCAAGGGTGGGACCATCGGCAACATCAGTTTCGTCGCAATCCCCTTCAATGCGGCACACAAGGAAGGAGCGGAGGTCGTTGCAGACTTCCTGCTGGAGCCTGCGACACAGGCCCATGCGCAGGATATATCCGTTCTCGGCAGCTTCTCTGTCCTGGATCAGAACAAGCTGGATGAACAACAGAAGGCGCTCTTTGCCTCTCTGCCGACATCCCCTGCCCTGCCCGGCAACGCCGAGCTTGGAGCAACCTTGCTCGAGCCCCATGCATCATGGATGACCCGGCTTTCGGAGGAATGGGCAAAGCGCTACACGAAATGAGTAGTCGCACCGGCATCTGGTTGCAGTTCTGTGGAGCCGCCATTCTTTGTGGCGGCTTCGTCGCTCCCATTGCCCTTGGTTTCTGGGAGACGCTGCTCCCGGCATTCGGGATCCTTCCCGCTATCGGCGCCGACGGGTTCAGCCTGAAGGCCTGGACTGCACTTGCCGCCTTGCCCGGTGTATGGACCAGCCTTCGTCTGACCGTGTTCACGGGGCTTCTGTCCACACTGTTGTCGCTCGGACTTGCCGTCGCCTTTTGCGCGTCCATGCATGGACGCGTGGGCGCATGGCGGGCCGAGCGCGTACTTTCTCCGCAACTGGCCGCCCCCCATGCGGCGATGGCCATCGGGATCGCATTCCTGATTGCGCCTTCAGGCTGGCTGGCGCGGCTCTTCAGTCCCTGGGCGACGACGTGGGGAGTGCCTCCCGCCATTACGACGGTCCACGACCCGGCGGGCCTGTCGCTGGTCCTCGGTCTCGTGGTCAAGGAAGTTCCTTTTCTGCTCCTCGTGATCATTGCCGCGCTCAACCAGGTCTCCGCCCGACAGCAATTGGCCGCGGGACGCGCGCTCGGCTACGGCCACGGCGTCATCTGGATCAAGATCATCTTCCCCCAGGTCTACCGCCAGATCCGACTGCCGGTTTATGCCGTGCTTGCCTTTGCCCTCTCCGTCGTCGACATGGCGATCATTCTCGGGCCTTCAAATCCGCCGGTTCTCTCCGTCGCGGCCATGCGGTGGTTCATGGCGGCGGATGTCGATCTGCTGTTGCCGGCGGCCGCGGCTTCGATCCTTCAGATCGCCGTGGTCGTTGCGGGAATATCGGGCTGGTGGCTCGGCGAAAAGCTGGTCGCCGCCGCGGGTCGAGCGATGATCCGGCGCGGCGGCAGGGGACTTGAAAGCGAACCCTTGATCCGGTTCGCGACCGTCTGCGTCCTGGCGCTTCTGGCGGTCGGCTTTGCAGCAATCCTGTCCTTGATCATGTGGTCGTTCACCTGGCGCTGGTCCTTTCCGGATGCCATGCCCTCATCCTTCACGACGTCCATCTGGGTGCGATCGGCCAGCGGCTGGCTCCGGGCGCTCGCCAACACCGCAGGTCTCGGATTCGGTTCGACCCTGCTTTCGCTCCTCCTGGCAATCCTCTGGCTCGAAGGCGAGGACCGGAGTGGACGCAGGCTTCTGCCTGGTGCACCGGTCATACTCTATCTGCCTCTTCTCCTGCCGCAGGTCGGCTTCCTCTACGGGCTTCAAGTCACTTTCCTGCGCGCAGGGATAGATGGCTCCCTGGCCGCTGTTCTCTGGGGCCACACGCTTTTTGTTTTTCCCTACGTGATGCTGGCGCTCAGCGATCCATGGCGAGCACTGGACCGCCGCTATGTACGAACAGCGGCGGCGCTCGGCGCGTCGCCGCTCAGAACCCTGTTCCGCCTCAAACTCCCACTTCTCCTGCGTCCACTGCTGGCCGCCGCAGCCATCGGCTTTGCCGTGAGCGCCGCCCAATATCTGCCGACGCTATTTCTGGGAGCCGGCCGCATCGCCACGCTCACAACCGAGGCGGTAACGCTCTCGTCCGGCGGGGATCGCAGGATCATAGGTGTCTATGCAGCCCTTCAGGCCCTGGTCCCCTTGCTCGTCTACGGCATCGCCTTCTCTCTTCCCGGAATGATCTACGCTGGCCGCCGCGAACTCAACGGAGTGACAGTATGAACCAGCTCGTACTCGAAGAGATTTCGATAGCCGCACCCGGCGCGACGTCATCGCTGATCTCGGACCTCAGCCTGACCGTCGCTCCCGGTGAGATCGTCACCATCATGGGCAAGAGCGGTATCGGCAAATCAACGCTGCTCTCCTTCATCGGCGGACATCTGGACCGGGGTTTCAGCGCGAGCGGCACGGTGCGCATCGGGGGAAGAGATATCACCGACACGCCGGCAGAGAAGCGCAAGATCGGCATTCTGTTTCAGGACGATCTCTTGTTTCCGCATCTCTCGGTTGGGGACAACCTTGCCTTTGGCCTTTCTGCGGACGTCAAGGGACGTAAGGAACGCAGGAGATGCGTCGAGTGCGCCCTCGAAAGCGCCGGCCTTGATGGTTTCGCAGACCGGGATCCGGCGACGCTGTCCGGAGGACAGCGTGCGCGTGTGGCGTTGATGCGCACCTTGCTGGCCCGGCCCGACGCCCTGCTTCTCGATGAACCCTTTTCGAAGTTGGACAATGGCCTCAGGGATGACGTTCGTGCGTTCGTCTTTGCGCATGGAAAAGAGCAGAGGCTTCCGGTTCTGATGGTCACCCATGACGAGGCCGACGCGGCGGCTGCCGGTGGAAGACGGCTCCTGTTGTAGCCTATCGGACAGTGTCGCGTCTGGCCTTGTGCAACCCCAGGATCTCCCGGCGACCCGCCAGCCAGCGCCAGCTCTCGAGTACATCAAACAAGAGGGAAGTCCCGTTCACCGCGACAACTGCCGCAGCAAAGACGTACTCATCGCTGCCCGGCGCGATTGCGTGATCGACGAATAGCCTCTGGATGAGATGAATCAGCAGCGAGATCCATATGACATGCGGAACCGACAGCAGCCGCGTCAGCCCACCCTGAATATAGACCATGGGCATGTTGAACACGCCCACGGCCGCGAATGCCACCGCTGTCCAGCGGCCGCTGTCCGTGTCAAGAAACGCCAGGGACGACATATTCGTCAGGGCCAGAACGACAAGCCACAGCCTGACCCACAGCGGCAGGCCCGTAAGGGAGGCCCAGATCCTTCTCCATTTCGATGTCATGATCGGATATCCGAATTGAGAGCCCAGAGGAAATACGCCGTGTCGGCGGGCAGCGGGGCGGCAAGAGGCCGCCCGCGCCATGTTCTCGAACCGCCGTCAGGCATCCCAGCGGTAGCCGGAGAAAACCGCATCCAGTTCGGTATGAAAGAGATGGTTGGCGTAGTTGCTGATGGTCTTCACCGCGATCGCAAGAATGATCTCCAGGACGTGGCGTTCGCTGAAGCCGGCAGCAAGAAAGACCTGAAGCTCCCCGGGCGACGGATTCCCGCGGCCCTTCACCATCAGTCGTGTGAACACCGAAAGCGCCTGCAACCGGGCATCGGGCAGGATGTTTCCGGCGCGCAGCGCGCTGAGTACCGCCGCCGGTACGTTGGACATCTTCTCGCCGACCATGCTGTGCGCGGCCATGCAATACTGGCAGCGATTTTCATGGCTGATGGTCAGGAGCACGACCTCCTGCTCGGCAGGAGCGAGATGGCTCTCCGCCCGAAAATGCTTGTAACCGACCATGTAGGTGTCCAGCAGGCCGGACGAGTTGGCCATGTTGGTATACATGTTCGGCACGAAGCCGAGGGACTTCCGGGTCCCGTCGAGCAGGGCCTTCACAGTGGGTTCGGCGGCATCGGCGTCCACGCCGTCAAGTGTCAATCGTGCTATCTCGGCCATCGTCCAGTCTCCATTGTCAACACAGGTTTTATTTGCGAAACGTCGGGACAGCGCTGTGACAAACGCACCCCCGTGATCGCCTGGAGACTGTAGCAATGGCGAGCACGGGACCCCATGTGAGGGATTCCGGAATGCATGTCCGCCTGTCCGGGAGATGACGTTGGACGCACTGACAGCCTTGGCCAATGGCCTCAACCTGCGCGCAAAGCTCGCCTACGCCGGCGGGGTGTGCGGACAATGGACGATGGACCACAATTCCGACAGGTCGATCTGGTTTCACCTCGTCGGCAAAGGGCATGGATGGGTCCACTCCCCTGCGATCGATGGACCGCTGGAACTGGCCGAGGGCGACCTGATGGTTTTCTTGCCCCATGCCGCGGAACACTACCTGTCCTATAGTCCTGACCATGTGCCGCTGGGCAACGCGAGCGGCGATCTGACCACTTGGGCGGCAGGCGAGACAGGCTTCATCTGCGGCGAGATCGAGCTCACTGCGCCGCAGTCGCCGCTCTGGCATGCCCTGCCCGCCGAAATCGTCATCCGGAAGAAGGAGGCGGGCGACAGCCTTTCAAGCCTGATCGAGCTGGCTATCGCCGAGTCCGAGCATTCCCGTTTCGGCAGCGAGGCGGTGATCGAGCGCCTGTGTGACGGCTTCTTCATTCTGCTGGTCCGACATTGCATCGAGGCCGAACTGGTGCGCGACGGCGTGTTTGCAGCCATGAAGGATCGCCGGATCGCCACAGTTCTGGAACTGATTCACCGTGAGCCCTGGCATCGATGGACGATTGCCGAACTCTGTGGGCGAGCGGGCATTTCCAAGACCATTCTCGCCGAGAAATTCGCGTCCCGGATCGGCATGTCACCCATCGAATACCTCACGGACTGGCGGATGCAGATCGCCGCTCGTTGGCTGAAGGAAACCGCCATGACGCTCGATCACGTGGCGGAGCGCTGCGGATACGACACGGCATCCTCATTCAGCAAGGCGTTCAAGCGAGCCTTCGGCGTCTCTCCGGCGACGTATCGGCGCAGAGGTGATCCCATACCGCCCGCAACGGGTTCATGATCACACCGTGAAGTCGAATGTCGACCACGCCTGGTCTTGCACGAGACGCCACCCCTTCCGTCGACTTCTCTGCGACCTCGCCCCACCACCGGGTGATCCTCCCGCCCAGGGGGGATTGCCCTCCGCGCGCGCCATATTGCCGTCCCTCTTGCCTGAGGAATTCGCCAGCTAAACCCGCATGCGACGATGGTGCAGAAACGACGCCAGCTTCGGCCAGAGATGTTTGATCTGGGTATCTGCCCAAGCGATGTCGGCTCAGGTCGAAAACCGGGACACGGTTCGCGGCTATCCGGGCCTATTCACCGAAGAGTAGGCGACGTGCCAGATTTGGCGTCTTCTGCGCTCGTCCATGTCAACTGGTCGAGGGACGCCTTCAACCGGGGTGCTGCAAAGTCGATGAAGGCGCGGACCTTGGGGGCGACAAGCCTCGCCTGAGGATAGACCAGATGCACCGGCTGCGGCGGCAAAGCAAAGGCATCGAGGATTGGCACCAGCTTCCCGCGGCGGACCTGATCGCTCACCATATACGACAGCGCTACCGTGACACCATGCCCCTCCTCGGCGGCCTGAATGGCGGCCGCCGCGTCGTTGATCTCGAAGATCGGGCCAAGGCTCACGCTGCCCTGCTTTTGCCCGTTCAGGAATCGCCATTCGCGGTTCGGCATGAGGCCTGTGAAGGCAATCACCGAATGGAGCCTCAGTTCTGCCGGTGACGCAGGCATCCCTCGCCTGGCGATGTAATCCGGGCTCGCGACCAGGACCCGGCGGACGGCGCCAATCCGCTTGGCGATCAGGCCCGAGTCCGGCAGGTGACCGATGCGCACGGCGACGTCGACGCCCTCCTCGACAAGATTCACTACCCGATCGAGAAGGAGAACGGATGCCGTTACCCGCGGGTATCGACTGAGGAAACCGCAAACGACCGGCGAAAGGGCGGATCGGCCGAATGTCACAGATGCCGTGATGGTGAGGTGGCCTTGCGGCGTGGCGGTTTCGCCGATCGCCTCCTTCTCGGCCGTCTCTAGGTCCGAGAGCACGCGCCGCGCGCTTTCCAGGAAGCGTCGACCGACGTCGGTGATCGTCACGCTTCGCGTCGTGCGGTTGAAGACGCGCGCACCAAGTCGCTCTTCGAGCGCCGAGACAGCACGCGTCACGGCCGGCGGCGACAGGCGGAGCCGCGCTCCAGCCTTGGCGAAGCTGCCAGCCTCGGTCACGGCAACGAACACCTCAAGCTCATGGAAGCGATCCATCTTTATTCCTCCATTCGAAATAAGGTGTTTCACACGACGCGTATTCTTTCAATTGCGGCGATCAGTCAAATTGTGTGCGAGCGGCGCCCGAGGGCACCGCACCAACACTCAAGGAAGGACAAATCTCATGGCTCGTGTTGCCGTCATCGACCCCCAATCCGCTACCGGCGAGGCAAAGGAGCTTCTGGACGCGGTCCAGGCTGGCCTCGGAATGGTTCCAAACTTCATCCGTGTGCTGGCGAACTCGCCGGCAGCCTTGAGCGCCTTTCTCGGTATCCATGGGATTGCCGGTGCAGGTGTTCTCGACCCGCAGACGCGGGAACGGATCGCGCTCGCAGTCGCCGAGCAGAATGCCTGCCAGTACTGCGTCTCGGCGCACACGGCGATCGGTCGGAAAGCCGGCCTCGGCAACGAGGAGATGCTCGCCAACCGCAAGGGCCAGTCTTCCGACGCGAAGGCTGCGGCCGCGTTGGGCTTCGCCCGCGCTCTCGTCGATAGTACCGGCCAGGTGAGCAAAGCGGAGTTCGACGCGGTCCGCGCGGCCGGTCACTCCGACGCGGAGATCATCGAGATCATCACGCATGTCGCGATGAACATCTTCACCAACCTGCTCGGCAAATCGACCCAGGTCGAAATCGACTTCCCGAAGGTCGACCTGAACCAGTTTCTTTGAACAGGAAGACGACACTTGGCGCGGCTTCCGCCGCGCCATTTCCCCCGAACGGAAGGAAATTCCGATGACCCAGACGATCCAACCTGCCGCTCGCCCACCTCTGCCGCCCTTCACCCTCGACACTGCGCTCCAGAAGGTGCGGCTGGCTGAGGATGCGTGGAATACGCGTGACCCGGAGCGTGTTTCGCTCGCCTACACGGAAGACAGCCGCTGGCGCAACCGTGCCGAATTTCCGGTCGGCCGCGCCGACATCGTCGCTTTCCTCAAGCGCAAATGGGCCCGGGAGCTCGAATATCGCCTGATCAAGGAGCTCTGGGCCTTCGCCGGGAACCGCATCGCGGTACGCTTCGCCTACGAATGGCGGGATGATGCCGGAAACTGGTTCCGCAGCCACGGCAATGAAAACTGGGAGTTCGACGAGCACGGCCTGATGCGGCTTCGATTTGCCAGCATCAACGACCAGCCGATCCGCGAAGGCGAGCGGAAGTTCCATTGGCCGCAAGGACCACGCCCCGCGCATCACCCGGGTCTGTCGGACCTCGGGCTGTAACACGCGGGATCTCAGTCTCAGGAGGACGTCATGCCACATCATTTCGCGGAGATCGCCTTCACACCGAAAGTGAAGAAGGTGCAGGAAGAACTTGGCAGCCGGTCTTCCTATGCCGGCATGGAGGATGTGCCGGCCGCACTCAACCATCGGCTCACTGAAGCCGAGGCCAGTTTCATCGCCGCGCGGAATTCTTTCTACATGGCCACGGTCAGTGAGACGGGTTGGCCCTATATCCAGCATCGCGGCGGACCGACCGGTTTCATGCGCGTGCTCGACGAGAACACGATCGGCTTCGCGGACTTCCGGGGCAATCGGCAGTACATCAGCGTCGGAAACCTGATGACGAACGACCGCATATCGCTGTTCTTCATGGACTACCCGAACAGGATACGTCTCAAACTGCTGGGCCGCGCCCTGATCATCGGGCATGAGCGACAGGACATACTGTCACGCCTCGAGATGCCCGACTACAGGGCACGGATCGAGCGGGGCTTCGTCATCAGGGTCGAAGGCTTCGACTGGAATTGCCCGCAGCACATCACCGAGCGCTATTCGCTCGAAGAAATGAAGACGGTGACGGAACCGCTGACAAGGCGGATTGCCGAGCTTGAGGCCGAACTGGCGCAACGCATTACGCCACAGTCGGCGCGATGAGCTGCGTCATGTTGCCCGTGTCTCCTCGGCATTCTCAGTGGAAAGCGCAACCTGGCGCATGTGAGAGCGCGGCACCTCTTTTCGGCGATCGACGAACATCTCCGGACCAAGAGCAGGTTCCTGGCCGGCGCACTGCAGGCCACCACGGGCGTGCGTTCCACATGTACACAGCACATGCAACGCTGGGGTCGAAACCCCATCCCGTCATTCATACCCGACTGAAGACTATGGGGCCCCTCGCGGAGGTTCTTCCCGCTCATTCCGAGCGAGCCTCGCTTCGGATCAAAGGAACGATTGTGAGATGAACAAGAGTATGTCGCTCATTCCCCGGCCCCTTCTTGACGCATCAACCGGCGGTGCGAAGGCGGACGGCCTCTCAGGCGCAGGCAGTCTGCCGACGTCCGACGACGAGCATCTTCCGGTCGTTCCGGAGCAGCCTTTGATGCTCGCAGCAGCGCAGCAGGAAACCGAACTCGTCACCTCCTACTGGCTCGCGTCACCGGATGGTACAGCGTTGCCGACGCCTCTCGCCGGCCAGTACCTGCCCATCTCGGTGGAGGTACCCGGTCACGGTTTGCTGCGGCGAACCTATACAATATCGGCCTTTGAAGCCGGTCTCTACCGACTGAGCATCAAGCGCGAGTGTCTCCCGGACCGCCCACCAGGCCGGGTCAGCAACCACATCCACGACAATTGGACGGTTGGTGACCTCATCAGTGCCGGCGTACCGCAAGGCCACTTCGTCCTTGACGGAGCGAGCAGCCGGCCGATCGTCCTGCTTGCGGGTGGCATCGGCATCACGCCGCTGCTTGCCATGCTGCGAGAGCTGGCGGAACGCGAGGCGCGCCGCAACGTTGTCCTCGTACTGGCGATGCGCCATCAACACGATCATCCGTTCCAGAGCGAGGTGGCGGACCTCGCGTGTCGCATGCCGAACCTGACTGTCCATGTCCGTTACAGCGAACGGCTCCCGGGCGCCGTGAGCGATAGGGCACCTGACAGCCACGGACTGGTCGATGAGGCTCTCCTGCGCGACCTCGTCCCCTCGCCGAACGTCGACGTGTATCTTTGTGGTCCCGCCCCCTTCATGAACGCAATGGACCAGATCCTCACCGCACTCGGCGTGGCCGACGAGCGCGTCCGATACGAATCCTTCGGGCCTGCGACGCTGGAAAGCCGAAGCAAGCAGGCCCAAGTGACGAGATCCGGGGAGAATGCGGTCGTGCGCTTCGTCAAGGCGGGCATTGCCGCGCCGTTCGACCCGCGGGCACTGAACCTCCTCGAATTCGCCGAGGATCTCGGGCTCAATCCTCCCTTCAGTTGTCGTTCGGGGCGTTGTGGCGCGTGTACGACCAGAAAGCTCTCCGGCGCGGTCCGATATGACCACGTGCCGGCAGCCGCCATCGCGAAAGACGAGGTCCTGCTCTGCTGCGCTCTGCCGGACGGGCCCGTCAGCCTCGAACTTTGAAACAAGAACCTTCAACACTCGTAACCAGCTAACCGAAAGAATGAAGATCATGACGAACTTTAAGCGAACCCGGACCCTTTTCGTCGGCGGCGCCAGCGGCATGGGCAAAGCGACCGCTCGCATGTTGCTCAACGACGGCGGCGCGGTCGTCCTGCTTGGCCGCCAGCGCGCCAAGCTTGAAGCCGCGCGCAGAGAACTCGCGCAGATCGGGCGCGTCGACATCGAAGTGCTGGACATCACCGATACGGGGGCCGTGCGCGCCTTCACCGACCGGGTGCCGGACGATTTCTCCGATCTCACCGGTCTCGTGAACGGTGCCGGCGTCTTCCTGCCGAGACCTTTCCTCGAGCATTCGGAGGAGGACTATGACCGTTACCTCGACCTCAACCGTGGCACCTTCTTCCTCACGCAGGCCGTGGCCAGGGCTATGACCGTGCGCGGAAATGGAGGTGCAATCGTCAACATCGGGTCGATGTGGGCGCAGCAGGCCGTCCAGGCAACACCCTCCTCCGCCTACTCAATGGCGAAAGCCGGCTTGCACGCCATGACCCAGCATCTCGCGATGGAGCTGGCCGAGCATGGCATCCGCGTCAACGGTGTCTCACCGGCGGTGGTCGAGACACCTATCTACGAAGCCTTCATCCCGAGGGAACAGGTGCACGACGCGCTCCAGGGTTTCAACGGCTTCCATCCGATCGGGAGGATCGGAACTGCGGAAGATGTGGCAAATGTGATTGCCTTTCTACTCTCGCCCAAGGCGGGTTGGGTGACCGGGGCGGTTTGGGACGTGGATGGCGGCGTCATGGCAGGTCGCAACGCCCAGAGCTGAGAAACCTGCGTGCTCCAGGTCCGATGTGAGTACAGCGCTGCGAAATCACCCTGCGCGACGACCAGCCTTCACGTCCCATCACCTTTGCCCCAACCGGAGCACCTGTTGCTCAACCGTGAAGGCCGCGAGATTGCGCGGGTGATAATCATCATCCGCCATGGACCGGGATCTCGCGCCTCGTTCACTGAACATGGCGACGCAAGAGAATCCGGCGGGAAATCCGGCTACTTATCCGCAATCATCGAATGCCGCCCATGCAATCGCTGCGGCCTTTGACGCGGCTTGCGGGCCGGAACACTGCCTTTTCCTCCGTCGGTGCGAAAACGCACTGACGGACGAAGGCTGGCGGCATTGCCAGTAGCCGGTGCGGGAACCGGAGCAGATTTCAAAGTGCTTCGTGCCGGCCCCTCCGCATTGGACTGCGAGGATCAGCCTCCAACTGCCGACCGAACAGGCCGAAAATGTTCAGAGGAGGCTTGGGCAGGCCTTCCGGGCAACCTCAGAGCAGCAGCGTCAGGCTGTGCCCTCCCTCTCTGCGTGACTTACCGTCATTTCCGGCTCTTTCACGCAAACAATTGCGGCCCGGGCGAGGTTGCCGGGCCGCAAGGTGCGCGAGGAATCGTCGGCGGTGGATTTCTGAGGACCTGAGTTTCCTCGCGACAGGCTTGTTCTCTGGCGTCTCGGGGGAGGCGTAGAGGGGACTAGCCTCCCCCGAGCCAGTCACTGGGCGGCGGCAATACGGCCCAGTGCATCCTCCGTCGACCAAACGGCATTCGCCATGTATCGGAAGTTGGTGATGGCGGCGAGGTATCCGTCGCCTTCGGGAAGGATCGCAGCGGCAGTGGCATCCTTGACGACCGCCACCTCGAAGCCCTGCTCGAGAAGTTCGCGCATATGGGATTCGACGCAGAGGTTCGCTGACATGCCCGCCAGGATCACCTGGCTGACGCCGCGCTTGCGCAACTGAAGCACAAGGTCGTTCGTCTCGGGACCGTACACCTTGTGCGGCGATACGATCACAGTCTTGTTGTCTTCGATGTATTCCTTGTACTCCGGCATGAAGTCGGCACCCGAGTTGCGGAAGTCTGTCAGATCGAGGGGACCTTTTCGGTCGAACATGCCGATCGAATGCATGAGTTTCTCCAGCGCACCCTCGAATTTCCAGCCGTGGTCGGTGGGGTAATAGTAGTGCGGAGACACCGCCACCGTGAGGCCGCCGGACTTCGCGGCGGCGAACAACTTGCCGATGTTGCTGACGACGTTGTGCTCAGTGACGCTCGGCCCGACAACGCCCCATGTCACGCCCTTGGGGCTGAGGAAGTCGATCTGGGGGTCGATGACAACGAGCGCCGTCTCGGCCTTGCGCAACTGCATGGTCGATGCCGGGAGCGCGGGTTCCTTGGGGTCGGCGTACTTGTCATTCTTGCTGGCGGCGGCTTCCGCGGGGGTGCTCAAGGCGACCGACAGCGCTGCGGTGGCAGCGACACCCGCCGAGAGAATGGCTTTGCGTCTTGTCAGACCCGCGGGTTCGATCTCTGCGTGGTCACAATGGCGATGATCGTCGTGGCTGCACATTTCCGGTGTACTCCTGTAGTTTGGGACGCTACAGTCGTAACCGATCAAATGTTCTCTATCGTCTCATTTGCGTTTGAACCATGGAAATCGAAGAAATCCTCGAATCCATCGTCGTCGATACGAATCCCTTTTCTCTCTGCGAGCTCGAACCCCGCAGCAGGCTGGACATGCCGAGATCACAGTTGGTGAGCCTCCACTACGTTCTCGACGGAGCGGGTACGATGGAGATGCCGGGACAACGACCCCGAGCGCTGAGGAAAGGCGACCTCGTGCTCATTCCGGCAGCACAACACCATTGGCTGACCTCATCGCCCGGGACCTACCTCAGCCAAGCGGTATGCAAGCCTGCCAGCATTGGCCTGGACTCCGTCCGACAGGCTTCAGCAGATACCGACGGGTCCGCGAAGGTCGGCCTCGTGGTGCTGTGCGCCCATCTGACGGTGGGCTTTCGGGGAGCGGGCGCGGTCATCGACCTTTTGCAGGTTCCGATCGTCGAACCCCTGTCGGAAGACAGGCTTGCCATGCGCGGGCTAGACCTGATCCTGGCAGAATTGCAGGAGCCGCGCCTGGGAAGCAGGGTGATGATAAAGACCCTGCTCCTCGAGATAGTCCTGAACCTGTTACGTCTGCGGGTTGGGGCCAATGATCCGAGCACATCCTGGCTCGCGGCACTCGGCGACCAGAAGCTTTGGCCCGCTCTCAAGGCCATGCTGGAAAAACCCGGTGCGATGCACACGGTGGAAAGCCTCGCAGAGCTTGCGGGCATGAGCCGCTCTCGGTTCGCACACCGCTTTTCGGCGAGCTTCAGAACCGGTCCGATGGAAATGCTACGCGGTCTTCGCCTGCAGTCTGCTGCGAGACAATTGATCGAAACCGATGCGGGCATGGCGCGTATTGCCGAAAAGTGCGGCTTTCTAAGCCGGAGCTATTTCAGCATGCAGTTCGCTGCAGCCTTCGGCATGACACCAAGCGAGTTCAGGAGGAGCGCTCGGAGAAAGGAGAATTGAGCATGGCACGGAGACGTGGCTGGGGTGACCTGAACAGCCGCGACAAGCGGAATTTCCGCCTGACTTTGGCCCATATGCCGGAAACAGGAAAGACCACCGCGAAACGACCATGCCGCCTTCGTCCCGTCGTTCGCGGTCCGCTGGCGTAATCGCTCTCTGTCAAGGCGACTTGTCCCAACCACTCGCCATCTTTCGCCCGCTTGGCCACATAGGCCGCAAGCGACGCGGCCGCGCCAGCGGCGTGAACGTCACGGCTTCCTCCAGCGGCACGAAGCAGAGGTCACGTCCTTCTCAGGCGACGAAATGGCCTGTCTTGCCCGTTTGCGGCTCGGTCTCTTTCGGCATAGTCAAGAAAGTTGAGCAAGATTCTCCGCGCGACCGGAGTGTCCTTTAGTGCCTGCCTTACGGTGCGACCGACCGCCTCGTTCACCGCCACGCTTTCGGCGAGCACATCGATATAGCTGTGCATGACCGCTTCCGACATCTCCGGGTGAAACTGCACACCCCAGGCGCAGTCACCGACACGAATGGCTTGGTAGGGTTCAAGCGGGGAATGTGCGAGGACGATGGCACGTTCCGGCAGTTCGACGACAGACTGCCAATGCACGACCTGGGCCGGAAAAGTCGGCGTCAAATTGCCAAACAGAGGATCGTCGATAGCGGCGCTGGTCAGGCTGACCTCTACTGTGCCCAGCTCGGCACCGCAGACTCGATCTTCGACCGATCCCGCCATCGCTTGCGCCAATATCTGATGCCCGAAACAGATCCCCAAGAGCGGGATACGCCGGCTCACCGCTTGCCGAAGCCAGACCGCCAATGACCGCATCCAGCCTGTGTCATCGCTCAACATTGCGTGCGATCCACTGACGACAATTCCGGCCAAGACAGCGGGGTCCGGCATCGCGGCCTCATTTCGTGGATCCACAACGATAACGTCCACGTCCTTGGTCCCGAGGCCATCACGGATCCAGCGCTCGAAATCGCCGAAGCGGCGATTGATTTCGGGAAACGTTTCTCCGGTTTTGACGATCGCGATTGGGCAAGTCATTGAATGACCATTATCCATTTCCGCCTGCGACACCCTACGCTTCTCCACAACCGGCACCCTTCCGTGATGTTGAAACAGGCGAACCGGTTTGCCGTTCGCCTGTTTTCTCCTGTGTCTACGGCGTTTCAGCCGTCATTGTTGCGCTCAGGGCGCGATCACCACAGACTGCCATGGAAGTAGGCATTTGCTCCGAAGACGAGGGCAAGGCCGAGAGCGAGTGCGCCGAACGGAAGCCAGCCGGCCTTCGGAGCAGACAACAGACCGTCGGCGGTGTGCAAATCCTTCAGCATCTCGGCCGGGAACACGCCCTTGTCGACGATGTAGTGCCGATACCAGAACACCGGAAGAATGAGCGCCAGTGCGATGCTCCCGGTCACCAGCGTTCCCGCGCCCCAGACATTTGCCCCGGCTCCCAGCAGGAAGGCGTTGACGAAGCCGAGCGTGACGCCGATCGCCATGATCCAGTTCGGGCAGCGATACGGGCGCTTGATATGGGCATTGTCGATCCGGTGAATCCAGCCGGACTGCAGGTTGAGGAAGATGAAGACGAGATAGCAGATATTCGAGACCGCGAGCACGAACAACGAATCCGACAGGGTCAACAGCACGACATTGAACCCCAGGTCTGTCCACATCGCCCGGGTGGGAGCACCATGCTCGTTGACCTTGCTCAGGTAACGCGGCAGCCAGCCGTCGATACTGCCCTGATAGAGGGTGCGCGACGATCCGGCCATCGAGGTGCTGACGCCGAGGAGCAGTGCGAGAACCAGCATGACGATGATGATGTTGCCGATCACGCCGCTTCCGCCGGCCATGGTGGCCATGACTGCCGCCACACCGGAGCCATCGACGATTCCGGGCGCCGTCATCCCCTCCTGCCCGAGATAGCCCTGGAAGGCCATCGGAACAAACGTAAAGGCGACAAGGCAGAGCACGCCGGACCAGAAGATGGCCTTGAACGTGTCCGTCTCCGGATTGCGGAATTCACGCGTGTAGCAGACCGCGGTCTCGAAAGCGTAGGACGACCAGGCCGCCAGATAGATGCCACCGAGAAAGAGGGTCCACCCCGCCTTGTCCCATGCGCCGCTCAGCGGCACGAACGGCGTGAAATGCGACGACACCACGTCGCCGGTGATGAAGGGCACGACGCCGATCAGAAGAAGGGGCGTCAGAGCGACCAGCCCGATGACTGTCTGGACTTTTGCCGTTCCGAGGATACCGCGATGCTGGATCGCAAAGGTTCCGAGGAGAAGGATCGTGGCGACGACCGAAACGGCGTTGATGCGGACCTCGAGCCCTTCCTTGAGCATTCCCAGATCGAGAATGGTCAGCTTCGCCGTCATGATCGATGCGGTCGACGGGAACATGTTGGCGAGAATGTAGCTCGCTGCAACGCTGGATCCCACGGTCAGCACCGGCGTCCACGCGAGCCAGTTGGACCACAGGGACAGTGGAGCGATGATCTTCGAGTAGCGCACCCAGGCGGCGGCACCATAGACCGACGCACCGCCGGATTTTCCGGGAAACAGTCCGGCGATCTCTGCATAGACGAACGCCTGGAAGAAGCCAAAGATCACCGAAAGCGTCCAGCAGACCCATGATGGGCTGCCCACGAGCGCGGCGATGCCGCCGATCGAAAACAGCACCAGCGCCGGCACGCCGCTGGCGACCCAGAAGGCATCTTTCCACGTTATCGAGCGTTTCAGCTCATAGTTTTGAAGGGCCAAGCCTTCGGACACATCGTTGATGACACTCATCGTCATTCCCCTTTTTTGTTGGTTTTGACTAGTTATTCAATGTTCCCGTCGGCGCCCCCAATCCGCCGACGGGTTTCTGCGTTGCCCCTCCCAAGGCCATCAGGTCGGAGTGGCCAAAGCCTCCGGCGCCGTCCTCAGGCGCCCCATCAGGTCTCCGAAGAAGAAGATGCCGGAGGCTACGATCAAGAGCCCTCCTCCGAGGCGTTGATCCGGCACGGCATCCAGCAATGGCAGCCAGTTCACAGGCGGCGTGATACAGCCCGGCATGGGGTAGAGCGGCGGGCTTGTCATGAGATAGATGCCCGCCGCCGTCTGCGGCGCAGCTATGGCGATGTTGAAAGCCACACCGCGCAGGATATCCCTGCTCACGGCGTTGTTTTGGCCGGCGACGACGTTGCAAAGCAGGATTCCGCTGAGCGCCATGCCCCACTTCATGAGGCTGTAAAGACCCGCACTTTCCATCAGCGTCACATGCAGGTCGGGTGACAGCCACAGCAACGTCATGCCCGTAAAGGAGAACAGCACCAGGATGGTGGCCGGCGTGGAGCCGAAGACCCTTCCGGAGCCGGGCATGACACGACAGGGATTGATGCCCGCAAAAAGCATGAGAAGAGGGCCGAGATGGTGGATCATCAGGCTTTGAAGGCTATGGAGCCACACCGAGTGCCTGGCGATGGCATCGAGGCCCGGATACATGCCCGCGAAGAAGAGGAATCCGGCCGATGCAGTCAGAACCGGATGCTTCTGCCATGCTTGGCGATCCGCCATGATCGAGGCGACCAGAGCGACGATCAAAAGCAGCTCCCAAGGCACGTCAACTGCCAGCCCCATCGCATCTGTTCCCTCTTGATGTTCGCTATGATTAGGCACGCTTCCCCCCATATCCGTGCATGGGTGCCCCATGCACGGATCGCTTGACTTGGTTGGCCAGGAACCAAGGGAGCGCGCTTACTCGGCTGCGTGACAGCAAGCCGAACCGCTTCCGAGCACGCTCGCGTGATCGCGGACGGCCGGCAGATCCATGGCCGGGTTGGCTTCGAAAAAGTTGTTCGGCTGAAGTCGGAAGCCGACATACATCACCGGCATGACCGGAAAATCCTCCGGCTTGCATACATGCGTGTGGCCGAACGTATGCCAAACGACGAGATCGGTATTCTCGACCGGACGGTCCTGCTGCACCCAGATCGGCAGGCCATCGCCCTTGTTCTGGTTCGGATAGTCGCCGGAGCCGTAGCGTTCCTTTTCATCGTAGGGCGTTACCCACAGATGATGCCGGGCAAATCCCGCCCGCTTGCCGATATGGCTTTCCGGAGCGGCGAGGATGACCGGATTGTGCTCGGCAATCAGCTTGTAGCCCGGATTGTTGCCGACCGAGTTCCGGACGTTCGGATTGACGATCTTCCAGAAGCGTCCTGTCGCGCCGTTGGCGTCGCGGCAAGCCTCCAGTTCCGTCTTCAACGTGGTGGTCTCGATGTTGAAGACATTGCCCCATTTGTTGCCTTCACCGATCGGACGTGGCGTTGCATTGGTCTCGACCACCGAATTCTTCTCACCGTCGACCATCATGTGCAGGCGGGCGCTGAAGAAGTGTTGGTGCGACGGGCCGTAAATCTCCGGCGTCACCATGCCGCCGGCCGGCTTCTGGCCCGGCGTTACCGCGGCCGTCTGGATGATGCCCGTGAGCTTGGCCTCGAGTTGGATGGTGCCGTCCTGGTAGAGATACCAGTAGAAGCCGTAGTCGTAATTCGCGACGGTGCAGAAGAAGCTGATGACGAGACGGCGGGAACGGCGGATTTCGAAGACGCCGGTACGGAACTCGTAATGCTTCCAGAGTGTGCCGTAATCCTCCTCGTGCATGCAGACGGCGTTCTTCATCACGATCGGCTCGCCGAAGTCGTTGACCGATGGAATGTCAAAGTAGTGGATAGCGCCGAGGCAGTCGCAACCGAGTTCGAGCTGGTTGGCCAGACGACCGAGACCGTATTCCCCGCCATCGAAGGCGCATTTCCAATAGTGGTTGAGTGCTTCATCGGAATAGGGAACGCCCATGTCGGTGACGCTGGCGCGGTAGATGATGGGGCGCAGCTTGCCGTTGTCGCGATAACCGAGCTCATGCAGGACCAGGCCCTCGCGTGGCGTGAAGCCCACGCGGAACTCCCAGTTCTGCCAGTTCACCTTCCAACCGTCGACGGAGAAGCTGACACCTTCAGGCTGGACGATGTGGAGGGGCTTCAGGCCTTCGCGCGGCTCGCCGAGGGAGGGGGTGTCGTAGTTGCGGATATCCTGTGGGATCGGCGCGGCCGGGCCGTCGTCGAGGAGCTCGATCACCTTGCCTTCGTTGAGGTCGATGATGGCCACCAGCCCCTCGATCGGATGGGCGTACCCGTTGTCCGTCCTCTTGTTGCGATGGAAAGCGACGCCGCGCATCAGCCGCTTGCCACGGTATTTCTCCTCGTCACCGAAATAGCCGAAGGACCAGGGATCGATCTGGATGTTTTCGATGTCGGCTTCGGTGAGGCCTCTCTTCTTCACGGCTTCGCGCCAGGCCGCATCGTTCTGGACAATCTCGACGCAGGTGTCGAATTCCTCGATCATGATCGGCGCCTGGCCCCGTGTCTCGATGTCGAGCTTCTCCCAGCTCGTCACCTTTCCGGCGTGAAGATCGACGACCGCCTCGAAAGTGTCGCCTGTGGCGCGGTCGAGCGCCAGCGCAAAGGCCTTCCGGCTGAACGGCTTGCCGGGTTCGAAGGCAACGACCTCGGCCTTATCCGGTTCCTGCAATTGCAGATAGGGGAAACGCCAGGTGCCTCCCAATCCCTTCTCCTGCCGCAGGATGCCGGTCGCCTTTGCCAGTTCCGTCGTGCTCAAGGGATCGAGAGGGTGGATGGCAGCTTCCGATTGCCCGGATTTGGCGCAGCCGTGATCACTGCCGCTCTTGACGGCGTTTTCGATGTTCATGGTACTATTTCTCCTCTCCTGGCGCGCATACACGCGCAGGATTACTTTGTTCCCAGGTTCTTGCTTATGATGGGTGGCGATGATGAGCTTTCACAAAGCCACTTTTACGTCAAAATTTGCTCGGATCAGTCTTCGGTAATTTCAGAACCTGCGGCTTGGATCCGTTTAGTCTGAGAAACTGAAGCACTATGTCCGTTTGAGCTAATTTGACACTTGACAAATGATACACTTGCATTTCGTCAAAAAAATTGCAAAATACGACAAAACAGATGCAATACGTGCCAATTGCATTTCTTTTTGTCGTGCGCAAATTTTGTGCGAGTGCGTTCGAATTTGACTTGTTTTGGGCCGTCTGTGGTTGGCGATGACACACTCGAAACAGCTGTATTCCTTGAACAAGTCCTCCGCGAACCGATGTGCGCGACGGATACTGCGTCGCAGCAGATAGCCCCGGGAATACGTCGATGCCCCCACGCCTGACGAAATCCTACGAGGCCGGTCTGCAACCGCTGGCGAGCATCCGCTCCTCGGTCCTCGGCGTCGTGGTCGATGCATTGGAAGCGAGACAGTTTCCGACTGACGACGTGTTGATGCGGCACAATCTCTCGAAAGCTACCCTCGAGGACCCCTACGATCCGGTGTCGCTCAAAAGCTATGTTGCTTTCTTCGAGGATGCGGCACGCCTGAGCCGGCAGCCTCTGCTCGGGATGCGCCTTGGAGAGACCATCAAGCCGGAGGATTTGGGTCCTGTCGGCGTTCTCTACACCATGATGCAGTCGCTACGCGTCGCCATCGTCCGCTTCAGCCGGTTTTTTCCTGCGCTGCAAAGCAGCACCAGACTGGGACTTCGCATCGAAGGTGACGAAACATGGTTGGAATACCAGATCGAGGATCCGGCAATCTGGCCGCGGCGTCACGACTCGGAATTCACGCTTGCGCTGATTTGTGCGCTGACCCGTAGCCGCCTCGGGAAAGGTTGGGCGCCCGAGGAAGTGCATTTCGAACATGCTGGTCCGCGCGACCATACCGAGATGTCACAATTCTTCGGGGCGGTGGTTCGCTTCGAGCAGCCGATCAACCGAATGTTGATCCGTTCGGAAGATCTCGATCTCTCGTTCGCCTCGGCGAATGCAGCCGCAATCGCCATCATCGAACAGCATCTCACCGACCTTATTGGCGACTCGGTTCTACAAACCTTTGACGATGCCGTTTCCAATGCCATCATGCGGTGCATGAAACAGGGAAAAGTCACACTGGAGGCCGTCGCCTCGCGGCTCGGAATGGGACCTCGCACGCTCCAGCGCCGTCTTCATGATCGAGGGAAGACATTTCGCGACGTCGTGCAGGAGCAACGCCATCGGACCGCTGAAGCTCTGCTCAGAAACGAAAAGATGTCGTTGGGAGCGGTCGCCGGGGGCCTTGGCTATGCGGATGCGGCATCGATGTCTCGTGCGTTTCGAGCCTGGACCGGGCAGTCTCCTCGCGCTTTCTCCAGAAGCCGTTGACCAATAGTCAGTCGATTTCATCGATCATTATCAATGCTGGTTTTATTTGCGAAACGTCGGGACAGCCCTGTGGCAAACGCCCCCAGTCACCTGGAGACTGTACATCGGACCTCAGCGTGCCCTTCGAGATAGAAGACGCAGCCGCCCGCGAGCTCGACCCTCTCGCCGAGAAGACGGCACCCGCTCTCACCACCTCGACCGGCCGCGCTGCGAGCGCTTCCGTCAGTCCCTGAGGCGGCTCGACAGGCTCGGTCGGACGGGCCGGAAAATTCATCACATAGCCGTCGGGCCGACGATCGACGGTCAACGCCCCGCTGATTGAATGAAAGACGACACGCCGCCGATGCGGCGACAAACCCTCCATCGCGACAGCGGCGCTGGCGAGGGCGGCGGGTCGTTTCCCCGCTGAAAGCCACAGAGTCACAAACAACCGTCAATCAAAAATCCACGTTAAGCTGAGTTCCCAGCCGTGCGTCACCTGCGACGCCATTGACGGTACTCATCTTATCTGTAAACTATTTCATAGTATGACTTTCAAATAAGCATGCCAGCTTGCCGGAAGGCGTTTCGAGCGGCCATGAGGAGGAGAATTTCCCATCGACCCTGAGCTTGGCGCTCGCCGTTGGCGGCAGTAACTGCCTTTTCTCTCTGGCTGCCATCCATGCCATGGGCGGCTCCGCCCGCACGCGCCCCTTTGTATGCAAGCCTTAGCTACCTATTCAAATACGGGAGTATCCAAAATGTATGTCGGAACGCAGCTTCCAGCGCGCCATGACGATGACTACCGCGTCATGAAGCAACTCGGCGTCAACAATGTCTCTGCCAATCCGGATGGTTCCTGGCGCGACTGGGATCGCCCGACATTGGAGCGCTTTCGCGAGAAGATCGAGGGTTTCGGGCTGACGCTGGACATGCTGCAATTGCCTTTGCATTCCGCCCCGGTTGATGGCGCTCCGTGCAAGGATATCCTGCTGGCCGGACCCAATCGGGACGAGCAGATCGACGGCCTATGCCGGCTGATCGAGAACTGCGCCGCCGCCGGCATTCCGTCGGTGCGCTACAACTTCAACTATATCGGCATTCCCCGCACGCCGATGGAGCCGGGCCGGGGGGGCTACATGGCCGAAGCCTTCCGCTGGGATCTGGTCGACCAGAACGAGCCAGGCCCGGCCGGCGTCATCGCGGAGGAGACGATCTGGGAAAGGGCCGATTATTTCCTCGCCCGTGTCGTGCCCGCGGCGGAGGCGGTCAATGTCCGGCTTGCCTGCCATCCGCACGATCCGGCGACGCCGCCGGGCTACAAGGGGGTGACCCGAATTCTCGGCAGCGTGGAGGGCATGAAGCGCTTTGTGCAAATGCATGAGAGCCCCGTCCATGGCCTCAATTTCTGCATCGGCACGCTTGGCGAAATGCTGGAAGACGTGAGCGAGGCCGCCGAGGTCACGAGGTGGTTCGGCGAGCGCGGCAAGATCATGAACATCCATTTCCGCAACATTGTCGGCAAGCGCTATTCGTTCCGGGAGAGCTTCCTGGACGATGGCGACATCGACATGCCTTCGATCATCGATGTGCTGCGCGACGTTGGCTACAAATACATGGTCATGCCCGACCATGCGCCGACCCTGGCCGGAGACAATCAGCAGCAGGTGGCGTTCGCCCACTGCTATGGCTACATCGCCGCGCTCCTGCAGACGCGCGGCTGAAGTCCTCGTCACTTTCGGGTCGCCGGTCCTCGGGCCAGCCGGCGTCCGGCGTCCAACCGAGAATCACGGATAGACTCATGTCCTCTCCTCATCATCTGAGTGTTTCCTCGCGGCCGGGAAATGTGAGCGCGTCCCTGCAGGCCATTCTTGACGACCATGAAGGCCCCTTGCACATGAGGTTCGAACCGGGCGTTCATCGCTGCGGCGGATTGCGTTTGCGCTCGGATCTGACAATCGAAATTCCCAAGGGGGCGGAGCTTCACTTCATCCCGGACTACGCGGCCTATGAGGCCACATCCGTGTCCATTGTCGCCGAAGAGAGCGACCGGGGCATGTTGGTCGCCGCCGACGCGAGCAACATTTCGATCATTGGTGGTGGTCGCATCTTTGGTGATGGCGCCACTGCCTTTACCCATGGCGAGGATGGTGACATGGGCACGCTCGTCGCCCACAAACTCAGGCCTCGCGTGCTGGTTCTCGAGAACTGCCGGAATGTTCGGGTCGAGGGTATTCGCATCGACGATTCTCCCATGTGGACCATGCATTTCGCCGGCTGCGAAAATCTGGAGATCGTTGGCGTTTCCGTCGACAACAATCGTCGCATGCCCAATACGGACGGGATCGTGATCGACGGATGCCGTAATGTCCGCATCCGCGGATCGAGCTTTCGCACAGCTGATGACGGCATCGTCCTGAAGACGACGCGGCGCGAAGATGGGCGATTGACGGGGGATTGCGAAAAGATCCAAGTCAGCGATTGCGTCGTGGAAAGCCGCTCCTGCGCGCTCAAGATCGGCACGGAGAGCTTCTCGCCGTTCCGCGATATTTCGTTCGAACGGATAAGGATCGAGGGTTCCAACCGCGGGCTCGGCATTTTCTCGCGGGATGGCGGTCTGGTCGACGGCGTGCGGTTTTCCGGCATCACCCTGGCCTGCCACGAAACGCCGGCGGGGTTCTGGGGCTCGGGCGAGGCCGTGACGATCAACACGATCGATCGTCGACCGGAGGAAGGTCCGGCTGGCCGGGTGAGCAACATCGTCATCGAGAATGTCACGGGCTCCATGGAGGGCGCTATCAACCTCGTTGCGGAGCGTCCCGGCGATATCGCCAATGTCGCGATCCGGGGCGTGCACCTCAAGCAGCGTCCCGGACCGCTGGGAACGGCGCTCACCTATGACATTCGCCCGACGATCGATGACCGTTTTGATCGCTTTCCGCAGGACAAGGGGGCCGGTCGCGTCAATGCGTGGCGTTTCGGTCCGGACGGCAAGATTATCGGGCTGGTCCCTTATCCGGGCGGCATGCCTGGCGTCTTCGCCAGGGGAGTTTCCGGATTGTCGCTGGACGACATCGAAATAGATCGGCCGGCGCAGTTGCCAGAAAGCTGGAACGCCTCGGTGATCGTTGAATTGGATAGGATGGTGGGCGCCTGATTGGCGTGGATTTTCCGTGACAGGCCCTCCCAGGCCCTGTGCCCGACACCGCGATCAGACGCGGTGTCGGGCACAGTCTTTTATAGCCTCGCGATTTCAATCCTCTTTGAAGATAGGGTACTCGGTAAACGGGCCGCCCTGGTATAACGCGGAGCTAGACTGCGGATCCGGGAGCGGTACCGTCTCCTCGATCCTGGCACGATGGAGCCCTGCATTGTCTCTGGGCTGCCAACCGAGGAAGTTCGCCCGGCTATTGTCCCACCAGCGGGCGTCGTTATTGGATACGCCCCATATGACGGGGCAGCCGAGCCTAGGCGCCTTGAACACGCATTCGGCCAGCGAGGCGAAGTCGCCGTAGGACAACCACGACGCCAGCATGCGGTGATCGCGCGGATGCTCGAAGCAGGAGCCGATGCGGACCACGGCCGTCTCCTGTCCGAACTTGTCGAAATACATCCGGGCAAGCGCTTCGCTGAAGCACTTCGACACCCCGTAAAGCCCATCCGGACGCAGAGGGACGTTGGCATCGAAATACTCGTCCTGCCGGTAGAATCCGACCGTATGCAACGAGCTTGCAAGCAAAATCCGCGGCATGCCATTGGCCCTTGCCGCCTCGTACAGGTTGTAGCAACCCGCGATGTTGGCATTCATGATCTTTGCGAAGGATGCCTCGCCGGACATGCCTCCGAGATGAACGATGGCGTCGCAGCCCTTGACCAGATCATGAACGCCTTTGTCGTCCCCCAGATCACAGGAAACAAGCTCCTCGTTCGGGGCGGCTTCACCCAGGTCACAAATGTCCGAAAGACGCACTATCGTCGCAAGAGGCGCAAGCCGCTGGCGCATGATCCGGCCGATGCCGCCGGCCGCGCCAGTGATAAGAAGTCGATGCACGGAAATCTCCAAATGGTCGGTGCGTGGGAAGCTGACACGGATAGATCATATATAAAGGCCGATTTTGCAACAACCTATCATATGACATGACCCGTGGTTCTCTTGATGTCGGTTGATATTTATGACAACGTGAGCGCGAACTCTTCGGTAACGGACGTCTGATCAAGGTCACTGCATGCTGAGACGCCGCCATTCGGTGGCATGGTGGCAGCGAACTGGATTCGGGCGACAGTCAACGGCATCTAGCACGGGAACTCAAGGTGATAGCAGACGCACGGCAGGCTTCCAGGACGCGAAAAGGTACAGGAACGCTTGTATCTCAACTTGTCGACAAGCTTCGGAAGTCGATCCTGGCCGGGGATTTCCAGCCCGGCGACAGGCTGCCCAGCGAAGCGCAGATGACGATCGATCATGACGTGAGCCGTACCGTGATCCGCGAGGCTATCGCGGTGCTGCGGTCCGAGGGGCTGGTCGAACCGCGCCAGGGGGCGGGGGTCTTTGTGCTTGATCCTCCCGCGCCCGTAAATCTGCCGTTTCAGGACGTCGACAGCACCCGGATTTCCTCCGTCATCGAACTGCTCGAACTGCGCACGGCCGTGGAAATAGAGGCCGCAGCGCTTGCCGCCTTGCGCCGTTCGCCGCAGCAGGAAGAAGCGATCCTCGCGCGTCAGCGTGACCTTCTTGTCCTGATCGAGGCAGGGAAAGCCACCGCCGACGCGGATTTCGCCCTTCATCTGGCAATCGCCGAGGCCACGAACAATCCGCGCTTTCCGGAGTTTCTGCAGATGATCGGCAAGGGTGGCATCCCGCGTGCGGCCCTGCAGGACGGTCAGGATACTTCCCTTCAGCACGAATATATCTCGCAGATCCACCGAGAGCATGCCCAGATCGTCGAAGCCATCTCGAACGGCGACGAGGCCGGCGCCCGCGCGGCCATGAAGCTGCATCTGCGCGGTAGCCTGTCGCGGTATCGAGCCATTCATCAGAGGACTTTGTCGAAGTTATAATATGACATGTTGACAGCCGCGCCGCGCTGGTGGTAGCGTTCCCTCAATGGACTTGATATTGAAGGAATTGTTGTATGCGGCCGCAGGAAATCAAAACCATCCTTGGTTCCGGACTGCTGTCATTTCCGGTCACGCATTTCGATGCGAACGGTGAATTCGCGGCGGACAGCTACCAGTCGCACGTGAACTGGCTTTCGGGTTTCGATGCCCCTGTTCTGTTTGCCGCCGGCGGCACGGGTGAGTTCTTTTCGCTCACGCCCTCCGAGATTCCGCGGATCGTCCGGGCCGCCAAGGAGGCTGCCGGCGATACGGCAATCGTGTCGGGTTGCGGTTATGGCACTGAGATGGCGGTGGCGATCGCGCAGTCCGCTCAGAAGGCTGGGGCCGATGGGATTCTGCTGCTTCCGCATTATCTCATCGATGCTCCGCAGGACGGCATGCGCGAACATGTCCGGCGTGTCTGCCAGTCCGTCGACATCGGCGTCATGGTCTATAATCGCGACAACGCGGTGTTGCAGGCCGACACGCTGGCTCGTCTCTGCGATGAGTGCCCGAACCTGATTGGTTTCAAGGATGGAACCGGCGACATCGGCCTCGTTCGCCAGGTTACAGCCATGATGGGCGATCGCCTGACCTATCTGGGCGGAATGCCGACGGCGGAGCTTTTCGCGGAGGCCTATCTGGGTGCCGGCTTCACCACGTATTCCTCCGCTGTGTTCAATTTCGTGCCGGGACTGGCGGTGGATTTCTATCGCTCTCTGCGGTCGGGAGACCGCGCCGACTGCGAACGCGCCCTGAACGAGTTCTTCTACCCCTTCATGGCCATTCGTAACCGGCGCAAGGGGTATGCGGTGTCGGCCGTCAAGGCCGGCGTCCGGCTTCAGGGCTTCGCGGCAGGCAAGGTGCGCAGTCCTTTGTGTGACCTGACGGACGAGGAGGAGGGCATGCTTGAAGCCCTCATAGTGCGTAACCAGAGCCGGCGGGCTGCCTGACAACAGGCCGGTCTCGCAGCGAACGGTGCGCCGCGGCGGAGCTGCGGCGGACATCCGGGTGATCGTCATGGGCCTGGTGGTCAGGCGGTCATTCATATGATGACTTGAATTGCCTGTTTCGGATACTTGCCATTCCCGGGAGGAAGGCAGGTTTGAATATCCGAGAGGGCTCTTGTATCTCAACACAAGGGAGGAATGAAATGCGTAGACATTCGAAAGTGGCGTTGATGGCAGGGGCGGCGCTCATGGCGATGAGCACTCAGGCCCTGTCGGCCGAGACGATCAAGGTGTGGTCGCGTCAGACCGATGAATCCGTCAGCGTTCTGAAGGCGCTGACGGCGGCGTTTACCGCCGAAACCGGCATTGAGGTCGAGACCTATAATACCGGTACGGATTTCGAGCAGCGCCTGGCTCGCGCGGCGGCGGGGCGTGATCTCCCCGATGTTGTCGTCAACGACGATTCGGCGATGGGGCAAATGCTCCGCATGGGGATCATCGAGGACATCGATCCGTCCACGATCAAGGGCAATGAAGACGTCTCGCCCGCCGCCTGGAACAGTGCCAAGGCGAGCGACGGCAAGTTCTACTCCGTTCCGGTCTCCGCGCAGGCGTTCGCCTTCTTCGTGCGCAAGGACTGGCGTGAAAAGCTCGGCCTGCCGCAGCCCAAGACCTGGGATGATCTTCACAAGCTGGCGGTAGCCTTCACCAAAGACGATCCCGATGGCAACGGCAAGGCCGACACTTTCGGCATGACCATCCCGGCATCAACCGTTCGCGGCTATACCAGCTGGTTCATGAGCAATTTCATCTGGGCCGCCGGGGGCGATTTCGTCCAGCAGAGCGCGACCGGCTTCAAGCCCGACCTCAACACCAAGGCGGGGGCCGAGGCGCTGGGGTTCGTGCGGTCGCTGTTTTGCGAAGGCCTGACCCAGCCGGGCGCCATCAACGCCACGACGGGTGACGCTCTGCCGACCTTCCGCTCCGGCCAGACCGGTATCTTCCTGTCGGGTCCCTATCACATCGCGCAGATTGACGAGCAGCCGGGCAAGGACAAGATCGAGGTCCTGCCGCCGCCGGCAGGTCCGGGTGGGCCCGCTGCTCTCGCGGAGGGTACCAGCGCCTATATCATGAAGGGTACCGAGCATCGCGAAGCCGCGACAAAGTTCATCGAATTCTTCATCTCGCCCAAGGGGCAGGAAATCGGCATGGCGCAGGGTTCCGGCCACACGCCGCTTGTGCGTCTTCCGGTGAACAAGAACATCGATGTGAACGCCGTTCGTCAGGATCCGCGTTGGCAGACCTTCAAGGAGGTGTTCGACAACCACTCGCACTACGTTCCGCCGGTGCCGAACTGGACTCCGATCCGCATGTTGACGGCGGAAGGCTTCAACAAGATCCTGTCGAACTGCGATGCCGACATCGCCGCCGAACTGAAGGCGGTCGATGACAGCATGGCGGATGAGCTTCGCAAGCAAAAGGCGCTTGCCACGGCCACGCAATAATCTTGTCGTCATTCCGCGCCGACGAGAGATCGTTCGGCGCGGATATTCCTTGCTGACAGCTGCGAGATTTCCATGCTCGGATCGATCAAATCCTCCTCGGAGGGCCCCGCGTTGCCAACGGCTTCGGCCGGTACCGCGCGCACGGCGGTGCGGCGCCGCGCCGGTACGTGGCGGGTGGCCCTCGTGCCTTGGTTGTTCCTTGCCCCTGCCTTGGTGATCTTCACCTGGTTCAAGTTCTATCCAATGCTGTCCGGCTTCATCATGTCGTTCTATGACGTGCAGTTTTACAGCGACAGCGAATGGATCGGCCTCGACAACTTCGCGCGCGCCCTGAGCGACGCGGATTTGCGCGTTGCCGTGTGGCACACGGTCATCTACGTGGTCGTTGGCACGGTCTGCTCGAGCATCATCGCCTTCTTCATGGCGCTGGCTCTGGAGGGGCAGGCACGGCATCTGCGCGTTCTGCGCACCGCGATCTTCCTGCCGGCGATCACCAGCGCGGCCATCATCGCCGAAGTCTGGCGCATTCTGTTCAACTCAGCCCATTACGGCGTGGTCAATTCGCTGCTCGGCTTCGTCGGCGTCGATCCGCAGGGCTTTCTGACGGATCCCTCACAGGCCCTGTGGGTGCTGATCCTGATGCAGGTCTGGAAAAGCACGCCCTACGACATGGTCATCTTCATCGCCGGTCTCGTCGGCATTAATCGCGAGCTGTACGACGCGGCCAATGTCGATGGTGCAAGCCGCCTGCGCAGTCTTTGGCACGTAACCCTGCCCGGCATCATTCCGTCGATCTCCGTGGTCGTCATGCTGTCATTCATTCGCGGCATTCGCGTCTTCGCTGAGGTCTATGCCACCACCGGCGGCGGTCCGGCGGGGTCGACAGAGACGATCATGACCCATGTCTACAAGGTGGGCTTCGAGGATCTCGATTATGGCTATGCCTCCGCTGTATCGCTTCTGCTCCTTCTGTTCACGGTTCTGCTGACCTTGATCCACATGGCGATCAAGACGCGGATTTCCAACTGACGAGGAGAACTCCGATGCATCAGTCCGTCGCAATCCGGGTTTCGCGGATCCTGTTCTACATCTTCGTCTTCATCGTTTTCGTCGGCCCCTTCTGGGGTATCGTCGTCACCGCCTTCAGCGGACAGATCCTCAAGCCTGGTCAGCTGTTTCTCTGGCCCGTGCAGCCGACGCTGGCCAATTTTCGCACCGCGCTGATCGACCTCAATGTCTGGCGTTACCTTCTGAACTCGCTGGTCGTCGTCGCGCTTGGCACCACGCTGCAAGTGATTGTCAGCGCGCTGGCCGCCTATGCGCTGGCGCGCAAGAAGTTCCGCGGCGCCGCCATCGTCTCGCTGCTGATCCTGTGCACCATGATGCTGCCGGAGGAAATTATCTCCATTCCGCTGTACCTGATCGTCCAGAAACGCTTCCCTCTGCTGGATGTCTCGATCTACAACACCTACGCCGCGATGGTTCTGCCCGTCGTCGGCTGGGCGTTTGCAATCTTCGTGCTGACCGAGTTCATGCGGGCGATCCCCAAGGAACTGGAGGAAGCCGCGCGGATAGATGGCGCCAACGAGTGGCAGGTCTTCGCCTATGTGGTGCTGCCGCTGGTGCGGCCGGCACTCGGTACAGTGGTAATTTTCGGCTTCATCATGATCTGGGATCAGTATCTGCTGCCGCTGATCGTGGTGAACGACAAGTCGCTGTTCACCATACCGGTAATGCTGGGCATGCTGCGCGTGGACGAGACGATCACGCCCAACATCTTCGTGGCCGCCACGCTGCTGGCGATGGCGCCGCCGATCATTGTCTATCTGTTGCTCCAGAAGCAGTTCAATCGTGGCATCACCGCCGGTGCGGTCAAGGGCTAACCGCGCCTTCGCGCGAGAATACAAGAGGAATGACATGGGAGCTGTATCGCTGCATGGTGTCTGCAAGTCGTTCGGGGCGGTGAACGTCATCAAGGACGTGTCGATCGACATCGCCGAGGGCGAATTCTGTGTGCTGATCGGTCCGAGCGGTTCGGGCAAGTCGACACTGCTGCGCATTATTGCCGGGCTTGAGGACTGCACGGCGGGCGAGGTCCATATCGGCGGCCGCGACGTGACAGATATGCAGGCCAAGGAACGCAACATCGCGATGGTGTTCCAGAGCTATGCCCTCTATCCGCAGATGACGGTGCGGGAGAACATGAGTTTCTCGCTGCGCCTCGCGCGCCGGCCGAAGGAGGAGATCCGTCGCAAGGTCGACGCGGTGGCCCAGATGCTGGAATTGGAAACCCTGCTCGACCGCCTGCCGAAGGAGTTGTCCGGCGGCCAGCGTCAGCGCGTGGCCATGGGCCGCGCGATCGTGCGCAATCCGGCCGTGTTTTTATTCGACGAGCCTTTGTCCAATCTCGACGCGAAGCTGCGTAGCCAGGTTCGCGGAGAAATCCGCGACCTGCACCAGCGGCTGGCGACGACGTCCGTCTACGTCACGCACGATCAGGTCGAGGCCATGACCATGGGACAGAAGATCGTCGTCTTGCGCGACGGTCGGGTCGAACAGGTCGGTTCGCCGCTCACGCTCTACGATTCGCCCGACAGCGTCTTCGTCGCGGGCTTCATCGGCTCGCCGGCGATCAACATGATCAAGGCTTCGGTCAGTGACGATGCGCGGACATTGTTGGTGCCGGAAAGCCAGACCAGCCTGGCGATGCCAGAAGGCTTCGCCGACATGAATGGTCGCAAGGTGCTGTTGGGCGTGCGGCCCGAATTTCTCGAACTGAGCGAGCTTGGCACGCCGGGAACCATTCCCTGCGTCGTCAATGCGGTCGAGAGCACCGGTTCGGACACCACCGTCATCTGCGATACCGGCAGCGGCAAGATGCTTCTTTCATCCAAGCAGCGCAGCCAGCTAAGGCCCGGCGAGCGGCTCGGACTGGCGATGCGGCCGGAGAAGGTGTTGATGTTCGACACGGCGACGGAGCGCAGGATCGCGGCGCGCTGATCGTTGAATTACGACATCTGGAAGGTGCAATGCCGGAGATTTCATCCTCGATGACTGTCCGAAGCTATGTTGCCGAATGCATTGCGAGGCCGAATTGCAAGGTTGGCGAGTCCCCGGTCTGGGACCAACTGACCGACGATCTCTACTGGGTCGATATCACCAGCCGGCGTTTCTTCCGCATGCCGGCCGCCGGGGGAGCGTTCCAAAGCTGGTCGCTACCCGCGACGGTCAGCGCCTTCGCCTTGCGGCAGGATGGAGGTTTTATCGCGGCGACGGATCGTGGGTTTGCCCGTCTGGACCTGGAGCGGGACGGGCCGGTCCTTACCTTCGGGTCCAGTCCCGACATTCCGCAAGGTGGGCGGATGAACGATGGCGCCTGTGACCGGCAGGGTCGGTTCTGGTCGGGCACCCTGTCGCCGACACCGGCCGCGCCCGAAGCGTCTGGAGCGTTGTACAGCATCGGACGGAACCGGGACCTTCGCGCTCGCGGCGGGCGCTTCCGCGTCCAGAACGGACTTGCCTGGAGCCCTGACGGACGGCGGATGTATGTTTCGGATTCCCATGTCTCCAATCCGCATGTCCTGTCCTTTGACTTCGACCCCGATACGGGCGAGCGCGCCAATGCCACGCTTTTCGCCGATTACGGCAAGCTTGGCGGTCGACCGGATGGCGCGGCCATCGACGTCGATGGCTGCTACTGGATCGCGGCCAGCGATTCCGGTCGTGTCTTGCGGCTTACGCCGGCTGGCAAGATCGATGCCGAAATCATCGTGGCGACGCGAAACCCGACCAATATCTGCTTTGGTGGAAGTGATCTAAGAACGGCCTATATTACATCCTTGCGTCCGGATGGCGGGACGGGCGGTGACCTCTATGCGGTGGCCACGCCCTTCCAGGGCTTGGCTGAACCTCACTATCGGCCTTAGATTAGATTGGACCCGGTAGGCTTCGACAGCCGCGCCGAGCGCAAGCGCGAGTTAGCAGCCGAGATGGGACTTCAGGCCCACATTACTTCGCATGGCAGCCGAATGTGCCGTCTCCGCTTACGAGCAAATCACCGGCGCAAGCTGGAAGCCATACGAGCGCACGGTCGAACAGCCTGCCAATTCCGTTGATCAAAAGGCCGCAACGGTCCAGATGGCAGCCTTCGAATGTATTTCGGCGTGGGGCTTGGCTCCACTGTTAATAAATTCGCTAGTTGATCTGGGTCACGATGAAATGAAAAACTAGATCAATCGCACCCGATAATCAACCGTCGCGCCTCTTCTATAGCACGTTTACGGAAATTTTAGGCATCATACTGTTCTTACGTGGTGAAATGATATCGTTTACAACACGGCTCACCCTCAAACTGCGCAACGGTTTTGCACTTTGGTAAGCATCGCCCGTACGAACTTGCCCCATTATTTCATGCCGGCGCGCTTCTCGGGCATGTAGTTCCAGCGGTCGTGGTTCTTCGAACTGACGTCCTGCAGCGCATGATTTTGCAGGCGGTCGCGGAGCTCCTTCGAGACACCGGCCTTGCCTGCCAGCGTTTTGAAAGTCCGGCGCAGATCACGATTGGCGGCGTAGGGAATTACGCCACCATCACGCTGCCGCCAGACGAAGCTGTAGAGCGTCGCATGGCTGACAGGCTTGGACGGATCCTTCGCCGAAGGAAAGAACCAGCCGTACTCGTTCGGCTTGATCGACTCGATCAGCTCGGCGGCGAGCGACGGGACCGGAACGGCATGCGGCGGGAGGTTCTTAGTCTTCGACCAGTCGATGATCCGCTCCTTGGCATCCCATTGATCGACATGCAGGCGGGCGATTTCCTCGACACCCTGACCCGTCAGCATGATGATCTGCACGGCGCGCGGATAGGAGGGATGAACCGGCGTGTCAGGGCATCCTAGCCAGCGATAGAGCTGCACGAACTCGTCCTCGCTGAGCCAGCGCGTGCCCTGGACCTTTGGCTCGGTCGGAATGCCGGATGCTGGACTAAGGCAGATTGAAGCCGCCGATCTGATGATCGGCTAGAACAATTTCACGGTGATGGACCCAGGGGAAGCGGTCCACCTTCAGCTCGGCGATAATCTTGCCGGTGATGTCGTCGTAAAGGCTCGTCCTGTCGGAGCCGGCATGCCCGCTGCGGTCATTCCTGAACATCGTTGTTCTCCGCGACGGGCGCCGGAGACCTATTCTCCAGCCCTTAACCCGTCACGGAAAACCCGTCAGCACTCTCACTCTGCACACCGAATTTCGGCATTTCGATCGACGGTCCTGGAGCTACGAGGATCGTTTGATGAAGATCAGATCATTACCTGCGGATACGCTCCCGGTAACGCCGCTCGCGAGGTCTCGGCACTCAGCGACCGTATCGGCGGATTGCCCGCCGGGTTGTTCATCAACTCGATCAGAGCGTTCGAAGGTATCGTCAGCGAGTTTGTCCACCTTCCCTCGGAAGCATTCGAACAGAGCGTCTTCGGCTGCTACGACTATGACCCGTTCGCGGCATTCCTCGAATTTCCTGTGCACATGGTACGGCAGAACTCGAACCAACTCATCGCCACCGCCTTTGAATTGGTCGACAGCGGTGTTACCGACCCGGTGCTGATACAGGTGGACCCGGAACTGATCCCTCCCCGAACCGTCTATAACGGTCCGTTCAGCCAACTGGGGTAAGATTGAAGCTTGAGCCCCTCGGCCAGGGTCATACGCTCATTTCCGGGACGCGAATGGTGCGACAGGAGTGTCGGCAAGTGCGGACATCGTCTGCTCCGGGGGACGCGGAACACGTCGTTGCCGTGTCCACTACAGGTCCGATGACTTCTCCCGACTGCCTCTCAGCCCGTACCGCGCGATCTTCTCGTTGAGGGTCCGGTGCGGTATGCCGAGGCTCGCGGCTGCGCGCGCCGTATTGCCGTCGTGCTCGTCGATCGCCGCCCGGATCAACTGCACCTCGTAGGCGGCAAGCCGGTCCGGCAGTGTCAACTCACCGTGTGGACCCGTTTGCGCGGCGGCGCCGGTGCCCTGTTCATCGAGACCAAGTGCGAAGCGCTCTGCCCGCGCCTTGAGTTCGCGAACATTCCCTCTCCATTCCTCCTGTTGCAGGCTCGCAAGCAGATCGGCGGACACGATACGCTCGGCACGGCCGTAGCGATGGGCAGCGAGCGAGGCGAAATGGCTGAACAGCAGGCCGATATCGTCCCTCCGCAGACGCAACGGCGGAATTCGAATGTCGACGGTCGCTAACCGATAGAACAGGTCCTCACGAAATCTTCCGGCAGCAATCTCTCGGGAAAGGTCACTCTTGGCAGCGGCAATGATCCGCACGTCGACCGGCCGCAGCCGGTTTTCGCCGAGCCGTTCGATCACCCGCTCCTGAAGCACACGCAGGATTTTCGCCTGCAGGGCGAGAGGCATGGATTCGATCTCGTCGAGGAAGACGGTTCCGCCGGCGGCATGTTCGAATTTGCCCTCACGCTCGGAAAGCGCGCCAGTGAAAGCACCTTTCGCATGGCCGAAGATCTCGCTTTCGAAAATGCTTTCCGGCAGGGCGGCGCAGTTGATCGCGACGAAGGGGCCGGCCCGGCGGCGACCTTGCCGATGCAGCGCCTGCGCGACGAGCTCCTTGCCGGAACCGGTTTCGCCGATGATCAGCACGTCGATATCGACATCGGCCAGCATTGCCACGCGGCTGCGAAGCTCGCACATGGCGGAACTGTCCCCGACGATTGGCGGGCCACCGCCCTCCTCCTGAACCAGGCCCTGCAGACGGGCGATCTCCCGTTTCATCCGGCGCTTCTCGACGGCCTTGTCGAGAACGGAGAGGAGGTACTCCGCGTCGTATGGCTTCTCTATGAAGTCCTCCGCGCCCTGCTTCATCGCCTTGACCGCGAGCGTGACATCGCCATGCCCGGTCATCAGGATGACAGGCACGTCGCTACGCACCTTGATGACGGAATTCAGGAGCGTCATGCCGTCGATGCCCGGCATGCGGATGTCACTCACCACGACATCCGGCTCGGTGCGCAGGAGTTGCTGATAGGCTTCTTCAGGCCGATGGAAGGCGGTCACGGAGAACCCGCTGACCTCCAGCCAGTCGGTCGCCGCCTTCAGGAGATCGCGGTCGTCGTCGACGAGGAGAACGTCTCCGCGGCTCATTGTGCTGCCTCGAGTGGATGCGCCGATCGCTTGTCGATCGGCATCGACATCGTGGCGATGGTACCGCCGCCGGGTGCTTCGGCAAAGGTGATTTCGCCACCGTATTCCCGCACGATTGCGGTCGCGATGGAAAGGCCAAGGCCGAGACCTTCGCCGGTCAGCTTGGTGGTAAAGAACGGTTCGGTGACGCGATCGCGGTGTTCCGGCGCGATGCCGGTCCCGTTGTCGATGACGGTCACGTTCACCTGTCCGGCCTCCGCGGTTCGCTGAACAATCACCGAAGGAGCAGGACGGCCCTCGACGGCGTCGAGCGCGTTCAGAAGCAGGTTGAGCATCACCTGCTCCAGTTTGACCCCGACCGCAGTGATGACGGGAGCCGGGCCCTGCGCTTCGACGGTCGGCACGACGCCGAGCGCCTTCGCCCGCGGCGCGGCGAGATCGATCGCGTTGCGAATGACGGTGTCGATGTCGACTGCCTCGAGTTCGGAAGCGCCCTTCCGGCCGAAGGTTTTCAGGTGCTTGACGGTACGCTGCATGCGCTTGACGAGCGCGCGCGCGTCGAGAAGCCGCTCGCCGACCTTTGCCGCCTCATCCTTCTCCGCAAGGACACCGGCCGTCGCCAGTGTTGCCTCGAGTGCGGCAAGCGGCTGGCTCACTTCATGCACGATCGCCGTCGACATCCGTCCGAGCGCCGCCATCTTCTCGGAATGGATGAGCCCTTCCTGCGCGCGGCGCAACTCGTCCTCGGTCCGCCTGCGCATGTCGATCTCGCGGGCGAGATCCTGCGTTCGTTCGGCGACCTTGAGTTCCAGGATCTCGCCCTGGCGCAGGCGCATGCGGATCAGCAGGGCCCGCTGATGGAGAAAGTAGAGCGCGCCCGTCGCGACGAGGCCGGCAATGAGCGCGGCGAGCGCCCAGAAGCCGGCGAGCTTTGCGATATCCTCTGTGCTGGTCGCCGCAAGCACGATCCAGCTGTCCGGCTCGATGGCGGAAAACTTCGCCAGAAGCTGCTGTCCCTCGCCGTCGACCCGAAGCGCCGGCATGTCGGCCGCGTTGATCGGCGGCACGACGCCTGCGGGCAGGATCGGCTTGGCTTCGGCAAGATCGGTGCCGTCATAGGTTCTCTCCGCTGCGACCCGTTCGGCGGCCTCTCGCGAAAGCGGTGCAAGCGGTCGATATTTCCAGTCGGGATTGCCGGAGAGGAAAACAATGCCCCAGCGGTCGGCGATTGCCGTCTGGACGCCCGCGGCTTCCCAGGTCACCTCGAGCGGTTGCAGATCGGCCTTGACGACGACGACGATCGGCTGATGACCGGGGATATCGATGCGCGAACTCAGGAAGTAACCCGGCTTCTTTGTCGTGACGCCGATCGCGTAATAGCGGCCCTCGCCGTTGCGAATCGCGTCCTGAAAATAGGGACGGAAACTGTAGTCATGTCCGATGAAGCTCTCGGCGGTCGCGAAATTGCTGGCTGCAAGCGTCACGCCACGATTGTCGAGCACGTAGAGCTCGGCCGCGCCCGCCTGCCGCACGACCGTCTGGAGATAGAGATTCGCGGCATCGAGAACGGCGGAGCTGCGCTCGTTCTCGGCAAGGGCGCGGATGCGGGCATCCTCGCCGATCACAAGCGGCAGATACCGGAACCTCTCGACCTCCGTGGCGATCGCCCTGTTGGTGAGCACCAGGCTGCGCTGGAGTTGCGCTTCCAGTGCGCTGACGGCCGCCCCGCTCGCCACATAATAAGCAGCAAAAGGCGCCGTGAAAGTCGCCACCAGCATTAAGGCAGTCATTCTGCCGATGTTACGCGCCATCACCGAGCCGACGTGGTTGGATCCTGTCTTCTGCATCGAGTGTAGCGTCTCCTCGGTCAAGAGAGAACAGCCGCCGCCCCTATCCTTCATTAGGCGATCGCGGCGTCGGGATATCCTCTGACTGCTCTTGGTCACAGGGCCGCAGGACGAGCGGCTCCTGAGCCTGTCGTCCGAGCTCGCGGCATCCCTCGGCATCGCAAAGTCTCCAGCCCGAGACCGTCGCCCCCGAGGCCGCGAGGACCAGCTCGGGAACTGGCGCGAGGTTTGGTGTCCAGACCCACCATTTCCCCTCCCGGTGGGCGCCGTCGCCGGGCTCCATGCCGGCACCGGAGCCCTGAACGCGCGCCTCTTCGAGAACGAGCCCCTGTGGTGTCGGCGTCCAGCGCTCCTGCCACTCGGTTTTCTCGACTGAGTGTGTCCAGCCGAGCGTGAAGACGCCGGCGGCAACGGCCATCGCCTTGCCGCCGGCAATGATGCAGACCGCCATGGTCATGCGGCACCCGGTACCGACTTGCCGCCCACCTGTCGTCCCCGACGCCAGATCCAGACGGCGAACAGGATCGAAAGCGCAAAGCCGATCTCGTCCGTCAGCGGCAGCGCCGCCAGAAGGGTGAAAGCTGCCGCGGCGGCCAGAAGCCGTTCCGCGACCGAAAGACGGACGACCAGGAAACCAATGACGGCCGCGCCCCAAAGACCGATCGCAAGACCGGTCTTGACGACGACGTAAGCGACCGCCGCCGGATAGCCGACGCTGACGGCCATGGTCCCGCCATCCTGGAGCATCAGGGCCGGTGAGTAGACCGCCATGAAAGGAATGACGAAACCGGCCGCCGCCACCTTGATCGCCTGGATCGCGATCTTCAGTCCGCTTTCACGCGCAATCGGCGCCGCGGCGAAGCAGGCGAGCGCAACCGGCGGCGTCAGGTCGGCAAGGATGCCGAAGTAGAAGACGAACATGTGGCTGACGATGAGCGGAACGCCGAGCTCGAGAAGAGCCGGGCCGGCGATGGACGAGGTGATGATGTAGTTCGGGATCGTCGGTATCCCCATGCCGAGAACAAGACAGGTCACCATGGTGAGCAAGAGTGACAGGAACAGGCTCTTGTCGCCGACAGAGACTATGAACTGGCCGAAGGTGTTCGCCGCCCCGGTCAGCGTCATCGTACCGATGATGATGCCGACCAGCGCACAGGCCGTCGCCACCGGCAACGCGGTCTTTGCGCCTTCCGCAAGTGCGTCGCGGCAGGTGACGAGCGTCTCCCGTCCGCCTCGCGAGAAGGCGTTGACCGCAATCAGCACCGCCAGTGCAGCGAGAACGACACCGATACCGAACTGGAAGAAGGCGGCCGCCACCAAACCGAGGGCCACCCAGAAGATGATCCGGATCACATTCGAGGGAAGACCGAGCGCCACGGAACTGCCGAGAATCAACAACGCGGTGAAGGCAAGACCGACCGTTCCTGCAAACAATGGCGTGTAGCCCGAAAACAGCAGCCAGACGAGCGCCGCCAGCGGAAGGATCAGGTACCACTGCTCGATGAGCGCGGCCTTTGCCGAAGGAAGTTCGTTCTTCGGCAGGCCGAGAAGCCCGTACTTGCCCGCCTCGAGATGAACCATCCAGAAAGCCGAAGCAAAATAGAGGATCGCCGGGATGATCGCCGCCTTGACGATCTCGTGATACTCGACACCCAGTGTTTCGGCCATGATGAAGGCAACCGCGCCCATCACCGGCGGCATGATCTGTCCGCCCATCGAGGCCGTCGCCTCGACACCGCCGGCAAAGGCGGCGCGATAGCCGAACTTCTTCATCAGCGGAATGGTGAACTGGCCGGTGGTGACGACATTCGCCACCCCGGAACCCGAGATCGTTCCCATCAGCCCGGACGAGATGATCGCGACCTTCGCCGCACCGCCACGCTTGTCGCCGACGAAGCTCAGCGAAACGTCGTTGAAGAGTTTGATCATTCCGGCTCTTTCAAGGAAGGCGCCGAAGAGAATGAACAGGAAGATGTAGGTCGAGGACACGAAGGTCGGAATGCCGTAGATTCCTTCCGTGCCGTAGGCCATGTGGTCGATCACCTGCGTGAAATCGTAGCCGCGGTGGTCGAGCGGCGGCGGCAGGTATTCGCCGAACAGGCTGTAGGCGAGGAACAGGCCGGTGATGATCGGCAAGGCCGGGCCCATAAGCGCCCAGGCCGCGGCAAACACGACCCCGAGTGCGACAACGCCGACCGCAACGTCCCGCGGCAGGGGATCACCGGCGCGGATAAGCAGTTCACTGTACTCGTAGCATTGGTAGAAGGCGACTGTCGCACCCAGCAGGGCCATAGCCCAGGCAATCGCCTTGGCGATGCCGCCGCGCCGCGAAAACATGGCCAGCAACGGAAAGACCAGTACCGTGACGAAACCGACGTGAACGGCGCGCACGATCTGGCTCGGCAGGTCGATGAGATGCGCGGCGGTCGCGATCTGGAAAACGGAGAAGGCGAGCGCAATCCCGAAGAGAAGCCGACCGTCCCAGGTCTTCGGAAACGCCTGGGTTGCGGCGGCGTGCCCGTGCAGTTCCGCAGGTGCAGCCTGCTCTTGTGCATTAGTCGTGTCGTGCATGGATTCCTCCCGAAAATCCGAGCATGCGCAGGCGGCGGCGCCCAAGACACCGGATGAGCCGGTGATAGTGGTCGCGACCGCCGCCCGTCGCTGTCAGAGCAGGCCCTTTTCCTTGTAGTAGCGCTCGGCGCCCGGATGCAGCGGCACCGGCATGCCCTTGAGCGCGTTCTCGAGCTTGATCTGGGCCGCCGCCTTGTGCGCCGCTTCCATCTCCGGCAGGTTTTCGAAGAGCTGCTTCGTCATCTGATAGGCCGTTTCGTCGGACACATCGGAATGGGTCACGAGAAAGTTGACGACGGCGACGGTCGGGACATCGGCGTCCTGTCCCTGATAAGTACCGGCCGGAACGGTGGCAGCGATATAGGGTGCACCGAGCTTACCGGCGATTTCTTCCGGCACCGCGACCATCTGCACATCGACCGAAGTCGCCAGATCCTTGAACGACGAGACGCCGAGACCTGCCGACTGCAAGGTGGCATCGAGCTGGCGGTTCTTCATCAGCTCGACCGATTCCGCGAAAGGCAGATATTCTGTCTTCGCGAGATCGTCGTAGCTCATGCCGGCCGCGGCGAGGATTGCGCGGGCGTTCAGTTCGGTGCCGGATTTCGGCGCACCGACGGAAAGGCTCTTGCCCTTGAAATCGGCGATCGTCTTGATGCCGGACTCCTTCGACGACATGATCTGGATGTAGTTCGGATAGATCGCGGCAATCCCGCGCAGCTTGTCGAGCGGCGCCTTGAAGCCCGCATCGGCATTGCCTTCCCATGCGAGCTTGACACTATCGCCGAGGGCAAAGGCGATCTCGCCGCGGCCCTGCTGCAGAAGGTTGAGGTTTTCGACGGACGCCTTAGTCGCCTGGACCTGGGTGCGCGCACCCTCGATTTTCTCCCCGTAGATCTTCGAAAGAGCAACGCCGAGCGGGTAATAGACGCCCGAAGTACCACCCGTCAGGATGTTGATGAATTCGCTCGCGCCGGCCAACGCCGCGGAAAACATGATGGACGTACTAGCGATCGCCGCAAAGGCGGCGCGTTTCAGTCTAAGGTTCACTTGAGAATCCTCCCGTTCAAGTTTCACATCGATGCAGCCGTCCTCCTCGGAACCGGTCCGCATACAGGGTCCATAGCAATTGATGGGCCATTTTCAACCATTTGAAATCATTGGTACCGCACGCGAAAATCGAGCAACAGCCAGCAAGTTTCTGCCTGAGTTAGCCGCACTTCTGGCAAGATTTTGCCAGCACGACTACCAATTCCCCCGCGCCTGTGGGCGCGTAGCACCTCCGGGATATGCAGGAGGCTCGGCGCGATCTTCATCTACGCCCCGAGAGACTTTACCCCTTGATGCCGGTCGAAGCGATGCTGGCAATAAAGAAGCGTCGCAGGAGCAGGTAAGAAGTGAAGACGGAGCTTGTTCAAAAGCACTGCAGCCGAGAGATACCAGGCCGGCCACAGGCAAAATCGGCTCTCCCGCAAAATTCTGTTAGCTCTCGCTTGTATAAGTAATAGCCTGATTGGCGAAACTGCCCTTCACTGCAACCATGAGGGGCAGGGACGAGGAGACAGCCGACGAAATGACGCCTCCCGACGGCGGGAATGGCGCTGTGAGGAGTTTTGTCTTCACAACCGCCGGCGCCGACGATCCCCTTGGCGCATGGCGAACTGTCCTCGATTTGCTCTTCGAATGTGTTCCGCCGCCGCGGTCGGCGGCGATTTCCTTCAATGCCAGCCTCGTCGTGCACCACTTCGGGACATTCCTGCTGTGCAGGAGCAATGCCAGCGGCGGACGCTATCACCGCAGCCGGCACAAGCTCGCCGGCGACGACCTCGACCATATCGTCGTCTCCTGTCTGCTGAGCGGAGGAATTGCCCTCGGCCACCCGGCAGTCAAACGACTTCGCCCGGGCGACGTTTCGATCGTCGATCTCTCCGCACCGCTCGCCTTTGCGGTGACGAACGCGGACGTGCTGCATCTCGTCCTGCCGAAATGGGCGCTCCCCGCTTCGATCGCGGCCGAACAGCCCGCCTCACCTCGCATCCTGCTTGGCGGAAGCGCCATGGGCATATTCGTGCGCGGTATGCTGGAAGCGCTGGCGGCTGCCGCCCGTCACTTCGCTGGCGGAGAGGTGGTGGCGCTTTCCGGAGCAGTCCCGGAATTGCTGGCATCATGTCTCGGCGCGATGGCGCCGGTGTCCCCTGCCGGTGGGAGAGCAAGCCTCGGACAGCGATTGCGGCGCCATATCGAGGAGAACCTTCCACGCGACGATCTGACCCCGGCATCCATCGCACGCGAACTCGGCGTCTCCCGTACCCAACTTTACAGACACTTCGATAAAGTTGGCGGAGTGAATACCTACATTCGCCGCAGGCGTCTCCGCCGCGGCCTGGCCGCCCTTTGCGATCCTCGCCACGCCGATCGTCGGATCGGTGAAATCGCCTACGACGCCGGCTTCGCCGACGAGGCTCATTTCAGCCGGCTCTTTCGACAGAGATTCGGAATGTCTCCGCGGGAGGCTCGTGCCTCCGCCCGCACCGGCAGTCATCCCGGTGTCTCACCGGCGTCCCCCGCCGGTCCATCCCTCTCCGACTGGCTGCTTGCACTTATCAGCGGTTGAAATTCGGGACGCACGTCCAAGTTTCCGGGACGTCCGTCCAAGGACAACCGGAAGGAATGGCCATAGGCTATCCACACATAAAACGAGAAACCCGAAGGAAGTTGCAGTCAGCCCATCAGCCCCCGTTCGCCGAAAGGAGACCAAAAATGTCGACACAGGTGGCCAGTTCCGACTCCAGCATCGCCGCTAACGACCCACCCGCGACCGGGGCCATTTCCTTCCAGTTGACCGCGACGAACGCCTCAAGCGTTCCCGGCTCCGTCTATTTCAACGTCTTTCCGCCGGCGCTCAAGAATCTCCCCGCGAACGCACAAGTGATCACCGCGCTCGTGTCCCCCGCGACGACCAATACATCCCCGCCGGTGAACCTCACCTGGAACGGCGGAGCCGATGCCTTGAGTATGCTCGCGCTCGCCGCGGGTGCGGATCCGGCACCTGCGGCGAAGACACCGGTGGCGCTCGGCGACAACGTCGCCGTCGCCTGGGCGAACGGGACGTTCACGATCACGCCCTCGCCCGGCGGACCCGAAGGTGTCCTCACCGTGACCTTCGCTCCGGGCATTCCCGTGGGCGGTTCGGTGGGTCTTGTCGTAGGCCCTGCCCCGATCCTCGTGCCGATCCCCGTCAGCCTCTCGCCTTTGACGCTCGAACCAGATCTCTCGCCCGCCGTCACGGTGATGTTCGGCACCGCTTTCCAATTGCCGGCACCCGCCATCTCGGACGAGAGCCAGGCACAGACCGTCACTTTCAAGACGGATGCGACGAGCACGAGCCCGACGGCGACCGCGGCCATCACGGTCGGTCTCGACAACCAGATCGTCGAGACCGGTTGACAGCGAACCAGCTTGCCCGGCGCCCGCCTCCTGCCGGGCGGATCCTCGCCACTCCCGATTCTCCGCCTGATCCGTGGGCGGCGAGGCAACGGCCGGTATCGTTTCAGCCCCCGAGGCGATACCGGCTCCTTCAAACCGGGGGATGTTCCTCGAAGAAAGGCAAAGCCAATGACCACCTACTCTCTGACGTGCGTCAACAACTCCCAGCTTTCCGGAAGCTTCGCCGTGTTCCAGAAGGCACCGCCGATGACCATTCCGGGCAATGTGTTCTCGCTCGCCTGGTTTGCCCGCCCGACCGCTCCGAAAAGCAAGGTGACCTTCACCTGGAATCTCGAGTACAGCTTCGTCTGGTCTGAAACCGGGGTACTCCAGCCGGGGATCAACTTCTCGGCGTCGCAGACCATGCCGGCAGATCCGAACGGCCAGAACCTGATCCAGCTGACGCAGGACACCTACGGTGCGACGACCTTTGCGAACCCGAACGCCAGTGGAGCCATCGGTTCCCTGACCATTCAGCAGCTCCCGAATGTCGCGCCGAACCGGACCTCCGTCGGCGTCGGCATGTCCGGTTCGGGCACATTCGCCGTGCAGGCAGCACCGAACATGACGGCCGTGTTCACGCCTCACCCGAACTACTGGGTCATCTTCGGCAATTTCGTGACCGGGGATGTCATCGACATCGAGGATGTCACCAATGCCGTCGAAGTCACCTATGGCGGCGCCCTGACGACGCGGAGTGCCGCTCTCGGCATCGACAACCTGATCACCGTCTCCTGACGCCCTGGGGCGGCGCTCCTCCCCGCCGTCGGTCAAACTAGACGCCAGGAGAGGCGATGCCGGGGGGCACCCCTCGGCATCGCCGGCAACGAGGCCGCAGAGCGGCCAATAGATCCCGGCAACGAACGCGTCCGACATAAACGGGCCGTCCTGAACCGGAAACCGGGACGATCTGAAGACGTCCCCCACAACATCCACAGATACGGGCCTCTCACCGAGGACCGACAGCTTGAAAGCCGGCGAGAGGCCTCGCCGGTCAGCGCTCCTCGCATGGTGCGGTGAGCGTCCATCCTCCCTGTTGCGAAAAGGAATGCAGTCATGAAAACCAGCAGACTTCGTTTCCGCCACCGTCTCGCCATCGCTCTTGCCGCATTTGCGGCACTCGGGCTCGCCAGTCCCGCGATGGCCTATTCGGTCTACCGCGCCGTCAATGCGGATGCGACGACCGGCGCCGTCGCATGGAACGCCGCGAACTTCGGTGTGAGCGGCAATCCCCCGACCCTCTCCTTCTTCTATTTCGCAAGCGACGTTGCGGCACAGGCCGGATTTCCGGCTGCGCAGTGCTTCGTCAAGGTCGACCTTCCAAACACGAACGCTCCGGCACAGGGCGATCACGATCAGGTCGGCAATGCCGGGATCCCTGTCGGAGCCAATCCGGCCGACCAGCCTCGGGCGTTTCCGTGGCAGATCGATTTCGACAACAACCCGGCCGGCCACTGGAGCATCCCGAAAGCCCAGATCACGACCGCGCCGGCGAACAATGCGGCCAGCCGGGTTGCTGCTGCCGGCTTCCATTCCCTCGCGATAACCCCGGCTTCGGGCGTGACGATCGTCAACGGGACCTTGGTCAATTGCGGACCGTGACATCGTGCCGGTAGAATTGCATTGAACGGAACAAGGATGAATACCCTCGCCGTCGGGCCTTCGGCCCGGCGGCTCTTGCCAGAGGAGCGTGCAAGACATGGCCGTACTGCATCACGCCTTTCGTTGCCCCGTCACGCCGGCCTTCGAAGAGACGGTCCGCGAGGTATTATCGGCATGGGATGCCGGCGACCATGAGAAACTCTCCGCAATGGCGCTGCGTCGCCTGCCCCGGATCGCGGAACGCGAGGATATCCAGGCGGCGTTTCGCCTCGATCCGGACGGGGCGGTGCCATCCTGGCTGCAGCCGGAATTCGCGAGCCCCGGGCTCGCTGCCTTGGTCCTGCTTGCCGACAGTTTCGTGCCGATACCGTCCCTCAGCGCCAGCAAGGACACGAACCACTACCTGCTTACAACGCATCTACCAGTGCTCGGCTGGAACGAGAGAGAGGTGCAGCTTCTCGTCCGCGGTGATCCGATCGAGGTTATGCTCGCCCGGCATTCAGTCTCTTCCCGCGAGCTTGTCGCGAGCAAGTTTCGCGAGACAGGCGGCTGGACGGACGGAACCGTGGCAAGGACACTCGGGGACTTGCTCTCCCGCCTTGCGGCGACAGTCGATTCCGGCGCCTCGCCGGCGGTTCAGGAGAGCTGGAACGCTCTTCGTCACAGTGGTGCAATCGACGATGCGCGTGCGATGCTCGCGGCGGTCGAGGACACCGATTGGCTCGTGACCAGCGTTACCCACTAGCGCATGTGACGATACAGCCGGCAGGATAATCCGCCCGATCACGCAAGATCTCCGTTGGATCGCTCTCGCCTGAAGTTGGTCAGGCCCAAGAACTGCTCGCAAGCATCCCTGCGGGAAAAGACATCCGGGCGACATGCGCGAAAGGGCTGCGGGCCTGCTCGACCCGCACCGCCCCCTACCTAGGCCGCAGCGATGCAAGCCGCGGCATCTTGGTGCTTCCGGTACCGGATCAGTTCCTCGATCGTGATGATCGGGAGATCATGGAGTTTGCAGAACGCCTTGAGTTCGGGCAGGCGCGCCATGGTGCCATCATCATTTGCGACCTCGCAGATCACTCCGGACGGATTCTTGCCCACCAGGCGCGCGAGGTCGACCGCGGCCTCGGTATGGCCGGGGCGGCCAAGGACGCCTTTCGGGTGGGCGCGTAGCGGAAAGATGTGTCCCGGCCGGGCAAAGTCCTCAGGCGCCGACGTCTCGTCCATCAGTGCACGCACCGTTGCGGCACGGTCGGCGGCCGAAATTCCCGTCGTCGTTCCGTGGACATAGTCGACCGACACGGTGAACGCTGTCTTGAGATACTCCGTGTTGTACGGGACCATCAGCGGGATGCGAAGAGCGTCCAGCCGTTCCCCTTCCATCGCGACGCAGATCAGGCCGCGCGCATGCTTCATCATGAATGCGATAACCTCAGGCGTCACGTGATCGGAAGCGACGATGATGTCTCCTTCATTCTCGCGGTCCTCGTCGTCGACGACCACGACCATCCCGCCGCGCGCAAAGCTATCCAATGCGTCTTCAATTTTCGAAAGTGTCATTTCAATGCCTTTCAAGGGTAACCGCGTGAGCGGCCAAACCACGACCTTCCGGCCGCCATCCATCCCTTGGGCGAACACAGCACACACGTCTCCCCGTGGGGGGAGGCGCCATGGCCGATGTTCTCTTTCATCCGGACTGTGACCGTCGGCTCCGGCATCGCACCGGATCTGCTGCCTTTCACCGGAGTGAAAGCGCTCGCGGGCTCCCGGCAAAGCCGGATACCGCCGGTGGGGAATTTCGCCCCGCCCTGAGAACCCTTTGAAAATAGGCGCAAGACCACAGCGATTTCAAGTGCAAAGGAACCGGTGGCGGCAATTGGTCGGCGAATGTCGCGTTTGCCTTTCTTAATCGTCGCGCACAGAAAACGGCACGGTGCTCGAGAGCACCGTGCCGTATTCGATGAAAGCCGGTATTGGTCGGCAGACGTTACCAGCAGCAGAAACCACCGTCGACGAGAAGGTCGACACCGGTGACGAAACTGGCCGCACCGGAAAGCAGGAAGACGGCGGGCCCGACCATCTCGTCGACCGTCGCCATGCGCTGCATCGGGGTCTGCTCTTCGAACAGTTTCGTCTGGTGCACCATCTCGGGCCGCGTGTTCATCGGCGTGGCGGTGTAACCGGGGCTGATCGTGTTGACGCGGATGCCGCGCCCGACCCATTCCATGGCCATCGACTTCGACATGTGGATAACGCCCGCCTTCGAAGCGTTGTAGTGGCACTGGCTCAGCCCACGATTGACGATCACGCCCGACATCGAGGCAATGTTGATGATCGACCCACGTCCGTTCTTCAACATCGCCCGTGCTTCCGCCTGGCAGGAGAGAAAGACCCCCTTCAGGTTGATGTCCATCATCGTCTGGAACTGGCTCTCCTCCATCTCCTCCGCCGGGTTGGCATTGGCAATGCCGGCGGCATTGACCGCGAGCGTGAGAGGGCCGAGCTCGGCCTCGGTCCGGGCGACCGCCTCGTTGAGCGCGGCGGCCTGGGTCACGTCGGCCGCAATCCGGATGCTGCGGCGGCCCGTTCCGGCTATGAACTCCGCCGTCCGCGCCAGCCCGTCATCGGTCCGACGGTCAAGCAGCGCGACGTCGGCGCCGCACTGGGCCAGGCCCATGGCGATACGCTGACCGATCCCGCTGCCCGCCCCCGTCACCAGCGCGACATTGCCGCCGAGGTCGAACAGTTTCGGTGCATTCAGTGTGATGTCCGGCATGACATTCTTTCCTTCTTCAAATCGTCGCCAGTTCCATGACCGAGACGTCGTTCGCGTCCTTGCGATCCAGAATACCGGCCTGCTTGCCTTGCGCCATGACCATGATGCGATTGGAGACGCCCAGCACCTCTTCGAGGTCCGAGCTGACGACGATCACCGCCACACCCTCCCGAGCCAGGTCCATGATCATGTCATAGATAGAAGAGCGCGCGCCGACATCGATGCCGCGGGTCGGTTCGTCCAGCACCACCACCTTGGGCTTGCGCGCGAGCCATTTCGCCAGCACGACCTTCTGCTGGTTGCCGCCCGACAACTCGCCGGCGTCCTGCCTTCCGCTGCCCTTGACGCCGAACTTGCGGATGTAAACCTCGGCGAATTGGCCAAGGCGACGTGAGGTCAGCCAGCCACCGCGGGAGATTTCCTGCAGGTTGGCATAGCCGATGTTTTCCTGGATGGAATGTTCGAGGACCAGTCCTTGCAGCTTGCGATCCTCCGGAACCAGGACAATGCCTTTCCTGATCGCCTCGCCCGGCGAGCGCGGCGTCACGACATCGCCGTCGAGGAGCACCTCGCCGCTCGCGATCGGGTCTGCACCGGTCACCGCACGGACGAGTTCGGTGCGCCCGGCACCGACGAGGCCCGCAATTCCGAAGACTTCGCCCCGCTTTACCGAGAAGCTGATGTTGTTGAAGGTCCCGGCCGGCGCGCAGAGATCGCGTACCTCCAGCATCACCTCGTCCTGCGGTGCGGGAACCGCCGGGAACATCCGCTCCAGCGAGCGGCCGACCATGGCTTCGACGATGGTGCGGACCGGAACGTCGCCGCTGTCGAACTCCTGCACCTTTGCGCCGTCGCGCATCACCACGATGCGATCGGCGATCTGGCGAATTTCTTCCAGCCGGTGGGAGATATAGATGATACCGACCCCGTCGGCCTTGAGGCGCTCGATCTGTCGAAACAATAGCTGCGTCTCTTCGCCGCCGAGGGCAGCCGTCGGTTCGTCGAGGATCAGAAGCTTCGCGTTGAGCGTCATCGCCTTCGCGATCTCGATCAGCTGCTGCTTGGCGGTCGAAAGACCCTCCACCCGCCGGCGCGGAGAGATGTCGAGCCCAAGGCGCTGGAGGCCAGCATGGGCACGTTCTTCCATCGCCTGCCGGTCCACGCGACCGCCCTTCATCAGGTAACGTCCGACAAAGACGTTCTCCGCGATCGACAGTTGCGGCAGGAGCTTCAGTTCCTGATGGATCATGCCGACGCCCGCGTCCATCGCCGCGCGTGGATTGGCCGGGGCGTAGGGCGCCCCGAGCCATGTCATGTCACCGGCCGTCGCCTCGACGGCCCCGGAGATGATCCTCGACAAGGTCGATTTTCCGGCTCCGTTCTCGCCGAGCAACGCCACGACCTCCCCGGACCGGACATCGAGATCGATGCCGTGCAGCACTTCCATCGAACCGTAGACCTTGCGGATCTTCCGGAGAGAAAGGATGGGTGCGGTGTCCTTGGCGGTCATGGCGCTCTCTTCCGATCGGAATCAGGGATGCTCGGCAACGAACTTCGCGGCATTCTCCGGCGTCGTCAGGAAGCCCGGCAGCAGCTGTTCGGCCGGGAGCTTTTCGCCGGCTGCAAGCTTGACCGCGCTGTCGACTGCGAGGCGACCGATGCCGCGAACCTGCTGCGTCGCGGTCGCGTCGAAACCGCCCTGGGCGAGGATCGGCAGGGCCGTCGTGTCGCCGTCGAAGCCGCCGATATAGACGCGCTGGGAGACGCCGGAGACCTTGACCGCCTGGGCGGCGCCGAGAGCGAGACCATCAGCCTGGGCGAAGATCAGCGAAACCTCGGGGTTTGCCTGCAGCAGGTTCTGACCGATGTTCAGGCCTTCGGCCTGCGACCACTGCTCGCTCCACTGTTCGGCGACGAGTTCGACGCCGGCGTTTTCGCCGATCGCCTTCTGGCAGCCCTTGGTACGCTCGACTTCCGGCGTCGTGCCCTTCTGGCCGTGGATCATCAGCATCTTGCCCTTGCCGCCGGCAAGACCGATGATGTGCTTGCAGACTTCGTAGGCCGAGGTGGCGTTGTCGGTGGCGATGAAGGTGTCACCGGGCGCCTCATCAGCATTGCGGTCGACGTTGACGACCGGAATGCCGGCTTCCTTGGCGAGACGGGTCGGCACGGCCGCAGCTGCGGCACCCGCCGGGATGTAGATGAAGGCGTCGATGTCCTGGGTCAGCAGATCCTGGACCTGGCTGATCTGGGTCGCGCTGTCATTCTTGGCGTCGACGGTGATGACCTCGATGCCCTTCTCCTTGGCATAGGCTTCGACGCCGATCTTGATCTGGTTGAAATAGTCCGCCTGCAGGTTCGAGACCGCAAGGCCGATCTTCTTCACCTCTGCGGCCGAAGCGCCGAGCGGGCTGAGCGTCGTGGTTGCCAGTGCAGCGGCAGCCAGAAGGACTGTCTTGAAATTCATGGTAGATCTCCTCCGTTGTTTTCGGGACCTCGCTACCACCGCAGGCCCGATGTTTTGCCTGGCGATTTGCCCGGCGGTGAACTGGCGGCATCGCCGCCAAACTGTGCACGAGGCCGAAGCGTTACCTTCGCTTGACGGCTTCGGCTGCGACTGCAAGCGCGATGACGACGCCAATGACCACCGCCTGCGTGAAGGGCGAGACCCCGAGAAGGTTCAAGCCGTTGCGCAGCACGCCGATGATCAGCACGCCGATGATGGTTCCGGGAACGCCACCCTTGCCGCCGCTCAGGCTCGTCCCGCCGATGACGACGGCTGCAATGGTGTCGAGCTCGTAGGAGACGCCGGCGGTCGGCTGCACGGAGTCCAGGCGCATGGCGAGAACCACACCCGCCAGCCCCGCCAGCAGTCCCGAGATGACATAGACGCCGACGGTGTAGAGCTTGACATTGATGCCGGCGAGCCGCGCAACCTCCTGGTTGCCGCCGATGGCGTAGAGAGAGCGGCCGCCCGACGTGTAGCGCAGGTAGAGCCAACCCAAAATGAACACCACCAGCATCACGGCCACGGTGAGGGTGAGAAAGCCGCCGTAGCGGGTGTAAGCCAGAAGGCTGAACCAGGACGGAAAGCCGACGATCTGTTGCCCGTCGGTGATCATGTTGGCGAGACCACGCGCCACGGACATCATTGCGAGCGTCGCGATGAACGCCGGCACGCCGAGCGCCGTGATCAGAATGCCCGATATCGCCCCCGTGGCGGCCGCAACAGCCAGCGCCACGAGAATGCCGAGAGGCAGCGGCAGGCCGATCTGGTTGGAGAGATATCCCATCACCATCATCGTCAACGCCAGCACGGAGCCGACGGCGAGATCGATTCCGCCGATCAGGATCACCATGGTCATGCCCACCGCCATGATCCCGAGAACGGTGATCTGGTCGAGGACATTGAGCAGATTGCGGACGGACATGAACTTGTCGGTCGCGAAGGAAAGAAAGATGCAAAGCAGGATGAGGCCAACCAGAGGGCCGGTCGCTCCTCTCAATGCCGACAAGGCACTCGAGCCTGCGCTGCGATCTTGGTCTGTCGCTGATACCGACATCCAGCCCTCCCATGCTGCCGCCGACCGGTTTACGTCGGCATAATTATTCATTACTGTCTGTAAATTCGTAACGCACGAATTGTTGGGCTGTCAACTGCCGATCTACGCGGGATCATCAGTTTTATTTCGACGGAAAGGCTTGACAGTCGGAACGCAAGTGCAATTATATGACGCACGGCATATTTATTCACAATGAGGATTTCATGCAGCCGAACGATCTCGACCGCATCGCCAGACAGATACGTCTTCGCGATCTCCAGGCGGTATACGAAGCGGGCGCCGGCCATATCGGCGGTGAAATGTCTGCTATCGACATTCTGACTGCGCTTTACTTCCAGGTGCTGCGAATTTGGCCCGACCAGCCGAAGCATCCGGATCGGGACCGGTTCGTCCTGTCGAAAGGTCATGTCGCCTTGGCGCTGTACGTGACGCTGGCAAAGCGTGGCTTCATCCCGGAAGACGAGATCTCGACATTCCTGAAGCCCCACTCGCGCCTGAACGGGCACCCGAACTGCAACAAGGTTCCCGGCGTCGAGACGAATACCGGACCACTCGGGCACGGTTTGCCCGTCGCTGTCGGCATGGCGAAGGCCGCGAAGCTGACCGGTGCGGCCTATCACACCTACGTGCTGACCGGTGACGGCGAGATGCAGGAAGGCTCCAACTGGGAAGCGATATCGTCCGCGGCCCAGTTCGGCCTCGACAATCTCACCCTGATCATAGACCACAACCGCTTCCAGCAGGGCGCGGCGCTGAAGGACACGAACGACCTCGCCCCCTTCCCGGCCAAGCTCGAAGCCTTCGGATGGGACGTGAGCGAGATCGACGGCAACGACATCAGCCAGATCGTTCCAGCTCTTCAGCGACGTGGCGAACGCCCGCATTGCATCGTCGCCCACACCAACAAAGGCCACGGAATCTCCTTCATGCAGGACAAGGTCGACTGGCACCACAAGGTGCCGAATGCCGAACAGTACAAGATTGCCATCGCCGAACTTTCGGAGGCGCTGTGATGAACGCGGTGACGTCCCCCAAGCTCCACGATTGTCGCGACGCCTTCGTTTCCGTGCTGGAAAGGCTCGGGGCGAAAAATCCGAAGGTCGTTGCCGTCTGCAACGACTCGGTCGGCTCGTCGAAGCTCGGCGGCTTCAAGTCGAAATGGCCGGAGCGCCTGGTGAATGTGGGCATTGCCGAGCAGAACATGGTGGGCGTTGGCGCCGGTCTCGCGAACGGCGGTCTTCTGCCATTCGTTTGCGGCGCCTCCTGCTTCCTCACCGGCCGCTCGCTGGAACAGGTCAAGGCCGACATCGCCTATTCGAACGCCAACGTGAAGCTGGTCGGCATCTCGTCCGGCATGGCCTATGGCGAGCTCGGCCCGACGCATCACTCGATCGAGGACTTCGCCTGGACGCGCGTGCTGCCGAATCTTCCGGTGATCGCGCCCTGCGACTCAATCGAGACGGCCGCCGCAGTGGAATGGGCGGCAGCTTACGAGGGTCCGGTCTTCCTGCGCCTGTCGCGTGTCGGGGTCCCCGACCTCCTGGCACCGGGCCACCAATTCGAGCTCGGCAAGGCCAACCTCTTGCGCGACGGCGACGCCGTCACGCTGATTGCCAACGGCACCCTCACACACCGCATGATGAAGGCTGCGAACATCCTGGCCGCTGAGGGGATCGAAGCACGCGTCCTCAACATGGCGACGGTGCGCCCCATCGATGTCGCGGCAGTTGTTGCGGCGGCGCGGGAGACCGGCGCCATCGTCACGGCAGAGGAGCATTCGACCTTCGGCGGGCTCGGCTCTGCCATCGCCGAGGTCGTCGTCGCCGAGGCACCCGTGCCGATGAGAATCCTCGGCGTTCCGGGGATATTTGCGCCCACCGGCTCGGCCGAATTCCTCCTGGACGAATTCGGCATGTCGCCCGCCGGGATCGCGGAGGCGGCAAAGACCCTGATCGCACGGAAGTCTTCACGCATCTGACGATGCGCGTTTAAAATCCGTGCCGGGCGCGGCAGAACACCCCTCTTGCCGCGCCCGCCAACGTCCGTCTGTGGAGACATCATGATCACCGCCATCCTCGCCATCGACCAAGGCACCACGAATTCAAAGGCCGTGCTCGTCTCGACTGAAGGGGAAATTCTGGCGCGCGGATCCGCGCCCGTCGGGATCTCGCACCCGCAACCCGGCTGGGTCGAACAGGACCCCTTGCGGATCTGGCAGTCGGTGCAGGAAGCGATTGCCGAATGCCTCGGCGCCGGGCCTCCGGTCGATGTGCTCGGCATCGCGATCTCCAACCAGCGGGAGTCGGTGACCATCTGGGATGCCGAGACCGGCGAGCCGCTCGGCCCCGTGGTCAGTTGGCAATGCCGCCGCAGCGCACCGGTCTGCACCGACCTGAACGCGGCCGGGCATTCGCACCGCGTCCAGGCGCTCACGGGTCTGCCGATCGACCCGATGTTTCCCGGCCCGAAGATGAAATGGCTGCTTGACCGCGCGCCGGCCGGCCGGACGATCCGGCTCGGGACGATCGACGCGTGGCTGATCCATTGCCTGACAGACGGCGCCATTCACGCCTGTGATGCCTCCAATGCCGCACGCAGCCAGCTCTACGATCTCAATCGCAATACCTGGAGCGACGAACTGTGCGAGCTCTTCGGCGTGCCGAGAGCGGTCCTGCCGGAGGTGCACGACAGTGCCTCCGACTTCGGCGCAACGCGCAACGTGCCGGGCCTGCGCGACGGAATCCGGATAGCGGCAGCGATCGGCGACAGCCATGCAGCCCTTTTCGGCCACGGAGCCTTCAGCCCCGGCGACGGGAAGGTCACCTTCGGGACCGGCTCGTCGATCATGACGACATTGCCCCGCTTCATCGCGCCCGAGCACGGCATTACGACGACGATCGCCTGGTCGATCAACGGCGAGCCGACCTATGCCTTCGAGGGCAACATTCTGGTCTCTGCCTCGGCCCTGCCGTGGATGACCGAAATCCTCGGCCTTCCCGACGTCCAGGCTCTCGTCGACCTCGCGGCAACGGCAGCGCCCGGCGGGCCCGGCTTCGTCCCGGCCTTCGTCGGCCTCGGCGCACCCTACTGGCAGGCCGACGCCCGGGCGCTCTTTGCGGGCATCACGTTCAACACGACCCGCGCGCAGATGGCCCGCGCGGTGACGGACTCGATGGCCTTTCAGGTGCACGACGTGTTCAGGGCGATGTCGGCACAGTCGCCCGCCCCCCTCGGTCGCCTTTATGCGGACGGAGGGCCCAGCAAGAACACCTTCCTCATGCAATGCGTCGCAGATACGCTCGCCCACGCCATCATCCAGAGTGAAGCGCCGGAGGCGTCGGCGCTCGGAGCCGCCTATCTGGCGGGTCTCTCCCTCGGCGTTTGGCCCGATCTCGACACCATTGCCGCTCTGCCGCGCAGCAGAATCACGCTTGCCCCGCGAGCCTCCGACGCCGCCGAGCGACTTCGGGTGTGGCAGGACGCAATCTTCCGCTCGACGGTTCCCGCGACTTCAATTATGGGTGAATAAAAATTCATCCCGGAGGGACCATGGGACGCCTGAACGAGTTGCGACTGATCGCCCGCGTTGCACAGATGTATCACGTCGAGGGCAAGCGGCAGGCGGAGATCGCCGATGGCCTGCACATGTCTCAGGCAACCGTCTCTCGGATGCTGAAACGGGCCGAGCTGGAGGGTATCGTCCGGACCACCGTCATTCCGCCGCCGGGCACGTTTGCCGATCTCGAAACCGCACTTCGCGAGCGTTACGGCCTGACGGAAGCGATCGTCATCGACTGTTCCGAGGATCGTGACGGCGCCATCATGGCGCGCATCGGCGAGGCCGCGGCACATTTTCTGGAGGTGACCCTCCGGCAGGACGAGATCATCGGCGTCTCGAGCTGGAGCCAGACCATCCTGCGCATGGTCGACAACATTCATCCGCTGAAAAGCGCCAAGGCCAAGTACATCGTGCAGATCCTCGGCGGCATGGGCGACGCCTCGGTCCAGACCCATGCCACGCAGCTGACTGCCCGGCTCGCCAAGTTGACGGGCGGCGAACCACGGCTGCTGCTCGTCCAGGGCATCACCTCGTCGCGCGAGGCGAAGCTCGTCATGCTCGCCGACCCGGTCGTGCGCGGCACCATGGACCTGTTCGGGCGGCTGAGCCTCGCGATCATCGGCATCGGTGCGGTCGAGCCTTCGGAACTCCTGGCCCGTTCCGGTAACGTCTTTTCGCGGCAGGAAATGGCGATGCTGCAGGAGGCAGGCGCGGTCGGCGAAATCTCGTTCCGCTTCTACGACCGTGACGGCAAACCGGTCGAGACGCCGCTCAACGAGCGGGTCATCGGCATGTCGCTCGAGGACCTGAGGAAGGCGGACCGCGTGATGGCGGTTGCCGGCGGGGAATCAAAGACCCAGGCGATCGCCGGCGCCTTGAAGATGGGTATCATCGACGTCCTTGTGACGGACAAATTCACGGCAGCGAGGCTGACAGCCTGACCTCCTGGGGACGGACTGCCGGATCGGCTGCAAGCGGAGGAGTGAGACGATGCAGCGTTTTTCCAAACGGTCCGTCTTCGTCACGGGGGGAAACAAGGGGATAGGACTGGGCATCGCCCGGCGCTTCGCTGAAGAAGGCGCGAAGGTCGCCATCGCCGCGATCGAAAAGAACACCACAGACGCCGCGGCGGATCTCGCACGGGAGACCGGGGCGGAGGTCATCGGGCTCGTGCTGGACGTGACCGATGCCGACGCAGTGCGGAAGGCCTATGCGGAGGCTGAGGCAAGGCTCGGGACGCTGTCTGTCTCGGTCCAGAACGCCGGCGTGATCACGATCGCCAAGGTGGAAGACCTCACCGAGCGGGAATGGGACCTCAATCTCGACGTCAACACCAAGGGCGTGTTCCTCTGCTGCCAGGAGGCGATCCGCCGTTTCCGCGCCAGCGGAACAAAGGGGCGGCTCATCAACACCGCCTCCGGCCAGGCACGCCAGGGCTTCATCTATACGCCGCATTATGCAGCCTCGAAATTCGGGGTCGTCGGACTGACCCAGAGCCTCGCGAAGGAGCTGGCCCGCGAAGGGATCACCGTCAATGCCATCTGCCCGGGCATCATCCACACCGAAATGTGGGATTACAACGACCGCGTCTGGGGCAAGATGCTCGGCGACTACGGACCCGGTGAACTGATGGCAGAATGGGTCGAGGGCATTCCGATGGGCCGCGCCGGCACGCCGGCCGAAGTCGGCGCACTCGTCGCCTTTCTCGCCTCCGCCGATGCGGCTTACATCACCGGGCAGACGATCAACGTCGATGGCGGGCTGATCATGTCGTGAGCGTGTCGCCGGTGGCTGCCGATCCGCCCATCTCGGCTGAGCCTGCCTTCGCACCGGGCGGATCTACGATCCCACGTCGCATTCCGTTATCCCCGAGCCAGGTGCCGGACTTGACCTGTGTCAGTCTCCATTCGCGCATTCGTGCTAATATACACCGGCTATCGGCCCCAAGAGGATCTCGCCATGACCCGTGAGAGAATATCCGCCACAGTCTCGATGCTCGCAATTGTCGTTCCGCTTTACGCCGTGACCTCCGCGCAGGCATTCGCGCAGGATTACGGCCGGATGAGCTGTGACGAACTCTGGTACGAGAGGAACGCCATTTATGCCGCCAAGGGGTACTGCTTCAAAACCGACCGCGTGCGCAGCGTTTTTGGACGGGGATGTTTCCCACCTTTCGGCAAACTCACGCGCAGCGAAACACGACGCGTCAACCTCATAGAGCAGTGGGAACGCTATTACGGTTGCCGCTGATCCCCAAATCGCCGGCTCACCGAGTTCACTTCTCGTCTCCCGGCCTGGAATCGCGCTTCCCGGCTGAACAGGCTCGTGGCCTGGGAAGCCGAGCCTTTCGCGCATCGTGATCACGGCGGACAGCCGCCCGACGGGACTCCGGGGGCTGCTCGTGGTTTCTTTCGAGTTATTACTTGTCTTTTTTACTCATGTTTATTATCAGGTCTCCAGAGGCGGTTGCACGGTCCGCGTCTCGGACCATTGCGTCACCGACCTGCTTTTGTGAAAGGACCTGACGGTGCGGACCCGTTCTCTCCCATTTGCCGCTATGGCTCTTCTCATCACATGTCTTGCGCTCTGGAGCGATGGCGCAATGACGACAGCCCTTGCGCAGCAACAGAGTGGTCCGACGTCGACGGACATCGTGCAGTCGCTGCCTTCGCCTGCGCAGCCGTCCGTGGAAGACGCTACGGTCGAGCTTCCTCCTTCCGCACTGCCGCACAATCTCTCGCCCTGGGGAATGTTCCTGGCCGCTGACAACGTGGTCAAAGCCGTGATGATTTCTCTGGTCTTCGCGTCCGTCGTGACTTGGACCATATGGCTCGCCAAGACGCTGCAGCTTGCAACCGCAAGATATCGTGCCAGCCGCGGTCTGCGCCTCCTGTCGGAAAACCCCACGATGGCGGGCGCACTCACTGCGCTCGCAGGACGCAACGGCACGGTCGCTGACATGCTCCTCGCTGCTCAGCGGGAAATCGAACTCTCTGATCCGGCGATCGATCATGCGGGCAGCGAGGGCCTGAAGGCCCGCGTCGGCTCCGCTCTCGAACGAACCGAAGCACGAGCGGGCCGCCGCATGGCAAAGGGCACCGGCGTGCTGGCGACGATTGGTTCCACGGCTCCATTCGTCGGCCTGTTCGGCACCGTCTGGGGCGTCATGAACTCCTTCATCGGCATTTCGCAGGCCCAGACGACCAATCTTGCCGTCGTGGCTCCCGGGATCGCTGAAGCACTGCTCGCGACAGCGATCGGCCTTGTGGCGGCCATTCCCGCTGTCGTCATCTATAACGTCTTCGCGCGATCGGTCACGGGCTACCGGCATCTTCTGGCCGACGCGTCCGCCGGGATAGAACGAATCGTCAGCCGCGACCTCGATTTTCGCAAGCTCTCCGGCGCCGGCCGCGCGAAGCCGACATTCGCAGGAGAATAGGTCGATGGCCGGAGGAATCCGCGAAAGCCACGGCGACGAACTCTCGGAAAACCACGAGATCAACGTCACACCCTTTATCGACGTAATCCTGGTGCTTCTCATCATTTTCATGGTCGCCGCACCGCTCGCCACCGTCGACGTCAATGTCGACCTGCCGGCATCGACGGCGAAGGCCGCTCCGCGGCCTGAAAAGCCGATCTACCTGACGCTCAAGGACGATCTTTCACTGATGCTCGGCGACAGTCCCGTCAGCCGGGACGGGCTGGGGGCGAGCCTCGAACGACTAACCGAGGGAAATCACGAAAACCGCATTTTTCTTCGGGCGGACAAGGTCGTCGATTATGGGCACTTCATGGAGGTCATGAACCTCGTGCGCGATGCCGGCTACCTGAAGATCGCGCTCGTGGGCCTCGAGAGCGTACCGGCTAATGCGGAAGGCGCCGGGGCTGCGCCGCGCAATGAGGCAAAGGCGCCGTGACCGTATTGCTCAACGACTTTCGCCGCAGTCTCGCCGGGGACAGTCTCGCCTGGGGCGCTGCGGCACTGATCGTTGCATCCGCCCACGCTGCTGCCCTTGCCGTTATGATGCACACGCCCACGGAGATCGGCGCCGATCCGGGCCCGCAGGCGGCGATCATGATCGAGCTCGCCGCAGAACCGGAAGCGACGGAACCCCGGGAAGAAGAGATCGTTCCCGACAATGTGGATGCGGACGAGATCATCTCCCCTGCAGCAGATCCCGCGCCCGCCCCCGACGAACCGAAACCGTTGGAGACAAGCGATACGACGACGCCGGAACCGCTCGCTCCGGCGGAGGACAGACCGGCGGAGAAGGTTATCCCCAGCCCCGAACCGACGACGGTGCCACCGCAGCAGGAGGAGCCGGATCCGGTCGAACAGCAGGTTCTCGCGGCTCTCGAGAACGTCGAAGTTCCTCTACCCGTCACTCGCCCTGCGCCCCCGACGCCGGCGCCCGCCCACAAGACACCGCCGCCCTCGCAGGCGGCCCGCAAAGCCAAGATCGACGTCACCAAGTCCGAACGCACCGCAGCTCCCGAGACAACCGCCGGCCGGGGCGCGGCAGTCTCTCCCGCGCGCTGGCAATCTCGGCTCATGGCACATCTCGAACGGAGAAAGCGCTATCCTGCGGCGGCACGATCGGCTCATGAGGAAGGCACGGTCTATGTGCGTTTCCGGATCGACACCTCCGGGAATGTGCTGTCCGTCTCGCTTTCGAGGTCGTCAGGTCATTCTACCCTCGACGAGGCGGTTCTGGACCTTGTCCGACGCGCCTCTCCCGTACCGGCGCCGCCGCCGGGCGCCAGTACGACAATCGTCGCGCCGGTTCGCTTCGACATACGCTGAAGACACCCCCACGGCGAGCGGTGCGACCTGCTCCCTCGAACGAATGCGCGAGACACGGCTTGTTGACTTCATACCAACTAGTCGGTATCTCAACCAGTGGAGGAAAACATGATGCCCGGATCAGTCACCAAACCGGACGCGAGAGTCAAGCTGCTGGACGCCGCCCTGACGGTGATCCGCACGAAGGGTTATTCGGCCACGACGGTGGACGAACTCTGCGCGGCCGCGGGCGTTACCAAGGGTGCCTTCTTCCACCACTTCAGAAGCAAGAACGAACTCGGCGTCGCCGCGGCAAACCACTGGTCTGAAATGACGGGGGCACTGTTCGCCGGCGCGTCCTATCACGACCACCCTGCCCCTCTCGTCCGGATCCTCGACTATCTCGAGTTCCGCAAGGCGCTTCTCGCGGGTGACCTGCCGGACTTCACCTGTCTCGTCGGCACCATGGTGCAGGAGACCTACGAGACGGTGCCTGCCATCCGCGACGCCTGTGCGCGCAGCATCACCAGTCATGCTGCGACACTCGAAGCCGACATTGAAGCGGCAATGCGCGAGCGCGAGATGGCGCCCGACTGGACGGCGAAGTCACTCGCGCTCCACACCCAGGCCGTCATCCAGGGTGCCTTCATCCTGGCAAAGGCCACGGGTGGAGCCGAGATCGCAGCAGACAGCATCGACCACCTCAGCCGCTACATCCGATTGCTCTTCGGCGCCGGAGCAGAGCGGCACAGCCTCTGAGTGATGCCACCCCGACAACAGGCGGTCAGGGTCTTCGAGGAGGATCGGAGACGACGCGAAACCGAGGAGCTTTCCGATGACACCCACCATTACCGCCTTCGAACGTTCGCCGGACGGTGGTCAGGGGCTCGCACGTGACACACGCGTCCGTTGGGCCTTCGAGGAGGTGGGGCAACCCTACAACGTCCGCCTCGTCTCGTTCGCCGCAATGAAGGAGCCGGCACATAAGGCAGTTCATCCTTTCGGCCAGATCCCGACTTACGAAGAAGGCGATCTCGTGCTCTTCGAAAGCGGAGCAATCGTCTTTCATATCGCCGAGCGCCACGAGGGTCTGTTGCCGACGGAGGCAAATGCCCGGGCCCGCGCGATCACCTGGATGTTCGCGGCCCTGAACACCGTGGAGCCGCCGATCCTCGACCGTGCAACGACCTGGATATCGGAACGGAAGGAGCCCTGGTGCGAGCAGCGCCTGCGCCTCGTCGACGACCGCATCCGAAGCCGGCTGGACGATCTTTCCGCCCGCCTCGGCAACGCGGACTGGCTCGATGGCGAGTTCAGTGCGGGCGACCTGATGATGGTCTCGGTCCTCATAAGATTGAGATCGTCGCGGATCCTCGACGAGTATCCGAACCTTTCCGCCTATGTCGCCCGCGGCGAAGGGCGGCCCGCCTACAAACGCGCTTTCGCCGCGCAACTGGCGATCAATACCGGCGCGCCGCCGGCCTGACGACCCCGGCCCCGCTTTGCCGCGGCGCCGCCAACAGCACCTGAAACCCGAAGACGTAAGGAGAATGGAAATGACCGAACTCATTACCTGCCTGTGGTTCGACCATGGTGAAGCAAGCAAGGCCGCAAAGTTCTACGCCACGACATTTCCCGACAGCCACGTTGACAAGGTGAGCACCGCCCCCGGTGATTTTCCCGGCGGCGGTGCGGGCACCGAACTGACGGTCGAATTCACGGTCCTCGGCCGACGCTTTCTCGGCCTCAACGGCGGCCCGGTCTTCACGCCGAACGAGGCCGTAAGCTTCATGGTTCTCACCGAAAACCAGGAGGAGACGGACCGTTACTGGAATGCCATCACCGGGGATGGAGGCACAGAGAGCGAATGCGGCTGGTGCAAGGACCGCTGGGGTTTCTCCTGGCAGATCACGCCACGGAGACTGATCGAGCTCACGACGAGTTCGGACGCCGGCGAGGCAAAGCGCGCCTTCGAAGCGATGATGACGATGAAGAAGATCGACATCGCGACGCTTGAAGCCGCGGCCGCAAACCGGTCATGAGCGGCCGGTCCGGCCGGTTGTTCCCGGCCGGACCTCCAGAACAAGGAGGCGAACCTCGCCGCGTCAGACGATCTTTCCACGCGCAACGATCGGCCATGTCTCCGGGGTCGTCCGGCCGTCGCCCGTCACCACGACGGCATCGACCATGTTGGTCACCACGCAGGCGTGGTTCGGCACGATCCTAACCTTGTCGCCGACAGCAAGACCGATCGGCCCCGTGCTGATCAGCCGTCCATGCTCCTCGGAAAGCTGGTCAATCGCGATATCGTCGCGCCCGAGGACGTGGCCATAGCCGGTGAGCCCGAGAAGGTCAGAGGTCAAGGTCTTCGACCCGGCGTCGATGATGGCGCGGTTGGGCGCGGGAACCGAAACGACAGTTGCGAGCACATTCAAGGCGCAGTCGTCCCAACCGCAAGTTCCACGCGATACCAGCGAGCGGTCGTTGTAGACATAGGTCCCGGGCCGGTACTCGGTCGTCACCGGGGCTTCCGCAGCATGCATCATCGAGGGCGTGCCTCCCGAGGTGATGACGGGGACGGCAATACCCCGTGCCTCGATGCGGCTCTTCGCCTCCTCCAAGAACCGCTCCACCGCCGCCTCGCCTCCCGCCGGAGGGTAGGTCATGAGACCACCGAAGACGAGACCAGGTGACGCGTGGATGTGGGCGGCGAGCGCCTCCGCCGCTTCAGGCGTCAGGACACCGCAACGGTTTGCGCCGGTGTCGCATTCCACCAGGACGGTGAGAGGCTGCGGCTCGCCGCGAAACGCCCCGGACAGCCCATCCACGACGGCGCGGCTGTCTGCGACGACGGACAACGTCACTTTCCTGGCAAGCGCCTTCAGGTGATCGAGCTTTTCAGAGCCGACGATGTTGTAGGTGATCAGGACATCGGTGATGGCACGGCTGCCCGCAACCATCGCCTCGGCCTCCGACACCTTCTGGCAGGTTATGCCGACCGCGCCGGCCGCAAGCTGCATCTCGGCGATGGCCGGAAGCTTGTGCGTCTTGATATGCGGTCGAACGCGAAGTCCGTGGTCATCCGCATAGTGCTGGAAACGCTCGATGTTGCGCCTGGCGACGTCCAGGTCGATCAGAACAGCCGGCGTGTCGATCGCCGCCAGGTCTTCGGGAGAAAAGGACATGAGAACCTCGGTACTGATGGATGCAGCGCGGCAGGGACGTGCCACTGCTTAGCGCTGCATCGCAATGGCTATTGACAAGACATCCTCCACGGGCGTTGATATGTCAATCCGGTAAAACAGACACATGTCCGCTATATTGGATTTTAGAAGAAACACTCAACTCCCAGGGGAACGCCATGACCATTTCCTTCCGTGCCGGCCTGATGTCGCTGGTCGCAGCTACCTTCCTTTCCACACCGGTTCTCGCCGAAGGCAGCAAGCTTGATGAAGTCCTTGCCCGCGGCCACCTCGTGCTCGGCACCGGCAGCACGAACGCGCCCTGGCACTTCAAGAGTGCCGACGACAAGCTGCAGGGCTTTGACGTGGATATGGGCCGTATCGTCGCAAAGGCCCTGTTCGGAGACCCGGACAAGATCGAGTACGTCAACCAGTCTTCCGACGCCCGCATTCCCAACATCACGACCGACAAGGTTGACCTGACCTGCCAGTTCATGACCGTCACCGGCGAACGTGCCCAGCAAATCGCCTTCACCATTCCCTACTACCGCGAAGGCGTCGGCCTGATGCTGAAGGCCGACGGCAAATATGCCGACTACGCTGCGCTTAAGGCCGCCGGCTCCTCGGTCACCATCTCGGTCCTGCAGAACGTTTACGCCGAGGACATGGTGCATGCCGCACTCCCCGAAGCGACTGTCGACCAGTACGATTCCGTCGACCTCATCTATCAGGCGCTCGAATCCGGCCGTGCGGACGCCGCGGCGACCGACCAGTCGTCGCTCGCCTGGTATATGACGCAGAACCCGGGGCGCTATAAGGACGCCGGCTACGGCTGGAATCCGCAGACCTACGCCTGCGGCGTCAAGCGCGGTGACCAGGATTGGCTGAACTTCGTCAACACGGCGCTGCACGAGGCCATGACCGGCGTCGAGTTCGACTTCTATGCGAAGTCCTACAAGACGTGGTTCGGCAAGGATCTGGCCCCGCCGCAGATCGGCTTCCCGGTCGAGTTCAAGTAAGACGCGGGCACTGTCATCGGGACGAAGGGCCTTGGCCCTTCGTCCTTCATTCACTTTCTATGGCAGGACCCCGCCATGGGTTATACGCTCAATTTCGCCGCCGTCTGGCGCAGTTTCGACCAGCTTCTGGAAGGATTGCTTCTCAGTCTCGGTCTGGCTTTCGTTTCCATTCTGATCGGCGCGCTGATCGGTCTGCTCGTCGCCTTTGCGCTGGTCGCGAAAAGCGGCTGGGCCAAGGCGCCGGCAGCGACATACGTGACGATCATCCGCAACCTGCCGATCCTCGTGCTGGTACTTTTCGCCTATTTCGCGCTGCCGCAAATGGGCGTGCGGCTCGGTAAGATCGAGAGCTTCGTCGCCGTTCTGGCCATCTATTCCGGCGCCTATCTCGCCGAGGTCTTCCGCGCCGGCCTTCTGTCGATCCCAAGGGGACTGACGGAGGCGGGGCTTGCGATCGGCCTGACGCAGATGCAGATCCGCGTGTCGATCATCGCCCCCCTGATGTTCCGCAACGTGCTGCCGTCGCTTTCCTCCACGGTGATCTCTCTGTTCAAGGATACCTCGCTGGCTGCGGCCATCGCCGTCCCCGAGCTCACCTTCGAGGCTCGCAAGATCAATGTTGAGACTTTCCGTGTCATAGAGACATGGATCGTCGCATCGGGTCTTTACGTCGCCACTTGTTCGCTTCTCGCGGCGCTGATGCGCGTCGCGGAGCGACGCCTGGCCGTTCCGAGGTGATGCCATGATGGGTTTCTCAGCCTTCCTCGATCAGCTCTGGCTGGCGCGCTACGTGATCCTGAAGGGTCTCGGCGTCACCGTCTCGATCTCGCTCATGTCGATCATCGCGGGCTCCCTCCTCGGCGTGCTCGTCGGCCTGTCGCTGGTCTACGGCAACCGTGCGCTCCGCCTCGTGGTCCGCGCCTATACCGACGTCATTCGCGGCACGCCGGTGCTCGTGCTGGTTCTGGCAAGCTACTACGTGCTCTCCACCGTCGGCATCGAGCTCGGGCCGTTCCAGGCCGGCGTTCTGGCGCTGGCGATCTTCTGCTCGTCGCATGTCGGCGAAATCGTTCGTGGCGGGCTGCAGGCGATCCCGAGAGGGCAGACGGAGGCCGCAAAGGCGATCGGCCTGACCTTCGGTCAGACCTTCGCCTACGTGCTCTGGCCGCAGGCCCTTCGGCAATTCCTGCCGGCCTGGGTCAATACGGCCGCCGAGATGGTCAAGGCCTCGACCTTGCTCTCTGTTATTGGCGTGGCGGAGCTCTTGCTCCGCACCCAGGAGATCATCTCCCGCAACTTCATGAGCCTGCAGTTCTATTTCTTTGCCGGGCTTCTCTACTTCGTCATCAACTATGGCATCGAGCGCTTCGGCAAATACGTCGAGCGCAAGACGGCCATTCCCGCCTGAGGCCGCATGTCATGAGCAAGCTACTTCTCGAAATCCAGGGTCTGCGCAAGCAATACGGCACGCTTGAGGTGCTGAAGGGCGTGGACTGCACCATGCGCGAAGGCGAGGTGATCTCGATCATCGGTTCGTCCGGATCCGGCAAGACGACGATGCTTCGCTGCATCAACATGCTGGAGGACTTCCAGGGCGGACATATTCGCCTCGCCGGCGAAGAGATCGGCTACGACCACGCCGGTGGCGTTCGCAAGCGCAAGAGCGAAAAGGAAATTGCAAGGCAGCGGGCGATGACCGGCATGGCATTCCAGCAGTTCAATCTCTTTCCGCACATGACCGCCCTGCAGAACATCATGCTCGGGCTCGTCAAGGTGAAGAAGATGAGCCGCGACGAGGCACGTGCCATCGCCGAGAAATGGCTGGACCGTGTCGGGCTCGCGAGCCGCGGCGATCACTATCCCGGCCAGCTATCCGGCGGCCAGCAGCAGCGCGTCGCAATCGCCCGCGCGATTGCCATGGCGCCACAGCTGATGCTGTTCGACGAGGTGACATCGGCGCTCGACCCCGAACTCGTCGGCGAAGTCCTGCAGGTCATCAAGGGTCTGGCCGCCGACGGCATGAGCATGTTGCTCGTCACCCACGAGATGCGTTTCGCATACGAGGTTTCCACCCGCGTGATCTTCATGAACCAGGGCGTCATCTGCGAGGAAGGCGACCCGAAGGAGATGTTTGTCAAGCCGAAGACCGAACGGCTTGCCGAGTTCCTGAAGACGTCCAGTTTCAACTGAAAGAAAGAGAGAGAATTCTATGACGATCAAACGTTACGGCGCAGGCGAATCCGGTGCAGGTGGCCAGCCACTTCCCTTTGCGCGCGCGGTGGAAGCGAACGGATGGCTCTACGTCTCCGGGCAGGTGCCGATGGAGAAGGGCGAGATCATCCGCGGTGGCATCGTGGCGGAGACCCGCAAGGCGATAGAAAACCTCATTGCCATCCTGCATGAAGCTGGGTACGGCGTCGAAGACGTGGTTCGTGTCGGCGTTTGGCTCGATGACCCGCGCGACTTCTGGAGCTTCAATGGTGTTTATGCCGAATACTTCGGTGAGAACCCGCCGGCTCGTGCTTGTGTTCAGTCGCGTATGATGGTCGATTGCAAAGTAGAAGTGGATTGCGTGGCCTACCGCGCCGATCGCGCCTGACAACAATGTGGAGAACAGCATGAACGAGGCCGCAGGCGATACCATCTCGCGACGCACGCGAGGACTGGATCGCGCTTTCGAGATCCTCGAGTTCCTCCGCGTGAAGCGGCAGCCGATGCGGCCGAACGAGATCGCCTCCGAAATCGGGGCGCCTCGGTCGTCGATCTACGAGCTCGTCAATCTCCTGCTGAGCCACGGCATGCTCGACTACCAGGGAGGCGACGGCCGCGTTTATCTCGGCCGCCGCCTCTATTTCCTGGGCACGGCCTATGCCGAACAGTTCGACCTGATGCGTGAGTGCGACCGCATGCTGGTGCGGCTGGCCGAGGAAACGCGCGAGACGGCGCAGATGTGTCTTCTGGAAGGCCGGAAATACACGGTGGCCATGATGCGCGAGGGCATTCGGCCTTTCCGGATTTCGTCCAGTGTCGGCGAACTGGTTTCGATCCCGTGGACCGCCTCCGGCCGCCTGCTGGTCTCGCATCTGAGCGATCAGGAAATCCTCGATTTCATCCCGCCGGAGGATTTCGTCCTCCCCAACGGACGACAGATGCAGCCGTCCGAGTTCATCGCCCAGGTGCGCCAGGCGAGCCGTGACGGGTACTTCACGTTCAACAGCGAAGTCGAGAATTTTACCCATTGCTTTGCCGTGCCGATCTATCAGGCCGACAGCACCTGTATCGCAACACTCTGCCTCGTCACGCCACGCGAGGACGGGCTGCGCAACCGCGAAGCCTACCTCGCCAGCCTGCTGAAGGCCGCAGAAGAAATTTCCGAGAAACTTGGATTTCATCCCGAAACGAGGGCAATTGCGGCGAGTTCGAGATAGCATCGGGTGATGCAAGATCTGGTCCCTCGCCTTTTGCAGGAGACCGGGTCCCGGAAACGATCGTTGCGGCTTCGGCGTCCAAGTCCTTCGGGCCATGCCGGAAAGAACGGGGGCGGTACGTGCGACCTCCTCTTCGCCCGAAACGCGTGACGAGCTCAGGTCCCGCCTCCTGACGATCGGCGCACGCAAGCGGATTACTGCCATGCGGGTGTCTGGCTCATCGGTCGACACACTCCAAGGAAAAGCCTTCATCGCGGCTGCCCGATCTTCTCCGCGATATAGGCGACAATTGCCGAGATGGTCGCAAGACGAGGATAATCCTCCTCGGGCATCGGCAAACCGAACCGCTTGCCGAGTGCCGCCATCAGGTTGAGGAAGTCGATCGAGTCGAGATCGTACTGCTCCCGTAGCGAACGGTCGGGAACAATCTCGGCGGGATCGATGTCCGGCGCGATCCGGCGCAACTCCGCCTTGATGGCATTTTCGATGTCCTGTGCGGTCATAACGCCTCCGGTCGCTGGAGCAGATCTGCAATGGTGCCGAGGAAAAGCGCGCCGCGATGACCGTCGCTGACCCGGTGATCGCCGGCGAGCGACAGGCTGACGACGCGTCGCGGCACGATGTGGTCGTCTTCGACGACAGCTTTCGTCGCGGGGGTGCCGAAACCAACGATCGCCACCTGCGGCGGATAGATGACGCCATAGAGCGTCTCCACGCCCCGGTCCCCGAGGCTCGAAATCGTGATCGTCGGGTCGGCCAGTTCCGAGCCCCGGAAACGTCCGGCGCGCACGCGGGCGACGAGATCCTTCAACTTCTCCATGAGGTCCGGAAGGGGCAGCCGGTCGGCATCATGGATCGCCGGGGCGACGAGCCCGCCGCCGCGGAGGTTGATCGCCACGCCGGCATGCACTGCGCTCGCCGGCGCGAAAGCGCCGTTCTGGTACTGGCCATTGAACTCCGGGTAGCCCTTTGCCGCGACGGCCACGGCCTTGACGAAAAGGGCGCCGAGCAGCATCCGGCTTGCGGCGTCCCGGCCGGCATTGTAGGCGGCGAGCCATGTCTCGGCCTTCGTGAGCTCTGCCGTGTGGGCGAGGTAATAGTGCGGGATCTCGCGTTTCGATCGCGCCATCGCGGCAGCAATCGCAGCGCGCATACCCGTCATCGTCTGTCCCGCCGGTGCCGCCTCGCCTTCTTGCGGCGCGCCCCCACGTTCCTTTCGTGCATCCACATCGGCAAGCACGATCTCGCCCCGGGGGCCGCTGCCACGCAGCTCCGCCAGCGCAATTCCCAACTGTTCCGCGCGCTGTCGCGCCGCCGGCGTGACAGGAATGCGTTTGGCTACCCCCGGCGCGGCCGAAACCACGGGCATGGCCTGCGGAACGGACGGCGGGGCGACGGCTGTTGCGATCGTCTCGGCCGCGACGGCAACCGGAGGCGTGGGAGCTTCGACGGCAGCCTCGCCGGGATGGACGATCACCGCCATCGGAGCACCGACCGGCAACCTGTCGCCGATCGCCGCGAGGCTCTTTTCGAAGATCCCGTCCTCGAAGACCTCGATCTCGATCGCCCCCTTCTGGGTCTCGACGACGGCAATGACATCACCGTGGCGAACGGCCGCGCCGGGCTTGACGAGCCATTCGACCAGCGTCCCCGCCTCCATGTCGGCACCGAGCGAAGGCATAAGGAAAGTGCTCATGGCCCGCCCTTTCCGAACATCGCCTTGACGGCCGCGACGATCGTTGCAGTCTGCGGGATCGACGCCTGCTCGAGATGGGCGGGATAGGGGATCGGCACCTCCGCGCTGCAGACGCGGGCAAGCGGCGCATCGAGGTCGAAGAACCCGCGCTCGGCAATCTGCATCCCTATCTCGGCGGCAAGGCTGCCCGTCCTCCAGCCCTCGTCGACGATCAGTACCCGATGCGTCTTGCCGACCGAGGCGAGGATCGTGTCCATATCGAGCGGTCGCAGCGATCTGAGGTCGATCACCTCCGCCTCGACGCCCTCCTTCGCCAGTTGTTCGGCGGCCTCCAGCGTCTTGAACAACGAGCCGCCATAGCTGACGAGCGTGACGTCGCGTCCCGCGCGACGGACGGCGGCACGGTCGATATCGACCGGACCGGCATTCACTGCGAGCTTCCCGGTTCTATTATAAAGCATGACGTTCTCGAAGATCAGCACCGGATCCGGATCCTCAAGCGCCGTCCAGAGCATGCCGCGTGCGTCCTCGATCGTCGCCGGCGCTAGCACGCGGATGCCCGGAATGTGGGCGTACCAGCCCTCGAGACTGTGGGAATGCTGGGCGGCGAGTTGCCGGCCGGCGCCCGTCGCCATGCGGATAACGACGGGGACCGGAAATTGCCCGTTCGACATGTGGCGGAGCGTGGCGGCGGTGTTGACGATCTGATCGAGCGCGAGCAGCGAGAAGTTCACCGTCATCACCTCGACGATCGGCCGCATGCCGGCGATCGCCGCACCGATCCCCGCGCCGGTGAAACCGGATTCCGAAAGCGGCGTGTCACGGATGCGTTCGGGCCCGAACCTGTCGAGGAGGCCCTTGCTGACGGCATAGCAGCCGCCATAGCGCCCGACGTCTTCCCCCATCAGGAAGGTTCTCTCGTCCCGTTCCAGCGCCTCGACGATCGCCGCCTTGACGGCTTCACGGTAGCTGATCTCGACGGTCTCGGCCGACGGCGGGACAATTGCCGGCATGGGCGGCCGCACATCCGCATAGACATCCCGCGTCAGCGTTTCGAGCGGTTCCCAGGTGCCGGCCTCGGCAAAGGCGACCGCCTCGGCGATCTCGCTTGCGACCTCCGTCTCGATCGCGGCAATGTCGGCCTCGTGGACGATACCGTTCTGCGTGAGCCACGACTGGAAGCGGACGATCGGGCCCTTGGCTCGCCACGTCTCGACCTCGGCCTTGTCGCGATAAAGCTGCGCATCGAACATCGAATGGGCGCGGAAGCGATAGGTCCGGAACTCCAGGAAATAGGGTTTTCCGGTTTCGCGGATCGTATGGATGGCTCGTCTCGCAGCCGCCTCCGAAGCAACCACGTCCATGCCGTCGACCGCCTCGCTCGTGATCCTGTAGCTTTCCGCCTTCCGGTGAATGTCGGTCTCGGCCTCGGACCGTTCCAGCGCCGTGCCCATCGCATAGCGATTGTTCTCGCAGACGAAGAGGACCGGCAGGTCCCAGAGCGCGGCGAGGTTGAGGCTCTCATGGAACTCGCCCTCGGCGACCGCCCCTTCGCCGAAGATGCAGACCGTGACGTGGTCCTCGCCCCGCATCCGGTCCGCGAGCGCGAGCCCCACGGCAAGCGGCAGGCCGCCGCCGACGATGGCGTTTCCGCCATAGAAGTTGCGGGCGCTCGAAAAGAGATGCATCGAGCCCCCGCGCCCGCCGGAACACCCCTCCGCCTTGCCGTACATTTCGGCCAACACCGCGCCCATCGGCACGCCGCGCACCAGCGCATGCCCGTGCTCGCGATAGGTGGCGACGAGGCGATCCCCGTCATCCAGTACGGGAATGACACCGGCGGCGACCGCTTCCTCGCCGTCGTAGAGGTGCAGGAATCCCCGGATCTTCTCCTGGGTATAGAGTTCGGCACATTTGTCCTCGAAGCGCCGGATACGGATCATCTGCTTCAGGAGGTTCAGCGAATGCTCCCGGGTGAGATGCGGTTTGAGGCTGCTGTCGCTGGTCATCTTTCGTCACTCTCGAGCGTGGAGATATCTCCCTCGGGGAGGCCGAGTTCGCGGGCCTTCAGGAGCCGCCGCATGATCTTGCCGCTACGGGTCTTCGGAAGATTCGTCCGGAAGGCGATCTGTTTCGGCGCGACGGCCGGACCGAGGCGGCGCCGGGCATGGCCGAGCAGGTCGAGTTCGAGCTCCTCGCCGGGCGTGTATCCGTGCTTCAGCGCAACGAAGGCCTTGACCACCTCCCCCGCCGTCTCGTCGGGGATGCCGATGACCGCAGCCTCGGCGACGGCCGGATGCTCCATCAACGCGCTTTCGACCTCGAAGGGGCCGATCAGATGGCCGGAACTCTTGATCACGTCGTTGTCCCGCCCGACGAACCAGTAATAGCCGTCGGTATCCCGCATCGCGAGATCGCCGGAGAGATACCAGCCGCCGACGAAGCACTTGCGGTAACGCTCCTCCTCATGGAGATAGGCGCGCATCATCGACGGCCAGCCGGGTCGAAGGGCCAGATGCCCGATCGTCATCGGAGCCGTCACCTCGCGCACGCCGGTTTCGGCTTTCTCCACGATGCCGGCCGTTATCCCGGGAAGCGGCTTGCCCATGGAGCCGGGCTTTACGTCCATCGCGGCATAGTTGGCGATCATGATGCCGCCGGTTTCCGTCTGCCACCAGTTGTCGTGAAAGGGTTTGCCGAAGGTCTCGTTGCCCCACACGACCGCCTCGGGGTTCAGCGGCTCGCCGACGCTCGCCATGAAACGAAGGCTGGAGAGATCACGACGCTTCGCCGGCCCGCCGCCGACCTTCATCAGCATGCGGATCGCCGTCGGTGCCGTGTACCAGACATTGACCCGTTCGGCCTCGAGAATACCGTACCAGCGCTCGGCGTCGAACTCCGCCTCGTCGACGATCATCGTCACGCCGTTCGTCAGCGGGGAGATGATGCCGTAGGAGGTACCCGTCACCCAGCCCGGATCGGCCGTGCACCAGAAGATGTCGTCGGGGTGAAAATCGAGCGCGATCCGGCCCGTGACGTGATGCGCGACAACCGCCTCGTGCACATGCACCGCACCCTTCGGCCGGCCGGTCGTGCCGCTCGTGAAATGCAGGAGCGCCATGTCTTCCGGCATCGTCCGCGCCACCTCGAAGTGCGGCGACGCCTCGGCCATCAGCTTGCGAAGGTCCGACGTCCCCTGCGGCGCCTCGCCGTCATTGTCGATGATGAGGACATGGGCAAGACCCGGAAGCTCACGCCACCAGCCGGCCACCTTGCGCTTGAAGAGTGCGGCCGATGTGACCAGCACACGCGCGTCGCCGATTTCCATGCGCGCCCTGACCGGTTCCGGGCCGAACTGCGAGAACATCGGACAGAAGACCGCGCCGGCCTTCAGCGTCCCGAGCGCCGCAATGTAGAGCTCGGGTACCCGCCCCAGAAGCGCGTAGACACGCTCTCCCTTGCCGATACCGAGCGACGCGAGCACGTTCGCGAAGCGGTTCGTCCGGTCCTTGAGGTCGGCATAGGTGAAGTCGTGACGGCTCTCGTCCTTGGCGATCCAGCGGATGGCAACCTTGTCCGCGAGACCGTCGGCGACGTGGCGGTCGACCGCCTCGTGGGCGATGTTGAGCCCGCCACCCGGCAGTCCATCGAGAAGGGAGCGGGCCTTGTCCCAGGTGAAACCTTCGCGCAAGACCTCGTAGCTCGAAAAATTCGCACCCTCGACGGTGTTCCGGTCTTTGGTGATGACCTCCATCCCTGCCTCCCCTCCGGTTCGACCCGGCATCGACCTACGATCGCTGCCTGCCCCCGGTTCTTCGAATGTCTTTCGCAGTCGTCCGTTACCGGACCGATCCCCGAAAATGCTTCTTATTCTTTTATTCGGATATAATTACATTGTTGTTGGCCTATATCAATCAACCACAATTGCGAGAGAAGGCTTGGAACACCGCGCCGGCGGGGCGAAAAGGCGAAGCCCGCCGACCTGTTGTCCGCGTCGATCGCGGAAAACGTGCGCTTGGCGGCGCACCGCCTCGAGACAGCCTCGCCGATCCTGTCGGAATATGTGACGTCGGGAAAAGTGAAAGTCGTCGGGACACGATATGACCTCGCGACGGGCAAGATCGCGCTTCTCTGACACCGGTCGAACCCGACGACGGGCGGCGGCGTCTGCGGTTCAGGGCGCCGCCGTCGTCTTCAGCAGGTAGTGTGCGGTTTCCTCGTCCGTAATCAGCCCGTTGACGTGGCCGCCGACCACGGCCGCCCGGATTGCCGCATGCTTGCGCCGGCCGCGGGCAAGGCCGATCACGGTGGAGCTTTCCCGCGAAGGGATCGAAATGCTCGCGACACGCTCGTTGACCGGATCGTCAAGAAGGTTGCCGTCTGCCCCGAAGACCCAGCCGCAGATCTCGCCGGTGGCGCCGGTCCCGAGGAGGGCCTCCATTTCCGGACGCTTCAGAAAACCATCAAGGAGCAGCGGCGCATCAAGCCCCATATGGCCGATGCCGACGAAGGTGACGTCCGCCGTCGAACCGAGTTCGATCGTCGGTGCCACGAGCGGCTGGCTGCGCAGGAGATCGCGTTCCGCGCGTGAGGAGACGAGAACCGGCAAGGGCATCGGAAAATGCGGTGCCTTCACCGCGTCCGCCATAGAGAAGATGACGTTGAAATAGGCGGCCGACCCATCCGGACTGATATTGCCGGTGAGCGACACGATCTTGTGTTGCGGGCACTCCATGGGCGAGAGCTGGTCGATCACCGCCCGAAGCGTGCGTCCCGTGCCCATTCCGATGATCAGCGGTTCGCTCTGCTTCAGCCAGCGCTCGAGTTCTGCGGCACCCGCTTCCGCCACGCCGACGGTCGCGGAATCCCCTCCGCCGTCGGACGGAACGACCTCGACCTGCTTCAGGCCGAACTTGTCCTTCAAAGCCTCGGCGAGTTCCATGCAGGCGGCAATCGGATGATCGAGCCGGACCTTAATCAGCTTCTCCGCGACGGAAAGCGAGACGAGCCTCTGCGCGCTCTGGCGCGAAATCCCCATCGCCGCGGCGATCTCGTCCTGCGTGCGGCCGGCGACATAGTAGAGCCAGCCCGCCCGCGCCGCATCATCCAGTCGTGTCTGCCCTTCCGATCGTCTCGCCATCCGGTCTTTCGCCCCGCTTTCCCGCCAGTGCTGCCAAGTTTTGCGATCCCTGTCAAACCGCGGGGGACTGCGCGCAGCTGTGGCCGGTGGCGGTTCCCCGTCGCCGGTGCAAAGCCGCCATGGCTGTCTCAGGCGGCGGTTTCAGATCGGTTTGCGCTTGCGTGAATTACTCATATGTAAAAAAGAATTCAAATAAGAATTTGTGCGCAAAAATCTGCGCGACGGAACCCACCGGCGGCGATCTCTCGCGACGACTCTACCTCAGCGATACCGATCGACTCCACACTCTTCCATGCGATCAATCGCGGCAAGGAAAGCCTCGGCATCGACCTCAAGAACCCGGAGGACCTCGCCTTTCTGCGCAAGCTGCTGGCGAAGGCCGACGTGATGTGGCTCAACGGCGACGACGGCCGGCGGATGTCGAAGCGCGCTTCCTTCCGCAACGCCAATGCCTATCTTTCCGCGCCTTATGGTGTCTATCCGGCGCGCGACGGCTATCTCGCGATCACCATTACGCCGATCGGTCGGCTGCGGGACCTTCTCGGCCTAGACACACTGTCGCCCTACCGCGCGACCCGCCGCACGCTGGAGGGCGCGTGGCTGCGGCCCCGTCACAATGGCTACATGCCCTTCCGGGAACAGGCTTCCCGTATCGTCAACGACGCGGTCTCGGGTGACATCTCCTTCGAGCTTGCGATCGACCCACCTGAACGACGGCTTCCCGAAGAGCTTCGGGGGCTGATCGCCCCCGCTTCCGCAAACCTTCCCGACTTCGATCCGGCGTCCTGTCTCACGGCAGCCGCCATATTCTCCTGGCGTTGGCGGAGAACACCTTTTCCTTGTCCTCGAGGCTGACACCGGAAAGCAGGGCCTGGGTTGCTCCCATCCACGTAGAAAGGCCGCCGCCGAGGGTACAGACGGGCCAGTCGCTGCCCCAGACCATGCGATCGAAACCGAAATTCTCCACGACATGCGCGAAATACGGTTTCAGGTGCTCGAGCGTCCAGTCTTCCGCGCCGTAGGCAGGCAGCCCCGAAAGCTTGACCGTCACATTCGGCCGCCGGGCAATCTCCGCGAGCGGCCCCTCCCAGACACCGAAACCGCCGCCCTTGATGTCGGGCACGCCGCAGTGGTCAAGAATGAACGGAACGTCCGGTGCGAGATCGACAAGGGCGATGGCCTTCTCGATCTGGTGCGGCAGCACACAGAGATCGAAGGTCAGACCCGTCCCGGCCAGCCGCCGGATGTTCTCACGGAAGAGGCTTCCCTCGGAAACGTCGTCGGGTACCACGTGCAGCACGCGACGGAAGCCGCGCACGAAGCCGTTGACCCGGACCCGCTCCAGATAGTCGGCGAAACCTGCCTGTTCCGGCCGGCAAGAGGCGATCGCGCCCACGAGGAGGCTTTCCTCCGCTCCGGCGAGATCACTGACAAGATCCGTTTCGCGCTCGATATCCTCCTCCGCGACATCGACTTCCATGTGAAGCACCGCGCCGATGCCGAGACGCCGTGCTTCCAGCGCATAGCGCTCATAGGTGAAGTCGGCGTCGAGCGGCGGCACGCTCTTCAGCCACGGATAGGAGAGCCGCTCGCGGTAGATGAGATGCAGGTGCGTGTCGATGATCATGCCGCGGGTCCTCCTCTTTGACACGAAAACCCTGCCACAGAAAAATCATCTATTCAAATACGAATTTTGCAGGACTCAGGATTCACTCTGGAACCCGGATCCCGCCATTTCCGAAAGCCGGCGCGTCGTCTCGGCGAGAAGGAGGATCGTGCTCGATATGTCCGGAGCGGCCGGCGTATTGATCAGCGTGATGTAGGGCACGGTGAGCGCAGCGATCGCCTTGCCATCAGCCCCGAGGACGGGCGCGGAAAGGTTGATGACGCCCGCGGTCTGGGCGCTCGGCATCATCTCGTAGCCGCGCGAGCGTATCTGGTCGAGCCGGCCCAGGAATTCCGCCGTCACCTTGCTCTCGTCGCCGCCGCTGCCGAGATATTCGGCAATCATCATCTGGCGCTCCTCGGGTGTACGGAAGGCAAGAAGGACGTGTCCGGAGCCCGTATCGAACAGGCTGATGCGTGAACCGACACGGATCGAGATACCCCAGTAGCCGGGCGCCTCCTGCTGCGCGATGACGACGGGATTGCCGCGGTCGAAGACCACCAGCTGGTTCGCCTGACGGGAAGCCTCGGCAAGCTCGCGCATCAGCGGAATGGCAAAGGAGGCGAGACGGCGAACCGGTGCGTGCAGTTGTGCGAGACCGAAGAGCTTCAGCGTCAGGGTGAAGCGGTCCCCGTCGATCCTGGTGACATAGCCGCGCTTCACAAGGCGGTCGAGCATCCGGTAGAATTCGTTTGGGCTGCGTTCGAGGCGCTTGGCGATTTCGGCCTGCGTCAGTCCGCCATCGACGGCGGCAAGAAGCTCGAGAATGTCGAGCCCCTTGTCGAGCGCAGGCGCACGGTAGCGATCATTCTCGTCGTCAGCCACGTATTTCACTCCTTAGTGAATACAACCTTTCATATACGGATAATCAGGCCTCTACAATAGTTTCGGCTTGACGAAACATGAATAAATGGTTTGTATATGAATAACGCACTCATTGGCAAGGGCTGCGGTGTGAGCCCACATGGGAGGAGAGAATGCCCGGGTTCCGGACGAGCGTCACGATCGGCTTGTCGGTGTGCCCGAATTTCCCGATGGAACCGCGTTGGCCCCATCTGCCCGGGAACAGAACGACATGGCGCTGCCGTCAGCACTGGCCTCGGCATCGCGCGGGATTGGCACACGATTACCACCCGTACCATGCCGGCCTCGACCACGACATTCGCTAGAGGAGGAGAAAATGCAACGCATTGGCATGGTGATCGGCGTCCGGCCGGAAAAGATCGAGGAATACAAGCGCCTCCACGCGGCCGTTTGGCCCGAGGTGCTTTCGATGATCTCCGCCTGCAACATCAAGAACTACTCGATCTTCCTCAAGGAGCCGGAGAACCTGCTCTTCTCTTTCTTCGAATATCACGGCGCCGATTATGCGGCCGACATGGCGAAGATGGCGGCCGATCCGAAAACCCAGGAATGGTGGTCCGTCTGCATCCCCTGCCAGGAGCCGCTTGCGAGCCGCAAGGAGGGAGAATGGTGGGCGCAAATGCCGGAAGTCTTCTTCCATGCATGACGCACGCTTCGCAAACCACCCCCTCTGGTCTGTCGGACAGAGGGGAACGAGCCGTCCCGCACGTCACACCGTCATCAACCAGGAGGGCGAGGTCGTGCTCGCCGCCGATCACACCCACATTGTCGAGCGCCGGCCGAAGGCGGCCTGAATGCGCATCAGAGAAAAGGAAGAAGATATGTCCCTCCCCCTTCAATCGAAGCGCGTACTTGTGACGGCGTCTGGCCAGGGGATCGGCCGTGCGAGTGCGCTGGCCTTTGCGCGGGCGGGCGCGAGCGTGGTCGCAACCGACATCAACGTGGAGGCGCTCGAGAGCCTCGCCGGAGAGGCGAAGGCGGAAGGGCTCGCCGTCGAGACCCGCGTGCTCGA
>NZ_QPIX01000007.1 GCF_003337715.1 Ciceribacter lividus
CGCCGAAAAATCCTCAATTCGCCATGTCGTCGACGTCGGCATAACTGGGGAATTTTACTGCGGCACTTCTGGGGAAAATTCACGCGGCATTGACAGGCGCCACAGCCTGCCATCGATGGCGAGAAGGCCGAGCCCGATCGCCAGCATTCCGACGAAGTGTCGCGGGGCGAGCCGCTCGCCAAGAACCACCGCGCTCAAGAGGATCGCGCTCGGCGGGATGAGGATTGTGACCAGCATGATATTCGTCGCACCCGCCGTCGCGAGAATCCTGAAAAAGAGGATGTAGGCGAGCGCGGTCGAGAGAACGGCGAGCCCGAACAGCGCCGCCCAGGCCTCAGGCCCAGGGAGCGGCAGGGCGAAGGGGCGATCGATGAAGAGCGCTACCGGCAGCAGCAGCAAGGACGAGGCCGTCACCTGGCCGGCGGCGGGCAGGAGTGGCGGCAACCCCATGCGGCGGAAACGGCGGCCGTAGACGCTGGCAAAGGCGTAGCTCAGCGCCGCACCGAGGACGGCAAGTTCGCCCCAGGCATCACCACCGAGGTCGCCGAGCACGGCTGGCCCGATCATGATCACAACCCCGGCGAGGCCGATCAACAATCCCGCCACGCGGTTCACTGTCAGCTTCTCGTCTTCGGTCAACAGATGTGCGACGAGAACCCCGAAAAGTGGCGTGGTGGCATTGAGGATCGCCGCGAGCCCGCTTGCGATATGGGTCTGCCCCCAGACGATCAGCGTGAAGGGAACGGCGTTGTTGAGAAGCCCCATGCCGAAGAAGGAAAGCCAGGCGTCACGGCTTTTCGGCACGGCGATCCCCGAAAGCCGGACAACGATCCAGAGTGTAATCGCAGCCAGCAGGACCCGAGCCGTCACGATGGTGAGCGGTGGCCAGACCTTGACCAGAATTCCGTTGAAGAGAAAGGATCCGCCCCAAAGCAGCGAGAGCCCGAGAAGCATCAGCCATTCCGCGGCTGCCATTTCCTTGTGAGCCATAACATCTCTCCTTTTCCGGAAAGATCGCAAATCTCAGGATGGTCCACCACCCGATTTCCGCCGCTGGCGAAACGCGGATCCGGCGAGCGGGAAACGACAAGGCACGAAGGGCGCGGCCTCAACGCCGGTTCAGGCCGGCCTTGCGACTACGTGAAGCCATTCCGTCGCCACACCGTCGTAGCCGCCACCATGTGCGCATTCGACGACCGGTTCGGCAAATCCCTGCGTGCGGTACTGATGGATGAGCCATTCCGGCGCCGGCCGATTGTAATAGCGGCCGAACCGGTCGCAACCCTCCTGCTGCCCTGCCTTGAAGCTCGCATAGAACAGTCCGGACGGGCGCAGGGCGCGGCGGATTCTCCCAAGTATCGACGGAAGTTCCGCCAACGGCACGTGCAAGAGACAGGCGTTGGCCCAGACGCCATCATAGGCAGCGCTGGCGTCGAGCTCGGAGAAGAGCATGACCCGCACCGGACGGCGAAGCCGTATTTCGGCCTGCTGCGCCATAGCCGCCGAGCCGTCGGTCGGTACGACGTCGAACCCTCGCGCAAGCATGGCGGCGCTGTCGTCGCCGGCACCGCAGCCGAGCTCGAGAATCCGCGAGCCGGGCACCAGCGCGCCAAGAAAGGCCTCGAGCCTGTCATGCGGCAAAGATCGGCGACGCACGGCATAGGAGCCCGCATTCGCTTCGTAGAAGGCAAGCGACGGATCGTGCGGCATCGTGTCTCCTACGGCTGTCTCAGAAAGCAAAAGGCCGGCGTCTCCGCCGGCCTTGCCTCAAGCGTTGTTCTCGTTGATCAGCCGCTTGAGAAGCTCGATCTCGTGGCTGAGCTTGGTATCGGCGCCGATCATCTCTTCGATCTTCCGGACCGCGTGCAGCACGGTGGTGTGGTCGCGTCCGCCGAAACGGCGGCCGATCTCCGGGAAGGAGCGAGGGGTCAGCGTCTTCGACAAGTACATCGCGATCTGCCGCGGCTTTACAATAACCCGGGTGCGACGGTTGGAGACCAGTTCCTGGCGCGAAACGTTGTAATGGCGCGCCACGACCCGCTGGATGTCCTCGATGCGGACGCGCTTCTGTTCTCCCGCACCCACCAGGTGGGCGAGCAGTTCGTCCACCCGGTCGACCGAAAGGTTCGGCTCGAACGATCGACGGAAGATCAGCTGGTTGAAGGCACCTTCGAGATCACGGCCGCTGCTTGCGACACTGCGCGCCACATGCGCGAGGATCTCGACGGGAATATCGAGCGAGCCGTCGTCCTTCTGCGCGGCTTCGAGCCGCTTCTTCAGCATGGAGAAGCGCATCTCGAAATCGGGCGCCTCCATCTCGATCGCAACGCCGCCCTGCAGGCGCGAGCGAACCCGCGGGTCGAGTGACTCCAGCTCCCAGGGCGCACGATCGGCGGCCACGACCACCTGCTTGGCGCTGTCGAGCAGCGTGTTCAGGAGGTGGCAGAACTCATGCTGGATCATCTTGCCCTGCAAGAACTGCATGTCGTCGATGATGAGCAGGTCGATGTTGCGCAGAGAGTCCTTCAGCGTCAGCGCGTCGTTGTCGCGGATGGCAGTCGCGAAGCGCCACATGAAATATTCGGCCGTCAGATAAACGACACGCGGCGCCCGCGGGCTCTGGATCGCAGCGTTGGCAATGGCCTGTAGCAGATGGGTCTTGCCGAGGCCGACCGACGAATGAATGAAGAGCGGATTGAAGCGAACGGCACCGGCGCCAGCCTCGGCAATGGTCTTGGCCGCCGCGAGCGCGACACGGTTCGAGGCGCCTTCGATGAAACCGTCGAAGGTAAAACGAGAGTCCAGCGGCGAACCGAACAGCGGTCCGGGCGGCGCCGAGCGGGGAGCTGCGCCCTGGTGGGCGGAAACCTGCCCGATCTGCTGGGGCGCGGAGGGCTTGCGCACGGTGGACGACGGAACGGTTTCGGAAACTGGCTTGTGATGTTCGTCCGGCGCCTGTGGGCGCACGCCGCGGCTTGCGCTGCGCACGACGATCTCCACCTTCAGGATGCTCGCGTCCTCCTGCTGGAGGATATTCGTGATCAGGTCCAGGTAGCGATTGTTGATCCAGGACTTGAGGAAGGTCGTGGGGACCGACAGTCGCAGAACGCTCTTCGAAGCCGAATGCAGCTTCAGGCGGCCGAACCAACTCGCATAGACATCCGGCCCGACCTGAGCCTTCAGCCTGGCACTGAAGCGCTCGAACAACACATCTTGCGTTGCCACAGACGAGTCCTCCGCCGCTTCAGAACGAACAATACCCGTCGTCTCCCGTGCATGGTTCCCGTCAACCGCTGCACCGGCCGTCAGTGAATTAATTTGCATTTTGCCGCCTTCCAAAAATTACCTTCGCCGAACAGTGCAATCTTCCCGCCCAGCTGCCTTTGACTGCCCGTGGTGCCTCTCACAAGAAAACAGCACACCTCACGAAAACGAGGCCAGATCCCATGCCAAGCGGATCAGGCACCCTGTCGTGACGGCCCAAGGCCAGTCCCCCTTTTCATTCATCAAACTCGCCGATCGCCCACCCTCGAAACGGACATTCGGCCGCGCCCTCGCCTACTCCCTACTACTTTCGCCAGCCCCTGAAACTGTGCGCAAACTCACCCCGTCGCAATCCGAGCAGATTACGATGCAAGGTCAAACACTGGATGAAAAAACGGAATCAGAACCATTCCGCTACGAGAGCCACCGGGACATTTCAGCACCTGACCAGCAGTTGCAGATCGCCCCCCGAGGTCAACTCCGTGCCTCTCGTTGGAAGCCATTTAGGCAGGATCAAAAGCCAAGATCAACAGTGAATTTTACCCAAAATTAAGTTCGAACCATTGACTCCCGACCCGAATTTTGTCCGCCACAATCGAGGAAAAAAGAATCGCTGTTGAATCAAGGGGATTCAAAAATGAGGGGACGCGAAGGTCCTTTGCGACAAAAAAAAAATAAATTCGCTTGACTCGAAACTGGTGGCGCCTGCCGTTAAGTGAAGAGGAGGTCCTCCACATCACCTCTGATAAGCTTTTGTTTTTATTTGATTTTTCTTGTCACCGTAATGACATCCTAGTGTCAACGTGACAGACCAATGACAACGATATGAAAGAAAACACGAAAAGCCCGGCTGGACAGCCGAGCTTCACGAAAAGTGGCGATATTGTGTCTTAAATTAGACGGCCAGTGCCTTAACGCGCTGGGCAAGACGCGAAATCTTGCGCGATGCGGTATTGGCGTGCAGGACACCCTTGGTCGCCGCACGATGCAGCTCGGGCTGGGCGGCCTTGAGAGCTTCACGCGCTACGGCAACGTCGCCGGTAGCGATGGCCTCTTCGACCTTGCGAATGAAACCACGAACCCGCGAACGGCGAGCCTTGTTGACTGCAGTGCGGCGAGCGATCTTGCGGGTCGCCTTCTTCGCCGAAGTGGTATTGGCCATGGATGCCTCTCTTCGAATTCTAACCAAACTCCGCCATCGCCGCATCGGGTCCTTGCGACCTACGCATTCAGCAATTCGGGAGCAATCGCGGAAAAGCCAGAAGCTTTCCTAACTGTGGGCGGGCATATAGCGGGAAAGCGGACCGCCGTCAACGCGCAATTTCGCGAGGACCGCGCTGCGCCGGCCGCTTTTGCCCTCAACGGTTCCTGAATGCCGCCTTGCGCTTCTGCACGAAGGCCGCCATGCCCTCCTTCTGATCCTCCGTCGCAAAGAGCGAATGGAAAAGACGCCGTTCGAAACGCAACCCCTCGGCCAGCGTCAGCTCGAAGGCGCGATTGACGCTCTCCTTCGCCATCAGCACGGCGGGGGCGGAAAAGGCCGCGATCTTTTCGGCCGCAGCGATCGCCTCCTCGAGCAGTCGTTCAGGCTCGACGATGCGCGCCACGAGCCCCGAGCGCTCGGCTTCCGCGGCGTCCATCATGCGGCCGGTCAGGCAGAGATCCATTGCCTTCGCCTTACCCACAGCGCGGGTCAGGCGCTGCGAGCCACCCATGCCCGGTATGACGCCGAGCGTGATTTCGGGCTGGCCGAACTTGGCCGTGGTCGAGGCGATGATGAAGTCGCACATCATTGCAAGCTCGCAGCCACCGCCGAGCGCAAAGCCGGAAACGGCGGCGATCATCGGCTTGCGAAAGCCTGCGACTTCCTCCCACCCGCTGATGAAATCGCCGAGATAGGCGTCGACGAAGTCGAGGGACTGCATCTCCTTGATATCGGCACCGGCCGCGAAAGCCTTTTCCGAACCTGTAAGCACGACCGCGCCAATGTCACCGTCCTTCTGGACGCCCGCGAGCACCTGGCGCAATTCCGCCATCACGGTCGAATTGAGCGCATTCAGCGCCTGCGGCCGGTTGAGCGTGACGATCGCCACACGGCCGCGAACCTCCACAAGCAGCGTCTCATAGGTCATTCCAATCTCTCCCCTGGTCGGTGGCTATTCCTGGCAGCGGCTGCAATAGAATGTCGAGCGGCCGGCCTGGACGATGCGCGCCACGGTACCGTCGCATTCCGGGTTCGCGCAAGCATGACCTTCGCGGTCATAGACTCGGAAAGTGTGCTGAAAATAGCCGAGCGTGCCGTCCGTGCGGATATGATCGCGCAGCGAGGAGCCCCCGACGGCGATGGCATCGGCGATGACGGCGCGGATGGCCTCGACAAGGCGGACAAGCTCCTTCTTCGGCTTGCCGGTCGGCGTTACCGTCGTCCCCGCTGCCCGCACCGGCGAAAGCCCGGCGCGCCAGAGCGCCTCGCAAACATAGATATTGCCGAGCCCCGCTATATTGCTCTGGTCGAGCAGTGCCGCCTTGAGCGGCTGGCTGCGCCCGGCAAAACGCGCGGCTAGACCTGCCGCGTCGAGAGCATTGCCGACCGGTTCGGGGCCGAGCTGACGGAACGCAGGATAATTGTCGAGATCGACGCGCGGCAGGAGATCCATGAAGCCGAAGCGCCGCGGGTCATTATATATGACGCGCACGGCACCTTGCGCCCCTTCGATATGAAAGACGACGTGATCGTGCTTCTCGTCCTTCGAGCGGGCGTGGTGGAAGGCTCCAGACAGTTCGTTCTCCGCCTCATGCTCAACCCTGAACGAACCGGACATGCCGAGATGGGCGATCACCGTCTCGCCGCTGTCGAGATCGATCAGCAAGTACTTCGCCCGCCGACCGAGCCCGACGATACGGGTGCCGGAAACACGATCGGAGAAGGCCGTCGGAAACGGAAAACGGAGATCGGCCCGGCGCAATTCCAGGCGCCCGATGCGCGCACCCTCCATCGCCGGAGCAAGCCCTCTCCTGACCGTCTCTACCTCTGGCAATTCCGGCATTGCTGGCCCATCTTTCTGTTTCAACCACGCTTCTTGTGGTCTATAGACCAGCGCGAAGGTGTCGCAGCCGGTACCGGCGAGACAGATAGCGTGCCTTGGACGATTTCGCTATGGTCACCCGGCCATAAAGGACAATGGAGCGAGCACATGGCTGAAACCCGCACGACCGCCGAAGGCGGCATGGCGACATCGTACGGCTTCCGCGATGTGCAGGAAGGCGAGAAACAGGGTCTCGTCAACGACGTCTTCCACAAGGTGGCCAAGCGCTACGACATCATGAACGACGTCATGTCCGCAGGCCTTCACCGGGTCTGGAAGAACGCCATGGTCGCAGCACTCAACCCCCGCAAGGATCCGGCATACAAGGTACTCGACGTCGCCGGAGGAACCGGTGACATCGCCTTCCGCATCATCGAAGCCTCCGATCGCCTCGCACTCGCGACCGTTCTCGACATCAACGGCTCCATGCTCGCCGTCGGCGCCGAAAGGGCTGCAAAGAAAGGGCTCTCCGACAATATCACCTTCGTCGAGGCGAATGCCGAAGAGCTGCCCTTTGAGGACAATAGCTTCGACGCCTATACCATCGCTTTCGGCATCCGGAACGTGCCGCATATCGAGGTTGCGCTGAAGGAAGCGTATCGTGTGCTGAAACGAGGCGGGCGTCTCCTCGTGCTCGAGTTTTCGGAGGTCGACATGCCGCTGCTCGACCGGTTCTACGACGAGTGGTCGTTCAAGGCGATCCCGCAATTCGGCAAAATGATCACAGGCGACGCCGAGCCCTACCAGTATCTCGTGGAGTCCATCCGCAAGTTCCCCAATCAACGCGACTTCGCAGCGATGATTTCAAAAACCGGATTTTCGCGTGTCACCTTCACCAACTACACCGGTGGCATTGCAGCGCTGCATTCCGGCTGGAAGCTCTGACCTATGAGGGCATTCTGCATGAAGACCCTCCGCGGCCGGGCCCTCAAGGCTGACAACGCACGATGAGCACGATCGGCGCATATTTCCGCCTGGCGCGGGTCGGCTGGGTTCTGGTGCGCGAGGGTGTGATATCCGCCCTGCCCTCCGAAGGCCTGCCGCCGATGCTCGTCTTTGCCCAGTCGGCCGCCGGGCTGCTCGCCCGCAAGCGCGCGATGCGCGAACGACGCTCGGATCGTCTGTCGAAGGCGGTGGCCCGCCTCGGCCCATCCTACGTGAAGATCGGCCAGTTCCTCGCCACCCGCCCCGACGTCGTCGGCGCGGAGATCGCGGAAGACCTTTCCGGCCTGCAGGATCGGATGGACTTCTTCCCGACCGAAGCCGCCAAGATTTCCATCCGCGAGTCGCTCGGACGTCCCGTCGGCGAACTCTACGCCTCCTTCGATGAACCGATCGCTGCCGCCTCGATCGCACAGGTCCACCTCGGTGAGGTCGAGACCGGTCAGGGCCGCAGGAAGGTCGCGATCAAGGTCATCCGTCCCGGTGTTCGCCGGCGTTTCGCCGCCGACCTCGAGGCGATGTACATCGTCTCGCGCCTGCAGGAACGCTTCTTGCCGCATATGCGGCGGCTGAAGCCGGTAGAAGTGACGCGCACGCTCGAGCAGACGACCAAGCTCGAGATGGACCTCCGGCTCGAGGCCGCGGCACTGTCCGAACTCGCCGAGAATACGAAGAACGATCCGGGATTCCGGGTCCCCGCCGTCGACTGGGAACGCACCGGGCGTGACGTCGTCACCATGGAATGGATCGACGGCATCAAGATGTCGGACGTCGAGGCGCTCAAGGCGGCGGGGTACGATCTCAATGCACTTGCCGATACGCTGATCCATTCCTTCCTGCGTCATACGTTACGGGACGGCTTCTTCCATGCCGACATGCACCCCGGAAATCTCTTCGTCGACGAGAAAGGCATGATCGTCGCCGTCGATCTCGGGATTGCGGGTCGGCTCGGCAAGAAGGAGCGGCGCTTCCTGGCGGAGATCCTCTACGGGTTCATCACCCGCGACTATCTGCGCGTCGCGGAGGTGCACTTCGAGGCCGGCTACGTACCCTCCCACCACAACGTCGCGAGTTTCGCGCAGGCGATCCGCGCGATCGGCGAGCCGATCCACGGCCAGCCGGCAGAAACCATATCGATGGGGCGGCTGCTGACGCTGCTTTTCGAGGTGACCGAACTCTTCGACATGGCAACGCGTCCCGAGCTCGTCATGCTGCAGAAGACCATGGTTGTGGTCGAGGGCGTGGCGCGCATGCTCAATCCGCAATTCAATATGTGGAAGGCCTCCGAACCCGTCGTTTCCGGCTGGATTCGCGACAATCTCGGCCCCAAGCGGATCGTCACCGACCTGAAAGACGGATTGCACGCGGCCATCCGTCTCGCAGAGGCGATCCCCGAGATCGCGGTAAAGACCGAAAAGTTCCATACCGAACTTATGGCGATGAGCGAAAACGGTCTGCGCCTCGATCGGGCGACGACGGATGCGATCGGGCGTGCCGAAGCGCGCCATGGCAGGCTCGGCCGCCTGGCGCTCTGGGTCATCGCGGCATCACTCGTCTACATCGCGGTCCAGATCAGCTGATCCGGCGCCGGCACGCAATCGCAGGACCGGACGGCATGCATCTTGCATTGCATCTGGCATGACAACCGAACCCGATGTCACGGGTTCGACCTCATGTTCGGAGATTGCCATGTCCAGACTATCTGACAGCCTTCTCGATCAACTCCTGCTACAGGACGTACCGCTCGGCGATCTGACCACCGAAGGCCTGGGAATCGGCGCACGATCAGCAGAAATCACTTACTGCGCCCGCAACCCAATGGTGCTCTGCGGCAGCGAGGAGGCGGGCCGCATGCTCGAAATGCGGGGTGTCCGCATCGATCACCTGCTGCCGAGCGGTCGCATGCTGGCAGCGGGGGAGATATTCCTGTCGGCCCAGGGCAGCGCGCAGAGCCTGCACGCCGTGTGGAAAATCTCACAAACCCTTGTCGAATACCTTTCAGGAATTGCAACACGTACGCGCCGGATCGTCGATGCGGCCCGCAACGTGGCGCCGGAGACAGTGATTGCATGCACCCGCAAGAATTTTCCCGGCACGAAGGAAGTCAGCATCCGGGCAATACGGGCAGGTGGCGGTATCATGCATCGTCTCGGCCTGTCTGAAACCATTCTCGTCTTTCCCGAGCACCTGGCCTTCGTCGACGAACCGCCGGATATCTGGATGACTAAGCTTCGGGCACAGGCTCCGGAGAAAAAGATCGTCGTCGAGGCGGCAACGGTCGAGGCCGCCGAGCAGCTGATCGCCTGCGGCGCCGACGTGATACAATTGGAAAAATTCTCGCCTCAGGAAACGGCAGTGGTAGTGGATCTCGCCCGACGGCAGCGTCCAAGCCCGGTCGTAGCAGTCGCCGGCGGCGTCACGGAGGACAATGTCGGCGCGTTCGTGGAGACAGGATGCCGGCTCATCGTCACCTCCGCACCGTTCTTCGGCAAGCCGTGCGACGTCAAGGTCACTCTCAAGCCTTGCTGAGAGAGTGCGGAGACCATCCGGCTTCCACGCCCCCGACGAAAATCGATTTCGATTTGCCGTGCCTTGCGGTAGGTTCGCGCAAACGAGCGACCGGACCATCAGATGAGCTTATCCGCCAAACGCATCCTCCTTGTCATTTCCGGCGGCATCGCCGCCTACAAGAGCCTCGACCTCATCCGCCGACTGCGCGAGCGCGGCGCGACGGTCCGGCCGGTCATGACGCGGGCCGCACAGGAATTCGTCACCCCGCTTGCAGTCGGCGCGCTTTCCGCGAGCCGTGTTTATACCGACCTCTTCTCCCGGGAAGACGAGCAGGACGTCGGCCATATCCGCCTTGCGCGGGAGTGTGACCTGATCGTCGTGGCCCCTGCCACCGCCGACCTGATGGCGAAGGCGGCCAACGGTCTTGCCGACGATCTTGCCTCGACCGTGCTGCTTGCGCGCTCGCGTCCCGTCCTGATGGCGCCGGCCATGAACCCGACGATGTGGTCGAACCCGGCGACCCAGCGCAATGTTTCGCTGCTGAAGGCGGACGGCATGACCTTCGTCGGCCCTGCGGAAGGTGAAATGGCGGAGGCCGGCGAGCGGGGTGTCGGTCGCATGGCGGAGCCGCTCGATATCGTTGCGGCCGTAGAAGCCCTTCTGGATGGTGGCCCGAAACCGCTTGCCGGCAAGACGGCGGTCGTGACGTCGGGGCCGACGCATGAACCGATCGATCCGGTCCGCTACATCGCCAATCGCTCGTCCGGACGGCAGGGCCATGCGATCGCAGCGGCGCTGGCGAAGCTCGGCGCAGAGGTCACCCTCATATCCGGCCCCGTGACCATTCCAGATCCCGCCGGTGTCGCCACGCTTCATGTGGAGAGGGCAGAAGAGATGCGGGACGCGGTTATTTCGCGCCTGCCGGCAGATATCGCAGTCATGGTCGCGGCTGTCGCCGACTGGCGCGTGGCGACCTCCGCCGGCCAGAAGATCAAGAAGACGCCAGGGGAGGCTCCTGCGCCGCTGCAGCTTACCGAGAATCCCGATATTCTCAGAACGATAGGGCACCATGAGAAGCGCCCGACGATCGTGGTCGGCTTCGCCGCCGAAACCCAGGATGTCGAGCAGAACGGCCGTATCAAACTCGAAAAGAAGGGTGCCGACCTGATTGTCGCCAACGACGTCTCACCGGGAACCGGCGTGATGGGCGGCACGCGCAACCGCGTGAAACTGATCACCGAAACCGGCGTCGAAGAGTGGCCTGAACTCGACAAGGATGCCGTCGCCGAGCGTCTGGCGCACTGGATCGCCGAGCACCTGAACCAGGGAGCACTTCGATGAGCCTCTTCGAACGCGCAGGCTTCGACGCCTTCGTCACCGGCTTGGCTGGAGTGACCCTCGTGGACCAATGGGAGTCGCGCGTCGCCAAGGTCGGCGACAAGGTTTTTGCGGTCTTGAACGACGACGGCGCCAAGATCGCATTCAAGGTCAGCGAGGAGAGCTTCGAGATCCTGACCGCGCTCGACGGCGTCGGTCAGGCGCCCTATTTCGCCAAGCGCAAGTGGGTCGCCGTCTCGCCGACGGCGCCGCTGTCAGATGATGAACTGCGCCATTATCTCCACCGCTCTTACGAGCTTGTCGCCGCCGGTCTTACGAAGAAACTCAGGGCGGAGCTCGGTATTCCATTCTGAGACGAGAATGGCGGCTCAGCCGGCCATGGCCGGCTGCAGCACGGCCGCACCGTCGACCGCCGGTTGGAAACGGACGACTTCGATCCCTTTTTCCGAGAGTGTCACCGCACTACCGGCCGGAATCTCCATCCACGCATCGGTATCATCGTTGAGCGGCTCGGAAACGAGGCAGTGCCCGCCCTCTCCCATCGGCGCGGCGAAGAGGGTCGGCGCATAGGCGTCAGTCGCGTAGCGCACCGCATGAAGCGAGTGCCCGTCGGAGAAGGCGGCGGTGAACCGTACCTTTGCGCTGCCGGTCAGATTGAGGCTCAGCTGCTCGACAAAGCCTATCGCCTCGGCCATGGCGGCGAGCGGCCGCTCGCGCATGCCGAACTGCAGCGCGAGCAGGAACAGGAGTTCAGAGTCGGTCGTGCCGACGCGAGCATTGAAATGCTCGTCGTCGAGCATCGATTCCATCGACCGGCGCAGGCGATCGAAGTGGTCGATCTGGCCGTTGTGCATAAAGGACCAGGTGTCGCAGACGAAGGGATGGCAGTTGTCCCGACGCGTGGAACCGTGCGTCGCCGCGCGGACATGCGCCAGAAAGAGCCGCGAACGGATCTGCCGTGCCATGCTCTTGAGATTGCAGTCGGACCAGGCGGGCAGAACATCGCGGAAGCGTCCGGGTTCCGGGCGATCCCCATACCAAGCGATGCCGAAACCGTCGGCGTTGGTCGCCGTCTTCGCGCGGGTGGCGCAATGGGACTGCTCGATCAGGGAATGGGCGGGAGAGCTCACCAGTTCTTCGAGATAGATCGGTTGACCACGGTAGGCTGCCCAACGACACATGTTGCAATAGACTCCGGATGCGTTCCGCCAATGGCGGCAAGGGATTAACTATTTTTGCCTGAATTGGATAACGAAAGCTAAATAGCCCATTCGCGGCCGAATTTTGACTGGCTGGCGCGATCACATTTTGCGCCGGAGGATTGCGTTCTGTGAACACTGCGTTCCGGGGAACGGTCTTCGCCACCCGCCGGATTTCCCTATATTGGGGGCAACTGAAATTCCGCTCGAAAGGAGCAATTCCATGTCCATTCGACCTGTGAAACATGAAAGTCGCGCCACGCCGACGATGGAAGGGGCCGGTGTCAAATTGCATCGGGTCTTCGGCTTCGGCGATCCGTCGATGACCGATCCCTTCCTGATGATGGATGATTTCCGCAACGACAATCCGTCGGATTACCTCCGCGGCTTTCCGTGGCATCCCCATCGCGGCATCGAGACCATCACCTACGTCCTGGCCGGCACCGTCGAACACGGCGACAGCCTCGGCAATCAGGGCCTGCTCGGTGCCGGTGACGTGCAGTGGATGACGGCGGGAAGCGGCATCATGCACCAGGAAATGCCGAAAGGCGACTTCGCCGGCAGAATGCACGGTTTCCAGCTCTGGGCGAACCTGCCGTCGTCGCTGAAGATGACGGCACCGCGCTATCAGGACGTCAAGAGCGCGGACATTCCCGTGATCGTCGACGATGACGGCACCGCAGTCCGCGTCATCACCGGAGACTTCTGGGGCAAGACCGGTCCCGTCGACGGCATTGCCGCCGAGCCCGTCTATCTCGACATCTCGGTTCCGCCGGGCAAACGGAAGAGCTTCCCGGTCGATACCTACCGCTCGGCCTTCGCCTATATCTTCGCCGGCTCGGGCACCTTCCGCGATGCCTCGAAGCCCTTCGGCGTGAAGGTGGAGAAGGAGTACCAGGGCCAGGAACTCAACATCCGGGATCTTTCCGGCAACCGCACGCTCGTCGTCTTCGACACCGGCGACGAAGTCACGGTGCAGGCCGGCGAGGAGGGTATCCGCTTCCTTCTCGTCACGGGCAAGCCGATCCGCGAGCCGGTCGCCTGGCACGGACCGATCGTCATGAACACCCGCGAAGAACTGATGCAGGCGATGCGCGACCTGCAGAACGGCACTTTCATCAAAGCCGATCACTGAAGGCAACCAAACGATCGGAACGAGAACGCCGGAGCAGCCGGGTCCGGCGTTCTTATCGTTCGCCATCGACAGCCCCTCCGGCAAGGCCTAGTCTCCTCTCGGCTGCTCGTCAGAAGCGCGTGCGGAAACCGGCGTGCCGTTCCTTCCGCCCGAAATGCAACCGCTATCCTCTGAAGTCCGCGGAGCCCGGACAGGGAAAGGAACAGGCGCGTGGAGAGGAATGTCCTTGAAGAGATCGAAGAGCGCCTGAGGGCAACACGGCTCGAGTTCGAGGCGGAGATCGAACGCCAGCTCAAGGCCCAGCGCGAGCACTTCCGCTACCGCCTGCAGCGCGGCAAGGTACGCTTCGAACGGGATGTCCGCGAGTTCCAGTCCCGCTATCGCATCAGCCTCTGGCCCTACATCACCCGCGCCCATGTCGCCTATGTCCTGACGGCGCCGATGATCTACGCACTCATCGTGCCGCTCGTCTTTCTTGATCTCTCGGTGACGATCTACCAGCACATCTGCTTCCGCGCCTACGGCATTCCGCGGGTCAGGAGGAGCGCCCATGTCATCATCGACCGACACCACCTCGCCTATCTCAACGGCATCGAGAAACTCAACTGCATCTATTGCGGCTATGCAAATGGGGTAATCGCCTACGCCCGCGAGATCGCTGGCCGTACCGAGGCCTTCTGGTGCCCTGTCAAGCACGCCCGCCGGGCCGTCGATCCGCACGAACACTTCAACCGCTTCTTCGACTATGGTGACGCGCAATCCTATCGCGCCTGGCTCGACGCTCAGAGAAAGGGACAACAGTCATCGAAGGAAGGACCGCGGTCATGAAGGAATTTCCGCTTTCCAAGGTCTACCAGCTCATCGAACCCGGCCCGGTCGTCCTCTTGACGACCTCGGAAGGCGGCCGGCCCAACGTCATGACCATGTCGTGGCACATGATGATGGAATTCACTCCGCCGATGATCGCCTGCATCGTCAGTGCTGCCGATCACAGCTTTCATGCGCTCCAGCAAACCGGCGAATGCGTGATCGCCATCCCGACCGTCGAACTCGCCGAAAAGGTTGTGGCGGTCGGCAACTGCTCCGGCCGGGACACCGACAAGTTTGCGACGATCGGTCTGACGCCCCTGCCCGCCGAGGAGGTGCGCGCACCACTCATAAGCGAGTGCTTCGTCAATCTCGAATGCCGCGTAGTCGACCAGAGCTTCGTGCCACGCTACAATCTCTTCGTGCTGGAGGTGGTGAAGGCCTGGTATGATCCCGCCCAAACGGCACCGCGGACCATTCATCATCGCGGCTACGGCACATTCGCCGTCGACGGCGAGGAAATCACGCTCGACTCGCAGATGCCCTGACGGGCTAACTGGTTACGCTGCGCCTTCGTCTCTCCAGAGCGCGTGAAAGTGGTGCACCGGCCCGTGCCCGGAGCCGACGTTCAGGGCGTCCGCGGCATTGATCGCTCCGGCGACGTAGGCCTTCGCGACAGCGACGGCCTCTTCCGGCAACGCTCCCTTGGCAAGCTCGGCGGCGATCGCGCTCGACAGCGTGCAGCCGGTACCGTGCGTGTTGCGGGTCGCAACGCGTGGCGCCTCGAACCAGGTAAGACCCGCGGCAGACGCGAGCACATCGGGACTGTCGGCTCCCGGAAGGTGTCCCCCCTTGACCAGCACCGCTTTCGCGCCAAACCGCATGAGGCGGAGCGCCTGACCGGCCATTTCGTCCCGATTGCATGCCTCGGGCTCTCCGAGAAGGGCCGCCGCCTCCGGCAGATTGGGGGTGATGACTGTCGCGATGGGCAGAAGCCGGCCGGTGAGAGCCGCTACCGCGTCATCCGTGAGCAGCGACGCGCCGCCCTTGGCGATCATCACCGGATCGAGAACCACCGGCACCTCGCGATGACGAGCAAGGACATCGGCCACGGCTCCCGCAATCGCCACGTCGGCGATCATGCCGATCTTGACGGCGTCCACGCGGATATCGGCGAAGACCGTCCGGATCTGCTCCGCGACGAAATCCGGCGGCACGACGTGTATGCCGCTCACGCCTTGGGTGTTCTGCGCCGTCAGGGCGGTCACGACCGCCATGCCGTAGACACCGCGCGCGGAGAAGGTCTTGAGATCGGCCTGAATGCCGGCACCGCCGGACGGATCGGAACCGGCGATCGACAAGGCGTTGGCGATCGCCGGCATCGGCGCGCTTCGTCCTGCCATGTCGTAAGCGTCGGTCATCGTCGTCTCTCCTGGGCGGAGAGGCCACGGGACGTCGGCACTGCAGCCCTCGCCCCGAAACGACTCCCTCCGCCAGCATGATCTGGTTCAGGTTCAAAGGGTCCTTCTCAGCCCGCCTGCCGGCGGACGCCCCTGTCTCGCCTTCCTCTCGCACAGAACGCCGCGGCTGTCACGCGAGCTCTTTCAGGGCTGGTTGCCCGCGAGGGACGAAACGGGCACTCTACATGATGCTGGCAGAGCCCACCCAGGCAGCATTTCGGAGCCGTCACGTGCATGAGTAAGGGCCGATTCAAAATTGCGAACACTGCGCTTTTCGGCGTGACCGCGGTCACTGCTGACACGCGACACAGCTTCCCGCGCCACACCCACGACGCCTTCGGTGTCGGGATCATCCGCCGGGGTGCGCAGAAATCCCTGAGCGGGCGCGGCGTGGTGGAGGCGGGCCCGGGCGACATCATCACCGTCAATCCCGGCGAAGTGCACGACGGCGCACCGATCGGAGACCACGGTCGTTTCTGGCAGATGCTCTACCTCCTGCCCGAGACAATAGCGGCCGCGACACTGGACATCACCGACGGCGGCAGTGGGACGTTCGAGTTCGAACATCCGGTCATCCGTGACGCCCGCCTCGCGGGGCGCTTTCGACAGTTGTTTGCCACGACGACGGCAGACGACGGGGCGTTTCTCGAGGGCGAAACAGGACTTCTGGCACTCGTCGCCTCCGTGTTGCGGCCGCGCGCGACGGCGGTCGCGACGAAGAGTGCCGGCATCCGGCGCGCTGCAAGACTGCTGGATGACGATCCAGCGCGCCCGGCAACTCTCGGAAGACTGGCGCAGGAAGCCGGCGTCAGCAAATTTCAGCTGCTGCGAGCATTCGTGAGGCAGACCGGGTTCACGCCGCACGCCTACCAGATCCAGCGGCGGATCGACATGGCACGACGCCTCATCGACGCTGGCTCTCCGCTTGCGGAGGCGGCAGCGACAAGCGGCTTCGCCGATCAGAGTCATATGACCCGCGCCTTCGTGCAGCGATACGGGGTGACACCCGGCGCCTATGCCGCGGCCATCCACTGAGAGCCTGCTGCAATTCTGTTCAAGACCAGCGGCCGTGTTCCAGTGTTTGCTTTGCCCTCCCATGCAAGGAGAGCTGCAATGACCCCTGAATACCTTATGACGTCGCTGATCATCATTCTTCTGCCCGGCACGGGCGTCATCTACACGATTGCCCACGGCCTCGGCGCCGGCCGGAGGGCGAGCATGATCGCCGCCTTCGGCTGCACGCTCGGCATCATTCCCCATGTCGCGGCGAGCGTCACCGGCCTTGCCGCGCTCCTTCACGCAAGCGCCCTCGCGTTCCAGGCCGTCAAGTATCTCGGGGTCGCCTATCTGCTCTTCATGGCATGGGGCATATGGCGGGACGAGGGTGTGCTTCAGGTCACCTCGGCCCGCGCATCATCGGGAGCAAGCAAGATCATCCTCGACGGCCTGCTCCTCAACATCCTCAATCCGAAGCTGTCGCTTTTCTTTCTCGCCTTCCTGCCGCAATTCGTTCCGGCGAACACGCCGAACGCATCCCTGCACATGCTGGTGCTGGCCGGCATCTTCATGGGGCTGACCTTCGTGGTCTTCATGGGCTATGGCGTCTTCGCCACGGCCACGCGGCGCCACGTCATCAGCCGGCCTCGGCTGCAGCTGTGGCTGCGGCGATCGTTTGCCGGCGCTTTCGCGGTCCTCGGGTTACGTCTGGCGCTCGCCGACCGATAGGAACTCACGCCGCCTTGGCGACGTGATATTCCTTGATGGCGACCATCTTGATGGCAGGGTACCGCTCCGCCTCGTAGCGGAGCGAGAATGCGTCCTGCGCCATGAACACCGGATCGCCGTCGAGGTCGCGGCACATATTGCCCCGCTGCTGGGTCATGAACTTTTCGAGTTCGGCCGGCTGATCAGCGGAGATCCAGCGGCAGACGGAGAAGCGCGGCATGTCGAAGGAAACCGGCAAGCCGTATTCCGCAGAAAGCCGCTCCTTCAGGACATCGAGCTGCAGCGCGCCGACGACGCCGACGATCGCCGGCGACCCGTCCTCCGGCTGGAAGAGCTGCACCACGCCCTCTTCCGCCATCTGCTGCAGGGCCTCCTTCAGCTTCTTCGCCTTCATCGCGTCCTCAAGCCGCACGCGGCGCAGGATCTCCGGCGAGAAGTTCGGCACGCCCTGGAAGACCAGCGATTCGCCTTCCGTCAGCGTGTCGCCGATCCGCAGCGTGCCGTGGTTCGGAATGCCGACGACATCGCCCGCATAGGCCGTGTCGGCAAGTTGCCGCTGGGAGGCGAAGAAGAACTGGGGTGCCGTAAGACCCATCTGCTTGCCGGTGCGCGACAGCCGCGCCTTCATGCCGCGCTCCAGCTTGCCCGAGCAGATGCGGGCAAAGGCGATGCGGTCGCGATGGTTCGGATCCATGTTGGCCTGAATCTTGAAGACGAAGGCCGTCATCCGGTCTTCGGCAGCGTGCACCGTGCGGATGTCTGCCACCTGGTCGCGCGGCGGCGGCGCGAATGCGCCGAGCGCGTTGATGAGGTCACGAACACCAAAGTTGCGCAGCGCAGAGCCGAAGAAGACCGGCGTCATGTGGCCTTCGAGAAATGCCTTGCGGTCGAACGGCCGGCAGGCCTCGCGGGCAAGCTCCAGTTCCTCGATGAAGGCTTGCCGTTCATTCTCCGGCAGGTGTTCGGCGACGCTCTGCGGGCCATTGACCTTCAACGGTTCGACCTGGGTGTCGGAGCCGCGGAACGTGTTGTCTGCCAGATTGTAGGAACCGCAGAAGGTCTTCGAGCGGCCGACCGGCCAGGTGACCGGCGCGGTGTCGAGAGCAAGCTTCTCCTCCACTTCGTCGAGGATCTCGAAGGGATCGCGGCTTTCACGGTCCATCTTGTTGACGAACGTGATGATCGGAATGTCACGCATGCGGCAGACTTCGAAGAGCTTCAGCGTCCGCGGCTCGATACCCTTGGCGGCGTCGATGACCATCACGGCGGCATCGACCGCCGTCAGCGTGCGATAGGTGTCGTCGGCGAAGTCTTCGTGACCGGGCGTATCGAGAATATTGAAGACCTTGCCATCGTATTCGAACGTCATGACCGACGTCACGACCGAGATGCCGCGCTCGCGCTCGATCTTCATCCAGTCCGAACGGGTCTGGATGCGATCCTTCTTCGCCTTCACCTCGCCGGCGAGCTGGATCGCCCCGCCGAACAGCAACAGCTTTTCGGTGAGCGTCGTCTTACCGGCATCCGGGTGCGCGATAATCGCGAAGGTGCGGCGGCGGGATACCGCCTCTGCAAGCGTTTCAGCCATGAGTGTGAATCCTGTGAATTGCCGCGTATCTAGCGATTAAAGGCCGGCATTGCAATTGACCTCGGGAGATCGCGCGCAAAGTAATGGAAGCATGAACATCCACAACGACATTCGCCCGACCGTCAAGCTTCTCCGTCTTCCCCATGGAGAGGACATCCCCCTGCCCTCCTATGAGACGGCGGGGGCCGCCGGCATGGACCTGCGCGCGGCCGTTGCCGAGGGCGCTCCGATGACGCTTGTGCCCGGCCAGCGGGCTCTGGTTCCGACCGGCTTCGTCATGGAGATCCCCGAAGGCTTCGAGGCGCAGATACGTCCGCGTTCCGGGCTCGCCTTCAAGCACGGCGTCACCTGCCTCAACACGCCAGGCACCATCGACAGCGACTATCGCGGCGAGGTCAAGGTGCTTCTCGTCAATCTCGGCGGCGAACCATTCGAGATCGGTCGGGGCATGCGGATCGCCCAGATGGTGATAGCGCCGGTCACGCAGGCGCGCATCACGGAGGTCACGGAGACTTCTACGACCGTGCGCGGTGCCGGCGGTTTCGGCTCGACCGGCGTCTAAATAACCGGCGGCAGACGCCGCTTGACGGTCGTCGACTTGATCATCGACGTGTTCGTCTGCGCCCGCTCCACCACACGTTCGAGGATGCGATCCAGATCGGTCATGCTGCGCACGGCCATACGGCAGATGAAGCAGTCATCACCTGTCACCTTGTCGGCCTCCGTAATCTCCGGCGTCTCCTGAATGATCCGCTCGACGACATGCAGCATGCCGGGCAGTGGCCGCACGCGGACAATCGCCTGCAAGGGATAGCCGAGCGCTTCCAGCTCCACATCCGCACTGTAGCCGGTGAGTACGCCGCGCTCTTCGAGTCGTCGCAGCCGCTCCGAGCAGGCCGGGGAGGAGAGCCCGGCGCGGGCGGCAAGTTCCTTGAGCGAAAGGCGAGCGTCTTCGGCAAGCGCTTCGACAATCTTCCGGTCGGCGCCATCCAGAAACTGAAGGAAATGCGTATTCACCGGCGTTTCTCCTAACTTTATTCTGCCTAAATCATTATATGCCTCATTTCGAGAAAGCAAATCCGCATTCGTCTTGACTAGACTGCAACCATCCCAAGGAGGTTGCCATGTCACCCACAATCAAGAGCGGAATCCTCGATATGACCGTTGCCATGGTGCTGTCCGGCACCATCGGCTGGTTCGTCCTGAAGTCGGGGCAGTCGCCCGTCAATGTTGTCTTCCTGCGCTGCCTGATCGGTGCTCCGGTTCTCGCGCTGCTTGCGCGCCGGGCGGGCATGCTCACCCTGCTCGACTGGCGCCGCCTGCTCTTGGCCATGCTCGGTGGCGTCGCGCTCGTCCTCAACTGGCTCGCCCTCTTCTCGGCCTATCCGCTCGCTTCCATCTCGGCGGCAACGATCGTCTACAATGTCCAGCCGTTTATGCTCGTCGGCCTCGGCGTGCTCTTCCTCGGAGAAAAGGTCTCCGCCAGCAAGCTGGTCTGGCTCGGGCTTGCCTTTGTCGGCATGCTGGCCATGACCCTGTCCGGCCCACCGGTGGAAGGGAACGCGCAGGGCAATTATCTGCTGGGCATCCTGCTCGCGGTCGCCGCTGCCTTCTGCTATGCCGTCGCGGCCTTTGTGACCAAGCGGCTCAAGGGCACGTCCCCCTATCTGATCGCGCTCGTCCAGGTGCTCACCGGCATTGTCATGCTGGCGCCCCTCGCCGACTGGCAAGCCCTGCCGTCGGCGCCCCAAGACTGGGCCATGGTGGCGACGCTTGGCATCGTCCACACCGGAGTGATGTATGCGTTTCTCTATTCGGCGATCCAGAAGCTGCCGGTCGTCCTGACCGGCACGCTGTCCTTTCTCTATCCGGTCGTGGCAGTGATCGTGGACATGTCCGCGTTCGGACATGTATTGACGCCCGTGCAGGCGCTCGGTGGTGCTGCCATTTTGTTCGCGGCCATCGCGACCACGCTCAATCTCGCGCCAAGAGCGCTTCTCCTGCCGAAGAGAAGGGTCTCCCAACGATGATAACCTGCTATCTCCGCTATGTGATCGATCCCTACAAGGTCAGGGAATTCGAGCACTATGCGCGGCTCTGGATACCGCTGGTCGAGCGGCTCGGTGGCACGCACCACGGCTATTTCCTGCCACATGAGGGCGCAAACAACATCGCGCTGGCGCTGTTCAGCTTTCCTTCGCTCGCCGACTACGAGGCGTACCGGCAGAAGATGGCCGACGACATCGAATGCCAATCGGCTTTCGCCTATGCGGACGAGACCCGTTGCATCCTCAGCTACGAGCGGAGCTTCATGCGACCGCTGTTCTGAGCCGTCAGCGCTGGGCTTCCGTTGCCATGCGCACTGCAAGCCCGGCGAGAACCGTTCCCATCAGCCAGCGCTGAATGGTCATCCAGAAGGGTCGCCCGGCGAGAAAGAGCGCGATCGCGCCGGCACTCACCGCGATCATGGCGTTGACGGTGACGCTGATCGTGATCTGGGTGAACCCGAGAACCACCGATTGAACAAACACGCTGCCGGAAGACGGATCGATGAACTGCGGCAGCAGCGACAGGTACAGCACCGCCACCTTCGGATTAAGCAGGCTCGTGACGAACCCCATCGTGAACAGGCGCCGGGACGAATCCTTCGGCAGCTCGCGAACCTGAAAGGGTGAGCGCCCGCCCGGTCGCAATGCCTGCCACGCAAGCCATGCGAGATAGGCGGCACCTGCAAGGCGCAGGGCGTCATAGGCATAAGGTACCGCCAGCACCAGAACGGTGATGCCGAGCGCCGCCGACAGCATGTAGAAGACGAAACCGAGCGCCACGCCGCCGAGAGAGACGAGACCCGCTGCCGGCCCCTGGCAGATCGATCGCGACACGAGGTAGACCATGTTCGGTCCCGGAGTGAGCACCATACCGAGACAGATGAGATCAAAGGCGAGAAGCGAGGCGGTGGACGGCATGGCGTGTCTCTTCAATGAAAGGCTGCACAAGTGGAAAGCAGAAGGAAACGACACCAGCAACCATGATCGTGTCACCGTTGCAAGTTTGCCGCTGATCGGTTAGCCGTGCGAACATTCGTTCATCCGACCGGGGAGCCCGTCATGACCGCCGCCACGCTGCTCGCCTATGCCGGCGCACTCTTCATCGCGGCAGCCATTCCCGGCCCCGGTATGACGGCAATCGTGGCGCGGGCGCTCGGCTCGGGCTTCCGTCCGACCTTCTTCATGGGGCTCGGGCTGATCCTCGGCGATCTCTGCTACCTGACGGCGGTCGTCCTCGGCCTCTCCTATTTGGCCCAGACATTTGTGACGCCCTTCCTCGTCATCAAATATGCCGGCGCCGTCTATCTCGGCTACATCGCCTACAAGCTCTGGACCGCCGGCCTGCTGCCGCAGGAGGTCCAGGCGCGCAAGGGCGGCGGCCTTGGTGCCTCCTTCCTCTCGGGCCTTTTCGTGACGCTCGGCAATCCGAAAACGATGCTCTTCTACGTCGCTCTGGTGCCGACGCTGATCCCGCTCCAGTCGATCAGACCGGCGGACTATGCCGCACTTGCCGGAATCACTTTCGTCGTTCTGCTGGCCGTGCTCATCCCCTATATCGTGCTTGCGGCACGCGCACGCACCCTGCTCAAGCAGCCTTCTGCGCTCAAGCTCCTGAACCGCGTGGCCGGCAGCATTCTGGCGAGCACCGCCGCCTATATCGCCGTCCGATCCGCCTGAAATAAATATTTGAGACCTTCGCCCAACCGGCGTGATTTTTCTCCCCCGACGGCTTGCCGTAGGCAAAGGGTTCTAGCCGGGTGGGGACTTTGATCCTATTGTGCGCTCACCAAAACCGTACTGCAGGGAGAGCACCATGTCCGACACGAAGAAACCCGGCCGCGGCCGTGTTTACAGCTCCATTCTCGAAACCATCGGCGACACGCCGATCGTCCGGCTCGACAAGCTGGCAAAGGAAAAGGGTGTCAAGGCGAACCTGCTCGCCAAGCTCGAATTCTTCAACCCGCTCGCCTCGGTCAAGGACCGCATAGGTCTCGCCATGATCGAGTCGCTCGAACAGCAAGGCAAGATCAACCCCGGCAAGACGGTGCTGGTGGAACCGACCTCCGGCAATACCGGGATCGCGCTTGCCTTTGCGGCCGCCGCCAAGGGTTACCGGCTGATCCTCACCATGCCGGAAACCATGTCGATCGAACGCCGCAAGATGCTCGCACTGCTCGGGGCCGAACTGGTGCTGACGGAGGGGCCCAAGGGCATGAAGGGCGCGATCGCCAAGGCAGAGGAGCTCGTTTCCGCGCTGCCCGACGCCGTCATCCCGCAGCAGTTTGAGAATCCGGCCAACCCTGAAATTCACCGCAAGACGACCGCCGAGGAGATCTGGAACGACACCGCCGGCGCCGTCGACATCTTCGTCTCCGGCATCGGTACCGGCGGCACCATCACCGGCGTCGGCCAGGTGCTGAAGGCCCGCAAGCCTTCGCTCAAGGTCGTTGCCGTCGAACCCGCGGACAGCCCGGTCCTGTCCGGCGGCAACCCCGGTCCTCACAAAATCCAGGGCATTGGTGCCGGCTTCGCTCCGAAGATCCTCGATACGACGATCTATGACGAGATCGTCACCGTAACCAACGACGAGGCCTTCGAGAATGCACGTCTCGTCGCCCGTCTCGAAGGCGTGCCGGTCGGCATCTCTTCCGGTGCTGCCCTCGCGGCGGCAATCAAGATCGGCCAACGCGAAGAAAACGCCGGCAAAACCATCGTCGTCGTGATTCCCTCCTTTGCCGAGCGCTATCTTTCGACCGCACTCTTCGAAGGACTCGGAGGCTGAGGCACGCGCCTTCGCGATCCGCCATCAAGAATCATCTGCCGCTGATCCGGCCGTCCCTTCGGGCGGCCGGATCTTGATTGTTTACGCCGCCGCCGACAAACGCTCGGAGGGAATACGATAGGAAATCGCCTCGGCGACATGGATACGCCCCAGCCGGTCGGCGCCGTCGAGGTCGGCAAGCGTACGGGCGACTTTCAGGACACGGTGGTAGCCGCGGGCCGAGAATCGGAACTTCTCCGCCGCATCACGCAGGAGTTGCAGGCCGGACGGGTCAGGCTCTGCGAGCGTTTCGATCAACGCCGTCGAGCAGCGGGCATTGGTCATGACCTCCGGCAGCCCGGCCAACGCGAAACGCTCCCGCTGCCGATCCCGTGCCCGCCGGACACGTCGCGCGACCTCCGCGCTCGGCTCGGCCGCCATCGGGCGGATGAGATCAGTTGCCGCCACGGCCGGAACGTCGATCCGGATATCGATCCGGTCCATCAGTGGACCGGAAATCCGCCCCTGATACTCGGTGAGACAGCGCGGCCCTCTGGCACAGCTGTGCCCGGGCTCGCCCGCCAGCCCGCAGCGGCACGGATTCATGGCCGCTATCAGCTGGAAATCGGCGGGATAGGTGACACGATGGTTGGCACGGGCGATCACGCATTCACCCGTTTCCAGTGGCTGCCGCAATGCATCGAGCACCTGCGGCGCGAATTCCGGCAGCTCGTCGAGAAAAAGCACGCCTTTGTGGGCGAGTGACGCCTCTCCGGGCTTCGCCCGCAACCCGCCGCCGACGAGAGCCGCCATCGTGGCGGAATGATGCGGCGTGCGAAACGGTCGCCGGTCGGAGAGCTTGCCGCCGGACAATTGCCCGGCGATCGAATGGATCATCGAGACTTCGAGGAGCTCGGGCGCAGAGAGCGCGGGCAGGATCGACGGCAGGCGCGAGGCCAGCATGGATTTGCCGGAACCGGGAGGACCAACCATCAGCAAATTGTGCTACATTAATGCACCTCAATCTGCTAAGTGATGGCAATGACACCGAAAGCCTACTCATACATCCGTTTTTCCACTCCTGAGCAAGCCCGCGGCGATTCCCTTCGACGCCAGACGATGAAGGCGGAAGCCTGGTGCGCCGAACGCGGCGTCGAATTGGATGACTCGCTGCGCGACCTTGGGATCAGTGCATATCAAGGTGCCAACCGGATAACGGGTGCACTCCGATCCTTCCTTGACATGGTCGAGAAAGGGCAAATCGCCCGCGGCTCGTATCTCATCGTCGAAAGCCTGGATCGCCTTTCGAGAGAAACGGTGATCGATGCTGCCACTCAACTCTTTGCCCTCATTCAGGCTGGCATAGTCGTAGTCACGCTCAGCGACGGCCAAGAGTACTCCTCCGATCGCCTGCGGCAGGACTGGACTCCCCTTATCATTTCCTTGGCCGTCATGGCCCGCGCACACGATGAGAGCCGCGTGAAGAGCGAGCGAGTCGGAGAAGCATGGCGGCAGAAAAAGGCAGCCGCGCGGGCGGAAGGCCGTCCATTGACGCCTCGATGCCCAGAATGGCTTGAGGTTCGGGACGGCGCATTTGTGGAACGCCCGGAAAGGGTCACTCTGGTCCGACGTATCTTTCAAGAGACGATCGAGGGATTCGGCCGTCGCGAAATCATGCGTCGATTGAATGTGGAGGGTGTACCTACTTTCCGAGGCGGAAAAGGTTGGCAGACGTCAAGCATCGCCAAGGTTATCCAGAGTCGGGCAGTTCTCGGAGAGTACCAGCCTCACAGCGGGACTCACAAGAATCGCAATCGAAAACCGGACGGCGACTCCATCCTAAATTATTACCCCCGCATCATCGATGATGAGACTTTCTGGCGAGCTCAAAACGCTACTGCGGGACGGCGGCAATCGGCGGCGGGGCGAAAGGGGAAAAACGGGGCTCACATCCTTCAAGGTCTGGCCCGCTGCGCTTCCTGCGATGGCCCCATGCATATCCAGAACAAGGGGAAACCACCGAAAGGTGGCATCTATTTCGCGTGTTCGAGGAACGTTCGGAAAGCGGGGTGCGACAATGACCGGCGCATTCGGGTTGACCTCCTTGAGAGGGACTTGTTGACGGCGCTGCTTCACGTCGACGTTGCTGCTCTGGCATCTCTGGATGATGAGACCCCTCAGATGCTTCGACAGATCGAAGCGCTGAAAGCAAAACTCGCCGACGCGAAGGCTCGACGCACTCGCTTGCTATCGGTTCTTGTGACCGAAGATGAAGAGGTTCAGGAGCAGTTTGTTCAGGTAGCCGCTGAGGTGAAGGAACTTACGAAACGACTGAAAGAGCAAGAAAAGGCAGCGGCCAGCAGGCAAGCCGATCCAGGCATCATCGTGCGCTTGACGACGGCAAATGAACTGTCCGGACAGCTAGAAGAAGCAGACCTCGAGAAGCGACGGGAACTCCGCATCAAACTGTCATCCTTGTTGCGTGGGCTGGTGGAGCGCGTCGATTGCCGGCCCATCGGGCCAGTCATGATCCTCAAGCCACGCCTGGAAGTGCAGATGAAAGGGGTCATGCCGTTCGCATTTCGCATGGACCTCGGTATCGTCTCAATGCTGCTTGAGTCCTCACCCAACAAGGACGCCTTGGATCAATTCTTCGTCGGGCTCGGCGGCGCATCCGGAATGGATTGAGGGCATCGCCCGAGCGCTAGCGCGAGGGCGATGAAACCCAGTCGCCCCGCGAGGGGCGTGAGGCCCTTCCCAGGGGGAGGGCCGCAGCACCGTCCTTAGGACGGGGTGGGGGGATGGAAAGCATCACGTATTTGTACGTGATGGCAGCGTCACATCGTTAGGGATGCGGAACTAATTTTCGGCGCTTGACCCGTGCGCCGTCGCGCATGACCATAAAAAAACACCACGTCACAGGGCGGGAACCCTCAGTGGTGCTTTTTGGAGTAGCAAGATGATCATTGCCGTTGGCGCGATTGCTGTAAAGCCCCCCGTCTTCGAACGGTGACCGCAAGGCTGGGACATATCCCAGCCGACCCAGAGCCCAACTATAAAAGTTTCAGTGTTGACAACTCGGACGCGCACGTATTTTCGGCGCGCCCCGCAACGTTCCAGTACGACGCCTTCGGCCCCGGTCAACATCTCCGGGTTCTTCATCCAGAAAACCACAACAGAAACGGTGTTCGTAAAGGTGTCGTCTCCTTCGCCCAGCGCGTGGCTGACGGCGGCAAGAACTGGAAAGAATGGACGGTCCCGATCGGTGGAGACGCAATTCTTCATGCCGAGGACATGCTCCGCCGCACCAGCGGCGAGGATATCTATGTCAGTCAACAGGCCTTTGGCCGCTGGCGCGGTATCGCCGACCTCACGGCCATCGGTTCGAACTACGTCGATCTGGACTACCACAACCGGAAACGGTGGCAGGGACGCCCAGCAGCCGATGTAGCCGCCGCGGTATTGTACAAACTCGAAGAGGGCGGCTTGCCCCTTCCATCCTACATCCTGTCGACTGGTCGCGGCCTGGTATGTGTCTGGCTTACCGAGCTTCTGCCGTTCGCCGTACTCCCCCGCTGGAACCTAGTGCAGAAGGTCTTTGCGGAGGTCCTGACGGAATTTGGAGCTGACAAGCGGGCGCTCGATGCCGCCAGAGTGTTCCGGCTTTCCGGAAGCACCAATTCGCGCGCTGAGTGGGATCGGCGTCAGGTAGGTATGGTCTGGTGCCAGGGAACGCCCGAAGCGCCGAGCCGCCACCAGTTCGCAACGCTGGCTGACGAGGTTCTACCCTTCACCCAAGCCGAATTGGTGTCGCTGCGCGCCGCGCGCGCCACCCGGAAGGCCGAAGGGCTGGATAGCCACGTCAAGCCCGCGCAGCGCCTCACACAGACGAGTTGGTGGGCAACTGCATTCGAGGACCTTCAGCGTCTTCGTAAACACCGAAGCCCTGAGACCGGCGCGCTTCCACCTGGTCACCGCGACGTCTGGATATTCCTTGCCGCCAATGCTTTGTCTTGGACTGACGTTCCGGACGTCATGAGCCGCGAAATTACGATCCTCGCGAGACAGGTGACGAACTGGACAGATGCGGAGACTGACGCCCGCCTCAGCGCGGTCATCAAGCGAGCGAAACGAGCCGCGGCTGGCCTCAAGATGGACTTCCGCGATCGCGAAGCTGATGCACGATACAAGTTCAAGGCATCAACGATCGTCGAATGGCTGGGTATCGAGCCGGCCGAACAGCGAGCGGCTGGGCTTCGGGCTCTCGTGGACGAGGACCGCCGCAGAGAACTCAATACCGAGAGAACCCGGCAGAGCCGGCACCGCCGCGGCGCTGCCGATCGATCCACCCAACAGACGGCCCGCCTCGATCTCGGACAGAAGTGCCTCTATCTGGCGGCAAAAAACGGCATGAACCGCGCCGAACTCGCCACGCACTTCGGCGTGTCGACGGGCCAGATTTCCAAGGCAATGGCGGAAGCGAAGGTATTCGCAAAATAGATGGAATTCCGCGGCAATTCGGCCCCGTCACGATTCGTCGCGGTGTATGGTGTTTACCAACGCCTGGGGGAGGCCGAAGGCCTGGGGGTGCTTGCACCCCCGCCCGTTCCTATAAATAATCCTGCTCTTTATCGATCTCGATGCCTGCCCCAGGCACTAAGCCCCAAAAACCGGACACGGAATGCCTCCCCGGGTGCAGTCGGTCCCGGTTCCCGCCGTAACCGGCCGCGCTATGCTGGCGCTCCTGCGGCTGACGTAGATTCCGAAACCACATGCGCGAATTCCCGCGTCATCTTCGTGAACGAGGACCGTGATGCTTGCCGCTCCGATACGCTTGCCTTGATCGCCCCAACAAGCGTTGTCATTCCCGCATCCCAATCCGCTTCTCGTCTCCGTGCGCCCCGTCGAGCCGGTCTCCGGATGGGTATTTTCACCCTGCCGCTTCGCCATTTCCGTTAACACTTCGTGAACCATAATCCGCTCGGGACATAAGACCCACGCTGGCGTCATGACGACACCGACTGTTAAGAATCCTCTCTTCGGCGTTTATCATGGCGAGCATTCGTATCAATTCGTCCGCGCTGGCGGCGCTCCAGACACTGCGGTCGCTCAACTCCAGCTTGGCCAACATCCAGGCCCGGGTCGGCTCCGGAATGCGTGTTGCCGTCGCCGCCGACAACGCCGCATACTGGTCCATCTCCACAACCATGCGCTCGGACAACATGGCTGTCTCGGCTGTCTCCGATGCCCTGGGGCTCGGTGCGGCGAAGGTGGACGTGGCCTACGCAGGCATGACGGACGTTATCGACGTCCTCTCGGAGTTCAAGGCAAGGCTGGTCGCTGCCGAAGAAGATGGGGTCGACAAGGCTATGATCCAGGTCGAACTCGATCAGTTGAAAGAGCAGGTCCAGAGCATCGCGACATCGGCAAGCTTCAGCGGAGTCAATTGGCTGAACACCGAGATAGATGACATTTACGACAACACTCTCAACCGGACATCGGTCGTCTCCTCCTTCACGAGGGACGAGTCCGACGGGGTTTCGGTCAAGAGAATGGACGTCGACCTGTCGCGAATCTCGCTCTTCAACAGCACCGGGGGCGGGCTGCTTCAGGCCGATCCCCGCGATCTCGGAACGCTTGGAGGACTACGCTTTCCTCTGGTTTCCACGGGTTCAATGAGTACCTATAGCGCCGACAACACAAGCGGGACGGCCCCTGGCCCCATTGGCATCACGTTCAGCGGTCCGCTGACATTCGCTGTCGGCGACGCGATCTCGTTCGACCTGACGGTGGATGCAGACAATCCGGCAGATGGCATAGACCCACCGTATTTTCCTGGGCAGACCACACACATAGTAATCGATCGGGCGACCGTCGATGCGGTTCTTCCAAGCGCCAGCGGGGTCATCTCGACCTACAAGGAGTATGCGGCGGTCCTGAACCACGTACTTTCCGGGGCCGGAGCAATGGTGCAAACCTACTGGGAGTACGACCCTCCTGGCCAAACGACAACCAAGGTCGATGTCCCCGACCTTATCGGGATCGTCTACTTGGGCAACTCTTCTCTGGATGGCTCTTCCATCCAGATATCGGGTTTCACGAGTTCCGTCGGCAGTGGCGGGCTGGGGGATACCGCGATAGACTACGGCGTCCGCCGCTCTTCCATGACGCTCGATTTCGAACCGTTCAGGGTCTACGAGAACGTCATCGTCACTTTCGGTTTCCGTATCGACCGAGAGAGTACGGGTACCTTCTCGTTCGACAAGGCATACGTCAATTCTCTTCTTGGTGTCGAAGACGGAATGGTCGCCACTTCGGATGACATGGCGACGCTCCTGAACTCGCTCATCAATCGCCCCGAGGTCATCATCGAGGCCATCGACGGCAGCACGGTAAGTGTGCGTACCGATCCTGCCATTGATCGAAAGTCGGGTTCCAAGAGCCACATTGGCTTCTCGGGGATCAACGTCAACATCGAGCCGCTCCCCAAGATGAATTTCCTGGACATAGACATCGAGCAGAGCCCCAACGAGCTTGACAACTACATCGCCTACATCGATGCGGCGGCGGGAAGGCTCGTCGATGCAGCTGCGGTTCTCGGTTCGATCGGAAAGCGAATCGACATGCAGTCCGAATTCGCCAACAAGCTCATGCACACGATCGACAAGGGCATCGGCCGTCTGGTCGACGCCGACATGAATGAGGAATCTACCAGACTCAAGGCGTTGCAGACGCAGCAGCAGTTGGCGATCCAGTCGCTCCAGATCGCCAATTCGAACGCAGAGAACATCATACAGCTGTTCCGCTAGTCGTCCGTATCGACCTCGCTCACGGCTGGAGGTGTTACGCGGAAGCCGACCGCGAACGTTCGAGATGAGTGGCGATCAGCATCGCCACCAGGTGAACCGTGTTTCGTGCCCCGTAGCGCTGCTTCATCCGTTCCAGCCGGTGCTCTACAGTGCGGTGCGAGATGCCAAGGATTGTCGCAATTTCCTTCGCGGTCGCTCCCTCGATAAGAAGCTGGACGATGGCCTCGTCATCGACATCCAGCTTTTCGCGCCGTTGTGGCGGACTGAGCAGGAACTGCGCGTATGATGACGAGATGATCCATTGCGGGCGGCCGGCGTTGCGCTGCGGCAGTAGAATGCGGTCGTAGCTGAGGTTGACGCCGAACAGCCTCGTCTTGATCAGCTCCATCGACGGCTGCTGACTGTCCAGCACCTGCAGAAGCCGCGGGATCACCGCCTCTTCCATGTAGCTTTGGTCTTTGAAATCGCCGATATAGCAGTCGGCGAATATCTTGTTGATGTTGAGAATGCGGGTGGTGAAACCGGAATGGCGGATGGCCTTCATAAACCATCTTTTCGGATCGTCACCTTCAACCGCAAACACCGTCAGGCGCATCTTGATCGACAGCATGTCTAGTATGTCGCGATACACCACGTCCGGCGCGGCCGGTTGAGCGGGGTCCGTCTGGAGCCAGTTGTCGAGCATCTTGCGCGTGATCGCGCTGAAGGGTGTTTCTTTTGCCATTGCCCTGCATGTCGGTGATATTGCTGCGCAGAGTACAATCTAAAGAAGAGGCGAAGGGCAACAGGGTAGAGATGCCCGGTCGGAGACGTCCACAGGCTAAACCGCGTGAACGCTCAAGCGGCATATCTCCCGCAGGGAAATAGGTGCCGCGTCAGCACGGCCCAAGGTCCATTTCTGAAGAAGAATCGTGCTACACGACGGCATATGGTGCATTCGTTCCACCGACCGTTAGTCGCCCCAACTGACGAATTTCAGCGTCGAGTTTCCATTGTTCTTGTAGCCGATGACCTTGCACCCGTTCTTCGCGCGGACAGGCGCGGGACCTTTGAGAACCAGGGTGTGCCATCCCTTCTGTCGGCCAGAGACCTCGTATGGGGCTGGTTCGCAACCCTTCTTGAATACATACGCCGTTCCCTTGACGATCGCATTGTCGTTGTAGGGGTCCCATGGTGCGCTGGCTTTGAAGAGTAGCGCGCCTGGCTTGACGGTCCCCGCGATCGATTTCTTGGGGTCGCGATACACGATAGTCCCTGCGCTAGGGCTGATGACCATAGCCGAACCGTTGTGATCGAAGATGCTGCGATCGTCGATCATCGCTTGTGCATCGTCGTCACTGAGAGCAGATGCCACTGTCTCGTTCGCTGGAGTGCCAATGACCGGGTCGTTCACGAAATACTGGTCCAGCGGCTGCGGACCGCAGTTTGGCGACATCGTACCAGACGAATACAGTCTGCCATCGCTCTGGATTGTCAGGTAAAAGTAATAGTTGCCGTAAGGGTCATATGCGACGGGCCCGCCGAACCCCTTGTCATACACCGCATCGACCGACCACTTGCATGTCTCGCCTTTCCCCTCGATGGAAAAGGCAATCTCGACCGTCTTCCGTGATTTCGTGTCGTCGATATCGAGATGACAGGTCTGGCCTTCGCCGCAGACACGCGACCAACGCCCCCGGAAATCCTCTCGGCTGGCTGCTGCTGACACGGTGCTCACCGAGGTTGCAACGGAGACCAACGCGATGGACGCGGCAACGATCAATTTCATGAATTAAGCCCCACTGATGTTCAATCGCGCCGGCCGCCATTCCCACGGCGGTCGGCATTCGTATTTCGTTGGTTATGGATGGCAGGCGGTTGTGCGCATGATGCAGGCGGTCACGATCTCCACCTTTGCGCCCTGCTTCGCCAGGATCGCCTTCGTATTCTCATCCTCGGTGCCGACAACCCAATCGGCATCGCCTTCCGATGGGGTAAGAACGAAGTGCAGAAGCCCTTCTCCTTCGCGTGCACGCTCCATCTTCATGTCCATCGAGTGCGTTTTCCACGCCAGGTATCCGCTGGTAGCAAACGAGAGCTGCGCCCCCATTTTGGTGGCGTTGCAGATCAGGTCCTTCACGGCGGCGTTCGAACTACCCCCGGATTCCCGCACGGAGACCGAGCTTTCAAGCAATTCCGAAGACGCACCCGAGGACGCAATAGCCTGCTCGCACTTCAACGCATCCTTCTTCTCGGCCATCACCTTTTTAGCGTCGGAACATACGTCGTAGACCTTCGAAGCCGCGCGATTCGAAAGCGTCGATGGGAGCGTATTGCAGAGCTTGTCCGCGGCCTCCGCCGCAGCGGTGTCCGGCGCGGCATCGGCAAAGGCCGCATTGACTTGGGCGACCGCCTGTTCGGACTGCTTGGCGGCAATCGTCTCGTTTGCAGACTCACAGGTCTGGCGGATCATGTCCCGCCTGTCGCCAGCCATGTCCGAAAGATCGTCCAGTATCTCGCAGGCCTCCGAAACCGCCGTCGCCATCTCCGGCTGGTCGATGGAATAGCGCGCCGACCGTTCTCCGATCGAAGCCAGGCTGACGTTCAGCAATTCCTCGCGCCGGGCATCCAACGGCACGCCGAAAAAGCGCTGGTAGTCGCTCGAATGCCTGGAGATGGATTGAACCAGCATCTCGTCCGGCTGTAGGTTCTTCGTTTCAACCAGCGTGTCCATTGTCACAGGCAAGGCCAGAAGGCGCGACTGTTCTTTCAGCAAGGAGAGGACGAGTTTTTGCTTCTCTTGTATCTCTGGCCATTTACTCAGCAGTTGATGCGCATAATCCTCGGACACCTCATCGCAGTTACGCATGCCCGAGAGGAGGTTTTCAGCAAGGGCGCGCGTCCAGTAGTCGGAAGGTAGGCCGACCGCCAATTCCAGTTTGGCGAAGTTGAAATACGGGTCCGCTTTCAGAATCCCCTGCAGGCGCTGGCAAGCGATTTCCTTCCCGACATACAGCGCTTCCGCGGGCGCTCCGCCGCTTGCCGCGTATCGGTCGGCCGCCTGTTGCATCATCGTGGACGTCGCCTCCAACCCATCCCGACGACGCATGAACCGCGATGTATCGGAAAGGGCTGTAAAAAGACGCTCGGCGAAAGCCTTCTTGTCCTCATCCGTAGCGAGCGGGCGCGAAGCGATATCCTTGACCACGGTTTCTCGATAACGGGTCCAGAACGCCTCCTCCAGTTCGCTGTAGCGCTGCATGTAGCTCTGTCGGTCGAGTTCAGGCAGCGCGTAGATGATGGGCGGGAGCCGCGTCCTATCCGCCACCTTCGCGGCGATATCGTCACTGGGTTCGGGTGTCTCCATCAGCGCGAAGAGTTCGTCGAATCGGTCCTTGGCACTTTGAGAACGGCTGACCGCGAATGGCGAACAATCAGACATCGGCGATCCCGCCATCCAGATCGCCCGGATTGTCTGGCCATCAGCAATGAGGCCAATACGCGGGTTGCCGTTGGCATCGTAGAGTTGATGGCCATTCGGGCCTTTGCGTTCAGTCAACTCAAGCCATTCCACCTGGTTCGAGTCGAGCTGTTGGTAATAGACCGTTGTGGCAACTTCGCCCGACAGTCCTTTCGATATGTTCCAATCCGTCGCATATTCCTGACCAGAGCAAACGAAGCTGCCGGTGTAGTAGAGGTCTTCGGATTCCTCGGCATGGGCGGAATTCGAACAAACAAGCAGGGCTGCGGCGCAAACGGTCGCAAGAAGGTTTTTCATTTTCAATTGAGACTCCGGGAGATGAAGATTTCGGCGTGGCTGAAATCAGCGGCGACGGCCAGACCAAACTTGCCAGGCGCTGCCGAGCAGCAGCAGGACGAGCGCGAGGGTGCCGCCCGCCAGGGACAGGCCGCGCATTGATGAGAGCTGCCGGGCATTCGCCGATCCAAGCATCTGCGCCATCTGTCGGTCCGCGTTGCTCATTTCGTTCATGCCGTTCAAAAGCGTCATGGTAGCGTAGAGAGCAATTCCGACAGCGATGACCAGTCCCGCAATTTCAAGGACGCGGACATACGTCTGCGCCTGAGGGGCGAACCGCGCGACAAGCCCAGCCAGGAAAGCCAGCGGAAGCAGGTAGGCGACGCCACCCAGAAAATGCGGTGAAGCAAGCGCCAATCCGCCACCGAACCCCATGACCTTGATATTGATGACCGGGAGCGCGACAGACGCTACCGAGAGAACGGCAAGGCCCGTCGCCAGAATGACTCCGCCTTTACCCACCGAAGGAAGACAATTTCCCTGAAGATTTGCCACAATCAGCCCCTACGTTAATATAGCAAAGGGCTTCACTCACCCTCGGAACCAAAATCCGAGAGTTTCCTTGTGTTTTCTAAAATCACGCTGGGTAGAAATACCCTACTTCGACATTCAGGGGTTCCCAAATTTCATCAGTCTTAACGCCTGATGAAGGGGAGGCACCAAAACAGCATTCTGGCGCTTTCTAGGTTGGGGGAATTCTCACACACACTTCGAGGCATCCGCGACGAGCCGCCTGATGGTACGGGGATGGAGTTCATAACACCTAGCCCACCTTCTAGGTTGCGGTGGGTTGGTAATCCAGACCAAACCGGAATGCCTCCCCGGGGGCAGTCGATCCCGGGTCCCGCCGTGCCGGCGGCGCTATGCTGACCCTCCTACGGCTACCCCGAGAACCGGTCTCGGCATGCGCGAATTCCCGCGACATCCCCCGTGACGGGGATCGCTATGCTTGCCGCTCCGATGCGCTCTTTTTCTCCCACAGGCGCGGTTCTCGCGCGGGAATGGTTCCTGGTGGCTATTTTGAAGCGACCGTGCTCTACGTGGCCATATGCAAATCCGTACAGCACCGATTCCTTTACGGATGATCTGAACTACGTTTCAATCCGTTTTCCCACCCTCACCGCCAAGCCTACCGACATGCTCGCTCTGTCAACGACATTGCCGTCCTCCACTCCGTTCCAGCCCTGCGGGTGACTGCCGCTGTGCGTGCCGGTCGGATTGGAAGCATCGGGACGGGGAACATCAAGAGTTCCGCCCGTAGGGCGGGTCCGATTCCCTCTGGGGGCATCGAACAGGGAACAGGCCCTTCGTTTCAGAATCCCTAAAATCCTACCGATCCCGTTAACCGCCCCTCCGGCACAACGCAACCATGCCGCGTTATCTCCTGGGCTCGATTCTCGCGCCGTGATAGAAAGAAAGGGTAGAGAAATCAGAGACGGAAGGCGATCCTGATGGAGATCAAGAGAACAACCATTCCGGGCCTGACCTTCGCCGTAGAGGTCGAGGAGGTTAACCACAGGGACCATTCGGGCGGCCTCATCTGCTACCTCGCCTCGCTCTACCGGCTCGATCCCAAGACGAAGGCCCGACACCTTGTCCGGCGTTCTCGCATCCCCGGAGCCGCCGACGACATGCGCCGCGAGTTTCAACAGGGCGGCATCAAGGCGTTCCGTCGCCTCGAAGCCTCAGCCTGAGAACCAGGAGAACACTCCAATGCTCGCACTTCGCATCCTCGGCTTCCCGATCGCAATGGCAGCCTTCGCCGTCCTCTACGTCATCGCCACCAAGGCACCCGAGGCGGTCGAGATGACGAATATCATCCTTTGGCTCTTGCTGCCCGCGGTAGTCATTGCGAAGAGCGCGAGACGCATTTGGAAGTGAAATATTTTTCCAAGAGTTCGCCAGTTCGGAACCGCTTTCACGTCCACGTCGACGTAATCTAAGACCTCAGAGAGTGGCGGCGTCTTCGATTTCACCGAAATCAAAGAACTCGATCCACGTTTAGGCAAACGAGTTCTTTAATAAATTATTTCAATATCTTAGCTCATCCCCCTATTGGAGATTTTCCATTATTCTGTATCCTCATTCCCGTCCTCACGACTGAGGGACGGACAGTAACACTCATACTCACGAATAGGAAAACAGGAGCGTAGACGATGATTTCAGCGAAGCGGTTGAGAATTCATCAAGGGGCGATGCACCGTACATTTAGCGAGCAGGAGGCGAAGCGCCGACTGCAGAAGATCGAGGAAGTGCGGTCGGAAGTGGCCGACATTATCCCCTCAATCCCGGAAGCTTCCTTCAACGTCGCCGTAGAACACCTACCGTCGCGTGTCATCGACCAGTTGGAGGTGTTGGACCTCCGCCATGTCATCTTCGGCATGATCGCTTACGCCGACAAGGCGCACGGCCTCAATGACTCGGACGCGGCGAAACTCTGGCTGGCCATGACCACACCCAAAAAGGAGAACTGAAATGAACCTGAAACTGCAATTCATGGGCTGGAAGCCTGACGCTGACGTCTGCGGGGAAGCCGCCGGTATGGCGTTCGGCAAGCGCGTCCTCGACCTCGTCGTCACTTATTGCGGCGACGGGTCATTCTTCTGGGAAGTCGTAGACGATGACCTCACCGACGCGCGTATCGCGTTCGGCACAGTCACCAGCGCCGCCGAGGCGCGCCGCGCTGCCGAAACCGCCGTACGCCGCGCGTTCATTCGCGCTGCCTGAAAAATATCTAACGGCGTGATTTTCTATTTGCCGCCGATCTCACGCCGTGAGGCCGCAATCATCGCCGTAAAAAACTTCACCGCCGGCGCATTTTCCCTCTTGCGCCGACATCGGAATGCTCCAACACTTTGTATGTGGACAGTCACAAACGCACTTCTCCACATCACATGATCTCCTGAAAAATGGAAACAAAATCAATGGATAACGTGCCTTTGCGCGGCGGCGAAGCCGTGCCCGCAGGTCAACTGAAAGGGAATGGAATGTACATCAGTAAAATCATCGACGGTCTCCGCTACAACACGGCGACGGCAGAGGAAATCTGCTCTTTTGAGAATGATTCCGACAGGGGGGATTTCCGGTACGAGGTCACTTCCCTTTACCGAACACCGCGCGGACGTTTCTTCGTCGCAGGGCACGGTGGAGCGATGACCCGGTGGGCTCAGCCTGTCCAAGGCGGACAGGCTGGTGGTAAAGGACTGCATCCCGTCAGCACCGCGGAAGCCCGCGAGTTCGCCGAGCAGTACGCCGACGAGGACATGGTTGCCCGCTTCTTCGTGATCGAGGATGCATGACATGGCTCAGGCACCCTTCACCCACCGCGTCCGTCCATCGCGCAGAGGCCATGCAGACAGACTGACCGTGAACCTGCCTGCAGGAACGCTCACGGCGCTCAAAGTCCACGTTGCGCAACACAAAACGACGATCCGAGAGGTCGTTACCAACCTCATCGAACGGGAAATCATCAACCAAGGAACGCACTCATGAACACGGAATTCAAATTCGACGACTTCGGTTTCGACGGCAATCTGGCGATTGTCGATCCCGATGGCAACTATGAATGGATTGAGCCGCAAATCTCCTCCATTCCTTCGGAAGCCTGTATCCGCCTCGAACTGGTCACCGATGACGGCGAAGGCGATGATGATGCCCGCCAGGCGCTACGCGATCTTCTTGAAGAAGATTACACGGTCGATATCCGGTGCGACTTCCATGACGAAACCGACATTTCTCGGGCTGTGAACGAGGCCGTGGCCATCCGCGACCGATTCCTTGCTGGGGATTACACGCCGCTACGCGCCCAGTGCGAACGCGAAGCCGCGAACGTGGAAACATAAGGAGATACCGACAATGAACTTCGACACCTGGAAGAACCTCGATCCCGTCGAGGACGTTGCCCGCAAACTAGGCTTCAACATTGGCAGTTGCCGAAGCTGGGACGACTACAGCAGCCGCTTCCAAGCCGCCAACGACAGGGACGTGGGCCATCTGGTCAAGCGAGCCAAGGAGCTCGCCGGCGTCCTTTCGACAGGCGAACTCCCCGTCCTGCAAGCGATGCTTCATGCCGCCGACTTCTCGCGTCAGGCCGACGAGATTTCCGAGGAACGGACGTGGAGGCGTCTTGACTACACCCACGGCGACAACGCGACCGCCGTTGCCCTCGCCATCCTGCGGCAGTAGAACGATGGCCGACGTCGCCCTGGACCACAAGAAGCGTCAGGCAGCGTATGCGGCGATGCACCGGCGGAAGGCGAAAGCCCTCCGCCGCCCCGACGCCCGCGCGATCGCAGACGCCTACATGGTCGCCGTCGAGGGAGGCGGGTTGGAACGGATGATGCGCGTCTACATCGGAAAGCTCGCGCCGGACTGCGACGTGGACGCCCGAACACGGGACGCTGTGGAACTGGTGCGATCCGTCGCGGTCCTGGTCCTTCTCGACAAGGGCTATGATCTCGGCCAGATCAAGGACAAGCTGGCATCCTTGACACCCAAACGGTGAAAAGGGCGGCATTTCTGCCACCCTTTTGTATCCGCCTCATGGCGGTCAACGATAACACTATATATTTCAGAGCCGCCTTTCGGCGGTCGAAACCCTCCCGTGAAGAGAGGAAGTCATCTCTGCGGTTGCAGAGCAAATTCTAATAGCGATGAAGCATCTCTATTTAGAACGGTACACCCCCGCGTTTGCAGGGAAACCACTCGCGGGGATCGATAACCGGACAATTCAAGTCCAAAGACCTGATCTATCCTAATCCCTCTAGGGGAAACGTAAGATGTAAAGGCAATTTCTTGCCGTTACGGCTCTTCTAAGCCCTCAAGGGGAAAATTAATCACCGAAGTTTCTTGCGTCCCTTCGATGTTTTAATGATGTCCGATGCCACAGCATCCGTCAACAAGAAAATAAGGTCACCTCAATAAAAACAGTAAGTTGTAAATTGTATTTTAAAACTTGTTCCGTATCGGAACACTGGGAACCATGTCTTAACTCTGTGCGCGTTTCAGTGTCGGCAGCGTACTTCTTCATCCAGTTTGGCGAGTGCCGCCTGGTCGCCGCCCAGGTCCTCCAAAGCCGCCACCCTGTACCTATCCGCCTCGTCCGTCCACTCGGCCATCCATTCAGCTAGATAGCCATAGCGGGGATGCTGACGCAGCTCCTCCAAGAACTCCCCGCGGAGATAGACGACAAGACCGGGACGGCCAGTCTCAACCCGTTCCCGGTTAAGCTGGGAACGCCACCTTTCGGCAAGCTCGGGTTCGCAGTCGTGAAGATGTCCCATGAGCCGCACGGCAACATCTACGTGTTGCAGCATCCTCTCACGGCTCCACAACACCATGTCGAATGGAGTAATGACCATCCGGTGAAAGTCGGCGTCGATGTCGTCGGGCTTTTCCATGTCTCACCTCGATTCAATGTTCATCGTCAAGACGCCGCTGGTCTGTTGACCTGTCCCGGCATCGGTGACGGACACCGCGAGCTCATGTTGTCCCGGCACGGGCACCCCCGTAAACTCCCGTGTTTTCGGGTCGTAAGTCATCCAGTCCGGCGTTGACGTTGGCACGACCTTCACGGCCCCCGTCGAACGCGAAACGACGACACTCACGGTCAACGGCTGACCTGCTTTGAGACGGTCAACTGGCGACGTGTCGGGACTGGTGAACTCGACCTTGAGCGCGTAGGTGGGAAACTTGAAGGTTTCCGTCGACGCACTCCCCGCGATCGATGTCGCCAGTACGGCGGCGGCGATAGAAGACTTCATCCGCACGCCCTCTTATATAATCGATAGATCGAGATATTCGATCTGCAGATATGACTGCCCGTCGACGGGAACGGTTTCCGCGCACCTCACCTCGGCTGCAAGGCGTCCAGGTGATAGCGCCTGGACGGTTACTTGGTTCTCCTCCTGTACGAGTTCTAGCCAGCGCGTCGGGTACGTCCAGCTGAGGTCGCTAATAAGGTAACACGCCACTTTGAGTGACTTGGGAGTAGTGAATGTCAGAACCTCGCCTGTGCGCATCGTGTACGATTTGATGGGGTAGTACTTCGAGAAGTCACCAAACTCCCTGGATTCGAAATCGTATCCCGAGCTGCCGCCGCTTTCTCCTGGCATCGAACCGAAGGCGTCGTCAGGTATGATCTGCGCTCCGAACTGCCCGTGTTCCGGACGCCAGAGGATCACACTTTCGGCCGCCGCCGACGTCGCCCAGAGTGCCGCCAGCGCGCCTGCTATGATCACCGCCCGTTTCATCTCTGTACCCTCTCACTTTTCATTTGCCTGCCCTGCCGAAGTGGCAGGGCATCGAACGCAACGACGAGGAATGCCGGCACGGCGAAGAACGTAGTCAGGGTGATGAGCGTGGCCGACAGGTGCGCCAGTCCCACGAGCCCGCAGGCCGTTGCCATCGCCAGCCCCCCAACGGTCCAGAGAAGCGTTTTCTTCATTTCGGGCTCCCTTCTTCTTTGAGCTTTTCGTGCTTGCTCGGTGCCTGCGGTAGTATTTTAGGCAGACCTCCTCTGCCGGCCAAAGCCAGCATTCCGCCGAAGGCTCCAGAAACCAGGCCACTCTCGCCCGCGGTGCCTGGAAGGCCGAACCAAGTCAAAACCCGATCGGGCAAAGCCCAAATCTGCCCGAAACCTTTGATGCAGGAGTACCAGATCATGTATGTCTGGATCGCCGTCAGGAAGAGGAAGCCGAGCAAACCGACGACATGTCCGCCCGTTTGGGCCAGGAACGCAGTCGGCCAAAGGCTATCGAGCGCGCCGAGGACGACATCGAAGAATCCATACGCGCCGAAGAGCGCCAAAACCGCCAGGGCGGGCCTGAGAAAAATGTTGACGGTAAAGAGGATGCCCAATCGGACGCTATCCCCTGCAAAATCGTCCCCGGAATCCATCTTCAGCCATCGGAGGCACCACAAGGGCAAAGCGATCATCGCTTCCATCAGCGCAGCAAGCAGGGCAACCCCACTCATGATCATGAAGACGTGCGGCATGATCGGAATGACGTAGGCGCGCAGTCCGCCTATGAGAAACACTGGACCGGTTATCCATTTCGACCAGTCGAGCAGGTAGTTCACGCCGCCTGAGCCGAAAAATTCGGCGACGGCGTTCTTCGAGACGGCCGCTATGGTGCCGCCCGCGACGATGGCCGCCCAAGCGGCGGCAAGCATCGCATGCCCGGAGGAGACCAAAGCGCCCATCGCATCCTTGTCCTTGTCGTCGGACGGCGTGGCAGCCCATTCGATAATCGATCTGGCGACGGGCGCGAGGAGCTTGGTCGTGGCGTCCGCGGTTTCGTCCCCCGCTGCCGAAAAGTCGTTGGCGCTCAGGCTCACTCTCTCCGCCTCGCCCGACAGCTGCAGCCGCAAGGCTGCGAACGCCCGATCGAGTGCCTCACTGAAATCACCGTCGACGCGCGGCTGCACATTTTCGATGCGCTCGTTACTGAGCGACGTCGTCAGCGACGAGACTTGGCTGAGGTTGAGCCAGTACATACCTGTAGTCAAAAAGCCCTGCTGCTCAGCGGCCTTGACGAGCCCAGACCTTCCCGCGGTGTCAATTGCCGCGGCTTCTGCCTTGGCCGCCGCGGCAATTGCTTCGTCGAAAGCGGCACCGGCGGCGCGGATGTCCTGCACGAGCCTCGGCGATAGGATGTCCAACGACACGGCATTCGTCGCCGCCGCTGCCGAGGAAAGACCTGACGTCTCCGCCGCAAGCTTCGCGTACCGCTGCGCCTCTTCCCGTAATTTCAGCACGAGGGCCTTCACGGCCTCGCGCCGCACGGCCGTGAACGCTTCTCGGTTTTCAGGCACGGTGTACGAGAATCGGCCGCACGTCCCCCCGTAGCTCCAGGTGACGACCTTGCCGAACCCCGCTTCGGGGGCTGCCTCGGTAACGACGCCTTCCGGCTCCGCGAGCCGTGCGGACCACCCCCACAGATCGCCCGCCTGGTTGTAGACTGCGGCGCAAATCTCGTGCTGCAGCACCGTCATCGCGACCGTCGACCCGTCTACCGACACCGGAAGGATCGTCGTGCCGTCTTCCGCCACGGTCTTGATTCCCGTGCCGGACAACCCGTTCGCCAGGTTGATGCCCGCCCGCGCGACGACATCGCGAAGGATGTAGTGCACGCTGGAAAACCCGGTGCTCGGCAACGGGGCCAACAGTCCGAGTCCAACGACGATCCGGAGAGGGACCCAGATTTGATGCCACCTGTTGCCGAGCACCTGTCCCGTGTGCGCCGTGGCCACGATGCCGACCACAGTCTGGTACGCTACGAACAGACCGCCGAGGAAGAAGAGCACGGACGCAAAGACTTGAAGGACATGGCCCCACATGGTCGTGTCTTTAGACGGCAAGACGGCATTCACAATTTGCCAGGCGATGTCGGTTGACGGTGGTTCCGCGAGCAAATCGATCATTTCGGACCTCCCTTCATGCCGCTTGGGCCATCCGTGCCGACAGTGACGTCGGGATCGGTTTCGGGACCTTCTTTGTCACCACTTTCGGCGGCCTTTCGCTCGAACATCTTCCGCTCGGCATCGGTGAGCATCACAGACACCACAGGCAGCACGAGCCGCGCCGACGGCCGGGGCTTTGCCGTGGTTCCGGCCGATCCCGCCTTCCCGGCGCTACCCTTGTCGCTGTCGCCGCCTTTGTCGTCGCCAGCGGGGACGACGTCGGGCGCGAGTTCGAAGGCGGCAACGCTTTCTGGTTCTGTCTGTTCATCGATGATCGTCTGGCCAATTCCCACGAGTTCGGGCAGGCAATGCCAAATCGCGGCCAACCAGGGGCGGGCGCAAGGCTGCATGTCCGTCTCGTGGAGCAGTTCCGCATAATGCCGGATACGCTGGAACAGCGTGCGCCATCCCGCCGCGTCTCCCGACGTTGCAAGCCGCTCTAGGTACGCAAGGAGAGCTGGAGACTCGATTTCTAGGAACGTCTGTAGGTGGTGTGTCGGTCGCCCACGCACAAGCAGGCACCACCGCACGACGTCCACCGCCGCCCCGTGTGCCGGATCGAGGTGGGACATTCCGATATCGCGCAACACGCCGTGGGCGTTCTTCCAGAAAATCTCTTCGCCTGTGGTCATCATGGCGTCATCCCTCCGGGCGTTGGTTGCGGCTCATCCAGCGCGGCTTTCAGCGCGTCGGACAGTTGCCGGACTTCTTGTCTCAAGGCGGCGGCATTCGCGGCGTGCTGGCGCATCAATCGGCGTGCCTCAAGTGCCTCGGCCTTTGCCTGACGTCGCGAAGCATTCGCCTTCGACGCCTCCGCCTGGGCTTTCGCGACGGCTGCCGTCGCCGCTTCGATGTCGGCCGCGTACTCCTGCCGGACACTCTCACGCAGAGAGGATTCGCGGGCACCGTCGAGGACGGCGCGGACGGCTCTCCCGACGCCCTTGAGACGATCGGCGTCGGCCTGGACTTTTGCGGCGTCGGCTTTGATCGCCGCCGCCGCCTTCTTCGTCCGCTCGACGTAGGCGCGCCCCGCGGCATCGACGGCGGCCGCCCTTTCGACGGCATGCTTGAGGGCCGCAGCCTGAGCTTTCTCCGCATGCCACTGCGCCCGCGTCAGTCTCCGTTTCCCGGCACCGAGGCGCGTCAGTCCCGCGGGGACAGCCACCTTCTCGTGATAGTCATCCAGCCACGCCCGAAGGCCCGCGACGTAGGAGCGATTCGCTCGCTTATCCAGCGCCTTCTTGTCCTCGCCCGGGAGCATCCCGGCGGCTACGATGGCGTTCTTTTCGACATAACCGGGGTGCAGCCGCCCCGCCCGCATTTCCGTATCATCGGGAAGCACATAGGCGTGGAGATGCGGGTGGCTTTCGTCTGTGTGCCGGACGACGGACACGAGCTGGTCGCCATACTGTTCCCGAAGCCAATCGATCGAGGCCCGCTCCCATGCCCCGACGTCGCGGCGGACATCGGCGCTGGCGCGGTAATCCTCCATCGTCGCCGGGTGCGAAAAGATCACCGTCGCAAGCGTGTTCTGATCCTTGCGGATTGCCTTGAGCGACACCTTGCCGTTCTTGTCCGTCCGCGGCGTCTTTGCCGCCGCCGCCCGTTCGTCGTGGAGGGTGCGCAGCGCGCCGACGTCGAGACCGTACACGACTTCCGGGGGCGTCGGTGATTGGACATGCACCGACGCCGAGGGAACCCGCGAAACCTCATCAAAAATGAAGTCCGTGGTTCGACCGGCCTTGCCGGACCGGCTGAAAATCTCGATGCGGGCGAACTGGTAGGCCATGACACGCCTCCATCAGTTCACAGGCACGGTCATGCAGTAGGAGATTTCGCCGTCGCGCTCCATGAGGCCAAAGCGCGGATCGTGAGCTTTCTCCTCCATAGCGGCCAACCAGTCGGCGCGGCTCATCCCGTCGGCAATGATGTACGCGAATGGCCGATCGCGGAAGATGCTGAAGACGCTCGCGACAGTGTCCAGAAACGCACCCGTCTGCATTTCCGTCAATGCCGGAGACGATGCGCTCGCGTGTTCCGTGAAGCCGTAGGACCGCAATTGCGCGAAAAACTGCGTCGGTTCGCGGATGACCGTTAGGGACGCCAGGTCGCCATCGTCAAGGCGGACGAGCATGAAGTAAATCGGAGAACGTGGCATGGCAGGCACTCAAAGGAATACCACAGGGTGCCTACCGGCGAAGAACAGGACAACAGAAAAGTGAGTTATATGGACCGAATATAGCTTATCACTACGTTCTAAGCATCGGCCATTCCATGGAGGCCTGGCAGCGCCCTTGTCATCGTCCCTTTGGACGACGAGGCAACACACGTGGTTGACCTCGGGGACGTCGTCTTACCACCTAAGACGCCCGAGCGCGGCCCGCTGCTTCTTGTCACGCGCCTCATTGGGATCGTCGATTGCCTCAACCGCCTCGATGTATTCGGCGATATAACCTGGCGGCAGGTCGTGCTCCCTGCCACCTGCTAGGACAAAGTCCTTGTACCAAGCATACGGTTTGAGGTTGCTGTCGATGTAGTCGGGAGTAGCGAGATAGGTGAGGACCTTCCGCCTGCGACCTTTGTCGTTTATGACCGTTACCGTCGCGTGCTCGTAACCGCTTCCGACGCCTTCAGCCTTATCTAGCTTGGCGCGCTCGGCGGGATCGAAGCTGAATAGAACTCCGATCACGCTATTCTCGTCGCCAGTGGCAACTGCATTGCATTTCCCGGACCCGTCCGTACTGCGCTTATGAAAACGAAGCGCATGACCCGGTAAGGTCGCGATACCGAGCGGCTTGCAGCTCGGTATTCGTTCGCGCTGCCGGGGGGTCGACATGTTCGACCCATAAGCAAAATATACAACATGCTCTGGGGGGCCGGTCTCTGTATTCTTCAACGGCTCGATTGTCGGGTCTCCCGGCTTCAGGATCGAGCGTAGCGGTACTGTCATTATGCTGCACTCGTCAGTCTCTTCGCCTTCGCGAGTAATGATGGGCTGTCCATCTTCAAGGTCGAGGATGGGTATGGGCCTGCCGGACCATCCGCAGTCGGCACAGCGTGGTCGCTCCCAAAGCACGCCGGGCGCGGCGGTGTTTTCGCCATGCTCGGGTTCGAGATGCGGCGACCCGCAATTCGGGCATTCCTCAGGCACACCACGCAACTCGCGAAGGATCAATGAGGTCGCCATCCCGATGGCATGCTGAGTTAACGAGTGCGCCATGTCGGCGTCAATCCAGGTCGCCGACTTTGAATGCGTCAGCCAGTTGGAGAATGTCCATGCGGTCTCGAGCACGTCCTTGAGGGCTCCACGACGCTCCTTGTTGGTGTCACTCGGCAGAAGATCGTTGCAGATGATTTCTGTCCATGCGCGGAAGTTGGCGCGCTGCGGCGGAGCGTCGGTCTTCCACACTGCTGCGTCCTGCGCTACGGCGATCAGTTCAAGCAGCACTTCACGACAGCGGACGCCGACGGTCTGATAGTCAGAAAGCTTGTGCGCCTGCGTCACGGCTGCCCCAGCTTCTTCCATCCTTTCGAATACTGGTCCGAATGGGAGGAGGCGAAGATCACCCTCTTGTTGTTTTTCCGTTCGCGGGATGCGGAGCATCAGACCGATATGGAATGTCAGAGCAAGGTCCATACTTGGGAACTGCTCCTGGGAATAGAGATTTGTGCCGCCCGTGATGACCCACCAACGATCCTTATTGGTGTGGACATCCCACACGTCGTGACGGGTGTTCAGGACGGCCTCCGAGTAGACCTTCTGCATGAAGGTCACTTCGAGGTCGGGAGCCTGCCATTCAAAGTATTCCCGGACTTCCTCGATTTCCGCTTCAGTAGATTTCAACATGATCTGGATAGGCCCCGACGTCAGTTTCTAACAAATGTTGGCCATGGCATTCGTCACGCGGCCTTGGAAGCCGACGGCTTATTGTCACGCCGCGCATCGATCAAAACCACATCCTTGTTGTTTTCCAGGTGGAGCCTTTTCAGGATGGCCTTCACCCTTTCTAACTCGGACGCAGTGAAATAGATGATAGCCTTGATCGCATGCTTCGCATCGCTCGCCGCTTGGTAAATCTCCGCCTGTTTAGCCAGATTCTGCTCGAGCTTGGTATTTTTGGCGAGCTTCATTTCGACCAAGGTCTTATCCCGCCCCCGGCTGATCTTGAAGTCGACCGGTCCGCGTCCATCATTGGCCTCAGCGCCAGCGTCGGAAGGCGTACCAAACCACACCAAGCGATAGAGGACATGCAAGTCCTTTTCGCGCTCGATCGGTTCGCCTTTGTCGTCGTAGAAAAACCGGTGGCCACCCTTATTTTCTATGACATCCTTCAGATACGCGAGGCGGGCGTGTGCTTCTTCATAGGTCGTCTTGCCGATCCTATAGAATTCTGTTTCCGCCAACAGGACCGATTGAAGCGCCTGCAATTGCTCGATGAACAGATATTCGATTGCAAGGACTTTTTCCTCACTGGCGTCTTTCGCCTCGTCGCCGCGCATCTCCTTTAAGCGAATGTAGTAATCAATGATCTGAGGGAATTTCTGCATGGTTGCGACGACAGCGGCCGAGCGCTCTTTCCGAGTGGGTTTCCTCTCCTTTTCCCGTCTCCGCCGCTTCCCTTTTGTCACACCTGGAGATTCGGCTTTTGTCCTACGATGCAACTCCAGTTCAAAGTAATTGAACACCGAGGCCCTAAGCTGGGCATCAGGTATCGCCTCGGGAATATCTTCGAAGCCGCTAATCAGGTCGCCGCGATTGATCCAGTTTTCGTCACGGGTCAACACGTCCTTCGGTGTCAGGATTACATAGTCACCATTGACCCAAGGCAGCTTGTAGCGGCCCCTAGACCAACTCTGCGTCTCGTAACTGAATTTCGCGCGATCTACCCATACTTCTCGCACCGCTCCGACTGGCAGATGGTCAGCGGCAAATTTCTCGGTATATCGGCATAGGAAATCTTTGATCAGATTAGTGGTGAAGTCGCTGATATTGTCGCGGCCTACTCCATCTGACACTAGGCAAACCTTTTCGAGATGGCTGCTTTCGGTGATTCTCTCTGCTCCGAAATCGGAAAAGATGACATGCAGATTGGCGTGCAGATTTCTAGCGAAATCGATGCCGAGGCCAGCACCATCATTGCCCGTCTCCGAGAAGCCCAGCCAATTCTGCTTGACCTCCGGAAAGCAGTACCAATTCCGCAACTGCCCCTCGTTCACACGCCCTTCGGCGGCACGGTCCCGCAGGAATACGAGATATTCAATGATCTTCTCGTGAAGAGCCACGTACTCAGGCTTTTCGCTATGGAAGAGCAGGAATGGATCAATAAACAACGGAAGGTCATTGACCACCGATATGTTCACCGCCCCGTAATTCTCGAATACAGCCTGATCTATACCAAAGTAGTCGCTGATAAACGTCGCCACGTTGTCGCCCCGCTGATGCAAGCAGAGATTACAGAGGACCTGCATTTTCTCAACTGCTTATTTCGATATGTGTTGAGGGCGACAGTACCGGGAAAGGGGAGCAACCGTTCGGTAACTGACTTACCGTGATCCCTTCAATTAATATAGCACAACGTCAGTATGTTCTGGCGACCATTGCGCCAGATGCGGACGAACCATGCCATTGAGAGTTCGCTTTGAGGCAAACCGATTGCTCAGCGGGATAGGTGTAAGGGACGCGCAATTCACGATCACAAGGGCTCAGGGCCTCCAGCCCTCGCCGCAGACCGCTGGTGCCAAGACACAACCACACGTAAATATTTCTTGTTGAACTCTCGCCTGATGTATTGCATTAAAGGCATGATACTCTCATCTCTTGTCATTTGCACCGATAGGGGCCGGGATGGGTGTTGCAAACGAATTCTACAACTTCCGGAACAACTACAATATCGGCCCCGAGCTAATCAGCTCGATCGGTCAACGCTATCGACGCATTACTACGCGCCTCAACACCGACTTTTGGAACACCGATTCGAGTTCCGCTCACAGCCTCTATGTCGGCTCCTACGGTCGGGACACGGCAGCGAGAGGAATAAGCGACCTCGATATCGGCTTTCAGCTCCCTTACGTGCATTACGTCAAGTATAGCGGGTATCAGTCCAACGGTCAGTCAGCGCTACTTCAGGCGGTGAAAAACTCCCTCCTCAATACCTACAATTCTAGCAAGGTCGGCGGTGATGGTCAGGTTGTCGTCATCTCGTTCACGGACGGGATCACGTTCGAAATTCTTCCGTACTTCACCAATACGGATGGTTCCTGGACCTTTGCCGATTCGAACGGTGGAGGCTCTTGGAGGAAATGCAATCCTCGGGCAGAGATGGATGCCGTTCAGACTCGAAATAAGGCCGTCAACGGCAACCTCAAAGCACTTTGTCGGATGATGCGGGTATGGAAGGACCACAATAGCGTCCCGATGAGCGGAGCCTTGATCGACGCACTCGCCTACCAATTCATTGAAAATTGGGAGTACCAAGATAAATCTTACGCCTATCATGACTTCCTGGCTCGGGATTTTTTGAAGTACCTCTACGACCTCGATCGAGAGAAGACTTATTGGCGTATGCCTGGGAGCGGCTCCTACGTCTACAAGTCGGGGGTGTTCTGGACGAAAGCGCTCACGGACTACAATATCGCCGTCGAGGCCTGCAGCATGCAGGCCGACGATAGGGCCGCACAGCGCCGCGCGAAATGGAGAACCGTCTTTGGCACAACTTTCCCAATCTGATCCACGATACCAACTCGAGAGCCAAGTACGCGAGTGTTATGGCCGTTGCGCCTACACCCACAAGATTCACGAGAAGATGGCCGAACGGCTTGCCGATCATCAATGGTATGCGAAGTGGTTCAACATCATCCTGTCCGCGCTCATCGCCAGCGGCGCGGTGGCGGCCATTTTCAAGGCGGAGACAGGGCTTCTACAATATGCGGAATACGCGACCGTCGTGCTTGCCATTCTTAGCCTCATCTACAACGCGTATCAGAAAGACTTAGACCCCGGTGCGCTAGCACAACGACACAGGGAAACCGCGTCCGACATCTGGAATGTGCGAGAATCTTACCTCAGTCTGATAACCGACGCACTCAACTCGGCGGTTCAAATTGATGACCTTCGCGCGAAACGCGACGAACTGCAGGCCAACCTTCACGAAATATATCGGGCGGCACCATTCACGGACGGGAAGGCCTACAAGAAGGCGCAAGAATCTTTGAAGGACAATGAGGAGCTTATGTTCTCCGACAAAGAAATCGACGACATGCTTCCCACTACTTTAAGGCGGCTGAACAGACCCTAGTTTATGCTGACTCCCATGTCCGCATAGGGCGACGGCGCTTAAGCACGTCGTTTTGATTATTGTAGTATAACGTCAGCCGGCTATGGCGACCTCGAACCATCGACCGAAGCCACCCGGTTTCCGTCGACTTCGTACTGCCATCCCCCGATAATTGCTGCAGGACAACGTAAGATTGTTAGTAGACTTTCGAACTGCCACGTGCTCCAAGACAGCACAGTTCAGCGCATCTGAGGTTTCATGTTAGCATGGCGACGCCTGGCATCCATCCGAATTTCGCTTACGACATTTACACCGGAGAAGAACAAACAATCATAAAACGCTTTTCTTCGGAGTGGTTCATAACATCTGGTACTCAGCCTCTGATGCTGTCTGAGAAGAGCACATACCGTGCTTTTCTCGGCAAGCCGTGCGATCCATCTGCGAAGATGTTCAATCTGGAGCGCGAGATAGTTGCAGTTTTCAGCAACTACGAGGAGTTCGAGGTCCGAACGATCGATGCATTTGAAGCTGCATCCAACCGATTTACCCCTCTGAGAATCGACCCAATCTGTCGAGTTCTCATTAGCCGGGACGGGAACATAGTAGAGAGGATAAAAGACATCCTCAAAAACGACCCTGAATTGCCGATAATAATTCCATTCACGTATGATGAACTTATCAACAATCGAGACCCGGCGCTGATATTAAATAGATTCAGACAGCACTTTTTCTCTCGTGACCTTTTTGCTTTTGAAAGCCCGCTGAAGCGAGATACGTATTTCTTCGGTCGCGCGGACTTGATAAACAATATATTGTCCCGACACCGATCAAATGAGAACTCAGCCCTGTTCGGATTACGTCGCAGCGGAAAGACGTCGATCGTATTCGGGCTAGAGCGCGCGAGCAGATTGAATGGACAATCGTTCGTTTCTATTGATTGCCAAAGCCCCTCTGTGCATCAAAGACGCTGGTACCAGCTTCTCCCCTACCTTTTGCGGCAGACGATAAACAAGTATAGCCTCAAGCAGAATCTAGTCAACGACGCAGCCTATACTGAACTCAACGCATCTGATCAGTTTTACGCAGACGTCAAAACGATCCACGGAGCCTTAAAGAAGTCTCCAATCATCATGGCTTTTGACGAGATCGAGCGGATATCACCGAAAACGGCTTCATCTCCTCATTGGTCAGAGGGTATGGATTTCATTTTCTTCTGGCAGGCAATTCGGTCCGCATTTCAGCGCCATACAGGCGTCTTCTCTTTCTTCCTGATCGGAACGAATCCACAGTGCATCGAGACCGCGTTTATCCAAGGCCACGACAACCCAATCTTCAATAGCGTTCCGATCGAATACATCCCGAGCTTCGACCACAACCAGACATCCGAGATGGTTAAGAAGCTCGGCTTGTACATGGGGTTGATATTCGACGACTTGGTCTGTTCGAAGCTGCACGAGGACTTCGGCGGGCATCCGTACCTTATCCGCCACGTTTGCTCATTGATAAACAAGAACTCGCCATCGAACAGACCAGTACGCATAGACAAATCCGTTTACTCAAAAGCCAAGTCTGATTTCTACGTTAATTACGCCAACTACACAGAGATGATCCTCGATGTTCTCGTGAGGGACTTTCCTGACGAGTATGTTATGCTCAATGCCCTTGCGAACAATGATCTCGACTTGTTCAATACATTTGCTGCTTACAACTCCTTGACGAGCCACCTCGTCGGTTACGGCCTCATCTCCAAGGGTAGCGATGGTTTTTACTTTAGGATCGAGTCGGTCCGCGATCATCTGCAGAAGAAATCGAAGTTCACAAAGCTCGTGAAAACGAATGAAGAGAGGCTGGTGGAGGTCGCAGCTCGCCGAGCGATCGTGGAGCCCGCTATGAGGCGGCTCATTCTAGCAATTTTCATGGCGAACTATGGAAAGAAGGCGCAACAGGAGGCCTCCTCAATTCTCAGCGGAATCAGCCAGAAGCGTCTTGCCGAGCGCGGCTTCTCTGCCGCACTTCAGCCAAACTCAATCGATCTTAACCTCAGCGACCTTGCGAAGCTGGTATCAGAAAAATGGTCGATCTTTGATAATTTATTCAACATTAAGCAGATCGAGTTTGACTTCTATATGGAAGCGATTCGGGTTGTACGCACTCAGGAGGCGCATTCAGGCGAGATTACCAATGATCAGTTTATACAAGCCCGTATTGCTTTCGCAAAGCTCGAGGATGAGTTGAGATCGATGGGTTTCTTGTCTTCGTGACGTGAGGCAATTCACACTTCCCGGGACCGCTTGAGGATCAATCGGCTTGCCACCGTTGGGCTCTATTGGTGTCCGCTTCGGGAGGTGGCATTTGTTCGATTAATGTAGCACAACATGAGGAGGTTGTGGCCGCCGGCTGCCGCCACTTCGAGAGCACGCTTCGCGCTCTCCTGACCGCGAATGTCGGCGAGATCTGGCAGATTGGCGGAAAGCGCACGAACGGCCGGCTCGGGTCGCGAGAGCACCTGGGTTCCCCGAAAGTGATTGGCGAGCGCAATCAGGCTACGCGGCGCCAGAATGTCAATCTCCGCCCCAGCCCAAGCCGCCTCGGGTCCGCTGTCGGCGGGGCAGATGAGGCCTTTGCCAAGCGCATTGGCGCCGATCGCCGCCGGCAGCGCACCGGCAATCGGGGCAATTGTTCCGTCGAGATTGAGTTCGCCGATGACCACGTAATCCGAAAGCGCATCACCGGGAATGGCGCCGAGTGCCGCCATAAGGCCGAGCGCAATGGGAAGATCGAAATGCGAACCTTCCTTAGGCAGGTCGGCCGGTGCAAGATTGACGGTTACCCGCTTGGGCGGCAAGGCGAGCCCCGAGGCATGCAAGGCCGCTTGCACCCGTTCGCGGCTCTCGGCAACCGCCTTGTCCGGCAGGCCGACGATCTGCATGCCGATCTTGCCCGGCGCGACCATCACCTGAACGTCGACAGGAACCCCTTCGATGCCCTGAAATGCAACCGTACTGACACGCGCAACCATCGCCCGCCCCCTCGATCTGCCCCCTGGCATGGCGGGAAAATACATCTTCCGCGCGCTGCCGATCGAACACTGACACGGATTTCGGGCAATGACAAGAACATTTGCGGAACAGATGTGCGCAATATTCCCGCATAGGTTTTGTTCTGGTTGTATCCGAGAACATATATCGTACGCCGTGGGCAGCAACGCCGCCCGGCAGTCTCAGGCGCGCCTTCTCTCGATTGCGTCCCACAGCAGGGCGGCAATGTCAGCGCCACCGAAACGCTTCACTTCACGGAGGCCGGTCGGCGACGTGACGTTGATCTCCGTCATGTAGTCGCCGATCACGTCGATGCCGACGAGGAGGAAACCGCGCTCTCTCAACGCCGGACCGATACGGGCGCAGATTTCCTTCTCCCGCGCCGTCAGTTCCGTCGCCTCGGCACGTCCACCGACATGCATGTTGGAGCGGCTATCGGTCTCGGCCGGCACGCGGTTGATCGCGCCCACCGGCTCTCCGTCGACGAGGATGATGCGCTTGTCGCCCTTGCGGACGTCCGGCAGATAAGCCTGCGCGATAAATGGCTCACGGAAGACCTGATGGAACATTTCCAGCAGCGAGGAGAAGTTTCGGTCATCGCGGGCGGTATGGAAGACACCGGCGCCACCATTGCCATAGAGCGGCTTCAAGATGATATCGCCCATTTCCTCACGGAAGCGCGCGATCTCGTCGTTGTCACGGGTGATCAGCGTCGGCGGCATCAGGTCGGCAAACTCGGTGACGAATATCTTCTCCGGCGAATTACGGACCCAGGCCGGATCGTTCACGACCAACGTCTTCGGATGAATCCGTTCGAGAAGATGGGTCGAGGTGATGTAGGCCATGTCGAACGGCGGGTCCTGCCGCAGCAGGACGACATCCATCGTGGCGAGGTCGACGCGCTCGGGCGCTCCAAGCGTGAAGTGGTCGCCCTTGACGTCACGCAGTTCCATCGGCTCGACGGTCGCAAAAACCCGCCCGTCACGCATGGTCAGCCGGTCGGGCGTGTAATGAAACAGACGATAGCCACGCGCCTGCGCCTCGAGGCTCATCGCGAAGGTGGAGTCGCCTGCAATTCCGATGCCGGACACATGGTCCATCTGGACCGCGATATTGGTGATCTTCGCCATTGCCTGCCCCTCGTTGAAAGCAGGTCAGATGTAGGTCGCCGCCGCCGCGATGGCAACGTCGCGGCGTCCTAATTTTCTGAACCTCGGTTCAGCCGAAAAAGCCCCGACCAGACGGAGAGCGCAGTGCGTTGCGAATCCTGTAGAGGGTCGCGAGCGGTTCCGGAAACGGCTTGCGCAGGAAGGCGATCTTGCGGACGTAATTGTCGATCCGCCAGGTCGCCCAGGTGCCGCCGCGGAAATAGGCAATGTCACCGGCCTTCAGTACTCTTTCGCTGCCGTCTTCCGCCGTGACATGAACCTCGCCCTCCTGGATCACCACAGTCTCGTCCCAGCCGAAGTACCAGCGGAACTCGCCGGCGGTGCAATCCCAGACGGCCGTCGAGCTCGCCTCGTCCGTACTCGTCGAGTGATCCCCGACGCGCGCGACGGGCGTTCCGCGAATGATCCAGTCCGGATTGATCGGAGCAGGCCTCAGCGCCAACATGCCACTGTTCGCCGCAACCACAGGCGGCTTCTCTCCGAGCTGCTGTTCCTTCGGCAGTGTGGCGAGCGCACCTGACATGCTGACGAGAAGAAGCTTCAGAGCCATGTTCCATCCCTCGAAAACGTTGGTTTCGTGAGGAAGTAGCAGGCAGGCGTAAGAGCACGATTAGCGCGCTCGCTAAAATTGTCTGCAACCGGCGATTTCGACCTTTCCCGGAGACTGGTCTCCCGGTCGGAAGCGTCTAATCAAGCTGAAAGGACGCCGTGCCGCACTGCATTGGTGGACGCGACCGGCGGCACCTCTGCGAAAGGCTCGATCCGTCGGCCTGTATCGGCCGCGAAGAAATGCAGCCGTTCGGCAGGTGCCGTCACCCGCATGTCCGATGCGATCTCTGTTTCGAGATCGAGGGTGACCGTCAACGGCTGGCCGGCGACAAACCCGTGAACAAGGCGGTGTGCGCCGAGCTCCTCGATGTAATCGACGGTGAACGGCAACGATGGCGTACCTTCCGCGGCGACGACAAGGTCCTCGGCACGCACGCCGACGGTCACCGGCCCGGAAGCGGCTGCATGTCGCCCAGTCGCAATGCTTGTTTCGCCGATCCGCAGGCGGTCGCCATCGAGCACGCCCTTGACGAGGTTCATCGCAGGCGAACCTATGAAGCTCGCGACGAAGGTTGAGGCGGGATTGCGATAGACCTCCAGCGGCGTGCCGATCTGCTCGATCCGGCCGGCGTTCAGGACCACGAGGCGATCGGCAAGTGTCATCGCTTCCAACTGGTCGTGCGTCACGTAGAGCGCCGTGGTGCCGAGACGCCGCTGCAGTCGGCGAATCTCGCCGCGCATGGTCACGCGCAGTTTCGCATCGAGATTCGAAAGCGGCTCATCGAAGAGAAAGGCTGCCGGCTTGCGGACGATGGCGCGGCCCATGGCGACACGCTGGCGCTGGCCGCCCGAGAGCGCCCTGGGCTTGCGCTTGAGATAGGGCTCGATCTCCAGCATGCGGGCGGCTTCCGCGACACGCGCCTCGATCTCCGCCTTCGGCGTCTTGCGGTTCTTCAGGCCATAGGCGAGATTGTCGTAGACCGTCATGTGCGGATAGAGCGCGTAGTTCTGGAATACCATGGCGATGTCGCGGTCCGCAGGCTCCATCTGATTGACGATGTGGTCATCGATGCGGACTGTGCCTTCCGAGATGGTTTCCAGTCCCGCGACCATGCGCAGCAAGGTGGACTTGCCGCAACCGGAAGGCCCGACCAGCACGATGAACTCGCCGTCGCCGATCTCGATGTCGATCGCCTTCACGGCATGCACGCCGCCGTCATAAATCTTCGAAACCTGGTCGATGTGAATGGAAGCCATGAGCTCAGCCTTTCCTACTTGTCGGTTTCCGTCAGGCCCTTGATGAACCAGCTCTGGAAGATCACGACGACGATCACGGGCGGCAGCATGGCGAGAACGGCCATGGCGAATGCCTCGTTGTAATCGGGAATCTGCGAGCCGACCCAGACCTGAAGGATCTGCTTGATGCCGCGCATCAGGGTGTAGAAGCTCTCGTCCGTCGTCATCAGCAACGGCCAGAGATACTGGTTCCAACCGTAAACGAACATGATGATGAAGACCGCCGCGATCATGGTGCGCGACAACGGCACCAGAACGTCGATGAAGAACTTGATCGGTCCCGCGCCATCTATGCGCGCAGCCTCGAGCAACTCCTCCGGCACGGACTTGAAGAACTGCCGGAAGAAGAAGGTTCCGGTCGCCGACGCGAGCAGCGGCAGGATGAGCCCGGTATGGGTGTTCAACAGCCCGAGCTCGCTCATGACCTGGTAGGACGGCATGATGCGCACCTCGAGCGGCAGGAGCAGCGTCGTGAAGATCAGCCAGAAGGCCAGGGTCGCGAGACGGAAGCGAAAATAGACGATGGCATAGGCCGCCATCATCGAGAGCACGATCTTGCCGACGGCAAAGCCGACGCCGAGGATCAGCGAGTTCCACGCCATGGTCAGGCCGGTGACCTGGCCTGTAAAGCCGCCGCCATGGAACAGCACCTTGCTATAGGTTTCGTCGAACTGGTCGCCGATCGCCAACATCAGACCCTTGGAGTGAATTTCCGCAGCGCTGTGCGTGGAGGTGGTGAAGGCGACCGCCAGCGGCCCCAGCATCAGGACGACCCCGACGATCAGGATCAGGTGGTCGAAGAACTTGGTTCGGTACATGCGCCCCTCCTCAACCGTAGTGAACGCGGCGTTCGATGAAGCGGAACTGGATCAAAGTCAGCACCAGCACTACCACCATCAGGATCACCGACTGGGCCGAGGACGAACCGAGGTCATTGCCGCGGAAGCCGTCGAGATAGACCTTGTAGACCAGCGTGATCGGGTTGTTGGCCGCCTTGTCCTTCACGATCACGTCGATCACGCCGAAGGTGTCGAACAGCGAATAGGTCATGTCGATGACCAGTAGGAAGAAGGCCGTCGGGGTCAGCAGCGGCAGGATGACCGTCCAGAATCGCCGCGTACCGGACTTGCAGTCGATCGCCGCCGCCTCACGGATGGAAGCGGGAATGCCCTGCAGGCCGGACAGGAAGAAGATGAAATTGTAGGGGATCTGGTTCCAGACGGCGACCGCCACCATGGCGAATGCCGTGTCGAAGTAGTTGATGCCGACCTTCATGTCCCACCCGAACAGTGCGACGAAGTGCACGAAGGGGCCGATATGCTGGTCGAAGAACATCATGCCGATCAGGCCCGCGACCGGCGGGGCAATGGCGTAGACGACAATCAGCAGCGTCTTGTAGGCAGACTGGCCGCGGATGACGGCATCGGCCTTCAGCGCCAGCAGCAAGCCGAGCGACAACGTCAGGAACGTCACGATCAGGCTGAAGGCGATCGTGAAGCGGGCGATCTTGAGATATTCCGGCGAGCTCAGGGCGTCGGTGTAGTTGCTCAAGCCAACGAAGCTCTCACCGAAGCCGAACGGATCCTCGATGAAGAACGAAGAACGGATTGCCTGGACCGACGGCCAGTAGAAGAAAATCACGATGATCGCGAACTGCGGCAGCAGGAACAGATAGGGCAGAAATCGCGAAGAAAACTGGACGCGCTTCATCGGGTGCCTTTCAAAGCAACCCCCGGGGGCGAAAACCCCCGGGAGCTCAACACATCAGGTTCCGGAAATCAGCCGGCGGTCTTGGCGAAGCGGGCGAGCAGCTCGTCGGCTTCCTTCTTGATGGCGTCCATCGCGTCCTTCGGCGTGGTTTCGCCGGAGAAGATGCGGTTGTACTCGCGCTCCATCACGGTACGGATCTGCGGATAGAAGCCCATGCGATAGCCCTTGTCCCATTCGGCACCCGGCAGCGAGAGCTGCTGAATACCGACTTCGGCGGCCGGCTTCTCGTTGTAGTAGCCTTCCTTCTTGGCGAGCTCGTAAGCTGCCTTGGTGATGGCGACGTAGCCGGTCGACTGGTGATAGAACTTCTGAATCTCGGGCGAGGTCAGGAAGTGGAAGAAAGATGCGACACACTTGTTTTCGGCTTCCGGCTTGCCGGCCATGGCGAACAGCGAGGCGCCGCCGATGAAGGTGTGAACGCCTTCCGGAATGATCGACTTCCAGTAGGGCAGGAAGGTTGCAGAGAAAGGCATGGTCGCAGTCTTCTGCAGGCCACCGAACGAACCCGAGGAACCGATCCACAGCGCAACCTTGCCTTCTTCGAAGGGTTTCTGGTTGTCCGACCAGCCGGCGCCGTAATAGCCGAACAGTCCCTGGTCGTACCAGGCCTTCAGCTTTTCATACATCATGACGTGGTTCGGATCGGTGACGTTGATCGTCGTGTCCGTGACGCTGTCATAGCCGTTGTTGTTCGAGGCGAATTGCAGGTTATGGCGTGAGAAGAAATTCTCAGTGAATTCCCAGGTGAGCTGCGACTGGACGAGCGGGATGTAGCCGGCCTCTTTCAGCTTCGGAGCAATGGCTTCGAACTCTTCCCAGGTCTTCGGAGCTTCGACACCGACCTTCGTCAGGGCGTCGGTGTTCACGTACATGATCGGCGCCGAAGAGTTGAACGGCATGCCGACGAACTTGCCGGTGGAGTCGGCGTAGAAATAGCGGACGCCTTCGATGAAGTCGTCGCGATTGAAATCATAGCCGGCATTCTTGATCAGATCTTCGGCCGGAACGACAGCGCCCTTGGCGTTGATGATGGTGGCAGCGCCTGCATCGAAAACCTGCAGGATGTTCGGCTGCTCACCGGAACGGAAGGCCGCGATGCCGGCGGACAGGGCTTCTTCGTAGGTACCCTTGGAGACCGGCGTCAGCGCGCATTCGCTCTGAGCCTCGTTGAACTTCTGGGCCACCTCGTTGATGACTTCGCCGTTGCGGCCACCCATACCGTGCCACCAGGTGATGTTGGTCGCGGCAAGCGAGGTCGAGGCGGTCATCGACAGGGCGACGGTCGCCAGTGAAAGCTTTTTGAACATGGAAATGATCCTCTCCGCCAATATTGGGGTGAGGAGTGCATATTCGGCTTCTGTGACGCCACCTTAAAACTTCCATGTCATTCCCGTGACAATTTGGAGGATTTGCTCCAGGCAACGCATGATTAGAAAGCATCCTCGAAGTGTCGCGGAATGCGCGCGGGACGGACAGCGATAATGTCATATCGGAGCGACAACTCCGCCGCGTCCCGTTGCCGCGAGAGCCAGATCGCGCTCGCCGCGCGTATGCGCTTCTGGGTATGGAAGCTTACGGCATCGACTGCGCTACGTTCCAGTCGCCGGGCTTTCACCTCCACGAAGACCGCAAGTGCGCCCTTGCGCGCGATGATGTCGATCTCTCCGGCGCGGGTACGAAAGCGCAAGGCGACGATGCGGTACCCCTTGATAAGAAGAAAAAGCGCCGCAACGTACTCGGAAAAGCGCCCGCGTCGTTCTGCCTTGAGCCGCCGACCGTCGGGTTTTCTCTCCTCCGGCCGGCCGTCACTCATTTCTCATCCTTGAGTTCGAGAATCCGCTGGTAGAGCTCCTTGCGGAGCAGGCCCGTCTGCCTTGCCGCCTCGGTTGCCGCCTTGCCGGCGGGGAGATCGACGGCAAGGCGCTTCAGGAGCGTGTCGACGTCGTCCTGCGCCGGCGCCTCCGGGGGAGCGGGCGGGCCAATCACCAAGACGATTTCGCCCTTCACGACCCGGTCGCCGTCGTAGTAGGCCGCGAGCTCTGCGAGCGTGCCGCGCCGGAATTCCTCGAAGGTCTTGGTCAATTCGCGGCATACGCAAGCTGGACGCGCAGCACCGAGTACATCGGCGGCGGCGGCCAGCGTGTCTCCGATGCGATGCGGCGACTCGAAGAACAGCAGCGTGCCGGGAACCCGCCGCACTTCCTCCAGCCGGTTCCGTCGCGCCTTGTCCTTCGTCGGCAGGAACCCCGCGAAGAAGAAGGCGTCATTCGGCAGGCCGGAACCGACGAGAGCGGCGAGCGGCGCCGACGGACCAGGAATCGGCACTACGCGGCAACCGGCTTCGATCGCCATGCGCCCAAGTCGGTAGCCGGGATCTGAAACCAGCGGCGTGCCGGCATCGGAAACCAGCGCTACGGATCTTCCTTCCATCAGGGCGGCGAGCAGCTTCGGGCCCGCCACCTCGGCATTGTGTTCGTGGTAGGCGATCGGCCGGTTATGGATGCCGTATCGATCCAGCAGAACGCGGGTCACACGCGTGTCTTCGCAAGCGAGCACGTCCGCGCCGGCAAGCACCTCAAGCGCCCGCAGAGTAATGTCACCGAGGTTGCCGATCGGCGTTGCGACCAGATAGAGCGCAGGTTCGAGCGGCCGCGCAGCGATCACCGTATCATAGAGGCGGTAGGTCTTCGGGGACGCCTCGGCGTTCTTCCGGATGTCAGTCACGATGGGCGTCCTTTCGGGGATGGCAAGGGCCTTTATGGTTCAGCGTCCGCCTTCCGACAAGGCCGTCGTGCGCAATCCACGCGCTCACGCGCGATGCCTCTTGCAATCGACCGCCTTTTGCTGCCATTTTGCGCGTCCACATTCTCGGGCCGACGAACAGCGCGGCGTCATATTGCGGCCATCCCAGCTCCCCGGATGGCGACAGGTCGAAAGCGGTAAAGTCTATGCGTATCACTCTTGAACGGTCCAACCTCCTCAAATCGCTGAACCATGTCCATCGCGTGGTCGAACGTCGCAACACCATCCCGATCCTGTCGAATGTGTTGCTGCGGGCGGAGGGCGCCAGCCTCGACATGAAGGCCACCGACCTGGACCTCGAGATCACCGAGGCAACCCCTGCCATGGTCGAGCAGGCAGGCGCGACGACCGTGCCGGCCCACCTCCTTTATGAAATCGTCCGCAAGCTGCCGGACGGGGCCGAGGTCTTGCTGGCCACGACGCCGGACGGCGCCTCGATGACGGTCGCCTCCGGTCGCTCCAAGTTTTCGCTGCAGTGCCTGCCGGAATCCGACTTCCCGGACCTCACCGCCGGCACTTTCAGCCACGCCTTCAAACTGAAGGCCTCCGATCTCAAGATGCTGATCGATCGCACGCAGTTCGCGATCTCGACGGAAGAGACCCGCTACTACCTGAACGGCATTTTCCTGCACACGATCGAGAGTGCGGGTGCGTTGAAGCTCCGGGCGGTGGCGACTGACGGACACCGGCTGGCGCGTGCCGACGTGGAAGCACCGGCCGGCTCGGAGGGCATGCCGGGGATCATCATCCCGCGCAAGACCGTCGGCGAACTGCAGAAGCTGGTCGACAATCCCGATCTCGTCGTCACGATTGAAGTCTCGGATGCGAAGATTCGCTTCACCATCGGCTCGATCGTCATGACCTCGAAGCTGATCGACGGCACCTTTCCCGATTATCAGCGCGTCATTCCGACAGCGAACGACAAGGAAATGCGCGTCGACTGTCAGACCTTTGCGCAGGCGGTCGACCGCGTATCGACCATCTCGTCGGAACGCGGGCGTGCCGTGAAACTCGCGCTCTCCGACGGTCACCTGATGCTGACGGTCAACAATCCCGACTCCGGCAGCGCGACCGAAGAGGTCGCGGTCGGATACGAAAACGACCCGATGGAGATCGGCTTCAACGCCAAGTACTTGCTCGACATCACCGCGCAGCTTTCCGGCGACGATGCGATCTTCATGCTCGCCGACGCCGGATCGCCGACGCTCGTTCGCGACACGGCCGGCGACGACGCCCTCTACGTGCTGATGCCGATGCGCGTCTAGGGGTCTGGGCGATTCCACTGGATTTCTGCTCTGTGTGCGCCATTTAGTCTTGTTTTTGCGACAAAGCAGCGCAACATAGCCGAAGCGGCTGCGTAACTGCCGCCGCACGCATCCGGTCGCTGGTGAGGATTAGGCCATGGTACGACGTTTGAAGGAACGGTTCGAAAAGAAATTCGACGAGGAGATCCGGTTCTTCAAGGGCATGATGCAAGGGCCGAAACTGGTTGGCGCCATTGTCCCGACCTCCTCGATCACTGCAAAGAAAATGGCGAGCATCGTCAATCCGAACTCCGGGTTGCCGGTCCTGGAACTCGGCCCTGGCACCGGGGTCATCACCAAGGCGATCCTCGCCCGCGGCGTACCGGCGGAAAGGCTCGTCTCCGTCGAATATTCCGAAGACTTCTACAATCACCTCAAGGACACTTATCCGGCAGTGAACTTCATCCACGGCGATGCCTTCGATCTCGACCGCACGCTCGGCGCGCTCGCGGGTCAGAAGTTCGATTCCGTGGTCTCTGCCGTTCCGCTTCTGAACTTCCCGATGCAGGATCGAATCCGCCTTCTGGAATCGCTTCTCGACCGGCTGCCGCCCGGGCGCCCGGTGGTGCAGATTTCCTATGGACCGGTGTCGCCGATCATTGCGAAGCCCCATAGCTATCACATCCAGCACTTCGACTTCATCGTCCGCAACATCCCGCCGGCGCAGCTCTGGATTTATCGCCGGGCGTAGCCGGCAATGTTCGGACTCTACATCACCCACCCCCAGGTGCGGATCGCTCCCGATATCCCCGTCCCGCATTGGGGACTTTCCGACATCGGCGTCCAGCGAGCGCGAGCCGCTTCGGCTCTCGCTTGGGCGCGACAGCTCAAACGCATCGTTTCGAGCGCAGAGGTGAAGGCTGTGGAGACGGCAGCGATCCTCGCGGAGGCCGCGGGCATCCGTTATGAAACGGTCGAGGCGATGCACGAAAACGATCGGTCGGCCACTGGCTTTCTCCCCCCGCGGGAATTCGAAAAGGCAGCCGACTGGTTCTTCGCCCACCCGACCGAAAGCTTCCGAGGATGGGAAAAGGCAGTTGACGCCCAGCGGCGGATCGTGAACGCTGTAGAGGCCACGCTCGCCGGCCATGATCCGGAAAGCCCAATCGCCTTTGTCGGCCACGGCGGCGTCGGCACCCTGCTGAAATGCCATTTGGACGGCACACCCATTGCTCGCAACAAGGACCAACCACCGGGTGGGGGCGGTCTTTTCGCCTTCTCCCTTGCGGATCGCCGCGTCACGTGCGACTGGACGGCAATGGAAAACTGGCCGGGAGTGAGCCCTTGACCGCACGAGAACGCCTCATCGTCGGACTGGACGTACCGACGCTGCGTGAAGCCGAAACGATCGTCGACAAGCTTTCGGACGACATTCTCTTCTACAAGATCGGTTACCAGCTTGCCTTTGCCGGCGGACTCGAATTTGCCCGCGATCTCGCCGCATCGGGCAAGAAGATCTTTCTCGACATGAAGCTGCTCGACATCGACAACACGGTCGCGTCTGGTGTCGAGAACATTGCGAAGATGGGCATGTCGATGCTGACGCTCCACGCCTATCCGAAGGCGATGCGTGCGGCGGTCGAGGCCGCCAAGGGCTCCGGCCTCTGCCTGCTCGGGGTCACGGTGCTGACGTCCATGGACGAAGGCGATCTTATCGAGGCCGGCTACGAATACGATCCGCACACGCTCGTCCTGCGCAGGGCCGAGCAGGCACGTGCGGCCGGCATGGGCGGCATCGTCTGCTCGGCAGAAGAGGCGCGCGCCGTTCGCAAGGTCATTGGTCCCGACATGGCACTCGTCACACCGGGCATCCGGCCGGCCGGTGCAGATCGCGGTGACCAGAAGCGGGTCATGACACCCGCCGACGCCCTGAAGGCGGGTTCCAGCCATCTCGTCGTCGCCCGCCCGATCGTCAAGGCGCCGGATCCGAAGGAGGCCGCACGTGCCATCCTTGCCGAAATGGCCGAGGTCCTCTGACCTCAGTACCAATCCGGACGCCGCTATTTTCGCTCGGTGTTGAGCACCATGGGGGATATGGCGCCTTCAAAGCGGTTTCCGGCGAGGACGTTATCGATCGCCCGATCACGGGGATCGAGGCTGCTGCCGAAGGGATACCTCGGATCGACCTTGCAGTACCATTTCCCGACGTCGCGGTGATTGAGCCAGATTGCCGGATAGGCAACGATGCTCGAACGGTAGACGAAGCGATTGTCGCTGATCCGGTTGGATCTGGGTTCCTGGTGTCGGATGGTTCCCCCTTCTCCACAGTTGCGATAGACGAAAATGCCGCCCTTCATGGGATTCCGAAAAACGTTGCCTGAGATGACGTTTCGCGCCGAGCCATCGACGGCGATCATCTCGCGGTCGGCCTTGATGGAGAAGCGATTGCCGGAAATGACGTTTTCGGCCGATTCCGCATCCAGGTAGATCACGGTCTTCGCTGATTTCCCGCGTATGGTGGAGTTCGTCAGCGACGACTTCGTCACCCCGGGACCGAAGTAGAGGGGGATCGTGCCGACTGCTTCAACGGAGATATTCGTCAGTTCGATGCCGGAGGGAGCGTTCCGCTGCGCGTTGGCGGTGTGATCGCGATTGAGGGAAGATTTTCGTACGTCCTCTGCTTCGCCGTTCGGGCCGAGACCGGTCAGACGTATGTTTCCGACGATTTTGCAGTTCGTGATGCGTATGTCTCGAGGAACACTCCAGCCGGAATCGCCGGGCAGCTTCTGAGACCTGACGAGGACTGTCGGCGCTCCTACGCTGTATTTCATCTTGGAACTGCCGAGCGTTGCTCCTTGACAATCGAGGCTTACCCCCGAAGCGGCCTCGCCGGCAAACACCAGCTTCCGGGTAATCACGTCGTCCGGTCTCAGTTGAAGGTCGCAGTCCACATTGATCCGATCATCCTTGCCGTTGGGCGCACTTCTCAACTTTTCGTAGAAGGCCGCATCACACATCTTCGCCCGGGCGTCCGTCGACCATCCCAAACTGAAAATCATCGCCGTGACGGCGATCATAATGGATTCAGGCACGGCCGTCCGACCGGACGCTTCCCACCGGGACCATGGCTTCAATGTCGTCTCCCTTTGCGAATGCGATGTGATTCCGGAACATACGGGCCCGCACGTTAGCCCGAAATGAACAAACTTGACCCCTCCGTCGAATTCACTCAAAACCGCTGGACAGACCAGACAGGAGGACAGGATGCCCAAAGGTTACTGGATTGCCCGCGTCGATATCCGCGATCCGGAGCGTTACAAGGATTATGTCGCGGCAGCCAAACCGGCCTTCGAGAAGTATGGCGCCACGTTCCTCGCCCGCGGCGGCGCGTTCACCGAGCTCGAGGGGAAGGCCCGCGCACGCAACGTGGTCATTGAATTCCCCTCCCATCAGGCCGCCGTCGACTGCTACAATTCGCCGGAGTACCAGATCGCCGCAAAGATCCGCCAGGAAGTCGCGGATGCCGAGATGGTCGTCGTGGAAGGCGTCTGAAACGCCGATCCAGACGGCCTCTCTGCGGCGCGATGGCACTTCACGTCGCGGGACGATTCGTCTAATAGACACCCTGAAGTCAAACTGCCCAATTCTCTCCGAGGGAGCCTGCCAATGACCCTGTCCAATCTTCCGCCGCTCGTGACCGTGTTTGGTGGATCGGGTTTCGTCGGGCGGCACATCGTGCGCGCGCTCGCCCGCCGCGGCTACCGCATCCGCGTCGCGGTCCGCCGGCCGGATCTCGCAGGCTTCCTGCTGCCGCTCGGCAATGTCGGCCAGATCTCGCTCGTCCAGGCCAACCTGCGCTACCGCGCCTCGGTCGACAAGGCCGTCGAGGGTGCCGACCATGTCGTCAACTGCGTGGGTATCCTGTTCGAGAGCGGACGCAACCGCTTCGACGCCGTCCAGGACTTCGGCGCCCGCGCGGTGGCGGAAGCTGCCCGCAATGCCGGCGCGAGCCTCACCCACATTTCCGCGATCGGCGCCGACGTGAACTCCGAATCGCAGTACGCGGTTACCAAGGGCAAGGCAGAGGCCGCAATCCTCTCGACCAAGCCGGATGCCGTGATCATGCGCCCCTCGATCATCTTCGGACCCGAGGACAGCTTCTTCAACAAGTTCGCAGCCATGGCCCGCAAGGCGCCGTTCCTGCCGCTGATCGGCGGCGGCAAGACCAGGTTCCAGCCGGTGCACGTCGGTGATGTCGCAGAAGCGGTCGCCCGCTCCGTCGACGGCAAGCTCAACCGAGGCAAGATCTACGAACTCGGCGGACGCGAGATCCTCTCCTTCCGCGAATGCATGGAGATCATGCTTGCGACGGTCGAACGCCGCCGCGGTTTCCTGAGTCTGCCGTTCGGGGTGGCTTCATTGCTCGCCGGCCTCATGTCGCTCGTGCCCTTCGTGAAGCCGCCGCTCACCGGCGATCAGGTGAAACTCCTGAAGAAGGACAACGTCGTCTCCGAGGCGGCGAGAGCCGAAGGTCGCACACTCGAAGCGATGGGGATCACTCCGGTTACCCTGGAATCGGTCCTGCCGTCCTACTTGGTGCAGTACCGTCCGCACGGGCAATTCACCGGGGCCGGCAAGGAGGCGTGACGCCTTCTTTGAGACTCTGCCACGGCGTTGGCGTTGCACAAATGACGCAGTGGCAAAGTACCTTTGTTAACCGTCAATTCAGCAAGATCTTCTATTGAAGAAGTGACCAGCAATGCGTAGATCGTCCACCGCGTTCGGGCGCTACGTTGTTGCGTTGACGGAACGCATACCATCATTCCGAGAGGCAGATTTTATGGGTAAGTCTATCGCACTCTTTTTTGCGTGTGCGGCACTGGTCATCATGGCAGGCTCATTCATGGCGCCCTCGACGGGCGTAGCGGGAAAGTCGAATTGCGCACCGGCCTACGGCGTCGACCCCTGCAGCACGGCGTCGATCCCGACTACCCGCTGATCTTCACCTGTATTCTCGGGCGCCCCTGAGGGCGCCCGGTTCGGCGCCTCAGAACCCGAGAGTCAGCGCCACGAGGCCGAGACCACCGACGGCAATCCGCCACCACGCGAAAAAGGCGTATCCGCGCCTCGAAACGTAGTTGAGCAGGCTCCTCACCACCAACAAAGCCGATATGAAAGCCGCGACGAAGCCGATCGCGATGAGGGCGCTGTCGTCGAAGTTCAGCGCGTTGCGGTTCTTGTAGAGATCGAGGGTGAAGGCGCCGACCATGGTCGGCATGGCCAGAAAGAAGGAAAACTCCGCTGCTGATCGCTTGTCCGCGCCGAGGAGCAGAGCGCCGACAATCGTTGCACCCGACCGGGAAACGCCGGGAATCATCGCCACGCATTGGCAAAGGCCGATCTTGAAGGCGAGCGGCAGGGAATATTGCATGGCGTCGGTGTAGCGAGACGTGAGTACCTGCCGGTCAATCCAGAGCAGCACGAATCCGCCGAGGATGAGCACGACGCACATCAGCGCGGGCGTTTCGAAGAGCACGGATTTGATGAAATCGTGAGCGAGCGCTCCGATGACCGCCGCCGGCAGGAAGGCAATCAAAATCGAAAGGACAAAATGACGGCTGCGAGCGCTGGAGGGCAGCGTCAACGCAATACCGACGAGCTTCTGTGCATAAACGCTGAGGATCGCCAGGATGGCGCCGAGCTGGATCAGCACAGCAAAGGTGTTGCCGGGCGAACGGAAGCCGAGAAAATGCCCGGCGAGGAGCACATGAGCGGTTGAGGAAACGGGAATGAACTCCGTCAGCCCCTCGATGAGGCCGAGAAGGAGCGCGCTGACAATCGATTGGTCTTCCATGAAAAGTCCTTGTGGTGCCGCTGGCGAAAGGGCTGATTCGCTTGTATTGAGGGGGCCGAGAACCTATAGCTTGGAGACCGTGGCTATGGCCAGCCGTACGAGGCGGGGCAGAAGCGTCCAGTCACCATGGCGTCTCAGCAGTAGAGAATGCGGACAAAATGCCAACACTGTATCATCATCCCATGTCGACCGCGTCCCGGTTCATCCGGTTGGTCCTTTCTGAATACGGCTTCCCGGCCGACCTGGTGGAGGAGCAGACCTGGGAAAAACGAAGGGAATTCCTGGCCCTCAATCCGGCAGGAACGCTACCCGTCTATGTTGACGATAATATGCGCGCGTTGTGCGGGCCGACCGTCATCTCCGAATTCCTGGACGAGACCCACGGCGTGCTGAAGCGCGACCGGCGACTGCTCGCCGAGGATCCGTTCCAAAGGGCCGAGATCCGTCGCCTCACTGAATGGTTCCTGCAAAAGATGGAGCAGGACGTCACCCGGCCGCTTGTGCGCGAGCGGGTCCACAAACTGCAGATCCCGAACGGGCTCGGCGGTGGAGCGCCGGACAGCAAGGTGCTGCGGACAGCCCGCAACAACATCCGCCAGCACATGAAATATCTCGCCTGGCTCTCCGGATCGCGGCCCTGGCTTGCCGGAGACCGCCTGAGCTACGCCGATCTCGCCGCGGCGGCGGCCATCTCCGTTCTCGACTATCTCGGTGAGATCGACTGGTCGGAAGCGCCCGTCGTCAAGGAGTGGTATCAGCGGCTCAAGTCCCGCCCGTCCTTCCGTCCGCTGCTCGCCGAGCGCGTGCGCGGCCTGACGCCGGTTTCGCACTACGCGGATCTGGATTTCTGACGAGGAGCGGCCATGCCCGCCGACGGAGCACCGGAACGACCGAGCGACGACAAGGCCGCGCGCCTGCGTCGCCGCCTGACCGCCTTCGTCCGCGAGGAGGCTACGGCACAGGGCTTCGAACTCTGTCACATTACCGGACCTGACGTCATCCCCGAGGCCCCGGCGCGCCTGGCCGCCTATATCAAGGCTGGCTATCACGGCACCATGGAGTGGATGGAGGAGACACGCGAGCGTCGCGCCAACCCGAAAGTGCTCTGGGGCGACGTGCGCTCGATCGTCATGGTCGGCATGAATTACGGTCCGGACGAGGACCCGCAGCGCGTTCTCGAAAAAAAGGACAGGGCGGCGATCTCCGTCTACGCCCGCAACCGGGACTATCACGACGTCATGAAAGGCCGTCTGAAGGAGATTGCCGGGCGCTTCGCCGCCCGCGCGGGTGCGGACGTGAAGGTCTTCGTCGATACGGCCCCTGTCATGGAAAAGCCGCTGGCCGCCGCCGCCGGCCTCGGCTGGCAGGGCAAACACACCAATCTGGTGAGCCGCCAATACGGCTCCTGGCTCTTCCTGGGAAGCCTCTTCACCACTGCGGAACTCGACTTCGACGCGCCCGAAGCCGACCATTGCGGCTCCTGTCGCGCCTGTCTCGATGCCTGTCCGACCTCGGCCTTTCCCGCGCCGTACCGCATCGACGCACGGCGTTGCATTTCGTATCTCACGATCGAGCATAAGGGACTGATCGATCGTGACTTGCGGCCGGCGATCGGCAACCGGGTCTACGGCTGCGACGATTGTCTGGCCGCCTGCCCCTGGAACAAGTTTGCCGAAGCCGCCCGTGAAATGAAGTTGAAGGCCCGCGACGACCTGCGGGAGCCAGAGATCGCTACTCTGTTGTCGCTTGATGATGCAGCCTTCCGAGGCCTCTTCAGCGGATCGCCGGTGAAGAGGATCGGGAGGAACCGCTTCGTCCGCAACCTCTTGATTGCCGCCGGCAATTCCGCTCGACCAGAACTCGCGGAGCCGTGCCGGCGATTGCTGGACGACGACGCGCCCGAAGTCCGCGGGATGGCCGTCTGGGCGTTGTCGCGGTTGCTTGACGGCGAAGCCTTCGAGGCCCTGCGGCTCGGTCACCGACCGCAGGAGCAGGATCCGGACGTACAGGCCGAGTGGGATTTCGGGAGATGACACGATGCGGATGATGATCTTCGGAGCCGGGTACTCGGGCAAGGCGATCGGCGCGCTTGCCGCCGCCAAGGGACATCAGGTTGCCGGCACGACGCGGAGTATCGACAAGATGGCGGCGCTCGACGAAGCCGGCATCACTCCCTTCGAGTTCGACGGAGCATCGTTTTCCGGAGAACTCACCGAGACCTTGCGGAACGTCACCCACCTCGTCCAGTCGATTGCCCCCGGCCCGGGCGGTGACCCCCTGCTTCCGCTTCTCGGCGACGAGGTGCGAACGCATCTGCCGCGGCTCGAGTGGATCGGCTATCTGTCAACGGTCGGCGTCTACGGCGACCACGCCGGAGCCTGGGTTGACGAAGAGACGCCGTGCCGGCCAGTCTCGCAGCGTTCGGTCGAACGCCTGCAGGCGGAGGTGGCGTGGCAGTCGCTCGTTGCCGCAAGCGGCGTGCCGCTGGCGATCCTGCGTCTGTCGGGCATTTACGGGCCTGGCAGAAATCCCTTCGTCAATCTTGTCAACGGCAGCGCCCGCAGGCTCGTCAAGAAGGCTCAGGTGTTCAACCGTATCCGCGTCGAGGACATCGCCGCAGCCATACTTTTCCTTGCCGAGGCGCGCACGTCCGGCATCTTCAATGTAACGGACAACGAGCCGTGCCCGCCGCAGGACGTTGTTGCCGAGGCGGCACGCCTGATGGATGTCGAGCCTCCTCCAGAGCAGGATTTCGAGACGGCCAAGCTCACGCCAATGGCGCGTTCGTTCTACGGCGAGAACAAGCGCGTTTCGAATGCGAAGATCGCCAGCCTGGGGTTCCGTTTCCAGTACCCGGACTACCGGGTGTCGCTCGCGGAGCTGTGGGCCAGCGGCCACTGGAACAAGTAGAAGCCTCGCCGCGTTTCCGTCGCTCATCGCCCATCTCAGGACCCGGACGTCTCGCAATGCCCCGGAATCTTCACATCTCGGGCAGGAAATGGGGCATTCGGCAAAAATTTTCCGAAATATTTTTTGTGAACGCGACGAACGTAGGCTGAACTGGAACCGCGTTCCAATTTTCCGCTGATTTTGAACACGTTTTCTCTTTTTGCCGCACGCTCTTCATAATTTGTTCACCATGATTGAAATCACAAATGTTACAGTATGTAACACTTCGTGAGTTCATAAAGGCACGTTTTTGCCACTTTTGACCCCGCCTTAGCGTTCCCACGCAAATTCCAGCTACAACGAACGACTAGGGAAATCGAACTTGAAGAATATCCGGCGCTCTATTGCCACCATTGCAGCTATAGCTGCATTCGGTGCTTTCGCCCCTGCGCAGGCTTCTGCAAACTCGTCCTGCGGTGGCGCTTCCTGGTATGCCCTTCACTCGCGCACTGCTTCCGGTGAGCGAATGAATCCTTCCCTCCTTACGGCGGCTCACAAGTCGTTCCGCTTCGGCACCAAACTCAAGGTGACCAACGCGAGAAACGGTCGGAGCGTCGTGGTGCGGATCAACGACCGCGGACCCTTCGTCCGGGGTCGCGTGCTGGACCTTTCCAAGGCAGCCGCACAGAACATCGGCATGGTTCAGAGCGGCCACGCCAAGGTTTGCTATGAGGTCATCGGCTGACGAGAGGCTACCCAAAAGGGGCTCCGTTCCGTTCTTCGTAAGGCGCGGGTGCTTGCCCTCGGCGTCGTTCGCCGCTACCACGCAGTCTTCTGTTGCAGGAGACATGACATGCGTTTGGGCGGCCGCCTTGCCGGCGCGATCGAAATTCTGGACGATATCGAGACCCGTCGCCGACCGGTCGCGGACGCGCTGAAGGACTGGGGACTGTCCCATCGCTTTGCTGGTTCGGGTGACCGCGCGGCGATCGGCAACATCGTCTACGACGCGCTGCGCATGAGGCTCTCTCATGCCTGGCTGATGGATGACGAGAGCGCGGCAGCGATCGGCTATGCGGTGCTCCTGCGCCAATGGGGCTTTACGCCGGAGAGCCTGACAAACGAACTGGACGGAGACAGCTTCGCTCCGGCAGCGCTCGGCCCGGCACAGCTTGCTGCGTTCGCCTCACGTCGGATCGAGGATGCCCCGCTGCATGTGCAGGCCGACATCCCCGAATGGATCCAGCCGTCTTTCGAAACCGTATTCGGAGAAGACTGGCTCGTGGAAGCCAAGGCGCTCACCAAACGTCCCACGCTCGACTTGCGCGCCAACACGCTCAAGGCCTCGCGCGACAAGGTACTGAAGGCGCTCGATCGCGTCGGCGCCCAGGCTGCCCAGATCGCCCGCAACGGCATCCGCATTCCCGCCGGCGAAGGCCCCTCGCGGCTCCCCAACGTGACGGCCGAGCTTTCCTTCCAGAAGGGCTGGTTTGAAGTCCAGGACGAGGGATCACAGATCGTCGCCGATCTCGTCGATCCTCGTGAAGGCGATCAGGTTCTCGATTTCTGCGCCGGCGGCGGCGGCAAGACGCTCGCCATGGCGGCGGCCATGCACAACAAGGGTCAGGTCCACGCCTATGACGCCGACCGCAAGCGGCTCGCCCCGATCATCGAACGCCTCAAACGCGCCGGCACGCACAATGTCCAGGTCCACGACGCTGTTTCCGCGATAGCCCCCCTGACCGGTCGCTTTGACCGCGTGCTGGTGGATGCCCCCTGTACCGGAACCGGCACCTGGCGGCGGCGTCCGGATACCAAGTGGCGGCTGACGCCGCGCAATCTGCAGGAACGCGTCGAACAGCAGCGGGAAGCGCTTGCCGAAGCCGCGGTCTACGTGAAGCCGGGTGGCGAGCTCCTTTATGTGACCTGTTCGCTGCTCCCGGAAGAAAACGACGACCAGGTCCGTGGCTTCTGCGAGAGCCATGCGGATTTCGAGATAGCTTCGGGTTTCGACGTCTGGAACCGGCTTTTTGCTTCGTCGAACGCGCGTCCGCGCAGCCGTGACGGCCTGACGCTGACACTCAGCCCCGCCGCCACCGATACGGACGGCTTCTTCTTCTGTCGCATGCGCCGCCGCAGCTAACCGCGGCGCGTCGATACGCGCCCGGACCTCCAGCGAAGCGACGGAAATTTATTCTAGACTATTTGACACCAGTTTATTTTTACTCCAAGACGTTCGGGTCCATTTCACTCATAGGCGCCCAATCCGCCTCAGGAGATATTCATGACCCGGAAATCCATTTTTGGTGCCACCATCGCATTGATGGTCGCGTCGACGGCCATGATTGCCGCACCCGCCCTTGCCGCACCCGACGCGGTGCAGGTGCTGAAACACTACGCCGTCCTCGCGCAGGCGAAGTATGAGGACTCACTGTCCACGGCCAAAGTCCTCGACGCAGCAATCGACGCTTTGATCGACAACCCTGGCGAGGAAACGCTGAAGGCAGCGCGCGCAGCCTGGATCAAGGCCCGCGTCCCCTACCAGCAGTCGGAAGTCTATCGCTTCGGCAATCCGATTGTCGACGCCTGGGAAGGCAAGGTGAATGCCTGGCCGCTTGACGAGGGCCTCATCGACTATGTCGACGCGGCCTACGGCACGGAGAGCGACGAAAACGCGCTCTATGTAGCCAACGTCATTGCCAATCCGCAGATCAAGATTGGCGGCAAGGAGGTCGATGCCTCGGAGATCACGCCTGAGTTCCTCGCTGAAACACTGCACGAGGCCGGCGAGATCGAGGCAAATGTGGCCACCGGCTACCACGCGATCGAGTTCCTCCTCTGGGGGCAGGATCTCAACGGCACCGGCCCTGGCGCCGGCAACCGGCCCTATACCGACTACGACGCCAAGAACTGCACCAACGGTCATTGCGACCGTCGGGCCGCCTACCTCAAGGCGGCGTCGACCCTGCTCGTGTCAGACCTGCAGGACATGGTCGCCGCATGGCAGCCAGATGGTGAAGCCACGAAGGCGGTCGAGGCCGACCCAAAGGCGGGGATTACCGCTATCCTCACCGGCATGGGTTCGCTTTCCTATGGCGAGCTCGCCGGCGAGCGCATGAAGCTCGGCGTGCTGCTGCATGACCCCGAAGAGGAGCATGATTGCTTCTCCGACAACACCCACAACTCGCATCTGAACGACGCGATCGGCATCGCATCCGCCTATACCGGCGAATACGCCCGCGTCGACGGCACCAAGATGACCGGCCCGTCGCTTTCCGAACTGGTTGCCGCCAGGGACCCGGCACTCGATGCCGAAATGAAGGCAAAGCTCGAGAAGACACTCGCGGCCATGAATGCAATGGCCAAACGCGCCGAGACGGTAGAGGTCTACGATCAGATGATCAGCGAAGGCAATGCAGAAGGCAATGCCACCGTGCAGGCCGCCATCGACGGCTTGATCGACCAGACCAAAACCATCGAGCGCGTCATTGCTTCGCTGGATCTCGGCGCGATCGAGCTCGAAGGCTCCGACAGCCTCGACAATCCCGAAGCCGTGTTCCAATGAGACGAAGGCGGGCTGCCGGACTTTCCGGCAGCCCGACATGCATATGCAAGCAACCTGCGTCTTCTCGCTCCGATCCCGGCACCGGTTGGCTTTTCTCGCCGCCGCCTCACTGCTGTTTGCGCCGCCCGCCGGTGCTGCGGAAGTGAAGCGCAACGATCTTTCGGCGGAGGACATCACCCGCGTCGAGCATATTACGCGGCCGACCACCGACTTCTCCAAGCCGGAACGATATGAAGCAATGCCGGGTGGCGCGGCAACGTCGCGAAATCCCGTCAATCCCGATGCGTTCTCCCACGCCTCCGCCAACCTCGCCTTTTCGGAAGAAGAGAACTTCAAGCTCGGCAATGCGTTGTTTCGAAAGCTCTGGGTCTCTTCCCCCTCCTCCACCCAGGCGTCCGACGGGCTCGGCCCGCTGTTCAACGCGCGCGCCTGCCAGAACTGCCACCTGAAGGACGGGCGCGGCAGGCCACCGGAAGGCAATGCCGACGCGACATCGATGTTCCTGAGGCTTGCCCGCCCAGCCCGCACGAGCGAGGAGCGGCAGGCTGTCACCGATCTCAAGGTGGTCAACTTTCCCGATGCTACCTACGGCGCCCAGCTTCAGGACATGGCCGTGCCCGGCGTCGCCGCGGAGGGCCGGGTGGTCATCACCTACACCGAGGAGCCGGTAACGCTGGCAGGCGGTGAGATCATCACGCTGCGCAAGCCGCAATACAGCGTCGCGGACCTCAACTACGGGCCGCTCGGCATCGACACAACGCTCTCACCGCGCATCGCCAATCCGATGATCGGCATGGGTCTCATAGAAGCGATCGCCGCCGCCGACATTTTGGCGAAGGCCGACCCGGATGACCGCGACGGTGACGGCATCTCCGGTCGCGCGGCGCGCGCGCGCGACCATCGCACCGGCGAGCTGAAACTCGGACGCTTCGGCTGGAAGGCGCAGAACGCCTCGGTTCGCGACCAGAGCTCCAGTGCCTTCGCCGGCGACCTCGGCATCTCCACGCCGGACACCCCGCGCCATTGGGGTGACTGCACCGAGGCACAGGAGGAGTGCCGCTCCATGCAGAACGGCGTACAGACACGGCTTGGCAATACCGAAGCGCCCGATCCGGTGCTCGATCTCGTCACGTTCTATTCGGAAAATCTCGCCGTTCCCGCACGCCGTGACGTCGACGCCCCGGAGGTGCTGAAGGGCAAGTCTCTGTTTTATGGCGCCGGCTGCATCGCCTGTCACACGCCGAAATACGTGACACGGCGCAACGCTGCCAACAAGGCCCAAGCCTTCCAGTTGATCTGGCCCTACTCGGACTTCCTGCTGCATGACATGGGCGAAGGACTTGCCGACGGCCAGCAGGTGGGAGATGCCACAGGTCGGGAGTGGCGCACTCCTCCGTTATGGGGCATCGGGTTGACCGACGAGGTCAACGGGCACACCTTCTTCCTTCATGATGGTCGCGCACGTAACCTCACCGAGGCGATCCTCTGGCATGGCGGAGAGGCCGAAAGCGCGCGCAACGCATTCGCATCAATGACGCCCGAAGCACGTCAACACCTGATCAGATTTCTGGAGTCGCTGTGATCAAATTCCTGTTCCGCTCGATTGCCGCCCTCTTCGCCCTGAGCCTTCCGGTGACCGCGCAGGAGACGTCCATACCGACACTCCAGGCGGACGCGATACCCTCCGTGCTCGAAAAGGCGGTCGATCGTTTCATCCGCCCGGGATACCGGGACTTTCGGGACAGGGCTGGAGACTTCGAAGAGGCGATGCAGGTGCTCTGCACCGCTCCGTCGCAGGAGCGATTGGACGCCGCCCGAGGCGCCTTCGGCAAGAGCGTCGAGGCCTGGTCGAAAATCGAGATCGTCCGTGTCGGGCCGGCGATCGAGGCCAACCGCTTCGAGCGCATTCTATTCTATCCCGATCGCAAGGGCACCGGCCTCAAGCAGGTGCAGGCAGTGCTTGCCAAGCCGGATGAGCGCGCGACCAGAGTCGAAACACTTAGGGAGAAGAGCGTCGCCATGCAGGGCCTCGGGGCAGCGGAATTCGTGCTCTACGGCACCGGTTCCGAACTCCTTTTGCAGGAGGCGAACGGCTTTCGTTGCCGCTACGGAGCGGCGATCGCCGGAAATCTCGCGCATCTCGGCAGCGAGCTTGCCCAGGAATGGGACGAGCCGACCGGCATTCAGAATGCCTGGAAACATCCGGGCGCCGACAATCCGTACTTCCGGGACGACCGCGAGGCGGTGACCACCCTTCTCGGCATCCTCGTCCACGGTGCCGAGGCCGTGCGCGACCAGCGCATCGAGACATTCTACAAGGGAGAGGATGCCAGGACGTCGCCTCGGCAGGCGATCTTCTGGCGCTCCGGCCTCACCTTCGCGTCCATCCGCGGCAATTTCGAAGGCATCAGCGCGTTGATCGACCAGTCGGACATGGACAAACTCCTCGATCCCGATTCCCGTTCGATCGTCAACTCCATTGATTTCGTGCTCAAATCGCTGAGTCGCGCTGCCGGAGCCGTCGATGCCGATGTCGAGGTGTCCGTCACATCACCGGAACAGCGCTCCAAACTCGATTTCCTGCTGCTGAACAGCAAAGACCTGATCCTGCGGCTCAACGACGATTTTGGCGGCGCACTCGGTCTCGGCGCAGGCTTCTCCTTCTCGGACGGAGACTGATCGTGCGGAAAAGTGCGCTCATCGACCGTCGCAGCTTCGTCAAGGCTGCAGGAGCTGCGTTCCTGGCAGGACTGTCCTCCAGGGCAGCCCTCGCGCTCGATCGCACCGACGCCGTCTTCGCGTCGGGTTTCCGCGCGCCCGACAGTACATACTGTCTGGCTCTCCTGAGCGAGAAAGGCGAGATCATCACGCAGATGGATCTTCCCGGACGCGTGCATGGACTGACCTCTTGCGCGGCATCCGGCAGGGTGGTCGCCTTCGCGAGACGGCCCGGCACCTTCGCGATGGCCGTCGATCCGAAGACGGACATGGAGCCGACTGTCTTCGCTTGTGGGGATAACCGGCACTTTTTCGGCCATGGCGGTTTCTCGCCGGACGGGCGCGTCCTCTATGCCTGCGAGAACGACTTCGACAACAATCGCGGCGTCATCGGCGTTTATGACGCGACGAACGGCTTTTCCCGTCTCGGCGAAGTTCCGGCCCATGGCGTCGGAACACACGATATGACGGTGAGTGGCGACGGTCGACTGCTCATCATCGCCAATGGCGGCATCGAGACCCACCCCGATTTCGGACGAACGAAGCTCAATCTCGATCATATGTTGCCGAGCCTCGTCATCAGCGACGCGAGAACCGGGGCGCTCGTCGAAAAGCACGTATTGCCGGAGAACCTTCGCCAACTTTCGACCCGCCATCTTGCGCTCGCGGACAACGGCCGCATCTGGTTTGCCTGCCAATACGAAGGCCCGCGCAACGACCTTCCACCGCTCGTAGGCTATTTCGGCCACGGCGAGGAACTTCGATTCGTCGATCTGCCGGAGGAGACGACAGAAGGGCTCGCAAATTACGTCGGCGCGATCGCGGTTAACCGTCGCGACAACGTCGTCGGCCTCACCTCACCAAAAGGCGGCGTCGCGGTGACGCTCGACGGCACCAAGGGCACGATCCTGCGACAGATGCGGATCGCCGACGCGGCGGGCATCGCGCCCGGCGCGGGCGGCTTTGCCGTATCGTCTTACAATGGGCATTTTGGGCGAACACAGAGCGCCGTCGCCTGGGACCAGCATATCGTCCGTCTCAGCACGCTTTGACCTTGGATGAAGCCGATCGCGCCCTACATCTTCATCATGCGCTCGCTTCTGATCCATCTCGTCTTCATCGTCGTTACGCTCGGTTTCGGCCTGCTCTCCGGTCTCGCGAACCTTCCGGACGAGTGGTATCAGTCGCTCGACAAGCCGCCGTTCAATCCGCCCGCCTACGTCTTCGGTCCGGTCTGGACCACGCTTTACGTGCTGATCGCGATCGCCGGTGCCCGAATGTGGCTAAGAGCCCCCGCTTCCGCGGCAATGCAGCTCTGGTTCGGCCAGATGATATTCAACCTCTTGTGGTCCCCCTCCTTCTTCGGTCTGCAAAGCCCGGCTCTCGGCCTCGTCGTTATCCTGCCACTTCTCACCCTGATTCTCGCTTTCATCGCCAAGACCTGGGATGTCGACCGACCTTCGGGCCTGCTTTTCATACCGTATGCGGCCTGGGTCGGCTTTGCCTCGCTTCTCAATCTTTCGCTCTTCGTGCTCAACTGATTTTCTCGTTGCCGGCGGCTTGCCTGCCTGTTGAGAGCGTGCCAATTTCGCGCCTCTCAAGGGGAATGGCGACAAATGAGTGACATAGACAGCGAGGACGTGCACGAACGCATCCGGCAAAGCTTCGCGCGGCAAGGCGCGATGGAGACGCTCGGTGCCGAGCTCACCCGCATCTCGCAGGGAGTGGTCGAAATCGAGCTGCCGTTCGACATAAAACTCACGCAGCAACACGGCATCCTGCATGCGGGCGTCATCTCGGCCGCGCTTGACAGCGCCTGCAGCTATGCCGCCTACACCGTCATTGCCCCGGACGCCTCACTGCTCACGATAGAGTTCAAGGTCAACCTGATGTCGCCGGGACGCGGCGACCGGTTCCTGTTCCGCGGCGAAATCACCAAGCCGGGCAGCACGATCATTGTTGCAGACGGTCGCGGTTACGCGGTCGGCGACGGCCCGGCCAAGCTGATCGCGTCCATGACCAGCACGCTGATGGTCGTGCGTGGACGGGAGGGGATCACCGGGTGACGTTCGAGCTGAAAACGGTTAGCGGCAAGTCGATCCTCTTCGTGATGGCCGCGGAGGCGGAGTATGGTCCTTTCCTGCGGTCGCGCTTCGACCCCCTGATGACAGGCGTCGGCCCGGTTGAGGCCACGCTCGCGCTGACCCGAGCCGTCTCCGCGCTGGAGGCGGCAAAGACGCTTCCGGATCTCGTCGTCTCGCTCGGCTCCGCCGGTTCGAACACTCTCGAGCAGACGGGGATTTATCAGGTCGGGTCGGTCTCCTATCGCGACATGGATGCCTCGCCGCTCGGCTTCGAGAAGGGCCGCACGCCATTTCTCGACCTTCCCGCGGTCATCGACCTCCCATTGCGCATTCCCGGCATTCCGACAGCCAGCCTTTCGACCGGCGCCAACATCGTTTCGGGAGACGCCTATCACGCCATCGGTGCCGACATGGTCGACATGGAAACCTTTGCGGTCTTTCGCGTGTGCAGCACGTTCGGCCTGCCACTGATCGGCCTTCGGGGGATTTCCGACGGGAAGGATGAGCTTCGCCACGTCGGCGACTGGACGGAATACCTGCACGTCATCGACCAGAAGCTCGCCGGCAGCGTCGACACGCTGCTTGCGACACTCGAGGACGGCCTCTTCTGGTTCTGAAGTCGACGCGGCGTACTGCGAAATTTTCCGGATCTGCGGCAAATCAGCAATTGCCAGAACGGGCGGTTTTCATTAAAGGCTCGACATGACCCAGACAGCTCATCCCGACAGCGTTCTCATCATCGATTTCGGCAGCCAGGTGACGCAGCTCATCGCCCGGCGCGTCCGCGAGGCGGGCGTCTATTGCGAGATCGTTCCGTTCCAATCTGCAGACGAAGGCTTTGCGCGGCTGAAGCCGAAGGCGGTGATCCTCTCGGGGAGCCCGGCCTCGACGCTTGAAGAGGGAAGCCCTCGCGTACCGCAGGTCGTCTTCGACAGCGGCGTTCCAATCTTCGGCATTTGCTATGGGCAACAGACGATCTGCGTGCAGCTCGGCGGCAAGGTCGAGGGCGGACATCACCGGGAGTTCGGCCGCGCGTTTCTCGATATCGAGAAGGACTGCGCACTCTTCGAGGGTCTCTGGCCCACCGGCTCTCGCCACCAGGTCTGGATGTCCCATGGCGACCGCGTAACCGCATTGCCCCCCGGCTTCGAAGTGGTCGCGACCTCCGCCAACGCTCCCTTCGCCTTCATCGCCGACGAGAAGCGTAAGTATTACGCCGTGCAGTTCCATCCGGAAGTCGTGCACACGCCTGACGGTGCCAAGCTGATCGCCAACTTCATCCACAACGTCGCCGGCATCAAGGGCGACTGGACGATGTCGGCCTATCGCGCCAAAGCCGTTCAGGCCATCCGCGACCAGGTCGGCGACAAGCGGGTCATCTGCGCCCTCTCGGGCGGCGTCGACAGCTCCGTCGCGGCACTGCTGATCCACGAAGCGGTCGGCGACCAGCTCACCTGCATCCTGGTCGACCACGGGCTGATGCGCAAGAACGAGGCGGCCGACGTGGTCGCCATGTTCCGCGAGCACTATAACCTGCACCTCATTCACGTCGATGCCGTCGACAGGTTCGTCGGCGAGCTGGAAGGCGTTTCCGACCCGGAAACCAAACGCAAGATCATCGGCCGGCTCTTCATCGAAACCTTCGAGGAAGAGGCCAAGAAGCTTGGCGGCGCCGACTTCCTGGGCCAGGGCACGCTCTACCCTGACGTCATCGAAAGCGTTTCCTTCACCGGCGGACCGTCGGTGACGATCAAATCGCACCACAATGTCGGCGGCCTGCCGGAGCGCATGAAGATGCAACTGGTGGAGCCGCTGCGCGAACTCTTCAAGGACGAAGTCCGCGTACTCGGCAAGGAGCTCGGCCTGCCCGACTCCTTCATCGGCCGTCATCCTTTCCCGGGTCCGGGCCTCGCCATCCGCTGCCCCGGCGGCGTCACCCGCGAGAAGCTCGACATCCTGCGCGAAGCCGATGCGATCTATCTCGACGAAATCCGCAAGGCTGGTCTCTATGACGCGATCTGGCAGGCCTTCGCCGTGCTGCTGCCGGTGCAGACCGTCGGCGTCATGGGCGACGGCCGCACCTACGAATTCGTCTGCGCGCTTCGGGCCGTGACCTCGGTCGATGGCATGACCGCCGATTTCTACCACTACGACATGGAATTCCTGGGCCGTGCGGCAACCCGCATCATCAACGAAGTCCGCGGCATCAACCGCGTCGTCTACGACGTGACCTCGAAGCCGCCGGGCACAATCGAGTGGGAATGAAATAACACAGATCCCGGGTAGTCGGCGGGAAGGATATTCCTGCCGAACCCGGTCTTCGTGAACGCTTGCCCGTACGTCACACCGTCTGCGTGAGACGATCAGCCTTCGATCGCCAAAGTTGACGCATGTCAACGCAGGCCGCAATGTCAGCGTGTACAGTTCAGCCGTTCTTCGAGTAGGTGCGCATCGAGCGAGGGCGGCCGGCATGGCGCGGCAGATCGAGCGAAAGGTGACAATCATTCGCGGCATAAGCGCCGCTTCTCTTGCGGTCCTTGTCATCCTCTGCGCGAACATTCTGGGAGCGGCCGCCGCCTTCGCCGATCGAGACAGCCCACAATTCCACCGGGGTGCATGCGAGGGGTCCTACCCTGGATGGCTGCGCGGCGTGGTCGACGGATACCACGATTTGTCCCTGAGCTCCGTGAAGGACCCCTCAAGCGTCCTGCAGATGGTTCCCACTCCGGAAGAGCTTACGTCGGCCGACGAACGCCTCGGATACGGCGAGGGCCTCAAGGAGGGCTTCAAGCTCGGTGTCAGCTACGGCGTGGAACTTGGAAGGGCGGCGCGCACCGCTGAGTCCGATGCCGAGACAATGGGCCAAATGACGGCCCGGTTCCAGGCATTCGTACAGGAGCATTGCGGTGACCTTATTGCCGCATTGGACTGGAAAAAGACCTTTATGAATACAGCTGAAACGTCGACTGTCGCCACCCTGAACGAAGCCCAGCTGGCCATGCATCTCGCGGCGACTGCCAACCAGTTGGCAATCAGCGCTGAAGAGATGGCTCGAGGGGCACAGGAGGCGGAGGCAAAGGGTGACTTGCCTGCGGCGTTGAAGTTCCGTGCCACTGCGCAGTCTTCTGCTCAAATGTCCGCAAGTTTTGCCCAGATGGCCCGAAGCCATGCGGCAGCCGGTCGCGAGGAAGCCGTTCAGGCCATCATCGATGCGGAGGCCGCTGCGGAGAGAGCGAAGAAAGCTGTCGACGGCGCGGGCGGCTAGCCGCACAAGGCGCCTGAGCAAACCTCGCCGCTGTCGCGCGACGTCTCACGTCGCGCGTTCGAGCCCGCGGATATGGTTGCGCAGCATGGTCGCCGCGCGGTCGAACTCCTTCTTCTTCAGGGCATTCACGATCTGACGATGCGCAAGGCTGGAGCCCGGCTGCCAGCCGGCCGAGCGGGTTGCCGAGAATATGATCCGCGAATTGGCAAGCTGAAGATCGTCGAGCATCGAAAGGAGCTTCGGCATCCGGCACGGCGCGACGAGTTCGCGGTGGAATACGCGATTGGCTTGCTCCCACTCCACCATGGTCTGCGCCTGATCGGCCGCGATGAGCGCCTTCTCAATCCGCTCGAGGCAGGCCGCGTTCATGCGGGGCCCCGCAAAGGTGAGTGCAAGACTTTCCAGTGCCGCCCTGATCTCGACCGTCTCCTGGATCGCAGCAGGATCCAGCGGCGCGACCCGGACCCCTCGGCGAGGCTCGGCGACGACTAGCCCGCGTGACCTCAGCAGCTGGAAAGCCTCCCTCGCCGGTACATGGCTCGCCTCGAATTCCTCCGCAATCCTATCCTGACGCAGAGGCGAGCCCGGAAGCAGTTCCCCGGCAACGATCCGCTCGCCCAACACTCTCGCGATGCGTTCCGCGACCGTCTCCGCCATCGTTGCCTCATAGATAATCTATATTAATTGTCGTTGACGGTCCGCGATTTTGCAGACAGCCTGACTCCATGAGGAGATTTAATAGATAATCTATTATTTGCCAAGCCTCGACGTTGGAAAATACGCGGAGATGCAGCCATGCACGATCTGAACCGGCAACAGAACACAGCCATCGATGGCTCAGGTCCGGCCTGGACGTTCGAGGACGCCCGCGCCCTCTACCTGCAGCCATTCAACGATCTGCTCTTTCAGGCGCACAGCCTTCACCGTGAAAATTTCGATCCCAACCGGCTGCAGTTCAGCAAGCTCATCAACATCAAGACGGGTGGCTGTCCCGAAGATTGCGGCTACTGCAGCCAGTCGTCGCATCACGAGGCCGGCCTGAAGGCCTCGAAACTGCTCTCTTGCGAGCAGGTGCTCTCCGAGGCGCAAGAGGCGAAGGACGCCGGAGCGACGCGCTACTGCATGGGAGCCGCCTGGCGTAGCCCGAAGGCCCGCGACGAGGCGGCGATCGTCGCCATGGTGAAAGGGGTCAAAGCACTCGGCCTCGAAACCTGCATGACGCTCGGAATGTTGTCGCCCGAACAGGCGCAGACCTTCGCCGAAGCAGGCCTCGACTACTACAACCACAACGTCGACACCTCCGAACGCTTCTACCCCGAAGTCATCGCGACCCGTCGATTCGAAGAGCGGCTGGAAACGCTCGCCCATGTCCGAGAGGCAGGCATCAAGGTCTGCAGCGGCGGGATCATGGGGCTCGGTGAAAGCGAGGACGACCGCATCGACATGTTGGTCACGCTCGCGAACCTGCCGTCTCCGCCGGAGAGCGTGCCGATCAACATGCTCATTCCGGTACCGGGCACAAAAATGGCCGATGCGGCGCCGGTCGATCCGATCGCATTCGTCCGCATCGTCGCCCTTGCCCGGTTGCTAATGCCCCGGTCTCATGTGCGCCTGTCGGCCGGGCGTAGCGACATGTCGGACGAGCTGCAGGCTCTCTGCTTTTTCGCTGGTGCGAATTCGATCTTCGTCGGGGACACCCTGCTGACGGCGGCCAATCCCGGGGAGGACAAGGACCGAAGCCTCTTCCGCCGGCTGGGCCTGACGGCCGAGGACAACCGCTGATGCTCGAGCAGCTGGCTCGCTACGACACCAAGCTCAGGCAGCTCGAACAGAAGGATCGCCGCCGCCGGCTCTGCGCCGAGGCCGGCGTCGACTTCTCGTCCAATGACTATCTCGGCCTCGCCGCCTGTCCGAGGCTGGCGGCCGCAACGATGGCAGCCTTGGAGCGTGGCGTACCGCTCGGCGCCGGCGGGTCACGGCTGCTGCGCGGCAATCACGAGGAACATGAGGCACTGGAGGCCGAGGCAGCAGCCTTCTTCGGCAGCGAACGAGCGCTCTATTTCGGGAGCGGTTACGCCGCCAATCTTGCTGTCCTCTCCACATTGCCGCAGCGCGGCGATCTCGTGCTGTACGACGCCCTCATTCATGCGAGCGCACATGCGGGGCTCAAGGCGGGACGGGCAGAAGGCGTGGCCGTTCGGCACAATGATGCCGAGGCCTGCGAGGAGGCGATCCGTCGCTGGCGACAGGGCGGCGGCATCGGCACTCCCTGGATCGTGGTCGAGAGCCTCTATTCGATGGACGGCGACCGCGCGCCACTTCAGGACTTGATGGCAGTCGCCGATCGTCACGACGGATTTCTCTTCGTTGATGAGGCCCATGCGAGCGGCGTATGGGGACCGGATGGCCGCGGCTTTGCCACAGATTTCGAGGGACGGGAGAATGTCCTTGTCCTTCATACCTGCGGCAAGGCCCTCGGCGGATCCGGCGCTCTTGTCGCCGGAAGCGGCATTCTGATCGATTATCTCGTCAACCATGCCAAGCCCTTCATCTATTCGACCGCGCCATCGCCGCTTCAGGCGGCCTCTCTCCGCGAGGCTCTCAGAATACTCCGCGAGGAACCGGAAAGACGACAGCGCCTCCACCGCCTCGTTCGTCTTGCCGACGGGCTCAGCGCCGGTCTCCTCGGCGCATCGAGTGGTTCCCAGATCCAGCCGGTTGTCGTCGGCTCGAACGGCCGGGCTGTCGCTCTTGCCGAGCGACTGAGGCGGGATGGCTTCGACGTGCGGGCAATTCGACCGCCAACCGTCCCGGCCGGAACGGCGCGACTGCGCATCTCGATCACCTGCAATGTCAAAGAGGATGACGTCCGCGCGCTCTTCGATCATCTTGCCGCCGCACTTGCGGAGATATCGTCGTGAGCGCGCGCTACGTCGTCACCGGCACCGACACCGGGATCGGCAAGACGGTCTTCTCCGCCGCGCTGACGGCCGCACTCGACGGCTTTTACTGGAAGCCCATCCAATCCGGCCTCGATGATGAAACGGACAGTCAAACCGTCGCCCGACTCGGGGGACTCGCGCAGAACCGCATCCTGCCGGAGCTCTGGCGGCTTCGCACGCCGGCTTCGCCGCACATCGCAGCTGAAATCGATGGCGCCAGTATCCATCCGGACGCGATCGATCCTCCGGCGGTCGATGGCCCACTGGTGATCGAGGGCGCAGGTGGCCTGATGGTTCCGCTGACCCCGGACCGGCTCTTCATCGAAGTCTTCGCGCGTTGGGGGCATCGCGTCATCCTCTGTGCCCGGACGCGTCTCGGGACAATCAATCACACCCTCCTTTCGATCGAGGCTCTGCGGTCGCGGCAGATTCCGGTTCTCGGCGTCGCGTTTATCGGCGAGCCGGAGGAGCACGTGGAAGAAACAATCGTTCACCTCGGACGGGTTCGGCGCCTCGGGCGAATGCCGTTCCTTACTGATCCGAATCCGTCGACGCTCGCCCGCGCCTTTCACGACCACTTCGACCTTTCGATCTTCGAGCCGGAGAGCAGACCATGAACGCTGCGAAATCGTCGCCTGTCTGGCACCCCTTTACCCAGCACGGTCTGGAGCAACCCTTCAAGCGGATCGCAAGGACCGAGGGCTCCAGCCTGATCGACGAGGATGGGCAGCGAATTTTCGACGGGATTTCCTCCTGGTGGGTGATTACCCATGGCCATCGCCACCCGGCAATCATGGCGGCAATCCGCGAAGCGACCGACAAGTTCGACCAGATCATCTTCGCCGAGTACAGCCACGAACCGGCCGAGAAACTTGCGGCCGGCCTGATCGAATTGGCGCCCGACGGGCTCACCCATGTCTTCTACTCCGACAGCGGCTCCACCGCGGTGGAGGTCGCCATCAAGATGGCGCTTGGTTATTTCCATCACCGCGGCGAGCGAAAGGCCAGGATCGTCGTCATGGAACACAGCTACCACGGCGACACGGTCGGCGCGATGTCGGTCGGTGAGCGCGGCGTGTTCAACGCCCCCTACCAGCCCCTGCTGTTCGATGTCGGCCGACTCCCCTTTCCCGCGGCCGGTCACGAACAGCAGACGCTCGACGCGCTGGAGCAGCTCTGTCGCGGTGGCGACGTGGCTGCCGTACTCGTCGAGCCCCTGGTTCTCGGTGCCGGCGGGATGAAGCTCTATGCCCCGTCGGTTCTGACCGAGATCGCCGCCATCGCCAGCCGTTCCGGCGCGCTCCTGATCGCGGACGAGGTCATGACCGGCTGGGGCCGCACCGGCACGTTGTTCGCCTGCGAACAGGCCGGTATCACGCCGGACATTCTCTGCACGTCGAAGGGGCTCACGGGCGGCGCACTGCCGCTTGCCGCCACGCTCAGCAAACCGGAGATCTTCGACGCGCACCGCTCGACGGATCGAAGCCGGACATTCTTTCATTCCAGCTCCTATACCGCCAATCCGATCGCCTGCGCGGCGGCATCGGCCAATGTCGACATCTGGCGGCAAAAGCCTGTGCAGGCGCGTATAGCCGCATTGGCCGAGAGGCAGAGCAAGAAGCTCGCACGTTTCCAAAACGATCCGCGTTTCTCGGACGTGCGGCAGATCGGCACCATTACGGCTCTGAATTTCGCAACGGAGACGACCGGCTACCTCTCCGACGTCGGGCCGAGATTGCGTCGGCTGTTTCGCGAAAGAGGACTGCTCATCCGCCCGCTCGGCAATGTCATCTACCTGATGCCACCCTACTGCTCGTCCGCCGAAGAACTCGACCGTGCCTATGCCGCAATCGACGAGTGCGTCGACCTGATCCGGAGCGCCGACCGATGATGCGGTCGAGCCGGATGGCCGGTTTCGGCCACAGCGTTCCCGAACGCATCGTCGAGAATTGCGAGATCGAACATCGGCTCGGCCTGGAGGCCGGCTGGATCGCGAGGCGAACCGGCATAAGGCGCCGCCGTTGGGCGGAGCCGCAGGATAGCCTGACCGCGCTTGCGGCCCGGGCGGCTGAGGATGCACTCTTGAGCGCCGACGTGGACCGGCGCGACATCGGCCTGACGCTGCTTGCCACCTCCACACCCGATCATCTGCTGCCGCCGTCTGCTCCGTTGCTCGCTTACAACCTCGGGCTTACCCGTTGCGGCGCGGTGGATCTTGCCGGGGCCTGCACCGGGTTCCTGCAGGCGCTGGCACTGGCCGACAGCCACGTGGTGCGCCATGGCAGACCGGTGCTGGTGGTCGCGGCGAATATCCTGAGCCGCCGGATCAACCCCGATGAACGGGCATCAGCCGTCCTCTTCGCCGACGCGGCCGGTGCCGTCGTACTTGCGCCTTCGGATGACACCGACCGAGGATTGCTCTCCCTCGATCTTGCCAGCGACGGCAGCCAGTACGGCCTGATCGGAATCCCGGCGGGAGGCAGCTCGCTACCTTTCCGGCCGGACCTTCCGGACGACCAGTGCCGGATGAGCATTCGCGACGGAAAAGCCGTTTTCGCTTCCGCCGTCAGGATGATGTCGGAAACGGCCACGGCGGCCGTCGCACATGCGAGGCTGCAAATGACCGACGTGACCCGCTTCATTCCCCATCAGGCGAATGCCCGCATGACGGACGCGCTTTGCGAAAAGCTCGCGATCGGAAAGGACAGGACCGTCGAGACGATCGCCGAATTCGGCAATTCGTCGGCGGCAACGATCCCGCTTTCGCTCTCGATCAGCCATCGGAATCATCCCCTCGCGCGCGGAGAAACCCTGCTCTTGAGTGCCGCGGGCGCCGGCATGACCGGCGGATCCCTTGTCTGGCGAATATGAAGCGCGGCGGCCGGACAGTAACTGCGGAGGCATTTTCTCTGCGTTACGCGCGGTCACGCTCGCGCGGCAATTTCCTGGCGCGGCTCGGAGGTGCAGAATGCAGGCGGTTCCAGGCGCGACGGAACTGTCGCGTCGACGCGAAGCCCGCCCGCTCCGCCACGCTTTCCATGTCGAGCCGCGTGCCTACCACGAGCTCGTGCGCCAGGGCGATACGCATGCGGTTGACATAATCGCTGACGCTCATCCCCGTATGCTCATTGAACAGGCGCGAGAGATTCCGAGGACTCGTAGCCGCCACGCGGGCGAGTTCGTCGACCGACCAGTCCCGCGCGGGATCGGTCGCCACGGCGTCCTGCGCGCGATGGATCGCCGGATGAATGTGATTGCGCCCCTCGAGCCAGGGCGAGATCTGAGGATCGGCACCACCGCGCCGCAAGTAGACGACGAGATAACGGGCGACGGCGAGCGCCGTCGCGTGCCCCGCCTCCTTGGCCACGATGTGCAGCATGAGGTCGATGCCGGCGGTGATCCCGGCACTCGTCAGCCGCTCTCCGTCCTCGACATACAAGCGGTTCTCCTTCACCCGCGCCGTCGGCGCGAGCCGGATCAACTCGGACGTGGTCTCGTGGTGGGTGGTGCAGTCGTAACCATCGAGAAGCCCGGCGCGGGCAGCGAGCAACGCGCCCGAACAGATCGAGACAAGCCTCCGGCCGGGACCAACGGCACGTTTCAGCCAGGCGACGATTGCCGCTTCGAGCCGAGCGTCTTCGTCGCGGCTGTTGAAGGCTTGGCCGAGCGGCTTGTCGGCAGCACCCGAGACAACCACCAGCGAACCTTCTGGCAGATTGTCCGGCAGAGGCTCGATCGCCGCAAGATGCAGACCGATCGAGCTCCCGACCGCCGGCGCCGGGCCGATATAGTGAACGGAGAAATGTACCTTGTCCTGGACGAGGTTGGCCTTGCGCAGCACTTCCATCGGACCGGCGACATCGAGGAGCAGCGCGCGGGGTGGCACGACCATATAGACCGGAACATCCCTGCGATGCTGCGTGTCGATTGTCATGCGGCAACCTTCTCGGCAAGACCGGAAAGGGCTTCCTGGACGGTGGCGATGCGGGCGAAGCGGCCCGCAAGCACGAGCTCGGTGCGGGCGCGGATCTCTTCGGCGCTCCACTCGCGGCCGCCGGCGTCCGTCATCGGGAAGGTGAGCGTCGCCTCGCTGACATAATCGACAGCGTAGCCGAGGTCGGAGGCGTGGCGCGTCGTGGTTTCGCAGCACTGCTCGGTGCGGATACCGGATATGATCACCTTGCGGATGCCGTTCCGAACGAGCCAGACATCAAGACCGCTGCCGACGAGCGCGCTGTGCCGCCGCTTGCGAAAGACCGCATCCGGCTGGATTGTCAGCGGCTTCAACGTCGTGACGTTGCCGGATGCCTCCGAGAACGGCCCTTCGTCCTCGACGTGGAAGATCTGCACCACCGGAACGCCCGCAGCCTTGGCGCCATCGATCAGCGCCTGCTGGCGGGCAATATAGCCGGCGAGGCCGTCTTCCCGGAAATACGGCCGGTGCCGAAAGGACTCCTGGACGTCGATCACGATCAGGGCGACTTCATGTGCGGACATTTCATGCATCTCCATGTGTTGAACATAAAGAAAGCCTACCGACATTCGCAAAAAGAAAAATCGCCTTTCCTGACGAAGATGGGACATTTTACGCCAACTTTCCAGCATCAGCGCGGACAAAGTTCGTCAGGTGTTCCCGGCAAGCCAGTCCCTCAGGGCGACGGCGTTGTTGTGCACCTCGTCGCGCGCGGCGTAGAGCAGCGTGATCGGTCCCTCGTCCTGATGATTGCGGAGGACATCCGCGGCGGACTTTGCCGCAGGCGCCTTCAGCTCGGCGAAATAGGCGGCGCGGAACTCCTCCCAGTCTTCCGGTTTGCCGTGGAACCGCTTGCGCAACGCGTCACTCGGGGCAATGTCCTTCAGCCAGAGATCGATGCCTGCCTTTTCCTTGGCGATCCCGCGGGGCCAGAGCCGGTCGACAAGAATGCGCGTTCCGTCCGTATCGGCCGCGGGCTCATAGACGCGCTTCAGCATGATCTTTGCCATGGTCGGCAATCCTCCCTTCACCCACGTCGTCGAGTATTGAGGCGCAAACGGGCAACACTGTCAAAGCCGTTTCCTGTCGTTCCGGTCATTTGAAAGGCCGCGACGTTTTGCTATGCCTTGGCCATCAGAATCGGGACGGCGACCGGCCCGAAGGCGCAGCAGGACGGCACATGCGAGTTACGCTCTACGGCATCAAGAACTGCGACACCATGAAGAAGGCGCGGACCTGGCTGGATGAACAGGGCATCGACTACGCCTTTCACGATTACAAATCGTCCGGGATTGACCGCGGCAGTGTCGAGCGGTGGTGCGACGCCGCCGGCTGGGAAACCGTGCTGAACCGTGCCGGAACGACGTTCCGCAAGTTGCCGGAGGCGGAAAAGGGCAATATTGACCGAGAGCGGGCGATCGCGTTGATGCTTGAGCAACCATCGATGATCAAGCGGCCGGTCCTGGAGACCGAGGGACGTGTGCTCGTCGGCTTCAAGCCGGACCTCTATGACAATTTCTTCGCCGGCTGAGGTTCTCGATGTCGAAAACCACGCGCGCAACTCAGGCACTGGCAAGAGCGGGCATCGCCTTTTCCGTTCACCTCTATGACTACGATCCGGACGCCGAACGCATCGGTCTCCAGGCGGCTGAGGCGATCGGCGAGGAGCCGCGTCGCGTGCTGAAGACGCTGATGGCCGAGGTCGACGGAAAACCGGCCTGCGTCGTCGTGCCCTCTGACCGTGAGGTCAGCATGAAGAAGCTCGCCGCTGCCTTCGGCGGCAAGTCGGCGGCGATGATGAAGCCGGCAGATGCCGAGCGACTCACCGGCTATCACGTCGGCGGGATCAGTCCCTTCGGCCAGAAGAGGGTCGTGCCGACCGCCATCGAGGAGAGTGCACTCGCCGAGCCGCATGTCTACATCAATGGTGGCCAGCGCGGCGTGCAGCTCCGCCTCGATCCGAAGGACGCCCAGCGAGCACTCAAGGCGATCGCCGCCGCCGTGATCGCGTGACGAGGACCCTCTTGTCTGGCCGAGACAGGCGATGAGTCGTTCCGGGGCCTTACGCACACTTCAATTTCGCCGCAAAGACCTCTAAGTCTTCGTGTGACATGTTCCAACAGAATGGCAGGTTCCCATGACAATCGCGCCCGATTTCAACAGCACAGTCGATCCGGCAAAGCTCGAAAAGCTGGCCGAAGTGGCCGTCAAAGTTGGCTTGAACCTGCAGAAGGACCAAGAACTGGTCATGACTGCACCGCTCGCTGCCATGCCGCTCGTCCGGCTCATCACCAAGCACGCCTACATGGCGGGCGCGAGCCTCGTCTCCACCTTCTACTCCGACGAGGAGACGACCCTTTCCCGTTATCGGCACGCTCCCGACGCGAGCTTCGACCGGGCCGCCGGCTGGCTCTATGACGGCATGGCGAAAGCCTACGCCAGCGGCGCCGCACGGCTGGCGATCGCCGGTGACAACCCCATGCTGCTCTCCGGCCAGGATCCGGCAAAGGTGGCACGCGCCAACAAGGCGAACTCGATCGCCTACAAGCCGGCGCTGGAGCACATCTCCAACTTCGACATCAACTGGAACATCTGCTCCTATCCGAATCCGTCCTGGGCGACGCTCGTATTCCCCGGGCTTCCGGTCGATGAGGCCGTCCGCAGGCTTGCCGATGCGATCTTCGCCGCCTCTCGCGTCGATCGTGACGATCCCGTGGCCGCGTGGGCGGAACACAATGCCGAACTGCACAAACGCTCCACCTGGCTGAACGGCGAACGCTTCGCAGCACTGCATTTCACCGGTCCCGGCACCGACCTGACGGTCGGGCTCGCAGATGGCCATGAGTGGCACGGCGGCGCGTCGGTCGCCAAGAACGGCGTCACCTGCAACCCGAACATTCCGACTGAAGAGGTCTTCACCACGCCGCACGCGCTGAAGGTAGAAGGCCATGTGTCAAGCACCAAGCCGCTGTCGCACCAGGGCACGCTGATCGACGAAATTCAGGTTCGGTTCGAGGGCGGCCGTGTCGTCGAGGCGAAGGCCTCGAAGGGCGAGGAGGTCCTGCTGAAGGTGCTCGACACCGACGAAGGCGCCCGCCGACTCGGCGAAGTGGCGCTGGTGCCGCATTCCTCGCCGATCTCGGCCTCCGGCATCCTGTTCTACAACACGCTGTTCGACGAGAATGCCTCCTGCCACATCGCGCTTGGCCAGTGCTACTCCAAGTGCTTCCTCGATGGCGCCTCACTGACACAAGATCAGATCGCGGCACAGGGTGGCAATTCCTCGCTGATCCACATCGACTGGATGATCGGCTCGGACAAGGTCGACATCGATGGCGTCAGGATTGACGGAAGCCGCGTGCCGGTGATGCGCAGAGGCGAGTGGGCCTGAGGCTGCAATCGCTTTCGGCAGGCGGCAGAAGCGCGCACTTCGCCGCCTCGAGAGCTCGAGCGTCAGTAGTGATAGATGATCCGGCCGCCGTTCATCGCGGTCTGGACCCAGATGACATTGTGCAGGGCGATGCCACGCCGCGACAACGCCTCGCCGAGGATCGGGTCGCTTGCCGCTTCCGCCTGAGCGGCGCGCATGAGTGCCGCAGAGGGATGTCGCACGAAGAGCGGAACATCCCCGTTCCTCCAGCGATAGCCCGCACCGACCTGCACCGCCGTGACACCGTCGTTGTATACCTTTCCGAACAGGATCGACGCGAGTTCGGCATCGCCCGCAAGTGCAGGCGTACCGACGGCCAGCGAAAGACCCGTGAGAATTATTCCCGCTATCCGCTTCATGATCTCATACTCCTCGCGCGATGGTCGGCATAAACGCAGCCAACGCCTCCGTGTTTGCTGACGATACGGATACACATAGGAAGTCCGAAGGGCGTTTAAATGGCGGCGATGCGGGCCTTCCCATCAACCGAGGAAAAGTCCGTCGCTGATGCAGACCGGCATCACTCGCTCCGCTGTCACCTCAAGACGCCGGTACGGACTTCGTCGCCGGTAGCGGCGACGCCGTCGCCCGTTGAGCGAGCCAGACGCTTGCCAGCACGACTAAGAACCCGAGGAATTGCATCGGCGACAGGCCCTGGTCGAGAATCAGCCAGCCAAGCAGGGTGGCGACCATCGGCGACAAAAAGCCCAGAGAGGCGACCGCCGACGGCTCCAGCCGCACGAGACCCCGAAACCACAATATGTAGGTGAGCGCAGCGCCGATCAGTCCGAGATAGGCGATGCCGGCGATATTCGTGAAGGAGAGTGCGGGCAAAGACGGCTCCAGCGCGAAGGCAAGGGGCACCAGAAGCAAACCGCCCGCCGTCAATTGCCAGGCCGTCGCCGTCAGGCTCGATACCGGCGGGCGCCAGTGACGCGTCAGCACCGTGCCCGTCGCCATGGAAACGGCACCACCCAGTCCCGCGGCAATACCGATCGGGTCAAGCGCCGCCTTGGGCGTCAACACCAGAAGGCCGACACCGACAAGCCCCGCAAGTCCCGCGATGATGGCGGCCGAGCGCACCGGTGTCGTCAGCACGAGACGAGCGAGCCCTATGACGATCAACGGCTGGACCGCACCCACGGTCGCAGCGACACCACCGGGGAGCCGGTATGCGGAGACGAAAAGCATAGCCCAAAAGATCGTAAAGTTGAGCGCGCCGAGCACCAGCATCCGCCACCACCAAAGCCCGCTTGGAAATTGACGCACGAGCATAAGCAGGACGAGCCCCGCCGGTAACGCCCGCAACATGGCCACCGTCAGGGGGTAGCCGGCGGGGAGCATGGTCGTCGTCACGATATAGGTGCTCCCCCATATCGCCGGCGCAATTGCGGTAACGGCAACTGTCGTGATGTCGGTGGATCTCGCCATCGGCTCTGCCCTCCTGTTTAGGGAACGGCATGCTTACGCCGATTTATCTTTATAGCAAGATATATTCACGCAGTTGTGATGGTGGACAGAGAAGGGTCGAACGCGCGTCACGCTACATCTGGTCACCCCCACTCGGCGGGACAAATGCCTCGTGCTGGTCAGAAAAGGTTTCCCTGGCCGGTCGGCGGCTCGCTCTTCTTCGGAGACCTAGTCGACGGAGGTGCGGTCCTCGCCTCGCTGACTGAGGCGGCAGCGGCTTCCCCCGGTTCTCCGGTGACAGCCGACACGCGGCCGTCGGCGAATTCGATGGCGATCGCGGTCCCCGTCGTCAGTGCGGCGGCTCGGGACACCGGACGATCACGGGCGTCTCGAATGACGGCGTAGCCGCGCATCAGAACATTCTTGTAGGAAAGTGACTGCAGCATGCGGTCATGCGCTGTGATCGCATGCCGGCGCTGCCGGGTCTCCGTCGTCACGGCGGCATCGGCGCGGGCGACCAGTCCCGCCAGCCGGTCGCGGGCGCGCCCCGTCTGCGACTGCAGCCGCGAGGGCATGGCCGTGAGCGCGGCATCGCAGCGCCCGAGCCGGGATCTCAACCGATCGACCATGCGCTCGACAATCCGCTCCGCGAGCGAGGCGCGTTCGTTGAGACGTTGACGCCGCTCGACGATCCGTCTTGCCAGCACGTCGGCGCTGAGCCGCGAGGCGGTACGCTCGAAGCTGCGGCGCTTGTTCATCGTGTTGAGTTCGAGACTGCGCCCGAGACCACCTGCGGCTTCATCGAAGCGGCGGCGCGGCAGTGCCAGCAACTGGTCGAGTGACGGGAGAGCGCGAGCGAGCGAACGCAGACCCTGTCGCCGATTATCCATCTGGCGGCTGCAGGCGCCGGAGAGCCTTGCGCCAAGATTCGCCACCTGCGCCTCCAAGTCGGCCTTTACAGGTACTGCCATTTCGGCAGCACCTGTCGGCGTCGGCGCCCGCACATCCGCGGCATAGTCGATCAACGTCCAGTCCGTCTCGTGGCCCACTGCGGAAATCAGCGGGATCGCACTTTCGGCTGCAGCGCGCACGACGATCTCGTCGTTGAACCCCCAGAGGTCCTCTAGGCTGCCGCCGCCCCGCGCCACGATCAGAACATCGGGCCGCGGTATGGACCCGCCCGGGTCGATCGCGTTGAAGCCGTGGATCGCGTTTGCGACCTCCTCACCGCAGCCTTCGCCCTGCACCTTCACCGGCCATACCAGCACGTGGACCGGGAAACGGTCGGAGATGCGGTGCAGGATATCGCGGATGACCGCACCGGTCGGCGAGGTGACGACGCCGATTACCTTCGGCATGTAGGGAAGCAACTGCTTGCGGGCGGCATCGAACAGACCTTCCGCAGCAAGGCGCCGCTTGCGCTCCTCGATCAGCGCCATCAGCGCGCCAGCGCCGGCCGGTTCCAGTGCCTCGATGACGATCTGGTATTTCGAAGAGCCGGGGAAGGTGGTGACGCGGCCGGTCGCAATGACTTCCATGCCCTCTTCCGGGCGGTACTTCAGTTTCGAAAACGTGCCCTTCCAGATCACCGCATCGATGCGGGATTTGTCGTCCTTCAGGGAGAAATAGGCATGACCCGAGGAATGGGGCCCGCGATAGCCAGAGATTTCGCCGCGTACCCGGACATGATCGAACGCGCTCTCGATCGTCCGCTTGATCGAACCCGAAAGCTCCGACACGGTGAATTCTGTGAGATTGGTGGGCGAATCATCACTGAAAAAATTGGCCATGCAGGCTTACTAGCCCAATTGACGGCAAAGATCAGCCTCGAAGCGAGGCTTCGACGGTCGAAGAGTGTTTATCCAACCACGGCTGCGTCATTCAGCCGGCAGATCGACCCTGTAGAGCTGAAATCCTGATCCCTCCGCATGCGGCAAGGCTACGAGGTAGGGCGGAATTTCACCACGGCCAAGGGCCGCATAGAGGCCGTCCGGTTTCATCGCCGCCAAACGTTTGGTCTGTGCGTTACCGGGACAGTAAGCGATCATGCCGACCTTTGCCCCGCGAAGGAAGGCGACGGCCTCGCTCGGAGTCGCGAGCCCGATATGCAGTTCCGTCAGCATGCCTCCCTGATTGCGGTGGTAGGGAGCCGAAAGCACGCGGTGGGCAGTGAACCGCAGGATATCGGAGCCGCTGTCCGAGGGTGCCGCCACGGTGGTCGGCGGCACTTCCGTCATCGGCGCGATAGCGGCACGGCTTTCGCAATCCGCTGATATCTGCGCCCCCTGTACGCTTCCTCCGCTTCGAAACCGGTTGGCGACACCATCCGTCCCCTCGACGGTGAGCACACCGAGAAAGGCCCACACGCTCGGCACCGCCATCAGGGCGCCGCCGAGAAAGAAGAAGCCGGCGCTCATATTCTCGGGATCGGCATGGGCATGACGGCGGAGCTCCGAGACAAGCACGGCCAGCGGCAGGATTGCCAGAAGGTTGGCGAAGACGGCGCCGCGTACCTGGATCAGGGCGATCCCCCAGGCCGCGGCTACCAGGGCGAGAAGGATGGCGTGCAGTTCGACGCGGTCGCGCAGCATGATGCGCGAAAGGCAAACCATCAGGGCGAAGAAGCCGACTGCATAGAAGCCACCGAAGGTCCCAGGCTCGCTGCTCAGCTCGCTGAGCACGGATTGTGCTTCGATCACATTGGACAGCCAGAGCTTGACCAGCAACGGATCGAGATCGGCAAGGGGATTGCGCAGGCACTGCGGTGCGAGGACGAGCGCCGTCGCAGCCACGATCACGCCGTTGCCTGCAAGCACGGCGAAACGCAACTCACGGCGAGCTCCGCTCGCGAGCAACGCCGAAAGGAACAGCAATGCACCGCCGGCTGCGGCAATCCCGTAATAGCCGACCGAGAGGCTGTCGCAAGTGACCTCGCCATAACGGCTCGGCGGGACGGTAGCGAAGAAGAAGACCGTTACACCGATCGTAATCGCCAGGGCGAATGCGCGTGCCGCGGCTGCGAACTCGCGTCCGTGCCAGACCCACAGCACCGCCACCAGCAGACAGACGACGGCGACAATGGGCGTTGTCTCCGCGCCGATGGCGATCGCCAGGGCGGCAGCCGTTCCGGCCAATGCGAAGCTCCACGGCTTGTAGTCGGCATCGACCAGCATGGCGGCCATTGAGGCGATGAGGACGAACTGGACGTTGTGGTGGTCGATCGCCCCCGGCAGAAACCGGTTCGACGTAACGATCAGAATGGCCGTCATCGCAAAGGCGATCTGCATCACCTGCGGCCCGCCTATTCTTCGACCGGCGAGCCCCATCATCGCCAGCAACGGGATGGCGAGCGACAACGGCCAGACCAGCAATGCCGCAGCCTCGGCCGCAGTCTCCGGCAGGAACTGCCGGAAAGACGTAATGAGCGCAGCGATCGGCAGGTCGATCAGTCGCGACCAGTGCATCGACGTGCCTCCGCCGAGGCCAAGGCGATGCTGCACATTGTCGAACCAACCCTGCCCCGCAAGGAGATCGCGAACCACGACGAGGCGCATCACATCGTCGTTGTCCGTTCCGACGTAGTCCTTCGCGCCCGGCAGATTGAGAAGGGCGAGTGCGGCGATCGTCAGCACCGCGTAAAAGAGGAGCGACAAGCCATAGCGCGACCAGAACGGCCCGCGCTCGTCTTTCGTGATGTCGATGGCTGCCATGCCGGAACTGCTCCCTCGCCGTCGCACCGGCGGGGCCGGACGGCGGAAATTTCAGATGTCACATGCGGGCGAAACCTAGCCTTAACCTTCTCAAGAAATAGTAAAACCGGGCCTCGGATAACCCGGAGCGCCGGCTGTGTTTTGCGAGTAACGAGTATGCACGTATCCGGGTCGGAAAATCTCGACATCGCTGTTCTGCTGCCCTGCTACAACGAGGCGGCAACGATCGGAACCGTCGTCCGCAACTTCCGGCAGGCCCTGCCCGACGCGCGCATCTACGTCTATGACAACAACTCCACGGACGGGACGGCGCTGCACGCGGTGCTTGCCGGCGCGACCGTCTTCCGCGAGCGCCGCCAGGGCAAGGGGCACGTCGTGCGCCGCATGTTCTCCGACATCGATGCGGATGTCTACGTCATGGCAGACGGCGACGGCACCTATGCCCCGGAGGACGCCGAAGAACTCGTCCGCACACTCATCACCGAGCGCGCCGACATGGTGGTCGGCATACGCCGCGGCGTGCACCAGGATGCCGGTCGCAACGGTCACGCCTTCGGAAACCGGCTTTTCAACCGCCTCTATCGTTTTCTTTTCGGGCAGGATTTCACTGATATCCTCTCGGGCTACCGCGCCTTCTCGCGGCGCTACGTCAAAAGCTTCCCTGCCGTTTCCGGCGGCTTCGAGATCGAGACCGAAATGTCGGTCCATGCCTCACGCCTGAAGCTTCCCGTCTGCGAGCTCGAACTCGATTACGGTCGGCGGCCGGAAGGCTCCCACTCGAAGCTGTCCACCTTCCGCGACGGCGCGAAAATCCTCTGGATGTTCGCCATGCTGATGAAGGAGACGCGCCCCTTCGCCTTCTTCGGCACCTTCTCCGCGACGCTGATGACAGCAAGCATCGTCTTCATGACACCGGTCCTTTACGCCTATTTCCAGACCGGGCTGGTGGAGCGCATGCCAACCTGGGTGTTCTCGCTCGCACTGATGATGATGTCGCTACTCTTCCTCACCGCCGGCACGATCCTCGATTCCGTCGCCCGCTCGCGCGCCGAGCAGTTGCGTATCCACTACATGACGCTCCCGGGCCTTGCTTCGGCAAATATCCTTCGTGGCACGAGCGCCGAGAAGCGGCGCTCCGCCGAGGCGATATCGGTTCCGGCCAAGGCGGATGCCGCATGAAGAAGCTCCTGCGCTTCGGCATCGTCGGCACCGTCGGCTTCGCTATCGATGCAGCCGTGTTGATGCTTCTGCTCAACACGACTCCGCTCGGTCCCTTCGTCGCGCGGGCGTTCGCGATCGTAATCGCACTCGCCGCCACCTGGCTTCTCAATCGCAGCTTCACCTTCGGCGCATCGCGCCATTCGCTGGCAGTGGAGGGTTTCCGGTACGGGTCGGTCGGCATCACCACCGCCGTCCTGAACTACGTTCTCTATTCAGCCCTGCTGATCGCCACGCCGCTGCTGAAACCGGTCGCCGCGCTGGTGCTCGCCTCGCTCGCGGCAATGGCCTTCAGCTTCTTCGGCTATTCCCGCTTCGTCTTCCGGCGATAGCGGCAAGGGACGCTTCTGCTAGCTTCCCTTATACCGCCTCCCAGCCATCCTTTTCGCTCGCACGATAGATCGCGTCGATGAAGCGCTGGTTGGCGCGCGAGTTCTCCAAGGTCACGATCTCCTCCGGCTCGCCCGCCGCGGCACGAGCGAAAGCCTCTGCCTCGCAACGGTACTGGCGGCTGTCCTGGAAACGGAAGACCTGCGAGAGATTATGCGATTGGTTCGTCAACTCGACTTCTTCTGGACCCCAGCGGTCGGCGTTGAAGGGCGAGCGCACCTCGATAAAGCCGTCGGTGCCGTGGAAGACCATGAGCTGGCGGTTTGCCATCTGCGTCGAGATGTAGAAACTGAGCTCGAAGCCGTCGAACTCGGCCTTCACGCTCGAATAGATATCGGTGCCGAAGACCGGGTCGCGCTCGGTGACCGCCTGGACGCGCAACGGCTCCTTGCCGGTTGCAAACCGTGTGGTGATCGTCGGATAGACGCCGATGTCCGGAAGCCCGCCGCCGCCGAGCTCGGGTACGTTGCGCATGTTTGCCGGATCACGATTGAAATACGTAAACGCGCCCTGCACGTGGCGCAGCCGGCCGATCGCCCCTTCCGAAAGCAGTGCCCTCACCTTCCGCCAGACCGGTGCATAGGTCACCATGAAGGCCTCGGAAACAATGACCTTGTTGCGGTCGCGGGCGGCGATCACCTGGTCGATCTCCTCCGCCTTCAGCGCGATCGGCTTTTCGCACAGCACGTGCTTGCCGGCATTGGCGGCCTTGATCGCCCACTCGACATGCTGCGACGTCGGCAGCGGAATGTATACGGCGTCGATGAGATCGGAGGCGAGCATCTCGTCGTAGGATCCGAAGGCATGGGGCACGGAAAAGCGATCGGCCACGGCGCGCGCCTTCACGAGGTCACGGCTCGCGATCGCGGAAACGACACAGTTCTCGGCGTCCTGGATCGCGGGAATCACCAGTTCCCGGGCGATCTTTGCGGTCGATAGAATTCCAAAGCGCAGCATGGGGATCCCTCCTGAAACGATGCTGCGGCAACCTATCGATTGCCACTGAACGAGGCAATGGTGCCCGGACGGTTGTCCTCCCATCAAAGAAATTCGATGGTCGATCACAGCCACCATTGCTAACCTTCCTTCTCCGACCGGGCCGCAAGAGGCCCTCCCCAGGAACCACGGAGTTTTCCCATGCAGAAGCGTCCGCTCGGCCGCACCGGCCTTTCCATCGCCCCCGTCGTCTTCGGTGGCAATGTCTTCGGCTGGACTGCGAATGAGAAGACTTCGTTCGCGCTGCTCGATGCCTTTTTCGATGCCGGGTACAACACGATCGATACGGCGGATGTCTACTCGGCCTGGGTCGACGGCCATGTCGGCGGAGAAAGCGAGACGATTATCGGCAAGTGGCTGAAGCGCGGCCACGTTCCACGAGACCGCGCGGTGATCGTCACAAAGGTCGGTTTCGACAACAACGGCAGGAAAACGGGCCTCAGCGCAAAGTGGATCGCCGAAGCAGCGGAGGCCTCGCTCAAACGGCTTGGTACCGATTACATCGACCTCTATCTTGCCCACAAGCCGGACCCCGACGTGCCGCACGAGGAAACGCTCGAAGCCTTCGCGAAACTGAAGCAGCAGGGGAAGGTCCGGGCGATCGGCTGTTCGAACTTCGATGCCACGCAGCTGCAGGCCTCATTCGATGTCGCGGCCGACCAAGGCCTGCCGCGCTACGATGTCGTGCAGCCGGAATACAATCTCTACACCCGCCAGGCCTTCGAGGGGCCGCTTGCCGACCTCTGCATTGCGCAAGAAATCGGCGTGATCAGCTATTACGCGCTCGCCGCCGGCTTTCTCACCGGCAAGTACCGCAAGCCGGAGGACGTCGAAGGTTCATCACGAAGCTATCGTGTCGGCGATTACCTGAACGAGAAGGGGTTCAGAATTCTGGCTGCGCTCGACAAGGTAGCGGCAGAAACCGGCACCAGCCCGGCCACCGTCGCCATCGCCTGGATCGCCGCGCGACCGGGCATCACCGCACCGATTGCTTCCGCAACCAGCCTGAAGCAACTCGAAAGCCTGATTGCCGCCGGAAAGCTTCAGCTTTCTGCCGCGCAGATGGCACTCCTCACCGAAGCCGGAGCATAAGATGTTCATGCCCATGGAGATACGTGACGCACAACCTGGGGACGAAGCCGCCTGGCAGCACCTCTGGCACGACTATCTGACCTTCTACAAGGTTGACTTGCCGGACGAGGTTACCAGGCACACCTGGACGCGCATCCTCGATCCGTCGTCCCGCGTCGCAATGCGACTTGCCTTCGTGGACGGCGAAATGGCGGGCTTTGCCATCCACCACTTTCACGACTCGACATGGTCGATGACGCCGGACTGCTATCTCGAAGATCTCTATGTCGACGAGCGCTTCCGCGGACGCGGCATCGGACGGGCATTGATCAACGACCTGATCGCGCTCGCCAAGGCAAAGGGCTGGTCACGGCTCTATTGGCATACTGACCGAGATAACGCGACGGCACGTAAGCTCTACGACACTTACGCCGAGGAAGACGGACATGTGCGATACCGCGTCCGTCTGTGAGCGAAAGCAGCCAGCCTACGCGCCGAAGCGGTAGAAATCCACGAAAGCCCTGAGCGCCGGCCGCATCTGCCAGCGCGAGGGATAGTAGATGTAAAAGCCGTCGAAAGGCGGACACCAGTCCTCGAGAACGCGCACCAGATGACCCTGCGTCAATTCCTCGGCAATCCGCTGGTCGAAGAGATAGGCTATCCCGGCTCCGCCGAGACATGCCTGCAGCATGAGCCGGTCGTCCGAGAGGATCACGGGCCCCTCGACGTCAACGACCAGTGATCGCCCTTCCTTCTCGAACTCCCAGCGGTAGATCGCACCGCTCGAAAAGCGACGCCGGATACAGGGATGTCGCAGCAGGTCACGCGGATGCACCGGCATCGGGTGAGTGCGGAAATAATCCGGCGTTGCGACGACCGCGCCTGAAAGCGATCCGCTCGCCTTTACCGCGATCATGTCCTGCTCCAGGCTCTCGCCGAGTCTCAGTCCGGCGTCGTAACCCTTCGCGACGAGGTCATCGTACCGATCCTCGGTGACGAGCTCGACGGTAATATCCGGGTAGCGCTGCAAAAACGCACCCAGCCGGGGAACGATCACGTGGTCGGCCGCAAGTCGCGGAAGGGTGATACGCAGGTTGCCGGCCGGTCGTTCACGTACGTCGGCAAGGGCGGCCATGGCCGCGTCGATCTCGCCGAGCGCCGGTGCCAGGCTGTCGAGCAGGCGCCGCCCTTCCTCGGTCGGGCGCACACTTCGGGTCGTCCGGCCAAGAAGGCGAACCCCGAGGCTTTCCTCCAGACGTGCCACGGCATGGCTCACCGCCGAAGGCGCGATCTTCAGCTCCTTCGCAGCGGCGCGGAAGCTCCCATGCGCGGCGACGGCGGCAAGAACAGCGAGTTGAGAAAGCTGGGTCCGGTTCATTGTTACAACAGATAGAACAAGCTGTTGCATTTTGCAGTAATTATCAGAGCGATCCACGCGAACTAGATTGAAGTCGTGCCCAGAGACCGAAGGCTCTGCGGCACCAACGTCATCCGACGACACGAAGGAGCAACAGATGAAGACGCGCAAACTCGGAAGTCTTTCCGTTTCCGCCCTCGGGCTCGGCTGCATGGGCATGAGCCATGCCTACGGACCCTCGGCCGACGAGACCTCGGCGATCGCCACCCTGCATCGTGCCGTCGAGCTCGGCGTCACGCTCTTCGACACTGCCGAAGTCTATGGACCCTACAAGAACGAGGTGCTCGTCGGAAAGGCCCTGCGACCCCATCGCGACCGGGTCGTGATCGCCACGAAGTTCGGGTTCCGCATCGATCCAGCGAAACCATCCGACCAGATGATCACGGGTACCGACAGCCGGCCGGAGAACGTTCGCGCCGTCGCCGAGGCCTCGCTGAAGCGGCTCGGCACGGACGTGATCGACCTCTACTATCAGCATCGCGTCGATCCGGACGTTCCGATCGAAGACACGGTCGGCGCCATGGCCGATCTGGTGCGGCAGGGCAAGGTCAAGGCTCTGGGACTGTCGGAAGCGAGTGCCGCGACGATCCGCCGTGCCCATGCGGTCCATCCGATTGCAGCGGTCCAGAGCGAATACTCGCTCTGGACACGTGATCCGGAGGAGAACGGCGTCCTCGAGATATGCCGGGAACTCGGCATCGGCTTCGTACCCTTCTCGCCACTCGGCCGCGGCGTACTGACCGGCGCATTGAAGACGCTCGACGGGCTTGCGTCCGACGACTTCCGTCGCTCGCTGCCCCGCTTCCAGGCGGAAAACTTCGACGCCAATCTCTCCCTGGTGAGACTGCTCGAGCGGATGGCCGAAGAGAAGGGCGTCACGCCGGCGCAACTCGCCCTCGCCTGGGTCCTGGCCCAAGGGGACTTCATCGTGCCGATCCCCGGAGCCAGCAGGATCCCGCATCTGGAGCAGAACATTGCGGCTGCAGATGTGCCGCTCTCGGAACAGGACGTGGCCGCTCTGGGCGAGCTCCTGGCACCCAGAAAGGTCGCCGGCGCGCGCTATTCGGAGAAAATGACGAAGATGTTCGGACGATGAGATGCCGGCTTAGGCGACACCGCGGCGGTAGGCGGAGGGTGTCGTTCCGGTCACCGCCTTGAACATCCGTGTCAGGTGGCTCTGGCTGCTGAAGCCGCAGGCCGAAGCGATCTCGGCAAGAGGATCACCGTCCGCAAGCATCCTTCTTGCCCGATCGATACGCCGGTTGAGGATGAAGCCGTAAGGCGAGACGCCGCAGCTCTGGCGGAACATGCGCTGCAGGTGGAATTCGCTCAGCCCGGCGACGCCTGCGAGTTCCCGAAGGGTGATCGCGTGTTCAAGGCGGGCCTCTATGTAGTCGATCAGCCGCCGCCGGACCACCGGAGAGAGGCCACCGCGCAGAGAGACCGGTTGCGCTCCGCCGTAACGCGGGTCAGAAAACAGGCAGGCGATCGCTGCGGTGATCGCCTCCTCCGCCCTGAGGACGTCCCCTGTCTGCGTCGCCGCCGCCAGATGCTGCAGGCTTTCGGCAAGCCGGGGCGCATCGTCGAACGTCGCCTCGGGAACGGTCATCAGCCGCGCGTCGCGGTCGAGCGTCTCGGAGAATTGCCGGCGCAATTCGTCGTCCGTGACATAGAGATGGACGAATTCGAAGGTGTCATTGATTTCCCAGTCCGAAGACGCGCCCTGCGGCATCAGGCAAAGCGCGCCCGGCCAGCCATGCGCACGACCGGCATCAAGCCGCCATGTTCTTTCGCCGCCCCGGAGGTAGAGACTGAACGTGTGACCGTCCGGCCGTTCGTAATGCATGCGATCGAAGCTGTTGCGCCAGATCGCCGTCGACTTTCCGGCGCCGAGATTCAGCCCACCGAGCCGCTGGGTGCGGGGTGAGGAAGAAAGCATGCTGTAGACTGACGGGCGTTGCTGCATGGAAAGCCTGTTGTAGAAACGAGCCCATTTTACAGCAAGTTCGACGGACGACCACACGGAAGTCATGACTGCGGCTCCCTTTCGATGCAGTTCGCAGCAAGATCGTGCAAGCCCGGACACCGGAATGGTCCTAGGTGTGACCCGAAATTCAGGGAACCACCATGACCAATTATCTGCTCTTTTCCTCCACCGTTCTGATCTGGGGCACGACCTGGATCGCCATCGCCCTCCAGATCGGGCCTGTTCCGGTGCTGGTATCCGTCTTCTATCGTTTCGCCGCCGCCGCGCTGATCCTCGTCGGCGCCTTGATCTTGACCCGCCGGATGAAGGTTCCGCCGCTGAGACAGCAGCCGTTCATTCTGGCACAGGCGCTCTGCCTGTTCTGCTGCAACTTCCTCTGCTTCTATTACGCTGCGGCCTATGTCCCGTCCGGCCTGATATCGGTCGTCTTTTCGCTTGCGACCATTTTCAACGCCGTCAATGCGCGGATCTTTTTCGGTGATCGGGTCAGCCCGCGCACGCTTCTCGCGGCAATGTTGGGCGCGACCGGCCTCGTGCTGCTCTTCGGGCCGGACATATTCGTCGCCTTCAATCCCGATAGCTGGAAGGGCGTCGGGCTCTCGGCGCTCGGTACCCTCTTCTTTTCGTTCGGCAACATGGCCTCGCGTCGCAATAGCGCAGCCGGCATCAGTCCGGTAACGGCCAATGCCTGGGGCATGAGCTACGGTGCCCTCACGCTCCTCGGCCTTGTCCTCATCACCGCAACCCCCGTTGTGATGCCGCCGGATATCACCTATCTCGGCGCGCTGCTCTATCTCTCGGTTGTCGGCTCCGTCGTCGGCTTCACGACCTATCTGATGCTGGTCTCACGGATCGGCTCGCAGAAGGCTGCCTATGCGACCGTTCTCTTTCCTGTCGTCGCGCTCACGCTGTCGAGCATCTACGAGGACTATCGCTGGACCGCGATCAGCGTCGCCGGCCTTCTTCTGACCCTTGCCGGCAACGTCGTGATGTTCGTGCGTCTGCCGATACGGGCGAAAGCGATCGGGGCAGAGCCGGGCAGAGCCTGAGCAAGAAAAGGGCGGTCGACCCGCCCTTTTCGCTCGTCCCCATCCGATCAGGCGCGCAAGGCGCCCCCGGTCGTCTTTTCGACGTTGGCGATGATCTTCTTGGTCAGCGCCTCGAAGTCCTCGTCAGTCAGCGTCTTCTCGACCGGCTGGATCAGCACCTCGATCGCAACCGACTTGCGGCCCTCGCCGAGAGATGCCCCCTCGAAGATGTCGAAGACGTTGACGCCGGTGATCAGCTTGCGGTCGGCGCTGCCGGCGGCCTTGATGATCGCGCCGGCCTCGACGGTCTTGTCGACCACGAAGGCGAAGTCGCGCTTGACCATCTGGAAGGGTGAAAGCTCCAGCGCCGGCTTTGTGCGGGTCGCCTTCTTCTTCGGTTCCGGTATCGCGTCGACATAGACCTCGAAGCCCGTGAGGGCGCCGGTGACATCGAGGGCCTCCAATGTCTTCGGATGGAATTCTCCGAAGTATCCGAGGATCACCTTCGGCCCCATCTTGATCGTCCCGGAGCGTCCCGGATGATACCACGACGGCGCGCCGGGCTCGATCTGGACGTTCGCCATCGGCAGCCCGCAGGCCTCCAGCACGGAGAGCGCATCGGCCTTTGCATCGTAGACGTCGACCGGCTTTCCACCGCCCTTGGCGGCGTTCGACCACATGCGGCCGGCGCCGGCAAGCGAGGCCGTGCCGCGGCGGACACCGGCAGCGACGCGGCGCTGCCCTTCCGGCGTATCGTTCTCGTACGTGCCTGAAACCTCGAAGATCGCCACATCCCCGAAACCGCGGTCGGCATTGCGCTGGGCCGCAGAGAGCAGGCCCGGCAACAGCGACGGCCGCATGTCGGACATGTCGGCAGCGATCGGGTTTGCAAGCCGCAGTTCATGGCTCCCACCGCCGAAGAGCGTCGCCTGCTCATGCGAGATGAAGGACCATGTGACGGCCTCCAGCATGCCGCGAGCGGCCAGCGCGCGTTTGGCCGTGCGGGTGCGGATCTGCAACGGCGTCAGAATTCGGCCGTTCACCGCCCCGGCGCTCGGCAACGGCGCGGGCTTGATATTGTCGACACCGTGTATGCGCATGATCTCTTCGACAAGATCGGCCTTGCCGTCGATGTCCGGCCGCCACGAAGGAGCGGCAACCGTGACCACCTCGCCCGCGCCTTGGACTTCGAAGCCGAGACCGGTGAGGATTTCGCGACCTTCCTCGTTCGAGACGGTCAACCCCGTCAGGCGCTTTACTTCGGAGAACGGGAACTCGACCACCGTCTTCACATGGCCCTTGTAGCCGGTGACCTTGGCAGCCGCCGCCGTACCGCCGCACATCTCGAGCACCAGTTCGGTGGTGCGTTCGAGGCCGGGGACCATGTATTCCGGATCGACACCGCGTTCGAAACGGTAGCGCGCATCGGTGATGATGCCGTGGCTGCGGCCGGTCTTGGCGATGTTGATCGGGTCCCAAAGCGCCGACTCGATCAGCACGTTGACCGTGTTTTCGTCACAGCCGGAATGCTCGCCCCCCATGATGCCGCCGATCGATTCCGGACCGTTGTCGTCGGCGATGATGACGTTGGCCGGATTGAGCTTGTAGGTGCGGGTGTCGAGCGCGAGGATTTCCTCGCCCTCGCGGGCACGGCGAACCACGAGATCGCCCTTGACCTTGTCGGCATCGAAGACGTGCATCGGCCGGCCCTGGTCGAAGGTCATGTAGTTGGTCACGTCGACCAGTGCGGAAATCGGACGAAGCCCGATGGCGAGAAGCCGCTGCTGCATCCATTTGGGGCTCGGGCCATTCTTCACGCCGCGAACCAGACGGTAGGCGAAGCCGGGGCAGAGCCGCTCATCGTCGAGCACGATCCTGACCTCGACAGGCGTCTCGCCTTCGACCTTGAAATCCGGCGCCTTCGGCAGTTTCAGCTTGCCGAGACCGGAGGCGGCGAGGTCGCGGGCAATGCCGAAGATGGAAGTGCAGTCGGGACGGTTCGGCGTGAGATTGATCTCGATGACCGGATCGTCGAGGCCGGCATAGGACGCGAACGAGGTGCCGACGGGCGCATCCGCCGGCAGATCGATGATGCCGTCATGATTGTCGGAGATGTTGAGCTCCTTTTCGGAGCACATCATGCCGTGGCTTTCCACGCCGCGGATCTTGCCGACGGCGAGCGTCACGTCGATGCCGGGGACATAAGTCCCGGGGCGGGCAAGCGCACCGACGAGACCGGCGCGGGCATTCGGCGCGCCGCAGACGATCTGCACCGGCTTGCCGTCGCCGGCATCCACGGTCAGCACCTTCAGACGATCGGCTTCCGGATGCTTTTCAGCCGTCAACACCTTGGCGATGACGAAGGGCTTGTAGGCCGCCTTGTCATCAACATCCTCGACCTCAAGGCCGATCGCCGTCAGACGCTCGCAGATCTCGTCGAGCGTGGCATCGGTTTCCAGGTGTTCCTTCAGCCAGGAGAGTGTGAATTTCATCGTTCTATCCTCCTCACGCGCTCAGGCCGCCGAACAGCGTCGGCACGTCGAGCGGGCGGAAACCGTAGTGGTTCATCCAGCGGACATCGGCATTGAAGAAGTCGCGCAGGTCCGGCATGCCGTATTTCAGCATGGCGATGCGATCGAGACCCATGCCCCAGGCGAAGCCCTGATATTCGTCGGGATCGAGCCCGCCGGAGCGCAGGACGTTCGGATGCACCATCCCGCAGCCGAGAATCTCCATCCAGTCCTTGCCCTCGCCGAACTTGACGATCGGCCCCGAGGAACGGTCACACTGGATATCGACCTCGAAAGAAGGCTCGGTGAAGGGGAAGAAGGACGGCCGGAAGCGCATCACGACATTGTCCACCTCGAAGAACGCCTTACAGAACTCCTCGAGCACCCAACGCATATTGGCGACGTTCGCGGTCTTGTCGATGACGAGGCCTTCCACCTGGTGGAACATCGGCGAATGGGTAGCGTCGGAGTCCTGACGGTAGGTCTTGCCGGGAATGACGATGCGGATCGGCGGCTTCTGCGCTTCCATGGTGCGGACCTGCACCGGCGAAGTGTGGGTGCGCAGCACCTTGCGCTCACCGTTTGCATCCGGCTTCAGGAAGAAGGTGTCGTGCATTTCGCGGGCCGGATGACCTTCGGGGAAGTTGAGCGCCGTGAAATTGTAATAGTCCGTCTCGATGTCCGGGCCTTCCGCGATCGAGAAGCCCATGTCCGCGAAAATCGCCGTGATCTCGTCGACGATCTGGCTGATCGGATGAATGCGGCCGCGCTCCGCCGGCGAGGAGCGGACAGGCAGCGAAACGTCCACCGTTTCGGCAGCAAGGCGGGCCGCAATCGCCGCGTCGCGAAGTTCGGCCTTGCGCGCGGTGATCTGCTCGGTCACCTCATTCTTCAGCGCGTTGATTGCCGCGCCCCGAGTCTGGCGTTCCTCCGGCGTCATCGAGCCGAGCGTCTTCAGCAGCTCGGAAATCGAACCCTTCTTTCCAAGAGCTGCGACGCGTAGCGCCTCGATTTCCGCTTCACCGTCTGCGGCGGCAATATCGGCCAGAAGCGCCGTTTTCAAACTGTCGAGATCGGACATGTCCCTTGTTCCTGCCCCTGATTGCCGACACCGCCCCGCGGCCGGCATGACACCGAGAAAGAAAAAACCCGCGCCAGCCCTGCCAGCGCGGGTTTCCCAATCGAATTTTTAGAAAGCTTGGGAAGCGCTGGTCTTAACGAACCGCGCTTTCAAACTCGTTGGCCGAGCCGTCTTCCTTGAGGTACTCGAGGGCCTTCTTGGAGGCGGCAACGAGCGCACCGAAAGCTTCCGGCTCGCGGATGGCGAGGTCGGAAAGAACCTTGCGGTCAACTTCGATGCCGGCCTTGTTGAGGCCATCGATGAAGCGGCCGTAGGTGAGGCCGAATTCGCGGACGGCAGCATTGATGCGCTGGATCCACAGAGCGCGGAAGTTGCGCTTGTTCACCTTGCGGTCGCGGTAAGCGTACTGCTTGGAACGGTCAACCGCGGCCTTTGCGGCGCGGATGGTGTTCTTGCGGCGGCCGTAGAAACCCTTGGCTGCCTTCAAAACCTTCTTGTGCTTGGCGTGGGCGGTAACGCCGCGTTTTACGCGTGCCATGTCATGATCTCCTTAGTAATCCAGTAGAGCCGGGTCTCAGAGACCGTTCGGCAGGTAGTTCTTGACGACCTTCTTGCCGTCAGCGTCGGCGAGAACCATGGTTCCGCGCGCATCGCGAATGAACTTGTTGGACCGCTTGATCATGCCGTGGCGCTTGCCAGCAGCAGCTGCCAGCACCTTGCCGGTGGCGGTGACTTTGAACCGCTTCTTGGCAGCAGACTTCGTCTTCATCTTGGGCATTTTGCTACTCCATTGTTTTTGTATCGAAAGGAACAGACGACGCCCCTTTCAAGCATTAGAAACGGCCACGGCATGCCCTGCCGGACCGTTCGGACGCGCGCTTATAACCGCACTCGGTCAAAAGCGCAACGGGTTCAGCCGGAGGAATCGGCCGAAAGACGTGAAAAGCCGCCGGCAGGCGGCGGCCTCTATTGCTAAGCGCGGACTTTCACCTTACCTCGGCGCCAGCACCATCATCATCTGGCGACCTTCGAGCTTCGGTTCAGCCTCCACCTTGGCGATCGCCTGGGTATCTTCCTTCACCTGCTGCAGAAGCTTCATGCCGAGTTCCTGGTGGGCCATTTCGCGACCGCGGAACTTCAGCGTCACCTTGACCTTGTCGCCTTCCTCAAAGAAGCGGCTCATCGCCTTCATCTTCACCTCATAGTCATGGGTGTCGATGTTCGGCCGCATCTTGATTTCCTTGACCTCGACAATCTTCTGCTTCTTGCGCGCTTCGGCCGCCTTCTTCTGGTTGGCGTATTTCAGCTTGCCGAGGTCCAGGATCTTGCATACCGGAGGTTCAGCATTCGGCGAGATCTCGACGAGATCAAGACCGGCCTCTTCGGCCATTCGAAGGGCTTCGTCCGTCGGCACGACGCCGAGGTTCTGACCTTCTTCATTGATAAGCTGAATTCTGGGGATCCTGATCTCCCGGTTTGAGCGCGGCCCTTCCTTTACGGGGGCGTCGGCTTTGAAAGGTCTGCGAATGGTCGTATTCTCCTCATTGGTTTCCGAATGCGGCACTGCCGGCCGGAGCGAAATCTCGTCTTTCCGTCGCTCTCGCAGTTACCGCGGCAAGGCTAATAACACGCTTCGGAAAGAAAATCACCTAGTGTGCTCGCAAGAACGAATCAGTTTTATGAATGCGTGGCGAGATTTGGAGTTCCTCATGACAGACATCAAGACCGAGCCCCGACTGCAGCATCTTGTTGTGGGCTCGGGCGAGGCAAGCCGTGAGATCGCGATGCTGATCCGACCGGCTTCCGATCGGACCGCCGACCCCGCGCTGATGTGGCTCGGCGGCTATCGCTCCGACATGAGCGGGACCAAGGCAGAGGAACTCGACCGCCTCGCAGCCCGCACGGGACGCCAGGCGATCCGCTTCGACTATTCCGGGCACGGCGCCTCGGGCGGCGATTTCAAGCTCGGCACGATCTCGCGATGGCTCGAGGAAGCGCTCGCCGTCCTCGACCACGCAGCACCGGAAAGTGTGGTGCTCGTCGGCTCTTCCATGGGTGGATGGATTGCCCTGCGTCTCGCCCACGAACTCAAGCGCCGCGGGAAAGAAACGAGGCTCGAAGGCATGGTGCTGATCGCACCGGCGCCCGATTTCACCGTCGAGCTCGTGGAGCCCAATCTCAGCACCGCAGAGCGCCGATCACTGGAGGAGTGCGGCTATTTCGAAGAGCCGTCGCAATATAGCCCCGAACCGAACATCTTTACCCGAGCTCTGATCGACGACGGGCGCAACAACCGGGTACTCACCGGCATCATCGAGACCGGCTGTCCGGTGCACATCCTGCAGGGGATGAAGGATCCCGACGTGCCTTACACCCACGCGCTAAAGCTCATCGAATTCCTGCCCGCCGACGACGTCGTGCTAACGCTGATCCGCGATGGCGACCACCGGCTCTCCCGCCCTCAGGATATCGAGCGGATGAACGCTGCGATCCTCGGTGTTTCCGAAGGAAGGTGATGCATTTTAACCATAGCTGCGAAATGCCCGTCTTCAGCGTTGCTAATGATTGACTAACACGCCCGTCCCGCATTAACTCTTCGTTAACGATATAAAGGGACGGGTTCATGAGGAACGGTTCGCGCGTGCTTGCCGCGGCATTGGCGGCGACGGCATTTTTTGCGCCCATCGACAGCGGCTTTTCCGCGCCGGCGGCGCCGAAGGCCATGCTCACCGGAGCCCTCACCTCGCAGCCGATCGGTCACTATGAATTCTGCCGCAGCCACCGCGACGAATGCAATTTTCATGGCCGCGCGAACGCGCCGGCGCCCCGGATTACGGACCGTGGCTGGAGCGTCCTGCGTAACATCAATAGTTCGGTGAACGCCTCGATCACGCCGATGACGGATTCCGACATCTATGGTCGCGAGGAGGTGTGGGCCTACCCGACCGACGTCGGCGACTGCGAGGATTTCGTCCTGCTGAAACGCAAGAAGCTGATCGAAGCGGGTTTCGATCCTTCCGACCTTCTCATCACCGTCGTGCGCAAGCCGGACGGCGAGGGTCACGCGGTCCTGACGGTGCGCGCAGCCCAGGGCGACTACGTCCTCGACAACCTGAATGACGACGTCAAGCTCTGGACCGCGACGCCGTACACCTATCTGAAGAGACAGGCGAGCTTCGACAGCGGCCGATGGGTGACGATCGAGAACGGCACGACCGATCTGATGGTCGGCGCGCTGAAGTAGGCAACGCCAAATCGCACCTTCTCAGTCGCTCGACGCCTGAAGCGGGCGGAGACGCGAAAGCAGCACCATCGTCCCGGCGGAAATGCCGGCGACGCAGAGCAGAGACAGGATCGCGGCACCCGCCCCGGCTCGTTCGCTGACGAACACGATCGAAACCGGTGCGGCGGCGGAAAGCACCATGCGCACCCCCGAGAGAACTCCCATCGTTCGTCCGTAGCCCGCGGTGCCGAAATAATACAGCGGCAGCACGCCACGGACGATGGACGTCAGCCCCTGACCCGCACCGTAGACGACGGCAAAGGCGATCGGAATTGCCACGAGCGGCAGTGCGAGCGACGACGACAGGAGCGCGAAGGAAAAGAAGAGTGCACCAGACGCGACGAGCGCCGTCGTTACAGGGGTGAAGAGCCGACGTTGCGAATACTCGATGAGTCGTGCGAGCACCTGTGACGGCCCTATCAGGCTGCCGGCGAGCGTCGCGACGGCCGGAGAGAATCCGGCGGCGCCAAGCACCACGAGCAGCGAGACACTCACCGCCGAGATCAGGAAGCCGCCGGAGGCAAGGCTGATCGCCATCAGCGCCATCTGCAGCCCCGCGCCGCCGTCCTTTGTACTCTCTTTCCCCTCCACGGTCGTTCGCGCTTTCCGCGGCGGGCGATAGGCAGGAACCGCCAGATGTACCGGCAGCGCGAAGAAGAGATTGATGGCGGCGAGAACCAGATAAACGTCCCGCCAGTCCATCAGGGTCAACAGCCACTGATCGAGCGGCCAGAATACAGTCGACGCAAAGCCGGCAATCAGCGTAACCACCGTAACGTGGCTCCTCGCCTCCTGGCCGTAGCGCTGGGCGAGCGCGGCAAAGCCGGCATCATACTGTACGGCGAAGGCGACGAACTCCGCGAGAAAGGTAATGGCCGCAAACTGCCACGCGTTCTGCATCACGGCATAAAGTACAAGCGCGAGTGTCGCAGCCAACGTTCCAAGTATCATGACCGGCCGCGCCCCGAAGCGGTCGATCGAGCGTCCGAAGATCGGCGCCGAAACCGCCCCAGCGAGCAACCCGGCTGAAAACACCCCGAAAACAAAGCTCGTTTCCCACCCGAAATCGCGCGCGATCGCAGGAGCGAGGACTGAAAAGGAATAGTGGAGCGTTCCATAGCCGACGGTCATGGAAACGCCCAGACCGATGGTCAGGGGAGACGGTTTCATGGCAGGCGGCCAGGCTAGCTGCGTCGTCGCAAGTTGGCAACGGCCGCCGGACCGTAGAGCAAAACGGCATTCCGCCGGACGCCGCCTGTCGGGCGCCGTCCGGATGGCGGGTTAACTGTTGCCGATCAGGATACCTGCGGCGAGCACGAGCGAGCCGCCGAGCACGACCTGCATGGCTGCGCGCAGGAACGGCGTTTCCATGTACTTGTTCTGGATGAAGGCAATCGCCCAGAGTTCGATGAAAACGATCACCGCCGCCGTGATCGTCGCCGTCCAGAAGTGCGGGATCAGATAGGGCAGTGCGTGGCCGAGGCCCCCGAGGGCCGTCATGATGCCGGAAGCGAGACCGCGCTTCAGCGGCGAACCGCGTCCGGAAAGCTTGCCGTCGTCGTGCGCGGCTTCGGTGAAACCCATCGAGATGCCGGCGCCGACGGAGGCCGACAGGCCGACAAGAAAGGTCTGCCAGGTATCACCGGTCGCGAATGCCGCCGCGAAAATCGGCGCCAGTGTGGAGACGGAGCCGTCCATAAGGCCCGCAAGACCCGGCTGAACATATGTCAGGATAAACTGCCGTCGGGCGGTCTGAGCCTCTTCATGAGCGACCTCGGCCGGAACATGTTTTTCGCCGAGCATGCGGGCGGTTTCTTCATGTCCTTGCTCCGCCAGCGCCAGATCGCCGAGGAGACGGCGCGTTGCGGCATCGCTCGTCCGTTTCGCGGCCTCGGTGTAGAAGCGATAAGCCGATTGCTCCATCGCCTCCGCCTCGTCGCGGATTTGCTCGAGTGTTTGATTTGCCCGCAGCCAGTCGGGCTTGCGGGTGTAAAAGTCGCTGACATGTTCGCGGCGGATCAGGGGAATGCGCTCGCCGAACCGCTGACGGTGCATCTCGATCAGCATGTTCCGGTGGGAATGTTCGACCTCCGCCATATCCTCGAACACCTTGGCAGACTGCGGGTACTGGGCTCGCAACTGATCGGCGTATGCAAGATAGATCCGCGCGTCGTCTTCCTCGGAGGAGATCGCAAGGGCCAGCATCTCCTGCTCGCTCAGGCTCGCGAACGAGCGTTTGGAAGAGGATGGGAAGAATCGACCGAGCATGAATATCTCCATTTAGAATAATTCTAACTTACCTATTCCGGCAACGGGGTCAAGGGTCGAGCGCCGTCGTTCAAGGGGCATATCGCCGCATTGCGCTGAGCGTCTCACGCTCTAGATACGCGGAGTAGATTCGCGCCCATGTTACTTCTCGTGGAGCGCCTTACATTTGACAGGTATCAAAATGATTCAGAAGAGACAAACCGGGGGAGGTTAATCCATGACCATCGAACTGACCGCCCGCGCAGCGCATGTTGCCGGCATACGCGAGCGCGCCCAGGCCGAGATGGAGCGCCTCGGTGTGAACGCGGCATTCATCGACCTGCTGGTCGAGACCTTTTACGGCCGCATCCGCGCCCATGAGCATCTGGGACCGGTCTTCGAGCACCGGCTTGCCGGCCGTTGGCCGGATCACCTGGCAAAGATGAAGAGCTTCTGGTCGTCGGTCGCATTCAAGACGGGAACCTATGGCGGCAAGCCGGTCCAGGCTCATCTCGGCGTCGAGGGCGTCTATGAGGGCTTGTTCGCCGAGTGGCTGACACTCTTTCGTGCGACACTCGACGATATCGCGCCGAGCGAAGAAGCCGCGCAATGGTTCATGGCGACCGCCGAACGCATCGCCCGAAGCCTCGTATTGGCGATGTTCTACAATCCCGCGCTCGATGACCCTGCGAACAGGCGACTCACATTGACGCAGTGAAGAACGGCCACCAGTCGATTTCAAACGCACGGCGGCCCGCTTGCGAAATCTTCATAAAAAAACGTCGCCGTCGACGACCGAAATTTGCGCGAACGGCCTTGCACCCACGGCGATGAGGTGATTTATCCCGCGCCGGGAGAGAGGAAGATTTTACCCTATAACGACTATAAGGCTTCCCATCATGAACCGTCGCACGTTCTTCAAGCAGGCCGGCACCGCCGGACTGGGTGCCGCCTCGGCCGTGGCACTTGCCGCACCCGCGATTGCGCAGCAGAACCCAAAACTCACCTGGCGCCTCGCCTCGTCCTTCCCGAAAAGCCTCGACATCATCTTCGGTGCCGCGGAGGACATTGCACGAAGCGTCGCGGAAGCAACCGACGGCAACTTCACCATACAAAGCTTCGCCGCCGGCGAGATCATACCGCCGCTGCAGGCCGCTGATGCGGTGGCCGCCGGCACCGTGGAGATGGCACATACCTGCTGTTACTACTACATCGGCAAGGATCCGGCGTTCGCCCTCGGCACGGCGATCCCCTTCGGCTTGAATGCCCGCATGACCAATGCATGGTTCACCGCCGGCGGCGGCAATGACCTTCTCAACGCCTTCCTCGCTGGCTATAACCTCTATGCATTGCCTGCCGGCAATACCGGCGCACAGATGGGTGGCTGGTATCGGAAGGAAATCAAAAGCATCGAGGACCTGAAGGGCCTAAAGATGCGTATCGCCGGTCTAGCCGGGGAGGTGATGAGCAAGGTTGGTGTCACGCCTCAGCAGATCGCCGGTTCAGACGTCTATCCTGCGCTCGAGAAGGGGACGATCGACGCCACGGAGTTCGTCGGGCCTTACGACGATCTCAAGCTCGGCTTCTACAAGGTCGCCAAGTATTACTATTATCCGGCGTGGTGGGAAGGCGGGCCGGCGGTTCATGCCTTCTTCAACCGCGAGAAGTTCAACGAACTACCGAAGAACTACCAGCGCATTCTCTCGGATGCCTGCGCAAGCGCCAACGCAAACATGCTTGCTCGCTATGACGCATCGAATGCCGCGGCCCTGCGCAAGCTGGTCGCCGAGGGCGCCCAGTTGCGCGCCTTCAGCTCCGATATCCTCGACGTCTGCCACAAGGCCGCCAAGGAAACCTACGCCGAGCTAAGCGCCAAGAACGAGAACTTCAAGACGCTCTACGACAGCCAGCAGGCCTTCAAGCAGGATGCCTATCTTTGGGCGCAGATCGCGGAGTACAGCTTCGACACCTACATGATGCTGCAGCAACGCGCCGGCACACTCTAGCCGGCGGCGCCAATTCACTGCGAAGCGAAGGCTCCTGACGCGCGTCCGGGGCCTTTCTCGTCTCACCGACGCACGGCGGCGGCGGAATGTGCTGCCCGACAGACCCAGCCGAGGCGGAGCCCACGACCGGCTGGGGGGTGGGGGTTGGACGCGGGCTCCTAACCACCTCAGGGGGTGGCTGGGCGGACCATATCAGTTGCACGCGTGGCGTTTAGCCCTTCCTCGCGAATGCACCGCTATTTCAACGGAGCTCATTAAAGGCAGTCTAACGATCGGGCTGAGACTGTCTCTATTCGAGACAGGAACGAAGGGAGGAGGAAGGCCCTCGCCGGCTTCGGGTCTGTCCGGCATTCAAAAGAGACATCACTCTTGCCAGCAACCGCCGAAGAGAGCGTATTTCCCGTGACCTCCCTTCGGATGGCAGAAATCGTCAGTTTTCCAGCCCCTTGAGCACGTTGGCGACGTTGTGCCCGATCTGCGGAACGCCGTATCCTCCTTCCATGACCGTCAAGACCGGCAGACCGGCGGCGGCGATCATCTCACCCATGCGAAGATAGTCGTCGCTCTTCAGTTTGAAGAAACTGATCGGATCCTCCTCGAAGGTATCGACGCCAAGTGAAAGGACGATCGCCTCAGCACCGCAAGAGCGGATGCGCGTTAGCGAATCCGCAAGAGCGGACGACCAGACATCCCATGCCGTGCCGGAGGGCATCGGATAGTTGGCGTTCAGTCCTTCACCGGGTCCCTCGCCTGTCTCGTCGGCATATCCCATGAAGAACGGGAAGGCGTCCTGCGGCTCCCCGTGGAGCGAGGCGAAGAAGATGTCACCGCGGCGATAGGTTATGTCCTGCGTGCCGTTGCCGTGGTGAAAATCGACGTCGAGGATCGCGACTTTTCCCGCACCACTATCGATCAGGCGCTGGGCGGCAACGGCGGCATTGTTGATGAAGCAGTAGCCGCCAAAGAGATCAATACCGGCATGATGGCCGGGTGGGCGGCAAAGCGAGAAGGCGAAGCGGTTGCCTTGGGCAAGCCAGTCGGCGCCGGACAAAGCCACGTCCATCGAGGCGATGGCCGCCTCATAGGTGCCGCCGGAAATCGCCGTTTCGGCGGAGTTGGCATAATAGCCGACGGCACCGTCTATGTTCTTCGGAACCCGCCCGGTCTGGCTGCGGCGGCAAGGGAAGGACGTGGCTATTGCCTCGCCTTCGACGCCTTGTGCCTGCCAACGTTCCCAGCAGGTGCGCAGGAACTCCAGATAACCGGCGTCGTGGACCTTGAGGGCTGTCTCAAGTCCATGTTCTTCGGGCGCGGCGACATCGGCAAATCCCGCCTCCTTCACCGCAGCCAGGATCCATTCTGCACGGAACGGGCCCTCGAAGGGCTTGACCAGCAGGCCGCCATGCAACTCCGTCTTCGCATCCCGTAGCTTATGCTTCTCCGAATAGAAAACCCGCATACTCGCGCCCCGTTGTCGATATGGGACGCACGCTAGCCTCGCGGCCGAGGGCTGGCAAGGCGGGGATCGGTCAAGTTACCCCATGAGCCATCGCTGGAACGGGATCGCGTTCGTGGACGACCTCAAACATGATCGAGGGCGAAAAGCGCTCCGCCGCCCAACCAGACTGAATCCCGTTTCTTCAATCAGAACGAGGTTTTCCCATGCGACCATCCATCGGTCTTTTCAGCCTTCTCGTGTTCCTCCTTGCCGGTTCCTCCGTACCGGCACGCGACGGTGTCGGTGTCCGGCAGGTGAGCATCGCTGCGCCGGAACGGGATCGTCCCCTTTCCGTGACGATCTGGTATCCTGCAGAAGACGGCGGCGAACCTGTAGCTGTCGGCGAAAACAGGATCTTCGAAGGCACCCCCGCCTTGAAGGACGCCGCCATCCGCAAACAGCGCTTTCCGCTCGTCTTGCTCTCGCACGGCTCCGGTTCGCGCGTGGAGGGGATGGCGTGGATCGCGACGAAACTCGCAGAGGCGGGCTTTGTCGTCGCCGGCCCGAACCACCCCGGCACCACGAGCGGCGACTCGACACCGGCTGCCACGCCGAGGATATGGGAGCGCACGGGCGACCTTTCGGCGATCACGACAGCACTCACCGTGGACCCGGATTTGGCATCATCGATCGACCCGCATCGCATCGGCGTGCTTGGCTTTTCGCTTGGCGGCAGCACGGCAATGGAGCTTGCCGGCGCCCGCGCCGACCTCGACGCGTTCGTGCGCTACTGTGACAGCTACCCCGCCATGATGGATTGCCGCTGGTTCCGCGGCGGGCGCGGTTTTGTGGACGGCGAACCGGTCAAGGTTGACGTTCTCGACCTGCGCAGCATCGACAGGGTTCGTTTCGAGCAGTCGAACCGTGATCCTCGTATCACGTCGGCCGTGCTCGTCGACCCCGGACTAGCCACAGCGTTCACCCCTGACAGCCTCAAGGCCGTCGACATTCCGCTGACCTTCATCAATCTCGGCAGCGCCGGGACGATACCGGTCGCCGTACGGTCCGACGCGCTTGCTGCTCAGCTCCCGAACGCCACCTACGAGCAGGTGGACGAGGCAGATCACTTCAGCTTCCTGCCAGTCTGCAAACCCGCAGCGACGGACTTTCTGAAGTCGCTGGGCGACCCGGATCCGATCTGTGCCGAAAATCCTCGGCGGTCGCGCGCCGACATTCACCTGGAACTGATCGAACGCGTGAAAATGGCCTTCGAGCGCACACTCAAGACCCGTTGACCCGGCAATGGCGAAAAGGCGCGGGCGCCGATCGCGCCCGTCGCCGTCGCGCGTCGACTTACTCGACGAGATTGATTTCCTCGGTCTCGCCGCCGGAGCAAACGTAGCAGCAGTCGCTGCAGGTCTCGGCGTTGTCCGGTCCCGTTCCCCAGTAGGTGCCGCGGTCACCGGAAACCCAGGCGCCGTAGCAGATCGATTCCCCCTCGTCGCAGGAAAGCGGAATCTGTTTCGTCTCGCCGTCATCGAGATAGAAGACCTGATTGTTTCCCGGCCAGACGTAATCGCGGTCCTGGCTGTAGAGTTCGACTTCCACTGCGTTCGAATGTTCGTTGCGCATGACAAATGTGACATCGGCGGCAAGCGCAGGCACAGCCGCGGAGAAAAATATACTAGCCGTCAGAAGAAGACCCGCAGGCCTGCATATTGCCGAAACGAAAAGCGTCATGGGATATCCCCCAGTTCCCGAGTGTTTTCTGTCAGCGAATCGCTAGCATGACGATCCGGCCTTACGGGAGAGCTGAAACAGCGCGGAGTGCGCCCTTTTTTGGCACAACCCGTGACTCTGGTTCAGCCTTCGGAGCCAAAGCAGTCTGGGCCGATCACACGTCTGCAGCCGGGGCGAGGCGTTTGTAGAAGACCGTGGTCGCGCAATAGCGGCCATCCGGGAACAGCGCGTAGTCCGGGATAACACCGGAACGTACCCAGCCGAAGCGTTCGTAGATCGCCTCCGCGGGTTCGCCGGTCGCCGTGTCGAGGACGAGCAGCCAGCGTCCGCGCGCCCTCGCCTCCCGCTCGGCAGCCATCATAAGCAGCCGCGACAGACCGCCGCCGCGGGCGGCGCGGTGCACGAGAAGCTTCATCAGGTCCGCCCGATGAGGCTGGTTCGGCTTCAGCGCGAAACCGACCTGCACAGTCCCGATGACACGCCCGACTGCGTCCTCGGCAACGAGAAGCAGCACCTCATTCCGACCGACAGCGGAGGCAACTCCCCGCCAATACGCCACCGCGTCGGCATCCGCCAACGGCGCCATGAAACCGACCGAGGCGCCGCCGTCGACACAGTCGCAGAGCACGTCACAAAGGTCGGGGACACGGGCAAGCGCTTCTTCTTCGTTCAGCAGGCGAATGAGGGTGGACATGAAAGGCTCCGGGAGAGGTTTGCGTCAACGTGGGCCGAGGTCGATGACCACGGCATAGCGGGCGGGTTTGTCGGTCGGGTTGCGAAAAGCATGCACCTCACCGACGTTCATGTGCAGACAATCGCCGGCAGCCAGGCGATAGGTCCGTTCGCCGACCGTCAATTCCATTTCGCCCTCGAACAGCCACACATGCTGCCATTGGGTGCGGCTTGCCGGCTGGCTGCCGAAACGGACCTCCGCCGCGGGCGGAAACTCGACCTCGACGACATCCACCCGTGCGCCGGTCCCTGTCGGCGCCACCGTCCTGCGCAGATAGCCGCTTTCCGGATCGCGCCAGATCGGCTGGTCGACACGGCGCGCCAGAGGCTCGGACGCGTCGCCGGCGGTATCGAAGAAGACCGACAGCGAAAGGCCAAGCGCCGAACAGAGCCTCGCCAGCAACACGGCCGTCGGACTCGCCTCCGCGCGCTCGATCCGCGAGATCATCGCCCGACTGACGCCGGACATTTCTGCAAGCTGGTCGAGCGTCAGCCCGCGCTCGCTGCGCAGCGTTCTGACGCGCGTTCCAATCGACCGGGCGAGCTCTTCCTCAGTGTTTTCCATTATGTAAGATTTATATGATCTCATATTGGAGTCAAGGGAGCTCGTCGGCGCATTCAGGTGTCGAGCGCTATCGCCAGTTTCGCCAGAAGGCGCCCCAAGTCTGCCTTCTCTTGCTCGTCGAGGCACTTCAGCAGATCGGCCTCGACCGCCATGTCGGCGCGAAAGGCTGCCTCAGCCCGCTCGCGACCGAGAGTCGTCAGCTGCACGGGAAGGCTGCGCCCGTCCTCGGCGCTCGGGGGGCGCTCGACGAGGCCGGCCCTCTCGAGACGCGCGAGCCTCGGGGTCAGGCCACCCGACGTGATCATCAATTGCTGAAAAAGCTCTGTCGGACGAAGACGATAGGGAGGACCCGACCGCAGCAGCGTGGCGAGCACGTCGAACTCACCTGTATCGAGGCCATGCTCGGCAAACACCGCCTCGATGGGCGGCCGAACCTTCAGCGTTATCCACCGCGCGCGACCGAGAATCGCCATGCCGACCGTGTCCAGGTCCGGGAGCTCCTTTGACCACTGGCGCCTGCGCACGCCAACGTGATCATGCTGCAGATCTTGCTCCGAAGCAAATTGTCTTGCCATAAAGGTATTTCCTCATTATCTTTCCAGAAAGATAAAGCGGCGTGAGGCTCTTCTCAAGAGAAAGATACACCGCGAAGGCACTTCGGACCTGGAACCGAGAGAGGAGAACGACCGATGAAAGAGGAAATGATCGCCCTTTGGGCCGGGCGCGGCCTGTCGCTGATTTTCGTGCTGTTCATGCTCGGGGCTTCCGTAGCGCCCAAGTTACTCGGCATGCCGGTTGCGGAAGAGACACTCGCGGCCCTCGGCTGGCCACACGGCTATGCCAAGATGATCGGCGTCATCGAACTGACCTGCGTGGTGCTCTACCTGTTTCCACGTACCAGCCTGCTCGGCGCGGTGCTGATGACCGGTCTCCTCGGAGGCGCGATCGCGACACAGTTACGCGTCCAGAACCCGCTCTTCACCCACGTGTTCTTCAGCTTCTACATCGCCGCCTTCATGTGGGGCGGACTGTGGCTACGCATGCCGGCCATACGGGCGGCCTTGCCCTTTTTGCGCTGACCGCGTCAGCCCCCGACCTGACGGATCCAGTCAGGAAGGTTGTAGTAGTTGGATATCCGCATGACCTTGCCGTCCCGCAGTTCGAAGAAGGCGCCGGCCGGAAGAATGTATTTCTGGCCGTTCGCTTCGGGCAACCCCTCGTCGGTCATGAGGTATTCGCCATTGACGATGAATTCGGCGGCGCCGCGCCGTCCGTCCGCGCTCGTCATGACCACCATGTCGGTGAGTTCTTCCCTGTAGCAGCGGTTCATGTGTTCCATGAAGCGTGCGAAAGCGGCCTTGCCGACCTGGCGCTCACCCTGATTGATGTCATGAACGACGTCGTCGGTCAGCAGTGCCAGAAAGGCTTCCATGTCGCCGGCGTTGAAGGCTTCATAGTAGGCGCGGATCGTGTCGGCAGCGGTCATGGGCATTCCTCGTGGAGAAGCGGGACTTGGATCGAAGGTTCCGGGACGGTATAACCGCTCGCAAACGGACTGAAAACACTTCATGGCCCTCACGATCCAATCCTTTTCCGGCGGCGACGTGGCCGCCTTCGTCGACGACCTTGCGCGGCTGCGGATCACCGTGTTCCGGGATTTCCCCTACCTGTATGACGGCGACCTCGCCTACGAGCGCAACTATTTGGCCACGTATTCGCGATCCGAAGGCTCAGTCTTCGTACTTGCAATCGATGACGGTCAGGTCGTCGGTGCGGCCACAGGAACCCCGATGGTCGGAGAAACGGACGAGGTGAAGGCACCGTTCCTGGCTGCCGGACGTGACCCCGCCGAGCACTTCTACTTCGGCGAAAGCGTGCTCCTCTCCGACTATCGCGGCCGAGGCATCGGCGTGAAATTCTTCGAAGGCCGCGAAGCGCAGGCGAAAAAACTCGGCCTGCGCTATACCACCTTCTGCGCCGTCGAGCGCGCTGCAGACCATCCGCGAAGGCCCGCTGACTACGTGCCTCTCGATTCTTTCTGGACGAAGCGCGGGTACACCCATCATCCTGAACTTCGAACGACCTTCTCCTGGCGCGACCTCGACGAGGCCGAGGAAAGCCCGAAGCCCCTCTCTTTCTGGATACGGGACCTCCGTTCATGACCAAGATCACGCTTGCCAGTTGCCAGTACAAGATCGACCTGATCGAGACATGGGAGGATTACGTCCTCCACCTCACCCATCTTGTCCGCGCAGCGGTCGACAGCGGGGCAAAGCTCTTGCTGCTGCCCGAATATTCGGGCCTCGTGCTCGCCGGCCAGCTCGACCCGCAGACACGGTCGCACCTGCACGGCTCCATCGCCGGCATCCAGCCGATGATCCCGGACTGGCTCGAACTGTGCGAGAAACTCGCCCGCACCCACGGCATCGTCCTGCAACCGGGCTCGGCGCCTGTGCGCGACCCCGATGGAGAATACCGCAACCGGGCCTGGCTCTTCGGTCCCGACGGGCTGATCGGCCACCAGGACAAGATCATCATGACCCGCTTCGAGCGGGAACAGTGGGGAATTGCGGCAGGTGAGGAAGGGCTCCGCAGTTTCGAAACGCCTCTCGGCACGCTCGGCATCCTCATCTGCTACGACAACGAATTCCCGATGCTGGGCCGCAAGCTCGCGGACATGGGTGTCGAGCTTGTTCTCTCGCCGAGCTGCACCGACACACTGGCCGGGGCCTATCGCGTTCGTATCGGCGCGCAGGCGCGAGCATTGGAAAACCAGATCGCGGTGCTCGTCTCACCGACAGCAGGCAATGCGCCATGGTCCCCCGCCCTCGACGAGAACAGGGGACGTGCGGCCCTTTACGTTCCGCCGGACTACGGCATGCCGCCTTCGGGTGTCTTTGCGGAGAGCGAGAGCGACGATGTCAACGAAAGCCGGTGGCTGATAGCCGAGATCGATCTTGCAGAGGTGTTGCGACTGCGAACCGAGGGCCAGGTCGCCACGCGACGCGATTGGCCCGAACAATTTGCCGTTTGATCGAGCATTTGTGGGCGTCTCGCCGAACTTCCTGCTAGTCGGCCCCATCCGTCACTGCTATATGCGCTGCCCATGAGCACATCGTCCCGTACGCCCCTTGACCATATCCGCAACTTCTCGATCGTGGCCCACATCGACCACGGCAAGTCGACGCTGGCCGACCGGCTGATCCAGACCTGCGGCGGCCTCGCCGAGCGCGAGATGTCGGAACAGGTTCTCGACTCGATGGATATCGAGCGCGAGCGCGGGATCACCATCAAGGCGCAGACCGTGCGCCTGCACTACAAGGCGAACGACGGTGAGACCTATGTGCTGAACCTCATCGACACCCCCGGCCACGTCGACTTCGCCTACGAGGTGTCGCGCTCGCTCTCGGCTTGCGAGGGATCGTTGCTCGTCGTCGACGCCTCTCAAGGGGTCGAGGCCCAGACGCTCGCCAACGTCTATCAGGCGATCGACAACAATCACGAACTGGTCACCGTACTCAACAAGGTGGACCTGCCCGCCGCCGAGCCCGAGCGGATCAAGGAGCAGATCGAGGAAGTCATAGGCATCGATGCTTCGGAAGCGGTGCTGATCTCGGCCAAGACCGGCCTCGGCATCCCCGACGTGCTAGAAGCGATCGTCCACAAACTGCCGCCGCCGAAGAGCGAAGGCGGCGAGAAGGCGCCGCTCAAGGCCCTGCTCGTCGACTCGTGGTACGACACCTATCTCGGCGTCATGGTTCTGGTGCGCATCCTCGACGGCGTGCTGGTGAAGGGCCAGCAGATCCGCATGATGGGCACAGGCGCGAAGTACACGGTCGAGCGCGTCGGCGTGCTCACCCCGAAGATGGTCAATGTCGACAGCCTCGGTCCGGGCGAGATCGGCTTCATCACCGCCTCGATCAAGGAAGTCGCCGATACCCGCGTCGGCGACACGATCACCGACGATAAGCGCCCGACGGCACAGGCCTTGCCTGGCTTCAAGCCCGCCCAGCCTGTCGTGTTCTGCGGCCTGTTCCCGGTCGACGCCGCCGATTTCGAGGACCTGCGCGCAGCCATGGGCAAGTTGCGTCTCAACGATGCGTCCTTCTCCTTCGAAATGGAGAGCTCCGCTGCCCTCGGCTTCGGCTTCCGTTGCGGCTTCCTCGGCCTCTTGCATCTCGAAATCATCCAGGAGCGCCTGGAGCGCGAATTCAACCTCGACCTCGTCGCCACCGCCCCTTCGGTTGTCTACCAGATGACCCTGACGGACGGCACCGAGAAGGAATTGCACAACCCGGCCGACATGCCGGACGTCGTGAAGATCTCGGAAATCCGTGAGCCGTGGATCAAGGCGACGATCATGACGCCGGACGAATATCTCGGTGGTATCCTGAAGCTCTGCCAGGACCGCCGCGGCATCCAGACCGAACTCACCTATGTCGGCAACCGCGCGATGATCACCTACGAGCTGCCGCTCAACGAAGTGGTCTTCGACTTCTACGACCGGCTGAAGTCGATCTCCAAGGGCTATGCCTCCTTCGACTACCACATCCTCGACTATCGCGAGGGCGACCTCGTCAAGATGTCGATCCTCGTCAACGGCGACCCGGTCGACGCGCTGTCGATGCTTGTCCATCGCTCGGCCGCTGACCGGCGCGGCCGCGGCATGTGCGAGAAGCTGAAGGAGCTCATTCCGCCGCACATGTTCCAGATCCCGATCCAGGCTGCGATCGGCGGCAAGGTGATCGCCCGCGAAACGGTGCGCGCACTCCGCAAGGACGTGACGGCGAAGTGCTACGGCGGCGACGCCACCCGCAAGCGCAAGCTGCTCGACAAGCAGAAGGAAGGCAAGAAGCGCATGCGGCAGTTCGGCAAGGTGGAAATCCCGCAGGAAGCATTCATTGCAGCGCTGAAGATGAACGACGAATAAGGGCAGCCGCCCTCGCCGAGACATGATTCTGCCGCCCGCCTCTTTCGAGACGGGCGGCTTGTTGTTTCTACCGGCCCGACTCAGGGCTGCGAGCTACCTGCAGGCGGGTTGGTCGGCACGGTTGCCGGAGCCGCGGGTGTCGTCGGCTGAACGACCGGTGCGGTGTCGGTCGCAGACGGCGGCATCGAGGACGTCGTCGACTGGTCGACGCCGGGCCCGCCGCTCATCAGCGACCACACGACGAGGCCAAGGACAATGGCCGCACCGATGACAGCCCAGGTCCAGGTGCCGCCGCGCGAGGTCCGTGGCGGCGGGTTCCTGACGCCCGGCGGGTCACGATTGAGGTCTGGATCATGGGTCATGGCACTTCCTCCTCTCAGTCCTGGGAGGAAATGCAGATCGGCGCGGATGGTTCCAACAGGCCGGCGCACCGCACTTCGCGGAGCGAGCGCGCAGGTCAGCGTTCCTCGCGGCATGGCCTAAGTCTGTCGTCCAACCGCTTACTCGACCGCGCCGCCGAACTGCTCCCAGGCGCTCATCGCATGCGCCGCATACATCAGCGACGGTCCGCCGCCCATATAGATGGCCATACCGAGCGTTTCTTCGAACTCCGCCTTGGTGGCACCGAGCTTCACCAGCGCATCGGTATGAAAGCCGATGCAGCCGTCACAACGCGTGGCAATCGCGATCGCCAATGCCACGAACTCCTTGGTCTTCTTGTCGAGCGCCCCGTCGCGGGTCGCGGCCGACGCCATGGCGGAAAAACCGGCCATGACGTCGGGAATATCCTTCCGTAGCGTCTTGGTCTGGGCGGAGATGTCCTTGGTGATGTCGGGATAGTATTTCGTGACCATCGGGGGAGCCTTTCCTGTTAACACATAGCGATATGACTATGCCTTAACCGGAGGTCAACGCCTCAGCCTTGATGAAGATCAAGTCCCGACGAGATTGCAGGAGCCGTGAGCCCACTCAGGCTCCGATTCGTTCCGGTGTATAGCCGGCCTCGCGGATTGCCGCCTCGGCTTTCGCGGCGTCTCCGGCGACACGAACCTCGTGGGAGACCACGTCGACGGAAACCTCCACCCCCGGCAAGGCGTCGGCGAGCGCGGCCTTCACGGACTTGGCGCAGTGGCCGCAGGTCATGTCCTCGACACGGAAGAGATTGGGTTCGCTCATGCTGTCTGTCCTTTCTCTGATGCCATTTCGGCACGGTTACCATCAGTGATGCACCCTTCCACCATGGGAAGGTCAAGCGAAAATCGCGACTGTCCTGCAGGATCTTTCTCGACGTTGTCCGGCCGGGCTAGTGCCCCCTGCGTTGCGCGTCCGGACCGGCAAGATCAGCAAGAATCGGGCAGTTGGGCCGATGGTCGCCCTGGCAGCAATCGGCCAGTTCGGTAAGCGTGGCGACCATGGACTTCATGGCCGCGATCTTCTCCTCGAGGTCGGCGATGTGGGCAAGTGCCACCGTCTTAACCTCCGCACTCGCGCGACTCTTGTCGTCCCAGAGCCGCAGCAATCGCTCCGTCTCCTCGAGCGAAAAGCCGAGGGAACGGGCGCGGCGAATGAACCGCAGGCGATGCACTTCCTCTTCGCCGTAAAGACGGTAGTTCGAGGCCGTCCGGCTCGCCGGCCGCATGAGGCCAATCTCTTCGTAGTACCGGATCATCTTGGCGGAAACGCCGGAGGCCTCGGAGGCTTCACCAATATTCACGTCTCGTCCTCCTCGTCAGGAAAGCCGGGTCACCTGCGCTCGCTTCAAGCGGAGCGCATTGGTGACCACGAAGACACTCGACAGGCCCATCGCACCGGCCCCGATCATCGGCGACAGCAGAAGGCCGAAGGCGGGGTAGAGCAGACCCGCGGCAACCGGAATCAGAAGAACGTTGTAGCCGAAGGCCCAGAAGAGGTTCTGCTGAATGTTCCGCATGACCATGCGGCTCAGTTCGATCGCGTGAACGACCGAGCCGAGATCGCCACCGACGAGCACGACGTCCGCGCTTTCGATGGCCACATCCGTCCCAGTTCCGATGGCGAGGCCTGTATCCGCGCTCGCCAGCGCCGGCGCGTCGTTGATACCATCGCCGACGAAGGCGACCGTGAGCCCCTTGGCCTTCAGGTCCCGGATGACGTTCACCTTGCCTTCCGGCAACACCTCGGCGATCACGTCGTCGATGCCGGCGGCGTGGGCAATCGCTTCCGCCGTTCCACGGTTGTCGCCGGTGACCATCACCACCTTCAGCCCCATTGCTTTGAGCGCTGAAACCGCAGCCGGACTTGTCTCCTTCAGGGGATCGGCAACGGCGATCGCGCCGGCGAGTACGCCGTCTATGGCCACATAGAGCGGGGTCTTACCCTCGGCGGCAAGCCGACGAGCGGTATCTGAAAAGAGTTCGACCGAAAGTCCGAGTTTGGCCATGAGCCGGTCGGCACCGGCCGCTACCTCACGTCCGGCCACGACGCCGGTGATGCCGAAGCCCGGCACTGCATCAGCCTTCTCAACGGCAGCCGGCGCGAGCTTGCGGGCCTCTGCCGCCTTGACGATCGCCTCGGCGAGCGGATGTTCCGATCGCGCTTCCAGGCTCGCCGCGAGCATCAGGACCTCGTCCTCGGCGAAGCCGTTCGCCACAACGAGATCCGTGAGCTCCGGCCGGCCTTTTGTGATGGTACCGGTCTTGTCCATGACGACGACATCAGCCTCGCGCAGCTTCTGCAGCGCCTCGCCCTTGCGGAACAGAACGCCCAGCTCCGCCGCCCGCCCCGTGCCGACCATGATCGATGTCGGTGTTGCAAGCCCCATCGCACAGGGGCAGGCGATGATCAGCACCGCGACAGCCGCCACCAGACCGTAGGTGTAGGCGGGTTCGGGCCCGAGGAACAACCAGACCGCGAAGGTAAGTGCGGCGATCGCCATGACCACCGGCACGAACCAGCCCGTCACCCGGTCGACCAACATCTGGATCGGCAGTTTCGATCCCTGCGCTTCGCCGACCATACGAATGATCTGCGAGAGCATGGTATCGGCGCCGACCTTTTCCGCGCGGAAGCGGAAGCTCCCACTCGTGTTGATCGTGCCACCGATGACAGTAGCACCCGCACTTTTCTCGACGGGCACGGGTTCGCCGGAAATCATGGACTCGTCGATATAGGAGCCGCCGTCGATCACGGTGCCGTCAACCGGAATACGCTCGCCGGGGCGGATCACCACCACATCGCCCACAATGACGGCCTCCGTCGCGACATCGACCGTGACGCCGTCGCGTTCGACACGAGCCGTCTTCGTCTGAAGGCCAGCAAGTTTGCGGATCGCCTCGCCGGTGCGACCCTTGGCGCGCGCCTCCAGCAATCGGCCGAGCAGAATGAGCGTGACGATCACCGTCGCCGCTTCGTAATAGATGTTGCGCGCTTCGTAAGGCAACAATTCAGGCGCGAACGTCGTCACGAGCGAATAGCCATAGGCCGCCGACGTTCCGATGGCCACGAGTGAATTCATGTCCGGTCCGCCACGCAGGAGCGCAGGAAAACCTTTCAGATAGAAGCGGAGACCCGGTCCAAGCAGAACGGCCGTCGCCAGGGCGAACTGGATGTAGTTCAGGAGATTTCCAGGAAATATCTCCATCAGCGTGTGATGCAGCGGCGGATAGAGATGGCTTCCCATCTCCATGACGAAAAGTGGCAGGGTCAGGATGAACGCAACAACGAAATCACGGGTCAACGTGCCGATCTCGCGGGCGCGCGCCGCCTGCGCGGCATCACCCTTGTCAGTGTCGGCGACAAGCTTGGCGCCATAGCCTGCCTTTCGGACCGCGTCTAGCAAGGCCGGAACCTGGGTCTTGCCTCCAAGCACGGAGACGGTGGCTTGCCCCGTTGCGAGATTGACCGCGGCGCCCTCGACGGCCGGCACGGCCTTGAGCGCCTTCTCGACCCGACCGACACAGGAAGCACAGGTCATATCCTCGATTTCGAGTTCGACCGTCTCCGCCTTCGCCTCGTAGCCGGCAGCATGTATCGCCGTGAGAAGCTTCTCCGCCGAGAAGCCGTCCCGCGGCTTCACCGTCAGGGTCTCGGTCGCGAAGTTGACGACGCTCTCGGCCACACCGGGCACAGCGGCGACCGCCTTCTCGACGCGTTTGACGCAGGACGCGCAAGTCATGCCTTCGATAGGCACCTCGATTGGAGCGGCGCGCGTTGACATCTGGTTCCGTCTTGTCGGCAGTTCGTTCATGATTTTCACCTCTGCCATCCTAGATGGACCTTCCCATCATGGGAGGGTCAAGAGGCAAAAGCGAAATTTTCCGAATATTCGATAACCAGGTCCGACAGAGGAGAAGGCGCTATGTCCTTCCGCACGCTCGTTGCCGGCTGCGCCTCGCTACCGGTTCAGGATTCTCTGACCCTGAGGGGCCAGTCGACAATGTAGTCCTCGAAATCCTCGACCGGCACGACCTCCTCGCTCACGGTGCGACCACGGACCGAGATTCCGGCCTGGTGAACCGTCTCGCGATCGCCGGACACCAGATAGTGCCACCAGTAGAGATCCTCACCCTCGGAGATCAGCCGGTAGGCGCAAGTGGGCGGCAGCCACGAAATCGTCTCCACCTCGTCGAGGGTGAGACGAATGCAATCGGGCACCGTGGCCTGACGGTTCTCGTAGTCCTTGCATCGGCAGCTGTGGGCGTCCAGCAACCGGCAGGCAACCGAGGTGAACGCGACTTCCCCGGTATCCCAGTCTTCAAGCTTGTTGAGACAGCAAATCCCGCAGCCGTCGCAGAGGCCTTCCCATTCCTCTGCCGTCATCTCCGCAAGCGTCTTGCGTTTCCAGTAAGGGATCTCGTTCATCATCGTACCTTGCGGGAGCGGCCGCGTGACGCCGCTTTCTTCTTGTTCTTTGGGTCCGAATGGACCATGTATCAAGTCTATGCCGACGGCTCCATGCCTCGACGCCCTCCTGTGGCGTGCGGCGGCGGCCTCGTCAAGCTTTCAACGCGTCGTCAACGGGGAAAGTTCTAAGGTGCAGGAGCCAGAACCGCCGAAAAGGAGGCCGCGCAGGAAGAGCCATATCCTGCTGCGGATCGATTCCTGGATCGACTCGACCGTGTGGAATGCCGGTTTCGCCGCCGGCGAGGCCTGGGAGGAGATTACCATCTTCTTCCGCCGTTTCCGCGTGCACGGATGGAAACGGGCGGTTTTCGAGGTGTTGGGCGAAGCCATGACTCTCGGCACCGCGGGCAGCGTGCTGCTGCTGGCACTCGCGATGCCGGCCTTCGAAGAAACCAAGAAGGACTGGCGCAACCGCGGCAATTTCGCCGTCACCTTCCTAGACCGCTACGGCAACCAGATCGGCCATCGCGGCATCATCCACGAGAACTCGGTGCCGATCGATGATCTGCCCGATCACCTGATCAAGGCGGTGCTGGCAACTGAGGACCGCCGCTTCTTCGACCATTTCGGCATCGACTTCCTGGGCCTCGTCCGCGCCATGAACGAGAACGCGCGCGCCGGAACGGTGGTCCAGGGTGGATCGACGCTCACGCAACAGCTCGCCAAGAACCTCTTCCTGACGAACGAGCGCTCGCTCGAACGCAAGATCAAGGAAGCCTTCCTGGCGCTATGGCTCGAAGCCAATCTGACCAAGAAGGAAATCCTGTCGCTCTATCTCGACCGCGCCTACATGGGCGGCGGAACATTCGGTACGGCGGCGGCAGCACAGTTCTATTTCGGAAAGAACATCACCGAGGTCAATCTCGCCGAATCCGCCATGCTCGCAGGGCTCTTCAAGGCGCCGGCGAAATACGCGCCGCATGTAAACCTTCCGGCGGCACGGGCGCGTGCCAACGAGGTTCTGTCCAACATGGTGCAGAGCGGCATTATGACCGAGGGGCAGGTGATCGGTGCGCGACGCAATCCGGCAACCGTCGTCGACCGCGATGATGCCGAAGCACCGGATTACTTCCTCGACTGGGCTTTCGATGAGGTACAGCGGATCGCCGCACGTTTTCCGGAGCATTCGCTGGTGGTGCGAACGACGATCGACATGGGGCTGCAAAAGGCGGCCGAAGCCTCCGTCGCCTCCAGCTTGCGCGAATACGGCGAGACTTACAATGCCAAGCAGGCAGCCCTGGTGCTGATCGAGAACGGCGGGGAGGTTCGCGCGATGGTCGGCGGCCGCGACTACGGAGAAAGCCAGTTCAACCGCGCCACCAAGGCACTGCGGCAACCCGGTTCGTCCTTCAAGGTCTACACCTATTCGCTGGCGATGGAATCCGGCCTGACCCCCGATTCACCGATCGTCGATGCGCCGATCTCGTGGGGCAACTGGAGCCCGCACAACTACGGCAACAGCTATGCGGGACGGATCGACATCAAGACCGCTCTCGCGAAGTCGATCAACACCATTCCCGTCCGGCTCGCCAAGGAAAAGCTCGGGCCGAAGGCGATCGACAACATCATGGCGGAGGCCAAGAAGTTCGGTATCGAGACACCCATCCGCAAGGACGTGACGATCCCGATCGGCACCTCGGAAGTCACCGTACTCGACCAGGCAACGGCCTACGCCGTGTTTCCCACCGGGGGTTATCAGTCGCGCCGTCACGGCATCGCGCAGATCATGAACTATGACGGCGACGTGCTCTACGATTTCTCGCGGGACGAGCCGCCTCCGCAGCGGGTGCTCTCCGAAATCGCGGCCACCTACATGAACCAGATGCTGACACGCGTTCCCTATGTCGGGACGGCGCGCCGGGCTGCGGTCGACGGCGTGTTGACCGGCGGCAAGACCGGCACGACGCAGGCCTATCGAGACGCCTGGTTCTGCGGCTTCACGGGGAACTACACGGCTGTCGTATGGTTCGGCAATGACGACTATACCTCCACCAACAACATGACCGGCGGTTCGGTCCCCGCCATGACCTTCAAGAAGCTGATGGACTATGCACACCAGGGCATCGAACTGCGTGCCATTCCCGGTGTCGAGAATCCGACACCGGACTCCTCCTCCACCAAGGTTGCCGCAAAGCCGAAGGAGGGCGATCCCGCGGGCCTTCCCCCCCTCACGAGACCCCGGTCCCTGTCGGCGGAATCGACAAAACTTATCCGCGAGATCGGCCGGATGCTGAAAGATGCTGATCCTGTCAGCCCTCCCCGCAAGGTCGCATCCGCCGCCAGCCGCGATCCGTGATAAGCACGAAGAAAGTAGCCCGGGAACGTTGGTGGCGTTTGAACTTCAAGGGTTTGAATGGTACCGCTTGCAGCCAGATAACATGGAATTGGTCGACAAGGTGTTCCGGGTTCCTTTCCTCATTGCCGTCGCGCTGGCCATCGCTTTCGGCGGAGGCATCCTCTCGGCGATCTGGGCACTGCAAGCATCGGCCGGCTTCGGGGCGATCCGATTGGGTGTGTGGCACGCATTTCCGGAAGCCCAGACAGCGTCGGCCGATCCCTATGCCCGATCACATCGGGCAAGAGCCGGACGACTTCTCTACGGTTCGGCCGAAGGCCTGGTGTTTACCGCGACGGAAGACCCGCAGGGACGACGGCTCAACACCGGGTGCACTTATCGCCTGCACGGCCGTACGCCGACCGCACGCACCTGGACGCTCTACGCGGCAAATGCGGCCGGCCGGCCGCTGCCGACTCCCGCTGCATTGCCCTCCTCCTTCAATGCCAGAACGGTGTTGCGGCACCAGGACGGCGGCTTCGAGATTCTGGTCTCGCCCGAGCCTCAGCCCGGCAATTGGTTGGCGCTACCACAAACAGGCTCCTTCTCGCTGGTGCTCACTCTTCTCGATACGCCGGCGGCCGGAAGCTCCGGCCTGATCGGCCTCGACATGCCGGAGCTGGAACGGATCGGGTGCGACAATGGCTAGGAAGCTTCTCTTTGCAGCCGCGACGGGGCTCGTCGGAGCGGCACTGCTGCACATTCTCATTATCCTCGCGCTTCCGAGCTTTACCGGCAAGGACGCCTACACGCGGGTGCAAGCGGAAGGGCCGGAAGACACCTTCTACAGCCTCCCGGATACCGCCGAGGGCGAGAGGCTTGCCAATCTCGATCCCTATGTGAAGATAGCGGTCTGCCATTTCGACGTCACAACCCAGCCGGTCAGGCTTCTTGCGGGCAAGGGCCCCGGCTTCTGGTCACTCGCCATCTACGACAGCCGGTCCGACGAGGTCTTCAGCATCAACGACCGAACGTCTGTAGACGGTGGCGTCGATGTACTCGCCGCTTCGACCGTCCAACTCGGGCGGATACGAAAGGCCCTGCCGGACTCTCTTTCGCAGACGATCACGGTCGAGCTCAAGGACCCGCTCGGCTATGCGGTCCTGCGAACCATGGCTCCTCAGGCGAGTTTCGAGGAAAGCGCGAGAGAATTTCTCGCGGGCGCGGTATGTACGCCATTCTCCGACTACTGAGAGCGGCGATTTTCTCTCCACCGATCGGAGCGATCAGTGGGGCAGCGGGTCCTTCCCCTTCGGCTGAGGTGCGCGCTGCCCATCGGTGAACAGGTCGTTGGTGCGAATGAGATGTCCGTCGCGGTACTCGTAACGCACACCTGTAAAGAGCAGGATCACCGCTTCGTGATGCTCCACCCGCCGCTTCGGCTGGCGTGCCAGCCTTTCTTCCAATTTTACGATCTCCGCCATGCTCGTCTCCATTTCCAGGCCGAGAAGGATGAAGAAATCGATTTCACCCCGCCCTCGGTCCGAGGGCCGGCACAGCCCGGCAGCGCTTCCCTGTTGGGTCAAAGCCGGGTCATTTGCGCCGTTCTCAAGCGCGAACCGACGATGGGACGATACTCACTGCCCACCAGACGGGGCACGCCTAACACGTGTGCCTGCAAGCGAATCGGCGTGCAGCTTCACGACTATGGCCCAATTCACGCACAGCTTAGTTAACAGCTTGCTAACAAATTTGTTCTAGTTTGACTCACATCTGTTTTGCGTAAGGTTAAGGTCTTGTCGTGGTCGATCGCTTTCGGGAACTCGAGAAGCCCCAGGGGTTGCGGAAGAAGGACGTTGTTCTGATGGCGACCGTCACCAGCTTCGAGAACGTCCGGCATCCGAGGAAGAGCGAGTTGAGACAATTCGCTGAACTCTTTGCGCCGCTCTTCCAGGCCTCCTCCGAAGACGCCCGGCGTCAGGCGGTCGCCGCACTGTCGCAGAACCCGAACATCCCGCCTACCGTGGCGCTTTTCATCGCATCGCAGCCGATCGCGGTCGCAGCCCCCTTTCTCGCTTCGTCACCGTGCCTTTCAGACGATCTCCTGATCATGATCGCGCGGACACAGGGGGCGGCGCATGCCCGCGCCATCGTGCGCCGGCAGTCGCTGTCGCCCACCGTCATTGATGCACTTGTCGGACTTCGTCACAGCATGGGGCCGGACCGATCCGACGGTGACGAAGCTGTCTCGCAGCAAGCTCGACCGGACCACAGCGAAGCACTGCGCGAGCGCATCAAGCGGCTTGCAAATCACCTCAACGCCCCTGCTTCCGATCGGCTGGGTATGCGTACCATCACGTCGATGCAGGAGGCGTTGCTGGTGCGCTTCGCCCGCAACGGCGAGGCGGATCACTTTTGTTCGACGCTTTCCGAGGTACTTTCCGCAAGCCGGTGGCTCGCCGAACGCATCATGCTCGACATTTCCGGCCGCCAGCTCGCCGTGACATTGGCGGGCGTCGCCATGCCATCCCGCGAAGCGGTCTTCGTGCTTGAACACCTCTACCCTCACCTTCGCGAAACCGCGGACGAGCGGACTCGCGCGCAAGCGCTGCTCAAGGATCTGGATCCCGTCGAATGCGCGGATCGCGTCGAGGCCTGGCGCCGCGCCAACAGCTACACCTACCGCCAGGGCGCCGCTGCCACTACCATGTCTTCGAGCGCCGGCAGCACGGAACAGATACCGGCCGACCCTGCGGCGACGCGGATCAAAGACCCTGCATCGGGCGGCGTCTTGCCGGACCGCCGCCACACGGCGATCGTCGGCGACGACCATGCCCGCAAGGTGCTCAGGGCGCGGCAACGTTAGGCGGCACCTTGGCCATTTGGATATGCCGTGGCGGAAGGCGCGGATTGCGCCCCTTCGGCAGTGCCGGCGTCAAGTCGCTCCAGCTTCAGATCTGGCGCACCCAGGCGCGGGCGATCTCGAGGCCGGCAGCATCCGCCTGGGCGCCATGCATGGCAGCATGCTCGGGATGGCGGGCAAGCCATCCCGGCTCCTTGCGCTCGACGTGAGCCGGAAAGAGCCGGATCCATTCCTCGACAACCAGCTGGTTCGCCTCGAAGTGGAACTGCATGCCGTAGGCGGCCCGGCCGACGCGGAAGCCCTGGTTCCTGGTGATATCATTTTCAGCAAGACGGGTGGCACCCTGCGGGAGCGTGAACGTATCGTCGTGCCACTGGAACGAAACGAATTGCCGGCCTAGATGCCCCAGGACTGGATCGCTCCTCGCGCCGTCTGTGAGCGTGATATCCCTCCAGCCGAATTCAGGCGCGGCACCGATCAGGTTCTCGCCGCCATAGGCACGCGCCAGTACCTGGCTGCCGAGGCAGATGCCGAGGACCGCCTTTCCTGCCTCGCCGAAACTCCTCATCACGCCGGCGAGCGCCGGCAGATATGGATGGGTGTGATCGTCGCGGGCATTCTGTTCGCCACCGAAGACCACCAGAGCGTCGTGGTCATGGACGTCGGCCGGCAGGGGTTCGCCGGCAAAGGCACGGATCACGTCAAGCCCGACCCCCGCCTCGCGGAGCGCGACCCCGACCAGCCCGTGTTGGGTTGAAGGCATGTTCTCGACAATAGCCACGCGCATGCTTGCGTTCCGATCCGATTCCCGTAGAGCCGGTAGCAGATGACCATGACGGCGCGGCAGGTTCAAGAGCCTTGGACCAGAGCCGATGGGGCAGTGGACCACCCGCGACCAGACCGATATCATCGCCGAAAAAAGAGAGAGACATGTCGACCAAACCCCGCATCACCATTCTCTACTGCACCCAGTGCAACTGGCTACTGCGCGCCGGCTGGATGGCCCAGGAGCTGCTCCAGACATTTCCCGACAGTCTCGGCGAGGTCGCCCTCATTCCCGGCACCGGCGGCAATTTCGAGATCCGGGTCGACGGAACCCTTGTCTGGGAGCGCAAGCGAGACGGCGGCTTTCCCGGACCGAAGGAACTGAAGCAGCGAATACGCGACGTTATCGAACCGGAGCGCGATCTCGGCCATGTCGATCGGGCTGGCCCGAGCCCGGAGAGCGCGGGCTAGAGAAGGCCGAATGTACACCCGGCCTTCTTCGCGGCTCGGCCCCGCTCACCGATAGGGTGAGCGGCAGATGTGGAAGTAGCCGTCGTAGCCGAGATAGCGGTTCGTCCGCGGATTGTAAGAGCGATAACGCTCGAGGCACCACCGCACGTGATTATCCCAGGAGCGCGGCGCACGGTAGATCGGAGGCGGCGGAGGGGGACGACGATAGTGCCAGTAGGGTGGCGGGGGCGGAACCGGACGGTAATAGGGTGGATCCGGCTGGTAAATCGGCGGAGGCGGCGGTGGTGGCAGCCAACGCGGTGGCGGCGGCGGATGGCGCCACGTGTCGTAGCAACCGTAACGATCACAGACGACCGCCGCCTGTACGACATCGGTGGATGCCACTTCCTGCCTGCCGGGTATTGCAGGCACCGTGGCGCTGGCCGGTGCAGGCAGCGCACTTGCTACAGCCAGCAGGCCGCCAAGCAAGAAATTCCGGATCCTGTACATGAGCGTCTCCCCCGTCCTCCGCCTGTCTGGACACCACCCGGTCGGGGGGCGCAATGACAGGTCGATCCGAACGATCTGTTCTCCACCTGCCCGATCTTGGGGGCGATCATGGCTTTTCGAAGACGACCCCGAAGCGCTGTTCCACGCCAGCGCACCGACCACAGGTCGCCCATCGTTTCGCCGAGAACCAACGGCACATGGAGCCGCCGCACAGCTTTCTCGACCGATGACACGAAAACTTCAAAATGCCTGTTGACAGCAAGAGGCGACCCCCTTACATGCGTGACCGTCGCCCAGATGGCGGAATTGGTAGACGCGCAGGTTTCAGGTACCTGTGCCGCGAGGCGTGGAGGTTCGAGTCCTCTTCTGGGCACCAAATTCCCCTTTCAAGCCGTAGCTACGGCGTTGAAAACACGAGAAAAGCCCGGTTCGTCCGGGCTTTTCTCGTTTCTGGCGCCAGTGAGACCACACGGCGCCCGCACACGGGGAAAAGTCGTTCACCGCGGGCTGAGAAACCTCGTGTCAGTCCTTGCGAGCGGGCACAGGGCGGGCGGCAAGCGGTGGGCGCACCAAGGCCACGACGTACGACGTCACATAGCCCACAGCCACTCCGACCAGAACGCCGAACGACTTCACGAGTGCATCCTCGACGTGGGCGTGTCGTGTCGGCGAGATCATCTGCATAATTTCAAAGAGAACGGCACCGCCGATCAGCAGCAAGCCCACTCGCTTCCAGTGATCCGGGTAAGCAAGCACGAAGAGCATCGCGACTGCGGCAAAGGCGGCGGCGCGATCGAGGTTGACCGTCGTCAGAGTGTGTGGCCTGAGACCAATCGGACTTATCGTGACGAAGAAGACGGCGAAAAGGAGGGACCAGGCAAGCACCCTTGATACTGATGAAAACTTGAACATCCCGGCAACCTAGACCCATGCCGAGGCGGAGGAAAGGCCTGCACGGAAAGGCACCCTTGCTTTCCTCGCAAGGCTCGCACCCCAGATGCAGGCACTATTTCTCGATGTTGCGCGGATTGACGCCCGGATACCAGGAGCCGGTCAGCGGTGGATTGCGGCTCTCGAAGGTGACACCGTCGCGGGTGCAGCGGTAGACAAGCACGGGCAGGCTATCGGAGAAACCGACATTGTCCCGGTTACGAAAGCTGCGGGTGGCCGTCGTGCATCTGTATTCCGGCTCCTTCTGCAACACATCCGGGGCCGTAACGCCGGGCAGATCCTTGAAATAGCCGGAGGGGTCGACCAACCGTCTCTCGTCTGCAAGACAGGACGGTACGGCGACAATGACACCCAGGGCAAAACTCAGCACTGCCGAAACAATCTTCATGGACTTGCCCTTCCGGTTTCCTGCCGACGACTGATCTACAGATCGACAGTCAGGTGTCATATAGGAGCCGGAGCCGGCAAGCGTAAGACCGCCACCGGGGCGCACGATCATGTGACGGGCCTGCGATAACCGGTCGGAACGTCATAGAGCCAGGCGATACGCTTCACCGCGGCCTCGAAATCCTCGCGTGCAACGGTCATGGTATGACCGTTGGCGTGAAGCAGCGTCTTCTCGTCTTCCATGATTGCCACATGACCTTTCCAGAAGACGAGATCACCGCGCTTCAGATCACCGCGTCCGATCTCGACGCCGAGTCCGGCGGCCTGCATGTCGGTGTCGCGGGGCGCCGAACGGCCCGTCATCATCAACGACAGCTGGACGAGACCGGAACAATCGATACCAAAGCCGGAACGTCCGCCCCACAGGTAGGGTGTTTCAAGAAAGCGGGTGGCGATGGCCACGTAGTCGTTGCTCGCATAGGTGCCGATCGGCAAGCAGTGCCCCGCCACAATCGCCCGGCCGTCCGCGACCAGGAAGTAGCGAGTGCCCCGGGTCTCGGCCTCCCCCACGACCGCGACGCGACTTCCCATCGAAAGGGCAGCACAGGCGGGGAAGCGCAGATCCGCGCCGGGATACAGAAAGGTACGGGGGACGACTACATGATGGGTCGGTGAGGCGTCCGGGGGTGCAAGCGCTGCGTCTGGCAGGTAGCCGACATAACCGTCACTCGCTGCCTTCACCCATGCCCAGCCCTCGGCACGGTCGAAGACCGTCACCTCTTCTCCGAAGAGAACCTCCGTGTCTATGCCTGATGCTGGATCCGGCTTGGGACGAAGGCCTGAAACCGGCGAGACGATCCTGGCCGGCTCACCCGTAACGAAGCGACAGGCGGCGACCTGCCCCTCCAGCCTCTTTTCAGCCAAATCCTCGCGATAGGCGTTCAATCGTCTGTCCAGTGCCATAAAACCCTCTCAAAGCGCCAGCGCTCGCCCCTTTTCGATGACGAGGTCACCGAAGTGTTCAAGGTAGAGTGCACCACCAACGGTACGCTTGATAACGACGTTGCGACGATCACGGTCATCCCGCACGCGCTCGACAAGGCCCATCTCTCCCATGGTGTCGAGCGCACGCGTGATCACCGGCTTGGTCACACTGAGCGCCGCCGCAAGCCCGCGCACCGTGTGAGGCGGCGGTACGAGGTAAATGTGCAGGAGAATCGCCATCTGCCGAAGCGTGAGATCGCGATTGTCCTGCCGCACCTGCTGCAGCGTCACCCTGTGCCACAGACTCAATGCCTCGGTTGCGGTCAGTTCCACACTCATCCGACGTCATCCGGGTTCACGACGCACCTCTTTTCCGGCAATCGGCCGTCGTTGGCAAGGCTCGCTGTTGGGTAAGCGCCCGCCGCGTCATCGAACGCTGGAGCGCAGATAGCGGTAGAGCGCGCGGATCGTCTGGGCCTCGCCACCGACCGGCGAATGCGGACGCTCCGAAGGCGCCCAGCCGAAGATGTCGAAATGGGCCCAGCTCCTGGCGCGGCTCACGAACCGCTTGAGAAACAGGGCTGCCGTGATTGCTCCTGCCATGCCTCCGGCCGGCGCGTTGGTGAGGTCGGCGATCTGGCCCTTGAGGCTCTTGTCGTACCCCATGTAGAGCGGCATCCGCCACAGCGGATCGTCGGTTTCGAGGCTCGCGTCGATGAGTTCGGCGGCAAGTTCCTCATCGTCTGTGAAGACAGGCGGCAGGTCCGGCCCGAGCGCCACGCGCGCCGCGCCGGTCAAGGTCGCCATGTCGATGAGGAGATCGGTTTCCTCTTCGTCCGCATAGGCGAGCGCATCGGCGAGGATCAGTCGCCCCTCCGCGTCCGTGTTGTCGATCTGTACGGTCAATCCCTTGCGGCTGCGATAGACGTCACCGGGGCGGAACGCATTCCCTCCGATGGAATTCTCGACGACGGGGATGATGACGCGCAGGTCGACCTTCAGCTTGGCGTCCATGATCATCAGCGCCAGGCCCAGGACATTGGCTGCACCGCCCATGTCCTTCTTCATCAGCAGCATCGATGAAGCAGGCTTGATGTCCAGACCGCCGGTGTCGAAGCATACTCCCTTGCCGACGAGAGTGACGCGGCGATGTCCGTCCTTGCCCCAACGCATCTCGAGCAGACGCGGGGCCTCAGCACTCGCCCGACCCACGGCATGAACCAACGGGAAATTCGCCTTCAGGAGGTCATCGCCGACAACGACCGACACCTCCGCCTTGTAGTGTTCGGCAACCGACCGGAACACACGTTCGAGCTCGACGGGCCCCATGTCGTTGGTCGGTGTGTTGATGAGGTCTCGCGCGAGAAAGACACCGGCAAGTTGCCGTTTGATGTCGGTCGCGTCGGCATCCTGCGGGATCAACAGCTTCGGCCCGGACTGAATCTCCTTGCGATAGCGGTCGTAGCTGTAGCTGCCGAGGCCGTAGCCGAGCGCCAGGCGATTGGCCGTGAGGGGCGCGGTCTCGATGTGCCAGTCGCCGGCAGGAAGCTGGCGGGCGAGCTTGCCGGCGAGAAAGGGCGTCGCCGAAGGATTGGTGCCGAGGCCGAAGAGCGCGCCTCCGAGATGGCCGTCGGCCGTCGGAACGAGAAGCAGCGCCCCCGCCTCTGCGGTGAAGCCCGCCTTGCGCGCCCAATCAAGCGCGATCGGATCGATCGTGCCGGTCTCGACATGGGCGGGCGTCACGGCGAAGATCGGAAGGGTCTTCCCGCTCTTCCTGCTGAAGGGGCTTTTTCGGTCGATATACTGGTAGGGCGCCATGGATGCTCTTTCTGCGGAATCAGTCGCGGGTGCCGACATTAACGCTCCGTTAGGGTTAACAGATTATTGCTGGTCACATGTTGCGTCGGATGTCACCTGCAGGCTCTGCCGACGCCGGAAGTGCCGCATCAGGGGGAAGTGAATCATGGGGGCCAGGAGAACCACATCACGTCGCGTGACGATGACCGCCAAAGTCTGCATTCTTGCGCTCGCGACAGTCATGGCCGGTTGTGCGACCACCGCCAAGAAGGACCCGACCGTCACCGGGTCAATCCCCACGCTCACCAAGCCGGTCGAGACGATGACGGCGAGCGAACTCGCCGCTGCCGCCGAGCGGATCGGCTCGGCCTATGATCGTAACCCCAAGGACAGGCAAACGGGTCTCACCTACGCCAGCATCCTGATGATGACCGGCCGCGATACCCAGGCGCTGGCCGTGATGCAGCAGGTGGCAATCGCTCATCCCGCTGACCGAGACGTACTCGCCGCCTATGGCAAGGCGCAGGCGGCAGCCGGCCAGATGGAGCAGGCATTGTCGACCATATCGAGAGCACAGACGCCAGACCGGCCGGATTGGCGGCTCTATTCCGCCGAAGGGGCGGTGCTCGATCAGCTCGGCCGCTCCTCCGAAGCTCGCAGCCGCTATCGCATGGCTCTCGATCTCAAGCCGAACGAACCGTCCGTGCTTTCCAATCTCGGCATGTCATACGTGCTGTCCGGCGACCTGAGAACGGCAGAGACCTATTTGAAGTCGGCGTCGCAGCAGCCGACCGCCGACAGCCGCGTTCGCCAGAATCTCGCCCTGGTGGTAGGCCTTCAGGGACGCTTCGACGAAGCCGAGCGTATTGCGCGCCAGGAACTCGATCCGCAGCAGGCCGAGGCAAACGTCGCCTACCTCCGCTCGATGCTCGCACAACAGAATTCCTGGAAACAGCTTGCCGCGAAGGACGCCGACACCCGGACCAACTGACGCGGTCATGACGGGACCACCCGAGACTTCACCAGACGCGTGAGGAGATTCCCTCTGCGGCAAGCCGTGTGCCGAGGCCAGCCATGACCGCACCGGCACTTCGGTCGATCCAGACCTTTGCACGAGCATAGGCGCGGCGCGGTCCACTCGCGGAAAAGACAAGCGCGACGAGCAGATACCATCCCGCTTCTACACCGAAGAGCATCGGCACCAGTGCAAGCATCAGCCAACGCTCCGGCTGGGCGGGAAGAAGTGCGGCGAAAATACTGCCGTAGACGATAACGGTCTTGGGATTGCTGAGCTGGGTGAGAAGGCTGGCCACAAGAACACCGCCAAGCGACGTCGCCCGCACCGGTCCATCGTCCTGAAACACGAGCGGGGCGGACGCGTGCCGAAAGATGCGCAAGCCGAGATACACGAGATAGATGCCACCGAGTATCTTCGCGAGTACGAAGACTGCTTCGGCCCGCAGGAGGAGAGCGCTCAGACCAAGCAGCGCCAGTCCTCCGAGGCACGCACCCCCGGCACCCATGCCGAGCGCTGCTGCAATACCAGCCGCCCGTCCCTTTGCTATCGCTGTGCGGCTCACCAGAATGAAACTCGGTCCGGGGCTTATCGCTCCGATCAGGATCGTACCGAGAATACTGAGGAAAATCACTTGAGACGACATGGGACAACTCCAGAAGTTGGATGTTTGTGCCCAGGCGAGCGGCGTTCGTTTCGCCCGCGCTCCCCGATGGTCATCCATCTCTGTCGCCAGTTGCGCGGGTGACAATAAATAGCGGCTTTCGTCACCAGTCGCAATATGCGTGCCTCAGAAGCGGTCGGACACCTGAATGCCTGCCGGTCCGAGAATGACGGCGACGAGCACCGGCAAGAAGAAGAGGATCATCGGCACCGTAAGCTTGGGCGGCAAGGCGGCCGCCTTTTTTTCTGCTTCGTTCATGCGCTCGTCGCGGCCCTCCTGCGCGAGGACGCGAAGTGCCTGCGCGACCGGCGTCCCGTAGCGCTCGGCCTGAATCAGGGCCTGGGTAACACTCTTCACGCCATCCAGCTGGGTGCGGTTGCCGAGATTTTCCAGTGCCGTTCGGCGGTCCTGCAGGAAGGAAAGCTCGGCGGTCGTCAGAACCATTTCCTCCGCGAGCTCCGGCGACTGGGTACTCATTTCGTCAGAAACACGGCGCATCGCAGCCTCGATGGAGATCCCTGACTCGACGCAGATCAGCATGAGATCAAGGGCATCCGGCCAAGCGCGCTTGATCGAGAGCTGCCGCTTGCCCATGCGGTTGGAGACGTAGATGTTGGGCAGATAGAAGCCGATATAACCACCGACCACCGTCACCAGCATACGAATGGCAAACGGCCTTTCTGCGAGATTGCCGAGCACGAAGATCCAGACGGCCGTCAGCGTCAGTGTCAGGAAAGGCAGAAGAAACCGAGCAACGAGAAAGATGTTGAGAGCGTTCTGCGAGCGGAAGCCCGCGGCTTTCAGCTTGTCCATCGTGGCATCGTCGACCAGCGCCTGCCGCAGGTTGAACTTCTCGACGATCTGGCGGACCGAATGGTTATGGGCGGCACGAAGGCTTGTCTTGCCGCGCGCGCCGTCTGCATTCATGCGGGCGCGTTCGCGGGCTCGGATCTGATCCCGTTCGGTCGACACCGCCTTCATGCGCTTTTCGAGGTCGCCGCGCTCGAGATAGGGAATGGCGATCGTATAAAGCGTCGCAAAGACCGCGATGGCCACCAGAACGGCGACAACCAGCGCCGGGTCGGTCAATCGAGCGGCGAGATCCTGCGTCATGGCGTGCGTCCTAGATGTCGAAATTGATCATGTTGCGCATCACCAGGATACCTATCGACATCCACACCGCGGAAATGCCGAGAATCATGTGGCCGCGGGGATCAGTGAACAGGATCATGATGTAATGGGGCGAGGTCAGATACACGAGAAGTGTGACGATGAACGGCAATGCGCCAATGATGACGGCAGAAGCTTTCGCTTCCATGGAGAGCGCATTCACCTTGGCCTTCATCTTCTTGCGCTCGCGCAGCACGCGCGAGAGGTTGGCGAGTGCCTCGGAAAGATTGCCGCCGGCCTGGGACTGAATGGCAATGACAATCGAGAAGAAATTGATCTCCTGCAACGGCATGGTCATGATCATGCGTTGGCAGGCTTCCGGGATGCTCAGGCCGACCTGCTGGGACTCGACTACGCGGCGGAATTCGCCCTTCACCGGCTCCTGCCCGTCGGAGGCGATCAACCTCAATGCGTCGTTCAGGGGCAGACCAGAACGGATCGAGCGAACCATGACGTCCAGCGAATTGGGAAACTCTTCCAGAAACTTCTTCTGGCGGCGGCGAACGAGAAAGCCGACGACCCACCGCGGCAGGCCGAGGGCGGCAACGAACGCCGAACCGAGCGTGACGAGAAGCGGCATGCCGGACAGGAAGGTGAGGACGAGCACAGCAACACCGAAGGCTGCACTCAAGAGGTAGAACTGCGTGAGCGAGATGGACAGCCCTGCCTGAACGAGGCGCGACTTGATGTCGGCCTTCGCCATCTTCCTGTTCTGCTCCTGCTGTTTGCGCTCGAGATCCTTGAGCGAATCCTGAACGGACTTTCGGCGTTTGGAAATTTCCTGTACGCGGTCCCGTGCCGCCTTGATCTTCGCCAGATCGGTTTCAGCCGACTTGACACGGCTGATACGGCTTTCCGTCTTCTTTTCGACCTCGATCCGCGAATAAAGCACGCCATAGGCAAGTGCACCGGCAGCAACCGCCACCAGGGCTATGATGAGCAAAATGGTAGGCTCGAGTCCGAACATGAGCGTCAGACCCCCTTGCTCTTCTGTTCCATGGCGTCGAGAGCGGCGGCGAGCCTGCGCTCTTCGTTGTAGTAGCGCGCGCGGTCCCAAAAATGCGGCTTGCCTATGCCTGTCGAGACGTGGCGCCCGATGATCCGGCCATTGGCATCCTCCCCCTCGATCTCGTAGCGCACGAGGTCCTGGGTGACGATGACGTCGCCTTCCATGCCGATCACCTCGGTAATATGAGTGATCCGGCGTGAACCATCGCGCAAACGCGCGGCCTGGATGATGACGTCGATGGAGCCGGCGATGATCTCTCGTACCGTCTTCGCCGGCAGGCTGAAGCCGCCCATGGCGATCATCGACTCCATTCGGCTCAGACACTCGCGCGGCGTATTGGCGTGGATCGTGCCCATGGAGCCGTCGTGGCCGGTGTTCATCGCCTGAAGCAGGTCGAACACTTCCGATCCGCGCACTTCGCCGACGATGATACGCTCGGGCCGCATGCGCAGGCAGTTCTTCACGAGATCACGCATGGTGATCTCGCCTTCACCCTCGATGTTCGGCGGGCGCGTCTCGAGGCGGACAACATGTGGCTGCTGGAGCTGGAGTTCGGCGGTATCTTCGCAGGTGATGACGCGCTCGTCGGTGTCGATATAGCCGGTGAGGCAATTGAGAAGCGTGGTCTTGCCCGAACCGGTACCGCCGGAAATGACGACGTTGCAGCGAACACGTCCAATGATCTGCAACACGTCCGCGCCTTCGGGCGTGATCGCACCAAACTTCACCAACTGGTCGAGATTGAGCTTGTCCTTCTTGAACTTGCGGATCGTGAGCGCAGGGCCGTCGATCGCGAGCGGCGGCGCGATGACGTTGACACGGGAGCCGTCGGGCAGACGCGCGTCGCAGATCGGACTGGATTCGTCGACGCGTCGACCGACCTGGCTGACGATGCGCTGGCAGATGGAGAGGAGCTGCGCATTGTCCCGGAACCGGATGTCGGACTCGATCGTCTTGCCGCCGACTTCGATGAAGGTCTGTCCGGCGCCGTTCACCATGATATCGGCGATGTCGTCTCTCGCAAGCAACGGTTCGAGCGGGCCGTAGCCGAGCACGTCGTTGCAGATGTCCTCGAGCAGCTCCTCCTGCTCCGAGATCGACATCGCGAAGTTCTTGATCGTGATGATGTCGTTGACGATGTCGCGGATTTCTTCACGCGCGCTTTCGCCGTCAAGTTTTGCCAGCTGCGACAGGTCGATGGTGTCGATCAGGGCAGAAAAGACCTGGCTCTTCGTGTCGTAATAGTCCTGGGTGCGCGCCGGCCGCTTGCGGCCGGCGGCAGGCGCCTGCATCGGTGGAGGCGTCACCTGCTGACGGCGCGTCGCGTCCTGGGCGACGGGCAGCACTTCCGCGATGATCGCGCCGGCTGACGACGTACTCTCGGAAACAGGGGCAGGCGCCACAGGGGTCGCAGCCATACCTGCACCAGGGCCGGCCTTTCCGAATCCGTCGCCGCGTCTGCCGAACATAGCCACTTTACGTCATCCCCACGCTTGAACTTACTTTCTGCCGAGAAGTCCCAGGACCTTCCCGAGACCCCCCTTCTTCGGTTTCTTGATCGTCGCACGCCCCGTCACGAGGTGCGCGATCTGCGAGAGCGTCTCGGCCGTCGGAGACTTCGCGTCCGTCTCCGAAATCATCCGCCCACTGTTCGCCGCGTTGCCGAACAGCTGCGCATCGAACGGAATGATCGCGATCGGTTCGATCTCCAGCGGCTCGAAGAAATCGCTCGGCGCGATCTCGGGCCGCTTCGGCATGCCGACCTGGTTCAATATGAAGTGAGGCGGCTTGTCGTTGGGACGCAGCTTCTTCAGTGCATCAAACATGTTCTTCGCGTTGCGCAGGTTGGCGAGGTCCGGCGCGCAGGTGATGACCACTTCATCGACCTCGGAAAGGACCGTTCGGGTCCAGTCCGACCACGCATGCGGCAAATCGAGTACCGAGACGGGCGCGCTCCGCTGCAGGAGTTCCAGCAGCGGCTGAAAGGCGTCGCGCGAATAGTCGTAGGCTCTGTCGAGAAGCGAAGGGGCAGCAAGCAGCGAAAGATGCTGCGAGCAAGTGGTGAGCAGACGATCCAGGAACACCTCGTCGAGACGTTCCGGCGCGAAAACAGCTTCGGCGATACCCTGCGCCGGGTCTTGGTCGAAATCGATGTTGGCCGTACCATAGGGCAGATCGAGGTCGGCGAGGATCGTCTCCGTGGAGAAGAGGTTCGATATGCCGAAGGCGCAATTGTGTGCGATGGTCGAGGAGCCGACGCCACCCTTGGCGCCAATGAAGGCGACGGTGCGCCCGAGCGGCTCGGCATCCGGGTCGACGAAGATCGCGGCAATAGAGGAGATGACCTCCGCCATGGAAACCGGGCCGACGATGTATTCGGATATGCCGTTGCGCATCAGCTCCCGATAGAGGGGGATATCGTTGTAGCGGCCAATAATGACGACCCGGGTGGTCGGATCGCAGACCTCGGCGAGCGGGGCGAGCTCCGCCAGCAGCGTGGACGACGGCGAGTCCGTCTCCAGAATGATCAAGTTCGGTGTCGGAGAGGAGGCGAACATCGCAGCGGCAGCGGCAATGTTGCCGCTGGTGATCCTGAGGCTCACCTTTGCCATCCGCCGGTCCTGAGCGCATTTTTCCATGACGCCGCGCGTGCTCTCCGCGATGCAGAAAGCGTGAACCGAGATGCGCGGCAGCGGACGCAGGTGCTCCAGATCAGCTGCAATTGCTGTCGGCTCGGCGTCCTGATTCCCACGAGAGCCTGTCTCGATATCGTATTCAATCGCGTTCATGCGTTTCCCCTGCCCCCGTATCCACTACGCCGCCTACTTGGACGCCGTGTCCTTGCCTTCCCGGTAGAGACCAATCACCTTCGAGCGGCGAGCGGCGTCGATCGGGGCCACGCCGCGCGGTGCGATCAGATCCATGGGATTGGCGACTTGCGCTGCGAGATTGTTCTGGGTGGCGCAACCGAAGTTGTGCCAGTTGCGGTTCATGACGGTGTTGTCGGCGAGATCTTCCGGCCACTGGCCGCACTCATCGGTTACGGCTGTCGAGGCGACGAAGCTCAGACGAACAGGGGCAGCATCGCCGGAGGCCGCAGCCTGGTACGTCGTTTCGATGATGCGTGGCGCCGGGATTCCCTTGCCGACCAGTTCGGCGCGGATCTGCCTGCGCATGATCGATGCGGCCGCCGCGTTCGGAGAGCCCTGTGGGACCATAATCTGGATCGTTCCCGTGGACATGCTCAGGTAGTCCTGAGCGAAACCCGCAATCGTATCCTTCGTGTTGATCGTGAGATTGCGGTCTCCGGAGGCGATCGGGATGTCGAGCGTGTGCTCCACCTCGGTGACGGTGATCGGATGGCGGGTCCGGTAATCATCCGGAATGGAGCCCGTAGTCATACCGTCGCGGTTGGCGCCACACCCGGAAAGAACCATCGTCGCGCCGGCGATGACGGCGGCCAATGCGACCCTGCCGAGACGGGGACTGATCCTTGCTGGCGTCGATGCAGGCATGGTCTTGTGTCTTTCTTTCGAAGCGGAAGAAGCGCTGTTCTCAGACATCTGCATCTCCGATTACTTGTAGATGAAGCCGACGGTGCCGTGATATCGGCCGGTCACATCCGCTTCCTTGCGGCCGTAGACCTTGTTGACGCGGTTCAGGAAGAAGGTCGCGCCGTCGTTTTCCGGGTTGAAGTTGTCGTCGGGGCGGGCGAGCTGGTTACGGGCAACCGGCCGCACGAGATAGGGCGTCGCGATGATGACCAGTTCAGTTTCGTTGCGCTGGAAATCCTTGCTGCGGAAGAGAGTGCCGAGGATCGGCACCTTTGATAGCCCGGGAAGACCGGACATCGCCTGGCGGATATTGTCCTGAACGAGGCCAGCGATCACGATCGAACCGCCGGACGGCAGTTCCACAGAGGTCGAGGCCTCGCGGCGTCGGATCGACAGGTAGGTCGAACCGGGGATACCACGGGAGGTGTTGCCGGTCACCACCGAGGCTTCGTATGTCGGTTCGGAAACGTTCGTCTCGATCTGCAGGCTGATGCGGCCGGGCGCCAGCACGACAGGACGGAAGTTGAGCTCGATCCCGTAGTTTACTGTGTCGGTCGTCCGGGAAACGGTGGTTTGGCCCGTATCTGCATCCGTGGAGACCTCTTGTTCTGCCGGAAGGCGGAATTCGCCACCGACATAGAACTTGGCGCGCTCGCCCGAAATCGCCGTCAGGCTCGGTTCGGCAAGCGTGCGCATGACGCCCGCCTGCTCCATGGCATTGAGATAGCTGCTGACCGCATAGCTGCCGATTGAACCGAACGCGGTCGGGAGAACACCTCCGATCGCGTTGGAGACGTTGACTGCGTTGCCGAGATTGGCCGGGTTCTGGAAAGATATTCCGCTGCTGCCGTCGGAAACACTTCCGTTGAAACCGAGCTGCTTCAGAACCTGCCGGCTGACTTCGGCAACCGTGACCTTGAGCGTCACCTGGTCCTCACCCTCGATGGTCAGCAGGTTGACGATCTGCGAGACCTGCCGATCTTCCGCGAAGATGGCAACAGCCCCGTCGCCACTGCTTCCGCTTGTCGCCGTCTCGTTGCGGGTGGTCGCCTCGCCGCCTTTCAGGAAGGCGCGAGCCAGCCCCTCTGCCCGCTCTGCGTCTTGCGGAGTGCGAACAGTGCCCGTCAGGACGATGTTGTCGGATACGATCTCGACCTTGATGTCGGATTCCGGGATGAACCGACGAAGGTTGTTCTCGAGGCCTGCGATATCCCGCTCGATCTCGATGTCGAGGCTGACGATCTCCTCACCATTCGGTCCGAAAATGAAGATGTTCGTCTGACCGACCGCCTTGCCGAACAGATAGATGCGCCGGGACGTACGCGTCACGGCATCGGCCATCGACGGGTCAGCGACCAGGATGTCGTGAGCGTCGGTCGGCAGATCGACGACGAGGGCCTTGTTGAGGCCGAGCTTGACGGTACGCCGCGCGCCGGCACCGACCCTGGATATCGATATGACACTCTCAGATGCGGCCGATGCTGCCGGCAGGTCGAAAAGGCCTGAAGCAATACTACCCGGCATGCCGGAAAACGCCATGGAGAAGGCGATGCCGCCGGCGAGCGAGGCCCGGATCCTGTGTCTGAAGTCTGTCACCTTGGCGTTCCCGTTCATTGCATCTTTACCTCGGCGTCCTTCACGACATTGCCGTTCTTGATCACCTGGATCGCCGGCATTCCGGAGCTGCCGCTCAGCAGGTAGTCGGCAGCAGACGTATCTTCTTCCTGGGCGTCGGCCACGGAGCGCAGCGCCAGCGACAGACGATCAGCCATCTGCTGTGCGACTGTTATGACCTTGGCCTGGTCGGGTGTCAGCTCGAGCGTGGCGGTGGTGCCGATCACTGATTTGGAGCCGTCGTCCTTTTCCTCGACCTGCTGGTCGATGGCGAGCACACGCACATTGGCAAGCACCGTCTCGGTGAGATAGTTGCCACTGCCGCCGCTCTTGTCCGAGCGGACCATGATCACGTCGACGCGGTCGTTCGGGAGGATGAAACCGCCGGCGCCGGTAGCGACCGAGATTTCCGTCGAGACGGCTCGCTTGCCGGACGGCAGAAGTGACGACATGACACGGGCGGAGGAGTCGGCGATCTTTTCGCGCCGGATGGGTTCGCCTTCGAAGAGCGGCATGCGCACGATGACGCCGGCGAGCTCCGTCAGAGCCTGCGGGCGGTTGTTTTCCGTTATGAAGCCTTCAACGACACCCGATGACGGCCAGGCCATCCAGTGCATCGACTTCTCGTCCAGCCGGGAACCGACCGGCAAATTGGCCGCCGACACGAGGACGTTGACGGTCTCTTCCTTCTGCATCACCGCCTCGGTCTGCTGCATGATGACCGTCTTCGGTCCCGACATGCGCATGGCGAGCATGCCGGCGGCGCCGGCTGCCACGACGGCGACTGAGAGAATGATGACACGGGCGGGCTTCATGATCGATCCTTGAGGGACTCAGAGAATTGCCCCCTCAGAATGATCAGGAATTCGTGTAATTATGGTTAACGACCGACTTACGCGGATGGTTAACGAAGGCTTTCCAAAGCCTGCATTACAAGCGGCGACTGCGCGTAGGAGGCCAGCCCCCCGACGGCGATCGCAATGCCGTAAGGAATCTTCTTTGCCGTGAGAATGGAGTGGGGAACCGGGAGCCCCATAGCGATGACCAGGTTGGCGCGGGCGCGCAACAGAAGGATCAGCACGGTCAAGACGCCGCCGGCATATCCGACATAAATCAGGAAGACGAGGAGCGACTTCGTCAGTCCGAACCAGACCGCAGCGGCTGTGAGCAGCTTGGCATCTCCGCCGCCCATGACATTCAGGGCAAAGAGGGCGAAGCCTCCAGCAAAGACAACGGCTGCGGCAGCAAGATGCAGACCGAACCCGGACCAACCGAGGTGGGTGAAGGGCACAACGACAAGGAATGCGCCGAGAAGGATAGCGGGGATCCGGTTCGGGATCGTCATCTCGAAGAGATCTGTCAACGCCGCCAGCGCAAGGCAGATCGGAAAGACTAAGAATATGACTCCCGCAACCATCCTGCTCTCCCAGCCGTTTCCCCAGAACTCTAGCGGACGCGTGTTAAGCAAGAGCAAATTTTCGCTCTGGGCGCCGCGCAAAAAAAGAGAAAGCCGCCTCTGGTCGAAGCGGCTTCTTTGCGACGAGAGCTGTGAAGCTCGCCCTCGAAGACAAGGATCAGTTTGCAGCCTTCGCCGTGTTCATCTTCGTAGAAATGCCCTGGAAGGTCTGATTCAGCGAGTTGCCGAGCGTCGTGGCACCAGTGATGAGGGCGACGGAAATGAGGGCGGCGATCAAGCCATATTCGATGGCGGTCGCGCCGGATTCGTCTTTCAGGAAACGAGCGAAAATCTTGGACATGGGTCTCTCCTAACTCCACAGAGGGTTGTTCAGCACTTCCTGCAACTGTTCGCCGTTGCTCGGATGAGTGCAAACTAACGCCGGCCCATTGCCATCGACTTAAAAAACTACGTTACCAAAGGCTGAATTCGCGGAAGCCCGCGGTTTGGTAAACGACGGCTTGCCGTATTTCATCGCATTCGAGAAAATGTCCCGCAACCGCTGCGGGGGCGGGCAAAGGCGTTTCGGCAAGGCGATTACACGCCGGCAAGCAACGGTACCGGCAGCCGTGGGCACCTGTCCCGTTCGTGAACAATGTCGGCTTTGCGCGTCCGGTGGACCCCGAAATCTTCAGGGGTTACGGGCAGCGGTATTCGGCATGCGTCGATTTAACCGTTCATTCACCAATCCGAAGCATCCTTAGGAAGGCGTTTCGCTACCCATAGTGCACAGAAGGCCCGCAGGTATGATCCTCCGTATCGGTTTGTTTTCGATTGTCGTCGGCATGCTGGCGGCCGGTCTGGCCACGCCGGCGCTTTCCGCAGACGAGATGATGCGTGTCTATATGAATCAGGCGCGGGTCCTCAAACTCGATCGTCCGGTCAGCAAGGTCATCGTCGGGAATGCCGAAGTTGCTGATGCCACCGTTGCCGATGCAAAGACCATCGTCCTGACCGGCCGCGCCTTCGGAACCACCAACCTCGTTCTCCTCGATGCCGACGGAAACGCGATTGTCGACGAGCGCATCCTCGTGTCCATCGACGAAGGCAATACCGTGCGTGTCTTCAAGGCAACTGAACGTACCGTTCTCTCGTGCACACCGAACTGCGAGATCCATGCTCAGGTTGGCGACTCTTCCGCCGCTGCCCAGTAGATCACTGACCGGCGGCATTCCGAAGAATTCACTAAATTTTCCGAGGCTCGCGCAACCAAAAATCAAGGTTTCGCGGCGATGATGCCCGCTTGACATCCAGACACTGGTCGAAAGCGATGAATGCAGGCACGAGTGACATGAGCGGCGGCTTGGCCGAGCGGCAGCGCAAGAAAGGGATATGGCGGCGGTTTCGGCGATCGCGCGACGGCGCGGCGGCGATCGAGTTCGCGATCCTTGCCATTCCCTACTTCATGATCATCTTCGCCATTCTGGAGACCTTTGCCGCGTTTACGGCCGAGCAACTGGTCACCAACGCCGCGAACACGCTGGCCCGCGAGCTGCGTACCGGCAAGATCACCTATAATCTCGGACGAACCACGGACAAGACGTCGGTGGAGTTTCGCCAAGCGTTCTGCGACGAGATCTCGATCATGATCGCGTGCTCCGCAACCGAGGTTTCGACGCCGTCCTCGCTCTATCTCGATGTCCGGACCTTCACCAAGTTCAGCGACATTCCGACCACGATCCCGCGGGTTTCCACGGCGGCCTTCGCCGATATCGACACGTCCGCATTTGCATACAGTCCAGGTGGACCAAAATCGATCAACATGCTGCGGGCCTACTATCGCTGGACCGTTCTCACCGACCTCGTCCGTCCTTACATCACGACCGTCCGCCCTGTCGACGGTTCGAGCTACTTCCTGATCGTCGCGACGACCGCCTTCCAGAACGAGGACTATCCGTGAAAGCTCCCGGCCACTGCAGCAAGGAACACGCGTGCACCTCCTTCACCCGCAGGGTCTCACAGCGTCTGACCCACGCATTCGGGCGCTTTTCCGCCGATGAGAGCGGCATGGGCGCAGTCGAGTTCGCCCTTCTCATGCCGCTTCTCATCTTCGTGTACCTCGTCTCCTTCGAACTGACGATCGGCCTCAGCGTCAACAAGAAGGTCACCAATGCCGCAAGCGCGGTAGCCGATCTCGTTACCCGCCAGACAAACGTCGACAAGACCTATCTTGCATCCATGGACGACGTGGCGCAGGCGATCTTCGTGCCCTACGGAGCAAGCGGCCTCAGTCTTAAGATCACCGGTATCAAGATCGACGGCAGCAGCAAGGCGACCGTCGCGTGGTCATGGGCGAACGACGGAACGACTCCGTACGCCGCAGGCAACGCCATCACCGTGCCGTCCAGCATGCTTTCTGCCGATACTTTTCTCGTCCATTCCGAACTTACCATCCCCCATGAGCTTCTCATGTACCTGCCGAACATGTCCGGCAGCGAGATCAAGAGCATTACGCTCGGCAAGGACTTCTACTATCGCCAGCGCGTCGGCACCGAGATCACCTGCTCCGATTGTTGAGCGCAGCGCCGCGGGCAATTTGCCAAGCCGCCCTTCAAGCGCTATGCATGCGCTTTGAATACAAGGCTTTCTCTGCTGCATTTCGACTGTCGATCGCGGCAGCTTCGGGTGGACAATGGCACGGGCTTTTCTTTTCGTACTCGATTCCTTCGGCGTCGGAGGCGCACCCGACGCCCGTGACTACGGTGACGACGGTGCGAATACGCTCGGACATATCGCTGAGTTCTGTGCGGCAGGAGCCGGCGACCGCAAGGGCTTGCGCTCAGGGCCACTCTCGCTTCCCAATATGTCGTCGCTGGGCTTGGTGACGATAGCGAAGCTGGCGAGCGGGCGGGCCCCGGCCGCGATGCCGATGCCGGACCGCGTCTTCGGGCTGCATGGCGCGGCCAGCGAAGTTTCACGCGGCAAGGACACGCCGTCGGGTCACTGGGAAATCGCCGGCACGCCGGTGATGTTCGACTGGGGCTACTTTCCGGCCGAGGGCGATGCCTTTCCGCCGGAGCTGGTCGAAGCGATCTGCCGGGAGGCGGAGCTACCCGGCATTCTCGGAAATTGCCACGCCTCCGGAACGGAGATTATTGCCCGCCTCGGGGAAGAGCACATCCGGACCGGTAAGCCGATCTGTTACACATCGACGGATTCTGTGTTCCAGATCGCCGCCCATGAGAGCCACTTCGGCCTCGAACGGCTGCTGAACCTCTGCCGCATCGTCCGCAAGCTCGTCGACCCGCTGAATATCGGCCGTGTCATCGCGCGGCCTTTTGTCGGCGAAACATCGGCAACCTTCGTGCGAACCGGCAACCGCAGGGACTTCGCGGTGCCGCCGCCGGAGCCGACGCTTCTTGACCGGATCGTGGAGGCGGGCGGAAAGGTGCACGCCGTCGGCAAGATCGGCGACATCTTCGCCCATCAGGGTGTCAGCGATCTTACCAAGGCGAACGGCAATATGGCGCTGATGGACGCAACGCTCGACGTCATCGATCGCGCCGAGGATGGCGATCTCGTCTTCACCAATTTCGTCGACTTCGACATGCTCTACGGGCATCGCCGGGATGTACCCGGCTATGCGGCCGCTCTCGAGGCGTTTGACCGGCGGCTGCCGGAGGTTCATCGAAAACTGCGCCCCGGTGACATGGTGGTGCTCACCGCCGACCACGGCTGTGACCCCACCTGGCGGGGAACAGACCACACTCGCGAACGCGTGCCGATCATGGCTTTCGGCCCGGGCATCAAGTCGCGCCTGGTCGGCATTCGCAATACTTACGGCGACATCGGCGAAACGGTTGCCACCCATCTCGGAATTCCTGCCGGACGGCACGGACGGAGTTTTCTTTGACATTACATCTTAAGAAGGCAGAGCTGCACTGCCATATCGAAGGCGCGGCTCCGCCGTCGCTTGCCCTTACGCAGGCCGAAAAATACGGCATCGACACGGACGGCTTCATTCGTGAAGGTGTCTATGTCTGGAACGATTTCACGAGCTTCATCGCCTGCTACGATGCGGTTGCTTCCGTCTTCCGCACGGCGGAGGACTACGCTCTTCTCGCCGAAACCTATCTGATGGACCTTGCTGCGGCGAACACGATCTACAGCGAGCTCTTCATTTCGCCGGATCACGGCGAGGCGGTCGGACTGCCGGCATTGGACTATATCGAAGGCTTGGCTGCCGGCATTCGCTTGGCCAAGGAGAAGACCGGCATCGAATGCCGGATGATCATCGTCGGTGAGCGCCATCTCGGCCCTGAAAATGTTGTCAGCCGCGCGAAATTTGCCGCGAAGCTCGATCATCCGCTCGTCACGGGCTTCAATATGGCAGGCGAGGAACGCATGGGCCGGGTCGCCGACTACGCTCCTGCCTTTGACATCGTGCGCGAGGCCGGACTCGGCATCACCATCCACGCCGGAGAACTCTGCGGCGCCTTCAGCGTCGCAGATGCTCTGGAGATCGTTCGCCCGACCCGCATCGGCCATGGCGTCCGGGCGATCGAGGAGCCCGATCTCGTGAAGAGGCTCGCCGATCTGGGTACAGTCCTGGAGGTCTGTCCCGGCTCGAACATCGCGCTCAAGGTCTTCCCGGACTACGACAGCCATCCCTTGCGGGAGTTCGTCAACGCCGGTGTCCGCGTCACCCTGAATTCCGATGATCCACCGTTCTTCCACACGTCGCTCGCGCAGGAATACGAGACGGCGTCGCGCGCAATGGGCTTCACGGACGAGGAAATCAACGCGATGACGCGGACCGCGATCGAGGCTGCCTTCGTCGACGAAGAAACGCGCAAGGTTCTCCTGGCACAACTCGAGCCCGCCCCGATGGCACGCGAGTAACACCTGCGAAACCTCAGCGCCGCGCCCCCCGCGAGCATTTCCGCGCGATCGGCCGGTTGCAGCTGGGGATGATCTTCCAAAACGTCGCACTCCCCTTGCGGCGCGTGCCTGGAACGTGGAAAACAGTCTGATGCGCAAGACAATAAGAGAAGGCACAACCATGGACGGCGTCAAAGTCATCGATCACCCGCTCGTGCAGCACAAGCTGACCATCATGCGCCGCAAGGAAACTTCTACGGGGAGCTTCCGCCGGCTGCTGCGGGAGATCTCTACACTGCTCTGCTATGAGGTCACCCGCGACCTCGAACTGAAGATGGAGACGATCGAGACGCCGCTGGCCGAAATGGAGTCGCCTATTCTCGAAGGCAAGAAACTTGTGTTCGCTTCCATCCTGCGCGCCGGCAACGGCTTGCTGGAGGGGATGCTCGAACTCGTGCCGTCCGCCCGTGTCTCGCATATCGGCGTCTACCGCGACCACGAGACGCTGCAGCCGGTGGAATACTACTTCAAGGCCCCCGAGGACATCGCGGAGCGACTGATCATCGTCGTCGACCCCATGCTCGCCACCGGAAATTCCTCGATCGCCGCTATCGACAAGCTGAAGGAACGCGGCGCCCACAATATCCGTTTCCTCTGCCTTCTCGCAGCGCCCGAAGGGATCAAGAACTTTCGTGAGGCGCATCCGGACGTACCTGTCTTCACCGCGGCGATCGACAGCCACCTGAACGAGAAGGGATATATCGTACCGGGACTGGGCGATGCCGGCGACCGGATGTACGGAACGAAGTAGAATTAGACCAAACTTAACCATCGGATCGAAAAGCGGCCGCCTGGACTTCTCCGGCGACCGCTTTTCGTCGGCGTGTTAGCCAGTTCTTCAGGCGACTTAACGAACACTTGTGGCCATTCCGGTTCCATCGTGGAATCACGAGAGTGGTGACAAGCATGCTGATGCGCAGTCTGATGTTCGTGTTTCTCTCGGGTGTCGTTGCCCTGCAGATGTCGTCTTCCTTCGAGAGCTGGCAGAGCAAACTCGAGAACGAGCCCGCGGCGAGCGAAATGGCCTCCGTCAAGAACGCTGCCCTTTCGCCCGGCACATCGGTCCTGAAGGCAGATGCCGCGGGTCACTATCGCGGCCTCTTCAAGCTCAACGGAAAACCGGTCGAGGGGATGGTCGACACCGGCGCGTCCGCTGTCGCAATCAACGAAAGCACTGCGCGCCGTCTCGGCTACAGCGCCGCCTCCCTTGATTTCCGCTATTCGGTGAACACGGCCAACGGCCGGAGCGAGGCAGCAATCATCAAGCTGAGACGTGTCGAGGTCGGCTCAATCAAGGTCGAGGACGTTGAAGCCCTCGTGCTGCGCGACGATGCACTCTCCGACACGCTGATCGGGATGAGTTTCCTCAGTCGCCTGAGCAGCTACAAGGCGGAGCGCCGATCATTGACCATGGCTCGTTGACCGCCGGTCGAGACACCGAAAGCCTATGCCATCCTTTTCAGAATGACGGGCCTCGTGGGCGGATCCTCCTGCGCAATGGCATAACTTGCCTGCACCGTCTGGGCGGCACGTTCACCGCTGTCGTGATCGGCGGCGTGGACGGTCGCGATCATGTCTCCCTTCGACACCCGTGTGCCGATCGGCAGCAAGCCGCTCAGCCCGACGCGGGGATCAATCGAGTCGGAGGGCTTGGTGCGGCCACCACCGAGTGCAACGACAGCAAGGCCGAGTGCGCGGGTGTCGCAGGTTGATATCCAACCCTCCCGGGCGGCCAAGACCGGGATTTCGATTGCTGCTGCAGGCAGATGGACATCCGACCGCTCGATGAAGTCGGCAGGCCCGCCCAGTGCGCGGACCATCCTGCCAAAGACCTCCGCGGCTCTTCCCGAATAAAGCGCGCCGCGGCAACTCGTCTCCGCCGCCGCAGCATCCGGTGCCAGGCCTGCGTTGACCAGCATCTCCGCGGCCAGGGCCAGCGTCACCGTCTCGAGCCTTGTGCCCGCCTTCCGTCCCAGCAGAAAATCGACGCAGTTTCGAACCTCGATCGCGTTGCCGGCACAATCGGCGAGCGGCTCGTTCATATCTGTCAGCAAGGCCGATGTCTTGAGGCCGGCGCCATTTGCCACACGAACGAGGGAGCTTGCGAGCTCTTCGGCCTCGGCGAGACTCGTCATGAATGCGCCGTTGCCGACCTTGACGTCGAGCACCAGCGTCTGGAGTCCCGCCGCCAGCTTCTTCGACAGGATCGACGCGGTGATGAGCGGCACGGATTCGACCGTCGCCGTCACGTCGCGTATGGCGTAAAGCCGCCGGTCCGCAGGGGCGAGGTCGCCGGTCTGGCCGATGATGGCACAGCCGACCTCTTCCACCGTACGGTGAAACGTGGCGGCATCCGGCATGACCTGGTAGCCGGGAATCGACTGCAGTTTGTCGAGCGTACCGCCCGTATGGCCAAGGCCACGCCCGGAAATCATCGGGACCGCAAGACCACAAGCGGCTGCGATCGGCGCAAGCATCAGCGATACGTTGTCGCCGACACCACCGGTCGAATGCTTGTCGGCGATCGGTCGCCCCACTTCGGGCCAGGCGAGGACCTCACCCGAGTCGCGCATCGCGATCGTTAGAGCAACGATCTCTTCCGCCGTCATACCGCGGAAGAAGACCGCCATGGCGAAAGCGGCAATCTGGCCTTCCGACAAGGTGTCATTGCTGAGAGCGGCGATGAAAGCCGATATCTCTCCGCTCGTCAGCGCGACGCCGTCACGCTTGCGACGAATAATTTCCTGAGGAAGCATCGCTCAGTACCCCGTCCTTTCCACTAGGGACTGGCCCTCGCCGAGGATGGAGAGGATGTCATCCAGCAGCCCCGAAGCACCGAACCGGAAGGTCGACGGCATGACCCAGTCGTCCCCCATGATGGTCCGCGCATGCCGCAGGTAGAGCGCCGCATCGGCAACGCTCGAGACGCCGCCCGCTGGCTTGAAGCCTACCTTGCGCCGGCTGTCACGGATAGCGAGCAACATGATGTCGGCGGCCTCCAGTGTGGCATTCACGGCGACCTTGCCCGTTGATGTCTTGATGAAATCAGCCCCTGCGGCAATCGCAAGCTCCGATGCACGGCGAATGAGGCTCGCCTCCTTTAGCTCTCCCGTTTCCAGGATCACCTTGAGAAGCACACGCTCACTGCAGGCAACCCGAATGGCCTCGACCATCTCCGTCACCGCAGCCTCGTTGCCGGCGATCAACGCGCGATAGGGGATGACGAGGTCGATCTCGTCCGCGCCGTCATCAATGGCGTCCGCCGTCTCGGCCACCACCTCGGCCACCGAAAGCTCGCCCGAGGGAAAATTGACGACGGTCGCGATCCTGACCGGGTTGTCTGCACCAAGAATCGCACGCGCCTGGGCCACGAAGCGCGGCCAAATGCAGATGGCTGCGGTGTGGCCATACGCAGTCTGCGCCTTGGCGCAGAGCTCGACTATCGCCTGCGGCGTGCAGTCATCCTTGAGGTTCGTCAGGTCCAGCAAGGACAACGCGACGGCCGCATTCGCTCTCAGTTCATGGATTTCCAAGATCAGCTCCTTCGCTCGCGATCATCGCCTTCAGTACTGCCGCCAGTCGCCTGCCGCCGATCGGCGCCATGTCCTTGGTTTCTTCATGGCTGAGTTCGGCACCCGTCATGCCGGCACCGTAGTTGGTGATCACCGACGCCGCAGCGACACGCAAGCCGAAAAAGCGGGCGAGGATCACTTCCGGCACGGTGGACATCCCGACCGCGTCGGCACCAAGTATCCGCGCCATGCGGATTTCCGCCGGCGTTTCGAAACTCGGGCCCGAAAACCACATGTAGACGCCACTCGCGAGCGGGACGTCGACGGTGGCTGCCGCGTTGCGCATCGCCGCGGCGAGTTCGGCGTCATAGGCGGATGTCATTCCGACGAAGCGTTCGTCGCTCGTCTCGCCAATCAATGGATTTCGGCCGGAGAAATTGATGTGATCTGTGATCTGCATCACCGATCCCGGCGGCAGATCCTCCCGCAGCGATCCAGCAGCGTTGGTGAGGATCAGCGACTGAACGCCCAAGCCCTTCAAGACCTGGATCGGCAGGCGCATCGCACCGGCATCACCCTTCTCGTAATAATGGACGCGTCCGGCGAGCATGATCACAGGGACACGGTCCAGCCAACCTGCCACCAGTTCGCCGGCATGACCCGAGACGCCGCTCAGCGGAAAGCCCGGCAGATCACTGTACGAAATGCGCACCGGATCGGTGACCTCGTCCACCAGCGAGCCGAGACCGGAGCCGAGAACGATGCCATAACGCGGCATCAGGCCATTCAGTCTCTCGACAAGGAGATCGATGACATCCCTCATCCAAGGCTCTCCGTCTTGAACGCGAAAGGCAGAAGCTCGTCCATCGTCAGCGTCTTCTGTACGCCGCCGTCATCGCAGAGATAGATGCGGGTTTCGGGTCCGGCGAATTCGGCGATCTTCTGACGGCAACCGCCGCAAGGCGGGCAGAGCGCCAGCTTTTCGGCGATGACCGCCATTTCGACGATCTTCCTGCCGCCGCCCATGATCATGCAACCGATTGCCGTCGGTTCGGCACACCAGCCTTGGGGAAAGGAGAGATTCTCGATATTCGCACCGGCATAGACCTTCCCGTCGTCGGCGCGGATCGCTGCGCCGACTGGAAACTTCGAATAGGGCGCGTGGGCATATTTCATCGCATCGCGGGCTGCCTCGAAAAGATCCCTGGACATCTCAACGCTCCTTCACATAGGGCACGCCGCCGGCCTTCGGCGGATTTGCCGAGCCGATGAGGCCGGCGAGCAGCACGCAGGTCAGAATATAGGGCAGTGCCTGGAAGATCTGAACCGGTACCTCGCCAATCCCCGGAACCGACTTGCCCTGCATGAAGTTCGCGAGCGCATCGAGGAAGCCGAAGAGGAGACAGGCGAGCATGACAGGCACCGGCCGCCACTTTGCGAAGATCAGCGCTGCAAGGGCGATATAGCCCTTTCCAGCCGACATGTTGTTGATGAAGGCCGCCGACTGCGCGATCGCCAGATAGGTGCCCGAGAAGCCACAGAGGAAGCCGGCAACGAGCACGGCACGGTAACGCAGCCACGTCACCGAAATACCGGCCGTGTCAACCGCGCCCGGGTTCTCGCCGACGGCGCGCAGACGCAGACCGAAGCGCGTGCGGTAGAGTACCCACCAGGAGAGCGGAACCGCCAGGAAGGCGAGATAGGTGAGCAGGTTGTTACCGGAAATCACATTCGCATAGAGCGGCCCTGCGAACGGTACCTCGCGGAGCGCATCGGCGCCCGGAAGCGTGATCGGGCCGAAGCGGGCGTCGGCGGGCAGGCCGGGTGTTCGACCACCCTGGCGGAACCAGGCCTGGCCGAGGACGGCAGTCAGGCCGGCGGCCGCGAAGTTGATCGCAACGCCCGAGACGATCTGGTTGCCTCGATTGGTTATCGACGCAAAACCATGCACCAGCGAGAAGGCAAGCGATACGGCGATCCCGCAAGCGAGGCCGACCCAGGGTGAACCGGTTGCATAGGCAGCTGTCGCGGAGGCAAATGCCGCGGCGAGCATCTTGCCTTCGAGCCCGATGTCGAACACGCCTGCGCGTTCGGAGAACAGTCCGGCGAGGGCCGTGAAGATCAGCGGGATGGAGAGACGGACTGTCGAGCCGAGAATGCTGACGAGAATATCGAAGTAATCCATGACAGCAGCCCTCAACTTCTCGCCAGTTGCTGATAGATGCGAACGATCGCCGGCCGGAACATGTATTCGAGCGCACCGGCAAACAGGATTACCAGACCCTGGATGACAACGATCATGTCGCGGGTAATGTTCGGCATATCGAAGGAGAGTTCGGCTCCTCCCTGATAGAGAATACCGAACAGGATAGCTGCAAGCACGATGCCGACCGGATGGTTGCGCCCCATCAGCGAAACTGCGATCCCGACGAAGCCGGCGCCGCCGACAAATTCGACCTGCAGACGGGCCGACGCCCCCATGACCGGATTGAGCGCCATCATGCCTGCAAGGCCTCCGGAAATCAGCATGGTGATGACGACGATCTTCACGTACGGAATGCCGGCATAGGCGGCGGCTGATCGGCTGATTCCGAGGGTTCGCATCTCGTAGCCGAACTTGGTGCGCCAGATCAGCACCCAGACCACCGCGCCCATCACCAGTGCAATCAGGAACGAGACGTTGAAAGGCGCCGGACCGAGCTTCAGCCCGAACAGAGCCATCAGCCAGTCAAGCTTCGGCAGCTGTCCGCCCGGGAGAAAGGTTCTCGTTTCCGGTGCCATCTTGCCGGGCACGATCAGCACGTTGACCAGCAGATAGACCATCAGCGCCGCGCCGATGAAGTTGAACATGATCGTGGTGATGACGATATGGCTGCCACGCTTGGCCTGCAACCAGGCAGGAATGAAGGCCCAGGCGGCGCCGAAGACGGCGGCTGCGACCACTGCGAACGGCATCGTCACATACCAGGGCACGTAGCGATCGAGCGCAAGCGCCGCAAGAGCTGCACCAAGTCCACCGACATAGGCCTGACCTTCCGACCCGATGTTGAAGAGGCCGGCATGATAGGCGACCGCGACGGAAAGGCCCGTGAAGATGAAGTTGGTGGCGTAAAACAGGGTAAAACCGATACCCTCGCCGCGGCCGAGTGCACCCTGCAGCATCAGAACCAGTGCATCGTAGGGATTTTCACCGATTATCCAGACGACGAGACCGGAGACCAGAAAGGCGAGAATGAGGTTGATCAGCGGCAGCAGCGCGTAGTTGATCCAGTTCGGAAGGGGTACGGAAGCGGTGCTCATCTCAACCTCAAGCGGCAATACCGGCCATCATCAGGCCGAGCGTCTGTTCGCCGGTATCCGGCGTCTTCTCGCCGACGATCTTGCCGGCGAACATCACCAGAATACGGTCGGAGAGCGAACGGATTTCGTCGAGTTCCACCGAGACCAGCAGCACGGCCTTGCCGGCATCGCGCGTTTCGACGATACGACGATGAATGAACTCGATGGCGCCGATGTCGACGCCGCGCGTCGGCTGTCCGACGATCAGCAGTTTGGGGTCGCGCTCGATCTCACGAGCGACGACGATCTTCTGCTGGTTGCCGCCGGAGAAATTGGCGGTCTTCAGTCGCGGGTTCGGCGGCCGGATGTCGTATTTCTCGATCTCGTCGAGAGCGGCACGGCGCACAGCGTCGGGATCCAGGAACAGGCCTTTGCCATAGCGCTCGTCGTGATGGTAGCCGAGGATGGCGTTCAGGCTCTCCTCGAACGGAAGTACGAGGCCCATGTGGTGACGGTCCTCGGGAATATGGGCCAGTCCGAGACCGCGCAGTCGTGCCGGATCGAAGCCGGTGACCGGCTCGCCGTTGATCAGTATCTCGCCGGAGGCCGGTTTGCGAATTCCGGTTATAGCTTCAAGAAGCTCGCTCTGTCCGTTGCCTGCGACACCCGCGATGCCCACGATCTCGCCGGCGCGGACGTCGAAGGAAACGTCATCAACCATGGTGACGCCGCGGCCGTCCTTGACAGTCAGGTTTCTGACCGAGAGGAATACCTCGCCGGGCCTGGCGGCTCCCTTTTCGACATGCAGGAGCACGCGGCGGCCGACCATCAGTTCGGCGAGCTCCTCGACCGTCGTTTCCGACGTCTTGCGGGTCGCGACCATTTCTCCACGCCGCATGACCGAAACCGTATCGGTGATCGCCATGATCTCGCGCAGCTTGTGCGTGATGAGAACGACCGTCTTTCCCTGATCGCGCAGCACTCCGAGAATCTTGAAAAGGTGGTCGGCTTCGGAGGGCGTCAACACGCCCGTCGGCTCGTCCAGGATCAGAATCTCGGCGCCGCGGTACATGGCTTTCAGGATTTCCACGCGCTGCTGCAATCCGACCGGCAATTCCTCGATGACAGCGTCCGGATCCACTTCGAGCTCGTAATCCTCTTCCAGCTTCTTCAAGGCAGCCCGCGCGGCCTCCGTTCCCTTGCCGAGAAGCGCGCCCCCTTCCGCACCGAGCATCAAGTTCTCGAGGACCGTAAAATTCTCGACCAGCATGAAATGCTGATGCACCATGCCGATGCCGGCAGCGATCGCGGACTGACTATCACGGATGGCGACAGGTCTTCCATTGACGTGGATCGCGCCGCTGTCGGCCTGATAGAAGCCATAAAGAATCGACATCAGTGTCGATTTGCCAGCGCCATTTTCGCCGATGATGCCGTGGATCGACCCCTTGGCAACCGTCAGGTTGATATTCTTGTTGGCATGCACCGCGCCGAACTTCTTGTCGATTCCGATCAGTTCGATCGCAGGCGCCTGACTCGTTGCGTTCATTCCGGGTCCCCTAGACATAGTAAGGGCGCAGTGCGGTCGAAGAGACCGCCCTGCGCCCGCAGTTCAGATCACTTCGGGCAGGAATTGTCCGACATGTAATCGTGAACCTTGACGGTTCCGGCGATGATGTCGGCCTTCGCCTTCTCGACAGCCGCCTTCATGTCTTCGGTGACGAGCTTGGCGTTGTTGTCATCCAAGGCGTAGGCAACGCCGTCTTCCTTGACGCCGAGGGCCTGGGTGCCGGCGGCGAACTTGTCAGCCTTGGCATCGGCATAGGCGTTGTAGACGGCGAGGTCGACGCGCTTAACCATCGAGGTCAGCACCGAACCCGGGTGCAGGTGGTTCTGGTTCGAATCGACGCCGATCGACAGCTTGCCGTTGTCCGCCGCCGTCTGCAGCACGCCGAGACCCGTCGCCCCCGCAGCCGCGTAGATCACGTCCGCACCCTGGTCGATCTGGTTCTTGGTGAGTTCACCGCCACGCACCGGATCGTTCCACGCGGCACCGGTCGTGCCGGTCATGTTCTGCAGGACCTCAATGGACGGGTTGGCCGCGCGGGCCCCCTGCTCGTATCCGCATTCGAACTTGCGGATCAGCGGGATATCCATGCCGCCGACGAAGCCGACCTTGCCGGTCTTGGAGGCCATACCCGCCAGAATGCCGACGAGGTAAGACCCTTCTTCTTCCTTGTAGACTACCGAGCGAACGTTCGGCAGATCGACGACGGAGTCGACGATCACGAACTTCGTATCGGGAAACTCGGCAGCAACCTTTTCGATCGCCGAAGTCCAGGCGAAGGAGACGGCAACGACGGGGTTGTAGCCCTTCGAAGCGAAGTTGCGGATCGCCTGTTCGCCCTGGGTATCGCCCGTCGGCTCAAAATCACGGTAGTCAATGCCGGTCTCGGCCTTGAACTTTTCCGCGCCGGCATAAGCTGCCTCGTTGAAAGACTTGTCGAACTTGCCGCCCGTACCATAGACCAGCGCCGGCTTGACATCTGCTGCAAGCGCTGTTGCCGACATGCCCGCCAAGGCAATCAGACTCAAAAGGGTTTTCTTCATTGCTTAGCCCTATTCTTTCTTTCTAATTAACATATTGGGTCCTCCCGCAAGCGCTTCGACACCCACGACTGCGGAACCACCGACCCGCCCAATGGGTCCCGGCTGGCCAGCATCCTTGCATGGCTTTTGGAAAAATTCATCCGGTTTTTTTCAGTTGGTAAAGATTCGTCGACGCGCCGTGCGACGGGCGCCACGGACGCGAAAAATCAAACCAGATCAAAGCGGTGACGCCACCTGCTACGCGGCGGGACAGGTCACACCGATCCCCTTCAGGCCGCAATAGCCCCCTGGGTTCTTGGCGAGATACTGCTGATGGTAGTCTTCGGCGTAGTAAAACTCGGGAGCAAGCGCGACCATTGTAGTAACGGTGTTCTTGCGGCCCGCCGCGATCAGCGCCTGCTGAAACCCGTCACGCATCCTCTGCGCACGCTCGAAGCCTTCGACGGCCTCGACAAAGATCACCGAACGATAGGTAGTTCCAATGTCGTTTCCCTGCCGCATGCCCTGGGTGGGATCGTGATTTTCGAAGAAGATCTTGAGAAGATTTTCGAGCGGAACTGCATCGGGATCGTAGACAACCTTGACCACCTCGGCATGGCCGGTCAGTCCCGTCACTGTTTCCTGATAGGTCGGGTTGGGCGTGAAGCCACCCTGGTAGCCCGCGGCCGTCACCCACACGCCCGGCGTTTGCCAGAAGAGGCGCTCCGCCCCCCAGAAACAACCCATGCCGAGATAGATGGTCGCCATGCCGTCCGGGTAGGGCCCCTTCAGAGGTCGACCATTGACGAAATGGGTCGTTGCCGTCGGAATGGGCGACGACCGACCGGGCAAGGCTGCTTCCGGCGTCGGCATCGTCATCTTCTTGTTGAACATGTCGATCAGGAACATCTGAATCTCCATTCTGCGCCCGCGAACAGCGCTGTGGCTCAGGCGGCAAAACGCCCCGCGGGCGACCGCCTCTTGTATCCGATCATCCACAGCATCAGCGAGAGGGCGAGAAAGACTGCGAAAGCCGGGAGCGGCAGAAGCCAGCGTATGGCAAAGCCCCAGGCATTGGGTCCCCACTCGCGCTGTACCGTGTCGCTGACGACACTCAGCGTATAGGGGCTCAACTCGAGCCAGGCGATACCGAGCGGCGTAACCATCACCTCCGACGCGGAGACGGAGGCGATCGAGTCCAGGATACCCGCCACAACGGCGATGCAGAGCGCGACCAGGCTCAGGAAGCGGAACAAAAAACGTATCAATCTCTTCTCCGCCGGTCCGCGCGTCCGTACCGCGACACTTTAGGGCGCACTGCGATGATTACATAAGGTTTCGGAAGGGCAAGTCAAAATTCTGTCAGATTCAGGTTGATCCCGGACGAATCCTCGGTATATATCGCGCCCGACCGGCCGCATTGCCTTCTTCGGCATACTGGCTGTCAAACGGACAGGTGGCCGAGTGGTTTAAGGCGCACGCCTGGAACGCGTGTGTACGTGAAAGCGTACCGAGGGTTCGAATCCCTCCCTGTCCGCCATGTCAGTCCCTGAGTGGGCACGGAGTTTACGCCACCTCCCGATACCAGCGTCTGAAGCAGCCGGGACTTCGATCCCGTGATACGGACCTCGCCTTCTGCGACCTCGACGCGCTGCGCCAGTGCGCGCAGGTGATCGCGGCGATAGCCTCCGCTTTCAAGCCGGATACGCTGGCGGGCGGTCGCGGCGAATTTCTGCAGCATCTGCGGTGTTACGGCCTTCTGGCCCGAGTTCTGGAGCATGGCCTGTGCCCTCTCAGCATCAGCCTTTGCCTGGTCGCGAATGGCCTTGAGGCCGTCGATACGATCTTTCAGCGCGGGGTCGTCCAGATCGGCGACGCCTCCCTCGATGGCATCATAGAGGCGCTTGAGGCGCAGTTCCGATTCGGTAGAGCGTTTGTTCAGTTCGGCGATATGCTCGCGGCGACGTTCGGCATGTTCTTCTCGGCGGTCAAGCACGGCGGCAAGGATCGTCTCCAGCCGTTCGGGCCGCAGCAACTGCTTCTCAAGGTGGTCGGCAACCAGGTCGTCCAGTTTTTCCATCGGCACGGTCATCCCCTCGCAGGCAGTCGGCCCCTGCCGCGCCTTGGTCGAGCAGGCATAGTAGCGATAGCGCCCGCCCTTGCCGGTGCGTATGGTCATGGCCCCGCCGCACTTGGCGCAATAGATGAGCCCCGTCAGCATGGTCGGGCCACTGACGACGCGCGCGGGCATGACTTTCGGGTTGCGGGCTTTGAGCAGGTTCTGCACGGCATCAAAGGTCTCCTGGTCGATGATCGGAGGGACCGGGACCGTAACGACTTCGCTGACGGGCTTTAGTTGCTTGGTCTTGGTGCGTTTGTTGAACTCGTGCTCGCCCATATAGGTGCGCCGGGTGAGGATGCGGTGAACCTGCCCGATACCCCATCGCCCGCCGTCGCGGGTGAACATGCGGCGCTTGTTGAGATAGGACACGATGTTCTTCACGCCCATCTGCCCGGTCGTTCCGTCGCCTTCCAGTGCAAGACGGTAGATCAGCCGCACGGTGCCAGCGTGTAGCGGATCGATCTCCAGCTTCTTCTTGGTCTTGCTCCCCCGCTGTTCGGCGGCAACCACACGATAGCCGATCGGCGGCAGCGCGCCATTCCAGAAGCCTTGCCGGGCGTTCTCCTTCAAGGCGCGCATAACGTGCTTGGCGTTCTCCTTCGACTGGTATTCATCGAACAGCGCCATGATCTGCCTCATCATGACGTGCATGGGGTCATCCCCCATCTCCTGCGTGATGGAGACCAGCTTCACGCCGTTCTTCGCCAGCTTGCGGACATAGAACTCAAGCTCGAAGTGATCGCGGAAGAACCGGCTGAACGAATGGACCACGACGACATCGAACGCAGCGGGCTTCGATGTTCCCGCCTCTATCATACGCTGGAACTCGGGACGGCGGTCGTTGGTCGCAGAGGCGCCGGGTTCGATGAAGGTCTCGACCAGTTCCAGTCCCCTCGCCTCGCAATAGGCTTCGCCCTGCCGCTTCTGGTCGGGAATAGAGACATCATGCTCGGCCTGCCGCGCGGTCGAGACGCGGAGATAGAGCGCGGCGCGCTGCATCGCCCGAGGCTGAGATTTGCCGTCGTTGGAAGTTGTCATGGGGTTTCTCCCGACAAAAGGCGCTGTGCCGTCGCAACGGGCAGATACAGCGTATGTGGCCGATCAGTCAGCGGCGTGAATCCAAAGGCCGCGTAGAAGGCGGCGGCCTTCGCGTCGATGGCATCGGCGAATATTGCGTGAGCGCCTATCGGAGCTTCGGCGACCGTCCTGATGGCGTCGAACAGCAGCGCCTCGCCGAGCCCGAGCCCGGCATAGGACTTGTCTCGTCCAAGCCAGCCGATCATCACGGCCGGGACGGTCGGGTAGCGCGGCAATCGGCTTGCCAGCGGTTCGGGCACGGCCGTCAGCGGAATGTTGCTCGATGAGAGCGTGTAGAAGCCCGCGACCCGGTCGGCCTCAAGGTCTCGGGCGACGAAACAGGTCGCATATCGGCGCTTGATGTCCTGCGTGACGGCCTCGCGGAAATAGCGGTCTATCCGCTCGTTGCCGCACGAGAACGTCTTGCGCTGGTGGGCCTTGGTCAGCGCCTCTATCGCGAACCTTGCACTCACCGGGGGGCGATCAGGTCGGCATGACGCTTCGCTGCGCGGGCCAGACGGGCGTTGGGCGCGGGCGAATCAATCAGTGCCTTTGCAAAGCGCACCTGATCCTCCGTCGCCAGACGAAGCACGTCGGCTTCCTCGACCGTGCGGCGGGCATCCTCGCCCGCCGTGGCGATGAGATAGCCGGTCAGTGTCATGCCGCGCAGCTTGGCCGCGCGCTGCATCTGCTCATAGATGTGGACGGGAACGCGCGCCTCAAGGCGGGCGGTTTCGATTTCACTTGCGGGTCTGGGCATGGCTTATCTCCTTGGCAAGATTATATACGGCACATTGCCGGATGCATCAAGGATCGGATGAGCCAAAGAGTCCATCGAACAGATCGCCGAACCATCGTTCGAAGACCTCGATCTCGGCCTCAGCGACGGGAACGGGATCAGGCCAGTCGTCGGTGACCTTCCATGTGCTGAGGTCATGTTTGGGCGACCTGCCGGGGAAGGGCCAAGGATGGCCCAGGAGTTCCTCAAGCTGCTCCGACGCCGTGGGGCAACGGTCGCTGTCTCCGGGATCAGTCGCCATTGGAGAATGGGACCTCCTTGCGAGGCCGCCAGCCAACCGGGTTTTCGATCCACCGATTGATTTCGGATTCATGCCATCCCGCGCCGTTGACGCTGATCTTGATCTGGGCGGGAAACGTGCCTTCAGCGATCTTGCGATAGATCGTGGAGCGGGACAGGCCCGTGCGGGAGAGCACGGTCTTCAGGCGGACAATACGATCTGGCGCGGGCATGGCGGCGCGGCCTCCTGCTGGTCATCTAGGCGTCACCGGACCAGTCAGAACAGGAAAATATCCTTTTGCAAGAGGCGCTTAGCTGCCGTCGTACTGCCGCGTAGAAGCGGCGAAAAATGGATAGGCTCTAGCACGTGGTCTTCTTTGCCAGTCGGACGCCTGGTCCGCCACCGTTCTCCGGGATGAACTCTATTCCCGCAGCTTCTAACACCGCACGGATCGCTTCGAGGTTGTTGGGGTGAGGCAAACGGACACCCCGTTCGAAATCAACGACAGTAGGCCTGGATACCTTCGCTGCATCAGCCAACTGACTTTGGCTCATGCCCAACATGGCTCTTGCTCCCCTGCATTGAGCAGCTGAAATTTTACTCGGAGGCAAATATTCGTCCTATTGTTTGACAAAATGACAAATGGTTCCTAATTTAACAAACATTGCGGGCAGCAATGCTTGCAGCCGGGCGCGATGTTTTGCGCCATCCCGCCCGGCCTGACCACAACTAAGCTGTTTGGAGCTCAGATCATGGCTGATTCTGACAATAGCACGACTTTGCCTTTCGTCACCCGCAGGAAGGTGCTGGCGGGAACCTCCATCGCAATCGGAGCATGGGGCTCCGGCGCCTTCGCCGGCGACAAGGTTACGGGAGAAGCATCACCCGACCCCGTCCTTACGGTCTGGCGTCAATGGCAGGATGCCCACCGTCTCACCGAACGTCTTTGCCGTGAGCAGCAACGTCTCGAACGGCAACTCGTGGAGACCGTTGGCTTTCCTTTCGCAGTCATCCGGTTATCCGACGGCGAACCTGTGGCTGCGTATTCCCGCGAGGCGATCCGTGAGGTGCTCCGTCTCGCGCCCGAGGAGGCGGCAGCCTGTGCCAATGCCGAGGCGGAGTTCGCGGCTCGGGAGTCGCAATGGGACAGGGCCGACCGGGATATCGGCTATTCCGCCACGGTGCGGGCCGAGCGGGAAGCTGCCGACCGGGCGTCGGACCTGCTCGACGCCATGGCCGCTACACCCGCGACATCGGTGGCCGGTATAGCGGCCAAGCTCGACGCCGTGCTGCGTGAAGGCAAGGTACTGGAAGACGGCTCCGAGTTTCCCTGGCCGCAGGTCCGATCGGCGCTTGATGACCTCGCGCGCATAGGGCGGCATGGCGCCGATGGCGTTGCGCCATGAACTGCCCGATCGGGGGACCGGCGGCTTCGGCCGTGAGCTCCCCACCTGAGAACAGGGCAGCAAAGCCTTCCACCGCGCGCTCGCTCCGGGGGCTGCCGTGGATCTGACGCTGGCCGAACGGCTCGGTCATCTCCCCGAGAACGAGCGCCGTGAACTGGCTCGGGTCGCACGAATTCTCCTCGAAGAATTCGAGGACGCGCAAAGGGGCAAGCTGTCGGAGAAGAGGAAGGGCGGCCGCATCCTCAAGCTCATCCTCTTCGGCCCTCACGCGTGCGGCGATCGGGGCGAGGACCGCAAGAGCAACGATCATTGCGGTTTTGACCTTCTCGTCGTCGTCAGCACGAAGACCTTTGCCGATTCACGTTTCTGGAACCGGGCCACAGAGCGCATCTTGCGGGAACGGACAGTCACCGGACATCTCAAAACGCCGGTCGACTTCATCGTTCATTCGATCATGGACCTCAACGACCAGCTCGCCCATGGACGGCCCTTCTTCGTGGACATCGTCCGCGACGGCATCATGCTCTACGAGACGTCGGGCTTTCCGCTCGTCATACCGAAGCCACTGGACCCAGAAGCCGTCAAAGCCGAAGCGCGCCGGCAATTCGAACATTGGTTTCCGATTGCCACATGTCGCTTCGAACTCGCGAAAGAGGCGATGGGACGCGGCTACCACAGGGAAGCAGCCTTCGACCTGCATCAGACCGTCGAACGGCTCTATCATGGCACCTTGCACGTCCTGACGCGCCACAGCCCGAAATCCCATCGGCTCGCCTACCTGCGCACGCATGCGGAGCGGGCAGCACCCATGCTGGCCGCGGTCTGGCCCGGAGACAACCGTTTTGCTCAGCAGTGCTTTTCCCGCCTCGACCGGGCCTATGTCGATGCCCGCTATTCCCACCGCTTCGAAATCACCGGCGAGGAACTGGCCTGGTTGGTCGAGCGTGTGACGCTGCTGCAGAAAACCGCCGCCGCAATCTGCACTGCGCACCTCGATGGTCTCGAAGGAGCAGGAACGTAGAAAACTGAGTTGCGCCGCAGCCATGGATCAAAGCCCGAGCCCCGGCCTTGCCGAGCCCATGGTTGAGGACGCGTTTCAGCTCATCCTCTTCGCAGCCAGTAAGCGACACATGGTTCGGTCGATTCGCGCCCGCAAGACGGTCGTACGCTTCGTAGAGAACGAATCTCAAAGGCGGTCGTCAGGTGCAGACTGCGCGAACGACCAGAACGGCCGGTAAGCAGCCATTTGCGGCAGTGTGAACAAACATTGGAAATGTTTCACAATCGGAGTTTAAAGTAAGCGCTACAACCGGATTCGCCACATTTGTCGCGGCAAGCCACCTCTTCCTGTTTCATTGAAAATGCACATTTTTTATCTTTACGCGACGCAATTGAACGTGCGTATGTCACGCTTGCGGCATCCATGCATCCGGTAACCTATCTTGCAACGCCTGCCGAATGATCGCGGCGAGGTGTGTGCTGACCTGATTGTCCGGTTTGCCGGAGCGCAAGAGGGTGAGGCCGAGCGTCGGGAGTGGTGGCAGCCCATAAGCAACGGATTCCACCACGCGCACGCTAGCTGGTAGGCCGAACGGGGTGCGAAGTGCGATGCCGAGACCTGCCGCCGTTGCCGCCCACAACCCACCTAGACTTGGGCTCACGAAGGCAATACGCCACGCAACACCTTCCTGATCGAGGCAATTGCAGGCGAGATTGCGAAGCAGGCACGGCGCTTCCAGTGCGACAAGTGGCAGCGGCTCGCCTCCGGCCGCCTGCCAGAGCGGCTCCTCTTCCGCAGGGCCAAGCCAGCAAAGCGGCAGCGAGGCGATCCTTTCAGCATCCGTTGCAGTGCAATCGTCCCAAGCAAGAGCCAGATCAAGTTGACCCGAAGCGATCTTCTCCCTCAATTCGTTATTTCGACCAATGCGGCCTTCAATCCGAACTTTTGGATGGGCGCGCGCAAAACGACCGAGCACCTGCGGCAAGACGGTTTCACCGAAATCCTCCTGAATGCCGAGCCGGACCCACCCCTCGAGGTCCGGGCTTTGAACGGCGCTGACCGCCTCATCATTGAGGTTCAGAAGCCGGCGGGCGTAGGATAGAAGCACCTCGCCACCATCCGTCAGCGCCAGTCCACGCCCTGATCTGCGCACCAGTTCTGTCCCCGTCTGATCTTCCAGTTTCTTCAACTGGGCGCTGATTGCAGACGTCGAGCGGCCCAGTCGATCGGCGGCCTGTGCGAAAGAGCCGGCTTCGATGCCGGTCACGAAACTGCGCAGGGCGCACATGTCGAGATTGGTCACCCTCATGCCTTCTATCCCGAAAAACAGAACATTCTGTCCTGAATAATCTGATTATCGGGATAATCGTGCCGCGTCATACTGTGCCTGTCAATTGCCTTTGATGGAGCACAGACATGCCATTCACACGAATTTCCCTGCTGACCGGCAAATCGGCAGACTATCTCGCCGCTGTTTCAGATAGCCTGGATCGGGCACTTGTCGATTGTTTCGAAGTGCCCGAAAAGGATCGCTTCGTCGCGATCCATCAGCACCAGCCGAGCGAACTGATCTTTGACCGGACCTATGGCGGCGGTCCGCGTTCGGACGATTACATCTTCTTCCACATCACGACCGGCAAGGCGCGCTCGACTGAGACCAGAGCGCGCTTCTACCGCAGGCTGGTCGAAAACCTGGCGGCGTCACCAGGTGTCCGACCGGAAGACGTCATGGTCGCCATCGTCAATTCGACCGTCGAGGACTGGTCTTTTGCCTCGGGTGTTTCCGCCGCGGCACCCATCGGGGAGTGCGCGTGATGAGCAGTGCCTTTGACATGCAGGAGGGCTGCCCTGCGACCATGCGCCTCTTTCGCGCCGGCGAAGGGATCACGGCTGCGCCCGAAGGCGTCGCAAGCGGTGCGTTTCTCGTCCAGATGCTGTTGTCGAGCCGCACGGAGGGCGAGATGACGGCGATGCGCGCCTTTGTTCCGCCGGGTGTCGTCTCCCATTGGCATAGCCATCCGCGCGGCCAGCTTCTCTTCGTTCTCGACGGCGTTGGCCTCGTCCAGCGCGAGGGCGGCGAACCGGTCGAAATCCGCACCGGCGACGCCGTCTGGTTCGCACCCGGCGAGCGCCATTGGCACGGCGCGGCCCCCGTCAGTCCCTTCAGCTATCTCAGCGTTCAGCCCGTGATGAAAGGCAAGGCGGTCGAATGGCTCGGCCCCGTCGAGCAGGAAGGTTTTCAGCGATGATCGCGATGCAATACAGTTTCACCCTGCCGGCCGATTACGACATGGAGATCATCGATCGGCGCATCCGCGAGAAAGGACCACTGCTCGACGGTTTTCCGCGTCTACGCTTCAAGGCCTATCTCTCAGCGAAGAAACAGGATGTCGGCTTCGCCAGCACTGAAAACCTCTATGCGCCCTTCTATCTCTGGGACGAGCCGGAAGGGATCGACAGCTTTCTTGGAAGCCCTGGCTTTGCCGCCCTGACACGGGATTTCGGCTGGCCATCGATAAAGACTTGGCAAGTCTGGCAGGCGCTGCTTGCAGCCGACCTCAGCGCCGCTCGATATGCTACGCGAAACATCAAGGCGATCCCACCCTATTCCAATCTGGCCGAACAGCGCGAAATGGCCGTCGCCAACGCGCGTTCCTCGTTGAAAGCTGGCGCGCTGGCGGCAATTGCCGCATTCGATCCGACCACTTGGCAGGAACTGCAATTCTGCCTTTGGCGGGCGGTACCTGTTGCTACGGCGACAGTGCAACTATATGTGGTGGGCCACATCTCGCAGCCAAGACCAGAGTGAGGGAGGCGGATCATCACGTCAAAGGCGTCCGCCCTAAAATGAGAGCTATGGTGTAGACGTAGTTCTCAACATCACCCGGCGCGGCAAGCGCCACTGCATCACGGCGGTCTGTCTTGACCTGGACTCCTGGACGGGTCGGAACCGGCGATGGCGCCACCACAATGCATTCATGGCCGAGACCGGAAAGCTGGCGATACAGTCCATAGCCCGTCGGCCCTCCTTCGTAGCAAAAGCACCAGCGCCCATGACGCCCAGAACAGCAATCCGAGGAGCTACGGGCGCCACCTGTTCTGACGAATAGGCATTGGCCAGCGGAGCGATGCCCCGCTGACCACCTGGCGCGCGCCGTCATCCGCACGCGTGGTGTCGACGACGCAGCCTACGGGCTTTCCCAGGCGCGACCCGTCACCGGAACGGCCCGCGAGGCTGCCGACGTCAGCTCAGAATTCTTCAAGCGAGGAAGGAGGCGGCAATGTCCTTGTCACCATGGCCGGCTCGGGCCGCACGCCGGAAACGGCCAAGGCCCGCTTCGGCGAGGTCGGCGCGTATGCCTGTTCCGGCCAGAGCATCGACGACCAACCTTGCGTCCTTCACCCCGTTGTCGACTGAGAAGCTGGTGCTGAAATCTCCCTTCAGCATCGCTGCGCCCTTGGCCTGGAAATAGCCGCTGTCAAGCGGACCGCCTGTCAGGGCCTCGATCACGAGGGCTGGGTCGACGCCGAGCGCGCGGGCAATCGCAAGCGTTTCCGCCGTCCCGTGGGTGAGTGCGAAGACATAGGCATTGAGAGCCAGCTTGAGCCGGCTGCTGGCCCCCGGGACATCGGATACCCAAAGTGTGCGCTGCCCGATGGCGTCAAAAATGGACTGCGCGGTGTCGCGCTCGCTTTCCGGTCCTGACGCAAGGATGACGAGCTTTCCCTGCTCGGCCGGCTGGCGGGTTCCCTGCACCGGTGCGTCGTAGAAGATCAACCCGTTCTCGGCGGCGAAACCGGCGAGGGAATCGATCGCCTGGACGCCGACCGTGCTGAGCTGGAGCCAGATTGTGCCCCTCGCGAGGCCCGCCGTCGCCTTCACGATCGCCTCACTCACGGCAGGACCGTCCTTCATGACGGTGACGAGGATCGCCGCCCCCTGCACAGCCTCTACGATATCGCCGTAGGGTTCGACACCGTCAGCCGCAAGCGCCTCCGCTTTGGCCGCGGTCCTGTTCCAGGCACGAACGTTGAAACCTTTGCGGACCAGGTTCCGCGCGACAGCGGCGCCGATGATGCCAGTGCCGAGAACCGCGACCGTCCGCGGCGTTTGATTGGTGATGTCTTGTGCCATCAGATACTCCGTTTCAAAGTTTCTGTAATGATTATTCCATAATTGGACACAAAGCTTGACCGCTAGCCCAGCGCCGCCAGCGTCCGGTCGATGACGGCAATTAGCCTGTCACGATCCTGCGGCCGGCTGGTTCTAGCCAGCACACGCAGGCCCTGAATCGCATTGAGCAGGAAAAGCGCCAAGTCCGCGGCATCCGTGTCGGACCGAAATTCTCGGGCTGATTGGCCCCGCCGGATCGTCTCTTCAATTCCCCGCGTCAGAATGGCGAAGTTCTGACGGACGAGGTCGGCTACGCGCGGGTCACGTCCGGCCATTTCAACCGCGCTGTTGGTAGCAAGACAACCGCGCTTTTCCGGTCCGGTCAGATCAGCATCGACGATTTCCATCATTAGACAGCGAAGCCGTTGCGTCGGCGAGCCACCTGCCCTGAGTCGGTCGACATAGCCTTGTGCACGCTTCCGGTATCGCAGGAGCGCCTGTTCGAAAAGGCCATCTTTGTTGGCATAGGCAGCATAGAGACTACCACGGCCAAGCCCGGTGGCGTCGACGAGGATCTGCGCCGACGTGCCTTCATAGCCATTGCGCCAGAATGCCTCCATCACGGCGTCCAGTACACGGTTCTCGTCGAATTCTCGCGGGCGGGCCACGGCGTCATCTCATTTTAGAATGAGCGTACCATAATCCGGCACGCCTCGGTGTCAATAGCTGTCGCTTCCTCCCTTATCGGGGAGGCGCTACCTGAAGTTGATTATTGTCGGATGAAAGGCGAAAAAATTACGACGCCGCCAGCGAAAGATTGTAAAGCGGCCTCCATCTTCATTGAAAACGTCATGCGCTTGTAAACTAGTCGCCAAAAACAGCCACAGTATTCATGCTCTTTTAGAACGTATGATGGATATTATATCGCATACGTCTGCGTTCCACGCGATGGAAATACGCAACTATTCGGCAGGCGCGCAGATCAATAAATTGCTGTTACGCGGCGTCGGACGCCATACGAGATTCTCTACTATTATCCACCACATTGATGACAGAAATATTTATCCGCGATGTGAGAGGAACCCTATTGACAGTTATTGAATGAGCATTCCATAAACGCAACGCAACATCAAGTTGACGCCTCAGAAAATCAACCTTTGCGCGTGTTTACCCAAAAGGGGTTTCACGTCCCAAAGCAATGCACTTTGAAGCAAGCTGCGTCGGGGTGGAGCACCCGATCAGAACAATCTTGTGGAGTCGCCAGGAGACGAGCATGAGCAACCTCTTAGGAAAACGCCTGCGGATCGGGATCGCCATTCCTTCCACCAATACCTCGGCACAGCCGGAAATGGACGATATGCGCCCGTTCGATGTGACGAACCACATTGCCCGAATCGTCATCGAGGATGACTCGCTTGCCGACGAGGCGGGATTTAACAAGGTAATCCAGGACATTCGCCGCGCTACCCCCGACGCAATTCGCAGCCTTCGTCATTGCGGCCTCGGCGCCATAATCGCAGCCGTATCGCCAGACGGGTACTGGGAAGGACAGGAGGCACACGAAACCCTGCATCGGGAGCTAAGTGCTTTCGGCGGCGATGCCAAGATCATCATGAGTGCCGACGCCATCCCGGCCGCGCTGAATGCGCTGGGCGGCTTGCGCCGCGTGGGCTTGATCTCGCCCTATCTGGAACTCGGCGACAAACCGGTCTCACGCTTTTTTACCGACAGCGGCATCGACGTCATCGCCTCTCACGGGCTAGGCGGTCGTACTCCGTCAAATATCTCTGACGTCACCTTGGCAGACCTGCGTGACGCCGTGCTCGCGGTGAACCATCGCGAGGTCGAGGCCATCGTACAGGTCGGCACGAACGTGCCTATGGCCGCGTTTGCCCAGATGGCCGAAACCTGGATCGGCAAACCCGTGCTTGCCAATAATGCGGTGCTTTACTGGCACGCATTGCGCAGTTGCGGCATTTCCGATCCGATTCCGGGCCGAGGAATGCTCCACGAAAGCGGCTGAGCGTCGCCTCGCGACCAGTCGCCCAACTCTCCATAGCCGGCCTTCGCTAACTTCAATGACCACTCAGGCGTGATCGCACTCCGATCGCCCGCTGCCGCTGCATGGTATCTGTAACAATCGTTCCATAACTACTGTCAGGAGCCGCCAATGCCTACGTCTCAGAGCCTTTCCACTCGACCTCAGCCTCAGGAATATGAAACGATCCGCTCGTTTGCCCGACGGTCTCCCACTTCCCTGGTCGATCTACTGCTGCTCCAGCAACGCTACAGAAGCGACGACATCGCCGTCTGCGACGACACGAACGCTTTGCGCTACCGCGATCTGGTCAAAAATGCCGCCAGGCTGGGAAACGAACTGAAGCGCGCTGGGGTAGAGAGGGGAGCCCCGGTCGGCCTCTTCGTGGAGCCGTCCACGGACATGATGGTCGGCCTCTGGGGCATTCTCTTTTCCGGTGGAGCTTACCTCCCGCTCGGAACGGATTACCCTGTCGATCGACTGACTTACATGATCCGCGATGCCGGAGTCCGGGTGATCGTGACGGAGGAAAAGCTGCGCGGCAAGCTTGCCGACATGATCCTGCCGGGCGTCACCACGATCCCACTCGACGATCTGCCGGCGGTTGACTCCGGTGAAAGGGCGGACGACGTCAATCCGCCAGACGCGCGAAGCACTGATCCGGCTTACATGATCTACACGTCCGGTACGACGGGCGCGCCGAAGGGTGTCGGCATCTCGCAAGCTGCGATCCTCAATCAACTCGCCTGGTTGCAGGACGAGCAGCGTGTGCGCCCCGGAGAAATCATCCTTCAAAAGACGCCTGCAAGCTTCGATGCTGCCCAGTGGGAATTGCTGGCGGTATGCTGCGGAGCACAGGTCGTGATGGGACGCCCGGGTATCTATCGGGATCCGCCGGCAATTGTCGAACGGATCCGCAGCCACGGCGTCACGATGCTGCAAGGGGTTCCGACACTCCTGCAGGCCCTCGTCGACTTACCCGAATTTGGTTCTTGCTCGACGCTGACCAGCCTTTTCAGCGGTGGTGAAGCCCTGACCCGAAAGCTATCAGCGCGCATTTTCGAGGCGCGTCCTGGTTGCCGACTGGTCAATCTCTACGGGCCGACCGAGTGCACCATAAATGCCACCGCCTACACCGTAGATCCGATCACCCTCGATGACGGCCCGGACATGATCCCGATCGGCCATCCCGTTGCAAATACGACTTGCCACGTTTTGAACGATGTACTGGCGGAGGTGCCAGACGGTGAAGTCGGTGAACTCTATATCGGCGGACCGCAACTGGCCGAAGGATATCACCAGCAGGATGATCTTACCGCCCAGCGCTTCGTTCACTGGTTTGACAAATCAAAGGGCATCCCGGTGCGTCTCTACAGGACCGGTGATCTCGTCCACAGGAACGAGCAAGGTGTGCTGGTATTTCACGGCCGCTCCGACAATCAGGTGAAGTTTCGCGGCTACCGTATCGAACTCGACGAAATCAGGGTTGCGATCGAGAATCACGACTGGGTCAAGTCCGCAGGCGTTTTCATCAGGCCGCATCCACGTACGCAACAGCCGGTGCTCGCAGCCGGCATAGAGCTTAATCCGCGCGAGGCGCAACTGATGGACCAAGGCAGCGCCGGCTCCCATCACCGCAGCAAGAAGAGCCGCCTGCAGGTCCGGGCCCAGCTTTCCGATGGCGGTTTGCGCCGCATCAGCGAGCTTAAGGGTCGTCCGACGCTCCAACTCGCGGGCGCCGAGGCCACGCCTGCTCAGCGGGCACTTGCATTCGCGCGCAAGACCTACCGGTTTTTTGACGGCGGTGAGACCAGCGCTCGCGAGCTTCTGGCGCTGCTTTCCCTGCCGGAACAGGAGGCCGTCCGTACATGCGGGCTTGGCGATCTCGACGAACAGACCCTCGGTCACCTGCTTCGATATCTCGGGCAGTTTTCAAGCCCAGAACGGCTGCTGCCGAAACTGGCCTATGCGTCGCCCGGCGCGCTTTACGCAACGCAGGTCTATCTGGAGCTGTCAGATATCGCGGGCGTGGGGGCTGGATACTACTATTATCATCCGGTCAAACACGAGCTTGTTCGTATAGCGTCGTTGAACGCGGCTGGAGAGCAGCGCATGCGTCTCCATTTCGTCGGCAAGGTCCCGGCGATCGAGCCCGTGTACAAAAACAACATCCGAGAGGTGCTGGAGTTTGAAACCGGCCATATTCTCGGCTTGCTGGATCATATTCTGCCTGCCTACGGCCTTGGCGTTGGCGAAGGTCATTTCGATCCCGGCATGATGCGAAACCTCGATTGTGCAGAAGACCACATCTACCTTGGGGCCTACGAGATCGTAGCCAACGCGGAGCGCAAGACGCAGATCCCGGTGGATTTCTACCTTCAGGCCCACGGCGACCGGATCCCGGGACTGACCCAGGGCCAATATGCCTATCGTGGTGGCGCCCTCGTTCCGTTCTCCCGGCATATCCTCGAACCGAGGCATGTTATTGCCATCAACCAGCGCGTTTACGAGCGGGCCAGCGGAATGATTTCGATGGTCAGCCGCAACGCGGACAGTTGGAACGCCTATATCGATCTCGGGCGAGCGTTGCAGAGAATACAGCACAACGACCTCGGTATCGGCGCCATGTCGTCGGGATACAGTTCGAAATCCGGCAACGACCTCGCCGCGGCTGTGCGGCTTCGCGACATCCTTGCCGAAAGGGGGGTGAAGGCGGAAGCCTGCTATACGGCGGTCTTCGGAAAAATCAGCGCCGCCCAGCGGACCCATGAGGGGATGCACGAGGATACCGTTCACATGCAGGGGCCGGCTGAACTCATCCGCAAGGATCTGCAGGCGGTGATGCCCGACTACATGATCCCGAGTAAGGTCGCGCTGATTGCCGACATGCCCTATAGCGCTTCGGGCAAGGTCGATGTGAACGCTCTCAAAGCTCTTCCTGAGTTCCAGGATGGCGAGGCCGAGCGTGAAGTGGTGGTGCCGCGGAATGAGACCGAAAAGAGGCTGGCTGCCATCTGGAGCAAGGAGCTCGGCGTCGAAGAGCTTTCCGTGCACGACGATTTTTTCGAAATCGGCGGAGATTCGCTTCAGGCGGTACAACTGGTGCTCGGCATCAACGAGGCCCTTGGCGTCGACTTGCCGGTCCAGGTGCTGTTTGAAGACTCGACGATCGCCGATCTCGCCCGACGGCTGGATGGAGAGGGGCGTAAAACGGTTTCGCGTGCCATCACGCTGAAGAAGGGCAGCGGCCAGCCCATTTTCTGCTGGCCAGGACTGGGTGGCTATCCGATGAACTTGCGACACTTGGCGAACGCGCTCGGGACCGAGCGTCCCTTCATTGGCATCCAGGCACTCGGCGTCAACGCCGGCGAGAGCATCTGCCACTCGATCCATGAGATGTCCCTGCGCGACGCCTTGTTGATCCGTGAGCTCCAGCCGGAAGGACCCTATACGCTCTGGGGCTATTCCTTCGGCGCTCGCGTCGCCTACGAAACAGCCTGGCATCTTGAACAGGCGGGTGAAAAGGTCGCAGAAGTGATCCTCATCGCGCCCGGCTCGCCCCAACTGCCGACAGGCGATCCTATTCGCGGTGATCTGGAAAGCCTATTCCGTGATCCCTCGTTCCTGACCATCCTCTATTCCGTCTTTGCTCAGTCGATCGCCGCTGAGCGTGTCGCGCCGGTGATAGCGGTCGTGCGCGACGAAAAGACGTTCGTAGATTTTATCGCCGCCGAAAAGCCCGAGCTCGATGTTGGCGTCATCACCAGGATCACGCGACTGGTAGCCCAGACCTATACCCCCGAATATGGCCTGCAGGTCAGGCAAGACGTACTTCGGGCGCCCGTCCGGTTGTTCAAGGCGCGCGGCGACAATGTCTCCTTCCTGGAACTTGTGACCGGCGCGTCCGAGCACACCGCAATGATCGTCCCGCTCGCGCCAGATCACTACGAACTGCTGAAGCCGGACGGTGTAGATGAGCTCGTCCAGGGCATCCGGCGACATGCCCCTGCCTGGCAGCCGCCTCATTCGGAACGATTGGAAACCGAAAGGGTCTGAGCCGTGCCCCATGTCATCATCAAATTCTTCGACACCGCGCTGACGGATGCGAACAAGGTGGCGCTAGCCCGGTCGCTTACTCAAACCCTGACCGCCACGCTCGGCTGCACTGCCGGCGCCGTGTCTATCGCGCTGCGACCCGTGCAACCTGCCGACTGGAACGAGGAAGTCTTCGTTCCAGACATCAGCAGGCGAGGCACCGAACTTATCAAAATGCCGGATTACGCGGCGCTTGCCGCCCCGGCGCAGAAAGAAAAGGAGTCCTGACATATGTCCGATCCGCTAAAGAAGGCGTCACCAGTCTTGCTCGTGATCGCGATCTTTTTGGTTTCGATCAACCTGCGCCCCGCGGTTGCTGCCATTGGCCCGCTCGTATCTCAGATGATGGGAGATACGGGCATCAACTCGACCGTGGTTGGGTTGCTGACGATGATCCCTGTCTTTTTGATGGGCGTCGGCGCTGTCTATGTCCGCCAGATGCGTGCTGTACTCGGCGAGCGCGGTGGGATAGCGCTCGGTGTCGTTATTGTCGCCCTCTCCAGCCTTGCACGCTACTGGCTTCCCTCCGGCTCGGGGCTGCTTGCCACCGCCGTCGGCGCCGGCATTGGCATCGCCCTCGTCCAATCGCTTATGCCGGGGTTCGCCAAGCGCAACTTTGCAGCGTCCACAAGTCGGGTGATCGGGCTTTACTCGACAGGTATCGTTGTCGGCGCATCGATCGCGGCTGGGACGGCAGCAGGAATTAGCGATGTAATAGGCTGGACCGGCACGCTTGCCGTATGGAGTGCGCCTGCAATCATCGCCGTATTTTTGTGGGGGGTGGCTTCCCCTCACGCTGCCAGTGAAAGGACCGCGCGCTCCTCTCTGGGTGGCGATCGTTCGCCGCCATTCTGGCGCAGCGCCCGGTGCTGGTCGCTGATGGTGTTTTTCGGGGTAGGCACCGGCGCCTTCATGCTGGCCATGGCCTGGATACCGCCCTTTTATCTCGAGCAAGGAGTGGAACGCAGTAAAGCGGGCCTGCTTCTTTCCGTGCTTACCGTGATCGAAGCGGTGACGGCTCTCGCAGTGGCCGCATTCATCCATCATTTTCCGGATCGACGTGGCCCGTTGGTATTTTCCCTTCTGGTCACCGCTTTGGGCTTTGTGGTGCTCTATGTCTGGCCGGTGGAACTCGCTTACGGGGCGATGGCTTTGCTCGGAATTGGCATCGGCATTTTGTTTCCATTGTCGATCATCGTGGCGATCGATCATATTGATGACGCGACGATGGCCGGGAACTTCACCTCCTTCGTTCAAGGGGGAGGTTATATCCTCGCGAGCTTCGTCCCGCTATTCGCGGGCGCGGTGCGCGATTCACTGTCCGATCTCAGCCGTGTCTGGCTGATCATGACGGTCGGATCATTGGCGATGGTGGCGTTGGCGCTGCGCTATTCGCCGGAGAGTTATAGGCGCTTCTCCATGTCGCTCCGCCAACCGCCGGGCTTCGGTGCTGCCGAGGTGACGCGGTAGTTGCCGCAGCCAGAACGCGGGTGAAAAGCCGGCCGCATTGGATTGACCGCCGGTGCGGCCGAATGATCAGTTCGGGTATGGTGTTCGATATTACCCCAACACGGTGGACAGTATTGGGACGCATCCGCGACATACTGCCGAGCGTGAACTTCGCGAGGAGAGCGGACTGGACGCTCGGTCGGCGATGAGGCCCTTAGGAAGCAGCGAGATAGGACCAGACCGTGCCGTCTGGCATTTCTTCGTGTGGCATTCATACGATTCACCGGACAGGTGGCGTCATGCTGTCGAAGATGATCATGGTCTTACATTCTCGTTTTTCTGGCACCCTTCAGGTTCGCCGCTGGATCACAACTGGCATCCAATTTTTCACGAAGCCTTTCACTTCATCACCCCGCGTCTTCTCTCGACATGACTGCTCGTGGCATTTCTCCGCCATGACTGTCCTCGGTCCCATTCCGGCCGCCGCCGCTTTTATGAAACACAGGATAGGGACCGAACGGATATCGAGGCATTCCGCAAGGAATTGCTCGTCGAAGAGGACAGGCGCGATCTACTGCCGGATGTGAACCTTGTCCGCCTGGAGACGGTGTCGGTGACATCTCAAGCTCTCGTCTCGCTCTCGACGATCTCCACGGTCAGCTCGACGACCTCATCCGTGTGCAGGAAGTCGTTGAGGTGATCACGCCGCCGCAGCTGACAGCAGGTGATGCCTGATCCCGTCGCCCGAGGTGAGTGCGGCGCTGCTGAAGCGTCAATCGCCACCATGGATCAAAGCCCGAGCCCCCGTCCTCTTCCGAGCCCGTGATACAAGGCGAGTTCCCGTCCGAGGCTGCGGCCTGACCCGAAATCGCCGCTGATACCGAGCTCCCGCTTGCGGTTGGCGAGAATGGATTCAAGTTGCGGGTCACGTTGAAGGCTGTTCGCCATGTCGCCCATCGCCGCGCGGCTCGCGCGATAGCCGGACATGTCGCCTTCCCTGTACTGGCGCTGGCTGGCGTGGTCGAGCTTCTGCCAGCGTTCCACGAAGCGGTCGGCCCGGCGCTGCGGGTCGGTACGAATTTCAGTTTCGAGCTGGAGCGCGCGAATGGCGCGGTTGACCTTGCCTGTCCCCGCTTCGCGGGCAAGGTCCGCGTCCTTGCCATAGGCGGCTTCGGCATCCTGCCAGCCGTGGGGTCGCACGGCATCGAAGCTCTTGCGGGCGTCGTGCAGTTCCCGCACCTGCTCCGGGGTTAAGGCTTCGCCCTGTCCCTGTGCGGTGAGGATCGCGTCCACCGCGCGGGCATGACGCACAAGCGCCCGCGTGCGGGCTCGGCGCAGGGCGTCCTCCGCGTCTCCCCCGGCCGGCCTCTCTGCCGATACCTCCCCTGCACTTCCTCTTTCCGGCTGCTTAGCGGCGGCGGCGCCGGGCACGGCGTCGGCGGGCGAGCGCAGACCGTCCAGCAGATTGTCGACGGCATCGCGTAGCCGTTTCGGGACAAGCCCGTGGATGATCTCGGCGACGCGGGCGCGGAAGATGATGCCGCGCCGCTCGGCGTAGTCCCGGGCCGGATCGATCTGATCGTAATCGGACGCCATGTCCTTGGCGCGGTCGCGCGACAGGGCACGGAGAAGCCGGTCCTGACTGGAGAAATCGTCGCGGCCGTAATGCAGGTCCATTCCGTCACGGTGACGCGACAGGGCGACATAGCTCGAATGGGCATCCATTCCCGGTGTCGCCAGCACATGGGTGCGATCCACGGTCATGCCCTGCGCCTTGTGGATGGTCGCCGCATAGCCGTGGTCGATGCGGTCGTAGTCCTTCAAGTCGAAGGAGACAGTGCGCCCGTCATCGGTGCGGACGCTCATGGCTATCTCGCTGACCTGTTCGATGCTGCCGAGCGTGCCGTTCTTCACGCCAAGCCCGCGTTCGTTCTGCAGGAACATGACACGATCCCCGGCGGCAAAGGAACGGTCGTTCCGCTGTCCGTCACTCCGCCCGACCGTAACACGTACATCCTCGCCGAGATCGCCGGCTTCCCGCATCCGCTCCCGCGCTGCCTCGTTGAGTTCCCGCACCTCCGCATTGGTATGGGTGAGGATGATACGGCTCTGGTCCGGCTCTGCCAGCCGTTCGCGATCCCAGCGGTCTATCAGTTCGTCACGAGCCTGCTCACGCGTCTGCACCTCATGTACCATGCCGTGGCGCTCATAGGCGTGGATCGCTTCACCGGTCCTGCCGGTTGCCAGATCGCGGGTGGCGTCGCGTTGCCAGTCCTCGTGCTGGCGGCGCACCTCGCCGATTTCCACGCCGCCATGGTGTTCGTGGATCGACCGGAAGGCGGCACCCGCCTCGATCGCCTGCAATTGCTGCGGATCGCCGACCAGCACCACCTTTGCGCCAGCTTCCGCGGCATGGGAGAGCACGCGCTCCAACTGGCGCGTGCCGACCATGCCCGCCTCGTCGATGACCAGAATTTGCCGGGACGTGAGCATGTCGCGGCCCTGTCCCCAGCCGTGTTCCATGCTGGCGATGGTGCGCGAGGAAATACCCGATCCGCTTTCCAGGTTCTCCGCCGCGATCCCGGACAGGGCGGCACCGCGAACCTCGTAGCCCGCCGCCTCCCATGCCTCGCGGGCAACTCCGAGCATGGCGCTCTTTCCCGTTCCGGCATAGCCGACGACGATGCCAAGATCGCGTCCGTCCGTGACATGCGCCAGCCCATCCGCCTGCTCGCAGGACAGGACAAGGCCATGCTGTCCGGCGCGATGCAAGGCGGCGTCCCGGTCCCTGTCCTCCACACCGTGCCGTGCGCGCTCCGCCATCATCTCCGCTGCGCGGTGCAGGCGCTGTTCCGTCTCGATCATGTCGACGGTGGTGAAACGGTCGTTGCCGGAAGAATCCTTTCCCAATTCGACCAGATCGGGCGCATTGCCCATTGCCGCCATGACCCTGTTGAACTGCTCGATGCCGTCGCTATGGCGGTGCGCGAACCTCGCCATGTCCCGGCGCGTGAACGTCGATTGCTGGTGGGTGATCGCGTCGAGGGCGATGGAAGGATCGGCGATGATGCGCGCGCCATTGTTGCGGGCGATCACCCGGTGCAGTTCGGCCCGATCCGCAACGGTGTCGATGACAGTGTCGTTGACACTGGCGGCGGCGTCTCGCCCCTCCCCCTCGATGCGCTGTGCCGGTGCGCCGATCTGTGTTTGCGGCTCCAGGTCGATGCCCTGTGCTTCAAGGCTGCGGTGGTCGATCCGGGCGTCGATGTCGAGTTCGGCAAGCCGCTCGTTGGCAAGATCCGCCCAGCGTTCGCGCCAGCGCTCGACCATCTCCGTGCGGTTCCAGTCGCGCACCTTTGGCCCGAAACCGCTCTCGTCCACGGAACGCATCGTCAGCATCACATGCGCGTGGGGCTTGGGGCTTCCGTCCTCGCCGAAATCCCAATGCACATTGAGGTCAGCGATCATGCCCTGATCGACGAATTCGGATTGCACAAAGTCGCGGGCGAGCTCGATGCCCTGCGCCCGCGACAGTTCCCGCGGAATGGCGAACTCCACCTCGCGGGCAAGCTGCGCATCCTTGCGCGCTTCGAACGCCTCGACATCGTTCCACAGCCGCTCGCGGTCACTCCAGTGTTCGGGCGCGTTCTCCGGCAACAGCACTTCGGAATGGACGACGCCGCGCTTGCCGGAGAAATCATGGGCACGGTCGAGGCGCTCGTCGTGCAGCCGTAGCCCCGAGCGGTAGGCGGCAGACGCCACCGCGCTGGAGCCGGCCTTGCGGGAAATGACCTTGACGTGAAGATGATAGATCGCCATCGCGATCTGAACATAGCCACGGAAAAGCGCACGTCGGAACGACGTATAAGCGCGCCCTCCCTCGAAAAAATCTCGGGATGGACCAAGCCGTGCCAGCCCGTCCCGGTAACATGGAAGCCTTCCGCGAGGTGCTCAACTATCATCGCGACATCGACAATGAACGATGACGATGGAGGCGACATTGCGCAAGCCACGGGACTTCGATGCGGAGCTGAAGGCGCTGGAAGACAAGGCGAAAGACCTCAAAGCACGCAAGGTGCAGCAGCTTGGCGAACTGGTGATCGCGACCGGGGCCGATACGCTCAACCCCGAGGAACTGGTTGGCGCGCTGGTCGCCATCGCAGAGACGAAGGACGCGGTAAAACGGGAGGCTTGGGCACGGCGCGGCTCGGCGTGGTTTCGGAGCAAATCACGGCGACCTGCTCCGGCAACTGATCGCGACAACAGCGGCACTCAGACGCAACCGGGTGGCGCGCAACCGCCGTCAGGCACAGAAGGCGCGGCATGACATGCGCACCTGGCAGGTCGAGCGCCGCAAGCGTACACGGCACCTAATCGAACTCGGCGGTCTCGTCGTCAAGGCGGGCATCGTGGACCTGACGAACGACGACCGCACCGTCATTCTCGGCGCGCTCATCTGGATGACCGAAAAGCTCCAAAGCGATCAGGGTGAAAAGGCACGCTCGCTATGGGTCGAGAAAGGAAAGCAGGCGTTCGCGGAGGAGCGAGCACAAGACGCGACCATCCAACCGCAGGACACGACCGTCAGCCAGTGACGATGAGCTGTGGCGCACCGTTGCTGACCTCGACCTCGATCGATCCGAACCAGCATACCGGAGAGCCATGCCTTTCCGGTAAGTGCATTTACGCTTGGTGGCGACTGGCACTCGCCCTGAGCCAGAGAAAGCGACATTTTTCGCATGAGTTAACAGCGGGTTACGTTATGTACACGCAAAACGTGCGATCAAGCTTGATGAACGTCAAAGTTATGCCACATACCTGCACGAGCGTTTTGTGGCGGGCATACGCCTGTGGTTGCGCAACGAAGCGTAGTCTAATGACATCCATGCTCATGGATGTTCTCTGAAAAACCAAGAAGGAACGAAAAATGTCCGATGTCCAGTTGAAAGAGCCTCCCATCCAAACCGAACAGAAGAAGCTCTCGCCCCAGGTTGACAAGGCATTTCTGGATGCCTTGAAGGAAATCTCCGGCGACAGGGACGACTATACCGGCTTTGACGCCGGCCCGCGTCGCGACATCGGTCCTCGGACCGTCTGATCGGAAGGAGAGCGGGAATGTGGAGGGAATTGTACCAAGATTCTCACGAGTTTCTCGGCCCTCATTTGGTTCGAGGCCTCGACGCGTTTCCGCTCTCCTTTGAGCATATCGCCGATGCTTTATATGGAGCGAGGACCGACACTGGTCCTTCGAAACTCAATTACTTCCGGGGCTACGTCGGCGGTCGAGAAGACTATAGCGTCGCGGAGAAATTCCTACGTTACGACCTTGCATACAACACTATTGAGCGATCGATCGCCGACGCCTTCGGTGGAGAGAGGCCTGAGCTTGGTGAAAGCGCCGGTCTCATCATTAATGGTTCTCTCCAATGGTCAGATCGGCTTCAAGAAGTAAGCAGCGGACACGCTCATCAAATCGCTAGGATCTATAGCGGTCAGCAGATCACTTATGATGTGACGCTCTTTATTGGTGCATACGGATCTACACCATTCGGCGTCCACATCGACGACGCAAGCCATCGCACAATCCTCTTCAATTTGGGACCCGGCGACAAGGGAATGGCCATCTGGCGCAACCAGGACATCCTGGAACAATTTGGCAAAGTTCGGAACATCATAGACCCGACCTCAATTGAAGCGGCACCGGAACAATTCTTCTTCAAAACGGGTGAGGCGTTCGTTCTACCCTCGGAACGATATCATGTGGGCCTGAATAATACTTTATCGACCACCGCCGCCATCGTCGTAGATATTGTTAGTGACGGGAAAGCTGTTGCGAGAGAAGCGCAGAGCCTTGGCGCTTCTTTCGATGCAATGCCTGAATCCAAGAAAGCCGACCTGAGGCTCATTACTCTTGAGGACCTTTCACGTCTCAGTGGGCTGCGAAATTCGTCTAACAACTTTCTCCGATACTCGCGTGCACGAAGACCGTTTGATATGTCCGGCGTCTCCAAAGGGACAATCCTGAGACGATCCAAACTGGCTGGTGTCGAAGTGGTTCCGCTAAGGCAGAACTCCATCATCTATTCTCGCGGTTATCACCATATTTTCGAAGGGGTTCTGGTCCCCACATCCTTCAGCTCACTTCTGCAGGCCAACACATTGAACGTTGGTTGCTTCCTCGCGGCCTTACCCGGGGGGGAGGAGGTAATCAGTGCAAAGCTCCTACTACTAAAGTTTCTCATTGAGACGGGCACTTTGGAGGCATCCCAATGACAACGCTATTTGATCAGTTTTACGACGCCACCGGGCGATTCCGCCGACCGTATGGCGAGAAGGTCGTAAGCCACCCCTACACTGAAGCCATGGTGAAGGAATGCCTCGATAGGCTCGCCAACGAGCCCAATTCAAAGATTAGTAAAAGATGCCGAATATATCGGAATGGACGTCAACTGGGACCGTTTGAGGCAAAGGAATTCATCGTCGACGTCAGTCGCTTTCCGACTTTGGCCAGCGTCGCATGGGAAGAAATCACGGCCGGCGAACCTTTCTTGATCTTCGTTAATTTTGCTGCACTCCTCTCGCATGAACTCGGCGAGGCGTCGAGACGGTTCATCGGCGATTTCGGTCAACGGTTTGAGCCAGACGGGATTTCGATCGAGCACCATCTGATTATCGGCAAATATGACGAGACAGCGTTCGGCGTGCATATTGACGATGCAACGGACCGGGTATTCCACTTCAATCTCGGCCCAAGCGCAAAAGAGATGATTTTGTGGCCACGCGAGGACTATCTCGCATCTTACAACGGAGACGTGGCGCGGCCACTAAAATCGGTCTCGATGAACGGATCGCAGACCTACCCGATGCCGGTTGGCGGATGCTTCTTTCTTCCTGCGGATTACTATCACGTCGGACGGAGCCCGCACGGTGTCAGCATCGTGGTCTCATTGGCTTTGACGCGAAACAGCTGCAAACACCAGCTGGCGTCCGCCGTTGGCGCACTGGATCTCTTTACTCATGTAGATGAGTCAGCCGACGACTATTACAGAGATTTTAGCAGCAGGCCCAACCCGGACGCGGTCGCGAACGTGTGGGTAAAGGCTGAGGAAATCGGTTTCGCAAATCTGCTTGAGCACGCGCGGGCCCGCAATCGCAGCAACAACTATCTTATTGAAATCTCGCCGATTAACGCCTCTCCCCTTCCCGATGAAGCAGCTTGGTTTGAGATAAGAGACCCATCGAACCTGCAAGTGATAGAGCACGATGGTAGTCTCAATGTGTATTCGAGAGGCCACTACGCGCTGCTATACAACACCGTAGACATCAAGACATTTAGGGATGCCATTGAGGCCGGTAGGTTCGAGTACAGCATGCAGCATTTTCAGAATGCCCGCAGGCGAGGCGACCGAGGCACAGCGCTGCTAGGCTGGGTAATCGCAACCAAGGGAGCGGTGCGCTCGGGCGCGCCCGAATAATATGGCCAAGGTAGACTTTGACGACACGAGACCTGCCTGCCTCAGTCTTCCAATCTGTGACATGCTGCCTTACCGCAGCGCATCGGACTTCTTTTGCGAGTTTGGCGATGCCCATGTCGACGTGACTGACGGCAGAGGCTGCACTGTCAGACGATCGCAACTCTACGCGTTGGCGACATGGTGGCAAAACCGGTCTGCCGCGCCAGCTGAAGAAGCACTGAGCGGCACCGTGGTTCACTGGCCGATCCGCGAAGACGATAACCATTCCGCGCGCCTCCAAGGCGTCATCGATGACGTTACGAGATATATTGTCGATGGTCATGCTGATCGGTCATCCATTTTCGATCTTTATGACTTTCCCCAAATTCCTCGTTTCGCGTGGGCAATCATCGGACCGAAGTCCGTGCCGGTGAATGCTCACCAGGACATGTTCGGTACTGCGAGCTGGAACCTCCTGTATTCCGGTCGCAAGGAGTGGTCTTTTTGGGCGCCTGATCTCCATGCGATTGGAGGTCACCCACCATTCACGACCTTTGAGCAATGCCCCGGCGAACTAGTCTGGATTCCGGAAAACTGGTGGCACAGCGTCCGCTATAGGGACGCGTCCATATGCTTTTCGAAGAACCTCATCCTGCGCCGTTCGGTGGATTCTGTGCTGCAGTCGATGAGATTGAAGGCACCACGCTATGCACACGTATTGGAAGCTGTTCTTTTGACCGAACAAAGGAGCAAAGTTGATGTTGCCTAGTGCCGATAGCGTTCGAACCTCGCTCGATACGAGCGGCTTTGTCTCACGTGACGATTTCCTTCCCGATGACACCTTTCGCGCACTCAACGAGCTGGTTTTGCAGTCATGGAACGGCGGGAACGGTTGGCGTACGAGGGTCAAGGGGCCTGGGGGGGCAAGAGTGTTGCCGCTCCAACCACCGTCTAGAATCGCCAAAATTCGCTCCCTGCTGGACGAGCACGCGAACAGTGCCAGTTCTGAATTCAGCTATCTGTATCACTCGCTTCATGAAGAAAATGACGAGTCTGGCCTTATCGGGAAAATCACGGCGGCCGTGATCGAAGGATGGAATCCGCTAATCAACGACTTGATTGGCGAATGGAGCCACACCAATTTTTCTCTAACCGCATACACGCCGTCTTGTTTTCTGGACTCGCACACGGATCACGATCCCGGCGTGTCACGGTACCAGATCACCCTGCTACTTTACTTCGGTGACGCAGGGAAAGAGACGCAGCAAGCCGGTCTGGTTTTCGACTATCTTGGAAAAAGGTCGATCATTCCGGCCAGTCCAAATCGGGCCGTAATGTTTGTTCCTTCGCCGGAAACAAACCATGGAATTCCCCGTGCGGACGAAACCGTGGCGTCTGATTACGCCCGCCTCGCATTCTCAGGTTGGCTGATCTGAATGAAACATACTCATGTCGAGCTTGTTTGGAAGCTTAGCCTGCTTGCCCTTATCGGTCGCGAATTTTGGCTACCCTATTCAGTAACATTGTCGCTGGTGATCGCGTCGACGATCCTCTCGGCGCTTGCACCATTGCTTTTCGGCAAGATTATCGACGGATTAACTCAGGGATATAATGGATCACAAGCGGATGTGCTTCTGCTAGTCATTGTATATCTATTGATCCAGCTCGCGTCATCCGGATTGAAGGCGATTTCAAACTACGTAGCAGCTTCTCGTAGCGAGACTATCTCACATTATCTTCGGACGAGTCTAACTGAGAGGATTTTCCACAGAGGAGCCAATCACTCGGCGATCCTAAACGAAGATCGCGGCAAAACGTTATCATTGTTTAGCCGGGACATAGAATCCCTGTGGGATCTATTTGGATTTGCCATCCTTGATATCATCGCGTCATCTATCATGATCTTTACTCTATGTATCGTCGTATTCTCTATAAACGACGTCTTGGGCATTATCATCATCGCGATCTCCGCGGTGTTTTCAATTGCCTTCTATTTGAACGGGCACCGGGTCAGAACTTACTTTGCTGCGGCCTCGCCCAAATTTGATCGTATGATCGGCTTCATCAACTCGGCCCTTAGCGGCTATGAAACCATCGTGTCCTTCCGCGCCCAGCGGTGGGCGAACGAGCTAATCACTCGGAAAAGCCGGGATGTCACCGAGCTTGCGAATAGAGCGCACCTGAGATCGACGACCTTCACCTTCATCACGTCAACTGTAAACCTCTGCGGACTTCTTCTGGTTTGGCTATTGTGCCTGCCGTCGCTGCTCCAACAAGGTCCAGCCTATGTAGAAATTACGTTGGGGCAATTCCTTGCCGTGTTGGCGTATTTCGCGATGATCATGAGCCCCTTGGAGAACATAAGCGGATCGGCGAAGGCAATTACGAAGGGTATGGTGTCAATAGAACGTCTGTCCTCATTTCTGCGTCACTCTCATGAACCCAATGATCAACCGCAAACCTCTGGGCTGTCGGTCTCCCGAGCCAACTCTCCGGAGACGCCAGTCATCGAAGTATCGGGACTGGAGTGCGAGGGAGTGAGCGACGCCGCCACAAAGCCCATCCTCAACGGGCTGTCCTTCAGCGTTGCCCACGGTCAGATGATTGGTCTGGCCGGCGAATCCGGAAGTGGCAAATCGACGCTCTTACGGGCTTTGGGGAGATTAGCTGAACCGAGCGGCGGCGAGATATCCTATTTCGGAACCACTATCTGCTCGTTTCCAGAAGACGAGTTTCGGCAGAAAGTCACATATGTGCCTCAATCCGCCGCGCTATTCCCTGTGAATTTTAGACAGAACATTACCCTGGTCGAACGTGATGATCAAAACAGTGACGACCTGCGCGAGGCCGCGACGGCAGCATCCGCAGCCGCCTTCGTAGACAGATTCGACGATCATGTTGATATGGAGCGGTCTGGATTGTCAGGAGGCGAAGCCCAACGACTTTCACTCGCAAGAGCGTTCTTCCGGGAGTCTTCCATCCTGTTGGTCGATGAACCTACCAGTGCGTTGGACTTCACGAATAGCGTAGCGGTTGCTGATTCCTTGAGGGCAGCGGCCCGACGAGGGGCCGTCGTGGTGGCGTCGCACGACAAACATGTGCTCGAAAGATGCTCGTATGTGCTTCTACTTACAGATGGCGCGATCGCCGCGCGTGGAAGCCATTTTGATTTGGATGCGAAATCCAGTTTGTACCGTTCAATCATCTCGTCGCAAGGGGATAACCGTGTTTAAGGTGCGGTTGGGTGCAGATATGGAGAGGCTATCCGCGGAAGAATTTAAGCTCGCTGGAAAGCCTTCCAAACCTCTTCCGGGCGTACTGAAACCTCTGGCTTTTCTCTCGCACGAGTGGTGCTCGATCAACGATCTGCGGCAGGCTGGAGTGTGCCCGGAAAGTGTCGAGGCGTTGATCAGAACGGGAGTGCTTTCCTTTGGAATCGGCCGAGAGACTTTTCCGCATGCAGCAAGAGCGTTTTACGAGACCCAGTTTCCAGTTCACGCTGCCGCATTCCCCTTGTTGAATTGGTTGGAAGGGCCGTTGCCGATCAATACAATCTGGATCGGGCTTCCGCTCTGCCATTTGACGAACATCCGACATTCGACAGCAACGGGGCTCGCGAGCGTGCTGGATGGATCGAACGGATCCATTATTCCTCTCCTAGGAATCTTCCCATTCATGAACCCGACCGAAAAGTGCCTTGAATACCTGCATCGGACTCACACCTTGGCCTGCGATGCAGGCAAGCGTCTGGGAGCGCTCGGCGGTGATCACCGGGTCGCGTGGGCACTCTTGGAAGCGGTGCGCCGCTCGGCACCGGCCGATCTTCAGATGAGGTATATCCATATTGATGCGCACCATGACCTGTATGGATCAATGGACAATGTCGGGGCCGGCAATGTCGCTCATTCTAACTTTCTGCTGAAGCTTCTCGCGAATGGTACTATCGACGAAGCGGTTTTGATAGGCTGCCGGGATGACCCGGTGCCGATCAACCAGATTTTGGAGCGAGGGTTTGGTGTGGCTTCTGTCGCTGACTATTCATCTGCCCCAAAAGCGACAAGGGCGAAGCACTACACCCATCTCTCGATAGACCTTGATATTATCGATCCATCTATCATTCCTGACGTATCCAGCCCTCTTGCGGGAGGTTGGTCCGTGCAAACGTTGAAGACGACTATTCGGGACATTTTGGTGAACGAGACCATAGATAGCGTCTCGCTTGTTGAACCTGGAATGAGCACAGCCTCGGCTGTGATAGCCAAAGACATTCTGGAGGCTTTGAGTGGGTAGGAAAATGAAAAGAGATTACCGTGTGAAACGTGTACCAGAATACGAGATCGACGCGCCCACCGCGAAGCAGATTGTGGCACTGCTGGACGAAAATTTCCCCGACACCTTCGACGGTAGAACCTATTTTAAGCAACTACCGCACTTCCGTTATCTGGCGTTTGACGGCGAAACCGTCATCGGCCAGGCAGGTGTTGATCACCGTGTTATTAGGGCGGGGGGAAAGATCATCAGGATCTTCGGGATTGTCGACCTATGCGTCACGCCGACGCATCGCGGCGTCGGTTTGGCCAGCAACCTTCTGAAGCAGATCGAAAATCTGGCGGCCGTGTCCAATGTCGACTTTCTTGTTTTGATGGGAGATGTTGACGCACTCTACATCGCGAATGGCTTTCAACACGTGGGCTCGGCGATGACAAAGTGGCTAGCTGTGGAAGAAGTAGAAAGCTTCAGTCTGATCGAGCGAGATCTCTCGTATTGCTTCCTCGTCAAGCCGGTTCGTGGCGAAAGCTGGCCATTGGGTCCAATCGATATGCTGGGCTATCTCTTTTGATTCACTGAATACCCCAGAGTTACGTAGACACCCTCGCGCTAGATTCCCTGCGGCACATGCGGATCAAGCAGCGGGCAATAGCGGGTTCTTGGGGCCTGTCACGAATTTCGTGTACGCGCGTGCGGTTGAACGTCCGCGTTCGAGGTGAGAGGTGAGAGGTGAGAGGTGGCTTTACTCTGTCGCGCAGGTTGATGCGACAGTGTTGTATTCTATCGTAGGGCTATAGCGTGAACGTAGTGATCATCACTATCGGTCGCGGCCCGCCATTTTCCCCTTATCTCTTCCTCGACATTCTCAAGCGGACGGCAAGGCCTGGTCCTGTGTAGCCGGACCGCCGACAAGCTCGGAGAAGCGGGAGAAGAACTCGCCTGCCAGCTTCTTGGCGGTCGAGTCGATGAGCCGGCTGCCGAGCTGGGCAATCTTGCCACCGACTTCCGCCTTGACGTTGTAGGTCAGTATGGTGACCGCCTCTCCATCCGCCGCAAGCGCGACGTCGGCGCCGCCCTTGGCAAAGCCCGCGATTCCGCCTTTCCCCTCGCCGCTGATCGTATAGGAGCGTGGCGGGTCAAGGTTCGAAAGTGCAACAGCCCCCTCGAACTTCGCCTTGATTGGACCGATCTTCAAAACGACCTTCGCCGACATGTCGGTATCGCTCGTCTTGTCGAGGCTCTCGCAGCCGGGGATGGCCTGCCGGAGAATTCCGGGGTCGTTCAGGGCCTGCCAGACGGCGCCGATCGGCGCCTCGATACGTTCCGTTCCGCTCATGTCCATCGGCCGATCCTCCCGTTTTGCAAGCTCCTCGCCGGCAGCTTACAGGCGCCTCGATCCGCTTGGCAAGGCGGCGATCAGACGACGACAGGCTGTTCGACCCGACCCACGCCGCCGAAGAATTTCAGGTACCGTTCGATCTCCGCGGAATCGCCAGTCGCCTTGCGTGGATTGTCGGAGAGTTTGACGGCCGGTCGGCCGTTGGCCTCGCTCACCTTGCAGACGAGCGAGATGGGTTTCAGGCTCTCGATCTCGCGCGGCGCACAGCCTGCAAAGTCGTTGGTGAGATTGGTCCCCCAGCCGAAGCTCATCCGGACCCTGCCCTCGAAGTGCCGGTACGTGTCGATGATCGCGTCGACGTCGAGCGCATCCGAAAAGATCAAGAGCTTCTGGCGTGGATCGCGGCCCATCTTCCGCCACCACTCGATGATTTCCTCGCCACCCTCGATGGGCGGTGCGCTGTCAGGGCGAAACCCGGTCCAGTCGGCAACCCAGTCGGGCGCATCACGCAGGAAGGCCGCTGTGCCGAACGTATCCGGCAGCACGATCAGCAAGTTGCCGCCGTAGAGCTGCTTCCAGTCGCGCAGCACCTGATAGGGAGCGGCTGCGAGTTCGGCGTCGTTCCGTGCCAGCGCCGCCAGGACCATGGGCAATTCGTGGGCGTTGGTGCCGACCGCCTCGAGGTCGGAGTCCATCGCGAGCAGGACATTGCTGGTGCCGGTGAAGGCGGGGCCGATCCCCTCCTTCAGGGCTTCGACGCACCAGCGTTGCCAGAGGAAACTATGCCGGCGGCGCGTACCGAAATCGGAGATTCTCAATCCCGGGAGGTCACGCAAGCGTTCAACCTTCGCCCACATCTTGGCCTTGGCACGGGCATAGAGTACGTCGAGCGTAAAGAGACCCAGCGACTTCATGACGGCACGCGAGCGCAGCTCATTGATGATCGAAAGCGCCGGAATCTCCCACATCGTGGTCTCCTTCCAGCGTCCATGGAAGTGCAAAACGTACTGGCCGTTCTTCTTGGACAGCTCGTATTCCGGGAGTTGAAAGTCGGCAAACCAGCTCAGAAACTCCGGCTCGAATATCTGCGACTTGCCGTAGAACGTGTTGCCGGCGAGCCAGATCGCCTCCTTCTTCGTGAGGCGCAGCGAGCGGGCATAATCGAGTTGCTCGCGCAGTTCTCCCTCGTCGATCTCGTCGGCGAGACGTACGGTCGTCGTCCGGTTGATCAGGCTGAAGGTGGCGTCGACGTCCGGATACCGTTTCCAGATCATCTGCAGCATCAGAAGCTTGTAGAAGTCGGTGTCGATCAGGCTTCGGACAATGGGATCGAGCTTCCAGGTGTGGTTGTACACACGGGTTGCGATATCGGTCTTGGTCATCGGATGTCCGCCCTGCCAGAAACGGCCGGGTCAGGCCGCCAGTTCACGAGCCGGCCAGAGGGTCGACTGCTTCCGACGCAACCTTATCGAAAAAACCTCTACCAAAGTCCATAGCAGAACGGAGACTTATGCCTGCCCGCCATTACGCGGCCGGGGCCAATATTCCCCGCAAACACATGGCCGAGGTCAGTAGCCCGCCTTGCGGTCAACGACATGCTGGAGCGGCATGCCCGATTCGAACCGCTCGATCTGTTCCTCGACATGAGCAAACAGGGCCTTGACGTCGGAGGCGGCGGCCGCGTGCGGCGTTACAATCACGTTTTCCATGCCCCACAGCGGGCTTTCCGTGGAAAGCGGCTCCTGTTCGAATACGTCGAGCGAGGCTCCCCCGAGGACACCGTTTTCAAGCGCGGCAATAACATCAGCCTCGACCTGGCTGCCGCCCCGCCCGGCATTGATGAAGACCGGCTTGCCGAGCGCACCGCCCTGACGCAGCCGGGCAAACAGACGCGCCTCGTAAATGCCCCGCGTATCGGGCGTGAGCGGCAACAGGCCGACAAGGATGTCGGTCCGGTCGAGGAATGCATCGAGGCCGTCGGCATCGAAGGTCTCGACACCATCGATCATCTTCGCGGTTCGCGACCAGCCGATGACGTTGAAGCCCATGACCTTGAGTTTCCGGACAGCGTCCTGGCCGAGAACGCCGAGCCCCATGACGCCGACGGTCAGATCGCGCGCCTCCGGCTGCGGATCGATTTCGCGCCAGACCCGCGCTCGCTGCTGCATCGCATAGGCCGGAACGCGGCGCAGATGGGCGAGCGCCTGCAGCACGACCCATTCGCTCATGCGGTCGGTCAGGCTGCGATCCACGAAGCGCACAACGGGCAAGTCCGGCAAGTCATAGGCCGAGAGAATGTGATCCACACCGGCTCCACCGGAGAAGATCACTTTCAGGCCGCCTGCGCGAACGAAGAGCTGCGGGTCCGGCTTCCAGACCACCGCATAGGGAATGCCGCTCAGATCGCGACCGGCATTTTCGGGCAGCGCCATATCGATGACTTCGCGGCCGGCGAAGGCGTTCGTGAGCGCAGCCATGACGCTGGCACGGCCGAACTTAAGATCAATGACGACGGGGCTCTTCTCGGCCATGGGATACCTTATCCTGCTACTCACTGATTGCGGCGGTCCTGACCGCCTCGAGATTGAAGGCCGCGGCGAGCAGAGCCCGTGTGTATTCGTTTTTTGGCGCGCCGAAGATGTCCGCGGCCGGCCCCTGCTCCACCACCTGCCCTGCGCGCATGACGATGACGTCGTTTGCAAGCGCCTTCACGACGCGCAGATCGTGACTGATGAAGAGGTAGGCGAGGTCGTGGCGCTTCTGCAGGTCACGCAAGAGGTCGACCACTTGCGCCTGTACGCTCATGTCGAGCGCAGAGGTCGGTTCGTCGAGCATGACGAAACGCGGCTTCAGCACCATGGCGCGGGCGATCGCTATGCGTTGACGCTGGCCGCCGGAGAACTCGTGCGGGTAGCGCCACCGGGTCGCGGTGTCGAGCCCCACTTCCTCGAGTGCCCAGCAGACCCTTGCATCGCGCTCATCCGCAGAAAGATCGCGTTCGTGAACCTTCAGTCCCTCGGCAATGATCTCGCCGACCGACATGCGGGGGCTCAGGGAACCATAGGGATCCTGGAAGACGATCTGCAGGCGGTTGCGCAGCGGACGCATGTCCTTGTGCGAATAGCCATCGATTTCCTGGCCGATGAAGCCGATGCGCCCCGTCGAGGAAATCATGCGCGCGAGCGCCAGTCCGAGCGTCGTCTTGCCGGAACCGGATTCGCCGACCACGCCGAGCGTCTGCCCGGCCCGTAGCACCATGTCGACACCATCCACCGCCTTGACGTGATCGACGACCTTGCGCAGGAAACCCGCCTTGATCGGAAACCAGACACGAATGTCCTTGCCTTCCATCACGATCGGCTTGCCGGGATCGGTCGGCGGTGGCTCGCCGCGCGGCTCGGAGGCGAGGAGATGACGCGTATAGGCATGCTGCGGGTTCGAGAAGATTTCTTCAACGGGGCCGCTTTCGACAATACGCCCTCCGGTCATGACGCAGACGCGATCGGCGAACTTGCGGACAATGCCGAGGTCATGGGTGATGAACAGCATCGACATGCCGTGGGTCGCCTTCAGCGAGCGCAGGAGCTCGAGGATCTGTGCCTGAACGGTAACGTCGAGCGCGGTCGTCGGCTCGTCGGCGATCAGCAGCTTCGGACGGTTGGCGAGCGCCATGGCGATCATCACGCGCTGGCGCTGCCCGCCCGAAAGCTCGTGCGGATAGGCGGCAAGTCGCTTCTCCGGATCACGAATGCCGACCTGACGCAACAATTCCAGCGTCCGGTCGCGCGCCGCCGATCCGCTCGTCGCCTGATGCAGGGCGAGTATTTCGCCGATTTGCTTCTCTATGGTGTGGAGCGGATTGAGCGAAGTCATCGGCTCCTGGAAGATCATCGTGACATCGTTGCCACGCACACGACGAAGATCAGTCTCTGGAAGCTTCAGCAGGTCACGACCCTCGAAGAGGATCTCGCCCGACGGATGGCTTGCCGCCGGGTAAGGCAAAAGTCGCAGGACAGAGTTCGCCGTTACGGATTTGCCGGATCCCGACTCGCCGACCAAGGCGACGACCTCGCCCGGCCGGACGTCGAAGCTCACGCGATCGACCGCGAGCGTCTCTCCGTCGCCCTGGCGGAAGGCGACCGAAAGGTCCCGGACCGAGAGAAGCGCCTCCGTCATTTGAAGACCTTTCTCGGATCGAAGGCATCACGCACGGCCTCGCCCACGAAGATCAGCAGCGAAAGCATGATCGACATGGTGAAGAAGGCGGTGAGGCCGAGCCACGGCGCCTGCAGATTGCGCTTGCCCTGCGCGATGAGTTCACCGAGCGACGGAGAGCCGGGCGGCATGCCGAAGCCGAGGAAATCGAGCGAGGTGAGCGTGGTGATGGAGCCAGACAGAATGAACGGGAGGAAAGTCAGCGTCGCAACCATCGCATTGGGAAGAAGGTGGCGGAACATGATCGTCCAGTTGCCCACCCCTAGCGCGCGGGCAGCGTTCACATATTCGAAGTTGCGGGCCCGCAAGAACTCGGCGCGGACGATCCCGACGAAGCTCACCCACGAGAAGAGCAGCATGATGCCGAGCAGGACGAAAAAGCCGGGCGGCAGGATCGCCGCGATGATGAGCAGGATGTAGAGCACCGGCATGGACGACCAGATCTCGATGAAGCGCTGCATCAGGAGGTCCGTCCAGCCGCCGAAATACCCTTGCACGGCACCGGCGGTGACGCCGATGACTGCCGAACAGAGGGTGAGCGCGAGACCGAACAGCACCGAAATGCGGAACCCATAGATCATGCGGGCGGTGACGTCCCGGGCCTGATCGTCGGTGCCCAGCCAGTTGAGGTTCCCGAGTACGCAACCCGGATCATCGGCGCCCAGCGGATAGCCTTTGCAGCGCTCCTCCTTGCTCATCAGCCAAAACGGCGGCGTCGGAGCCGAATGGGGAATTTCCGAATTGACGGTGCGATAGGAGTAGCGGATCGGTGGCCAGACCATCCAGCCGTTGGCATTGATCTCGTCGGCGACGAAGGGTGAACGGTAATCGGTGACAGCCAGGAAGCCGCCGAACTTCTCCTCCGGGTAGTCGATGAGAACCGGAAGCAGGAGTTCCCCTTTGTAGAACGCGACGAGGGGGCGGTCGTTGGCGATGAACTCGGCAAAGAGGCTGAGCACGAAGAGGATCATGAAGATCCAGAAGGACCAGAAGCCCCGCCGGTTGGCCTTGAAATTTTCGAGGCGCCTGCGGTTGGTCGGAGAAAGCCAGGGCTTCCTGCCCGGCCCCACGGTACCCTTGACCGCGATCGGTTCGGAAACGGACATCTCAGACGTCCCTCCGTTCGAAATCGATGCGCGGATCGATCCAGGTATAGATCAGGTCCGAGACGAGGCCGACAAAAAGGCCCATCAGCGAGAAGATGTAGAGCGTGGCAAAGACGATCGGATAGTCGCGATTGACCACCGACAGATAGCCCATACGGCCGAGGCCATCGAGCGAGAAGATATTCTCGATCAGCAGAGAGCCGGTGAAGAAGGCGGAGATGAAGGCGCCCGGAATGCCTGCGATAACGATCAGCATGGCGTTGCGGAAGACGTGGCCGTAGAGCACCTGTCGCTCGGAGAGCCCCTTGGCCCGTGCCGTGATCACGTACTGCTTCTTGATCTCGTCGATGAACGAATTCTTGGTGAGCAGGGTCGTGGTGGCGAAGGCCGAAAGCGAGAGTGCAATCAGCGGCAGCGTCAGGTGCCAGAAATAGTCGACGATCTTCTCCCACCAGGAAAGCTCGGCGAAATTGTCCGAGACGAGTCCGCGCAGCGGAAACCAGTCGAAGAAGGAACCGCCGGCAAAAAGCACGATCAGCAGGATACCGAAAAGAAAGCTCGGAACCGCGTAGCCGATGACGATGACCCCGGACGTCCAGACATCGAAGGGCGAGCCGTCCTCCACCGCCTTCTTGATCCCGAGCGGGATCGAGATCGCGTAGGAAATGAGCAGGATCCATACACCGAGAGAAATCGAGACGGGCATCTTCTCGACAATCAGGTCGACGACAGACGTGTTTCGGAAGAAACTTTCACCGAAATCGAAGCGAATATAGTTCCACATCATCTCGGCGAAGCGCGTGAGCGGCGGCTTGTCGAAACCGAACTGCTTCTCCAGCTTGGCAATGAGCTCGGGATCGAGACCCTGCGCACCGCGATATTTCGAACTCGTTTCGTCGGCCCCGAACTGCTGCTGGCCTGCGAGATCGCCGCCACCCGTCAGACGCTGGTCGGCGCTGTCCCCCTGGCCCGTCAGTTGTGCGATCACCTGCTCGACGGGCCCGCCGGGCGCGAACTGTATGACCAGGAAGGAAATGCCCATGATACCGACGATGGTCGGGATCATCAGAAGCAGGCGCCGCAGGATATAGCCGCTCATCGAACCGATGCTCCGGTCGGGCGGAGGCTTCTCACGCCAAAATCCGTCTCATGCCCTGCGATCAACTCGTTGGTCCTTTCCCGCCACGGCCTCACTCGGCGAGTGGCGATTCGCACTATCCATTCCTAGCCGGTCAGGGGAACGGCGCAAGCCCTGCCCGTCATTGCGCCGCACCTTTGGCCCACCAGATCTGGGGAAAGCCGATGCCATAGGCCGGGAGCGGTTCCGGGCGCCCGAACTTGTCCCAGTAGGCGATTCTGGACGATCGCATGGTGTAGGAAGGCACGACATAGTTTCCCGTCAACAGAAGCCGGTCGAGCGCCTTCACCGTCGCAACCAGCGTCTTCCGGTCCTTCACGAACGCGATCTCATCAACGAGCTTGTCAATCGCAGGATTGCTGATCCCTGCGTAGTTCCGGGAACCGGGCACGTCGACGGACTTCGACCCCCAATATTCGCTCTGCTCATTGCCAGGGTTGAGACTTTGCGCCCAGCCCAGATAGATCATATCGTAGTCGAAGCTGCGGACACGATTGGTGTACTGCGAAGCGTCGACGGTTCGAACAGACACTTCCACGCCGATCTTCCTCAGATTATCCGCAAAAGGCAGGGCGACCTTTTCAATCGTCGGCCCGTTCAACAGGATTTCGAAGGAGAGCGGAACACCGGTAGAGGCGAGGACCATCCGCCCGTTGCGCAGCTCGTAACCCGCTTCCTTCAGAAGGCCGATCGCCTTGCGCAGATTTTCTCTCAGCTTCGCCGAATCTCCGCCGACCGGATTGCTGTATCCCGTCGAAAACACCTCGGGTGGCACATCGTCCTTGAGCGACTGCAGGATTTCCAGCTCCTTGCCGTCCGGCAGCCCTTTCGACGCGAGTTCCGAACCGTAGAAATAACTATCGATCCGCTGGTACTGGCCGAAGAAGACCGTCCGATTCAAATCCTCGAAGTCAAAGGCGTAGTTAAGCGCCTTGCGAACGCGAATATCCTTGAATTTGTCCCGACGCATGTTCGGTATGAAGCCCATCAGAATGCCGGAAGTCTTGTATTCGTTATCCAGCACCTCCCGCTTGACGCGCCCATCGGCAACGGCCGGGAAATCGTAGGCTCTCGCCCAACGCATTGCTGAGTTCTCAGCCCAGAAATCCACGGTACCCGAACGGAAGGCCTCGAACTCGACATCGAGATCCGCGAAGTAGGTGTAGGTCTGGCTGCGGAAATTGTCGTAGCCGATGTTGACGTTGAGGTCCTTGCCCCAATAGTCGTCGCGAAGCTCGTAGCGGATTCTTGCACCGGGCGAAAAAGCAGCGATGCGGTATGGGCCGGACCCCATGATCGGCTCGAGGGTGGTCTTGGCTATGTCTCGAGGCTTGCCATCAGCCCCCTTGGCCTCCCACCAGTGCTTCGGAACGATATCGAGTTCACCGATGATGACCGGCAGCTCGCGGTTGTTCTTCTCGTCGAAAGTGAAGGTGATTTCCCGCTCGCCCGTTTTTTCCGCCTTCAGCACGTGGCGATAGTAGTTTGTGTAGAGCGGATTGAGTTCCTTGAACTTGTCAAAGCTGAAGACGACGTCCTCGGGTGTGACGGGGACGCCATCCGCCCATTTCGCCTCCGGGCGCAATCGGAACTTCACGAAGGAGTAGTCGTCCGGAAAGGCGACAGCCTCGGCAAGAAGCCCGTAAACTGCATCGACTTCGTCCATCGAAGGTTTAAGCAGGGTTTCCGTGACGAGCGACAGACGCGGCGCCAGCCCCGCAGCCAGTTCCCCTTTGTCGAGCACCGGATTGAAGCTGTCGAACGTACCCGATGCGGAGAGATTGAGATCGCCGCCCTTCGGCGCGTCGGGATTGACGTAGGAGAAGTGTGGGAAATCCTTCGCGTATTTCGGCGGCTCGATCACCGAGATCGCGTGGCGCCATTCAAGCTCCTCGGCAGTCACGCCTTCCGGCGCGGCGAATAACGCCGATACGAGAGCGAGGATGCCCGTTCCGACAAGAGCCAACCGCATGCCAAATCACCCCTTAATTTTCTAGAGTTTCAGCCACCATAAGCAAAACAGCGGCAAAAGACAGGCCTCGGATAATCGTGGCGGCAGAGAGTGCGGCAGGTCACGGATTCACCAAACTCCGAATCCACGCTACACTTGACGGCAAATCACCTGCGGCGGCCAACACTGGCTCTCGGCGGATTGAGGACATGAGATTGCAGACGAGAATGAGGCTGATCCGACTGGCGGTGATCGCGATAGCCGCACCGCTTCTTACGCTTCCGGAAAGTGGAAAGGCCTCCGAGCAGGTACCGGCCAAGCAGATCTTCGGCGGCATCGAGCTTCCGAGCCGGGCAGCACCGGCGCCTTACGGGTTCTATTCGAAGGGGTGCATTTCCGGCGCTGTTGCGCTTCCCACCGACGGCCCCACATGGCAGGCCATGCGGCTCTCGCGAAACCGTCGCTGGGGGCACCCGCTGATGATTTCGCTGCTTGAACAGCTCGCGCACGATGCGCCCAAGGTCGGCTGGCCGGGTCTGCTCGTCGGGGACGTCTCGCAGCCGCGCGGTGGGCCGATGATGAATGGCCACGCCTCTCACCAGATCGGTCTCGACGCCGATATCTGGCTCACCCCAATGCCTGACCGCCGGCTCAGCGCGCAGGAGCGTGAAGACCTTCCCTTCACCTCCATGCTGCGCAAGGACAAATTTCTGACCGTCGATTCCCGGCTTTGGACGCCATCCCATGCGCGCCTCGTCATGCTGGCGGCGAGCTATCCGCAAGTCGAACGCGTCTTCGTCAATCCCGCAATCAAGAAGAAGCTCTGCGACACCTGGACCGGTGATCGCTCGCTGCTCGGCAAGGTGCGGCCGATCTACGGTCACGACGCGCATTTTCATGTGCGCATCAAGTGCCCGGTCGGCGCGAGCGGATGCAAGTCCCAGGCGGCACCTCCGCCCGGAGACGGCTGCGACAAGTCCCTTGCCTGGTGGTTTACTCCCGAGCCCTGGGCGAAACCGAAGACGGATCCGAAGAAGCCCGCGCCGAAGCCGCGGGAGATCGGTATTTCCGACCTGCCGAAATCCTGCGTCGCAGTGCTGAAGGCCCCTTCTGTCCCGAGTGAAGGCGAGGTGACATACAGCGGCGGCGCCACTCCGGTAGCCGCTTATGCCTCGGCACCCGTAGCGAACACACCCGCCGCAATGGTGGCGGGCGATCCGGCAGACATCGTTCCGGCAGAGGTTCCGATTCCGCTGCCTCGCCCCCTCGGCCAGTGACGTCTTCTCGGGCAGGCCGGCGCCACCTTTTCAAGGCGGCAATCGTGCTATAGAAGGCTCTCAAATCGATTTAAATCCAACCGGACCGACCAATGCCCGAGCGCCAATGCATCGCCCTCATCGCGCATGACCAGAAGAAGGACGAACTCGCCGAGTTCGCACGCCGCCATGCGCGGACGCTTTCCAGGTTCCGCATCGTGGCGACAGGTACCACCGGCGGAAGAGTGGCCGAGGCGTGTCCGGAACTCGACGTCGCGCGCATGAAGAGCGGACCTCTCGGTGGCGACCAGCAGATCGGTGCGATGATCGCCACCGGCGAGGTGCAGATACTCATTTTCTTCGTCGATCCGTTGACCGCAATGCCACACGACGTGGATGTGAAGGCACTGATGCGGCTTGCCACCGTCTACGACATTCCGATGGCGTTGAATCTCGCGACCGCCGAGATATTGATGAGCGCAAAGAAAAACTGACGCAGCGCCCGATTTGGATCGCAGGAGCCGGCCTATGCCCAAGATCATCGAAAACGAGCAGCTTACTTTCCCCATCCTGATCGGCGACATCGGGGGGACCAATGCGCGCTTTTCGATCCTCATCGACACCTATGCCGAACCTCGGCAGTTTCCGATCGTCCACACGGCCGCCTTCCCGACGATCGAAGAAGCGATCCAGCAAGGCGTGCTCGACAGGACCTCGATCCAGCCGCGCTCAGCGATCCTCGCGATCGCCGGCCCGATCAATGACGACGAGATCCCGCTGACCAATTGCGACTGGGTCGTCCGTCCGAGGACGATGATCGAAGAGATGGGGTTCGAGGACGTGCTGATCGTCAACGACTTCGAAGCGCAGGCGCTCGCCGTCGCTTCACTCTCCGACGAGAATCGCGAGCCGATCGGCCCGCTCTCCGCAAGTCCTATCGCCTCGCGTGTCGTGCTGGGGCCCGGCACGGGTCTCGGCGTGGCCGGACTGCTGCATGCGCAGCACACCTGGTTTCCGATCCCGGGTGAAGGTGGGCACGTGGACGTGGGCCCGCGCAGCGACCGCGATTTCCAGATATTCCCGCACCTGGCGCGGATCGACGGTCGCATCTCAGGAGAGATGCTCCTCTGCGGTCGTGGCGTCGTCAACATCTATGACGCGATCTGTGCGGCCGATGGCGTGAAGCCGCGATGGACAGACCCGGCCGACGTCTCGACACACGGACTGGCCGGCAGCGACGTACAGGCTGCCGAGACCCTCTCGCTCTTCGTCACTTACCTGGGTCGGCTTGCCGGGGATCTCGCCCTCATCTTCATGGCCCGGGGCGGCGTGTTCCTTGCCGGTGGCATTCCCCAGAAAATACTGCCGGCGCTCAAACGTCCGGAATTCCGCACCGCCTTCGAAGACAAGGCCCCGCACACCGGGCTGATGCGCACGATCCCGACCTTCGTCGTCACTCACCCGCTCGCCGCGCTGTCAGGCCTCGCAAATTTCGCACGCACGCCTGCAAATTTCGGCTTGGCGACCGACGGCAGGCGCTGGCGCCGCTGACGATCAAAGCGGGCGTCCGCTTTTTTGTGGCCAACGGGGTTGCGACTGGCTATAGAGCGCCTAGGCCACAGCGTCCGCGGGTCCGGACGCGCAGTTCCACGGGGAATGCCTTTATTTGGAAGCCAGCAGGACACACAAGACGCCCGTCAGCTCGAGCAGCATCACAACCGTTCTGAAGCGTATCATCGCCGAGAACGGCCGCGATCACGTCAAGGGCTACATCTTCGCCGTCCTCTGCCTTGCGGTAGTGGCGCTCACGACCGCGTTCACCGCATGGATCATGGAGACGGTGGTGAACGAAGCGTTCGCCAACCAGAGAGCGGACATCGTCTGGCTCATCTGCGGCGCCATTCTCGGCGCCTTCATGCTGCGCGGCCTCGCAAGCTATGGGCAGGCGGTCACTCTTTCAAAGATCGGCAACAACATCGTTGCCCGCTATCAGCGGCGTCTTTTTTCGCACCTGATGACCCTGTCACTCGGCTTTTTTAGCGAGTCCCGCTCGGCTCATCTTGCGGCGCAGATCAGCCAGAACATCAACGGCATCCGTGATGTCCTCAATCTTACGGTCACGTCGACTGCGCGCGACCTGCTCACCCTGATTGCGCTGATCGGCGTCATGTTCGCCAAGGACTGGCTGCTGACATTGATCGTCTTCGTCGTGGCGCCCCCCCTGCTCTACGCGCTGCGCTACCTCTCCAAGCGGCTGCGCGCGGCGACGCGCGAGTCGATCATCTTCAACAGCCACGTGCTGGGCGCCATGCAGGAGACGATCCAGGGCATCGCGATCGTCAAGGCCTTCACGATGGAAGAAGAGCTGGACCGCAAGGTCCAGGGCACGATCGCCGCGGCCGAGCGCCGCGCGAACCGCATCGCCCGGCTCAGCGAACGAACGTCACCGCTCACGGAAACCTTTGCGGGGGTCGCCATTTCCAGCGTACTTGCCTATGCGGCGTTCCGCTCGATCTATGGCGGCGTGCTGCCCGGCGCCTTCTTCTCCTTCATCGCGGCGCTGCTGATGGCCTACGAACCGGCGAAGCGGCTCGCCAAGCTGCAGGTGCAGATGGAGCGCGCCGTCGTCAATGCTCGGATGATCTACGAAATCCTCGACATGGAGAGCCCGCAACGCGACAAGCGGGACGCAACCGAACTCAAGGTCGGCGAGGCACGTATCGAATTTCGTAACGTCAAGTTCGCCTACGGCAACAACGAGCCGGTGCTGAAGGGCATCAACTTCGTCGCCGAAGGCGGAAGGACGACGGCGCTCGTCGGCCCGTCCGGTGCGGGCAAGTCGACCGTCATTACGCTCGTTCCGCGGTTCTACGATCCCGCAGAGGGTGAGATTCTGATCGACGGCCAGAACATCGCTTCGGTGACCAAGGCATCGCTGCGCGGGCACATCGCCTACGTATCGCAGCAGCCCTATCTCTTCGAAGGGACGATCCGCGACAACATCCGCTACGGCCGGCCTGAAGCGACGGATGCGGAGATCGAGGAAGCCGCCCGCCTCGCCTACGCCCACGACTTCATCATGGCTCAGCCAATGGGTTACGACACCCCTGTCGGGGAAAACGGCGTCACACTTTCCGGCGGTCAGCGACAGCGGCTGTCGATCGCCCGCGCGCTGGTTCGCAACGCACCGATCCTGCTGCTCGACGAGGCAACATCGGCGCTCGACACAGAATCGGAAGCGGCCGTCCAGAAGGCTCTGGACGAGGCAATGACCGGACGCACGGTCATCGTCATCGCCCACCGGCTTTCGACGATCATCAAGGCTGACAAGATCATCGTAATGCAGGGCGGGACGATCGCCGAGGAAGGGACCCACCAGTCGCTTGCACAGCGTCCCAACGGGCTCTACGCTCGGCTGAACCAGCTGCAGCCGGGCAGCAGCAACAACGAATTCTTCTGAGGTCGGACCACCCATGAGTGCTGCCATGAAACTCGTCGTCGTCGGAGCCGGTGGCCGCATGGGCCAGACGGTGCTGCGCCTCATCCAGGAGACGGAAGGTGCCGTGCTTCACGCCGCCGTCGAGCGTCCCGGCTCGCCGGCGATCGGCAAGGACGCCGGGGAACTGGCCGGGCTCGGGTCCATCGGAGTCCCGGTGAGCGACGATCCACTCGCCGCCTTCGTCCATGCCGATGGCGTGATCGATTTCACGTCGCCAGCGGCCAGCGTCGAATATGCCGGCCTCGCCGCGCAAGCGCGGATCGTCCATGTCGTCGGCACGACCGGCTGCACGGCGGAGGACGATGCGAAAATCGCGGCGGCAGCGCGCCACGCACGCATCGTCAAGTCCGGGAACATGAGCCTCGGGGTCAATCTGCTCTCCGTCCTGGTGAAACAGGCAGCACAGGCGCTCGACGCGGCGGGCTGGGATATCGAGGTGCTGGAAATGCATCACAAGCGCAAGGTAGACGCGCCGTCCGGGACGGCGCTTCTGCTCGGACGGGCGGCCGCCGAAGGGCGCGGTATAGACCTTGCAACTCATTCCGTCCGTGTGCGCGATGGCCATACGGGGCCGCGCGAGGATGGCAGCATCGGCTTTGCGACACTGCGGGGCGGCTCGGTGATCGGCGAGCACTCCGTGCTCTTCGCCGGCGAGGGCGAGACGATAACGCTCTCCCACAGCGCCGGCGATCGTTCACTTTTCGCGCGCGGTGCGCTGAGGGCGGCGCTCTGGGCGCGTGACAAGAAGCCCGGCCTCTATTCCATGCTCGATGTTCTCGGGCTTTCTTCGTCCATCTAGATATTTCCTGCGGAGGATTTTCCCATGAGCGGTACTCTCGTGCTGGTTCGTCACGGCCAGAGCGAATGGAATCTCAAGAACCTGTTCACCGGCTGGCGCGATCCGGGGCTGACCGAACTCGGCGTCCAGGAGGCTGAAGCCGGGGGGCAGGCTCTCGCCGATTACGGGATCAAGTTCGACATCGCGTTCACCTCCGCATTGTCGCGGGCGCAGAAGACTTGCGAAATCATCCTGAACAAGATCGGCCAGCCCAGCCTCGAGACCATTCGGGACGAAGCGCTGAACGAACGCGACTACGGCGACCTCTCAGGTCTCAACAAGGACGACGCCCGCGCTAAGTGGGGCGAGGAACAGGTCCATGTCTGGCGACGGTCCTACGACGTGCCGCCTCCGGGCGGCGAGAGCCTTCGCGACACCGGCGCCCGCGTCTGGCCTTACTACATGACCGACATCCTTCCGCGCGTGCTGCGCGGCGGAAAAGTCCTGGTCGCAGCCCACGGCAACTCGTTGCGTGCGCTCGTCATGGTCCTCGACCGTCTCTCCAAAGAGCAGATCCTCAAGCTCAACTTGGCGACCGGCGTGCCGATGGTCTACAAGCTCAATCCGGACTCGACCGTCGCCAGCAAGGAAGTGCTCGGCGACATGTCCGGCGCCCACTGAGGCGCCGCTTCGCCGGTCAAGTTGCGATCGTGAACTGGACACGGTCAGCCGGAAACCGGGTGACCGCGTACTGTATCGGGACTCCCGAAAGATCCGTATTGACGGCCCTCGTCACAAGCAGGATCGCTCCCGGCGTGAGCTCGAGAGCCGCAATGTCGGCGGCTTCGGCATGGGTCGCGGAAATCTCGGTAACGGAGCGCAAATAGTCGCCCAGCCCCAGCGCCGCGAGTGCTTCCGTGATCGAACCGCTGCGGGCGAAGACCTCGCCGATACCCTTGAAGCGCTCGGCGGGAAACCAGGCGGTCGAGCGCGATACTGCGCGGCCGTCGGCTTTGCGCAGCGCCTCCAGCCGGATAACCGGCGTCCCCGCCTCGAGCGCGAGCCAACGGGCAACCTCCGGGTCAGCCGGCTCTATTTCCGACGACAGCAGTAATCCCTGCAGATCGCGCGCCTGATCGCCTATACCCTCCGTGAACCGAGTCCTACGCGAGATCGGAAAATTGAAACGTTCCTTGCGAACGATCAGGGTTCCGCGCCCCTGCACCGCCTGCACGATGCCCTCCTGCGCCAGCGATGCAAGGGCGCTGCGCACCGTATGGCGATTGACGCCGAACTGGCCGGCAAGCACCATCTCCGGCGGCACCATGCCGGTTTCGTCGAATTCTCCCCGCGAAATGGCCTCTCGAATTCTGTCGGCAATCTGACGCCAGAGCGCGACGCCCGCCTGTCTTTCCACTCGTTTCAAATCCGTCATGTCACACGCTTGTCACGCTCGTTGGATATCCATAATCTCAGTTGTATGGTTGTCTATATTAATAGACATTTTGGAGCCTGACAATGGATGTCAACAAACAAAGTGTAGGGGGCGAGGCAAGTGGCGATCGCAAGCATGCAATCGACCTGCTCAGCCGTGCAAGCCGCGCAGAACTGACTGCCGCCTGGGCGGCGCTTTCGCTGCAACCGAGCGTCCAGATGCTGCGGGGACCGGAGACCGGACTTGTCATGGTTCGGGGCCGCATCGGCGGCGGCGGCTCGCCCTTTAACCTCGGAGAGGCGACGGTCAGCCGTGCGACGGTACGATTGGCAAACGGCATCGTCGGCTTCGGCCATTCGCTCGGCACCGATCGCGAAAAGGCGAGACTTGCGGCCATCTTCGACGCCCTCTGGCAACAGGCCGATACGCGTGACTTCGTGGAGGCGCACCTGCTGTCGCCGATCGCCGCCCGCATCGCTGCGGAAGACCGGCGCAAGACCGAGGAAACCGCGGCCACGCGCGTCGATTTCTTCACGATGGTGAGAGGAGAGGACTGATGACTCTCAGAACAGAAGCGCTGACCGGTGGCTACATCGACCCGGTCCACGATGCGCAAAGCACGTTTCGCATGTTGATGGATGGCATGGCCAGGCCGGGAACGACAAAGACCATCGTTCCGCCCGTCGAGCCACCCGCCCCCTTGGGTTCGGCGGCGGGCGCCATAGCGCTCGCACTCTGCGACAACGACACGCCCGTCTGGCTTTCCGCCAGTATGGCGAAATCGCTGATCGCCGAGTGGATCGGCTTTCACACGGGTGCACCGGTAACGCGCGAGAAATCGGAAGCACGCTTCGCCTTCTTCGGGGCAGGCTCGCCTGTCGCATCCTTCGGCCTCTTTGCGCTCGGCAGCCAGGAATATCCGGACCGGTCGACGACTGTGATTATCGAAATCGCCGGTCTCGAGAGAGGCCCTCGGCTTACCCTGACGGGGCCGGGTATCCGCGAGAGCGTGGAGATCGCACCCGTCGGCCTTCCAGACATGTTTCTCCGGCAATGGGCCGACAACCGAGCGCTCTTTCCGCGCGGGATCGATGTCGTCCTGACGGCCGGGCGACAGTTTCTCTGCCTGCCGAGAACCTGCAACATCAGCACCGGGGAGATCTGACGAATGTATGTCGCCGTCAAAGGTGGAGAAACCGCGATCGCGAATGCCCATCGCCTGCTGGCAGACCGGCGTCGCGGAACCCGCGACCTTCCGTCGGTCACGATCGACCAGATCAGCGAGCAGCTTGGCCTTGCCGTCGATCGTGTCATGGCGGAAGCCTCGCTCTACGACCGCGCGCTCGCTGCGCTCGCCATCAAGCAATCGCGCGGTGATCTCATCGAAGCGATCTTCCTTCTGCGCGCCTATCGCACGACGTTGCCCCGCTACGGCTACTCGGTTGCCATAGACACTGCGGACATGAAGATCGAGCGCCGCATCTCTGCGACGTACAAGGATCTTCCGGGCGGGCAACTCCTGGGCCCGACGTTCGATTACACGCATCGCCTTCTCGATCCGGATCTGATGGGGGATGAGGCGGTTGAAGAGCCGGCCCTCAAGGAAAGCGAGTCCGAAAGAATAATGCGGGTCTCGGAGATCCTGGCGGAAGAAGGGCTGGTCGAGCCCGACGGCGACATGCCCGAGGACCACGTGACGGGCGACATCACCCGCGAGCCGATCGATTTTCCGATGCCGCGTGACCTGCGCCTTCAGGCACTTGCCCGTGGCGACGAGGGTTTCCTGCTTGCCCTCGGCTATTCCACCCAGCGTGGCTACGGCCGGACTCATCCCTTCGCCGGCGAGATTCGCATCGGCGAAGTCGAGGTGGAGATCGACATTCCCGAGCTCGGCTTTGCCGTCTCGCTCGGACGCATTCAAGTGACCGAGTGTCAAATGATCAACCAGTTCAAGGGATCGGCGAAAGCACCGCCGCAGTTCACACGCGGATACGGACTCGTGTTCGGCCACAGCGAACGCAAGGCGATGGCCATGTCTCTCGTCGACCGCGCCCTGCGCGCGGACGAATTCGGCGAAGACATCGTCGCCCCGGCACAGGACGAGGAATTCGTGATCTCACACTCCGACAACGTCCAGGCGACCGGCTTCGTCGAACATCTGAAGCTGCCGCACTATGTCGACTTCCAGGCCGAACTCGAACTCGTGCGTCGCATGCGGGCAGAATACGAGGCCGGCCGGTCCAATCGTTTCACCGACAAGGAGGCTGCGGAATGAGCGCCGTTCCAGAGCTCGCCCAATACAATTTCGCGTATCTCGACGAACAGACGAAGCGGATGATCCGGCGGGCGATCCTGAAGGCGATCGCGATCCCCGGCTACCAGGTCCCGTTTGCGTCGCGTGAAATGCCGATGCCCTACGGTTGGGGGACTGGGGGCGTGCAGGTCACGGCCTCGATCATCGGCGCAAACGACGTGCTCAAGGTAATCGACCAGGGCGCCGACGACACCACCAATGCAGTGTCGATTCGTGCCTTCTTCCAGAAGGTCGCCAATGTCGCGGTCACCACGCATACGCACGAGGCGACCATTATCCAGACACGCCACCGCATCCCGGAAAAGCCGCTCAACGAGAACCAGGTGCTCGTCTACCAGGTGCCGATCCCGGAACCGTTGCGCTTCCTCGAACCGCGCGAGACCGAGACCCGCAAGATGCATGCGCTTGAGGAATACGGGCTCATGCACGTGAAACTCTACGAAGACATCGCCAGGAACGGCCATATCGCGACGACCTACGCCTACCCGGTGAAGGTCAACGGCCGCTACGTCATGGATCCCTCCCCGACGCCCAAGTTCGACAATCCGAAGATGCACATGTCGGACGCCCTCCAGCTCTTCGGCGCCGGACGCGAAAAGCGCATCTATGCAGTACCGCCTTACACCGAGGTGGTGAGTCTCGACTTCGAGGATCACCCATTCGAGATCCAGAAATTCCATCAGCCGTGCGCACTCTGTGGCGCAGAAGGCGTCTATCTCGATGAGGTGGTGCTCGACGACCGGGGCGGGCGCATGTTCGTTTGCTCGGACACCGATCACTGCGAGGAACGGCGTGAACAGGGTCATGTCGGACGCTTGCTCGCCACGCAGAAGGAGGCCGCGGAATGACCGATACACCGCTCCTGAAAGTCCGCGACGTCTCGAAATTCTACGGCAACCGGATCGGTTGCAGCAACGTGGCCTTCGACCTCTGGCCCGGGGAAGTGTTGGCAATCGTCGGGGAGTCCGGTTCAGGCAAGACCACCCTCCTCAACTGCCTTTCGACACGGCTGATGCCGACCACCGGCACCGTGGAGTACCATACACGCGACGGCAGCTATCGCGACCTGTACCACATGAGCGAAGCCGAGCGGCGCTTCCTCATGCGCACGGACTGGGGCTTCGTCCACCAGAACCCAGCCGATGGGTTGCGCATGACTGTGTCTGCCGGAGCCAACGTCAGCGAGCGGCTGATGGCGATCGGCAATCGACACTACGGCAACATTCGCGAAACCGCCGGTTCGTGGCTCGAGCGCGTCGAGATCAGCAACGACCGCATAGACGACCAGCCGCGCGCCTTTTCCGGCGGGATGCGTCAGCGCCTGCAGATCGCCCGCAATCTTGTCACCGCCCCACGCCTCGTCTTCATGGACGAACCGACAGGCGGCCTCGATGTCTCGGTGCAGGCGCGCCTTCTCGACCTCGTCCGCGGCCTCGTCAACGATCTTGGCCTTTCGGCGATTGTCGTCACGCACGACCTGGCGGTCGCGAGGCTCCTCTCCCACCGCATGATGGTGATGAAGGATGGCATGGTGATCGAACAGGGCCTCACTGATCGTGTGCTCGATGACCCCCGCGAGCCCTACACGCAATTGCTCGTCTCCTCGATCCTGCAAGTCTGAACGGAAAGCGCCATGGCAACGCCCCTCGTCGTCTCCGAAGTCTCGAAGAGCTTCACCATGCACCTGCGCGACGGCATCCGCCTGCCGGTCGTCGCGAACGTCTCCTTCTCGATTGCCGAAGCCGAATGCGTCGTCCTCGGCGGCCCTTCAGGCATCGGCAAGAGCTCGATCCTCAAGATGCTCTATGGCAACTATGCCGTGGATGCCGGACAGGTGCTCGTGCAGCACCGCGGTCACATTGTCGACATAGCGACCGCCGATCCGCGCATGATCATGGACATCCGCCGCACCACGGTGGGCTATGTGAGCCAGTTCTTGCGGACCGTCCCACGTGTCGCCGCAATCGACGTCGTCGCCGAACCCCTGGTCGTTCGCGGCACCGGGGTGGATACCGCGCGCATCCGTGCCGGCGAACTGCTGGAACGGCTCAATCTGCCGCAGGACCTCTGGCAACTGCCGCCTGCGACCTTCTCCGGCGGCGAGCAGCAGCGCGTGAACATCGCCCGCGGCTTCATCACCGATCATCGCATCCTCCTTCTCGATGAACCGACGGCCTCGCTCGATGCCACGAACCGGGCAGTGGTGGTGGACATGATCCGCCAGAAGAAGGCGGACGGCGTCGCCCTGCTCGGGATCTTCCATGACGAGGAGGTGCGCGAGGAGGTGGCCGACCGCATTCTCGACGTGACCGCGTTCTCGCCGAGAAAGGCAGCCGCATGAGCAAGAAGCTCGGGCACGATCCGCTTGTTCACGAGACCGCACATGTCGTGAACTCGGTACTCGGAGGCTATACCGAGATCGCCGAGCGCTGCCGCCTCGATGAGGTGGAACTCGGCGATTATTCCTACATGATGCAGGATAGTTCCGCCTGGTGCACTACCATCGGAAAGTTCGTCAACATCGCCGCGGCAGTGCGCATCAACGCACCCAATCACCCGACGTGGCGGGCGACACTGCATCACTTCACCTACCGGGCGACATCCTATTTCGACGGTGCGGAGAATGACGACGATTTCTTCGCATGGCGCCGCGAGAACCGTGTCGTGATTGGCCATGACGTATGGATCGGACATGGGGCGACGATCCTTCCGGGTGTTCACGTCGGAAACGGTGCCGTGATCGGTGCTGGAGCCGTCGTCTCCAAGTCCGTTGCTCCCTACGCGATCGTCGGCGGCGTTCCCGCCCGGCTCATCCGCGAGCGCTTTCCGGCAGATGTCGCCACCAGAATGGAAGCGCTCGCCTGGTGGGACTGGAGCCATGACCGGCTGCACATCGCTCTTGAGGATTTCCGGCGGCTGGATGGTGCTGCCTTCGTCGCAAAATACGGGAAATCGTAAGTTCCTTCAAAAGGATATCAGATTTTACAATACCTACACAAATCTGACATCCGCACTTCATCCCCGTCCGATACAGGCTTTACCAATCACACGCACAGAAGATCGGAAGCGCCAAGATGAGATTTGAGCTGAAGAACCTCACCCGCCGCTTCGGGGATAATGTTGCGGTCAATGCCGTCAGTCTCGATATCCCGCAGGGACAGATGGTGGGGGTAATCGGTCGCTCGGGCGCCGGCAAATCGACGCTGCTGCGGATGATCAACCGCCTCGTCGACCCCTCCTCCGGGTCCATCCACTTCGGTGACGCGGAAGTCTCGTCACTGCGGGGGCGGACACTGCGCAACTGGCAGCGCGACTGTGCGATGATCTTCCAGCAGTTCAACCTTGTGCCTCGGCTGGACGTCCTGACCAACGTTCTGCTCGGTCGGCTGAACCACCGTTCCACCGCGCTGAGCATTCTCAACTATTTCACACGCGAGGAACGGATCATGGCGATTGCCGCCCTCGAAAGGCTCGGCATCGAGCAGACGGCACTGCAGCCGGCCGGCACGCTTTCCGGCGGCCAGCAGCAGCGCGTCGCGATAGCGCGAGCTTTGATGCAAAGACCGAAGATGGTGCTCGCCGACGAACCGATCGCCTCGCTGGACCCCCTGAACGCCAAGATCGTCATGGACGCGTTGCGCGACATCAATGTCCGGGAAGGCATTACGGTCATCACGAACCTGCATACGCTCGATACGGCCCGTACGTACTGCGACAGGATCGTCGGCATGGCACACGGATCGGTGGTCTTCGACGGCCGGCCGGAGGCTCTGACGGCGGACACCATACGGCAGATCTATGGTTCGAACCGGGACGGCAGCGGTGTCGACGAGGGCGTGACGTCGACGAGCATCGAGATCAAGCGTCCGAAGGCGATGACCGATGTCCTGCCGGCTGCAGGATTTCGCCCCCTTGCCGCCGCCGATGCCTGAGCGGTCCCAGATCGTCCGCACAAGAGTTACTTCCACCACCCTATCCGAGTACCGGAGAAACAGGAGAGACCCATGTTGAAGAAGACCCTTCTTGCCGCCGTCGCGCTCGTCGCCATGGCCGGTGCAGCTGCTGCGGAAGACCTCAAGGAATTCCGAATCGGTATCCTCGGTGGCGAAAACGAAGCCGACCGCCTGCGCAATTTCCAGTGCCTCGTCGACAAGTTGCCCGCTGCCATCGGCGTTGAGAAGGTCGCGCTGTTCCCGGCGGCAGACTATGACGGTGTCATTCAGGGACTGCTGGGTGGGACGCTCGACTTCGCCGAACTCGGCGCTTCCGGCTATGCAAAGACGTACCTCGCGAATGCCGACGCCGTCGAGCCGATCTTCACCACGGTTCAGACCGACGGTTCGATGGGCTATTATTCGATCATGGTCGCCCGCAAGGATTCGGGCATGACCAAGGTCGAAGACATCAAGGGCAAGAAGCTCGGTTTTGCTGATCCGGACTCCACCTCCGGCTACCTCGTTCCCTCCGTTACCTTGCCCGAGGTCCTCGGCGCGCCGGTCAAGGAATACGTCGCTTCGACCGGGTTCGGCGGCGGCCATGAAAATCTCGTCCTCGAAGTCCTGAAAGGCACCTTCGACGCCGGCACGACCTACGGCTCGGGCGTCGGCGAGTTCAAGGACGGGTACACCTCCGGCAACCTGCGCAAGATGGTCGACAAGGGTATCCTGAACATGGACGATCTCGTCGAGCTCTGGAAATCGCCGCTGATCCCGAACGCTCCGATCGTTGTGCGCACCTCCATGGAGGATGGCATGAAGGCGAAGGTGAAGAACTTCTTCGCCAAGCTTCCGGAGTCCGATCCGGCCTGCTTCGCCGCAATCGAAGGCGGCGAATTCAAGGGCTATGCGGAGGTCAATGTCGACTTCTACAAGCCGATCATTGACGCCCGCAAGGCAACCATCGGCGGCTGACATCCTGATGCCGAAAAGGCCGCCGGGTGCGTGGGCATCCGGCGGCTCTTGTTGAATGCACGTCGCCGCCGCGACGACGTGATCAAAAGCGGACCGCCTGCCATGAGTTCCTTCACCTACAAACCCGCGCTCAGCGAGAAGGGCGCGCTCATCGAGAACCATTGGCGAGATCTTGCCAGAGGCCGTCGTTTCTACACGATGCTCTCGCTAACGGTGCTTTCCCTGGCGCTTACCGGTTCACTTTGGTTTGCCAACGAAACCAATTCGGGCAAGTTCTTCGACCGGCTGCCGCATCTCTTCGATTTCGTCGGCGACCTGATGCCTCGCGACGGCGTCGAAGTCTGGCGCGCACTCCTCGACCTGCCCTCCCCCTATTTCGACGGGAGCCTCAAATACGACTATCCTGAAGGCCGTTTCTACGTCACCGACAGCCTCTACATACCCGAGTACGTCTACAAGATGACGGAAACGCTGAATATCGCGTTGCTGTCGACGATCATCGGGTTCGGCTTCGGCTTCCTGTTGTCGTTTCTTGCGGCAAAGAACATGACGCCCAATGCTTGGGCCCGCGTTCCCGTGCGCCGTTTCATGGAACTGCTGCGCGCCTTTCCCGAGATCGTTCTCGCCGGCTTCTTCCTGGCTATCCTCTCGCTCGGTCCGATTCCGGCGATCATCGCGGTTTCGATCCACACGGTCGGCGCGCTCGGCAAGCTCTTCTTCGAAGTGATCGAGAACGCGGACATGAAACCGGACGAGGGGCTGAGGGCGGTCGGTGCATCGTGGCTGGAACGCGCCTGGTTCGGCATGGTGCCACAGGTCATGCCGAACTTCGTCAGCTACTTCCTGCTGCGCTTCGAAATCAACGTGCGCGCCTCCACGATCATCGGCGCCGTCGGCGGCGGCGGCATCGGGGAACAGCTGCGTCTTTCGATCAGCCGCGGTCACGAGGCGAAGACACTGGCAATCGTTCTCCTGCTCTTCGCGACGATTATTGCAGTCGACCAGCTGTCGGCCTGGCTGCGCCGCAGGCTCGTCGGCGATCAGGCCTTCCAGGCAGTGATATAGGAGCAAACCGTGAAAACGATGAATGTCTCCGAACTCGAAGCCGTCGCTGCTCGTCATCCACAATTCCTCTTGCCGTCTTTCTGGTCACGTTTCCGCTTCGCAGTGATCGGAGGAGCCATCGCCCTCTACTTCGTGTTCTGCTGGTGGTTCTTCGCCATCGGTCAGGTGCTCGGCACCGCCAACTGGGGTATCGCCACCACCTATCTCGCCGACTGGATATCCTATGAGGTCCGGCCGGACATAGTGCTCCGTGCGGACGGGACAATGCAGATCGAGTTCTCGCGCTACGATCCGATCGGCCCCAACCCCCAGCCCGAGTGGCTCGAGGCTGAGCGCGAAACGATTACGCGCACGGTGGAAATTCCGGCGACGGCGATGCAAGCCAAGCCGAAATCTTCATTCAGCTTCGTCGCTCCAAGCAATGCAGGCAAGCAGCAGGAGATTGCCGAGGCTCGAACAGAAACACGTACCGAAGAGGTGGTTACCCATGCGGTCGTGTCCATGAACTCGACCGACTGGATCGACGTCGTGCCAGAACATGTCGAGGTCCATCGCGGAAATGAAAAGCTTGACATCACGCTCAGCAGCAACGGCGGTGTGAGAGCTGATCGCGACTTGCCCGCTTGGGCGACGCAGCGCACGCCTGGCGAAAAGATCGTTCTCGCCTTCGGTTTCTCGGGCTGGGCGGAAATTCGCGACGATGCGGTTAAGATCCACAAGCGCTTTCTCGGATGGGAAAACTTCTTCTTCGATATCGACTCGCCTTTCTTCGGCAAATCGGCGGGAGAAGTCTTCCAACTGCTGCTGTTCGGAGAGCGCCTCGACCCGAACCGCAGCAACATCTCGCTCGCTCTGGAGAATTTCCTCTACAATCCCTCCTGGCAGCATCTCGATGTCTGGACCAAGCTGCTGCAGACAATTGTCATGGCCTTTGTCGGGACTCTCTTCGCAACGATCGTTGCCTTTCCGCTCTCGTTCGTTGCCGCCCGCAACATCACGCGCAACGGCATCGTCAACCACGCAGCCAAGCGATTCTTCGATTTCCAGCGCTCGGTCGACATGTTCATCTGGGCGCTGTTCTTTACGCGTGCATTCGGTCCCGGACCGCTTGCGGGGATTTCCGCGATCTTCTTCACCGATACGGGAACGCTCGGAAAACTCTACGCAGAAGCGCTCGAAAACATCGACGACAAGCAGCGCGAAGGTGTGAAGTCCGTCGGTGCAGGCCCCTTGGCTGTTCAACGCTTCGGAGTGCTGCCGCAGGTTCTGCCGGTCTTCGCCTCCCAGGCGCTTTACTTCTGGGAGTCTAACACCCGGTCAGCCACGATCATCGGCGCCGTCGGTGCCGGCGGTATCGGCCTGAAGCTCTGGGAGGCGATGCGGACCAATCAGGACTGGGAGAACGTCGGCTACATGGTCCTGCTCATCCTCATCGTCGTCTTCATCTTCGATTCGATCTCGAATGCCCTGCGTTCGCGTCTCATCGGCAGGCGGTCGACTTCATGAGGCTCGCCACCTCGCAATTGCTGTGCATCCGGCATCGGTGCCTCGCAAATGCCACGGCGCACGGTTTACTCTCGCTGCAGTAGCAATCCGAAGGAATCAGTCTTTGCGTTACGCGCTCTATTTCACACCGCCCGAACGCGACCCGCTGACGCTGGCGGCGGCGCGCTGGCTCGGCCGCGATCCGTTCAGCGGAGAACTTCTGCCGGCGACGAAGGCCGAGGGATTCGATGTCGAAGAACTGGTCAACCTTACCGCGGAGCCGCGACGCTACGGTTTCCACGCGACGTTGAAGGCGCCCTTCTCTCTTGCAGCAGACCGGAGCGAAGACGAACTCATCGATGCGTTCGAACGCTTTTGCAGGAAGACACCGGCCTTCGCGATCCCCTCGGTTCTGATCGGGCAACTCGACCGCTTCTTCGCACTCGTTCCGGAGCAGCCGTTCTTGCCGCTACAGACATTTGCTGCCGGGGTAGTCGAGGCCTTCGAGGCCTATCGCGCACCGTTGAACGACGCGGATATCGCGCGGCGCAAGCCGGAGGCCTTGAGCGAGGCTCAGCGCTCCAATCTTGTCCGATGGGGCTATCCCTACGTCATGGAGGAATTCCGCTTCCACATGACACTGACCGGACCTGTCGAACCCCGCCGAGCGGCGGCGGTGCGCCGCCTTCTCGATGCCAGCTTCGCCGACTTCGTCGGCCGTCCGCTCAGCATTTCCGGTCTCGCCCTCTATGTCGAAGAAGAGCACGGGACTCCCTTCACCATTCATTCCTGGCTGCCTTTGTCTGGCGCCTGATCGAAAGGACAACCGACCGATGACCATCGAATCCGTGTTCACCAACGCCCGCATCGTCCTCAAGGACGATATCATTTCCGGCACGCTTGTCATTCGCGACGGTCGCATCGCCTCCTTCTCGGAAGGCCAGACGACCGGCGGAGAGGACATGGAGGGCGACTACATCATTCCGGGTCTGGTCGAACTGCACACCGACCACTTGGAAGCGCACTACTCGCCGCGGCCAGGCGTGCGCTGGGACAAGATCTCGGCGATCCAGGCGCACGACGCACAGGTCGTGACCTCCGGCATAACCACAGTCTTCGATTGCCTGCGAATGGGTTCCGACGAGGACGGCGGCTTCATGAAAGGCGAGATGCGCGAGATGGCAGACGCCATTCAGACGGCCGAGCGCGAGGACCGGCTGCGGGCGGAGCACCTTCTGCATCTGCGCTGCGAGGTCTCGGCTCCGGACGTCCTGGAGCACTTCTCCGATTTCGAGCGCGACCCGCATGTGCGTCTGGTCTCATTGATGGACCATGCGCCTGGGCAGCGCCAGTTCCAGACGATGGAGCAGTACACGCTCTACTACAAGAAAAAGCGCGGCCTCTCGGAAGATGCCTTTGCGCAATTCGTCGCACGCCGTCAGGAATCCTCCGCGCGCTATGCTGCCCCACACCGCGATGCCCTGGCCAAGAACTGCACCGAACGCGGCATCACCATCGCGAGCCACGACGACGCAACGCTCGACCACGTTGACGAGGCGATCGGCTACGGCGTCAAGCTTGCAGAGTTTCCGACCAGCTTCGATGCGGCCGAAGCCTCCCACAAGGCGGGCATGAGCGTGCTGATGGGAGCTCCGAACATCGTGCGCGGCAAATCGCACTCGGGCAACATCGCCGCCCGAGATCTTGCCGAACGCGGCGTTCTGGACGTATTGTCTTCCGACTATGTGCCGCTCAGCCTGCTGCACGCTCCTTTCGTACTTGCCGACGCACTGCCGAACCTCTCTCTGCCGCAGGCGCTCGCGATGGTGACGGCGACACCCGCCAAGACGGTGGGACTGTCCGACCGCGGTCGCATTGCCGAGGGGCTCCGCGCCGATCTGGTCCGGGTGCGCCGGCGGGCAGGTGTGCCGGTCGTTCGTGCGGTCTGGCGGGAAGGACGGCGGGTCGCCTGATGACAAATGGAGCGTCGATGTCCCCTCTCCCGGAATCTTTCGGGACGTTCGTGGCGGTCGTCGGGCCGAGCGGTGCGGGCAAGGACAGCCTGATCTCATATGCTCAAAGACGTCTTGCGGGGCGACCGGACATCCACTTCGTCCGGCGCCTCATCACTCGTGACAGCGAGGCCGGCGGCGAAGATCACCTCGCCGTCTCCGCGGAGGACTTCGAGGACATGCGCGAGAAGGGAGGCTTTGCCGTTCATTGGGACGCCCATGGCCTCCGCTATGGGATACCGGCTTCCGTCAAAAATAAGTTGGCTCTCGGGCATGTGGTCGTCGCCAACGGCTCCCGCTCCGCGCTCGACGACTTCGCTGAGGCCTTCCCCCGACTGCTCGTCGCAAATATCGTCGCAAGGGCGGATATCCTGGCACATCGGCTGCAGCAGCGCGGCAGGGAGGGCGAGGCCGACGTCAGCAAGCGACTGCAGCGAGGCCCGCTGGCAATTCCCGAGGGTTTTCAAACCGTGACAATCGACAATAGCGGCGCTCTCGCCGATGCTGGCGAGAAATTGACGGGAATACTCGTGAATTTGCTCGCGGAGCGCAACGGCGTCGCCTGACGTTCAGTCAGGATCTCCAAGCCGCTCGATCGCCGCAAGCAAGGCGTGCCCGTGGATGAGCGAAAGCCCCGCCGCCTCGATCATCTTCGGCATGAGCAGCCATTCCAGCGTCCAGGCGCTGCCCGACCGTTCCTGTTCATGGACAAGCGCGTGATGAACACCAGCGAGCAGGGTTGCATTGTAGCGCGCGAGCGCAACAAGTATTTCGGCCCTCACCGGGTTCTGCTTGTGCGGCATGGCGGAGGAGCCGCCACCTCCCGAGATCTCCGCCTCATCGATGCCGTTCTGGACCATGAGTGCGAGATCTTGCCCGATCTTGCCGAAGGCGCCGGTGAGACGCGACAGGAAGCCGGCAAAATCCGCGATCCGGCCCCTGTCCGTATGCGGCGCGTAATCGGGGACGAAAAGCCCGAGATCGCGGGCCATTGCCCGCCGTATCGCGAAGATCCGGTCTCCGAATTTCTCCGACGTCCCCGCCGCACCTGCGAGCGTCAGGATCAGGACACGTTCGCGCTGGTGCGGCAACTCCGCAGCCAGATGTTCGAGGGGGCTCTTCCAGGCTCTCAGCCGGTCACCGACAGTAATTGGCACCGCCACCTGCATGCGCGTCCGCGCCAAGAGCCGATTTCCACCGAAGCGCGACTCAAGCACATCGAACTGCGAGTGGACGCTTATTAGCCGGCTATCAAAAACATCGAAGACGGATGCGAGCTTCAGGGCCGCGGCGGTATCGATGACATCCTGACTGGTCGCACCGAGATGGATGAACCCGCCATGCCGCTCGCCGGCCGCGCGGCGCAGCTGACGGACCAACTCCGGCACCACCACGCCATCGCGTGCCGTCGCGCTCGTCAGCGCTTCCATGTCTGGAACGAAACGCGCGCAGGCGGACTCGATGGCCGCAGCGGCTTCCTCGTCCACCATACCCGCTGTCGCCTGAGCCCGCGCAAGCGCCGCCTCGAAGCGCAGCATGGCGCCCACGTCCGCGTTAGTGCCGAGCAAACCGGCGATTTCACCGTCACCGAGCAGGCCGTCGAGATAGGTGATCCCGGTGAGCATGGTCACACCCGTTCCAGGGCGATCGCGATACCTTGACCGACCCCAATGCACATCGCAGAAAGAGCATAGCGACCGCCTGTCAATGCGAGTTCGAGCGCCGCCGTGCCGGTGATGCGGGCGCCGGACATGCCGAGCGGATGTCCAAGCGCGATGGCCCCACCGTTGCGGTTGACCCGCGGATCGTCATCCGGGAGGCCGAGCTGGCGAAGCGTCGCAAGCGACTGGCTTGCGAAGGCCTCGTTGATCTCAATGACATCGAACTGCGCAACATCCATGCCGAGACGAGTCATCAGCTTCTGCGAAGCGGGCGCCGGGCCGATGCCCATGACCCGCGGCGGCACGCCGGCCGTTGCCCCACCGAGGATGCGGGCGACCGGCGTCAGACCATGCCGGTGGGCGGCCTCTTCCGAGGCGATGATGAGAGCTGCGGCACCATCGTTGACGCCCGAGGCATTCCCTGCCGTAACGGTGGTCCCATCCAGCTGGTTGACAGGCTTCAGCCGCGCGAGCGCCTCCAGACTCGTGGCGCGCGGATGTTCGTCGCGATCGACGACGACATCCTCCCCTTTTCGCTGCGGAACGGTCACGCCCGTAATCTCCTTCGACAGACGACCGTTCGCCTGGGCAGCCGCCGCCTTTGCCTGGCTGCGGACCGCGAAGGCATCCTGATCCTCCCGTGCAACGCTGCACTCGATTGCGACATTGTCACCCGTTTCGGGCATGGAGTCGACACCATACCGGCTCTTCATCAGCGGGTTGACGAACCTCCAGCCGATGGTGGTGTCGTAGATCTCCGCATGGCGGGAAAAGGCGGTGTCCGCCTTTGGCATGACGAATGGCGCGCGGCTCATGCTCTCGACGCCGCCGGCGATCATCAGATCCGCCTCGCCCGATTTGATCGCGCGCGCGGCGGTAATGACCGCGTCCATACCCGAACCGCACAGACGATTGATGGTGGTGCCGCTGACCGACACCGGTAATCCGGCGAGAAGCAGCGACATACGTGCCACGTTGCGATTGTCCTCGCCAGCCTGATTGGCACAGCCAAGGATCACGTCATCGACGGCTTCCCAATCGACCGAGGCATTGCGCTCCATCAGTGCCTTCAGCGGCACGGCGCCGAGATCATCAGCCCTGACCGCCGACAGGGCACCGCCGAAGCGGCCGATGGGCGTCCGGATATAGTCGCAGATAAAGGCGTCGGTCATGATGAAGTCCTTAGAGTGCCGGCACGACAAGGTCGGCGACCGGACGGTCGGCATGGAGTTTCGCACCGGTCATGGCCTGGAGTTCGTCCATGGTCATGGCCGCCAGCTTTTCCCGCACCACGAACTTGCCGCCGACAATGTCAATGACTGCATGGCTCGTATAGACACGGGTGATGCATCCGACACCGGTCAGCGGAAACGTGCAGCGCTCGACAAGTTTCGGCTGACCATCCTTGGTGACGTGTTCGGTGATAACAAAAACCTGCTTCGCCCCGTGTACGAGATCCATGGCTCCACCGACCGCGGGCACTCCCTTGGAACCGACACGCCAGTTCGCGAGATCGCCATTCTGGGCAACCTGGTAGGCCCCGAGAATGGCGACATCCAGGTGTCCGCCACGCACCATGGCAAAGCTGTCGGCATGGTGAAAGAAAGAGGCTCCGGGCTTCAGCGTCACTGCCTTCTTCCCGGCATTGATGAGGTCCCAATCTTCCTCACCTTCCGGTGGCGGCTCACCGAAATTCAGGATGCCGTTTTCCGTGTGGAAGATGGCTTCTCGGCCCTCCGGCTGATAGCGGGCGACCATTTCCGGAAAGCCGATCCCGAGATTGACATAGGCGCCGTCGGCGATGTCCTGCGCGGCACGCCAGGCGATCTGGGCGTTGGAGAGCTTCTTGTCTTCGCGCGCAACGGTCGTCATGCGTAGGCCACTCCGGCTCGTATGAGCACTTCTTCCTGCTGTGGATTCGTCACCTCGACGAGGGCGTTCACGAAGATGCCGGGCGTCACGACATGCTCGGGATCGATGCCTCCGGCGGGCACGATCCTGGAAACCTGCGCGATCGTTCTTGCTGCCGCCATGCACATCAGCGGATTGAAGTTGCGGCCGGCCTTGTTGTAGGTGAGATTGCCGTGGGTGTCGCCGAGTTCGGCCTTGACGATCGCGAAATCGGCCTTGAGCCAGCGCTCCTGGACATAGTGCCGACCGTCGAATTCGGCGACCGGTTTGCCTTCTGCGAGTTCGGTACCGTAGGCGGTCGGCGTATAGAAGGCCGGGATGCCAGCACCGCCAGCGCGGATACGCTCGGCAAGCGTGCCCTGCGGAACCAGTTCGAGCTCGATCTCGCCGGCGAGATACTTTTCCGTGAAGGCGCGCGGGTCGGACGAGCGTGGAAAAGAACAGACCATCTTTCGCACCATGCCCGCATCGATCATGGCCGCAATGCCGATGCGGCCGTTGCCGGCATTGTTGTTTATGACCGTCAGGTTCTTCGGCCCCTTGTCGATCAGGGCGTGGATCAGCTCGATCGGCGCCCCAGAACCCCCGAAGCCACCAATCATCACGGTGGCGCCGTCACCGATTTCGGCAACGGCTTCGGCCACGTCTGCAATTGTCTTGTTCATTTCATGGCCCCTTCCGGCCCGTCCGGCAAGCATCGGCAATGTCGCGTGCCGGCTTGCCGAAAATGACGTTTGCGGGTTCAGATGTCGAAGAACACCGTTTCGTTTTCGCCCTGGAGATGGATGTCAAAGGTGTAAGTGTCTCCGTCACGGGCAGCAATCAGCGTCGGGACCCGTACCTTGTGCTCGATGCGCACCAGCACCGGATCAACGGCATTCGCTTCCGCTTCGTCGGCGAAATACATGCGCGTATGAAGGCCAATATTGATGCCGCGGGCGACGATCCAGAAGGTGATGTGGGGAGCCATGACCCGACCATCGCGAAACGGCACGCGCCCCGGCTTGATCGTTTCGAAAATGTACTCGCCAGTCTCCATGTCGGCCGGACAGCGGCCCCAGCCGGCAAAGTTCGGATCTGCCTTTCCGCGCGTCTCCGAGGGGCTATTGTAGAGCCCGTCGGCGTCGGCCTGCCAGATCTCGATGAGCGCGTCCTTGAGCGGCGTGCCCGATCCGTCGATCACGCGGCCGCGGATTGTTATACGTTCGCCCCTTGCGCGTTCGTTGTAGAGCGGACCGGCGCCGAGGTCCTTTTCGAATACCCCTTCGATGCCGGTAAAATTGGGTGTGCAACCGATATGTACGTAAGGACCGGCCGTCTGCGACGGTGATTCCTTCAGATAACCGAGCGGCTGAACCATCTCAGTTGCCCTCCTTGCGATTGTCGAACATCGTCGAACGCCGTCCGCGCAGGACGATGTCGAACTTGTAGGCGCGCATGTCCATCGGGATCGTCGCGTTGAGGTCGAGGGGTGCAATCAGACGCCTGATCGCTTCCTCATCGGGAATCGTCTTGACGATCGGGCAGATCCAGATCAACGGGTCGCCCTCGAAGTACATCTGGGTGATCAGGCGCTGGGCGAAGCCGTGGCCGAAGATCGAAAAATGGATATGCGCGGGGCGCCAGTCGTTGACCCCGTTCGGCCAGGGATACGGGCCCGGCTTGATCGTCTTGAACCAGTAGTTGCCGTCCTCGTCGGTAATAGTGCGCCCGACACCACCGAAGTTCGGATCGAGGGCCGCGAGGTAGGTCTCCTTCTTGTGACGGTACCGTCCTCCAGCATTTGCCTGCCAGAACTCGACCAAGGCACCAGCAACACCCTTGCCACGCTCATCGAGCACTCGTCCATGCACGAGAATGCGCTGGCCGATCGGACTTTCGCCGGGGCGCGCATAATTCTGGATGAGATCGTTGTCGAACTCGTTCAGCATGTTATGGCCGAAGACCGGCCCAGTGATCTCGCTCTTCGTACCTTCCAGCGAAATCAGCGCGCGCTGTGGCGAGCGAAGAACCGTGGTCTTGTACCACGGCGCATAGGCCGGCGGATGCATTTCGCGGTCGCGGGGAAAGAATGCCCCCGTCTCAGGCATGGTGTTCTTCACGTCTCTCCTCCATCCCACCGTTCGACATTTCCATCTCCTCCAGCGTCGCCTTGGCTACCTTGATCGCGTGATTGGCAGCCGGCACACCCGCATAGATCGCCACATGGAGAAGCGCCTCCATGATGTCTTCCCTGCTGGCGCCGGTGTTGGCGGTCGCACGAACATGCAACGCAACTTCCTCGTGGTGGCCAAGTGCGGCCAGCAGCGCGATGGTGACCATCGAGCGCTCGCGCTTGGTCCAGGTTGGCCGAGACCAGACATGGCCCCAAGCGGCCTCGGTAATGAGGTCCTGAAAGGGCTCATCGAAGGCGGATCTCTGTGCCTCGGTCCGGTCGACGTAACCGTCTCCCAACACGCGCCGGCGTGTGGCCATGCCCTCGCGATAACGGGGAGACTTGTCTGCGGCCTCGTTCATGAACGTCCTTTCATGCCTTCCTGACAAAGGGTTCGATCAACGCGGCCAGCCGCTGTGGCTGCTCCACGCAGGGGATGTGACCGCATCCTTCGATGACTTCGAAGCGGGCACCGGGGATCATGTCGGCCATGCCGCGGACGAGGTCCGGGGGGGTGGACCCGTCCTGGTCGCCAACGATACAGAGTGTCGGGACGGTGATCGTCGGCGGGATCGCGGAAAGGTCCGTATCGCGGATCACCTCACAAGTGCCGATATAGGCTGCCGCTGACTGTCGCTCCAACATCAGGCGATAGCCGGCGAGGTCCACCCGCCGCTCCTCATGGAACGAACTCGTGAACCAACGCTCCATGACGCTGTCAGCAATGCCGGCAAGACCGCTCTTGCGGATCGCCTCGATCCGGCCGTCCCAGGCTTCCGCAGTGCCAATCTTCGGTGCCGTGTCGCAGAGCACCAGCTTGCGCACCAAATCCGGTCGTTTACGCCAGAGACCCTGCACGACCATTCCGCCAACCGAAAGGCCACAGAAGACGACTTTGTCGATGCCGACATGATCCACGAGGCCGACAAGATCGTCGACGAGATCCTCCATTACGAACCCGGCAGCGCCCAGACCGGTAAGACCGTGCCCGCGGGAATCATAGAGGAGTATGGAGACATCGTCGCCGAGTTCATCGAAGAGCGGCAGCCAGATTCGGAAATCGGTCCCCAGCGAATTCGAGAAGACAATGGTATGCTTGGCGCCGGGATCGCCGATGAATTCATAGTGAACCGTAATTCCGTTGATCGCGGCAAAGGCCATGACTTTCTCCTCTGACAGGAAAGGTAGCTAATGATTTTTGTTCGGTAAAATGATATTTTGGCCAAATTCCATAACCAAATCGGCATGATTCATGGATGCAAGGATCAAGTTTCGTCACCTGCAGACCTTCCTGGAAGTGGCCCGTCAACGCAGCGTCGGCAAGGCCGCAGACGCGCTCGCGATCACCCAACCGGCAGTGACACGCACCGTCCGTGAACTGGAGGACATTCTTGGAGTGCCCCTCTTCGAACGCGAAGGCCGCGGGATCCGCATCTCCCATTTCGGCGAGATCTTCCTGAAGCATGCCGGCGAGAGCCTTGCCGCCGTGCAACGCGGGATGGACTCCGTGGCACAGGCACTGAAGTCGGAGGGACCCCCTGTTCGGATCGGAACGCTGCCGACCGCTTCGGCGACCTTCATGCCAGGGGCCGTGGCACAGTTTCTCGCAAGCGGCACCGGCAGCCAGGTGACGATCGCCTCAGGCGAGAACAGGGCACTGCTCAGTTCGCTGCGGCTCGGCGAGCTTGACCTCGTGGTCGGCCGGCTGGCGGCGCCGGAGGTCATGACAGGCCTATTCTTCGAACCGCTATACACCGAGGAAGTCGTGCTGGTCGTGCGCGCTTCGCATCCGTTGCTTGCCCGGCGCAATTTCACGCTCAATGCGCTCGCGAACTTCGTCGTCCTGATGCCACCGTCCGGAGCGGTCATCCGCCCCTTCGTCGACCGGCTTTTCCTCACCAACGGCATCCCGGAACTCCCGCGCACGATCGAAACGGTTTCCGACTCCTTCGGCCGCGCATTCGTCGCACGCAATGATGCGGTCTGGATCATCTCGCGCGGCGTCGTCGCAGATGAACTTTCCAGCGGACGGCTGGTTGCTCTCGATATCGACACGAGCGAAACACGGGGCGCCGTCGGGTTGACCACCCGCGACGGGGTCGAGCCGAGTGCGTCACTCTCGTTGATGATGCAAGCGATTCGTGACCACGTGTCAGCCCAGCAGGGACACTTCTAACGCCGCTCAGTGCGCCTCGTCCCAGTTGGTCGCCGCACGAGCGTCAACCTTCAACGGCACCTTCATCGAGATCGCCGGCATGGCTGCTTGCTCCATCACGGAGACGATCAGCGGCATTGCGCCGGTGACCGCTTCTTCTTCGACTTCGAAGATCAGTTCGTCATGCACCTGCAGCAGCATGCGCGCCCGCTCTGCAAACCCTGCGGCCGCGAGCGCCGGCTCGACCTTGATCATCGCACGGCGGATGATGTCGGCAGCCGATCCCTGGATAGGCGCGTTGATCGCGGCGCGCTCGTTGAATGAGCGGACCTGGGGATTGGAGGATTTGATCTCCGGGTAACGCGCGCGTCGACCGAAGATGGTCTCGACATAGCCGTTTTCGCGAGCAAAGGCCTTGGTCGATTCCATGTAGTCCCTGATACCGGGGAAGCGCTCGAAATACTTCTTGATGTACTCTCCCGCCTCCGAGCGTTCGATGCCGAGCTGGTTCGCGAGGCCGAAGGCGGAGATGCCGTAGATGATGCCGAAGTTGATCGCCTTGGCGCGACGACGCACCTCGGCCGGCATGCCTTCGACAGGAACGCCGAACATCTCCGAAGCGGTCATCGCGTGGATGTCGATGCCATCGGCGAACGCCTGACGCAGTTGCGGAATGTCGGCGACGTGGGCAAGCACACGAAGCTCGATCTGGCTGTAGTCGGCCGAGACAAGGCGGTGGCCTGGCGTCGAAATGAAGGCGGTCCGGATCTTCCGGCCTTCAGCGGTCCGCACGGGAATGTTCTGCAGATTGGGCTCGGACGACGAAAGCCGGCCGGTGGTGGTTGAAGCAAGCGAATAGCTGGTATGCACGCGCTTCGTCTGCGGATGCACGTAACCCGGCAGCGCGTCCGTGTAGGTGGACTTGAGCTTGGTGAGCTGGCGCCAGTCGACGATCTTGCGCGGCAGCTCGACGCCGGCCGCAGCCAGGTCCTCCAGCACCTGCGCGGAGGTCGACCACTGGCCGGTCTTTGTCTTAGACCCACCCGGCAGACTCATCTTGCCGAACAGGATGTCGCCGAGCTGCTTGGGCGAACCGATGTTGAAACGCTCGCCGGCAAGCTCGTAAATCTCGGCTTCGTAAGCCGCCGCCTTCTGGGCAAGCTCGCCGGAGAGGCGCGAAAGAATCTGGCGATCGACGGTGATGCCGCGCTCTTCCATGCGCGCGAGAACCGGGATGAGCGGTCGCTCCAGCCGTTCGTAGACCTTGGTCAGGCCATCGGCGGCGAGCCGCGGCTTCAGCACCATCCAGAGCCGCAAGGTGACGTCCGCATCCTCGGCCGCATAGGCGGTCGCCCTGTCGATGTCGACCAGGTCAAATGTCACCGACGACTTTCCGGAGCCCGCGACCTCCTTGTAGGCGATCGGCGTGTGACCAAGCCAACGCTCCGAAAGCGCGTCCATTCCGTGATTGGTGCGGCCCGCCTCGAGGACATAGGAGATCAGCATCGTGTCATCGAAGCTCTCGATGACGATGCCGTGCCGCTTCATCAGCAGGTAGTCGTATTTTAGGTTCTGGCCGACCTTGAGGACCGAGCGGTCCTCCAACAGCGTCTTTAGGGCAGCGAGTGCCTCAGCCATCGGAATCTGTCCGTCGGCATGGCCTCCGCCCAGCAGATCGCCGACACCCGTCTTGTGGGCAAGCGGTACATAGGCCGCACGGATTTCGGTCGATCCGGCGGAGTGCGCGTTGTCCGCGATCGCCAGCGAGAAACCAACGAGCTCGGCCAGCATCGGGTCGAGCGAGGTCGTCTCCGTGTCGAAGGCAACGAGGCCAGTTTCGCGTGCAGCCGCAATCCATGTCGCCAGCGTCGGCAGATCACGAATCGTCTGGTAGCCGCCGATATCGATCGTCTTCCCGTGGAAAGCGTCCGCGCGGACTTTGGCAAGATCAGCAGGCGTCGGGCCGCTGGGAACGGCGGCCGATGCGATTGCCGAACCCGCGACGGGGGACGCAACGGCCGCGGCTCCGTTCTCAGCCGGCAGTTCGCCGGCGCCGAGATCAGGTCCGTGTGCGGTCGAACCCCACTCAATCTTCACCGGCGCCGGCTCGATCGCGCTTGCATCGCAGCCACAGGCTTCGGCCACGCGGCGCGTTAGGGTATTGAACTCCATCGTCTTGAGAAAGCCGATGAGCAGAGGGCCGTTCTGGTTTTCTAGCACCAGTTGGTCCAGCGGTACATCAAGAGACACGTCGGTACGAAGGGTGACGAGCGTGCGCGAAAGTCGCGCCAGATCTGCATTTGCGACGATGTTCTCGCGCCGCTTCACCTGCTTGATCTCGCCGGCCCTCGCAAGCAGCGTATCGAGATCACCATACTCTTCGAGCAGCTGGGCGGCAGTCTTCGGCCCGATTCCCGGGATGCCTGGAATGTTGTCCGTCGAATCGCCGGTCAACGCCTGCAGGTCGATCATCTTCTCAGGCGGCACGCCCCACTTCTCGATGACATCCGGGATGCCGATCTGCTTGTCCTTCATGCTGTCATACATGTGGACATTGGGGGTCACGAGCTGCATCAAATCCTTGTCGGAAGAGATGATCGTGACGTCGGCGCCGACGGCCTCCGCCAGGCGCGAATAGGTCGCGATGATGTCGTCGGCCTCGAAGCCTTCCTTCTCGATGCACGGAAGGTTGAAAGCACGGGTCGCCTCACGGATCAGTCCGAATTGCGGCACCAGGTCCTCCGGCGGCGCCGAGCGGTTCGCCTTGTACGCGTCGTAGAGCTCCTTGCGAAACGTCTTGGAGGAATAGTCGAAGACAACGGCGAAATGGGTGGGCGTCACGCCGACGGAAGTATCGCGCGCATCCGTCAACAGCTTCCAGAGCATGTTGCAGAAGCCGGCGACTGCGCCCACCGGCAGGCCGTCCGATTTTCGGGTGAGCGGCGGCAGGGCGTGGAACGCCCTGAAGATGAAGCCCGAACCGTCAACGAGGAAAAGATGATCGCCCTTTTTCATAGATGCATGGATAGCCTGCGACGGCGCAAAGGTCCATTGCGGTTTGTTGATCCTGATTTAAACTGGCTCGGCGATATGGCGCCGCATTCCGAGGGGAACACGATGAACCCGATCATCAGAACTTACATCTTCTATGGCCTGTTCATGTCGCTGTACGCCGCCATATCGTGGATGCTAGAAGATTCCGCATCGCTCATCTTCCTGAAGGCACTCGGTAGCGGAATGTACTTTCTGTCACAGGAGGGACTTCGCGCCCGTTTTCCCGAACGGTATGACGCGACACGCAGTCTGGCGACATGGATCGAATTCAAGCTCCTGAACGCCGTCTTGTTCGGGACTTTGATTACATTCATCAATTTTAAGCCGGACGCACCACTCGACACCACTTTTCGCGGCTTCGTGGCCGCCGCAGGCGTGGTGGCAGCGCTTGATATCGGCTTCCTTCTCTACGGGCGCCGGAGGCCCGAACGGCCTTCCTGAGAATCTTACAAATTTGTAATCCAGCATTCCCTTGAAAAGCCGCATTCTGCATCTCATCTCTTGGTCATCGGCGACTGATCACGCCGTAGTCTGAAAGAGGCCCGTCCCCCGCCGCTTCAGACTTGGGCAAAGGCCTTATCCCCCTCTCCGGGCCTTTGTCCCAGCTTTTCGGCGAAGCCGCCGTGGCCCCTCCTCCAAGCCACGGCGGCTTTGCTTTTGCCGATGATCATCGTTCCACACATCAATTTGTCGTCTGCCAGCCTCGTCACCCGACATGGTTTCGGCTATCGTCCGCCCGATTCAAACGACAGGACAGGATGATGAGCGACATTTCCGCCGTACTCGACTGCGCCGACAAGGCGCTTCCCCAGAGCCTCGACAGGCTTTTCGATCTCGTCAGAATCAAATCGATTTCGACCGACCCTGCCTACAAGGCGGATTGCCGCAAAGCGGCGGAATGGCTGGTGCGCGAACTGACGGCGCTCGGCTTCGAGGCCTCGGTCCGGGACACGCCCGGCCATCCGATGGTGGTGGCGCATCACGCTGCGGGGTCGCCGGATGCACCGCACGCCCTGTTCTACGGACACTACGACGTCCAGCCCGTCGACCCGCTCAATCTTTGGGAAAACGATCCTTTCGAGCCGGCGATCAAGGAGATCGAAGCCGGCCGCAAGGTGATCACCGGCCGCGGCACCTCCGACGACAAGGGGCAGTTGTTGACCTTCGTAGAGGCATGCCGAGCCTACAAGGAGATCAACGGGACGCTCCCGGTCCGCATCACCATTCTTTTCGAGGGCGAAGAGGAATCGGGATCTCCTTCGCTGAAGCCGTTCCTCGCCGCGAACGCCGAGGAACTGAAGGCCGACTTCGCGCTCGTCTGCGACACCAGCATGTGGGACGGTGAAACGCCGGCGATCGCCGCGGCGCTTCGCGGGCTCGTCGGAGAGGAGATCGTCATTTCCGCCGCCGACCGCGACCTTCATTCCGGCCTCTTCGGAGGTGCCGCGGCAAACCCGATTCACATTCTCGTTGACGTGCTTGCGGGCCTGCATGACGAAACGGGCCGGGTGACGTTGCCCGGTTTCTACGACGGCGTCGAAGAAACGCCCGCCAACATCAAGGCCTCGTGGGAAATCCTCGGCCGCACGGCCGAAAACTTCCTCGGCCAGGTCGGGCTTTCGGTCCCGGCAGGGGAGAAAGGCCGCTCCGTGCTGGAGTTGACCTGGGCGCGCCCGACGGCCGAAGTCAACGGAATCACCGGTGGCTATACCGGTGAAGGCTTCAAGACGGTCATTGCGGCGAAGGCGTCGGCCAAGGTCTCCTTCCGGCTCGTCGGAGACCAGGATCCGGCAAAGATCCGCGAGAGCTTCCGTGCCTATGTCCGCTCGAAGATCCCGGCGGACTGCTCGGTCGAATTCCATGAGCATGGCGGTTCGCCGGCAATCCAGCTCTCATACGATTCGCCGGTGCTGACGAAGGCGAAAAACGCACTGTCGGAAGAATGGCCGAAGCCGGCCGTGGTCATCGGCATGGGTGGCTCAATCCCGATCGTCGGCGATTTCCAGAAAATGCTCGGGATGGACTCGCTGCTGGTCGGCTACGGGCTGACCGACGATCGCATCCACTCGCCCAACGAGAAGTACGACCTCAAGTCCTTCCACAAGGGCATCCGGTCGTGGATCCGCATCTTGGACGCGCTCGCGACAAGTGCCAGGTAGCCGAAAAGCAAAAGGCCGGGGACGACCCGACCTTTTCTTCCATTTCACCGGTCCTGCCAGTACATCCGTGGTCAGGACCGGAAATGGGTGATGCCTCGCTTCTCGGCGCGTTCAACTTGCGCCGACCGACCTCATGACGACGATGCTGTCGCCTCAAGGTTAACATGAGGTTAATACGAGCGATCTTGAATGCTCGGCACCGCCTAAGCTTTATTGATGTCACATCGATTGTTCTGGAAACTGCAATGAGCCTTCAGTCTGTCAAAGATTTCTTCAGCCGCCACGCCCCCGAGATCGCCGTCATCGAAACGGAAGCAAGCTCGGCGACTGTTGCGCTCGCCGCCGAGGCGCATGGGGTGGAACCCGACCAGATCGCCAAGACGATCTGCCTGCGGATCGGCACCGAGCCGGTGCTCGTGGTCGCTGCCGGAACGAAGCGTTTGGACAATCGCAAGTTCAAGGACCGGTTCGGTGTCAAACCGCGGATGCTCGATGCCGAGGAGGTGCTGGCGACCACCTCTCATCCGGTCGGCGGAGTCTGCCCCTTCGGGCTGCCCTCGCCGATCAAGATCTTTTGCGACGTTTCACTTCAGGTCTTCGACGAGGTTGTCCCAGCAGCGGGTGCGACCAACGCGGCCGTTCGGATCGCCCCGCAGCGCCTGACTGCGCTGACGGGGGCGGAATGGGCCGATCTCTGCCAGTGACCGGCGCACGCGGTGAGAACGACTAGTGCCTTGAAAGACATAGATATTCGTCAGGCCCTTCTTTAACCTCCCCTTAAATCGCCGCATTTAAGGTTGAAGGCGGCCGCGATTAGACAAGGTGCCGATGTCGCCTCAGGACGGTCGCTACGACGCCCGGGGACAGATGACGGCGGCGCCAACATCAGGAGCACCACCGGCAGCGAATGGCAGGACGAGGCAGAGCGGACAAGCGTGTTGAGCCGACCTTCGAAGGAGGGCGCGGTGATGATGATTTTCGGCTGTCTGCCGGCGACCGCATCACACGCGGATCCTCTGTCGGGAAGGGCGGCAGCAAGCCGAGATCTCGCAAGCCGACCCGGTCTCGTCCGAAGCGCCAACGCGAAGGGGGGCTGAGCGGCCTTCTGCGCAGAATAGTCTACTGGTCAGTCGTACTCGGGCTATGGGGCGGCATCGTCTTGGCCGGGATTGTCGCCTATTACGGCGCACGGATGCCGAGCGCGAGCACCTGGTCGATTCCGGAGCGCCCCCCGAACATCAAGATCGTCTCCGTCGAGGGTGAGGTGATCGCCAACCGCGGGATGACCGGCGGCGAGGCTCTCGCGCTCGAGGACATGTCTCCGTACATTCCACAGGCGGTGATCGCGATTGAAGACCGCCGCTTCTACTCCCATTTCGGGGTGGACCCCTTCGGGCTCGTCCGGGCGATCATCAACAACGCTCTGCCCGGACGCGGGACCCAGGGTGGCTCCACGCTGACGCAGCAGCTTGCCAAGAACCTTTTCCTCTCGCCGGAACGGACGATCGAGCGGAAGGTGCAGGAAGTGTTGCTCGCCTTCTGGCTCGAGCACACGTACACCAAGGACCAGATCCTCGCGATGTACCTGAACCGCGTCTACTTCGGTTCCAATGCCTACGGTGTCGAGGCGGCGTCGAGGCGCTATTTCAACAAGTCGGCACGCGAAGTGAACCTTGGCGAGGCTGCGCTGTTGGCGGGATTGCTGAAGGCTCCGTCCCGGCTGTCACCCGCGCGCGACCCCGAAGCTGCAGAGGCTCGCGCCCAGGTCGTTCTCGGCGCAATGCGCGAGGCCGGTTTCATCACCGACGACGAGATCAAGACGGCCATGTCGCAGCCGCCTACCCGCGCGAAGCGTTACTGGTCGGGTGCCGGCCAGTACGTGGCCGACATGGTGATGGACGACGTGCGCACGCTGGTCGGAACGGTCGAGGACGATCTGGTCGTCGAGACGACGATCGACATGTCGCTCGAGAAGAAGGCGGAAGCGGCGCTCCTCGACATGCTCGCTCGTGACGGCGAAAAGTCGAAGGCGTCCCAGGCAGCCCTGGTTTCCATCGACGGCACCGGAGCGATCCGTGCTCTCGTTGGTGGCAGGGACTACGCCGAGAGCCAGTTCAACCGCGCTGTCAAGGCGAAGCGTCAGCCGGGGTCCGCTTTCAAGCCGTTCGTTTATGTCTCCGCACTTGAAATCGGACTGCGGCCGGAATCGGTCCGTAACGACGCGCCGATCAGGATCGGCAAGTGGACACCGGAGAATTATGACCAGAAGTATCGCGGTCCGGTCACGTTAACTTCCGCGCTCGCCAACTCCCTGAACACCATCGCCGCCGAACTCGTGATGGAGGTCGGCCCCGAACACGTGGTCAAGGTCGCCCACCGCCTCGGCATCGAATCCGAGTTGCAGGCGAATGCGTCGATCGCGCTCGGAACCTCGGAAGTGTCGTTGCTCGAACTTACGTCGGCCTATGCTCCTTTCATGAACGGCGGCTACAAGGCAACCCCGCACGTTGTTCGCCGCATCACGACACCCGACGGCAAGATCCTCTATGAAAATGACTACGCCAATCCGCCGCAGGTTCTCAGCGAGCAGATCGTCGCGGCAATGAACATGATGCTGACGCATGTCATCGAGGACGGTACAGGCAAGAACGCACGCCTGAAGGGCTGGCCGGCTGCCGGCAAGACCGGAACCACGCAATCCTTCCGCGACGCGCTTTTTGTCGGCTATACCGGCAACCTGACGACGGGCGTCTGGTTCGGAAACGACGACGGCACCTCGATGAAGAAGGTGACGGGCGGCGGTCTGCCGGCGAAAGCATGGCACGAGTTCATGACGGACGCTCATTCGGGTCTGACGCCGATGCCCCTCGGCGGCGCACCCTACGAACCGCAAGACATGCAGCAGCAGCCGGAACCGCTTTCGATCGGCTCGATCATTTCGGAGGTCTTCTCACCCGCCGAGGAACGCTATCCCGCCGTTCCCGCAGCCCCCGTCTCGCCGGCCGCGGCGAAGGGCAATGCCCCGGGGGTGCGGCAGGCGCCGATTCCGCCCGGCGAAGTAGGCCGCGGGGATGCGACACCGCCGCAGGCCGCTCGGCGAACGACACTTCTCGACATCATCATGGGACAGTGAGCGGCAAGCTGCATCAAGGTCCCCGACGGCTGGCACCCGCCGCGTCCGGCACCGGCGAAAACCGCCTCCCCCGGTGACGCCCAATCTGTTCTTTTTACTGGATTACAGCCGATTTGGAGCCTTGCAGTCGGAAAAACCGCTTCTTATATACGCGACATAACCGCAGACGAGACTGCGATTTTAGGACCATCCACGTCGAGGGGCTGTCAGGGGAATGCCTGTTCGGGGTTCCGACAGCTTGCTTCAAGGAGAGAATGACATGGCAAAAGTAATCGGTATCGACCTTGGAACGACCAATTCTTGCGTCGCCGTGATGGACGGCAAAGACGCCAAAGTTATCGAGAATTCCGAAGGTGCGCGCACCACGCCGTCAATGGTGGCATTTACCGATGATGGCGAGCGTCTGGTAGGTCAGCCGGCAAAGCGCCAGGCCGTGACCAATCCGACCAACACGCTTTTTGCGGTGAAGCGACTGATCGGCCGCCGCTACGAGGACCCGACCGTCGAAAAGGACAAGGGCCTCGTCCCGTTCCATATCGTCAAGGGCGACAACGGCGACGCGTGGGTCGAGGCGAACGGCAAGGGTTATTCCCCGTCTCAGATCTCCGCCATGGTCCTTCAGAAGATGAAGGAAACGGCCGAATCCTATCTCGGCGAAAAGGTCGAGAAGGCCGTCATCACCGTTCCCGCCTACTTCAACGATGCCCAGCGTCAGGCAACCAAGGACGCCGGCCGCATCGCGGGCCTCGAAGTCCTGCGCATCATCAACGAGCCGACGGCGGCCGCATTGGCCTATGGCCTCGACAAGAAGGAAGGCAAGACGATTGCCGTCTACGACCTTGGCGGCGGTACCTTCGATATTTCGATCCTGGAGATCGGCGACGGCGTCTTCGAAGTGAAGTCGACCAACGGCGACACCTTCCTCGGCGGTGAAGACTTCGACATGCGTCTCGTCGAATACCTCGCCAACGAATTCAAGAAGGACAACGGCATCGACCTGAAGAACGACAAGCTTGCTCTGCAGCGTCTGAAGGAAGCTGCCGAAAAGGCGAAGATCGAGCTCTCCTCGGCGCAGCAGACCGAAATCAACCTGCCGTTCATCACGGCCGACGCTTCCGGTCCGAAGCACCTGACGATGAAGCTCACCCGCGCCAAGTTCGAAAGCCTGGTCGACGATCTCGTCCAGCGCACCGTTGCACCGTGCAAGGCGGCCCTGAAGGACGCGGGCGTTTCCGCCAGCGAAATCGACGAAGTGGTTCTGGTCGGTGGCATGAGCCGTATGCCGAAGGTTCAGGAAACCGTAAAGCAGCTGTTCGGCAAGGAGCCGCACAAGGGTGTGAACCCGGACGAAGTGGTCGCCATGGGTGCCGCCATCCAGGCCGGCGTCCTGCAGGGTGACGTCAAGGACGTCCTGCTTCTCGACGTGACCCCGCTGTCGCTCGGCATCGAAACGCTCGGCGGTGTCTTCACCCGTCTGATCGATCGCAACACGACGATCCCGACCAAGAAGAGCCAGGTCTTCTCGACGGCTGACGACAACCAGCAAGCAGTGACCATCCGGGTGTCGCAGGGCGAGCGCGAGATGGCGGCCGACAACAAGCTGCTCGGTCAGTTCGACCTCGTCGGCCTGCCGCCGGCTCCGCGCGGTGTGCCGCAGATCGAAGTCACCTTCGACATCGATGCCAACGGCATCGTCCAGGTATCTGCGAAGGACAAGGGTACCGGTAAGGAACAGCAGATCCGCATCCAGGCCTCCGGTGGCCTTTCCGACGCCGACATCGAGAAGATGGTCAAGGACGCCGAGGCGCATGCCGAGGATGACAAGAAGCGTCGTGCAGGTGTCGAAGCGAAGAACCATGCCGAAAGCCTGATCCATTCGACGGAGAAATCGCTGAAGGAATATGGCGACAAGGTTTCGGAGAGCGACCGCAAGGCGATCGAAGATGCCATCGCCGCCCTCAAGACCTCTGTCGAGGCTTCCGAGCCCAACGCCGACGACATCCAGGCCAAGACCCAGTCGCTCATGGAGGTTTCCATGAAGCTTGGTCAGGCGATCTACGAAGCCCAGCAGGCGGAAGCCGGCGAGGGTGGAGCATCTGCCAAGGGCGATGACGACGTCGTCGACGCCGACTACGAGGAAGTCAAGGACGAAGACGCGAAGAAGTCCGCCTGATGCGGAGGCCGACGAAGCGTCTGACACTCGAGAGGCTGGCCTTCGGGCCAGCCGCATTTTCGTTGATCCTCTGCGCGACGGCGGTGACCGCAAGCGCTGAAACCGCTGCTCGCCCGGAAGATGTTTTTCGCAAGGTTAGCACCGCGGAAGCGAGCGTTGTGCGCGCACTCGGTCGTCGGGACAGCAATGCGCTGGCGAAAACCGTCGGTGAATTGGGTCAGCTTATTGACGCCGCCCTGAAGCGCCGTGAACAAGGGCAGGAAGCGACCGCCTGCGACATGGCTGCGCATTCGCTTGCGTTCGCGGCGGTCTCTGCCGCCGAGGGCCTCTCCAACCAAGGAGAGGGCCGGCGCGTTCTCTTTCAGGATGCGATATCGGCAGCAGCGGATTTCCGCCAGGATGTGCGGGCCTGCGAGAAGCTGATAGGAAGGAACACCGGCAGCCACACGAGTGTGGAGAAGGCCTTGAGAGCTTTGTAAGACCATGGCAAAAGCAGATTACTACGAAACCCTCGGGGTTGTCCGCACCGCGGACGAGAAGGAACTGAAGAGTGCCTTTCGAAAGCTGGCGATGAAGTATCACCCGGACAAGAATCCGGGAGACCAGGATGCTGAGCGGAAGTTCAAGGAAATCAATGAAGCCTATGAGACGCTGAAGGATCCGCAGAAGCGCGCAGCCTACGATCGCTTCGGTCATGCGGCGTTCGAGCAGGGCGGCATGGGCGGCGGCGGTTTCCAGGGTGGCGGCTTTGCCGGCGGCGGCTTCTCCGACATTTTCGAAGATATCTTCGGCGAGATGATGGGCGGTGGACGTGGCGGACGAGCCCGTTCCAGCGGCGGCCGCGAACGCGGCGCCGATTTGCGCTACAACATGGAAATCACCCTCGAGGAAGCTTTCACGGGCAAGACGGCGCAAATCCGCGTGCCAACCTCGATTACCTGCGACGTCTGTACGGGGACCGGGGCAAAGCCGGGAACGAAGCCGACGACCTGCGCCACCTGCCAGGGTAGCGGCCGGATTCGAGCCGCCCAGGGCTTCTTCTCCATCGAGCGGACCTGCCCGACCTGTCACGGTCGCGGTCAGACGATCTCCGACCCCTGCACCAAGTGCCATGGACAGGGCCGGGTCACCGAGGAGCGTTCGCTTTCAGTCAACATCCCCTCCGGCATCGAGGATGGAACGCGTATTCGTTTGCAGGGAGAAGGTGAGGCAGGATTGCGTGGCGGCCCTGCGGGAGACCTCTATATCTTCCTTTCGGTCAAGCCGCATGAATTCTTCCAGCGCGACGGCGCCGATCTCTATTGCTCGGTCCCGATCTCGATGACAACCGCTGCGCTCGGCGGCACGTTCGATGTGGTCACGCTCGACGGGACGAAGTCGCGCGTAACGGTTCCCGAAGGCACGCAGGCCGGCAAGCAGTTCCGCCTGAAGGCGAAAGGAATGCCGGTGCTGAGATCGTCGCAGACGGGTGATCTCTACATCCAAATCCAGATCGAAACGCCGCAGAAGCTCACCAAACGTCAACGCGAGCTGTTGCAGGAGTTCGAACAGATCTCGTCGAAGGAAAACAACCCGCAGTCCAGCGGCTTCTTCGCCCGGATGAAGGACTTCTTCGATACGCTCAGCGACTGAGCACGAAGGTATGCAGACGTTGGAAAGGCCGGGGGATGCGTTCTCCCGGCCTTTCTTGTTCTTGACCATTGGTCAGTCACCTATGGGCGCGGCAACCGGGCGACAAACCAGCCGAAGTGTCGCTGAATCGCCGGCGCGATACCGTAGATGATCGAGAAGACCATCACCGGTGCGATCACCAGCGTACGTTGCCAGAGGGGCCAACTCTCGGTCAGCGGCAATACGATGTAGAGCAACGCCGTGACGAACGGATAGACGGCAACCAGCATGATCATTGCGAGGCGGAACTTCGACGGGACGGGTACCCTGCCGGCCTGGGCGGAATTTGTATGCGCCATGAGGAACTCCATATGAACGGAACGTTTCGTTCTATATAGAAACGAGCCGTTTCGTTCAAGTGCTTTCTTGTGCTATTGTCGGGCATCGAAATGGCTACAGCGATGAACGACGACCAAGACCTCACCAAACGCCGCACCTCGATCGGGGCCCAACGCAATCCGGCGAGCCAGGAGGCGATCCTGCAGGCTGCCGCCGAAATTCTTGCCGAGCACGGGCCGAAGTCATTCTCCATTGAAGCTGTCGCCAAGCGCGCGAAGGCCGGCAAGCCGACGATCTACCGATGGTGGCCGAACAAGGCGGCCCTCCTTCTCGACACCTACCATCGTCAGAAGAACCCCCATCTGCATGCGGATTCCGGAGACCTGCAACGTGACCTCACCTGGTTCCTGACGGAACTCTTGGCCTTTTGGCGTCGAGGCGGCAGTGGCGCAATTTTCCGTTCCGTGATCGCCGAAGCGCAGACCGATCAGGCCGCGTGCGAGGCGCTGGGGGCCTATCTGGCGGAGCGCCGCAAACATTTGGGAGCGCAAATCCGGGCGACTCAGGCGCGCGAGAATATCGGCGCAGAGGTGAACCCGGAACTCGTGGCGGAAATGCTCTCGGGCTTTGCCTGGATAAGGCTGCTGACCAACCGCCTCGAAATTGACGAGGAAGAGGCTGGAAAGGTGGTAAAGACCATTCTCGACGGCATCCGGGGTCGGGGATAACCTGTCCGCGATCAGTAATGCGGCGGCCGGGTGATCGCCGGCGCGTCGAGTGATTGTTCCTCCAGCGCCAGAAAGCGTTCCGTCAGCCTGTCGAGCTTGGCACGGGTCTGCTCGACGACCTTCCACTGGCTGGCAAGCTGTTCGGAAAGCTCCTCGATCACCCGTCCTTGATGGGCGAGCATTTCCTCGAGACGCGTGATGCGGTTCTCTTCTTCTGACATGGCACTCTCCGCCTCGGGTTGGTCTCACGCGTTCATGCAGAAAACCGGCTCGATGAGTCAATTGCTCCCGTCCGAGCTAACGTTGTTTCTTCTTCCTGTAAGGCATCAGCATGATCGCCGAGGCGGTCACGGCCGCGGCGAAGGTCAACGCCAAAGGGGCGCCGATGAGGACTGCCGGCAGGATCGGATTTTGCGCATGAACGATCCGTGTGCCAAGCCCGCCGACGTCAAACCATATCAGAAGGACGGTAACGCCAACGCCCAGAAGGGCGCCGAAGGCCGCATTGAACGCGAGGAAGTGCAGCATTTCCCAGTGATCCCGGCGCGCCTCCTCAGGTGTCAGTTCGTCGCGATCGGGCATCATGGGCTACGCCTTCAGGTCTTCGTGCTGCTCATTCATCTCGTTTCGATAATATATGAGGGTGAACCTGGATCGCCACCGGCAGATCGTCGCGCCGTCCCACGTACTCGTAGGGCGGAAAATCGACGCTCGTCCTTGCCTTCGCCGGACATTCCGCCTAGGTCGTGGGGAACACTGAAACCGGCAACGATGACGCATCGAGTTTTTCTCCGCGAGCTGAAGCTTACCGACTTCCGCAACTATGCGAGGGTGTCGCTGCCGCTCGACAGCCGCCATGTCGTCCTCACCGGTGAAAACGGGGCCGGCAAGACCAATCTCATGGAAGCGGTCTCCTTCCTCTCCCCCGGCAGGGGGCTTCGCCGCGCCGCTCTTGCAGATGTCGCACGCGTCGGCGCAGCCGGTGGGTTTGCGGTCTTCGCCGACCTCGAGGGAATGGAGGGTGACGTCGAGATCGGCACCGGCACGGATGGCGGAGACGACGCTCTGGTGCGGCGCCTCCGCATCAACGGCACAGCCGCAAAATCCGTCGATGAACTCACCGATCATCTCCGCGTGCTCTGGCTGACACCCGCGATGGACGGTCTCTTCACCGGTCCTTCGGCCGATCGGCGGCGGTTCCTCGACCGTTTGGTCCTGTCGCTTGATCCGGCGCACGGCAGACGCGCGAGCGATTTCGAGCGGGCGATGCGCGGGCGCAACCGACTCCTCGCCGAAGGGCGCTTCGACCCTGCCTGGCTCGGCGGCGTTGAAAGGCAAATGGCGTCCCTTGGGGTGGCAATGGCGCTCGCGCGCCAGGAGATGCTGGGTTTGCTCACGGCCCTCGTTGACGCCCAGGATCTGTCCTCGGCATTTCCTTCCGCCAGCCTTGCGCTCTCCGGCTTCCTGGACGATGAAATTGCCGCTCCGGCGATCGATCTCGAAGACCGCTACGCGGCAATACTGGCGGAAGGACGCTACCGTGATGCCGCCGCTGGACGAACGCTCGAAGGTCCTCACCGCAGCGATCTTCTCGTGCGTCACCGTGAGAAGAACATGGAGGCCGAGCGCTGCTCTACGGGAGAACAGAAGGCACTGCTCGTCGGCCTGGTGCTTGCCCATGCACGGCTCGTCGCCAATATGACCGGACACGCGCCGATCCTCCTTCTCGATGAGATCGCCGCCCATCTCGACGAGGGTCGACGCGCCGCGCTGTTCGACCGTATCGATGCGCTCGGCGGTCAGGCGTTCATGACGGGAACAGACAAGTCGATGTTTTCCGCGCTCGGTGACCGAGCCCGGTTTGTCACCGTGAGCGACGGCCACCTCAACGTCTGACCGGGATACTTTCTCCGGCAGGCAAAGCGTGCCATCATCCGCTCATGGAAGCACTGACCCCCGAAGAGATATCCCGTTACAAGCGTCACATCCTGCTCTCCGAAGTGGGCGGAGTTGGACAGCAGAAGCTCAAGAGGGCACGCGTGATGGTCGTCGGTGCCGGCGGCTTGGGTTCGCCTGTTCTCCAGTACCTCGCGGCAGCCGGCGTCGGCACGCTCGGTATCGTCGATGACGATCGCGTCTCGCTCTCCAATCTGCAACGGCAGGTGATTCACGACAGCGGCACAATCGGCGAGATGAAGACCCGAAGCGCCGCGGGGGCAATTGCCCGGCTTAACCCGCACGTCACGGTCCTTTCCTACGAGGAACGGTTTTCAGCCGACATGGCGGAGCGCCACCTTGGGCGCTTTGACCTCCTGATCGACGGCTCCGACAATTTCGACACGCGCTATGCGGCCGCTGATGCGGCCGAGCACGCGCGCGTGCCACTGGTTACCGGGGCAGTCGGGCGCTTCGACGGATCGCTGACCGTGCTGAAGCCTTATGAAGCCGGCCCTGATGGCCTCGCCAATCCGACTTATCGCGATCTTTTCCCCTCCGCTCCGCCACCCGGGCTCGTACCCTCATGTGCAGAGGCCGGAATCATCGGCGCCCTCACCGGCGTCATCGGCACGCTCATGTCCATGGAAGCGATCAAGCTCATTACCGGCATCGGCGAGCCGCTCGTCGGCAGGCTCTTGCTGTATGATGCTCTTGCCGGACGCTTCGACACGGTTCGCTACAAGCGCCGCGCGCCATCGGGCAGTTGACCAAGGGGGCAAAGGGGCTGCAGTGGCAATCCAGATAGCGCGTATCGATGACCACTTCGAACGGTATGACGAACTGCTGCAGGTCATTCTCTCGGCCTTCGCGTACATGGAAGGCGTCGTTGATCCACCCTCCTCCGCGGCACGGCTGACGCCTCAGGTGCTACAAGACAAAAGTGGCAGCGAAATCGCCTATGTGGCTCTCGAGGGCGATCGCATCGTCGGCTGCGTCTTCCTGCGACCGGAGCCGCCGGAAACGCTGTATGTCGGGAAGCTGGCCGTCCTGCCGGATGCGCAGGGAAAAGGTGTCGGTGGTCGGCTTTTGATGCTTGCAGAGCAAATAGCGCGGGCGGAGGGCCTTTGCGCCTTGCGGCTGGAAGTGCGGGTTGAGCTCACCCGCAACCGGAGCTATTTTGCAGGCTACGGTTTCGTCAAGACGGCCGAGAACCGGCATCCAGGCTTCGACCGAACGACTTCGATCGAGATGCGCAAGGCGCTCTCGTGACTTTTACGCCCGACCGGGCAGAACCCGGTTCGGTGGTCGGTGCCCGTCGAAGAAGGTGCGAATGTTGATGATGACCTTGTCGCCCATGTCGATGCGGCCTTCGATGGTGGCGGAGCCCGTATGGGGGAGAAGCACGACCTTGCCCTCGGCTGCAAGCTTCACCAGCTTCGGATTGATCGCTGGTTCATTTTCAAAGACGTCGAGGCCCGCGCCGGCGATCTTGCCCTCGCGCAAGCACTGGATCAAGGCGGATTCGTCGATAATGTCGCCGCGAGCGGTGTTGACGATGTAGCTGGTCGGCTGCATCAGCGCGAGCCGACGTGCCGACAGAAGATGGAAGGTGGCAGGCGTAGACGGGCAGTTGACCGAGACGATGTCCACACGAGCGAGCATCTGGTCGAGACTGTCCCAGTAGGTTGCCTCGAGCGCTTCCTCGGTTGCCGGATTGACCCTCTTCCGATTGTGGTAGTGGATCGAGAGGCCGAACGCCTTGGCGCGGCGGGCAACGGCGGTACCGATGCGCCCCATACCGATGATCCCGATCCGCTTGCCCCATATCCGGCGTCCGAGCATCCAGGTCGGCGACCATCCCGCCCAGTCACCAGGATTTTCGATCAGGATTCGTGCGCCTTCGACGAGCCTGCGCGGCACGGCCAGAATAAGGGCCATGGTCATGTCGGCAGTGTCTTCTGTCAGCACGTTCGGCGTGTTGGTGACCGTGATACCCTTGCGGGCCGCAGCGTCGACGTCAATATGGTCGAAGCCGTTCGAGAAGCTGGCGATCAGCTTCATCTGAGGACCGGCCTGCTCGATCAGTGCCGCGTCTATCCTGTCGGTGACCGTCGGCACGAGAACATCGGCCGTCTGCATCGCAACCACCAGCTCCGGCTGCGTGCGGGGTCTGTCATCTATGTTGAGCTCGGCATCGAAGAGTTCGCGCATGCGGGTTTCCACGGCGTCCGGCAGTTTCCGGGTTATGTAAACCTTCGGTCTTTTCTTGTTCGTCATGGGAACGTTCGATACCTTGTTCAGAGGTCATTAACCAAGTGCGATGATAATCCCACCACTCAGGGCAATTTCTACCAAACCCGCCAGCGAAGACAAACAAAACTCGCAACGGCGGACTTGGGTTTTCGTCGCAGAGCCGCCATGGCGGCGCGAGCCCACCGGAGAGATCCCGACCTCGTTGGATGATGGAACGACCATGCGTGAACTTGTGCTTCGAATCGGTCTTGTTGCAAGTCTGGTCTTCGCAGCGACCGTCGCAGCTCCTGCAGCCGCCGGAGCCCAGGTGTCGAAAGGCCTGAGCGGCCTGCCCCTTCCACGTTTCGTCAGCCTCAAGGCCAAGCGCGTCAACATGCGCATCGGACCGAGCACCGACTATGCAGTCTCTTGGCTTTATCTCAAGTCCGGGCTGCCCGTCGAAATTATCCAGGAATACGACAACTGGCGACGCATCCGTGACGCTGACGGGACCGAGGGCTGGGTGAACCAGTCGTTGCTTTCGGGTGAACGAACGGCAATCGCCGCACCGTGGATGCGTGGCGACAATGTCTATGTAAACCTGCGGCGCGATTCGCTGCCGACCGCGGCCGTCGTGGCCAAACTGGAACCAGGCGTCGTCCTAACGCTGGACGAATGCAACGGAAACTGGTGCCATGCCGAGGCAAACGGCGTCGAAGGCTGGGTCTCGCAAGCGGAGATCTGGGGCGCCTATCCCGGCGAAGCCTTCAAATAAGCCCGAGTTCCCGGCCGGCCTGCTCCAGCGAGATCAGCGGGCGCGGGCCGATCTGCTGGATGACGACACCGGCGGCAAAGCAACCGAGACGTCCGCAGTCATAAAGCGAGCGCCCCTGCGTATAGCCGTAGAGGAAACCGGCTGCGAAGAGATCGCCCGCGCCAGTGGTGTCGACAAGCTCATCGATATGCATTGCATCGGCCCGGATACGTTCTGCCCCCTTCACGATCACGGCACCCTTCTCACTCATGGTAACGGCCGCCAGCTTGCAGTCCCGGGCCAGTCGCTCCAGTGCAAGGTCGAAGTCGTCCGTTTCGTAGAGCGCAAGCACCTCCTGCGTGTTCGAAAAGACGATATCGACCGTTCCTGAGCGCATGAGATCGAGAAATTCCGCGCGGTACCGATCAACGCAAAAGCTGTCGGAGAGCGTCATCGACATCTCGCGCCCATTTTCATGAGCGATGCGCGCGCAATCGAGGATGGCCTGCTTCGCACGCGGCGGATCCCAAAGATATCCTTCGAAATAAGTGACCTTCGATGACGCGACGACCTCGGCCTCGACATCCTCGGGCCCGAACTCGACGCAGGCGCCGAGATGGGTGTTCATCGAGCGCTCTCCGTCACTCGTCACGAAGATCATGCTGCGCGCGGTGGGGGGATTGTTGCCCTTCGGCCGGGTCTCATAGTGGACGCCCTGGGCGCGGATGTCGTGGATGAAGATCTTGCCAAGCTGGTCGTCGGCCACCTTGCCGAAATAGGCAGCCTTACCGCCGAGATTTGCAATGCCGGCGGCGGTATTGCCCGCGCTGCCACCCGAGGCCTCTACCGCCGGCCCCATCAGAGCGTAGAGCCTCTCCGCCCGCTCCGCATCGATCAGGTTCATGGCTCCCTTGGTGATCTCGTTTTCCGTCAGGAACCTGTCGTCACATCTGGAAATGATGTCGACAATGGCGTTGCCCACCGTGAGCACATCGAACTTGACCATGAAATGCGGATCCCCTCTGAGACATGTTCGTCGGAGGTCATAGCGTTTTTTCCGCGGTTGGGAAGGCCAAACGCCAGCCTGCGACGATTTCACGACGTCACACGGCCGTTACATGGGGCGGCTAGAACTCCTTACGCGCCGAGATGCGATTCCCCGTCTCCCGGCATGCCACCGAACGGAGCGATCATCTCCGGACACCGGATTGCCGCTAGCCACGGATGTACTGGCGGCGTCGCAATCCGGCAGCTGGTGCGGCATTGCCACAAGGCTTATAGATTAGCGTCGGGAAACGTACACCCTCCGGACTTACGGCTGGTCGTCGCGGAACTGCAACGTTAGAGTGGCGCGTCTTCCACCTCCCCTCCGAGAACATCTCCCCGAATGCCCGAGATTACCCTTAACGTTCTGCCGATCTTCATACTCATTCTGATCGGGTGGGCCCTGGTCAGAACGGGGCTGCTCAAAGACGAACTCGGAGATTCGCTCGGAGAGTTCGTCTTCAAGGTCGCGGTCCCGGTTCTACTCTTTCGAACGATCGCCGAGGCCGACTTTCACGGCGCCTCTCCTTTCCGACTCTGGATTGCCTATTTTGCCGGCGTCGGGGTGACCTGGACCGTTGGTCATCTGATCGCAACGCGCATCTTTGAGCGCGATGCGCGTGTCGGCGTGCTCGCCGGGGTTTCCTCAGCCTTTGCAAACAACGTCTTCATCGGACTGCCACTCGTCAGCCGCATCGTCGGCAGCGATGGCATCGTCGCGCTTTCCATTCTGCTCGCGGTCCATCTGCCACTCATGATGATCATCGGCACGGTTCTCATGGAACAGGCCGAACGAAAGATCAGCGGCGGCAGTTCACGTGGACTGCTCGCCATCTTCACGCAGATTGGCGGCAATCTTGCCCGCAACCCACTGGTCATCGGACTTGCGGCCGGCGTCGTGGCTCACGTCTCCGGCCTGCCGATCCCCGGCGTCCTGGACAGCGTGGTCAACCAGATCGCTGCGATGGCCGCGCCGACGGCACTGCTTTCCCTCGGCATGGCCCTCAACAAGTACGGTATCTCCGGGAACTTCCGCATCGCCGGCGCCACTTCGGCGTTGAAGCTGCTGTTGATGCCCGCCTGCGTTTGGGGGGCTTGCCGCTTGGTTGGCCTCGGTCACGAGTGGACGATGGCGATGGTGCTGACGTCCTCGGTGCCGACCGGCATCAATGCATGGCTGATCGCTAACCGTTTTGGCGTCGGGCATGGCCTCGCCGCCTCGACGATCACCCTGACAACGGCGGCCGGCGTAGCAACCGTCAGCTTGTGGGCCTGGCTATTGAGCTGAGCGGTCGCGTCAGGCGAGTGGGCGAAAATAGCTGGGTTACAAACGAAGATGCCCGGCACAGGGCCGGGCATCATTTCCGAGATCGCTCGAGAAGCCGATCAGTTCGTCGGCGTCGGAAGCGGAGCCGGCGCGTCGGACAGGGAGCGCAGATAGGCTATGAGATCCGCGCGTTCCTTTTCGTTCTTCAGGCCGGCGAAACCCATGGCCGTGCCGGCGACAAGCTTTTTCGGCGCGGTGATGAAGTGATTCAGGTTGTCATAGGTCCAGGTGGTCGAGCCGCCCTGCGAAAAATCCTTCATCGCAGCCGAGTAACCGAAGCCCTCGTGCGAAGCGACCGGGCGGTCGACCACGCCGTAGAGGTTCGGACCGACCTTGTTCGGTCCGCCCTTGGAACCGTCATGACAGCTTGTGCACTTCTTGAAGACCTTTTCGCCAGCGGCGGCGTCGGCGGTTGCCAGCAGGGTCGCGATCGGGGTTTCCGCAGCGGCTGCGGCCTCGGCACCAGCTTCAGGCTGCGCGGCACCTTCAGCGACGATGGCGTAACCTTCCTTTTCCGGCTTCTCCGAGCGGAAGATGCCTTCAGAGGCGATGGACACCGTCAACAGAACGAAGACGGTCCCAAGCAGAGCTCCAACGCCCATGTTCACATATGAATTCATCTGCAAACGCTCCCCATGCAGCCGGCGGTCACGAACCGGACGATCTTGAAATCGGGCGGAACCTATGTCTTTTGCTTGACAGTTGCAACACGATTGTGGTCCCGGAATTGGGACTTTTTGACACTTTTCCTGCGGGATTAGAAGGGCCGGCAATGAACAAACCCGTTTTCGAGAAGACACTGGTATTGATACCGGCCCGCATGGCATCGACCCGTCTGCCCGGCAAGCCGCTCGCTGACATCTGTGGCCAGCCGATGATTGTACAGGTCGCGCGTCGCGCTCTCGAAGCCAATGTCGGGCGGATCATCGTGGCGGTCGACGATCCCCGCACCTTCGAGGCGGTCGAAAAGGCCGGCTTCGAGGTCGTCATGACCCGCGCGGATCACCCCTCGGGCTCGGACCGCATCTATGAGGCGCTGACCAAGGCCGATCCGGACGGCCAGATCGATACCGTCATCAACGTACAGGGCGACCTGCCGACGATCGAGCCCGAGACAATCCGTGCAGCCCTCCGGCCACTCGAGGATGAGCGGACTGACATCGCGACCTTGACCGTCGAGATTACCGACGAGGAAGAAAAGACCAATCCGAATGTCGTCAAAGTCGTGGGCTCGCCGCTTTCGGAAGGCCGCCTTCGGGCGCTCTATTTCACCCGTGCGACCGCTCCCCATGGCGCCGGACCACTCTATCATCATATCGGTCTTTACGCGTACCGCCGTGCAGCACTCGAGAAATTCGTTTCGCTGCCACCCTCACCGCTCGAAAAACGCGAGTCACTCGAACAGTTGCGGGCGCTTGAAGCGGATATGCGGATCGATGTGGAGATCGTCAATTCGATCCCGCTCGGCGTCGACACCCCTGCGGATCTCGACAAGGCTCGACAGATTCTCGCTGCCAAAGACAACCAGTAACGGACTCGCCATGACGAACAAGACCAACAAGATCGCATTTCAGGGCGATTTCGGCGCAAATTCCGACATGGCATGCCGCGACATGTTCCCGGACATGTCGCCACTTCCCTGCCCAACGTTCGAGGATGCCTTCGTGGCCGTCGAGAACGGCGACGCGGACCTCGCCATGATCCCGATCGAAAACACCATCGCCGGGCGGGTGGCCGATATCCATCACCTGTTGCCGGAGTCCCGCCTGCACATCGTCGGCGAGTACTTCATGCCCATCCGATTCCAGCTGATGGTGCTTCCCGGCGTTGCGAAGGACGAAATCCGCACGGTGCACAGCCATATCCACGCGCTCGGACAATGCCGCAAGATCATCCGCAACAATGGCTGGAAGCCGGTCGTCGCCGGCGACACCGCCGGCGCGGCAAAGTTGGTCGCCGAAACCGGCGAGCGATCCATGGCAGCCCTTGCACCGCGACTTGCCGCCGATCTCTATGGTCTCGAAATCATTGCCGAGAATGTCGAGGATACCGAGAACAACGTCACCCGTTTCGTCGTCCTGTCGCGCGACGAGACCATTGCCAAGCGTTCTTCGCCTGGCGAACTCATCGTCACCACCTTCATCTTCAACGTCCGCAACATTCCCGCCGCGCTCTACAAGGCACTCGGCGGTTTTGCGACGAACGGCATCAACATGACGAAGCTGGAAAGTTATCAGATCGGGGGCAAGTTCGTGGCAACCCAGTTCTATGCGGATATCGAAGGCCACCCGGATGACACGCCGGTCATGCAGGCCCTGGAAGAACTGCGCTTCTTCTCGGAAAAAGTCCGCATTCTCGGCGTCTACAAGGGCCACCCGATGCGGGGCAAGCTCTAGGTCCGCTCGCCCCTGGACCGCACGATTTTCGCAATTTCCGGGGGACGCCTCAATGGGGCCAGTCCAGCCAGTCCCGCAGCAGACGATTGGCGATCGTTCCCTCGATCGGCGTCGTCCAGCCGTTGGCGGCGCGCGACGCCATCATCTCTTCGACCTCGGTCCTCGTGAACCATCGGCAGTCGGCAAGCTCAAAGGTATCGCGGCTGACCTCGCTAGAAAGCGCCTCGGCAAAACACCCGATCATCATCTGATGGGGCATGGGCCAGGGCTGCGAAGCGTGATAGCGCACCCGGCCGATCTCAATCCCCGCTTCCTCGTAGGTTTCGCGGCGAACCGCATTCTCGATTGTCTCGCCCGGTTCCACGAAGCCAGCCAGGCAGGAATACATGCCGTCCGGGAAGCGATGATTGCGACCAAGGAGGCACAGATCGCGCGTCTCGTCGATCACCAGCATGATCGCGACCGGGTCTGTCCGCGGGAAAATCGTGTGGTCGCAGGCCTGACAGACCCGTTTGTACCCGCCGATTCGGCCTTCCGTCGCGCTGCCGCAGCGGCCACAGAAGCGGTTGTCCATGTTCCACTGGAGAAGGCTGAGTGCCTGCGCCGCCTCGCCCTGCAGATCCTCGCCGACCAGTTCGTCGCGAAAGAGCGAACGGGCGTCAGCGGCCTTGTAGTGATTGGCGAGTTCCTCTGCCGCACTGCGCACGGGCACGGCGAGCCGCGGCTCGCCTGTCGGCTGGAATCCCAAGAGAACAGCGTTGTCGAAGTCGGGATCAAGCTCCGGCAATTCATAGGGCGCGAACAGCGGATCAAGAACCTGCCCGTCGTGCTTGAGGATGAGCTTCGGCCCGGCGAATGCAAGAATGTGGGCGCCTTCAACCGCGAGCGCCTGCTCCAGGCAGTCCTCTTCCCGGTGTTCGCTACGTCGGTCGAGTCCATTCCTGGAAAAGGCGGTAAGCGTGCTGGCTTCGGGATGCGGAGTGTCGAGATCGAAGATGGATTTGCTCATGACTGAAGGGCTTCGAGAAGCTTCCGTTTGAATTCACCGCAAGGCTGCGCCTCATAGGGAACGGCCGAACCGTGTCCCCAGACGGGGCCCGGCCAATTCGCGTCCCCTTCGAAGCGGGCGATAACGTGAACATGAAGCTGTCGAACAATATTGCCAAGAGCGCCGACGTTTATTTTGACAGCGCCAGTCGCCCTCTTGAGCGCGGACGCCACCAGATTCTGCTCGAAGGTCAACACTGCCTGGTCGAGCGGCGTGAGGTCGAAGACCTCGCTGACATCCGGACGTTGCGGCACGAGGACGAGCCATGGCCAACGGCTGTCGCGCATGAGCCGGACATCGCAGAGGCCGAGCAGCGTCAGGCGCTCACTGTCGCGCGTCAGTCTCTCATCGAGCTCGAACTTGACCAAGAATGCCTCCTTTTCCAGCGTTTCTCCATAGATAGCAGTTTTTTGGCGGCTTGGCTTGCATTTGCTTCCGTAATTGCCGATATGTGCTCTCGGGAGGTTGGTGGTGGACGAGCCACTCGCCAACCGGGTCAGGTCCGGAAGGAAGCAGCCCTAACGAGCCCGGCACGGGTCATCGTGCCAGCCTCCCACCTTCCGTTCTACATGGCCGGCAGGATGAAGGGTCGAAAGACCCGAACGGGACGACTCTAACGCTGGCAGGAGCGATGAGCGACTTCGAGCCGACAGCAGCACATGCAAACGGCGGCGCCGCAGGATACAGAGTCCTGGCCCGCAAGTATCGTCCCAAGGATTTCACCGATCTGATGGTCGGCCAGGAGCCGATGGTCCGCACGCTCACGAATGCGTTCGAGACGGGTCGTATCGCGCAGGCCTACATGCTGACGGGTGTTCGCGGTGTCGGCAAGACGACGACCGCCCGTATCCTGGCGCGCGCGCTGAATTACAAGACTGCAGAGATCGACAAGCCGACGATCGACCTCAAGCTCCCGGGCGAACATTGTCAGGCGATCATGGAAGGTCGTCACGTCGACGTCATCGAAATGGACGCGGCCTCGCATACCGGTATCGACGACATCCGCGAGATCATCGAGCAGGTTCGCTATCGCCCCGTCTCGGCCCGCTACAAAGTCTACATCATCGATGAAGTGCATATGCTCTCGACGGCAGCCTTCAACGGCTTGCTGAAAACACTCGAGGAGCCGCCGGAACACGTCAAGTTCATCTTCGCAACGACCGAGATCCGCAAGGTGCCGATCACCGTGCTCTCCCGCTGCCAGCGCTTCGACCTGCGGCGCATCAGTGCGAGTGATCTGGTCGGCCTGTTCTCGACGATTGCGGCCAAGGAAGGCATCGTCGCCGACGAGGAAGCCCTTGCGATGATTGCGCGTGCTGCCGAGGGGTCGGCACGCGACGGACTCTCGCTGCTCGATCAGGCGATTGCCCACGGCGGCGGGACGGTCAAGACGGATGCGGTGCGCGCGATGCTCGGGCTTGCCGATCGTGCCCGCATCGTCGATCTCTTCGAACATGTGGTGCGCGGCGACGTCGCGGCTGCGCTCTCCGAGTTCGGCAGCCAGTACGAGTCGGGCGCCAGCCCGACGGTCGTTCTGACCGACCTCGCCGACTTCACCCATCTCGTGACACGGCTCAAATACATACCGTCGGCGGCTCAGGACGCCTCCCTCAGTGAGGTGGAGCGCGTTCGCGGGGCCGAGCTCTCGACCAGCATCAGCGTTTCGACGCTCTCCCGCATGTGGCAGATGCTACTGAAAGGCATCCCGGAAGCGGAAAATTCCGCGCGCCCTGCCGGTGCCGCGGAAATGGTCATTATTCGGCTTGCGCATGCGGCTCATTTGCCATCGCCGGAAGATGCTGCGCGCCGGCTTGCAGAATTGGCGGAAGGAGGCCAAACCGGCAGCCATTCCGCTGCACCCTCGGGAGGCAACGGCGGTGGCGCCCAGGCGTCCTATCGCACGGCTGCTGTCGCCGGGCAGATGCCGGATCGCGCGATGCAGCCAACTGCACCAAGACCGACCGCCCATCTCCAGAGTGTGCCGACACCTGAATCGCAGCCAGTTGTCCTGGGGCGCATCGAAACAAAGCCGACACCGGTCCCCAAAGTTCCCGTCAAGTCGCTTGAGGATATCGCCGAGCTCTGCACACAGAACCGTGACCCGAAGCTCAAGGCTCTCCTGCGTTCCTATGTCCGGCTCGTGGGTCTGGAGCCCGGGCGCCTCGAGATCAATCTGCCACCCGAAGCGCCGAAGACGCTTGCAGGGGACCTGCAGCGGCGACTCGAGGAATGGACGGAAATCCGCTGGATGGTCATCCTGTCGCGCGAAGCCGGCCGGCCGACACTTGCGGAAACCGAAAGTTCGAATCGCGAGGCGAGGCTCCTCGACGCACGCCAGGATCCGGACGTGGCGGCGATCCTGACCCGCTTCCCCGGGGCGAGGATCACGGACGTGCGCATTCGTGCCACCGGCAACGAGGACGAGACGCTGGACATCCCTTCGGCAGCAGAGTCCGCCGAGGGCGACATTCTTCCGGGCGACGACATCGAATTCTAAGACGGCATTCGCCAATATTTCAGGGAGACAGGGACGATGCGCGACATCATGGGCATGATGGGCAAGGTCAAGGAAATGCAGGCCAAGATGGAGAAGATGCAGGCGGAGATCGCCGCTCTCGAAGTCGAAGGCAAATCCGGCGGCGGTCTTGTGACCGTGACGATGACCGGCAAGGGCGAGCTCAAGGGCCTCAAGATCGATCCTTCACTCTTCAAGGAAGAAGAGGTCGAGATCCTCGAGGACCTGATCGTTGCCGCCCACAAGGACGCCAAGGACAAGGCCGAAGCCGTAATGGCGGAAAAGACCAGGGAGATGACGGCCGGTCTCCCAATCCCGCCCGGCATGAAGCTGCCGTTCTGATGCGATATCTGATCGTGGCAGCCGTGCGGCGATCGGCTATTCCTCCGCACTTCGTCTTCCCACTGGCGAGGGCTGCGTTGAAGGCATTTCCGTTTCGCGCAGATATTCGCTAGAAACCGCTCATGGCAAAGCGAGTCACCGGCCCCGAAATCGAGAAACTGATCCAGCTGCTGGCGAAGGTGCCCGGTCTCGGACCGCGCTCCGCCCGCCGGGCGGCGCTGCATCTCATCAAGAAGAAGGATCAGTTGATGGGACCGCTGGCCCATGCGCTCGGCGACGCCTACGACAAGGTCAAGATCTGCTCCCACTGCGGCAATGTCGATACGAGCGACCCTTGCACCGTCTGCACCGATGACCGGCGCGACCAGTCGGTGATCATCGTCGTAGAGGACGTCTCCGATCTCTGGGCGCTGGAGCGCGCGGGCGCGATGAATGCGGCCTATCACGTGCTCGGCGGAACGCTGTCGCCGCTCGACGGCGTCGGGCCGGACGATCTGAACATCAAGGGACTTGTCGACAGGGTGTCCAAAGGCGGCATCCGCGAGGTCATCATCGCGGTCAATGCGACCGTCGAGGGACAGACGACCGCTCACTACATCACCGATCATCTGGCGGGGCTGGACGTCAAAATCACTCGTCTCGCCCATGGCGTTCCCGTGGGTGGCGAGCTCGACTATCTGGACGAGGGAACGTTGTCGGCGGCACTGAGGGCGCGCACGGCGATCTGAAATCTGCCCCAATTGCGGGTGATGCGAGGTTCCATGAGACGACACTCCGCCATCCTCTTCCTCCTTCTGCAGTTCCTTTCTCCGCTTCCCGCCGCAGCACTCGACAAGGGCGCAATCGAGGCGGGGTTCCAGGCGTGGTTGCAGCAGGATCTGTGGCCGCTCGCGCAGAAATCAGGCGTCAGCCGTAACGCGTTCGAGCGCGCGACTGCCGGCCTCCATCTCAACTGGAACCTGCCGGATCTTGTGCCGCCGGGCAGCAAGCCCCCGAAGGAACGCAAGCAGAGTCAGGCGGAGTTCTCCTCACCGGGAGCCTATTTCTCGGAGAAACGGCTGCAGGGACTTGCCGCCACCGGTCGCAGTCTCGCGACGCGGCACGCCCGCACCCTTCAGAAAATCGAGACGACCTACGGCGTTCCGGGATCCGTCGTGCTCGCGATATGGGGACGAGAAACGGGCTTCGGCCAGGCGAAACTGCCCTATCCCGCGGTGGAAGTGCTTGCGACCAAGGCTTTCATGTCGACCCGCAAGAACCTTTTTCTGCGCGAGCTGATTTCTGCCCTTCACATGATCGATGGTGGCGATGTCAGCGCCGACGAGATGATGGGCTCATGGGCCGGTGCCCTCGGCCAGCCGCAGTTCATGCCGACGAGCTATCTCGAGCACGCCGTCGATTTCGACGGCGACGGCCGTCGCAACATATGGGCTTCCGTTCCCGACAGCTTGGCCTCCATCGCCAACTATCTCGTCCACAAGGGGTGGCAGAGGGGACGCAGCTGGGGTTACGAGGTCGCCATTCCGGAGGGCGTCTCCTGTGCCCAGGAAGGGCCGGACCGTGCACAGCCTCTCTCCATCTGGGCGGCAACGGGTATCCGACGCATCTCGGGCAAACCGTTTCCGGACCGTGAGGCGACGGCTTCCACGATGATGCTGGTTCCGGCGGGAACGCATGGACCCGAATTCCTGGTGACGCCGAACTTCTACGTGCTCAAGGAGTACAATAACTCCGATCTCTACGCGCTCTTCATCGGCAATCTCGCCGATCGCATCGCCTATGGCAGCGGTCCTTTCGTCGGCAAGTGGGGTGACGTCGGCAAGATGCTGCGCTCCGACGTCCTGGCCATGCAGGAGGCCCTCGTCGCGAAAAATTATGATGTCGGCAAGGTCGATGGCCTGCCCGGCTACAAGACCCGCAGGTCGCTCGGCGAGTGGCAGGCGAAAGGCGGTCTGCGGCCGACCTGTTTCCCCGACGAGAGCCTGAAGGCGAAGCTTCGCTGACGATCCTCAGTGCGGCTCGATGTGCGTCTGGTGGAAAACGTCATCGGCCGGCGGAATACCCTGCCGCTCGATCATCCGATGAACGCGGGGCTTTGAAGGGCCTCGGTGAAGAGCGAGCAGGCGGTCGCTCGTTTCCGCGTCCGCCTTTGTCCGCCGCTGGTTATGACGCACATAATCCACCCAGGTCGGCGTGTGATAGGTCTCGGTCCAGACCTCCGGATTTTCGAGATCGCGCATCAGCGCCCAGTTGCGGGCGCCGTCACGAAGACGAATCCGGCGCCTTTCAACCATCAACGAAAGGAATTCGTGCACGTCGTCATCGTCGACCTCGTAATCGATCTGCACGACGATGGGACCGCTGCGCGGCTTTACGTCGAGCCGGAGTTCCGGCTCATTGAAGCGGTTGAGCGGATCGAGATCGAGCGACGCAAAGGGCGGCATTGGCAGCCGGAACCCAATTGCGACGCCGACAATCATCATCAGTGCAGACACAAGGAGGGCGTGTCCGACGCTGTTGGTTTCGGCCACGTGACCCCAGAGCCAACTGCCGGTCGCCATGCCGCCGAAGGTGGCCGTCTGGTAGAGCGAGAGTGCCCGACCGACCACCCAGCGCGGCGTGGAGAGCTGCACGACCGTATTGAAGAGCGAAAGTGCGAGGACCCAACAGGCACCGGCAAGGAGAAGGGCCGCCCCGGTGAGCCAAGCCGACCCGCTGATGCCGACGACTGCGGTGCTCAGGGCGAAACCTGCGAACGACAATCGCACGATGTCCTCGCTCGAAAGAAGTTCCCGCAGCCGGGCACTCGATAGTGCACCTGCGATCGCACCTGCGCCAAAGGCGCCCAGCAGAATGCCGTAGGTGAGCGGCCCACCTGCGACCATGTCACGGGCGACCACCGGCAGGAGCGCGAGGATCGCGACCACCGTCAGGCCGAAGACGAAACTGCGGAAAAGCACCTTCATGATATTCGGCGACATCGCGACATAGCGAAGTCCCGCAGAGATGGCGGCACCCAGCTGCTCGCGAGGCAAGGTCGTCTGCGGAACTTCCGGACGCCAGCGATAGAGCGCATAGGCGAGCGGCAGGTAACTGAAGGCGTTCACGAGGAAGGCTGCAGCGGCACCAAGCGCGGCGACGATCATGCCTCCGAGTGCCGGCCCGACACTTCGGGTAATGTTGAAGCCCATACTGTTCAAGGCGACGGCAGCCGGGAGATCGCTTCGCGGCACCATATCGCCGACGGAAGCCTGCCAGGACGGATTGTTGAGCGCCGTGCCGCTGCCGATCAGGAACGTAAAAAACAGCAGCGACCACGGAGAAATCTGTCCGACAAAGGCAAAGGCGGCGAGCAAGACCGAAACGGCCAGCATGAAAAACTGCGATAGCAGCATGACCTTGCGGCGATCAAAGCTGTCGGCGACGGCCCCGGAGAGCAATGAGAACAGCATGATCGGCAAGGTGTTGGATGCCTGGACAAGGGCGACCATATTCTCCGAGCGGGAAATGGACGCCATCAGCCAGGCGGCTCCCACGCCCTGGATGAGTCCGCCGAGATTCGACGAGATGCTTGCAACCCAGATCGTCCGGTAGAATTCGTTCTTCAGTGGCGCCAAGGGCGATTTGCGGTCCGACACGTCCTGTTCACCTGCAACTTTCGAAGCGGAGCGGGCCACTATATGCAAATCTGAAGCACGCTGCCTATCTCTCGCGATCTCGAACGAGAAAATAGCACCGGGACGACGTGGTTCCTCGCAAAGCTTGCATTTGCGCGCAAGCAAGCGTATATCGTGCCTAAATTCTTGATCGATAGATGAAGAGTGGGGCCGCAAGGACCCGCTCTTTTTTGTTAGCGGTCGGGAAAGCTGCAGAATTCATCCAGGAGGATGACGCGTGTCGGAACAAGTACCGGCGCCGCAGGACCGCGAGCCGCGCATTGTCACGGAAACCGGTCTGGATCGGCGCATCGCTGAAATCATTGAGCCCGTGGCCGTCGCCATGGGCTTCAAGCTCGTGCGGGTTCGGCTCCTGAACCAGAACGGCCTTACCCTCCAGATCATGGCCGAACGCAACGACGGCACCATGACGGTCGAGGATTGCGAAGAGCTCTCGATGGCGGTTTCGCCGGTTCTCGACGTCGAAGATCCGGTCGACAAGGCTTATCATCTGGAAGTATCCTCCCCGGGTATCGACAGGCCGATGGTGCGCAAGTCCGATTTCGAACGCTGGCAGGGCCATCTCGTCAAATGCGAAACGTCGATTCTGGTCGACAACCGCAAACGGTTTCGCGGAAAGATCACGGCAGTGGACGGGGACGGTTTTACCATCGAGCGAGACCAGATCGCATATGGCGAGGAGCCGCGCGTAACCATTCCGTTCACAGCGCTGGCGGAAGCGAAGCTGATCCTGACGGACGATCTTATCCGCGATGCGCTGAAGGCCGACAAGGCCGCTCGAGCCCAGGCGGCGAACCAGAATGACGACGAAACCCCGATAGACTAACCGCCTCGAGGGCCAGGCCCCGGCAGTGAAGACGGAGACATAAGACAATGGCAGTCAGTGCTAACCGGCTCGAGCTCTTGCAGATCGCTGACGCGGTCGCGCGTGAGAAGGTGATCGACCGCGAAATCGTGCTTGCCGCTATGGCCGATGCAATCCAGAAAGCCGCTCGCTCGCGCTACGGCTCCGAGACCAACATTCGCGCCGATATCAACTCCAAGACCGGCGAGATCCGTCTGCAGCGCCTTCTTGAAGTCGTCGAGAAGGTCGAGGACTATTCCACGCAGATCGCTCTCGAGCTTGCCCGTGACCGCAATCCAGACGCCAAGATCGGTGACTTCATCGCCGATCCGCTGCCGCCGATGGATTTCGGCCGCATCGCCGCCCAGTCCGCCAAGCAGGTTATCGTGCAGAAGGTGCGCGAAGCCGAACGGGATCGCCAGTACGACGAGTTCAAGGATCGTGTCGGCGAAATCGTCAACGGCACCGTCAAGCGCGTCGAATACGGCAATGTGATCGTCGACCTCGGCCGCGGCGAAGGCATCATCCGCCGCGACGAGATGATCCCGCGCGAGACCTTCCGCTATGGCGACCGCGTGCGCGCCTACGTCTACGACGTACGCCGCGAACAGCGCGGTCCGCAGATCTTCCTGTCGCGTACCCATCCGCAGTTCATGGTTAAGCTCTTCACCATGGAAGTGCCGGAAATCTACGACGGCATCATCCAGATCAAGTCGGTTGCCCGCGACCCGGGTTCGCGTGCCAAGATTGCCGTCATTTCGAATGACTCTTCGATCGACCCGGTCGGCGCGTGCGTTGGTATGCGCGGCTCGCGCGTCCAGGCTGTCGTCGGCGAATTGCAGGGCGAGAAGATCGACATCATCCCCTGGAGCCAGGATCCGGCTTCCTTCATCGTCAATGCGCTGCAGCCTGCCGAGGTTTCCAAGGTCGTTCTCGACGAGGATGCCGAGCGCATCGAGGTCGTCGTTCCGGACGAGCAGCTTTCGCTGGCCATCGGTCGTCGCGGCCAGAACGTCCGCCTCGCCTCCCAGCTCACCGGCTGGGACATCGACATCATGACCGAGCAGGAAGAATCCGAGCGTCGTCAGAAGGAATTCAACGAGCGCACCAACCTCTTCATGGATGCACTCGACGTCGACGAGATGATCGGTCAGGTGCTCGCCTCCGAAGGCTTCGCCCAGGTCGAGGAGCTCGCCTATGTCGATCTCGACGAAATCGCGTCGATCGAGGGCTTCGACGAGGACACCGCCCAGGAGATCCAGTCGCGTGCCCGCGATTATCTGGAGAAGATCGAGGCGGAAATGGACGCCAAACGCAAGGAACTCGGCGTTTCCGACGACCTGCGCCAGATCGACGGCATGACGGCCCAGATGATGGTCGCCCTCGGCGAAGACGGTATCAAGACGATCGAGGACTTCGCCGGCTGCGCAGCCGACGATCTCGTCGGCTGGAGCGAGCGCAAGGATGGCGAGACCAAGAAGTTCGAAGGACTGTTCTCGAAGTTCGACGTTTCTCGCGCGGAAGCCGAAAACATGATCGTTCAGGCCCGATTGGCGGCCGGCTGGATCACCGAGGAGGATCTCGCCGCTGAGGTCGTGGACGAAGAAGTGGCCGAGGACGAAGACAAGGCCGAATGATGCGAGGCGATGCGCCGGAAGGCTTGCCGAATGACGATGTCATTGAGAGTGCGGACATGAACGGCCGCACGTGCATCGTCACGCGGCAGAGCGGAACGCCGGAGACGCTGATCCGCTTTGTCGCCGGTCCAGACGGCAGCGTCGTCGCGGATTTGAAGCGGCAGCTTCCAGGTCGCGGATGCTGGGTTTCGGCAAGCCGCGAGGCGGTCGACAAGGCGGTAGCAAAGAAGCTTTTCGCGCGCGCGCTGAAGGCGGATGTGAAGGCTGATCCTGATCTCGGCCAACGCGTGGACCGCCTGCTCGTCGCCCAGCTTGCAGGGATGATGAACATGGCCCGCAAGGCGGGCCAGTTCATCACCGGCAGCGCCAAGGTCGACTTGGCGGTTCGCAGCGGCGAAGCCATCGCGGTGTTTCATGCGGCAGATGCTGCAGCCGACGGTGTGAGAAAGATCGACCAGGCACGCAAGGCTTGGCACCTCGGAATGGAAACCGATGCGGAGATACCCTCCTTTCGTCTCCTGTCCGAGGCGGAAATGGAAGAACTGATGGGCCAGAATGCTTTTATCCATGCTGCGGCGCTTGCAGGGCAGGCGGGTGAAGGTGTAGTGAAACGCGCAAACCTGCTCAAAACGTATCGCGGCGGCGCGCCGCAAACGACGGGTGGCGCCGGCCAGAAACCACAATGACGCGGTCACCGGCTCGGCCGGCCACTGCATCGATGAACAGGAATTGAGCGACGCGGTCGATGTAGGACATCCGGCCACGCTCGAAGGAACGGGAACGGAATGACCGACAACAAAGACGACAAGACACTCAGCGTAACGGGCAAGAAGACTCTCACCCTGAAACCTTCGGGGGTGAGCCAAGGTACCGTGCGCCAGGATATCGGTCGCGGTCGCACGAAGGCGGTTGTGGTCGAGACGCGGAAGCGGCGCCTGACCCGCCCCGAAGACGAGAAAGCCTCCGCTCCTGTCCCGCAGGCACGCCCCGCAGAGCCGGCTCCGGCTGCCCCGCGGCCGGCCGCGCCCGCTGCTCCGCGCGTTCACCAGCCGAGCGCGCCGCAGCAGCGCCCACCTCAGCCGCAACAGCCCGTTCGTCAGGAGCGCCCGAGAGGTGCCGTCCTTCACGACCTGTCCGCCGGAGAGATGGAAGCGCGTCGCCGCGCCCTCGTGGAGGCGCAGGCTCGCGAGGTCGAGGAAACCAAGCAGCGCGCCATCGACGAAGCGCGCCGCAAGGCGGAAGCAGAAGAGGCTGCCCGCCGTGCCGCCGAGGACGCCGCGCGTCGTGCGGAGGAAGTGAAGGAAGAAGGGACGCAGGCACAGGAAGTCGAAGCTCCGGCACCGGCAGCGGTTCCTGTTCGTCCTTCCGAAGTTCGTCCCGCGGCCCCGCGCCCCGCAGCGCCTTCAGCTCCTGTCTTCGGCCGCAGCCGGAAGGAGGAGGAAGAGGAAGAGGAACGCGGCGCCGCTCGTGGCCCTGCGCGTGGCAAGGTTGTCGCGCCGGCCCCGGCAAAGGTTCCCGCCCGGCCCAAGGGTGAAGAGGATCGCCGGCGTGGAAAGCTGACCGTCACTACAGCCGATGTGGACGAGGAAGGCGCGCCGTCGCGCGGCCGTTCGCTCGCATCGATGCGCCGCCGCCAGGAAAAGTTCCGCCGCAGCCAGATGCAGGAACCGCGCGAGAAGATCGTGCGCGAGGTCGTGCTACCGGAGACCATCACCATCCAGGAATTGTCGCAGCGTATGTCCGAACGCGCGGTCGACGTCATCAAGTACCTGATGAAAGAAGGCCAGATGATGAAGCCCGGCGACGTCATCGACGCCGACCTGGCAGAAATCATCGCAACCGAATTCGGCCACACCGTCAAGCGGGTCTCCGAGTCCGACGTCGAGGAAGGTATCTTTGACGTTGCCGACGAGGAAGGCGAACTGCTTCCGCGTCCGCCGGTCGTCACCATCATGGGCCACGTCGACCACGGCAAGACGTCGCTGCTCGACGCCATCCGCAACGCAAATGTCGTGGCGGGCGAAGCCGGTGGCATTACGCAGCACATCGGCGCCTATCAGGTCGAGCAGAACGGTCAGAAGATCACCTTCATCGACACGCCCGGTCACGCCGCCTTCACTGCGATGCGTGCCCGTGGCGCGCAAGCGACCGACATCGCCATCCTGGTCGTTGCGGCCGATGACAGCGTGATGCCGCAGACGATCGAATCGATCAATCATGCCAAGGCGGCCGGCGTTCCGATCATCGTTGCGATCAACAAGATCGACAAGCCGACGGCAAATCCGCAGAAGGTCCGCACGGAACTGCTGCAGCATGAAGTCTTCGTCGAATCCATGGGCGGTGAAGTTCTCGACGTCGAGGTTTCGGCGAAGAACGGCACCAATCTCGACAAGCTGCTCGAGGCCATCCTGCTGCAGGCCGAAATCCTCGACCTCAAGGCCAATCCGAACCGCACGGCCGAAGGTACGGTCATCGAAGCCGAACTCGACCGCGGCCGCGGCGCCGTCGCGACTGTCCTCGTGCAGAAGGGTACGCTTCGCCCCGGCCAGATCATCGTCGCCGGCGACCAGTGGGGACGCGTGCGTGCGCTCGTCAACGACAAGGGCGACCACGTCAAGGAAGCCGGTCCGGCCATGCCGGTCGAGGTTCTCGGTCTTTCCGGCACGCCGGCAGCCGGCGACAAGTTCGCCGTCGTCGAGAACGAGGCCCGCGCTCGCGAGATCTCCGAGTATCGTCTGCGTCTGGCACGCGACAAGGCGGCGGCCCGCCAGTCGGGTTCTCGCGGTTCGCTCGAACAGATGATGAGCCAGCTTCAGACTTCCGGCATGAAGGAATTCCCGCTGGTCATCAAGGGCGACGTGCAGGGTTCGATCGAGGCGATTGCCGGCGCGCTGGACAAGCTCGGTACCGAGGAGGTGCGTGCGCGCATCGTCCACTCGGCGGTCGGCGGCGTCACCGAGTCCGACATCTCGCTTGCCGAGGCGTCGAACGCTGCCATCATCGGCTTCAACGTCCGCGCAAACACGCAAGCCCGCCAGGCGGCTGAACGCGGCGGCATCGAGATCCGCTACTACAACATCATCTACGACCTGGTGGATGACGTGAAGGCGGCGATGTCGGGTCTTCTCTCACCGGAACGGCGCGAGACCTTCCTCGGCAATGCGGAGATCCTCGAGGTCTTCAACATCACCAAGGTCGGCAAGGTCGCGGGTTGCCGCGTCACCGAAGGCAAGGTCGAGCGTGGCGCAGGTGTACGCCTGGTACGCGACAACGTCGTCATCCACGAAGGCAAGCTCAAGACGCTCAAGCGCTTCAAGGACGAAGTCTCGGAAGTACCTGTCGGGCAGGAATGCGGCATGGCCTTCGAGAACTACGAAGACATCCGTGCCGGGGACGTTATCGAGTGCTTCCGCGTGGAGCACGTTACGCGCACGCTCTAAAGCCGGCGATCACAATCCGAACAAGTTGCGGGCGCCGGCGATCCGGCGCTCGCTTTGTTTAAGGCAGGATGACGATGACCAGACCAACCTCTTCCGCTCCATCCCAGCGCATGCTCCGCGTCGGAGAACAGGTTCGCGCCGCGATCACCCAGGTTCTGCAGCGCGGCGAAGTACGCGATCCACTGATCGAAAAGACCGTGATTTCCATCTCCGAGGTCCGCATGTCGCCGGATTTGAAGATTGCCACGGCCTATGTGACGCCGCTCGGCGTCCCCGACCACAATGCGGTCATCGATGCGCTGAACCGCAATGCGAAGTACATTCGTGGCCGCCTCGGCCCGCAACTGCGGCAGATGAAGTACATGCCGGAAGTTCGCTTCCGCGATGATACCAGTTTCGACAACTACCAGAAGATCGATGCGCTGCTGCGCTCGCCCGAAGTCAGCCGAGATCTCGACGCCGACCGAGACGACGAACAAGAATAGAGACGCATGTCCAAGCCTCGCAAGCCCAAGGGCCGCCCCGTTTCGGGCTGGCTGATCCTCGACAAGCCTGCCGATTTCGGTTCAACGGAAGCGGTTTCCAAAATCAAGTGGCTGTTCAACGCCCAGAAGGCCGGCCACGCCGGCACGCTCGATCCGCTCGCCTCGGGCATGCTTCCGATTGCGCTCGGTGATGCGACGAAAACCGTTCCTTACGTCATGGACGGCAGAAAGATCTACGAGTTCACCGTCACGTGGGGCGAAGAGCGCTCGACCGACGATCTCGAAGGCGACGTAACGCAGACATCCACGGCTCGGCCGACCGAAGAGGCGATACGAGCGCTACTGCCACGGTACACCGGCGTCATCTCGCAGGTGCCTCCGCAGTTCTCTGCAATCAAGATCGCAGGCGAACGCGCCTATGACTTGGCACGTGACGGCGAGACCGTCGACATCCCGTCGCGCGAAGTCGAGGTTCACCGCCTGACATTGCTGAAGTGCGAGAAGGACCAGGCACATTTCGAGGTGGAATGCGGCAAGGGCACCTATGTGCGCTCGCTTGCCCGCGACTTCGGCCGCGACCTCGGTTGCTACGGCCATATATCTCTCCTCCGGCGCACCTATGTCGCCCCCTTTGCGGAAGAGACCATGGTTCCGCTGGCGGACCTTGTCGCACTGGAAAAAATCGAGGACCGCGACGAGCGGCTGGCGGCGCTGGACGAATTTCTCATCGACACCAGCGAGGCGCTCGCCGCCTTGCCGCAGATCAGGGTGAGCGAGGATCAGGCGCATCGTCTTCGCATGGGCAATCCGATCATCCTGCGTGGTCGCGATGCACCAGTTGCGGAGCCGGAAGCGGTGGCGCTTGCCGCTGGGAAGCTGGTCGCGATCGGCGAGATTGCCGGTGGAGAGTTTCATCCACGGCGGGTTTTTACCTGAAGCGGCAGCCTGTAATCAGCGCTTCCAATTCTCGCCTGAATGGTTTATAGGCAGCGCCAGCATGGCGGTCCGTCCACCTGCTTTTCATGGCCAATGCTGGACGACATCTCGGCATATGGCGTCTTCTCTCCTGACATTGAAAGGATACTGCGATGTCGATTACTGCAGAGCGCAAGGCTGCCCTGATCAAGGAATATGCGACCAAGGAAGGCGACACGGGTTCGCCGGAAGTACAGGTCGCGATCCTGACCGAGCGGATCAACAACCTGACGGAACATTTCAAGGGCCACAAGAAGGACAACCACTCCCGCCGTGGCCTTCTGACCCTGGTTTCCAGCCGTCGTTCGCTTCTTGACTACCTCAAGAAGAAGGACGAGGCCCGCTACAACGGCCTGATCGCTCGCCTGGGCATTCGCCGCTAACATGTTCCGGCGGACTTCCTTGCGGAGGTCCGCCGGCTTTCTATCGGGACTAATGTCCCGAAGGCCCGGCCGGAGCGAAACTGCTCCCGGGCAGCAACATAGGGCGGGCCGGATGGGCCGGTGCCGCCAGAACCAACCGATGACCTGTCATGGGGCAGGATTGCCGGGTGCTTTTGCCAGGATGGTCTGGCACGCGCAACGAGGCTTCGGCTTCGAGAGCGCGCGGGGCGTGATGGCGCGGAATATCGTACCGCTGACGCCATGAGCCACCTGAAGAGCTTCCTGCTGTCTTGCCCGTGATACGTCAGCATTCCCGCGGCCGCGACGGCCTGTTCCGCAAGAAGGAACATGAGCGCTGCTTTCCGCGGAGAAGGAAAAGACAATGTTTGACATTCATAGCGTAGAAATCGAGTGGGCAGGCCGCCCGCTGAAGCTCGAAACCGGCAAGATCGCCCGTCAGGCCGACGGCGCCGTTCTCGCGACCTATGGCGAAACCGTCGTTCTCGCCACCGTCGTTTCGGCCAAGGCGCCGAAGCCCGGCCAGGACTTCTTCCCGCTCACCGTCAACTACCAGGAAAAGACCTATGCTGCCGGCAAGATCCCGGGCGGTTACTTCAAGCGCGAAGGTCGTCCTTCCGAGAACGAGACGCTCGTTTCCCGCCTGATCGACCGTCCGATCCGCCCCCTCTTCCCGGAAGGCTACAAGAACGACACGCAGGTCGTCGTTACCGTCATCCAGCACGACCTCGAAAACAACCCGGACATCCTGTCGATGGTCGCCACCTCGGCTGCACTCACGCTCTCCGGCGTACCCTTCATGGGCCCGGTCGGCGGCGCCCGCGTCGGCTACATCAACGGTGAATATGTTCTGAACCCGCATCTCGACGAGATGGACGAATCGAGCCTCGATCTCGTTGTCGCCGGCACGCAGGACGCGGTGCTGATGGTCGAATCGGAAGCCAAGGAATTGCCCGAAGACGTCATGCTCGGCGCGGTCATGTTCGGTCACCGCGGCTTCCAGCCGGTCATCGATGCGATCATCAAGCTCGCCGAAGTCGCTGCCAAGGAGCCGCGTGAATTCGAGCCGGAAGATCATTCCGCGCTCGAAGCCGAGATGCTCTCGATCGCCGAAGCCGAACTGCGTGACGCCTACAAGATCACGCAGAAGGCCGAGCGTTACGCCGCTGTCGATGCCGTCAAGGCCAAGGTGAAGGCTCACTTCCTTCCGGAAGAAGGCGAAGCCAAGTACTCGGCCGAAGAAGTCGGCGCCGTCTTCAAGCACCTGCAGGCGAAGATCGTCCGCTGGAACATTCTCGACACCAAGAGCCGTATCGACGGGCGTGATCTCGAGACCGTTCGCCCGATCATCGCGGAGGTCGGCCTCCTGCCGCGCACCCATGGTTCGGCCCTCTTCACCCGTGGTGAAACCCAAGCCATCGTCGTTGCCACGCTCGGCACCGGCGAAGACGAGCAGTATGTCGACAGCCTGACCGGCATGTACAAAGAAAACTTCATGCTGCACTACAACTTCCCGCCCTACTCGGTCGGTGAAACGGGTCGCATGGGCTCCCCGGGCCGTCGCGAAATCGGCCATGGCAAGCTCGCCTGGCGCGCAATCCACCCGATGCTGCCGACCGCCGAGCAGTTCCCCTACACGCTGCGCGTGGTCTCCGAGATCACGGAATCGAACGGTTCGTCTTCGATGGCGACCGTCTGCGGCACCTCGCTCGCTCTCATGGACGCCGGCGTTCCGCTGTCCAAGCCCGTCGCCGGCATTGCCATGGGCCTCATCCTCGAAGGTGATCGTTTCGCCGTTCTTTCCGACATCCTCGGCGACGAAGACCACCTCGGCGACATGGACTTCAAGGTCGCCGGCACGGCGGATGGCATCACTTCGCTGCAGATGGACATCAAGATCGCCGGTATAACCGAAGAGATCATGAAGGTTGCACTCGGCCAGGCGCAGGGCGGTCGCAAGCACATCCTCGGCGAAATGGCGAAGGCCATCACCGAGAGCCGCGGCCAACTCGGCGAATTCGCGCCACGCATCGAAGTTATGAACATTCCGGTCGACAAAATCCGCGAAGTCATCGGTTCCGGCGGCAAGGTCATCCGCGAAATCGTCGAGAAGACCGGCGCGAAGATCAACATCGAAGACGACGGCACCGTCAAGATTGCCTCGTCTTCCGGCAAGGAGATCGAGGCTGCCCGCAAGTGGATCCACTCCATCGTGGCAGAGCCGGAAGTTGGTGCAATCTACGAAGGGACGGTCGTCAAGACCGCGGACTTCGGCGCGTTCGTCAACTTCTTCGGCGCTCGCGACGGTCTCGTCCACATTTCGCAGCTCGCTTCCGAGCGCGTCGCCAAGACCACGGACGTCGTCAAGGAAGGCGACAAGGTCTGGGTCAAGCTCATGGGCTTCGATGAACGCGGCAAGGTCCGCCTGTCGATGAAGGCCGTGGACCAGGCGACCGGCAAGGAAATCGTTGCCGAGAAGAAGAAGGACGACGGCGAGGCTGCCGAATAAGCACGTTTCGTCCCCGATCCGAGGCGCGGGAGAAATTCCGCGCCTTTTTTGTTCGCCGAGAGAGAAGACCGAGCCATGAGCCGCGATACCCTGAAGACCCTGTTCCACCCCTTCGCTTCCGACGTGTTGCCGATGCCGCAGGCAGGAGAGCGCTTTCTGTTCCTTGGTGCAGAAGCCGGAATTGCCCCTCCGAGCGGCTTCGCGGCGGCGGTCGTCGCCGTGCAGGGGCTACGCCCGGCCTACCTCCAGTTGGAGGCTGCAGGCGCCGAGCCACTGCCTCTGCCGGAGGGAGACGGCTACGACGGCGCTCTGGTCCTTTGCGGAAAGCATCGCGGCGAGAACGAGAACCGGATTGCCGAGGCATTGAAGCGTACAAAGACGGGAGGCCTCATCGTCGTGGCAGGCGGCAAGGAGGATGGCATTCAGCCGCTGCGCAAGCGCCTTGATGCACTTGGGCTCGTCGTAGACCATATGCCGAAGTACCATGGTGTGGCGCTATGGTTCGTTGTTCCCGAGGAGCGGTCGGCGGCGGTCGGCGTGCTCGAGGCGGCCCATGTCACGGTTGACGGCCGTTTTCGCACCGTTGCCGGCATGTTCTCCCACGACCGCATCGATGCCGGTTCAGAGCTGCTCGCAGGCCGCCTGCCGGAAAACTTCGACGGCAATGCTGCCGATCTCGGAGCCGGTTGGGGCTATCTTTCCGTCATGCTTGCGGAGCGCTCCCCCCGGGTCAACCGTATCGACCTCTTCGAAGCCGACTACCAAGCGCTCGAATGCGCCAAGGCCAACATGGCGGCGAACTGCCCGGACGTCTCTGCACGTTTCTTCTGGCAGGATCTCGCGCGCGAGCCGATCAGGGAGAAATACGACCTGGTCATCATGAATCCACCCTTCCACGAGGGACACGCAGCCGAACCATCGCTCGGCAAGGCGTTGATCACCGCCGCCAGTCAGGCACTGCGTGGCGGTGGAACGCTGATGCTCGTCGCCAATCGCGGCCTTCCCTACGAGGCGACACTCGGCGAGAACTTCCGCGAACACGGAGAGACCTGTCGTAACGCCCGTTACAAGATTCTATGGGCCAAGAAATGAAGGCCTGACGGCTCGGTCCCATGAAACGGCAGAAGCCCGGTGCTGCGATCAGCGCCGGGCTTCTCTATTCTTCGTCTTTCCGGAAATCTATTCCGTGTCGGCCTTGTTCAAGAGATCGACAGTCGGCATCGACGTGATGTTGTAGCCGGAGTCGACGTAGTGGATCTCTCCGGTCACGCCACGCGAGAGATCGGACAGCAGGTAGAGAGCAGAACCGCCCACGTCTTCGATCGTCACCGTCCGGCGGAGCGGCGAATTCTTCTGCTGCCAGGACAGCATCGCGCGGGCGTCGGCGATCCCTGCACCGGCAAGTGTGCGGATCGGACCGGCGGAGATGGCGTTGACGCGGATGCCACGCGGACCATAATCGCCGGCGAGATAGCGCACGGACGCCTCCAGCGCCGCCTTGGCGACACCCATGACGTTGTAGTTCGGCATGATGCGAACCGAACCACCGTAGGTCAGTGTCAGCATCGATCCGTCGTCTGACATGATCTCGGCGGCACGCTTGGCAATCTCCGTGAACGAGAAGCAGGAGATGACCATCGTGCGCACGAAATTCTCACGCGAGGTGTCCGCGTAGAGCCCTTTCAATTCGTTCTTGTCGGAGAAGCCGATCGCGTGAACGACGAAATCCAGCGTGCCCCAGCGCTCCTTCAGGGCCGCGACAACTGCGTCGACGGAAGCGAGATCCTCCACATCGCAAGGCAGGAGGAAATCCGAGCCGAGTTCGGCAGCAAGCGGCTTCACGCGCTTGCCCAAAGCTTCACCCTGGTAGGTGAAGGCGAGTTCGGCGCCAGCGCCGGCAAGCGCCTTGGCAATACCCCAGGCGATAGAGTGGTTGTTCGCGACGCCCATGATGAGGCCGCGTTTTCCCTGCATAGAGGCAATCATTCCGTTATCCATTGTGACGCTGGAACACGAGCGTGGCGTTGGTGCCACCGAAGCCGAAGGAGTTCGAGAGCACGGTGTCGATCTTGGCGTTGTCGATCCGCTTGCGGACGATCGGGACACCGTCGAATTCCGGGTCCAGTTCGCTGATGTGCGCGCTTTCGCCGATGAAACGTTCCTGCATCATCAGAAGCCCATAGATCGACTCCTGAACACCGGCAGCGCCCAGCGAATGACCAGTCAGCGACTTGGTCGACTGGATATGCGGGATCTTTGTCCCGAACACTTCGCGGATCGCGCCGATTTCCTTGGAGTCACCGACCGGTGTCGACGTGCCGTGGGTGTTGATGTAGTCGATCTCCCCCGTCACCGTCGAGAGTGCCTGCCGCATGCAGCGGATGGCGCCTTCACCCGACGGTGCGACCATGTCGTAGCCGTCCGAGGTCGCTCCGTAACCGACGATTTCCGCGTAGATCTTGGCGCCGCGGGCCTTGGCGTGTTCCAGCTCTTCCAGAACGAGAACGCCGGCGCCGCCGGCGATGACGAAGCCGTCACGCGAGGCGTCATAGGCACGTGATGCACTGCCGGGCGTGTCGTTGAACTTCGAAGACATCGCACCCATGGCATCGAAGAGGTCCGACATGGTCCAGTCGAGATCCTCATGGCCACCGGCGAACATCACGTCCTGCTTGCCCCACTGGATCATTTCGGCCGCATTGCCGATGCAATGCGCCGAAGTCGAGCAAGCCGACGAGATCGAGTAGTTTACGCCATGGATCTTGAACCAGGTGGCGAGCGTCGCCGACGCGGTCGACGACATGGCCTTGGGCACGGCAAACGGGCCGATGCGCTTCGGGCTGTTGTTCTGGCGGGTGATGTCGGCTGCCTCGACGATGGTGCGCGTGGACGGACCGCCCGAGCCCATGATGATGCCGGTGCGTTCATTACCGCTGATATCGGATTCCTCAAGCCCCGAATCAGCGATCGCCTGCTTCATCGCGACGTGGTTCCATGCCCCCCCCTGAGAGAGGAAACGCATCGCGCGGCGATCAACAAGATCGGTGGGGTCCAGCGTGGGCTTCCCCCAGACCTGGCAGCGGAAACCGTGCTCGGCAAAATCGGGAGAGAAGGAGATTCCGGACTTCGCATTGCGCAGGGATTCCGTAACCTCTGCGGCGTCGTTCCCGATGGAGGAAACGATACCCAGACCCGTAACAACTACCCTTCTCATCTCAACAGACCTTCTCGTTATCACAATTGGACGGTGCCTGAGATCAGGCCGTCTTATCCTTCGACAAACCTACGCGAAGGTCGGTCGCCTGGTAAATGATCTCGCCATCCGCCTTCAGCCAGCCGTCGGCAGTCCCCAGCACGAGGCGGCCGCGCATGACCCGCTTGAAGTCGATGCCGTACTCCAAGAGCTTGGTGTGAGGACGGACCATACCCTTGAACTTCACCTCACCGGTGGAGAGCGCCATGCCGCGACCCTCTTCACCCAGCCAGCCGAGAAAAAAGCCAGTCAGCTGCCACATGCCGTCGAGCCCGAGGCAGCCGGGCATGATCGGATTGCCCTGGAAGTGGCAGGGAAAATACCAATCGTCCGGGTGGACGTCGTATTCGGCGCGGACATAGCCCTTGTCGAATGCGCCGCCGGTTTCCGAGATGTCCGTGATACGATGGACCATCAGCATCGGTGGCAGGGGGAGCTGCGCATTGCCGGGGCCGAAAAGCTCGCCGCGACCACAGGACAGGATTTCTTCGTAGTTGTAGCTGGATTGTCTCGGTTTCATTCTTCTTCGTCGTCCCCAGGCTTGCGCGAATGTTGGACCCATAGAGCAAGATAGGGACAAAATGAAGTCCCACAATCGCCCCTGTCGGCCGTTGGACAGCCTTGCTCTCGCCTCAAGCCGCATATTTCAGCCGTGGCCATACAGGAAGCATCGCGGCGCGGCCAGAGTCAATCGGAGGAAAATACCGTATCTCCGGCGCCCTGCCGCCGTATACCTGCACTGAAGTATTGAAAGCCTCCCGCTTAGAAGTTATATCGCTAAACAAGAAGACCAGCATTCGAGTAGAACCGGAGAGCAACTCCATGATGGCAGAACGCCTCAAGGAAACGGAAGCGAGACTGCGTCGCTCTGGGCTTCGTCCCACGCGCCAGCGCATTGCGCTCGCCAGCCTGCTCTTCGCCAAGGGTGATCGACACCTGACGGTCGAGGAACTACACGAAGAAGCCCTTGCGGCTGACGTTCCCGTGTCTCTTGCGACCGTCTACAACACCCTGCACCAGTTCACGGAAGCCGGCCTTATCCGCGTGCTCGCCGTCGAAAGCGCCAAGACCTATTTCGACACCAACGTCTCGGACCATCATCACTTCTTCATTGAGGGAGAGAACGAAGTCCTCGACATCCCGGTGAGCAATATCGTGATCGACAACCTGCCGGAACCTCCCGAAGGTCTGGAGATCAGTCACGTCGACGTGGTCATCCGCCTGCGGCAAAAGGGCGCGTAATCCTCCGGTTACCCCCTCATCGCAATACGTCCTCCGGCGACCTGCCGGGCCTCGGTTTGTAGCGGGGAAAGCTCCAGCCGAAGCGCAGGGCACCCCCGCGAATCGCGAATGCCGTCAGAGCACCAGCCCCGGACGCCACGAAAACCGGCGCTCCAGCGACTGTCGCTCCAGTAAATACACATGCTCCGACAAGGCCCGCCGTAACGTATATCTCGGGACGAAGCAGAACCGAAGGCTCGCCGGCGATGATATCGCGCAGTATGCCGCCGGCTGCTGCCGTCAGGGTGCCGGTGACGATCGCCACGGTCGGCGAGCCGGAGGCCGCCAGACCTTTGGCAGCGCCCATGACGCAATAGGCCGAAAGCCCGATGGCATCGAGCCAGATCAGCAGTCGATAGCGAGATTCGAAGAGGTGTGCGGTGAAGAAGACCAGTGCACCCATCGACACGCAGACGAGGATGTAGCCGGGATCGATCACCCAGAAGACCGGCAGACTGCCGAGTACGACGTCCCGCAGCGTGCCGCCGCCAATGCCCGTTACGGCAGCGAGGAACAGGAAGCCGATCACGTCGAGTTCCTTGCGCGATGCCGACAATGCGCCAGTTGCGGCGAAGACGGCCACGCCTGCGTAGTCGAGAAAGCCGAGCAACGTCATCGATAGCCTTTCTGAGTTTCACCTCGGGTCAGGGCGGCACAAGCCAGGGACGTCATCATGCCGGTCGATTGGCCTCTCATTCGTTCGGACGGTTGCCGTGAAACAATTGCTGCTTGCCTTCCTGCAAACTGCGCTTCTGCTTGGCGCGCCTCTTGCGGCCACCGCCCAGCAGAGTCTCGTCAGCGATCCCGAGATCTACGAGAAAGACCACTTTCGCTCCCAATGCAAGGTCGCCGAGTTTCGCGATGGCTTCATCCGACGGCTGGACATCAACAACGACGGGATCATTGACGCGATCTCCGACCACGGCGCGTACACGTGCGACGGTGAACGCGGACCGGCCTGCAACGAGGACGGATGCCCCCACAATTTCTACGTCCAGGTCAAGGAGGGCGGCTACCTGCTGATCGCAACCGCGCAGGTCTACGGCTACGACTTCGTCAAGCGGTTCGGCAACATGGTCTTCGTTTTCAAGATGCATCCGCGCTTCTGTGAGCGAACCGACAGCGCTCCGTGCGAGATGACTGTTCGCGTGCGCGGCACGAAATTCGTGACGATCAGCAGGAAATAGTTCGACGATAGACACTACGGCAACACTGACGCCGTCCGTCCAGTCAGATAATAGGCCAGAAGGCCGATCCACTCGCGCATGGCAGTGGCCGTTTGCTGGGCGTTGAGCATCGGCTGCGTGACGTCGAGGCGCAGGATGGCGCTTCCGCTCGTTCGATAATCGGTCGGCCACGGTGTCACATCTATCCCCGCCTTGCGGAACAGCGCGAGGGATCGCGGCATGTGGAAGGCGGAGGTGATCAGAAGACATCCCCGCAATGCCGGATCGGCCAACAGCCGACTGCTGTTGACGACATTCTCGAAGGTCGTTCGCGACGCCGACTCGCTGATCAGGCGACTTTCGCTGATGCCGAAGCCGGAAAAGAAACGCCGGGCGGCGGCGGCGTCACCCTCGTAAGCGCCGCTGAAAGAGCCGTCGCCTCCGGAAACAAGAATGCGCGACTGCGGAAACTTCAATGCAAGGCGCAGCGCTTCGACGAAGCGATCGGCGGCCTGATTCAGCTCAAAACCGCCACGCGTGGTCGTTACCTCTGTCTCGAAGGCGCCACCGAGGACGATCATGCAACCAACTTCCTCCGGGTCCCGCACCGGTCGCGGAATCTGCGCCTCCAGCCGTTGCAGAGCCACAGTCCCGGCAGAGGTGTAGAGCGTCACGAAGAGCAGGGCCAGAGCCGCACCGAGGAAAAGAAGTCCCGCCCGCGATCGACGCGCCGCAACACACGCGGCACCGGCAAAGGTGGCAAGGAATGCGAGGGACAGTGGCTGGGCGACGATCCAGAACAACTTCGACGATAGGAACACGATCTATTACCCGTTCGATTTTGGCAAACCGCAAATGCCAGGTTAGCTCAATAAGCTTCGCTCAAGATAACGAAGCGAAAGTAGTTTGAATAAAGTGATCCAAATATGAAGGCGTCGGGCCGGAGATTCCATGCGCTTCGCAATAGACATTCTGGATGAAGCCGGAAACAATCGAATCTATGTCGGCGTCCCGCTCGGTGTGGACGAGGGCAAGCTGCGCGTCCAGTTGAAGGATCGCGAGGCACGCTTCGACGTCACACGCATCACCGACTGGTGCCAGATCGACAGAGGTCAGAGCAACGGCCGCGGAGAACTCCTCGGCTAGCAATGAAGCGCATGCGCGCATCGTCGTCCGCATCGCCTTCTCGTCACTTTCCTGACGACAAGATCCCGAACGGAATGTATGGCTGATTGCTCGCAACGCGACGATCGCATACCCCAGAGGCACTGGAGCGTTACTCGATCGCGGAACGAGTGCCCGACGCCTCACTCCAACGGGGCGCCGACCCATCCGCACAACTCAGCGCGGATAAACAGGCGTCTGAAAAATCAGATAGAGACTGCGGGAAAAACCGGCAAAGGGTCAACGGTCTGATGCTCGACATCAAGCATAGGTCGTCCCGCATCTCGGCGACCGTTCTTCAAGGCAGATCGTGAAAAATGGAAGATTTGGTGGAGCTAAGCGGGATCGAACCGCTGACCTCTTGCATGCCATGCAAGCGCTCTCCCAGCTGAGCTATAGCCCCATCAAGGGTCCGGCATCTGCCGGTTCCGGGAACCTTTCGGGCTTCGCTGCCCGGCGGGTGGCGGCTTATTACTTCCGGATTCGGAAGATGGCAAGCCGAAAAATGACCGGCCCGGAAACTTTTATCTCCGGGCCGGTAAACACATGATCAGACGTCGTCGTCGTCGCCGGCCACACCGATGATGCCGGTCATGTCCTCGTCGTCGTCGTCCTCATCCGCCTCGAGGAAGGTGTCGTCGTCGTCATCACCGAGTTCGACCTCGTCATCGCCGAGGTCCGGGAGATCATCGCCCGAACCGGCGTCATCAGCATCTTCGAGCGAAACCAATTCGACATCCGTATTCTCGGTATCGACTTCCGCGACTTCCTCCTCCTCGGCCTTTTCCATGATCGAAGCAACGGAGGTTTCTTCGAAATACGACAACGGCCAGGACTTGCCGGTGTAAGGTGATACGATCGGATCCTTGTTCAGATCGTAGAATTTCTTGCCGGTGTCGGGGCAAGTGCGCTTAGTTCCAAGTTCTGCTTTCGCCACTGTCAAAGCCTCTTGAATTCCTGAAGAATAACGGCGTTCGTCGCCAATCCGGCATTCAACCGGTCAAACTGTTAGCCGGTCCCCTTAATCGTTGCAATCTCTCCTGTCAAAGGCAATCTTCGCCCGCAGGTTTCCAGCATTTTGGCACAGCGGGGATGACCATTCGCGCCACATATGGTAACGACCCGGCGTTTCAGCAACTCCGCCGCAGCATCCGCAGCGCGCCGGCCCCGCGCCGACCCTCAGAGAGCCGCAAAGGACGCCCAGTATCGAAGTCGTCTTTCTCCGACTTCATTTCCTGATGACGAACATGGGCGTGACGATCGAAGCGCTCGAAAGTGAACCTGCATGACCTCTTCCTTTACCATAGCCATCGACGGTCCGGCAGCCGCAGGCAAGGGAACGCTTTCCCGCCTGATCGCGGCGCATTACGGTTTTCATCACCTCGACACGGGCCTCACCTACCGCGCCACGGCAAAGGCTCTTCTCGACGCCGGCTTGCCGCTCGACGACGAGGCCGTTGCCGAAGAGATCGCACGCGAACTGGACCTCTCGGGACTCGATCGAGCGATCCTTGCCCGGCACGAAATCGGAGAGGCTGCATCCAGGATCGCAGTCATGCCTGCCGTTCGTCGTGCGCTTGTCGAGGCGCAACGACGCTTCGCGGCCAAATTGCCCGGCACCGTGCTCGACGGCCGGGATATCGGCACGGTCGTCTGCCCGAACGCGCCGGTGAAACTCTACGTCACGGCCTCACCCGAGGTGCGAGCCAAGCGCCGCTTTGACGAGATCGTCGCCGGCGGAGGCTCGGCGGTCTTCGACGAGGTTTGTGCCGACGTAAAGAAGCGCGACGAGCGCGACATGGGACGGGCCGATAGCCCGTTACGGCCCGCCGAAGACGCGCACTTGCTTGATACCTCAGAAATGAGTATAGAAGCGGCGTTTCACGCGGCCAAGTCGATCATCGATGCTGCCTTGGCGCAGAAACAGGGATCTGGAAGCCGGTGAGCCGGCTCCATATATGACGGATTTCGCCGACATCGTCGTCCCCGCGCCGGACAGCCCCAAGAGGGCGGGCGAGATGTATGGCAAGTGCAACGCTAACCCCCGGCGCAGACCCGTGCCCTGATGTGGCACGTTTAGGAGATTTCATGTCTGTTTCTACCCCCACGCGGGAGGACTTTGCCGCCCTCCTCGAAGAGTCCTTTGCCAAGACCGATCTTGCCGAAGGCTATGTTGCCAAGGGCATCATCACGGCAATCGAGAAGGACGTCGCCATCGTTGATGTCGGCCTGAAGGTCGAAGGTCGCGTTCCGCTCAAGGAATTCGGCGCACGGGCCAAGGACGGCTCGCTGAAGGTCGGCGACGAAGTCGAGGTCTATGTCGAGCGCATCGAAAACGCGCTCGGCGAAGCCGTCCTTTCGCGCGAAAAGGCTCGCCGCGAAGAAAGCTGGGTCAAGCTCGAAGCCAAGTTCGAAGCCGGCGAACGTGTCGAAGGCGTCATCTTCAACCAGGTCAAGGGTGGCTTCACCGTCGATCTGGACGGCGCTGTCGCGTTCCTGCCGCGCAGCCAGGTCGACATCCGCCCGATCCGCGACGTTACCCCGCTGATGCACAACCCGCAGCCCTTCGAAATCCTCAAGATGGACAAGCGCCGCGGCAACATCGTCGTTTCGCGTCGTACCGTTCTGGAAGAATCCCGCGCCGAGCAGCGTTCTGAAATCGTTCAGAACCTCGAAGAAGGCCAGGTTGTCGACGGTGTCGTCAAGAACATCACCGACTACGGTGCGTTCGTCGACCTCGGCGGCATCGACGGCCTGCTGCACGTCACCGACATGGCGTGGCGCCGCGTCAACCATCCGTCGGAGATCCTGTCCATTGGCCAGCAGGTCAAGGTTCAGATCATCCGCATCAACCAGGAAACCCACCGTATCTCGCTCGGCATGAAGCAGCTCGAAGCGGATCCGTGGGACGGCATTGCCGCCAAGTACCCGGTCGGCAAGAAGATCACCGGTACCGTCACGAACATCACCGACTACGGTGCGTTCGTCGAACTGGAACCGGGCATCGAAGGCCTCATCCACATCTCCGAAATGTCCTGGACCAAGAAGAACGTACACCCCGGCAAGATCCTGTCCACGAGCCAGGAAGTCGACGTTGTCGTTCTCGAAGTCGACCCGTCCAAGCGCCGTATCTCGCTCGGCCTCAAGCAGACGCTGGAAAATCCGTGGCAGGCATTTGCCTACAGCCACCCGGCCGGCACCGAAGTTGAGGGCGAAGTCAAGAACAAGACCGAATTCGGTCTGTTCATCGGCCTCGAAGGCGATGTCGACGGCATGGTTCACCTGTCGGACCTCGACTGGAACCGTCCGGGCGAGCAGGTCATCGAAGAGTACAACAAGGGTGATGTCGTCAAGGCTGTCGTTCTCGACGTCGACGTCGAGAAGGAACGCATCTCGCTCGGGATCAAGCAGCTCGGCCGCGACTCGGTCGGTGAAGCTGCCGCTTCCGGCGACCTGCGCAAGAACGCCGTCGTTTCCTGCGAAGTCATCGGCATCAACGATGGCGGTATCGAAGTGAAGCTCGTCAACCACGAGGACATCACTTCCTTCATCCGTCGTGCCGATCTCTCCCGCGACCGCGACGAACAGCGTCCGGAGCGTTTCTCGGTTGGTCAGGTTGTCGACGCTCGCGTCACCAACTTCTCCAAGAAGGATCGCAAGGTCATGCTGTCGATCAAGGCTCTCGAGATCGCAGAAGAGAAGGAAGCCGTCGCTCAGTTCGGTTCGTCCGACTCCGGCGCTTCGCTCGGCGACATCCTGGGCGCCGCACTCAAGAACCGCGGCAACGCCGAATAAGCGCTCGCGATTTCAGAAGAACGATAACCCGCCGGTCTATCGACCGGCGGGTTTTCTTTTGCCGAACTGCGGAAAACCACCCGTCAGGTCAGCATCGACATGGTGAGGTAATGCGCCAGTACCATTTCGCCGCCGAAAGCTGACACCGGATCGGCGATTGCTTCGTCATCGACTTCTTCATCGACGTCGTTCTCGCCGTTTTCCTCCGATCCAGTGGTCTGCCCTGAACCAGGCTGCTCTTCCGACCCGTCTTCGCCTCGACGGTCATCGTCCCTATCCTGCTCGCCGCTTCGGCCGCGTTTCGCCGCCTCCTCAGAAAAGACGGCATCATCCGCGAAGAGGGCGTATCCAAAGAAGGGGAAGGCCGGACTATCCCGCAGCAGCGCTGCCGCAGGCATTCGCCCTTCCGCGGTCGCCGGAAGCGGCGCCGGAGCGTCTCCCGGCAGCGTCGATTGCGCGCGGGCTTCCCTAATCTCGTCGCCGCCGGCTTCCTGACCCAACGATGCCGCTGGCGTGGATGTCTCCGCCTTGCGATCCGGCGCAGCGGCCGCGATCGCCTTGCGGGCAGGTGTTTCGACGGGCCCAGCCGTTTGCTCCTCATGCTCCAGCACATGCTTGAGCAGGCGCGCAAGGGCCGCGATGTCCGGATCACCCTCTGGTTCCTCAAGCCAGCCAGGGAACCCCGGGCTCAGACCTGGAGGCACAACACCTTCCCCGCCTTCTGGGTAGGGTCCCGGAGGTAGCCTGTTTCGCACGGCTGCAAAGGCGCCATCCGTCTCGATCCAGGCGGGCCAGCTCCGAGGTTCGAACGTGCGCATCCGGACATCACCTGATCGCATGGTCTCGTCGCGAACAATGTCGCCGGCGTCACCGGGAGGAGCACGCTCGCCCGGTTCCGGGCCGTGTGGAGCCACTGTTCGACTGGCGTCTGGTTGCGGCAATGACAGTTGCCGACCGGTTGAAGCAACCGGTGGCGTCTTCGAACGCGGTTCATCGAACACAAGCGGCCCATATTCCTTCGCCCGACCCGGCAATTCCTCGCGCGTTGCCGTACCTTCGATGTTTCCGGCCGACGGTGCTGCGGCCGTGACTCCGCGGACGGCTCCCGCCTCCCGCTGGAACGTTGCTTTGGCAGCAGCCGTCCCGTCTGCCATATCTATCTCGGCTCCGGATCCTTCCAGCGAAGCGGAGAGCGACGGCGACGCTCGCTGCGGCACGTACGATGGCGCCAGGCGGGTGGACCAGGGTGCCTGCTCGCTATTCTGCCTGTAGGATGATACCACGCGCCCCGCTGCGGGATCGGGATCGTTCCCCCGGCTCGCTTCGAGGGCGATCGCAATCGTCGCAGCGTCCAGGCCTGCAGGGTTGCGCAGAGCGGAAAGGACCGTCTCCAAACGGAGCCCCTTTACCAGTTGTGCGAGCTGGCTCCCCAAGGCGCTCCGTTCCTCCTTCGGGAGACCGTTGATCGCCAATAGAAGGCGCACGACAAAGCTGCCATTGCTCTCGTTCTCTCCGCGAGAGAAACCAAGTCTTTCTCCCAAGCGATCGGCAAGCCCAGCCAGGTTACCGACAATGCGCTCTTGGGCCAAAAGGACGAGGATTGTCAGTCGTCCCTCGAGCGACGGGCTCCTCCGGGAGATTGACGCCGTGCCTTGCTCCGCCGAAGTCGAAGGAGACGTCATCGTCCGACTTGCCTCGCTTCTGCTCACCGGAAGTGGTGTATCGGCCATCGAAGAGTGTATGGCGCTCGCGGCGGGCAGCATCGGCACTTGTCTCGCATCAGAAAGCGGGGGCGGGAACCATAGCAGTGTCGCGCCGCGCTCATGCGGGCGGATGGCTGGTCGCCGGGTGCAGCGCGTTTCACGCCGAAGGCGGGGTATCCATCAGACCGATGCGATTCTAAGAAACGTCCGTTAACGAAACGTTAGCCATAAATCCGGGCGATTGTGCTTGCCTCGTTCGAGTTTGCAGGCGACTCTGAACCGGTTCACCTTGCCGAGGAAGGAAGCATGCCTCTGCGTCCGCCCCCTCTGTCGACCTCCGTGGCCGGCGGCAGTCCACTCAGCGCCCTCGAATACGAGCTCATGGCTGAAAAAGCCGACGCCTTGGCCCGTGCGGGGGTGAGAGTCGAGAAGGCGCTGGAGGCCCTCAGAGCCTGTCCAGCCATCCCGGAAAATACCAGCGAGCGCCGGAGGCTTCTCGAAGAGGCCGCCGACCTCGTCTGGTCATTTCTTGTCCAGCGGGAAATCTGCGGCTTTCGCAGCCAGGCCGACGCGATCAAGCGCTATGATATCCCGCACGAAGTGATGATCCGGTTGGGTGCCGCGAGCAGGCCCACGAAGTGAAAGTGACCTTCGTCAGACTTTCCAAACTGCCCGCTGATGGCGGGAGCTGGGAACGCAGCTCGCCAACCGCAAATCAGCTGTGTGCGAAGATATCCGTCTCTTCCCATCCGAGAAGATCGAGTTTGGCCCGCGTGGGCAGGAACTCGAAGCAGGCCTCGGCATGCTCCATCCGGCCGTCTCGGATCAGGCGCTCGGTGAGCTTGTCGCGCAATGCGTGCAGATAGAGCACATCGGATGCCGCATATTCGAGTTGCGCCGGCGAGAGCATTTCGGCCGCCCAATCGGATGACTGCTGTGCCTTCGAAATATCGACCTCGAGCATCTCCTTGAGATTGTCCTTGAGACCGTGGCGATCGGTATAGGTGCGCGAGAGCCGCGAAGCGATCTTCGTGCAGAAGACCGGTGCGGTCGTTACGCCGAAGGTGTGGAAGAGAACGGCGATATCGAAGCGCCCGAAGTGAAAGATCTTCTGGCGTTCCGGATCGGCGAGCATCGCCACGAGATTGGGCGCCTCGGTCTGTCCGGCCGCGATACGAATGATATCCGCCGCCCCGTCACCGGGCGAAAGCTGGACGACACAAAGGCGGTCTCGCCGCGGCACCAGTCCGAGCGTCTCGGTGTCGATGGCGATCGCGCCCGTATAGCGGCCAGCATCGGCGGCGGATATGTCACCTTCGTGATAGCGGATCGTCGGGGCCATCCATGTCTCCAGCGTGAGCAGTTGTCGTGTCCGGCTGGCTATAGCCCAAAGCGCGCCGTCGCTCTACCGGTTTCGTGATGTCACGATCGCCGCGGTCGACTGACAGGACCTTCTTCGGTGAGCTCGACATAGGCAAGTGTCTGGTCAAGATGGCTGGCTCGCAACGAGAGCAGCTTCTCGGCATAGCGTAGCCGGATCGTGGCATATGCCGGGTCATCGGCAACGTTCTGCAGTTCCATCGGGTCCCTCGCGAGATCGAAGAGCAGAGGCGACAGGCCTGCGAAGTGCACGTACTTGAATGCCTCGTCGCGAATGACGGCGAGATTGCAGCGACTGGAAGGGAGGCCGAAATGGTCCTCTGCAGTGCCCGTTGCGACCTCGCGGAAATCGAACTCCCAGAAGGCGGCATCGCGCCAGCCGGCGGGTTGCGCGTCCTCGATAAACGGCAGAAGCGACGCGCCGTCCTGATGGTTGCGCGGTTCAACGCCGAGGCGTTCGCACAGGGTGGGCATGATATCGGCAGCCGAGGTAAAAGCGTCGACCTGTCGCCCGACTGCGGTCGCCTGCGGGTCTCGGACGACAAGCGGAATATGATAGCTTCCTTCATGGAAGCCGCCCTTTCCGAGAAGCCAGTGATCCCCCATCATCTCGCCGTGGTCGGAGGTGAATATGATGATCGTCTCGTCCCAGCGGCCGCTTTCGCGCAGGGCGGAGAATATTCTTCCGAGTTGGGCATCGACTTCGGCAATCATGCCGAAATAGACGGCACGAATGACATCGAAATCCTTCTTGCTCCAATCGGAAACAAGTCCCGAAGCGCCATAGACGAAGCTCGACTTGCCGAGGAACTCGTGACCATAGGCAAGCAACGGGTGAAGCGCCCGTTCGTCCTCGCGCCGGGCCGCCCTCGCATAGGCCGGGCCGTCGCCAGGCACAAACATCTCATTGTAAGGAGCCGGAACGCAGAAGGGCGGATGTGGTCGGAGAAATGATACGTGCGCAAACCAGGGCGCGTCCTGCTGCTCCATCCAGCGGAGGAAGCTCTCCGCGAGGAAGGCTGTCTGCGTCTCCTCCGCGTCATAGTCCGGCGCCCCGTTGTTCGCATCGCAACCGTCTTTGTCTCCCGTCCGGTGGACGTCGCGGGTGAACGCCGCCGCATGTCCGCGGCTCCGGAGCCAGCTCAGCCAATGCTTCTCGTTCTCAAGCAGGATCTGGCCGGTCGTAAAACCGGGCAAGACCCCCTCGTAAGTCGTCAGATGCGGATCGTTCCGATGAAGCGTCCTCGGGTCGGGCGAAACGTCGGTGTAGCCAAAGAGGGTCGGATCGTAACCTGCGCGCCGTGCAGCCAGCGCAATGTTGTCGAAACGCGCGTCCAGCGGCGAACCATTGCGGCAGACCCGATGATTCATCTGGTAAAGCCCCGTGTAGATCGAGGCCCGTGCGGGCGAGCAGGGGGCGGCGCCAGCGTAGTGCCGCCGGAACAGGACGCCCTCCGCCGCCAGTCGATCGACATTGGGTGTCCGCACCACCGGATGACCGACCGACGAAAGGCAGTCGCCACGCCACTGGTCGGCGGTCACGAGCAAAACATTGGGCTTCATGCGGGAAACACTCCGAACGATGTATAACAGCGGGCCGGCAGCCGCGCCGTTCGCCACAATCCTCTCGATCATCACCTCTGGCAAACGGAAAAATGCAGGTGAAACACGCGATAGGAGGTCCGGCGACGGGCGAGCCATGCGTGTTTGGCAGGTGGGCAACGACGCAGCCGCCCGTTTTCTTTCCCGCTCAGCCGAATATCCTGTCCGACATTCGCCTTTCTCGGGCCCGATGATGACCTGACACGCAGCACAGATCACAAGCTATGCATCGATCGCACTGCTGCGTTGCAGCAAATGCGCTGTTCATCCAAAGCGATACGGATATATTCCAGATCATCGAAGCGACGCACTCCTCCTCCCAGCGTCGTCAGATAGGATCGGCAATACTCCTCCTCCTCCCAATTGCCGATCAAGTTTGAGAGCCCAGCGCACCTCCTCCCGCGCTGGGCTCTTTTCATTTTGTCGGCCAACGTCACCATCCTGTAACCTTTGATCCTCCGGGCGAGCCGTACTTCGTTCCGCCGCAGGAACCTGCGGGCAGTTGAGCGCGTTCGCTGCTCGACCTATAAAGACGTCGAGACCAAGCGACCACAGCGGGAGGATCAGAAGGGCATGGCTGCAAAATTCGGAACGAGCGGGCTCCGCGGTCTTTCGACCCAACTCGTGGGAAGCGTGTCCGCGCTCTATGCCACGGCCTTTGCCCGGTTCCTTGTCGGCTCGAACCACCTGCCCGCCGGCGGGGTGGTGGCAGTGGCTCGCGACTTCCGCGAATCGAGCCCCGAGATTGCTGCGACGGTCATGGCGGCGATCCGTCGGGCCGGTCTCGTCCCGGTCGACTGCGGCTGGATTCCGACGCCCGCGCTCGCACTCTACGCCCAAAAGATCGGTGCGGCGGCGGTCATGGTCACCGGTTCACATATTCCCGCCGACAGAAACGGGATCAAGTTCTACCGGCCGGACGGCGAAATCGACAAGGACGACGAGGCGGCCATCACCCGCCTTGCGGCAGAGCTTGCGCGTGACGAAGCCGCCAACAGGGTCGAAAGAGGAATGGGCGAAAACCAGGAAGCCGCGGCGACGGAGTTGTTTCTGGAACGCAATCTCTCGGTTCTGCCAAGCGGTGCACTCGAGGGGCTGCGGATCGGCGTCTATGAACACAGCAGTGTCGCCCGTGACATGATGACGACTGTCTTCGGGCAATATGGCGCGACCGTCGTTCCACTCGGTCGCTCCGAAACGTTCATCCCGGTCGATACCGAAGCGGTCTCCGCAGAGACGGAGGCCTTGCTCCTGAAATGGTCTGTCGACCACAGGCTCGACGCGATCATTTCGACCGACGGCGACGGTGACCGCCCGCTGGTGGCGGACGAAACCGGGCGCCCACTCCGTGGTGACCTCCTCGGGCTGGTCACTGCACATTACCTCCATGCAACGACGGTCGTGACGCCCGTTACATCCAATTCCGGCATCGAGTCGATCGGTGGATTCGAGGTGATTCGAACCCGCGTAGGCTCTCCTTTCGTCATTGCCGAGATGAACAGGGCGCTGACCCGAGGCGACAAAGGCGTGATCGGCTTCGAAGCCAATGGTGGCACGATGCTGGGCTCCACCTTCGAAATCGATGGGCGAGCCATCGCGGCCTTGCCGACCCGCGACAGTTTCCTGCCGGCGCTGACGATCCTCGGTTCTGCCGTCGCGAACAGATGGTCGCTTTCGCAGCTCGTCGACAGGTACGATCTCCCGATTGCCCTCAGCGACCGAATTGAGAATTTCGCCGCCGAGCGAAGTGCCGCTTTGATGGACCATCTGCGGCACTCGAGTGAGACACTTTCAAGCTTCCTTGCCCCCGTCGGAAAGGTGAAATCGTCGACCGACATCGATGGACTTCGCGTCACGCTCGACGACGGACGAGTGATCCACTTCCGCCCGTCGGGGAACGCACCCGAGATGCGCTGCTATGTCGAAGCACCGACGGCGGAAGCGGCGCAGGGGCTGCTGCGACAGGGGCTTGAAGCCATTCGGGCCTGGCAACCCGCGAACTGAGTGCTCTATTCCCGCTCCGGCGACGATATATCGACTGCCTTTCCCGACGTGGTCGACTCGGCCCTCTTCGAAGGGGTCATTGACGGCGAGCTTCTGGTGGGCGGCACGTCTCGGTCGGGAGAGCCGACGAGGACGTTCTCCGACCTTCAGCAGCGGTTGAATTGCAAGAGCGTATCGTCCCGCATGATGCAGGACTATCCTGCCTTCCTGCGCGCTTATGACGTATTGTTCGAAGGGAAGGAGGATGCCCGTGGAGAAGTGTTCCTCGCCCGACGTGAACGGCTCACGCGCCTGATTGATCAGGCGCCGGAGGAGCGTTTCGACCTCTCACCGATTGTGCCCTTCTCCAGCTGGGAGGAGTTGGAAAGACACAGACGCAATCCTCCCGATCCGGTCATCGAGGGCGTCATGATCAAACGCCTCGACAGCACCTACAAGGCGGGACGCGTCAAAGGTCCGTGGTTCAAGTGGAAACGCGAGCCGCTGAACGTCGATGCCGTGCTGATGTACGCGCAGCGAGGGCACGGCAAGCGCTCCAGCTACTATTCAGACTTTACGTTCGGCGTGTGGACGGCGGGCGAGGACGGAGACACGCTGGTCCCCGTCGGGAAGGCCTATTTCGGTTTCACCGATACCGAACTGGACGTGCTCGACCGTTACGTCCGCCACAATACCGTCGACCGCTTCGGCCCCGTACGGGCGTTGCGCGCCGAGCCCGACCATGGCTTCGTCGTCGAGGTCGCCTTCGAGGGAATCAATCGTTCGACCCGGCACAAGTCAGGTGTCGCCATGCGTTTTCCCCGCATTGCGCGGTTAAGGACAGACAAGCTGCCGCGCGACGCCGACCGCCTGGAAACGCTCGTGAGGCTGATTGGCTGACGGGTTTTATCAAACGGCGCTACCACGCAAAAGCGCAGACGAGCAGAAACCCGGTTGCACTCGGGCGGACATGGGTGCATTTTCGCCTCACACGCGACTACCGAAAGAAACGAAAGGCAACCGAAATGTACCTTACTGGTCGGCAGGCCGAGATCGTCGAAATGGCAAAAGCCAATGGGCGCGTGCTCGTCGAGGAGTTGGCGCTGCGTTTCTCCGTGACACCGCAGACGATCCGCAAAGACCTGAACGACCTCTGCGACGCGCGTGTTTTGTCACGTATCCACGGCGGAGCGACACTTCCGTCCGGCACCGTGAACATGAAATACGAGGCTCGCCGGCAGATCGCCGCCCAAGAGAAGCAGGCTATCGGCATCGCCGCCGCGAAGCTCATTTCCAACAATGCCTCGCTATTCATCAACATCGGCACGACGACGGAAGCAGTCGGAGAAGCTCTCGCGGGCCATCAAGAACTGATGATCATTACCAATAATATCAACGTTGCCAATAAGTTGAGACTTCTTCCAGCGATTGAAGTGGTCATTGCCGGCGGCGTCGTCCGCGCTTCCGACGGCGGTATCGTCGGGGAGGCGGCCGTCGATTTCATCCGACAGTTCAAGGTCGACTACGCCGTGATCGGGGCCTCCGCCATTGATGCTGACGGCGCCCTTCTCGACTATGACTTCCGCGAAGTGAAAGTGGCGCAAGCGATCATAGCCAATGCTCGTCACGTCATTCTCGTTGCGGATTCGACGAAATTCGAACGCACCGCACCCGTCCGTATCGGCCATCTTTCCCAGGTCCATACCTTCATAACCGACCACTGCCCTCTCGAATCCATCCGGCGGATTTGCTCGGAGAACAATGTCGAACTGATCGAAGCTCCAGCCGCGGGCAACGCGGCATAGAAGCGCGAAAACTTTCGTTTGACATTCGATTTGTTTTCAATTTAATTGTCTTGTGTTTTCGCAATTGCACTAATTTGTGCAATGCGCAAAATTTCGGGGAAAATGGTGGTCCAAGGGCTTTACGACATCTTCGTTATTGGCGGCGGCATCAATGGATGTGGTATCGCGCGAGACGCTGCGGGGCGAGGATATTCGGTCGCGCTGGCGGAGATGAACGATTTCGCTTCGGGTACCTCATCCGGCTCGACGAAACTGATCCATGGCGGATTGCGCTACCTTGAGTACTACGAATTCCGCCTCGTGCGGGAGGCGCTGATGGAGCGCGAGGTGCTCTGGGCCATGGCACCTCATATCATCTGGCCTTTGCGCTTCGTCCTTCCCTTCCAGAAGGGCGGCATTCGCCCCGCCTGGTTGATCCGGCTCGGCCTTTTCATCTATGACCACCTGGGTGGGCGGAAGCTCCTGCCTGCAACGGCGACGCTCGACCTGCGCCGTGATCCGGCCGGCCGCCCCCTCAAGCCGCTGTTTGGCAAGGCGTTCGAATATTCCGACGGCTGGGTGGACGACGCTCGCATGGTCGTTCTCAATGCCCGCGACGCCGCCGACCGCGGCGCCCGCATCTTCAACCGCTCCCGCGTCGTATCCGCGCGACGGACCGCAGAGTGCTGGTCGATAGACATCCAAGATCGCGAAAGCGGAACTGTCACCACTGTCAGAGCCCGCATGCTCGTGAATGCCGCCGGCCCATGGGTCGACAAGGTGCTCTCCGAGGCTGTCGGCAACAAGGGGGCGCACAATGTCCGCCTTGTTCAGGGGAGCCATATCGTCGTCAGGAAGAAGTTCGATGGCACGCGTGCCTATTTCTTCCAGAATCCCGACAATCGCATTATTTTCGCGATCCCGTACGAGCGCGATTTCACGCTGATCGGTACGACGGACCGCGACTATACCGGCGATCCACGCGACGTGAGGATAACGCCGGAAGAGATCAACTATCTCTGTTCGGCGGCAAGCGAGTACTTCGCCGAACCGATTCGCAGTGACGACATCGTCTGGTCATATTCAGCTGTTCGTCCGCTCTACGACGACGGAGCAAGTAAGGCGCAAGAGGCGACCCGGGACTACGTCCTGAAAGTCGAAGGGAATACGGGCGAGGCGCCGCTGCTCAACGTCTTCGGGGGCAAGCTTACGACCTACCGGCGGTTGGCCGAGCACGCAGTAGAAAAGATCGGCGAAAAGATCGGCGTCAAAGGAACACGGTGGACCGCGCGCAGCAATCTGCCCGGCGGCGACTTTGCTCCGACCGACTACGCGGCGGAAGTGCGCAGACTCAAGGAACACTATCCATTCCTCAATGAGCGCCACGCAGAGCGCCTCGTCCGTTCCTACGGTACGCGTGCGCATGACCTGCTGGGCAGTGCGACGACAATAGCGGATCTCGGCCGGCACTTCGGCCACGACCTCTACGAGTGCGAAGTCCGCTGGCTCATGATACAGGAATGGGCCCGGACGTCCGAGGACGTGCTGTGGCGGAGGACGAAGCTGGGGCTCAGGCTCTCGCAGGAAGAAGCGAAGAATTTGGAGGAGTACATGGCTGCCGTTCCGGCGAAGTTGGCCGGATAAGGCGCATGTGGTCCCGTCGGTGAGGAGGCACGGGAACCGTAATGCTCGAACTGCGGAATGCCGCGAAGGTGGTGGGCGGAGACTTTCACATCCACCCGACCGATCTTGTTCTTGAACGAGGTACGCTGAACGTCCTTCTAGGGCCAACGCTCTCGGGCAAGACATCATTGATGCGCCTGATGGCAGGGCTGGACAAACCGACGAGTGGCGCGATTCTTTTCGACGGCGCCGACGTGACTGGCGTGCGCGTCCAGAACCGCAACGTCGCAATGGTGTACCAGCAGTTCATCAACTATCCTGCGCTCACGGTTTACGAAAACATCGCCTCGCCGATGCGCATTGCCGGCAAGGATGCGGCAACCATCGACCGCGAGGTGCGGCGGGCGGCCGATCTCCTGAAGCTCACACCCTATCTCGACCGGACACCTCTCAATCTTTCCGGCGGCCAGCAGCAGCGTACCGCACTCGCGCGCGCGATCGTCAAGAATGCGAGCCTCGTTCTTCTCGACGAGCCCCTTGCCAACCTGGACTACAAGCTTCGCGAGGAACTTCGCGAGGAACTCCCGCGTATCTTCGCCGAGTCGGGCGCGATCTTTGTTTACGCGACGACAGAGCCGTCCGAAGCGCTGCTTCTCGGCGGCAGTACCGCGACGCTTTCGGAAGGCCGTATCACGCAGTTTGGCCGAACCATCGACGTCTATCGCAAACCAAGCGATCTCGTTACCGCCCGGACCTTCGCCGATCCGCCGTTGAATACGCTCGCGGTTGTGAAGTCGGGTGGCATGTTCCGCGTCAACGATGCCGATGCGTTTACGGTTCCGGCGCATCTTTCGCCGATCGCCGACGGCCCCATGACCATCGCCTTCCAGCCACATCATCTGTCACTGCAACCGTCTACTGCGGCGGTGCAGCTGTCGGCGCGGACACAGATCTCCGAGATCGCCGGCTCCGAAAGCTTCGTCCACGTCGGCTTCATGGGCGCCCGATGGGTCGCCCTCATGCACGGCATTTACGACATCGACCCGGATCAGGTCGTCGAGCTTCATCTCGACACCCGCCATCTGATGGCCTTCGCCCCTGACGGCAGGGCAATCGGCCTGGCCGACACGGCTGCCTGAGGAGAGCACAAATGGCAAAGATCTCCCTGGAACACATTCGCCACGCCTACGGCCCGACACCGAAGTCCGAAAAAGACTACGCGCTGAAGGAAGTGCATCATGAATGGAATGACGGCGGCGCATACGCCCTTCTCGGTCCTTCGGGTTGCGGCAAGACGACCTTGCTCAACATCATATCGGGACTCCTCAGACCGTCAGAGGGACGCATCCTCTTCGATGAGCTCGACGTCACCAACCTTTCGACGCAGCGCCGTAACATCGCGCAGGTCTTCCAGTTCCCGGTCATCTACGACACGATGACGGTCTACGACAATCTCGCCTTCCCCCTGCGCAATCGACATGTTTCCGAAGCCGAGGTCGACAGCCGCGTGCGCGAGATTCTGGAGATGATCGACTTGACGGACTGGGCCAAGCGTACGGCGCGAGGCCTTACCGCCGACCAGAAGCAGAAGATTTCGCTCGGCCGCGGCCTCGTTCGCAATGACGTCAACGCGATCCTCTTTGACGAGCCGCTGACGGTCATCGATCCTCATATGAAGTGGGTTCTGCGTTCTCAGTTGAAGCGCCTTCACAAGCAGTTCGGCTTCACCATGGTCTATGTGACGCACGACCAGACCGAGGCGCTCACCTTCGCCGACAAGGTCGTCGTCATGTATGAAGGCGAGATCGTGCAGATCGGAACGCCGGTCGAGCTGTTTGAACGGCCGAGCCACACCTTCGTTGGCTATTTCATCGGTTCGCCGGGCATGAATTTGCTGCCGGCGAAAGTGAATGGCAATTCGGCCACGGTCGGGGACCAGACGATCGTGCTCAGCGCGGCTCCGGACGTCGGCGCGGCGAACAAGGTTGAACTCGGCATTCGCCCTGAGTTCGTATGCCTGGGGCGCGAGGGCATGCCCGTCGACATCGTCAAGGTCGAAGATATCGGCCGCCAGAAGATCGTTCGCGCCCGTTTCGCAGGCCACTCCGTGGCGATCGTCGTCCCGGAGGACACCGAGATACCCGCCGAGGCGCGGATCACGTTCGAGCCCGCGAGAATAAACATCTACGCCGACTCCTGGCGTGTCGGGACGGAGGGCTGATCGATGCAGAAAACATGGAACAACAAGGCCTGGTTCCTGGTACTGCCGGTACTTGTGCTGGTCGCCTTTTCCGCCGTCATTCCACTGATGACCGTGGTCAACTACTCGGTTCAGGATACCTTCGGCAACAATGAGTTCTTCTGGGCCGGCACCGACTGGTTCATGGAAATCCTGCATTCCGACCGCTTCTGGGACGCGTTGCTGCGCAACCTGATCTTCTCGCTCGTCATTCTGGCGATCGAGATTCCGCTGGGGATCTTCATTGCCCTCAACATGCCGAAATCCGGCCTCGGCGTGCCGGTCTGCCTCGTGTTGATGGCCTTGCCATTGCTCATCCCATGGAACGTCGTAGGCACGATCTGGCAGGTCTTCGGCCGCGTCGATATCGGGCTGCTCGGTCGTTCGCTCGAAGCCCTAGGCCTCGACTACAACTACGTGCAGGACCCGACCGACGCCTGGATTACCGTCATCGTCATGGACGTCTGGCACTGGACGAGTCTGGTCGTATTGCTCTGCTACGCGGGTCTGGTCTCTATTCCCGATGCCTACTACCAGGCCGCCAAGATCGACGGCGCGTCCCGCTGGTCCGTATTCCGCTACATCCAGCTTCCGAAGATGAAGCGCGTGCTGCTTATTGCCGTGCTGCTGCGCTTCATGGACAGCTTCATGATCTATACGGAACCGTTCGTCGTCACCGGTGGTGGGCCCGGCAACTCCACCACCTTCCTTTCGATCGACCTCGTCAAGATGGCGGTCGGTCAGTTCGACCTCGGCCCGGCCGCGGCGATGTCGATCATCTACTTCCTGATCATCCTGCTGCTGTCATGGATCTTCTACACGGTCATGACCAGCCACGACGCGCAGAACTAGGGTGGAGACGAGACAAATGAGTGCTGCAAACACCCGCAACGACTTCTCCTGGGTCATCCCGACGCTCTACATCGTCTTCTTGATCCTGCCGATCTACTGGCTCGTGAACATGAGCTTCAAGGAAAACGCGGAGATCATCGGTACCTTCTCGCTGTGGCCGGAGAATCCGACCCTTCGGAACTACAAGGTGATCTTTACCGATCCCTCGTGGTACAGCGGCTATATCAACTCGATCATCTACGTTGTGCTGAACACGGTGATCTCGGTGACCGCGGCTCTGCCGGCGGCCTACGCCTTTTCACGCTACCGTTTCCTCGGCGATAAACACCTGTTCTTCTGGCTGCTGACCAACCGTATGGCTCCGCCCGCTGTCTTTGCGCTGCCATTCTTCCAGCTCTATTCAGCCTTCGGGCTCATCGATACTCATATTGCGGTCGCGATCGCCCACTGCCTGTTCAACGTACCGCTGGCAGTGTGGATTCTCGAAGGCTTCATGTCTGGTGTACCGAAGGAAATCGATGAGACCGCCTATATCGACGGTTACTCTTTCCCGAAATTTTTCGTGAAGATCTTCATGCCGCTCATCGCCTCCGGCATCGGCGTCGCGGCATTCTTCTGCTTCATGTTCTCGTGGGTCGAGCTGCTGATTGCCCGCACGCTCACCACGACCAACGCCAAGCCGATCGCCGCGACCATGACTCGCACGGTGTCAGCGTCCGGAATGGACTGGGGCGTGCTCGCTGCAGCAGGCGTCCTCACCATTATTCCCGGTGCGCTGGTCATCTATTTTGTCCGCAACTACATCGCCAAGGGCTTTGCCCTGGGCCGCGTCTGAGGAGAAAACCGTCATGAACCTCTCGTGGATGGCATGGACGCTGCCAACGGCGCTCTTCTTCGGCTCCATTCTGCTTCTGCTGATCACAATGGCGATCTGGGAGTATCTCTCCCCCGGCGGAAATCCGCGGGTCGGCATCCTGCACTTCGAAACGACCCGCGGAGACCGGCTGTTCGTGTCGCTGCTCGGTTCGGCTTTCATCCATCTCGCTTGGCTCGGGCTTGTCGGTCCGAACCTTTGGTGGGCTCTCGCCCTGTCTGCGGTCTACGCAATCGGCGTCTTCCGCTTCGTCTAGGGCAAGAAATGGGCGCGGACCCCGCGCCCGGTATTCGCATCTGCAATCGCAAACCCTGGGAGGACATAATGCGACGGCATCTCTTGACGACTACAGCAGCCATGCTGCTGGCACTGACCGGCACCGCCTTCGCCGGAATGGATGAGGCAAAACAGTTCCTGGACAAGGAGGTCGGCGATCTCTCGACGCTGTCGCGCGCCGACCAGGAAAAGGAAATGCAGTGGTTCGTCGATGCGGCGAAGCCCTTCGCCGGCATGGAAATCAAGGTTGTTTCCGAAACCCTTACCACACATGAATACGAGTCCAAGGTGCTGGCTCCGGCCTTCACCGCCATCACCGGCATCAAGCTCACCCATGACCTGATCGGCGAGGGCGACGTTGTCGAGAAGCTGCAGACGCAGATGCAATCGGGCGAGAATATCTACGACGCCTACATCAACGACTCGGACCTGATCGGTACCCATTGGCGCTATCAGCAGGCCCGCAACCTGACCGACTTCATGGCCAACGAGGGCAAGGACGTCACCAACCCCGGCCTTGATGTCGACGATTTCATCGGCAAGTCCTTCACCACGGCGCCGGACGGAAAGCTCTACCAGCTGCCCGACCAGCAGTTCGCAAACCTTTACTGGTTCCGCTACGACTGGTTCAACGACGAGAAGAACAAGGCGGATTTCAAAGCCAAGTATGGCTACGACCTCGGCGTTCCGGTCAACTGGTCTGCTTACGAAGACATCGCCGAGTTCTTCACCGGCCGCGAGGTCGACGGCAAGAAGGTCTATGGCCACATGGACTACGGCAAGAAGGACCCGTCTCTCGGCTGGCGCTTCACCGACGCCTGGCTGTCGATGGCCGGTAACGGTGACCGCGGCATCCCGAACGGCAAGCCTGTGGACGAGTGGGGCATCAAGGTCGACGAAAACTCGCGTCCGGTCGGCTCCTGCGTTGCTCGCGGCGGCGACACCAATGGCCCCGCAGCCGTCTATTCGATCCAGAAGTATCTCGACTGGATGAAGGCCTACGCGCCGGCTGCTGCCAACGGCATGACCTTCTCTGAATCCGGTCCGGTTCCGTCCCAGGGTGAAATCGCCCAGCAGATGTTCACCTATACCGCGTTCACGGCCGATTTCGTCAAGGACGGTCTGCCCGTCGTGAATGAAGACGGCACGCCGAAGTGGCGCTTTGCTCCGTCGCCGCACGGCGTCTACTGGAAGGACGGTATGAAGCTCGGCTATCAGGATGCAGGCTCGTGGACACTCATGAAGTCCACGCCTGACGACCGCGCCAAGGCCGCCTGGCTCTACGCCCAGTTCGTGACCTCCAAGACTGTCGACCTGAAGAAGAGCCATGTCGGTCTGACCTTCATCCGCCAGTCGACCCTCGACCACCAGTCCTTCACCGACCGTGCACCGAAGCTTGGCGGCCTGATCGAGTTCTATCGCTCGCCGGCTCGCCTGCAGTGGTCGCCGACCGGCACCAACGTTCCCGACTATCCGAAGCTTGCACAGCTGTGGTGGCAGGCAATCGGCGATGCTTCCTCGGGTGCGAAGACTGCGCAGGAGGCCATGGACTCGCTCTGCGCCGAGCAGGAGAAGGTCCTTCAGCGTCTGGAACGTGCCGGCGTGCAGGGCGACATCGGTCCGAAGCTGGCAGAGGAACACGATCTCGAGTACTGGAACAAGGACGCCGTCTCGAAGGGCAATCTCGCTCCGCAGCTGAAGATCGAGAACGAGAAGGAACAACCGATCACAGTCAACTACGACGAACTCGTCAAGAGCTGGCAGAAGTAATCGGAAACTTCACGCCGGACGATTGCTCGACGTGTCGAACTACTGGCCGCCGGTGTGTGACAGCACCGGCGGCTTTGTGTATCTTCAAAAGGGGACGGGTCACAATCCCGCTGGCCTTGTCGAGATGCTGCGGACCCTGGAGGGGCTACATGAAAATAGAGTCAATTCCGATGCTTGTGCTATCCATACTCGCCAGCGCATCCCCGGCGTTCGGAACCGACTGGCAGCATTATGTCAATGCGCGCTTTGGGACGAGCGCGGACGTGCCGTCGAGCTTTCTCCGGGCGCCGGCTCCAGACAATGGCGACGGACAGCAGTTTAGGAGCTCCGACGGCGGCAGTGTCACGGTTTTCGGCGGCATGAATCCGATGGCTGGATCGCTTGCCGACTACCGTCGTTTCCTCAAGGATGTTCTGGAGGATGACGGCTGGACGCTGAGCTATGCTCCGGAGGGACGGAACTGGTTCGTCCTTTCCGGCAAGCGCGACGGCGAGATTCTTTATCACCGTGTCGAACACCGGACAGCCTGCGGGGCGGACCTGTTGCATCATATCGAGTTCCGCTATCCCGGCAATCGAGCGACGGCCTGGTCCGCGGTCGTCAAACGCGGCGCGGCGACGCTGGACGGTCCGTGCGAGTAGTGTCCAGCTCGCGGCTTGGCCTGTGTCGATTGCTGGTCCCGCGTCCGTGCCGATAGACATTGACCTGCTCCCCTGTAACCAACTTCGCTTTATGTTTCCGGTTTGGTATTAGTCTGATCACGAACGAAGTTGACGGCGCTGCAGTTCATTGGGTTACGGATCTGGCTTTTGGGTTTGAGATCGATAAACGCCAAAAGCCCCGCGAGGGGGCTTTGAGGGATTTCTGGGAAGGTTGGTTGCGGGGGCAGGATTTGAACCTGCGGCCTTCAGGTTATGAGC
>NZ_QPIX01000008.1 GCF_003337715.1 Ciceribacter lividus
CTGGTCTTCCGGGGCGCGCCCCGGAAGACCAGCGGCCGCAGCACCTGGGGAAGATTCAAACGGCACTATTGGGGAGTATTGCTCCGGTACTGACAGGAGCGACTGGCCGAGGCAGGCATCGAGCCTTCCGTCGGAAGCGTTGGCGACAGTTACGACAACGCCCTCGCCGAAACGATCAACGGCCTTTACAAGGCCGAGGTCATCCATCGGCGCGGACCGTGGCGCAGCTTCGAAGCGGTTGAATTCGCCACCCTGGAATGGGTCGACTGGTTCAACCATCGACGCCTCCTCGAGAGCATCGGAAACATCCCGCCGGCCGAAGCCGAGGAGCAGCACTACGCCATGCTGGACGAACCAGCCATGGCTGCATAACTTAAACCAAACAGCCTCCGGTAAAGCCGGTGCGGTTCATTTCCGCGCCGGAAGCTCATTCCACGGCGATGGCTTTCATACGCAATCGAGAGTCGTCGCAGTTCGGGCTTGTGAAGTCGGTCGCTCGGGGCTATTTTGGCGCGCAATATCGGCTCTGCTGACTTTCTTTCGGTTGTCGTTGCCGGTCTTGGCGCAATAGAGACTTGTGTGTTAAAGTATTGATATTGCTTGACATTCGTGTCGTTGAGTAATGCCTTTATGCTATTGTGTATCTCTGACAAAGCTGTTAATGAGGCCGAAACTTTTCAAGTGCGGAGAAGGATCATGATTGGTGTTTTTCTAAACGGCGTTTCATGCGAGACGGTCACGCACTTCTTTCTTTGGACACCGTTCCAGAATGCAATCATTACCGACGAAAACGGTCGCATGCTGGCCGAGGTTTGCTGTGACCGCTGGCGTCAATTCATATGGGAACACGAAGCGAAGAAGTTTACGGTCGCTGACGCGCTGAGCCTTATTCAAGGCGACGACAGTTCAACCGGACGTCTGCAATTTACGGATGTGCGGAAGTCATCGCGTGTGGAGCTCATTCCGAGGCTCGACGCCAATGGCTGTGTAATGGGTGTCGAGGTGCGGACCGGTTCGTTGTACAGGCCAATTGCCGCTCAAGGGCTGATTATGGCGGGAGGGTTCGGGCGTAGGCTAGGAGAGTTGACGAAGAATACTCCTAAGCCAATGCTGCCCATTGGCGACAAGCCGATTGCTGAACATCTCTTGGACAATCTGCTTGATAGCGGGGTCAGCGATGTCTTTATGTCCGTCCACTACTGTAAGGACGTATTGCTTAACCATTTTGGAGATGGCGAGGACTTTGGTGCGCGTATCCGCTATGTGCATGAGGACAAGCCACTTGGGACTGGTGGTTGCCTTTCACTGATCAGCAAGGACATCGAAGCGCCGCTTCTAGTAGTCAACGGCGACATCTTCACGGATCTGCAATTCCATCGCCTGATTGATCATCACAATGCATCCGGCGCCGATATTACAGTCACCGTTAAGCGCCACGCTGTTACAGTGCCTTATGGCGTGATCGAGACGAATGATTACGGCAATTTCATTATGCGTGAGAAGCCGACTTTTTCACACGCCATTAATGCAGCGATCTACGTCCTCTCGCCCAACATCCTCTCGAAGCTGGAACATGGTATCAGGATCGATATGCCTATGCTGATCCAGCAGATGGTTTCGCTAGGTGCCAAAATCAACCTCTTCCCATTGATGGAGACTTGGATAGATATCGGAACTGAGCCGGAGTTGCGTCGGGCACAAGCGACGGTGGGGGTCAAGCCACGGCCCCAGTTGCGAACGGTGCTGGCTGACTATAACCTCGTCAATGACGATCGTGATGTTGTTGATCTGGCGGCCGTGCGGATGAAGATGTGATTGGCGATCTATAGTTCGTCGACGTATGGCGATGAGTTTCACTAGGCGATAGACGCGCCGATGAAATGTGCAGGGGTATGTCTGTTGAATAAGCTGCTATCGTATGCGGCGCTGAACTGCTTGCGATACAGGTAGGTCGTTGATGAATGCGGTCAGTACCCCGTTACCGTCCAAGAAGGTCGTGCACAAATATAGAACAACGTCGTGGGCGCTTTCCAGGAACCCAACGCTTAGGGTCGCCTTGGGGGGACGCATCTCCTACTTGCCTCCGAGCCTTGAAAGGGGCAAAGGTGCCGTTATGGTCGGGTGGGGGCGCCGGCCATCAGGGCTCCAAGCCGTAATTGCCGCCAAAAAATCAGGTTCTCCGTTCCTGCTATTAGAAGATGGATTCTTGCGTTCGATAGACCGCAATAGCTCGTCTCTGTCTTTTGCCTTTGATTCTCAAGGAATCTACTACGACGCAACCGCGCCGTCGACATTGGAAGAATTGATCCGGCAAGGATTGTCTGAGGAGGAACGAAAGCGAGCTACAGACATCATTGCGCGCTGGCGGCTCTTGAGGCTTTCAAAATATAACGCCGATCCAGAGTTCGAGGGCGTACTCCCGGACAGATACGTCCTCGTTGTCGATCAGGTCGCCAACGATTGTTCCGTGGAGTTCGGGTTGGCGAACTCCAAGTCTTTCGGAGAGATGCTAGAAGCAGCGCTTCGCGACAATCCATCATCGACGATCCTCGTCAAGGTGCATCCGGATACCCTGGACGGCGTTAAGACCGGCTATTTTGATCTTGCTAGTTTGAAGGCCGATCCGAAGATAAGAATAATCGCTGACCGTTGCCATGCTGCTCGACTGATTGCTCAGGCTGAGAAGGTCTACACCGTGACGTCGCAGATGGGGTTCGAAGCTCTCATCTGGGGCAAGCCGTTGCGATGCTTCGGCATGCCGTTCTATGCAGGATGGGGATTAACGCAAGATGTCTTGCCAGCGCCGGTTCGCAGAGGACCTGCCTCCCTGGAGCAACTCATCTTTGCAGCACTCGTCCGCTATCCGCGATATGTCGACCCGGCAAACGGTCTTGCGCGCTGTGAGGTGGAGACGGTCATGGAGTACATAGGGCTGCAGCGTCTCGCGGCGCGCGAACAACACAAGACGTCTGGCGTCGTCGTAGAAGACGACAGTGCGAATGTGTCTCGAAACATCTCCAGACCGCGGGCGCTCGCCAATGGGGTTAGCCTTTGGCTGAAAGAGGTCGGCCTCTTGCGCAGGTGATCGTTGGCGTCGAAGAACGGCGATGCCTTACGGAAGGTTCATTGACTGGTGAATGGCAACGTTTCTCGGATGGGGAGTGCTCAAGGGGCAAGATGGAAGATCGGGCCGGCGGGACTATTTCACGTGGCTATATCTCGTTCGAGAGGTGGTCCGACGCTGAGAATCGATGGAGAACTCTTCGGCATTTCGCGGATGCGGATCCTGTCGACCGTTAGTGCCGACTATCATGTGCTGTGTGATACGCCGAGAGCGGCGGCACTGATGGCTAACGGGATTCCGCCAGAAGCGTGCTATATTCTTGGCAAACGACGACTTCTTTCACTCGACGCGGACAAAGCTGTCTACGAGCGAGCATGGAATATCGCGGCTTATCTTCGGGCCGGAACGCGGGGTGTTCGTCCAACAGCGTATCCTCATGAGGCCACCTTCGGCCTCATGCACGCGATTGCGCCAAAATTGCGAATTCATATGGAAATAAACGCACTCGTCGAAGAGCTCGGAGTCGAATGCATCTACATTTCCTCCGAGCGGCTTTTCGATGCCTTTTGCTTATGCGGCTTTCTAAATAATGGCTTCGGCGAGACCTCGCCACCGAGCGGGAATCCTACTCGGAAACCTGCGCGTGATGCTGCCACGTCGAGATCCGGAGCGATCTCCCTTGCCTTTGTTGACGCGGAGGCTCGAGAACGCCCCTTTTTGCAGAAGGCTGTCGACCAGTTGAAGCACGAGCTCTCTGCGGTTTTCAGACACGAGACCATACGGCTAGCGCCGATCAGATTCGGGCAGAAGACAAGGCTGCTCGGGCTGATGAGAATGATGCACCTGTATAGGCGTCTGAGAAAGGGTGGGCACAGCAAATCCGTTGCGTTGTCGATCGCCTTGTCTGCGGCAAGTTACGAGGGCGGGATGCTCGCTTATCTAAATGACATAGCGGCCAGCTTCCGCAAGAGAGCAATTGCCGAGCCGCAGGCCGTTGCGGTTGCGACAAATATAGCGCGGCTCCCAGTCTTATTTGCGATCGCGGGCGCACGATCCGGTGGAGGTCGCACTGCTGCAATTGAAACCATGCTGATCACGCAGCGGAGGCGCTACCCGACCTTCGAACCTGATGATCGCTTCGTGATCGACGAGGGGCAGTCGACACTTATAAAATCCACGGGCACCAATGCTCGTGTCCATGCTTGTGGGTCTGTGCTCGTTGAAGCACGTTCGAGGGAACTTGGACGCGAGCCGTCCGTGTCGCCCCGGGTAGTGATCGCCAGTCAACCTTCGGATCGGGATATGCGCCGAATTATGGCACTTTGCTCCGAGCTGCCGGCACCTGCGGAAATTCGGATATCTGCCCACGCCGAGGATCAGGCGGCGTTCAGAGCATGGCTTGCTGGCATGGGCGGTCGATTCAAGAACCCGGATGTGAGGCTTGACGAAGGCGGAGTGGATCCCTTGAAGACCGCAACCGTTGTGATTACCGCTACAAGCAACATCGCCGTTCTCGCGCAGGCATTGTCGATACCGTCCATTCTTGTGGCCGCGCGACGTGACCTTGAGGACATTTGGCTGGACGGGCCCTACCCCGGCTTGTGGGTCGACCCGGAGAGGGACGATGCGCAGGTTCTGTTCCTCCAAGCGTATCAGCGTGCGCTTTCGGGTGATCTCGGCGAATACCGGAAGATCAACGAAGATCACTTGCGGCCGGGCGTTGCCGCGAGGATCGCGACTGTCTTTGATCACCAGAGGGACTGACCCCGTCTACATCTTCCTGTTTCGTTCGTTCTGACGCTTGGATGCTTCGACGGGCGCCTGTCCGTCTGCGAATGATTTGAGACAGATTGGCTTTGCGAAGATCGGAGTTTCTGGTCCGTCTGTTTGTTGATTTTAAGCTGCTTGCTGCCGGTGTTGCAACCGGCGCTGTCTGATGGTTTCAGATCAGGTTCAGATCATTTGATCCTTTCTCTTTCCAGCAGAATGGTATGTCCGCGTCCGAAGTAGACGTCGGCCGGTGTCAGGTTGCCCAGACTTTCGTGATATCGGCGATGATTGTAGTGATCGACGAAGGCAGCAATCTGGGCCTCAAGGTCCTGCGAGAAGTAGTAGTTTTCCAGCAGGATGCGGTTCTTCAGAGTCTGGTGCCACCGCTCGATCTTGCCCTGGGTCTGGGGATGGCCGGGTGCACCATGCACTTGTTCGATGGATCGCTGTTCCAGCCAATCGCCAAGATCGGCGGCGATGTAGCACGGGCCATGGTCCGATAGCAGGCGCGGCCTGTGCTCGACCCTCACCATATCGCATCCCGAGGCCGTGAGCGCCAGGTTCAGCGTGTCGGTGACATCGTCGACCTTCATGGTGGTGCACAGCTTCCAGGCGACGATGTAGCGCGAGAAGTCATCCAGGATGGTCGACAGATAGAACCAGCCCCAGCCGATGACCTTGAGATAGGTGAAATCGGTTTGCCAGAGCTGGTTGGGCCGGGTCGTCTTATCCTTGAATTCGTCGCCGGCCTTGATGGCGATGAAGGCAGGCGAAGTGATGAGGTCATGGGCCTTGAGCAGGCGATAGACCGAAGCCTCCGACACAAAATACTTTTCCGTATCAGTGAAGCGCACAGCCAGCTCGCGCGGCGACAGTTCGGTTTGCTCCAGCGCCATGTCGATGATCCGGCTTCGACGTCATCCGGGATGCGGTTCCACACCCGTGACGGCGCTGAATGTCGATCCTCAAGTCCCTCGACGCCATGGGCGAGGAACCGATCATACCATCGATAAAAGGTCGAGCGCGGTATGGCGAGTTTATCGAGTGCGGCCTTGATTGGCAGGTGCGATTGCTCAACGATCCGGATGATCTCAAGCTTCTCGGAGGCGGGATATCTCATTCCTCGTCGCCCCCATCCGCTATCATGCTCTTTTTGAGAAGCCGCAGTTCCAGCGCCTGTTCGGCGACGACCTCCTTCAGATCGCGGGTCTCGCGGCGAAGCACCTTCACCTCGTCGGACATGGCAGCACGCGCCGTATCGCCAGCCAGGCGCTTCTTGCCAGCTTCCAGAAATTCCTTCGACCAACTGTAATAAAGGCTCTCGGCAATGCCTTCGCGGCGGCACAGTGCAGCGATACTCTCCTCGCCGCGCAGGCCTTCCAGCACGATGCGGATTTTGTCTTCGGCCGAGTGATGCTTGCGCGTCGCACGGCGGATATCCTTGATGACTTGCTCTGCCGCCGGTTTCTGCGGCCCGGATTTCTGTCTCATCTTCGCTTCCTATGATCGAGTTACGATGAACCAGAAATCCTCTCTTCTCAATTACAAGCCATTTGTCTCAAGGGCGTTGATGGCGGACAGACTGCTCCATCAGCGGCGCTTCTACTGTTTGATCGCGGAGACGTACCATTCAGCACGATCGAATCGACAATCGACATGGTCCTTGGACGAAAGCTCGCCAAGAGAGACAATTTCCCAGCCGCGGGAAAACGCGCGCCGGATGTCTTCCTCGTCCCAGAAGCAGATCGGACCGATGCCAGAAAGGCCACTGTTGACAATGTCATCCATCAGACCGTCGCCGATCTCCCTCGCCCTTCCAACGACAGGATGAGACTTTGAATAGGGGCTGAAAAGAAAAGCCCCGCCGGGCTTCAGGACGCGGCGAATTTCTTCGATCACATCACACGCAACGGACATACCGGCGCAGGTAATCGCGGCACGGTCTATGACGAGGTCGAAAGAACCGTCGACAAAATCGAGCGCACGGGTGAAGTCCCCAATCCGCAAGTCACCTGCAAGCCCCTCTTCAGCAAGCCGCCTCTTCGCCTTCCCCACCGCAATAGCGCTGCCTTCGATGCCGTGTACGGAAAATCCTTCTCGAGCTGCAAACCAAAGATTGGAGCCCGTCCCGAATCCCACTTCGAAGATGGAGACTTCGCTGCGCGCCTTATCACGCGGCGCGTTCCGGAAGACGAAGCTTACAACCGCATCCCAAGGCCAGTTTTGGCTGAAGCCGGCCTCGTAGACGTCATCCCAAATCTTGTCGTATCCAGCAGTACCCGCCACAGAACGTCCCCAATACTATTCTTTATTCCGTCGATATCGTGCATGCACAGCTGCCACCAGGCGCGCCTTCATTTTGCTCTGCAACGCTATACAGAGAACAGGACCCTTTCAGCAACCGCGAAAATCCCGCCAATCGTCGACGGCAACGTGAAAGTTCCTGGTCACTGACTGATCCTTCCTTCACTGCTCTACGCCCTCTAAAAAGAGTTGCACAGAAGAGCTGTTTTGTCCTAGACGTGCACAAACTTCGGAGGGGCTTAAGTATGTCGGCGACTGCGGGCACACGTCAGTTTGACGAGACAATCGAAAATCTTGACGGGGCCTCTATTCTCGTCACCGGTGGTACAGGCTCTTTCGGAAGAAGCTTTGTAAAGCGTCTCTTTGAGGTCGCTAAGCCGCACCGCGTTGTCGTTCTGTCGCGAGACGAACAGAAACATCAGATGATGATCCGCGACCCGGAGTTTGCGCGACACCCGGAGATTCGCTATTTTATAGGTGACGTCCGTGACCTTGACCGCTTGCAGCAAGCGATGTCACGCATTGATTACGTGGTACATGCCGCAGCGATGAAACACATCGACTTGGCGGAATATAATCCTTTTGAATGCATCAAGACCAACGTGATGGGCGCCGAAAACGTCGTGAAGGCCGCGCTTGCGTGCGGGGTCAGGCGTGTGATTGCGCTATCCACGGATAAAGCATGTAATCCGGTTAATCTTTATGGGGCGAGCAAGCTTGCGTCCGACAAGATTTTTATCGCCGGGAACAATCTCGCTGGCAATCACTCCACGCGTTTTTCGGTAGTGCGGTACGGCAATGTTCTCGGTTCGGCGGGTAGCGTCGTACCCTTCTTTCGGAAACTGATGGCCGAGGGAACGGACCACATTCCGATCACGGATGAGCGGATGACGCGTTTCTGGATCACGCTGCGTCAGGGGGTCAACTTCGTACTTTCCAACTTCACGTTGATGCGCGGAGGCGAGATTTTCATCCCGAAGATACCATCCTCTACGATTCCAGATCTTGCTCAAGCCTTAGCCCCGGATCTTCCCACCAAGATCATTGGCATACGCCCGGGTGAAAAACTGCATGAAGCAATGATCACACAGGACGACGCCAAGAATACCGTGGATCTCGGCGACCGCTATGTTATCGAGCCGAGCATTAATTTCTTTGAGCGCGAGCCCTTTCAGGAAGCCAGACCCGTCGATCCATATTTCGTATACAGTAGTGATCGCAATAGCGAGTGGCTGGACATCGACAGTCTGCGCCACTTGATAGACCGTGCGTTTCGAGGCCTATGAACTCCGAAAAGCGAGCTTTTCTGCCTTATGGCAGGCAGTTTTTGGATGAATCTGATCGCGAGGCCGTGATTGCGGCGCTCGAAAGCGATTATTTGACCACGGGACCGGAGGTCGAGCGTTTCGAAGCTGACCTTTGCCGCCACACCGGCGCTGAACACGCGGTCGCCTGCTCCAACGGGACCGCAGCGCTTCACCTTGCTGTTCTGGCACTCGGTATCGGCAAGGGCGACAAGGTTATCGTTCCGTCTATCACTTTTCTCGCTACGGCAAACGCTGTTCACTTGTGTGGCGGAGAGGTGATCTTTGCCGATGTCGATCCCGATACCGGAATTATGACGCCTGAAACGCTCGAGGAAGCGGCAAAACGTGCGGGGGGAGGTTTCTCCGCCGTAATCCCTGTGCATCTAGGAGGGCAATGCGCCGATATGGCAGCGGTTGCAGCCATTGCAAGGTCTTGTGGCGCGGCAATAGTCGAAGACGCTTGCCATGCACTTGGTAGCGTTACCTCCGATGGCGCCGTCGGTGCATGCGTCCACTCGGATGCGGTTGCGCTGTCTTTTCATCCGGTCAAGACGATAACCACAGCCGAAGGTGGCGCCGTCCTCACCCGACAATCCTCACTCGCGAAAAAGTTGCGCGCCCTGCGAAACCACGGCATGACGCGCGATCCGACTGAATTTCTTGACCACGATCTCGCACTCGCGCCTGACGGCTCGGTCAACGATTGGTACTACGAACAGCAACAACTCGGGCTGAACTATCGTCTTCCCGATCTCAACTGTGCTCTCGGACGTTCGCAGCTGGCCAAGCTCGACCGGCTTGTCGAGAGGCGGCGGGCGCTTGTCGCGCACTATGACGCGCTGCTCCGGCGGCTCAGTGACAAAGTGCGTCCGGTCACTCGACTTTCTGGTCAAGAGCCCGGCTGGCACCTCCAGGTGGTGCTTATAGACTTCGAGTCCGTGGGTAAGGATCGCGCTCAGGTAATGCGCGAATTGCGCGCTCGCGGGATCGGTACGCAGGTTCATTATATTCCCGTTCATCGCCAGCCTTGGCAGCGACAGAAGTGCGGACCCGCGAACCTTCCGGGTGCAGATACCTATTACAAACGTTGCCTCTCCCTCCCACTTCACGCCGGTATGAGCGAAGGTGATGTCGATTTTGTCGTCTCGGAACTCGCCGATATCCTGGAGGGTTGACGATGGGTCGAACGTTACACTTTATCGCAGACTGCGGTCCTAGCATCGGATTAGGACACGTAATGCGATGCGCTGCGATCGCATCGCAGGCCCGTGACGCCGGCGTCAATGTCGTTCTGGAGACTGCGCTCCCCGACCATCCGGCATTGGGCAGATGGAGACAACTTGGCTCGCAAATCCTCCGCGGAGCCGATCTTCCGCCGCTGGACGAACGTCCACCAGCAGATGAGACTGTTATTGTACTAGATCGTTATGGTACGCCGCCTGTGACCGGGGCAGCTTTGAAAGCGATAGCACCACTTTGTGTCATAGATGACCTCGGGGATACTGTCTGGCCTGCCGACCTCGTCATCAACCCCAATCCGGGAGCCGACGTTGTCTTCGCAAATGCCTATGCTCAAGCGGAGACCTGTCTTCTCGGCGCGGCATATGCCCTGATAAGACCCGAGATCGCCAACGCCGGTAGCCGAGAGCAGGAAGGAGGCCTCCTGATTACTGCCGGTGGGGGAGAGATGGCGCGGCTCTGCCTCGATCTAGCACAAAGCGTCGAGCGCGCCGGATGCCGTGTCTCAGTCGAGGTTGCCTGCGCAAGTGCCCGCCCCGACGGTCTGCGCGATGAAGTCATCTGGCACCACAATAGCGACCTAGCATCAGTCATGCCCGAAGCCGGTGCAGTGCTCTGCGCGGGCGGAGTCACTGCGCTTGAAGCGGCAAGTCTCGGCAAACCGCTCATCTTGATGATCCTCGCCGAGAACCAACGTGCTGGCGCAGAATGGCTCGTCGATCATGGGGCAGCCGTGTTGCTCGACCGGCCGGGCATGGCGGGTGAAACCGTCCGTCGGCTCCTTGCCAATCCTGTGGCACTTAGGGCGATGGGCGAGGCCGCTCAGAAGACTGTTGACGGCTTTGGCAGCGTCAGGGTCTTTGCAGCCATCGAAAGCCTGTTCGATCACACCAGAACGAGATCCGTGGAGGCCCGATGACCCGTACTGTTGCCATTATACAGGCCCGCTTCGCCTCAACGAGACTTCCGGGCAAAATCATGCTTTCACTCGGAAATTCGACGGTTCTCGCAGAAGTTATCGCACGCTGCCTGCAGGTCGTAGGCGTCGATGAGGTCTGCTGTGCAGTTGCAGAGGGGATTGCAAGTGACGTGATTGCAGCCGAGGCAAGGAAGTCGGGAGCATCCGTTTTTGTTGGCGCCGGCGACGACGTACTTGCGCGATATATCGGCGCTGCCCGCATGAGCCGCGCGGACGTCATCTTGCGGGTAACCAGCGACTGCCCTCTGATTGATCCCGGAGTTTGCTCTGATGTAATTGCGGTGCGAAGCCGCTTCGATCTCGACTACGCCACCAACAATCTGCCGCCGGGCTTTCCGCACGGGCTGGACTGTGAGGCATTTAGCCGTGATGCCTTGGAGGATGCTTTCGAAAAGGCGGCACTTCCAGCGGACCGTGAACATGTGACTCCTTTTCTCAGGCGGGAAAGTTGCTTCACACGGATGTCGGTACGGGCGCCTGACGCAAGCTATGCGCAGCAACGGTGGACGCTGGATCACCCGGAAGACTATATTTTTGTCTACAATGTATTTCGGTTGCTCGGTGGAGAAAGAGCTCCATGGATGGAACTTGCTCGCCTAGTTCAGGAGCGACAGGATCTACTCGGGATAAACGCCTCTCGTGTGGACACGGCAAGGCTGAGATCGTCAATCCTTCTGGCGGATCCTGAGGCGCATCGATGAGAGGATACTCATGATGAGACCCTACAGCATTGATTCGCGCAGCATCGGCACGGGCGATGCGGCTTTCGTCATCGCCGAGGTAGGTATTAACCATTGTGGTGATCGCGAGAGGGCGATCGAGATGTGCCGTGTAGCACATGAGTGCGGCGCCGACGCAGTCAAGTTCCAGACCTTTTCAGCAGAAGAGTTCTGCGGCGATCCCGCCCAGCTCTTCACCTATCGCTCTCAAGGGCGAGAGGTGACGGAGTCTTTGCTCGACATGTTCGAGAGACACGAGCTGTCGAAACCGGACTGGATCGCCATCGAGCGCGCCTGTCGGGAAATTGGTATTACGTTCTTTTCGACACCCCAGAATGTTTCGGATCTCGAACTTCTGCTCGAGCTCGACGTCCCTGCCATCAAGATCGGATCGGACGATTTCACCAACCTTCCACTTATAGAGGCCTATTCGCGAGCCGGACTACCGCTGATCCTCTCCTCGGGCATGAGCAATCTTGCCGAGGTGCACAGTGCCCTTGATGCCGCCGGTTGGTTTGAGGGCGGGGAGGTGGCGCTCCTGCTCTGCACGTCAATGTATCCAACTCCCCCCGAGGAGGTACATCTCGCGCGTCTGACAACGCTGCAAAACGCCTTCCCCGGACTCGTCACCGGATTCTCCGACCATACGATCGGTTCCCAGGCGGCGGCCATGGCGACGGGCTTGGGGGCGAAGATATTCGAGAAACACTTTACGCTCGATCGTGGCCTTCCTGGTCCTGACCATTGGTTTTCAGAGTCGCCGGAGGATCTTGCAGCCTGGATCGAGGCGATTCGGACTGCGGAACGTATCGTCGGGCAGCCGTATGTACGCGCTGCCGCCGGCGAGAACGGCATGAAGACGCTGGCCCGGCGTAGCGTCGTTGCGCTCTTCGATATCGTTGAAGGTGAAGAGCTAGGACCTCATAACATCGGGGCACGCCGTCCCGGTGGCGGTCTGCCCCCTTCCTTTCTTAGTAGCATCACCGGTCTGAGGGCATTGCGCTCCTTGCCGCGCGGCAGCGTTCTGAGCTTTGGAGATTTTGGCAGATGAACGAGGATCACGACAACACATTTGCCCACACGCTCTCGCAAGCTATCCACTTTCCCCCCAACCCCTTTCACCCCTTGGTGTGGATGCTCGGCGAACCGGAAATCGCGGAAGGTGTATTTATCGGAGGGCTGACTATCGTCAACGCGACGGGTGCGCGACTTGTCATCGGGAAAAACTGCGACATCGCATCGTTTGTTTCCATCAATTGCGCCGATTCCCACAAGCGTTGCATCGGTCTAGCCGACGAAATAGAACGCGGAGACATCATTCTCGGCGACCACGTTTTCGTTGGCTCACACAGCGTAATCAAAGGCGGCACCACCATCGGCCATAATTCCGTGATCGCCGCTGGAACAGTTGTGCCGACGGGTGAAATCCCGCCCTATTCGCTCGTGTCAGGAAATCCGGGAACGGTGCGGGTTGGCTACTACGAAGACCGGGTCGCAACTCGTGAAAATCCCGACATGGGGACCTGAGATGCGGACGGAATTTCGGGATGCATATCATGAAGGCTGTGTGATGTCCGATATTGTTCTATCGGCACACCAACCTGCGTATCTGCCGTGGCCCGGATACATCGAGAAGATCGCGCGTGCGGACGTCTTTGTTTTTCTCGATGACGTCCAGTTCGAGAAGAACAGCTTCACCAACCGAAATCGTATTAAGACGGCGAACGGGCCCACTTGGCTCACAGTTCCCATTCTTGCGAAAGGTCACATCAACAAGTCGATGATGGATCTGAGGATCGACGAAACTCGGGATTGGCGTTCCAAGCACCTGAAGTCCATCGAAGGAGCCTACCGCCGTTGTAGTGCTTTTTCTCACGTATTTCCAATCGTTGAAGGCTGGATCTCCAATCCTGAGGATGGCTTTGTAGATTATTGCTGGAATCAACTGCTTGGCTGGGTGAAGGAGGCCGGCATAACGACGCACCTTGTGCGTTCCAGCACACTTGGCATCGCCAGTCGGAAGTCAGATCTTGTGCTTGACCTATGCCTCACCTTCCATGCCACGCGTTATATTTCCGGCGCGCTGGGAACCAACTATTTGGATATTTCTTCGTTTGAAGAGAAAGGCATCTCAGTAGTATTTCAGGATTTTCAAATGGACCACTACCCCCAACCGTGGGGCGAGTTCATACCCTATTTAAGCACAGTGGATTACTGGTTTTCGACCGGTCAACTGCCAAACTTCAGATCACGCTGACGTAGCAAGACTCCGAGATCGTCAGGGCGTTTTTCCGCGCAAGATCCGGCGCGCCAGCACAAAGGCCTCTGCCGCTTCCACACCGACGGTTGCGCCCCGCCAACGGGCAAGATGTTTCACTGCCTCATAGGAGCGCGTGTGCGGCCAAGGTCGCATCTCGTGCGCATATTCAGCAAGAGCCTGCATTTTATCATCCAGGTACGGCGAAATCTCTACAAACCAGTTCGGCACGAAAGCCGCCCCGGTGGGGTCCAATTGCCATTCTGTGGAGGATGCGACTTCGAAAAACAATATCGTATCCACCCCGATACCCGGTTGCGCTCGGCACGCAGTCGCAACGGCTTGGGATACGACACGATGGTCGACGTTTAGATCATGTGGATGGTGGGTATAGATCGTATCCGGCTGAAACTCATGGATCTGTGCCTCGACGAATTTAGCCACGTCGAGAAGCGCGACAGTATCCATCGCGTTGTCGGGGAAATCGCCAAAGACCACCCGATCGACCCCTAAACGTGCATTCGCCTCGCGCGCCGCCCGACGGTGAGCGTCGAGATCAGCTTCGCTAACTGCACCCCTGGCAGTCAGGCCCTGCGCAACGATAACGGTGCGAACAATATGTCCAGCCGTACAATGCGCCCGTATCGAGCCCCCGCAACCGAGAATCTCATCATCTGGATGAGCCGCCACCACCAGTATTCGCCGCACATTTCCTCCTTCTATCACGTCTTTCGTCGAGATTTGGTCAGACCGGTTGCCGGAAGCCATATTCTGCGAGGTCAGCAATATGCGTCACATGTAGGTCGCCATTGGCAAGATATCGGTCCACACATTCCTTATTCCATCCCCATCTTGTTACACTTGCGGCTCGCAGCACCGAGAGCTTCGAATAAGGATAGGGAATAATGACTTCGTCACCGACGAGGTAGGAGATCAATTGCCTTGCTCGAAGTTGCGTGGCTGGGTTGACTGACTGGGATCCTCGCGTGGTAATCAGCGCCGCATAGTTCGCTCGGTCCGTTGGCGCCAGCACCTCAATCGGATGATCGAGTACTCCCCATTTAGCGGAGACAATCACCGGCACCCCCTGCGCAAGGCATTCCAGAGTTGCCGTTCCATGCCACAGCGTTACCAGATCAGTGTACCGCATGATTTCTGGCAAATTGAACCAACGATGACCAAGAACAATGCAATTATCCGGCAGCGGCACCTCAATAAGATCACTAAACATCTCGTTCGGATCTGCTATCTCGCGGATGACCTCATAAGGATGTGGTTTGATGACAAGAAGAACGTCATCGAGACCACGCACCACTTCGATAGTATGGTTTAGCCAGTCTGCCATGTCCCGATGGGCCGGCCCCCCTTCCTCCTCTATGGCGATGTCATAGGTGATCTTGCCGGGCAAGCAGACGACCTTCCCACCCCTGGCTCGATGGGCCACGAGACGGTCGTAGGCGGCCTTCGCCGCTTCCGATCCGTCACCGGGAGCACGCCGAAGCCGGAGAATTTCGTCACTCTCGCGTTCGGCCTCTCCATCTGCGGTCCTTCGGCTCAGCCACTCCTCGAACGCTCGTCTGGTGGCGTGGATACAAACGCGCTGATCGGGATTACGGGTGAGGTTCGCCACAGAAACGGTCGATCCAGCCTGGTTTGTGTTGTTATTCTTGTACTGCTCATAACCTGCATTGAATTCGACATATTCGATCGGCAACTGCCGTGAACAACGAGCAGCGAATTGCTTGTAAATGCAGGCGGGGGAGTAATGCGTCATCGAGCTGAAAATCAGGACACGCTTGCCGGTTTGCTTACTCCAGTTGGCAAGTCGCTCACACATCTGCATGGCGACGTCAGCCCGCACCATGCCGTCCTTGGCGAGTTCGTCCGCCTGTTTGCCCTCGATAATGCGATAGCGACGCTGCGCAGTCGCTATTCTCTCGGTAATGGGCTGATAGAGATCATAGCCATTGCGCTCGATGTTCCGCTGATACCCGCCCGGCCAGTCAGGATGCGGACCGCTTGCCTGTTCGGCATCGACGAAACGGCGGCCTGTCGGATCAATCGCACCGTTCAACGCCTTCAGCTCGGGATCAGCAGGCTCAAATGGCAAGACCGACGGAGAATCCAAGTATACCGTCTCGTAGCCACGTCGGCGCATTTCACAAGCGGCGATCCCCGTCCACAACATAACCAGCGGCGACCGTTGTGTAAGAATAGCAACGACGCCTTTCGCAGGTTCGGCCACTGCAACCGAGGAAATCAGTTCACCGGTGTCAACCACGATCTGAAGCCAGTCAAGGCGCAAGCGAAGCGCGGCATTTCCGTTCTCTCTCCCGCTGTATTCTAGTTCAACCTCGAGAGAGGACCGCGCCTCGGTAATCGCGTCGATCATTTCATCTCGCCTGCCGAGCGCATTCAGCGCCTCCGCCGCAATGATCGCAAGCTCGGCGTTATTGCCTCTCTGTCGCTGCACTCTTATCGCAATCTCAAGAGCCTCTTGTGGCTCACCCATCCGAAGGAGGTAGTTTGCTAGACTCGTTGAAAGCGCGGCGTCATGCGGCACAAGTTCTATGCCACGCCGACAAAGATCGACCGCCTCTCGAACCCGGCCTGCCTTGACCATCATAGCCGCCCAACTGCGCATCCAACCACCGTCCCCGGGCAACGCAGTAAGACCTTCGGAGCAGATTTCATCGATCGCGTTCCAGTCGCATCTTCGAGAAAGTCGATCGAGCAACCTATGGGCCAGCGCGAGCCACTCGGGATTTGCCTTTAAAAAGCCCCGAGCGCGGAAGTTCGCCTCCGTCTCTATGCCGGCATCGGCCAGTAACGTGTCTATCCTGATCGCGCGCCGCAAATCGGCAGGCTCAAGTTCCGCCAACCGCCTCGCCGCAACAGCCGGGCGTTCCGCCTCGGCCTCGACATAGAAGGACTCAACTTGGGGTCGTACTCTCACATCCTCAAGCGCAGCCGAAAAAACGTCCGCGAAATAGGCCATTCTGCCTGCATCGCGAGCGACCCGAACGAGGCTGTCCCAGCCCTCGACCGGAACGCCGTTCTCGATCGTCATGCTCCGAAGCTGAGACCAAGTCTCCTCGCAGTCGGTGCCGTGCAGCGCCACCAGAGCGGAGAGAAATTCCTCGCGGACGAGTCTGCCTCTGATGTCCGCTGCCTGCGCCGGCGTGAGGGCAAGATTTTCGCTTCGCCGAAGCCACATTATTGCCGCTTCGTGTCGGCCACAGGCACTTTCAACGTCGCACAACAGTATCGCGAATGCCGGCTGTTTGCCTGCGGCGATCTCCAAGCCCTTGGCACATTCGGCAGCGTCCTCGCAGCGCCCTCGCCGGAGAAGGACCCGCGTAACCGTATCTCGCAAGCTTAAATGATCGGGATTTTCGGACTGACGGCGGAGAATTGTGGCTACAAGCTGCGACGCCTCCGGCTGTTTACTGATCAACCGCCCCGCCGAAACCGCGAGCGCAATATCTTCCGGATCTCCGGCAAGTGCAGCGTCTAATAAGTTGAAGCCTTCCGCCGGGCAGACACCACGTATGAGTGCACGTGCAACTTCGACCAACACACCTCTCATAGCCGCGCCGCTGAAATGAATGCTGAGAACCCAACCCCGAGCTTCCTCTGCTGCCGCGTGCGAATAGAGCCGCAGTCCCTCATGAACGAGCTGCTCTCTGGACAGACTTTCCGCTGCATTCGTGGGGTCAGGTATGCTGACTGCACCTTTGCCATCGGCCGAAATTAACAAAACAACCCCCAAGTTCAACCATAGGTGAAATTGCGCGTAGAAATCACGGTACACCGGCAAAGTCAAACGGACATCCCTGGATATTGTCCCTCGGCTTACGATTGCCTTTTCAAACCGGCTGAATTCGCTGATGCCACCAGAAGGACCAGCTTACACCGCACAACCTGGAGCCATCTAAGCACGATACAAACATGCCACCATCGACCCCCTCCTCTCCATTTGACTCCCGCCCCACCCTCAGTATACCTTCACCTCCAAATTGGCTTGACCACCTGACGACCTGATTGGAAAGTCGACGCAATGGTGTCATCGATGTTCACGGTCATGGAGACGCGGCGGCTCTACCGCCAGGTCGCGGACCAGATGCGCAGCCTGATCGAGCGGGGCGAGCTGCCGGCCGGCTCGCGCCTTCCGGCCGAGCGCGAGCTCGCGCAGCGCCTCGGCGTCTCCCGGCCGACGGTTCGCGAAGCGCTGATCGTGCTGGAAGTCGAGGGCTTGATCGACATCCGCATGGGCTCGGGCGTCTATGTCGCCGCGCGCAAGGCGTCGGCGGCAGGCGCACCGCCCGAAGATTTCGAGGGTCCCTTCGAGTTGCTGCGGGCACGCGCCGTGGTGGAATGCGCCGTCGTCGAGGAGGCCGCCCGTCTCGCCCGGCCCGAACATATCGCACTCCTCGACCGGAACCTCGAAGAGATGGTGGCGGCGGTCGACGACCGGCACCGGGCGCTGGCACTCGACCGGGAGTTCCACGTCATTGTTTCCAGCATCATCGCCAACGCGACCCTCAACCGCTTCGTCGGCAGCATGCACGACATGCGCATGACGCCCTATTTCGAGAAACTGGCGAGCTATTTCGAGAACCGCCGGACCTGGCAGGCCGCGACGGAGGAGCATCGCGCGATCCGCGACGCGATCGCCGCCAACGACCCGGCCGCCGCCCGCAAGGCGATGTGCGACCATCTGCAACAATCCGAACTCCGGCTCTCGGAGAGCTTCGGGGAAGACCATTCGTCCGAGACAGCCGCGACTGCGGCGGGAGGACAGGCCGGAGGACTTTGACGACACGTTCCAGCGACTTCAACTTGGGAGGAGAAAAAGATGAAGTTCAGACTGACGATGCTACTCGGTGCGACTGCTGCAATTCTCGCCTCGGCGATCACCGCCCAGGCGGAGACGGTGCTCAAATGGGCCCATGTCTACGAAACATCCGAGCCCTTCCACACCGAATCGGTGTGGGCGGCGGAAGAAATCGCCAAGCGCACAGACGGGCGCTACAAGGTCGACGTCTTCCCGGCTTCGCAGCTCGGCAAGGAAGCCGACATCAACCAGGGCCTGAAGCTCGGCACCGTCGATATCATCATTTCCGGATCGAGCTTCGCCGCGCGTGAGTATCCGCCGATCGGCGTCACCTACTATCCCTATACCTTCCGCGATCCGGCGCACCTGATTGCCTATACCAAGAGCGACGTCTTCAAGAAGCTCGCCGCCGGCTACGAGCAGGCCTCCGGCGGCAACCATATCGCTGCCGTCACCTATTACGGCACCCGCCACACCACCTCCAACCGGCCGATCGCCAAGTGCGCCGACATGGCCGGCTTAAAGATCCGCGTTCCGGACGTCCCGGCCTACCTCGCCATGCCGCGCGCCTGCGGCGCCAACACGACGCCGATTGCGTTTGCCGAAGTCTACCTCGCACTCCAGAACGGCACCGTCGAGGCGCAGGAAAACCCGCTCACCACGATCGAGGCGAAGAAGTTCTACGAAGTCCAGAAGAACATCAGCCTCACCGGCCACATCGTCGATCACCTCAATACGGTGGTCTCCGGCATGCTGTGGGCGAAGCTCTCCGATGAAGACAAGAAGATCTTCACCGAGGTGATGCAGGAGGCTGCCGAGCGCAGCACGAAGATCATCGAGGAGCGCGAAAAGGCGCTGGTCGACAAGTTCAAGGAGCGGGGCATCACCGTGACCGAGGTCGACAGGTCCGACTTCGAGAAGGCGGTGATGGAGAAGGTGAGCTTCGAGGAGTTCGGCTACGACAAGGCCGACTGGGAAGCCATCCGCGCCGTCAAGTAAGACGGCACACGCCCATCGCGCCCGGTGCCTGCGTCGCCGGGCGCCCCCCTTCCCCGAGATTGGCGGAGTTTCCCGATGAAGGAACAACAGCACGCTCAGGTCAGCGTCGAAGAGATGGCGCATGCCTTCGAGGAGGACACCGGCCCGGCTGACCTCTCCTCCTATGCGGTGGAGGACTGGCTCAACATGGCCGTCTTCTGGCTGATGGCGGCCTGCGTCTTCCTGCAGTTCTTCACCCGCTATGCGCTGAACAACAGTCTCGCCTGGACCGAGGAGATCGCCGCGAACTGTCTCGTCGTCATCGTGTTTCTCGGCTCGGTCATGTGCGTGCGCATGGCGCGGCACATCCAGGTGGACCTTCTCTACCGCTTCCTGCCACCGAAGATCGGGCGTCTGCTGCAGCTCCTGGTCGATTTCATCGTCATCGGCTTCTTCGCCTACACGACCTGGCTGATGTGGCGGTATATCGCCATCGTCGGCAACGAACGCATGGTGACGGTCAACCTGCCGCGCGGCTATGTCTTCTATACCGTGTTTGCCGCCTTCGCGCTGATGCTGGCGCGCTCCGTGCAGAACTTCGTCAGGGACATGATCAACGAAAAGACCGTTCGCGAGCAGGCGAGCGAATCCGGCATTCAGGGGGTGTGACACGTGCTGCTGCTCATCGGATCCTTCCTCGCCCTCACGATCATCGGCACGCCCGTCGCCGTCTCGCTCGGCGTCTCGTCGCTCCTCTATCTTCTGATCTATGGCGTCGCCCCGGACATCATCGCCGCCCAGCGGATGATCGCCGGCGTCGAGAGCTTTCCGCTGATCGCCGTTCCCTTCTTCATCCTCGTCGGCAACCTCATGAACATCGCCGGCGTCACCGGCCGCATCTACCATTTCGCGCTCTCCCTCGTCGGCTGGATGAAGGGCGGCCTCGCACAGGTCAACATCATCGGCTCGGTCGTCTTCTCCGGCATGTCCGGAACGGCGCTTGCGGATGCCGCCGGCATCGGCACGATCGAAATCAAGGCGATGAAGGACCACGGCTATCCTGTGGAAGCCGCCGTCGGGGTGACGGCCGCCTCCGCGACCCTTGGCCCGATCTTCCCGCCCTCGCTCCCCTTCGTCATCTACGGCATGATGGCCAATGTCTCGATCGGCGCGCTGTTCATGGCCGGCATCCTGCCGGGCATCGTGATGGCGGGCCTGATGATGCTGACGGTCTTCATCTTCGCGCATCGCAAGGGCTGGGGCTCGGACACGCCGTTCGAACTGAGGCAGCTCGGGGCGGCCTCGCTCGAGGTCGCCATCGTCCTCTGCTTCCCGGCCGCGGTCTACATGCTGATTCTTGCCGGCCTGTCGATCAACATCGCCGTCTTCATCGCGCTTGCCGCGCTCATCGCGCTCGACTGGTATTTCGATTTCCACGCGGTCATGGCCCTGATGACGCCGGTGCTGCTGATCGGCGGCATGACCATGGGCTGGTTCACCCCGACCGAGGCCGCGGTCGCAGCGGTCATCTGGTCGCTCTTCCTCGGGCTTGTCCGCTATCGCACCATGACCCTGCGCACGCTGGCGAAGGCGAGCTTCGACACGATCGAGACCACCGCCTCGGTGCTCTTCATCGTCACCACGGCGTCGATCTTCGCCTGGTTGTTGACCGTCAGCCAGGCGGCCCAGCTCTTCTCCGACTTCATGTTCTCGCTGACGGACAGCTGGTGGACCTTCCTGATCATCGTCAACGTCCTGCTGCTGATCGTCGGCGCCTTCCTCGACACCATCGCGGCGATCAGCATCCTGGTGCCGATCCTGATGCCGATTGCGGCCCGCTACGGCATCGATCCGGTCCATATGGGCCTGATCTTCACGCTGAACCTGATGATCGGCCTCCTGACGCCACCGGTCGGCATGGTTCTCTTCGTGCTCTCGCGGATATCGAAGCTGTCGGTGGAGCGCACCTCGATGGCGATCCTGCCGTGGACGATCCCGCTGTTCGTGGCCCTGTTGCTGATCACCTTCATCCCGGCGATCACGCTCTGGCTGCCGACCGAACTCGGCCTGCTGCGGTAGAGGTGCGAGGATGCAGACGCGCTTCGCACGCCTCTACGGCCGCCGTGACCTCAGGGTCGAGGATGCGCCGGTTGCGTCGCCCGGGCCCGGCGAGGTCCTCCTGAAGATGGCGGCGGGCGGCATCTGCGGCTCGGACCTCCACTACTATCAGGATGGCGGCTTCGGCCCCGTCAGGGTGCGCGAGCCGATCATTCCCGGCCATGAGGCCTCCGGCCATGTCGCCGCCCTCGGCGCCGGGGTCACCGGCCTTTCGCTCGGCGATCTCGTGGCGGTCAATCCGAGCCGGCCCTGCGGCACCTGCCGCTTCTGCCGGGAGGGGCTTCCGATCCACTGCCTCGACATGCAGTTCATGGGAAGCGCCATGCGCCTTCCGCATGCGCAGGGCATGTTCCGCGACTGGCTCACGGTGCCGGCGTTCCAGTGCCTGCCGGCGGGCACCCTCGTCGGCGCGGACGAGGCGGCCTGCGCCGAGCCGCTCGCCGTCTGCCTTCATGCAGCCGCCCGCGCCGGCGGCCTCGCGGACAAGCGGGTGCTGGTGACGGGCGCCGGTCCGATCGGCGTGCTCGCCGTCGCCGCCGCGCGCCATGCGGGGGCCACCGAGATCGTCGCGACCGACCTTGCCGATGCCGCGCTCGACCGCGCGATTGCCATGGGCGCGACACAGGCGATCAACGTCGGGAAAGAGCCCGGTCGACTGGCGGCCTACGAAAGGGACAAGGGCTATTTCGACGTCGCCTTCGAATGTTCCGCCGCCGAGGCCGCGCTTCGCAATGCCATCGCAACGGTCCGGCCGCGCGGGACGATCGTCCAGGTCGGCGTGACCGGAGACATCACCCTCCCCCTGAATGCGCTCGTCGGAAAGGAACTCCAGCTCGTCGGGACACAGCGCTTCGATCGCGAGTTTGCGCTGGCCGTCGACCTCATCGCCGCCCGACGGATCGATGTCCGGCCGATCATCTCGCATAGCTTCCCTCTCGAAGAGGCAGTCGCTGCCTTCGAACAGGCTGGCGACCGCACAAGGGCCTGCAAGGTCCAGGTCACCTTCTTGCCCTGAGTCAGTCCCGATCACGGCCGGATTTTGCGGTCACGGCGAGATTCAGGCCGCAGATTTGCTGCCGACGCATGCCTCCCGTGCAAAATTTGATCTCCTGTTTTTTCGGCAAACGCCTAAATAGAAGGCGTCAGATCGAAGGACAAATGCTATGAAAATCGGCAACGCAATCACCGAATACTTCCGCCTCCGCAAGGCCTATCGCGAACTCTCCCGTCTCGACGACGCGTCCCTGAAGGACATCGGCGTCTCGCGGTCGCAGATCCGCCAGGCCGTTTTCGGCCGCTGAGGCGAAGAGGCCCGGCGACGGGCCAACCAAAGAAGCCGGCAGGGTGATCCTTTCCCGGCAGACGACGACAACCCGGCCATGGCCTTCAAAAGCCCGCGGCCGGGATATTTTTTTGAAGGTCCCGCGGGAATCGGCAGAGCGACCTTCCTCGCCTCCCATCCTTCCCTTCCCCTTGCGTCAGCAGATATGGCCACCCGCCGCGCCCGAGGTCATCGGCAACTGTGGACAAGTGCGGGCCGGCCCGAAGACTCTCCCGCAACCCCCTCTTGCTTTGTCAGAACTCAAGTCGTAGCGTCGGCGCACGTGCGAGTATTAGCTGTCTCTCCCAAAAGGAAGTCAGCTTATTCAAGCATTTACGAACATGAAACCCTGAGGAAAACGGCTCCTCAGGGCTGATCAACTGACAAAACAATAGGGGATATAACAATGAACGCTTCACTCAAGCGAACCCTCAAGACGGTTCTGCTTTCCAGCACGCTGCTTGCCATGACCGCCAGCCTCGCTTCCGCCGAGACGGTCATCCGACGCGGCAATGGCGGCGAACCGCAGACCCTCGATCAGGCGCATATTTCCATCGACATCGAAGGCTTTGTCGTCCGCGATATGTTCGAAGGCCTGACGATCTACAATCCGAAGGGCGAAGTCATTCCGGGCGTCGCCGAGAGCTGGACGATTTCGGATGACGGCACCGTCTACACCTTCAAGCTCCGCGGGGATGCCAAGTGGTCGAACGGTGATCCGGTGACCGCCGACGATTTCGTCTTCGCCTGGCGCCGCATGGAAGATCCGAAGGAAGCCGCCGAATACGCCAACATTCTCTATCCGGTGAAGAACGCCGAGGCCGTCAACACCGGCAAGGCTGCCGTCGACACGCTCGGCGTGAAGGCCATCGATGCCACGACGCTGGAAGTGACCCTGGAGCGCCCGACGCCTTACTTCCTGCAGCTCGCCTCGCACTACGCGGCTCTGCCGGTCAACGCGGCCGTCGTTCAGAAGCTCGGCGCAGAATGGACGAAACCCGGCAACATGGTCTGCAACGGCGCCTACTGCCTGACGGAAAACGTTCCGAACGACCACATCACCGCCGTCAAGAACGACAAGTACTGGGATGCGGCCAACGTCAAGATCGACAAGGTGATCTACAACCCCTCCGAAGACCAGTCCGCCACCGAACGCATGTTCGAAGCCGGCGAGCTCGACGTCGTCTATAACTTCCAGACGGACCAGAAGGCGTTCCTCGAGGAGAAGCTCGGCAAGGACCAGGTCCTCGCCAGCACCGACCTCGGCACCTATTATTACGTCTTCGACAGCAGGCACGAGCCGTTCAGCGACGTGAAGGTAAGGCAGGCGCTGTCGATGGCCGTCGATCGGGACTTCCTCGCCGAGAAGATCTACTCCGGCGCCCAGCTCCCGGGCTATTCCTTCGTTCCGCCGGGCATGGAAGGCTATACCGCGGCAACGCCGGAATGGGCGTCGCTCGACCAGCTCGACCGCGAAGACAAGGCCAAGGAACTGCTGAAGGAAGCCGGCTACGGCGAAGGCGGCAAGCCGCTCAAGATCGACATCCGCTACAACACCAACGAAAACCACAAGAAGGTTGCCACTGCGATCGCCGACATGTGGAAGGCCGTGGGCGCGGAAGTCACGCTGCAGAACCTCGACGTGAAGTCGCACTATGCCTACCTGCAGGAAGGCGGCGCCTTCGATGTGGCGCGCGCCGGCTGGTCGGCCGACTATGCCGATCCGGAGAACTTCCTCAATCTTCTCGTCTCCTCCAACACGAGCTTCAACTACGGCCACTGGGCCAATGCGAAGTACGACGAGCTGATGAAGGCCTCCTACGCGGAACGCGATCCGGCCAAGCGTATGCAGATCCTCCATGACGCCGAGCAGATCGCCATGGACGAGCAGGGCAACGCACCGTTGATGGTCCACGCCTCGACCTGGCTCGTTTCCCGCAAGGTCAAGGGCTTCGAGTTGAACGCCGTCAACGAGCACCTGACCAAGTTCCTCTCCGTCGAATAAAGCACATGCAGGACAGGCGGAATCCGGGAGAACCGGTTTCCGCCTCTTCGCGTTTTCGCGCGTAGGCCGGAGGAACCCTCCGGCTTGTTCTGCTGTTTCCGGATTTCAGGAGAGAGCAATGCTGTCATTCATCCTGCGACGACTGCTGTCGTCGATACCCACGATCTTTATCGTGATCACCCTGTCCTTCTTCATGATGCGGCTGGCGCCCGGCGGCCCGTTCAACCTGGAGCGGCCGCTCGAGCCGCAGGTTCTCGCCAATCTAAACAAGGCCTTCCTGCTGGATCAGCCCTTGCCGGTGCAGTACCTCCATTACCTTGGCAACCTTCTCCACGGAGACCTCGGACCGAGCTTCGTCTACCGCGATTTCACGGTCGGAGAGCTGATCGCCAAGAGCCTGCCATACTCGCTGATCCTCGGCTCCTGGGCGCTCGCCGTCGGTGTCACGGGCGGCATCATCCTCGGGAGCTTTGCCGCGATCCGGCAGAATTCGGCGTTCGATCATCTCGTCATGAGCTTCGCCAATATCGGCATTACCGTGCCGAGCTTCGTCGTCGCGCCCATTCTTTCGCTGGTCTTCGCCGTCATCCTGCGCATGGCGCCGGCAGGCGGCTGGGGAGACGGCGGGTTCAACAATCTGGTCCTGCCGGTCATCGCGCTCGCCCTGCCGCAGGTCGGGATCTTCGCCCGCCTGACCCGCGGGTCGATGATCGAGATGCTGCGGGCCGACCACATCCGCACGGTGCGCGCCTATGGTCTTCCCCAGCGCAGCATCATCGTCGTGCATGCGCTGCGCGGCGCACTGATGCCGGTCATCTCCTATTTCGGCCCCACCGCCGCGGCCGTGCTGACCGGCTCCGTCGTCGTCGAGACGGTGTTCTCGCTGCCCGGCGTCGGACGCTATTTCGTCCTCGGCGCTCTCAACCGCGACTACACGCTGGTCATGGGAACGGTCGTCCTTATCTCCGTCTTCATCGTGGTCTTCAACCTGATCGTCGACATCCTCTACGCGCTGCTAGATCCGAGGGTCCGCTATGAGTGAACCACAAATCCAAACCGGACCCGGCGCAATCTCCCTCGAAACGGATGCCCGGGAAGGCCTCAGCCTCTGGAAGCTGGCCCGCATCCGCTTCCGCCGGAACACCGCCGCCATGCTCTCGCTCGGCTACCTGCTGTTGATCGTCGTCTTCAGCTTCGGCGGGCCGGTCTTCTGGCCGCATCGCTACGACGCGGTCTTCACGAGCTATGTCGCCGTGCCGCCCTCGCTCTCGCCGTACCCGCACGAGGCGACGCTGCAAGAGGTCATGACGAAGGCCGTCGAGCGCGCCCGCGTCAGCCTGAACGCCTTCGACGTCTCGGGCTCCGCCTACACCGCCACGATCTCCTCCGACAAGCCGATCGACGAGCGCGTCCTGCGCTATCTCGACCGGCCGGACGAGTTCGACGGCGCCGCACTCCAGGAGACGCAGAACGACGGCAAGACGCTCGTCGTCACCGGCCGGGTCAACGGGCAGTATTTCCCCTTCGGGACCGACCGCAACGGCCGCGACCTCCTGCCCCGCGTGATGCTGGGCGGTCAGGTCTCGATCGTCGTCGGCCTGCTCGCGACCTTCGTGTCGCTGGTCATCGGCGTCACCTACGGCGCGACCTCCGGCTTCATCGGCGGGCGTATCGACAACGTCATGATGCGGTTCGTCGAGATCCTCTACTCGTTGCCGTTCATGTTCTTCGTGATCATGCTGGTGGTGTTCTTCGGTCGCCACTTTGTGCTGATCTTTGCGGCGATCGGCGCCATCGAGTGGCTGGACATGGCCCGCATCGTGCGGGGCCAGACCTTGTCCCTCAAACGACGCGAATTCGTCGAAGCGGCCCGCGCCATGGGGCTATCCAACTGGCAGATCATCCGCCGTCACGTCATCCCGAACACGATCGGTCCCGTGGTGGTCTTCGTCACGGTGCTCGTGCCCAAGGTGATCCTGCTCGAGAGCTTCCTCTCCTTCCTCGGGCTCGGGGTGCAGGAACCGATGACTTCGTGGGGCACGCTGATCGCCGAAGGCACCGCCAGCATGCAATCCGCATCATGGCTGCTGGTCTTCCCCGCGATCTTCTTCGTAAGCACGCTGTTCGCGCTCAATTTCGTCGGCGACGGCCTGCGCGACGCGCTCGATCCCAAGGACCGCTGACGATGACAAAGACAGATATGCTGCTTCAAATACGCGACATGCGGGTCTGGTTCGACACGCCGCTCGGCAAGGTCGAGGCGGTCAAGGGCATCAGCCTCGACGTCAAGCGCGGCGAGACGCTGGCGATCGTCGGCGAGTCCGGCTCCGGCAAGAGCCAGACCATGATGGCGATGATGGGACTGCTCGCCGCCAACGGCTCTGCGTCCGGTTCGGCGAAGCTCGACGGTGCCGAAATCCTCGGACTGCCGCTGAAAGGGCTGAATCACGTCCGCGGCGAGCGCGTGACCATGATCTTCCAGGAGCCGATGACCTCGCTCGATCCGCTCTACAAGATCGGCTACCAGCTCGCCGAGCCGATGATCCATCACAAGGGTCTCTCGGCGAAGGAGGCACGGGCGAAGGCGATCGAGCTGCTGAAGCTCGTCAAGATCCCCGACCCCGAGCGCCGGATAGATTCCTACCCTTACGAACTGTCCGGCGGCCAGCGCCAGCGCGTGATGATCGCCATGGCGCTCGCCAACGATCCGGAACTGCTGATCGCCGACGAACCGACCACCGCGCTCGACGTCACCATCCAGGCGCAGATCCTCGACCTGATGCGAGAACTGAAGGAGCGGATCGGTCTCTCGATCATCTTCATCTCGCACGATCTCAACGTCGTGCGGCGCTTCGCCGACCGCGTCGCGGTGATGAAGCACGGCGAAGTGGTCGAACAGGGTCCGGTCGAGGCGATCTTCTCGAACCCGCAGCACGACTATACGAAAATGCTGCTCGCCGCCGAGCCGACCGGCCACAAGGACCCGGTTCCCGCCGAGTCCCCGAGACTGCTCGAGGGCCGAAACGTCGCCGTGACGTTCACCGCCGGTGGCGGCTTCCTCGGCCGGAGGAAGCTGGAAGTGAAAGCGGTTCGCGACGTCAGCATCACGCTGCGCAAGGGACAGACGATCGGCATCGTCGGCGAGTCCGGGTCGGGCAAGTCGACCCTCGGGCGCGCTCTGCTCCGTCTCTTCGACAGCGACGGCAGGGTCATCTTCGACGGCCAGGACATCTCGAAGGCAAGCCCGCAGCAGATGCGTGCGCTGCGCCGCCAGATGCAGCTCGTCTTCCAGGATCCGTTCGGCTCGCTCTCACCGCGCATGACCGCCGGCCAGATCGTGACCGAGGGTCTGTTGGTCCACGAGCCGCAGATCAGCCGTGCCGAGCGCGACCGGATCGCCATTCAGGCGTTCAGGGACGTCGGCCTCGATCCTGCCTCGCGCAACCGCTATCCGCACGAGTTTTCGGGCGGCCAGCGCCAGCGCATCGCCATCGCGCGCGCCATGGTGCTGAAACCGAAGGTACTGGTGCTCGACGAGCCGACGTCTGCACTCGACCGGTCGGTGCAGAAGCAGATCATCGAACTGCTACGCGATCTGCAGCAGAAGCACGGTCTCTCCTATCTCTTCATCAGCCACGATCTCGCGGTCGTGCGGGCGCTCTCCGACTATATCATCGTGATGAAGAACGGCGTGATCGTCGAGGAAGGCGAAACTGCAGCCATCTTCGACGCGCCACAGCAGGCCTATACGAAGGAGCTCATGGCGGCGGCCTTCTGAGACGTGCATGGGCTCTGGCCGACGCCGGCAGCTAAAGCACCGGCGTCGGCAGATCAATGATAATGGAGGGCCGCGGACCTCCACGAAAGGGCCTTCGTCAGGCCTTTTCATCCGGACTGTTATCGCGCGGATCGGTAACACCGTCCGAAGACGCGCAGACGGCCTCCAGGAGTTCGGTCGCCATCGCCTGCGCCTGCTTCGGAATGTCGGAGAAGCGCTCACGATAGAGAAGACTCATCATCACAGTTTTCGCGAACTGCGGGTCCATACGCCGCGCGACAGACAAGGCCCTCCGGCATTCTTCCTTGAAGGGCGACAAGGCATTGACGACGTATTCTCCGCCGAGAACCTTCATGACGCAGGCTATGTCGAACATGTCGCGCGGCTGCATCGACGATCCGCGGTAGTAGATCTTCTTGGCGATAATTTCCGCAGGAGTCTCAAGCAAGACGTTGTGGCCGCGAACCTTCGCCAACTGCATCGGACTAACGGTCAGACCCGCTGCGCAGATGAAGTCGATCTCGCCTATCTTCTCGAAGACGATCTTCAATGCCCTCGTTCCATCGGACTGGTAGCCGTCCGGCCATATGGGGAGAGTATAACCTTGCATCCAAGGGTTCAGAAACGGCAGAACCTGAGGATCATCGACGAAGATGTCGACATCGAAGCTCTCGCGGTGATCGATCTGCAGCATCAGTGCCGTGCCGCCCCCGAAACTCCAACTGTCAATCAAGGTGAACCTGGAGTTTGCAAGGTCGATGATGCGCGCGGCCTGATCAAACAGGTCGCCCCATCTGCTGCTTGTGCGTCCGGACAACTAGGCTGCCCGCGCCAGCGGCAGTGTGTAGCCGGCAAGTACCGAAAACTTGCGCGCCAACTCGGAGGCGATCTTCGGGTCGACGCACATCTCGTCGAGGAACGAATACTGAAGGCTCTCGTCTACCTCCGAAAAGAAGCAGAACACCGACGAATCGAAAAGATCGGCGCTGGCGGGATCAGAAATCTTCGACGCCAACTGCTCGGCCGAAAGCGCCGTCCCGTAGGGGGCGTTGACAGTGGAGAGAACCTTTACTGCAACAGCCGACATGTTTCCGGACCGCATAGCTCTTTCAATCACTTATATATAACGCCACAAAACTCGGGAAACAAGAATTCCGCTTCCATGTGCCTTTGGGCAGCTCGCGGAGCCCTTCTGGTCAGCCGTAAGAGGCCCGGTCGATGCTACGGAACACCCGTTTGCACCGACACCCTTCCCATCTGCCGTCAGTCGAGCTATGTTCTCAATTCGTTCTCCGCGTCTTGCGCTCTCGCATAGCGCGGAAAGCGATGACGAGGAAATGCGGCGGCAAGGTCAACTCACCATAGTCACGGACGCCCCGGGCATGTCCCGGCGCGCGTGCGCGCTGTGTTGCTCTCTCCGCCACGCCCGGTGACATGCCGCTGCATGTCTCGGCGCATGAGGGGACTGAGTTTCTGATGAGCCTTGCCTATCTGGAGAAGCTGAACGACCGCCAGCGTGCCGCGGTCGAGCATGGTGTCGGCGCGTCCGGCGGCGGATTGCCCGAACCGCTCCTCATCATCGCCGGCGCCGGATCGGGCAAGACCAACACGCTCGCCCATCGCGTCGCCCACCTGATCGTCAACGGCGCCGATCCCCGCCGCATTCTCCTGATGACCTTCTCCCGCCGCGCCGCATCGGAAATGGCCCGGCGCGTCGAGCGCATCTGCCGCCAGGTGCTGGGCGACAAGGCCGCGGTCATGACCGATGCGCTCGCCTGGGCCGGTACCTTCCACGGCATCGGCGCTCGTCTTCTCCGCATCCATGCGGACCAGATCGGCCTTGCGGAGGACTTCACCATCCATGATCGCGAGGACAGCGCCGACCTCATCAATCTCGTGCGTCACGAGCTCGGCTTCTCGAAGACCGAGAGCCGCTTCCCGACCAAGGGCACATGTCTCTCGATCTATTCCCGCGTGGTGAATTCGGAGACCTCGATCGCCGAGGTGCTGAAGGCGCACTACCCCTGGGTCGCCGGCTGGGAGGAGGAGCTGAAGCAGCTCTTTGCGGCTTACGTCGAGGCCAAGCAGGCGCAGAACGTGCTCGATTACGACGACCTCCTGCTTTATTGGGCCCAGATGGTGAGCGAGCCGGAGCTTGCCGACGAGATCGCCGGCCGCTTCGACCATGTGCTCGTCGACGAATACCAGGACACCAACCGCCTGCAGGCGGCGATCCTGCTGGCGCTGAGACCCGGTGGACGCGGGTTGACGGTCGTCGGCGACGACGCCCAGTCGATCTATTCCTTCCGCGCCGCGACGGTGCGCAACATCCTCGATTTCCCGGAGGCCTTCTCGCCACCGGCCCATGTCGTCACGCTCGACCGCAACTACCGTTCGACGCAGCCGATCCTCGCGGCGGCGAACGCGGTCATCGGCGAGGCGCGCGAGCGCTTCACCAAGAACCTCTGGAGCGACCGGGAGTCCGAGGAGCGTCCGGCGCTGGTGACCGTCCGGGACGAAGCGGATCAGGCCCGCTACATCGTCGAGCAGGTGCTCGAAAATCGCGAACGCGGCATCGCGTTGAAGCAGCAGGCCGTGCTCTTCCGCTCGTCGAACCACAGCAGCTCGCTCGAAGTCGAGCTCACCCGCTCGAACATCCCTTTCGTCAAGTTCGGTGGCCTCAAGTTCCTCGACAGCGCCCATGTGAAGGACATGCTGGCGGTGCTGCGCTTCGCCCAGAACCCCCGCGACCGGGTCGCCGGCTTCCGCCTGCTGCAGCTCCTGCCGGGGATCGGCCCGCAGACCGCGGGCCGCATCCTCGACACGATCGCCGCCGATCCAGAACCGCTGGTGACGCTCGCCGAGATCCCCGCGCCGCCGAAGTCGGGCGCGGACTGGCCGGCCTTCCTCGACCTGCTGCTCGGCCTGCGCAAGGCGGGGTCCGGCTGGCCGAACGAAATCAGCGCGGCGCGCGCCTGGTACGAACCGCATCTCGACCGCATCCACGAGGATGCCGAGACCCGCAAGGCCGACCTGCTGCAGCTCGAACAGATCGCGGCCGGCTATGCCAACCGCGAGCGCTTCCTCACCGAACTCACCCTCGATCCGCCGGACGCCACCAGCGACCAGGCGGGCGTGCCGCTCCTCGACGAGGACTACCTGATTCTCTCGACCATCCATTCGGCCAAGGGGCAGGAATGGCGCTCGGTCTTCATGCTGAACGTCATCGACGGCTGCATTCCCTCCGATCTCGGCGTCGGCACGACCGCGGAGATCGAGGAGGAACGCCGGCTCCTCTATGTCGGCATGACGCGCACCCGCGACAGCCTGACGCTCGTCACGCCGCAGCGCTTCTTCACCTACGGGCAGAATGCGCAGGGCGACCGCCATGTCTACGCCTCGCGCACCCGCTTCATCCCTGCACCGATGCTCGGCCTCTTCGAGGCGAAGAGCTGGCCGATCGCGCCGGCGGCGGCCGGCGAGCGCGGCACGCGACAGGTCCGCGTCGACGTCGGCGCCCGCATGCGGGCGATGTGGAGATAGGGGGGCAGCGATCTCCGGGTGCGTCCGGTGCGGCATTCCATATCGCTGTATACATTCTGGAGCACACAAGACGGAATCTCGCTTCCGTCTTGACGAATTGTATACATTGTGTCTTCCTTGTCTGCGGAGGAGGACTTGACCATGAACAGACCGAGCTTTCCGCTGAACGCCTGGTATGCGGCCGCCTATGACGTGGAACTGAAGCGAGCGCTTCTGCCACGCACCATCTGCAACAAGCCGATCGTCCTGTATCGCAAGGAAAACGGCACCCCGGTCGCGCTGGCGGACGCATGCTGGCACCGCCTCGTGCCGCTCTCGCTTGGGCGACTGGACGGCGACAATGTCGTCTGCGGCTATCATGGCCTCGAATTCGACGATACCGGCCGGTGTGTATACATGCCGTCGCAGCAGACCATCAATCCGTCGGCCTGCGTGAAATCCTATCCCGTCGCCGAGCGTCACCGTTTCATCTGGATCTGGCCGGGCGACCCCTCGCTCGCCGATCCCGCGCTGATCCCCGACCTGCACTGGAACGACGACCCGGCCTGGGCCGCCGACGGCAAGCTGATCGAGCTCAAATGCGACTACCGGCTGGTGGTCGACAATCTCATGGATCTCACCCACGAGACCTTCGTCCACGGCTCCTCGATCGGCAACCGCGCCGTCGCCGAGGCGCCGTTCGAGGCAAGTCATTCGGATCGTTTCGCCTACATCACCCGCTGGATGGAGAACATCGACCCGCCGCCCTTCTGGAAGAAGCAGTACGGCAAGCCGGGCAAAGTCGACCGCTGGCAGATCATCCGCTTCGAGGCCCCCTGCACCATCGCAATCGACGTCGGCGTCGCAGCGGCCGGGACCGGTGCCCGCGAGGGCGACCGCTCGCAGGGCGTCAACGGCTACGTGCTCAACACGATCACGCCGTCGACCGACAAGACCTGCCTCTACTTCTGGGCCTTCGCCCGCAATTACGACCTCCACAACCAGGCCCGCACCCACGAGCTGCGGGAGGGGGTCGCGGGCGTGTTCCGCGAGGACGAGGTCGTCCTTGAAGCGCAGCAGATCGCAATCGACGCCAATCCGGACCACCAGTTCTACAATCTCAACATCGACGCCGGCTCCATGTGGGCGCGCAGGCTGATCGACCGGATGATCGATGCCGAGACCGGTCCGGCAACGATGGCAGCGGAGTGAGAGATGACGAAGGAACGGGCGGCCGGTCCGCGCCAGCAATCGGTGAAGGCCCTGCTGGGCATTCGTGACCTGATCCTCAAAGGTGAAATCGAGCCCGGAGAGCGACTGTCGGAGGTGGCGCTTTCCGAGCGGCTGGACGTCTCCCGCACGCCGCTCCGCAGCGCCCTGCAGAAGCTCGAGCAGGAGGGCCTCGTCACGCTCATTCCCTCCGGTGGCTATGCGGTGCGCAGCTTCAGCCGGCAGGACATCGTCGACGCGATCGAATTGCGGGGCGTGCTCGAAGGGACGGTGGTGCGGCTCGCCGCCGAACGCGGCGCCGCACCGGCACGGCTGAAGGCGATCCGCGAGGTGGTGGAGCAGCTCGACGAGGTGCTTGGAGGAGGGCCGGAGGCGCTCGACATCGGCCGCTACGAGGCTCTCAACGGCCGCTTTCATGCGCTCCTTTCCGAGCTTGCCGGCAGCGAGGTGATGCGCCGCGAGCTCGAACGGATCACCAGCCTGCCGTTTGCGAGCCCGAACGCCTTCGTCAACACCGATGTCGACGTGCCCGCCTTCTACCGCTCGCTCGTCGTCGCGCAGGCGCAACACAGGGCAATCGTCACCGCAATCGAGCTTCGCGAAGGCGCACGCGCCGAGGCGCTGGCGCGCGAACATGCGCGCATCGCGCGGCAGAATCTCGACTTCGTGCTCGAGGAAAACCCGGACCTGCGTCGCAAGGTTCTGGCGCTCGCGCTGATGTCGGGCTGAGTGCCACGGCGGACAAGTTTTTGAAATACGGGAGGAGAAATCAATGCGCTCCAGAGAAGAATGGCGCAAGGCGCGGGTCATCGCTGTCGAAACGCCCGCCGAGGACGTGAGGGCCGTCACTTTCGCCGTCGAAGGGCCACTGCCGGCCTTCGACCCCGGCTCGCACACCAATATCAGGGTGGTGATTGCTGGCAGCCCCGCGATCCGCACCTATACGGTCGTCCCGAGCGCGCCCGGCACACTGAAGATCGCCGTGAAGCGGCACCCGAACAGCCGCGGCGGCTCAGCCTGGGTCTGGACGCTCGCACCCGGCGACGAAACGGAGATGACGGTGCCGGAGAACCGCTTCGAGCTCTCCTGGCGGGCGCCGCACTATCTGCTGGTCGCCGGCGGCATCGGCATCACGCCGATCTACGGCATGGCGAAGGCACTTGCCGGTCGCGGGCAGCCGCTCCGCCTCGTCTACGCCGCAAGGGCGCGCAGCCAGATGGCCTTTGCCGACGAACTCGAAGGCCTGCTCGGTGACCGGATGGAGTGCTTCGTGGACGACGAGGGCCGTTCGCTCGACCTCGCCGCCGAATTCGCGCGCCTGCCACCGGAGGGCGAGGCCTATGTCTGCGGACCGCTCGGCATGCTCCATGCGGCGCGTGCGGCCTGGCAGAAGAGCGGCCGCTCGATGAGCCGGCTGCGCTTCGAGGTCTTCGGCGACAGCGGCCGTTTTGCCGAACAGCCCTTCCGGGTCGAGGTCGCGGGTCTCGGCCGCACGGTCGAGGTCAGGGCCGACCAGAGCATGCTCGATGCGCTGACGGAGGCGGGCGTGCCGATGATCTACGATTGTCGGCGCGGCGAATGCGGACTCTGTGCCGTCGACATCGTCGCCGCCGAGGGAGAGATCGACCACCGCGACGTCTTCTTCTCGGAGGCCGAGCGGCGCGAAAACGACCGCATGTGCGCTTGCGTCTCCCGTGCGCTGGGCGGCCATCTCGTCATCGACACCGGCTACCGGCGCGAGGAGGCGGCGTGAGGAGCGGCACGCGTACAGCTTCTCCGAAGTCGAAGACATGGCGAGCCATCCCGTCAAACTCGCGAATACTCACCCTGGTCCCCGGTCCGTCTATTTCGTCGCTCTTTCTTCTTCCTCAAGAAAAAGATCCTGCAAGTCTCCGTTGAGCGGATCGGCCTCGTGCATCCTCTTCGAACACCTACCCGCTCAAAGCGACGACAAGAACGCCTCGGTCCCGCAGATCTCCACCTGCACGGAGATCCGCTCGCCCTTCACCGCCCGTCCGGTTCCCTTCCCGCGCAAGGGAAACGAAAATGGCCCGCTCAGGAGCGGGGTACGTAATCCCGGCCGGGGTCGATGCTGGCCGGCCGACCTTCGAGGAAGAGTTCGCCGATACGCGGCGCCGAACGGGAGATGACCTTGCCGCCCTTCACGACCAGAAGCCGTGTCGGTTTCAGCCGCAAGGCTTCCACGACGTCCGCGGCTTGCAGCACGACGAGGTCGGCCTTGCAGCCGACGGCGAGCCCGTAGCCTTCGAGGCCCATCGTCTTTGCCGAGTTGACAGTCAGCGCCTCGTAGATCCGCTTCTTGTCCTCGATACCGCCCATCTGCGCCACATGGATCGCCATGTGACCGACCTCCAGCATGTCGGCCGAGCCCATCGCATACCAGGGATCCATCATGCAGTCCTGCCCGAAGGAAACATTGAGACCTGCCGCCATCAGTTCGCGCACGCGCGTCATGCCGCGGCGCTTCGGATAGGTGTCGTGGCGACCCTGCAGCATGATGTTGATCAGCGGATTGGGGATGACGTTGATTTCGGCCTCCGCCATCAGCGGGATGAGCTTGGAGACGTAGTAGTTGTCCATCGAGTGCATGGAGGTCAGATGCGAGCCCGCCACACGTCCCTGCAGCCCGTGGCGCACGGTCTCGGCCGCCAGCGTCTCGATATGCCGCGACATCGGGTCATCCGTTTCGTCGCAATGGATGTCGACGGGAAGGCCACGCTCGGCAGCGATCCGGCAGAGCGCCTCGAGCGAACGCCGGCCGTCCTCCATGGTCCGCTCGAAATGCGGGATGCCGCCGACGATGTCGAGACCCATGTCGAGGGCGCGTTCGAGCGATTTCTCTCCCTCGGCCGCGCGATAGTATCCGTCCTGGGGAAACGCGACGAGCTGCAGCTCGATATAGGGTTTCACCCGCTCCCGCACTTCGATCAGCGCCTCGGCCGTCACCAGCCGCGGGTCTGAAGTGTCGACATGGCTGCGGATGAAGAGAAGACCCTGGCTGACGGCGAGATCGCAGTAGCGCAGCGCCCGTTCGACCAGCGCCTCTTTCGTCAGCAGCGGCCGCAGCTCGCCCCAGAGGGCGATGCCTTCGAGAAGCGTGCCGGAGACGTTCATGCGCGGCAGGCCGAGCGAGAGCGTCGCGTCCATGTGGAAATGCGGATCGCAGAAGGGCGGGCTGACGAGGCGTCCCGTCGCGTCGATCTCCTCGCGGGCTGCCGCGTCGATGCGCTTTTCGATAGCGGCAATCCTGCCGCCGGCAAGGCCGACGTCGAAACCTCGGGAACCGTCGGGCAGGTTGGCGTTTCGGATGATCAGATCGAACATGGTCGGCCTCGTCGGGTCAGCGCTCGCCGCGCCGGTAAGGTTGCATCAGTGCCTGCGGAACACGGGCGTGCCGGGACATCAGTGCCAGCGCCGCAATCGACAGGATATAGGGGATCATCAGGAAAAGCTGGTAGGGAACCACGCCGCCCAGCACCGTCTGCAGGCGGAGCTGGAAACCGTCGAAAAAGGCGAAGAGCAGCGCGCCGAGAAGCGCCCGGGTCGGGCGCCAGGAGGCGAAGACGACAAGCGCGATGCAGATCCAGCCGCGTCCCTGCACCATGGTCGGGAAGAAGCTGTTGAAGGCGGAGAGCGTCAGGAAGGCGCCCGCCATGCCCATCAGGGCACTCCCTGCGATGACCGCGCCATAGCGCACGGCCATCGGATTGATGCCCTGCGCCTCCGCCGCGTGCGGGTTCTCGCCCGTCATGCGGATCGCAAGACCGAGCGGCGTGCGGAAGACGAGATAGGCGAGCGCGAGCGAAAGCAGGATCGCGAGATAGGTCGGCGGCGTCTGGGAAAAGAGCGCCGGGCCGAAGAACGGCAAGTCGCTGAGCCCCTCGATCGAAACCGGCTGGAACGGAACGATGGTGGGCGGCGTACCGGCGACCGGCACCAGGAGGCGGAACACGTAGTAGCTGACGCTTGCGGCAAAGAGCGTGACGCCGAGCCCCGACACGTGCTGGGAAAGACCGAGTGTCACGGTGAGCCCCGCATGCAGCACGCCGAACATCCCCCCGGCGAGCGCCGCGACCAGAAAACCCGTCCAGAGATCCGCGCCGTTATAGACCGCGAGCCAGCCGATCATGGCGCCGAAGGTCATGATGCCCTCGATGCCAAGGTTGAGCACGCCGGCGCGCTCGCAGAGCAGCGCCCCGAGCGTCCCGAGGATCAGCGGCGTGGCGATCCGGAGAACCGCCGTCCAGAGGCCGGCGGAGGCGACAATGTCGAGAACCTCTGTCATCGGCGGATCCTGTATTGAGTGAAGAAGACGGCGACCAGCATGGTCAGCAGGGAGAGCGCCACGATCACGTCGGCGATGTAGCTCGGAATGCCCATGCTGCGGCTCATGCCGTCTGCGCCGACGAACATGGTCGCGGTGAAGAGCGCTGCCAGCACGACGCCCAATGGACTGAGATTGGCGAGCATCGCGACGACAATGCCGGAATAGCCGTAACCGGGCGAGAGATCGGTCGTCACGTAGCCCTTGACGCCCATCACCTCCACGGCACCCGCAAGGCCTGCAAGTCCGCCTGACAGACAGGCGACGGCGACCAGCGTGCGCCCGAGCGGAACCCCGGCGAAGGCCGCGCCCTGCGGATTGAGCCCCGCTGCCCGCGACTGCATGCCGAAGACGGTGCGCGACTGCACGAAATGCAGCACGAGGGCGAGCACCACCGCGACCGGCAGGCCGAGATTCAGGCGCGAGCGGGCGAGCAGTTTCGGCAGCATCGCCTCGTCGGTCACCGATTGCGATTGCGGCCAGCCGAAGGCCATCGGGTCCTTGAGCACCGTGTCGATCAGCATCGAGACGAAGAGCACGGCGACGAAATTCAGGAGCAGCGTCGTCACGACCTCGTCGACGGAAAACCGCAGCCTGAGCCAGAGCGGCACGAGGAGGAGCACCATGCCGGCCAAGGCGCCAAGCGTGAAGAGCAGCGGGATTTGCAGTGCCGGCGAAAGCCCGCCGAAGAGGTGCGAACTCGCCCAGGCGACGGTGATCGCACCGAGATAGAGTTGCCCTTCCGCGCCGATGTTCCAGAGGCGGGCGCGGAAGGCGACGGCCGCGGCAAGACCGGTCAGGATCAGCGGTGTCGCCCGTGTCAACGTTTCCGTCGCCGAAAGCCGGGAGCCGAAAGCTCCCTTCAGGATACCCCAATAGGCATCGAGGACCGGCGCCCCGGCGACGGCGATCAGAACGCCGGCAATGGCGAGCGCCGCGGCGATCGCGATCAGCGGCGTCGCCACCACCAGCGCCACCGGTCTGTGTTCACGCCGCTCAAACCGCATGGGCGACCTCGCTTTCCCATTCGCCGGCCATCATCAGGCCGAGCCTGCGCGCGGAAACCTCGTCCGCGGAAACCGGCGGCGACAGCCTTCCGCCGACAATTGCCTGGATGCGGTCGGCGAGCGCCATAACCTCGTCCAGATCCTCCGAGATCAGGAGAACCGCCGTTCCCTGCCGCCGCGCCTCCAGTATGCGTTCGTGCACGGCGGCAACCGCACCCTCGTCGAGCCCGCGGGCGGGCTGCGCGGCAAGAAGGATGCGCGGCCGGTTGATCAGATTGCGCCCGAGAATGAGTTTCTGCATGTTCCCCCCGGAAAGAAGCCGGGTCCGGGTTGCCGGAGAACCGCCGCGCACGTCGAACGCTTCGATGATCTTTCCGGCGAACGCGATCCCCGCCCGCCGGTCGACGAGGCCCCGGCGGGAGAAGGCGGGCAGCCGCTCGAGGACGGCGTTCTCCCAGATCGCCATCTCGCCGATGGCGCCTTCCCTGTTGCGGTCCTCGGGAATGCGCCCGATGCCGGCGGCGATGACGTCCGCGACGGAAAGCTCATCGACGGGTTCCCCGAACAGCAGGAGATCACCGGAGGTTTTCGGCAGTATGCCTGAGAGCAGCTGCGCCAGCGCCGCCTGGCCGTTGCCGGAGACCCCGATAATGCCGAGCACCTCGCCGGCATGAAGCCTGAAATCGACGGACTTGAGCTTGTCCACCCCACCCGTCCGGACGGTGACGGCAGCCGCCTCCAGCACCACCTCGCCGGGCGTTGACGGCTCCCGCACCGGCCGAATGACGGTGCGTCCCACCATGAGTTCGGCGAGTTCCGCCTTGCTGGTCTCCGATGTCGCGCGCTCGGCGACACGGCGTCCGCCACGCAGCACCACGATGCGGTCGGCGGTCGACATGACCTCGTCCAGCTTGTGGGAAATGAAGATCAGGGAAAGCCCGTTCGCAGCCATATCCTTCAGGGTCGAAAACAGCCGTTCCGCCTCGATTTGCGTCAATACCGCTGTCGGCTCGTCGAGCACCAGGATGCGCGCATCGTTGTAGAGGGCTTTGAGGATTTCCACGCGCTGTTGCTCGCCGACCGAAAGGTCGCCGAGCCGCGCATCGGGGTCGACCCTGAGGCCGAAGCGTTCCGAAATATTGAGAAGCTTCTCCCGCGCCTCGGCGCGGCGTGAGCGCCACGACCAGAGGCTTTCCGTGCCGGTCGCGACGTTCTCGAGCACCGTCAGGTTCGGTGCCAGCGAGAAGTGCTGATGCACCATGCCGATTCCGGCGCGGATCGCCGCACGGGGACGTCCTGGCGGCAATTCCCGGCCCTCGACCAGCACACGGCCGCTGTCGGGCATGTAATGACCGAAGAGAATGCTCATCAGCGTCGTCTTGCCGGCGCCGTTCTCGCCGAGCAGCGCGACGATCTCGCCCCGCTCCAGCGTCAGCGAGATATCGTCGTTGGCGAGGTTGTCGCCGAAGCGTTTGCTGACGCCGAGGATTTCCAGAACCGGGGTGTTCATGCGTTCAATCCTGCAACGGGAAAGCGATGCTGCCAGCGCCCATCCTGCTCCAGCCGTGCAGCGAGTCGCAACAGCAACGCCTCCTCTCCCATCGGCGCCATCAGTTGCACCGGCAGCGGCAGGCCGTCGGCGTCCATGCCGAAGGGCAGCGTGACCGCCGGGAAGCCGGAAGCGTTGGCGAGTGCTGCGAGCGGCGCGAAGGCCGCCATCCGCTCGAAATGGCGATCCGTATCGGCATGATCGGTTGGGAAGGAGCCGACCGGCAACGGCGCCGATGACAGGATGGGACAAAGCAGGCAGTCGATACCGTCAAAAAGGCGCCACAGATCCCGGCTCACGGCGACCATGGCGTTCAGGCTCTGCCACAGTGCGCGCGCCGAGAGCGACAGACCACGTTCGATGACCGCCTGGGTCAGACGCTCCGTCTTCGACGCGTCGAGGTTGAAGCGGGTGATGGTGTCGGCGAGATTGATGCAGACGATGTCGGCGAAGGCGCGGCGGCTCGTCGCCGCCATCGCTTCCAGTGCCGAAAAATCGACCGGAACCAGCGTGTGAACATCGGCCTCCAGGAAGCGGCCCGCCGCCTCGACGACCGCAAGCCGCTCCGCCTCGGTCGGGAATTCCGCCCCGCTGTCTATGAGAAGACCTATACGCAACCGCTCCTGCCCGGCGTCCTTGCGCGCCACGGGCGGAAACGGACCTTTCGCCTCGCCGCCGAGGGCCGAGAGGATCAGGGACGTGTCGCGCACCGACCGGCAGACGGCAAGCTCGCTTGCGATGCCGGCGAGATGATTGCCGAAATGGGGGCCCGCCGGCATCAGGCCGCGGCTGGGCTTCAGTCCGACAAGGCCACAGCAGGCGGAAGGCACACGGATCGACCCGCCCGCATCGGTCGCGTGCGCGATCGCGACGATGCCGGCCGCGACAGCAGCGGCCGCACCGCCTGACGAGCCGCCGGCCGACAGCTCCGGCGCAAGCGGATTGCGGGTGATCGGACCTGCTGCCGGCTCGCTCGCCAGGGAAAGACCGAACTCCGGACTTGTGGTGAGGCCGAAGAGGCAAAGGCCTGCAGCGCGGAAACGTTCGGCAAGGTCGGAATCGATAAGACCGCCCCGCCTTGCGATCAGCCGCGACCCCGCCGTCATCGGAAACCCGGCGAAAGGCCCGCCGAGATCCTTGCCGAGCGTCGGGACGCCGGCAAAGGGCATCATGCGGCGCGGCGGCGCATCGGACGCGACAGCATCAATGCGCGAAGCTGCGTCCAGACCTCTGGCGGCGTCCGTATAGGCAACGGCCCCGAGATCCGCCAGGGCCTCGCAAGCCGAAAGGGAGGCCTGCATGGCCTCGGTGCTGGTGAGGCAACCGCTTGCGATCGCCCCGGCCAGTGCCGTTGCATCCGCCTGCATGGACGAAGCTTACTTCGGCGCGTCCATGATCTTCGGCACTTCGAAGGTGCCGGCCTTGATCTCGGCGCGCTTGGCCTCCATCGCCGCTTCCGCGTCGGCGGGTGCCACACCCTTCACGTAGACGATGTCGCTTCCGCCTTCCTTCATCAGACCGTAGGCTGTGTAGTCACGGCCGGTCGGCTTGCCGGCTGCGACGTCGGCGAGCGCCGCATTCAGGATCGGCCGGAAATTCCACAGCGCGTTCGCGAAGACCGTGTCGGGATAGCGCGGCGTATAGTCGATCAGCGAGCCGATGGACTTGATGCCACGCTCCTTGGCGGCGTCCGCCGTGCCGATACGCTCGCCGAAGAGGATGTCGGCGCCGGCGTCGATCTGGGCGAGGCCCGCCTCGCGCGCCTTCGGCGGATCGAAGAAGGTGCCGATGAAAGTCACAAGATGCTTCGCGTCCGGATTGACCGCCTTGACGCCCGCCGCGAAGGCGTTGATCAGCATGTTGACCTCCGGGATCGGCATGGCGCCGACGGAACCGACGACGTTCGACTTGGTCATCTTGCCGGCGAGCATCCCCGCCAGATAGGCGCCGTCGAAATTCCAGGTGCCGAAGACACCGAAATTGTCTCCCGATTCCTGTCCGCTCGACCCCATGACGAAGGCGGTTTCCGGATAGTCCGCCGCCACCTCGCGCGCCTGCTTCTCGACGGGGAAGGTCTCGCCGATGACGAGCTTCACGCCCTGCTCGGCATATTCGCGCATCGCCCGCGGATAATCCGTGCCGGAGACCCCCTCGGAGAAGACGTATTCGATCGCGCCTTCCGCGGCGGCGTCCTGCAACGCCTTGTGAAGGACGGAATTCCAGGCGTTCTCGACCGGCGATCCGTGGATGCCGGCAACCTTGATCGGCTCGGCGGCGCGCAACGGTGAAATGAAGGAAGAGGCGCCGAGCGCCAGGCCAGACGCCAGAATGGTGCGCCGGGTAAGCATGAAGTCGTTGGTCATTTTCGGGTTCCCCATTTTTTACCAATTGGTAGAAATTGTTAGGTCCAGCACAAAAATGTGTCAAGGCGATTCGGCGGCTAAAAAATGGTCATTTCTGGACCTGAATCCGTGTCTGCCCGGATCGCAGGTTGTGCACTGCCGGGACTTTGCGCGACCGGCAGGCAGCGTCGTGACAACAGGCAACTTTGGCTGCCGATGAAGAGACTGGCACGAGACCGGAGGACCACGAAATCAAGATGTTCTTTCCAGGCCGTTTGGCGGCTTTACCCGGGAGCCTTGCCCGAGTTCGGCCGTGCGTAGTACCAAGACGTCAAGGCAGGTTTGCGTAACCTCTCCCTACCCCGTGGCCCATGCAACCGGAAGCCGGCGAGCACTTTCATGCTCGCCGGCGACAGTTCGTCCGGATGACCGTGAAGGGTTGTGACGGTCTATGACAGCCTCAGCCGCCGAAGCCAAAACCCGGAGGCATGTCGGTCAGTTCGATGCCGAAGGGCTTCAGGCTGTTGAGAATCCAGGTCTGGTTGTTGCCGATGCGGCGATTGTATTCGGCCCAGGCGGAGACAAAACTCTTGAAGGTTTCATCGGTGCCGTAGTTGACGGCGATGACCGACGGTGTGGAAAGGACCGGCGTCGGAACCTTGACGTTGCCGATCGTCGGGGCCTTCTTGGAAATGACGAGGCCGTTCAGCATGGTGTTGACCAGAGCGTCGGCCTTGCCGGTGGTCACGGCGACGATGGCTTCGTCGCGCGTCTTGAAGCGCAGCATGTTCGCCTTCGGAAGATACTGGCTCGCCATCAGGTCCTGCGCGGAACCGAGGTCGACGGCGAAGGTATATTTCGGGTCGTTCAGCTCGTTCCAGGCCTTGCCCGTCAGTTCGTCCTTGGCCGAAACGAGCACGAAGCTGTTGTAGTAGGTCGGGTCAGAGAAGGAGACGGACATGGCGCGCACCGGCGTCGCGGTCACCGCGAACGCCATGTCGACCTTGCCGCTCTGCACGTCCAGAATGGCATTCGCCCAGCTCGACTCCACGACTTCCAGCTTCACGTCCAAGGTCTTGGCGATGTCACTGGCCATGTCGATGACGAAGCCCTGCCACTCGCCCGTGCGGGGATCCTTGTTGAAGTAGGGCACCTCGTTGAGGATGGCCGGGATCCTGAGGACGCCGCGCGAGCGGATGTCGTCGATCGTGCCGGCCGAGGCCGATGTCGCAAACAGCGATGCCGCGACCGCGGCTATGCTGCAAAGCTTGGCGAAAATCTGCATGTTGGGTTTCTCCCTTGTTCCCCGAGAACGATTGTCTACCCGCCTTGCATCCGCCGGTTTCCGTCGAAGCAATTGCGGCCATGGACAGCGTATCGCCGAACGGAAGCGGCACAATGCTAGAGAACCGGACACACTTATCGGCATTTTTGTATGTTGCCGCTCAAAGGGTATCACGGGGGAAGTCGCCGCCCTGCGGCGGGTCGAGCACGGGTCCGACCAGTTCGCGCTGGCAATCCTCGAAGAGCTTCAGGACCATCGGATGTTTCTGGAGGAAGCCGGCAGTGCCGAAATAGACCCGCACCTCCGGCAGCGTGTCCAGTTTGACCGAAGCAATGGTATGGTCTTCGGGGCCGATGCACCAGGACGGGATGATCGAAAAGCCAAGTCCCTCCTCGACACAGCGCTTGACGCTTGAACTGCCCGAGGTCGAGATGACCGGCTGAACGACCGCACCGTCACGTGCAAGAAAGTCGACCGACAGGTTTCGTAGCGTCTGCCCGGGCTCGTAGGTGACGAAAGGCCGGCCTTCCGCCCAGAACGGTATCCCCGCCACGGCAGGCGCCTCACCCCACACGCGGGGATAGACGAGGCTCAGCCGGTAACTGCCGAGAAGCCGCTGCGGCACGACGGGATCGCCGAAATAGCGCTCGGAAATACAGATATCGAGACTGCCGTTCTTCACGAGCTCGGCGAGCACCGTGTCGCGCTCGTAGACGGCGAACTCCATTTCCGGGAAGCTCTCGCGGAAACGCGCCAGAACCTTCGGGAACAGGTAGAAGAAGATGGCCTGCGGCATGCCGACACGAAGTGACGAGCGCTGGCTCTCGATCAGCTTGGTGAGCCGTTCGAGCATGATATCCAGCTCCGGATGGAGGAGATTGTAGAGGGCGCGGCCGCGGGGCGTCAGCGATATCCTCTTCGCCCCCTGCTCGCTGTCGATGAGCTTGCCCTTGAGGATCTGCTCCAGCCGCCGAACGTGGTTCGCGGCCGACTGGTAGCTCAGGTTGAGATCGCGCGCGGCTCCCGAAAAGGAGCCGTGCCGTGCCACCTGGTAGAAGGTCTGGATGAGAGTAAGGCTGATCTTCGCCATCGCTGGTCCCCTTGATACCCGGTCTCGGCATATGGGTTCTTCTCTCTCCAGCGGATACAAATTTCGTGAACTGGGAAGGCCGTCATCTTGTATCGACGGGCGAGGCCGCACTTCGCCAATATCAGATGTATCGAACGCAAAAATCTCGGTCAAATGATATGAAGTTCCGCCCGCCAGCATCAGCCATCGTCATCGGATCGGGGATATCCGGCGCGGCCGCCGCCTATTTCCTCGCCCGGCGCGGCGTGAACGTTGAGGTCGTCGAAGCGAGCGCTCCCGCGGCTGCGGCAACGGGGGCCGCCGACGGCGCCGTCTCGGTCGCCAGCAAGCGGCCGGGTCCGTTGATGGAAGCCGCACTCTGCGGCATCCGGCTCTACCGCGCGCTCGCCGGCGAAGGCCTGTTCGCCGATCTCTTCAAGGCCCGTTCGACCTTCATCGTCGCCTCGTCGAAACAGGAGGCGGAGGTGCTCCACGCCCATGCCGATGCTCTTTCGTGCGCCGGCGTGCGTGTCGACAGGCTTTCTCGCGCCGAGACCGCACGGCGCTTTCCGGTGCTCTCACGCAGCGCCGAAATGGCGGTCGAGGTCCACGACGAGGGGCACGCGATCGGCTACCGGATCGTCCATCGCCTGCTGACGGCCGGCGGCATAAACGTCCGCCGCGACGAGCCAGTGCGCCGGCTTCTTGTCTCCGGCGGACGTGTCGAGGGTGTGGAGACCACCAAAGGCATTCTGAAGGCCGACACGGTGATCCTCGCGGCCGGGAACGGATCGGCGCATCTGCTCGGCCTTCGCGACACGCTCGCGCCGCGCAAGGGGCAGCTCCTCGTCACGGAGCGCGCACCGCACCTCAACGCCGCCATGCCGGGTGCGATCATGTCCGGGCGCTATCTTCTGAGCAAGGGCAGCCAGAAGGCCGCCGCCGGCAAGCCCGCTCGCGGGATCGGGCTGGTGATCGATCCGCTGACCACCGGGCAGTTTCTCATCGGCGGCACACGCGAGGATACCGACGACCATCGATCGAACGATCTCGATGCCGTGTCACGCATTCTCGCGGATGCGGTTGCGCTGGTTCCCGGCCTCGCCGAGGTCCGGCTGCTGCGAAGTTTTGCCGGGGTGCGCACCGCGGTCGTCGACGGACTGCCGCTCATCGGCCGCCTGCCGGGTCTCGACAATGCCTATGTCAGCACGGGCTTCGAAGGCGACGGCATCTGTCTCGGTCCGATCGCCGCCAAGGCAATCGTCGAGCTCGCCTGCGACGAGGAGCCGTCCATCGATCTCGCCCCGTTCGATCCCGCCCGGTTTGCCGGCATCGAGGTGGCGGCATGAGCGGCCATCTCTTCGATTTCATGGGCCGGGAGATTCCGTTCCGTCCGGGCGAAAGCGTGGCCGCGGCACTGGATGCGGCCGGTATCACGATGCTCGGCCGTGACACCCTCGACGTGGAGGCGCGCTTCTTCTGCGGGATCGGCGCCTGCCAGTGCTGTCTGACGGTGATCGACGGTGTGATGCGCGAAGCGTGCCTGACACCCGCGCGCGCAGGAATGAAGGTCGAAAGCATAGGGGCGCATCATGACTGACGTCGATGTCCTGATCGTCGGTGCCGGCCCCGCCGGGTTGGCCGCGGCCGTCGAGCTCCGCCGTGCCGGCCTCTCGGTCGAAATCATCGAGCAACGCGAGACCATCGGTGGTGCGATCTATCGCCAGCCGATCGCCGGCGCCCGCCCCGTGCGGCAGGCGACGGGCGCCGAGCGGCGCTGGCGCGCTCTTGCCGATGACTTTGCGGCGAGCGGCATTCCGGTCCGGCATGCCTGCATCTTCGTCGGCATCGACGGAGCCGGCCTCGTACTCATCGAAGATCGCCATGCAGGAAAGATCCGGAAAGTCGCGGCCCGAGGCGTGATCCTCGCCGTCGGTGCTGTGGAGAAGGTATTGCCCCGTCCCGGCTGGCAGCTTGCCGGCGTGTCGACGGCGGGCGGCCTTCAGGTGATGATGAAGGAAACCGGCCGGGCACCAGGCGGGCGCGTTCTGCTCGCCGGCAACGGCCCGCTGCTCATTGCGGTCGCCGCGCAGATGGTGAAGCTCGGCAATCCTCCCGCCACCATCATTGAGGCCGGCGACCCCGTCGGCCGGTTTGCTGCCGGCATCGGGCTTTGCGCTTATCCGGAACTCGTGACCGAGGCGCTGTCCTATCTGCGGACAGTCCATCTCCATCGTATCCCCTGGATGAGGGCAGCATCGGTCACCAGAATCGAGCGGCGACAGAAGGGACTGCGGGCCGTCGTGCGCGACGGCCGCGGCCGCGAGCATGTCTTCGACGTCGATCGCATCGGCCTTCATGACGGCATTCGGCCCAACGAATTCGGGCTTCCCCCCGAAGCCGCAAAGGACGCGTCGCTTCCCGTCATCCTGCGCGCCGGCGATTGCCGGGAGGCGCTTGGTGCAAAGGCGGCGATTTCGGACGGAAGGCGTGCGGCCGGCGAAATCCTCGAACGGCTCGCCGGTAAGGGTCGGCAGGCGGAACGAGAGATCGAAAGATTACGCCGAGCGCAGGATGTCCTTGCCCGTCTCTTCCGACCGGTCGATCGCGCTGATCCGCTGATGCGCCTGCCGGACGAAACGATCCTTTGCCGCTGCGAGAACCGCACCGTCGGCGACCTGAAACGGCTATGTGCCGGGCCGGATACCCCGAGTGGACGCGAGGTCAAGCACAACGGTCGCTTCGCCATGGGGTCCTGCCAGGGGCGGTTCTGCGCCGACAATACCGCAGCCCTGATGGCAGCACTCGGACCCGACCGCCCGCCCCCCTCCCCTGAGGATCTGACCGGCCGCCGCTGGCCGACACGTCCCTTGCCGATCGGCGCCTTTGTCGCCGCGCATGCCGAAGAGACGACCCCTCGAGACGAACAGCAAGATTAGAAGAGGCACCCTGATGACCCAAGTCGCGACCTTCAAGGCCGGTTCGACGATCACCGTCCGCAACCCGTTCAACGGCAACATCGTCGGCGACGTCGCCGAAAGCACGCCGTCTGGAATTGCCGCGGCCGTGGCCCGGGCGAAGATTGCCCAGCAGGAATTTCGGCGCTCCACGCCGGCGCTCCGTCGCAGCCTGCTGAATGCCCTTGCCGCCGAAATCGCAGCGGATGCCGAAGAGCTGGCCCGGATTATCTCGTCGGAGATGGGAAAGACCATTCGCGAAGCCCGAAACGAGGTCCGTCGGGCCCAGAACACGCTGAAACTCTCGGGCGATGCGGCGACCTTCCTCGACGGCGAGGCGCTCCACTGCGCGATCGTCGAGGGGGGAGCCGACCGGCTGGCAACGATCACCTACGAACCGGTCGGCGTCGCTGCCGCCATCACTCCCTTCAACTATCCACTGAACCTTCTTTGCCACAAGCTCGGCCCGGCCATCGCCGCCGGCAATGCGGTCGTCGCCAAGCCCTCGCCGAAGGCGCCGCTCGCGGCCGAAAGGCTTTGCGCGCTGGCCGAGAAGGCCGGCTGGCCCTGCAATCTCTTCCAGGTCGTCCATGGCGGCGCCGACGCGGCCCTCTCGCTCGCCCGCTCGCCGATCAACCTTCTCTCCTTTACCGGCGGCCCGGCGGCGGGTCTCGCGTTGAAGAACGCGAGCGGGCTCGTCCGCTGCCTGATGGAACTCGGTGGCAATGATCCCCTCTTCGTGATGCCGGACGCGGACCTCGACAAGGCGGTCGCCACCACGATCGGCCATCGTTTCGAGATTGCCGGCCAGAGCTGCGCGGCCGTCAAGAAACTCTATCTCCACCGCGACATCGAACGGGCGTTCACGGAGAAGCTGCTCGCCGAAGTCGACGCGGTCGAATTCGGCGATCCTTCCCTCGACGACACCGATATGGGTCCCCTCATCGATGCGGCCGCCGCGCGGAACGTCCAGGAGCGGATCGATGCGACCATCGCCGGCAAGCGCGGCAAGCTCTTGACCGGTGGCAATCACGCCGGCGCGCTCTTTGCCCCGACCGTCATTTCGGAGATCACCGCCGACGCACCGGTGATCGCGGAGGAAACCTTCGGCCCCGTCATCGCCATCCGCACCTTCAGCGAAGCAGCCGAAGCGATCGCGGAAGTCAATGCCGGGGAGTACGGATTGCAGGCTGGTGTCTTCACCAACGATCACGCGGTCATCAGGCAGTTCTCCCGGGACCTCGTGGTCGGCGGCGTAATGATCAACGAAGGTCCGGACTTCCGGGCGGAACACGTGCCGTTCGGCGGCGTCAAGCGTTCGGGCCTCGGCCGCGAAGGAGTCCGCATTGCGCTCAGGGAGATGTCCGAGCCCAAGGTGGTGATCGATTGAGGGCCGGGACGATGAGAGTAGGCATTCTCGGCGCATCCGGCCGCGTCGGCACAAGGCTGGTCGAACTCGTCCTCGCCAATCCCGGCCTGCAGCTGGCGGCGGCCTTCGTCTCCCCCGTGTCCCGGCTCTGCGGCACACCGGTTGCCGGCGGCAGCATCGAATACCGGCCGGCCGACGGTGCGATGAACAGCCATTGCGACGTCGTCATCGATTTCTCGACGCCAGCGTCAAGCCTCGCCTTCCAGGCGCTGGTCGGCGAGAAACCCATTCCCATGGTGATCGGCACGACCGGCTTCTCCGTGGAGGAGAGCGAGGCGCTCGCACGCTACGCCGCATACCGGCCGATGCTGGTCAGCGCCAATTTCGCACGTGGTTTCGAGGCCTTCCGCCTCGGCGCCGTCGATTTCATGCGTCGCATGGCTGCGGCGGAGCCGTCGGTCGCCGAGATCTACCACGCGCGCAAGAAGAGCGAGCCGTCCGGCACGTCGCGACTTCTGGCAAGCGAACTGCATGCGACGCGCAGTCAGGTCATGGGATTTGCCGCGCCCGAGCCGCCGATCGTCGTCCATCGGGAAGGTGACACCGTCGGTATCAACGAAGTCCGCTTCGACCTCGGTTCGGCGGAGGTCGCCTTCACCTACCGCGTCCATACGCTTGCGGCCTACGCGGAAGGCGCACTTGCAGCAGCCGAATGGCTGATATCGGAACCACGCGCCAACGGGCGCTATACGCTGGCCGACAGTCTGGCCAGGTAACAAGAGACAGGAAAGGATCGAGGCACATGCAGGATTTGGCCCACCGCTTCAAAGGCGTCTTCACCGCGCTCGTCACCCCCTTCAGGAACGGCAGCGTCGACATCGCCGCCTTCGACGCGCTCGTCGAGCGGCAGCTCTCGGCCGGCGTCACGGGCCTCGTTCCCGTCGGCACCACCGGCGAGGCCGCCACCTTGTCGGATGAGGAAGCGGTCGAGCTCATCGCCCGCGCCGCAGCACTCGCCAAGGGCCGCGCGCTTGTCGTTGCCGGCGCCGGCGCCAACAATACTCAAAAGGCCATCGAGAAGGCAAAGGCGGCGGAAGCAGCCGGAGCCGATGCGCTGCTGGTGGTCACGCCCTACTACAACAAGCCGACCCAGGCCGGACTGATCGCCCATTACGGGGCCGTGGCAGAAGCGACGACCCTGCCGATCATGCTGTATTCCGTCCCCGGCCGCTGCGGCGTCGAAATCGCCCCGGAAACCTGTGCCGCACTGACGGAACGGTACGCCAATATCGTGGCGATCAAGGAGGCCGGCGGCAATCCGGGCCGCGTGACCGCACTGCGCCGCACCTGCGGCAATGACCTGATTATCCACTCCGGCGACGATGGCCTCACCCTGCCCTTCCTCTCTCTCGGCGCCTGCGGCGTCACGAGCGTCGTCGCGAACGTCGCCCCCCGCGAGATGGTCGAGATGGTAAAGGCGTGGGAGAACGGCGACACGAGCCTCGCGCTGGCGCTCAACGATATCATCGCCGAGCTCACGGAAGGGATGTTCATCGAGTCCAATCCCGGACCGGTCAAGGCGGCACTCGCCTTGTCGAACCTCGCCGGCCCGGAACTTCGCCTGCCGATGGTGCCTGTTTCGGACGCGAACCGCGAACGCCTCACCGGAATCCTCGGCCGCTACAGCGCGGCCACGGCCGCCTTCCAAGAAATGCGGTAAGCGCCCGCCGCAGCTTTGCATTGCCGCCCGCCGCGGAAGATAGGACCATGAAACCGTGGCTGGACCACGCCAGTCCCGGATCACGAAGAAGATGGGGAACGACCATGAGAGCCAGTAACACCCGCCACACTGGCGGTGGAAACGCCTGCAGGAGAGAAGACCAAGATGACCTATAAATGGGATTTCCACTCGGTCTGGGTCTTCTACGACCTTTTTCTCGAAGGGCTGTGGATCACTGTCCTCTACACCTTCGGGTCGATCTTCTTCGGCGTGATCATCGGCTTCGCCACCTGCGGAGCGCGTCTGTCGCGCTTCAAGGTTCTCAAGGCGGTGGCGCGGGTCTACCAGGAGATCTTCCGCTGCACGCCGCTTCTCGTCCAGTTGCTCTGGTTCTACTATGCCTTCCCACTGCTGGTCGGCGGCTCCATCGACAATCGCGTGGCGGCCATGCTGACGCTTTCGCTCTATGTCGGCGCCTTCTACGCCGAGATTTTCCGCGGCGGCATCGTCTCGATCGACCGTGGCCAGCGCGAGGCGGCCGCCGCCATCGGCATGAGCCCCTGGCAATCGATGACGCGGATCATCCTGCCGCAGGCGATCAAGCGCATGCTGCCCTCCTTCATCAACCAGTCGGTGATCCAGTTCAAGAACACCTCGCTGGTCTCGGTGATCTCCGTCGCCGACCTCGCCTACATGGCGGCCGTCGTCAACGGGCAGACCTACCGGCCGCTGGAGTCCTACACCATCATGGCCGGGCTCTACATCGTCATGCTCCTGCCGCTGACGCAAGCTGCCGACTGGATCGAAAGACGCCTCAGGGCGAGCGACTAAGGAAACGGTACGACCATGAGCATGAACAAAGAAACAAGCGCGCCGGTCATCGAAGCGGTATCGCTACGCAAGAGCTACGGCCCGCTCGAGGTCCTCAAGGGGCTGGATCTCAGTCTCGCCCGCGGCGAGGTGGTGGCACTGATCGGTCCGTCAGGCTCCGGCAAGTCGACCTTCATCCGTTGTCTCAACATGATGGAGATCCCGAGCGGCGGCACGATCCTCTTTCGTCAGAAGAAGGTCGGCGACCGTTTCCGGGACAAGGACGGCGACATCGGCATCGGCACGCTTCGCCGCCATGTCGGCATGGTCTTCCAGCACTTCAATCTCTTTCCGCACAAGACCGTTCTCCAGAACGTCACGGAAGGCCCGATCGTGGTCTGCAAGACGCCCCGCCGAGAAGCCGAGGAGCGCGCCATGGACCTGCTCGCCAAGGTCGGCCTCGCCGAAAAGCATGCCGCCTATCCGAGCCATCTGTCGGGCGGACAGAAGCAGCGGGTGGCGATCGCCCGTGCACTTGCCATGGACCCCGAGGTTCTCTTGCTCGACGAGGTGACCAGCGCGCTTGATCCCGAACTGGTCGGCGAGGTCCTGACGGTTATTCGCCAGCTGGCGGACGCCGGCATGACCATGGCGATCGTCACCCACGAAATGGCGTTCGCCGCCGAGGTCGCCAATCGCGTCCTCTTCCTCGATCAGGGCGTGATCGCCGAAGCCGGATCGGCCGACGAGGTCATTCTCAACCCGCAGAACCCGCGCCTTCAGGCGTTCGTCTCACGCTTCAGAGGGTAAACCTATGGTTGGCTTCCGTGTATCGATCGTCGGCGCAGGCAGTATCGGCTCGGCGCTTGCCGCCTGCCTCGGCACGGCGGGAGGCTTTGCCGTAGAGGTCATCGATCCTTCGGAAGAGGCTCTCGACCGGCTGCTGGATCTGAACCTGCCCGTTTCTCTGCGCCACCTCGGCTCGCACGAGCCGCTCGCGAACCTCCTGAAGCAGAGCGATGTCACGGTCGCGGCCGTGCCCGAGCGGGCGGTGCCGGCGATCGCCCGGGCGGCGGCATCGGCGGGCACGCATTTCCTCGATTTCTCACCGCTGCATGCCGACACCCGGCAGGCGCTGGAGCCGCTTGCCGGCGAGCGTGTCGTGCTCAATGGCTGCGGCGTGTCGCCGGGTCTCGTCGAGAACATCGCAAGCAGCCTCCTTGCCCGGTGTGCGCCAGTCTCCGAACTGACGATCCGCGTCGGCTCCATACCGCGCTTGCCGACGAACCGCCTCGGCTACGGACAGATCTGGGACATCGACGGACTGATCGACGAATATACGATGCCTTGCGAGGCGCTGCGCGGTGGAGAGCGCGTTCATCTCGCGCCACTCGAGGGCAAGGAACACGTCGTGCTCGACGGCGTGACCTATGAAGGCTTCACGACCTCGCGCGGATTGAAGGATCTCGCAATGTTCGCCACGGCCGGTGTCGGCAACGTTACCTTCAAGACGCTGCGCTATCCCGGGCACCTCGAGCACATGCAGTTCCTCCTCGACGACCTCGGCCTCAGGAACCGCCGCGACATGCTGCGCTCGCTCCTGCTCAACGGTCTGCCCATTATCGAGGAGGACGAGCTGGTGATGTTCCTGACGGCCCGTTCCGCGAGGGGTGCACGCAAGCTCGAAGCCTCGTCGTCCTATCGGTTCCGCCCGAGCCCGGTCCTCGGCCCCTTCAACGCGATGACGTCCGTCGCGGCGGGCTACGCCGCCGGTTTGCTGTCCTTGCTGCGAAACGGTGACCTCGGAGAAAGGGGCTTCGTCGCCCACCACAGCGTTTCAGGCGCCGGGGTTCTGGAGAATCCCTATTTTTCGCCCCTGCTGGCGGCGTGACGGCATCCAGGAATGCTCGCCGCCAGGGGCATCGCGCAGCACGGATCCGCCATCGCGGTGCAACGCCGACCTGAGACCCGAGACCAAAGCTCCGCGACCCTGCCGTAGCGACAGGGGCTTGGCGGAGATTCGTGTTCCGACGAACGCGCTGAAGGAGATGTCCGCCACCCGCATCGAGAATGCGTCTTGGTGGTGCACGGCCAATGCTCCCTTGCGGGCGTCACTTGTTCTTGAGAAGCCACATCTTTCCCGCCATCGTGATGGCGTGGGCGGATTCTTCTGTCTGCGCTTCGGGATTGAGCCTCTTCAGAAGACCTAGTTCGGTCAGTTCATTCAGCGTGCTGGTCTTCAGGAATTTGACCTTCTGCGGTCGTTCCTTGAACCGGTCCGTCTTTGCATAGGTTTCGGTGGCGTCGCGATGCGTCCATTTCTTGCCGTCCTGGAGAAACAAATCGCCGTCCTTTGCGAGTTTCAGACCTCGTATCTGTATCGGTGTCAGTTCGATCATCGTCGTCTTTCGTTGTCGTGGTGAGGAAGCGCGGCCGGCAAGCAGCCGGCTGCAACGCATTCACGCGCCGGCTGTAACCTGCGCGGCATCCCGGAAGGAGAGGAGTTTTCGGCTTCTCTCGTCCCAGAGGACGAGCTTCACGCACTTCAGGCTCTCCCACAGCGTGATGCGTCCGATGGAAGCAAGCTCCGGGTGATGACGAAGCACTTCCGGGAGCCGGTAATAGGGGATGCGGCTCGACAGGTGATGCACGTGGTGAATGCCGATATTGCCGGTGATCCACCGCAACACCAGCGGCAAATCGTAATGGGAAGCGCCGTGAAGCGCCGCCTCCGGGAAATGCCAGTCGTCGCCCTTGGCCCAGTGGGTCGTCTCGAATTGATGCTGGACATAGAAGAGCCAGACGCCGGCCGCACCCGCCAAGAGCACGATCGGCAGGTGAATGGCAACAAAGGGCCCGATTCCGATGAGCCATACCAGCACCCCTGCCAATACGACAATGGCGGCGTTGGTGGCCATCGTCGACACCCACGGCAAGGCGCCCGATCGCATCATCCCGAACGGCAGACGTTGTTTGAAGAGGAACAGCCACGCGGGACCGATGCCGAACATCACCAGCGGGTGCCGGTAGAGGTTGTAACCGAGACGCCCCATGCGGGAGAGCGAACGATACTCGGCGACCGTAAGGGTGGTGATGTCGCCGACGCCCCGTTCGTCCAGATTCCCGGCCGAGGCGTGGTGGGCGGCATGAGCGCGACGCCAGTAGTCATAAGGCGTCAAGGTAAGTACGCCGAGCAGACGCCCCACCCAGTCATCGATACCGCGACGAGCGAAAAACGAACCGTGCCCGCAATCATGCTGAATCATGAACAGGCGCAAGAGAAACGCGGCAGCGGGTACGACGAATATCAGCCCCAGCCAAACACCGCGGGAGATGGAGAAATATGCGAGAAACCAGAAAATCGCGAAGGGAACGATCGTAACCAGGAGCTCAAAGACGCTGCGCCGTGCCCGTGGTTGGCGATATCGCGACAAGGTTTTCAACCAGGCCGCGGCATCGACTTCGGCAGGTTTCGCAGGCGCTTGGATCATAGTGTTCATCGGAAAACCATCCGTTCACTCGCTTCGCTGCATGAAAGTGCAGACGGCGGTGTTGTTACTCGCGCCCGATCACGGGCGCATCTCGAATCGTCAGGACCGGCGCGCCTTTCGGGCGGCATAGCGACGATCTCGTTCCGCCTTGCGGGCCGCCTCGTCTGCGATCATGCGAGTCTTGACGTCGTCCTGTTGTGCTTTGGCGGCTGCCTGCTCGGCTTCTGCTGCAGCCGCACGAGCCTCTGCATCCGCGAGCATTCGCGCGTGCTCCGCGACTTTCATCGCTTGCCGCTCGGCCCGGCGTTGCTCTCTGGCGATGGCGACCGCTTCACGAGCGGCCAATCGTTCCCGCATCTGCGGATCGATCGCCTTGGGTGCAGATGCGAATTTTTCCAATAGTGCGCGTTTCGCCTCGGCCGCGGCCGTACGGCGCGCATGAAAGCCGTTGTCGTTCGGGTGTCTCAATCTCTCATCCTTTGGAACTCGTCAGTTCGAGAGCTCCCCCGCGTCCCGCCCTGAGCGGGACCGGGTTCAGAATTTGCAGCGGTGTGCAAGTTAAGAAAAAAGGCCAGACGCATGCCTGGCCTTTCCAACCTTTCGCCGCGATGCCAGTACATCCGTGGTCACCTGCGGCTGAAGCTTCAGGCGGCGCGAAGCGTGCCCGCCGACATCTTGCCTGACTTGCGGTCACGTTCGAGTTCAAAGCCGATCTTCTGGCCTTCAACGATCGTGTTCATGCCTGCCCGCTCGATAGCGGAAACATGGACGAAGACGTCCGCGCTGCCATCGTCAGGCTGAATGAAGCCGAAACCTTTGGTGGAATTGTACCATTTGACTGTGCCAGTGGCCATAACGAGCCCTTTCTCAGCAACGTTGAGTGCCGCCGGGCGACGCACGGCGGTGTTTTCGACTTTTGAAGGGGGAAGTTCGTCACGAAGCGCGAGGCGCAGCCAAAACAAATATCAGCAAACAAAGTATCGATGAACACTCAATATACGATCGCCGGATCCGCGTCAACCTTTTGTTTTGCGTTCTTCTGTTTTTCTACTTATGGTATACATTGTCCGGATAGACGCACCCCGTCACGGGCGCCGACGGCCCGAGGGGCTGCGTCGGAGAAGCGGATAGTCCTCGGCTTCGTAGAGCTTCTGCATCTGCATTCCATCGAAGCGGTCCTCGTCGACCTCGAGCACGCAGCCCCGGAGCATCGAGCTGGGCATGTCCTCGATTGCAAAACGGAGCGCTTCCGCCACGCTGTCAAACCTCTTGTACCGAAGCCTGCTCGTCCGGCGCACGGTCTTGCAGGGATAGAGTCCTGCGGCGGCATGGTAATCAACACTCTTCATCGCCCAATTCCTCTCTTTTTGAAGCTGAACACGCGGGGAAACCGCCGCAGCGGCCTCCAGCTCTTCGCGCGCAAGCGAGCATCGGAAGGAACTCTCGGCCGAACGGCAGGCCATATCCGTCATGAACTGAAACCTCGAGCATTTCCGGCCAATTCGGAGTCGTTCCGACGGGAGCTCGAAGTCGGGACGCTCCCTGGAAGGGCAGCACCGCCAGAAGCCAGCCGATCCGGTCAATCGGGAGTAGGAAACGCTCGTGATCCAAACCGTCCGCGAAGGTCCCGTTGCTTTGCTCGCGGCAGCTATCGCTGTTTCTTGCCGAGGCTCAATCCGCTGCTCGCCAGCTTGACCTGAGCGCCCGAAACGGCGGGCGGGGCGGACGAGGCCTTTTCCTTCTTTGGTTTCCGCGCCTCGCGGTTACTTCGCATTTGGCCCTTTGCCATAGGAATTGCTCCAAGTTGGATGTGTAGCGAAAGAATGAAGAGCGAGCGGACCGCTTTGATGGACGTATCGCCCGAAGCGGAACATCGACTACCGGATGGTGTTCAGATTTGGAGAACCGCAGTTTCCATTCGCCCGCCTTGCAAGACAGACATGACGCCGAAGCCCGTAAGCGACGACGAACACGGAAGCTGCTGATCCGGCGCGGAAAGAACTGCCCGGAATCGCCTTACAATCCGTGCAGCGGCGTTCGATGGACCGGTCTCATGATGCTGGATGTTCTCACGATATCCAGACCCGCTTACGCTGAGGAGATTTCGGTGTAACTGCAGCTCGGAAGACATAAGCGTCCTCCTTTCGTTGGGGCCGGGGCATGACAGCCCTGGGCAGCAGCGCCCTGAACATGGCTGCCGACAAATTTATGATACGCCTCGCCTCCGAAAGGTGCAACAAAATAAAAATCAAAGTCGCCTTGTGCCGGACACAATCGACTGATAGTTTTCACAAATCGAATTTGGCTGCTTAGCTTCATTTTTGTGCCAATTGTGCGGATGTGACCTTCCCTTTCAAAATCGATGACTGCGCGGCCTGCATAATACCGGCTGCAAATTCCTGCGATAGCGAGAGGAAATTGTTATGAACACCGGCATCGTGAAATTCTTCAACACGGCAAAAGGCTTCGGTTTTATCGAGCCCGCGGACGGCGCGAAGGACGTGTTCGTCCACATCTCGGCGGTCGAACGCTCTGGCATGACGCACCTCATGGAAGGTCAGAAGATCAGCTATGACGTCGTCACCGACCAGCGCTCAGGCAGAACTGCCGCCGAGAATCTTCAGGCGGCATAAGCCTGGACGGGTTCAGGTCTCTGACCGCCGTCGCGGACACAGACCGCAGAACCATATGGCAAGGTCGGGCTCGCCCGGCCTTTTTTTCATTTCCAACCAGGAAAGACTCCCATGAAAAAGACGGACGCAGGACAACAGATCCTCAGGGCGCAGCGGCAGGTGGCAAACACCAGTGGCGGCGGACACCTTGGCGGAACGAACCACGGTCAAGGCTACGATGCAAAGACATCATCGGCCAAGGGCAAACTCGACAAGACCCGACGATTTGGCGGCAAGAAGTGACATCGGCAAGGACCGGAGTACATCCGGTCAATCCGGGTTCGTTCTGACGAAACGACCCAGGCGAGATCCGACGGAGATGCGAAGGCCATGTCCACCGATACGGTCGAGCGGCTTCGTCGATTTTGACACGGAGACCCCCGTTTCTCCGGTCACCCGCTTCGACGAGGTCGAGGCAGGGCGCCCGGAGAGATCTCCATTTTCGTGTTTGCCTTCGGCAAAGAACGAGAGTGACGTCAGTTAGCGGAATCAGATCGCGTTCCGATCTTGCGCGATGCCGCTTGTTGCTCCGCCTCAGAGAACAGCACTGCCCCTGAAGAAGTATTGGCGGAGACACCCGCGCGCGGCTTTCTCGGCAATACCTGCCTCGTCCGACAAATCCTCCGCCCACCAAGCGTCCCACGACGCGACGAACCCCTGTCTCCGAAGAGCGCCGGCTCAAGCCACGGCGCGTAACCGATTCTTAGCGTCCGTCGCCGACAATGCAGAACGTTTCTTTACGCGATCTGTCTGAATGAACTTATTCGAACGCTTTGCCGAACACGAACCCGACGGACGGACCCACCCTTTGAAATCGGCCGTGTCGCACGTGGTCGCCTTCATGTCGGTGCCCTCCGACAATCCGTCGCTGCTCAGGGAGCAGTACCGCGCCTTCGCCCGGCAGCTGCCGATGATGTACTTCATCCTGATGACGAGCACCTGGGCGGTCGCCGCGACACACATGGCCACCGCGCCCCTCTGGCTGACGACCGCCCTTCCCGCGCTCTTCACCGCGGTAAGCCTCGCCCGTATCCGGCACTGGTGGTTATCGCGCAGTATCGAACCGACGCCGGAAGCAGCGCTCCGCGCGCTCCGGCGTACCAACCGGCTGGCCTTCGTCATCGCGGCCGTCTTCACCGGCTGGTCCTACATGCTCTTTCCCTATGGCGACGCCTATGCGCAGTCGCACCTCGCCTTCTACATGTCGATCACGGTGATCAGCTGCATCTTCTGCCTGATGTTCCTGCGGTCGGCCGCGGTGACCGTGACGGTGATCGTCAACGGCACCTTCATCCCCTTCTATGCCCTGACCGGCCAGCCGACCTTCGTCGCGATCGCCGTCAACATCGCCCTCGTCAGCGTCGGCATGCTGGTGATCCTGATGGTCAACTACCGCAACTTCGCCGAGATGGTGAACGCGCAGGTCCGCACCGAGGCGCTGAGCAACGAGAACCTGCGGCTTGCCAATCTCGACAGCCTGACCGGCCTGCCGAACCGCCGCGCCTTCTTCTCGCACCTTCAGGACGTCTTCGCGGAGGCCCGGAAAGACGGAACACGGCTCGCGGTCGGCATCCTCGATCTCGACGGTTTCAAGCCGGTCAATGATGTCTACGGCCATTCGGCCGGCGACAAGCTTCTCGTTCAGGTGGGCGCGCGCCTCTCCGACCTCAATACCGGCTCCGGCACGCATTTCTTTCGCCTCGGCGGCGACGAATTCGCCTTCGTGACGACGGACGCGACGGAAGGCAGCGCCGTCATGGCACTGGGCAAGGACATCTGTCACACGTTGCAGAAGCCCATCATTCTGCCCGCCGCCACCGTGCAGATCTCCGCCTCGGTCGGCGTCGCCATTCACCCGGACGCGGCGACCTCGCCGGAAACCCTGTTCGACCATGCCGACTACGCGCTCTACCACGGGAAGCGGACCCGTCGCGGCACCTGCACCCTGTTCTCGAACGCGCTCGACGCGCAGATCCGTCGCGAAGCGTTGATCGAACAGGTTCTGAGACAGGCGGACCTGGAACAGGAACTGACAGTGGTCTTCCAGCCGATCGTCGACAGATCGAACGGAAGAACCATGGGCTTCGAGGCGCTTGCGCGCTGGGAGAGCCCCGTTCTCGGATGCGTACCACCCGGCCAGTTCGTTCCCATTGCCGAGCGGGCTGGCTTCGTCGGCACTCTCACCCGCATCCTGTTGCGGAAGGCGGTGGCCACGGCGGAAACCTGGCCCGCCGGGACGCGGCTCTCGTTCAACCTGTCGGCACACGACCTGAACACCGAGGAAAGCGTGCTCGCGATCGCCGCGATCCTCGGCAACAGCGCCTTCGGCAGCCACCGCATCGATTTCGAGATCACCGAGACGGCCTTCGCCCATGATTTCGAGCAGGTGCGGAAGTCGGTCGAAGCACTGCGCGTGATGGGCTGCGGAATCTCGCTCGACGATTTCGGCACCGGCTATTCGAGCCTGACCCGGCTTCACGCGCTGCCGCTGACCAAGATCAAGATCGACCGCAGCTTCGTCAAAGACCTCCACAAGAACCCGGCAAGCTACAAGATCGTGAAGTCGCTGCTCGCGCTCAGCCGCGACATGCACCTCGACTGCGTGATCGAAGGGGTGGAGACGCAGGAGGAGATGGACGCCCTGGCGGCGCTCGGTGCCGTGCTGATCCAGGGCTATTTCTATTCGCCGCCGGTCGCGGGACACGAACTCGGCAACTATCTCTATGCCGCCGGAACCGTCGCCCCGCAGGCGGGGTGACGGTTGGCGAAGGGCAAGCGCCCGTCCAGGGTCAGCGCTTGTACGCGCCGAGGCCCGGCCGGTAGGTCTTGTCGTCGAGGAACTGCTTCAGGCCCTCGTCGCGGCCACGCGTCTTGTCCAGATAGAGCATCTGCTCGAGCTTGGCGTAGATGTAGTCGTCGGCAAGATCCCAGGGCATGTTGCGGACGCGTTTGAAGGTGTCCTTTGCCGCTTTCAGGGTGACCGGGTTCTTTTCCAAGAGGCTCGCGCAGATCTGCCGCACACGCGTTTCGAGTTCGGCGAGCGGCACGGATTCGTTGACGAGACCCATCTCCCGGGCCTTCTCGCCGCCGAAGGTCTCGCCGGTCATGATGTAGTAGAGGGAGTCGCGGTGGTTCATCACCTCGGCGACGGCGCGGGTAACGTTGCCGCCGGGCAAAATGCCCCAGTTGATTTCCGAAAGACCAAAGGTCGCCTCGTTCGCCGCGATCGCAAGGTCGCAGGCGACGAGCGGGGTGAACGCCCCGCCGAAGCACCAGCCATTGACCATGGCGATGGTCGGCTTTTCGAAGAACATCAGGCGGTTCCACCAGCCGCCGGACTGCCGGCGGCTCTTGAGCGTCACGTGACGCCCCTTGCCGTCGTTGTCGCGGAAGTATTCCTTGAGATCCATGCCCGCCGACCAGGAGGAGCCGGCGCCCCGAAGGACCAGCACGCCGCAACGCTCGTCCCCTTCGAGATCGTCGAGAACCTCCATCATCCGGCGGTTGAGCGCCGGGTTCATGGCATTTCGCTTTTCCGGCCGGTTGAGGGTCACGAAGGCGATACCGCCGTCGAAGTCGACGACGACGGGGTCGGCCTTGCTCTTGTCGGTTTCTGTCATGGTCTCTGTCCTTTCATCTGGATCGACGCGGGGTCGAAGGTCGCCGCCGCAAATGCTTGAGTTCACGAGGGAAGGTGATGGGTGCGCAGGATGTGCTTCTGCGCCTTTCCGGATGCAGTGCGCGGGATCGCCTCGAGGAAGACGACGCGGGCCGGCCGCTTGTAGGCGGCAAGCCGCTCGGCGCAATGGAGGAGGATCTCCTCATCCGTCGCATCCGCGACCGCAGCCACGACGAAGGCGATGCCACATTCTCCCCACTTCGGATCCGGCGCCCCGACGACCGCGACATCCAGAACCTTCGGATGGGCGCCGATCACTGCTTCCACTTCGGCGGGGAAGACGTTCTCGCCACCGCTGATATACATGTCCTTCAGCCGGTCGGGCACGTAGATGACGCCACCCGGACCGCGGCGGCCGAGATCGCCGCTACGATACCAGCCGTCGACGAAGGCGCGCGCGGTCTCCTCCGGCTTGTTCCAGTAGCCGGGGGTCACGGAGGGGCCGCTGAGCCATATTTCCCCGACCTCGCCGTCGGCCACGTCCCGACCGTCCTCGCCGACGAGGCGGATGGCGAGCATCGGCGCCGGAAAGCCGACGCTGCCGGGGAAGGTCGCCACCATCTCGCGATCGAGCGGCATGTGGATCGCGGTCCCCGCCTCGCTCATGCCGTAACCGTTGACGAGCGGGATGCCGTCCTCGAGGAAGGTCTCGATCAGCGCCGGAGAGAGCGGTGCCCCGCCGATGAAGATCGCCTGGAGGGCCTTCAGCGCGGCGGCGTTCCAGTTCGGCGAGGCACGCAGCGCCGCCGCCATCTGCGGCACGGCGAAGTAGTGGCTCACGCAAAGGGAAGGATCGCCGAGCGTTGCAAGCGTCCGTTCGGGCAGGAACCGGTCGGAGATCACCAGCCGTCCGCCCATCATCAGCGTCGTGCGGGCGATCGCGACGAGACCGATCGTATGGAAGAGCGGCAGGTCGAGAAGCGCGACCGAGTGTGCCGTCACTTCCCCGACCAGTGCGAAATTGAGCGCCGCGGCGAAGGCGTTGCGGCGCGTCACGACGACGCCCTTCGGCGCCCCGGTCGTGCCGGAGGTGTAGAGCATGATGCAGGGCCCGTCGGCGACGGGCGCTTCCGGCTCGGCGCGCGGGTTCTCGGCGATGAGCGCGAGCAAGCCATCCTCGCCGTCGACGGGCAGCAGCGGCGGAAGCGGATCGGCGATCTCGCCGATCGTACCGGCAAACTCGGCCGCGTGGACGATGAGGGAAGGTCGGCAATCCTCGACGATCTGTCCGATCTCGACGGGGCCGAGCCGCCAGTTGAGAGGAACGAAGACATAGCCGGCACGCTGGCAGGCGAGGCAGGTTGCGACCTGAACGATCGAATTGCGCCCGAGATATGCGATGCGAGGATGAGGCTCCGGCACCGCGACCTTCAGCAGCAGGACCGCGGCGATCCGCGCGATCAGGTCGTCGAGCTCCGCATAGGTCAGCGAACGACCGGTCTCTACCTCGTAGACTGCTGGCCGAGCCGGCCCTACAAGGGCACGGTAGCCGACCGGATCGCCGAGCGCGAAAGTGGTGTCCGTCGACGCGGCGACGAAAGCGTGCTGCAGCATGTTCTCCTCCCGGGTCCGCACTCCCATACGAACCAAAATAGTATGTAGTACATATTATATAAACCGGTCGCCGACACAAGTGGAAAATGATAGGAGTGCCGCGATCGTAGACTTTGCGGGAGACCGGTGTGGCAGACGAGGGAAATCTGGAGGCGGAAAAGGACCCTACGTCCAATATCGGCAACGCTTCGGCCGGGCCGTCACTGGACATGGGCTGCCTGACGCGGGTCCTCGGCTTCCACCTCAGGATGGCGAATGTCGCGATCTTCCAGGACTATCAGCAGACAATGGCCGGTCTTTCGCTGACGCCTAAACAGTTCACCGTGCTGGAACTCGTCGGGTGCAATCCCGGTGTCGTGCAGATCGATATCGCCGAGCTTCTCAGCATGGACAAGGCGACGACGATGGCGCTCGTAGACCGGCTGGAGGCGCGCAGCCTTCTCGAACGACGCCCCTCCCGGACCGACCGGCGCCGCAAGGAACTCTTCCTCACCGAGGAAGGCAAAAAGGTGTTGCAGGAAGCGCGCGAACTCATCGCCTTGCACGAGAAGCGCTTCACCTCCCGCTTTTCCGAGGCGGAACTCAAATCCTTCGTCGAGCAGTTGCGGCGGATCTACCGACCTTTGCCGGACTGACGTGGCCGACCACGCCCTCGACACCCGGATGCGCATCGAAAGAGCGCTTTGCGGAGGAGCAAGCTGCATGTTTTCCGCGCCGATTGCGGCAAGAGCCGCCGGCGAATGCCGCAATCGGTCATTGCACAGGAATTCCTTAAAAACTATATGCATAGTATAGTTCTTCGATGGCGAGCTCCGTTCGTCGCCACCTCTCAGGATGGAATCTCTGGAATGCTGACCAAGAAGGGCAAATATGGGCTGAAGGCGCTCGTCGATCTCGCGCGTCTCGGCCCCGGTGAGACCGCATTCGTCACCGAGGTGGCGGCCCGCAACAACATTCCGAAAAAATTCCTCGACACCATCCTGCTCGAATTGCGCAACAACGGCATGCTGCGTTCGAAGAAGGGGCCGAACGGCGGCTACGCCCTCTCGAAGCCGGCCTCGGAGATCCGCATCGGCGCGGTGATCCGCGCCCTCGACGGCCCACTTGCCCCGATCCGTTGCGCCAGCCGCACGGCCTTCGAGGCCTGCGACGACTGCGACGACCCGGTGAGCTGTCAGGTACGCATCTCGATGACGGAAGTTCGCGACGCGATTGCGGCGATCCTTGACAACATGACCCTTGCCGAATTCGTCGCCAAGGGCGAGGACCTGCTCGCCGACGCGCCGGCGCTCAGCTGATCCAAGGCTTCTGGGCGGCGTCCTGCGATGTCAGCGTCCGCCAAACAGCACCGAATTCCCCACAGCGCGTAGCGCCGCACGGTCCTCCCCCGAGGGACAGGGCAGACCTGTCTCGCGGATAACGACGTCGAGTATGGTCGAGACGCGGCACGCCTCCTCGATCGCCTGTGTCGTCGGGCTCACCTGTGCGCGATCGAACAGCGCGCCGCAGCGATGCGCAATGCCCCGCAGGGTCTCGATGCGCACCGCCAGCAGGCCAGCGCGTTCGGCCCGGTCGACCACATCATCCGCGCCTTGATCCGGCGAGATCAGGGCCGAGAGTTCGCTCTCGCATCGGCCGAGCACCGTCGCCGCCGTCAGCAGGCGTGAAAGCGCCGTCGAGAGCAAAAGCGCGTCCTGCTGGAGCGCCAACATCGCATCGACATGCGGCGCTGATGTCTTTCCGATAAAAGCCCCGAGAGGCGAGCGTTCGACATCCTCCCGAACAGTGCCGGTTCGCGCGAGCATCATTGCGACGGGACTGTCCTGAAGGCTCTGCAGGCAGATGATCCGCCAGTCGGGCGGCAGCGCGGCCGCCTCCTCCGCCTTTCCGATTTCGACTGTCACGTCGGTCAGCTGGACTTGCAGGTCGGTCGGCAGTCTTGCGAGCGCAAAACGCTGGCCCTGGCGGGCACGATCGAAGACAGCCCGCCGCTGATCTTCCGTACCGCCGCCGCGCAGCAATTCGAGCGCGGCAAAATGGGCGGTGAGGGCTGTCGCCGCCTCGGCGGATGCCCGGGCGAAGGCAGAAACGATCTCCGCCAGGACGACATTGGAGACGTCGATACCGCCCAGTTCCGCGGGCACCGAAATCGCCAGCAAGCCTGAACGTGCAAGCCACTCGCCGACGGCATCCGGGGAGATGACGGCAAAGATCTCGGTCGCCTTGGCGGCGACGGAAAGCGCCTCCTCTTCAGAGGTGATACGGGCCGGAAGTCCGCGCCCGTGTACCCCGAGATGCGTGATGGTTGCCATGGCTTCCGCTCCCAGCGTTCCCAAGGGATATCATGCACATCGGTTCGAGCGGAGGACAACGCCGACTGGACGACTCCGGAACCCGACCTTCGGCACCAAAGCCATGCAAGGCCAACATTTCGGCTGCAAGACCTGGCGTCCAAGGACGTTCCTGGCGGCCGCGAACGATGCATTCGGGATACCCACAGGCATGGAACCATCCTCCTGTTCGCTCTCGTCAGAGACCAGCGAGTGTCACAGCGAATGAAGCGTCCGTCAAGGATTTCTACTAAATCTGTGCATTTAAAGGACTTTGCGCCGCCTGCTCAGCCGTTGAAGACGCTGCTCTCGGGGATCGGGACATAGCGGCCGGCGCAATATCCGAGCGACTGACCGCCGCGGCTGCGGATCGCGGCCACTTTCCCGATGACCAGTACGTGACCATGGCGCGGCAAAACCTCTTCGACGACACAGTCGACCGCGGCAATCGCGTCGTCGAGAACCGGCGCACCACTCGCAAGTCGCGTCCATTCCGCTCCGCGGTAGCGCTCCGGACCCTTCAGCCCCCCGCGACCGGCGAACTGGTTGGCCAGAGCCTGATGGTGCGGACCGACGAGGTTCACGCAGAAATGGCCGTAGCGCTCGACCACCGGCCAGGTCGAAGACGTGTGATTGAGAGAGACGAGCATTCGCGGCGGGTCGACGGAGAGACCCGTCGCGGAGGTTACGGTGGCGCCGGTACGGTCGTCGCCCTCGCCTGCGGTGATGATCGTCACCCCGCCCGCCAGCAGACGCAGAGCCGATCTGAGACCCTCTGCATCGGGCGGGCTGTCCAGCAGCGGAGGTGTCAGATCGAGGACACCGAATGCCGGGGATGACAGTTCCTTGCTCATGCTTCGATCCTTTCCCATACGGATTTCAAAAGCTTGGGGTCATTCTTGGCGAAACCGGGCCGGAACTGTAGACATCGCTTTCTATTTTACATATAATTTATAGAAAATATCGTTAGCGCAACGCGAGAATCGGAAGGAGAAGGTGATGCTGCAGCTTTCCTCTGCGATCGGAGCGCGGACCGCGCCCGTCTTTCATCGCTGCCGCGTGGTGGTGATTGGTGGCGGCTTTTCCGGCGCCTCGGTCGCCCGGCAGCTCGCCCTCTGCGACGGCGTCGAGAAGGACGGCGTCGTGATCTTCGAACCGCGCAAGCGGATCGGCGCCGGACTTGCCTACGACACGACGGACCCGTCGCTCCGGCTCAACGTTGCAGCCCACAGGATGCGTGCGCTCCCCGGTCGGCCGGAGGCCTTCGCAGAGTGGCACGCAAGAACCGGCCGCCTTGCGGCCGATCCCCGGGCGGTCGCCGGCGAACACGTCTTCGCACGTCGTGGCGACTTCGGCGAGTTCATGGCCACGCAGATGGCGCCACTCATCGAACAGGAGAGGATCGTCCACCGCCGCGAGCAGGTGGTGCACGTGACGCGGCGGGCCGACCTCTGGCTCGTCACCGGCGAGGCCGGCTCCTCCGTCCTTGCCGACGAGCTGATCATTGCGACAGGTCAGCCCGGACCGCGAGCGCCCAAGGCCATCGCATCCGCGCTCAATGGTCATCCCCGCCTGGTGGCAGACGGCCTCAAAGGCGAATGGCTATCCCACGTGCGCACAAATGATCGTGTGCTCGTCTTCGGCGCCGGCCTGACCGCAGCGGACGTCGTCGGACAACTTGCGGGCCGCGGCCACGCAGGCGTGATCACCCTGCTCTCTCGGTCGGGCCTGCTGCCGCAAGTGCAGTCCGTCTCGGACGTCGAACCCTTCGGCGATTTCTCGGTGTTCTCCCCACGGAGCGGACGGCAACTGCTGCAGCGTGTGCGCGCAACCGTCGCCGAGGCCGAGAGCCAGGGGCTTTCCTGGCAGAGCGTGTTCGATGCTCTCCGCCAGCAGGGGCAAACAATCTGGGCCGGCCTTCCGCTCGAAGAGCAGGCGCGTCTGTTGCGCCACCTGAAGCGCCAGTTCGAGACCCGCCGCTACCGGCTGCCACCCCAGAACGCCAGGATCATGCACGACCGTTTCGAGGCCGGACTGCTCCGCCACCGGGCCGGCCGCATCTGTCGGATCGAGCGTAGCCGCCACGAGATCTCGGTCGACGTGATCAAGAAACCCGCGGGCACGGTCGAGCGACTGGTCACCGACTGGGCCGTGGTCGCAACCGGTCCGGATTTCGGTTCGGTCATCACCTCGCAGCCGTGGCTTGCAGAACTCGAACGCCTGGGGTTTGTGGCGACCGACCCCCTCGGCCTCGGGATCGCCTGCGATCGGACAAGCAGGGCGATCGGTCGCGACGGCTATCCTATCGACAGCCTGTTCATCGCCGGGCCGCTCGCCCGCGGCACCTTCGGTGAACTGACCGGCGCGCCGGAAATCGCCACCCAAGCCGACCAGATCGCCCGCACGATCATCGCCCGCCGGACCTCGGCTCGCACGACCTGCGACCTCGTCTGACGTCAACCCGAACGCAGGGAGATGAACCGATGCCTGCGATGCGAGGCGCTCACGCCTCGCCGAGAATGGCCTCGAGCAGCTGCCGCTCGTAACCGGCAAGCTCCGGATCACCGTGATGGCGGGGATGTTCCGTCTCAATCGCGAGGTCGAGCGACACACGCCCCTGATCGAGAACGATCACCCGGTCGGCCAGGTGGACGGCCTCGCTGACATCGTGAGTGACGAGCACGGCGGTAAAGCCGAGTTCACGACGGACGCGGCTCACCAGCTGCTGCATGGTTATGCGCGTGAGAGCGTCGAGAGCACCGAGCGGTTCGTCCAGCGCCAGCAGTCCCGGACGGCTCACCAGGGCGCGGGCGAGCGCCACGCGCTGGCGCTGTCCTCCCGAGAGAAGGGCCGGCCATTGTTCGGCCTTGTCGGCGAGCTGCACGTCGCGCAGCGCATTCGCCGCCTCGCGACGCGCCTCCGAACTGGGAACGCCGTCTCGCAGCCCGACGGCGACATTGTCGATGACGCTCGCCCAGGGAAGGAGCCGTGGCTCCTGGAACACGATGCGGGTGTTCGCCGCGGCCGCACCGTTTCCGTCGCGGATCGCAATCGCGCCACTGGTCGGCCGGTCCAGGCCCACCAGCAGGCGAAGCAACGTGCTCTTGCCGCAGCCGCTCTTGCCGACGATGGCCAGGAACTGGCCTGCCGGAACTTCGAGGTCGACGCCCCTCAGCACGTGATTGTCGCCAAAACGCTTGTCGACATGCGTGAGCGAAATCGAGACCGGTCCGGAAGGCACCGGAGGAGCGGGAGCGATATCCGTCCCCCGTCCCGCGGCGACATCCCGCCCTGACGGGCCGTGATGAAGGCTTGCTGTATGGCGGATCATGTCGGTATCCTCACTTCTGATAGGCGGGGTTCCATGCCAGCATCCGTCGCTCGAGCGTGCGCGCGATCTGGTCGGCAAGCTTGCCGAGCGCGGCGTAGATCAGCAGGGAAAGGATCACCACGTCGGTCATCATGAACTCCCTCGCCTCGTTCGCCATATGGCCGATACCCGAGGATGCCGCGATCGATTCCGACACGATGAGCGTCAGCCACATGATCCCGAGCGCATAGCGCAATCCGACGAAAATCGAGGGCAGCGCTCCCGGCAGGATGACACGACGGAACAGCGTCCAGCCGCTCATGCCGTAGATGCGGCCCATCTCCAGAAGGTCACGATCAACACTGCGCACCCCGTGGAAGGTGTTGAGATAGACGGGAAACAGAACCCCGAGCGAGGTGAGAAAGAGCTTCGATTCCTCGCCGATGCCGAACCAGAGGATGACGAGCGGAATCATCGCAAGATGAGGGATGGTGCGCAACATCTGCAGCGTCGTATCCGTCAACTGCTCAGCAAGCCTGGAGACGCCGTTCGCGATGCCGAGGGCGAGCCCGATCGCGCCCCCGACCAGCAGGCCGGCAAGCGCCCGCGCGCCGGAGACCGCGATGTCGTGGACGAGCGCGCCGCTTGCCAGATGGTCTACGAACGCGAACGCGACATCGGTCGGAGCCGGCATCACGCGGGCCGATATCCAGCCGGCCGAGGAGAGAATCTGCCAGACGAGGAGAACGAGGCCGGGAACGGCGAAGGGCAGCAGGCTGCCCGTATCGATCCGCAACCGCGCCCGCCCGGCGCCTGCGAGACGGCTACGTGTGATCACGCTACTCGTCGGAATGTCAAACGCGGTCATATCGCTTTCCTTTCTTCTCGAAGCCTTGCCGCGCGGACGAAACCGCACGGCGTCCTCCTTGGGCCTTAGGAGCCGGAAACGACCCGAAGATTGCCGCCGTGGCCACCGCCGCCGAAGAGTGGCCGGTCGCCGAAGGACGAACGGATCTGGTTACGCGGGCCGCCGAGGCCGATTTCCGGGAAAAGCAGCTCGGAGACGCGATAAGCCTCCTCGAGATGCGGATACCCCGAGGCGACGACGGTATCGATGCCGAGCGCCTGGTATTCCCTGAGGCGGGCGGCCACCGTCTTCGGAGAGCCGACCAGCGCCGTACCCGCACCGGAGCGCACGAGACCGATGCCGGCCCAAAGGTTCGGCGAGACCTCGAGCTTGTCGCGCCGGCCGTTGTGGAGCGCGATCATGCGGGTCTGGCCGACGGAATCGGAGGTTCTGGCGAAGGATTCCTGTGCGGCAGCGATCGTCTCGTCGGAGAGCCTCGAGATCAGTCGGTCCGCAGCCTCCCATGCCTCCTCGTCGGTTTCCCGGACGATGAAGTGGAGACGGATGCCGAAGCCGACGTCGCGACCTTTTGCAGCCGCGGCCCTGCGGACCGTGGCGATCTTCTCCGCGACCTGTTCCGGCGGCTCTCCCCAGGTGAGATACTTGTCGACGAAACCGGCGGAGAACTGGATCGCGGCATCCGACGAGCCGCCGAAATAGAGCGGTGGACGCGGCGTCTGCACCGGCGGAAAGCCGAGCCTTGCCCCGATCGCCTTGATGTACTGTCCGTCGAGGTCGGCGCTACCCGTCTCGATCAGTTCGTTGAAGACCCGGAAGAACTCGTCCGCATGGGCATAGCGCTCGTCATGCGGCAGGAAAATGCCGTCGCCCGCAAGCTCCTGCGGATTGCCGCCGACAACGATATTGAGCAACAGTCGCCCGTTCGACACACGGTCGAGAGTCGCGGCGAGACGGGCGTAATAGGCAGGTGAGGCAGTGCCGGGGCGGATCGCCACCAGGAATTTCAGCTTCTCAGTGTGCGCAGCCAGATTGGCGGCGAGCACGAAGGACTCCTCGCAGGCGACCCCGGTCGGGATCAGCACGCCCGAATAGCCGAGACGGTCGGCGGCGGTGGCGATCTCGCGGAAATAGCCGGGATCGGCGGGGCGGCTCAGCGTGTCCGAGCCGATATAGGTGCCGTCGCCCGATGTCGGGATGAACCAGAGGAAATCGAGCGGCTTCTGGGTGTGGGTCATGGCAATATCCTTTCCGTGAACACAATGTCAGCTGGCTTTCGGGCGCCAGACGATGTCGGTGATGGCGAGCTTTTTCGGCAGGATGCCGAGGTCGTGGAATTCGTCGGCGAGCGCCTGCTGATAGGCAACCGCCTCGTCCCCGAGCGTCTGGACCTTGCCGAGATCGGCGCCGCGGCGGGTGAGCACGGTACGGGTGACCGGCTCCGGCACGCCGGTGATCTCGGCGATCGCAGGGATGGTCTGGTCGAGGTTCGCCTGAGCCCAGACGCCGGTCCTGGCGAGCTCGTCGAGCACTTCGACGATTACCTCGGACTGATCACGAACGAAGTCGCCGTTGCCGAGAAAGAAAGACCAACTGTCGACGATGCCTTCCGCCGTCGTCAGCACGCGGGTGTCCGGGTCGGCTTCGGCGATCGCGAAATAGGGGTCCCAGATCGACCAGGCGTCGATCCCGCCCGTCTTGAAGGCGGCGGCGGCATCCGGAGGCGTGAGATCCAGAGCCTCGATATCGGCGACCGAAAGTCCCGCCTTGCGCAACGCCTTCACCGTGAAATTGTGGGCGCTCGACCCGCGCTTGAAGGCGACCTTCCGGCCCTTCAGGTCCCCGATCGCCTGGATCGGTGACTGCTTGTGAACGAGGATGGCGGAGCCTGCCGCCGTTCCCTTGTAGGTGCCGACATAGACGAGATTGCCGCCGGCGGCCTGGGCGAAAAGCGGCGGGACGTCCCCGGTCGGGCCGAAATCGAGCGCGCCGGCGCCCAGCGCTTCGAGAAGCGGCGGGCCGGAGGTGAATTCCGACCAGCTCACCGTGATGCCGCGGGGCGCAAGTCGCTTCTCGATGGCCCCCGTGCGCTTGGCGAGCGCCAGCACGCCGTTCTTCTGCCAGCCGATGCGAAAATTGCCAGACGCGGCGGCAGTCCGGATATTCGGCATGGCGAGCGCCGCCGCGGAAGCACCGAGAAGTGCGAGGCCTTGTCTTCTTGTAATCATCATGAACCTCCGGGTAGGGCGCAGCTCCCGCGCCGTTCGATGATGTCAGATGATAATATTTTCTATAGTTTCAGTAAGAAATAAAGTTGCGCCAGGCACGGACAAAGGGGATTATCCATCGCGACCGACGGCGGATCATGGATTCATCGCGTTCGATGCCGGAGCCACGCGGGGCGACGCGCCACCGCGCACTGCAATTGAAACGACCAGACCTTCCGCAACGACAACGCCTGAAATCCATGGTCGGCATCGGCTGTCCGCACAGCGATCGAGCATATTGGACATTTCCGGCTAATTCGGAGTCGTTCTGACGGAGCGAATCTGCCGGAAATGCTCATTGATCGGCAAGTGTCTCGAAGAAGAGCCTGACCGCAAAAGTCTACCGGACAAGATGCACGAACGTCCGGACTCATCCCCGTCTCGTCTCCCCCTCGACGGAACCGGCGTGACCGAAGGTCGCCATGCGCGCGAGACACGGGAATACGATTTGAAACATCAATAGATTGGTAGTAGACATGAAACACCAAGGCTGAAACATGAGAAGCGATGGCGGAACCGTGATTACATCCGCTCAATTGCGAGCCGCCAGGGCTCTTCTCGGAATTGACCAGCGCAAACTGGCCGGCCTCGTCGGTGTGTCCGTCCCGACGATCCAGCGAATGGAAGCAAGCCCCCACGTCATCCGCGGCAATGTCGACTCGCTGATGCGGCTCCTGCGCGCTCTCGACGATGCCGGAATCGCCTTGATCGACGACGGAGAGGCGAGCGAGGGGGGCGGTCGCGGCGTGCGGTTGAAGGCGCCGCCGTCCCGCGGAACAACCGAAGAGGCAGCAAGCACCCCAGGTGCGGGGGAACCGTCATGACCCCCGTCCAGGTCGTCCTCGTCTCGGTCGGCGCCTATCTGGGCACAGCAGTGCTCGGGGCGGCCGCGGGACGGAGAGCCTGGGCAACATCCCTCGTCTACGCGCTCGCCTTTTGCGTTTCCGCGGTGGTCGTCGCGACCGCAGTCTCGCATCTGCTTGGCGCGGCAACAGGCGGCACGGCGTCCGAGGTGGCGCTGCCGCTCGGGCTTCCCTGGCTCGGATCGCATCTCCGGCTCGACGCGCTCTCGGCCTTTTTTCTTTCTGTCGTCGGGCTCGGCGGCGCGCTCGCGAGCCTCTACGGCCTCGGCTACGGGCACCATGAAGAGGCACCGCAGCGCGTGCTTCCCTTCTTTCCCGCCTTCCTCGCCGGCATGACCCTCGTGATCCTCGCGGCCGACGCCTTCACCTTCCTCATCTCCTGGGAATTCATGTCGCTCGCCTCCTGGGCGCTGGTGATGGCGCACCACCATGAGGCCGCCAATCGCAAGGCGGGCTATATCTACATCGTCATGGCGAGCTTCGGCACGCTCGCACTGCTGCTCGCGTTCGGCCTACTGGCGGGGTCGGACGGCAATTATGCCTTCGCCGCGATCCGCGCCGCAGAGCATACGCCGCTCGTTGCTGGAAGTGTGCTCGTGCTTCTTCTTCTCGGCGCCGGTTCGAAGGCGGGCCTCGTGCCGCTGCATGTCTGGCTGCCGCTCGCCCATCCGGCAGCACCCAGCCACGTTTCGGCGCTGATGAGCGGCGTCATGACCAAGGTCGCCATCTACGGCTTCGTCCGCATCGTCTTCGACCTTCTGGGACAGCCCGCACCCTGGCAGGGCATTTTGGTCCTGGTGATCGGCGGAGCAACCGCCAGCCTCGGCATTCTCCATGCCCTGATGGAACGGGATCTCAAGCGCCTGCTCGCCTACAGCACGATCGAGAACATCGGCATCATTTTCGTGAGCCTCGGACTGACGCTCGCCTTTGCGGCAAACGGCATGACGGGCCCGGCGGCGCTCGCCTTCACGGCCGCGCTTTTCCATGTCCTCAACCACTCCTTCTTCAAGAGCCTGCTCTTTTTCGGCGCCGGCGCCGTGCTGAGCGCGACCGGCGAGCGCGATATGGAAAAGCTCGGCGGTCTGATCCACCGCATGCCGGTCACCAGCTTCGCCTTCCTCGTCGGCAGCGTGGCGATCTCGGCGCTGCCGCCGTTCAACGGCTTCGCCTCGGAATGGCTGGCCTTCCAGGCGGTTCTGCAAAGCCCCGATCTGCCGCAATGGGGCCTGAAGATCATCGTGCCGGCGATCGGCGGGCTCTTGGCGCTCTCGGCAGCCCTTGCCGCCACCTGCTTCGTCAAGGCGTTCGGCGTGACCTTCCTCGGGCGCCCGCGCACGGCGATCGCCTCCGTGGCGGCCGAGGTCGATCGCTTTTCGCTTGCCGCGATGCTGGTGCTTGCAGCACTCTGCCTCCTCGCCGGTATCCTGCCGGGCCTCGTCATGGATAGCCTCGCCCCGGTCGCGCTCGCGCTTCTCGGCGACCGCCTGCCTGTCCAGGCCGGTATTGCCTGGCTGTCGATCGTGCCGATCACCGAAACCCACAGCTCCTATAACGGCCTGCTGGTCTTCCTCTTCATCGCCTTCTCGGCCTCGGTTGCCGCCTTCCTCGTCCATCATCTCGGCTCGCGGGCGCTCCGGCGGGCGCCGGCATGGGACTGCGGCTTCCCCGAGCCGAGCCCGATGACGCAGTATTCGGCGGGCAGTTTCGCGCAACCGATCCGCCGCGTGTTCGGCACGCTGGTCTTCCGCGCCCGCGAGCAGGTCGACATGCCCGCCCCCGGTGAACTGCGGCCGGCGCGACTGACGGTCACGACCCGCGACCTGATCTGGGATTGGCTCTATGCGCCGTTGACCGGTGCGGTCGGCTACATCGCGGAGAAGCTCAATCACCTGCAATTCCTGACGATCCGGCGCTATCTCAGTCTCGTCTTCGTCGCCCTCATCCTCCTGCTTCTGGTGGTGGCGCTATGGACGTAATTTCCTCCTTCCTCATCCAGTCCCTGCAGATGGCGATGGTCATATCGCTGGCGCCCTTGCTCACCGGCTTCGTGCGCAAGGTGAAGGCGCGGCTGCTGCGCCGCCGCGGACCTTCGGTGTTCCAGCCCTACCGCGACCTCGCACGGCTCTTCCGCAAGGAAGCGATCGTGGCGGAAAACGCCTCATGGCTCTTCCGGGTCGCGCCTTATCTCATCTTCGCGGCGACCTGGGTTGCGGCCGCGATCGTCCCGACCTTTGCGACGGGGCTCATCTTCAGCTGGACGGCGGACCTGATTGCGATCGTCGCCCTCCTCGGCAGCGCGCGCTTCTTTCTCGCTCTGGCCGGCATGGATGTCGGCACGAGTTTCGGCGGGATCGGATCGAGTCGCGAGATGATGATCGCAACCCTTGCCGAGCCGGCAATGCTGCTCATCATCTTTTCACTGGCGCTCGTCGCCGGCTCGACGCAGCTTTCCAGCATCGCCGCCTTCGTCAATTCGCCGGAGGTCGGCCTGCGCGTCTCGCTCGGCATCGCCCTCGTCGCGATCGTCATGGTAGCGATCGCGGAGAATGCACGCATCCCCGTCGACAATCCCGCGACCCACCTCGAGCTCACCATGGTGCACGAGGCGATGGTGCTCGAATATTCCGGCCGGCATCTGGCAATGATCGAACTTGCCGCCTCTTTGAAGCTCCTGCTTTACGTCTCGCTGATCGCCTGCATCTTCGTGCCCTTCCAGCTTGCCGGCCCCGGCGACGCACCGGCCGCCTACGTAACAGCGGCACTCGCCTATCCCGTCAAGCTCGCCGTCGCCGGCATTCTGCTCGCCGTCTTCGAGACGGCGACCGCCAAGATGCGGATCTTCCGCGTTCCGGAATTCCTCGGCGCAGCCCTTATGCTCGGCCTGCTCGCGACCCTTCTGCGCTTCGTATCGAGGAGCTTGTGATGCACGGTCTCGTCTTCGACATAGCGCACCTTCTGGCCGGCGGCCTCGTCGTCGTCAGCATGATGATGCTCTATCAGGATCGGCTTTACGCGCTCCTCAACGTCTTTGCGCTGCATTCGCTGGTGCTGACCCTTTCGGTCGCCTGGCAGGCCTATATCCAGGATGCGCCACACCTCTATGTGACGGCGGCGATCGCGCTCATCTTCAAGGCGATCGTCATTCCGGTCGTCTTGCACCGGATGATCCGCCAGCTCGGCATTCACCGCGAAATCGAGACCGTCGTCGGTATCGGGCCGACCATGCTCGCCGGCATCGGGCTCGTCGCGCTCGCCATGGTGGTCATGCTCAGGGTTACCCCCGGTGCCAATCCGCTGGTGCGCGAAGACCTCGCCTTCGCGCTCTCGGTGCTGCTGATCAGCCTGCTGGTGATGGTGACGCGGCGTAACGCGGTGAGCCAGGTGGTCGGATTCATGTCGCTCGAAAACAGCCTCGTGCTGGCCGCGACCGGTGCCAAGGGCATGCCGCTCGTCGTCGAGATCAGCGTGGCCTTCTCGATCCTGATCGCCTTCATCGTCATCGGCGTCTTCCTCTTCCGCATTCGCGAGCGTTTCGACACCGTCGACGTCGCAGCCCTCGACGACTTCAAGGGGAGGATGCGCAAATGAACGCGCTCTCACCCCTCCTCGCCTTCGACGCCGAGCGTGTTGTCCTCGTGATCCCGATCGTCGCGGCCGTGGTGCTCGCCGTCCTGCCCGGCTACCGCCTCACCGCGCGGCTCAACGTGGTCGCGAGCCTGCTCACGCTGCTGGCGGCGCTTTCGCTCCTTGTCACCCCGCGGCCCGAGGCCGGGCAGTATCTCCTCGTCGACGACCTCAACATCGTCTTCATCGTGCTCAACACCTTCGTCGGTTTCACGACCAGCGTGTTCAGTGCGAGCTACATCGCCCATGAACTGGAGATCGGTCGGCTGACACCGGCAAACCTGCGGTTCTACCACGCGATGTACCAGATCATGATGTTCGGCATGAATCTCGCCTTCGTGTCGAACAATATCGGCCTGATGTGGGTGGCAGTCGAACTTGCGACGCTGACCACCGTGCTGATGGTCGGGATCTACCGGACCCACGAGGCGCTCGAGGCGGCATGGAAATACTTCATTCTCGGCAGCGTCGGGATCGCCTTCGCCCTTTTCGGGACGATCCTCGTCTATCTGGCGGCGCAGCCCGTGGTCGGGGAAGGCTATGACGCCATGGTCTGGACGATCCTGATCCAGCACGCCGCTGCCTTCGACCCGGCGCTTCTCAACATCGCCTTCGTCTTCCTCTTTCTCGGCTACGGCACCAAGGTGGGGCTCGCCCCCCTGCACGCCTGGTTGCCGGATGCCCATGCGGAGGGGCCGACACCGATTTCGGCAGTGCTTTCCGGCCTGTTGCTGAATGTCGCGCTCTATGCGGTGCTGCGCTTCAAGATGCTGCTTTCGGCAAGTCCCGAGGCGCTGGCGCCCGGACCGCTGATGATGACGATGGGGCTCGCCTCGCTGATCTTCGCCGGCTTCATGCTCTACCGTCGCCGCGACATCAAGCGCATGTTCGCATATTCCTCGATCGAGCACATGGGCATCATCGTCTTCGCCTTCGGGCTCGGCGGGCCGCTCGCGAACTTCGCCGGTCTCCTGCACATGGTCATGCATTCGCTGACCAAATCGGCGATCTTCTTCGCCGTCGGCCACATCTCGCAGATCAAGGGGACGCAGCGGCTTTCGGCAATCCGCGGGCTGACCGAGACGCATCCGGGCCTCGGCTGGGGACTGCTCGCCGGGGTCGTGGCGATCGCCGGCCTGCCGCCCGGCGGCATCTTCATGAGCGAGTTCCTCATCGTGAGTTCGGCCTTCTCCAGGCAGCCCGTGCTCGGCGTCCTGCTGGTGTTCGGGCTTCTCGTCGCCTTCGGCGCGCTCCTCCTGCGGCTGACCGGTGCGGCCTTCGGCCGGCCGCGCGGCAGCACGGCGCCGGCGGAAGCCTCCTACCTGCCGATGTATGCTCATCTCGCGCTCGTACTGATCGCCGGGATTTACCTGCCGCCGCCGCTGGTCGCCTGGTTCCAGCACATCGCAAACCTTCTTCGCTGACGGGAGGGAGATCGTGACGACACTCGCCGAATTCCTCCTCGAAGGCCGAATGGTCGAACAACATCGCCCGTTCGCACGGGCTGTCGTCGATGAAGCGGGCTGGAACGCCGCGGCCGAGGCGCTCGCCGCGGGACGCTGGACGCTCGTCGGCCTCTGGGGCGAGGCGAAGGCCGTGCACATGGCGCTCTTCGAGGAACCGGGAACAATCGGCGTTGTGAGCCTCGAAGGCGTGACCGGCAGCTATCCTTCCGTCGCGCGCCACCATCCGCCGGCGATGCGACTCGAACGCACGATCCGCGACCTTTTCGGACTGGAACCGGCCGGACTTCCCGATCCGCGGCCGTGGTTCGACCATGGGCGCTGGGGCGTCCGCGCTCCCCTCGGCGAAGCGGGGCCGGCGGTCGACACCGGCCGCGCCTACGCTTTCCTGCCGGCGGAGGGCGAAGGCCTGCATCAGATCCCCGTCGGTCCCGTCCATGCCGGCATCATCGAGCCGGGACATTTCCGGTTTACCGCGAACGGCGAAACGATCGTCCGGCTGGAGGCGCGGCTCGGTTATGTCCACAAAGGCATCGAGGGGTTGATGGCGGGCGCCGATATTGGCCGCGCGGCGCAGCTTGGCGGACGGACCTCCGGCGACAGCACGGTCGCCTACAGTCTTGCCTTCGCGCGCGCCGTCGAGGCGGCGATCGGTTTCGAGGCTCCGCCGCGGGCCGTCTGGCTGCGCGCGCTGATGGCCGAACTCGAACGGCTGGCGAACCATCTGGGCGACATCGGGGCGATCTGCAACGACGCGGCCTTCGCGTTGATGCTCGCCCATTGCGGCGTGCTGCGCGAGACGGTGCTGCGCGCCGCCGAGACCGCCTTCGGCCACCGGCTGATGCGCGACCGCATCGTGCCGGGCGGCGTGACCGCCGACCTCGAAGGCGACGGGATTACCGCAATCCGGGCGCTCGTCACCAAGGTCCGCCGGCGCTTCCCGCATCTCGTCGAACTTTATGACAACACCGCCTCGCTGCAGGACCGGACGGTGACGACCGGCATCCTGAAGCCGGAACTGGCGCGACAGTTCGGCGCCGGTGGCTATGTGGGACGCGCCTCGGGACGCGGCTTCGACGCGCGCCAGGTGCTGCGCTACGCGCCCTATGACCGGCTCATTTTCGACGTCCCGGTCTTTGCCGAGGGCGACGTCAACGCGCGGGTCTGGGTACGCATCCGCGAAGTAGAGCAGAGCCTTTCCATGGTCGAGCAACTGCTCGACCCTCTGCCCGATGGACCGATCGCGGTTCCCGTGCCGGACCTCGGCATGACTTGCGAGGGCGCGGCCCTCGTCGAGGGTTTTCGCGGCGACATTTTCGTCTGGCTGCGGCTTTCGGCGAACGGCACGATCGAACGGTGCCACCTGCGTGACCCGTCCTGGTTCCAGTGGCCGCTGCTGGAGGTCGCAATCGAAGGCAACATCGTCGCCGACTTCCCGCTCTGCAACAAGTCCTTCAACTGCTCCTATTCGGGCCACGATCTCTAGGGAGGGATGGAAGCCATGCGCAAACTTCTCTTCGAGAGCCTCCTGCGGAAACCGCTAACCGAGAAGGGCCCGGCACCTTCGGATGCCGCAGTCGAAGAGCTTGCCCGTGCCGTCGAGAAGGCGGCGCGCCGCAGGCTCGGACGCAGCCTATCGATCCGCGAGGTCGACGCCGGATCCTGCAACGGCTGCGAGCTCGAAATCCACGCGCTCAACAACGCCTTCTACGATGTCGAGCGTTTCGGTATCCGCTTCGTCGCCTCGCCGCGCCACGCCGACGTGCTGCTCGTCACCGGCCCGGTGACCAAAAACATGCGCGAGGCGCTGGAACGGACCTATGCCGCAACGCCCGCCCCCAAATGGGTGGTCGCCGTCGGTGATTGCGCCCGCGATGGCGGCTGCTTTGCCGGAAGCTATGCGGTGACGGGCGGCGTCTCCGACATCGTTCCGGTCGACCTTCACATTCCCGGCTGCCCGCCCTCGCCCACCCGCCTCCTCGAGGGCTTGCTGGCTCTCCTCGAACGGGTGGACGGAAGGAACGGGACCTCCGCGGCACATTCCTAAGACGCGACAATCGGCAAGCGGCCGCCTTCCTCGAACGCTGGCCTACGTCCGTTCCTCGTCGCCGTTCAGGGGTGCGAGAAGCTTCAGAACCAGGTCCCGCAGCCAGCGGTGGGTCGGGTGATTGGTGTTGCGCCGGTGCCAGATCATGCAGATCAGAACCGGGTTGATCGGCATGGGTGGCGTGTAGATAGCGAGGCCCAGACGGGGCGCCACCTTGCGCGCGAGCTGCTCCGGCAAGAGCGCGACGAGGTCGCTGCCCGCGACCGCATTAGTGACCCCTCCGAAGACCGGCATGGTCATGACGACACGCCGTTCCCGCCCGACCCGTGCCAGCGCCGCATCGCCCATGGCCTTGAGTTTGCCTTCGGGCGAGAACACCACGTGGCCGAGATCGCAGAAGAGATCGATCGGCACGATCTCGCCTTCCCGGACTTCAGCCCGGCCGAGCCGCGGATGTCCTCTGCGCGCAATCATCACGAAGCGGGAGCGGAAGGCCGGCGCGTAGTCGGTCCAGGTCGGAAAGTCGATCTTCGGCACGAAGGCGAGGTCTATCCCATGCCTTTCGAGGGTCCCGACGTAATTGTCAGGCACCAGATCGACGAGTTGCACCTGGATCTTCGGCGCCAGCCGCGAGAGCGCGTTTGCAAGCGAGGGCATCAGCATTTCCGCAAAGAAATCCGAGCCGGAGATCTTGAAGCTCTGCTCGGCCTTCGCCGGATCAAAACTCTCAGGCCCGGCAAGGAGCGCCTCGACATCCTCCAGAATGCGACGGAGAGGGAACTCGAGACTTCTTGCATATTCCGTCGGAACGAGACGCTGCCCCTCTCGCACGAAGAGTGGATCGTTCAGGGCATGGCGAAGACGGCCGAGCGCCGAGGAGACGGCCGGCTGCGAAAGGCCGATGCGTTCGCCGGCCTTCACGGTCGATTGCTCGTGCAACAGGGCGTCGAGCACCCGCAGAAGATTGAGGTCGAAGCTCAATAAATTCATTCAACGAATTTATTCAATAACGACTATCGATTTCAATTATAGATTCCGATCTGGCACGCTTCCCCGCATTAATCACGACGGCGGGAGGCTTCGATGATTGCGCGTCCGGTACCCTACAGCGTCCAGTGGCTCGGTACGACCTACAGGATTTCCCTGACGGCGGAGCAGACGCAGGCGCGCGTCGGCATCTTCGAGAGCCTCGACCAGCCGGGCTATGGCCCTCCCCGCCACATCCATAATCGCGAGGACGAGACCTTTCACATCCAGTCCGGCGAAGTGGAGTTCTGGATGGATGGCCAAAGACGACTGGAGGGTCCGGGCAGCGTCGTCTTCGTTCCGCGCGGAACGGAGCACACGTTCCGGGTTGTCGGCGATCTGCCGACACGAATGCTTACGATCATGACCCCCGGCGGCTTCGAAGGTTTCTTTGCCGAAATGGCCGAACACAATTGCCGTATCCCCGAAGACATGGATCAGGTCACCGCGATCGGCGCGCGTTTCGGCCTGACATTCACCGGGCCGCCGCTCGGCGCGGCCTGATCCCATCATCGCGAACAGGAGCAACGGACATGCGTGGCATCTCCTTCTGGTTTTTCATGACGGCGATCGTCTACGTGACGCTCGGAATGATCTGGGGCATCGTCATGGCCGCGACCGGCGACCACAGGCTGGCGGCAGCCCACGCCCACCTCAATCTCGTCGGCTGGGTGACGCTCGCCCTCTTCGGCATCTACTATCACCTCGTTCCCGCGGCCGGCGAACATCTACTGGCAAAGGTGCATTTCGCCGTGGCCACCGCCGGCGTGGTGTTGATCGTTCCGGGCATAGCCATGGCCCTTACGGGTGCAGGCGAATTGCTGGCCAAGGTCGGTTCGGTTCTCACCCTTGCATCGATGCTCCTGTTTGCCGTGGTGGTCTTCCGTAGCCGCAAGACGGCGAACACGCCCGAAGGGAGGACAGTCGAACAAGGACTCGTGCAATCCGCCTGACGTGACGGGCAACGAGCTATCCTGTTGAACGATGGAGGGACAGATGGTTCTCCGACCGATAGGAGGTGCCGAAGGACAGGTTGAAGGCCGCGCCGATCGCGGTGGGCCGATCGGGCGCGTCGAGGATCGTGTTCCCGATCCCGATCGGTCGCAACGAGGGCTGCTCCTGCATGGCGGCGCGTTCGACATCGACCACTTCCTGGCCGATCCCGAGACCTATAAGGCGATCCACGAGATCGTTCGGGAAGGCCCGTCGGCTGGCGAGTTCAGGATGAAGGGTCCGGTATGGACGCTGATCCTCGATCACGACCAGACGACGAAGCTGAGCCAGGTTCTCATCGAGGTAGGAGGACCGCTTCTTGCGGCAGCCGGCGTCGCCGCTCCGGTGATTGCCGGCGCCCTCTTCGCCTCCATCGTCTACATCAACTTCGTGGATCGGCTCGGCGGCAACAATGGCGTGGAGATCAACGGCGTCGTGGGCGTCCAGGGGATCCTTGTTCATCCCCGCCTCATGGGCGGCCGGTTCGAACTCCTCGCCGACAGCGCAAGGATCGGCGTCGCCGGGGTCACCATCACCGCCTGGCTCGTCGCGGCCATCGCGAAGTCACCGGCTCTGGCGACCGCGCTGCAATTTGCGCCCCTGGCGGCGATCGCCAATGCGGTTTCGATCGGAACGCCGCTCGGCCTTGCTATCGGCGCGGCACTGGGCCTGGCGCTCGAAGGCGAGCCCGACCCCGACACTTTCGGCCCCGTGGTCGCAAACCGCAACCAGGTCGGTGAATGGGAAGCGTTCGAGATCGGAACCTGCCGTGACAGCAGCGAGGTTTCGCTGATGTCGCACATGGGCCATTTCTCGGCCGTCGATGGAGGTGGAAAGGGCGTCTACGCAAACCGCCCGGACGTCGGAGCGTGGGAGCGCTGGGGATTGATCAAGCATGGGGACGGGACAGTGAGTTTTCTGACGGCCAACGGGCACCTGCTGACCGCCGAGTCGGGAGGCGGGCGAGAATGCAACGCAAATCGCACCACGATCGGCCCCTGGGAGAAGTTCCATATGGAGCCCCTCGCCGGCGGCAAGTTTGCGCTCAGGACCTTCACCACCGGCCATTACGTCTGCGTGGAGCCACGGTGACTCCGACCGCCAGCGGCCATCCATTGCAGACATCGCTCGCGCTGTCGGCGCCTCGCTAGGAGATGACGATCTCGCCGTTGCAGTCATAGGCGAGGGCGTAGAAGCCGGCGGACTGCCAAGCTTGATATTCCGGCGCACCTATTCCTACTGCCGTTCTATCGATAACGGAGGCTTGCCCGACTTTGGTCGCATTCAAACCGTCAATACCAGAGTTATACTCCCGATTATAAGCATCCATTGAAAGGACAGCCATTAGTAGTTCGGTAGAAATCGTCATTTGTAAAGCTCCGTCGAAAAAGCACCGGGAGTTAAATACTGAATGTCAGGATCAGTCGCATTCTCGCGAAGAAGTGGCGTATTTGGAATTAGAGTTGGACGCTCGCGCCCTATCGCAGCGAGCCACTCCAGCACCGTCTCCACCCGCCCCTCAGTCACCGGCTCATCGGTGATCGACAGGGTGATGGCATTGAGCCTGTAGTCGGGGCCGAAGCTGGCCGTGAGATCACCGGGATCAACGCGGCGGAGGCTGGTCGGGTTATGGATGTCGTCGAAAGTGACCAGCAGAGGATAGTACTCGCGCTGGAGGTCACGCGACCCGCGCATTCGTTCAAGCCGGTCATAGGCGGCGGTGGCCTCCGCTTTAGTCCGGGGCTGCTCACCGTTCGGAATGAAGGTCTCGCGCGCGGTCTCGTAACTGTAGTCCTTCAACAGTGCGAATAGGTAGCGACCGTTCCCCAGATCGACCGTCACGGACTCTCCGGACAGGCTACCGCCGCCCGCACCCTTGAAATCGCCAAGGCCCCACCAGCTTGGCGTAGCGTAGACATTGACGCTGACCACCGAGCTGCCGGTCTTCATCCCCTCGGGTGTCATCACCGACACAGTCAGCTTCTGCCGCCACTGCCACTCGTGGAAGCCGAGCATGTCACATCCCGAAAGGGCAGCGACGACAATCAGGCTGAGCGCCGACTGCAGATTTCTTGTTATGCATCTCATGCTGGGCACCTACGCGACATGAATGATCATCCCCGCCCAATGGGGTCGAGAGTGATTCTGCGCCACCACGGATGAGCCGGATTGGCCGTATCCGTTGTCTACTTCGTATCTCCTTCATTGTCGGAGGCGAGGAAAACGCCGCCGGCCACCGACGTAATGCCACGAGAGAGGCCAACGGCCACAACCACTGGCAGCACGCTAGACACGTGTCACCGTTGATACAAGCCGGTATGCACCATCTCTGCGTGCAAATCGACCGCCTGCAATCGAGATTGTTCTATCGCTGTTTACCGTCCGTAAACAGGCGGGCATGGCGCGTCCGGTCGGCGGCGGCCGCGACGAAAAGCGCGAGCCCCCGCCAGCCCCCTACGCCTCGTAGCGGCCGAGGGTGGCGCCGGCTTCGAGATAGCTGCCCGTTCCCGCGATAAGCCGGAAGGTGCCGCTGCGGGTCGCCGTCACCTGGGTCTCCATCTTCATCGCTTCCATGACTGCGAGCAGGTCACCCTTTTCCACCGTGTCGCCGTCGGCGACCTTCCAGGCCTGCAGCGTCCCTGCGATCGGCGCCGAGAGGATGGCCGGGTCGGCGGCGGGAGTAACCTGAGGTGCGTTTCCGCCGGCGGGCGCCGCCGCAAGGCCCTGGAAGAATACTGCCGGAAGGGCAAGTTCGTGCCGCCGCCCGTCGATCTCGACATGGGTACGGACAAGCGCGGGCTCGGCGACCGGCTCCGGCCGCGCTTCCGCTTCCAGCCGTCCGGCGAACTCGTTCTCGATCCAGCGGGTATGGACCTTGAAGCCGTCTGCACCGACGAAATCCTCCGCCTCGATCGCCGCGCGGTGGAAGGGGAGCACCGTCGTCACCCCTTCGATCCGGAACTCGGCGAGCGCGCGGCGGGCGCGTTTGAGCGCCTCTTCCCGCGTCGCGCCGGTGACGATGAGCTTCGCCACCAGCGAATCGAAGACGCCGGGGATCGAGGATCCAGTCTCGACGCCGCTGTCGAGGCGAATGCCGGGGCCGGACGGCGGGGCGAAGGTGCCGATGCGGCCGGGCGTCGGCAGAAAGCCGCGGCCGGGATCCTCCGCATTGATGCGGAATTCGATCGCATGACCTCGCGGCGCCGGCGTCTCCGTCACGCGAAGCGGCAGGCCCTCGGCGATACGGAACTGTTCGACCACGAGGTCGAGACCGGTCGTCTCCTCTGTCACCGGATGCTCGACCTGCAGGCGGGTGTTAACCTCGAGGAACGAGATGGTGCCGTCGACGCCGAGCAGGAATTCGACCGTGCCGGCGCCGGAATAGCCGGCCGCCGCGCAGATCCTGCGCGATGCGTCGTGGATCGTCTCGCGCTGGGCATCGGTCAGGAACGGTGCCGGTGCCTCCTCGACGAGCTTCTGGTTGCGTCGCTGCAGCGAGCAGTCGCGGGTGCCGAGCACGACCACATTGCCGTGCTTGTCGGCGATGACCTGCGCCTCGACGTGGCGGGGGCGGTCGAGAAAGCGTTCAAGGAAGCATTCGCCGCGGCCGAAGGCGGCGGTCGCCTCGCGCACGGCGGACTCATAGAGCTCGTGGATCTCTTCCATCTTCCAGGCGACCTTCATGCCGCGTCCGCCGCCGCCATGGGCGGCCTTGATCGCGACCGGCAGACCGTGCTCTTCGGCAAAAGCGAGCACTTCGGCGGAGGACGAGACGGGGCCGTCGCTGCCGGCGACGAGCGGCGCGCCGACGCCTGTTGCGATCCGCCGGGCCTCGACCTTGTCGCCGAGCGCCTCGATCACCTGCGGCTCCGGGCCGATCCAGGTGAGGCCGGCCTCGATCACCGCGCGCGCGAATTCCGCGCGCTCCGAGAGGAAGCCGTAGCCCGGATGAACCGCATCGGCGCCGGAGCGGCGGGCGACCGCGATCAGCTTGTCGATGTCGAGATACGTCTCCGCCGGCCGGGTGCCGGAAAGACCGTAGGCCTCGTCGGCCAGCCGCACGAAGAGCGCGTCCATGTCGGGGTCGGCATAGACGGCGACCGACTGCAGGCCGTAATCGCGACAGGCGCGGATGATCCGCACGGCGATCTCGCCACGGTTGGCGATCAGGACTTTTTTCATCGGGCGTCTCCTCACTGTCTTTCCGCGGCGTCTCGGCCGGCCGACGGCGTGATCTCGGCAAATTGCGAGACAGGCCGGAATCTTATTTTCGCATTGGCCGGTATCTGTCCGGCGAGATCGAGATGGTATTCGGCAACCGCGCCGATCACCGGATAGCCGCCGGTCAGCGGATGGTCGGCGAGGAAGAGCACAGGCTGGCCGCTGTGCGGTACCTGGATCGCCCCGGTCGCCGTCCCCTCGCTCGGGAGCTCCGCGCTGTCCCGGCGCTCGATCGGCTGGTCGCCCGAAAGCCGGATGCCGACGCGGCTCGACTGCGGGGTCACCGTCCAGAGCTGATCGGTGAGCCTTGCGAGACCGGCTTCGGTGAACCAGTCGGTACGCGGCCCGAGAACGACGTCGAGCGTCACCACGTCTCCGGGTTTCGGCGCGGGGAAGGCCGGCGTCTCGGTCAGCGAGACACTCGTCAGCCCCTCACGCCCGTCCGCAAGCGCAAGCACCCCACCCGCGCCGACCGGCTCGGGTCCGACGACGGCGAGCGTGTCGGTCGCCGCACTGCCGAGCACCGGCTTGACGCTGAAGCCGCCGCGGACGGCAAGATAGCTGCGCATGCCGGCCGGCGGATGGCCGAGGGTGACGACATCCCCCGGTTCGAGCGCGATCGGCTGGTAACTGGCGGCCGCGATTTCCCGGCCCGCCTCGTCGCGGACAAGGATCGGACACGGTGCACCCGCAAAGGCGATGGTAGCGCGGCCGGTCGCCTCGAAAGAGAAGCCGCCCAGCGTGATTTCGAGGCAGGCCCAGTCGGGCGGGTTTCCGACGGCGCGGCTCGCGGCTTTCAGCGCGCCCTGGTCGAGGGCGCCCGACGCCGAGACCCCCTGCCCCGTCTGGCCGAAACGTCCGAGATCCTGGAAGAGCGCGGGGATCGGCGCGGCGAGAACCTTGAACAGAGGTGCCGCATGCCCGACGTCCGGTGTCTTCACCACCGTCCTCGGGGCCGACCCTACCGCTTCCGCTGTGCTCCGGCGGCGCCTTTCGAGATCGAAGAAGCGCACCCGGTATCCGGGTTGAAAGAGTGCCGGCGGATCGCGGGAGAGGTCCCACATCTTTTCGGGCGTCGTGCCGATAATCTGCCATCCGCCGGGGCTCGCCTGCGGATAGACACCCGAAAAGGCGCCCGCAAGCGCGACGGAGCCGGCCGGAATGCGGGTACGAGGACTTTGCCGCCGCGGTACTTCGAGCGCCGGATCTCCGCCGACCAGATAGCCGAAGCCCGGCGCAAAGCCGCAGAAGGCGACCGTGAAGTCACTTTCCGTGTGTCGGCGGATCACCTCCTCGGCGGAAAGGCCGGTCAGCCGCGCGACCTCGTCCAGATCCTCGCCGTCATAACGCACGGGGATTTCCACAAGGTGCTCGGAGGGCGCGGTGCGGACGGAAAGGTCCCGACCCGAGATCGCCGCGGCGAGCGTGGCCGCGCTCAGGCGCTCCGGCCGGAACCGGACCATCAGCGTGCGGGCGGCCGGCACCAGGTCCTCGATCCCGACGACCGGATCGGCCTGAAGGGACGCAAAGAGGGCCAGCGTCTCGTCGAGATCGGCAAGCTCGACGAGGATCGTCGTCAGGCTGACGGGCAGAAAGCGCATGCGGACCTCAGGCGTGATAGGCGGAATCGGGAATATCGGTGATGAACATGTGCCCCGGCGCATGGGTAATGGCAAACGGTACGCCGGAGGCCATGACGGCTGCCTGCGGCGTCACCCCGCAGGCCCAGAACACCGGCACCTCGCCGGGCTCGATGCGCACCGGATCGCCGAAATCCGGTTTCGAAAGATCGTGGATGCCGATCAACTCCGGCGCGCCGACATGCACCGGGGCGCCGTGAACGGCGGGAAAGCGGCCGGAGATCGTCGCGGCATCCGCAACACGCGAGGCCGGGATCGGCCGCATCGACACGACCATGTTGCCCTTGAGCCGCCCCGCCGGCCGGCATGGCTGGTCGGTCAGATACATCGGCACGTTGGACCCGTCGATGATGTGCCGGATCTCGATGCCCGCCTCGATCATCGGCGTTTCGAAGGTGAAGCTGCAGCCGATCAGGAAGCTTGCGAGGTCAGCGTGCTCGGCCCAGGCCGCCGTCGCATCCGGCGTCTCTTCGGCCAGCTTGCCGTCGCGCCAGATGCGGTAGAGCGGAATATCCGTGCGCAGGTCGGCGCCCGGTGCAAGCACCGTCTCATGCGAACCCGGATCGGAAACGTCGAGGACCGGGCAGGCCTTCGGGTTGCGCTGCGCGTAGAGCAGGAAATCGAAGGCCCAGTCCCGCGGCAGCACGATCATGTTCGCCTGCGTGAAACCGGGTGCCACCCCGGACGTCGGCTCGACGGCGCCGGCACGATAGCGTTCGCGCGCGGCCCGCGCCGGGCTTGCATCGACGTGGCGGAGATATTCGGGAGCGATCATGCCGGTCTCCTCCCGTCACTTCACAAGGAAGGAACGGACACGGACGCCATCGGCCTCGAAGGCGCGGCGGATGTCCCGGGCAATGGCAACGGCGCCGGGGCTGTCCCCATGAACGCAGATAGATTGCGCATCGATCTTGATCGTCGACCCATCAATCGCTTCCAGCGTTCCCTGGTAGGCGAGCCGCAGCATGCGCCGGGCGATCAGCTGCGGGTCGTGTAGCACGGCACCCGGCTCCCGGCGCGAGACGAGCTGGCCGTCCGGCTGGTAGGCGCGATCGGCAAAGGCTTCCGCCACCACCTGAAGCCCCGCCTTGCGGGCGAGATCGAGGATCGGCGAGCCCGCGAGCCCCATCAGGACGAGCGAGGGATCGACCGCCTTGATGCCGTCGATCACCGCCTTCCCCTGCTTCGGGTCATGGGCGATGCGGTTATAAAGGGCGCCATGCGGCTTGACGTAGCCGACGGTCGTTCCGGCAGCTGCAGCAAGTCCCTTGAGGGCACCGATCTGGTAGATGACGTCGGCGGTGAGCTCGCCGCTCGTGACATCCATGTCGCGCCGGCCGAAGCCGACGCGATCGGGATAGGAGACATGCGCACCGATCGAAACACCTTTCCCGGCCGCCGCCTTCACGGTCTTCAGGATGCCGGCGGGGTCGCCGGCATGAAAGCCGCAGGCGACATTGGCACTGGAGACGATGGCGAGCATCGCTTCGTCATCGCCCATCTTCCAGGCGCCGTAGCCCTCGCCGAGGTCGCTGTTGAGATCGATTGCGGTCATCGAGAATCCCCTTATGCGGTTGCCGTCAGAAGCGCGAAGATCGGGCCGATCGACTTGTAACCCATGTACCAGGTGAGCGCACAGACCGCTGCACCGAGGACGAGCAGCCAGCGCGGATAGCGGTATCCGCCCATCAGGTCGGAGCGCGCCCAGGCGGCATAGACGAAGATCGAGAGGCCGATCGGCAGGATAAGGCCGTTGAGGCCCCCGACGAAGACCAGCATCTGCGCCGGCGGCGTGGTGATCACGACGTAGAAGAAGAGCGAGACGGCGATGAAGACGACCGTTGCGAGATTGCGGGCGCGCTCGCTGATGTCCGGCTTGAAGGCGGTGAGGAAGGAAACCGAGGTATAGGCCGCGCCGATGACGGAGGTAATGGCAGCGAACCACAGGACGGCGCCGAAGATGCGCAGGCCGACATTGCCGGCGGCGGCCTCGAAGGCCTGTGCCGCGGGGTTGGCGCCCTTGCCGGAAATATCGATGACGATGCCGCTGGCGACCACACCGAGGATCGCGAGGAAGAGCACGTAGCGCATGAGGCCGGTCACCGCGATGCCGGAGAGTGCGGCCCGGTTCACGGCGCCGAGATTCTCGACCCCGACCGTTCCCTTGTCGAGCAGGCGGTGGGCTCCGGAATAGGTGATGTAACCACCGACCGTTCCGCCGACGATGGTGGTGATGGTCGCAAAATCGATCGTGGCCGGCAGGACGGTCTGGTAAAGCGCGTCACCGACCGGCGGTCCGGAGACGATGGCGACGTAGAGCGTCAGGACAATCATCATGACGCCGGCGACGATGATCAGCCGGTCGATGGCGACGCCTGCGCGTTTTGAGAGAAAGATGCCGATCGCGATCAGGGCGCTGATCGCCCCGCCCAGTTTCGGGTCGATGCCGAGCATGGCATTGAGGCCGAGGCCGGAGCCGCCGATATTGCCGATATTGAAGAACAGGCCGCCGACGATGACCAGCACGGCGAGAACGTAGCCGGTTCCCGGAATGGCGGCATTGGCGATGTCGGAAGCGCGCATGCGCGTCAGCGTCACGATGCGCCAGACGTTGAGCTGGACCACGAAGTCGATGATGATCGAGGCGAGGATCGCAAAGGCAAAGGCAGCGCCGAGCTTGGACGTGAAGGTGGCCGTCTGGGTGATGAAGCCGGGGCCGATGGCCGAGGTCGCCATCAGGAAGATGGCGGCGGTGAGCGAAGCGCGGCGCGACTTGGCCGACTGGCTACCCGGAGTGGCGAGCGAAGCATCGGCCATCGGGCCGGCACCTGTGGATATCGAATGCTGTTCCATGAACCCTCTCCTTATGATTACGGCCCGCCTGAGCGCCGAGGCCGGCAGGTCTGCTGTATTCGACGGAGACAGCGTCGCTGTGTTTCACAATTCTGTCAATATTGTTGAACAATTTTCTCTTATGATTCTATGATCGTGCTATTTTGTTGAGCATTCATGCGTGGATATGTGCAGAACCTGCCTTCATGCTGCGCATATTTGCCGCTCCCGGCACGCGGACCTTGCCTCCTCTCGTGCTTCGGGGATATTGGCCCATGGGGTCGCCCGATGGCGCTGACCGGCAAGTCCAGGATGCGCGGCGTCCGGTGAAGGCGAGCTCACCGGAGCGGGCGGAAGAACACGGTGCACGCACCGAAAAGGGGCCAATGACACAACACGATCCAGCACTGACCCTGGCACAGCGGCTCGCCGAACAGATCCGCGCGCGGCTGATCGCCGGCGAGCTGAAACCCGGCCAGCGGCTCTCGGAAGCAGCGCTGAGCGACGATCTCGACGTCTCGCGCAATTCGCTTCGGGAAGCCTTTCGCCTGCTCACCAAAGAAGGTCTCCTGCGGCACGAGCCGAACCGCGGCGTCTTCGTCGCCACGCCGAGCATGGCCTCGATCATCGACATCTACCGGGTCCGCCGCCTGGTCGAGTGCCGGGCGCTCGAACAGGCCTACCCGGAGCATCCGGCCGTGATACGCATGCACGCGGCCGTCGAGGCAGCCCTGAAATGCCGCGAGGCGAAAGACTGGGTCGGCGTCGGCAGCGCCAACATGGCGTTTCATGCGGCAATCGTCGACCTCGCCGACAGCACGAGGCTCAACGCCTTCTACGGCCAGATCGCCGCCGAACTGCGCCTGAGCTTCGGCCTTCTCGAGGATCCGGAGTTTCTCCACGCGCCTTACGTCGACCTCAACGCGACGATCCTGGAGCAGCTGAAAGCGGGCAAGTCGGTCGAGGCGGCACGCGCGCTGGAGGCCTATCTCGAACGCTCCGAACGCACCGTGCTGGCGGCATTTGCAAGGCTTGGAGAGGTGGGGTAGGCCCGTACTTGGGCGCCTGATTTGTAACCCTCCGCCGAAGGCCGTCTGCCTTGATTTGATAAATGGCTTTAGATGTTTGATCCCAGGTTTTGATGGTGCAATTTTCTCGCACGAATGGAGGGAAGCACTATGAGCCAGGTTCTACACGGGAGCGCCACGACGACAGAGGCAATCCGTCGAGCGATACAAAATAGTCAAGAGAGCCTGAGGGTGCTTTCCAGACGGTACGGGATCAATCAGAAGACCGTCGCCAAATGGAAAAAGAGAACGTCTCTGGCTGATCTACCAACGGGGCCGAAAGAGCCGCACTCGACAGTTATGTCACTGGAGCAGGAAGCAATCATCGTCGCGTTCCGCAGGCACACGTTGCTTCCTCTCGATGATTGCCTCTACTCGCTCCAGCCGGCGATCCCGCATCTGACACGCTCGTCGTTGCATCGATGCCTTCAGCGTCATGGTATTTCTCGGCTGCTCGATGTGGAAGGCGACAAGGAACCGAAGAAGAAGTTCAAGCGCTATCCCATCGGCTACTTCCACGTTGACATTGCCGAGGTGCATACGGCGCAAGGCAGGCTCTATCTCTTCGTAGCCATTGATAGAACTTCCAAATTTGCTTTTGTCCAATTGGTCGAGAAGGCAACCCGGCGCATTGCCGGAAACTTCCTCCGCGCTCTGGCCATGGCCGTACCGTACAAGATCCACACCGTGTTGACTGATAATGGGACCCATTTCACTGATCCGACCGGCGATGGCTGGACACCGGAAGATATCAATGCGATGCGCCGGGACAATGTGCCCTTTCGCTGTCATTCATTCGAACTGGCATGTGCTGATCTCGACATCGAACATCGCCTGACCAAGCCCCGCCATCCGTGGACCAATGGTCAGGTCGAGCGGATGAACCGCACCATCAAGGACGCGACGGTAAAGCGCTTCCACTACGAAGACCACGATCAACTACGCAGGCACATGAGTGAATTCATCGATGCCTACAATTTCGGCCGCCGGTTGAAGACGCTTCGAGGTCTCACACCATACGAATTCATTTGCAAAATCTGGACAACAGAGCCGGAAAGATTCACGATCGATCCAATCCATCAAATGCCGGGACTAAACAACATCTGCCGCGAGCAAGCAGCATGATATCGCCATTCCGATGTTCGATTACAGGAACCATGCCGGCATCGACCGGGCGCACGGCTTCATCCGGGGATGGACGGTGACGAGTGCGGCCGCCCATAACGGCACTCAGCTCAGGAACGTCGTTACCAAGGACAATACGGCCTCGACCGTCTGGGCCGACAGCGCCTACCGCTCCAAGACCAACGAGGAATGGCTGAGGGACAATGGCCTGAAGTCGGATATCCACCAGCGAAAGCCGAAGGGCAAGCCAATGCCGGAAACGATGTCGCGGGCAAACGGACGACGATCAAAGATCAGGTCCGCCGTCGAGCATGTCTTCGCCAGGCAAAAGGACAAGATGAAGCTCTTCATCAGGACCATCGGCATCAGCCGAGCGAGGGTGAAGATCGGCATGGCCAATATCGCCTACAATATGCTGCGCTATGTCTTCCACGAGGCGAAACGCGCCACCGCATGACGACGCAAGCCCCGAAAGGGGCGTCGACACCACAAAATCTTCCATGAAATCGGAGGCGAAAGCCACAAACAGCCATCACGCCGCCCCGCCGATCTCGAAATCAGCGGTATTTCGAGGTCTCCACGTTTCGAATGCTACGGTGGAGCACAGGCGTTGGCTTATTCATACTGCAGGAAGCGCATGGGAAGCAGGAGACGTAGTGTGTTCAGGGCGAAAGGCGCCATTCGCAAAGGATGATGCCGGAGAGATGTCCGCCCCCCCTTGTCCCATGAACGCCTGATTCCTTCATTGAAAATGCCAGCCACTTCTCCGCCGTCGATCGACGAGGACAGCGCGTGGGGGCGAAAGGCACGAACAAACGGTGACTATCCGAAAACGAACAATCTCAAGCCCGCAAACAGCCCAGCGATGGCGACGAAGAGCAGGACGGTTTGCAGCTTCGTCCATGGCCTGCTGGCGTAATCGTTCTCCGGTCCAGGCGATTTTGTCCCAACCACTCACCATCATCAATCCTCCTGGCCGCTCTGGCGTGTACCTTGACGCTCCACGGCCCATTCCAGGTTCGATGCAAAGGCCTTCGCCGCCTCAAGCGACAGCATCGACCTGCCCTGCCCCACCTGCGACTCGGCAATCTGCTTGCATCGAGCGTGATTTTCCTGTGACTTTCCCTTGAACGTAGGGACACGATACGAATGGCGAAACAAGCAGTCGAATTGCAGAGGCAGCGGATGGTGATCCTCGGAGAGCTCCTGCCGGACTCCTTTCTTCCCTGGATCGGCCGTCATGCATCGAAACTGGGGCTTTCCTCCACCATCACGCACGCCTCGGCAGGCAGGATAGAACTCGATCTTGTCGGCCGCGAAGAACTGATAGACATGATGGAAATAGGTTGCATCCTGGGCCCAATCGACGTCTGGGTAGAGAGTATCCAACGGCAAGAGCCGAGCGACCACATCCTCTAAACTCTCGCGCGCTCCGGCATTGTGCGCTTTTTTTCATCACTCATTGCCAATGTGCAATAGTTGTGCAACTTTGTCTTTTGACGACTGGTCGAAGACCGAACACGCGCACCAACTACATCCTATAAGCATTTGACTAATTTGGGAAATTTTAACATGCCCTCCGACACGACGGACAGATGGATGCCAGTCGCACTGTCTGCTGATCTTCCGGCAAGAACGGTCATGCCGGCCCGGATCGGGGCCGAGACCATCGCACTTTGGCGCAGTGCCTCCGGCCAGGCCGCCGCTTCCGCCGACCGTTGCCCACATCGGGGCATGCGGCTCTCCCACGGCTTCGTTCGTGGCGAGGCACTGTCCTGCATCTATCACGGCTGGCGCTATGCAAAAGCAGGCAACTGTCTCGGCATCCCCGCCCATCCGGGCCTCACGCCGCCGGAGACGATCCGCGTCGCGACTTTCCCGGTCGTCGAACAGGATGGCTTCGTCTGGGTCGGCAAAGGCGCGCCGCAAAGTCAGCCGCCGCGCCTTGAGGGGCTCTCGCCGCTCCGCTCCCTGACCGCCACCGCAACCATTGCCGCAATCGAAGCTGCGGCGGGTGCAAGCACAGATGCCGATGGCCTGCTGAAGCCGGCCGGTGCCGCGGACGGCCTTTGTCTTCTTCTTTCCGATCAGGCCGATGGCCAGACGCTCATGCATGTGTTGTTGGACCACCGGGCGAAGTCCCGGGAGCGCATCGCTGCCTCGCGCTTCGCCGAAACCCTGCGCCGCCGCGCGGAGGCGCTCGCCGTGGAAGGAGCACGACCATGAGCAAGATGGGAATGCTGAACGAATGGTATCCGGTCGCCCTGTTCAGCCAGCTCGCCAAGGCGGATTACGCGACTATCCTGATGGGAGAGCCCATCACGGTTGCCCTCGACGCGAATGGCGCGGCGACGGTGACGGAGGGCAAGGGTCGCGCCCTTCCCGTTCGCGTGCGCTACGGTCACGTCTGGACCTCACTCGGCACACCGGCGCACGAACTCTTCGATATCCCCGAAGGGGACCAGCCGGGCCGCCGCCTCGTCGAGGTCGGCGTGGTCCGTGTTCGCTGCTCACCGCTCAGGGCGGTAGAGAACTTCCTCGACATCGCCCATTTCCCCTTCGTCCATACCGATATCCTCGGCTCCGAACCACACACCGAAGTGGAAAATTACAAGGTCGAGATCCGTGAGGAGGAAGACGAAGTCTGGGCGACCCAGGTGAAGTTCTACCAGCCCCAGGCGGCAAAATCGGCAGCGGGCGGCATCACCACCGACTATATGTACCGTGTGCCGGCACCGACCTGTTCGATCCTCTACAAGACCTGCCCGCCGCGACCGGGTGAATGGGATGTCATCACGCTCTTCGTGCAGCCTCTCGCAGAAGACCTCTGCGACGTATGGCCATGGATGGCGCTCTTTGATGACGAGTCTTCCATGACGGATCTCATCCATTTCCAGCAGACGATCTTCCTGCAGGACCGCTCGATCCTCGAAAATCAGATCCCGGCCCTGCTGCCGCTCGATCCCGGCATGGAAATCCCGACACGGGCCGACCTGACCTCGGTCGCTTACCGGCGCTGGCTGAAGCGCCACAAGTATACCTATGGCGCGCAACTGGTGGCGCAATAATGAAGCTTTACGACTACGTCCTTTCGCCCAGCTGCTACAAGGTGCGCCTCATGGCCGCCCTCGCAGGCGTCAAACTCGAGCTGCGTCCGGTGGATTTCCACCCCGGAGCCGAGCACCGCGGTGCAGAGATTCTGGCACTCAATCCGGCAGGCACGATCCCGATCCTCGAAGACGGCGATCTGCTCTTGACGGAATCATCCGCCATGCTCGCCTATCTGGCTGCCAAGGCGGCACCCGCTTGGCTCGGCAATGGATCTGCCGAAGAAATCGCAAAGACCCAGCAGTGGCTCGCCTTTTCCGCGCGCCTGACCTCCTCGCTCGGCGGCGCTCGCCTTCACCAGATGCTGCTGGTTCCCGGCGACATCGAGAGCCTCCAGGCCAGGGGTATCGCTGCCTTGCGAGAGCTGGAGCAAGGGCTGTTCGAGCAGGCCGAACGCGGACAACGCTTCCTCGCAGCCGATCGTCCGACCATCGCCGACATCGCCTGCTTCCCCTATGTGGCACTCGCGCCGGACGGCAATGTATTGCTTGATCCCTATCCGATGATCCGCCTTTGGTCGCGCGCGCTTCGATCGCTCGACGGGTTCATCGAAATGCCCGGTATCCACCGTCTTCACGACCTGAAGCCCGAGCCTGAAGTGGCGGAGGCATGAGATGAGCGGTCATCTCCTCAAAAACTGTGCAGCCGTCATCGTTGACGACGGCACCGGCCCGGTGGTCCACCGCCAGGTAGACCTGCTGACCGAAGGTCCTGCAATCAAGGCAATCGGCAAGGATCTTGGCGCCCGGACGATGCCCGCGGGTACCGAGGTCAAGGATGCGACCGGCTGGTTCGTCTATCCGGGCCTCGTCAACACGCATCACCACTTCTTTCAGTGCTTCGTGCGAAATCACGCCGACCTCGACTGGACGGCGCTTTCGGTCATCGAATGGCTGGACCGCATCTACCCGATCTTTTCGCGCCTCACCGAAGACTGCTTCTATCATTCATCGGTCACGGCCATGGCGGAGCTCATCAAGCACGGCTGCACAACCGCCTTCGACCATCAGTACAATTTTCCGCGCCATGCCGGAAAACGGCTGGTCGACCGGCAGTTCGAGGCCGCGGACCTGTTCGGCATGCGCTTCCACGCCGGCCGGGGCGGCAACACACTGCCGAAATCCGAAGGATCGACCATCCCCGACGAAATGCTCGAGACCACGGATGAATTCATCGCCGACTGCGCGCGCCTGATCGACGTCTATCACGACGCCAGTTCTTTCAGCATGCGCCAGGTGGTGGTTTCCCCCTGCCAGCCGGTCAATTCCTACCGCGAGACCTTCGTGGAATCGGTGGCACTTGCGCGCGACAAGGGCGTCTTCCTGCACACCCATGTCGGCGAAGGTGAAAGCCCGGTGATGGAGGCCCGCCACGGGCTTCGCACCGTCGATTACCTCGAAGAAATGGGCTTCGCCGGTCCCGACACCTTCTATGCCCATTGCTGGGAATTGACCCATGACGAGCTCGCCAGGATGGCGGCAAGCGGCACAGGTGTCTCCCATTGCCCCGAACCGGTCTATCTGGTTGGTGCCGAGGTTACGGATCTCCCGGCCATGGCAGCTCTCGGCGTCAGGGTCGGGCTCGGTTGCGATGGCGCGGCCTCCAACGACAATTCCAACCTGATGCACTGCCTGCATTCGGCCTACATGCTGCAATGCCTCGCCGCGTCGAGCCGCAAGCACCCGGTACCGCCGCCGGCCGAATTCCTCGCCTACGGCACGACGGGCGGTGCGAGCCTGCTGGGTCGCAAAGACATAGGGCGGTTGGCGCCGGGCATGGCGGCAGACCTGTTCGCCATTGACACCCGCCGCATGGACTATGTCGGCACGCGGCACGATCCGCTGGGCCTGATCCCGCGCGTCGGCGTCGGCTCCGTCACCGACATGACCATGATCAATGGCCGCATCGTCTGGCAAAACGGCGAGTTTGCCGGCCTCGACGAGGGAAAACTGTTCGCCGATGCCGAAGCGGCACTCGCCAGCGTAACGATCTGAAAAGCCAAAAAGAGGGAAACAGCAATCATGACCAACCTGACCCGCAGAACTTTGATGCAGGCGGCTGCAGCGACCGGCCTCGCCGGCGTCTTCGCCAGCCGCTCCGCCTTCGCCGCCGACGAGCCGCTCGGCATCGCGCTCGTCGTGCCCTCGCCCGTCGGCGACGTCGGCTGGGCCCATGCACTCGCCGTCGGTCTCGAACCGGTCAAGGCGGCCTATGGCGACAAGGTGAAGGTCACGATCATCGAGAACGTGGCCGAAGGCCCGGATGCCGACCGCATCATGAACAAGGTTGTGGCCGACGGAGCCAAGTTCCTGATCGCCGGCTCGTTCGGTTACCAGAACGGCGCGCTTCAGATTGCCCGCCGCGATCCTTCGGTCAGTGTCCTTCACGCCTCGGGCTTCCAGGTGGCGCCGAACTTCTCGCCCTTTGCCGCGAAATACTTCCAGGGCACCTACCTGCTCGGCATGGCGGCCGCCACGCTTTCCAAGACCGGAAAGCTCGGTTCCGTCTCGGCCTTCGCCATTCCCGAGCTGATCACCTCGATCAACGCCTTCACGCTCGGCGCCCAGGCCGTCAATCCGAATATCGAAGTCTCCGTCGTATGGGTCAACTCCTGGTTCGATCCGGCCAAGGAGCAGGAAGCCGCCAAGGCACTGATCGCGCAGGATTGCGACGTGATCTTCTCCAACGCCCAGGACACGCCGTCCGTCATCTCGGCCTGCGAAGAGGCCGGCGTCTACGCCTTCAATCTCAATTCCTCGATGAAGAAGTATGCGCCGAAGACCTATCTCGGTTGCGTCACCACCGATTGGTCGCCCTTCTTCAAGGCCTCGGTCGACGCCCATCTCGCCGGCACGTTCAAGGGCCAAAACGCCTTCCTCGGCATGGCGGACAATGTCGTCGAAGTCGTCGACTGGAACCCGAATATCCCGGCAGACACGATGACCAAGATCAAGGAGATCGAGGCGAAGATCGCCGATGGCAGTTTCTCGCCCTTCGCCGGCCCGATCACCAAGGCCGACGGCAGCGAGGGCGTGGCAGCCGGAGCAACCCTGCCCGACGGCGACATCATCGCCATGAACTGGCACGTCAAGGGTGTCGCAACGCCGCTGCCGAAGTAAGTATGACCACGCCCCTCCTGTCGCTTCGCGGCGTTTCCAAGAGCTACGGTCAGATCCAGGCCAACAAGAACATTGGCCTGGACGTTGCGCCGCGGTCGATCCACGCGATCCTGGGTGAAAACGGGGCTGGCAAGTCGACCCTGATGAAGCTCATATCCGGGGTCGAACAGCCGGACGACGGAAGCATTTCCTGGAAGGGCGAACCGCTGACGTTCGCCTCGCCTGCCGAGGCGAGACGTCAGGGCATTGCCATGGTGTTCCAGCATTTCTCGCTGTTCGAGACCCTGACCGTGGTCGAGAACATCCAGCTAGTGATGCCGGGCAAAAAGGCGGAACTTGCCGATCGCACACGTGCGCTCGGCCGCGATTTCGGGCTGGAAGTCGACCCGCTCGCCCATGTCCATGCGCTCTCCGTCGGCGAGCGCCAGCGGGTGGAAATCATCCGCTGCCTGATGACAGATCCGAAGCTCCTCATTCTCGACGAACCGACCTCGGTTCTGCCGCCGCAGGCGGTCGAAAAACTGTTCGAGACGCTCCGCAAGCTGCGCGATGGCGGTGTCTCCATTCTCTTCATCTCGCACAAGCTGGAGGAAATACGGTCGCTTTGCGACCGCGCCACAATCCTGCGCGCCGGCGAAGTCACCGGGCATGTCGATCCCCGTGACCATGACGCCCACGATCTCGCCGGCATGATGATCGGCCGGGACATGCCGCCCCCCATGCCGGCTGCGGCGAATGCCCCCGGAGAGAAGCGTCTGGAACTCGTCGGCCTCGACTACAAACCTGACGATCCCTTTGCCGTACCGCTATCCAAGATCAGCCTTACGGTGCGGGCTGGTGAAATCATCGGAATTGCCGGAATTTCCGGAAACGGCCAGAGCGATCTGGCGATGTTGATCTCCGGAGAAACGACGCTTCCAAACGGAGAGCAGGACCGCATCTTCATGATGGGCAAGGATGTCGGCCAGCTTGATGCCGCCGCCCGCCGCAAGCTCCGTTTCGCCTTCGTGCCAGAGGATCGTCTCGGACGCGGCGCCGTGCCGGAAATGTCGCTGACGCTTAATGGCCTGTTGACCGCTCACCCGCAAAAACTTGTCCGCCGCGGTCTTGTCGACAAACCCCTCGCGGAGGATTTCGCGCGCGACTGTATCCGCGACTACGATGTCCGAACGCCCGGCCCCGATGCCGAAGCCGGATCGCTCTCCGGCGGCAATCTGCAGAAATTCATCGTTGGCCGCGAGATCATGCTGGCGCCAAAGCTGCTCTTCGTCGCCCAGCCCACCTGGGGTGTCGACATCGGAGCAGCCTCCGCCATTCGCCGCCGTCTCGTCAACCTGCGCAACGAGGGCGTGGCGATCCTCGTGATTTCGGAGGAACTGGAAGAATTGTTCGAACTCTGCGATTTCATCCAGGTCCTGCACCACGGGAAGCTCAGCGAACCGCTCGTGACACGCGAAACGAGGCCGGAGGATATTGGGCGCTACATGATCGGATCGGAAAACGCGCCCGGAAAGCTGGCATCATGAGCGCACCGGCCCGTGCCCTTCTACCGAGCCTCGTGCGCCGCGAACGCGCATCGCTGGCGGCAACCGTTCTCGCTCCGCTGGCCGCGCTGGTCGTCGCGATCCTGCTCAATCTCGGGCTCTACGTGCTGATGGGCCGACAGGCAGGCGCCGTCATGCATGCAATGCTGCTCGAGCCCTTCATCTCCTGGTCCTCCTTCTCCGAGGTCCTCCTGAAGACGGGGCCGCTGCTCTTCATTGCCCAGGGGCTGGCCATCGGTTTCCGCGCCAAGGTCTTCAACATCGGCGCCGAGGGCCAGTTCATCCTCGGTGCGATCTTCGCATCCGCCATTCCAATCTGGTATCCGCAAGCGACCGGCGCCTGGATCTGGCCTTCGATGCTGCTGCTCGGTGCCATCGGCGGCGCGCTCTGGGCCTCGGTCACCGCGTTCTGGCGTATCCGTCTGAACGCCAACGAGATCCTCGTCTCGCTCATGCTGAGCCTCGTTGCGGCACAGTTTCTCTATTACCTGCTGCTCGGCCCCTGGAAGGATCCGAACGGCTTCAATTTCCCGCAATCCGTGATGTTCCAATACGACGCCATGATACCGACGCTCATCCCGCGGACACGGGTGAATGTCTCGCTGCTTCTGGCCGTGGCGCTCTCGATTGCCGCCTGGATCTTCATGCAGAAGAGCTTCATGGGCTACAAGCTGCACGTCGGCGGCCTGGCACCGCGCGCAGCCGGCTATGCCGGTTTCAGCGAAAAGCGGGCGATCTGGCTCTCCCTCCTGATCGGAGGCTTTGCCGCAGGCCTTGCCGGAGCGACGGAAGTGGCAGGCCCCGTCGGCCAGCTGCAGCGCTCGATCGCCACCGGCTATGGATATGCCGCAATCATCGTCGCCTATCTCGGCGGCCTTCACCCGATCGGTATCATGGTCTCGTCGCTTTTCATGGCGGCGCTCTATATTGGCGGCGACAACGCCATGGTGTCCGCCAACCTGCCGATTGCCGCCGTTCGTGTCTTCCAGGGCAGCCTGCTGCTTGCCTATCTCGTGGCCGTCGCCTTTGTTCGCTACCGGCTGGAATGGCCGCATACAGCCTACCGGAGGCCGACATGAACGCCGTCGATTTCATCCTCGCTGGCATGTTGGCCGCCGCGACACCCTTTCTGCTCGCAGCCCTAGGCGAACTCGTGGTCGAGCGCGCCGGCGTCTTGAACCTCGGAGTCGAAGGACTGATGGCACTGGGTGCGGCAATCGCCTTCATCGTCACCTATCATGGCGGCGGCCATTTTCTCGGCTTCGTCGCCGCCGGAGTGGCAAGCGCGCTGCTCTCGCTTCTCTTCGCCTTCATCGTGCTCGGCTTTCGCGCAAACCAGGTCGCCGCCGGGCTTGCGATCGGCATTCTCGGACAAGGATTGTCGGCCCTGGTCGGCAAGACCTATGAGAGCCTGACGGTGAAAGGCCTGCCGAAGCTCGCAATCCCCGGTCTCTCCGATATTCCCGTTGTCGGCGGTCTCTTCGTACAGGATATCGTCGTCTGGCTCTCGCTTGCGGTCACCCTCGGCGTCTGGTTTCTGCTGTCGCACACAAGGGCCGGCCTCACCATCCGTGCCGTCGGCGAAAACCCGAAGGCCGCCCATGCCATCGGCTATTCGGTGATCGGCGTGCGGCTCGCGGCCATTGCCTTTGGCGGCACCATGGCCGGATTTGCCGGCGCCTATGCGGCAATTGTCTACACCCCGCTCTGGGCCGACGGCATGATCGCCGGTCGCGGGTGGATCGCCATCGCGCTCGTCGTGTTCGGCACCTGGCTCGCCGGCCGGGTCTTCCTCGGCGCCTGCCTGTTCGGAGCCGTCTCTCTGATGGGATTGGCGGCCCAGGCCACCGGCATCGACCTGCCCTCGCAGATCCTGTCCAGCCTGCCCTACCTCGTCACCATCATCGTCCTCGGCATTATCTCCGCCGACAAACGCCTCCTGAAACTAAACGGAGTCGCTTCGCTCGGTGAACCTTTCGAACGCTGAACTGAAACAAGAAGTTGCCGCCTACCGGGCTCTATGGGACACGAACCTGCATAGAGCCCTTCTGATCCGCGTGCGCATCGCTCGCCTGGCAGCCGACAAACATATTCCTGCCCGGCATGGACGATCGCACCAATCATGTGCGGCGTGCGCCCCATGGTGTGGTCGGCGTCATTTCGCCTTTCAACTTCCCTCTGGTTCTCACGGTCCGCTTGATCGCTGCAGCGATCGGACTTGGCAACACGTCGTCCATAAGCCGGACCCGCGCAACCCGATTTTACCGCCTGTTGTCATCGGGCTGTAACAAAGCCTGGCTAACGTGGAAACGTTTCCAGCCGGGGCCAGATCATGCAGCAAAAGACGTCCGTCACGATCCGCGATGTTGCGCAGGCAGCCGGCTGCAGCGTGGCGACGGCGAGCCGCGTGCTGAACAAATCCGGCCCCGCCAGCGCCGAGGTGCGCGAGCGGGTGGAGCGGGCGGCACGCGATCTCGACTTCAGCTTCAGTTCCATCGGACGTGCTTTGCAGAGCCGTCGCTCGATGACCATCGGCTGCCTGGTGCCCTCGTTGGCGAACCCGGTCTTTGCCGAGGCAGTGCAGGGCGTTCAGTCCGAGCTGAAGGATTCCGGCTACCAGCTGCTGATCTCCTGTTCAAACTATGACGAGACGGCGGACAACGCCGCCATCGAAACACTGATGTCGAAAGACGCGGACGGGCTGATCGCCACCATGGTCGCCCCGGACCGCAGTGCCGCGCTGAGACAGGCGCAGCAGCGCGGCACGCCGGTTTCGCTGATGTTTCACGATCCCATCGAAGGCTTCACCACCGCCTATGTCGACAACTTCGAGGCAGCGCGGGAAGTGGCGCGGCAATTCGTGCGCCTGGGGCACCGGCGTATCGGCTTCCTGGCGTTGCGCTTTTCGACCTCCGACCGCTCGCGCAATCGCTATGCAGGGTTTTGTGCCGAATGCCGGGCCCGCGGTCTGCCCGACCCGGTGCTGATCGAAATCGGCGAGGCCGAGGCGAGCCGGCCGGACAGCCTCGCGGCCATTCTCAACGATCATCCCACTCTGACGGCGATCTTCGCCTCGAATGATTTCCTGGCGATCGCGGTACACAAGGCAGCCCGCCTGTTGGGTCGGCGCGTGCCGCAGGATCTGTCGGTCGCAGGGTTCGACGGGATCGAGATCGGCAGGCTGCTCGAGGCGCCGCTCGCTACCATAGAGACATCACCCGAGGCGATGGGCCGTCAGGCGGCGCGATCGCTTCTCGAAGCCATGCAGGGGCAGGTACCCATTCAGCCGCCAGCCCTGCCGTTCCATTTCCGAGCCGGCGCAACCCTTGCCGCGCCGAACCCGGAATAAGGTGACGACGGTCGGGATGCCGCCCAACCGCCGTCCGTTCTCCTCGCTCAAGACCTCTCTCAACCAAGGATCAACCCATGAAACATACTGTTTTCGCGTTGCTTTTCGCAACAGCCTTCGTAGCCCCTGCCGTTGCCGAAGACGCCGTCTGCTACAACTGCCCGCCCGAATGGGCGGACTGGGCCTCGATGCTCAAGGCACTCGACGAGAAGGCCGACGTCAAGATGCCGCACGATAACAAGAATTCCGGCCAGACACTGAGCCAGCTCATCGCCGAAAAGGCGAGCCCGGTGGCCGACATCGCCTATTATGGCGTGACCACCGGCATCCAGGCTGCGGGCGAGGGCGTGGTTCAATCCTACAAGCCAAAAGGGTTCGACGAAATCCCCGAGGGGCTGAAGGACCCGGAAGGCAAGTGGTTCGCAGTGCACTACGGCACGCTGGGTCTCTTCGTGAACGTCGATGCGCTCAACGGCGCTCCGGTGCCGCAGTGCTTCGCGGACCTGACCAAGCCGGAATACAAGGGCATGGTCGGCTATCTCGATCCCGCCTCTGCCTTTGTCGGCTATGCCGGTGCGATCGCCGTAAACCAGGCCTTCGGTGGCAACCTGACCAATTTCGAGCCGGCACTCAAATACTTCAAGGAACTGGCGGCGAACAGCCCGATCGTGCCGAAGCAGACGTCCTACGCCCGCGTCGTTTCCGGCGAAATCCCGATCCTCTTCGACTACGATTTCAACGCTTATCGCGCCAAATACAAGGAGAACGGCAAGTTCGAATTCGTGATGCCGTGCGAAGGCACCATCCGCGTGCCTTACGTGATGAGCCTGGTCGCTGGCGCGCCGCATGCCGAAACGGGCAAGAAAGCGCTCGACTTCATCCTGTCCGACGACGGACAGGCGATCTGGGCCAACGCCTACCTCAAGCCCGCCCGCCCGGTCGCCCTGCCGGCCGAGGTCGCCGCACGCTTCCTGCCCGACACGGAGTATGAACGCGCAGTCCCGGTCGACTATGCCGAAATGGCCAAGGCTCAGGCGGCATTCGGCGAACGCTACCTCGCCGAAGTCAAGTAATCCGCCAACGGGCAGAGCGGCGACGCTCTGCCCACTTTAGAATCGGAGCTATCCGGATGTCTTCCCGACAGTTCTTGGCCCTTTGCCTCGTTCCGCTGACGGTCTTCTCGCTCGCCTTCCTGGCATTGCCGCTGGTGAGGCTCGTCCTCGCCTCGGGCGAGGGCAATGCCGGCTGGGGGGTATATCTGCAGATTCTGCAGACTCCCCGCTACACGGCCACCTTGGTGCAGACCGTGCTTGTATCGACATTGGTGACGGTCGCGGCGCTTGCAGTGTCCACTACCGCCGGGCTCTACCTTGCCCGGAATCGCTTTCGCGGTCGCGCCGTGCTGCTGTCGATCCTGACGCTGCCTTTGGCTTTTCCCGGCGTGGTCGTCGGATTCATGATCATCCTCCTCGGCGGGCGACAGGGCCTGTTCAATCAGATCCTGCCGGGTCACATGATCTTCGCCTATTCGACGCTCGGTCTCTTCCTGGGTTATTTGTATTTCTCCATCCCGCGGGTCCTGCTTACGGTGATGGCGGCGATAGAAAAGATAGACCCTTCGCTGGAGGAAGCTGCCCGCACGCTGGGGGCATCGCCGTATCGCGTCATGCGGGATGTGCTGATCCCCCAACTGGCACCGGCATTGGTCGCAGCCGGCGCCATTGCCTTCGCCACCGCCATGGGCGCCTTCGGAACGGCTTTCACGCTGGCCACCAATATCGACGTCCTGCCCATGGTGATCTACACCGAATTCACACTGTCGGCGAACATCGCCATGGCGGCGGCCCTGTCGGTCATGCTCGGCTTCGCGACATGGACCATCCTGTTCCTCGCCCGGTCCTTTTCAGGCGCCGGCGTCGCGGCGGGAGGCTGAGCTCATGACATCCTTAGGTAAGATCGTGCAAATTTCGGTCACGCTGCTCGCGTCGGCGTTCTTGCTGGTACCAACGATCCAGTCCGTGCTGGCAGGCTTGACCGTCAACTATTTCCAGGGCTTGCGGTCGGGACTGACACTCGAATGGATCGCCGTGGTCTGGGAACTCTATGCATCCAGCACCTTCCTTTCACTCGGCCTTTCGCTCGCATGTCTCGCCGTCACGCTGGTCATCGGCGTGCCCGCCGCCTATGTCCTGGCACGCAATCCGGGCCGTATCGCCCGCGCCATGGAAGAATTCATCTCGTTGCCGCTGGCCATACCCGGCTTGGCGCTGGCTTTGGCGCTTCTGCAACTTTATGGCACGTTCAAGGAGTTCCGGATAAGCTGGACTTTCATCCTCGTCGGGCACGTCCTCTATACACTGCCCTTCATGGTGCGCTCCGTGCAGTCGGTGCTTGCGGCAATCGACCTGAAGACACTTGAGGAGGCAGCGGCAAGTCTCGGGGCCGGGCCTGTCCGGCGCTTTGTCGACGTTGTCGTGCCGAACGCCCTGCCCGGTATTCTCGCCGGCGCGCTAACGGTGGTTACCCTTTCCATCGGTGAGTTCAACCTGACCTGGATGCTGCACACGCCCTTTCTGAAGACACTGCCGGTAGGACTGGCTGACAGCTACGCCTCCATGCGCCTGGAAATCGCCTCGGCGTATACGCTGATCTTCTTCGTGATGATCGTGCCACTTCTCGTCACCATGCAATGGGCCAGCGCGCGCGCCCAGAGGATCAGCCAATGACACTGCATCTGCACAATATCGCAAAGACCTTTCCGGGCGGCACGCAAGCCCTTTCTCCAACCGATCTCGATATCGCAGAGGGCGAGATCGTGTCGTTGCTGGGCCCCTCGGGCTGCGGCAAGACCACGCTACTGCGGATTATCGCAGGGCTGGAGACGGCCGATCCCGGCGCAGAGATCCGCTTCAAGGGCGAGGACATCACCTCCCAGCCTGTCGAACGGCGGAAGGTCGGTATGGTATTCCAGTCCTATGCGCTGTTTCCGAACATGTCGGTGGGCGCCAATATCGGCTACGGGCTGAAGATGCAGAAGCTGCCGCGCGCCGAAATCGAGGCACGGGTCGATGACGTGATCGCGCTCTGCCGACTGGAGCCTTACCGGGCGCGCCCAATTTCCGCGCTGTCGGGCGGCCAGCGGCAGCGTGTCGCTCTTGCACGTGCCTTTGCACCGCGTCCGCGACTTCTCTTGCTGGACGAGCCCCTGTCGGCGCTCGATGCCGCCCTGCGCGTGCAGTTGCGCGACGAACTCGCCCTGCTGCTGCGCCAGTTCGGAATCACGGCGATCTTCGTCACCCACGACCAGGACGAGGCCATGGCGATCGCCGACCGCGTGGTGGTGATGTCACAGGGTCGCGTGGCGCAGGTAGGAACACCCGAAGCGCTCTACCGCGCGCCGGAGACACCCTTCGTCGCCCGCTTCATCGGCAATGCCATGCCGTTGGGCGGTACGATCGCAGGCGACCGGCTGCATCTGCGCGGCGGCGTGCTGACCCTTTGTGCGGCAGCCGAGGGCAAGACGGCCTTCGTGCGAGCCGAGGACGTGAAGATCGATGCCAATGGTCCTCTTGCGGCCCAGGTCGAGACGGTGACCTTCCTCGGCACGCATTACCGCATCGCGCTGTCAGGTGCGTCGGACGAACCGCTCTATTGCTTGCATCAAGGGCTGTATGCCCCGAAGCTCGGCGAAACCGTCCGCCTGTCTGTCGCTCCCCAATCCATTCTGACCCTCGAAGAAGAGAAAGACGCCGCCTGATGCCCGCCTTCATCCAGATCAGCGACACCCACATTGTTGCGAAGGGGCAGCTTGCCTGCGGCCATTCCGATACGGCCGCCGCGCTCGCCAACGCCGTCGCTTCGATCAATGCACGCCTTCCGGCGCTCGGGTCCGTCGATTGCGCGATCCTCACCGGCGATCTGACCGACCATGGAACTGCCGAGGAATACGACCATTTCCTCGAGATCATGTCTGCGCTGGAACTGCCATGGCTTGCCATTCCCGGCAATCACGACAGGCATGCGGAGATGCGCTCGGCCTTTGCCGGAACAGACTGGATGCCGGAATCCGGCCCGATCCAGTGGCAGCGTGATTTCGGGCCCTTCGTCGTGATCGGGCTCGATACGCTGCTGGATGGCGCTCATCACGGAATGTTGTCGGATGAGGGCTTCGCTTTTGTCGACCGGACACTGACTGCGCTGGGCGAACGTCCTGTCATCGTGGCGACGCATCACCCCTGGATGTTCTCGGGCATATCGGCAATGGATGCCGACAACTTGCGCAATGGCGCGGCGCTGATGGACCGGCTGCAGGCCCATCCCGGGCCTGTGCGCATGATCTCGGGTCACGTGCATCGGGCGATGACCACGCACATCGGCAAGGTCATTTGCCAGATTGCGCCCTCGACCGCCCATGCCGTCCATCGGGATGTTCGGCCGGAGGCAGTCAATTCGCTGATCCTGGAACCCGGCGCCATGATGCTTCACACCTGGCTTGAAGGTCCACGAAGTGGCCTCGTCTCCGATATCTTGCCAATCGGGGCGTTTGCGGGACCCTGGCCCTTCTGAGCGAAGAATGAACGGCTATCGCCGGCGGATCGACATTTCCAAAGCTCCCGTTGATGGAAATGCCGCCCGCGATCGTCGATGATTGTGATCCTGGCGCTATCGAAGGGCTCTGACCGCCGGTTGGCCAATGCCGCACCGCCAGAACGGCAACTGGACCGTCAACGCCGACCAGCATCGCTTTGCCCGTTCCCGCGCTATTCCTTGATGTAGGGTTTGCCATCCGCGGCGGGAGGCCTCGCACGGCCGATCAACCCCGCCACGACGATGATCGTCGCGATATAGGGCGCCATGGCAAGAAATTCCGATGGGATCGGGGTTTGCAGCAGGGCGAGCTTTTGCTGCAATGAATCGGCAAATCCGAATATCAGTGCGGCCATCAGCGCGCCGACGGGATGCCAACGTCCGAAAATCATGGCGGCAAGGCCGATGAAACCACGTCCGCCGGTCATGTTTTCATCGAAGCGACCCACCGAGCCGAGGGTGAACCATGCCCCGCCGAAGCCCGCGACCATGCCGGCCATGACGACGTTCACATAGCGGGTTCGATAGACATTGATCCCGAGCGTATCGGCCGCGCGCGGATGTTCGCCCACCGCACGGGCCTGCAATCCGTGGCGTGTGTAGAAGAGATAATAGGTAGCGAGGGCAACCATGACCAAGGCGCCATAGACGAAGAGATTCTGCTGGAAAAGCATGGGGCCGATCACGGGTATGTCGCCGAGAAGCGGGATTTTGAACGCGCGAAACACGGGGGCGTCGTTCAAGAAGCGGTATTCCTGGAAGACCTGGCTGCTGACATAGGATGTCAGGCCGAGCACGAACAGGTTTATCACGACGCCGGCAATGATCTGATCCATGCGGTAGGTGACAACGAGGGCAGCCAGGATAAGCCCGAAGAGGCCGCCGACAATGACCGCAGAGATCAATCCGCCGAACCCGCCGATCAAGGATCCTACCAGCGCACCCGTGAATGCGCCGGCGAGCAACATGCCCTCGATGGCGATGTTGACCACCGCGACCCGCTCGGACAGCACGCCAGCCAATCCGCCAAGTGCAATAGGCACTGCCCTCACCATCGTGGCCTGCAGCATTCCGGTCAGCGAAAAGGACTTGCCCGCAGTTGCCCAGACCAGAAAGGCGGCGACGGCAAGAACCAATCCGAATCCGATCGAGAGCGCGGTCCACCTCGCCCCACCACGGAAGAACTGGCGCACGCCCAGGAAGGCCAGAACCGCTGCCGCCAGATAGTTGAACGGGGCGGCGGCGACCACGAGATCCGGAAGAACCCAGGTATCGGACGGACGCGACAGTCGAAACACCGCGTTGCCGGTCGTTTCGAAGCTGAACACGGTTGTCACGAGAATGGACAGCGCGATGAGCGTGGCGCCCGATATCCACGCCTGACGGTTCTTGCGCGTATCGATGTCGCGCGCGGAAGAGGTTGAATGCGGCGCTGCCATGGTCATGCCGCGCTATCCTTCTGATCCGTGACAGATTTTCGAAATCCCCAGGGGAAGATCGCACGCACCAGCAGAGGTGCAGCTATGAAAACGATGATCAGGGCCTGAATGATGCCTATCAGATCGATGCTGACGCCGGCATCGACCTGCATTTGACGCCCTCCCGCTTTCAGTGCGCCGAAGAGCAGCCCGGCAAACAGGACGCCTACGGGATGGGAACGTCCGAGCAGAGCAACCGAAATCGCATCGAAACCGATACCGGCGGAAAAGCCCGGTGTCGCGCGGCCGAGAACGCCCAGCACCTGGTTCGCGCCGGCGAGCCCCGCAAGTGCGCCGGCCGACCCCATCGCGGTGACGATAATGAGCGGTGCGCGGATGCCAGCGTAGCGTGCTGCGTCGGCGTTCTCGCCGCTTGCACGGAACTCAAATCCCAGTTTCGTACGAAACAACAGCCAGTAGATCAGGATGACGGCCGCGACCACGAGAAAAAGGCCGGCATGGACGCGGAGGTTCGCATCAATCCACGCGAGCAGCCGCGGAAGTTCCGCGCTTTCTACGACCGATTTGGAAATCGGATCGGCCCGTTCCGCCTTCTGGACCCAGGGCAGTCGTAGCATGTAGTCAAGCAGGCGGTAGGAGATCAAATTCAGCATGATCGTCGAGATCACTTCATGCGCGCCCGTGGCGGCCCGCAACCATCCCGCAATCGACGCATAGGCGGCGCCGGCAAACGCTCCGGCCAAGAGCGTGAGCGGCAGATGCAGGGCCCATGGCAAGCCTTCGATACTGAAGCCCACGATTGCGGCCACGAGCCCGCCAACGATGATCTGTCCTTCCGCCCCGATATTGAAGAGGCCCGCCCGGAAACCCAATGCAAGGCCGAGGCCGGCCAGGACAAGCGGCGCAGCTGCCGTCAATGTCTCTGAAACGGCGTTGAGCGAACCGACCGAGCCTTCCAGCAGTGCAATGTAGGAGCGGCCGATCGTCGCCGGATCGACCGCGGTCGCCAGCATGACCAGGGCCCCGATGATCAACGCGACGATGAACGCGAAGATCGGCACGACCACGAGGTCCTCGTATTCGGTACGGCTCGGTGCCGCTCGCTGCAGGAGCTTCTCAGAGAGCGTATCGCTGCTGGTTTGAACGGTCATGCCTGTGCTCCTGCCATGGCGAGCCCGACGGCGTTCTTGTCGACAGGACCTTTGGTCGCATCGAATTCCGCAACAAAGCGACCTTTGAACATCACAAGGATCCGATCCGACAGGGACAGGATCTCATCCAGTTCCGAGGAGACGATCAATACGCCATCTCCTGTGTCGCGGGCATGCATCAGCCGGCCATGGATATATTCGATGGAACCCACATCGAGGCCGCGTGTCGGCTGCGCGGCGACGACCAGGCACGTCTCTCGTTCCAGTTCGCGCGCCACGATGAGTTTCTGCTGGTTGCCGCCCGACAGGCTGCCTGCCCTCGTAAAAACCGAAGGCGTGCGCACGTCGAAATCGACAGCGTACTTCGCTGCGCTCTCGAACACGTCAGGCCAGCGGATATTCGGGCCGGATGCATATCGTTCGTCGTAATAGGTGTTGAGCACCATGTTCTCTGCGACGGTGAAATTCGAGATCATTCCGCTTCGTTGCCGGTCCTCCGGAATGTGCGCCATACCCATACGGTGGCGTTCACGAACCGACGCGTGCGTAATATCCTTGTCGAGGAACAGTATCTTGCCGCTGGCGGCATAATGGAGACCGGTCAATGCCTCGATCAGTGCCGACTGGCCATTGCCCTGGACGCCGGCGATGCCGACGACTTCACCGCTCTTGACCTGAAAACTGACGCGATCGACAGCGATCTTGTCGTCGTCGCTCAATACCGTCAGTTCGCTGACATCAAGAAGCGTGCGGCCCGGCGCATAGGCTGCCTTTTCGACCTCGAAAACAACCGGCCTGCCGACCATCATTTCCGCAAGCTGCGCCTCCGTCACCGTCTTGGGGTCGCCCTCACCGACGATCTGGCCGTCCCGCAACACGCTGATGCGGTCGGCGATTTCAAGAATTTCGTTCAGTTTGTGCGTGATGAAGACGAGTGCCTTGCCGGCGTCGCGCAGTGACTTGACGATTTCGAAGAACTCCGTCACCTCCTGCGGGGTCAGAACTGCTGTCGGCTCGTCCAGGATCAGGACATCGGCCGAGCGAAACAAGACCTTGATGATCTCGACGCGCTGCTGAAGTCCGACCGGAAGGTCTTCGACACGGGTGCCGGGATCAACCTCCAGACCATATTTTCCATTGATTTCATTGACTTTATCATGGGCGGTCGCCAGATCGAGCCAATCGAGCTTGCCGGTCGGTTCGACGCCCAGAATGACGTTTTCCGCGACGGTGAATACAGGAACCAGCATGAAATGCTGATGCACCATTCCGATCCCTGCCGCGATCGCATCCCCCGGCCCCCGGAACACGACGGGTTTGCCATCGATCAGGATCTGGCCCTCGTCGGCGGCATAAAGCCCGCTCAAGATATTCATCAACGTCGATTTGCCGGCACCATTTTCGCCGAGGAGCCCAAGCACCTCTCCCGCGCGGATCGTCAGATTCACATTCGAATTGGCGATTACCGGACCGAAGCGTTTGGTGATCCCCTTTAGTTCGATGTCCACTGCCGCTCTCCCCCAAGGTCGACGCAAGAAACCGTGCCCGCCGCCTGGCCACAGGCGACGGGAAAGATGCGATCGGGTTATTCGTTGACCTTGATCGTGCCGTCGATGATCGCCTTGCGAAGGTCGGAGAGCTCCTGCTTCATTTCGGCAGAGACTTCATTTTCCATGTCATGGAACGGGGCAAGCCCCACGCCGTCGTTTTCAAGCGATCCGGCGAGAACGCCGCCCTTGTAGGTGCCCTTCATTGCCGCTTCGATGACCGCGTAAACGGTCGAATCCATGCGCTTGGTGATCGATGTGAGATAGACATGCTTCTTTTGCGGGTCGGTCAGATAGAGGTCCGCATCGACGCCGATGATCTTCAGCTTGTCTGTCCCGAGCTCATCGGCGAGCGCCGCTGAACCAAGGCCTACGGGACCTGCGACCGGCAGCACGATGTCTGCGCCTTCGTCAAAGAGGTTCTGAGCGAAGGCGCGTCCGTCATCGAGTGAATCGAAATTGTTCGTGAATAGGCCTTCGCGCGTCTCGGGGTTCCAGCCGAGAACGGCAACCTTCGTTCCCTTCTGTTTGTTGTAGTAGTTCGCTCCGCGGTAGAACCCGTCCATGAAGATCGTCACCGGCGGAATGTTGATGCCTCCGAAGACGCCAATCGTGCCGGACTTCGAAACGCCAGCGGCAAGGTAACCGGCGAGAAACGCTGCTTCATCGGTGGAGTAGACCTGGCCCACCACATTGTTGAGTGGCGGATCGTACGAAAAGTCGACGATGGAAAACTTCTGATCCGGATTCGCCTCGGCAGCCTTTTTGGTCGCATCGCCAAGCAGGAAGCCGACGGTGATGATAACATCGCACTGCCCGCCGAGCAGGGAATTGATATTGGCTTCGTAGTCGGTTTCGGCCTGCGATTCGAGGTATCTGGCTTCGACGCCAAGCTTTTCCTTCGCGTCCAGAACGCCTTTCCACGCCGTCTGGTTGAAACTGTTGTCGTCAATTCCGCCGGTGTCTGTCACCTCACAAGCCGTGAATGCCGCAGCGGCAGAAACGGAGCTTAGCAACAACGATGCCGTTACCGCAGCACTCGCGAAGAACTTCTCACTGTAGAGCATGATGGTAACCTCCCTGGTTGTGTGGCACGCTCGAGATTCTCATCTGGAAATGCAATTGTATCGGAAGAATTCCATTTTGTTAGAAGTAACATCATTCGAGACACGCGACTTGACGCATATCAATAGCAAACGGTCGGGTTTACCGCTTTTTGTCGCGAAGTAAGCTGCGCTCATTTTAGCTCTGGCACAACCTGCTTGGCTTCATGGGGAATGCAGACCTAGTAGGCGCTGGGCCGCTTCCGGCGACGGGACCGTCGAGGTCGACGACAACGCGGCGGGCGATCTGTACGTCCAACCACACTTGGGCCGAATATTCGGATCTTTGCTTAGGGGAGAATTTGGTTCTTCGCCGGATCAGATCGCGGTGGTGAGTGCGCGGCAGGAATTCCTTCTCTCACCGAAGCCGTAAAGCTGAACGGTATCGCCCCTGAGGCCTGTCTGCGCGATGGCCTCACGCGCATCGCGGACCATCCGATCAATCGGATTGATGGACTATTGGCCTGGAACTACCAGATCACGCCGAAAACCGCCTGACCAGGCGCTGACCTGGAAAGTGGGGCGGCAAACGCCGCCCCACTTTCAACTCATCACACCGAGGTGTCGGCGTCTTCGGGCGAGCCGCCCATCACCGCACGGTCTTCCTGCATTTCGAGCCACATGGCGTTGACGACCGCGAAGATCGCGGCGAGCGGCAGGCCGAGAAGCCAGGCGAAATACCACATTGTTGTTTCTCCCTCAGTAGACGGTGCTGCTGTTGTCGGTGATCTCGGCCTCGGTCACCTTGCCCCACAAGACCTTGTAGACCCAGGCGGTGTAGGCCAGCACGATCGGGACGAAGATCACGGCCATCACCAGCATGACGAAGAGTGTCTGATGCGATGAGGACGCGTTCCAGACCGTCAGCGACGACTTCGGATCGAGCGAGGACGGCAGGATGAACGGGAACATCGTCAGGCCGACCGAGGCGATGATGCCGGCGATCGAAAGCTTCGAGAACAGCAGCGTCGAGACCTCGCGCCCGGCCCTGAAGCCGAGGAACACCAAGGCCGCCCCGACGAACCCGAGGACCGGGGCAACCGCAATCCACGGCCTCGCGGCGTAGGCCGCAACCCACGAGGGCGACCGCGCGACCTCGCCGAGCAGCGGGTTGGACGGGCCGTCGGTGACGGGGGAGCCGACGATGGCATAACCGGCGATCCCCGACGCCATCCAGACGCCCGCGAGCGCGTAAGCGAGGATCGTCACGAGCGCGGCAACGGAGCCGTACATCCGGGCACGTTCCCGCACCGGTCCCTCGGCCTTCAACTGCAGCCAGGCCGCACCGTGCATGACGAGCATCGCAAGCGACACGAGGCCCGCGAGCAGCGCGAAGGGATTGAGCAGACCGAAGAAGGACCCTTCGTAGAAGATCATCAGGTCTTCGTTGAAGCGGAACGGCACGCCCTGCAGGACATTGCCCATGGCGACCCCGAAGATCAGGGCTGGCACGGCGCCACCGACGAACAGTGCCCAGTCCCAGGCACTCCGCCAGACCGCGCTGTCGCGCTTCGACCGGTACTTGAAGCCGACCGGCCGCAGGATGAGCGCCGCGAGCACGGCGAACATGGCGAGATAGAAACCCGAGAAGCTCACCGCATAGAGCGGTGGCCAGGCCGCGAAGATCGCCCCGCCACCGAGGATGAACCAGACCTGGTTGCCTTCCCATACGGGGCCGATGGTGTTGATGGCGATGCGCCGTTCCGTGTCGGTCCTGCCGACGAAGGGCAGGAGCGCGCCGACCCCCATGTCGAAGCCGTCGGTGAGCGCAAAGCCTCCGAGCAGCACGCCGAGCAGGACCCACCACATCAGACGCAGGAGTTCGAAATCGAGGAGTTGATGAAGAATCATGGTCTTACTCCGCAGGTTGGGTGAGAGCCGACGGGCTTGTCAGCCGGTCGCGGTGTCGCTTCTGCCACTGATCGGTTTCCGGCACGTCGAGATAGGGTCCCTTGCGAATGTATTTCAGCATCAGGCCCATCTCGATGACGAAGAGCACGGTGTAGAACAGCACGAAGCCGGCGAGCGTGATCAAGAGCTCCGTCACCGAGAGATGCGAGGCGGAGAGCGCCGTCGGCAAGACACCGTCGACGGTCCAGGGCTGGCGGCCGAATTCGGCGACGAACCAGCCGAGCTCGGCGGCAATCCACGGCGTCGGGATGATGATGACGGCGAGCCACAGGGCGATCCGCGGGAACTGCATTCTCCGGAAGGAGGCCATCCAGAAGAACCAGACCATGACGACGATAAAGGAGAAACCGAGCGCCACCATCAGGCGGAAGGCCCAGAAGAGCGGCCAGACGGTCGGTACCGTGTCGTTCGCGGCCATCTTGATCTGGTCTTCGCTCGCCTGTCGCGGATCGTCGACATAGCGCTTCAGAAGCAAGCCGAAGCCGAGATCCTTGCTGTGTTCTTCGAAGGTTGCACGAACCTCATCCGGGACCACGCCCTTGCTGGCGCGGTAGGTCATCAGCGCATCATAGGCGATCTGACCGGAACGGATACGATCTTCCGCCTGCTGCACGAGTTCGGAGATACCGGGGATTTCACCGGTCAGCGAGCGCGTGCCGATCAGGCCCATGACATAGGGGATATGAACGGCGTAATGGGTTTCGCGCGCCGCCTGGTCGGGAATGCCGATGAGCGTGAACGATGCCGGCGCCGGCTGCGTCTCCCACATGCCTTCAATGGCCGCGAGCTTCATTTTCTGGTCATGGGTGACCGAGTAGCCGGATTCGTCGCCGAGGACGACGACGGAAAGTGCAGAAGCGAGGCCGAAGGAGGCCGCAACCGCGATCGACCGGCGGGCGAGCTCGGTGTGGCGCCCCTTCAGCAAGTACCAGGCGGAGACGCCGAGCACGAAGACAGAGGCGGTGACATAGCCCGCCGAGACCGTATGGACAAACTTCGCCTGCGCGACCTGATTGAAGACGACGTCGAAGAACGAGGTCATCTCCATGCGCATCGACATGGGATTGAACTCAGCGCCAACCGGGTTCTGCATCCAGCCGTTGGCGACCAGGATCCACAGGGCAGAGAGATTCGAGCCGATCGCCACGAGCCAGGCAACGACCAGATGGGCACGCTTGGAGAGTTTGTCCCAGCCGAAGAAGAACAGGCCGACGAAGGTCGCCTCGAGGAAGAAGGCCATGAGCCCTTCGACCGCCAGCGGCGCACCGAAGATGTCGCCCACATAATGGCTGTAATAGCTCCAGTTCATACCGAACTGGAATTCCATGGTAATGCCGGTGGACACCCCCAGCACGAAGTTGATGCCGAACAGCGTGCCCCAGAACTTCGTCATCTGTCGCCAGATCGGACGATCCGTCATGACGTAGACCGTTTCCATGATCGCGACGATGATGGAAAGGCCGAGTGTGAGGGGCACGAAGAGAAAGTGGTACATTGCCGTCATCGCAAACTGCAGACGTGACAGCTCGACTATGTCGATTTCCATGATCTTGCTCTCGATTGGTCTCAGGATTGAGCTTGGAAGGATATGGGCCATCATATCCATGACCCGGGTATCGTCCATGAGGTGGATCAACGTCGTTTGCCCCCGGAAAACCGGTGCCGGAAGCGCCTACGGAGAACGGATTTCAAGCGCGCGACCGGCCCAGGCGCGTTCCTCTGTACGATGGGCGGCGACCACTATTGCGGCTCGCGGAAATGCCGAACGCAGCCGCGCAAGCATATCGCAGGCGGTCTCGACGTCCAACCCCTCGGTCGGCTCGTCCAGAAGGATGATCGAGGGCCGACGCAGCAGCATCCGGGCGAGTGCGAGGCGCCTTCTTTCGCCGCCTGAAAGACCTTGCCCGCCCTCGCCCAGAGGGTACCGGAGCCCCCCTTTGGCGGTCACGACCTCGTCGAGGCCGGCGATCCGCAGGCTCTCCCAGAGCATGTCGTCACCGGCGGCCGGCGCCGCGAGGCGCAGATTGTCGGCGATCGTGCCGCTGACCAGCGCAGCACGCTGCGGCAGGTAACCGATGCGCGCGGCGCGCTCCACCTCCGAGAGGTCTGCAATCGCCAGACCCTCCAGACAAACGATACCTTCCGTGGGCTCGACGAGGCCACGGATGATGTTGAGAAGGGTGGTCTTTCCAGAACCGCTTTCGCCGACGAGCGCCAGCGTCTCTCCGCGGCCGACGGAGAAATCCAGACCTTCGAAAAGCACGCGGTTTCCCCGGCGACAGACCAGTCCGCAGCCCAAAAGCACGGCCGCGCCGCCGGAAGCGACCAGCGGCAACGCCGTTTTTCGCGGCGATGGTTCGGGCTCGTCCGCGAACTGGGCTTCGATCCGCCGCGCGGCATCCGTCATCTTGCCGAGCTCGGCGATGCCGCGCGCAAGCGGGGCTGCGGTCTCCACAAGCGCCAGCGCCACAAAGAAGCCCAGCGCCGCGCTCGCCGGATCGATGTGTCCCTCGCTCGCCGCAAGTCCACCGACGAGCAGCGCGCCGCCGGCCGCAACGCTGCCCGCAAGACCGAGAAGCAGAGCGGATATCCGCTCGACCAGGTCGATCCGCGACTGTGCATGCTGCATCTGGTGATGGGCATCGAGGACCGATCGGCGATAGTCCTCCAGACGGCCGCTGACCGCGAGCTCGGTGCGCCCGCGCATCATGTCGACGAACCGCATGCGCAAGGCCTGCGCCGAGCGCTGCGCGAACCGGGAAGGCTTTCGCGAAGCGCGCGCCGCGACAATGAGTGCGGCGGAGAGACCGACGAGGTAGCTGCCGACCTCGAGAACCGCGACCGACGGGAGGACGAGCCAGTCGATCAGGAAGAACGTCGCGGCAAGCACAACGGCCGCCGCGACCGCCGGCATGACGAGCCGCAAGGCGACGCCGTCAAGGGCGTCGACATCGATCGTCAGGTGGTTGAGACGCTCGGAGCCGCGCAGACGGGACAGAAGAACGGCGGGCTTGCGGAGCATGGCCTCCAGCAAGGCCACGCGCAGATCGGCAAGCCCCTTGAGCGTCGCATCATGGGTGGCGAGCCTCTCACCGTACCGGGCGATCGCTCGTCCGAGGGCGAGGAAGCGCACGCCCGCACTCGGTCGAAAGACATCGAAAGTCAATCCGGCACCGGCCAGGCCCGCCATGCCTGCCGCGGTGATGAACCAGCCGGAGAGACCAAGCAATGCCAGCCCCGCTCCGAGAACGGCGACCGAGAGCAGGATGCCGACGGCCAATGCGCCGAGGCGGCGTCGCCAGATGCGCCGGAAGACCCTGAACAGCGCCGTCATCGTCCGGCCTCCAGAACGATGACGCGATCGAACCGGGCGATGAGACGCGGATCATGGGTCGCAACCACCAGAGTCACGCCCTTCCGGCCGATCGCTTCCAGCGCCTCCACCACCCGCTCGGCCGTTCCGACATCGAGGTCCGCCGTCGGCTCGTCGGCAAAGACGACCTTTGCATCCGCATAGATGGCGCGCGCGATCGTGAGACGACGCGCCTCGCCGCCCGAAACGCCGCCGCCGTTTTCGCCGAGGCGCGTGTCGACACCCCGTGGCAGGGCGGCCACCACACCGTCGGCAGCCGCGGCGGCGAGCGCCCCATCGAGCCGGGCTCTGTCGAGCCGCTCACCGGAGAGGGCGATATTGGCGCGCAGGCTCGCGTTCAGTATGTGCGGATGCTGGCCAACGAAACTGATCATACCTCTCCAGGCATCAGCCAAGTCGTCTCCGAGCGGCTTACCGCCGATCTCGACCCGGCCCGAGGACGGCCGCGCGAGCCCGCAGAGGAGACCGATGAGGGTCGTCTTGCCGGCCCCGCTCGGACCGGAGATCGCCACCTTCTCACCCGGCATGATCTCGATGTCGGGGAAGGTGATCTCTCGTCCGCCTGCCTCGTAACGGAGCCCCCTGGTTGCGATCGTCAGCGCGCCGGCAAGAAGGCTGTCGGCTCTTGCGCCACGCCCGAGGATGCGCGGAGCCGGTTCGCGATCCCGTTCGGCGAGCTCGCCCGCGACAGCCAGTGCGGCTGCCTTGTCGTGCCAGGCGGCGGCAAGGTCGCGCAACGGCTGGAAGAAATCGGGAGCCAGCAAGAGGATGAAGATACCCTCCGCCACCGTCAGAGGCGTTTCGTAGGCACCGAAAGAAAAGGTTCCGAGCAGGGCGAAACCCACATAGACGGCGACCAGCGCGATGCCGATCGCCGAGAAGAGTTCCAGCACGGTCGAGGAAAGGAAAGCGATCCTCAAGACCTCCATGGTCTTCGACCGCAGGGTCTCCGCCGATTGGCGGAAACGGTCGACCGTCTGCTGCTCGGCGTTGAGCAGGCGGATGTCGGCCGCGGCATTCAGCCATTCGAGCAACGTGGAATTGAGGGTTCCGGTGGCCGCCATCTGCTTCTCGCTCGCCTGCCTTGCCGCGATCCCGATAAGCGCCATGAACACCGGGATCAACGGTCCGGCGACGAGAAGCACGATGTCGGCGAGCCAGGACATCGATGCGACGACGACCAGGATGACGACGGGAATGATCGCAACCCTGACAGCGGCGAGACGATAGCGGCTCGCCCACGGCAGAAGGGCGTCGAGCTTGCCGGCAAGCAGGGTCGCAAGGGCGGCCGACGTCTGCCCGTTACCAATCAGGGGCGATGCAAGGCTCTCCCGCTCGACGAGATCGAACCGCTCCCGCTCGATCAGTCGTTGCCCGACACCGAAGGCCCGCCGCCCCGCCAGAACGTCGAGGAGGTGGCGCAGGACCCCGAGGGTGATGAAGGCACCGGCAGCGACGGGAGCGCCCGGCACCGGCGCCCTCCCCTCCACCAATGCCGCCAGGAGCCGGCTGACCAGCCAAGCCTGCGGCAGCCAGAGCAAAGCCGAAAGAACAGACAGGCCGCTCGCTATCGCCATGGCACTGCGATCGCGGTGTGCCATTTGCATCAGCCGCCGGCGGGCGGGGTCGCTCTCAATCTTCGTGGTCTTGGACAAGGCGCGCCTGCGGAGATATCTGGCCTGCGGGTTTCCGGGCGACCGTATTCGCGGAACTGATCTTGATCAAATTCCAAATTGTCGCGGCGGCACGAGAGTGCGGAGGCGAGGTTGGTCGTGGACCGCCCTCCTGATCTTCGTCCTACCACTGAGACGAATCCAGCCACCCGGATGCTGATGTTCTCCGCCGCACCTCAACTCACCCGGGAAACGGACATCCTGTTGAGAACATTTCCGGCGACGCCCGCCGACTACCCGTCAAAGATCGGTGCCTGGAATTCTTCCGCCAGCAGCTGGACTTCCTCCGCAAACTCCTGGGCGACCCGCGACATCGGCCGCTGACGGGCGGTGACCATGGAAAACCCGAAATCCAGCTCCGGCACCAACGGACGGGCTTCGATGCCGTGACCGATGAAGCTGATTGCAGTGAAGGAATCTACGATCGTGACGCCCAGTCCCTTGGCGACCAGAGAACATGCAATTGCCGACAGCGGTGTTTCAATCGTGCTCGGATAGCGTTCGCGGCCACCCAGCGCGCGCTCGATCGTGTGGCGAAGGTAATTGGCGCGATCGAGCATGACGATCCGCTCGTCCGAGATCTGATCGGCGGTAAGGACTTCATGTCGAGCCAGAGGGTGCCCGGCTGGCAGCACCACCATCGCTCTCGTTCTGATCGGCGTCAGATCGACCATCGGGCGATCGGCGGCAACCGCGGCAAAGCCCAATTCGAACTGTCCACCCGCGACGCGCTCCAGCACCAGATGCGAGGGGATGCCGTCGAGATGGATCGACAGCTTGGGGCGCGTCTTGCTGAAGACCGCGAGGCAATGAGGCAAGAAGCCGAGCGCCATCGCGGGCAAGGCCGCAATGCGTAGCGAGCCGGTCAGTGACTGGCGGAGGTCTGCCGCATAGGCACGCAGCTGCTCCATGCCGAGATAGGCCCGTTCGATTTCGGCGAGGAACGCAGTGGCCTCGACCGTCGGCGTTATCTGATTACCCTTGCGGTGAAACAGCCTGATTTTGAGATCACGTTCCAGATCCTGAACCAAGCGACTGACGGCCGGCTGGGTGATGCGCAACGTCTCTGCCGCAGGCGTCATTCCGCCGGTCAGCATGACGGCGCGGAAGGCTTCGATCTGGCGTCCGAAGTTCGACATCTCTTCATAATATTTACGCATCGAAGGCCGTCAATAATGAATTTGACTTTATCGAACGGGATCCGAAAATCCGCCTGCACGACAGAAAACCAGAGGGAGAACGACGTGTTTGAGACGAGAGATTTCAGATTGTGGTTGGCGGTGATGACGGCAGCGCTCGCATCGGCGTCCGCCGCCGCTGCACGAGACCAGCTTATCGTCGCCGGCTATGGCGGCTCGACCGAGAAGATCCTTCGCGAGAAGGTCCTCCCGAAATTCGAGGAGGAGAACAACGTCAAAGTGACCTATGTCGCCGGCAACTCGACCGATACGCTGGCAAAGCTGCAGGCACAGAAGGACAACCAGGAAATCGATGTCGCACTCATCGATGACGGTCCGATCTCGCGCGCCGTTTCTCTGGGCTTCTGCGCGCCGATTACCGGGGTCGACTTCAGCCAGATCTACGACACGGCCGCATTTCCTGATCACAAGGCGTCGGGGCTCGGGCTCATCGCGACGGGGCTGATGTATAATAAACAGGTATTCGAGGAGAATGGTTGGACCGCCCCGACGTCCTGGAACGACCTCAAGAACCCGAAGTTCGCGGGCAAGGTCGTCATCCCGCCGATGAACAACGGCTACGGCTTGCTGACGGTGGTCATGCTGGCGCGCATGAACGGCGGCGGCGAGGGCAATATCGAACCGGGCTTCGAGATCATCAAGAGCGACGTGGACAAGAACGTCCTTGCCTACGAGCCCTCTCCGGCGAAGATGACGGAACTCTTCCAGACCGGTCAGGCTGTCTTGGGCGTATGGGGCTCTTCGCGCGTCCAGGCGCTGGCCGGCACCGGCTTTCCTGTGGATTTCGTCTATCCGGCCGAAGGCGCACCGGCGGTCATGACCGCCATTTGCCCGGTGGCGAAGGCGTCTGTCTCGCCGCTCGCCCAGGCCTTCGTGACGATGATGCTGTCCAAGGAGGTGCAGGAATCGCTGGCAGATGAGGCAGGCTATGCGCCGGTCCGGAAAGATGCGGTGGTGAAGAACCCCGGGCTGATGCCCTACGGAGAGGCGGCGAAGAAGCTGGTCGTGGCGGATTGGGACACGATCAATCGGCAGCGAGACGAGTGGAACAAGCGCTGGACCCGCGAGGTCGAACGCTGAGTGCTCGATCAACGCGATCGCATCGCCCCGCATGCGATCGCGTTGACGACCCGGTTCGGCTCCTCACGCGGAACCTCCCGCGCGTCGGAACACCGCTGCATCTCTCTTTCTTCAGGAGAACATCCGTGCCCTATCTTGCTCTAGACAGGCTGCGTAAGGTCTATGGTCACGCAGTCGCCGTGGAGGGGATCAATCTCTCCGTCAAAAAGGGAGAGTTCGTCTCGCTCCTCGGTCCATCCGGCTGCGGCAAAACGACGACCCTGCAAATGATCGCGGGATTCGTTGAGCCGACCGGCGGATCTGTCGTTCTGGACGGAACCGAGCTTTCCCGGCTTCCGCCGAACCGCCGGGGACTGGGAATCGTTTTCCAGAGCTATGCCCTCTTCCCACACATGACGGTTGCGCAGAACCTTGCGTTCGGGCTGGAGATGCGTGGCGTCGCCAAGGCCGAAATCACACGGCGCGTCTCGGAAATGCTGGATTTGGTGGGCCTCTCGGACAAGGCCGGGCGCTATCCGCGGCAAATGTCGGGCGGGCAACAGCAACGCGTGGCACTGGGACGCGCGCTCATCATCAGGCCATCCGTGCTGCTCTTGGATGAACCACTCTCCAACCTCGACGCCAAGATGCGGGAGGAGATGCAGATCGAGTTGCGCCAGATCCAGCAAACGCTGGGAACGACAACAGTCCTCGTCACCCATGACCAGCATGAGGCGCTCGCGCTCTCCGACAAGATCGTCGTGATGAGCGCCGCCAAGGTCGAGCAGATCGGAAGCCCGCTCGAGGTCTACGAGAAACCGGCGACACCGTTCGTCGCTTCCTTCCTCGGCAAGACCAACATCTTTCAGGCCGAGGGCAGAGAGAAGACCCTGCTCGTCGGAGACTGTCCGATCCCTCTCGACCGCCCGTTCGAAGGCAGTACCTCCATCTCCATCCGTCCGGAGAAGCTGACCATATCGCGAGAGCCGACGGGCGGCCTCTCCGGACGCATCAAGACGCGTGTCTTCCAAGGCGATCACTGGCTTTTCCAGATCGACACGCCAGCGGGCATGGCCACGGTCATCCGGCCGAATGACGGCACGGCGGTCCCGGCGGAACATGATCTGGTCGGGCTGACCATCAAACCGGAAGACATCGTCTTTGCCCTCGCGTCAGGGAGCAAGCCATGAGCCTCCGGCGCGAAGCCTATCTCCTCGCCGCCCCTGCGGTCCTTCTCTTTCTAGGGATCGTCGCCATTCCGCTCGTCATGACGCTGCTGCTTTCCCTGCATGAATGGAGTTCGTCTGGTGGCATCACCGCGACGATCCAGCTCGGCAACTATCGGGAGGTCTTCTCGGACAGCTACTTCGCCGGGATATTTGCGCGAACACTTCGTATTTCACTTGCGACGACGCTTGCCTGCATCCTTCTCGGCGTTCCGGAGGCCTATATCTTGCGCAGAATGCGCGAGCCGTGGCGCTCGGTCATGATGGTGGTCATCATTGGACCGCTCCTTGTCTCGGTCGTCTCGCGGACGCTCGGCTGGGCGCTGATCCTGTCCGGCAATGGCCTGTTGTCTAAGCTTCTGCTCGCGCTAGGACTGACCGGGACGCCGGTCTCGCTGATGTTTACCGAAGCGGGCGTCGTGATCGCGCTCACCCACGTGCTGGTCCCGTTCGTAGTGCTCTCGGTCTCGGCCTCGCTCGGGCACATGGACCCGTCGATCGAACGGGCCGCCCAGTCCCTCGGTGCAGGGCAGTTCACGATCTTCCGCCGGATCGTCCTTCCTCAGGCCATGCCGGGCATCCTTTCGGGCACCATCGTGGTCTTCACGCTGTCTGCGAGCGCATTCGCTACGCCGGCCATCATCGGCGGCCGGCGGCTGAAAGTCGCTGCGACACTCGCCTATGACGAATTCCTCAACACGCTCAACTGGCCGCTCGGCGCCGCCATTGCCGTCTTGCTGCTGATCGGCATCGTACTGCTCGTCGTCGGCTGGAATCGCTTTGTGGAACGGCGCTACATCCAGGTGTTCTCATGACGAAAAACGGCCCTCTCGCGCTCGTCTTCAACGCGCTCTTCGTGGTTTTCCTCGTTTCCCCCATGATGCTGGTCTGCCTCGTCGCCTTCACGTCGGAAGACTATCTGGCCCTGCCGACGAACGGCCTTTCCTTGCGCTGGTTTTACCGCCTGGGTGAGTATCCCGAGTTCATGGAGTCCTTCCGGACGAGCCTCGGCGTCGCCCTGGCTTCCGCGATCCTTGCACTCCTCTTCGCGGTGCCGGCCGGCCTGGCCATTGCGCGCTACCGCTTCCCCGGACGTGAGACCTTGAACGCGCTGTTCATGTCGCCGCTGATGTTGCCGCACATCGTGCTCGGCATCGCCTTCCTCCGCTTCTACACGGAAATCGGCCTCTCCGGAACGACGGCCGGCCTGGTGATCGGCCACGTGGTTATCGTCTTTCCCTTTGCCATGAGAATTATCATCGCCGGCGCCTCCGGCATGGACAAGCGGATCGAAGACGCGGCCGCCTCGCTCGGCGCAAGCCGCGTGACGATCTATCGGCGGATCATTCTGCCGCTGATCGTTCCGGGCGTTGCAAGCGGATTTGCCTTGTCGTTCATCCAGAGTTTCGACGAAACCACGATGACGATCTTCGTGGCATCGCCCACCACGACGACTCTGCCCGTCAGGATGTTCAATTACATCCAGGATTCCATCGACCCTCTCATCTGCGCCGTTTCCGCCCTTCTTATCCTCCTGACGGTCATACTGATGATCGTTCTCGATCGGCTTTACGGGCTCGAACGCCTGTTCGTCGGCGAGGGCCGCTCATGAGTGCGGTGTCTCGCAAGGAGAAGGCAGATGCTTCCGACGTGGTTATCATTGGCGGAGGCGTCGTTGGAATGTGCGTGGCCTATGGGATCACGCGGCATGGCCTCAGCGTCACCGTGGTGGACGAAGGTGACGATGCGTTCCGCGCCTCGCGCGGCAATTTCGCGCTGGTGTGGGTCCAGGGCAAAGGTATCGACAATCCGGATTACGCGCGCTGGACGTCGGCGTCCGCAAATCTGTGGCAGAGCTTCGCCGCGGAGCTCTCCAACGAGGCCGAGATGCCGCTGTTCTACTCCCGGCCGGGAGGATTGATGGCCTGCCTCAGCGAGAACGAACTGGAGCGGAGGGTCGGCGCTCTCGAGCGGTTGCATCGTCGCGTGCCGGATACTGCCGGCTTCGACGTGCTCGATCACGCGCAGATGAAAAAGATGTTGCCGGCAATCGGGCCCGAGGTCGTCGGCGGCACCTATTGCGCCGCCGACGGCCATGTCAACGCGCTTCGGCTGCTTGCCGCCTTGCACAGGACGGCCGGCCGGCGAGGCGTCATCTACCGGCCCGGGGAGCATGTCAGCCGGATCGCGGTGTCGAGCGATGGCTTTCGCATCCATCTCGGCGAGCGCGAACTCTTCGGCCGCAAGATCGTATTGACGGCGGGTCTCGGCAACAGAGATCTCGCACCTCAGCTCGGGCTCTACGCTCCATTGGTGCCGCAACGCGGCCAGATCATGGTGACGGAGAAACTGGAGCCTTTTCTCGATTACCCGCTGGGCACCATCCGTCAGACGAACGAAGGCGGGGTGATGATCGGCGATTCCAAAGAGGATGTCGGCTTCGACAAGGGAACCGACAGCCGCACGCTCGCAACGATCGCCATGCGCGCGATACGCACCTTTCCACGACTTGCCGGCGCGCAGGTCGTGAGAAGCTGGGGGGCCCTTCGCGTCATGAGCCCGGATGGCTACCCCATCTACGACCAGTCAAGGCAATGCCCCGGCGCCTACCTCGTCACCTGCCATAGCGGGATAACGCTTGCTGCAGCTCACGCAACGATCATCGCCAAGGCCATCATAGCCGACGCCTGGCCCGAGACGCTCCATGCCTTCAGCGCAGAAAGATTCGACCATGTTCAGGAACCTGCTTAAGCAGGATCATGCGATCACGCTTTCCGTCAACGGAAAGAGCGTCGCGGCCTGCACCGACGATACCGTTGCCACGGCCCTCTTGAAGAACGGCATCACCTCTTTTCGCATGACGTCGGTCAGCGGTGCGGCGCGGGGACCGTACTGCTGCATGGGCGTGTGTTTCGAGTGCCTGGTCACCATCGATGGCGAGACCAACCGGCAGGCATGCCTAGTGCCGGTGACACCTGGAATGGCCATCGAAACCCATACGGACGGCAGCCAATCCAGCAAGGACCACGGTCATGACAGATAAGCCGATCGACCTCATCATCGTCGGCGCGGGACCCGCCGGCATGTCGGCCGCGATCGAAGCGCGGCGCGCGGGCTTGAGTGTCTGCGTCATCGACGAAGGAATAGGTGTCGGCGGACAGATATACCGATCGGTATTGAAGGAGAGACCCGAGCTCGCCTCGATCCTCGGTCGCGACTACCTCGCAGGACAGGAGCTGGCGCGAGAATTCCTCGCCTCCGGCTCCGACTACCTGGCAACTGGCACGGTCTTCATGATCGAGCGCGACGACAGCGATGACTTCCTGGTCGGCGTCACTCTCCCGGATGGTGCCTTGCAGTTGCGGGGCCGTTACCTCCTTATTGCCACGGGAGCACTGGAGCGGCCTTTTCCCGTCCGAGGCTGGACCTTGCCCGGCGTCATGACCGCCGGTGCAGCGCAGACCATGCTGAAATCCAGCGGCACCGTCCCTTCAGGCCGGATCTGTCTGGCCGGCTCTGGTCCGCTTCTCTTTCTCCTCGCGGTCCAGTACATCAGGGCCGGCGTCGAGATTACCGCCGTCCTCGACACGACACCATGGTCGAACTGGCTGGGAGCGGTTCCTTTCCTTCCGGCCTTCATGACAAGCCGCTACATGTGGAAGGGCATGAAGCTGCTCCGCGAAGTGGCCTCACATACCCCCGTCATCCGGGGCGTATCCGCCCTCGAAGCCCTGGGCGACGGCAGGCTGAACGGCGTTCGCTACGTCGCCGGCGGGAAGGAAAAGCGGCTTGATGTCGACACGCTTCTCCTGCATCTGGGCGCGGTTCCCCAGGTAAACCTCGCAATGTCGGCCGGCGCCAGGCATCACTGGAACGACAAGCGCCTGGCGTTTGAACCGATTCTCGATGAATGGGGCGAGACATCCGTCGAGAGGCTGTTCGTGGCGGGAGACAGTGCCGGGATCGACGGCGCGGAGGCGGCGGTCTGGCGCGGCATCCTCGCGGCCTCGCAGATCGTGAAAACCGTGCATTGTGCGAAAGCAGGGATCTGCCCGGACAGGCAGAAGCAGGCAAGGGCAGAACTCCGGAAAACGCTCCGCGGACGAAGGTTCCTCGACCGCCTCTATCGGCCACCGGTAAACTTCCGGACGTCGGCAGACGATGTGATCGTATGCCGATGCGAAGAGGTCAGCGCAGGCGAGGTCCGCTCAATCGCAGCCGGCGGCGCCATCGGACCGAACCAGGTGAAGGCGTTCTCGCGTGCTGGCATGGGCCCCTGCCAGGGTCGCATGTGCGGGCTGACGATCTGCGAGCTCATTGCCGAGCAGACCGGCTCGCATCCGCAGGCGGTCGGATACATGAATATCCGGGCGCCGGTGAAACCGGTCAGATTGGGCGAGATCGCCCGGATGCGGGAAGAAGGCGGGCACGCTGGCGGGGAACCGCAAGACTGACTTGCGACGGGGAACTCGGTTGCTGCGAGATGCGGAACAGGTGCGGCGGTGATCTGGGCGACATTCACCGCAGCTGCGTGCAGGTCTCGAGCGTGAGGGCCGCCCAGCCGGTCCAGAGGACGCCCGTCAACGACAAGGACGGCCAGCATTCGGGAGGCGCGGGCGTCGCGTAGGCGAAGGCGAAATGCCCCGTCCATAGGATGGGTCCAGCCAGGATGACCAGCATGGCACGCGTGGCGGAAATCTCCTCGACGGGCTCTTTCATGGCCTTCACCCGATCATCCATGGAAAGCCGTGAACCGGAAGAAGGCCAAGCAGGCTCTGGGCAACGGCATAGTGGTAAAGGAGCCTGTAATTGTCGAACGTCACACGACGCTGCCCATCGAGCTTGCCGGCAAAGCGTCGCGCGAGCGTGGACAAGCCCATGGTCACAAGGGCGAAGACGAGCTGGCCGAACAGGGCTGCTGCGAGATGGACCGAGGCGCCGTAGACGCTGTCTCCGGGGCACGTCGACACCGACAGTGCTCGCGGCGGTTTCCGAACGGTGAAGGGCCCGAAGCGCGCGGCCGGCCGGACTATCGTGCAGATAGAGCACCAACCACGCACCCGTCAGCAGGCAGAGGCCATAGAAGAAATACCAGAATTCCGGAGCCGAAAGCTCAAGGCCGAGCTCCTTCAGTACCGGGCGGAAGCCGAGATCGGCGGCGGCAACACCGTCCGGGCCACTGGTCAGCCACGCCTCGCTCGAGAGCACCATGGAGACCATGGATGCCAAAGCAATGAAGGCCTGGAACACGATCAATCTGACAACGTCAACTCAGCTTGGACGTGCGGCGCTGGCAACGGATACTCTAAAACGGCGCTCACAAGCACAAATCCGGCGTTGAACTCCGAAAAATCCTAAAGGTCTTGAAAGGAAACGAACCAGCGCCGCGCACACTTCTTTTGAGTGAAGCTAAATCCAATTTTTCGCTCCATGACCCCATTTCAAAGGGGCGATACATAGTTTTATAGACTAGGCAATACTACGGAGCTATCCTCCGTAGCTTCCAGCCTCTGTTGGCACGTGCACGTAGTGCCGATCGAAATAAAGGAGCGCGTGTCCGTCACGACGGCACCTTATGTCTACCACTTCGCCAATGAGGATATTGTGCGTTCCGACTGGACGGGCCTCGGCCAACCGGCAATCGAAGGAAACGATGGCATCCACGAGCGCCTGATTGCCGGAAGGGAGATTGGTCCAGTCGGCCGCGGCGTAACGTGCCTCCATGTCACTCTGCTGACCGGCGAATAGGCCGGCCAGATCGCGGTGTTCCTGGGTCAGGACATTGACGCAGAACTGGCGGTTTTCGACGAAGAGACCGGTCTGCGAAGACCGCGAATTCATACAGACGAGAAGCGTCGGCGGCTCGTCGGTCACCGAACACATGGCGGTGGCGGTGAACCCGCCGCGCCCGGCGGGTCCGTTGGTGGTGATCACGTTGACCGGGGCGCAGACCCTGGCCATCGCATTGCGAAACTCGGTCTTCGAAACGGAGATCGTCATAACCGTCCTCCTACTCTGCCGCATCGCGCAAGGCACGCAGGTCGTCCTGCGGCGGCATCCAGGTGTCGCCGGTCCAGCCGTTCTCGTCGTAGTCGGCCATGCACTGGTCGACGAGAGCCTCCATTTCCTTCAGGCGGCCGCCCCGTTCGGCGCCCTTGAGAACCTGCAGGCGGACCTCTTCGGGAGCGCCGGCATAGTTCAGCTCGTAGAGCGCATGGCGCCCGCCGAACTCGGTGCCCGTCGCATCCCACAGGAGCTTCATGATCTTGATGCGCTCGATATGGCCCATGTCGTTCGAGCCACGGACATATTGCGCGAGGTAGCGGTTGATGTCCGGGTTCTGGAAGTCCTTCGCTGACGACGGCAGGTAGATCAGGCCGGAAGCCACGGTCCGCCGCACGATGTCGATCACCCTAGGATAGGCCTCGGACATGAAGGTACGGTAGCAGAGCGCCGCCTCGAGGTTAGGCAGGACGGCACCATTGGCCCACGGGATCGGATTGTGCGCCATGGCATTGGAAAACGTCCAGAACTGGTGGCGGATCGCGATGACCTCGCCCAGCATTGCCTGGTTGCCACGGAAGGCATCGCCGCCGGTGGCCCGGAGCGCCTTGGCGAGAAGCCCTGCCAGGAAATCCAGCTTTACGGCGAGACGCGTGCAACCCTGGAAGCAGTAGCCGTGCATGAAGCCGGACGCCGGGTGGAACGACAAAATCTTCGCCGCGTCGCGCAGCACGAGCACGTCTTCCCAGGGGACGAAGACATTGTCGAGCACGAGGATGGCGTCGTTCTCGTCGAAACGCGAGGAAAGCGGATAGTCGAACGGCTGCCCGACCGAATTCGCGGTCTGTTCGTAGGAGACGCGGCAGAACATCTTGATGCCGGGCGCATTCATCGGGACGATGAACATGACGGAGAGAGACGGATCCTCGGTCACGGTCGCCGAACTCTGGGCAAGGAAGTTGTAGTGGGTCAGGGCCGAGGAAGTCGCCACGACCTTGGCACCCGAGACATAGATGCCGGCATCGGTCTCCTTGGTGATGTGGACGAACACGTCCTTGACCGCATCCGCGGGCTTGTGGCGGTCGATCGGCGGATTGACGATCGCATGGTTCATGAACAGCACGGATTCCTGGGCACGCTTGTGCCAGGCGAGCGCGTTGTCCTTGAACGGTCCGTACCAGTCGGCATTGGCGCCGAGCGTGTTCATCAGCGCCGCCTTGTAGTCGGCCGTGCGCCCCATCCAGCCATAGGACATGCGCGCCCAGTCGGCGATGGCGCCTTGCTGGGCGACCAGTTCTTCCGAGGACTTGGCGACGCGGAAATATTTATGCGTATAGCCCCCGGATCCGGTGTCGGTCGGCGAGGTCAGACGCGCCTTGGTCTTTTCGTCGTGCAACGCATCGTACATGCGCGCGATGGAGCGGGCCGAATTGCGCATCGAAGGATGCGTCGTGACGTCGGCGATGCGCTCGCCGTTGATGTAGACTTCGCGACCGTCTCGGAGGCTCGCGAGGTACTCCGCACCAGTGAACGGACGCGTCTTGTCTTTCCGGTAATCTTCTGAACGCATGGGGTGCTCCTCCCTCTAAATCCTGACAAACGTTAAATCCGGTGCTGGCTCGGGACCATGGACAAAGAGACCAATTCGCTGGTACTTTTTCCGGCATGACAGACAGACACGACGTCCCCACCTATTTCGTCTACGGCGAACCGACCCGAGCGCTCGATGTCGGTTTCTTCCACGTGGAAACCGTTATGGAGCGCAGAGGCGTACATTTTGGCCATGTTTCGCCGCACAAGCATCCACAGATGGGACAAATCACGTACTGGTTCAAAGGCGGTGGGACCTATCGGATCGAAGATCGGACTTGGAACTTTTCGGCTCCGACCATCAGTTTCGTGCCATCGAGCGTCGTCCATGCCTTCGATGTCGAAGAGCATTCGGATGCCGTCGTGATCTCCATCTCCGACGACCAGCTTCGTTCGCTCGCCGCCAGCGTTGATCTGCCGCTCGACGCGCCTTGCCTTTTCGAAGGCAGCCCGGAGGATCCGGCCTGGATCCGTCTCGGCCGCCTCTCCGAAATGGTGGTCGACGAATATCTCAGGACAACCTCGACCAGCCCCCGGCTGCTCGCGGGGCTGATCGGCGTCATGCTTTCCCAGATCGCCCGGCTGGGCGGCGGCAGCGACTTCACGGAAGCCTCCCCTTCGAAGCGGCTGGCGGCCAGTCTTCGCCGTGCGATCGACCTGCATTACCGCGAGGACTGGACCGTTGCGCGTTACGTGACGCTGCTTGCGACCACGCCGCACCTGCTCGACAAGGCGGCGCGGGAGACCTTCGGGCAATCCGTCAAGGAGATGCTGATGGAGCGGCGCCTGCTCGAAGCCAAGCGCCTGCTGATGTTCACCATCCGGTCGGTGGAAGACATCGCCCGCGAAATCGGTTTCGACGACCCCGCCTACTTCTCCCGCTTCTTCCGCAAAAGAACGGGCATATCCCCAGCAGTCTGGCGGCAGGGCCGTATCGCTTCCCCCGAAGCAGACGACCGGAGCGCGCTGCCTCCCTCCCAGACCATGACTGAAAAACCGGGCGATGCGACTGCTCAGGACAGATAGGCCTTGTGCAGGATGTCGGGTTCCGCGATCAGTCTCCGAGGCTCGCCGGAGTAGGCGAACCGCCCACGAGACATGACGATGGCATGATCGGCCAGCGACAGGGCGACAGCGGTGAACTGCTCGATCAGCAGTATCCCGGTGCCTTCGCGGGCCAGCCTTTCCACCACGCCCATCAACCGCTTGACAATCAGAGGGGCCAGCCCGAGAGACATCTCGTCGGCGAGCACGAATTTCGGCCGGCAGATCAGCGCCTGCCCGAGTGCCAGCATCTGTTGCTGGCCACCGGACATGGACCCGGCGCGCTGGCTCTTCCTCTCCGCCAACTCGCCGAAGATCGAATAGATCTCATCAAGTGCCCGGTCGAGTTCGGCGCGGGAATGGGCGTGCCCGGCCGTGCGCAGGTTGTCATCGACGGAGAGCCCCGGCAGCACCCGATGCCCCTCGGGAACGGCAGCCACACCGGCAGCCCGAACCGCCTCCGTCCCCAGACCGGAGAGACGCCGGCCACCGATGTGGACGGAGCCGGCCTCGAGCGGGAGCGCGCCGGCAAGGGCCAAGACGAGCGAACTCTTGCCCGCACCATTCGGTCCCAGCAGCGCCGTGACCGTTCCCGGTCGCAGACTCATCGACACATTGTCCACCACGCGCTTGACGCCTCGGCGGACGATCAGCCCCTCGATCTCAAGAGCCTGCATCACGTTTCCTCCATACCGAGATAGACCGCCCGCACCCTAGGATCGGCCAGCACCGAGGCCGTCTCGCCATAGGTGACGAGCGAACCGAAATCGAGAACCATGGTGCGCTGGCATGTGGCCTGGATCAGATCGACATCGTGATCAATCAGGAAGGTCCGAGCCCCGACCGTTTCGGAAATCCCGTTGATGACGGACCGCAGCGTCGCGACCTCGCTCTGGGAGAAGCCGGCTCCCGGCTCGTCCAGCAAGATGAGTTTGGGCGAACCGGCCACGCAGCGCGCCAGCTCCGTCATGCGCCGTTCGAAGGCGTTAAGCCCGGCAACGGAGCGGCGGCGGACGGCGCTGATCCCCGTGAATTCCAGAGCCCTGGTCAGGGCATCCTCGACCGCCCCTCGGGAGAGTGGGAGAGAATCGAGCACCACCCTGACATTGTCTTCCACCGTCAGTTCATCGACGGCCTGCTCCTTCTGAAAGGATCGGCGAAGACCCCATTGCGCCCTTTGATGGGGCTGCAATCCGGTGAGTTCCTGGCCGAAGGCACGGATTCGCCCCGAATTCGGCCTGACGAAGCCGGACAACACGTTGAGAAACGTCGTCTTGCCAGCGCCGTTCGGCCCGATGATGCCGACCACCGGCGCATCGAGTTGCACGGTCAGCCCGTTCAGCGCCGTGACACCACCGAAGGAGACGGTCACGCCATCGATCTCGATCATCTGGCACTCCCTCCGTTCGACTTGCCGAGCAACCGGGTCGCGAGATCCTCGATCTGGCCGGCGATGCCTCTGGGCGCGGTGGCGAGCGCATGGATCAGGGCGGCACCGAAGATGATGTAGGCGGCATTGCCGTTGACGCCGAGATCGTTGAGCAGCGCGGGAACCAGACGATAGAGCGCGGCTGCAATCAGAGCGCCCATGGGGCTCCACGCCCCCCCGACGATCGCCAGGGCAAAGATCATCACCGACTCGGCGGCTGGAAAGCTGCGCGCGTCGAGCATCTGCAGATTGCCGGCGAGCAGCACGCCGGCGATCCCGGCAAGGAAGCCCGACAGGGCGAAGGCCCAGATCTTGTAGAAGGGAACATCGACCCCGGTGGACATCGCGGCCGCCTCGGAGCGCCGGATCAGCGCCCAGGCCCGGCCCGCCTTCCCGATCTCGTGCCAGTGAATGAGGGCCATGCCGAGCGCCGCGACGACGACGCAATAGGCATAATAGCCCACGTCACTGGAGGCGACGGCCGGACGCGGCATGTATCCGGCCGACTTCACGGCAAAACCCGACCATCCGCCGCCGCCATTGGGAAACTGGATCACATTGACGATGATGGCGAAGGCGCCGGCGATCATGAGGGTAACAAGGGCCAGATAGAGCCCACGCATGCGCAGGGCCGGATAGGCGAACACCATGCCAAGCCAGGCAGCGGCGATACCGCCTGCCAGCATGTTGAACTCGAAGGGCGTACCGAGACCATAGGCGAGCCTGAGTCCGACCCAGCCACCTGCCCCCATGAGCGCGACATGGGCCAGAGAGACCAGCCCGAGACGCCGATAGAGCAGCCCGATCGCGGCAGCCGTCAGCGTGTAGATCGCGACGCCCGTCAGGACCTTGAGCCAGAGGGAGGCCAGGAACAGCGGCGGCAGAAAGGCGAGAACCGCGACAAGGATGGCGAAACCGACCGGGCGGGAGCGCCAAAGGGCCGGGACAGGAGTGGAAACCACCGGGGGATTCGATGCCATCATCTCAATCCTCTCCCGCGAATGTCAGCCGTCGGCCGCGCTGCAGCCACATCAGCGCCAGCGTCGCGATGACGAAGGGAGCGGCCACGCGGAATGGAGCAAGCGGCTTCACCAGGGTCAGCATGCTTTCGGTCACTCCGATCAGAAGTCCGGCCACGAAGGTGACCGGAATGGATTTCAGTCGTCCGATGATGGTGGTGGCGATCACCGGGATGACGAGAAAGGTGAGGACCGCCGGATCGAGCCGCACCAGTCCTCCGAAAAGCAGGCCGGTAAAACCGGCCAGCACACCCGAGATCCCCCAGGCGATGGCCTCGACGCGGCGAACCGGGACACCGAGGATGGCGGCAACATCGCGACTATCGGCGAGCGCCCGCATCAGCAGGCCCGTGCGGGTTCTCGACAGATAGATGCCCATGGCAACGGTGGCGATCACCCCGCCCGCAAGCGCGATCAGCCGGGTGCCGTTGATGCGGACCCCGATGATGGAAAGGCCGAGGCTGTCCGAGAACAAGCCGAGCTTGCGGGACGTCACCATCCAGACCAGGTTCATCAGGCCGAGCAGACATAGCGCGAAGCCGAGTGTTGCCACCGCCTTGATCACCGGCTCCCGGTGGGCGAGTTGCGGAGCGACCAGCAGACCAAAACCCAGAGAGAGAGCGAGGCTCACCCCCATCGCGGCCGCCCAGGCGAGAGGCTCCGGCAGGTGCCATTCCAGCACCTGCCAGGCCGTCATGGCACCCACGGCGCCAATGGCGCCATAGGCGAAGTTGAGCACGCCGGTGGCGCGGTTCAGGATCACAAGCCCTACCCCGCCCAGCGCATAGAGGGCGCCGACGGCGAGCCCCGAGACGAGGAACATTCCATAGGCGCCCAGCATCACCCCAGCGACCTCAGTTCACGACACCGAGCGCCTTTTCATCGGCGCGATAGGGATCGAGATAAGCGCTGTCCACGTCCGTGCATTCGCCGACGACCTTGTAGCCACCCTCGACAATCTGGACCATCATGTTGGCGTGGTTCGGCATATGGCGGTCGCCCGTGCCGACATAATAGGGGCCGCACAACAGGTCGGAGCTGTAGTTCTTGATATTGCGGATCGCCTCGGTCACCGTCGCACGATCGAGCTTTGCCGGGTCCTGCTGCAGCATGGCGTCGACGAAGAAGCGGGCAGAGAGGTATCCGGCCTGGCTGAACGTGTCGCGCGGATCATCGGCATTGCCGTGAGCATCGAGAACGGCGCGCCAGTTGCTGGCATCGGGACCCGTCCCGTCGATTGGTGTCAGTTCGATGTTGACATGCATGACACCGGCCCAGTCGGCGCCGAGCATGGCCGGAACATCACGGTCATAAAGCGGCGTGGAGGAAATCCACTTGTAGCTGTCGCGCTGACCCGACTCGAGAGCCGCCTTCAGGAAGGCCGCAGCCATGCCTGCAGGCAGATTGACGAGCACCGTATCGGCCCCGGAGGCGACGGCTTCCAGGAAGGCCGAGTTCATGTCCGCCGCCGAGGGGTCGAGCAGCACGCTCGAACCCGCCAGGTTCTTCGACTGCATGTACTTCTCCGTCCAGCCGCAGGAATACGGACCGGCGCTCGGAATGGTGAGACCGATGCACACGACATTGGTTGAGCCGAGGTTGGCAACCGCCCACTGGGCAGCCCCCACGGAAGACGGTAGCGGACCCTCGTTGGTGGAGACGATGTTCTTCGATTCGAAGCACTCGGCTACGGCGCAACCGGAGGCCATGGCCATCACGCCCTGTTCCTCGTAGAGCTTGGCATTGACGCCCATCTCCACGAAGGAAGCGTTGCCGACGAGGGCGACCACTTCTTCGTCCTTGACCAGCTTGGTCGCGACCTGCGCGGCGACTTCCGGATTCCACTGGTCGTCCTCGACGAGGTATTCGATCGGGCGGCCATTGATCCCGCCATTGGCGTTCACGCAGTCGAAATAGGCCTTAGCCGCCCGCGAAGCGGACGAGAAGTCGTCGGGGCCTGTCCGGCCGACGATGGCGCCGACCTTGATCGGTTCGCCGGTCGCCGCCTGACCGTTGTTCAAGCCGCAACTCGGCGCGGCGGCGGCGGAGCCCGCCGATGCCAGGAACAGGGCGGCAATGGCGGCGGAGCCGCACAGAAGATGCGATTTCATGTTTTCCTCCCAATGTGAGCCGGAACCCGGCTTCGTGGCCAAAAGACCGTTTCTTGATCGCGCGGTCTCCTCAGGCCGCCCGATCCCTCCCCAAGATGAAGCGGCTGGCGCGCTCCCCGATCATGATCGTCGGTGCATTGGTGTTGCCCGAGACGAGCGTCGGCATGATCGAGGCGTCCGCCACCCGCAGCCGGTCGACGCCGAAGACCTTGAGTTCCTCGTCGACAACGGCCATCCGATCCTCCCGAACGCCCATCTTGGCCGTTCCGGAGGGATGGAATACGGTTTTCGAGATACCTCGGATGTAATCGCGCAAGGCGTCCGGATCTTTCTCTATGCCGGGCGTCGGCAGGACGCGACGCTTGATGATCTTCGCCAAGGACGGCGCCTCGGTAATCTTGATCGCCAGCTCGACGCCACGGACCAGCGTCTCCAGATCCACCGGATTTGCAAAGGAATTGGCGTGGAAGAGCGCGGGATCCTCGGGATTGGACGACCGGAGCTTGACCGTGCCGCGCGATTGCGGCCGCAGGAAGCACGGGCCGATCGAGATGCCGTGTCCCGGCTCGGCCAGACGCTCTCCGAAGCCGATGAAGCTCGGCAGCACATGGAACTGGATGTCGGGCTGGCCGAGGCCTGCCGTATCGACGAAGCCGCCGGATTCGACGACAGTCGAGGTCAGCAGACCCGTTTTCGTCAGCATGTATTGCAGCATGTGGCTGGCGGCGGCGAGGCCCTTGTCCTGCCCGAACAGGGACATGATGTTGACTTCGGCCTGAACCGTTGCCTCGAGATGATCCTGGTAGTTCTCGCCGACCCCCGGCAGATCCGCCACGACATCGATGCCGTGCGAACGCAGGTGCTCGGCTGCTCCAATACCGGACAATTGCAGGATCTTGGGCGTGGCGATCGCGCCCGCCGTCAGGACGATCTCGCCGCGCGCCTTCACCCTTTCGCCGGACGAGAGCTGCACGCCGACCGCGCTCCGCCCTTCGAACAGGATCTTCTCGACCTTGACGCCGGTCATGATCTCGAGATTGGCGCGCCCCTCGGCGTCGCGCAGAAATGCCTGTGCGGCGCTCCAGCGGCGACCATTGTTCGTCGTCGTCTGATAAAATCCGACGCCTTCCTGCTCGGCGCCGTTGAAGTCTTCGTTATACTTGATCCCGACCTCCTGGGCGGCACGGATGAAGGCCCAGGACAGGGGATGACCGTAGCGGCGGTCGGACACCTTCAACTGACCGTCCGCGCCGTGAAACTCTCCGGAGAGCCGCTGGTTGCCTTCGATGTCACGGAAGACGGGAAGCACCTTGTCGTAGGACCAGGACCGGCATCCCATCTGCGCCCAGGTCTCGTAGTCCTGGCGCTGGCCGCGGATGTAGATCATCGCGTTGATCGAACTCCCCCCGCCGAGCACATTGCCCTGCGGAACGACGTTCGGCTTGCCCTTGATGCCGGGATCCGGTTCGGACATGTAGAAATGCACGTCCCGGCCCTTCTCGATCACCTTGAAGAAGGTGGCGGGGATATGGATGAACTTGTCGGTGTCCTTCTGTCCGCTCTCGATCAGCAGGACCTTGTTGGATGGATTTTCCGAAAGACGTGCGGCCACCACGGAACCCGAGGACCCGCCGCCGACGACGATATGATCAAACTCACGCATTTGAGCCTCCCGCGCGGTGTCACAACAGCCGCGCCTTGAAAAAAGCCTGACGAACGGTTCAGCAGAAAACAGTCTGGATGGTGGTGAATTCCTTCAGCCCGTCGACGCCGAACTCGACGCCGATCCCCGACTGCTTCACCCCTCCGAACGGCGCATTGGGCTGGATCGCACCATGCTTGTTGATCCAGACCGAACCGCATTCGAGCCGCGCCGCGACCTGCTTGGCCTTGGTGACATCCCCCGACCAGACCGAGCCGCCGAGACCGCTCGGATTGTCGTTGGCCTTGGCGATCGCCTCCTCGATGTCATGGTAGCGGATGATCGGCAGGGCCGGTCCGAACTGCTCCAGGTCGACGAGCTTCGCACCATGATCGACATCGGCGACCAGGGTAACGGGATAGAAGTAGCCCGGTCCGCCCTGCGGTGCGCCACCCGTCAAGACCCGACCGCCCTTGGCGACCGCATCCTGGACGAAGTCAGAGACGATGCCGAACTGGGCCGAATTCTGAAGCGGCCCGAGAACCACGTCTTCCGCCAGGCCGTCGCCCACCTTGATGGCGGATGCATAGGCCGCGAGTGCATCGCACACCGCGTCGTAGATGCTGTCATGGACGTAAAGGCGCTTCAGGCAGGCGCAGGTCTGGCCGCTGTTGATGAAGGCGCCCCAGAACAAGCCTTCGGCGATCGCTTTCGGGTCGGCATCGGGCAGGACGATGCCGGCATCATTGCCGCCCAGCTCGAGCGTCAGGCGCTTCAGCGTATCGGCAGCGGATGCCATCACGCGCCGCCCCGTGGCGGTCGACCCGGTGAAGGTGATCTTGGCGACATCGGGATGGGACGTGAGCGCTGCGCCCAGATCGTTGTCGTCGGCGATGACGTTCATCACACCGGCCGGCAGAACCTCGTTCATCAGTTCCACGAGACGGATGGTCGAAAGCGGCGTATTCGGCGACGGCTTGATGACCACCGTATTGCCGGTGCGGATGGCCGGGATGATATGCCAGCAGGCGATCATGACCGGCCAGTTCCATGGCGTGATGGCGGCAACGACGCCGATCGGCTTGCGATGCAGTTCCACCCGGCCTTCCGGTCCGTCCTGCACAACCTCGACCGGCAGATCGAGGGAAGCCGTATGGCGGGTCCAGGCAACGGCACCGCCGATCTCGAAGCGCGAACCAAGGCCATTGAGCGGCTTGCCCTGCTCCAGCGTCAGAAGCCGCGCCAGTTCCTCGGCATTCGCCTCGATCGTCTCCGCCACGCGGGCGCAGAGCGCGGCACGGTCGGAGGAAGAGCGAGCGGCCCAAGCGGGAAAGGCGGCCTTGGCGGCGGATACGGCAGCGTTCAGATCGTCGACGGTGGCCAGCGGGGACATTCCGACGACCTCGCCGGAAGAGGGATTTGTGACCTCTCTATGGCGCGCGGCCGCGACCGCCTTGCCACCGATGACAAGCGTGAATTCCTGCATGATACATCCTCCCATGCACTGCGATGGAAGGAGACTAGCCAATGACCTCTCGTAATTCTTGGATCACGGCGCGGCATGAATTGGACAAAAGCGCGGTAGACGCCTCATACCAAATCAGGCCATCACCACATCCTTGGGCGAGCAGTCGAACAGCTTGCGGAAGCTGCGATTGAAGTAGGAAATATCGTTGAAGCCGACCGAATACGCGACGTCCGCAATGGCACCCGGATGATGCGCTCCCCGCAATCTTTCGAGTCTTGACCGAGCGAGATGAAGGCGCTTGAGCTTGATCATGCCGGTCACCGTCATGCCCTGGGAGCTCAGATCCTCCTGAAGGGTCCGCAGCGAAACGCCGACGCGGCTGGCGAGCCATTGCGGCGTCAGGTAGTCCTCGGTCAGGTTCTCGTCGATCAGCACCTGGACGACCTCGAGCCGTCCCGTGCCGCTATCGCCACGGACGAAGAGCTCTTCGCCCGGATCGGATGCGAAAGCCTGTCGCGTCGTGTTGAACAGCAATTCCCTGAGATGCGGCGCCCGGTTGTCGTCGCTTGAGGTACTCATCATCTTGGCCACGAGTGCGCCGAGCATGATCGACATCGGATCATCCGCCTTGATCTTGCGTGTCACCGAGATACGGACCGCCCGATCCGACAGCAGCATCTGCCTGGGCAGGTGCACGGACAGGTGATTGGAAAACGAGCCGCCGAAATAGAAGATCGACGGCCTCGTGGAATCGACGAGGATGCATTCGCCCGGATGGAGCTGTTCCTGACGGCCCGACTGCTCGACCCCGCAAGAGCCTTCCAGCTGCAGCAGCAGGAACAGGTTGTCGCCCTGGTCGGCCCGGATATCGTCGGGATCACGGCGGATGTAATCGAGGTCGTTCGAAACCTGCGCCAGTTCCACCCCGGCGGCGTGAGACAGGGCAGCACCGCCGCGCACGACGTTCGATCCGTCGTACCGGGTTGGATTGAAATGGCCGCAGATAGATTTCAGATCCGACGTCCAGGCGTCGAACTCACGCGTCACCCATTGCGTGGGAACGCAATGTCCCAAGCTCCCCAAGTGCATGTCCGCCTCCTCCCAAAGTCGGTCACCTAGTTATTGAGCATGTTAACAAATCTGATGTTTGTCAAACTCCAGGCGCAGATCCCTTCGCCGTTCAGTAGACCTTCACGCCCGCCGTCGGCTGCGTCGGCTTTGCATCATTGAAATCCTTGAGCAATCGCGCGGCGGCATTGCTGAGCAGTCCCACATCGTTGCCAATCCCCACAAAAGTGGCCCCGAGCTCGCAATAGCGTTTCGCGAGCCCGAGATCGCCGATCAGGATTCCGGCGGCCTTGCCGGAGGCGAGGATCCGCCCGATGGATTGCTCCACCACTTCCTGGACTTCAGGAGCGCCCGGTCGACCGAGATATCCCATGTCCGCTGCCAGATCGGAGGGTCCGATGAACACGCCATCGACACCATCGACGGCGCAGATCGCATCGAGATTGTCGATCGCAGCGCGGCTTTCCACCTGCACCAGCAGGCAGATCTCGTCGTTCGCCGTCTGCAGATAGTCGCCGATACGGTTGAAGTCCGAGGCACGCGCGAGCGCCGCACCGACACCGCGAACGCCGTGCGGCGGGTAACGCACGGCCTTGACCATCTCGGCCGCAAGCTCCGCATCGTGCACCATGGGCACGAGCATGGTCTGGGCGCCGATGTCGAGCATCTGCTTGATGACCCATGTTTCCCCGATGGGAGGGCGAATGATCGCGTGTGACGGCGAACCGCGCATCGCGCGCAGCTGCTCGGCCAGCCGCGGCACGTCGCTCGGCCCGTGCTCGGCATCCAGCAGAAGCCAGTCATAACCGGCACCGGCGCAGATTTCGACCGTGTTCGGGCTTCCCAGAGCCTGCCACAGGCCGATCTGCAAACGGCCCTCTTTCAAACCACGCTTGAAGCTGTTGACAGGTGCGGGCATCACGGCCTCCTCTTTCAATTCGGGTCGGACGGACTAAGCCCGCCTTGTCAGGCTCATTCGAAAAACAGGCTGACGGTTCCGTAGGGACCGAAGTCGCCGACGATCGTGTCTCCGTGGCGGGCCTCGACGGGACGGATGAACGAGCCGGCGAGCACGATCTGTCCCGCCTCGATGCCGTCGCCATACTGGGCCAGTCGGTTGGCGAGCCAGGCAACACCCCGTGCCGGCTGGTTCAGCACACCGGCCCCTAGACCGGTTTCCTCGACTTCCGCATTCCGGCTGACAATCGCGCCCATCCAGCGCATGTCGATCTGGTCCGGGCGCATGGCACGCCCGCCGGTGACGATGCCGGCATTGGCGGCATTGTCGGAAATCGTGTCGAACACCGTCCGCGCCTTCTTCGTTTCCGGATCGACCCGCAGAATGCGGGTATCGAGAATTTCCAGCGCCGGCGTGACGTAATCAGTGGCGTTCAGCACGTCGAAGACGGTAACGCCCGGCCCCTTCAGCGGCGCCTTCATGACAAAGGCGATCTCGGCCTCGATGCGCGGCTGGATGAAGCGATCCTTCGGAACCGTGGCGCCATCCTCGAAAACCATGTCATCGAAGAGAACACCGGAGTCCGGGATGTTGATGTTGAGCGCATATTGCATGGCCTTGGAGGTCAGGCCAATCTTCCAGCCGATGACCTTGCGCCCTGCGGCGACCTTCCGCTTCACCCAGGACGCCTGGATGGCATAGGCGTCATCCATGTCGATGCCCGGATGGGCAAGCGACAGCAGACCGGTCTGAACTCTCGTGCGCTCTGCCTCGTCGAGCCTGGCGGCGGCGGCTTCGATCTCTTCTTTCGTCAGCATGTCAGGCCTCGTCAGCGATCGTATTTCGAAGAATCCCAAGTCCATCCGCCTCGACTTCGACGACATCGCCCGGCTTCAGCCAGATCGGCGGATCGAAGCGGGCACCGGCACCGGTCGGCGTGCCGCAGACAATCACGTCGCCCGGAACGAGCGTGGTGAAGGTCGAGATGTAGTTGATGATCTTGCGGAAGGAGAAGATCATCCGGCTGGTGCGGTCGCTTTGGCGCACCTCGCCATTGACCCGGGTTTCGAGCTTGATGTCAGCGATCTGGCTCTCGTCCACGAACGGAACGAGCCAGGGGCCGATCGATCCGGTCCGGTCGAAATTCTTGCCCTGGGTCACGTTGAACTTGGCGTGCCGTACCCAGTCGCGGATCGTACCCTCGTTGCAGAGCGTCAGCGCCGCGATGTGATCGAGGGCATCCTTTTCCGCGATCCGTCGGCCACCCTTGCCGATGACGACGACGATCTCGCCCTCGTAGTCGAGTTGCGGGCTTTCCGGCGGACGGATCAACGGCTGGTCGTGACCCGTGAAGGACCGGGGAAAGCGAATGAAGAGCGAGGGATTGGCGGGGGCCGCCTGCCCGTCCTTGTATTCCTCGTTGCGGTCAGGAAAATTGACGCCGACGCAGATCAGCTTCTCCGGCGCGGGGATCGGGATTTCGAACGAAACCTCCGTCAGCGCCATGTCCGCCTTGTCGCCCGCGTGCCGCTCTGCCAGCGTAGCGAGCGCGCCATCGGCAATAACCTCGCGCAGTGTCGGGTACTGCCCGGCATATCGCACGGAAAGATCGACGATGCCGCCCTCGACGAGAAGACCGAAGCCCTGCCGGCCGGTGGACGTGCTGAAGCTCAGGAAACGGGGATAAGACATGGACGTGCTCCTCACTCGACGCCGCCGAGGCAAACATACTTGATTTCGGTGAATTCCTCGATGCCGTAACGCGATCCCTCGCGTCCGAGGCCCGAGAGCTTGACACCGCCAAAGGGGGCCTCTGCCGTCGAGATCAGTCCCGTATTGACGCCGACCATCCCATACTCCAGGGCTTCGGCGACACGAAAGACGCGCGCGAGATCCTTGGCGTAGAAATAGGAGGCGAGCCCGAATTCGGTGTCGTTGGCCTGCGCGATCACATCCGCCTCATCGGCAAAACGGAAGAGCGGCGCGACCGGGCCAAAGGTTTCCTCGCGGGCGACGGCCATGGCCTTGGTGACATCGGCAACTACCGTCGCCTCGAAAAAGGTGCCGCCGAGGCTATGGCGCTTGCCGCCCTGGATGACGCGGCCACCCTTGGCCACCGCGTCCTGGACATGTTCTTCGACCTTTTGGAGTGCGTTTTCGTCGATCAACGGGCCAAGAATGACGCCTTCGTCGAAGCCGTTACCAGTCTTGAGCTTGCCGACGGCCGTTGCCAGCTTCTCCGCGAAGGCCTCGTAGACGCCATCCTGTACATAGATGCGGTTGGCGCACACACAGGTCTGGCCGTTGTTGCGGAATTTCGCGATCAGCGCGCCCTCGACCGCCGCATCGAGATCCGCGTCGTCGAAGACGATGAAGGGCGCGTTGCCGCCGAGTTCCAGCCCCAGTTTCTTGATGGTCGGTGCAGACTGCCTGTAGAGTTCCGCTCCCACTTCGGTGGAGCCGGTAAAGGTCAGCTTACGCACGACCGGGCTCGAGGTCAGTTCCGCACCGATCACGCGGGCCGAACCGGTCAGTACGCTGAACAGGCCCTTCGGCACCCCGGCGCGCTCGGCGAGGATGGCGAGTGCGATGGCCGAGAATGGTGTCTGCGAGGCCGGTTTCAGAACCATGGCGCAACCGGCGGCGAAGGCCGGACCCGCCTTGCGGGTAATCATCGCGTTCGGGAAATTCCACGGCGTGATCGCAGCGACCACGCCGACCGGCTGCTTCATGATCAGGATGCGCTTGTCCCTCTGATGGCCTGGGACGATGTCCCCGTAAAGCCGTCTCGCCTCTTCCGCGAACCATTCGATGAAGGAGGCGCCATAGGCGATTTCCCCCTTGGCCTCGGCGAGCGGTTTGCCCTGCTCGAGGGTCAGGATTCGTCCGAGATCGTCCTGACTGGCCATGACCAGCTCGTACCAGCGGCGCAGGATGACGCTTCGTTCCTTGGCAGTCCAGCCGGCCCATTCGACCTGCACCACTCTGGCGGCCTCGATCGCGGCACGGGTTTCTGCCGCTCCGAGGTTAGGCACGCGCCCGATGATCTCACCGGTTGCGGGATTGTCCACCGCGATGGAATTGGCCGGATCGGCCTCGATCCAGTCACCCCCGACGAGGGCGGCCTGGCGGAAGAGTGTCGGGTCCTTGAGCTGCATGAACTGGCCTTGCTGAGAGGATCGATCGGGCAGCACGTGTGCCGTGCTGCCCTCCAAGGGATGAGGTCAGGGCGCGATGATCGGCTGCGCCTTCAGGTCGGACTCACGGACAGCAGCTCCTGCAAACAGGCTCCCGTGCTCGAACCACGAACGCGGCGCCGGCGCCCCCCACAGCGTCTGGCGCTGCGGATCCTTCAGATCCCACTTGATCGGCTCCAGATCGGGATCGACGGTCTGGTAATCCGAGCAATAGATCTCGATGCGATGGCCGTCCGGATCGAGGATGTAGAGGAAGAAGGCGTTCGAGATGCCGTGACGACCCGGACCGCGCTCGATATTGGCGACCCAGCCGGTGGTCGACATCAGGTCGAGCAGGTCGATGATGTTGAGCGGCGTCGGCACCCAGAAGGCCGTGTGATGCAGACGCGGACCCCTGCCATTGGTGAAGGCGATGTCGTGCACACCGCCCTTGCGGTGGGTCCAGGCGGCCCAGAGACGGCCCGTCTCTTCATCAGCGGTGTATTCGGTGACCCGGAAACCGATCTCGTTGTAGAAGGCGACGCTTTCATCGACATTCGGCGAGAAGCAGTTGAAGTGGTCGATGCGCAGCGGCTTGACGCCGCGATAGAGCGCGTATTTCTGATGAATCGGCGGCAGGCGGTCCATCTTCGCGTAGAATTCCAGCGGCGTGCCGTGCGGGTCGCGGGTGCGGAAGGTCCGCGCCTGGTAGGGCCGCTCGACCCATTCGACACCGAGCCCCTTACCGTCGAAGAAGCGCGCCGCCTTTTCCAGTTCGGCTTCGTCATAGACCTTGAAGCCGAGATCCCGCGCTTCGGCCTTGTCGGACTTGCGCAAAACGATGCAGTGGTGGCCACGCTCCTCCATCGCACGCAGATAGATCGCATCCGACGTCTCGTCGGTCACCTGCAGGCCGAGCGTGTCAACGTAGAAGGCGCGCGAACGGGCGAGATCGGTCACGCCGAATTCCACGTGGCTAAGGCGTACGATGTTGAAGGGCGGGTAGAGATTGGGTTCCGGTAGTGCCATGATGTCCTCCTCCGGCCTGCGGTTGGCGCCGCAGGCGTCGATCGTGTCGTGTGAAATTCAGCCGCCGAGCTTCTGAATGGCGTGCGGCTTGGTGGCGAATGCGATGTTCTTGGTTTCCATGTAGAAATCGAAGGACCAGTCACCGCCGTCGCGGCCGATTCCGGAATTCTTCACGCCGCCGAACGGCGTCGGCAGGTGCCGGACGTTTTCCGAATTCACCCAGATCATCCCGGCCTCGAGATGGTCGGTGAAGCGGAAGGCCCGGGTGACGTCCGATGTCCAGAGATAACCGGTCAGGCCGTACTGGACGTCGTTGGCGAGCGACAGGGCCTCGTCCTCGTCGCGGAACGGGATCGCCGTCAGCACCGGGCCGAAGATTTCCTCCTGCGCGATGCGCATCTGGTTGTTCGCTCCGGTAAACAACGTCGGGCTGACATAACAGCCGCCGCCGGGGCCTTCGAACTTCTCGCCGCCGGCAGCGACTTGCGCCCCTTCCGACTTGCCGATCTCGATGTATTCCAGCACCTTCTTCTCGTGCACCGGATGGATCAGCGGCCCGATGACCGTCTGCGGGTCGAGCGGATGGCCGACCTTGATGCGCTTGGCCTTCTCCGCGACCATGGCCGTGAACTGGTCGTAGATCTTCTCCTCGACCAGCAGTCGCGACGAGGATGTGCAGCGTTCGCCGTTCAGCGAATAGATCATGAAGACGGCCGCATCGGCGGCGCGTTCCAGGTCGGCGTCGGCAAAGACCACAACCGGGTTCTTGCCGCCGAGTTCGAAATGCACCCGTTTCAGCGTATCGGCACCCTGCTTCATGATCATCGAACCGGTTCGGCTCTCGCCGACGAAACCGATTGCCTTGATCAGCGGATGCTCCGTCAGCGCCTTGCCGGCATCCTCGCCGAAGCCGTTGACCAGGTTCCAGACACCCTTGGGCAGACCGGCCTCTTCGGCGATTTCCACCAGAAGTCGCGCCGTCAACGGGGAAAATTCAGCGGGCTTGTGGACGATCGTGCAGCCAGCTGCCAGCGCCGGCGCGATTTTCCAGGTCGACAGCATGAACGGGGTGTTCCAGGGGGTGATGACACCCACCGGGCCGATCGGCACGCGGGTGGTCAGGTTCACCTGCCCCGGCGCCCGCAACGACTTGCCGTCCCGCGCTTCCGGCGCCCGGTCCGCGAAGAAGCGGAAGTTCTCCGCACCACGCAGCGCCGCTTTGCCCATGAATTTCAGCGATTGTCCGGTGTCCATGCATTCGACGAAGGCGATCTCTTCCGCCCGCGCCTCGATTGCATCGGCGATCTTGTGCATCAGCTTCCTGCGGGCATCGCCCGGCATCGCGGCCCATTCGGCGAAGGCTGCCTTCGCCGCCTTTGCCGCGAGATCCACATCCGCAGCTTTGCCGCGCGCGACCTTGGCCAGGACACCGAGATCGACCGGCGAGATGGTCTCGAAGGTCGAGCCGTCGAGAGCGTCGAGATCCTCTCCGCCGATGCGGTTTTTCACGCCGCCCTCGAACTTTTTCAGATAGGCCTTGGCCTTGCTCAGATTGTCTTCAAACGATGCCATGCATCCGTCTCCCTGAACTTGCTGTGCGTCGAGCCGACGCCTTATGTCTTTTGTCAGTTATCAAATGGTCTTCTGTCGAAGCCGCGGATGAATGGCGTTCTTCTTCCAGCTCAAATCCGCGTCAATCTCGCGAATTTCGAGCGACAGCATGAAATGCGGCGTCTCGAACCGCTCCGACAGAAATGCGCTGACAGCGGCGAAGATGGCCTCGCCTGCACGCTTGCGATCCGCTTCGCTGCGCCCCTTGCCGATGCGCAACGACATGTCGATGAAGCTGTTTTCCTCGAGCAGATCGGCCACCGCATAGATGTCGGTGCGAAAGCCGCGCACGCGGATCGCCCCGAGCTCGAAAAGGCCCGTTTCCATCATCGTCTGATGGATGAGCTTCGCCAAAGCCTTCAAGTCGACCAAACCCTCGAGATTGGCCGAGTAGTCGAATGTGAAATGCGGCAATGGCTCCTCCGTTGTTTCTATTTAACAGGTTAAATGTTCTGGCGGGTCTGTCAAGGAGGGAACGGCGACAGCAAGGAATGTTTGCAAATGGCCTCGAACTTCCTCATAGAGGACGCATGACCATTGCCGAGAATAAGAGACCCGACCTGGAGCAGGACGCGCTGCTGCCGCGCAATGTGAAACGTTCGCTGCCGATTGCATTGCTTCGTGCGCGCGAAGCGGTAATGACGCATTTTCGACCAATGCTGGCGGCGCATGACCTCACGGAACAACAGTGGCGCGTGATCCGCTTTCTCGCAGAAAACGGTGTAGTAGATGCCACCAAAGTGGCCGAACGCACTTTCATCCTTGGCCCTTCATTGACGCGGATGATCAAGACGCTCGAAAGTCACGGCCTGATTAAAAAGGCCCGCGACGAGGCCGATGGTCGACGCGTGCTGTTGCAGATCACTCCGGCGGGCCTCCGCGTTATTGAGGAAGTCACGCCCGAAAGTCGCCTCATCTATGCGGATCTCGAACGCAAGTTCGGCGAAGAGAAGATGGACCTCCTGCTCCATCTTCTGAGTGAGCTCGCCGATACGACGAATCCTGAGTAAGAGCCGATCTCACCCCAGCGCTCCGATTGAGCCCGATTCTGCGCGAGCATCCACCGACCGACACTTGCGGGTCTATGCTCCGCCTCGGACAGGCATCCGTTTTCCAACCGGCAATCATCAGGACACAAGTCAGAGCGCTGCGAGACCCGCATCCAAAGCCGACAGGATCTTTGCGACATCGGTCGCTGTGATGATCAGCGGCGGCGACAGAATGATGTTGTTGCCGGAAACGCGCACCATGACGCCGGCCTCGTAGGTCACCCGGTGCACCTTTCCGATGCTCTTCTTGTCGATCGGCGCCTTGGAGCCGCGATCCGACACCAGTTCGAGAGCGCACATCAGGCCCTCACCGCCACGCACGTCGCCGATGGCGCCGTGTTTTGTCATGAGAGCCTGCAGGCCGGCAAAGAGCTCGTCCCCGCGCGAGGCGGCATTTGTCGCGACCTGCAGCCGTTCCGTTTCCTTCAGGCAGGCAATGGCCGCCGCCGCACCGACCGGGTGGCCAGAATAGGTGTAACCCGATCCGATGGCACCCTTGCCGGACGTATCCTTCTCGAACACCTCGGCCACTGCATCCGACACCATGACCGCCCCGAAGGGAAAGTAGCCGTTGGTGATGGCCTTGGCCGAGCAGAGGAGGTCCGGCTGGACACCCCAATGGCGAGATCCGGTCCAGCTTCCGGTGCGCCCGAAAGCCGTGATCACCTCGTCCGCGATCAGCAGGATGCCGTATTTCGAGCAGATCGCCCGCAGGCCCGGCATGAAGCTCTTGTGCGGCGGGATGACACCTCCGGCACCCAATACCGGCTCCATGATGAAGGCGGCGATGGTCGAAGGATCCTGGAATTTGATCTCGTCCTCGACCGCTGCGAGGCAAAGCTGCGCAAGCCGCTCGGGATCTGATTCATTGAACGGGTTTCGATAGGTATACGGCGCCGGCGTGTGGAAACAGCCGGGCATCAGCGGCTCGTACTGCGTCCGGAAATTCGAGTTCCCGTTCACCGATGCACCGAGAGTATGGGTGCCGTGGTAGCCCTTCTTCAGGCTGAGGAACTTGACGCGCCCGGCCTCGCCACGGATCTTGTGATACTGACGCGCAAGCCGCAGCGCGATCTCGACGCTGTCCGATCCGCCCGACGTGAAGAACGCCCGCGACAGACCGTCCGGCGCGAAGAATTCCGCCAGCATCTCGGAAAGCTCGATGACATTGTCATTCGTCGTGCCGCGAAAGATCGAGTAGTATGGAAGCCGATCGAGCTGCGCGGCGATCGCCTTTTTCACCGGCTCGCAGGAATAGCCGAGATTGACGTTCCATAGCCCGCCAACGGCATCGAGCAATCGGTGGCCGTCGACATCGACGATTTCGACGCCCTCCCCCTCGACGATGATATCGGGCGGGCTGGCGAGGCTCTCGGCCGGGTGCGCCATCGGATGCCACAGGCGCTTGGCGTTGTTTTCCTTGAGGTAATTGGAGGTCTTCATTCGCTTAGTTTCCCTGTGCGAGCATGTCGAGCGCAAGCGCATAGCTCTCGCCCGGACGCGTGACATCGAAATGGACATACGGCATGCCGACCGCGACGGCGCCGTTTAAGTTCTTGGCCTGGTCATCGACGAAGACACAGTCTTTCGCCTCGATCGCCAATCCGTCGGTCACGAACCGGAAGGCTCGGGGATCGGGTTTCAGTATCCCTGTATAGGTCGCGTCCACGATCAGATCGAAATCCGCTAGAAAGGGCAGTCTGGAGCGGAAATCCTTGCCATAGAAGAGATCAAGCTCGTTCGACAGGATCGCGAGCTTGCAGCCGGACGCCTTGGCCCGTGTGATCGCGTCGAGCGCTTCCGGACGGATGACAGCTTCCGGCTCGGCCCCGCGCAGGCGGCCGACGAACTCCGGAAATTCCGTCCACGCTTCGCCGATGAGGGCGCCGGTCTCGCGCATTCTCAAGGCCCAGTAGTCGCGCTCCGTCATCTCCCCGGCTTGCATCGCACGCCAGGCATCGTCGCCATCTGGGTCGAAGGGACCCCTCCACGTCAGCGTTCCCGAAGGCAGCCCGAGCGCGGCTTCCGACAGTGAATGCGTCTCAAACAGTGTCTTGGAAATCACTCCGCCGAAATCGAGAACCAGTGCGCGCATCACAGCTTTATCCATGCCGTCTTGAGATCCAGGTATTTGTCGAAGGCATGGAGCGATTTGTCGTGTCCATTACCCGACTGCTTGACACCGCCCAACGGAATGGTGAGGTCGGAGCCGCCGTAAGTGTTGACGTGCACCAACCCGGCCCTGATCTTGCGCACCATCCGGTGGGCGCGCGACAGATTGGATGTCCAGATCGCTGCCGCGAGGCCGTACTTGCTGTCGTTGGCGAGAGCCACGGCCTCCGCCTCGGTGTCAAAGGCCGTCACAGCGAGGACGGGACCGAACACCTCTTCCTGGAAGACGCGGTCTTCTCTCGCCGCATCCGCGACGATGGCAGGTGACATGTAGAAACCGCCGGTCTCCTCCAGGATACGCTGGCCGCCGATGACCTTGCGCCCCTGGCCGCGCGCCTCCTCAACGAATTGCAGGTTCTGCCTCAGTTGCCGCTCGGAATTGACGGCACCGGATTGGGTTGCCGTATCGAGCGGATTGCCGACCTTGATCGATGCGGCATGGAAGGCCAGTTTTTCGACGAATTCCTCATGGATCCGGCGTTCGACGAGAAGGCGCGAGCCGGCGATGCAGACCTGGCCCGAATTCCGGAAGATGCCGTGTGCCGACACTCTCGCCGCTTCGTCCAGATCCGGAGCGTCCGCGAACACGATGTTCGGCGACTTTCCTCCGAGTTCCAGATAGACCCGTTTAAGGTTCGACCGAGCCGCAGCTTCGAGCAGCCGTCGTCCGGTTGACCCGGAGCCAGTGAACACCAGGACATCGACGTCCATGGATTCCGCGATCCGGGCACCGACGACGGCCCCCTCGCCGGTCACTACGTTGAACACGCCGGCCGGCATGCCTGCCTCCAGGGCCAATTCGGCCAGCCGCACCAGACCAAGCGAAGCGGTTTCCGCCGGCTTGAGCACCATGGTACATCCTGCGGCGAGAGCCGGGCCGAACTTCCAGGCGCCGATCATCAGGGGAAAATTCCAGGGAACGATGGCGCCCACGACACCCGCAGGCTCGCGATGGACGAGCCCGAGGAAAGCGGGATCCGTCGGAGCGACCTCGCCGAACAGCTTGTCGACGGCTTCAGCGTAATAGCGAATCGTGGCAGCCGCCGACAGCGGCTCCGCCTTCAGCGCCATGCCGATTTCCGTGCCATTTTCGCGCACGCCGAGAACAGCGAGTTCCAGGGCATTTGCTTCGATCAGGTCGGCCCAATTAAGCAGGATCTTCTTGCGCACCGCCGGAGCCACGTCGGACCAGATGCCGCTGTCGAATGCCTGCCGGGCAGCGGCGATGGCGGCATCGGTGTCCTCCCGCGTCCCGCGTGCCATCGTCGTGAGCACCGTCCCGTCGACCGGCGAGATCACGGACATGGCACCACCGTCCGAGGCGCAAACACGGCGTCCGTTAATCACGTGTTGGAAGGCTGCGAGCGGAACCGCGCGAAGCACGTCAATACGGTCTTGGTTCATGGCGGCCTCGGCTCGCTTCGGTTTGATATTTACACCATCGGTTTATATCATGCGCCGGAGAACGGAATCGGTCAACCCCGCTTGTGGCGGGGCCCAGTCGCATGGCGGAGCAAGTAGGGACGTCAGCGGAACGGGAAGAGTTCAGTGCTGAGCTTGGGCAAATCGGGAAGCCGCCGCCACGAATGCGGCCGGCGGGCGCCCGTCCGTCCCATGATTGACCTTTTCAGCCTCCCGGAACAGCGCGGCGATGGCTTGACGCCGAAGTTCGTTTGTCATCCGGTGAGCGGGTGTGGCGACCGCGAGCGCCCCAACGGGCGCGCCGTCGCGATCGAATACCGGAACGGCGATCCCGTAGACATCGTCTTCGTTCGTCTGATCTGCCTCGGCGAAACCGGTGAGACGGATCTCTTGAAGGCGTACGTTCAACACGCTCGGATCCGTCAGTGTGCGGGATGTCTTAGCGATCAGCGTCTCACCGAGGATGCGCGCGACCATCTCCGGCTTGGAAAACGCCAGAATCACCAGTCCCGAGGCTGTGCTGTGCATCGGCAGGATTTCCCCGGCAACAAGCGAAACGCGACTGCCGCGATTGCTCTCGGAGACACCGATCGTCGCCAGCGCCCGCCCCGAGATCAGTGAGGCATGGGCAGTCTCCCCAATCTCCCCCGATATTGCGTCGAGCGAGTGCTGAAAGACCGAGGTCACTGGGAAGGCCGTCTCGCGTACACGTGCCAGCCGCAACACGCCCGCACCCAAGCGGTAAAGGCGGGCACCGCCACGCTGTTCCACAAGGCCGCGATCACACATGACCACGAGCATGCGGTGCACGGTTGCCTTGTCTATACCGGACCGGCGGGCGAGTTCGGACAGTCCGATTTCAGGCTCCGCTTCCGAGAAAAAATCCAACAGAGAGAGAGCTTTGGCTACCGTTGTCGACATGAAACCCATCACCGGACACAGATCCCGAACGCCAAATCGTTCAAAATTGATTGACGACAATAGAGCTGGGAGCTAATATTGAACTAGTGGTGACAATAATAAACCAAAGAGGGGTTGTCAATGCTTAAATCACGCTTGCTTATGGTCGGACTCGCTCTGCTTGCCTTCGCACCACCTGCGATGGCGGAATATCCCGAACGCCCGGTGACCTTTGTCGTGCCGTGGCCTCCAGGCGACCTGGAAGATCAGCTGACGCGCATCATCGCAGACGAATTCACCCAGGAAACCGGGGTACCGGCCAAGGTCGTCAACCGGCCCGGCGGTGGCGCCGTGGAAGGCGCGACCTTCGTGTCCCAGGCCAACCCCGACGGCTATACGGTCGGATCTTTCGTGATCGATGTCCCGACGGTTCATGTGATCAAACAGATCGCCCCCTATGATCGGGCCAGTTTCGAGCCGGTCGGCATCTTCCTTACCTATCCCTTCGCTCTGGTCGGTCGCGCCGATGCGCCGTACAGCGACATGGCGAGCCTCGCGGCTTATGCCAAGGACAAGCCGGTCAAGCTCGGCCATTTCGGTTACGACGTTATTCCGACAATGGCGACTTTCGCCGCAGCCGACAAGCTGGGCTTCAAGTTTGCCGCCGACACGCCGGCCGATCTTCTCGACTGCGCCCTGCTGCAGTCGGGTGACGTTGACGTGATGGCGACGTCGATGGCGCTGGTCCTGCCCTGCCTCGACAGCGTCAAGGTTCTCGCCGCCTATACCGACAAGCCGCTTTCGCTCACTCCCGACGTCAAGCTTCTGTCCGAGCAGGTGCCGGGGCTGAAGATCACCTTGTGGAACGGTCTCTTCCTGCCGAAGGGCACGCCGCAGGAGATCGTCGACAAGCTGGCCGGGATTGCCGAGAAGGCCATGGCCTCGGAAAAGGCACAGGAAGTGTCGAAGAATACCGGAGCCGGGGTCTATTGGATCGGACCGACCGAGGCCAAGGCCCGGATCGATGCGGATTATACGGCAGCCGAAGCTCTGGTCGCCGACACCCAGAAATGACGTGACGTGGGGGGTGGCCCTAGCCGCCCCCTTTCCACGTGAGCCGAACTGCAGGCTCCTCCATTCCAGCCGATGTAAACCGATCTCGCGGCAAAAGCCGCAAAGGAGAAACCATGACCACCGAACAGGGGTCTGCCGGTTTCGAGCCGGTGCCGCATGGCGTACCGCTGCCCGACGATCCGGAGCATACCGAGTTCATTCATCCCGAGGCACAGGGCCTGATCGCATTGATCTTCACGCTCCTGGCCGTCGGTTTCCTCCTGCTTCTACCGATCGCGACGCGGTCGGCCCCCATGCAAAAGGGTTGGTGGGTCGAGCCCTCCACCTGGCCGATTTTCACCCTGACGGCGACCATAATCGCTGCACTGTTCCAGGTGGCGTCCTGGCTGCGCTCCGGCAGGGCGGCCGGATTTTCGGGCGACTTCTGGAAAAGGTCCTTCTGGGCTTTCGGCGCGCTCGGCCCGGCGCTCTCCTATTCGGCCGTCTTTCTCGTCTATCTCTTTGCTGTCGGCTGGATCGGCTTTGCCCTTTCGTCCTTCATCTTTCTCCAGGTCGTGGTCTGGATGGCCGGACTGCGCGGCACGACGTGGCGTCTGAAGGCCGCCTTATTCGTCGTCCTCGTCGTGATCGTGTTCCGCGTCGGGATGGACCTGTGGTTCCCGATGGCGCCGCTCTACGAGACCTTCTTTCCTGACTGGTTCGTCCGGTCGATTGCTATCTACCTCTGAGGATCCCCCATGGACAGCATCCTTGCCGGTATCGAACACATCACGACCTACCAGGTTCTCCTGGCCCTGCTTCTCGGCGCGGTCTGCGGCATTACCGTGGGCGCCATTCCCGGGCTGGAACCTGCCGGCGCGATGGCGATCCTCTTGCCGTTCTCGCTGCAACTCGAGCCCCTGGCCGGCATCACCCTGTTGCTCGGCGCCTATGGCGGCGCTTGGTACGGAGGCGCCATTCCGGCAATCCTGATAAAGGTGCCCGGCACGCCGGTCAATGTTCTGACCACCTATGACGGCTATCCGATGACCCGCCGAGGCGAGGCCCATCGGGCCCTGTCGCTGGCCTATTCCTCTTCCTTCATCGGCGGCATCTGCTCCGTCCTCGCCCTGGTATTCCTTGCGCCCTACCTGGCCAGGATCGCTGCGAATTTCGGCGCCCCGGAATATGTCGCCATCGCGATCCTGGCGATCTCCTCCGTGATCCTCGCCCATTACAACCAGATCGGCGGCGCGATCATGTCGCTGGGGATGGGCATGTTCCTCGGCACCGTAGGCATGGAAAGCGTCTTCAACACCCAGCGCTACACTTTCAACGAAAGCTGGCTCCTCGGCGGCGTGCCGCTGGTACCGGCGGTCATCGGGCTCTTCGCCATGAGCCAGGGTTTCGTGCTGCTGACCACACCAACCCGAACGGGTCCGGCCGTCAAGATCGAATACACCAACCGCTTCCGCGGTCTTCTGGAGGCCTTGCGCTATCCGAAGGTCCTGGGCCGCTCGGTGGGCCTCGGCCTCACCATGGGCCTTCTGCCCGGCGTTGGTGAGTTCGGGGCGCAGTTCCTGAGCTATTCCATCACCAAGCGCCTGTCCAAGACGCCCGAACGTTTCGGCAAGGGCGCTCCGGAAGGTCTGATCGCGTCGGAAAGCTCCATCTCGGCCTGCACCTCGACCGTTCTCATCCCGCTGCTGTCGCTCGGCATGCCGACCGATCCGCTGATGGCGATGGTCCTGACTGTCTTCATGATTCACAACATCGTGCCTGGACCCCGGCTGTTTGTCGATCATCCGGATTTCGTCAGCGGCCTCTACGCCTCGCTCTTTCTCGTCAACATCCTGATCCTGGTGATCCTGTTGTTCGCGACGAAATACATAACGCGCCTCGCCAACATCAATCCCCGCTTCATCGGCGCCTGCGTTATGATCTTGGCACTGATCGGCTCCTATACGCAGAACTACCGCATCAGCGATGCGCTGATCATGGTCGTCTTCGCCATCATCGGCCGGATCATGATCCGCAACGACATCCCGGCCTTCCCGATGGTGATCGGCCTGGTGCTCGGCCCGCTCTTCGAATGGCGCTTCGCGCAGTCCATGAGCCTGTCGAACGGCAATCTGCTGGTCTTTTTCGAGCGACCGATCTCCGCCACGCTGATCGGATTGGCCGTGACCGCATTGATCGTGTTCGCGATCACCAGCTTCCGCAAAAGGCGTCAGGAAAGCCCGACCGGCCCTCAGCCATGACGCCGGACGAGGAGGGTACCCGCACCCTTGGCAACTGCACGAATACACAGAGAAGGTACGACCATGAATGACCTCGTTGCGCGCCGCCGCGCCCTGCTAGGCCCCAACGTCTCGACATTCTACGACGAACCCGTTCACGTGGTGCGCGGAGAAGGCGTCTGGCTATGGGATAACGACGGCCGCAAGTATCTCGACTGCTACAACAACGTTCCGCATGTCGGGCACTGCAATCCGCGTGTTGTGGAAGCGATCTGCCGGCAGGCGGCGACGCTCAATACACATACCCGCTACCTGCACGAAGGCATTCTCGACTATGTGGAACGCCTGACCGCGACCTATGACGACCCGCTCAAGACCGCAATCCTGACCTGCACGGGCTCGGAGGCCAACGATATCGCGCTGCGCATGGCCGAGGCGATGACCGGCAAGCGGGGCATCATTGCCACGGATGCCACCTATCATGGCAATACCACGCTGGTGAGCCATCTTTCCAAGAGCAACGTACCGGAAGTGGGCTTCGGCCTCGGCCAGTATTTCCGTCACGTCGAAGCGCCCGACAGCTATCGTATCCCCGATCCGGACGGCCAGCGCTTCGCCGAAAAGGTGCAGGAGGCGATCGACGACCTGGAAAGGAGCGGCATCGGATTTGCAGCGCTCGTTGTGTGCCCGCTCTTCCTGAACGAGGGCTTTCCCGCGCAAGCGCAGGGCTGGTTGAAACCGGCGGCCGAGGCCGTCAAGCGGGCTGGCGGTCTTCTAATCTGCGACGAGGTGCAGTCCGGCTTCGGCCGATGCGGCACGCATTTCTGGGCACATCAAAAACAGGGCGTCACCCCGGATGTCGTGACCATGGGCAAGCCGATGGGCAACGGCCATCCCGTCGCCGGTCTCGTCACCAGCGCCGAGATCATGGCCCGCTTCCGCAAATCCTTCCGCTATTTCAACACTTTCGGCGGCAACCCCGTGAGCTGCGCCGCCGCCATGGCGGTGCTGGAGGAATTGCAGGAGAAGAAGCTTCAGGCGCACGCCGAAAAGATGGGACTTCTGGCCCATCAGCGCCTGACGGAACTGGCCGGCAAGTATCCGGTCATCGGCGACGTCCGTCAGTCCGGTATGGTCTTCGGCGCCGAATTCGTGCTCGACCGAGACAGCAAGGAACCTGCGGTCGCCTTCGCCGACCGCGTCGTCAACCAGATGCGGCAGCGCGGCATCATCCTGTCGAAACTGGGACGCTACAAGAACACCCTGAAGATCCGTCCACCGATGCCATTTGCCGAAGAGCATCTCGACCTGCTTATGACGACGCTCGACGAGGTCATCGGCGAGGCGGCGGTGTCTATATGAGCAGTCCCGTGGAGGCATCCCTTGCAATCTGGGGACTGACGGACACCCACTGCGAGTTTGTGGCCGGCAGGGAAAACCGGGTCTATCATGTCAAATCCGCGCGGGGCGACTATGCGCTTCGCATCAAGCGACCCGGCTACCGCGAGAGGGACGAACTCGTCGCCGAATTGCAGTGGCTGGAAGCGATGGAAAAGGCCGGCCTGCATGTGCCGCGGCCCCTGCCGTCACGCAATGGCCGGCTTCTCGAATGCGTCGACACCTTCTTCGTTGACGTCGTCAGCTGGCTGCCGGGCACTCCACTCGGCAAAAGTCGCCAGCCCCTTGCCCTGAAGGACCGCTTGGGCGCCTTCCACGCCATCGGTTCGGAAATGGCGGGTCTGCACGCAGCATGTGACGCCTGGAAGCGTCCGCCCGGTTTCAAGCGTTGCCACTGGGACCTGGAAGGTCTCCTGGGCGACACGCCCGTATGGGGGCGTTTCTGGGAAAACCCCACACTCTCCGAGGATACCCGGGAGCTGTTTCTCCGCTTCCGGCAGGCGGCACGGGACCGGGTTGCGGAACTGTGTCCCGACCTGGATTACGGACTGATCCATGCGGATCTCGTCCGCGAAAACGTGCTGCTTGATGGAGAGACGATCAAGATCATCGATTTCGACGACGGCGGCTTCGGCTATCGGCAGTTCGACATGGCGACGGTTCTGCTGAAGAACATGACCGAACCGGACTATCCCGACCTGAAGGCTGCCCTCATTGAAGGCTATCTCAGCCGGCGAGTGCTGGACCTTACGAGCCTTGATGTTTTCATCACGATACGTGCACTGTCTTATGTTGGCTGGATCGTGCCGAGGATACACGAGACGGGTGGGACGCTGCGCAACGAGCGCTTCGTGGCCGAAGCACACAACCTTTGTACTGCCTTTTTCCAATAAGCCCGAATGTCAAAGGGGGAACCATGAAAAAGACAATTCTGGTCATTGGCACGTTCGACACGAAAGCCGCGGAACTCGCTTATCTCATCGAGCGCATCGAGGCCCAGGGCGGCGCCACACTTGCCATGGATGTCAGCATCCTCGGGGACGCCACTTTTCCGGTCGCAGTGAGCAAGCATCAGGTGGCGGAAGCCGTCGGCACGACGATACCCGACCTGATTGCCCTCGGCGAAGAGGGCGAAGCCTTCGAACGCATGAGCGCCGGGGCAGCCGTGATGACGCGGCGCCTCTTCGATGAGGGCCGCTTCGACGGCATGATCGCATTGGGCGGCACCATGGGCACGGATCTTGCGCTCGACTGCGCCCAATCTCTGCCGATCGGCGTACCGAAATATCTCGTCTCGACGGTGGCGGGCTCGCCGCTGATTGCCGCTGAGCGTATGGCGGCCGACGTGCAGTTCATCCTCTGGGCTGGTGGTCTCTATGGTCTCAACCCCTTGTGCAAGTCGTCGCTCAGCCAGGCGGCCGGCGCCGTCCTCGGTGCCGCCCGCGCGGTCGAGGCCCCGTCCTTCGACCGACCCGTCATCGGCATGACCTCGCTCGGATCGTCATGCCTGAAATACATGAAGAGGCTGCATCCGGAACTGATGAAGCGGGGCTATGACGTGGCCGTCTTCCACACGACCGGTATGGGTGGCATGGCTTTCGAGCGACTTGCCGCCGAAGGCGTCTTCGCCTGTGTGATGGACTTCTCCCTGCAGGAATTCGTCAACGTTCAGCACGGTTCCCTCGTCAGTGCCGGCACCGACCGGCTGTCAGGCGCCGGACGCAGCCGGACACCGCAACTGGTGGCGCCCGGTGCGGCGGACATTCTGGATCTCGCCGGCTGGCAGGATATTCCCGACCGGTTCAAGGATCGCCCCTTCCATCAGCACAATCGGCTGATCAAGAACGTGGCGTTCAATGTCGAGGAGCGCCGCCACCTCGCCCGCGCCATGGCGGAACGCCTCGCCCAAGCAGGTGGCGCCACCCACTTCATTCTTCCGAAAGGCGGCATCGAGGAATGGGACCGTCCCGGAGAAGCGGCGCATGATCCGGAGGGTCTGGCGGCATTCACCGCCGAAATCGAAGCGGCGATGCGTGGACGGGTGGAAATGACGGCACTGGATTGTCACATCAACGATGCCGAGTTCTGCGATGCCGTGCTGGCGAAATTCGACGCATGGGTCGCCGAAGGCATCGTACCGGCGGGGAGTATCGCCCGATGAACGGCCGGTATGCTGGCAAGGTGGCTCTGATTTCGGGTGGCGGAACCGGCATCGGGGCGGCAACGGCGCGACGCCTGGCACAAGAGGGTGCAAAGGTCGTCATCATGGGCAGGCGCCAGGGGCAGTTGGAAACCGTCGCCGAACCGATCGGGGCGGCCATTTTCGTCGGCGATGCGGCAGATCCGGTTCAGGCCCAGTCGGCAGTTACGCAAGCCGTCGAACAGTTCGGCGGCCTCGACGTGGTGGTGGCAAATGCCGGCGGCCATGGTTTTGCGACAATCGCCGAGACCACCGACCGCGATTGGACGGATGCCTGCCGGGCGAACCTCGACACGGCATTCGTTTTGCTGCGCGCGGCAATGCCGGAACTGGTGCGCCGCAAGGGCGCGATTGCCGTGACCGCCTCCATCGCCAGTCTCGCGGCACCCGCCAGCGCATTCGGCTACACGGTGACCAAACATGCCCAGATCGGGCTCGTGCGCTCCATCGCCCGTGACTTCGGCCGGCAAGGCGTCCGCTGCAACGCGGTCTGCCCCGGCTGGGTTACCACCGAGATGGCCGACGCGGAGATGGATGAGCTGCGGGCGAGGATGAACCTTGCCAGCCGCGAGGAAGCCTATGGCATCGTCACGCGCGATGTCCCTCTCGGTCGCCCCGCCCATCCCGACGAGGTGGCGACCGTGATCGCGTTCCTCTGCTCGTCGGAGGCATCCATGATCACTGGCGCAACCCTGACCGTTGACGGCGGGTCGACGATCGTCGACGTCCCAACCCTGGCCTTCGGCTGACCTTTTCTCACGGCCGCAGGGTGTCTTGCGGCCGGCGGCATCCCGACCGCAAGTCGGCATCGAACCCGCGGAACAGGGCAGTCATTCGGCCAGACTGCTGTGCGAGGATCGTAGGGATCGAGCAAGCGGCCTATTCCGCCAACAGCACATCTCGCGCCGATCCGTTGATTTGATTCAGATCAAAGTGACCTCACGGCCCGCGACATATAGATAACACGTTAATGATTTTCTGGGAGGAAATGATGGGCAAACTCGTACTGGCGGCCAAGGTCACACACGTGCCGACAATGCTGCTTTCCGAAATGGAGGGTCCGCTCAAAGGCTTGAGAAAGGCGGCGATAGACGGTCATGCCGAGATCGGTCGACGCGCGATGCTGGCAGGCGCGGACACCGCCATCGTGCTGGATACGCACTGGCTCGTGAACGCCGGTTATCACATCAATGCAAACCATCACTTCAAGGGAAGGTTCACCAGCCACGAGTTCCCGCAATTCATCCGGGACCTCGACTACGAATTCGAGGGCAATCCCGCCCTGGGCGATCTGATCGCCGAAAAGGCCAATGCCAAGGGGGTCTCGACCCTTTCACACCAGATCGACAGTCTCGATCTCGAATACGGCACGATCGTTCCAATGCGTTTCATGATGCGCAACCTGGAGCGGAAGATGAAGGTCGTATCCGTGGGCGCAATGTGCACCGTGCACAGCCACGAGTCTTCGCGGCGCCTCGGGGAGGCCATCATGGAGGCCATCGAAGCGAGCGATTCAAACGTCGCCCTGATCGCGTCCGGCTCCCTCTCCCACAAGATCTGGCCCAACGAGCTCTACGCCAAGAATAACGGGACCACCACGATCTCCTCCGAGTTCAACCGGCAGGTCGATCTGCGCGTGCTCGAACTATGGCAGAACGGCGATTTTTCGACTTTCCTCAAGATGTTGCCGGATTATGCCGAGTATTGCGACGGCGAGGGCGACATGCATGACACCGTGATGCTGTTCGGAGCGCTGGGCTGGGACCGGTATCAGGGACGCGGCGAGGTCATCACGGAATACTTCCCCTCATCGGGCACCGGCCAGACAAATGTCGTCTTCAGCCTGCCGCAGTGAACTGCGCCCCCCACAGAGGCAAGGCCGCCAATGGGAAAATCCCGCGACCTTGCCTGGTGACGTCGCCGGCGCGACGCTCTCCCTTCCGGACTTCACGCGTCCCAGCAGCGTGATACCGGACATCAATGTCATGGACCTGTGGGGCGAGCCCGTCTCGCAGGCGGGAGTTCAATACGAGACCATCCACCGGTTTGCTGAACTGATGGGGCGCATGCCGCCGCCCCATCGCCACGCCGACTGCCTGCAGATTCATGTCATCGAGTCGGGCATGTTCGATTTCGTTCTCGATGAAGAGCGCCATGCAGGCACGGGTCCCGCCGTCTTCTTCACTCCGCCTGCCGTGCCGCACGCATTTTCATTGTGTGGTGATGCGATCGGGCATGTGCTGACCGTCCGCCAGGACCTGCTGTGGCAGATGGCTCGCCACCATGATCTACCGGTTCAACGGGAGGCGCTTCGTCCCTTCTGTGCAGATCTTTCCTGCGAAAAGGGGCAGGAGACGGTCAACGTGATCCTGAGCTGCTTCAGCCTGCTGGCGCCCGAGCTCCGCTCGGCAGCCCCCTCTCGGCAGGGGGCCGTCCGGTTGCTGGCGGCCTTCATTGTCGCCAAGGTACTCGAACTGGGAACGCAAGACGGCCAGGCGTCTGCTTCAGGCAGCGGCCAGCCGTCGCTCTATCGGCGATTTCTCGAAGCCGTCGAAGTGCATTATCCCGAACACTGGTCCGTCGCCCGATATGCGCAGGACCTCAACATAACGCAGTCGCGCCTTTACGAGCTGTGCCAGGACAGTGCCGGGCGATCACCGAAGGCGGTGCTGAACGATCGCATCGTCCAGGAGGCGCGGCGATATCTTTCGTTCTCCGGGATCAGCGTGAAGGAACTCGCGGGCGTTCTCGGCTTCGAGGACGTGAATTACTTCTTCCGCTTCTTCAAACGGTTGACCGGTGAAACCCCGTCGACCTACCGCCACCGGATCCGTGCGGCGTCGAAGGTGGAAAATGTCCAGTAGAAGAGGAAATCCATCCATTGGCGGGGCTGCCGCTGCAGAGCAAGCTCCGGTTCTTATCGGGTTCAGAAGAACGCGCGTCCATGTGAGGAGGAGACCAGAATGGCAGCACGAACGGGAAAAGAGTTCATCGAGGGGCTGAAGGACGATCGGGAGATCTGGCTGGGCAATGAGCGGGTGAAGGACGTTACCACCCATCCGGTTCTCCGCGGCTCTGTCCTGGGGATGGCGGGCTATTTCGACTGGCAGCACCGATACGCAGAGGATTGCCTCGTTCCCGATCCGGTAACGGGTCAGCCGATGAATGCGAGCCTCATCGTACCCCGCAATGCCGACGACCTTCAGCGGCGCCACCGCGCCTTCGAGCGGTTCGCCCGGTATTCCTGCGGCATGCTCGGTCGCACTCCCGACTATGTCAACGTGACGCTGGCCGGCTTCGTCGCCCGCAAGGACATTTTCACCAGCAAGGGGGACGCCACATCGTATGACCGTCTTCATGCCTTCTACCGCGAGGTAGTGGAGAAGGACCTGTCGATGACGCACACCATCATCCAGCCCGCCATCGACAAGAGCGTGGGCGAACTGATCGGCCTGAACGGTGAAATCGCGCTGAAGGCCGTCGGTCGCACCGACGAGGGCGTGATTGTGCGTGGCGCCAAGATCCTCGCGACGCTCGGTCCCTTTGCCGACGAGATCTTCGTCTATCCGGCGGGGCCTCTTCCGCCCGGCAGCGCAGCCGAACACGCCCTGATGTTCTCCATCCCCGTCAAGACGAAAGGTGTCATCCAGGTCTGCCGCGACCATTACGGCACGACTGCACCGCAGCAGGATCAGCTCTTTTCCAGCCGCTTCGACGAACAGGACACTTATGTCATCTTCGATGACGTGCTTGTTCCACACGAGCGCATGTTCATCGACTGCGATCTCAACGCCTACAACAATCTCAGAGCCGCGGGATGGGCCGCGAACGTGTTTCAGCAGACCTCGACACGCGCCGCCGTCAAGCTTGAGTTCGCCTATGATCTCTGCACGCGCATGGCCCAAATCATGAATGTCGAGAAGAAGCCGGACGTGGCCATGCGGCTTGGAGAGCTGTGGTCATACTCCCAACTGACCCGCGCTGCCACCAGGGCCGCGATGATCGACGCCCGCGACTGGGGATCGGGTGCCTTCTTCTGCGATGACAGGCCGCTCCGTGCCGTCCGCGCGCAGATGCCGAGCTGGATGAGCCGCATGGCGGAACTGCTGAAGTCGATCGGCGCGCACAACCTGCTCGCCACCCCCGCTCTGGAAGCCTTCAAGAACCCGGCGATGCAGCCCTTGCTGGACAAGTACATGCCGTCGGCCAATGGCAAGGACGCCGAGCATCGCGCCCGCATCTTCCGTCTTGCCTGGGATTTCGTCGGCTCTGCGCTCGGTGCACGTGTCGATCTCTACGAGCATTTCTATCTCGCCAGTCAGCCGACCAACTTTATTCGTGAGCACATGCAAACGCTGGCCGAGGGCGGCTTCGGCGTGCTGGATGAATTCCTTCACGAAAACGGCGTCAACTGAGTATCTTCCGGGACGCGTCCCCTGCAACAGCGTTGCGTCCCGGCTACCGCCGGGACGTGCGGCTTTCGCGGCTTCGATTACGTTCCGCCGCAATCAACATGTCGAGGAAGATACGCACCTTGGCCGGTCGGAAACGTGCCACGGGAAAAGCGGCATGGATGCCACCCTCTGGCAGGGACCATTGCGGCAAGAGATGAACGAGTTTTCCCGCGCGGACATCCGGCTCTACGAGAACGTCAGGGAAGATCCCCACCCGAAGACAAACCGCAAGAACTCCTTCGTCTTTTCGCGCCGGGTTTGCCGGCAGCGCAACCTCGTGGAGCGTTTCTTCAATCGGATCAAACAGTTTCGAGGCATTGCAACTCGATACGACAAGTGTCCGGGAAATTACCTCGCCGCCGTGAAGCTCGTCGCCACGAGAAATCTGGTGTCAAAGTCTATGAGTCGATGCCCTGGCGAAGAAGCCCTCGACGGCGCTCAGTCATAACCATGATCTTGGAACGAAGTGGAATGCTGACGGTGGATGCCGGGCCGACTTCTCGACACTCGCGCTTCGAGGAAGGGAGCGCTCCTCGACCCGTTCACTGCGGACGCTAATCCCTCTCACGCCGGTAGAAAAGCGCATCGAGTGGCAGCATCGCCGCGCCCGCCGCCGACGGATCCACGTTCGCTTGCGAGAGCACCAGTTTCGGCAGCGGTGACCCGACGCCATAGCGATGCGCACCCCAAAAAGTAACGCGTTCGATCAGCATCCGACCAAGTTCAGGGGGTATCTGGCCGCCGAACACGATCGCCTCGGGATCGAACAGGCCGGCGACCGCATTCACTGCGCGATCGAGTTGCGGCATGACCCTTTCAATCCATGTCTCGACCCCAGGCCACGAAGGGTCGAAACGGTCGCGCAAGTCGTTGACGGAGTCGACGGCGACACCCTGTCGACGCAATTCATCAATCAGGTAGCGGAGCGCCGGTCGGCTCTCGCCCTCCTCCACCGGATTGGAGAGGCGGACTTCGCCCGCATTGCCGTGAGCGCCGAAATAGGGCCTGCCATCGATCACCACGCCCATGCCGAAACCGTAGTTGAAGGAGATGTAGACGAATGTCTTCGCCCAAAGGCCGGCCCCGCGCATCTTCTCGCCGATCGCTCCGGTCGTAGCATTGTTCTCGATCCAGACCGGTCTGGAAAAGAATGCCGTGAGCTCCGGCGCCAGATCGACAAGCGACCAGTCTCTCATGGGTTCCGGCGCGTTGATCCCGCCTCCCGGCACGAAAAAGCCCGAGATCGCAAAGCCGATGCCGATGATCTTCTCCGGAGGGACATGGTTGCGGCGCGCCATGCGGTCCAGCGTTTCGCGGATCTCGACAAGGGCGGTCCGGCGATTAAGCGACGGCTGACGAAGAACGACCTGTTCAACCGTATGACAGGCAAGGTCTACAAGGCATATCGTGATGGAATCCGTGTTAACGGATATGCCAGCCGAATAGGCGGCCTCACGGCGTATTTCCAGCATCGCGCTTGGCTGCCCCCGTCCGCGGCGAACCGTCTCTCCAGACCGGACAAGGCCTTCCTGCGCCAGCCCCTCGACCAGCCGGTGCACGGACTGCTGCGCGAGGTCGACGTGCTTGGTGAGGTCCGAACGGACAATCGGCTCATGCTGGCGAATGACGTCCAGAACCCACCGTTCGCTGAAGCCGAGGCGTGATTGCGTCGATGATTTCGAGGTGCTCACCTAGGCATTCCATTATTACCTGACACGGATGAAAAATCCTCGGGAATCGACGGAACACTCCGCCCATCTTCCTTACACGCACGGACCGGGAAATTCCATGCCACATTTAATGTACGGTTTTTGCAGAGAAATCTGCAACACTCTGTTCGTTGACAATCGTCATAAAAATATTACACATTGCGAGTAATAAAAAGAAGGAAAACTTACGACCCATAGGGAGACAGCCATGAACCGACGTAGCACTTTGGCCTTGCTGGCCTCGGCCATCCTCGCCTTCACCGCCTCTGCAAACGCGCAAAGCACGCTGAAGAATGCCACCTTCGACGTGTCGAAGATTACGCGCGACAATTTCTATGACGTCGTGGTGCCTCTGGCCAAAGCCGAGGGTCGCGTGGTCATGTACAATTTCGCCGGAAGCTTCGCGCAGATGTGGAACGAAGGATTGATCAAGCCGTTCGAGAAGAAGTACGGCATCAAGGTCGAATACTCCGACGTCAAGGGCGACCAGGCCAACCAGCAGTTGATCGCAATCCAGAAGGCCGGTCAGAACGCGCCTGTCGACGCCTTTTTCGATGGCGGCGGCTCCTACCCGGTCCTGTCCGCGGCCAATGTGATCGCCAACGTCGATCTCGGTTCCGTCCTGCCCAACCTCGCAACCGTTCCGGCCGAGTTCAAGGATGTCGTCTTCGGCAAGGAGGTCCATGGCACCTTCCCCATCGTCCATCGCAATCAGACCGCCATCGGCTACGACAGCGCGCTGATCGACGCGAAGGATGTACCGACGGACTTCGACGAGTTGCTTGCCTGGTCCGAGAAGAACCCGAAGAAATTTGCCGTGACGCTTCCCTCCAAGGGCGGGTCCGGTGGCGGTTTCCTCCAGTCGGTCGCACTGAATTACACGACGGGCGCCTGCCACGACCGGCTGACGGATTATTCCAAATCGCGGGAGGAAAACGACGATTGGGCCATGTCGGACCCCTGCCTGCAGCCGGTCTGGGACTATTTCTCGAAGCTGTTCGAGTCCGCCGAACTGACGAACGGCAATGCCGACACGCTGAACCTGATCAACAACAAGCAGGCGGTGATGGGCACCGTGTGGGAAGACCATGTCATGACCTTCCTCGCCGACAAGGAACTGCCTGAAACCTTCAAGATGACGCTTCTGAAGAATGGGCAGATCGGCAGCGGCGACGCCTTCATCATTCCGGCCAACGCGGTTCATCCGGCGGCCGCCATGCTGCTGATCAACGAGGCGTTCAGTGCTGACTTCCAGGCTTTCAAGATGGAAACCAAGGCTTCGAGGTCTCCCCGCCCGGATATCGACGGCGGCAAGGTCTCTGCCGACAAGCGCAGGTTCATGCTGCCGGATTCCGTCTACCCCGCCCTGTCCCTGCCTGCCAACTGGCCGATGGGTGACGCACTCGCAAAGGCTCTCGAAGAAAAGGTGCTCGCCGGACTTTAGGTCCCGATCCGCCACTCCCTCGAGCGGCCGCGACGGTGGCTGGATGACTTCCGGCCACCCATCCTCGTCAAATATGTGCGGACTTCCTTTCCATGACCGAGCTGCGACTTCGCGCCATCACCAAACGCTTCGGCGAAACCATTGCCCTGCATCCAGTTTTCCTGGAGGTCGAAAGGGGTGAATTTGTCACCGTTCTCGGCCCTTCCGGCTGTGGCAAGTCGACCCTTCTGCGCATTCTGATGGGCATCACCGAGCCGACGGCCGGTGAGATTCATCTGGCGAGCCGACGGATCGACGCCCTGCCCCCTGAAAAGCGCGACATCGCCATGGTGTTCCAGTCCTATGCCCTGTTCCCGCACATGTCCGTCCGCAAGAACCTGGCCTTCGGCCTGAAGATGCGCAAGGTCACAAAGGACGAACAGTTGCGGCGCATCACGCATGCTCTCGAAATCTGCAATCTCAATGCCTATGTCGACCGGATGCCGCGGCAACTTTCCGGCGGCCAGCAGCAACGCGTGGCGCTTGCCCGCGCCATCGTCATGCAGCCGAGCCTGCTGCTTTTCGACGAACCGCTTTCCAACCTCGACGCAAAGCTTCGTGACAGCTTGCGTCACGATCTCATCGCACTGCACCGGAAGATCGGCTCCACCAGCCTCTACGTCACCCATGACCAGACTGAAGCGATGGCCATGTCCGACCGAATCGTCGTGATGAATGCCGGACGCATCGTCGAGATCGGGACGCCGGTCGAGCTCTATCGCAACCCGTCGCACGTCTTCACCGCCAGTTTCCTCGGCCAGACGAATCTCCTCACGGTGGCGGCTGACGGCCCGACTGCCGAATTGCCGTGGGGCGGCGCAGCCGTTCTCGACGCGCCTGCGAAAGGCACGGCGACGGTCTCGTTGCGACCGGAGAACATCACCATGTCGGTAGCGGCCGACGGTCCGGGCGTCGTGACCTCTGTCTCCTTCATGGGCGCGCAGGCTCATTACTCCATCCGTATCGCCTCAAGCGACATCCATGTCTCGCGCAGCGGAAGCGATCGGCTGATCGAGACCGGTTCACGCGTCAACATCACACCGATCGGACCGATGCGCGTCCTGAAGGGGGGCAGCAATGACCTGGCTTAGGAAGCGCTCCGGCCTAAAGACCCTCCTCTTTCTCTTCCCGGGCATCAGCTTCCTGCTTGTCTTGTTCGGCTTTCCTCTCTTCGAAGCCCTGCTCGGCAGCTTTGGTCTGACCGAAGGCCTGTCAGCCTTCACGTTCAAGCATTACGCCGTGTTCGCCACGAGAACCGTCATGTGGCGCGGCTTCACCACGTCGATCTATTACGGAGTGGCACCCGTCGCCGTGACGTTGGTCCTGTCGATCGGACTGGCAATGCTGTTGCGAAAGCACTTCCTCGGCCGCAAGCTTTTCAATGGCCTCTACAAGATACCGATGGCCGTGCCGGCGATCATCACCTCGCTGATGGTTCTCACGCTTTTCGAGCAAGGGGGCTTCATTGACCGCCTCCTGCTGCCGCTTGGCCTTCAATTGCCCAAGATGGTACGAGATCAATGGGGTGTCGGCGTCATACTGGCCACCACGTGGAAACAGCTGCCCTTCATGACCCTCGTCATCACGGGAGCCTTCGCCGCCATTCCGGAAGACATGCGGCACGCCGCCCGCTCGCTCGGAGCGAGCCCCGTCTCGGCATTCCTCTTCATCGAACTGCCGCTCGCCATGCCCGGCATCACCGCCGCGGTTCTTCTGACCTTCATCGGCTCCATGGGTTCCTTCGCGATTCCGGATCTCGTCGGGGCACCAAACCCGTCGGCGCTCTCCGTGCTGATGGTCCGGGCGTTCTCCCAGGGCAACATCCAGCAGGTATACGCAATCGGCATGGTGCTCTCCGCGTTCGCGATCGCGGCCCTTCTCCTCTACTATGCGCTTACGTCCGGTGCGAGCGCCAATGCGAGGCACACCGATGACTGACCCCCGTCGCGAAATCCGTCAGATTGCAAAGGAGGAACGGTTCATCGTTTCGGGGACCCTGTTCCTCGGCCTCTTTCTGGTCATCGGGCTTCCCGTCGCGCTGATGGCTGTTTGGAGCCTGTCGGACCGTTGGAGCTACCCGGATCTTCTGCCGGAGAACGTCACTCTCGATCGCTGGCACGACGTGCTGGATGGCGCCGGCCTGCAGCCCGCTCTCCTCAACAGCCTCGTGATTTCGTCCGCTGTCACCGTCCTGACGGCGCTGATTGCCCTCCCAACCGCCTGGGCCATGGCGAAGTTCCGGATGCCGGGCAAGAGGGCGCTGGAGATGTTCATCCTGGCGCCCAGCATCATCCCCGGCATCGTCGTCGGTGTCAGTGTCGGTCAGGTTCTGCTGACCTTTGGCCTCGCTTATTCGCTACCCGGCGTCGTGCTGGTGCAGACAATCGGCACACTGCCCTTGATGATCCGGCTCATGATCGCATCCTTCGAGGCGCTGCCGGACGAACTGATTCATGCCGCGCGCTCCCTCGGCGCCGGCGCCCGGGGCATGATCATACATGTCGTCCTGCCGCTCTCGGCACCCGGACTGATGGCGGGCGGACTTCTCTCCTTCGTCAGCTCGTTCGAGGAATTCGACAAGACTTTCATCACCGGCGCGCCGGTGATCCAGACCCTGCCGATCAAGCTCTACACCTATCTCGACCCCTATTCCCTGCAGTTCCCCCTCGCGGCGATCGTCTCGCTCATCCTTTTGCTTCCCGTCCTCGTCGTCTTCGTCCTGGCCGGCCGCATCATGCGCGACGACGTCCTGGCGAGCGGCATGGGAAAAGTCTGACCACCTCCCCCTGAAAAAGAAAGTCCGATATCCGATGACCTCCCTCTCTCCTTTCGTCAAAGAACGGTCGATTGCCCACCGCGGCGCCAGTGCGCATGCTCCGGAAAACACCCTTGCAGCCATCCGCGAAGCCAAGAAGCGGGGCGCCAAATGGGTGGAGATCGATGTCAAGCTGACGCGCGACGGACATCCCGTCGTCATCCATGACGACAGGGTGGACAGAACAACCAACGGTCGCGGGCTGGTCGCAGGACTGACGCTCGCGGAAATCCGGGCCATGGATGTCGGCAGTTGGTTCGCCGCGAGCTTCGTCGGAGAAAAGGTACCGACCTTCGAAGAACTGATCGAGACGGTTCTCGAACTGGATCTCGGCCTGCAGGTTGAACTGAAACCGACGCCCGGGGATGATGTGGAGACAGCAGAAGTCGCGTGCTCAGTACTCGAGAAGTATTGGCCCAAGGATCGTGGGCGGCTCTTTCTCACGAGCTTTTCCGTCCGGGCGATCAGGCACGCGGCCAAGCTCATGCCCGACACGCCCCGCGCCTTCGCGGTCGTCGTCCCGCCGCGCGATCCAAGAGCGCTGCTTGCCGAGGTCGACTGCCAGATCCTGCACTGCACGTCGGAACTCATCGATGACGACGCGCTTGCCAGGCTGAAGGAAAGCGGCATCGAATTCGCCGTGGCGACGATCAATGACCGCGCGGAAGCCTCACGGCTGTTGAGCCTTGGTGCCCAGACGATCCTTACCGACCACGCGGATATCGGCCTGTGACACGGGCTATGTCTCCTCGCCATGCTCTCGCCGTGTCCCTGGTGGACGAAGCCGGGAAACGGGCGCTTGACCACTTTCGACAGCGCGACATGCTCGCTCTTTCGACCAAGGGACCGCTGGATTTCGTCTCGGAAGCCGACAAGGACATCGAACGGTTCGTGAGATCGGCTGTTGCCGAGATCTTCAACGGTGCGCCCCTGGTCGGCGAAGAGTTGGGCGGTGAGATATCCGACGACTACTGGATTGTCGATCCCATCGACGGAACCGCCAACTTTCTGCGTGGCAACCCGCTATGGGGTATATCGCTCGCCCACATGGCAAACGGCATGCCCGACATCGGCGTCATCCGCTACCCCGTCCTGGGCATAACGGTGTCCGCCACGGCCGGCAGCGGCCTCTTTGTCGACGGTAAGGCCGCGCGCCGCGATGACACGTTCGGTGATGTCAGGCTGGCGGCGGTCGGAGAAAACAACCGCTGGCCGGCGGAAGACATCAGTCACGTGGAGACGCATCTGCGCCGTCTCGGCTGGGGCGTCGCGCAATACCGCTGCGCCTCGATCTCCCTCGGCTTTGCCGCGCTCGGACGCACGGACGGCTATCTCGAACGCAATCTCAGCCTCTGGGATCTCGCGGCCGGCGTACTCATCTGCCGAGAGGCAGGTCTCCAAAGTCATTGGGGCGGCACACCTGCCGCTCAGGGCATGTGGGTGATGGTCGGCACACAGGCTCTGATCGAAGACACGACCGAAATTTCAACACACGTAAAGGGATGAAGGGCCGCCATGCTCATTTCGACAGTCAAACCGCTTGATATCGGCCGGAAGTTTCATGAAGGCGGCGCCGTACGCTACTTCCCGGGCAACACGATTGTCTGCCATGTCACGGCACAGGCCGCGCTGATCGCCCGGCTCGACGGACTCTATGATCGTCTGAGGAGCGCCCGTGCGGTGCATTCCTATACGTTGCTGCCACCCTCGAGCTGGCACATGACGCTCTATGTCGGCATCTGCGATCAGGATCGCCGGGCTGATCGCTGGCCCGTGGACCTCTCCCTCGCCACACCGCTCGAAGAAGCGAACCGCTTTGTCGCGAACAGGCTTCGCGCGGCAGACTTTGCCGGGCCATCAAAATTCCAGATGAAGATCAAAGGCTTCTGGCCACTGAGGGACGGCATAGTCCTTGGCGTGAAGCCGATAGACGACGCCGAAGACAAGGCCATCCGGGCCTTGAGAGATCAAATCGCCGAGTGCGTCGGCATGCGGCTTGAAGGCCACGACACCTATGAGTTCCATATCACCATGGCCTATTTCGTCGGCGAACCGACGGACGAGGAGTTTGCCGAACTGTCCGATCTTCTGGCTGCCGAAGAAAAGGACATGCTGGACAGTCTCCCGCCGTTCGAAGTCGGTCCGGGTGAATATTGCCTCTTCAATGATATGTTCTGCTTCCAGCGGCAGTTCTTTCTGACCTCGGGACGTGACCGTTAGTCACGTTCTCGGCCTCGCCTAGCGCATCCAGCGTCATGAAAATCAAGGCGCGAGTCGCCCCATGTCGGACGTTTCGTGCTGAAGCTCACCACGCTGAGGATGAGCCGGTTCGTGGCACGTGCGATCTCAACTTTCTGGGCCTTGGTATCCCGAACCGGACCCGATGCCGGAAACATCTCGAAAAACAGAGGCGCAACAGACTAATGACGGTTGTTAGGTTCGATGCTGATACTCTGCGTGTGGATCGAACCCGCAAGGAGCTGGAATATGGCCCGATCAGCTCCCCGTTTGCGACGCAACCTATGCCGTCAGATACGCGGAAATGACCGCCGCGATCTGATCCGGATTCAGCGCCCCCATCTGCGAGCCCATCAATGCGTCCAGCTGTTCACTGGACAAGTTCGTGATGTCTTCGGTGGACAAGCCGGCGATGCCGGTAGAGCTGAACGACTCGACATCATCGGTCGAGAAGGTCGCCAACTCTTCGGACGTCAGCGCGCTCACCTGCGCAGCCGTCAGGGCGTTCACCTGGCTGGGCGTCAGGGCCTCAGCCTGTGCGGTCGTCAAGGCGGCGATGACACCAGTCGTCAGTCCCGGCACCGCGCCGGGGCTGAGCGCGACGATCTGGGCAGTCGAGAGGCCCGCCATGTCGTCGGCGCCCAGCGCCGCGGCTTGGACGGCGTTCAACGCGCCGATTTGCGCCGTCGACAATGCGGCAACCTGGTCGGTACGCATCGCGACCACCTGATTGTAGCTCAGCGCCCCGATCTGGCCGGCCGTCAATGCATGGATTTCGGACGTGGACAGGGTGGCGATGAAGGCCGTCGACAGGCCCTTGATGGCGGACGTGCTGATTGCGGCGAGTTCCGCCGTCGAGAACGTCGCAAGATCATCGACGGTAAAGCCGGCGAGCCCGTCAGCGCTGAGGGCGGCAATCTGCGCCGTCGAGAGCACATCGATCTGCTCGGCGCTGAGGGCGTTGACCTGGGCGCTGCTCAGCCCCGCGATGGCGGAGGTGCCGAGCGCAGCGATATCCGCGGTGGAAAGAGCCGCAACGAACTCCGTCGACAGGCCCTTGATGGCGGACGAACTGATTGCGGCGAGTTTCCCGATGGAGAGGATTCCCAGAGACTCCGCGGTCAGTCCCGCGATCCCGTCCGCAGTCAACGCGGCAATTTGGCTGGTGGAGAGCGTTTCAAGCTGCTCGACATTGAAGGCTCCGAGCTGCGCGCCGCTCAAGCCGGCAATACCGCTCGTGCTCAGGGCGGCGATCTGCGCGGTCGAGAACGCTGCGATTCCATCCACGCCAAGAGCGGAAACCTGTGTCGACGTCAGCGCGGCAACCTGGGCCGGACGAAGCGCCTCGATCTGGCCGATGCCGAGTGCCACGACCTGGCCACTCGTCAGACCCGATATGGCGGCCGTGCCGAGCGCGGCGATCTGATCCGTCGAAAGCGCGGCGACCGTGCCCGTGGACAGGCCCGGTATCGCGCTCGCTCCGATCGCCGCGATATCGGCGGTTGAGAACGTCTCCAGCTCCGCCGTGCTCAGAACCGCAATCTGTGCCGAGCTCAATGCCGCAATCTGGGCGGGACCCAGTGCCTCGATCTGGTCGATACTGAGGGCAGCGATCTGATCGGTTGACAAGCCCGGCACGCCGGTCGCGCTGAGAGCCGCAATCTGGCTCGTGGAGAGCGCGGCAATCATGCTCGTGGACAGGCCGGACATGGCTCTCGAGCTGATTGCGGCAATATCTGCGGTCGAGAACGCCGCAAGATCATCCGTGCCCAGGGATGCGATCTGCGTCGAGCTCATCGCCGCGATCTGGACGGGACCGAGCGCCGTCACCTGTTCGTTGCTGAGTGCCGCGATCTGACCACTCGACAATCCCGCGACACCGCTTGCAGTCACGGCGGCGATCTGCGCGGTCGAGAAGGCCGCTATGCCGTCCACGCCGAGAGCGGCGACCTGCTTCGAGTTCAGTGCGGAAACCTGGACCGTCGTCAGGGCCTCGATCTGGTCTCTGCTCAAACCGGCAATCTGTCCACTGGAAAGGCCTGATATGCCGGCGGCGCTGAGTGCCGCAATCTGCGCCGTCGAGAGTGCCGCGATCGCGCTGGTGGAGAGGCCCGGCATCGCATTCGAGGCGATCGCCGCGATATCTGTCGCGGTGAACGCGGCGATGTCGTCCGCGCCAAGGGCCGCAAGCTGCGCAGAGCTGAGAGCGGCGATCTGGCTGGAGCCGAGAGCCTCGACCTGTCCGAGGCTCAGGGCCGCGATCTGACCGGTTGAAAGACCTGCAATACCGTTTGTATTCAACGCGGCGACCTGAGCCGTCGACAACGCCGCTATGCCGTCGGTGCCGAGGGCGGCAACCTGCTTCGAACTCAGCGCGGCAACCTGGGCAGCCGTCAGGACCTTGATCTGGTCCGCGCTTAATCCGGCGATCTGGCCGGTCGAAAGGCCTGTCACACCGGCGGCGCTGAGCGCGGCAATCTGGCCGGTCGAGAGCGCCGCCAGCGTGCCCGGAGACAGCCCTGCAATGGCGCTCGATGTGATCGCAGCGATGTCGGCGGTCGAAAATGCCCCGAGGTCGTCTGTGCTCAGGGCCGCAATCTGCGCCGAACCCAGCGCCGCAATCTGGGAGGGCGCCAGAACCTCGACCTGGGCGAGGCTGAGTGCCGCGACCTGGTCGGTCGAGAGACCAGCGATACCGCCTGACTTCAGGGCTGCAATCTGGGCAATCGAGAGGCTCGCAATGCCGCTTGTCCCCAGAGCGGCAACCTGCCTGGAATTCAGCGCCGCGATCTGGTCGGTGGTAAGGGCTTCGATCTGGCTCGTCGTCAGCCCTGCGATCTGCGCGGTGGAGAGGCTCGAAATGCCGGCCGTGCTGAGCGCCGCAATCTGGCTCGTCGACAGTGCGGCGATCATGCTTGCAGAAAGGCCCGATATGGCAGCCGGAGCGATCGTCGCGATATCCTTGGTCGAGAACGCGGCGATGTCGTCCGCATCAAGGACGGCGAGCTGCGCGGAGCTGAGCGCCAGAACCTGGATCGGGGTCAACGCCTCCAACTGGCTGCTGCCGAGCGCCATAATCTGGCTCGTCGAAAGACCCGAGATTCCTGCCGTGCTCAGAGCGGCGATCTGGGCGGTCGAGAGCGCTGCCACGACGGTCGTGGAAAGACCCGAGATCGCGCTCGAGCCGATGGCGGCCATGTCTCTGGTTGAGAACGCGGCGATATCGTCCGCGTCGAGGACGGCGAGTTGCGCGGCGCTGAGCGCGGCGACCTGCGCCGGGGTGAGAGCGCCGATGCGATCGATGCTCATCGCCGCGAGCTGGCCGGTGGACAGGCCCGATACGCCGGCCGTGCTCAGGGCGGCAATCTGACTGGTTGACAGGACAGTCATGTTCGCCGTCCCCAGGGCGGCGACCTGCTCGGAGGTCAGCGCTGCGACCTGCTTGGTGTTCAAGGTCGCAATCTGCGCCGAAGTCAGGGCAGCGATCTGGCCGGTCGACAGGCCCGACGTGCCGGACGCGCTCAAGGCCGCAATTTGCGCGGTCGAAAGAGAGGCAACGACGGACGCGGAAAGGCCGGAGATGGCATTCGGGGCAAGGGCTGCAATATCGCTGGTCGAGAATGTCGCGATGTCGGCCGCATCCAGGACGGCGAGCTGTGCGGAGCTCAAAGCGGCGACCTGGACGGGGGTCAGCGCTTCGACCTGGCTGCCGCTGAGCGCAATGACCTGTCTCGTCGACAAGCCCGAAATTCCGGCTGCGCTCAGGGCGGCGATCTGGTCGGTCGAGAGGGCTACAATGCCGTCGGTGCCGAGAGCGCCAATCTGGGCGGCGCTCAATCCGACGACCTGCTTGGTGCTGAGAGCAGCGATCTGGCCAAGGCTGAGGGCGTCGATCTGGGCAGTGGTCAGGCCCCGGATGCCGTTCGTGGCAAGGGCCGCCATCTGGTCGGTCGACAGTGCCCCGAGGCCTTCGGTACCCAAGGCACCCACCTGAGGCGCATTCAAGACCGCGATCTGGGTCGTACCCAGAGCAGCGATCTGGCCGGTGCTCAAAGCGGCGACCTGGGCGGTCGTAAGGCCCACGATCGCGCCTGTGCTCAGAGCGCCGATCTGAGCGGCGGAGAGCGCCGCGACGGCGTTCGTGGAAAGGCCGGAAACGGCACTCGCGCCGAGCGCCGCCATCTCAGCGGTCGAGAATGTCGCTATGCCTTCCGCCCCCAAGGCCGCGAGCTGCGTCGACGTCAAAACCCGGACCTGGGTGGCAGACAGTGCCTCGGCTTGAGCGGTACTGAGAGCCTCGATCTGTGCGACGGTCAAGCTGCTTACAGACTTCGTGCTCAAGGCAGCGATTTGATCGGTCGAGAGCGCGGCAATCGCACTCGTAGACAAGCCGGCAATGGCCGCCGAGCTGATCGCTGCGATGTCGTCAGGCGAGAAGGTTGCCAGGTCGTCCGCGCTCAGCGCGGCAAGCTGCTCGGAACTGAGAACGCGAAGCTGCGTCGGGGACAAGGCGGCGACCTGCCCTGTCGATAGGGCCTCGATCTGGGCGATGCTCAGGCCGGAAACGGCACTGACACTCAAAGCCGCCATCTGCGCTGAAGAGAATGCCGCGACGCCGTCGGGCTGCAGGGCGGCAATCTGGGTCGAGGTCAGCGCTGCCACCTGCTTGGTACCCAAAGCGGCAATCTGGCCTGTGCTCAACGCGTCAAGCTGAACGGTCGTCAGCCCCCCGATCGCACTCGTGCTCAAGGCTGCGATCTGCTCGGTGGAAAGCGTCGCGAGAGTACCCGTCGTCAGGCTTCCGATGGCCTTGTTGGTGATCGCCGCGATCTCGTCGGTCGAGAATGTCGCTATATCGTCGGCTCCGAGAGCTGCAAGCTGCGTCGAACTCAGGGCCGCAACCTGTCTGGCGTTGAGGGCCGCGATCTGTGCGGTGCTCATCGCGTCGATCTGGGCGGTCGTCAGCCCCCCGATCGCGCCCGTGCTCAAGGCAGCGACCTGTCCAGTGGAGAGCGACGCGAGAACACCCGTCGTCAGGCCACCGAGCGCATTGCTGGAGATCGCAGCCATCTCCGCGGTCGAGAATGTCGCAAGCCCTTGTGCCCCGAGCGCCGTGAGCTGGGCCGCGCTCAACGCCCGGACCTGCATGACGTTCAGCGCCTCGGCCTGCGCGCTCGACAAGGCGGCGGCCTGGCTGGTCGTGAGGCCCGCCAGGGCGGTCGTGGTCAATGCCGCAATCTGGTCGCTCGACAGTGCCCCGAGAGCATTGGTCGTCAGGGCCGAGACTTGTTTCGACAACAACGCTCTGATCTGCGCGACGGAAAGCGCCGCGGCCTGCTCGGCCGACAAGGCGGCGACCTGACTGGTCGCCAGACCCCCAACCGCGCTCGTATTCAAGGCAGCGATCTGATCGGTGGACAATGCCGCGAGGATGGTCGGCGTCAGACCTCCGACTGCCTTGTTGGTGATCGCGGCGATCTCTCCGGTCGAAAATGTCGCAACCCGCTGCGCGCCGAGCGCGGAAAGTTGCGCCGCGCTCAGCGCCCTGATCTGTGCGGCGGACAGCGCCTCGGCTTGCCCGGTCGACAAGGCTGCGAGCTGCGCAGTCGTCAGGCCGACCATGGCACCTGTGCTCAAGGCCGCGAGCTGGTCGGTGGAAAGCGCGGCAAGGGCTTGCGTGGTCAGGGCCGAAACTTGCTTCGAGAGCAATGCCCTGATCTGCGTGACGGAAAGCGCCGCGGCCTGTTCGGTCGACAGGGCGGCGACCTGGCCGGTCATCAGACCTCCGATCGCGCTCGTGTTCAAGGCGGCAATCTGGTCGGTAGAGAGTGCCGCGAGGATGGCTGGCGTCAGACCGCCGACGGTCTTGTTCGTGATCGCGGCGATCTCTGAGGTCGAGAATGTCGCGACCCGCTGTGCTCCCAGGGCGGAAAGTTGCGCCGCACTCAGAGCCCTGACCTGCGGGACGGTCAACGCCTCTGCCTGCCCGGTCGACAAGGTTGCAAGCTGCGCGGTCGTCAGACCAGCCACGGCACCCGTGTTCAAGGCAGCAATCTGATCAGAGGAGACCGCCGCAAGGGTATCCGTCGTCAGACCCGAGATGGCCCTGCCGGTGATTGCCGTGAAATCGGCAAGCGAGAATGTGGCGATGTCGTCGGGGCCCAACATCGAAAGCTGCAACGCGCTGAGGGCGCCGACCTGAGACGAGGTCAAGGCCTCCGCCTGAACGCTCGTCAGTGCACCGACCTGCGCGCCGGTGAGGGCGGCAACCTGACCGGAACTCAGGCTCTTGATATCGAGCTGATCCAGAACGGCCAGTTGATCCAGCGTAAGACCAACGACTGCGCTCACGGAAATGGCATTCAATTGCCTGGCGTTGAGGACATCGACGTCCTCGACGTCCAGGGCCGCCACTTGTGCAGCGGACAGCACGTTGATCTGCTGGGTGGACAGCAATCCCACGTCTTCGGTGGTCCAGGCCTTGACCTCGGCCGTCGAGAGAGACCTGATCTGGCTCGTGCTCAGCGAAGGTATTGTCGAGGTCATGCGCGAAGGCCCCCTGATATTGCCCGGCGTCTGTAACAATCCACATTGACAGCAGCGTCGGGGAACGTGTGCAATTGCCCCCGATAGAGCTCCGGGCACCAGCTCCGGCGGCGCTTGTCAGCCGCCGGGTCACGCGCTCAGATTGCAGTCGCTCACGCGGATCTACCACTTAGCAAGAAACTCTATTCGTCCACTTGGCTTGCCCGAACCTGATGGTTTCGTTCGCGGTCGATGATTTCCCGGCCAATGCTTCGCCGGGGGCCCGTCAGCACGCACCGCGCCGAAGATCACCGGGATACGCGCAGGTTTTCCATTCCTGAACGAGGAAGATCCGCGTATTCTCGAGCGAACTCCCGCGGTTCTATCGGTGGGTGCAGAAACGCCGGCATCCGGTCCCCTCCGGCGCGCGCAGAAAGGTAGCGCCGCGCGGTATCCAGCGCCTCGCGAACCGTCACGTCCATATCCAGATAGCGGTAGGTTCCGAGCCGCCCGACAAAGGTGACGGAAAGCTCCTCGACAGCGCGCGCAGCGTAGCGGGCGAGCTGTTCCGCGTCGTCCACCAGACGGATCGGATAGTAAGGAATATCGTCCGCGCCGCAGGCACGCGAAAATTCGCGGTAGCAGACCGACCCGGTACGGTCTTCCCACCGTGAGAAATGCTTGTGTTCCGTCACCCGCGTGTAGGGCACCGACGCGTCGGCGTAGTTCATGACGGCACAGCCCTGGTAGTCGCCGTCATAGGTGAAGCGTTCGAAATCCAGCGTGCGATACCCGAGGCGTCCGCATTCGTAATCGAAATAGCCATCCAGCGGGCCGGAATAGAACACATGATCGAAGTCGGTCTGCTGACCGCGACGGAAGCGTGTCTCGAGATGGATCGTGATGTTCGCGTGATCGAGAATCCGGCTGACCATGTCGGTATAGCCGTGTTGCGGCATGCCTTGGTATCGATGGAAGAAGTAGTTGTCGTCGTAATTGAACCGCACGGGAAGCCGCTTCAGGATGGAGGACGGCAGTTCCGCGGGCGAGCACCCCCATTGCTTCTGCGTATAGCCCTTGAGGAACGCCTCGTAGAGTTCCCTGCCCACGAAACGGAGCGCCTGCTCCTCGAAAGTCGCCGGGTTCGATATGCTCCCGTCTGCGAGTTCTGCGATGAAGGCTCGCGCCTCGTCAGGCCTGAACGCCTTGCCGAAAAACTGATTGATCGTATGGAGATTGATCGGCAGGGAATAAACCTGCCCCTTCACCGTCGTCTTGACCCGATTCTTGTACGGCATGAACGTCTGGAAGCGGTTGAGGTAATCCCAGACCTCGCAATCATCGGTGTGAAAGATATGCGGTCCGTAGACGTGGACCATGACACCGGTTTCCCGATCACGCTCGGTATGGCAATTGCCGGCAATGTGGGCGCGCGTGTCGAAGATGTCGACTGCGTGGCCGGCTTCGGCGAGCTCACGCCCGATGACCGCCCCCGAAAGACCGGCGCCGACGACGGCAATCTTTTCGATGCGGCGCTGCAGGAACCGGTTCGCCCCGCTCATACCTGACCTCGCGAATGGCTTCGCTCGATCGCTTCCGTCCACAGGCGGCTATCGTGTTGGAGAGGTGAGAAATCGTGCCATTCGGCGAGCTTTTCGATATAGCGCCGGCGATAGACGGCATCCTCACAGAAGACGGCGTTCTCCTGAGCGAGTTCACTCCCAATCTCATAGTAGATGTCAAGATTGCGCAGGTCCGGCACGGGTGTCTCGCCGCGCTCGCATTCCTCCTGCATCTGCCAGAAGAGCTCTTCGAGCCGCCGGGCAAGGGCGGGAATATCGCGCAACACGCTGGTTTCCCTCGCCGCCGCGAGGGCCTGCCTGATACCGGCGAGTCTGCCCCGGTCTTTTGCGAGGGCGATTGCCGTTTCGACATAATGCTCCGGATCGGCGCAGATGGTCTCCTGAACACCCGCGGCAGCGACGATGCTGTGGCAGAAGCGGGCGGCAAAGCTCTTGCCGGGGAAGGTGAGCACCGGCAGTCCGACAGTCAGCGCGTCGGCCGCCGTCGAGTGGGCACCATACGGGAACGTGTCGAGGAAGAGATCGGCGACGGCAATGCGCGCGAGGTGCTTTGCATTCGGCACCTTCGGCGCGAAGATCAGCCGTTCCGATGCCACGCCGGCGCTTTCGGCCGCCTTGCGCAGGCGCTGATCGGTACTATCGTCGCCGCTGAGCAGCCAGAGCACGCTGCCGGGCGTCGCTGCGAGAATACGCATCCAATACGCGAAGACGCCTTCCGTCACCTTCTGCATACCGTTGAAGCAGGCGAAGACGAAAGCCTCCTCGGGAAGCCCCGCGTTCGCGCGGCTCGGTTTCTCGGCAATGACGCGCCTGCGGTCCAGCGGCTGGCTGCATGCAATCCGCAGTACTTTTTCCGAATAGTAGATTTCGTTTTCAGGAGGGACGATGTGATCGTCCGTAATCATGTACTGATGGAAGGGGCTGCCCATCGAACCCGGATAGCCGCAGAAATTGACAATGACCGGCGCGGGACGGTAGGCGAAAATCCTGGTTCTGGCGCTTCTCGTGTAGCCGTTGACATCGACGAGGATGTCGATCTCGTCCGCCGCGATCTGGCGCGCAGCCTCCATGTCGCTGACGGCCGCGATGTCGCGCCAGCAGTCGGCCGCTGCCTTCATCCTCGCCTGCGTCGCATCGTTGCCGGCCGGCTCACCGCAATAATAGGCGTAGATCTCGACGCTTTCCTTGTCGTGCAGCTCCAGGACCTCACGAAGCGCGAAACCGACGGCGTGATCGCGCAGGTCCGACGAGACATAGCCGACCCGGAGCCGCTGACCGGTTCCCGACTTGCGCCTGGGACTGCTGCGCGCGAACCCGCTGACGTCGGGACGCCCGACGAAGGACTTGTTGTAACGATAAGCCTTGGCGAGCTGGAACAGCGGATCGTCCGAATAACATGCAAGCGCCAACGGCGACATCGCGTCGAGCAGCTGTCGTGTCGAGACATGGTCGGACGACACAAGTATCGGCCACTTGCACTGACGCTGCCTGAGGGCGCTCCAGTGCTGGCCGGCCTCGGTCTTGTCGGGGCGCAGCTCGATGGCCTGCCACAAGGCGGTTTCCGCCTCGTCCAGCAGGCCAGCATTTTCCATCACCCGGCCGATGTGTTGAAGCGCCATGAGGCGATGTGCGAGCCGGTCGGCCGTGCTGTCGGCCGTCATCTCCACGAAACGCTGCCACTGCCGTATGGCCTGCGCGGCGGCACCGGCATCTTCGAATGCGCGGCCGAGATTGACATGGGCCGGCCCGAACTGCGGGTCGAGTTTCAGGCAGGCGTGCAGGGCATGGATCGACCCTGCGATATCGCCGAGCTGGCGCAACGTCACGGAATAGTTGAAATAGACGAGATGAAGAAAGGGATGGCCTTCGTTGAAGGCGATCCAGATCTTGTAGATCTCGGCCGCATCGGCACCTTGCCCGGCAGCACTCCGGCCTTCTGCGAGCTTGAGCAGGTCCGCCAGAGACAGGCCCTGTATTCCGGCAATTCGCGAAGCGGACGTCGGCGCGGATGTGTCGTTGGTGGTCATGCCCCAAATTGATGATCTGGCAGATGCGGTTGCAAGCATCGGGTGCGGATTTCCCCGGCTTAATTTTCCGGCCTATTCCTCTCATTGCGAGGTTTGGTGTCGCTGGACGCATAGCGTTTGATGCCGTCGCGAAAACTTCGATCGAAGTTAGGCCTATGCGACGAAGTAACACAATTGCATTGCACCCGTCGGTTTGTGACGAAAGCCTCTGCGGTCCGTCACCTCATCGAGGAAGACACACTTCGGCCTTCCTGGACGCCAAATCCCTCGACGCGCGCTCGTTCGCCAGCGGACCGCTCACGACTTCACAGGCGTGCTGCGGCATCTGAAGGAATTGCCTTGCCAGCAGCAGCGCGCGGCTGTCTACTTCGCAGGGAAGGGACGACCTGAAAATTGACCGAGGTCAAGGTCGGCGTCCCGGACGCGTGTTCTCCTGCGAAGCCGATCCAGGAAGGACGGAAGCCGCATGACCAGCAGCGTGACCATCGAGGGCAGGGTGATTGCCATTCGCGGCGCGGTCGTCGACGTCGCCTTTTCGAGCCACGCGTTGCCAGCGATCGAAGACGCGCTGCTCATCACCGACAGCGCCACGAGAACGGTTATCGCGGAGGTCCAGGCTCATCTCGATACGGAGACGGTACGCGCCATCGCCCTGCAGGCGACCACGGGTCTGCGGCGCGGAGATCCCGTTCTCGGCACCGGTCGGCCGATCACCGTTCCGGTCGGCGAAGCGGTTCTGGGCCGGCTCCTCGACGTGACAGGCAAGACCGGCGACGACGGCAAGGCATTGCCGGACGACACGCCGCGGAGGCCGATCCATCGCGCGCCGCCAGATCTTGCCCGGCTGGCCGGCTCCTCGACGATCTTTGCCACCGGCATCAAGGTCATCGACCTGCTGACGCCGCTTGCCCGCGGCGGCAAGGCCGCCATGTTCGGCGGAGCCGGTGTCGGCAAGACGGTGCTGGTCATGGAACTGATCCACGCGATGGTGGAGAGTTACAAGGGGATTTCGGTCTTCGCCGGGGTCGGTGAACGGTCGCGCGAAGGTCATGAGATGCTGCTCGACATGACGAGCTCCGGCGTTCTCGCGCGCACGGCGCTCGTCTACGGCCAGATGAACGAACCGCCGGGCGCTCGATGGCGCGTGCCGATGACGGCGCTCACGATCGCGGAATATTTCCGCGACGAGCGGCACCAGAATGTGCTGCTCCTCATGGACAACGTGTTCCGCTTCGTACAGGCCGGCGCCGAGGTTTCCGGTCTGCTCGGCCGGCTGCCCTCCCGTGTCGGCTACCAGCCGACGCTCGCAAGCGAGGTCGCCGCGCTGCAAGAAAGGATTGCCTCGGTCGGCGACGCCTCCATCACCGCGATCGAAGCCGTCTACGTGCCGGCCGACGACTTCACCGATCCCGCAGTCACGACGATCGCCACCCATGTCGACAGCATGGTGGTGCTTTCGCGCGACATGGCCGCCGAAGGGATTTATCCCGCCGTCGATCCGATCGCCTCCTCCTCCATCCTTCTCGACCCCATGGTGGTCGGGCAGGAACATGCCGACATCGCCATGGAGGTCCGCAAGACGATCGAGCACTATCGCGAACTGCAGGACGTCATCTCGCTTCTCGGCGTCGAGGAACTCGGTAGCGACGATCGCCGCATCGTCGAGCGGGCACGGCGGCTTCAGCGTTTCCTGACCCAGCCCTTCGCCGTGACGGAGGGCTTCACCGGCGTCCCCGGCCGTTCCGTGGCGGTCGCCGACACGATCGACGGCTGTCGCGCCATCCTGTCCGGAGCCTGCGACGACTGGCAGGAGAGTTCGCTCTACATGGTCGGCACGCTCGCCGAAGCACAGGAGAAGGAAATGGCGGTTCGCAGGACGAGCGGAGAAGCCGCGAAATGACAACAGGCCTTCATCTCGTCATCAGCACCCCCGCGACCGTCCTCGTCGATCTCGATGCCGTCAGATCGGTGCGTGCCGAGGACGAAAGCGGCAGTTTCGGCATTCTGGCAGGTCATGCGGATCTGCTGACGGTCCTGCCGGCATCCGTCGTGCGGTGGCGGGACCACGAGCAGCGCATGCATTACTGCGCGCAGAGCGGCGGCGTGTTTACAATCTCCGGCGGCCGCGAGGTGCGCATTGCCTGCCGGCGGGCGACAGTCGGCGATGATCTTTCGCGATTGGAGGCGGAAGTGGAGGCGATGCGTTCGGCGCTTGTCGATACCGGTCGTCAATCGCGCGTCCAACACATGCGCCTGCACGCCAACGCGGTTCGCCAGCTCGCCCGGCTTCTCGGCGCCGACGCGGGCAGCGCCAACAGGTTCAACCCGTCCCGAGAGGAGGCGCCATGACATCGCCGCACGAACCTCCTCGCGACGAACGGCTCGCCGGCGCTGCCCGTCGAGCCGCCCAGCGGCAACAGCAGGGTGCCGAGGATCCGGAACCGTCGCTCGGGACGAGGCTCGGCCAGATCGGTATCCTCGGCTGGAGCATCGTCGTGCCGACGCTGCTTGCGCTCCTTCTCGGCCGTTGGCTCGACAGGACCTTTTCGACGGGCGTCTTCTTCTCCGCACCCCTGATCATGATCGGCGCGGCGCTCGGTTTCCGCTCCGCCTGGAAATGGATGCATCGCCAATGATCGACATGTTTCTCTCCGCCCTCGACGGCATGTTTCTTCTCAAGGCGGCATTGGGTCTCACGCTCGGCGGCCTCCTCGGCCTCGCCCATTTCGGCCTCCTCGGCTGGAATACGCGCTTCTTCGCTTCCGGGGAAGTCGCACGCGCCTTCTTCCTCCAGGCGGCTCGTTTCGCCGTCCTGGCGGCGGCACTCTTCGGCATTTCTCGCCTCGGAGCCACCGCACTCCTGAGTGCCGCGGCCGGCATCGTGATCGGCCGGGGCCTGATCCTCAGGCGCGCGCGGAGCATGTCATGAAGTCGCCACTCGTTCTCGAACCGCTGTTCTTCGTCGGTCCGGTGCCCCTGACCCAGCCTGTCCTCGTCACCTGGGCAATCATGGCGGCGCTCGGCCTGCTGTTCTTCTTCGCCACGCGCAGGCTTTCGGTGAAGCCGTCACGGATGCAGGCCGCACTCGAAATCCTGGTTGAGGCGATCGACGGCCAGATCCGTGACACGATGCAGGTCGATCCCCGCCCCTACCGTCCCCTGATCGGCACGCTGTTCCTCTACGTGCTGGTCGCCAACTGGTCGTCGCTGGTTCCCGGCATCGAGCCGCCGACGGCGCATATCGAGACGGATGCCGCGCTCGCGCTCATCGTTCTCGCCGCCACCATCGGCTACGGGATCGGCGCACGGGGGATCGCCGGCTACCTCAAGACCTTCGCCGAACCGAGCTGGGTGATGATCCCGCTCAATGTCGTCGAGCAGATCACCCGGACCTTCTCGCTGATCGTGCGCCTCTTCGGCAACATCATGAGCGGCGTTTTCGTCATCGGCATCGTGCTGTCGCTCGCGGGCCTCATCGTGCCGATCCCGCTGATGGCGCTCGACTTGCTGACGGGCGCAGTACAAGCCTACATTTTCGCGGTTCTCGCAACCGTCTTCATCGGCGCGGCCGTCGGGGAGCGCCGGTCCCCATCCTCATCCCTGAAGGAGGAAAAAAGCCCATGAACGTCATCGGAATCGTCAGCATCATCGCCGCAGCACTCGCCGTTTCCTTCGGCGCGATCGGTCCGGCACTTGCGGAAGGACGTGCCGTGGCTGCCGCCATGGACGCCATCGCCCGCCAGCCGGAAGCGGCCGGAACCCTTTCCCGCACCCTGTTCGTTGGCCTGGCGATGATCGAGACCATGGCGATCTATTGTCTCGTCATCGCTCTGCTCGTGCTGTTCGCCAATCCCTACGCCGCCTGAGGGGCATCCGGTCATGCACATCGACTGGTGGACGCTCGGGCTGCAGACCATCAACGTCCTGATCCTCGTCTGGCTCCTGCAGCGCTTCCTGCTGAAGCCCGTCGCCGCGATCATCGAGGCGAGACGCGCCGAGGCCGCAAGCGTGATGAGCCTGGCAGAACAGGCGCGCGCCGACGCCGAAGCGGAGCGGCAGAAGGCCGCCGAGGAGGTGCAACGGATCACCGAAAGCCGAGGAGAGGCTCTGAAAGCCGCGGCGGCCGACGCCGAGGTCGCGAAGGCGAAGCTCCTTGCGCAGGCGCGTGACGAGGCCGAGACGCTGAGACGCGCCGCCGACGCCGAAATCGACCGGAAGCGCCGAGAGGCCGCGGCCTCCGATGCCGAGCACGCAAAGGCGCTCGCCGTCGAGATCGCCCGCAAGCTCTTCACCCGCCTCCCGGACGAGGCAAAGGTCTCCGGCTTCATCGACGGCCTTGTCGACGCCGTCATCGCATTGCCCGAAGAGAGCCGGTCCGACATCGGCAAAGGCACGCCGCTGACCCTCAAGACCGCACGACCGCTCACCGCCGGCGAAGACGAGACCCTGCACACCAAGCTTGCCGCCGCACTGGGCCGGCCGGTGGACCTCTCCGTCGTTTGCGACAACGATCTCATCGCCGGCCTGGAGATCGACACGCCGCATGCTTTGGTGCGCAACAGTTTTCGCGGCGATCTCGACCGCATAGCCCGGGAGTTGGCGCACGAATGACGGAGAACGGTAAGAAGAGATCGGACTGGTTCACCGAAAGCAGCACCGAGATCGTGCAGTTGCGGCTCGGTCCTTCCGCCGAAGCTGTGGGCCGGGTCGAGCATGTCGCCGACAATGTCGCGGCCGTTTCGGGCCTGCCCGACGTCCGCCTGAACGAATTGCTGCTCTTCGAGGGCGGACGCACCGGTTTTGCGCTCACGCTGGACGAGGAGACCATCAGCGCCGTCCTGCTCGATGACGGGGCGGCGATCCAGTCCGGCTCCCGTGTGCGGGGCACCGGCGAAGTGGTGCGGGTTCCTGTCGGACGCGCGCTCCTCGGCCGGATCGTCGATCCCCTCGGCCGGCCGCTCGACGGCGGGCCGCCCATTGCCGCAGAGGCCCAAGAGCCCATTGAACGGCCGGCTCCAGCCATCATTGACCGCGACCTCGTCTCGCGCCCCGTCGAAACCGGCATTCTCGTTGTCGACGCATTGTTTGCCCTCGGCCGTGGTCAGCGCGAACTGATCATCGGCGACCGGGCGACGGGAAAGACCTCGATCGCTGTCGACACGATTGTCAACCAGAAGGACGCCGACATCATCAGCGTCTATGTGGCCGTCGGACAGCGGGCGACGGCCGTCGAGCGCGTCATTGAAGCCATCCGCAATCATGGCGCCATGGACCGGTGCATCTTCGTGGTCGCGTCCGCCGCGGCTTCGCCGGGACTGCAGTGGATCGCGCCGTTCACCGGCTTCACCATGGCGGAGTATTTCCGCGACCGGGGCGAGCATGCACTGATCGTGATCGATGATCTCAGCAAGCACGCCGCGACGCATCGCGAACTGGCGCTGTTGACGCGCGAACCGCCGGGTCGGGAAGCTTATCCTGGTGACGTCTTCTACTTGCATGCGCGCCTCTTGGAGCGCGCGGCAAAGCTCTCCGGCAAGCTCGGAGGAGGCTCTCTCACGGCGTTGCCGATCGCCGAGACGGACGCGGGTAATCTGTCGGCCTATATTCCGACGAACCTGATCTCGATCACGGACGGACAGATCGTCCTCAACTCGCACCTTTTCACCGCCGACCAACGGCCGGCCGTCGACGTCGGCCTCAGCGTCAGCCGCGTGGGCGGCAAGGCACAGCATCCGGCCCTGCGACAGGTGTCCGGCGAGGTTCGCCTGCAGTATTCGCAGTTCCAGGAGCTCGAAATGTTCACCCGCTTCGGCGGCATTTCCGACAAGCGCGTCAAGGCGCAGATGCTCCGGGGGAAACACATCCGCGCCCTGCTCTCGCAGCAGCGCTTCGCGACCTTGCGGATGATCGACCAGATCGCCCTGCTTGCCGCCCTGAACGCCGGGACGCTCGACGCGCTTTCGCCGGAAGACCTCGCGACGTTGCGCACACGCCTCGCCGCTTTCCTCGACGCGAACCCGACATCCGCGACAACGGCTATCGAAGAAGGCAAGCAACTCGCCGAGAGCCAGCTCGCCGATCTCGTGGCCGTGGTCGCGAGGCTTGCAGCGGAGCTCGCCTCCACTGCGGCAGACGCGGAGTCGTGAACGATGGTCGAGCGGCTCAGCGGCGTCGAGGCGAGAATAGGCTCCGTCCGGCAGCTATCCACCATCGTGACCGCCATGCGCGGCATCGCCGTCGCCCATTCGCGGGAGGCACGCCAGCACCTCGCCGGTGTGCGGACCTACGCCGATGCGATCGGCGTCGCGATCGGCGAAGCTCTCTCGCTGCTGCCGGCCTCACCGGCCACCGTCAACACCTCCGGTGGCGAGGCGGTCGTCGCGTTCTGCACGGAACAGGGCTTTGCCGGTACGTTCAACGAGAGAGTGCTGGATGCAGTGGAGGCCTTCAGCAATGAGCGCGCCGGACATCCGCCGGCGCTGCTTCTCGTCGGCGACCGCGGACTGATGATCGCCGGCGAGCGGGGGCTTGCGGTCGAGTGGTCGGCGCCGATGATCGCCCATGTCGACGAGGCGGCACAGCTTGCCGAACGGATCATCGACGCGCTCTACGATCGCCTGGAAGCGGGTGCGATATCCGAGGTCACCGTCATCCACACGGCGCTCGTACCTGCCGGCCGGATCGACATTGTCACAAAGCGCCTGATACCCTTCGATTACCAAAGGTTTCAGCTTGCGCGGCTGACGGAGGCGCCCTTGATCACGCTTCCGCCACAGCGCCTCCTCGAGGGGCTCGCCCAGGAATACGTGTTTGCCGAGTTGTGCGAGGCGGTCATCATCTCCTTCGCAGCGGAGAACGAGGCGCGCACACGCGCCATGATCGCGGCAAAGGACAATGTCTCCAGGAAGCTCGACGACCTGACGGCCCTTGCCCGCCAGCTTCGTCAGGAGGAGATCACCAACGAGGTCATCGAGCTGGCCGACCAGGCGGATGATCCCGCCGGATCGACGGGCGCGCGGGCCTCGTCCGGGCGTAGCCGGAGAACGGCGCAGGATCGCGCTGGCCCGGAGTAGTCGGAGGCGCTCGGCGGCCGAGGTTCGACGCCCTATCCAACCCGGCCGGTATGCCTCTCGCGGGTGGCGAGGTTTGCAACAAGATCGCCGAAACGGTCGCCTTGAACCGCCACGTGGCTGCGCAGACGCTCTCGCGCTGCGTTTGCATCGCCGGCAAGAATGGCCTCCACGATTTCCCCATGCTCGCTGAACGAGGTCTTCATGCGGTTGCGCACCCTGAGCTGGAGACGACGATAAGGGCGAAGGCGGCGATGCAGCGCGATGCACTGCTCCTCCAGGAAGCCGCTGTGGCTCGCCGCGTAGATCGCCTGATGAAAGCTCTCGTTTTCGTAGTAGTAGCGGTCGGGGTCTTCGCTCGCAGCTGCCTCCTTGCACTTCTCGTGGGCGGCGAGAAGGGCAGCGCCGTCTTCCCTGGTATGCCGGCGTGCGGCAAGCGCCCCCGCCATGGCTTCCAGTTCGGCCATCACCTCGAACATTTCAAAGACGCGCTGCGGCCCAGGATCAACCACGACGGCACCCCGCCGCGGCCTGATTTCGACGAGCCCGATCGCACTCAATTGCAGCAAGGCTTCCCGGATCGGAGTACGGGAAACTCCGAAGCGGGTCGCAAGCTGGGTTTCGTCAAGGCGCTCTCCCGGCGCGAACTCGCCGGTCACGATGCCGTTCTCGATGCTGTCGCGCAGCTTGTAGAAGATATTCTCGCTCATTCCCTGCCCATTTCGCCCCAGATATGCGCCGTCTCGTTTCTTGTATACAAGATTGTTGACATTGTGCGCAAGATAGCTTCATTCTTATACCACCGGCGGGAGGGCCGGAATACCAGGGAGGAAGAGATGAGCATTTTTCTACGGACGCTGATGGCATCCGCAGTCGTCGCCGTCGGCAGCCTAGCCGTGACCTCGGCCGATGCCCAAACGGTGCTGAAGGCTTCGCACCAGTTCCCCGGGGGCAAGGGCGACATCCGTGACGAGATGGTCCAGCTGATCGCCAAGGACGTGGCGGCAGCCAATGTCGGCCTCGAGATCCAGGTCTTTCCGGGATCCTCGCTCTACAAGGCGAATGACCAGTGGAACGCCGTCACTCGCGGTCTCCTCGACATGACGTCGTTTCCCCTGGACTATGCCTCGGGCCGCCATCCGGAATTCTCCGCGACGTTGATGCCCGGGCTTGTCGGAAACTTCGACCGCGCAATGCGGCTCAACGATTCCGAGTTCATGCAGGACATCAAGAAGATCATCGAGGACGCCGGTGCGATCGTGATCTCCGACGCCTGGCTTTCCGGCGCGTTCGCGTCGAAGAAGAGCTGCATCACCTCGCCCGACACGATCAAGGGCCAGGTCATCCGTGCAGCCGGGCCGGCTTTCGAGGAAATGCTCGTGGAAGCGGGTGCCTCCATCGCGTCCATGCCGTCTTCGGAGATCTACTCCGGCATGCAGACCGGTGTGCTCGATGCGGCGAACACATCGTCTGCGAGCTTCGTCTCCTATCGCCTGTTCGAACAGGCCAAGTGCCTGACGGCGCCCGGTGAAAACGCTCTCTGGTTCATGTACGAGCCGGTGCTGGTGTCGAAGCGCGTCTTCGAAGGCCTGACGGAAGAGCAGCAAAAGGCGATCCTTGCGGCCGGAGAAAAGGCAGAGGCCTATTTCAACGAGGAGGTTCGCAAGGGAGACCAGGTGATGATCGACACCTACAAGAAGGCGGGTGTCGAAGTCGTCCAGATGTCGAAGGACGATTTCGACGCCTGGCTCGAGGTCGCCAAGAAGTCGTCCTACAAGAACTTCGCCGCCAACGTGCCCGGCGGTGACAAGCTGATCGAAAAGGCCCTTGCCGTGAAGTGAGAAAGGTGACTGAGGGGCGCGCGACAGCGCGCCCTCCCACTGCTTCTCGCAACTCGAGGATAATCGCATGCTCAAGGCCTATGTAACGGCTGTCGGCAACGCTTCGCGCGGGCTCGCGATCGTTGCGACGGCTCTGGTCATCACGTCCATGCTGGTAATTTGCCAGATGATTGCGATGCGCTACGTGCTGCGCCAGCCGACGATCTGGCAGACGGATTTCGTCGTCTTCTCCGCAACGGCGGCAATGTTCCTCGGCGCGCCTTACGTCTTGTTGAAGGGCGGACATGTCGGTGTCGACGTCGTCGAGATGATGGTCGGCAGCCGCACCCGGGCGGTGCTGCGGGTCGTGGCGAGCCTGCTCGGTCTCCTCTTCTGCGTCATCATGCTCATTGCGACCTGGATCCAGTTCCACGACGCATGGGCGGGCAACTGGAGACATTCGAGCGTCTGGGCGCCGCCACTCTGGGTACCGCTTGCCGCCCTGCCGGCAAGCTTCGCCATGCTGTGCCTGCAATATGTCGCCCAGATCATGACGCTCGTCTCCGCGCTCGCGGCACCGGTAGCGAACGGCCATCGCAGCGTCGAGGGGAAGCCCGATACCAATCCGCATCCCCGGGAGATCGCCCAATGAACCCCACCGTCTCCGGTCTGATGATCGTCGGCTGCCTGTTCGCACTGCTCGCGACAGGCATGCCGATCGCCTTCGCCCTCGGCCTTGCAGCCTTTGCGGCGCTCTATGCGCAAAGCGGCGGCGCCATCTTCTACGTGCTCGGCGACACGATGTTCTCCGGCATCGCCAATCTCGCCTACGTATCCATTCCGATGTTCGTCCTCATGGGGGCGGCGGTCGCCTCGTCTCCGGCGGGATCGGACCTCTATACTTCGCTCGACCGCTGGCTGAACCGCATTCCGGGCGGACTCATCCTTTCGAATATCGGAGCTTGTGCGATCTTTTCCGGCATGACCGGCTCATCGCCGGCGACTTGCGCGGCAATCGGCAAGATGGGCATTCCGGAGATGCTGAAGCGTGGATATCCGACCTCGGTGGCGAGCGGCTCGATCGCCGCCGGTGGCACGCTCGGGATTCTCATTCCCCCGTCGGTGACGCTGATCGTCTACGGGATTGCGACCGAAACATCGATCGGTCGCCTGTTCATGGCAGGCGTCGTTCCCGGGCTCCTGCTGACGGTCATGTTCATGACCTGGGCGATCATCGACTGCAAGCGCAAGGGCTACGAATTCGATGCACGCCTCGTCCGCTATTCGATAAGGGAACGGCTGACCGGCCTGCCGCGCATCCTGCCATTCCTGCTGATCATCGCCGGAACGCTCTACGTGCTCTACGGCGGGATCGCCACGCCGTCGGAAGCGGCCGGGGCCGGTGCGCTGCTGACATTGCTGGTGGTGATCATCGCCTACCGCCTGTTCCGTTTCCGATCCGTCGCCGGCATCTTCGGTTCGGCGATGAAAGAAAGCGTCATGATCATGATGATCATGGCCGCCGCCGAGCTCTTCGCCTTCGCACTGTCTTCTTTGTTCATTACGCAGACCGTCGCCGCCGCCATCGCCGACATGGAAGTGAACCGGTGGGTGCTTATGGTGGTCATCAACGTCTTCCTGTTGATCTGCGGCATGTTTCTGCCGCCGGTCGCCGTGATCGTGATGACGGCGCCGATGCTTTTTCCGATCGTCACCCAGGCGGGCTTCGACCCCTACTGGTTCGCGATCGTGCTGACGATCAACATGGAGGTGGGGCTGATTACCCCGCCCATCGGCCTCAATCTCTTCGTCATCAACGCCATCGCACCGCAGATCCAGACACGGGACATCCTCTGGGGTTCGCTGCCTTATGTGCTCGTCATGTTTCTCGCGATCCTCATCCTTTGCATCTTCCCGGGAATCGCAACCTGGTTGCCGAACCACATGCTGGGGACGATCCAATGAACACGACGTCATTCTTCAGCGACATGCTGCAGAGCATCACCGATCGCGGTCGCCGTTTCTTGTCGCTCGGTGCCGCCCAGGACGACGAAGCCGATGCCATCGGCACGACGGAAGAGCTCTGCGAAACCTTGCTGTCCAGTCGGGGCGAAGCCTCCGGCATGGCCCTCGCCAAGAACATTCTCGACCGCTGGCAGGGTTTCGACCAGCAGAGGCGGCGCGACTTCATGTTTGCGCTGCTCTCGCGCTTCGGCCCGAACATCGAGCGGCTCGAGCGGGCGATCGCGGCCTATCGTACCGACCCCAGCCCGAAGGCACTGCTCGAGTTGAGCGAGGCGGCGGAGCCGCGCCGGCAGGAACTCATCCGCAGGCTCAATCTCGCGCCGAACGGTACGGCCACGCTCGTCGGGATGCGGGAGGTCCTGCTCGCCCTCAAGGGCGACAACCCCGACCTCGAGGCGGTCGATGCTGACTTTGCCCATCTCTTCGGGTCATGGTTCAATCGCGGCTTTCTCGTGCTCCGGCCGATCAGCTGGTCCACACCGGCGGACATCCTGGAGAAGATCATCCGCTACGAGGCTGTCCATCATATCGGCGGCTGGGACGAGTTGCGGCGGCGCCTGGCGCCGGAGGACCGGCGCTGCTTCGCCTTCTTCCATCCGCAACTCGTCGACGACCCGCTGATCTTCGTGGAGGTGGCGTTGACGCGCGAAATGCCCTCGACCATCTCCGATCTCTTGAGGGAGGATCGCGCAACGATCCGTGCTGCGGACGCGACGACAGCGGTCTTCTATTCCATCTCGAACTGTCAGGAAGGGCTGCGGGGCATCTCGTTCGGCAATTTTCTGATCAAGCAGGTGGTGGAGGATCTGCGGCGCGAACTTCCCCGACTCGACACCTTCGCGACCCTGTCACCGGTGCCCGGTTTTGCCGACTGGCTGTCGCGCGAACGCGCGGCGGAAGTCTCCGACGCCCTTACCCCCGCCGATCGCGCCGGGCTCGCCGTGCTCGACGAGCCGGACTGGGCCGATCGACCGGAGGCGGCGGCAAGTGCCCAATCCGCCATGACTGCCGCGGCCGCGTGGTACTTCCTCAGAGCCCGCAACAGAAGCGGCAAACCCCTCGATCCGGTCGCGCGATTCCACCTCGGAAACGGCGCGCGACTCGAGCGCATCAATTTCCTCGCCGACCGCTCCGAGCGCGCGATGCGGCAGGCCCACGGTCTCATGGTCAACTATCTCTACAAGCTCGAAGACATCGAAACAAATCACGAGGCGTTCGCGAGCCGCGGCGAGGTCATTGCCGCGCCCGCCGTCCGACGCCTGGTTCCAGCCGACAGAGGCGCCCGCGCCCCGGCAGCGGGCAGGCTCCCGCCGAAGGGCGAGCCGCGCGACGCAGCAAAGAAGCATGACAGCAAGGAGTTCACCTCATGAGCAATCACCTGTTCGACGCGATCCGCCATGCCGCACGCCCGGAAGCCACCTTCATTCTGACGACCGACGGCCGTTCCTGGACCTACGGGGATATGCTGGCCCATTCGGGCCGCATCGCATCGGCGCTTGATACGCTCGGCGTGAGGCCCGGCGACCGGGTGGCCGTGCAGGTGGAGAAGAGCCCGGAAGCGCTGATGCTCTATCTCGCCTGCGTTCGCGTCGGCGCGGTCTACCTTCCGCTCAACACCGCCTATACCCTTGCGGAACTCGACTATTTCATCGGTGATGCCGAGCCGCGGGTGGTGGTCTGCGCGCCGGCGGCGAAGGAGGGCATCGCGAAGCTCGCGGCCGGTCACGGCGCCCATGTGGAAACCCTTGATGACAAAGGCGGTGGTTCCCTGATCGAGCTTGCCAACGGGGAAACATCCGATTTTTCCGACGCGCATCGCGGGCCGGACGACCTCGCCGCCATCCTCTACACTTCGGGCACGACGGGCCGCTCCAAGGGCGCCATGCTGACACACGACAACCTTCTGTCGAACGCCGCGACGCTTCGCGACTACTGGCACTTCACCGCCGACGACCGGCTCATTCACGCGCTGCCGATCTTCCACACGCACGGCCTCTTCGTCGCATCGAACGTCACGCTCCTCGCCGGCGCATCGATGTACTTCCTCCCCAAATTCGATGCGGACGAGGTTCTGCGGCTCATGCCTCAGGCGACGGTGATGATGGGCGTTCCCACCTTCTACGTCCGGCTGATCCAGCATCCGGGGCTGACGCGCGAGGCGACGGCCAACATGCGTCTCTTCGTGTCCGGTTCGGCCCCCCTGCTTGCCGAGACCCACAGGACGTTCCACGCAATGACCGGTCATGCGATCCTCGAGCGATACGGCATGACCGAGACCAACATGAACACCTCGAACCCCCATGACGGCGAGCGCATCGCCGGAACGGTAGGCTACCCCCTTCCCGGCGTTTCGCTGCGCGTGACCGACCCCGAAAGCGGAAAGCCACTGCCCGACGGTGAGACCGGCATGATCGAGGTGAAAGGTCCCAACGTCTTCAAGGGTTACTGGCGCATGCCCGAGAAGACGCAGGCCGAGTTCCGCACCGACGGCTTCTTCATTACCGGCGATCTCGGCAAGATCGACGAACGAGGCTACGTGCATATCGTCGGCCGAGGCAAGGATCTCGTGATCTCCGGCGGGTACAACATCTATCCGAAAGAGGTGGAGACCGAGATCGACCAGATGCCGGGCGTCGTCGAAACCGCCGTCATCGGCGTACCGCACCCGGATTTCGGCGAGGGCGTGACCGCAGTCGTCGTGCGGAAGGCGGGCGCAACAATCGATGAGCGCGCCGTTCTCGACGGATTGAAGGACCGCTTGGCGCGCTACAAGCAACCCAAGCGCGTGATCTTCGTGGACGACCTGCCGCGCAACACGATGGGCAAGGTCCAGAAGAACGTACTTCGCGAGAGATATGCCGGAATCTACGCGCCGGCGGGTGCGTCGGCAAACGGTTAGGACTCAATCGGTCGAACCGCGCAAGCAACCCATCGGAGCCAATGCCCGCCCACCTCGCCTGGATTGTCGGCGATCGCCTCCCGGCTTCGGTCCGACCTTTGAAAGGTGCGCCGCAACGGTCCCAACGTGCGACCGGGATTCCGCAGGAATGTCTTTGCGCCGGGGACGGCGCGTTTCGGGACTGCTTAACCCGCCTCGGTCTGTCTTGCGGCGAGCAGTTCTCCACACCCGTTCTCCTTGAGCGATACTGCAAGCGCCGTCTCGTAGTCCGGTTGCGCGTTTTCGAGACACGCGCGGCCCTTCTCGGTGAGAACAGCGTAAACGCCGCGTTTGTCGTCGGGGCAGAGATCGCGAATGGCGAGCCCGGTACGTTCCAGACGCTCGACCATCCGCGACACCGAGCTCTGGTTCAGGCGGAGATGCGCCGCCAACACCTGCATCCGAAGCTCCGATCCCGGCGAACGCGACAATATTTCAAGTGCTCGATACTCCGAGAGACCGAGCCCGTGGTGCTCCTGCAGGACCTTCTCGAGATCGGCCTCGACGCTTGCGACCGCATGGATCAGGGTGAGCCATGATTCACTTTCCTTCGACATGAACAATCCGGACTCCTTGCGGGCATGATCAAGACTTTCTTGAAATGTATGTCCATGCAAGTTCTGACTCAAGACCCTGTTCGCTTCATGTCGTGTGCGGCGTGGCGCGAAATTTCCTGAACAGGCGCTGCCCGTCCGGGACGGCGGGTCTGCGGGATACAGGCTTCACGTTTGGCTTGAACGCCGGCCCAAGCGGTCGCAGTGCTCCCGGACGCGGTTAACACCGCGTCCGAGGATGTCCTTTCATCGACATGATCGACGGAGAAGGCGACGACCTCCTCCACGAGCCGCGCAAGGAGGATTGCACCTGTTCCAGGCATAAGATCTATGCTTGCAGCTTTGCGCTGTCGGCGAGCTTCAACCAGACGACACCGGCGATGATGACCGCGAGCCAGAAGGTCTGGACCAGAGTGAGTGGCTGATCGAGCAGGATGCTGCCGAGGACTGCCGCGCCAACGGAGCCGGTACCCGCCCAGACTGCATAACCGATCCCGACGTCAATGGTTCTCAAGGCAGCGCTCAGAAAGTAGAGCGTGAGGAGGAAGAAGCCGAAAGCGGCGATCGACCAACTCGGCACCGTGAATGCCTGGCTACCCCCAACGCTGAGCGCATAGCCGATTTCGAACCCCCCGGCGAGCAACAACATAATCCAGGCGCGTCCGTTGCTTGTGTTCTTTTCAAGGGTTGCAGTCATATCTCTTTCCTTTCAGATCGAATGGAGTTGATCGGCGGGTTTCTATGCCGCGCCGCTGAGGCGCAGGCCGACGACGCCTCCAATGACGAGAACGATCCCGAGGACCTTTCTCCAGCTCAACGGCTGCTCGAAGAACAACGCGCCGAGCACGACGATCCCGACGCCCGCGACAGAAGTCCAGATCGCGTAACCCACGCCGACACTGAAGGTGAGCAGCGCGAGGCTCAAGAAAGAGGTGGCGATCGCACCGCTGACGAGCGTGGCGACGGTCCACCAGTGACGCGTGACCCCCTTTGCATTGCCTGCGCTGATTGCAACTGCGATCTCGAAGATCACGGCGACTCCAAGATATAGCCAGCTCATGTCATCTACTCCTTTCGTGAACGGCGTGCCGAGCACGGTATGTGCGACCGGCCAGACGGTTTTCGTGAGCGAGACGGCCGCTATGGCTCCAGGTGCCGGCAGGTCGGTGGATTGCCCGCGGCAGCCACTGCGCCGGGGAACTCCCCGGAATGCCAGTTTGCCGACAACAGCCCTTCGGCCAGTCTCATCTCGCACTATATTTGCGTGCGCATGCATTAAATTGGGTCAATGCGACTCGTCAATATCTATGCATGCACATGCATTATAATGATGAAACGATGCCGCCCGCCCGACTGGTCGTGACAGGAATCATGGAACGGTGGAGCCCAAGCAGGGTTCGGCCGGCGCTTTCGTCGGCCGTGACCTGGGAACAGATCGCTGCAGCTTAGCCCAAACGGTGCCGGCAACTGTATCTCTTGGATTTCCTCGCTTTATTCGCCATGTTGACACTCAATACGGACGACCGCATTATTGCGACATGGCAAGGAAGTCGCTTAAAGAAAATATCCTGGAAGCTGGGCTTCGTGTCATGCTGCGCAAGGGCTACGCCGCTGCCAGCGTTCGCGATATCGTTGCCGAGGCGGGCGTACCTCAGGGTTCGTTCACGAACCACTTCCGATCAAAGGAAGCGTTCAGCCGAGATGTTCTGGATGTCTATTTCCAGCATGTGCGGACCCTTGTCTCTTCGGCACTCGACGACGAGAGCCTGACACCACGCGAGCGGCTGAAACGCTATCTCGACATCATCACCGGTCAGCTGGAGGCGGACGGGTTTTCGCGCGGTTGTCTGATTGGTGACTTCAGTCTGGAGGCAGCGCCGCTCAGTGAGATGTTGCGCCTGCGCCTGTCGGAAATCTTCCTGGAATGGCGCGACCGGTTCGCCGATTGCATCAGGCAGGCGCAGTCGGCGGGCGAAATCGATCCCACCTTTGCTCCGGAAGATCTCGCCGATTTCCTCCTGTCTTCGTGGGAAGGCGCCATCCTGCGCATGAAAGTCGAGCGCAACGCGACGGCGCTGGAGCGATTCAAGAAGATCGCTTTTGCCACGATCTTCAAGAAACACTCGTGACATCCATCTGGTTTGTCGCGTCGACCTGCCGGATTCATCGGTAACATCCAAATCGCAATGTCGGCTGGCTGCCCGGCGCGCGCACAGTTGCGAGTGGAGCGAGATCGTCCCTGACCGAAGTTCCGCATGTTCACAGCACGCAGTCGCGACCCGGGCCTCTGTGGCTTGACTCAATACGTACGACCGTATTATACACTGTTCGAGAGACGCGGCGCTGAATGTCCGTCCAGCCCCGCCCGTCGATCGGAATCCAGTCAGCAAAGGTCAAGCGCATGGCATTCGACATCGATCTCCCTCATCATGCGGTATTGGACTCCCATATCGCCTACCGGGAAGGCGGTTCCGAGAACGGGCCTGTCGCGCTCTTCCTGCACGGCAATCCGACCTCGTCCTACATCTGGCGGAACATCCTGCCGCACGTGGCGCCGGTGGCCCGTTGCATCGCTCCCGACCTCATCGGCTTCGGCCAGTCGGGCAAGCCCGACATCGACTACCGCTTCGTGGATCACGCCCGCTACCTCGACGCCTTCATCAAAGCCGAGGGGATCGGCTCGGCCTATCTCGTCGCTCAGGATTGGGGAACGGCGCTCGCCTTTCATCTGGCTGCTCGCAGGCCGGATTTTGTCCGTGGCCTCGCCTTTATGGAGTTCATCCGGCCGATGGCGAGCTGGGATGATTTTCATCAGGTGGAGGCGGCGCGTGAGACGTTCCGCAAGTTCCGCACGCCGGGAGAAGGCGAACGGATGATCATCGAGGGAAATGCGCTTGTCGAACGCGTTCTTCCGGGCTCGGTCGTCAGGAAGCTCAGCGAGGAGGAAATGGCGGTCTATCGCGCTCCATTCGCCACACTGAAATCACGAAAGCCTACCTGGCGCCTTCCGAACGAACTGCCCATCGCCGGCGAACCTGCGGACGTGAATGAAATGCTGGAGCAAGCACACCTCGCCCTCGCGAGCTCGCGCTATCCCAAGCTGCTCTTCGCCGGGAACCCGGGCGCTTTGGTTTCCCCGGCCTTCGCCGAGGCCTTTGCCGCAAAGCTGCACGATTGCCAGCTCGTCCAGCTCGGGGCGGGGGCGCATTACCTGCAGGAAGACCACCCCGAAACCATCGGCCGTTCCGTTGCCGAATGGATCGCAAGCATCGAGGCCAGCCCCGCGCCTTAGGACCGATCGGCCCCAAGCCTTTTGACATCCCTGCAGCTCACTCTGGCATCGAAGAAAGGGACGGAAGCAATGACCGACGTCACGATCACCTACTGTCATCCGTGCGGATATGGAAAGCGGGCCGCACAGGCGGCCGACGCACTCCAACGCGAACTGTCAGTCACCACAAATCTCGTGGCCGGAAAGGGCGGCATCTTCGAAGTTCGCGTCGATGGCGAGATCGTGGCCAAGCGTATCAAGGGGCACTTTCCGGACGCCGCTGAAATCATCGCGTCCGTCTCGGCCGTGCTGAAATAGCCGGGCAGGCGAGGAAAAGCGGCCCGCAAGGGCTGGTCTGTTTCGAGTTATCACAGGCGAATTCGAACCGCTGAGAGAAAAGGGGCCAGTAGGTAGGTCGTCTTAATAGGTCATCGGCCGGCGACCTCGGAAACCCCTACTCGTGGCCCGTCATGTTGTCATGGCGCGCTTGCAGGCTCCGCGCTCGCTGGGGAGAACCGCACCCGTCCGGCCTTATCGAGAAAGGTGTTTCTGACGCAAGAGGCGCGAATGTGCGGGTGCGGCCGAATGGCAGGCCACCGCGCTGCGCATGGTCGACATCTTCATTGACGGATCGCGCCGACCTCACCGTTCAGGATTTTCGCAGGCGACTGCCCCGCCCGCTGCCCATCGATGCCCGGTTCCCATTTGGGGAAGCAGGACAGCAGCCAGGCTCTCGCCGGCGTGATCTCCGCCGGTGCGACCTCGACGAGGGGGCCCGCAAAGTCCAGAAGCGAACCCAGGGAGAGCCGCCCCACACTCATGAAAACCGGAATGTCGGCTTCCGTCGCCATGGCGATCGCCTGCCGCATGCCGCCACCCTCTTCCTCGGCCTTGCCGAACTTGTTCAGCACGAGAAGCTGCGGTGTACCGGTCATGAGGGCTCGCTCAACGTCCAGCGCCGCCCGGGCAATCAGATCGCGGTCGAGACGGCAGCCGGCCGAGAACTTTCCCCGGTCCTCGGAAATCCTGTACTCGTTGCAGCTGTCGATCGAAACCAGATGCATATCGTTGTGCACACGGTCCGTCCGGCGAATGTTCTTTTGGACCACCCCGGTAACGAGGATGCCGAGACTTCTGGCGAAGTCGAGCATGTCCGCGACGATATGATCTGCAGCCTCCGGATCATCGCGCCTGATCGCGTAGATCGGCGTATGCGTTGCCTGCTTCATGACGTTCCTCCTCCCCCAAGACCTTCGGGACGCGGGGCGCGCAAGCCCCGCGTCCCCTCGCTCAGACCCGATACTCCATGTCCTTGAAGCTCAGGCCTTTCACGTTGGCCGGGGCCGACGATATCTTGCGGATATCGGCCCAGGTATGCTTGTAGTTCGGGATGACGAGTTCGTTGACGCCTGCGTTGATGACGTTGCCCTGGACGCCCGTCGGATAGCCGAACAACATGAAGGTGTGCTTCCGCTTGGCGGTTGCCGTCGGATAGACGATCGCCTGGGTCGCGCCGGCGTCGTTGTAGATCTCGACGAGATCGCCTTCCGCAAGCGAGAGTTCCTTCATGTCTTCCGGATTCATCTGGAGGACGGGATAGGGCATCCGGTCCATGACGAAGTCGTTCGCCTGATCCATGAACGCGTTCTGCCAAACGATGTTGGCGCGGCCGTTGTTGATCAGGAAGGAATACTTCGCCTGCTGTTCCGCCTTGCCCGGTGCCGCCCAGCCGCGCCAGGGAGCGGCCAGGAACCGCGCCTTGCCGTCGTCGGTTGAGAACTTGCCGTCGGTATAGAGCCGTTTGGTTCCGACGATCTGGCCGTTCTCAAATCCGGTCGCGGGTTCGTGGAAGCCGTTGTTGCCCATGGTCCGCAGGCGGTCGTAGGTCACGAACTCCCCGCCGCCGGCATGCTGCATGTAGCCGTCCTTGAACGCATCCTCCTCTGTCGCCCAGTCGAAGCCCTTGAACTGGTCGGCATAGCCGGCTTTCCCGCTTTCGCGGAACACCCGTTCGAGATTCTGGGCCAGACCGGCCGCGATGAGACAGTCGGGCTTTGCCTGCCCCGGCGGGTCCATGTAGCGCTCGGTGAGACGCATGCGGCGCTCGCCGTTCATCGAAGTCAGGTTCATTTCGCCTGAAATCGCTGCCGGCAGCCAGACATGGCTTGCCTGCCCGATCTGGCTCGGGACGATATCGACGTCGACGGAGAAGAGGCCGCCCTGGCGGATGGCCTGAACGATCGCCGCAACCATCGCCTCCCGGTCCCCATAGGGAACCGAGTTCATGGCATCTTTCACCATGTCGGTCCGCCGCTTGTAGACCTGCTTGAACTTCATCGCGTTCAGCGTGGTCTTGTAGTGGTCGCAGGCCCAGATGTGGTGAACGCCGCCCCTGCCCTCGATCAACAGCTTGTCGACATAGGCCGCCGGCCGTCCGACATGGGCGTCAGACGGCCGTACATAGCCTTCCTGATGCCCGCCGAGGCGGACGACGCCGCCGCCCGGCTGGCCGACATTGCCCGTCGCCAGCGCGATGTTCACCAGCGCACCATTGGTCCGGTAGTTGTCGTTGCCCCAGATAAGGCCCTTTTCATAGCCGATCATGGTCCGGCGGCGCTTGCCACCTTCCTTGGGGCTGGCAATCCATTCGGCCGCCTTGACGATGTCTGCCTCGGCAAGCCCGGTGATCTTCGCCCCTTCGGCAAGAGAAACACGATTGGTCTCGAGCGCCTCCTTGAAGCCCGTCAGGGCGTGGCCCTTGTCGGCCTCGGCACTCCCCGGGCGTGCGATGAGTGCCGGACCTTCAGCCGACTCCTGATGCGTGTGAGCGTCGATGAACGCCTTGTCCACCCAGCCCTTGTCGGCGATGTAGGTGAAGAGCGTGTTGAACAGCACCAGGTCGGTGCCCGGCTCGATCGCCAGATGCAGCACGCGGTCCTTGCCCGCCTCCGCCTCGCACGCCGCAACGGTCACCGTCCGACGTGGATCGACGATGATGATCCGGCCCTGCTCGACGGGTTCGCCCGGGAACTCCTTTTGCTTCTTGTCCACCGTGGTACCGCGCAGGTTCGGTATCCAGTGGTTGAGGAAGTAGTTGGTCTGGGCTTCCAGCGGGTTGGCACCGACGACCATGATCGTGTCGGCGAGCTCTGCGTCCTCATAGCAGTTGTTGAGCTCGCCGACGCCCATGTCGCGCGTCGCATGGACCTCCGAGTTGTAGGCCGGGCGATTGTGGATACGAACGTTCTTGATCTTCATCGCCCCGAAATAGAGCTTGCCCGTGCCCCAGGTGTTTTCGTAGCCGCCCGCCGATCCGCCGTGGTCGAACATGGAGACGAACAACCCGTCCTCGCCCTGCTCGTCGATCACGGCAGCGGTCACGCGGGCGACCAGGTCGAGCGCGTCGTCCCAGCTCGTCGGCTGCATTTCGCCGTAACGCCAGACCATCGGCTCGGTAAGGCGCTGTTGTTGCGTGTTGCGGGCCTGCGACGGATGGTTCTCCGCCATGCGGGCACCGCGGATCGACCCGAGCCCGGAATTGACGTCGCAGGCTCTATCGGGCTTGATCACCAGATGAACGTCGCGGCCGTTCTGCTTGACGATGTTGTACATCGACGGGGCATACCAGGCTTCGGTCTCCGCTTCCTGCTGGCTCGCGAGGTCGACGCCGAACTTGTTCTGTTTCGGGTCGGTACCGCCCTGACGGTTGATGTCCCAGGTCAGGGCCTTGTAGCCGCATCCGACGATGCAGTAGTGACAGGTGACGTTGTGCTCCTTGGCATCCGCCGGGACGATGGGGAGACGGTCGATTTGACGTTTGAATGTCATGGCTGTTTCTCCTCAGAGCACGTTCGACAGACGGCCGTAGATCAGCTCGTCCACGCCCTCGGCGTAGATGTCGCCCTTGTCGTCGACGCGCAGAGTGAACTGCGGCAGGTTCTGCGTGGCGTGGCCCCACACCTGCTGGCCCGCCTTTTCACAGTCGAAGCGGGAATAGTGTCCCGGACAATTCAGGGTCTTGTCTTCGGCGGAGTAGCTCAGGAAGAACCCCTTGTGCGGGCAGAGCGACGAAAACGCGACAATGTCGCCGTCGGGGCCGACGCCCCCTTCGACCTGCGTGCCGAGCTTCAGCAAGACACCGGGGGAATTCTCGTCGGGATAGGAAATATCCAAGGGCTCGCCGGAAGCGAGATCCTTGACGTTGGCGAGCTTCGCGGACGGATAGTCCACGCGCGCTCCGGGCGTCCCGCCCTTTGCCTCAGCCGGCGCAGGTACGGCAGCACTCGCTGCCGCGGTGGCGGCCGCAACGCCGGCTCCCCGGAGAAACTGACGCCGCCCCATCTGAATGATGTTGTCGCAAACCATGAAATCCTCCTCCTGATGCGATGAGAAGAGGATTGCAAAGGCCGTGCCAGCCCATGCCGGGCTCCAATATGCCGGATTTGCAGGGGTGAGGACCGGTTACCGAGGACTCGTGTCCGAAATCCCGAACATGCCCGGGCCAAGGGCGTCCCGGTTTCCGAACATCATACCGCGCGCTCGGTCTCCGGGGCGTCAATATTGAGGCGCCGCATCTTCTCCCACATCGTCGTGCGCGATATGCGCAGCAGTCTGGCTGCAGGCGTGATGGCACCGCCGGTCGCTTCCAGCGCCCTCAGGATGTGGCTTCGCTCCGCCTCGTCTCGCGCCACATCCAGCGGTTCGAAGTCCGCTCCGCCCTGCGGCCACTCGGTTCCGCCTGCCGTTGCAAGCTCGGGAAAGAGATCTCCCGGCATGATCCAGGGGCCAAGCGCAAGGAGCGTGGCGCGTTCTATGCGATTGCGAAGCTCGCGAACATTGCCGGGCCAGGTGTGCCTCTTCAATGCCCGTGCAGCGAGCTCCGACAGACCGGCGGGACTTTGCTCCTGCTGATCCGCCATCTCGGAAAGGAACTGCTCGGCAAGCCAGATCACGTCGTCCGGGCGGGCGCGGAGCGGCGGAACTTCGACGGCAACGACATTTATCCGATAGAACAGGTCCTCGCGGAACCTGCCGGCCCTGACCGCTTCGCGGAGATCGACGTTGGTGGCGCACAGAAGCCGCCCCTCGAACTGGATCGTGGCCTCTCCACCGACGCGACTGAAGGTCCGGCTGTCGATCAGTCGAAGCAGCTTCGACTGGAGGCGCGGCGAGAGCTCGCCGATCTCGTCCAGAAACAGCGTGCCGCCCTTGGCCCTTTCCGCATAGCCGAGGTGGCGGTTCACCGCACCGGAGAACGCGCCTTTCTCGTGTCCGAAGAGCTCGCTTTCCAGAAGCTCTTCCGGGATCGCCGCGCAATTGACCGCAACGAAAGGTCCTTCTGCCACCGCCGAGTTCCGATGCAGGTAGCGGGCGCAGACCTCTTTGCCGACGCCCGTCTCGCCCGTGATGAGGACGTTCGAAGACGACCGCGATATCCGCAGGAGCAGGGTCTCGAGGGATGCCATGGCGGCCGAGACGCCGAGCGTCGGCTGCTGCATGCCGGTCCTGGTTCCGATCAGCCGCATCACACGATCGAGGAAATCAGCCATGTCGAACGGCTTCACCAGATAGTCACCGGCGCCCGAGCGAATGAGCCTCACAGCCTGATCCACGTCGGCATATCCCGTCATGAAGAGGAAAGGAGGAGGATTGGTCGCCTCGGCGGCCCCGATAAAGACATCCTCGCCGCAGCCGTCAGGGAGACGGATATCGCAGATGATCACGTCCTTGGGCGCGCCTTTTTCAATTGCACGTCTCGCCGCGCTGACCGACCGCCACCACTCGACCGTCGCGCCCTCGATCTCGAGCCGCTGGACCAGCGACTCGCCCATCACCGGGTCGTCCTCGATCAAGCCCAGGCTAATTTTCTCAAGCAGCATCTCTTCGTTCCTTCGAGGTAGTCTGAGGCAGGAAGACCGTCACGCGCGTCCCGTCGGCACTCGTGTCGACGCCGACATTGCCCCCCAGTTCGTCGACGAGCCGGCGCGTCGTCCAGAGCCCGAGCCCGTGGCCGCTTGCGAATGGACTCGGAGCAGCGGCGAAATCGACCAGGGTCCTGACCGCGTAGTCCGGCATTCCGGGACCCTCGTCGATGACCTCCACGACGAGGCCCGTTTCCGACAGGCGAACGCGCAGGGTCACACGGCCGCCGGTCTCCGAAGCGCGGCACGCGTTCAGCAGCAAGTTCAGGACGATCTGACGGACCTCGGAAGCGGGAATGTCCGCAGTTCCGTCCAACTGCACGTCCCAGTCCAGTTCGAGATCGCGATGGCGGCTGTCTGGCCCGGCGAGGATACGCAGGTCTTCGAAGTCCTGGATTTCGAGTGGGCGGCTCTCGCGATTGACCTGCCAGGTCATCAGCGTCGACCGGACGACGTCCCGTATTCCCTTCAATCCGCGCTCGATGAGGGAGAGCGACTTGAGCTGCACCTCGGGCCTGTCGCCGTGATGCTTGAGCGTGTCCAGCGCGTTGAATATGCCACCGAGAGGATTGTTGATCTCGTGCGCCATGCTGGACGCCAGACGGCCGAGGCTCGCAAGGCGCTCCTCTTCGGCGATCTTTCGCTCGAGCTGGTCCCGTTCGTCGAGGCCGGCAACCATCGCGTTATACGCCCGAAACAGACGCCGAAACTCCGAGCCAGCGCGCTTGATCTCGGCATCGGCGATCGGTTCGTGCGTCGGCGAGGCACTGTCCTCCAAATGCCCCGTCAGCACATCGACCGGCCGCATCATGCGCCGGACCGTCAGCCAGGCCACGACGACGGCGATGAGCGTCAGTACCGCGTTTGTCGCGACCAGTGCCGTCAGCACCCGCATTCTGTCGGCGAGCAGTGCGGCGATGTCGAGCTTTGCGAGCACCGTACCGATCACCTGCCCGTTGTAGACAATGTCGCGCCGCGCAAAGGCTCGCGCGGATGCTTCGTCCATCAGGAAGCGTTCGGGGTTATCGATGACGCGCCGGTAGTCGGTCGGGATCGTTGCGCCGGTCGAAAGTGCTTTCGGGTCACTCGCGGCGATGACCCTGCCCTCCGTATTGGCGACGACGGTCTCGAGGGCCTTCACCCCCTTCATTCCCTGCCGGGAGCGATCGAGGATCGCAAACGCTTCCCACACGTCCTCACGCAGGACTGCGTCTGACAATGCCGAGGTCAATCCGTCCAGATGCACGGTCGCCAGGGTTCTCAGGTGCTCGGACTGGATCGTTTCGAGCCTGGCAAGGACCTGCTGCGAGATGAACACGGACACGACAATCAGAAACGCGGCGGCGACCGCGGGCACCTTGAGCGATAGAGGCAAGGCCCGGTTCATCCCCGCGATACCCCCAGGCTTCGCATGAGCTCGGCAATCGGCGCGTAGAGCGCAGCCGGCTCCTCGCGAAAACCGTCGAGCCGCAGCATGGCGAGGACGGCTCGCCCATCCGGATCGTCGGGCATTCGGGCGAGGGCATCGCGCAGCGCCATCGTCACGGGAGCGCGATCGAGTGACGCGGGACAGGCGATCGGCGGAAAACCCAGCCAGGTGGACTTTCTCACCACCTCCGTCCCAGCCACGAGGTCAGGCTCGGTCTCCTTGAGGACTTCGTAGATGTACCCGTCGACACTGCCGCTGGCAGCCAGGCCGGTGTCCACCGCTCTCACGACGTTCCTGTGACCGTAGGTAAAGAAGGCCCGGCTGAAGAAGCGGTCGGGGCTTGTTCCGAGCGCCGCCATCTCTGCGGCAGTCACGAGGTAGCCCGAATTCGAGTCCGGGTCGGAGAAAGCATGGATATCGCCCTTGAGCTCGATCAGCGAACGGACGTTCCTGCCCTTGCCGGCAATGAGATAGGACTGGTAAAGCGGTTTGCCTCGCCAGATAGGCACCGCGACCAGAGCCAGTTGCTCGGCATTTGCCACGAAAGGATAGCCGCAGATCCAGGCAGCGTCCAACTCCCGCGAGATCAGCATCGACGTGATCTCCTGGTAGGTTCTGCGGGTAATCATCTTCACCCGCCGGCCCGTTGCCCTTTCCAAGTATATCTTCAGTCTTGAAAGCAGCTCGAGGTCAGACGTCAGGAAGACCGGCGTCAGGCCGAACCGGAGTTCGTCCGCTTCCGCGAAACCCAGGTCGGGCGCGAGCGCACCCGCACATGCGGCGCAACCGCGCAAGAAAGCGCGCCGAGCAAGCGTCGGTTTCATCCTGTTCCTCCCAGCCCCGCCGCTCCCACGGCGGGACGTCTACGAGGCTACCACAATGGACGGCTTAGTCAAAAACTCGCATCGCTGGCGGTTGATGTGGTCGCGGGACCACTGCGCCACGGTGACGGGATACGAAGGCGCCGACTTGGGCTCTAGCCTCACCGGCGAGCCGCGGTCTTGCTCATCTCTCTCCGCTCGCGGGCTGCAGAATTCCGGACTTCAGCGGGTGTTCGATCAAAGGTCCGCCGAAATTCCCTCGTGAAATGGGAGGTGCTCGCAAAGCCGACGTCCAAGGCGACTTCGATGATGGGCTTCTCGCTGGCAAGCAGGATCTGCCGCGCACGCTCCATGCGAAGACGGCGGAATGCCATAGCGGGCGACATCTTCGCCTTCTCCTGGAACACGCGCTCGAGTTGCCGTCTGGAAAGACCAACCGATGCCGCGAGTTTCTCAATCGCGATCCCCGCCTCGATGTGCTGCTCCATGGTTATCAGGACGGCCGCGACACGCGGATCACTGATATGCTCGCGTAGCGGCTGCCGCGTCTGGATGTCGAACTGGGTGCGGGCTTTCTCGATCTGCAGGACCTCGAGCGCATTGCGCTCCGCATCCCGGCTGATGTGCCGCCTCACAAGGGCGGCAGCGAGGTCGGCAGCACTGCTTCCCCCCGCACACGAGCCACGCCTGCGGTCCAGGTTGAACAACCGGTCCGCCCGGACTTCGAGATCGGGGAAACGTTCGCGGAACTCCTGGTAGTGAAGCCAGCTCACGCAGGTCGGATGTCCCTTCATCAGGCCGGCATCCGCCAGGATGAAGGTTCCCGTGCAGAGACCGATCAACGGCACCCGCTTTGCCGCGGCGTCCTTGAGAAACTGCACGGTTTCATTGTCGACCGGTTGTTTGACGCTCAAAAGCCCGCCCACCACAGCGATATAGTCGAACTGCCGTGGGTCGACGAAGTCGGAGGTGGGAGCGACCTGAATTCCGCAACTCGAGCTGATCAGGTGCCGCGTGCTGCCGAGAACTTGCCAGTCTGCCAGAACCCTGCCCGACCGGTCGAGCTGATCGCTGGCCAGTCGAAGGGTATCGACAAAGAGCGCGAAGGCCGACAGGGTGAAAGACCTCGCGAGAACAAAGCCAATTCTCAGGCGGGGCACCGGCGATGCCCTGTCCGACGCGCGGAGCTGACCGGTCTGTCCCATCACATCTTCTCTTGCTGGCGATGCGTGCGGAGGAACAGTGATCAATGGTTCGTTCCGTCCTTCAAATCCAGCTTTTCCGTTCATCGCTCACCGCCTCCCAAATCCATGCGCCCGGAGATGGCGGTCGTCAATACGGACGGCGCCGGGGTCGGAGGACATCCAAGCAGTCAACCAGCCGTTCATCGCAGCATCGCTCCCGGATCGACCTCAGAAATTCTTGGCAAGGCGTAGCCCATCGTAGATCGCGGCATGGGTGTTGCGGGCCGCAATCGCATCGCCGATCCGGAAGAGCCGGTAGCTGCCCACGGGGTTCCGCTCGACGGTCTGGGACGCTCCGGGGCCATGATCTCGGCCTTGCTGCTCGGCGAAGGCTTTGGTCACCAGCGTCTGGACCTTGTCCTTCGGCCAGTCGTTCTTCTTCGGATCCGGGCAATCGGCAACGGTATTGCAGCGCTTCGATTCCGCCGCGTCATGGGGAACGCCATGCTCGAGCTTGACCATCTCGTATTTGCCGAGCAAGGCCGTCGGAGCCCAGTAATAGCCGAGCCAGCCTTCCTTGCGTTCGTAGGCCTTGGCAATCGAACCGTCGAGACCGGCCGCCGAGCCCGTGTCGACCAGCGTAAAGTTTGCAGCTTCCCCACCATAGCCCTTGTAGAGCTGACTGGTCACGACGGTGCCGCCCCAACCCTGCGGCCCGTTGTGAACGGCACCCTTGTTCTTGTCTTCCGGATCCGGGAACAGTTCGGGATGCTTGAAGGCGTCGTCGATCGTCTTGATGTCCGGGTTGGCATCGGCGACATATTTCGGCATCCACCAGCCCTGGACGGCGGCATCGGAAAGCGCGGCGGCGGCGCCAACGCGCTTGCCTTCCTCGAGTCCACGGTTGACGACGTCCGGCAACAGATCGACCCAGCCTTCGGGAGCCAGATCCGGCTCGCCCTTTTCCACCATCGAAGTGATGGTCGGCACGGTGTCACCGACGATGACTTCGGCGTTACAACCGTAACCCTCCGTCAGGATGAACTTGTCGACCGCAGCGAGCACCTCGGCGCTCTGCCAGTTCATGCTGGCAATGGTAACATCACCGCATTCGGCGCGCCGCTCCCGTCATGGCCAACATGCCCGCGACAAGGCAGGTGGAAGCAAGAAGATGTTTCATGTCCGTTCCCTCTTCATTGCGGCATTTGTTTCGCAGCGGGGTACCGCCTGGACCCGCTGCCCTGCACGCGCACAGACTAAAACTCTCGGCTCGTCTGCAGCCGCGGGTCGCGTTTTGCGGGTGACCAGTGCACCGCCATTGACAGGAGGTTTCAAGAAAATGGCGTCGGTCACAGACGACCGCGCATGTGGCTTGCGGGATGAGCGCCAGGTCCGGCACATTTCCCGGTCGAGGCGTACATACGCCGACCGGGAGAGGGGATATATCTGCTCAACGCTTGCCTGTTCCAGATAAGGAGCTCCGGAAATAGGAAATCCCAGGCGGTCCGCCACCGGGTCGGTAGCAGCAGGACCCAAGATCCTGCCCCAGAGACTTCATCGTATTCGAAATCCCGATTTGTCGATTGCGTCTGATCGTCGTTTGAGGGGTGGAACTGCGACGCCCTCTCCCCCGAAGAAGCCGGAGGTACCAGCCTGCATTCGCGCTGATCGCGCGGGCTGTTCGAGCGTCAGCCAAGCTCGCCGCCGGTCCACAACCGCGCAGCGCCCGTCAGAGCAGCCGACGCATCAGAACGGCCAACTGCGTGAACAGTTGCTGGTCGCCACTTGAGGACGGCATCAGCCGCCGAAAGAAGCTCTGCGTCGAGATGACAGCGCCGATCATGGACATTGCCGCAATCAGCGAGAGGCCCATATCGACGTCCGCGGGGCCCTCATCCGGTCCCCGGATCGTCCTGACGCACCCGAGGAGCAGATCAAAAACGGGGCGGGCGAGCCGCTCTTCGATCAGCGCTTTTCGCTCGCTGTCCGCGTTCGTCATGATTTCGCTGATCAGGAGCTGCGCGAAGAGCGGGCGGGCGCCGACGAGATCGACCATCTCCCTGCAGAGACGCTCCATCTGTTCATTCGGCGGAAGTCCGCGGCAGAGTTCCTGCGACTCACGGATGCGGGTGATGGCCTCCTCTGCGACGGCATCGACCACTGCCGTCCAAAGCCCCAGTTTCGAGCCATAGCGGTAGGAAATCAGCGCGACATCGACGCCGGCCTGTCCGGCGATCTTTCTGAGCGACGCGCGTTCGAAACCCCATTCCGCGAAATTGGCGACCGCAGCGTCGAACAGCGCATCAACGTCCAGTTCCTTGCCCTTCTTCGGCCGACCGCGCCTGCGTTCCGAAGGTTTCTGCCCGTCTGTCAATGCTCTCTCCTCTTGATACTTGACAAGGATAGCGCATTCACGGATGATATTCAACACATGATGAATAAAATATCCTTCACCCCCAAGTCCTCCCGGGAAACAGACATGCCACAGACGTCACCCAAGGCGCCGGAACGCGCCAGATGGCACCGTAGATTCGCAGCGGCACCGATCCTCGCCGCGCTCTCGGTTCTTGCGCTCACCGCCTGCGACGCAAAAGACAAGCAGACGGCGACCAATGCCTCCCATGTGAGGGTCGAGGCCGCGGCGATGACGAGTGATGTCGTCCGCGCTTCGGCGACGGGCGAGATCAAGGCGCGCGTCGAAAGCGACCTCTCCTTCAAGATCAGCGGCCGCGTCATCTCGCGCACCGCCGGCGTCGGTGACCATGTAAGAGCTGGCCAGGTGCTGGCGACGCTCGATCCAACCGAGCAGAAGGCCGATCTGGAGTCGGCGCAGGCAGCAGTCGCTTCGCAGGAGGCCACGCTGCGCATGACAAGCTCGGTTCTCGCCCGCCGCAAGGCGTTGACCCGGACCGGTGCCATGTCACAGCAGAATCTCGACAGCGCCCTGCAGGAGTACCAATCTGCGGAGAAGGACCTGGTTGCTGCGCGTGCCGAGCTCGAGACCGCGATGGAGGCCCTGCAGCAGACCGAGTTGCGCGCCGACGCCGATGGCACCATCACTGCCCGGGACGTCGAGGTCGGCCAAGTGGTCCAGGCCTCCACCACCGTCTTCACTTTGGCGCACGACGGCGAGTACGATGCCGTCTTCAACGTGCAGGAGACGGCCCTCAGTGGCAAGACGGCGCCGCTCTCACTCGAGGTCGCGCTTGTCTCGAACCCGACGGTCAGGGCACTCGCGAGGCCGCGCGAGGTCAGTCCCGCTCTCGACACCTCGCTCGGCACGGTACGCGTGAAGCTTTCCATCATCGATCCACCGCCGGAAATGACACTCGGCTCGGCCATTATCGCCGATGTGGTCCTGGACCGGCGGGAGCGCGTTTCCATTCCGTGGCAATCGATGTTCTCCAAGGCAGGCAGGCCGGCGGTCTGGGTCGTGGATCCGGAGACGAAGACCGCCCGGATGAAGCCGGTCGTCATCGAGCGGTATGATGCCTCGAAGGTCGTGCTCGCCGACGGTCTGCAAGACGGCGAACTGATCGTTGTCGACGGCGGCCAGTTCCTCCGCGAAAACCAGCCCGTTTCCTATTCCGAGGATCAGACCCGATGACACTCAAGTTCCTCCTCCCTCTCATTCTGTTGTCGGCCGGCCTCAGCGCTTGCTCGGATGAAAAGGCGGCCGAGGCGCCGGTGCGCCCCGTGCTCTCCATGCTGGCCAAGCCGCGCGAGGCAACCGCCTTCGGCTTTGCCGGAACGGTCGAGGCGAAGTTCAGTACGGATCTCGGTTTCCAGGTCTTGGGCCGCATCGTCTCGCGCGACGTCAGCATCGGCGATCTCGTGCACAAGGGGCAGGAACTCGCCCGCGTGGATGCCACCAGCCTCGAGCTGGCTGTCAAGCAGGCGGAGGCCGACATCGCCTCCTCCGATGCCAAGCTTGATCTGGCCCGCGTGAACGAGCAGCGCCAACTGACGCTCCTTGCCTCCAACGCCACGACGCGAGAACAGCTTGAAGAGGCTGTCCAGTCACGCGAGGCAGCGGAAGCAACCATGCAGCAGTTGCGGGCCAGCCTGACGAAGGCACGTGAACAGTTGGACTATGCCGTCCTGAACGCCGAATCCGACGGGGTCGTTTCGTCTCTCTCGGCCGAAGTCGGACAGGTGGTGACGGCAGGCCAGACCGTACTGACGATCGCGCGCCTGGAGGCACGCGATGCCGTGGTGGACATTCCCGACAGCTACAACCAGTTGACCGCAATCGGCACCCCCTTCGAGGTGATCCTGCAGGCCAACCCGGAGGTGAAGGTCACGGGCACGGTGCGCGAGGTATCACCGCAGGCGGACGCGGCCACACGCAGCCGCCGCACCAAGATCGCGCTGGAGAGCCCACCGGACAGCTTTCGGCTCGGAAGTACGATCACTGCAACACCTGTCGCGCCGAGCGAAGGCCACCTCTGGCTGCCGGAAACTGCGATCGGTGGCAATGACGGCGACCGTTTCGTCTGGGTAGTCGATCCGGCCGCCAGGAAGGTTCAGCGCCGCACCGTCACGACCCGGCCATCCGCTGCCGGCGGTGTCGACGTTCTCAGCGGCCTTAGCGAAGGAGAGCGTGTCGTGACGGCGGGTGTCAATTCACTCGCCGATGATCAACCTGTCAGAATTCCAGACGAGATGCCGCAATGAACACGAAATTCAATCTTTCCGAATGGGCGCTCCAGCACAAGTCGCTCGTCTGGTATTTCATGATCCTCGCCAGTGTCGCGGGCATCCTGTCCTACATCAATCTCGGTCGCGAGGAGGATCCGGACTTTACCATCAAGACCATGTTGATCCAGGCCTCCTGGCCTGGCGCCTCCGTGGACGAGATGACGAGCCAGGTCACCGACCGGATCGAGAAGAAGCTGCAGGAACTTGAATCGCTCGACTACACGAAGAGCATCAACACGCCCGGGCAGGCGACGATCTACGTCAACCTGCGGGAAAACACCAAGGCCAAGGACGTGAAGCCGACCTGGGTCAAGGTCCGCAACATGATCGGTGACATCACGCCCAACCTGCCTCAGGGTGTCCAGGGTCCCTATTTCGTCGACAGTTTCGGAGATGTCTACGGCAATATCTACGCCTTCACTGCCGATGGGCTGAGCCAGCGCCAGCTGCGTGATTATCTCGAGGCTGCCCGCCAGGAGATCCTGTCCGTGCCGAATGTCGGCAAGGTGGACCTGATCGGTGCGCAGGACGAGGTCGTCTATCTCGAATTCTCGACCAAGCAGATGGCGGCACTCGGCCTCAGCCAGAGTGACATCATCGATACGCTTCAGAACCAGAACGCCGTCGTCGCCTCCGGCACGTTGCGCACCGGTGCCGAAAGCATCAACCTGCGCGTCTCCGGCCAGTTCGCCACCGAAGATGCGCTGCGTGACATCAACCTGCGCGTCAACGACCGCTTCTTCCGATTGAGCGACGTCGCCAAGATCACGCGCGGCTATTCCGATCCCGAGCAGCCGCTTTTCCGTGTCAACGGCAAGCCCGCCATCGGACTGGCGATCGGGATGAAGCCCGGCGCCAACCTGCTGAACTTCGGCGCGGCGCTGTCGGAGAAGATGGACAAGGTCGTCGCCGGCATGCCCATCGGTATCGGCGTGCATCACGTGGCAGACCAGGCAGTCGTCGTTGACGAGGCCGTCGGCGGATTCACCAAGGCCCTTTTCGAAGCCATCGCCATCGTTCTCGTCGTCAGCTTCGTCAGCCTTGGCATGCGCGCCGGCCTGGTCGTCGCCGTCTCGATCCCGCTGGTTCTGGCGATCACCTTCGTCTTCATGGGATATCTCGGCATCTCGCTGCAGCGTATTTCCCTCGGTGCACTCATCATCGCGCTCGGCCTGCTGGTGGATGACGCCATGATCGCGATTGAGATGATGGTGTCCAAGCTGGAGCACGGACAACCCCTGTCCAAGGCGGCAACGGCCGTGTGGACCTCGACCGCCTTTCCGATGCTCACCGGCACGCTCGTGACCGTCGCAAGCTTCATACCCGTCGGCCTCAACGACAGTGCGGCGGGTGAATTCACCTTCTCGCTCTTTGTGGTCATCGCGATCTCGCTGATCGTCTCGTGGATCGTCGCGGTCTTGTTTGCCCCCCTGCTCGGCGTGTTGATGCTGCCGAAGACGATGAAGGCGCATCACGAACAGAAGAGCCTGCTGGCGCGCGTGTTTTCCAGGATTCTCGCCGCCTGCATGCATTGGCCCAAGACAACGATCCTGGCCACCGTGGCGATGTTCGGTCTTTCCGTCGGCGGCATGGGCTTCGTACAACAGCAGTTCTTCCCGGCCTCCGACCGGGCTGAGCTGATTATCGACTGGACGGCCCGCCAGAACTATACCATCGCCCAGACCAAGGCGGATATGGATGCCTTCGAGGCCAAGCATATCGCCGGCGACCCCGACGTCGACCATTGGACCTCCTATGTCGGGCAAGGCGCCAAGCGCTTTGTGCTTTCGTTCGACGTCCAGCCTTCGACGAACAATTTCGGACAAATGGTCGTCGTCGCGAAGGATATCGACGCGCGTGACCGCCTGATGGCCAAGCTGAAGACCGCCGCCGAAGAGGAATATCCGGGAACGGACGTCTTCGTGAAGCAGATGGAACTCGGGCCCCCGGTCGGTCGTCCCGTCCAGTATCGCGTGGGTGGCCCCGACCCGCAGATGGTGCGCACCTATGCCCAGGAATTGGCCGGCATCATGGGCCAGGACCCGCGCCTCACCAGTATCGTCTTCGACTGGAACGAGCCGGCCCGCGTAGTGAAGGTGGATGTCCTGCAGGACAAGGCCCGCCAGCTCGGCGTCAGCTCGTCCGACATCGCGACGTCGCTCAACAACATAACGGGCGGCTCGACCATCACCCAGATCCGCGACAGCATCTATCTGGTCAATGTGGTGGCTCGCGCCACGAAGGATGAGCGGGAGTCGATCGAAACGCTGCGCAACCTGCAACTGCCCGGCAGCAACGGCCAATCGGTTCCGCTCGCCTCGATCGCCAATTTCCGCTACGAACTGGAGCAACCGGTGATCTGGCGCCGTGACCGCATTCCGACGATCACGGTCAAGGCCGCGATTACCGACGAAACCCAGCCGGCCACCATCGACCAGCAACTGAAGCCCTCCATCGACGCCTTCGCGGCCAAGCTACCGAGCGGCTACAGCGTGGAAACCGGCGGCACCGTCGAAAGCAGCGCGAAGAGCCAGGCGCCAATCGTCGCCGTCGTCCCGCTGATGCTGCTCACGATGGCGACGATCCTGATGTTCCAGCTGCAAAGCTTCCAGCGTCTGTTGATGGTGGTGATCGTCGCCCCTCTCGGCCTGATCGGCGTGGTGGGCGCGCTGCTGCCGAGCGGTGCACCCCTGGGGTTCGTCGCGATCCTCGGCGTGCTGGCACTGATCGGCATTCTGATCCGCAACTCGGTCATTCTGGTGGTCGAGATCGACACGCTGCGCAAATCCGGCAGGCATGCCTGGGACGCAGTCCGCGAGGCCGCCGAGCACCGCATGCGTCCGATCATGCTGACGGCGGCCGCCGCCTCTCTCGCGCTCATCCCGATTGCCCGCGAGATCTTCTGGGGCCCGATGGCCTACGCGATGATGGGCGGCATCATCGTCGGGACGGTGCTGACGCTGCTCTTCCTGCCGGCGCTCTATGTCGTCTGGTTCCGCATTCGCAAGCCCGACGAGGCGACCGGCGAGGTCACCCTGTGAGAGGACGCCCGGGTACGACCCGGGCGTTCCGTATTCCTGTACCCCACACAAAACCCGCACCCCGCGAAAAGGCCCGCAGATGCTAAGTTTCCGCCCCGAAGCCTGGCGACTCCTTTTGGTCGTGACATTGATGCTGCTGGTCACGGGATGCGTCTCCCGTCCTTCGGAGGAAGTCCTGACGCCACGCGTGCTCAAGCAGCCGCTGGCGCAAGAAGTCACGGTCCTTGCTGCGACAAACCGGAAATTGAGGTCAAAGGACGACGGTCCACTGGGCCGAAGATCAGACAAGCTGAGCTTTGAGCGGTATCGGTTTTCGGTTCCCGCGAACCGACCCGCCGCCAGCCTCGTTTATCCCACGGTTCCCGCCGATCCGCGACGACAATTCGTCGTCACGGATCACCGTGATCTGACACCGTCGCAGTTCTCGGCCGAGATCGAGCGCACCGTTGACGACGACGGGACTGTTGCCGTCTTTGTGCATGGTTACAACTACAGCCATCAGGAGGCGCTTTTTCGTACCGCCCAGCTTGGCGCCGACGCCGAGACGCTACCACCGCCGATTCTTTTCTCCTGGCCGTCGCAGGCAAGCCTCACCGGCTATGTCGCAGACAAGGACGAAGCACTGGCTTCACGGACGGAGCTCACCAGGTTGCTCGTCCTGATCAGTCGCACGCGTGGCGTCAAACACATCGTTCTCTTTGCCCACAGCATGGGATCATTGCTGGCCATCGAGGCGGTGCGCCAGCTGGAACTCGAGAACCAGTCGAGCACCACCCGAAAACTCGATATCGTTCTGGCAGCGGCAGATATCGACGTTGATCTCTTCCTTTCCCAGTTGAACGACATCGGCCGGCTGCCTCGCCCCATTACCCTGCTGGTCTCGAAACAGGACAGGGTACTCGGCGTATCGAGCTTTCTCGGTCGCGAGCGTCCGCGGGTCGGGATGTCCGATGTCGACGATGCAAGAGTCGTCGCGGTGGCAGAAGCTCATAACCTTCGGCTGGTCGACATCACCGGCATCAGTGACAATGACGGCCTCGGACACGACAGGTATGTGAATCTCGCCAAATCCGCCGGCGAGATCAAGAGAGAGTACGAGTCGCACTCCGAAACTGCGGACAACGCCGGCATCCTCGTCTTCGACGCCGTCGGTCATCTCCTCACGAGACCTCCGAGCGCGACGGCAGCCCCCTATCTCGCCACCACCGAGGTGAATACCGCGACTTACCGCTGAATCTCGGGCCCTCGGAGCGGTGACTTGTCGTTGACAAGGGGGCGAGATCGGATCGGACCCGCGCGCCCTACGACGTGCTTTCCGCTCCTGACTCGCCGCCTGCCGCCATCGGCTCCTTCGACCTGCTGACCGCCGTTCCGGTACTGGTCGAGACGCTCGTCCGCCCGGTCGGGCTCAGCGATTCAGGCCGCGGGCCAGATGGTGAATGTGCGCCGCGCCGATGCCGCAGCAGCCGCCGACCATGGTCGCGCCCGCCTCCGCCCAGTCACAGGCGAAGCGCAGATAGCGGTCGGAGGTCAGGTCCTGCCGCGTCTCGTTCAGCGACTCGTTGGCGGCCTCCTCGTCGGCCTCGGTCTCGAAGGCATTGGCATAGACGCCGATCTCCGTGTCGCTGCCGTTCCGCTCGAACACGGCGCGCGCCGTCCGCACGGCGGCCTCCATCACCTCCGGGCGGCTGCAATTGAAGAGAAGCGCCCGTGCACCGGACCCGACTGCCCATTCCGCGGCCGCTTCTACCGTCTCGCCGGAGCGGAGCCTCGGCACATCGCCGTCGCCCGAAGCATCGTCGGCGAGCGTGAAGGATATCCAGAAGGGCTTGCCGGTTGCGGCAACGGCGCGGCGCACCGCCTCGCCCTCGGCGATCAGGCTGAGGGTTTCGCCGAGCCACACGTCGACGAACGGTGCGAGCCCCTCGACCAGCACGCCGAGATAATCCTGCACGCGAGTGGGGTCGAAATTTTCGGGCTCATAAGAACCGAAGATCGGCGGCAACGAGCCTGCAACCGTCACGTCACGCTCCACGGCATCGGCCGCCTGCCGCGCAAGCTGTCCGGCAAGGCGGATGAGCGAAGGGCCTTCGGCGCGGAAGCGCTCCTCGCCGATATGGAAAGGCACCAGCGCGTAACTGTTGGTCGTCACCACATCCGCACCGGCGGCGATGAATTCCGCATGCACCTGCCGCACGATGTCCGGGCTTTCCATCAGGGCGAGCGCCGACCATTCCGGCTGGCGCAACGGAGCGCCGAGCCTGGCCAGTTCGCGGCTCATGCCGCCGTCGAGGATCAAGACATGTTTCACGGACAGGTTCCTTTTTCCATTAGGTCGTTAGCCCCCGAGGGCCTGGTCGAGATCCGCCATGATGTCCGGCACCGCCTCGAGGCCGACAGACAGGCGGAAGATGCCGTCGCCGGCAAAGGCGCGGTAGTCGTCGAGCTGTGCCCCTTCGAGGCGATAGGTGGATTGCATCATGTCCGCGGTGTCGAGGAGAACGACGATGCTGCGCTGGTGTCCGAGCGAGAAGGCGTAGTGGACCACCTTGAGCCGCTCGGCGAGCCTCTTGGCCACCGCCTGCGGATCGCGGACCTGAAACGTCACCATGCCGCCGGCGATCGCCATCTGGCGCCGGACGAGATCGTGTTGGGGATGCGTCTCAAGCCCCGGATAGGTGACGGCCGTCACGGCGGGATGGCCTGCGAGGAAACGGGCAACCTCGAGCGCAGCGGCGGAGATGATCTGCATACGGGGAAAGATCGTGTCCAGCCCGCGCATGATGAGCCAGGCGTTCTGAGCCGAGAGCGTGGCGCCGAGATAGACGCCGGCCCTGCTGCGGATCGCCTCCACCAGGTTCTTGCGGCCGCAGACGGCTCCGCCCAACGCATCGCCATGACCGTTCATGAACTTCGTGAGCGAATGAATGACGAGGTCGACCCCGAGCGAGAGCGGCTGTGTGGCGACCGGCGTTGCGAACGTGGAATCGACCGAGACCAGCGCGCCATGGGCATGGACGAGAGCGGCCACGGCTTCGAGGTCCGTCAGCCGCAGGATCGGATTGCAGGGGCTCTCGCAGTGGACGAGGCGGGTATTGGGTCGCAGCGCCGCGGCCACGTCGTCGAGGCGCGACATGTTCACCGCGCTCACTTCGATGCCGTAGTCCGGCAGAATGCGCCGTGCCAGCTCATTGGCGCCGGCATAGCAGACGTCGCTGACCACCAGATGGTCGCCCTGCCGCAGGAAGGTGAAGAAGGTGGCGGCGATCGCCGCAAGGCCGGTGGCGGTCGCCAGTGCATCATCGCCACCTTCGAGTGCGGCGATCCGCTGCTCGAGCTGCCGTACGGTCGGATTGGTCCAGCGGGCGTAGAGGAAGGGAAGAGCCGTCAGGTCCCCGGCGCCATCGGCCGAAAAGGGCCCGCCCCCCGGTACCAGAGCGTTGTTGACCGACATGGCAATGTTGGGCGCAATCGCCCTTGTCACCGGATCGACAACCAACCCGCCATCAAGTGCGAGCGTCTGTGGATGAAGATACCCGTCTTTTCCATCCTGCATGACCTACCCCTCGCGATGATCGTCGCCACAAGCTAGCCCGGCCGCCGCAAGGAGCGGCCGCGTTCTTCTGTCCACCGCGCCTTGAAGTGACGCCGCAGCGGACATCAGCGCGAAAAAGCCGCGAGACACCCCGCTCATCGCCGGATCGGCACCTGCGCCTCGACCACGCGGAAGGCGCGCACGATGAGCATGGTCACCAGAACGTAGAAGACGGTCACGACCATGAGAGGCTCATAGACCAGCAACGTGTCCTGCCGGACCTTGTAGGCCACGGCGTAGAGATCCATGACCGTGACGGTGAAGGCGAGCGGCGTCGCCTTCAGCTGCAGCACGACCTCGCCGGCAATCGTCGGCAAGGCGATGCGGATCGCGCGCGGCAGCCAGATACGCCGGAAGAGCTTGCCGGGTGACATGCCGAAGGCTCGCCCGGCCTCCAGCTCTCCCTTCGGCACGGACAGAAGCGCGCCACGCAGCACCTCGGCCTCGTATGCGGCATAGTTCAGCGTGAAGCTGACGGCCGCGAAGAAGAAGCCTTCGCGCAGTACGGGCCAGAGGAAGCTGCCGCGCAGGCCGGGGATCATCGGCATCAGCGAGCCGACGCCGTAATAGAAAAGCCAGAGCTGGATAAGCAGTGGCGTGCCGCGCAGGAAGGTGCAGAAGATCTTGGCCGGCCAAGCCAGCCAGCGTGGGCCGCTGACCTGTGCTCGCGCGAGCCCGACGGCGAGAATGAACCCGAAGACGACCGAAATCACCAGCAGCAGCACGGTCTGCACGGCACCGGCGACGAGAAGCGGCCAATAGGCGGCGATCCAGCCGAAGTTCATCGCGCATCACTCCGGACTGCTTGCCCGCGGCGGAAATGCCCTTCAACCAGTGCAAAGACGGCGTTTGAAACCAGCGTGATTGCCAGATAGATCAGACAGGCGGCGAAGAAGAAGAGGAAATAGTGCTTGGTATTGCCGGCGGCGAGCCGGGTGGCAAGCGCCAGTTCCTGATAGCCGAGTACGGCAATCAGCGCACTGTCCTTGGTCACCGACATCCACAGGTTGGCCAGCCCCGGCAGGGCGTTGGGAACGAGTGCCGGCAGCACGATCCGGCGAAAGCGCAGCCACGGCCCCATGCCGAAGGCGCAAGCCGCCTCGATCTGGCCGATCGGAATCGCGAGGATCGCCCCGCGCAGGACCTCCGTCGCGTAGGCTCCCTGAACGATGCCGAGAACGAGGATGGCCGCCACATAGGCGTTGATCTCGACGCCGGGCAAACCGACTGCACCGAGCAGGTGGTTCAACCCGTCCGTGCCGGCATAGAAGAGACCGATGATGAGGATGAGCTCGGGGACGGCGCGGATGGCCGTCGTATAGAGGTCGAGGACGGCGCGGATGACCCGGTCGCCTTTCAGCTTGGCCGCCGCGCCAAGAAGACCGATACCGATGCCGACGAGATAGGCCCCGAGCGAAATCGCCAGCGTGGAGGCGGCCCCCGACAACAGGACTCCGCCCCAGCCCGGCGGGCTCGGCGAAAGCAGTTCCAGAAGCGAGGGACCGGTGGCCATGGCGAGAGTTCCCGAGGGAGCTGTCTGCGGCGGTCGTCACGGTCTTGCCCGACGACCGCCGCAGAACTGTCCGATCAGTTGCCGTAAGGATCGAAGTCGAAGTACTTCTTCGAGATCTCGGCATATTTGCCGCTGGCGCGGACCGCTGCGATGGCCTTGTTCAACTTCTCGCGCAAATCGTCCTCACCCTTTCGCAGACCGCCGGCAACGCCGTAGCCGAGGATCGCCGGATCGTTCGCCACGTCGCCGCGGTCCTCGCAGCAATCCTTGCCGAAATCGGACTTGAGGAATTCGGCAAGCGGCATCGAGTCGGCGAAGACGTAGTCGACGCGTCCGGCAGCGAGATCCTGCAGCGCTTCGTCAAGCGTCTGGTAGGTCTTTTCGGAGGCCTTCTCGGCAAAGTACTTCTTGTAATACTCGGACTGGACCGTGGAGACCTGGATGCCGATGGTTGTTCCGGCCACGTCGTCCGGACCGGCGCCGGTCTTGCCCTCCTTGGGTCCGATCAGCTTGCTCGGCGTGTTGTAGTATTTATCCGTAAAATCGATGGTCTTGCTGCGCTCGTCGGTGATCGACATGGACGACCAGATGACGTCGAACTTCTTCGCCTGCAGGGCAGGAATGAGGCCGTCCCACGACATCTCGACGATGCTGCAGCTTTCGTGCATCTCGGCGCAGACGGCGTCCATCATGTCGATCTCCCAGCCTTCCCATTTGCCTGAAGCATCCTTGGCAAAGAAAGGCTGGTAGGATTCGTTCATGATGCCGAAGCGGACCTCGGCCTGGGCAGCAGCGCCGGAAAGGGCCAATACGGCTCCGGCAAGGGCAATGGACAGCACTTTCATTACGGTTTCCTTCTCCTGAAAATACGGGCTCAATGGCGTAGCGAGGCGGTGAATTCCCGGCAGCGGGCGCTCGAAGGGGTACCGAACACCTGTTCTGGTGGTCCCTCTTCCTCCACCCGCCCATCGTGCAGGAACATCACGTGGCTGGACACATCGCGGGCGAACTTCATCTCGTGCGTGACGAGCAGCATGGTGCGGCCTTCTTCCGCCAGATCGCGGATTACCTTCAGCACTTCGCCCACCAGTTCCGGGTCGAGCGCCGAGGTCGGCTCGTCGAACAGCATGACCGTGGGATTGACGCACAGTGCCCGGGCGATCGCCGCGCGCTGCTGTTGGCCACCGGACAGAAAAGCGGGATAGGCGTCGCGCTTGTCGTAGAGGCCGACCTTGGCGAGCAGAGCCTCGGCCCGTTCCACGGCCTCCTTGCGCTTCATGCCGAACACATGGACCGGCGCCTCGATGACATTGCCCAGCACGGTCATGTGTGCCCAGAGGTTGAAGCTCTGGAAGACCATGGCAACGCCGCTGCGGATGCGCTCCACCTGCCGTCGGTCGGCCGGACGGACGCGGCCGTCGCGACCCGTCCTCATGGCGATCTCCTCGCCATTGACGACGATGCGGCCGCGGTCGGGGATCTCCAGAAGGTTGATGCAGCGCAGGAAGGTACTCTTGCCGGAGCCGGAGGAGCCTATCAGCGAAATGACGTCGCCCTTGTGGGCCGTCAGCGAAATGCCCTTGAGAACCTCATGCGCACCAAAGCTCTTGTGCACGTCTTCCACCTGCAGGGCGGCAGGACCATTCTCCGTCATACTTTCCCGTTTCCGTGGCGCCTCAAGGGTTTATCGATGAAATCTATCGGCAACCGGCGCAGCTTTTCCGCGCAATGGACATGTCTATCGCGGTTTTCCCGCAGGAATTTACAAAAAATGCAGCCGGCCCTACTCCTATTGACAAGAGAGAGGAAACCGGCGAACGCCCCGGAAGGGCCAGAAACAGGAACGAGGGACATGGTAGACGGGCTGGACGACTTCGACCGGAGCATCCTCGACATCGTGCAACGCGATTGCCAGATGAAAGCCGAGGCGATCGGCCACACGGTCGGCCTGTCGGCTTCCGCCGTGCAACGCCGGCTGAAGCGAATGCGCGAACAGGGCATTATCAAGGCGGAAATCGCGGTGGTGGACCGGCGTGTCACCGGCAATCCCATGACCTTCATCACCGGCATGGAGATCGAACGCGACAACTATGATGCGCTCGCCAAGTTCCGTGCCTGGGTGGACAGGCAGGACCATATCCAACAGGTCTATTACGTCACGGGAGCGGTCGACATCATCGCGATCGTCACGGCACACGACGTCGGCCAATACGACGAGCTGATGGCCCAGCTCATGTCGCAGAACCCGCAAATCAGGCGCATGCATACCAATGTCGTGCTCAAGGACCTGAAGCTCGGCATGATGGTTCCGGTACAGTCCTGAACGCACCAGCACTTCTCGATGATGCGCTGTCCGCCTTCTGGGCGGCAAGGACGGCTTCCGCGACAGCACTCGCTCCGGTCACGTGGTCAAGTGCTGCCTTGGCGGCCGCCGGCACCGTCACCGCGACGGATGGCATCGACGATCCGTGCCGTTTCACATATCCGGGTTTTCATATGTCGAGGGTCGTCTCATGCTCCCACGACGTGAACTGGGAACAATAGGCGTTCCACTCACCGCGCTTCAGCTTGATATAGGCAGTTGAAAATTCGGCGCCGAGCGCCTCCTGCAGGACTGTGTCCTTCTCGTACTCGCGAAGCGCGTCGAGGAGGTTGAGCGGAAGCCTCGGCGCATCTTTCACCGTGTGACCGTCGCGATACATGTCGATATCGCAGTGAGGTCCCGGGTCGGCATTGCCGCGCATGCCGGAAAGACCGGCCGCGATGATGATCGCCTGCAGCAGATAGGGGTTGACCGCGCCGTCCGGCAGGCGAAGCTCGAAACGGCCCGGTCCTGGCACGCGCACCATATGGGTGCGGTTGTTGCCGGTCCACGTGACGGTATCCGGCGCCCAGGTCGCGCCCGAAACGGTGCGGGGCGCATTGATGCGCTTATAGGAATTGACGGTCGGGTTGGTGATCGCGGCGAGTGCTGCGGCGTGCCGCATGATACCGCCGAGAAAGGTCTTGCCCTGCGCAGACAAGCCGAACGGCATATCGGCATCGGCAAAGGCGTTCACCTTTCCGTCCAGATCCCAGACGGAGATATGCGCGTGGCAACCGTTGCCCGTCAGTCCCTTGAACGGTTTCGGCATGAAAGTGGCGCGCAATCCGTGCTTCTCGGCGACGGACTTGACCATGAACTTGAAGAAGGAATGTTTGTCGGCGGTATTGAGGGCGTCGTCGTATTCCCAGTTCATCTCGAACTGGCCGTTCGCGTCCTCGTGGTCGTTCTGGTACGGCTTCCAGCCGAGTTCGAGCATATAATCGCAAATCTCGGCGATCACGTCGTAACGGCGCATGAGCGCCTGCTGGTCGTAACAGGGCTTTTCCGCCGTATCGAACACGTCGGAAATCGCCGATCCCTCGGCCGAGATCAGAAAGAACTCTGGCTCCACACCGGTCTTGACGCGCAAACTTTGCTTGGCCGCCTCGCCCACCAGCTTCTTGAGCACGACGCGCGGCGCCTGGGCCACCGGCTTGTCGTCCATGGCGCAGTCGGCGGCAACCCACGCCACCTCCTTCTTCCAGGGCAGCTGGATCACCGAGGACGGATCCGGCATGGCGAAAAGATCGGGGTGCGCGGGCGTCAGGTCGAGCCAAGTCGCAAAGCCGGCGAAGCCTGCGCCGCCCTCCTGCATCTCGGCAATCGCCTCGGTCGGCACGAGCTTGGCACGCTGGACGCCGAACAGGTCTGTGTAGCTGATCATGAAATAACGGATGCCCCGCTCCGCAGCGAAGCCTGCAAGATCCTGTGTCACGTCGTTCCCCTGATTTTATGGATTGAGACACATTCGTTGAAAGAAGAATGGCCGCATCCGTGGGAGTCGGATGCGGCCATTCGGGTCTTAGAAACCGCCCTTGCCCGGGTACCAGTTCGTTCCGGCAAGCGGCACCTGCGCCATGGCGGCCGCCTCCATCGTGAGGGCGACGAGATCTTCCGGCTCCAGGTTGTGGACATGGTTCTTGCCGCAGGCCCGCGCAATCGTCTGCGTCTCGAGGGTCATCACTTTGAGGTAGTTCGCCAGCCTGCGGCCGGCGACCACCGGGTCAAGGCGCTGCATCAGATCCGGGTCCTGCGTGGTGATGCCGGCCGGGTCCTTGCCCTCATGCCAGTCGTCATAGGCGCCGGCGGTGGTGCCGAGCTTCTGATATTCCTCTTCCCACTTCGGATCGTTGTCGCCGATCGCAACCAGCGCCGCCGTGCCGATCGCAACGGCATCGGCACCGAGGGCGAGCGCCTTGGCGACATCGGCGCCCGAACGGATGCCACCCGAGACAATCAGTTGAACCTTGCGATGCATGCCGAGATCCTGCAGCGCCTGGACCGCCGGGCGAATGCAGGCGAGCGTCGGCATGCCGACATGTTCGATGAAAACGTCCTGCGTTGCGGCCGTACCGCCCTGCATGCCGTCGAGCACCACGACGTCGGCGCCCGCCTTCACCGCGAGCGCCGTATCGTAATAGGGACGCGCGCCGCCGACCTTCACATAGATCGGCTTCTCCCAGTCGGTGATCTCGCGAAGCTCCAGGATCTTGATTTCCAGATCGTCGGGACCGGTCCAGTCCGGATGGCGGCACGCGGACCGCTGGTCGATGCCCTTGGGCAGATTGCGCATTTCGGCGACACGATCAGAGATCTTCTGGCCGAGCAGCATACCGCCGCCGCCGGGCTTGGCGCCCTGCCCGACCACGACCTCGATTGCGTCGGCCCGACGCAGATCCTTCGGGTTCATGCCGTATCGCGACGGCAGGTACTGGTAGACGAGCGTCTGCGAATGGCCGCGTTCCTCATCCGTCATGCCGCCGTCGCCGGTGGTCGTCGAGGTTCCCGCCGCCGTCGCACCCCGCCCCAGTGCTTCCTTGGCGCTGCCGGAAAGCGCACCAAAGCTCATCCCGGCGATGGTGATCGGGATCTTCAGCTCGATCGGCTTCCTGGCGAAGCGCGTGCCGAGCACGACGGAGGTGTCGCAACGCTCGCGATACCCCTCGAGCGGGTAGCGGGAGATCGAGGCTCCGAGGAAGAGAAGGTCGTCGAAGTGGGGCACCTTGCGCTTGGTTCCGCCACCACGGATGTCATAGATGCCGGTGGCGGCAGCGCGGCGAATCTCGGCCAGCGTATAATCGTCGAAGGTCGCGGACTTGCGCGGCGGGGTGTGGGGGTTGTGATAGCTCATCGGTCTTGCCCTTCGCCGGCTCAGTACGCGTCAGCGTTGTCGATGTTGAAGTTGTAGAGCTTGCGGGCCGAGCCATAGCGCCTGAATTCATCCGGCTTGACGCCGGTGACGTCCGCCTTTTCCAGAAGCTCGGCCAGCTTTTCGAGATGCTCGGGACGCATCTCCTTCTCGATGCAATCGGCGCCGAGGCTCTTGACCTTGCCACGCACGAAGAGCTTTGCCTCGTAGAGGCTGTCGCCCAGCGCATCGCCGGCATCGCCACAGACCACCAGATGACCCGACTGCGCCATGAAGGCCGACATGTGTCCGATATTGCCGTGTACGACGATATCGATCCCCTTCATGGAGATGCCGCAGCGCGAGGCGGCATTGCCCTTGATGACGAGAAGACCGCCACGGCCGGTCGCACCGGCATATTGCGAGGTGTCACCTTCGATGACGACGGTTCCCGACATCATGTTTTCGGCGACACCCGGACCGGCCGAACCATGGACGATGACCGCACCGCCGTCATTCATGCCGGCGCAGTAGTATCCGACTGAGCCCTTCACCTCGACGGTGACGGGAGCATCGATGCCGACGGCAACCGCGTGGCAGCCGCGCGGATTGACCACCTCGAAAGCACTGTCGTTGGCGCCTGCACCGAGGTTGTGCAGTGCTTGATTGAGCTCCCGGAGCGGCTGGATGGAGAGATCGAACGTGGGCATCGTGTTTCCTCGATTGGTCAGGCAGCCTGGCTGTGGTCCCAGAAGTAGACGGTCGCCGGCTCCGGCTCCCAGACGCGGGCGTTCTCGATGCCCGGAAGATTGACGAGAGCCCGATATTCGGAGCCGAAGGCAACGTACTGGTCGGTCTCGGCCATGACGGCGGGCTTGCAGGCGATCGGATCCCGCACCACGCCGAAGCCCGATCTGGTGCCGACGACGAAAGTGAAGAAGCCGTCGAGGTCGTCGAGCGCGCTGGTCAGCGCCTCTCCGAGGTCCTTGCCGCCGGCCATCTCGGCCGTCAGGTAGGCGGCAGCGACCTCGGAGTCGTTCTGCGTCTCGAAGGTCATGCCGACCCTTGTCAGTTCACGGCGCAGGTTGTTGTGGTTGGAGAGCGAGCCATTGTGCACGAGGCACTGGTCGGCTCCGGTGGAAAAGGGATGGGCGCCGAGCGTCGTTACCGCGCTTTCCGTCGCCATGCGGGTGTGCCCGATGCCGTGAGTGCCCCCCATGGAGCGCACGCCGAAGCGCGCAACGACATCCTTCGGAAGACCCGTTTCCTTGTAGATCTCGACGCTGTCGCCGGCTCCCATCACGCGAACCGCGGGGCGAACCGACGCAAGCACGCCGCGGATGTCGGCAAGCCTCTCCGCCGGTATGTCGATGACAGCGTGGGTACTCTTGACCTGGACCTTTGCCGAGACGCCGGACGTCACCAGGTCCTTTTCGAGCCCGGCGAAATCGATCGCCGGGTCGGCCGACTGTACGGTCACCTTCGCCCGGCCGGGTTCGACCGTTCCGTAGATCGCGATGCCGGCGGAATCGGGACCGCGATCGGTCATCGTGATCAACATGTCCGACAGCAGCGCACCCAGCTGCGGTTCGAGACCCGGATCCTTCAGGAACAGTCCAACAATGCCGCACATGACGACCACCTCTCCGTTCAGGTTACGGCGGTAGAGCTATCACACGGCTATTTGGACATCAACACGCAGGAATATTTTTTTCCTTACATTAAACTTATCCTTCCGACCCGGGTCGGTTCTGCGGGTAGGAAATGATCGACAGATAACGCGCCGGCAATGTCACGAGTTCCTCGGGTCCGTGCGGTGCGTCGGCATCGAAGAACAGGCTGTCACCCGGCTGCATCCGGTAGAGCTGCTCCCCGTGGCGATAGACGACCTCGCCTTCCAGCATGTAGAGAAACTCCATGCCTTCGTGCTGGAAAGTCGGAAAGACGTCCGAATCCTTGGTCAGCGTGATCAGATAGGGTTCGACCATGACCCCGCTGGTATTGTTCTCGATGTGGCCGAGGAGACTGTATTGGTGGCCGGCGCGGGTGCCGCGGCGCTCCATGCTGACCCCCTCGCCTGCCTTGACGAAGGTCGCGCTGCGGGGTTCCTCGAAACGGCGAAAGAAGGCGGTGATCGGCACGCCGAGCGCCCGTGACAGGGTCTGCAGCGTCGTCAGCGAAGGCGAAGTGTTGCCGGTCTCGATCTTCGACAACATGCCGATCGACATGCCCGTCGATGCCGCGAGATCGGCAACGGTAATGCCGAGCTTCTTGCGAAAGGTCCTGACCTCATGGCCGATGGCCATTTCGAGGTTGTTTTCCCGCGGCTCGCGAACCGCATGGGGATCCTGCGAAAGGACGCGCTTATCTTCTCTCGTCATGCTTCTTCCTCCGCCTGTCCTCGGTCTGGCCGGACAGCGTATCTTGAACTCTATGAACGTTCCGCCGCAAGGCAGCCGGCGTGGTGCCGAATAATATCTTGAACGCGTTGGAGAAATGGCCGGCGCTCGAAAATCCCGAGGCAAACGCCACCTCCGAGATGGACAAGGGGCTCTGTTCAACGAGACGACGCGCGTGGGTCAACCGGATCCGGCGATAGGTGTCCAGAAAACCTTCTTCCATGTGTGCGGCAAACAACCGGTCGAGGTGCCGCACGCTCGTTCCGGCAAAACGCGCCATGGCGGCTCGGCCGAGCGGCTGTTCGATGCTCGCCTCCATCTTCTCCAGGACGGCGAGCAGAACCGGATGGTGGGTCCCGAACCGCTCGGCGGACGAACCGCGCTGGGGCGCTTCCGGTTCCGCGACGGCCGTGTGCAGGTACCAGTCGGAAACGCGGCGGGCGAAATGGGATCCCATGCGCTCGCCGATCAGGGCGTGCATCATGTCGAGGGGTGCGATCCCTCCGGCGCAGGTGATCCGGTCGCCATCGATGACGTAGCGCGCATGGCGGGGGGCGAGATGGCCGAAAGCCTCGCGCAGCACCGGCGCGTGTTCCCAGTGGATGGTGAAGTCGCGATTGTCGAGCAGGCCGGCCGCCGCCAGCACGTAGGCACCGCTCGAAATGCCGCCGACGCGGATGCCCAGACGAGGCAAGCGCCGCAGCCTTCCGAAGTCCGCCTCAGACAGCGCCCAGTCCCGGGGACCGCCACCGGCAACGACGAAGACCGTGTTGCAGGTCCCGCCGGTCTTCTCAAGAGGTTGACACTCGAAAGCCGTCCCCGACGAACTCGTCACCGGTCGCCCGTCCGTCGACAGCGCCACGACCTCGTAAAGATCGACGCCGCTGATCAGGTTCGCCGCACGCAAGGGCTCGGTCGCCGAGGCGAAAGACATCAGTGCAAAATTCGGGATGAGGAGAAAACCGATCCTCTGACTGCCGCGCGGTTCGGAATGAGCCATGGCCCGTTCCTACATCATTATGTCCCCCTGACGCAATGCGACCCGGCGCGCCGGTTCTAAGCTCGCTTCACATCGGAAAGGTTCCAGACGCCATGCGTTATTCAGCTTTCTCAATTCTGCTCAACGGATTGCGCGGCAATGCATCGTGGAAGCCGGCCTGGCGGGAGCCGGCGCCCAAGCCGCATTACGATGTCGTGATCGTCGGCGGTGGCGGCCATGGTCTGGCGACGGCCTATTACCTTGCCAAGGCCTTCGGCATCCGCAACGTCGCGGTTCTCGAGAAGAGCTATGTCGGCTCAGGCAATGTCGGCCGCAACACGACGATCATCCGGTCGAACTACCTGCTGCCGGGCAACAATCCGTTCTACGAGCTTTCGATGAAGCTGTGGGAGGGCCTGGAACAGGACTTCAACTTCAACGCCATGGTCTCGCAGCGCGGCGTGTTGAACCTCTTCCATTCCGACGCACAGCGTGACGCCTATACCCGGCGCGGCAACGCCATGCGCCTGCACGGGGTCGATGCGGACCTGCTCGACAGGGCGCAAGTGCGGGCAATGCTGCCCTTCCTCGATTTCGACAATGCCCGTTTCCCGATAAAAGGCGGCCTCCTTCAGCGCCGCGGCGGCACGGTGCGGCACGACGGCGTCGCCTGGGGTTACGCACGCGGCGCCGACGCCATGGGTGTCGACATCATCCAGAATTGCGAGGTGACCGCGATCCGCCGCGACAACGGCAGGGTGACGGGGGTCGAGACCTCCAGGGGCTTCATCGGCTGCGGCAAGCTCGCGGTGGCTGTCGCCGGCAATTCCTCCCGCGTTGCCGAGATGGTGGACATGAAGCTGCCGATCGAAAGTCATGTCCTCCAGGCCTTCGTGTCGGAGGGACTGAAGCCCTTCATCGATTGCGTCGTCACCTTCGGCGCGGGCCACTTCTATGTTTCGCAGTCGGACAAGGGCGGCCTCGTCTTCGGCGGCGACATCGACGGCTACAACTCCTATGCCCAGCGCGGTAATCTTGCGACCGTGGAACACGTGGTCGAAGCCGGCAAGGCGATGATCCCTGCCCTTTCCCGCGTGCGGGTGCTTCGTGCCTGGGGCGGCATCATGGACATGAGCATGGACGGCACGCCTATCATCGACCGCACGCCCATCGACAATCTCTATCTCAATGCCGGCTGGTGCTACGGCGGCTTCAAGGCGACGCCTGGCTCCGGCTTCTGCTTCGCCCATCTGATCGCGAAAGACGAGCCGCACCAAGTGACGCGCGAGATGCGTCTCGATCGCTTCGCGCGCGGCTACCTCGTCGACGAGAAGGGCCAGGGCGCCCAGCCGAACCTCCATTGATTTTCCGGGAGAACGACGATGGCAAGCCTCATCCCCTGCCCCCACTGCGGCCAGAGACCGAAGGAAGAATTCACGGTGAAGGGCGCCGCGCTCGCCCGTCCCACTCCGGATGCGGGCGCCGACGCATGGTTCGACTACGTCTATCTCCGGGAGAACCCACGCGGCCGTTATGACGAATACTGGCACCACACTTCCGGCTGCCGGCGCTGGCTGGTCGTGACCCGCGACACCGCCACCCACGAGATCGAAGGCGCGCGAGACGCCGCCCAGAAGCAGGACGCAGCGGAATGACCTCTTATCGTCTCGCAAAGGGTGGTCTCATCGACCGCCTAAAGCCGCTCTCCTTCACCTTCGACGGCAAGCCCTACACCGGGTTCGAAGGTGACAGCCTCTCCTCCGCGCTGCTCGCCAACGGCCGGATGCTGATGGGGCGCTCGTTCAAATATCACCGTCCACGCGGCGTGCTGACGGCAGGTGTTGCCGAACCTAACGCGCTGATGACCATCGGAGAGGGTGGCCGCACAGAGCCCAACACACGCGCCACCATGCAGGAGCTCTACCAGGGTCTCGTTGCGCAGAGCCAGAACCGCTGGCCCTCGCTCGATTTCGACATCGGCTCTCTCAACGGCCTGCTATCGCCGTTCCTCTCCGCCGGCTTTTACTACAAGACCTTCATGTGGCCGGGCGCGCTCTGGGAAAGGCTCTACGAGCCCTTCATCCGCAAGGCCGCCGGACTCGGCAAGGCGAGCTACGAGACCGATCCCGACCTCTATGAGAAGCAGTGGGCCCATTGCGACCTGCTCGTCATCGGCGGCGGCGCGACCGGCCTCGCGGCGGCGCTGACCGCCGGCCGTGCCGGTGCCCGCGTGATCCTTCTCGACGAGAACGCCCGCATCGGCGGCGGCCTGCTGGCCGAAACCGCGACAATCGGCGGAACGCCAGCGGCCGACTTCGTCGCCGCGACGCTCGCCGAACTGGAAAGCCTGTCCAATGTCGTCGTGCTTGCCCGGGCGACAGCCTTCGGCTGGTACGACGGCAATGTCTTCGGCGCGGTCGAGCGCGTGCAGAAGCACGTCGCCGGTCCAAAGCCCAATCTCCCGGTCGAGCGGCTGTGGCGCATCGTGGCAAAGGAGGCGATCCTTGCCACCGGCGCGGAGGAGCGGCCGCTCGTTTTCGGCGGCAACGACATTCCCGGCGTCATGATGGCGGGCGCCGCCCGCACCTACCTCAACCGCTACGGTGTCGCGCCGGGCCGGAGGGTCGCGATCTTCACGACCAATGACAGCGGCTATGCCCTCGCACGGGATCTCGAAGCGGCAGGCGTCACGCTCGCCGCCATCATCGACAGCCGCCCCGTTGGGGCTGCGTCGGACACCTATTCCGGCCCGGCCCGCGTCGTGCACGGCGGTTACGTTTCGGATGCGCAAGGCGGCAAGGCGCTCTCCTCCATCACCGTCTTCAAAGACGGTCGCATGGAAAAGCTCTCCGTCGACGCACTCGCCATGTCCGGCGGTTTCAATCCCGTCATTCATCTGGCTTGCCAACGTGGCGGCAAGCCGGAATGGTCGGATGAGAATGGCGCCTTCATCGTGCCCGGCGACAAGAAGGGCCTCGCGCTCGCCGGCGCCGCGGCGACGGTCACCGGCCTTTCCGCCTGCCTCGCCTCCGGCGCGGCCAAGGCGACCGCCCTCCTCGACGGTCTCGGCTTCAAGGCAGAGAAGGCGACGTTCGGCGTGGTCGAGGGCGATATCGCCGCCGCACCGACGAAGCCGGTCTGGAGCATTCCCGGCGTCAAGGGCAAGGCCTTCGTCGATTACCAGAACGACGTTCACCGCAGGGACATTGCTCTCGCCCTCCGCGAGGGCTACGGGCATGTCGAGCTTGCCAAGCGCTACACCACCAACGGCATGGCGACGGACCAGGGCAAGCTCTCCAATGTGAACGCCATCGGCCTTCTCGCCGAGGCGCGCGGCATTTCGCCGGGCGATGTCGGTACCACGACCTTCCGCCCCTTCTATACGCCGGTGTCCTTCGGGGCGCTTGCCGGCACATCGCACGGAAGACATTTCCAGCCGGTGCGCCACTCGCCGCTGCATGACTGGGCGAGGAAAAACGGCGCGCAATTCGTCGAGACCGGCCTCTGGTACCGATCGAGCTGGTTCCCGCGCGCCGGCGAGACGACGTGGCGAGAAAGCGTCGACCGCGAGGTGAAGACCGTACGATCCAATGCCGGGCTCTGTGACGTCTCGATGCTCGGCAAGATCGAGATCACAGGCAACGACGCCGCGGAATTCCTGAACCGTGTCTATTCCAATTCCGTTCTGAACCTGTCCGTCGGCAGGGCGCGCTACGGTCTGATGCTACGCGAGGACGGCTTCATCTACGACGACGGGACGGTGAGCCGGCTCGAGGAAGGCCGCTTCTTTGTGACGACGACCACCGCCTATGCCGCGGGCGTGATGAACCATCTCGAATTCTGCGCCCAGGTGCTGTGGCCGAAACTCGACGTCCGGCTCGCCTCCGTCACCGACCAGTGGGCACAAATGGCGATCGCCGGACCGAAGTCGCGCCTCATCCTTCAGTCGATCGTCGACGAGGATATTTCCAACGACGCCTTCCCCTTCCTTGCTGTCCGGGAAGTCTCCCTCTTCGGCGGCAGGCTTTCCGGCCGTCTCTTCCGTATCTCCTTTTCGGGCGAGCTCGCCTACGAACTCGCCGTTCCCGCCGGCTATGGCGAGAGCACCGCAGACGCTCTGATGGAAGCGGGCAAGGAACACGGTATCTGTGCGTACGGCGTCGAAGCGCTCGGCGTGCTCCGCATCGAGAAGGGACACGTCACCCACAACGAGATCAACGGCACCGTGGTGCCGGCCGACCTCGGTTTCGGCAAGATGGTCTCGGCCGCCAAGGCCGATTTCATCGGCAAGCACATGCTCGGGCGCGAGGGGCTGAACGATCCGGACCGGCCGCAACTGGTGGGCGTCGCGCCGCTCGACCCCGCCACCACTTTCCGCAGCGGTTCGCATATCCTCAAGAAGGACGCGGCCGCCACGCTGGAAAACGACCAGGGCTATGTCAGTTCCAGCTGCTTCTCGCCCCATGTCGGCTCGACCATCGGCCTTGCCCTCGTCAAGCGCGGCACCTCGCGCCACGGCGAAGAGGTTCTCGTCTGGAACGGACTGCGCGACGAATACACCCCCGCCCGCCTTTGTGATCCGGTCTTCTTCGATCCGGCCAACGAACGCTTGAGAGTCTGAGGTTCCGATGCGTGATTTCCCGCTCCAGTATCGCAGCGCGCTTGGCGGCAGGCAGATCCCGACACGCAGGGGCGTGACGCTCCGGGTTCTCCCTGAAGGCTGCGTCCTGCAAATCCTCGGCAAGGCTTCTGACGGCGACATCTCCGCCGCGATCAGAGCGGCTCTCGGCAGTCAAGCCCATGCCGTGCGCTTCGTTGCGCCGGGCCAGTGGTTCGTGGTTGGCGACAGACCGCTTTCAACGGCCGACCTCTCCGAAGTCGCTGCGACGCTCGCTCCGTTCGGCGATGTCGTCGAGCAAAGTCACGGCCGCGTCCGCATCGAGATCGTCGGCGAAAATGCGACCGCCGTCCTCGCCAAGGGCACCGCGGTGGATCTCTCGCTCACCGCCTTCCCGATCGGCTACGCGACATCCACGCTCGTCGGCCACATCAATGCCCACCTGACACGCACGGGCGCAGACGCCTTCGAAGTCCTGGTACTGCGCAGCTTCGCGGAAAGCCTCTGGGAACAGCTCGAAGCGATGAGCGCCGAGTTCAGCTGAATCGACCCGACATCGGTCTGTACCGGCGACGTCGTTGTGCCGTCAGACTTCCTCGTCCTCGATCAGGTCCTCACCCTCCTGGGCGTCCATGCCTCGGTCGGTGTCAACCTCCGCATACCGCTTGAGAAGTCCGGCATCTTCGAGTGCTTCCATATCGGGCAGGTCCCGCAGCGTCTCGAAGCCGAAGGCGGAGAGAAAATGCTTGGTCGTCACATAGGTGTAAGGAGCGCCGGGCGTCGGACTTCGCGGGCCGGAAGCGAGAAAGCCCGCCGCCTTCAGGCTGGCGATCGTATCCCGGGAGATCTCCTTGCCGAAGATCTTCGACAGCTCACCACGCGTCACCGGCTGGAAGTAGCCGACCGCCATGATCACCGCCGCCTCATGCTGGGAGAGCGCGGCGCTGGCGGAACGGGTAGGAACGGCCGCAGCGCGGATCGCCGGCCCATAGCTCACCCTCGTACGGTGTTGAAAGCCACCGGCAACGGATACGATCTCATACGGTCGATCACGCAGTTCCTCGCGCAGATCGTCGATCAGCAGGTCGACGCTGCACTCATCGCCGACCACGCGCGCCAGCGTTTCGCGACTGACCGGCTCGGTGGAAGCGAAGATGACAGCCTCAACGCGCATCATCCATTCGCGCCAGCGCACCGCCGGCGTGGCATGCGTGAGCTCGCGGTCAAAGGGGCCCGCGTCGCCGCTCTTGCGTCGGCTGGTCGTTCGTTCGGCTGTTGTTGCGTCGGCCATCGTCACAACCCGTAGATCCGGAAGGTTGGACGACCGGAAAGCTCCCGGATGGCTCCAAACGCCTCGAGCCTTTCGAAGAGCCGACGGCCTGCCCAGCGGGAAAGCCCGGTTCCCGGTAGCGAGGCAGCGATGGCATCGTCCGAAAGCAGTCTCTCAACGACGCCGTCCCGACCCTTCGTCCGAAGCTTCGGAGCAACATCGATCAAGTTGCCGGCTCGACGCTCGATCTCCGTTGCAAGCCGCAGCGCATCCGGTACCTGCAAGGCAAGCGCCAGACAGACGGCACGGGCGAAACCCTCGTCACCCGGCCGGCTGCGGCCGCTGCCGCCTGCGGTACGGAATGCTGCCCCGTAGCGTGCCTGTGTAAAGAGCGGAATTGGCAGTCCGAGATGGACGAGCCGCGCAAGCATCCAGTCCGCCAGCCACCACGCCAGAACCTCGGCATCCGGCCGCATCGCGACGACTCGCTCAACGAGTTCGGCGATGACGAACGGCACGGCCCGACGCGACGGCAACAGGTCGTCGACGAGACCGGGAACGCCGGCGAGCGCCTCGTCCCAGCGAATGGCGAGAAGATCCGCGACTTCCCGGATCAGCACATCGGTCATCACGGGTTTGCGTGATGCCAGTCTCCTGTAGGCGACAAGAACCCGTCCCGCCGGTCCGGGATCTCCCCCTGGGGGGCAGAGAAACACCGCATCGCGGAGTGCCGCTTCTTCTTCCTTTCCGCCCATCAGGCGGACGGCTGCCTGCGCCGAGGCGAGCGCCAGCCGTTTGCGCCAACACCCGGCCCAGACGGGCGGTTCCCGGACACGCTCGTAGAGTGTCGTCAGTGCCGATCCGGCCATGAAGGCTGCATCCGCCTCGCTATCGACGGTCCCGCGCGGCTGTGCCCATGCCGGCACGACGCTAGCGCGAGCGGAAGTATTGATCGACGAATCAGCGAGCGAATCCATGGAACGCAGCATAGCTCATATGTGCGCTTTTCAACACCTCTTCCGCCAAAAGCGCACAGCTTGCCGTCGCCTATTTACGAACGATAATCTGGTGCTGTTACTTGTTCGTCCGTCATGACGGATATATCGTCATGTCAACGGAGACCGATGACAGCAAAAATGCCTGACAAAGACACCAGCGCGAAGAAACATAGGCCAACCGAGCACGCAGATCTACGGAATGCCTCGGCATTTGATCCGAATGCGACCTCACGGGCCACGGGGTCGGCTGCCATGCCGAGCGGCCTCAGCGATCAGACGTCCTCCCACACGCGTCGCGCCTACGCATCCGACTGGAAGCATTTTGCCGCGTGGTGTCGCCGGGAGGGCCTTTCTCCCCTCCCCGCCGATCCGCAGGTTGTCGCCCGCTACATCCGCGCCTGCGCTTCCGGCGCTGGGCGCGCAGACGGCAGGCCCAATTCGATTTCGACGATCGAGCGGAGGCTCTCCTCGCTCTCATGGAACTACGCACGACGCGGGTTCGCGCTTACCCGCCAGGATCAGGTGATCACCGAGGCGCTCGCCGATGCCCGCAGCGCCGCCGGCTCATCCGCGCCGCGCAAACAGGCACTGGCGACGGCCGATCTTGCATTGATGTTGGAGACGCTCGACCGCGGAAGCCTCAAAGGATTGCGCGACAGAGCGATCCTGCTCCTCGGCTTTGCCGGTCGGCTCACCAGGAGCGAGATCACTGGGCTGGATGCCGGACCGGACGAGAGCGAAGACGCCCGTGGCTGGATCGCTCTTGGGCCCCGCGGACTGATGGTTAGCTTGTACGGCAGAACCGGCCAGCGCGAAGTAGAGATCGCGCGACAGCCGAACGAGTTGTCCTGTGCGGTGGCGGCCCTCGAGGCCTGGATCCGGCTCGGCAGGATCACGAAAGGACCAATTTTCCGCCGAGTTCTCCGTGGCGGCAAGACAGTCGGCAAGGCTCGCCTGCACGACCAGGAGGTCGCACGCCTTGTCAAACGCGCCGCGTTGGCCGCGGGCTTGCGAGGCGATCGTGTGGAAGCACCAACGGCCGACCGGTTTTCGAGCCGCTCACTACACGTGAAGGTGACGTCCGGAAGCAGCTGACGACGACCGCACATTGGCCATGCTTATGCCGAACTGATCTGCCACGAGCGACGCGGCGGTCACCACGCCCTCTCGTCGGAACGTGGCAGCGGAGGAGATTTGTCGCTGATGTCGAAGGTCGGTGAGGCTGACTGTGACTGTTCACACCAGCAATCGTAAACCCTTTTGGGGTATAGGGGATCGCTCGCCCAAACGAAGCGTCAATGAAGGAATGGCCATGTCCAACGTCATCGAGTTCAAACGACCGCCGAAGCCGAAGGAAAAGAAGAAGCTGCAGCCGTTTGCCCGGAGGGCCTTGTTGTCTGCCGGCATCTGTCTGGCCTTTGCTCTCATCTGGGCGTACTACGCCTATCTAGCCTGACGGTGCGATCGGTGGTCGCAGTCGTCGAAAGCCCTTCCCTGCTCTTGCCGGACACCCCATCTACGCGGATGGTAGCGCTTGCAAGTCTTGCAGCTGGCCAATAGCTTCTCATCTGTCCCTCGAGCCCGCCGCAGTTCAACTCCATGCAAGCCTACATAAGAAGTCTCGCCGATCGTCACCGGACCGAAGCCAGTGACCGCCATCTCGCTTTCTATCTGACCTTTGTTGCGGGCGCGGCCAATGCCGGCGGCTTCATGGCCGTCCAGCAATACACGTCGCACATGTCCGGCATGGTTTCGTCGATGGCCGACAACCTCGTTCTCGGAAACGTAGGGCTATTTCTCGGCGGCGTCTCCGCGCTCCTGGCCTTCATTTTCGGCGCCGCCACGTCGGCAATCCTGATCAACTGGGCAAAGCGCAAGGATCTTCACTCCCAGTATGCCTTGCCGCTCGCCTTCGAAGCTGTGGCCATGGCCGCCTTCGGGCTTTCAGGTCTGCTGGACGGAGTTCTGACAGCCGTTACCGTCGCCCTCCTCTGCTTCATCATGGGTCTACAGAACGCCATGATCACCAAGCTCTCCGGTGCACGTATCCGAACAACCCACGTGACCGGTCTCGTGACGGACGTCGGGATTGAGATCGGCAAGCTCTTCTATCGAAACAGCCCGACCGTCCTTGGTCGTCCCCCGGTGATGGCAGACCGCGACAAACTCGGCCTGCTTTCCACCCTGATCAGCCTCTTTTTCATCGGCGGCATCTGCGGCGCAGTGCTCTTCAAGACGTTCGGCATTCCTGCGGCGATGGTTCTCGCGTTGCCGCTCATGCTCTTTGCCGCCTTTCCGCTGGTCAGTGATCTCCAATCGATCCGACAGCGCTGGACCTGACCCCCTCGTTCGGTCGTCTCGCGCCGGAGACATGTGATCCGCCGTGCAATTGGGCATCACCCCTCGCTTTCATAAGTGCTGACAGCATCGGGCCGACCGAAAAGACGCCACGACGTGCTTTCGCGGTCAGGTCCCTGAGATAGCCGCCGGCGGTATTGATATGCCCGGTGCGTTCGAGGATGCAGGCCATGACGGTTGCGGCATTTTCCGGTCCCATAGCCTCGCAGGCTTCTTGATAGGCTGAGGGACTGACGCCGAGCATGGATCGGACAACGATTGCTGCTGATATGAGATCCCGCCAGCTGCCGATCGTGCCTCCCGGGCCGTACATCGTGATATCGGGGCAGGCCCTGAGCACCAGACCGAGGGGAAAGATGGTTTGTCGAGTTTGAAGCTCGGTCAAGTGACTTGGCGATTCTTCTCCAGGCAGCGTTTCCAGAGCCCGTTCAGATTCATTGATGGAATCGGATTCTGGATTCTCTATGTGGTGCTCATTCTGGCGGTCATTGGTGCTCGAATTTTCGGAATTCAGATGGATTTCCAGCAGTTTGACGAGATAGGTGCGAAATTCGTCGAGAGCATGAACCGCGGCCTCCAGTTCTGGAGCGGGGGAAGCACGTCCGATCACGGTGGAGAGCTCCAGATAACGCTGCTCGAGCGTTTGCCAATCACCGGGAGTTCCAGCAGCAATGGCGGCGGACATCAATTTGGCGATGTCCCTGCGTGCGAGCGAAAACCGCTCCCGCAAGAGACGGAGGCGCTGGCGTTCCGCGACGACGCGTTGGGCCATTCGCGCGAACTCCTCTGCCCTGGCGACGAGCGGCGCGAGGCTGAAGCCGTAGGCCTGCTCGATTGCACCGCTTCTGTCCTTTCGGGCGAAGCGCTTCCCATTCGGGCTGTCCTTGCGGATGACGATCCCTGCATCGACAAGGGCAGCGAGATGCCGGCGCAGCGTGGAACCGGCGATGCCGTGGGCCCTGATGCTCAGCTGGGCATTCGAAGGGAAGACGACGAGGCGTCCGCCCTCGCTGAGCTGTTGCTCGGGGTAAAAGGAAAGCAGCGCATGGAGAACCGCGAGCGCTCTGTCGCCGAGACCCAGCAAGGCGCGTGCCTCGCTGATGTCACGAAAGACATGCCACTTGTCGACTGCATTCTGGTTTGAAGATCTTGCTATATCGAGTTGGCCTTTGAGCAAGGCAAGCGTCATCGGCCGCCGCCCGAAAGGCGTCGTCACACTTCCACGTTCCACTTCTTTCACCTTTGATCAGGCAAAAGACGTCCGCTCACCAAAATCGGTGCCAAAGACTCTTGACTATGAATCGTGGAAATGAGAATCTCAGCTTGCTACACCTGAGAAGGGCTTCCACGACGGCAACGTTTGGGGGCCTTTTTCTTTTGCGCGCTAATCTCCTTCGTTCGTCATTTCGTCCATGAACTCGGCATAGAACCGGTCCAGGTTATCCGACAGGTACTTGCCGAAGCGCGAAGCGTTCTTCGCCTTCATCGCGAGCGTGAACGCTTTGCCGGTATTCGATATCTGCGCAGAAACACCCTTGTCGGACGGCTGCCAGAGCAGCTTCGCGGCGGGCATCTCCGTCTTCTTGACGGCTTTGCCGGAGCGGTTGAGGGCCGAAAACAGGGCGTTGAACCGTTCATCACTGTCGAGCTTCGCGAAGTCTGCGTCCTGCGTCAGGGCTTGCACCTTCTCGCCGTTCGATGCCTTCCCGACCAGAAGCGAGAGTTCGACCCAGCGCTCGCGTCCGACGGACGGGGCAGGGCCAATACGCTCGACAACATCGGCCGGGATGCGATCGGTGACAGACATCATTTTCGATACGGTCGCCTGATTGGCCGCCAGCGCCGAGCAGATGACGCTGCGGTCGTAGCCGAGATCGAAGAGGCGGCGCGCAAAGAGCGCACGCTCGATGAACGTCAAATTCGCCCGGGCCGAGTTCTCCTGACCCTGGGCGATGACGTGGGACTTGTCGTCCAGTTGCTTGATGACGGCCCTGACGGGACGGCTGAGCTCGCGGGCTGCGCGCACACGACGATGGCCGAAGACCACCTGGTAGTGACCGGAGAGGGTAGGGTGCGGCCGCAGAAGAACAGGCGTATCCTGTCCCCGCTCCGCAATCGCCTGCTTCAGTTCCTCGAACTGTTCGGACGCATCCTCGAGGCGGTCGGAGACGAAGGATCCCTCGATCAGCTTGGGATCGATCTCGACAACGGCTTCCCCTTCCAGGAACTTGTCGGCCTGTTTTGCCAACTCGTCCAGCGACCGGATCATGTTCTTGGACGCACCGCGCATGGGGTAGGCGGTGTTGGCAGATTGCGGGCTTGGCGCGCTCTCGGGCGCAACCAGTCCAGCCAAAAGATTCTTGCGTGCCATCTATTCTCTCCGCTTCTCGCGCATCACTCTGAAAACAAACGCGAAAACCTTGTTTTTGTCGGCTGACAACTCAGCGTCCCCACGATTTGTGGATCAGATCGCAGATTTCGCTGTTCACCCCTTCGAGCGATTCCATCGCCCTTTCATAAGTGGAACGGGTCATCTGATTCTTGTCGATTTCGTAGAGCGTCTGCTTGGTGATTCCGGCATCGGACACCGCCGTGGACTTCAGCATATGGTTCTTCAGCACATATTGGTGGAAGAGGGTCTGCATGAATCCGACCATTTGGGCCTGTGGAACATCCATCGGCTCATAGCGGGTGATCAGGTAGCGGTACCATTCGAGATTGACCTCGGCACCGGCGTCGCGGATGGGCTTCAGGATTCCACCGAGCATCAGCAGAAACTGTCCCATCGACATGACGTCGAGCATCTGCGGATGAATGGTGATCAGGACGCTCGTTGCGGCCGTGAGTGCCGTGATCGTCAGATAGCCGAGCTGAGGCGGGCAATCGATGACGACGACATCGTAGCGGTCATCGACTTCCGACAGCGCCCGCGAGATGCGCGTAAAGAAGGTCTTTCCCTCGTTCGACGAACGGTTCGACATCGCAAGCGGCGTATCGTACTCGAACTCCTGCAGTTCGAGATTGGCCGGCACGATATCGAGACCCGGGAAGTTGGTCGGCTGAATGATCTCGGCAATCGAGCGCTTTTCGTCGTCGTAGCGGATCGCTTCGTAAAGCGACGGCATCTGGTCGAGCTCGGGCTGGAAACCGTGGAGCGAAGAGAGCGATGCCTGCGGGTCGAGGTCGACCGCGAGCACGCGGTGGCCGGTTAGTGCGAGATACTGCGCAAGGTGTGCGGCAGTCGTGGTCTTGCCCGAACCGCCCTTGAAGTTGACGACCGCGATCACTTGCAGCCGTTCTCCCGCACGGCGATGCGGGACGTAGTTCTTGGATTCCGACCGTCCGTGTTGATCCAGATAGTAGCGGAGCTCCATCATCTGCTCGGCCGTATAGGAACGGCGCCCCGAAGACGAGGTCTGGGGGAGGGGGCCTTTGCCCTCCAGATGGAGCTTCTTCAGCGTACTCTGCGAGACGCCGATATAGTTGGCGACCTCTGCGAGCGAAAACGAGCGGAGGTTCTTGCGCGCATTGGGCGGAAAACGCTGCACGCTGAGCAGGTGCAGTTTCTTGGAAATCAGGTCGCCCTGTTCGAGGATGAGATCCTCGAAGTGCAGGGAGTCGTCGACAGCCAATGAAGGGTTGGTGCTCATTATGCGCTTGCTCTCAAATAACGGTATTCAGGCAATTCTAGCCTCGTAACCGTTATTATCCGCGATTCTCTGCAAGAGACAAGGCAGGCCGCAATATGAGCTGGTCGACGCGATTGCCAACACGGCGGGGCGACGATGCGAAAACGACGGATTCCGCATGTGTTTCCATCGCTTACGAGAATAGCTCGCCGGCGGCGAGGCTCTATAGTATGGCCGGTTTCCGATAGCCGCCGGGCCTGCTCCTGCTGCGATATGATGGCCCGGGCGGACTGAACCGTTGCGACTCACCCGACTCATCCGGTGCGACTCGGTCGGCGGCTCGCGCTCATTCTGGCGATTTGATCGCGTTTTTCCAGCCGTGTTGCCGGCCCTGTTCCGCAAGGATAAGCGAGGGGTTCTACCGGCACCGTTCGGCAGCGAACGCGCTCCAAACAGGTTCTGGATGGCGCCGGTCCCCCGAGGGGGCAAGCCCGTTGGCGATCTTGCCCGTCCGCCGCGACGATGCTCGTCGGGATCTGGAGGATCGGGTTGTATTCGATGTGCTCAGCGTGACGGTGCTCCGGGAAAAGCCAGGTTGAGGCTAGTCTGCTCTTGCGGTGGCACGCGAAAAGAGGGATCATTTCGTGGCTTGCGGCGGGCTGCGATGACAGGGACTTAGGTTGATCCTGGCGCCGACAGGCAGATTCCCCGAGTAAGGCACATTATCGTTCGTTATTCTTGGACGACGGGCCGTGCGGTTTCCCCGATATTTTGACAATCAGCCGCACAGGCTGCGCCAGGCCGCAAGCCAAACGGTATCCGCAGGCATATGCGACGTTGCGCTCAGCCGAGGGCACGACTTCGATAATCAGCTGGCGGCGCGCGGCGTCATCTAAAACCAGTCGGTGGGGGCAAGGCGTCGTATATCATGAGCCCGCCGTTGACCATCCGGCCAACACGAGTACGGGGGAGGAGTTCGCACTTTATCAGCAGGGCTCCTGGCAGCAGGGTTTTCGGGCCTGTTATTCCGGCTTGCCCGCACGGCTCGGCGCGCGGGAGGTTAGCGTCTGGGCCGTTTCGACCGCGTGGGTCAGGGCGAACCCGTGCCCCAGTCCCGCGACGATCATGCCGGCGAATAGGTCGCTGGTACCGGGCAATGCGATCGGCAGATGTACCGTCGGGTGACGGCTGATGCCGCCGGGGCCGAGGATGGCGCTTTCGATATGGCTGTCGAGTGTGTCCTCCAGAGTGCAGCCGGTGGCGATCAGTCGAGCTTCCGTCGCGATGTGCAGGACCTGCCTTGCGGTTTTCAGGTCCGCGGGTGTCGCGATCTCTCGGCCGGTCAGCCAGGTGAGCTCGAACGGGTTCGGTGTGGCGATGTCGGCCATCGGCAGCAGTCGCTCGCGCATCACGTCGACAATGGTCTCGGGTACATAGAGACCGGGACCGGCATCGCCCATTATCGGGCCGCAAAGATAGATGAGGTCGGGGTTCGCCGCCTTCGCCTCGGCTATGCGGCGCTGGACGAGGCGCAGATCCTCCGGGCGGTACGGATCCTCCCGCGAAGCTGGCCCGGCTGAACTGGTTAGCAGCGACCTCTTGGCGGGGTGGACCGTCCCGCCTGAACCGTTCGCCGCATCGTTCCACCGTGCCAGCGTCGGTCTGCTCAAAAAAATAAAAAACATTTGCGCCGATCGCGAAATGTCTATAATCATAAAAAACATACTGTCTGGGAGGACAAATGAGCAGTCAATCGACATCGGTCCGTCGCATGGTGAGCGGCGTGTGCGTGGAACCGGGCGAGTTTCGTCTGCTTGAACGAGATCTGCCGGTCGCCGCGCCTGAGGGGTGGGTTCTCGTAGACCTCGCCGCCGCAGGCCTTTGCGGCACGGACTATCACATCTTTGAGGGCAAGCATCCGTACCTGGAGTATCCGCGCGTCATCGGCCACGAACTGTCGGGCTATGTCGCGGAGGATGCCGAGGGGTGGAAGAAGGGCCAACTCGTCACCATCAATCCTTACATAGCCTGCGGCAAGTGTCGCGCCTGCCTGCGCGGCAAGCCGAACTGTTGCATGTCGATCGGCGTTCTCGGCGTCCACAGGGACGGCGGGATGTGCGAACGGATCGCGGTTCCGGCGAGCAACCTCTACGACGCGTCCAGGCTGTCGGAACGGGATGCAGCCCTCGTCGAGTTTCTTGCAATCGGTGCCCATGCGGTCCGGCGCTCCGAAGCCGCCTCCGGCGACCGGGTTCTCGTTACCGGAGCTGGACCGATCGGCCTGGGGGCAGCCCTCTTTGCTCGTCTGGCCGGCGCGGAAGTCCACATCATGGACATGAGCGAAGAGCGTCTCGGGTCGGCGAGATCGCTAGGCTTCTCGCATCTTCATCTGGCCGACCAGCCTCTCCTCGTGGGAGAACTCGAAGACGGTTTTGATGTCGTTTTCGATGCGACCGGAAATCCCAAGGCGATGGAAGCGGGCTTTCTTCACGTCGCCCATGGCGGAACCTATGTGCTGGTGTCTGTCGTCAAGGGTGATCTCACCTTCTCCGACGCCGAGTTCCACAAACGCGAAATGAAACTCGTCGGCAGCCGGAACGCACAGACGCCCGACTTCCTGCATGTGATGGAGGCGCTGTCCTCGGGCGCGATCGACGGCAGCAAACTCGTCTCGACCGTCCTGTCCCTCGACGAGCTGCCGAAAAGACTGCCGGAGCTGGCCGCTGACCGGTCAGGGCTCATCAAGGCGCTGGTCGCTTTGCCGGCCTGGAGGTCGGGCCATGCATGAACTCATCAAGCTCGAGGCGATTGACAAGCGTTTCCCCGGTGTTCACGCGCTGAAGGGCGTGAGCTTTGACCTGTTTGCCGGTGAGGTTCACGCCCTGATGGGCGAGAATGGGGCGGGAAAGTCGACGCTGATGAAAGTTCTGTCCGGCATATGGCAGCCGGATGGGGGAACGATCCGTATTGCCGGAGAAGAGGTCACCATCCCCAGTCCGCATGCCGCCCAGGCGCTCGGCATCGGAATGATCCATCAGGAGCTCGCCCTGATGAACGACCTGACCGTCGCCCAGAACATCTTTATCGGCCGCGAACCGCGCAAGAGCTTCTGGCGTCTCGACGAGGCCGCCCTCAACCAGGCGGCGCAGGACATATTCTCGGCAATGAACATTTCCATCGACCCCAGGGCCGAGGTCCGGACCTTGTCGGTCGCCCAGCAACAGATGGTCGAGATCGCCAAGAGCCTTTCCCACAAGTCTCGCGTGCTCGTCATGGACGAGCCGACCGCCGCGCTCAATGACAAGGAGGTCCACGATCTCTTCACGATCATCGAGAGGCTGAAGTCGGAGGGCGTGGGGATCGTCTACATCAGCCACAAGATGGACGAGATCAAGAAGATCGCGGATCGGGTGACGGTGATGCGGGACGGTGCCTATGTCGGCACGGTCAAGGCGTCGGACACGCCGATTTCGACGATCATCTCGATGATGGTCGGGCGCGAACTGGAAAATACCGAGGTGGACATTCCCGACCTATCCGATGCGCCGGTCGCATTGGAGGTCCGCGGGCTTTCGCGAGGCAAGGCGGTCCGGGACGTTGGCTTCACTGTAAAGGCGGGCGAGATCCTCGGCTTTGCCGGCCTTATGGGAGCCGGACGAACCGAGGTCGCCAGACTGATCTTCGGCGCCGACCGCAGAGATGCCGGGGAAATCGTGGTTCACGGCAAGACGGCCTCGATCAGCAGTCCGAAGGACGCGGTGGCGGCCGGCATCGGCTATCTCTCCGAGGATCGCAAACATCTCGGGCTGGCGCTCGGCCTCGACGTCACCGCCAATGTCGGATTGCCCAATCTCGCCCACTTTTCAAACGGCTTCGGCGTCATCGCGGACGCCAAACTCGGCAGCGTCACGCGCGACTACATCAAGCAGTTGAGCATCCGGACACCGTCCGAACGCCAGGAGGTCCGGCTGTTGTCGGGAGGCAATCAGCAGAAAGTCGTTCTGGCAAAATGGCTCCTGCGCAACTGCGATATCCTGATCTTCGACGAACCGACGCGCGGCATCGACATCGGTGCGAAGTCGGAAATCTACCGACTGCTGCAATCGCTTGCGCGCGACGGCAAGGCGATCATCGTCATCTCGTCGGAGCTGCCCGAGGTGCTCAGGTTGTCACACCGGATCGCGGTGATGTGCGAAGGACGGCTGACGGGCATCCTCCCCGGAGGAAAGGCGACAACACAAGAAGAGATAATGCACCTGGCTACACAGCGCCGGGGAGAGTTGGGGGGAGAGGCGGCATGACGCTGACGGTTCAAAACGAAATAAAGAAGAAGGCATCATCCGGGGTCCATCAGAAGCTTCTGGCTTCCGCCAGCCTGATCGTGATGCTGATCTTCTTCAGCCTCGCCTCCGACAAGTTCCTGCAAACCTCGAACCTCATCGGTATCCTCCAGGCCACCTCCGTCAACGGGGTGCTGGCCGTGGCGGTCACGATGGTGATCATAACCGGTGGCATCGATCTTTCCGTCGGGACATTGATGACGTTCACGGCGGTGATCGCCGGCGTGGTCCTGACCTATCTCGGAATGCCGCTGCCGCTCGGCATCGTCGCTGCGATCGGAACGGGCGCTCTCTGTGGGTTCGTCTCCGGGACGCTCATCGCCCGCATGAAGATCCCGCCCTTCATCGCGACGCTCGGCATGATGCTTATCCTGAAGGGCCTGTCGCTGGTCATCTCCGGAACGAAGCCCATCTACTTCAATGGAACGCCGGGCTTCTCGCAGATCTCGACGGGCTCCTTGATCGGCACCGTGGTTCCGTTCCTTCCGATCCCCAATGGCGTGCTCGTTCTTTTCGTCCTCGCCGTATTCGTGGCGTTCATCCTCAATCGCACGGCTCTCGGCCGCTATACGTTCGCCCTGGGATCGAACGAAGAGGCGGCCCGACTTTCCGGCGTGAACACCGATTTCTGGAAGGTCTGCGTTTACAGCTTGTCGGGTGGTATCTGCGGGATCGCCGGCCTGATCATCGCGTCCCGGCTGAATTCCGCGCAACCCGCGCTGGGTCTCGGCTACGAACTCGACGCCATCGCCGCCGTCGTCATCGGGGGAACGTCCCTTGCGGGTGGGCGGGGTTCGGTCCTCGGCACCATCATCGGCGCTTTCATCATGTCCGTCCTTTTGAACGGGCTCCGGATCCTGTCCGTCGCACAGGAATGGCAGACGGTCGTGACCGGGATGATCATCATATTGGCGGTCTATGCCGACATGGTTCGCCGCCAACGCATGTGAGGAGCATGCAAAACCTTTGCCGAGAAGGGCGGCCAACGTCCCGCAAGGCAGTCTCAATCGTAGCAACGGCATATCGCCGAAAAATGGAGGAGTGAAATGATTACGAGACGTAGCATCATGGCAGCGCTGAGCGCAGTCGCGATCTTGAGTGCCGGAGGGGCGGCATATGCTCAGGACAAGACCTACATTCCGCTGATTTCGAAGGGCTTCCAGCACCAGTTCTGGCAGGCCGTGAAGGCGGGTGCCGACAAGGCCGCGGCCGAATTCAACGTCGAGGTGACCTTCGAAGGCCCCGACAATGAAACGCAGGTCGACAAGCAGATCGACATGCTGTCTGCCGCGCTCGCCAAGAACCCGCAGGCGATCGGCTTTGCCGCACTTGATACTCAGGCTGCCATCCCGCTTCTGAAACAGGCACAGGATGCGAAGATCCCGGTCATCGCATTCGACTCCGGCGTCGACAGCGACATTCCCGCCACGACGGCAACGACTGACAACGTCGCAGCGGCAGCGCTCGCGGCCGACAAGATGGCCGAGCTGATCGGTGATGCCGGCAAGGTCGCCCTGGTGGTCCATGACCAGACCTCGCGGACCGGCATCGACCGTCGCGATGGCTTTGTGAACCAGATGAAGGCGAAGCATCCGAACATCGAGATCGTCGACATCCAGTACGGCGGCGGTGACCAGCTGCAGTCGACCGAAATCGCCAAGGCAATCCTTGCGGCGAACTCGGACCTGAAGGGCTTCTTCGGTGCGAATGAAGGCTCTGCGATCGGCATCGTCAATGCCATCAAGGAAACCGGCACCAAGGGCATAACCGTGATCGGTTACGATTCCGGTACCGCGCAGAAGCAGGCGATCAAGGATGGTGTCATGGCCGGCGCCATCACGCAGAACCCGGTCGGCATCGGCTACGAGACCGTCAAGGCGGCCGTCGCCGCGATCAAGGGAGAGACCCTCCCGAAGACGATCGACACCGGCTTCTACTGGTACGACAAGACCAACATGGACAGCCCGGAAATCTCGGCCGTTCTCTACGATTGATCTAACCGGACCTGCCGGCCTGCCTGTGCGGGCCGGCAGTTTCCCAGTGTGGCAGATATCTCATGAATCTTGGACTTGAAGGCAAAGTCATCGTCGTTACCGGTGGTGCGGCCGGGATCGGCGGGGCGATTACCGAAATGCTGGCGGAAGAAGGGGCTCGCCCCGTCATCTTCGCGCGACGCGCTCCCGACCCCCAGTGGTTCGCCTCTCTCGGCGAAAAGGCAACCTTCGTCGAGGTCGAGCTTTCGCGGGACGAAGAATGCCGCAAGGCGGTCGAGGAGACCCGGGAGCGTTTCGGAACCGTCTACGGTCTCGTCAACAATGCCGGCATCAACGACGGCGTCGGCATCGAGGCCGGGCCGGAAGCCTTCCGCGCCTCGCTCGAAAAGAACCTGATTCATTACTATACGCTCGTCCATCTCTTGGCTGATGATTTCCGCAAGTCCAAGGGTGCGATCGTCAACATCAGTTCCAAGACGGCCGTGACCGGCCAGGGCGGGACATCCGCCTATGTTGCGGCGAAAGCGGCACAGCTCGGCCTGACGCGCGAATGGGCCGCCGCGTTTGCCGGCGATGGTGTCCGCGTCAATGCAGTCCTCCCCGCGGAGGTGATGACGCCGCTTTACGAACGCTGGATTGCGACCTTTGACAATCCGTCGGAAAAGCTGGCGGAGATCACCTCACGCATTCCGCTCGGCCAGCGCATGACGGAGGCCCGCGAAATCGCCGCCATGGCGGTCTTTGCACTCTCGCAGCAGGCCCTGCATCTCACCGGGCAATGGCTCTTCGTCGACGGCGGCTATACACATCTCGACCGGGCACTTGCAGGCGTGTGATGATGCGGCCCCAACCTGGAGCATGAATGGCGCGGACTGACGAACGGTTTCGAGAGGCGTTCAACGAAGCGCTCGATCTATGCAAGACGATGACCGCAGGCGATCACCTGCCGTCTGAAAACGACTTGGCGAAGCGGCTCGACGTCAGCCGCACGGTCGTGCGTGCCATTCTGGAAAAGCTGCAGGACGCGAAGATCATCACCTGGGTCGGCAGGCAGAAGCAGCTCCTGAGAACGCCGGGAGACAAGGACCGGCTGGAAGTCCAGACCGGCCAGATCACCGAGCAGCAACTCGAACGGCAGTTCCTCGACTGGATTCTTCGCTTCGACGTTGCACCGGGAACGGCACTGAACGTTGCGAAGCTGAGGCGGCAGTTTTCCGTCACGCCCCAGATGCTGCACGAGTTCCTGGCTTCTCTCAGCCGGTTTGGTCTCGTCCGGCGCAGACCGAAAGGGGGCTGGCAACTTCTCGGTTTCACGCCGGAGTTCGCGATCGAACTGTCGGAATTCCGGATGATCCTGGAGCTGAATGCGGTGTCCCATCTGGTGCGTCTGCCGCCTGAAGATCCCATCTGGGCACGGCTCGACGAACTCGAGCGGAAGCACCGGGCACTCGCTGCCGAAATCGACGAACGCTTCCACGACTTTTCGCTGCTGGACGAAGAATTCCACACACTGATTGGCAGTGCGGTCCGCAACCGCTTTGCCGCGGAGTTCCAGAAGATCGTGGCGCTGATCTTCCACTACCACTTCCAGTGGGACAAGACGCTTGAACGCCAGCGAAACGAGGCGGCCATCGGCGAGCATCTGCGACTGATTGCGGCACTGAAGGCGCGGGATGTGGCCGCCGCGCAGACGGCAATGACCGACCATCTCAGCACGTCCAAACAGACTCTCCTTTCTTCGCTGCGCGTTCACGCCCTGGCCTGATACGGCATAGGGGGCGGAGGCTGTCCTCCGCCTCCCCTGAAGCCTGTTCAGCCGCCGAAGCGGAATTGCGAGAGCGTTTCGGCCTTCATCTCGATCGAGAAACCGGGCAGCTTCGGCGGCATGTAGGCCGCATTTTCGATCCGGCAGGGTTCGAGGAAATGCTCGTGGAGATGATCGACATACTCTATGACGCGGCCTTCCTTGGTGCCGGAGACGACGAGATAGTCGATCATCGAGAGGTGCTGGACGTATTCGCAGAGGCCGACACCGCCGGCGTGCGGCCAGACCGGCAGCTGGTACTTCGCCGCCATCAGCAGGACCGCCAGCACCTCGTTCAGTCCGCCCATCCGGCAGCTGTCGATCTGGACGATGTCGATGGCGCCGCCCGCGATCATCTGCTTGAAGACGATGCGGTTCTGGCACATCTCACCGGTCGCGACCTTGATCGGCGCGATCGCCTCGCGGATCTTCTTGTGGCCTGCGATATCGTCGGGGCTCGTCGGTTCCTCGATGAAGTACGGCTTGTAAGGCGCGAGCTCCTTCATCCATTCGATCGCCTGTCCGACTTCCCAGACCTGGTTGGCATCGATCATCATGAAGCGATCGTCGCCGATCACTTCGCGCGCGATCCTGAGACGCCGCTTGTCGTCCTCGAGATCTCGACCGACCTTCAGTTTGATGTGGGTGAAGCCCTCGTCGACGGCCTCCTGGCAGAGGCGGCGGAGCTTTTCGTCGGAATAACCGAGCCAGCCGGCCGAGGTCGTGTAGCAGGGATAACCTTCCTTCTCGAGGAGGGCGATGCGTTCCGCCTTGCCGGTCTCCGCCTTCCGGAGGATGTCGAGAGCCTCTTCGGGCGTCAGCGCGTCGGTCAGGTAGCGGAAGTCGACGATCGAGACGATCTCTTCCGGCGACATGTCGGCGACGAGCTGCCAGACTGGCTTGCCGGCCTCCTTGGCCCAGAGATCCCAGACGGCGTTGACGACCGCGCCGGTGGCGAGATGCATTGCACCCTTGTCCGGTCCGATCCAGCGCAACTGGCTGTCGCCGGTGAGATAGTGCCAGAAGCGGCCCGGATTGGCCTTCACCCAGTCTAGGTCCAGTCCGACGACGAGGTGCTCCAGGGCATCGATCGCCGCGCAGCAGATCTCGTTGCCGCGGCCGATCGTGAAGGTGAGGCCGTGACCTTCGAGACCGGGCGTGTCGGTGCCGAGCACCACATAGGCGGCCGAGTAGTCCGGATCCGGGTTCATCGCGTCCGAACCGTCGAGGCTCTGCGAGGTGGGAAAACGCAGGTCGATGCTGCGCAGGCTGGTTATCTTGGTCATGGCAGTCGCCCTGTCTTTCTTCCAATCATCAATCGGCTCTGAAGGTCTGTTTTTGTGCGCCGAGGCCCTGGATACCGAGTTCGACGATGTCGCCGTCCCTGAGGTAGCGGGGCGGCTTCATGCCCATTCCGACGCCGGGGGGCGTACCGGTGGAGATGACGTCGC
>NZ_QPIX01000009.1 GCF_003337715.1 Ciceribacter lividus
GAAAGCAGCGAGGAAGTGGAAGCAGCGAGAAGGGCGGCGAATACTGCGGTGTAGGTCTTCATTGGTCAGTCCTCCGTGTTGAAGATGGGATCATGTATACTCAACGCTGACTGACGGATGCCTGACCGGCACCTGACGGGAAACTGACAGGGGAAGAAAAGTGGAAGAAGGAAAGGTCGGCACCACGATGGCGCAGGTGTGACGGCGGCACTTCTGCGACGGGCCGGCGTCGCGGTCTTTTCCGACCGCGAGATCGATGCGCGCGTGGCACGCATCGCCGAAGGCACTTGATCGCCCGTCGGCGGCCATATCAAGGAGATGCCAGACATGCGAAGGGCGGCGTTGCCGCCGCCCTGATCAGCTCCGGGGGTGTCCGGATCAATCGTCGTTGTCGCCGCCACCGTTGTGGTCGCTGCCCCCGTCATGGCCGCTGTCGTTGCCGCTGTCGTGGCCGGCACCGTTGTCGTTCTCGCCGCGGCCGTTGTCGTCATTGCCGTTGCGTTCGTTGCGCTCGCGGTTACGGTCGGTGTCGCCGGCCGTGCCGTTGTCGTCGTTCGACTGGTCGCCCCGTGCGGACGAGGAAGAATCGTGGCCGAGGCACTGGGCGACGGTGGAGCACTTTTCGGTGGCCATGGCCGGGGCGGAAAGCAACGAGGAAGTGGAAGCGGCGAGAAGGGCGGCGAATACTGCGGTGTAGGTCTTCATTGGTCAGTCCTCCGTGTTGAAGATGGGATTATGTATATTCAACACTGGCTGACGGATGCCTGACCGGTACCTGACGGGAAACTGACGGGGACAAGAAAAGCGTCCCGCAACGAAAAAGCCGCCGGATCGCTCCGGCGGCTTTCGGTAGGTGCTCCGCCTGCTACGCGGCTATTGCAGCGAATAGCGGAAGCCGAGCTTGATGTCGTGGGACGTGATGTCCTTGAAGTGCATCGGCTCGTTGACCACCGAGCCGTCATAGGCCTTGAGATCGCCGGTCTTGGCGTCTCCGAGGTTCATGTAGGAATAGCCGAGATCGAGGGTCATGCGATCGGTGACCTGATAGGCGAGCCCCGCGTGGAGCGCCCAGGCGAAGTTCCAGGTCGAGGCCGTATCACCGTAGGAGACGCCCGCCGTCGGAACGTTGACGTCCTGGAAGTGGGAGATCGTGTTCCGCGACGCGCCGATACCGGCGCCGACATAGGGTGTGATGCCGTACCAGTGGCCGATGTCGACATAGGCGTTCGCCATCAGCAGCCATTCCGATTTCGTGCCGGCATAGTCGTTGGTCGCGTCCCATACGGTGCCCCCCGCGCCCGTGTGGCCGTAGCGGTCGAGCGCCGAGAAGCTCGCGTCCCCGCGATATTCGACGAAGGCGTCGGCGCGCAGCCAGTCGTTGAACTGGTAGCCGACGCCGATGCCGGCGAGCGGCGCGCTGTCGAAGCCGCCTTCGTCAAGAAACTCGTGAAACTCCACGTCGTTGAAGAGCGTGTGCTGCAGGCTGCCGAGCTGCTGGTTGCTCATGCCGAGGTGGCCGCGCAGGTAGAAGCCGCCGAATGCGGGCGCGACCGGATCCGGGCCGGGGTCGACATAAAGGTCAGCAGCAAAAGCCGACGTACTTGCGAAGAGCATTGCTGCAAATGCTATGGGCAATCTGGTCATCTGTTGTTACTCCGCGCACCTTCTTTGGCCGTAGGGATCGGCGCTGCGTGCTTGTATGGACCGGATGATCGCAAATCGGAGTTAACACGACATTAAGCGTACTCGTTAACTCTAGTACTTAACCATACTTTTTAGGAGTTTTTACTGTGGACGACCCTGCCGGGTGTGACGGCCCGCACTATCGGCAAAGAAAATGCCGGCCCGAGGCCGGCACTATAGTGTTGCTCTGGATTTGCCGCGGTAGAGGTCAGCCGGCGCGGCGCATCGCGTCGTGTCCGTATCGGTCGTCGGCTGGCCGCCCGGACTGGGCGAGCTGGAACTGGCCGAGCCGCTGGTCCATCTCCACCGCCTCGGAGGCGAGGCGATGGATGGCGGCGGTCGTTTCCTCAACCATGGCTGCATTCTGCTGCGTCATGATGTCGATCTGACCGACGGAGCTGTTGATCTCGACCAGCGTCTGCGCTTCCTCGCGGGTCGATTCCATGATCTCGCCGATCTGCCCGTTGATCGCGACGACGTGGGCACCGATACCCTCCAGTGCCGAGCCGGCCTTTTCCACGAGCGAGACACCGTTCGCCACCTCGCTCGTCGATTTCGCAAGCAGGCTCGCGATCTCCTTGGCGGCGGCGGCCGAACGCTGGGCGAGCTCACGCACTTCCTGGGCGACGACTGCGAAGCCCTTGCCGCTTTCGCCGGCACGCGCCGCCTCGACGCCTGCATTGAGCGCCAGAAGGTTGGTCTGGAAAGCGATCTCGTCGATGACGCCGATGATCTGGTTGATCTGTTGCGAGGACGTCTGGATCGCCTCCATCGCCGCGATCGTGTCGCGCATGATGTGGCCGGAATGCTCGGTGTCGTTCTTGGCGTTGCGGGCGAGCCGCTCGGCGTCCTCGGCGCGGGCGATCTGCGTCTTCACGGCGTCGGTGATCGCCTTGATCGCGCTTGCCGTCTCGGTGATCGCAGCCGCCTGACGCTCGGTGCGGGCGGCGAGCTGATCGGCGCCGGCACGCATTTCTTCGGAACCCTCGCGGACGGCGACGGAGTTTCCGCCGATGCCCGAGAGCGTCTGGCTCAAGGTCGACAGCGCCTTGTTGAAGTTGTGGCGCAGGCCTTCGAGGTCCTGCGGGAATGCCTGGGAGATCTGGAAGGCAAGATCGCCGCTGGCAAGCCGGTCGAGGCCCTCGTCCAGCGCTTCCACAACCGCCTGCAGCGTGCGGGCCTCGGCTTCGCGCTCGGCAAAGCGCTGGCGGCGCTCGGCTTCGGACTTTTCGCGGTTTTCCTCGCTCACGGCCTCCAGCCGATGCTGTTCGATGAGTGCCGTGCGGAAGCGTTCGAGCGCACGCGCCATGGTTCCGATCTCGTCCTTGCGCTCCTGGTTACCGACCACGTCATCGAGCTTGCCATTCGCAACATCGCCGGTCACGGTTGCAAGCTTGGCGAGCGGCGCGAACAGGCGGCGGGTGAGAACGCCGGTTGCGACCGCCATGACGGCGAGTGCGGCAACGGCGATCGCCGTCAGGATGCCGGCAATCTCGAGGGAGCCGGCATTGAGTTCGGAAAGACCGATGCTCTCGACCACCAGGAAACCGTGTTCTCCGAAGGAGATCGGTCGGGCATAGGCACGGGCGGTATCCCCGTCGCGGTCGAAATCGGCGATGACGGTGTCGGTGGCAGCCATGGCATCGGCGGTGAAACCGAAGGGAGCGGCGGAGATGTCGGCAAGATGACCGTCCTGCGAAAGCGCGATGCCGGTTCCGTCGGAGGAAAGGATCGCCGAACGCTCCCCGCTCTCGGCGCTGATGCCCTTGGAGAGGATGCCGGCGACGGCGCTTTCCTTGAGCTGGAAGAGGATCGCGCCCTTGAAGGCACCGAACTTGACGACCGGCACTGCGAAATAGATGTCCGGCGAGGACGGATCAGCACCGACGACAAGCCCGGAGAAGCGCGTAGGAGCTGCATCCTCCGTCGCGCCGGCTGCGGCTTCCGCGCCGGCGGCAAAGGCGCGGCCGATGCCGGACGCCTGGAAGTCGCCGGTCGTCACGTTTTCGGCAAACGAGCGGTCCTTCTTGTAGGAATAGACGATGTTGCCGGTCTGGTCGGCGATCAGCAGGTCACGGAACTGTGTGTCTGCGAGCAAGCCGGCGACCTCGGCCTGGGTCTTTTCATGCGCCCCGTAGTAGAAGCCACTCGGACCCTCGGGCTTCAGGAGCTTCTCGCGCTCGTTCGCGGGGTTCGGGTTCTTGTCGACGAAGACCGAGCGCAGTTCCGCATGGGCATCGCCCGAGTTTTTCACGATCGTGTTCCAGCCGCTCTTCAGCGAGGTCACCGCCTGCTGCAGGCTTTCGATCTTGGCGATCGAGGTCGCCTGGTTCTCCATCTGCGTGAGCTGTTCCTTCAGCATGTCGCCGCGGAAGGTGAGCGTGCTCTCCATCGCATGATAGGTCTGGCGACCGAAAATGCTGCTCGACGTGTAATAGGCAAGAACGTTCAGCACGCCGACCGACGCCGCCGTGAGCAGAAGAAAGATACCAATGACTTTCGAGGACAGTGAATTGAACCGGTAATGCATAACTCTATCCAGCCTTCCCGCTTCGCGCCTTTGCGGCACGGTTCCCCTTGATACGGCCCGTCGACGCGCGGATGAGCGCGGTGCCAGACGGACCGTGATGCTCTACCCTTGGGAAGGTTTATTTAAACACCGGTTAATTTGAGGGGCTACATCTCGCAAAAGCGCTGAAAAGCCGGTGAAAATACCCTTGGTGACGATAAATCGTGCGCGCCGCCAGTCGTCACTGGACCGGCCTCATCACCCCTGAGAAGCCACTGAAAAGCTCGATCGACCGGAGCCGCGCCTCGACATCGTGGACCGGCGTCGAGATGATGAGTTCGTCGGCGCCCGTCTCGTCGAGGAAACGGGAGAGCTTCTCTTCGGCGGTCGAGGCCGCGCCGACCACTGCATAGCGAAGGGTGTGCTCGACGCCCATCCGCTCGACGTCGGACCAGAGCCCGTTCATCGTCTCGACCGGACGGGGGAACGGCCGGCGGACGTTGCGCCTCAGATTGACGAACTGCTGTTGCGCCGACGTGAAGAGATGCCGCGCCTCGGCGTCGGTATCGGCCGCGACCGCTATGACGCCGACCATCACATGGGGCTGCTGCAACTGCTCCGACGGTTCGAAGCGCTCGCGGTAGATTGCGATCGCTTCCATCAGCTGGTCCGGCGCGAAATGCGAGGCGAAGGCGTAAGGCAGGCCGAGCGCGGCGGCGAGATGGGCGCTGTAAAGGCTGGAGCCGAGAAGCCAGAGGGGCACATTGCTGTTGTTGCCGGGCACCGCGATCACTGCCTGCTCCTCCTGCCGGGGGCCCAGCAGCCGCTGCAGGTCGATGATGTCGCGCGGAAAGCTGTCGGCGGAGGCTTCGAGGTTGCGGCGCAGGGCGCGCGCCGTGCGCATGTCGGTGCCCGGCGCCCGGCCGAGGCCGAGGTCGACGCGGCCGGGAAAGAGCGCCTCCAGCGTACCGAACTGCTCGGCGATCACGAGCGGCGAGTGATTGGGCAGCATGACACCGCCGGACCCGATGCGGATGCGCGAGGTCGCCGCCCCGACATGCGCAATGACGATCGACGTGGCGGCGCTCGCGATCCCCGGCATGCCGTGATGTTCCGCGAGCCAGAAGCGGTTGTAGCCTGAGGCCTCGGCCGTCTGCGCCATCCGCCGTGACGCGTCCAACGCCTCGCCGACGGTGTGTCCCTCGGCGATCGGTGAAAGGTCGAGGATCGAAAAAGGTATCATCGGCAGCCCCTGCGTCTCGTTCTCTCGTGGTCGGAAAACTCTATTTAGAAAGCCGGAGTGTGATTGCCAGTCTGGTGTCGCCCCGACGCCGATCACGATCCCTTGTTGTTGAATGTTTTTGTTTTGTTCACATTTTGCTGGCAAACCCTCCGGGAGACGGAATAGGGTGAACCATGCAAAGTGCGATTCGCATCATCGGTATCGATCCGGGCCTCAGGCGCACCGGCTGGGGCGTCATCGAGACGCTCGGCAACAGCCTGCGTTTCGTCGCCTCCGGCACCGTGACCTCGGACGGAGACATGGATCTCGCCTCGCGCCTCTGCCAGCTGCATGACGGACTTGCCGAGATCGTCCATTCCTACAAGCCCGACGAGGCGGCGGTCGAACAGACCTTCGTGAACAAGGACGCGGTCGCGACGCTGAAGCTCGGCCAGGCGCGCGGCGTTGCCATGCTGGTTCCGGCCCGCGCCGGCCTGCCGGTATCCGAGTATGCACCCAACGCGGTGAAGAAGTCAGTGATCGGCGTCGGCCACGGCGAAAAGCAGCAGATCCACATGATGCTGAAGATCCTGATGCCGAAGGCCGAGTTCAAGGGCAACGACGCCGCCGACGCGCTGGCGATCGCCATCTGCCACGCCCACAATCGCGGCGGCGAGCGGATGCGCAGGGTTCTCGCCACCGGTTGACAATTCGCCCCCACCACCCGACGGACCACACTTCATGATCGGCAAGCTCAAAGGCACCATCGAGGAAATCGGCAGCGACTACGCCCTGATCGACGTCCACGGCGTCTGCTACATCGCCCACTGCTCCTCGCGCACGCTCTCGAAGCTCGGTTCAGCCGGCGAGGCGGCCGTGCTCTTCATCGAGACCTATGTCCGGGAGGACCAGCTGAAGCTCTTCGGCTTCCTGACCGCACTGGAACGGGAATGGTTCAACCTGCTGCAGAGCGTGCAGGGCGTGGGCACCAAGGTCGCGCTCGCCGTCCTCTCCACCCTCACCCCGTCCGAACTCGCCAACGCGATCGCGTTGCAGGACAAGACGTCGATTTCGCGTGCGCCGGGCGTCGGGCCGAAGGTCGCGGTGCGCATCGTCACCGAGCTCAAGAACAAGGCACCCGCCTTCGCCGGCGACGCGGCCGGCACGATCGGCCTGAAGCAGGAGCTCGGCGAAGGCGTCGCCCCTGCCCCGGTCTCCGACGCCGTCTCGGCGCTCACCAATCTCGGCTATTCGCGCGAACAAGCCGCAAATGCCGTGGCAGCGGCGCTCAAGAATGCCGGCGAAGGCGCCGACAGCGCCAAGCTCATCCGGCTGGGGCTGAAGGAGCTGTCGCGGTGAGAATTTGATACCCGGCATCTTACTGGTACTATTGCCGCAAGAACACCGAGCCGGAGGGCGAGAGATGGGCGCATTGACGACGATGACCTCGAAAGGACAGCTCACGATCCCGAAGGACGTGCGCGACCAGTTGAACCTCGCTCCGGGCACCCGCTTCTACGTGACGGTGCGTAACGGGCAGGTGGTGGCCACCCCGAAGAACAAGAAACTGGCCGATCTCGCGGGCGTTCTGGGCAAGCCTCCATTTGGTGCGGGCATGACCGCCGAGGATATGGACGAGGCGATCATGGATGCCGCCGCCGAGGATGACGCGCGGATCACGCGGGAATGGCACGAAGGCCGGAAATGATCGGCGTCGATACGAATATCCTGTTGCGCCTGGTCGTCATCGACGATCCGGAGCAGAACGAGAGGGCTCGTCGTTTCCTCTCCGAGCGCTCGGCCGGGGACCCTGCCTATATCAGCGGCATTGTCCTGGCCGAACTGGTATGGGTCCTGCGCAGAAGGCTGGGCTATCAGCAGCCGCAGATCGCCGAGCTGCTGCTGTCTCTCCTTGCGTCGGAGGACGTTGTGATGGAAAACGCCGAGGAACTCGGCCTGCTGCTTTCGGAGGAAAATCCGCCGGTGGACACGCTCGCCGACAACCTGGTCGCTTGGGCCGCAATGAGGGCCGGCTGCAGCAAAGTCGTCACCTTCGACCGAAAGGCCGCAAAGATAATACCCGGCATGGAACTTCTCGCATGAGCACCCCGAATCCCATCCTCTCCCCCGACAAGCGCGGCGAGGACATCGACGCCACCCTGCGCCCGCAGTCACTCGACGAGTTCACCGGCCAGGCCGAGGCGCGGGCGAACCTGAAGATCTTCATCGAGGCGGCGAAGGGACGCGGCGAGGCGCTCGACCACGTGCTGTTCGTCGGTCCGCCCGGCCTCGGCAAGACGACGCTCGCCCAGATCATGGCGAAGGAGCTCGGCGTCAATTTCCGCTCGACCTCCGGTCCGGTCATCGCCAAGGCGGGCGATCTCGCCGCCCTGCTCACCAATCTCGAGGAGCGCGACGTCCTCTTCATCGACGAAATCCACCGCCTCAACCCGGCGGTCGAGGAAATCCTCTATCCGGCGATGGAGGATTTCCAGCTCGACCTCATCATCGGCGAGGGCCCGGCCGCCCGCTCGGTCAAGATCGACCTTTCGAAATTCACTCTCGTCGCAGCCACCACCCGTCTCGGCCTGCTGACGACGCCGCTGCGCGACCGCTTCGGCATTCCGGTGCGGCTCTCCTTCTACACGGTCGAGGAACTCGAAAGCATCGTCCGGCGCGGCGCCCGGCTGATGGGGCTCGGCATGACGGACGAAGGCGCCCGCGAGATCGCCCGTCGCGCCCGCGGCACGCCGCGCATCGCCGGCCGGCTGCTCCGCCGCGTGCGCGACTTTGCCGAAGTGGCCCGCGCCGACGCCGTCACCCGCGAGATCGCCGACGAGGCGCTGACCCGGCTTCTGGTCGACAATATGGGCCTCGACCAGCTCGACAAACGCTATCTCAACATGATCGCGGTGAATTTCGGCGGCGGCCCGGTCGGCATCGAGACGATCGCCGCGGGCTTGTCCGAACCGCGCGACGCAATCGAGGACATCATCGAGCCCTACATGATCCAGCAGGGCTTCATCCAGCGCACGCCGCGCGGGCGCGTGCTGACGGCAACGGCGTGGAAGCACCTCGGCATGCAGCCACCGAAGGACCTCGAGGCCGCGCAGTTCCGGCTGACGCTGGAGGACGAATAGTCCGATCACAGACGAAGGGAGTGCAGCGATGGACGACCTGACCGACCCCACCCGCGTCTTCCGCAAGCTCGCGCGCAACAATGCGCTCGCCAACTGGCGGCTGCATACGGCCTGCGCGCGCCTGCAGCCGGGCGAGCTGGAAGCGGCGCGCACCAGCTTCTTTCCCTCGATCCTCAAGACCCTCAACCATATCCTCGTCGTCGACTGGTTCTACGTCGATGCGCTCGAAGGCGGGACGCTGGGGCCGAAGGCCTGGGAGGACGAGGAACCGTTCCACGACCTGTCGGCGCTGGTCGCCGCGCAGACGGCCGTCGACCGGCGGCTTCTCGATTTCTGCGACCGGCTGAAAGCTGGCGATCTCGCGCGGGTGGTCGCCGTTCATCGCGGTAACCGCGTGCAGCACGACCGCTGCGACGACATCCTGAGCCACCTCTTCCAGCACCAGACCCATCACCGCGGGCAGGTCCATGCCATGCTCGCCGGAACCACCGTGAAGCCGCCGCAGCTCGACGAGTTCATCGTCGGCGACGATGCGGCGGCACGGCGGGACGCCATGGCGGCCTTCGGCTGGACCGAAGCCGAGCTGATGCGCTGAGGGCGAAAAACCGCTCCGGACCTCAGCCGGCGTCCTGCCCGGCGAGGCTGCCGATCGTCGCCTCGAACAACGCCCGCCCGCCCGGCTGCCAGCCGAGCGCCCGGATGCGGTCCGTCGCCATCTCCCCGATCCCGGCATGATCGGCCGCCTCCGGCAATGGATGGGGACAGCCGACGAGCGCTCCGTAGAGCGAAATGAGGTCGCGGCGGTCGACGACGATGTCGGAGACGTTGAAGGACTGCGCCGCGACCTTCGAGGCGTCCGCCTGCAGCATGAGTGTCACCGCGCGGCCGACATCGCGGCCGTGCACCTCGGTGCCGGCGCGGGCGGCGACCGGCCGGCCGGCGCGATAGTCCGCGAAGAGGCCGTCCCACTTGTTCGGCCGGAGATCGCCGTAGACGCCGGTGAGCCGCAAACTCGTGCCTGCAAATCCCGGCGCGGAAAGGTCGGACAAGGCCCGCTCGGCGGTCAGCTTGACCTCGCCGTAGAGGCTTTCGGGCGCGAGCACCATATCCTCCCGGAACGGCGCAGGCTGGCGGCAGCCGTCATAGACCGCACGGCTCGACAGGAAGACGCAGCGCCGCAGCCCGGCCGTCTTCGCCGCCTCGAAGAGCGCCACCGTGCCGTCGAGATTGCGCCGCCGGAAGCCGGCCGGGTCGCTCCCCTCGCCGCCGCGATACTTTCCGGGCAGGTGGTCGAAGGCGGCGTGGACGAAATGGTAGACGTCGTCGAAGGCGGTCGCGTGATCCTCCTGCGGATCGAGGGAGAGCGGCCGGAACCCGACCGGACGGGAGAAATGACCCGGCGGCGGCGCCTGGCGGCCGGCGACGACGACCACGTATCCGGCAGCAAGAAGTTCCTCGACGACATAGCGCCCGACGAGGCCGGTTGCGCCGGACACCAGAACCTTCATGCGACCTCCGCCCGCGCGGGATCGGGAAGGGCCGCAAGGTCGGGGATGCCATCGCCGGTGCGATAGGCGTGCCAGAGATCGATCAGCGGCCGGAGCGCGGCGCTCTTCGGATGATCGGCCTCCCACGGCTTCTCATACTGATAGTGGAGGACGGAGATCGCCTTCCAGTCCCACAGCTCCGGCAGGTTGAACCAGACGTATTGCAGCATGTTCATGAAGACCGGCAGGCCGTGCCAGTCCGGAAAGAACGCTTCGAGGAAGGTCTGGTCCGTCCGCCGCCAGAAGACGTTCGGCTGGTCGAGCCTGCGCAGCATGGCCTCAAAGGTCAGCAGCGACGGCCGGGCGACGAAGACGCCGGAATTCAGCCGGTGGAAGTCCGCAAGGCTCTCGTAGACGTTCGGCGCTGCGGAGAATTCAGGGTATTCGAACATCCGGTCGATGTTCTTGAGGACGATGGCGTCGGCATCGATGAAGATGCAGGCGCGGTAGTCGATGAGCTGCCAGAGCCGGAGCTTGCAGAAATTGTCGAGCGGTGTGTGGAAGGACGGCTTGCGCCCCTTGGTAAAGGGCGCATCCGCATGCAGCCGCCCGCGGGCATGCCGCTCGTTGAAGGCATCGGAGAGCGGCAGGTGCTCGACCTCGACCAGCCGGCAGTCGAGCGCCTCCAGCGACGCAAGATCGGCCGCCCCGACGGCTTCGGTGTGGAGAACGACGATGTCGGCGCGGCTGCCGGAGAGGCGGATCGAGCGGGCGAGCGCCACAGCCCCCATGGCATAGTCGGCATTGGTCACCAGCGTGACATAGGCTTCCCGCGAGCGGGCCGCCGTTGCGGAGCGGATGCCCCGCAGGGTTTCGCTGCCCATCATCATGAGACGGACTTCAGCTTCTTGCCTTCGGGATCGCGGTTGATCGTCTTGGCGATGTCCTTCGTCCAGGCCGAGACGGCCGGCACGCGCGAACGGTCGACGCGGTAGGCGAACTTCTTCGCCACCTCGACAATCTCGTCGAGCAACCCGCCCTCAAGCGTCGTCGGTTCGAGCCCGAGGCCGAGGAACTTGTCGTTCTTGACGATCAGGTCGTTCTCCGGCGCCTCCTTGCGCGGATTGGGAAGCCAGGCGATCTCCGAACCGGTCATGCCGGCGATCATCTCGGCGAGGTCGCGCACCCGGTGCGTCTCGGTCATCTGGTTGAAGATTTCGACCCGAGATCCGCGCGCCGGCGGATTGTTGAGGGCGATCTCGATGCAGCGAACCGAATCCTGGATGTGAATGAAGGCGCGCGTCTGCCCGCCGGTGCCGTGCACCGTCAGCGGATAGCCGATCGCCGCCTGTATCAGGAAGCGGTTGAGCACCGTGCCGTAGTCGCCGTCATAATCGAAACGGTTGACGAGCTGCGGATGGCGCCGCGTCTGCTCGGTGTGCGTGCCCCAGACGATCCCCTGGTGAAGATCGGTGATCCTGAGCGCGTCGTTCTTCGCGTAGAACTGGAAGAGAAGCTGATCCAGGCACTTGGTCATGTGGTAGATCGAGCCGGGATTGGCGGGATAGAGGATCTCCTGGGCGACCGTCTCGCCGGAGGTCGTCTCCACCCCGACCGGGAGATAGCCCTCGGGGATCGCCGCGCCCACGGTCGAATAGCCGTAGACCCCCATGGTACCGAGATGCACGAGATGAGCGTCGAGGTTGAGCTCGACCAGCGCATTCAGCAGATTGTGAGTCGCGTTGATGTTGTTGTTGACGGTGTAGTTCTTGTGGCGGTCGCTCTTCATGGAGTAAGGCGCTGCCCGCTGTTCGGCGAAATGGATGATCGCATCCGGCCGGTATTCGGCGAGCCAGTTCTTCAGGAGCTCGTAGTCGCGGGCGAGATCGATGAGGTGGAAATGGATGCGACGCCCGGTTTCCGCATGCCAGACACGGGTGCGCTCCTGGATGGAATCCATCGGCGTCAGCGACTGGACGCCGAGTTCGGTATCGATCCAGCGGCGGGAGAGATTGTCGAGAATGTGGATGTCGTGGCCGGCATCGGAAAGATGCAAGGACGTCGGCCAGCCGACAAAACCATCACCGCCCATAACTGCTATTCGCATGGTATCGACTCCTGTGCCCGTTGAGCTCGATTTCTGATAATGCCCATTTGTGACAGAACTACAATGCCGGCGATCGGGCTCCACAAAACCCCAGACTATTGAGAGTGCAAAGGGATAAAACGTTGACGAACAAAGCGATTTCCATATGCGGCGAGCTCGTCGAAACCGGCCATCGCCTGCTCCAGCGGGTCTATTACGAAGACACGGATTTCTCGGGGCTGATCTATCACGCCCGCTATCTGCACTTCCTGGAGCGCGGCCGCACCGACTATCTGCGCTGCCTCGGCGTCGAGCAGAGCGCCCTTCTGGGGATCGATGACGAGGGCCTCGTTTTCGTGGTTCACCGGATGGAGATCGACTTCAAGAGCCCGGCGCGCATGGACGACGTGCTGGAGATTTTGACGACGACGGTGAAGGCGGGCGGCGCCAAGATGGTGCTGGACCAGGAGATCCGCCGCGGCGAGCAGCTGCTGATCGCGGCGAAGGTGACGATTGCCGTCGTCAACCGGCTCGGGCGCCCGCGCCGCCTGCCGGAGACGCTCGCGACACAGTTTCTCACATCGAGCGCACAAGCGCCGCGCTAACGATGTTTTAACCATATCGATGCTTACTGGCAGCGTGCAGATTTGTGCGACGCACGCCTTCGTTTGACCAAAATTGAACGCAACAAGGCGTTCTGGGAGCTTGAAGCGGATGGCGACCGGACTCCTTGATAGGCAAGCAATCTTGAACCGCCCGGTCTCGTGCCGGGCGTTTGGATTTCGGGGATTACAAAGCGATGGAAGCAGTTGATTTGGCGGCAGCGACGCAGGACGTGAGCCTCTGGAGCCTGTTCATACAGGCGGGCTTCGTGGTGAAACTGGTCATGCTGGGGCTGCTCTCCGCCTCGGTCTGGACCTGGGCGATCGTCATCGACAAGACGATGAGCTACACGAGGGCACGGCGACAGTTCGACCAGTTCGAGCAGGTGTTCTGGTCGGGCCAGTCGCTCGAGGAACTCTACCGGACCCTCGCCGAGCGCAACAATACCGGCCTCGGCGCGATCTTCGTCGCCGCCATGCGGGAGTGGAAGAAGAGTTTCGAGCGCGGCGCCCGTTCGCCGATCGGCCTGCAGATGCGTATCGACCGCGCGATGGATGTGACGCTTGCGCGTGAATCCGAGCAGCTCGAAGCGCGCCTCGGTTCGCTCGCCACCATCGGCTCGGCCGCGCCCTTCGTCGGCCTCTTCGGAACCGTCGTCGGTATCATGACCTCGTTCCAGGCGATCGCCGGGTCGAAATCGACCAATCTCGCCGTCGTCGCCCCGGGTATCGCCGAAGCGCTGCTCGCGACCGCGATCGGCCTCGTCGCCGCTATTCCCGCGGTTATCGCCTACAACCGCTTCTCCGGCGACGCCGGCAAGCTGACGGCCCGCATGGAAGGTTTCGCCGACGAATTCTCGGCCATCCTCTCGCGCCAGATCGACGAGAAGCTGCAACCGCGTCAGGCCGCCCAGTAAGGGCGGCCGGTTACGGAGACTGACCGATGGCAATGTCTGTTGGATCGAATGGCGGTGGCGGCGGTCGCCGCGGCTCGCGTCGTGGCGGCGGCAAGAAGAAGCCGATGAGCGACATCAACGTGACGCCGCTCGTCGACGTCATGCTCGTGTTGCTGATCATCTTCATGGTGGCTGCGCCGATGATGACGGTCGGCGTGCCGATCGACCTGCCGGAAACCCAGGCGAAGGCGATGAACGCCGACACCCAGCCGATCACCATTTCGGTCAACCCGGCGGGCGAGGTCTACCTGCAGGAAACCCCGATCGCGATCGACGAGGTCGTCGCCAAGCTGCAGGCAATCGCCACCACCGGCTACAACGAACGCATCTACGTGCGCGGCGACACTGCCGCCGCCTACGGCACCGTGATGAAGGTGATGGCCCGCATTTCCGCGGCCGGTTACAAGAACATCGGCCTCGTGACGCTGCAAGAACAGGAAAAGTGATCGGACGCTATGAAAGGCAGTCTCATCACATCGGCCGTCCTGCATGTGCTGGCGCTGGTCTTGGCGCTGGTCACCATCAGCGCGCCTCAGTCCTTCGACGTCGCCGACGTCGAGGCGCTGCCGGTCGACATCGTGCCGATCGAGGAGATCACGCAGATCCAGCAAGGCGACAAGAAGGCTCCGGTCGCCGAGAAGTCCGCCCCCGTCCCGACCCAGAAGCCGGCCTCGGTCGAGAACGCCGAAAACCTCGGCGACAACAAGGTCGACCTGAAATCGGTGCCGACCCCGAACGCCAAGCCGAACAATGCCGAATCCTCCGCCGCGCCGGAAAAGGTCGAGAAGGTCCAGCCGAAGCAGGACGACGTGACCAACGACGTCCAGGACATCATCAAGGAAGACACGGCGACCAATCCTTCGACCGAAGTCGCCAAGGCCGAGCCGCCGAGCGAGGCGAAGCCCGAGCCGGCACCAGAAGCGAAGCCGGAAGCCAAGCCTGAGGAAACGGCGGCCGAAGAAATCCCGCTGCCGGAAAGCGTGCCTCTGCCGGCCGCAAAGCCGAAACCGGAAAAGCCGAAGCCCGCCGAGAAACCGGCCGAGAAAAAGCCGGCCGAGACCCAGACGGCGAAGGCTCCGGACAAGAAGAAGGCCGACAAGAACCAGGAGTCGGCGAAATCCAAGTCGTCGAAAGAAAGCGATTTCAACGCCGACGAGATCGCAGCCCTCTTGAACAAGAACGATCCGACGGCCGGCGGCGCCAAGGCGTCCCAGGACAAGGCAGCGTTCGGCGGCAAGAAGACCACCGGCGGCTCGAAGCTCAGCCAGAGCGAGATGGACGCCCTCAAAGGCGTGATCCAGAACAACTGGTCTTTCATTCCCGGCCTCGCCGGAATGGAGGGCATGGTCATCCGGGTGAAGTTCCGGCTCGATGAATCCGGCAACCTGATCGGAGATCCGGAGGTCACCGCCAGCGGCGGCGAAGCCTCCACGCAGCAGGTCATGATGGCGAGTGCACGGCGTGCGGTCCTGCGCTCGGCGCCCTTCACCAATCTTCCACCCGACAAATATGACGCCTGGTCGGAGGTCATCGTGAACTTCGACCCCAGCGAAATGATGTAAAAAGCTAAAGGCCTGAAACGAATGATGAAGCTCAATCTTCTTCGATATCTGGCGGTGATCGTCGGCCTTGCCGGCGCCTTCGCGACGCCGGCGAACGCGCTCGTCGAGATCAACATCAACAAGGGCAATGTCGAACCGCTGCCGATCGCGGTCACCGACTTCGTGTCGGGTGACGACATCGGCGCCCGGATATCCCAGGTAATCGAGGCGGACCTGAAACGCTCGGGGCTGTTCGCCCCGGTCAACCGCCAGGCCTTCATCGAAAAGGTCTCCAACCCGGACAAGGCTCCGCGCTTCGAGGACTGGAAGGTCGTCAACGCCCAGGCGCTCGTCGTCGGCCGGATCAACAAGGAAGGCGACGGTCGTCTTCGCGCCGAGTTCCGCCTGTGGGACACCTTCGCCGGCCAGCAGATGACGGGCCAGCAGTTCTTCACCCAGCCGGAGAACTGGCGCCGTGTCGCCCACATCATCGCCGACGCGATCTATGAGCGCATCACCGGCGAGAAGGGCTACTTCGACACCCGCGTCGTCTTCGTTTCCGAAAGCGGCACCAAGGCCGACCGCAAGCGCCAGCTCGCGATCATGGACCAGGACGGCGCCAACGTCCGCATGCTCACCAACACCAAGGACATCGTGCTGACGCCGCGCTTCTCGCCGAGCCGCCAGGAAGTGACCTACATGTCCTTCGAAGGCCAGCAGCCGCGCGTCTACCTCCTGCAGCTCGAAACCGGGCAGCGCGAGGTCGTCGGCAACTTCCCCGGCATGACCTTCAGCCCGCGCTTCTCGCCCGACGGCCAGCGGGTCATCATGAGCCTGCAGCAGGACGGCAACGCCAACATCTACACGATGGACCTGCGCTCGCGCACGACGACGAGGCTCACCAACACCGCGGCGATCGACACCTCGCCGTCCTATTCCCCGGACGGGGCGCGGATCGTCTTCGAAAGCGACCGTGGCGGCCGCCAGCAGCTCTACGTCATGAATGCGGACGGCTCCGGCCAGAACCGCATCTCCTTCGGCGACGGCTCCTATTCGACGCCGGTCTGGTCGCCGCGCGGCGACCTCATCGCCTTCACCAAGCAGTCGGGCGGCAAGTTCTCGATCGGCGTGATGAAGCCCGACGGTTCCGGCGAACGCATCCTGACGACCGGCTTCCACAACGAGGGCCCGACCTGGGCGCCGAACGGCCGCGTCATCATGTTCTTCCGTCAGGCCGCCGGCGCCGGCGGGCCGCAGCTCTACTCGATCGACCTCACCGGCTACAACGAGCAGATGATCCCGACGCCGACCTACGCCTCGGACCCGGCCTGGTCGCCTCTCCTCGAATGAGGCGCAATTGCGCCTCTTTCTTGCCGCAAAGTGCTGCAAATCAGGCACTTTCAGCGGTTCTTTAGGACTTTGCTAACCATGTTCCTTCGATGCCGGTTAACCTAGAACGGTTAGAGTCCGGCAACCCTAACCGAAGACATTCAAGGAGAGACCGGCGATGAGCCGTACTTACGTTCCGGCCACGAGCCGCATGCAGAAACTCGCGAGCAATCCCGCCATCGTCGCGCTGGCCCTCACGCTTGCCCTCGCCGGCTGCGCCTCGAAGAAGAACCTTCCGAACAGCGCCTCCGACCTCGGCCTCGGCGCGGGCGGAGCGGGCACCCCCGGTTCGCAGCAGGACTTCACCGTGAACGTCGGCGACCGCATCTTCTTCGACACCGACAGCTCGTCGATCCGTGCCGACGCCCAGCAGACGCTCGACCGCCAGGCCCAGTGGCTGATGAAGTATCCGCAGTACGCGATCACCATCGAAGGCCATGCCGACGAACGCGGCACCCGCGAATACAACCTGGCACTCGGCGCCCGCCGTGCCGCCACGACCCGCGACTACCTCGCCTCGCGCGGCGTTCCGGCGAACCGCATGAAGACCATCTCCTACGGCAAGGAACGTCCGGTCGCCGTCTGCGACGATATCTCCTGCTGGTCGCAGAACCGCCGCGCGGTCACCGTGCTCGGCGGCGGCGCCGGCCTCTGAGAACAAGCATTCCGACCGATTATCGAAGGCGACTCCCGCAAGGGGGCCGCCTTCAGTCTTTTCTCCATACTTTGGCCGAACTTCGGTTGCTTTTTACCCGCGATTGGAAAGAATCGGCTGTCCGCGCCGGCGTGCGCGAGGATCAGATCGAAACAGGAAACTTGACATGAAACGACTTGCCATGGCCGCGATGCTCGCGACGGTCTCGCTGGGGGGACTGTACGGCACCGCGAGCTCCATGCAGCTTATGCCGGGTATCGGTTCGTCGGCGGCGCAGGCACCGGCGAGCACCAATGCGCGGCGGCCGGTCGTGCTCGCCCAGAGCAACGACGCCTCCGTTCGCGTACTCCAGCTCGAAGAAGAGATCCGCACCTTGAACGGCCGGGTCGAGGAAATGAGCTACCAGCTCCTGCAGATGCAGGAGCAGATCCGCAAGTTCCAGGAAGACAACGAGTTCCGCTTCCAGGAACTGGAAAAATCGAAGTCGACCAAGAGCGGGGCACTCGACGCCCCGGTCAAGAGCGGCGCGCAGCAGGACGAGGTCGCCCGCGTCATCACCACCGAGCCCCCGGCATCCGCCGGGGACCCCTCGGGCGCACAGCTCGGCACGCCGGAACAGACCCTCGGCTCGATCGAGCTCGATTCGAGCGGCATGCCCGTCTCCGCATCGATCAACACCAGCGCGCAAGGCGGCACGAACCTGCCCGGCGTCGAAACGCCCGCCGGCACGGGCTCGGCGCAAGTCGCCTCGCTCGGCAGCGAGTCCGACGTCTACCAGAGTGCCTACGGCCATGTGCTTTCCGGCGACTACGGCCTCGCCGAGAACGAATTCAACGATTTCCTGAGCCGCTATCCGCAGAGCCGCAAGGCCGCCGATGCTCACTTCTGGCTGGGCGAAGCACAGTATTCGCAGGGCAAGTACAACGAGTCCGCCAAGACGTTCCTGAACGCGCACCAGGCCTACAGCTCGTCGCCGAAGGCGCCGGAAATGCTGCTGAAGCTCGGTATGTCGCTCGCCGCCCTCGACAACACCGAGACCGCCTGCGCCACCCTCAAGGAAGTGACGCGCCGCTATCCGAAGGCCTCGCGCGCCGTGGTCAACAAGGTTGCGACCGAACAGAAGCGCCTGAGCTGCTGACGCGGCCGTCGCGATGGACGCGCCTGCAGACACCCTGCTCCAAGCAGAGACCTCGCCCGAAGACGCCGTTTCGGATGTCCTGAGGTCGCTCGCAAAGCCCTCCCGCATCCTGGTCGCGATCTCCGGCGGCAGCGATTCCACCGGCCTTCTCCTTGCCCTGCATCAGGCCATCGCCGCAGGCGCACACACCCACACCCTTCTCGCCGCGACGATCGACCATGCGCTGAGGCCGGAATCTTCCGGCGAAGCAGCACGCGTCGCCGAATTCTGCCGCGACCTCGGCATTCCGCACGAAACCCGCCGCTGGCGCGGAGAGAAGCCCTCGACCGGCATTTCCGCCGCCGCGCGGGAAGCCCGCTACCATCTCCTCGCCGATGTCGCCGCCGAGCTTCGCGCCGATCTTCTCGTGACCGGCCACACTGCCGACGACCAGGCGGAGACGATCGCCATGCGCACGGCACGCGCGCCCTCACCCCACGGTCTTGCCGGCATGGCCCCGGCCACCCTCTACGACCGCCGGCTCTGGATCGTGCGCCCCTTCCTCGCCGTCCGGCGCGTGGCGATCCGTGCCTTCCTGACACGGAACGGCTTCGGCTGGATCGATGACCCGAGCAATCTCAACCCCGCCTATGAGCGCGTCCGCACCCGCATGGCGATCGAGGGGACGCCGCCGGCCTTCGACCCAGACGCCGCGATCGGCCGCACCCGCCTCTCCGGCGCGGCGGCAGGCCTTCTGCACGCCACTGCAACGGTCCGGCACGAGACCATCGTCCGGCTCGCGCCCGAAGCGCTCGAAGCCGAACCGGCGGTGCTGCGCCATGCGCTGGCCTTCCTGCTCGCCGTCCTCGGCGGCCGACCGTACCTGCCGGCAGGCGACCAGATGGCCCGGGTCGCCGCCTTCGCGCTTGCGCCCGGACACGGTCGCATGACGGTTGCGCGCACGCTTGTCTGGAAGCGGAGCGACGGCCTCTATCTGATGCGGGAGGACCGCAGCCTGCCGCAGTTGACGCTCGCTCCAGGGAGAACCGCTCTCTGGGACGACCGCTTCCTTGTTACGAATGGCGGCGCAGAGGAGGTCCGTATCGGTCCCGGGCCGAACCTGCCGGTCGGCGACGATGACCGGTCTGTCCCCCGCACGCTTGCGCGTCACCGGGCGCGGGTTCTGCCGCATGTCATCTCCCCGGAGGGCGGTGCGCCCGTCGCGGCCGCCAAAGTGGAGACCCTGTCGGTCGAGCCGGTGCTCGCCCCCTTCGATCATTTTCTGCCGGTTTTCGATCTCGCCGTCGCCGAGGTTCTTGCCGAACTCTTCGGCAGATCCCGGTATCCTGTTGCGCCGATTTAGGTCTTGTTGACGGAAAACGCATTCGTGACATCGGTTTTCCTTGGCAAGGCGGCACCGCAATCCTATGTTAACGGGTAATCATACCGGCCGCAGGCAATGCAGGCTGTTTCTGTTCGGGGAGTTCAATGAACCCAAATTTTCGTAATTTCGCGCTGTGGGCCATCATCGCCTTGCTGTTGATCGCTCTCTTCAGCATGTTCCAGACGTCACCGTCTCAGACCAGCTCGCGCGAAATCCCGTATTCGCAGTTCCTGCGTGAGGTCGATTCCGGCCGCGTCCGTGACGTCACCGTCACCGGCAATCGCGTCGCCGGCACCTATGTCGAGAACGGCACGGCCTTCCAGACCTATGCACCGGTCATCGATGACATGCTGCTCGAAAAGCTGCAGTCGAAGAACGTCATGATCGTCGCCCGGCCCGAGACCGATGGTTCGTCCGGCTTCCTGAGCTATCTCGGCACGCTTCTCCCGATGCTCCTGATCCTCGGCGTCTGGCTGTTCTTCATGCGGCAGATGCAGGGCGGATCGCGCGGCGCCATGGGCTTCGGCAAGTCCAAGGCGAAGCTTTTGACCGAGGCCCACGGCCGCGTGACCTTCGATGACGTCGCCGGTGTCGACGAGGCCAAGCAGGACCTCGAGGAAATCGTCGAATTCCTCCGCGACCCGCAGAAGTTCCAGCGCCTCGGCGGGCGCATTCCCCGCGGCGTGCTGCTGGTCGGCCCTCCCGGTACCGGTAAGACGCTGCTCGCCCGCGCCATCGCCGGCGAGGCCAACGTGCCCTTCTTCACCATTTCCGGCTCCGACTTCGTCGAGATGTTCGTCGGCGTCGGCGCAAGCCGCGTCCGCGACATGTTCGAGCAGGCCAAGAAGAACGCGCCCTGCATCATCTTCATCGACGAAATCGACGCCGTCGGCCGCCATCGTGGTGCAGGCCTCGGCGGCGGTAACGACGAGCGCGAACAGACGCTCAACCAGTTGCTCGTCGAGATGGACGGTTTCGAAGCCAACGAAGGCATCATCCTGATCGCGGCGACCAACCGTCCCGACGTTCTCGATCCCGCACTCCTGCGTCCGGGCCGCTTCGACCGCCAGGTCGTCGTGCCGAACCCGGACATCGTCGGCCGCGAACGCATCCTGAAGGTTCACGCCCGCAACGTTCCGCTGGCGCCGAACGTCGACCTCAAGGTGCTCGCCCGCGGCACGCCCGGCTTCTCCGGCGCCGACCTCATGAACCTCGTCAACGAGGCGGCGCTGATGGCGGCGCGTCGCAACAAGCGCGTCGTCACGATGCAGGAGTTCGAGGACGCCAAGGACAAGATCATGATGGGTGCGGAACGCCGCTCGTCCGCCATGACCGAGGCCGAAAAGAAGCTGACCGCGTATCACGAGGCGGGTCACGCCATCCTCGCCCTCAACGTGCCGGTCGCCGATCCGCTGCACAAGGCGACGATCATTCCGCGCGGCCGTGCCCTCGGCATGGTCATGCAGCTCCCCGAGGGCGACCGCTACTCGATGAGCTACAAGTGGATGGTCTCGCGGCTCGCGATCATGATGGGCGGCCGCGTCGCCGAGGAGATCACCTTCGGCAAGGAGAACATCACTTCCGGCGCCGCCTCCGACATCGAGCAGGCGACCAAGCTCGCCCGCGCCATGGTCACGCAGTGGGGCTTTTCCGACGAACTCGGCCAGGTCGCCTACGGCGAGAACCAGCAGGAAGTCTTCCTCGGCCACTCCGTTTCACAGAGCCGCAACGTCTCGGAATCGACCGCTCAGAAGATCGACAACGAAGTACGCCGCCTGATCAACGAGGCCTATGCGGAAGCCCACCGCATCCTCACCGAGCAGCACGACGAATTCGTCGCGCTGGCCGAGGGCCTGCTGGAATACGAAACGCTGTCCGGCGACGAGATCAAGGCGCTCTTGAAGGGCGAAAAGCCCGCCCGTGACCTCGGCGACGACACGCCGCCGAGCCGCGGCTCGGCCGTTCCAACGACCGGCGTCAAGAAGGACACGGGCGCCAAGGGCGGAGAGCCCGAGGGCGGTCTGGAACCCCAGCCGCACTGACCCCTCCCCGCAGGCACAGCTGCAGGAACACGGGACCGCCGCTCGAAAGACCGGCGGTCCTTTTCGTTTCCGGTAACAGGATATATTGGACATTGACGCGAATTTACGTGCCGTTTCGCGCGTTTTGTGGCATGAGCAGCCCGAGAGGGTGCCGCGCCCTCGTGCCCCGTCTGCGCGCAGCCGCGAGGCGGAACCTGAGACCGCGCGCGGCGCCGCCAACGCATTTTCGGGAGTACACATGTCACGTCGCTATTTCGGTACGGACGGTATCCGCGGACAGTCCAACATCTTTCCGATGACACCGGATCTCGCCATGCGGGTCGGCATTGCCGTCGGCACGATCTTTCGCCGCGGCCATCACCGGCACCGCGTGGTGATCGGCAAGGATACGCGCCTTTCCGGCTACATGCTCGAGAACGCCCTCGTCGCGGGATTCACCGCCGCCGGCCTCGACGTCTTCCTGCTCGGACCGATCCCGACCCCCGCGGTCGCCATGCTGACCCGCTCGCTGCGCGCCGATATCGGCGTCATGATCTCCGCCTCGCACAATCCCTTCGCCGACAACGGCATCAAGCTCTTCGGCCCGGACGGCTACAAGCTTTCCGACGAAATCGAACAGCAGATCGAGGATCTGCTGGACAAGGACATCTATGCGCAGCTCGCGCCGGCGAAGGAGATCGGCCGCGCCAAGCGCGTCGACGGCGACATCTATCGCTATATCGAGTTCGTCAAGCGTACCCTGCCCCGTGACGTCACCCTGCACGGCCTCAGGATCGCCATCGACTGCGCCAATGGCGCCGCCTACAAGGTGGCGCCCGCCGCGCTCTGGGAACTCGGCGCCGAGGTGATCACCATCGGCAACGAGCCGAACGGCACCAACATCAATCTCGATTGCGGCTCGACCCATCCTTCCGCCCTGCAGAAGAAGGTCCATGAGGTGCGCGCCGACATTGGCATCGCGCTCGACGGTGACGCCGACCGCGTCATCATCGTCGACGAGAACGGCGCCATCGTCGACGGCGACCAGCTGATGGCGGTGATTGCCGAGACCTGGGCCAACGACCAGACCCTGAAGGGCAGCGGCATCGTCGCCACGGTGATGTCCAATCTCGGGCTCGAACGCTTCCTCAACGGCAAGGGGTTGAGCCTCGCCCGCACCAAGGTCGGCGACCGCTATGTCGTCGAATACATGCGCCAGCACGACTACAATGTGGGCGGCGAGCAGTCGGGCCACATCGTGCTCTCCGACTTCGGCACCACCGGCGACGGCACCATTGCGGCGCTGCAGATTCTCGCCTGCGTCAAGCGCACCGGCAAGACGGTGAGCGAAATCTGCCACCGCTTCGATCCCGTACCGCAGCTCCTGCGCAACGTTCGTATCTCCGGCGGCAAGCCGCTCGAGGACAAGACGGTGAAGCAGGCGATTGCCGACGCCGAAAGTGAGCTCGCCAAGAACGGCCGCTTGGTGATCCGCCCCTCCGGCACCGAACCGCTGATCCGCGTGATGGCGGAAGGCGACGACCGCGGCCAGATCGAGCGCATCGTCAACGACCTCGTCGGCGTGATCGGCAGCGCGCGCGGCGCAGCGGCGTAGTTCTCGTCTCGGGCATTCAGCCCCTCATCCGCCTGCCGGCACCTTCTCCCCGCAAGCGGGGAGAAGGCCAAATGCCGCAAGGTCTCCGTCCCCTCTCCCCGCGAGCGGGGAGAGGGGACGGGTGACGGGCGCATCTCCATTCCTGGACAAGAAAAGGCCCGGCTGCGCGAGCAACCGGGCCTCTTTTATGTGGTGACTCGACGATCAGGCCGAGAGCTTGGCCATGACCTCGTCGGAAACTTCGAAGTTCGAGTAGACGTTCTGCACGTCGTCGTCGTCTTCCAGCGTGTCGATGAGCTTCATCAGCGACTGCGCCTTCTCCTCGTCGACTTCGATCGTGTTCTGCGGCTTCCAGATCGCCTTGACGGATTCGGCTTCGCCGAGGGCGGTTTCCAGCGCCTTCGAGACTTCGTTGATGTCCTCGAAGCCGCAGTAGATCGTGTGGCCGTCCTCGTCGGTGACGACGTCTTCGGCACCGGCCTCGATCGCCGCTTCCATCACCTTGTCGGCATCGCCGACGGAAAGCTTGTAGGTGATTTCACCGACATGGTCGAAAGAGAAGGAAACCGAGCCGGTTTCGCCGAGCGCGCCGCCGGCCTTGGAGAAGGTGGAGCGCACGGAAGAGGCGGTGCGGTTGCGGTTGTCGGTCAGGGTCTCGACGATGACGGCAACGCCACCCGGACCATAGCCCTCGTATCGGATCGCGTCATAGGTTTCGGCATCGGCGCCCGATGCCTTCTTGATCGCGCGTTCGATGTTGTCCTTCGGCATCGACTGCGCCTTGGCGTTCTGAACAGCCAGGCGAAGCGCCGCATTCATCGTCGGATCGGGCAGACCGGTCTTTGCGGCAACGGTGATTTCGCGCGCGAGCTTGGAGAACATTTTCGACCGCACGGCATCCTGACGGCCCTTGCGGTGCATGATGTTTTTGAACTGTGAATGGCCAGCCATGGCACCCCTGATCACACTTATTGTTGGGAATGGCGCCTTATAAGAGCGAAAACCGCCCGGTTCAAGTGCGGCAGGGCCATTTCCGCCATGGGGGCCGTTCGGGCGGCGGGCAGTTGCGAGGGGGCCGCCCGGCGGCGGCCCCCTGAGGATCAGGCGACGGGCGACAATGCCTCTCGCCGCACGAGCCCGCGGATTGCCTGCTCCTCCGCCGTGAAGGCGGGGTGGGAGACGGCGCCGAAGGCGGCGGCAGCACCCCGCGCCCGCCCGACCCCGTCGGGGAGCGCATCCGTGCCGTCGAGGCGGAAGGAGACCGCCGAAAGCGGACCGAAGAGCAGCGCCCGCTCGAGATCCGGCCGCGCGGAAAGGTCCGGCTCGACCCCGGCATTGCGCGCGAAGCCGAGCGCGGCGACATGCATCGGCAGTGACGGGGACCCGGCCCGCATGGCCTTCGCCCGCGCGACACCTTCCGCCATCTCCGCCTGCGACGGCATCGGCACGATCCCGGCGAAACAATAGCTGATCCAACGTGCCTGTAGCTCCAGCACCGGCAGATAGGGGCCGACGAGATCGTAGAGGCCGAGGAAGGCCAGTCCCGGCAGGTCGGGGTGGAAGGTCTGGTCGTGGAGGTCCATGTGGACGTCATCGAGGCCGAGCGTCGCGGCCGTCGCGGCATCGAGGAAGGGCAGAGACAGGCGATAGCCGGTCCCGAGAATGATGCCGTCGAACTCGCCCCGGCGTCCGCCGCGGAACAGGACGCGGTTACCGTCGATCTCCTCGATCCACGGCATGACCGCGATGCGCCCCTCCGCCACCGCCGGCAGGAACTGCTGCGACTGGGTGACGCCCGCCGCGAAGATGTCGTCGTCGGGGGCCGGCGCGCCAAACTGGGCCGGATTGCCGGCGACGGCGAGCACCTTGGCCCGCAGCCCCGCGGCGAGCTCCGGCGGCGGCAGCACACCGCCGAGAAGCGCTGCGGCACGATTGAACATGACGTGCTCGGTCGGCACACCGGAAATCAGTTTCGGCAGGACATAGCGCTGGCGGCGATTGGCGACCGTGACCCGCGCGCCGCCATAGGCGAGCTCCGAGGCGATTTCGAGCGCACTGATGGAGCAGCCGGCGACGAGCACATGGCGGCCGCGATAGCGTTCGACGCCGTTATACTGGGCGGAGTGGATGGCACCGAGCGATCCGGAAAAGCGGGAAAGCCCCTCGATCTCGGGGACGGACGGCGTACCGCAGCGGCCAGTCGCCACCACGACCCGCCGGAAGACTTCCGAGCGCTCGCGTCCGCCGCTCGCCGAGCGGATGAGCCAGCTGCCGCCGGCCGCAGGTTCGAGGCTCTCCACCCGTGTCGACAGCCGCAGCGTCGGCAACAGTCCCGAGACGAAGGCATAGCGCTCGAGATAGTCGAGCATCTCGTCCTGGGTGAGATAGGTCGCGCTGCCGGGCGCGTGGTCGAGATCAGAAAAGGCGGTCATGATCCGGCTGGTGTTGGTGCGCATCCCCGGCCAGACGGCACTCGTCGCGGAGGTCGAGTTCCACTGGCCGCCCAACCGGGCGGACGCCTCGAAGATGACCGGCTCGAGCCCGTGGGCCGCGAGCCACTTCGCCGCGGCAAGTCCGCCCGGTCCGGCGCCGATCACGGCGACACAATTGTCGGGCATCACTGTCGTTTGCTGTTGCACTTTGCTCTCCTTCAATCGCTGGGAGCCTTGCTAATAGGCGCTTCGACGGCGGCCGTTTCCTAAAAGCTTGCTAAGCCGGGCGGGGGGAATCCTAAAACTTCTCCTGCTGCGCTATGCATGTCGAAAGAGGAGAGATTTCATGCTGGACCACGAACTGGCGGCCTTCATCGAAAGCCCGGTGATGCAGATCATCGGGACGGCCGATGCCGACCGTCGCCCGGAGGTCGGCCGCGGCGTCGGCGCATGGCCGCTCGACGGGCGCCGGATGGCGATCGTCGTCTCCGCCTGGCAGTGGCCCGGCACGGTCGCCAACCTGCAGGACAACGGAATGATTGCCGCAACCTTCTCGCGCCCCTCCGACTATGTGACCTACCAGATCAAGGGCAGGGCGGAGGTGCGGGAGGCCGCCGCGGACGAGATCGAGCGCTCGGAACGCTACATGGTCGCCATGGTCTCCGCGCTGATGCGCCTCGGGATTGCGCCGGACATCATCGCCCCCTGGCTCACTCACCGCGACGCGCGGCTGGTGACGGTCGACGTCGCCTCGGTCTTCGTGCAGACGCCGGGTGCGAAGGCCGGCTCGAAGCTCCGGAGTGCGACGACATGACGATGACCCTTCGCGACCTCGAAGCGTGTTTCGAGGGCGTCATTCCCTCGATCATCGCCACCGCCGACGCCGAAGGCGTACCGAACATTTCCTATCTCTCCCACGTGTCGATGGTCGATGACGAACACGTGGCGCTCTCCAACCAGTTCTTCGCCAAGACCGCCGCCAACATCCGCCTCAACCCGAAAGCGACCCTCGTCGTGGTCGACGGCCTGACGGGCGCGCAGTCCCGCCTGCATCTCGCCTTCGCCTACACGCTGGAGGAAGGGGTCCTCTTCGACCGGCTTGCGCAGGAGGTCGCCGCCGGCGGCGCGCAGGTGGGCTTAAGCGACGTCATGCGGCTGCGCTGCGTCGACGTCTTCCGTGTCGTCGCCATCGAAGCCGTCCCCTCGCCGGTCGAAGTGGCCGCCGCTTCCGCGCGCATGCGGCCGGACCGGCTTGCCGCGGCGGAGAGAATAGTCGCGGCCATCGCCGCGGCGACGGATGCGGGCGGTGTGGTCGACGCCCTGCTCGGCGGAATCGCCGGGCATCTCGGCTTCGACCATGCGCTCCTCTTCCAGAGCTATGGCGAGAAGGCGCAGATCACCGCGATCGGCAGCACCGGCTATGTGCCCTCGGGCATCGGTGCCGAGGTGCCGTTCGGTGAGGGCTTGATCGGATCGGCGGCGGCGAGCGGCAGGATCGTCAAGGTCAGCGACATGAGCCGCATCCGCCGCTTTGGTTCGGCGGTTCGCCACTCCTCGCCGGACGAAAACCGCACGCGCGAGATCGTGCTGCCGGGCATGGCCGAGGCGATGAGCCAGATCGCCGTGCCGCTCGTCGTCCAGGGACATGTCGAGGGCGTCCTCTTCGTCGAGAGCGGGAGGCGTCTCGCTTTCACCCGCGAGGACGAGGCAGCGCTCTCGATCGTCGCCCGGCAGGCGGCGGTGTCGCTCGCACTCTGCGAACGCATGTCCTTCGACCCGGAGGCCGCCTTCCCGGCCGATGCGGCACCTGCCGCCGGCGGCAGCCGGATCGATGTCGCCCATCACCCCTTCGACGACAGCGTCTTCATCAACGGCGATTATGTGATCAAGGGCGTCGCCGGGCGGCTGCTGGTACACATGCTCGGCCAGTATCTCGACGGCGGTCGCCGGGAGTTCACCAATCGCGAGATCCGTCTCGACACGAGCCTCCGCCTGCCCGACTACAAGGACAACCTCGAAACCCGACTTCTGCTGCTGCGGCGACGGCTCGACGAGAAACACCTGCCGATCCGCCTCCTGCAGCTCGGCCGCGGCAAGATCGGGCTGGCCGTCGAGGGCGAGGTTCGCCTTACTCGCCGGTAGAGCGAGCCTCAGACGCCCTTCAACACGAGGATCAGCGGCTTTTGCGGCAGCGTGGCCATGGAGACGGTGACGGCGGCGTTGTCGGAAATTTTCCAGTCGAAGCTCTGGTCGAACATCGCGAGGAAATCGGAAATCGGCGGACCGCGGCGATGCATCGGCAGGACCAAGGCCGAGCGGAGCCGCTTCACCGTCCGGCTCATGCTGTCGGCGCCCATGGTGAGACCGCCGTCGACGGGAACCATGACGACGTCGAGCCGCCCGATCTCGGCGAAGTGCCCGTCCGTCAGCTCGTGGTGCAGGTGCCCGAGATGGCCGATGCAGAGCCCCGCGACCTCGAAGATGAAGATCGAATTGCCGTTCACCTCGAAGCCGCCGAAGCTGCGGATGTCGGTGGAGACGTTGCGGATATAGGCGTCGCCGACCACGACGCGATGCACCGCCTTTTCGCCGGGCGTGTCGCTCCATCCGTGCAGGACGTTGGCGATCGCCGGGTCCGGCGCGAGCGTGTAGTGGCTCGAATGCGCCTTGTTCATCGTCACCACGTCCGGCAGGCGCGGCGAGCGCAGCCAGCCGTTATAGTCCGTCGCGATCGAGATCCCGCCGGGCGTCTTGATGAGGAAGGTCGAATGGCCGAGATAGGTGATCGTCACGTCGCGGTCGGCAGCGGCCAACTGGAGCGAGGGGGAAGCATCGAAGCGCACGAAACTAGCCTTCGGCAGGGCATCGGCGACAAGCTGGCATTCGCTGACCGGCGAGCGCTCTTCCCCGGCGCCGGCGGCGCCCGCGGCAAGGATCAGGGAAATGAACGCTATGACAAGTCGCAGCATCATGCCGGCCCCGCACCATCCATCCGATGGTGCAGGATGGGACAGGACGGCGGCGCGGTAAAGCCGGAGAGGCTCACATTTGCGTTAGAGCCGCCGCAGCGGGCTTACCGCCAGAAGTCCGGGATCGTCTCGGTGAGCCGCGGCCCGATCCTGAGCGGCGCAATCCTCTCGGCGAGGCCCGTCCGGTCGGAAATCTCGACGCCGACGCCGCAGATCGTCGCCGGACCGTGGGCCGCCTCGAAGCGCCCCTTCGGCATCTTCGAGATGAAGCGGTTGAGCGGCTCTTCCTTGTCCATGCCGAGCGAGGAGTCGTAATCGCCGCACATGCCGGCATCCGACATATAGGCGGTGCCGCCGTTCAGGATCTGGTGGTCGGCGGTCGGCACGTGCGTATGGGTGCCGACGACGAAGCTCGCGCGACCGTCGACGAAGTGGCCGAAGCACTGCTTCTCGCTGGTCGCCTCGGCGTGGAAATCGAAGACGATGGCGTCGGCCTGCTCGCCGAGCGGACAGGCAGACAGGATCGCCTCCGCCGAGGTGAAGGGATCGTCGAGCTCCGGATGCATGAAGACCCGCCCCATGATGTTGGCGACGAGCACGCGCGCGCCGTTGCGGGCGTAGAAGACGCCCGAGCCCTTGCCCGGCGTCCCCGACGGATAGTTGGCCGGCCGCAGGAACTGGTCGTGGCGCTCACAGAAGGAGACGGCCTCCTTCTGGTCCCACACGTGGTTGCCGGTGGTCACGACATCGGCGCCGGCATTGATGGTTTCGAGGTAGATGTCCTCGGTGATGCCGAACCCGCCGGCGGCGTTCTCGCCGTTGACCACGACGAAGTCGAGCTTCAGGTCGGAAATCAGGCCGGGAAGCCGCTCCCAGACCGCCGTCCGTCCGGTCTTGCCGACCATGTCACCGAGAAAAAGCAACCGCATTCACGTATCCAGTCATCATCATCCAAAAGTCCGCAAGCCATTCTCCGTCACCACGGCTTCCAGCCGGACGTCGTGCGGTTCGAAGGGGACATGTGCCACTTCCTGGCAGGCGAATGCAATGCCGATCAGCCGGGGATCACGCCCTTTTTGCCGCAATCGCGCGATCGCACGGTCGTAGTGGCCGGCGCCGTAGCCGATGCGATGGCCGCGGCCGTCGAAGGCGGCAAGCGGCACCAGGAGAATGTCGGGATCGAGTTCCGCCGCCTCCGGCCCCGGCCCGCGGGTGCCGAAGCCGGTCGAGACGAGCTCGGCAGCGGGCAAGAGCTCGCGGAAGACGATGGTCTCACGGTCGAGCACCACCGGCAGGCAAAGACGCGCGCCCCGCTCCCGCAGCCGCGCCATCAGCGGACGGATGTCGGCCTCCGATCGGATTGGGAAAAAGCCGGAAACGATCGCTCCCGGCTCAAACGCCAGCGCCTCTCCGAAAGCGGCGATCGCCAGGCTGTATTCGATCCGCGTCTCGGTGGGGATCTGGTCCCGCAATTCGAGCCGTTCCTTGCGCAACTGCGCCTTCATCGCCGCTTGTCCCGTCATTCCGTCTTCCTGCCTTGCCGTCGCGGCACATTAGCCGGCGCGCGCGCCTTTGCAAGCCGTTGCCGCCCCATCGGTGGCACCGATAATTGCCGCTCGCAACGGTTGAGGAATGCGCTAACATGCAGACCGTTTCAGCCAGCGCGCGAGGTCTGCATGTTCCTGCTTTCCCATATGCTGAAGTCATTCATCAAGAAGGGCCGGCTGACGGTCATCGACGCCGACGGCAAGCGGCACGTCTTCGGCGGCATGCAGGATGGCCCGCAGGTGACGATGCGGCTGACCGATCCGAAGCTCTACCGCAGTCTCGTCTTCAAGGCGGAGCTCGTCGCCGGCGAAGCCTACATGGACGGCACCATGCGGTTCGAGGAGGGTTCGACACTGCGCGACTTCCTGATGCTGTTTTCGATCAACCGGCTGTCGCTCGGCTCCTATCCGATCCAGAAGGTCATCCGCGCCGTGCGCATGCGGTTCCGCAAGCGCGAGCAGTCGAACCGCAAGGGCCAGGCACAGCAGAACGTCGCCCACCACTACGATCTCGGCAACGACTTCTACAAACTCTTCCTCGACGAGAACATGCTCTATTCCTGCGCCTACTTCCGCGAACCGGAGGAGACGCTGGAACAGGCGCAGCGCAACAAGCTGAGGCTGCTCGCGGCCAAGCTCAACCTGAAGCCCGGCATGAAGGTGCTCGATATCGGCTGCGGCTGGGGCGATCTCGCGCTCTACCTCGCCCGGCTGGAGGACGTTTCGGTCGTCGGCGTGACGCTGTCGAAGGAACAGCACGCGCTCGCGACCAAGAGGGCCGCCGATGCCGGCCTTGCGGGCCGCGTCCGCTTCGAACTCAAAGACTATCGCGATGTGACGGAAACGTTCGACCGTATCGTCTCGGTCGGCATGTTCGAGCATGTCGGTGTGCAGCACTATGACGAGTTCTTCAGGAAGCTGAACGCTCTGATGCCGGACGACGGTGTCGCCCTCATCCATTCGATCGGCCACATGAGCCCGCCCGGCACGACGAGCCCGTGGCTGCGCAAGTACATCTTCCCCGGCGGCTATTCGCCGGCCCTGTCGGAAGTGGTCTCCGTCACCGAGCGGAACAGCCTGTGGGTCACCGACATCGAAGTTCTGCGCGTGCATTACGCGACCACGCTCGCCCACTGGTGCCGGCGCTTCGAGGCGAACCGCGACAAGGTCGTCGCCATGTATGACGAGCGCTTCGCCCGCATGTGGGAATTCTACCTGATCAGTTGCGAGATGATGTTCCGCGCCGGCAGCCAGATGGTCTTCCACCTGCAGCTGTCGCGCAAGCGCGATGCGGTGCCGATCGTGCGGGACTATGTGACCGACAAGCAGCGCGCCTATATCGAACGTGAGAGGGAATTGGATCTGCGGGTGTGACCGCTCAGAGGCCGCCCCACTCGCGCACCATGGCGGCCATCACGCCGGCCGCGTCGCTCCCGTCGGCCTCGAGCCCTTCGGCAACGCCGCGGCGATCGGCCTCGCTGCGGTTCTGGCTAACCTTCCACTTGCCTTCGATGCCGGTGATCTGCACCTCGATGCCGACAATGCCCTTCAGCTGGACGGAGATGAAGTCGTCGGGCGCATCCCCGACGGCCCACGGGATCATGCGTTTGCTTTCATGGCCGTCGGTCAGCCGGCCCACCTGTGCCCTCAGCCACTGGCTGTCCTCGATCACCCGGACCGTGCCCCGCACCTGGACGATGGCATAGTTCCAGGTGGGCACGACCTTGCCGGTCTCGCGCTTCGTCTCGTACCAGGACGGGGTGATGTAGTGATCGGCGCCCTGGAAGACGATGAGAACCTCCGCGCCGCCGGAAAGCGCCCGCCATTGCGGATTGGCTTTCGCCATATGCGCCTGAAGCGTGCCCAGCCCCTCCTCCGTCTTCACCAGCCGGAAGGGGATCGGATTGGCGAGAAGCCCACCCTCTCCGGACGAAATCAGAAGCCCGAGCGGATGGCTCCGGATCAGGGCATGCTGGACCTCGCGACGATCCTCGCGATGATGCGGCGGCTGGTACATGGGAACTCTCCGGGGTGCAGACGGAACGGCCCAATTAGGCAGCAGGGTCATTGCGGGTCAAGACCACCGCCTGCCGCGAAGCCGCGGCGCGAAACAGGGGACCGAAGACCTCTCCGCCCCCTTGATCGAGAAGGAACTCGCGCACGTCGCATTTTCTTGCATCCGTCAAATTCCATTTTGGATTTGCCCGGACAACCAAGGGTTAACCCCAAGGCTTTAGACTGACGTGAAAGCCAACCTCCAAGGGGCACGTCTACATGAAGATCTTTTCGCGCTTCGGCATCACGAAAACGATTACCGTGACGACGGTGATCATCCTGGTCGCGTCGCTCGGCGCGGTCTCCTGGGTTATCTCCAACAGCATCGAGAACCGCATCCAGGAACAGGCCATCGCCGGCCAGAACGCCAGCCTGCGGACGGCGGCCACCTTCATCGAACGCGATCTCCCCGGAACCAAGGTGACCTGGGGGAAAGACGGCAATGTCGCGCGGATCGAGATGGAATCGATCCCGACGGATTTTACGGATCACACCATGATCGACACGATCGGCCGCATGACCGGCCAGACCGCGACGATCTTCGCCTGGGATCCGCAGAGCAAGGACTTCTGGCGCCGTACCACCAACATCATCAAGCCGGACGGAAACCGTGCCGTCGGCACGGCACTCGGCCAGAAGGGCGCCGTCTATCCCTTCGTGACAAAGGGGCAGGTCTATCGCGGCGAGGCCGTGATCCTGGAAACGCCCTACTACACCATCTACCAGCCGATCTTCTCGCCGACCGGCGACGTTCTCGGCATCCTCTATGCCGGTGTCCGCAAAGCTGAGATCAACAGCATCGCGGCCGAGATGACTTACGCGATCGGGATCACGGCACTGATCGTTCTGGCGATCGCCGCAACCCTCATCGCCCTGCTGGTCCGCCGTATCGTCGGTGCCCTGCCTCGCCTCACCGCGGTTGCCGACAGTCTCGCCTCCGGGCATCTCGACGCCGCCGTGCCGGATCAGGATCTCAAGAACGAGATCGGCGCCCTTGCGCGCGCCATCAACGTGTTCCGTGAAAGCGCGATCCAGAAGATCGAGATCGAACGCGAGGCTGCCGATGCCACAGCCCGCAGCGAACGCGAACGCCAGGAACGCGAACTGGCCAAGGTCGAAGACGCGCGCGCCGTTCAGGACGCCATCGAAGTTCTCGCCGGTTCTCTTCAGAAACTGAGCGACGGCGACCTGACGGTCCGCATCGAACGCTCCTTTGCCGGCAACCTTGACAGGCTCCGCGTCGATTTCAACAATTCGGTCGAAAAGCTCGCCGGTACCATGGCGGAACTGCGGGCCGAAACCGCTGGCATCGAGGCGAGCTCCGCAGAGATGCGCTCCGCGACCGACGACCTGTCGAAGCGGACCGAACAGCAGGCGGCATCGCTCGAAGAAACCTCGGCCGCGCTAGAGGAGATCACCTCGACCGTCCGCGGCTCTTCGGCCAAGGCCGACGACGCGGCAAACATGGCGATCAAGGCGCGCCAGAGCACCGAAAACTCCAGCAAGGTCGTCTCCGATGCCATCGAAGCCATGGGCCGCATCGAGCAGGCGTCGAGCGAAATCTCCAAGATCATCAACGTCATCGACGAGATCGCTTTCCAGACGAACCTGCTGGCGCTCAACGCCGGTGTCGAGGCGGCCCGTGCAGGTGAAGCCGGCAAGGGGTTTGCCGTCGTCGCGCAGGAGGTCCGCGAACTGGCTCAGCGTTCCGCCAACGCCGCGAAGGACATCAAGGTCCTGATCAACAGATCCGGCGAAGCGGTCGCCGGTGGCGTGTCGCTCGTGCAGCAGACGGGTGCGGCGCTCGGCGAGATCTCGAACCAGGTGGCGGTGATCAACGAGCATATCTCCGCGATCGCCTCCGCGTCCCGCGAGCAATCAACCGCGCTCAACGAGATCAACAGCTCCGTCAACCATATGGACCAGTTCACGCAGAAGAATGCGGCAATGGTAGAGGAGGCGACGGCAGTCACGCACCGTCTCGCCGACAGTGCACGCAGTCTCGCCGGCCTCGTCTCGCAGTTCCGCATGAGCGACCGCGGCGTGAGCGCTCCCGCCTATCAGTCCGTCGGGCAGGCGCCGCGCGCCGCGACCCCACGTCCGGCGTCGGCCCAGGCACGACCGGTCGCCTCTCCGGCGCGCAAGATGGTCGGAAGCCTCGCCAAGGCTTTCGGCGGCGGCAACACCGCTCCGGCGACATCGCAGGACAGCTGGGAAGAATTCTGACCAGTTCGGGCATCCACAAGCACAAAGCCGTCGCGAATGATCGCGGCGGCTGGTACATGAATGGGGCGATCCTCGAATGCTGCGGTCGGCCGGCATTTGACGCGGCAGGATTTCTCCCGTCAACCCCGGCGGGTTTGCTGCTTCAATTCCAGTGAGATAGAACAGCGACCGGTTCTTCTCACGCTGCACAGTATGTCTGGTTCATTCTCACGGACTGCGGAGGGATCAATGGAGCCAAAAACAACGCGCGGGTCGGGTGGCTAGATTAAGTGTTGAGAACTCTGCTGCGAGCAACTGTTCTGGCCGCCATCCTGATGGTCGCAGCCTTCGGCTATTTCACCAAATCATGGCAATATCCGCAGAGCCTGGCCGAGGCCGTCTGCGCGGGCAACGTTGTCGGTGCTTTCAGAAGGCTTCACGCGGGCGACCTGCCGGACTCGACTGATTCCGCATGGCCTTATGATGGCAGGGCAATGTTCCTGGCGATCGACAATACCGGATGCCCGAAACCGATGGCATTCGGCCTCGTCGACTTGCTGCATTTCTATGGAGCAGATGTGAACCAGACGACAACTTCCGGCTACACCCTTTTGATGCTGGCGGCGGGCGAGGGAAACGAATTCCTAGCCCGGAGACTAATCCGTTGGGGCGCTCGCGTGGACGAACAAGACAGCACCGGCCAGACCGCTCTCATGTACGCGGCCAATTCGGGTCATGGAGACATCGCGCGCTTGCTGATCGAGAGTGGAGCAGACGCCGCCATCGAGAGTAAATGAGATAGGACTGCGCTCAATCTGCGCCGTGGACTCATCGAGGCGGAGTGATCGAGTTGGATGGAGGAAGCGGACGTTCGGGCTGAACCCTCATCACCATCATTGTGAAGCCTAAAACAACATCAAAGACGCAGTAACGTCGGGAGCGGACAATGGCACAGGCGAACGAAAAATGGCTTGAAATTGCCAAGATCCCTCTGCCTGAGCGACTGTCCCTGCGGAGCATAGCGGCTTCGAACCTAGGTAACGTTGCCGAGAGCCGGATTCGCGATGGCTATACGCAAGAAGAGATAGAGGCCGGTGTGGATATGCTCGACCCGGTCGAGCGTCTTCAACAATGGGAACCCGTCAACCCGAGAAGCGTAGCGCTGACCATGTGTCTTACCATCGGTTGGGATGACAACCCAGGAGCCGACGATTTCCACGTCCATGTCGTCACCAACGACCTCAGATCTCATCTGCCCCGCCGATCCAGTGCATGGCTGTTTGTCGATGTCTTTGACTGGAGAGATGTGCTGTCCAGCTTTCTCAATATCTTGAGGAAATGCGAGCGGTCGACGTGGGAGGAAAGCCTTGTTGAACTCAGAAAGCGCTTCGCTTGGGAGTATGAGCGAACGAGCGAGTTTCGCTAGGATAAGTTCGATCGGTTGTTCCGGTCATGACCAGACCAGTTTGCATCCATCCCATCGCGGTTCGGCCGCCAACCATCGTTCTTCCGAGAAAAAGTGCGATCCACGGCAACCGATGGAGTTTTTACGATCCTGGGCGCCTACAAAAGTAGGTGGGCGCCGTGTGTCCAAGCCCACGGGCCTGGCCAGGGACAGCTCCCTCTGGATCGAGTATGGCCCCAGGGATTGTGGTTTCCTGTCGTGAGGCGCAGACCGCGATCCCTGATATAAGGTGAAATGCCCCGCCGCGCCAGTGGTCACCTTGTCAAAAAGGTCCGGGACTCAGCTTTCCTGCGCCGCCGCGCTCGATGGGCGCGCCGTCAGCTTGCGGGTGATCGAATTGAGCCGCTCCGCGAGCTCAGTGATGGTCGCGGCGAGCAGTTCTTCCTTGCGCTGGTTTCCCGCGGCCGCCGTATCGCGGCCCTCGCGCAGGCTCGCAAGCTCGCGCTCCATCTCGGCGAGCTTGCGGTTCGTCTCCGAAAGCTCGTCCATCACCATGATCCCGGCCATGACGGTGATCCGCAGATCGCCGATCTCGCCGAATTGCGACTTCAGATGCGAGACGTAGTTGTCGAACCGGGTCGCAAGCTCGACGAGATGCGCCTCCTGGCCCTCCTCGCAGGCCATGCGGTAGGCTTTCCCGTCGATTGTCACCGTTACCTGTGCCATATGCCCTTCCGCATACCGAGACCACGCATCCGTCGACCGTCAGCGGTCGAGCACGGCCCGTATCGTTTCCATCGCCGTCACCAGCCGCCGCGATACCTCGCGATTGACTTCCTCGAGCCGGTTGGCGCGAAACTCCGACTGGTCGAGTTCCTGGGCGAGCCGGGCGCGGTCGGCATGGACGCGCTTGACCTCGCTTTCGACCTCTGCGTTCTCGCGCTGGGCCTCGAAACGCATGTCGACGGCGTTCTCCAGGCCCGAAATCGCCTGTCGCAGGGCGCCGAGCGCCGCCTCAACCGTGTTGTCCGTCGACATTGCTTGTCCCGGCCTTCCGAAAAAAGTCCACCGAATCGGACACCGAAGCCCGCCATCGTGTTTCTTCGACAGTATTCGCTTGTGTTGCCACCCGTCAATAAAACCGGAGAGGCACGGATTCGCCTATCCTGTGGACGAGGCAGAAATGCCGCGCGAACGACAACCGAACCCGCCCGGCACGGCGCACCGACCATGTTCCGGCAAGGCGAAATCTCGGCGGATCGGAACCGCAGACCCTGCGGATTTATTGACTCGCGCGCCTCACCTGCTATGGATCACCCGCCTTCAGGCGGTCCGCGGCAGGTGCGGACATCCCCAGTGACTCGGAACAAGCGGAAAAACGATGATTTCTCCCGAAAAACACAACCGGATGGCAAATGCGATCCGATTTCTTGCCATGGACGCAGTCGAGAAGGCCAATTCCGGCCACCCCGGCATGCCGATGGGAACCGCCGACGTCGCGACCGTCCTCTTTACCCGCTTCCTGAAGTTCGATCCGAAGAACCCGCTCTGGCCCGACCGCGACCGCTTCGTGCTTTCCGCCGGCCACGGCTCCATGCTCCTCTATAGCCTCCTCTATCTGACCGGCTACGAGGACATGACCATCGAGGACATCAAGCAGTTCCGCCAGCTGGGTGCGAAGACCGCCGGCCACCCGGAATACGGCCACGCCTCAGGCATCGAGACGACGACCGGGCCGCTCGGCCAGGGGATTGCCAACGCCGTCGGCATGGCGATCGCCGAAAAGAAGCTCGCCACCGAGTTCGGCGCCGAACTGATGGAACACTATACCTACGTGATCGCCGGCGACGGCTGCCTCATGGAAGGCATCAGCCAGGAAGCGATCACACTCGCCGGCCACCTGAAGCTCAACAAGCTCATCGTTCTCTGGGACGACAACGGCATCTCGATCGACGGCGCGATCTCGCTTGCCGACTCGACCGACCAGCACGCGCGCTTCCGCGCCTCGGGCTGGAACACGCTTTCCGTCGACGGCCATGATCCGGAAGCGATCGCCGCGGCGCTCGAGGAAGCCCGCAAGTCCGACAAGCCGACGATGATCGCCTGCAAGACCGTGATCGGCTACGGCGCGCCGAACAAGGCCGGCACCCACAAGGTCCACGGCTCGCCGCTCGGCGCCGACGAGATCGCCGCCGCCCGCAAGGCGCTCGGCTGGGGCGAGGAAGCCTTCACCATCCCCGCCGACGTACTCGACGCCTGGCGTCTCGCCGGCCTGCGCTCCACCAAGGCCCGCAAGGACTGGGAGGAACGCCTCGCCGCGGCGGATGCCGACAAGCGGGCGGAATTCACCCGACGCTTCGCCGGCGACCTGCCGGGCAATTTCGACGCGACGATCGACGCCTACAAGAAGAAGCTCGCCGAAACGAAGCCGACGGTCGCGACCCGCAAGGCCTCCGAGGACGCGCTCGAAGTCATCAACGGCGTGCTTTCGGAAACGATCGGCGGCTCCGCCGACCTGACCGGTTCGAACAACACCAAGACCAGCCAGACCAAGTCGATCACCCCGACCGACTTCTCCGGCCGCTACATCCATTACGGCATCCGCGAGCACGGCATGGCCGCCGCCATGAACGGCATCGCGCTGCACGGCGGCCTGATCCCCTATTCCGGTGGCTTCCTGATCTTCTCGGACTACTGCCGTCCGTCGATCCGCCTTGCCGCCCTCATGGGCATCCGCGTCATCCACGTGCTCACCCACGACTCGATCGGTCTCGGCGAAGACGGCCCGACCCATCAGCCGGTCGAGCACATGGCGGCGCTGCGCGCCATTCCGAACCTGCTGATGTTCCGTCCGGCGGATGCGACCGAGACGGCCGAGTGCTGGCAGATCGCGCTCGAACAGAAGCACCGCCCGTCGGGCCTGGCGTTGACGCGCCAGAACCTCGTCGCGGCGCGCACGGAGTATGAAGAGAAGAACCTCTGCGCCAGCGGCGCCTACGAACTCGTATCGGCAAGCGACGCGAAGGTCTCGATCTTCGCCTCAGGCTCGGAAGTCGAGATCGCGCTGAAGGCCCAGGCCGAACTGACCGGCAAGGGCATCCCCGCCCGCGTCGTCTCGGTCCCCTGCTTCGAGCTCTTCGCCGAACAGCCGGAAGCCTACCGCGAGGCGATCATCGGCAATGCGCCGGTGAAGATCGGCGTCGAAGCCGGCATCCGTCAGGGCTGGGACGCCATCATCGGCTCCGACGGCGTCTTCATCGGCATGTCCTCCTTCGGCGCCTCCGGCCCGTACAAGGAGCTCTACAAGCACTTCGGCATCACCGCCGAAGCCGTGGTTGCCGCCGCCGAAGCCCGGCTTGGCTAACGTCAAATTGTCGCAGGGCGATTGCCAACGCCCTGCGATCCATTAGTTTCGAATTCTTTTCTACAGGGGAGTGAACGCCATGACTCTTAAAGTTGCCATCAACGGCTTCGGCCGTATCGGCCGCAACGTGCTGCGCGCCATCGTCGAGTCCGGTCGCACCGACATCGAAGTGGTCGCGATCAACGATCTCGGCCCGGTCGAAACCAACGCCCACCTTCTGCGCTACGACTCGATCCACGGCAAGTTCCCGGCCGATGTGAAGGTCGAAGGCGACACGATCATCGTCGGCGGTGGCAAGCCCATCAAGGTCACGGCGATCAAGGATCCGGCGACGCTTCCGCACAAGGAACTCGGCGTCGACATCGCCATGGAATGCACCGGCATCTTCACCGCGCGCGACAAGGCGGCCGCCCACCTGACCGCCGGCGCCAAGCGCGTCATCGTGTCGGCTCCGGCCGATGGCGCCGACCTGACCGTCGTCTTCGGCGTCAACCACGACAAGCTGACCAAGGATCACCTGGTCATCTCCAACGCCTCCTGCACCACCAACTGCCTGGTGCCGGTCGTCAAGACGCTCGACGACGCCGTCGGCATCGACCACGGCTTCATGACCACGATCCACTCCTACACCGGTGACCAGCCGACGCTCGACACCATGCACAAGGACCTGTACCGCGCCCGCGCCGCAGCCCTGTCCATGATCCCGACCTCGACCGGCGCCGCCAAGGCCGTCGGCCTGGTCCTGCCGCACCTGAAGGGCAAGCTGGACGGCACCTCGATCCGCGTGCCGACCCCGAACGTCTCGGTCGTCGACTTCAAGTTCGTCGCCAAGAAGAACACCACCGCCCAGGAAATCAACGACGCCATCAAGGCAGCTTCGAACGGCGCGCTGAAGGGCATTCTCGGCTACACCGAGGAGCCGCTGGTCTCGCGCGACTTCAACCACGACAGCCACTCGTCGATCTTCGCGATCGACCAGACCAAGGTGCTCGAAGGCAACTTCGTCCGTATCCTCACCTGGTACGACAACGAATGGGGCTTCTCCAACCGCATGTCCGACACGGCGGTCGCCCTCGGCAAGCTCATCTGAGCGATCGACCCAACGATTGTCCTCGAAGAGGCGGGCCGGGATACCGGTCCGCCTTTCATTTTTCCCGCTCCCGCCCTACTCTGATCACGATTGCGGGCGACAAGTGCGGTTCTCGTCTTTCGGCAGTCCTGCCAGATCGTTCCCAGCCCTGCACCGACCCCGACACCGGGGCGGAAAGCGTTATCGTCGCTTTCGCGCTACGCCCGCGGGTCCGGTATGATCGGCAGGCGCGGGACGAGACGGTGAGAGCGGCGACGATGGGGATGAGCAGGTGGACGAATTCTATGCGATGACGCTGGTGGGCACGGCGCTGGTCCTCCTGGCGGCGTTTTCGAGCCTGCTCGCCTTCCGCTTCGGCGCTCCCCTCCTCCTGCTCTTCCTGCTGATCGGGCTCGTGACCGGTGTCGACGGTCTCGGCATCGACTTTTCCAACAATTCGCTCGCCTACGCGCTCGGCTCCGTGGCACTCGCAATCATCCTGTTCGATTCCGGCTACGGGACCTCCCTGCAGTCGTTCAGGCTGTCGGCGACGCCGGCGCTGCTGCTCTCGACCGTGGGCGTCCTGATCACCGCCTGCCTGTTCGGCGCACTCGCGCACCTGCTGCTCGACTTCTCCTTCCTTGAAGGGGCATTGCTCGGCTCGATCGTCGCCTCGACCGACGCGGCGGCGGTGTTCTTCCTGCTGCGCATCGGCGGCATCAACATCCGCGACCGGGTGCGCTCGACGCTTGAGGTCGAGTCCGGCACGAACGATCCCATGGCGATCTTTCTCACCATGGCGCTGGTGCAGCTGCTGTCGACCGGCAAGGGCTATGCCGGCTTCGACATGGCGCTCCTGCGCCTCTTCGTCGAGCAGATGGGGCTCGGGCTCGCGCTCGGGCTGATCGGCGGCGCGATCATCGTCTTCGTGCTGAAACGGATTTCCATCGAACGGGGGCTCGCGCCGATCTTCATGCTGACGATGGCCCTCCTCGTCTTCTCCTACACGGGCGCGGTCGGCGGCAGCGGCTTCCTCGCCGTCTACGTGGCCGGCATCTACGCCGGCAGCCAGAAGATCCCCGCCCGCGGCTCGATCACCCGCTTCCAGGACGGCATGACCTGGCTTGCCCAGATCGTCATGTTCCTCGTGCTCGGCTTGCTCGCGACCCCCTCGCAGTTTCCACAGATCCTGCTGCCGGCAGTCATCCTCGGCCTGTTCCTGGTCTTCGTGGCGCGTCCGCTCGCCGTCTGGCTCTGCCTCCTGCCGTTCGACTACACCCAGCGCGAAACCGGCTTCATCGCCTGGGTCGGCCTGCGCGGCGCGGTCTCGATCCTGCTTGCGATCCTGCCGATCCTCGGTGGCCTGGAAGGCGGGCAGGTCTACTTCAACGCGGCCTTCATCGTCGTGATGATCTCGCTGCTCCTGCAGGGCTGGACGATCAAGCCCGTCGCCCGAAAGCTCGGGCTCATCATCCCGCCGCGCATCGGCGCGATCGACAAGCTGGAGCTCGACCTGCCGGGCGCCGCCAACCACGAACTGCTCGCCTACCGCGTCGTCGCCGACAGCCCGGTCCTGCGCGGAGAGCGCATTCCGCGCTGGGCCATGCCGTCGCTCGTGATCCGCGACGGCAAGTCGATGCGCTACCAGTATGCCGGCCGGCTCAGGGAGAACGACCAGGTCTATCTCTTCATCGCGCCCGGCTATTCGCGCCTGCTCGACCGCCTCTTCGCCAGCAAGGCGCCGGTGGACGAGAACGACAGCGAGTTCTTCGGCATGTTCGCGATCGCGCCGTCGACCCGCGTCGACAATCTCGACCAGGCCTACGGACCATTGCTCGTGAACGAGGCGGAGCGCGCCATCACCGTCGCCGAGCTGATCGAACAGCGCCTCGGCGGCAGGGCGGACTATGCCGATCGCGTCCGCCTCGGCACCATCGTCCTCATCGTCCGCGACATCGACGAGACGGGACATATCGCCTCGGTCGGCGTTTCGCTGGAGCCGGTGGCGCCGGCCACCAAACTGCCGATCTTCCTCAATCTTCGGGAGATTGCCCACGCGCTGCGCGACTATCTCCGCAAGATCCGCAAGGCGGCCGAGTGAATTTTGCCCCGCCCTCGCCTTGCGTCGCGGGTCAGGCGTAGTAATGTCCGGCCCTCACGTTTTAGAACCCAAAGAGACTGGAGGGACGGGTATAACCATGGCGGCTTTCAAGACACTCGACGATCTGACCGACATTGCCGGCAAGCGCGTACTGGTCCGTGTGGACCTCAACGTTCCGGTGACGGACGGAAAGGTCAGCGATACCACCCGCATCGAGCGCGTGGCGCCCACCATTCACGAGCTTTCGGAAAAGGGTGCGAAGGTCATCCTGCTCGCCCATTTCGGCCGGCCGAAGGGTGAGCCGGTCGCCGACATGTCGCTCTCCCTGATCGCACCGGCCGTCGAGGAAGTGCTGGACCAGAGCGTCGCCTTCGCCTCCGACTGCATCGGCGCGCCGGCTGCCGACGCCATCGCAAAGATGAACAACGGCGACGTCCTGCTGCTCGAAAACACCCGTTTCCACAAGGGCGAGGAAAAGAACACGCCTGAATTCACCGCCGAACTCGCGAAGAACGGCGACATCTATGTGAACGACGCCTTCTCCGCCGCCCATCGCGCCCACGCCTCGACGGAAGGCCTCGCTCACCACCTGCCGGCCTATGCAGGCCGCACCATGCAGGCCGAGCTCGAAGCGCTCGAAAAGGGCCTCGGTCAGCCGGCCCGTCCGGTCGTCGCGATCGTCGGCGGCGCCAAGGTCTCGACCAAGATCGACCTCCTGATGAACCTCGTGAAGAAGGTCGACGCACTCGTCATCGGCGGCGGCATGGCCAACACCTTCCTCGCCGCCAATGGCACCAATGTCGGCAAGTCGCTCTGCGAGCACGACCTCGCCGACACCGCAAAGCAGATCATGCTTGAAGCTGCGACCGCCGGCTGCGCCATCGTCCTGCCGTCCGACGGCGTTGTCGCCCGCGAGTTCAAGGCCGGCGCCGAGAACGAGACCGTCGACATCAGCGCCATCCCGGCCGATGCCATGGTCCTCGACGTCGGGCCGAAGTCGGTCGAGGCGGTCAATGCCTGGATCAGCCGCGCCGCCACCCTCGTCTGGAACGGCCCGCTCGGTGCCTTCGAGATCGCGCCCTTCGACAAGGCGACCGTTGCGGCCGCCCGCCATGCGGCCGACCGCACCCGCGAGGGCAAGCTGGTCTCGGTCGCCGGCGGTGGCGACACCGTCTCGGCGCTGAACCATGCCGGCGTTGCCGACGACTTCACCTATGTCTCGACGGCCGGCGGTGCCTTCCTTGAATGGATGGAAGGCAAGGAACTGCCGGGCGTGGCAGTCCTCTCCAGGACGGCCTGACCGCCTCATATGCGATCGGGGGCGGCGCGGATCGTCCACATTCCCGCGCCGCCGTCACATCCCGTTTAAAGATTTCAGTTATTTTAAACGATTGAAATAATTTCAATCGTTTCAATCAATTAGACCGGGATTTGCCTTTAGGGAAACTTCTGTTATCGGCCAGTTGCAGCCCCGGAGGAAAGGCGAAATAGCCGAACATCTTAGCGATATCGATCCGGGATTGATGAATTCGGCGTTGCCGATTGGTCGTAACATCAACGAACCTACGTGAGCGCGTGTCGCGCCATTATAGGGATAGGAGTGAGATATGGTGGACGCGAAGATGTTGAACAAGATCACCTCTGCACCCGGCTTCATTGCGGCGCTGGATCAAAGCGGTGGTTCAACACCCAAAGCGTTGAGCCTTTACGGCATTTCCGAGTCCGAGTACCAGGGCGACGAGGCGATGTTCCGCCTGATGCATGCCATGCGCGTCCGCATCATGAGCGCGCCCGCCTTCACCGGCGACAAGGTGATCGGCGCCATCCTGTTCGAGCGGACCATGGACGGCGACGTCGATGGTGAGCCCGTTCCGTCCTATCTCTGGGAAAAGCGCGGCGTGGTGCCCTTCCTCAAGATCGACAAGGGCCTCGAAGCCGAACAGAACGGCGTTCAGATGATGAAGGCCATGCCGGATCTCGACTCCCTCCTCATCCGCGGTCGCGAAAAGGGCATATTCGGCACCAAGATGCGCTCGGTGATCGGTCATGCCGACAAGGCCGGGATTGCCGCCGTCGTGAAGCAGCAGTTCGAAGTGGCACGCCAGATCATCGGTCAGGGCCTCGTCCCGATCGTCGAGCCCGAAGTCTCCATCAAGAGCCCGACCAAGGTCGAGGCCGAAACCATTCTTCGTGACGAGATCGCCGCCCAGCTCGACAAGCTTCCGGCAGGTGAAGCCGTCATGCTGAAGCTGACGATCCCGACGACCGCCGATTTCTACGCGCCTCTGGTCGCCCACAAGTCGGTCGTCCGCGTCGTCGCCCTCTCCGGCGGCTACACCACGGCGGACGCCTGCGAAAAGCTCAGCCACAACCACGGCATGATCGCGAGCTTCTCGCGCGCACTGACGGAAAAGCTGCGCGTCTCGATGAGCGAAGCAGAGTTCGACGCGAGCCTCACCGAAACGATCGACCAGATCTACGCCGCGAGCGTCAACAAGGCCTGATGCGGCCCGCCTCTTTGTCACGATGACACGAAAGCCCGGCCCTCGCCGGGCTTTTTCGTTATAGGTACGGCTGGGGATCATGATCAGGGAGTATCAGCCATGCGGGAATGTCCGTTCGTCACCGTCGACGTCTTCACCGAACACCGCTTTCGCGGCAATCCGCTCGCCGTCATCCTGGACGGCAGCGAGTTGACGACCGAAGAGATGCAACGGATCGCGACCGAGTTCGGCTATTCGGAGACCACCTTCCTGCTGCCGCCGGAAGAGATCGATAACACCGCGCAGGTGCGGATCTTCACGCCGACCACCGAAGTTCCCTTCGCCGGCCACCCGAATGTCGGCACTGCCTTCGTGGTCGGGCGGATGGGCCGGATTTTCGGCCAGTCCGTCGGCGAGGCGTTGCGCTTCGAGGAGAAGGCGGGCCTCGTCACTGTCACGCTCCGTAGACTGGGCGATGCCGTGCGCGGGGCGACGATCCGGGCACCGCAGCCGCTTTCGGTCGGCGCCCAGGTTCCGGTGCCACTTCTCGCCCGCGCGGCAGGCCTCTCCCCGCACGACATCGTCGCCGACCGGCATGCGCCCTCGTTCGCCTCGGTCGGTCTCAAATTCATCGTCGCTGAACTCGCCGATCTCGACGCGCTTGGCCGTGCCAAACCGAACGTCGAGACGTTGGAGGAGATGTGCTCCACCTTCGCCGCCGAGGAGAGCGATTGCCCGCTCTTCCTCTACACCCGGCTCGACGGCGAGCACATCCGCGCGCGCATGTTCGCGCCGCTCGACAACGTGCCGGAGGACCCGGCGACCGGCAGCGCATCCGCCGCCCTTGGCGCGCTTCTGACCTCGCTGGAGCCGGCGGACCACGGACATTTCCGCTTCCTGATCGAACAGGGCGTCGAGATGGGGCGCCCAAGCCACATCCACGTCGCGACGGAAAAGCGGGATGGCCACGTCCACACCGTCGATATCTCCGGCGAGTGCGTCGAGGTGATGCGCGGCACGATCTCGATCTGACCCGTCAGGGACGGACGAGAAGCACGACGGACCAGATCACGAAGGCGAGAACGGCCAGCTTCCAGAAGTCGCCGCGTTTGCGCAGCCCGGGAACCCCGAGCGGCTTGATGAGTTGCACGACCATGGCGAGGATCAGGAATATGGCGATCGCTTTGGTCATTGCAGGTCCTTGCGGAAGAATCGGAGAAGCGTCATATGGCGGACACCTTTGCCTCCCAATGACGCCGCTGCAAGGTGGGACTGATCTTTGACACGCTCGTCTTGCAATCTGTGACGTTTCAGTCGACCTCTAGTGAGCTTCGAATAGAAAGCTGCGAATCGCACCCATGCGCCGTAACTTGCTGCCCGTCCTCGCCCTCCTCCTGGGCACCCTGTTCCTCTTCCTCGGCAACGGTCTTCACGGCCTGCTGCTGCCCGTGCGCGGCTCCGCCGAGGGCTATTCCAACGAAGTCCTCGGCCTGCTCGGCACCTCCTGGGCCACCGGCTTCGTGCTCGGCTGCTTCTTCGCACCGAAGGTGGTCATGCGCGTCGGCCATGTGCGCGCCTTCTCGAGCTTCATCTCGCTGATCGCGATCATCGCGCTCCTGACCGGCATCCAGGTCGACCAGTTCTGGTGGGTGGCGCTGAGAGCCGTGACCGGCTTCTGCACGGCCGGCACTTCGATGATCATCGAAAGCTGGCTGAACGAGCGGGCGACCAACGAGAGCCGCGGCATGATCTTCTCCTTCTACATCTCGATCACGCTGATCGGGGTCGTGGGCGGACAGATGCTGGTGCCGCTCGGCGATCCGTCGACCACCGTCCTCTTCATGTTCTGCGGCATCTTCTACTGTCTCGCCATGCTGCCGACGACGCTGTCGACGGCGGCGACGCCGCAGCCGCTGAAATCGGTCAGCCTCGACCTGCGCAGCCTCTACCGCAACTCGCCGATCTCCTTCGTCGGCATCCTGCTGATCGGCATCGCCAACGGCGCCTACGGCACGCTCGGCGCCGTCTTCGGCGCGCGCGCCGGGCTGTCGTCGGGAACGATCGCCGTGATGATGAGCCTCACCATCTTCGTCGGTGCGATCATGCAGTTTCCGGCCGGCAAGCTCTCCGACACCACCGACCGCCGCTACGTGCTCGCGGCGCTCTCGGGCGTCGCTGCTGTCGCCGCCGTGATCCTGGCGCTCGTCCAGCCGCATGATGCCTATGTGCTGATCGGCTTCGTCGCGCTTTACGGCGCCGCCGCCAACGCGCTCTATCCGATCGCGGTGGCGCATGCGAACGACTTCGCCCGCTCCGACGACTTCGTGAAGGTCTCCGGCGGCCTTCTGCTGCTCTTCGGCATCGGCACGATCATCGGCCCCACGCTCGGCGGCCCAGTGATGACCAGGCTCGGCCCCTACGCCCTCTTTGCCGTGACCGCCGTGTCGCACGGGCTCCTGACCACCTATGCCATCTATCGCAGCCGCTTGCGCGCGGCCGTGCCCGCGGAGGAACGCGACTACGTGCCGAAGATCCCCGTGGGCGCGGCGCCGACGAGTACGCCGGAAAGCCTCAGTCTCGACCCCCGTGCCGCGCCGCTCGCCGACGTGGCGGAGGCCGAAGTTGCAAGCCAGGAGGAATAGGCCATGAGCATGAGCGACGACGAACGCCCGAAGAAGAAGACGGTGCACGAGATCGGTTCCGATCTCTCGATGCTTTCCGCCGACGAACTGACCGCGCGCATCGGCCTCCTCGAAGAGGAGATCGCCCGTCTCGATGCCGAGCGGCAGCGCAAGCAGGCCGGAAAGCTCGCTGCAGAAAGTCTGTTCCGCCCGAAAGTATAGAGACCGGCTGCCCGACGTATCTCCATCTGTCGCAAGGAACAACACTTCTGAGGCAAGCGGTTAACCATTCATTAACGCTTTTTCGTTAGTGTAATTGTCATCCAGAGCTTCTGGATTCAGGCAGTTTCTCCTCATGGCGAATAGGTCTGATTTTCTCCCTGTTTTACCTTGAGAGCCGCTTTCGCGGCTCTTTTTTTGACGTTTTGATGGGTGCCCGGCAAAACTGTGGGAATTAACCTTTCCTTAAGATTTGCCTTGCGCGTTTAAGGTATTGATAGCATCGTGACTCCATAAGAGCCGGAAAGCATCCTTCGGGGATGAAACAAGACGCGGCCGCGAGAGTTTTGCGTAAGACAGGGGTAATGACGATGTCGGAAGTCGGCGTGAATACGATCAGCTTTGCGGGTCGCGCTGCGACCTCGAACCAGTTCAAGACGATCTATTCGGAAGGAATGGGGCTGGTGGAAGAGACCGCCGCCTATCTCGACGGCCCCGGCCGCTCCGCCGCCAAGGTCCTGCCGCGCATGGCCTCCGTGCTCTACGCAGCCGAATCGATGCGGCTGACCACCCGGCTGATGCAGATGGCCTCGTGGCTGCTTCTGCAGCGCGCCGTCAACAACGGCGAGATGAGCCGCGACCAGGTGATGTCAGAGAAGAGCAAGGTCCGCCTTGACGGTTTCAACGTCGACAAGGCGGCTCCCGGCTGGAACGATCTGCCGGAAGCCTTCCGCGATCTCGTCGAGCGCTCGCTGCGCCTGCAGAACCGCATCGCACTGCTCGACCGCGAGATCTATCGCCCGGCGGAAGCGGCGGTCGTTCCGGACAACGAAAACAGCGTCAAGGCCCAGCTCGACCTGCTGCGGACCGCCTTCAGCGGCAACTGACCGACGCGACACGCCACGCTTCACGGTATCCCGGCAGGCACCGCCTCGCCGGGATTTTTCGTTTCCGCAGCCCCGTACGACGCACGGCCTCGACGCCGGGACGGCAAACGCGAAAAGCCCGGCACGAGGCCGGGCTTTGAAAACGGAAGCAGAAGCTTCGAAGCGATTAGAGGCCGAGGCCGCCGAAACGCTTGTTGAACTTCGAGAGACGACCGCCGCGGTCCATGAGCTGCTGGTTGCCGCCCGTCCAGGCCGGATGGGACTTCGGGTCGATTTCGAGGTTCATGACAGCGCCTTCCGAACCCCAGGTCGAACGGGTTTCGTATTCGGTGCCGTCGGTCATGACCACCTTGATCATGTGGTATTCGGGATGGATGTCAGCCTTCATAACGATCTTCCTGCTGTGCCGGAGGAACCGAAAAGCCGCGTTTGCATCTTCGGAACCTATTTAATAAATGAAGCCGTAGTCCCGATCAGGCCACGGCTTCCCAATTCGATGCCGTGCCTATACATGAAGGGCGCAAGGATAACAAGAGCCCCAAGCGCAGGAGCGCGAAGGGCGAACGGGAGAAATGCCAAGGTGTCCGAGGTGACCGAGTCCGAGTCGAAAAAGCGACGTTCGTTGAAGCCGCTTGGCGGGCTCCTGCCCTACCTGAAACGCTATCGGGGCATGGTTGCGGCCGCCCTCTTCTTCCTGGCGCTTGCCGCGGGAACGACGCTGGCACTACCGCTTGCCGTCCGCCGGATGATCGATCACGGCTTCAGCGGCGCCGATCGTGGCTTCATCAACAGCTATTTCGGCATGCTGGTCGTCATGGCGGTGCTGCTCGCGGTCGCCAGCGCCATGCGCTACTATTACGTCATCTCGATCGGTGAACGGGTGGTTTCCGACCTCCGGCGTGCCGTCTTCGAGCATGTGACCCGGCTTTCGCCCTCCTTCTTCGACGTCAACCAGTCCGGCGAGATCGTCTCGCGGCTGACCGCGGACACCACGCAGATCAAGTCGGCGGTCGGCGCGAGCGCGTCGCTGGCACTTCGAAACTCGATCCTCTGTCTCGGCGCCGTGGGCATGATGATCTACACCAGCCCGCGGCTCTCGGTTCTCGTCCTCATCGCCATACCGGTGATCGTATTTCCGCTGGTCGGCTTCGGCCGGTCGGTGCGCAAGCGGTCCCGCGCGGCGCAGGATACGCTCGCCGCCGCCACCGCCTATGCGAGCGAGACGATCGGCGCGACGCGCACGCTGCAGGCCTTCAACGGCGAGGCGATCGCGACCGCCCGCTACGGCGACGCGGTGGAGAGCGCCTACGCAGCCGCCCGCACGGCGATTCGCTCTCGCGCCTTCCTGACCGGCTTTGCGATCACCCTCGTCTTCGGCAGCGTCGTCGCGGTTCTCTGGTACGGTGCGCAGAGCGTGCTCGCCGGAACGCTGAGCGCAGGCACGCTCGGCCAGTTCCTGCTCTATTCGGTGATCGCCGCCGGCGCGCTCGGATCGCTCTCGGAAGTCTGGGGCGAACTCGCCCAGGCCGGCGGTGCCGCCGAACGGCTGATGGAGCTGCTGCACGAGGAACCGGCAATCGCCGCGCCCGCCTCGCCCAAGGCGCTTCCCGAACCGGCGACCGGCCGGGTGGAATTCGATAACATCCATTTCTCCTATCCGAGCCATCCGGGCCGCTCGGCGCTGAAGGGTCTGAGCTTCAAGGTCGAGCCGGGTGAGACGGTGGCAATCGTCGGCCCGTCGGGTGCCGGCAAGAGCACCGTCTTCTCGCTGATGCTGCGCTTCTACGATCCGGTGAGCGGCACGGTCAGGTTCGACGGCCTCGACGTTCGCGAGGTCGCACCCGACGCGCTGCGCGCCCGCATCGCCATCGTCCCGCAGGACGTCACGATCTTCGCCTCGTCGATCCACGACAACATCGCCTTCGGCGCACCGAACGCGAGCCGCGCCGATGTGATCGCCGCGGCCGAGGCCGCTCAGGCGCGTGAGTTCATCGACAGGCTGGAGAAGGGTTTCGACACCCAGGTCGGCGAACGCGGCATCACGCTTTCCGGCGGCCAGCGCCAACGGATCGCGATCGCCCGCGCCCTGCTGAAGAACGCACCGCTGCTGCTGCTCGACGAGGCGACCTCGGCACTCGACGCCGAAAGCGAGACGCTGGTCCAGAAGGCTCTCGACGGCCTGATGCAGAACCGCACGACGATCGTCATCGCCCACCGGCTCGCGACCGTGCTCAAGGCCGACCGCATCCTTGTGCTCGATGGCGGCCGGATCGCCGAGGAAGGCACACACCAGAGCCTCATCCGCCAGGGTGGCCTCTATGCGAAGCTCGCCCGCCTGCAGTTCGAGACCGGTGCCCACGACCTGAGCGCCGCCGCCAAATAGCGGCGGCTCCGCGCCGCCGTCAGGCGCCGACCGCGCGCCCGGCAACGCGACCGGAAAACAGGCAGCCGCCGAGGAAGGTGCCCTCGAGCGCGTTATAGCCGTGCATGCCGCCACCGCCGAAGCCGGAGACCTCACCCGCAGCATAGAGGCCGGGGACCGGCTCGTCGCCGGCGCCGAGCACGCGTGCATGGAGGTCAGTGTGCAGCCCGCCGAGCGTCTTGCGCGTCAGCACGTGCAGCCGCACCCCGATCAGCGGCCCGGCCTTCGGGTCGAGGAGCCGGTGCGGCTTCGCGGTGCGCATAAACCTGTCGCCGAGATATTTGCGGGCGCCGTGGATCGCGGTGATCTGGGCATCCTTGTTGAACGGATTGTCGAGTTCCCGGTCACGGGCCTCGATCTGCGCGCGGACATGCTGCAAGCCGAGACGGTGTTCGCCGGTCAACTCGTTCATGCCGGCGACGAGATCCTCGAGATTGTCGCGGACAACGAAATCCTCGCCCTTGTCCATGAAGGCTTGCACCGGCCCCGGCGGATTGCGGCCAAGACGAGAGAGAAGGAGGCGGATGTCCTTGCCGGTCAAATCCGGGTTCTGCTCGGAGCCGGAGAGCGCGAACTCGCGCTTGATGATCGCCTTGGTCAGGATGAACCAGCTGTATTCATGACCACGCGCGCGGATCGCCTTCAGCGTCGCCAGCGTGTCGAAGCCCGGCATCGCCGGCGCCTGGAAGCGGTTGCCGTCGGCATCGCACCAGAAGGAGGACGGCCCGGGCAGGATGCGGATGCCGTGGTTCGGCCAGATGGGATCGTAGTTCCTGAGCCCTTCGGTATAGTGCCACATGCGGTCGCCGTTGACGATGCGCCCGCCCGCGCTCTGGGCGATCGCGAGCATGCGGCCGTCGACATAGGCCGGCACGCCGGCGACCATCGATTTCGGCGCCGGGCCGAGCCGCTCCACGGGCCAGTTCTTGCGCACGAGGTCGTGGTTACCGCCGATGCCGCCGGACGTGACGATCGCCGCGCCCGCACTGATCTCGAACTCGCCGACGGGATGGCGCGAACTTGCGCCTCCGCGCTGGATGGCGTCCGGCTTGAGGATCGTGCCCTGCGCGCCCGTGACGGCACCGTTGGTGACGATCAGCCGGTCGACCTGATGACGGAAACGGAAAGTGAGACGGCCCGCGGCCTCTGCGGCACGAGCGCGGCGGACGAATGGCGCGATGACCGCCGGCCCCGTTCCCCAGGTGACGTGGAAGCGCGGCACGGAGTTGCCGTGGCCAGCGGCGAGCGAACCGCCGCGCTCGGCCCAGCCGACGACCGGAAACCAGCGCAGCCCCTGCCTGTGCAGCCAGTCACGCTTTTCGCCGGCGGCAAATTGCAGATAGGCTTCGGCCCACAGCCGCGGCCAGTGGTCTTCCGGGCGGTCGAAACCGGCCGAGCCGAACCAGTCCTGCCGTGCCAGCTCGTAGCTGTCGCGAATGCGCATTCGCCGCTGTTCGGGACTGTCGACGAAGAAGAGACCGCCGAGCGACCAGAAGGCCTGGCCACCGAGGTTCTGCTCGCCCTCCTGATCGAGAATGCAGGTCCTGAGGCCGCGGTCCGCCGCCTCCGTCGCGGCGACGAGCCCGGCGAGCCCTCCCCCGATCACCAGTACATCAAAGTCCATTATCTCCCCCTCCCGTACCCGTTTCTTACTTTTACGAACACGTAAGGGTTTGACAACCCTGCCCCTGTGGGGACAAGCGACTTATACCAAGTCTCGGCGATATGAACCGAGGCTTGGTATTATCGTTCGGTGAGCTTCAGCTCGATACGCCGGTTCTGCGAGCGCGCCTCCGGGCTGTCGCCCTCGGCGATCGGCTGGAACTCGCCGAAGCCGGCGGCGACCAGCCGGTTGGACGGTACGCCGCGAGAAATCAGGAACTTCACCACCGCGATGGCGCGTGCCGAGGAGAGCTCCCAATTGTCGGCATAGCGGCCGGTGCCGAGCAGCGGCACGTTGTCGGTATGGCCGTCAACGCGCAGCACCCAGTTGATCTCCGCCGGGATTTCCTTGGCGAGATCGATGAGCGCCGTCGCGAGCTTGGCCATCTCCTGCTCGCCCTCCGGATTGAGGTCGCTGCTGCCGGACGGGAAGAGCACCTCCGACTGGAAGACGAAGCGGTCGCCGACGATGCGGATGTTCTCGCGGTCGGAGAGAATTTCCCGCAGCCGGCCGAAGAAATCGGAACGGTAGCGGTTGAGCTCCTGGACGCGCTGGGCGAGCGCTACATTGAGGCGGCGTCCGAGATCGGCGATCTTTGCCTGCGACGTCTGATCTTTGGCTTCCGAGGCCTGCAGCGCCTGCTCGACGGCGGCGATCTGCGCCCGAAGTGCGGCGATCTGCTGGTTCAGCAGTTCGACCTGGCTCAGCGCCCTGGCGCTCACTTCCTTCTCCTGGTCGAGCTGCTGGTTGAGCGTGCCGATGCGGCTGTTTGCGGCTTCCGCCGAGCCGGCACCGCTTGCGAGAAGCTGCTGCAAGCGGCTGCGTTCGCTCTCGGATGCGGAAAGCGACGACTGAAGGGTCGCGAGCGTGTCTTCGAGGTCCTGCTTGCCGCTCTTTTCCAGCGCGAGCAGCTCGGTCAGTTCCGCGATCTGGTTGTTCAGCCGGTTGAGCACCTCGTCCTTGCCGGAGATTTCACGGCTCAGGATGAACTGCGCCAGCACGAAGACGGTGAGCAGGAACATGATGGCGAGAAGCAATGTCGACAGCGCATCGACGAAGCCCGGCCAGTAGTCGACGCCCCGTTCCCGGCGGCGGTTGCGCGCTAGGGCCATCGATTACTCATCCCCGCCCATCTTGTCGTTCAGCCGTTCGAGCACCTTGCGCATGGCGCGGGCATCCTCCTGCTGCTGCTCGATCCAGTCGCGCAACATCTGCTGTTCGTTGCGCATGTTCTTGACGAGGCCCTGAATGCCCTCGGCGAGATTGGCGACGGCGGCGACGGAGCGCTCGCTGTTGGCGCCGGCCTGCTGCGTCATCAGCTTGTGCATCTGTCCGATCAGCCGCTTCATGTCGTCCGAGGAAACGGCAGGCGTCTCGGCGACCGTGAGATCGGAGCCGATGTCCGTCACCGACGAAAGCCAGTTTTCGAGTTCGGTGTAGAAGCGGTTCTGGGCGCGGCCGGCCTGCAGGTCGAGGAAGCCGAGGATGAGGGAGCCGGAAAGACCGAGCAGCGAGGATGAAAACGCCGTGCCCATGCCGCTCAGCGGTCCGCTGAGCCCGTTCTTCAGCGCCTGCAGCACGTCGGCGCTGTCGCCGGAAGACGGATCGAGCGACTGGATGACCGCGGTGATCGAGCCGATCGTGCCGAGCAAGCCCCAGAAGGTGCCGAGGAGGCCGAGAAAGACGAGAAGCCCGATCAGGTAGCGCGAGGTGTCGCGTGATTCGTCGAGTCGCGTGGCAATCGAATCAAGGATGGAGCGAAGCGAGGCGATCGAGATCGCCATGTCCCGACGGCTGCCGATCAGTGAGCGCACCGGTGCGAGCAGGCGCGGCTCGCGCCCGACCTTGTCGGCGCTGCCGGCGGCGAGGAAAGAATTGAACCACCGCACTTCCGGCCGCAACGCCAGGACATGATTGAAGACGAGGATGATCCCGACGGCGAGCACGCCGAGGATGAGCCCGTTCAGTCCGGGATTGGTCACGAAGGCCGCATGGGCCTGCCGGTAGAGGATCGCGATGATGAAACCCACAATGATCAGGAAGATCAGCATGGTGGTGAAGAAGGGCATCGGGCTCGAGAGCTTGTGCTCGTAATTCCCCGTCCCCGTCTCGGCCGCTTCCAGGTCCGCCAGCTTCACTTTCACCATATCGTCCTCAGCCTCCCGGGATCTTGCAGCGGGAGGCTAGTGGAAAATTGAGACGAATTGAAGGGGCAAGCCGTCGCCGACCACAGCTCGGCGGAACAGCGTCAGGCTTTCGGCACCGGCCGGTTGATCACCTCGACCAGAGCCTTCTGGATGTATTCATTGCCGGCAACGACGGTGCCGGTCGAAAGCATCTCGGTTCCGCCGTCGACGTCACTGCTGAAGCCGCCCGCTTCGCGGATGAGGATCAGGCCGCCTGCGATGTCCCAGGCGTTGAGGTGGGTTTCCCAGTAGCCGTCAAAGCGGCCCGCCGCGACATAGGCGAGATCGAGGGCCGCAGAGCCCATGCGGCGCACGCCGGAGACTTCGCCCATCACATGCCGGAGTTCGACCAGGAACTTGCCGTGATTGCTCTTGCCGAGATGCGGGATCCCGCAGGCGATGACACAGTCGGACAGCGCCTTGCGGGCGGCAACGCGGATACGTCGGTCGTTGAGGAAGGCGCCGCCGCCGCGCTCGGCGGTGAAGAGCTCGTCAGTCGCCGGATTGAAGACGACACCGGCGACGACTTCGCCGTTGCGTTCGAGCGCGATCGACACGGCGAACTGCGGAATGCCGTGGAGGAAGTTGGTGGTGCCGTCGAGCGGATCGACGAGCCAGCGATGGGAGCCGTCGGTGCCGATGATCTCCTCGCTCTCCTCGCCGAGGAAGCCGTAGGTCGGGCGCGCCTTCAACAGCTCTTCCCGGACGATCTTCTCGGCGCGGAAGTCTGCCTGCGAGACGAAGTCACCGGGCCCCTTCACCGAAACCTGCAGGTTCTGCACCTCGCCGAAATCGCGTGCCAGCGACTTGCCGGCCTTGAGTGCGGCCTGAACCATGACATTGAGAAGAGCTGAACGGGCCATTTCGATATTTTCCCTGAAATCTGCGGCGAGGCGCGCGGCTTCGGTGAGCGGCGGCGCATGAAGGATCGCGGAGCCGGTTCAAGACCACAAAAATCGCCCGAATTCAAGGGGCTTTGCCTGTCTTCTCGGGCAAGCGGCGGCCTTCAGGAGACAGGCGGCACGAGAGTGACCGCCAAAGCGGCAAGCGAGGCAAGGATCGACGCACCCCAGACATGCAGGCTGAAAGCCCGGCCGGTAAGGGCCGAGGCATAGACCGCCTTGGCGGCAATGTTGGCGAACACTGCGATGCCAATCGCCTCCACGGCCGTCTCCCGGGTAAGCGTCGGAAGCATGCCGGCGACCGCAACGGTCGCGGCATCGATATCCGCAAGCCCCGACAACCCTGCCGCAAGGATGAGGCCGGTCGCGCCGAAATAGGTTGCCGCGGCGCGCGCCAGAAAGGCGACGATCACGAGAAGCAGCGCCATCTTGGCGACCGCCGAAAGCTCGAACGGGTTCTGCGGCATGCGCGCACCGTCGCTCGGCGACGCGCGAGCGGCAAGCAGGAGTGCGTAAGCGGTCATCACGGAACCGCCCGCGGCGAGCGGCGGCAAGAGCGATGGCAGCAGCGAGGCGGCAAGCGTTCCGACGAGAAAGGCGGTACGGACAAGCGAAACCGCGCCGGCGGCAATGGCGCCGGCAGCGAGCGTGCGGCTGGATTCTTCGTCACGAGCCTGCCTGGCAAACGCGATCGTGGTGCCCGTCGACGAGACGAGACCACCGATGGCGCCGGCCAGCAGATCGCCGCGCGAGGGACCGAGAATGCGCACCGCCACGTAGCCGACGAAGGAAATCGAGGCGAGCATGATGGCGACCAGGACGAGACTTGCCGGAGAGACGCCGCCGAACGGCCCGATCGGCTCTTCCGGAATGACCGGCAGGAGAACGAAGGTCATCGCAAGCAGGATCACCGCGGAACGCAATTCGACCCATTGCAGGCGCTGGATCGCCTGGTGGAGAAACTGCTTGGCGGCGAGGATCGCAAGCAGCGCGACTCCGCCGGCCGAGGCGAGCGTCATGTCGCCGAGGACGGCGACGACGCCGAGGCCGAAGGTGAGCATGGCCGCGACAACCGAGGTGACGCTGAAGGACTTCGAGGCGATCGCCTCGCGCAGTTCGAAGACGGCAACCACGAGCGTCATCGCAACCAGGAAGCCCGTGACGGCGATTCCCGATCCGGCAACACCCGGGGAAAGGTACTTCTCGACGAGGCCGGCGACGCCGCCGGTCATGCCGATCATCGTGAAGGTGCGGATGCCGGCTGCCCGGGCACCTTCCGGCTCGTCCTTGGCGCGCCAGTGGCGCTCGACGCCGACCGCCGCCCCGATCGCGATCGCCAGTCCAAGCCGCTGATAGAGTTCGATCTCGTCCATCCACTCCCCCCGGCAGCGATGACGCGCCCGTCCGATTCGGAATGTTCGCATTCCGCCGCGGAGACCGCCAGAGAAAATGTCCGAATCCGCGCCCGCAGAGTGGGCTCGACCGGACGCTCAGCCGCGCCGGAACTTGTTCGCCGCCTCGATCGCCTTCTTCTGCTGCTCGTCGGTGAGGCCGAGATAGAAGTCCTCGAGCGCAGGGTCCTTGAGCCCGGCGCGGCGCGACAGCACGTACCACTTCGCCGCCTCGACCGGGTCGGGACGTGTGCCGAGCGCGTTGACGTAAAGATGGGCGAGACGGTTCTGTGCGACCACGTTGCCGCGCTTCGCGGCGAGACTCAGCCAGCGGAAGCCCTCGTCGTAGTTGCGCTCGCCGCCGATGCCGTTCACCAGCCAGATCCCCATGTCGAGCTGGGCGGTGTCGAAGCCGGCGCGCGCCGCCCTCAGCAGCCAGTAACGGGCCTTCGACTTCTTTTCCTCTGGAACATCCCTGAGGGCGTTGTACACCTGCGCGACAGCGTATTGCGCGTCGGCGATCCCCTGTTCGGCGGATTTTTCGTAGAAGGGCAGCGCAAGCTTGAGCCCCTTCTCTCCGGGATTGTCTGAGACGAGCGTCTGCGCCCAGTTGAACTGTGCGGAGGCGTTGCCGGCCTCGGCGGCCTTGCGCATGTATTCGTCGGCCTTGGCCTTGTCGCGCGGGACATCGCGGCCCTCCATGAGGAGCAGCGCATACTTGAACATCGCCGCAGGATCACCGCCTGCCGCCGCCTGCCCGTACCAGAAGGCAGCGGCCTTCTCGTCGCGCTTCACCCCGAAACCGCGCGAGGTCATCTCGGCGATCAGTGTCTGCGCCGCCGGATCGCCGAGCTGCGCCCGCGGCAGTGCCTTGTCGATCGCTGTGAGATAGAGCCCGCGCTGGAAAGCGCCGTAGGCGTCGTCGACCGGTCCCTTGTATTCCGGTTCGGGCGGCAGGTCGGGAAGCGGCGCTCCCATGCGCTCGAAAAGGGTAAGCCCCCTGGCGGAGGAGCCCGCCCCGTCCTTGCCCGCACCGTTGCCGGAGGTCGGGCGGTCGCCGCGCTCCAGCGTGCCTGCGTCCGCGGGCAGCGGGCGGGTGAGCGCCTCATCCTTGCCCTGCGCCCGCACGGGCGCGGCATGGCCGCTCCAGAGCGCAATGGAGACGGACGAAAACAGGATGCCGAGAGAATATCGAATGAACCGCATGACGAGGTTCAATCTTCAAACCGTGGCGCTTTTTCGTCAAGGACCGCATTGACCGACGCGACCACGCTCGCAGCCTGGGCGGGATCGGCAAACACCGCCCTGCCGAGAGCGACGAATTCCACGCCGGTTTCGGCGACGGCGAGCGCCGAGGCGGGATCGTTGCCACCCATGACCAGCACGGGAATTTCCACCATGGCCGCCCACCATTCGCCGAGGGCCAGGTTCTTCGAATGCGCCTCCGGCTTGATGTCGCCGTCGAGCCGACCGAAGAAGATGTAATCCGGCTGCACCTCGCCGATCTCGAGCGCGTGATGGCGATCCATCGCATTGCCGCCACCGACGATCAGCTTCGGCGCGTGCTTCTCCACCGCTTCGGCGAGCGCGGCCGCATTGCCGGTGATGTGCAGGCCGTCGGCCTTGACGCGACCGGCGACCCGGCTGTTGTCGACAATGAGCGCAGCAGCACCCGCCGCCTGGATGACGGGCACCAGCTTCTCCGCATGCTTCTGGAATGCCGTATCGTCGAGGTCGTATTGCGGCACGATGACGGAGGCGACGTCCCCGCCCCTCAGCGCGTCACCGACGATGCGGGCCTTTTCCTCCGCATCGGCGATGTCGGGCACGATCAGCACAAGGCGGCAGCGGTCTTCAGGTCCGGTCATCGGTCAATCCATTTTCGGCGAAATCTGTAGGGGGTGTCGAATTCCACCCTCGTCTTGTTCAAGTGAATCCGATAGACCGGTCTGGCCCAAGGATCAATGGAAACAAATGCTGCCCGACATACAGTTCTTCGCCGCCGCGATACCGGCCGTCGCCCTCGTCGGTCTTTCCAAGGGAGGCCTCGGCGGTGCGCTCGCCCTGATCGGCGTCCCGATGATGGCGCTCGTGGTGCCGCCGCTCCAGGCAGCGGCGATCTTCCTGCCGATCCTGCTCGTCATGGATGCGGTGGCGCTCTGGGCCTGGCGCAAGCACAACAACCGGCCGACGCTCTTTGCCATGCTGCCGGGCGCGGTCCTCGGCATCGCCGTCGCCTGGGCGACCTCGGCCTATGTCTCGGCGAACGCCATGCGCCTCATCCTCGGCGGCATCGCCCTTCTCTTCGCCGTTCGCTACTTCGTCGAAACTTTCGGTCCGCGACGGCACGAGGAGCGGCCGGCCGCGCCCGAACGCCCCGTCGCCGGCACCATCTGGGGCAGCCTGTCCGGCTATGCGAGCTTCGTCGCCCATGCCGGCGGCCCGCCCTTCCAGATCTACGTACTGCCCTTGAAACTCGACCCGCTGACCTATACCGGCACCAGCACGCGCTTCTTCGCGATCGTCAACGCCATCAAGGTCATCCCGTATTTTGCGCTCGGCAACCTCGACAGCACCAACCTCACCCTGTCGGCCACACTACTGCCGGTCGCCCTCGTCTCGACGCTGATCGGCGCCCGCATCGTCCGCTACCTGAAGCCCGCGGTGTTCTACCCGCTGATGTATGGGATGGTGCTGGTCGCGGCAGGCAAACTCATCTGGGACGGACTGCAGTTCTAGGCCACCGAGAGCGAGCGCAAGGTTTGCTGCACTGCACATCTTGTCTTGCCCGACGGCCCCACTTGCCGTAGGTTGACGCCATGTCGAACTCGGATCCTTTTGCAGCGATTGCCGACCCGAACCGGCGCCATCTCCTGGAGGAGCTTCGCCGAGCCCCCAGGACCGTCAACGATCTTGCCAAGGGCCTGCCGATCAGCCGGCCGGCCGTCTCCCAGCACCTGAAGGCCCTGCTGGACTGTGACCTCGTGACCGTCACCGCATCCGGCACCAGGCGTATCTACTCGGTGAACATTCCGGGCTTCAACCGGATGAACCTCTGGCTCGACCAGTTCTGGAACTGACACCCGGTCCCCGTCCTTCGCAGTCGTTTGCCCTCGCCTCGCGCGTGTCGCCTTCCGGCAATACCTCTGACAACGAAAAGCCCCGAAAACCGCTCTGGTTTCCGGGGCATATAAGGATGATCGGAGAATTGTCTCTCAGCCGGGGCGGGTCCGACGGCCCACCCGGCGGGAACGAGAAATGTCAGTGTCGGGTGGACGACCTCAGACGTTCGATCTCGTCCTTGATGCGCAGCTTGTGCCGCTTGATCTCTGCGATTTCCTTGTCATCGACGGAGGGAGATGTAAGAGCAGTATGAAGCCTCTCCTCAAGGGCTCCGTGCTTCTTTTCGAGCGATTCAAGATGAGCCTGAATGGTCATTTGATGCGTCCTTCCTTTCGCCTGCCTCCAGCCGTCCACCGCTGGGGCCTCAGGCATTACGACAGCAGTGTGACACGAAGAATGTGTTTTGTCGAAGGCCAAAGCAGCGACTCCTCGCCGCAATTTCCGGATTAAGGATAACTTCCCGTTACCTGCATTTGGTGATAGGAGCTTGCGCGAATCTTCGGCGCAATCGACAAAGATACGAAGACGACATGGGGACACGAACATGCCCGATCAGGAACAGGCGGACATCAGGCTTCAGCTGGCAAGACTCCGCCAGGAGCATGAGGACTACGACGTTGCGATCAACGCGATGACGGCGACCGGATGCGACGTCCTGCGCATCCAGCGCATGAAGAAGAAGAAGCTTGTGATCAAGGACCGGATGAGCAAGCTCGAAGACCAGATCATTCCCAATATCATCGCCTGAGAGAAAGGGCCACGACGATGACCGAGGAGCGCCCTCCCGTCGCCATCATCATGGGAAGCCAATCCGACTGGGAAACCATGAAGAATGCCGCCGACACGCTGGACGCGCTCGGCGTCAGTTACGAGGCCCGCATCATCTCCGCTCACCGAACGCCGGACCGGCTGGTCGCCTTCGCCAAGGGTGCGCGTGACGAAGGGTTCAAGGTCATCATTGCAGGTGCCGGCGGCGCAGCACACCTGCCCGGCATGGCCGCGGCGATGACGCCGCTGCCCGTCTTCGGGGTTCCGGTCCAGTCGCGAGCCCTTTCCGGACAGGACAGCCTGCTGTCGATCGTCCAGATGCCGGCGGGCATCCCCGTCGGCACGCTCGCGATCGGCAGGGCCGGCGCGGTGAACGCCGCGCTGCTCGCCGCCGCCGTGCTGGCGCTCTTTGACGAAGATCTCGCCGACCGGCTCGACGAATGGCGCGAACGCCAGACCGCCACGGTCGCCGAATACCCCATGGACGAAGCATGAGCGCCCGCACCATCGGCATCATCGGCGGCGGCCAGCTCGGCCGGATGCTGGCCATTGCCGCCTCCCGCCTGAATTTCCGCACGATCATCCTCGAACCGCAGGCGGACTGTCCGGCCGCGCAGCTGGCAAACCGCCAGATCACGGCCGCCTATGCCGATCCGGTGGCGCTCGCCGAGCTTGCGGCCGATTGCGACATCGTCACCTACGAATTCGAGAACGTTCCGGTCGAGGCCGCCGAGATGCTGGCCCGCAACGTTCCGGTCTATCCGCCGCCGAAGGCGCTCGAAGTGGCGCAGGACCGGCTGACGGAGAAGCGGTTCCTGAACGGCTGCGGTATCCCGACCGCGCGGTTCCATGCCGTCGACGATCAGGCGCAGCTCGAGGCGGCGCTTGCCGATTTCGGCGGATGCGGCGTCCTGAAGACCCGCCGCCTCGGCTATGACGGCAAGGGCCAGCGCGTCTTCCGTTCGGCGGACGAAAGCCCCGCCGGCGCCTTCGAAGCCTTGGGCGGCGTGCCGCTGATCCTCGAAAGCTTCGTTCCCTTCGAGCGCGAAATCTCGATCATCGCCGCCCGCGGGACTGACGGTGCGGTCGCCTGCTACGATCCGGCGGAGAACGTCCATCGTGACGGCATTCTCGACACCTCGACGCTGCCCGCCCGTATTTCCGACGCTACGGCGCAGGCCGCCCGCGACGCCGCGAAGAAGCTCCTCGATGCGCTGAACTATGTCGGCGTTGTCGGAATCGAGTTCTTCGTCCTGCCGGACGGCAGCCTCGTCGCCAACGAGATCGCGCCGAGGGTGCACAATTCCGGCCACTGGACGGAGGCGGCCTGCGTCGTCTCGCAGTTCGAGCAGCATATCCGGGCGATCGCCTCCCTGCCGCTCGGCGATCCTCGCCGCCACTCGGACTGCGTGATGACCAACCTCATCGGCGACGACATCCTGCAGGTACCCGACTGGCTTTCGCGCCCCGACGTGCTCGTCCATCTCTACGGAAAGACCGAGTCGCGGCCCGGCCGGAAGATGGGACACGTCACCGAATTGACGGCCGGACGCCGCTGATAAGGCAGGAAAATCCGGCGCGGAGCGCTGGAAAACCGGTCCAACCGGTTGACACGAAGGGCTTTGTCGGGCTATTGGCCACCAACCCTAAAGGAGCGCGCCCCGCGGCGCGCTTTTGATTGTTGAAGACAACGGGCGAATCGAAAGTTCCCCGGCAACCGTTGCGGATCAGGAAAATGAAGATCAAGAATTCGCTGAAAGCGCTCAAGGCCCGTCATCGCGATAACCGTCTGGTTCGCCGCAAGGGTCGCGTCTACATCATCAACAAGCAGAACCCGCGCTTCAAGGCCCGCCAGGGCTGATCTGCGGGACGCGTCGCCGTCGCATGCCATCACCCGGGTTTGCCGGGTTGGATGGAGAGAAGCGACGACTGCGGCCTTCTCTTGATTTTGATTTGAAACATAGCGCAGGCGGTCTATCATAACCGCATGCGCTATTTTCGTTGCACGCTCATGATTGTGGGCCTCCTTGTCGCCTGCGGTCCGGCCCTCTCCCAGGACATCGGCCCCACCTCCACGGAGAACGCGGCGACCGAGGCGCAGACGCTCGGTGACGAGTCGGTGAAGGACATCCAGTCGCTCCTGACCGACCTCAAGAGAGAGCGTGACCCGGAAGCGGCGAGCGAAATCGCCGCGGAGATCACCACCCACTGGAACACCTCCGGCAGCCCGACCATCGACCTCCTGATGCAGTGGGCGTCCGAAGCAATCAAGGAGAAGCGCAATCCGGCCGCGCTCGACTTCCTCGACCAGGCGATCACGCTGAAGCCGGACTTCGTCGGCGCATGGAACCAGCGCGCCACGCTCCACTACACCATGAACAACTACAGCAAGGCGATGTCCGACATCGAGCATGTACTGGCGATCGAGCCGCGCCACTTCGGAGCGCTCGCCGGCATGGCCGCGATCCTTGCCGAGCGTGGCCGGGAGGAAATGTCGCTGAAGGCGTGGGAACGTTACCTCGAGATCTATCCGACCGACCGCGAAGCGCAGGACCTGGTAACGAAGCTCTCGGAGAAGCTCGCCGGCAGCCGAACGTGAGTGTGCCTGCGTCGATCCGCATGCCCGGCGCCCCCCTGCCGAACCCCCTTTCCTCGATCCACAGCCTCTGACCCGGCCCCGAACCTTCCGGATTCGAATCATGCTCCTTTCCGCCCTCGCCTCCCTTGTCGGTCTCGCATCGCTCTCTGCCGCCGGCACCGCGCTGCGGGCCCGCGCGATCGAAGAGAACGCCCCCAATATCGGCGAGAAGACTGATCTCGGCGGTTTCGCCGTCAACGCACTGCACGTCCCGGCCGGACGGAATCCGGACCTTCCGCCCATTGTCTTCATTCATGGTGCCAGTGGCAATCTGCGCGACCAGGCAACGACGTTCCTGAAACCTCTCCGAGACCGCGCCGAATTGCTCTTCGTAGACCGCCCGGGCCACGGCTATTCCGAACGCGGCGGTCCGGAAAACGCCTATCCGGACGGCCAGGCGGCGGCCATCGCGCTGCTCATGGAAAAGCGCGGCATCGAGCGGGCGATCATCGTCGGCCATTCCTTCGGCGGCGCGATCGCGGCGAGCTTCGGCGTTCTGTACCCCGACAAGACCGTGGGCCTGCTGTTCCTTGCGCCAGCGACGCATCCCTGGCCGGGTGGCGTGGACTGGTACTATCGCCTGGCCTCCACGCCGGTCCTCGGCCCCCTTTTCTGCCATACGGTGGCGCTGCATGCCGGCATGGCACGGCTGGAAGCCGCCACCCGCAACGTCTTCGCCCCCAATCCACGTCCCGACACCTATGTCGCAGATACCGCCCCTGCTCTGGTTCTGCGCCCCGCCACCTTCCGCGCCAATGCGAAAGATGTCGCCAATCTGCACGGCTATGTGTCGCAGTTCTCGCCCCGCTATCGCGAGATCAGGGCGCCGACGGTGATCGTCACGGGTGACAGCGACGACATCGTTCTGGCGCAAATCCATTCGCGCGGGCTTGCCCGCGACATCGAGGGATCCGAACTCGTCTGGATCAAGGGCCTCGGCCACAAGCCGGACTATGCCGCACGCCATCTCGCAATTTCGGCGATGGAGAAGATCGCGGGCCGCAAACACGACCTGCAGGCCATGGCGCAGCGGCTGGAGCCGGAGCGTTGAAGCGGGCGGTGTTGCCGCACCGGCTTCCGCCATGCGGCTGCATGACCGGCAGCCCCACACGAACATCCTTCAATCACGCATGAAAAAGCCGCCCTGAAGGCGGCTTTTCGTTCGGCGTTCGTAGCAGAGATCGTCAGACGCCGCTCAGGCCGTCCGACCCGATATAGGCGATCCTCAGCATGTTCGTCGAACCCGGCGTGCCGAGCGGAACGCCGGCGGAGATGATAACCCGGTCGCCCGGCTTGCCGAAGCCTTCCTGCACGACGATCCGGCAGGCGCGGTTGACCATGTCGTCGAGGTCGGTCGGCTCTTCCGAGACGACGCAGTGCAGGCCCCATACGACCGAGAGACGGCGTGCCGTCTGGATGACCGGAGAGAGCGCGATGATCGGCACCTCGGGACGCTCGCGCGAGGCACGCAGGCCGGTGGTGCCGGACGACGTGTAGCAGACGATAGCCGAAAGCTTCAGCGTCTCGGCGATCTGGCGGGCGGCGAGCGAGATGGCGTCCGCCCCCGTCGCTTCCGGCTGGGCACGCTGGGCATAGATGATGCCCGGATAGTGCGGTTCGCGCTCCACGGTGAAGGCGATCGACGCCATGGTCGAGACGGCTTCCACCGGATACTGGCCGGACGCCGATTCGGCCGACAGCATGATCGCGTCCGCACCTTCGAAAACGGCGGTCGCGACATCGGAGACTTCCGCACGGGTCGGAACCGGGGCGGAGATCATCGATTCCAGCATCTGGGTCGCGACGACGACCGGCTTGCCGGCCTTGCGGCAGGCGCGGATCAGCTGCTTCTGCAGGCCCGGAACCGCTTCGAGCGGCATTTCGACACCGAGGTCGCCGCGGGCCACCATCAGCGCGTCGGAGAGCTCGATGATCTCGTCGATGCGCTCGATCGCCTGCGGCTTCTCGATCTTGGACATGAGGCCGACGCGGCCGCGTGCCACCTTGCGGACATCCGCGAGATCTTCCGGACGCTGAATGAAGGAGAGCGCGACCCAATCGACCTCACCGGTCGCGAGCACCGCATCGAGGTCGGAGCGGTCCTTGTCCGTCAGGGCGCCGACGCCGAGCAGCGTGTCGGGCAGGCTCACGCCCTTGCGGTCGGAGATCTTGGTGCCGGAGACGACCGTCGTGACGATGCTCTTGCCGTCGCATTTTTCCGCACGCAGGTGCAGCTTGCCGTCGTCGATCAAGAGCCGGTGGCCGGGCTTCACCGCTTCCAGGATTTCCGGATGCGGCAGGTAGACCCGGGTGTTGTCGCCGGGCTCGTCGCGGTTGTCGAGCGTGAAGGTCTGGCCCGGAACGAGCTCGACGGTGGTCGCCGCGAACTTGCCGACGCGAAGCTTCGGCCCCTGCAGGTCGGCGAGGATGCCGATCGGCCGGCCGCAGGCCGCCTCGACGCTGCGGATCCGCGCAATCAGGGTGCGCATCACATCATGGCTCGCATGACTCATGTTGATGCGGAAGAGATCTGCACCCGCCTCGTGCAGCTTTCGGATCATGGATTCTTCGGAGGATGCAGGTCCGAGGGTGGCGAGGATCTTGACCTTGCGGTTACGCTTCATCAATTCTGGCTTTCTTGCGTGCCGGGCGTATCGGAAAGCTGGACCATCCAGCTGCCCTGGCGGCCGGTGTCATATTCCTTGAAGCCCATCTGCTGATAGCCGCGTGCATAGCAATCCTGTACGCCGACGATCTTGAACTCGTTCTCGGCGACGCACATTTTGATGTCGCCGGCCCAGCGGCCGCCGCGTGCAGCGTCTTCAGCATAGAGATAATAATAACGTGATTTGAGCTCGCCCTCGATCAGGGTCGCGCACGTCGCGGCCGGCACTTGCCACCAGCCCTCCGTGACCCACCCTTCCGCGGCGCGATATCCGATGGCGACGCCGACCAGGTTCTGTGTACCGTTGCAAACCCTGAATTCGGCATGTGCTGCACCAGCCGTCACCAGGGGAGCAAGGAAGGCTCCGGCAATGATCAGGCACTTCGTGTTGCGCACGCTTCCGCGAGCGCTCTTGGTCGAATTTCGCTTCGGCACGATTTCCGATCGAACTCCATTTTGGTGCATCGGTTGCTTTCTTGCGATGATGAGGCGGGAATGTCAACTTAAGTCTAATCGATTAAATTTCAGACCTGAAGCATCGACCGCGATCTTGGCACAAACGTGACGTATGGGAAAGCTTGCGCTCCGCTTTCCCCCATGTCATCAAACCGCAAAGCCAAACGGGCACCCCCTCATCCATGCAAGACTTCTCCGCATTCGAAATCATACCCGGCCACTATGACAATGGCATGGTGCTGCTGGCCGACCATGCGATGAACCGCCTTCCCGACGAGTACGGCCGGCTCGGACTGCCCGAGGAAGCCTTCCACCGTCACATCGCCTACGACATCGGGATCGAAGGCCTGACGCGCCGGCTTGCAGACCGGCTCGGCGTGCCGGCGGTGCTCGGCTGCTTTTCGCGCCTGCTGATCGATCCCAACCGGGGCGAGGACGACCCCACACTGATCATGAAGATCTCTGACGGAGCGGTCATACCCGGCAACCATCCGATCACGGCGGAGGAATGGCAGAACCGCATAGAGCGATTCCACCGGCCGTATCACCGCGCGGTCTCCGAGACGATCGAGGCCGTCGCCGCGGGCTCGGGCAAGGCACCGCTCGTGCTCTCGCTGCACTCCTTCACGCCGGCCTGGAAGGGCGTTCCCCGCCCCTGGCATGCCGCGGTCCTGTGGGATACCGACGACCGTGTCGTGCACCCGCTCCTCGACGGCCTGTGCGCCTCCGGCGACCTGGTAATCGGCGACAACGAGCCCTATGACGGCGCCCTCAAGGGCGACACGATGTATCGCCACTGCATGACGAAGGGCATACCCCACGCGTTGCTCGAGGTGCGGCAGGACCTGATCGGAAGCGAATCGGGCATGGACGCCTGGGCCGACCGGCTGGCACCGATCTTCGCCGCGCTCAACGCCGATCCGGCGCTGCATGCCTACCGGCGCTTCGCCTCGCGCACCGGCGCCTACGAGACCTGAGGAGGAGGAAAACCGTGACGGATATGACACCCGAACAGCAGAGAGATTTCGAAGCCGCAGCCTTCCGCCGGCTGGTCGCCCATCTGAACAAGCGTACCGATGTGCAGAACATCGACCTCATGAACTTTGCGGGCTTCTGCCGCAACTGTCTCGCCAACTGGTATCACGACGCCGCCCGCGAGGCGGGTGCCGACCTCTCCAAGGACGAGGCCCGCGAACACGTCTACGGCATGCCCTACGAGGAGTGGAAAGCGCTTCACCAGAGCGAGGCGAGCGAGGAACAGAAGGCGGCGTTCGAGCGCAACAGGCCGAAGGAATGAGGGCACAGCCGTCGAACCGGTCTTGACGCGGGCCGCGCTTCGCGGCAGGTCAGCACCCATCCGAATTCGTTTCCAGAGATACAGGAGAACTTCATGTCTGATGCCCACGGCGTCGCCCGCGACCAGCTTCGCGCCTTTGTCGAAAGGATCGAGCGGCTGGAAGAAGAAAAGAAGACCATCGCCGACGACATCAAGGATGTCTACGGCGAAGCCAAGGGCATGGGCTTCGACACCAAGATCCTGAAGAAGGTCATTGCGTTGCGCAAGAAGGACGAACAGGAACGGATGGAAGAGGACCTGATCCTCGACACCTACCTGCATGCACTCGGCATGATCGAAAGCCCGCCGGACGAGCAGTAAAAGTGCGGACGTAAAGCAGCGTCACCGACGAAGAACGAGAAAGCCCGCCGGCGATGCCGGCGGGCTTTCTCTTTGGGTCACGTTCCTGCTGAAAGCCCCGAATCCCGTCAGCGGGTTACCGGGCCGAAGCGGCCGGAATCGACCGGCTGGGCATCACCCTTGAAGCCGACGGGGTAGATCTTCGCCGGCTCGGCGCTGAGCGCGCGGCTGACGACCCGCGGCGCCTTGACCGGCTTCGCAACAGTCTCGAACTTGTTCTGGCTGATCGCCCACTGTGACAGCATGGTCTGGGTGAGCGCCGTACCGCCGCTCAGGGCGACGCGTGCAGCCTCGGCGTCGGCGCGGCTCGGGCGTCCGCCCTTGGCCGGCAGGCCCGCCTCGATACCGGACTTCGCGGATTTCGCAGCGTCCGGAGCATCGAAGACATCACCGAAGTCGACGCTGTGGGCCGAAGGCTCAGGCTGCGGATGAAGGGCAGCAACCTCGACCGGCGCTTCCATCGCCTGCGCAGCGGCCGCATCGGCCTGGCGGCTTTCCTCGAGCGCCGCGGCGGCTTCGGGCGACAGGATCGCCTGCTCGATCTCGTCCGCTTCCGCCTCTTCCTGGCCATCGGCCTGCGCAAGCAGGGCCTCTGCGACAGCCGGACGGCCGATCGGAACGGGAACGGCAAAATCTGCGGCTTCCGCGCCGACCTGGGCGGGATCGACCGACGCCGTCATGATCTCGCCTTCGGCGTCGCCCTTCATGCCGCGCGGGCCGAGCAGGGTCGGGACGGGGATCTTGTAGGTCTGGAGATCGGCGAAAGTCTCGTTGCCTTGCGGCGTTGCGGAGGCAACCTGCGACAGTGCCTCCTCCGCCGGATTGCGGGCCGGAGAGTAAAGGGCCACGGCCAGACTGGTGTCGCCGACCTGCGGCCTGAGCGACGGACGCGACAGCGGCACCGGCGCATTGTCGACCATCGTCGGCGCTGCCGCGGCGGGCGCGGCTTCGACGGCAGGCGGAGCGGCGGTTTCCACGCCCGGAGGCGGTGCTGCCGAGGCCATCATGACCGGCGGCGAATTCGTCAGCACGGGCTGCTGCCGCGTGGCCGGACGTTCGCTGGGCACGACGATATCTTCTTCCTCGTCCTCGTCGCCGGTTCCGAACAGGAAGGCGAGAAGGTTCTTGCGCTTGCTCGGCGCCTTGTTGTCGGCGACGACGATATCGTTGGAATTCAGACGCTGCTTGTATTCGGCCATCGCCTGCTGGTAGCCGGGCAGCGGCCTGCCATCGCTCGGAATGTGCAGCGTCTTGCCGTTCGGGAAGAGCCGGACGAGTTCGTTGCGCGACATGCGCGGCCAGGAGCGAACGCCGGCGACATCCATGTGGACGAAGGGAGAACCGGAGTTCGGGTAATAGCCGACGCCGCCCGCCTGCATCTTCATGCCGACCTCGCGCAACGTCTTCAGCGAGACACCGGGAATGTAGAAGTCCATCGCCGTGCCGCGCATGTGCTGGCTTTCCTTGGCGACACCCTTGGAGCGCCTGCGCAGCATCGAGTTCGTCTCGGGCGAGCGATAGCCGGACACGACGTTGATGTAGCCGCTCGCGCCCGCCTGTTGATAGACCTGCCAGACGAGATCGAAGAGACGCGGGTTCATCTTCGTCGGCTCGTTGCGGCGCCAGTCGCGGAGAATGTAGTTGAGCTGCTTCAGGCCGCTCGCATCGTAGCGGCCGTTGCGCTTGAAGGTGATGGACGCCTTTTCGCCCGTATGGACGAAATGAATCTTCAACGTGCGGGTCTCCGCCGCGGCCTCGGAGGCCGAACCGGCGAATGCGGCAAGCGAAAGAGCAATGAACAAGAGGGTCAGGAAGAGATGCCTGACGGCAGAAATCGCGTTTGCAGCGTTTCCGTTACGCCCGGCAAAGCCGCAAGGCGCGATCGTTGCATCCGTAATCGGCAATTCAATCCCCGTCCGAAAGACTGCGTCCCACATTATCCAGATGAATGCCAAATGCGGTAACACCATGGCAAAACTGCCACAGATTTGCACTCAATGCATATATAGTGAACGCTTGTCTAACAAGTGATTTACTGCTGGTAACGGAATATATTTACCCGAGCGTTAACGGAGCTGCCTTGACCTTGCTCAAGCCGCGTGCTTTTGCGGGTCGTCCGGATCGATTCCGTAGTCCTTGAGCTTGCGGTAAAGGGTCGAACGCCCGATTCCGAGCTTCCGCGCCACCTGGCTCATCTGTCCACGGTAGAATTTGAGCGCGAAACGAATCAGTTCCTCCTCGACCTCCGCAAGCTTGCGGACATTGCCGCTTTCGTCCGTACTGACGATCACATTCGCGCTCGCTGCCACATTTGCCGGCGCAGCGGCCGGGGCCCGCCCTGATTCGGCTATGAACGGGGCGCCTGCGACCGTGCTCACCTGCTCTGCTGCAGGAGACGACGGGGCGCCAGGCAGGGCGGTCGCGAAGGGTCCGGCGCGGCCTGGAAGCTGTGCCGCCACTTGCGGGAAATCCCGCTCGGTCAGTTCATTGCCTTCCGCAAGAATAACGGCGCGGAAAACGGCATTTTCGAGCTGGCGGACATTGCCCGGCCAATCATAGGCCGTCAGCAGTGCAAGCGCGCCCGAGCCGAGGCTCAAAGGCCGCTGGAGACGCTGCTCGGCGGAAAACCGTTCGGCGAAGGCGCGCGCCAGGTGGACGATGTCCTCCTTCCGGCGACGCAGTGCCGGCACGGTGATCGGGAAGACACTGAGGCGGTAGTAGAGGTCCTCGCGGAAACGGCTCGCCTTGACCTCCTCGATGAGGTCCTTGCTGGTCGAGGCGATGATCCTGACGTCGACCTTGTGGGGACTGCGGCCACCGGCGGCAACGATCTCTCCCTTCTGCACCGCCTCCAGAAGCTTTGCCTGGGCGTGCAGCGGCAGATCGCCGATCTCTTCGAGAAACAGGGTGCCGCCGTCGGCTTCCTTGAACTTTCCGAGGTGACCTTCGTCCGTTCCGTCCTGGTCGTTTCGCCCGAAGAGGACGGCTTCGATGGTCGCGTGCGGTATCGCCGCACAATTGACGGCGATGAACGGCCGGCCGGACCTTTCGCTTGCGGAATGGATGGCGCGGGCGAGCATCTCCTTGCCGACGCCTGCCTCACCCTCGACCATGATCGGGAGATGCGACTGGACCGCACGACGCCCGAGCTCCAGCACGCGCGCCATGCCCGCACTCGCCGCAATGATGTCACTGAAGGCGACCGAGGCGGAACGACCCCGCTTCAACGGACGACCGGAGGGATCGTTTTCATGCAGTTTCAGGGCGTTGGACACGGCAGTGGCTATCCGTTCGAGCGAGGTCGGCTTGACCACGAAGTCGAATGCACCGGCGCGCATCGCCTCGACGGCCAGATCCGTGCCGCTTTCGGCTGTCTGGACGATGACGGGCACATCGGCCCGCAGGCGATCGAGAAAGGACAGCACCGAGAGGCCGTTGCCTTCCCCCGACTTGAGATCGAGCAGCACAGCGTCGATCTCGCCGCGCATTTTCCTGAGCAATTCGAGGCCCGCCTGATCGTTCTCGGCCACATGCACGGCATGGCCGCGGCTTTCGATCACGGCCTTCAGCGAGCGACGCTCCTGCGGGTCGTCGTCAATAACGAGAATGTGTGCTGTCACTTTTCGAGCTCCCCGGAATCATTCCGACGCATCATGCGTTTGTGAACCTTCGAGCCCCGAGGCTGCCGGACAGGCCTGAAAATCCGGTTTTAAAAAACTCTCGCATTTTAGCGAATCGCGTTTTTGCACAGTCCGCCTCCTCCCGAAGGAGATCGGGTGAATGCCGCCGCAGGCAACTTTCCGTCGCGATGCACGGTTTTCATCGGTCGTCGACTGCTCTAAACCTGACCGCCAATTGCCTTTGAAACGGAAGGACTGCCCCATGCGCTCATCCCGGACCCCTGCCATCGCGCTCGCCACCGAAGCCGCCGCGGCCGCCGAAAGCGCCCCGGCTCTCGGGTCGCTGCCGGTCTGGAAGCTCGAGGATCTCTATGCCTCGCCGACCGCCGCGGAATTCACCCGCGATCTCGAAAGGGCGGAGAAGGACACGCTGGCCTTCGAGGCGAAATGGAAGGGCAAGCTTTCGGACGCGGCCGCTACCACCGGCGATGCGGGGATCGGTGCGGCGCTTGGCGAATACGAGGCGCTCGACGACCTGCTCGGCAGGCTCGCCTCCTATGCCGGTCTCACTTACTACTCGGACATGACGAACACCGCGAACGGCAAGTTCTTCGGCGACGTGCAGGCGAAGCTGACCGACCTTTCCGCGCATCTCCTGTTCTTCACGCTCGAACTCAACCGGGTCGACGATGCCGTCATGAACGCCTGCATGGACCGCGATCCGGCCGCCGGACACTACCGTCCGTGGATCGTCGACCTGCGCAAGGACAAGCCCTTCCAGCTCGAGGACCGGATCGAACAGCTCTTCCTCGAGAAGTCGATGACCGGGGCCGGCGCCTTCAACCGGCTCTTCGACGAGACGCTCGCAAGCCTCCGCTTCGCCATCGACGGAGAGGCGCTCCCGCTCGAAGCAACGCTGAACCTGCTGCAGGAGGCCGACCCGGAACGCCGCAGGGCAGCGGCACTCGCGCTCTCGGCAACCTTCAAGGAGAACATCCGCATCTTCGTTCTGGTGACGAACACGCTCGCCAAGGACAAGGAGATTTCCGACCGCTGGCGCGGGTTCGAGGACATCGCCGACAGCCGCCATCTTTCGAACCGCGTCGAGCGTGAAGTGGTCGATGCGCTCGCAAGCGCGGTCAAGGCCGCCTACCCCCGGCTCTCGCACCGCTACTACGCCATGAAGGCGAAGTGGCTCGGCATGGAAAAACTCAACTTCTGGGACCGCAACGCGCCGCTTCCCGAAAGCCCCGACCACATCATCCCGTGGGACGAGGCGAAGGAGACCGTGCTGTCCGCCTATGGCCGCTTCGCGCCGGAGATGGCGGCAATCGCCGGGCGTTTCTTCGACGGTGGGTGGATTGATGCGCCGGCACGTCCCGGCAAGGCGCCCGGCGCCTTCGCCCATCCGACGGTGCCCTCCGCCCACCCCTATGTTTTGGTCAACTACCTCGGCAAGCCGCGGGACGTCATGACGCTCGCCCACGAGCTCGGCCACGGCGTCCACCAGGTGCTGGCCGGCGCGCAGGGCGCGCTGATGTGCCAGACGCCGCTGACGCTCGCCGAGACCGCCTCCGTCTTCGGAGAAATGCTGACCTTCCGCGCGCTTCTCGACCAGACGAAGGACCGGCGTGAGCGCAAGGCGATGCTGGCCCAGAAGGTCGAGGACATGATCAACACGGTCGTCCGCCAGATCGCCTTCTACGAGTTCGAACGCAAGGTGCACACGGCCCGCAAGGAAGGCGAACTGACGGCCGAGACGATCGGCGAACTCTGGCTGTCGGTGCAGGCGGAAAGCCTCGGACCTGCGATCGGCATCTCGGAAGGCTACGAGACCTGGTGGGCTTATATCCCCCACTTCATCCATTCGCCCTTCTACGTCTATGCCTACGCCTTCGGCGATTGCCTGGTGAATTCGCTCTACGCGGTCTACCGGCAGGCGGAGGCGGGCTTCCAGGACAAGTATTTCGAGCTCCTGAAGGCCGGCGGCACCAAGCACCATTCCGAACTCCTGAAGCCTTTCGGCCTTGACGCCACGGACCCGTCCTTCTGGGCCAAGGGCCTGTCGATGATCGAAAGCCTCATCGATGAACTGGAAGCGCTCGACGAGACTCCATGACGACGCCCGCCGCATCGCCGGCGGATGCCGGCCGCTACGTTCTCTTCCGCGACGACACGCGCGGCGAATGCAAGGTTTTTGCCTCGCCGTCGGAGATCATCGTCGCCTACGAGGCCGACGGCTTCTTCCCGGCGCTCGCGCGCCTCGATGAGGCCCACCGGGCCGGCAAGTGGCTCGCCGGCTTCTTCTCCTACGAGGCCGGCTATCTCTTCGAGAAGAAGCTCGCGCCGCTCGCCGCCGAGAATCGCGAAACGCCGCTCGTCTGCTTCGGCGTCTTCGACGCACCGGCCGGAGACGACCATCCGCTCGCAACACCGCGGCAGCGCAAGGAGAACGCGCCCTTCATCACCGAACCGCGCGCGGCCTGGGATTTTCCGGCCTATCAACGCCGCTTCGACCGGCTGCACCGGCATCTGCGCGAGGGCGACTGCTACCAGGCGAACCTGACCATGCCGATCCATGCCCGCTGGGACGGCGACCCGCTCGCCGCCTTCTGGTCGCTGATCGAGCGCCAGCCGGTGCGCTACGGCGCCCTCGTCGATCTGGCGGGACCGGTCATCCTCTCCCGCTCACCGGAACTCTTCTTCGCCGTCGACAAGGACGGCTTCATCGAGACCCATCCGATGAAGGGCACGGCCGCCCGCGGGCAGACGCCCGCCGAGGACCGTGAGATCATCGCAGGTATGCTCGCCGACGAGAAGACACAGGCCGAGAACCGGATGATCGTCGATCTGCTGCGCAACGACATCTCCCGCATCAGCGAGGTCGGAACGCTCTCGGTGCCGAAGCTCTTCGAAATCGAGACCTATCCGACGCTGCACCAGATGGTAAGCCATGTGCGCGCGAAGCTCTCGCCCGGTATCACCATCGCCGACATTTTCGCCGCGCTCTTCCCCTGCGGTTCGATCACCGGCGCCCCGAAGATGCGCGCGATGGAAATCCTGCACGACCTGGAAGTCGGGCCGCGCGACGTCTATTGCGGCGCGATCGGCTATATCGACCCGGAGGGCCCGATGCGTTTTTCGGTTGCCATCCGCACGCTTTCGCTTTTCAAGAACGGAGAGGCCGTCTTCAATGTCGGCGGCGGCATCGTCTTCGATTCGAACGCCGGGGCGGAATACGAGGAATGCCTGCTGAAGGCGCGGTTTGCGGTAGGAGACCAATGGATTTCTCGCTGATCGAAACGATGCGTTGGCAGCCGGGAGAGGGTTTTCTCCGGCTGGAGCAGCACCTGCGGCGGCTCGCGCGCTCCGCCGACGCGCTCGGGTTTCGCCAGCCGCAGAACGTCGAGGCCAAACTCAAGGCGCTGAAGACCGCCGACGCGCCGCTGCGCGTCCGGCTCACCATGAATTTCCGCGGACAGGTCGAGGTGACCGGGACGCCCTTCGAGCCGCAGGCACCCGACACCGTGTGGAAGGTGCGCATCGCCAGGACCCGGATGGATTCCGAGGATGCCCTCTTCCGCCACAAGACCACGCGACGGGAGCCCTACGAAGCCGCGAGAGCCGAGTTCACGCCCGAAGAGGCCGACGAGGTTCTCCTGCTCAACGAGCGGGGCGAGGTCTGCGAAGGCACGATCACCAATGTCTTCGTTGAGGATCTCGGCGGGCAGTTCATCACGCCGCCACTGTCGAGCGGGCTGCTGCCCGGCATCCTGAGGGCGGAACTGATCCGTGAGCGCAAGGCCCGCAGCTCGATCGTGCGCCCGCAGGATCTCAAGGACCAGCCGTTCTTCGTCGGTAATTCCCTGCGTGGCCTGATCCGGGCCGAACTCATCGAAAGCGACACCTGAATGCTGATACTCTCCCTCACCTACAAGAAGAGCCTCGAAGAAGCGGACCGCTTCATGGACCAGCATCTCGCCTGGCTCCGGCAAGGCTACGAACGCGGTTGGTTTCTCGCCTCCGGACGCAAGGTGCCGCGAACGGGCGGCGTCATTCTTGCTGCTGGCGACCGCGCCGAGATCGAGGCCTTTGCCGTGACTGACCCCTTCGTGGTGAACGGCATCGCCGATTGCGAGGTCACCGAAACCCTGCTGACGACGGTGGCACCCGGCTTCGAAAGCCTGAAGTCCTGAGGAGAGGCGGCCATGGACGTGACCACGACGACACCTGCCAGGCCGCCCCGCACCCCTTACGACGGCTCATCGGCACCCTTCACCATCGGCTTGCGCCCGCTCGAACTCCGCCGCTGGCTCGAGCCGGACGAGGAACTCGCCGGCGAGCTTGCCGAGAAGCGACGTCTCTTCGGCCTCTATGGCGACGACATCTTCATGGAGGCGCCGGACAGCCGGCCGGGTCAACAGGAATGCCTCGACCTCCTCTCCGACTACCTTCAACGTGAGCAGGCACATCTCTATCGTCGCTCCGGTAATGTCATGCACATGGCCGGCCATTCAACCGACCTTTCCGACGCGGCGATGCCGCCGCTCCTGCGGGCGGGGTTCATGGTCCAGGATGACCTCGTCCTGATGCGCCGGCGCGAGAACGGCTGGCAGATCGCCGCCGCCCATCTTTCGTTCCCCTCCTCGTGGTCGCTCAAGGAGAAGTTCGCCCGCCCGATGGAAGAGGTCCACGCCGCCGTCCCCGGCTTCCAGGCCGGCACGCGCAATGCCACGCTCGTCAACCGTATCTTCGACAGTCTCCATCCGGACCAGCCGGCCGAGCGGTTCAACTGGTCGATCAACTGGCGCCACGCCCTTTTCCATCCGCAGACGGCGAAGCTTCCCGTCGAACCGTCGTCGGCCTCGGTCGCGGCGGACAGGGCGATCGTCAGGGTCGAGCGTCAGACCTTGCGCAAGCTGCCGGTCTCCGGCGACATCGTCTTCACGATCCGCATCTATCTCGATCCCATCCACGCCTTCGCCGTCCACCCGGCCGGTGCCGAGCTCGCCGCAAAGCTGGCCGGACAGCTGGAAGCGCTGACGGAGGCACAGGTGAATTACAAGGGGCTCGCCGAAAAGCGCAACGAACTCGTCTCCTGCCTGCGGAGCGGTCTCTTCGCCGGAAATCCGGGCGACGAAGGCGCCGCCTGAGGCCCCCTTTATTGTGTCAGGAATTTATGATCTAGAGCGTTCCGAGAACCGGAAAGGCCGTTGCAGCGACGTTGTGCACAGGCCCGCGCGGTGGGCTGCGCATCTGAAGGAGAGTGGAATGAGCAAACAAGATTATCCGGTTCATGCAGAGATCACCGGCCCGATCGTGATGATCGGCTTCGGCTCCATCGGCCGCGGCACGTTGCCGCTGATCGAGCGGCATTTCAAGTTCGACAAGAGCCGGATGGTCGTCATCGACCCGCGCAACGACGAAGCCCCCCTGCTTGCCGAGCACGGCATCCGCCACATCCAGGCGCACGTCACCAAGGACAACTACAAGACCCTGCTGACGCCGCTGCTGACCGACGGTTCCGGCCAGGGCTTCTGTGTCAACCTTTCCGTCGACACCGGCTCGCTCGACCTCATGAAGCTCTGCCGCAAGCTCGGCGTCCTCTATATCGACACCGTCGTCGAGCCCTGGCTCGGCTTCTATTTCGACGAGAGCCTCGGCAATGCCGACCGCACCAACTATGCGCTGCGCGAGACCGTCCGCCAGGAAAAGAAGAAGAATCCGGGCGGCACGACGGCCGTCTCCACCTGCGGCGCCAATCCGGGCATGGTCTCCTGGTTCGTCAAGCAGGCGCTGATCAACCTCGCCAACGAGATCGGCCTCAAGTTCGACGAGCCGGACCAGGACGACCGCGAAGGCTGGGCCCGCCTGATGAAGAAAGTCGGCGTCAAGGGCGTCCACATCGCCGAACGCGACACCCAGCGCACCAAGCATCCGAAACCGCTCGACGTCTTCTGGAACACCTGGTCGGTCGAGGGCTTCATCTCGGAAGGCCTGCAGCCGGCCGAGCTCGGCTGGGGCACCCATGAAAAGTGGATGCCGAAGAACGCCAAGAAGCACAAGAAGGGCTGCAAGGCGGCGATCTACCTCGAACAGCCGGGCGCCAACACCCGCGTGCGGAGCTGGTGCCCCACGCCGGGGGCGCAATACGGCTTCCTGGTCACGCACAACGAGTCGATCTCGATCGCCGACTATTTCACGGTGCGCGACAAGGACGGCGAAGTGACCTTCCGCCCGACCTGCCATTACGCCTATCACCCCGCCAATGACGCGGTGCTTTCGCTCCACGAGATGTTCGGCAACGGCGGCAATCCGCAGCCGGTGCTGCACGTGCTCGACGAGGACGAACTGGTCGACGGCATCGACGAACTCGGCGTGCTGCTCTACGGCCACGAGAAGAACGCCTACTGGTACGGTTCGCGCCTCTCGGTCGAAGAGACCCGCCGCATCGCCCCCTACCAGAACGCCACCGGCCTGCAGGTAACTTCCGCCGTTCTCGCCGGCATGGTCTGGGCGCTCGAAAATCCGGAAGCCGGCATCGTCGAGGCCGACGAGATGGACTACAAGCGCTGCCTGGAAGTCCAGTCGCCGTATCTCGGGCCGGTCGAGGGACACTATACAGACTGGACGCCGCTTACCAACCGTTCGAGCCTCTTCCCGGAAGACCTCGACGCCAAGGACCCGTGGCAGTTCCGGAACATCCTCGTTCGCTGATCGAGGCACCCCGGGACACCCCGCTCCTTCGCCCGCCGCCTCGTGCGGCGGGTTTTCTTTTGGCAATGGTCAACCACGTGCGCTCGTCGTTGGAAAACCGCGCAAAGGCGGATACTTGGCCTTGCTTTCACCATTTGTTGGCGGCATGGTTCCGGGTCACAGGCTGGCCCGGACTATGTGGGGAATGAGGAATGAAAATCAGGAATCTCGGCGTTCTGCTGGTATGCGCCTCGGCGCTGTCGGCATGTTACTCCAGTGGTCCGCGACCGATGCCACCGGTTCGTCAGGCGCCGACCGTTGAAGGCACGTGGGTCGATGCTAACGGACTTCTGTCGACATTCTCGAATGGAAGATTCGAGACAAGGACTGCTGACGGAACAAATACGTTGATGGCATCGGGCACGTACGTCGCACAAGCTGACGGCGTCTACCAACTGAACATGTTCTCGAACTACAGCAAGACTAGCTCACTGGTTAATTGCAGAGTGGGCGTCGGTAGTCAGCTTAATTGTACTACCCAAGACGGAAAGCAGTTCTCGCTCGCCCGCCGGTCCTGATCGCGTTCCATTCCCGCAGATGATGCGCCCGGGCCGCCGGCCCGGCAGCGTTGTCGTGCGCCGGCCACCGCACCGCGGAGCCGAAGACGGACATCCTTCGCGCAACTGTCGCCTTGCTGGTTTACCACGTCTGCGCTGAGCGGCGGGGACGAAGCGTATTTGCTCTTGCGGTCGCAGGCACTTGGTGGAAACATCTCCACCAAGTGTAGTCTTTGAATACCGAGCAGAAATACGAACGACGGCTGAAGAAAAAGGCCGTAGATACCAGGAGAAAACCGATGTTGAAACAATTTCGATTGGGACTGTTGAGTGTCTCTGTGCTCGCTCTCTCGACGAGCGCGGCCTTTGCGGATTTCGAACTGAACATCCTGCACATCAACGACTTCCACTCGCGCATCGAGGCGATCAACAAGTACGATTCGACCTGCTCGGCGGAAGAGGCCGGCAAGAACGAGTGCTTCGGCGGCATCGCCCGTGTGAAGACGGCGATCGACACCCGTCGTGGCGAACTCTCGGGCGGCAACGTGCTGGTTCTCGACGCCGGTGACCAGTTCCAGGGCTCCCTCTTCTATACGACCTACAAGAGCGCACCGATCGCCGAGTTCATGAACGGCATCGGCTTCGACGCCATGGCGATCGGCAACCACGAATTCGACGACGGCCCGGAAGAGCTCGCCCGTTTCATCGCGGCGCTCAAGTTCCCGATGATCTCCGGCAACACGCTCGCCGGCCTCAACACGCCGATCGCCGACAAGTACAAGCCCTACATCGTCAAGGAGTTCGGCGGCGAGAAGGTCGCGATCGTCTCCGTGCTTGCGAGCGACACCGACGAAACCTCGTCGCCCGGCAAGGACGTGCTGTTCGCCGACGAGATCGGCTATCTGAAGGATGCGGTGAAGGAGATCCAGGCCGCCGGCGTCAACAAGATCGTGCTGCTCTCGCATGTCGGCTACGTCAAGGACCAGGAGATCGCCAAAGCCGTCGACGGCATCGACGTGATCGTCGGCGGGCACAGCCACACGCTGCTGTCGAGCACCGACGAGAAGGCGGCCGGCCCCTACCCGACGCTGGTCAAGTCGCCGTCGGGCGTCGACGTTCCGATCGTGACCGCCTACGCCTATTCGAAGTATCTCGGCGACCTGAAGGTCGTCTTCGACGATGCCGGCGTGGTCAAGTCGGCCGAAGGCGCGCCGAAGCTGCTCGATGCCTCCGTCAAGCCGGATGAAGGCTACACCGCCAAGGTGGCGGAACTGGCCGGCCCGATCGAGGAACTGAAGAAGAAGGAAATCGGCCAGTCCGCCGACGTCATCGACGGCTCGCGTGAGGTCTGCCGCGTCAAGGAATGCTCGATGGGCAACCTCGTCGCCGACTCCATGGTCGACCGCGTCAAGGATCAGGGTATCACGATCGCCATCCAGAACGGCGGCGGCCTGCGCGCCTCGATCGACGGCGGCGTCGTCACCATGGGCGAAGTGCTGACCGTGCTGCCGTTCCAGAACACGCTTGCCACCTTCCAGCTGAAGGGTGCCGACATCGTCGCGGCACTCGAGAACGGCCTCAGCCAGATCGAGGAAGGCGCCGGCCGCTTCCCGCAGGTCTCCGGCCTGAAATACAGCTTCGACAAGTCGAAGCCGCCGGGCAGCCGCGTGATCTCCGTCGAGGTCAAGGAGGGCGACGCTTTCGTGCCGCTCGACCCGGCGAAGGTCTATGGCGTGGCGACCAACAACTACATGCGCGCAGGCGGCGACGGCTACAAGATCTTCGCGAGCGCCGGCACGAACGCCTACGACTACGGTCCGGGCCTCGAAACGGTGGTGGCCGACTACGTCGCCAAGAACAGCCCGTACAAGCCCTATACCGACGGCCGCATTGCCGAAGTCGCAGCCGCTGCGCAGGCCCCGGCAGCAACAGCACCCGCGACAGAAACCCCGGCACCGGCGGCAGCCGATGCGGCGGTCGCGACCGTCAAGACCTACTCCGTGGCAGCCGGCGACAACCTCTGGAAGATCGCCAAGGAACTCTTCGGCGACGGCATGATGTGGTCGAAGATCGCCGAGGCCAACAAGCTGAAGAACCCCAACTTCCTGATGGTCGGCCAGGAACTCGAGGTTCCTGCGAAATAACGTCGCTTTGCCGCAGGCATCAGGCCGGTCCGGGCTTCCCCGGACCGGCTTTTCTTTTTAGAAAAGACTTACGCGCGCCGCGCTCACCAATCTGCCAGACGGCGATACAGGATCAGGACAAGCACAGACAATGACAGCCGATCTCACCCACCTGCCCGCCGACCACCCGCCCGTTCGCTTCGGAAAGGTCGGCGTCCTTCTGGTCAACCTCGGCACGCCGGACGGCACCGACTACACCTCGATGCGGCGCTACCTGAAGGAATTCCTGACCGACAAGCGCGTGATCGAATGGTCTCCGTGGAAATGGTACCCGATCCTCTTCGGCATCGTGCTCAACACCCGCCCGCAGAAGGTCGGCAAGGCCTATGCGGAGATCTGGAACAAGGAGAAGGACGAGAGCTACCTGCGCACCTATACCCGCAGCCAGTCGGACCTGCTGACCGAGGCGCTCAGTGATCTTCCGGACGTCGTCGTCGACTGGGCGATGCGCTACGGCCAGCCGTCGATCGCCACGAAGATCGACGCGCTGCAGGCGGCGGGCTGCGACAAGATCCTTCTCTTCCCGCTCTATCCGCAATATGCCGCCTCGACGACGGCGACCGTCAACGACAAGGCCTTCGAGAAGCTGATGGCGATGCGCTGGCAGCCGGCGCTGCGCACCGTGCCGCAATACCACGACGACCCGGAATACATCGATGCGCTGGCGGTCTCGGTGGAAAAGACGCTGGCCGGCCTCGACTGGCAGCCGGAAATGCTGCTCGCCTCCTTCCACGGCATCCCGCAGTCCTATTTCAAACAGGGCGACCCCTATCACTGTTTCTGCCAGAAGACGGGACGGCTGTTGCGCGAGCGCCTCGGCCTGCCGAAGGACAGGTTCATGGTGACCTTCCAGTCGCGGTTCGGGCCCGAGGAGTGGCTGCAGCCCTATACGGACAAGACCGTCGAGAAGCTTGCGAGGGAAGGCGTGAAGCGAATCGCCGTCATCAATCCGGGCTTCGTCTCCGACTGTCTGGAGACGCTGGAAGAAATCGCCGGCGAGGCCGCGGAGAGCTTCCACGAGCACGGCGGCGAAAAGTTCGTCCACATCCCCTGCCTCAACGACAGTCCCGAAGGCATGCGCGTGCTCGAAAAGGTTGTGCGCCGCGAGCTGCAGGGCTGGGTCTGACCGCCCCACGCCGGCGAAAACCCGCTGTTGTTTCTTGCGCTTAACGTGGCGAAGTGATCAACTGCCACGACACCGTGTAGAGGAGGGCAGAAATGGGTCTCGCCGGTTCGGATATCGTCGTCATCGCACTCGTGGCACTCGTCATCCTGGTCTTGTTCGCCGGGATCAAGACGGTGCCGCAGGGTTTCCGCTACACCATCGAGCGCTTCGGCCGCTACACCCGGACGCTGGAGCCGGGCCTCAACCTGATCGTGCCGTTCATCGAGCGGATCGGCGCCAAGCTGAATGTCATGGAACAGGTGCTGGACGTTCCGACCCAGGAAGTCATCACCAAGGACAATGCCAGCGTCTCGGCCGACGCCGTCGCCTTCTACCAGGTGCTGAACGCCGCCCAGGCGGCCTACCAGGTCGCCAACCTCGAAAACGCGATCCTCAACCTCACGATGACCAACATCCGTTCGGTCATGGGCTCGATGGACCTCGACGAGTTGCTCTCCAATCGCGAGCAGATCAACGAGCGGCTGCTCAGGGTCGTCGACGAGGCGGTCGGCCCATGGGGCATCAAGGTCACGCGCGTCGAGATCAAGGACATCCGCCCGCCGGCCGATCTCGTCGACGCGATGGCGCGACAGATGAAGGCCGAACGCGAGAAGCGTGCGCAGGTGCTCGAAGCCGAAGGCTACCGCAACGCGCAGATCCTGCGGGCGGAGGGCGCCAAGCAGTCGGCCATCCTCGAAGCAGAAGGCCAGCGTGAGGCCGCCTACCGCGAGGCGGAAGCCCGTGAACGTCTGGCGGAGGCCGAAGCCAAGGCGACGCAGATGGTGTCGCAGGCGATCGCCGCCGGCGACATCAACGCGATCAACTACTTCGTGGCGCAGAAATACACCGAGGCGATGACCTCGATCGGCACGGCGTCCAATTCGAAGGTGGTGCTGATGCCGATGGAGGCCTCGAGCCTCATCGGCACGCTCGGCGGGATCGGCGCCATCGCCCGTGAGGTCTTCGGCGATGCGCCCGCCCAGCCACCCCGCCCGCGCATGGCCCCTGCCCGCTCGACGCCCGCTGTGAACCCCTTCGCCACGAGCGCGCCGAGCGAGGAGAGCTAAGCCATGCTGATGCGCCTGATTAGCGAACTCGGCCCCTGGAGCTGGTGGCTTCTCGGCCTCGTCCTGCTCGCCGCAGAACTGGCGCTGCCCGGCGTCTTCCTTGTCTGGATCGGAATCGGCGCGCTGCTGACGGGACTTTTGTCCATCCTGCTGTGGACGATGGGCTTCTGGGTCTGGCAGCTGCAGTTTCTCGTCTTTGCCACCCTTGCGGTGGCCGCGACCTTTGCCGGCCGTCGCTTCCTGTCGGGCGGCGAGCAGGTGACCGACGAGCCGCTGCTCAACCAACGGGGCGCGAGCCTCGTCGGGCGAACGGCGACCCTCCCGGAACCGATCGTCAATGGTCGGGGGCGCATCCGTCTCGACGACACCTATTGGCCGGTCATGGGACCGGACCTGCCGACGGGCACCAAGGTGAAGGTGGTCTCAGGGACAGGACGGGATCTGGTGGTAGAGGCGGCCTGATCGGCGATCAGGCGACGCCGATCCGCAGCAGGTCGTGGAAATGCACGATGCCGAGCGGTGTGCGATCCTCGTCGGCGACGAAGAGCGCCGAGATGTTGTGCTGGTTGAGCAGGCCCATCGCACTCGTCGCGAGCGTTGCCGGCGCGACGATCTTCGGATTGCGCGTCATGACGTCGTCAACCGTCAGTTCCGCGAGGTTGCGCGCAAGATGACGGGCGATGTCGCCGTCGGTGACAATGCCGCACAGCGTGCCCTCACCATCCACGACGCCGACGCAGCCGAAGCGCTTCATCGACAGCATGGTGATCGCATCTGGCATCGAGGTGCCGAGCGGCACCAGCGGAATGCTCTCGCCGGTGTGCATGATGTCAGTCACATGCGTCAGCATCGCACCGAGCTTGCCGCCCGGATGGAAGGTGCGGAAATCGAGCGCCGTGAAGCCGCGTGCCTCGAGCAGCGAGACCGCGAGCGCGTCGCCCATGGCGAGCTGCATCATCGTCGAGGTCGTCGGAGCGAGGCCGTGCGGGCAGGCTTCCTGCTCCTTGGGCAGCAGCAGCACGATGTCGGCCTCGCGCGCCAGCGTCGATGTTTCGCCGGCCGTCATCGCGATCAGCGGAATGGAGAAGCGCCGCGAATAGGAGAGGATACCGTGCAGTTCGGTGCTCTCGCCGCTCCAGGACATCGCCAGGATCACGTCGTCGCGGGCGATCATGCCGAGATCGCCGTGATTGGCCTCCACCGGATGGACGAAGAAGGATGGCGTGCCGGTCGACGCGAAGGTCGCGGCGATCTTCGAGCCAATGTGGCCGCTCTTGCCGACGCCGCTGACGACGACGCGACCGGAAATGCTGCCGATCACCTTGATCGCGTTGCAGAAGGGACTTGCGAGATACCCGGTCAGGGCATCCTGCAGGGCGTCCAGACCACTCTTTTCGGTTGCAACGGTGCGCAGGGCGGATTCGATAGCCCCGGCTTCGACAAGTTTAACAGCGCGCTTGATCATGGGCGATCCATACTGCTTTTGCTTTTTCTTGTCCACATTTCGATGCTTGCTGCGGCTTTCGGTCCACATTTCTTGCACAACCCAGTGGCGTTGCAGTCACAGCAGGCGGTCGCAAGCAACGGGACGGCAGGAGCAGTCGCAACCAAACGTTAACCACATGGCTTTACGTTTGGGTAAGCATTTTCAAGCGATCGCCGAGCCTGAACCCCATGAATTCAATTGCAAGAAGCGGAGCCGGAGGAAAGCGCCCGCAGGCGCCACGCCTGCTGGCCGCCTGCGTCACCGCCGGCAGTCTCGTCGGCGCCGTCTCGCCGGCGTCCGCGCAGGCCGTCTGGCAGCCGCTGCCGGCGCCCGCTGCCGATCAGGGTCAGGATGGTGCGGCGGCCGCCAGCGGGACGGAGACGGCCGCAACGCCGGCCAGGAGGGCGATCCAGCCAACGGAACCGGACGCTCCCGCCAACCCGGTGACCGGCTCGGTCCCTGCGGAAGATCCCGAAGCCTCCGATTTCGGCCGGACGAACACTCGTGAGGCCCCTGCCCAGGACGCCCCGACGCGTGCGCTGGCAGGCGACACCGAAGCGCCCGGCATCCGCCTCGGCACGATGACGTTGCGCCCTGCCTTGATGCAGAGACTCGGCGTCGAATCGAACCGGACCGGAGGCGACAAGCAGCAGCGGACCTTCTGGGAGACGGGTCTCAAGGGATCGCTCACATCCGACTGGTCCCGCCATCAGCTGACCATCACCGGTGAAGGCTACTGGCAACGCAATCTTTCCGGCGACGGCGCGACCGATCCGCGCGCCAATATCGATGCCGATCTGCGGCTCGATCTCTCCGACAGCACGACTGCGCATCTGCGCGCCGGCTACGGTTTCAGCCGCGAGGACACCAACGACCCGAACGCGATTTCCGGTGCGTCGGTACAGTCCGGCATCCACCACTTCACGGGCGGCGCCTCCGTCGAGCACGACTTCGGACGGCTGCGGGGAACGCTCGGAGCGGACGTCGAACGCTGGCTGTATTCGGATGTCGAACTTTCCGACGGCACGCAGGTATCGCTTTCCGATCGCAACCGGACGGCGGGCACCCTTCGTGCCCGGCTCGGCTACGAAATCTCCCCGGCGCTCATTCCCTTCGTGGAAGCGTCGATCGGGCGTGTCCTCTACGACGAGAAGACGGATTCGAGCGGCTATGCCCGTTCGGCGGATGTCTATGCAGCAAAAGCCGGCATCAGCTCGGATTTCGGCGAAAAGCTGAGAGGCGAGTTGTCGCTCGGCTACCGTATCCAGGATTTCGACGACAGCCGCCTCGAAGACATCGCGGCCGTGACGGTCGACGGCAACATCGCATGGTCACCGCATCGCGGCACCGATGTCGATCTCCGGCTTTCCACCACCATCGACCCGTCGACGACGGCGGGCGTCAGCGGCGCCGTCATCTATGCGCTGAACGCCGCCGTCACCCACCAGTTGCGCAGCAATCTGGTCGCCCGCCTCACCGGCGGCGCGACCTGGACCGACTACCCGTCGGATGCCGGAGTCTCGGACAGCGTCAAGTACACGGCAGGTGCCGGCCTGACCTACAGCCTCAACCGCTACCTCGATCTGACCGCGGATGTCGGTTACGAATACACCGACCGGCGATCCGCAACCGACTCCGAAACCTGGAATGCGATGGTCGGCCTGACGGCCAAGCGCTGAGCCGCCCTACTTGAGGGCGGCGAGCAGGGCCTTGAGCGGCTCCTCGATCATCGGGCGGATATCGGCACGCTCAATGGCGAAACTGACATTGGCGAGAATGAAACCGTCCTTGGCGCCACAGTCGAAGGTCTGTCCCTTAAAGTGGTAGCCGGCGAAGGCTTGCGTCTTGGCGAGCTTCAGCATGCCGTCGGTCAGCTGGATCTCGTTTCCGGCGCCGCGCTCCTGGGTCTCGAGGATCGCGAAAATCTCCGGCTGCAGGATGTAGCGGCCGTTGATGAAGAAGTTCGACGGCGCGGTGCCCCTGGCCGGCTTCTCAACCATTTCTGTGATCCGGAAACCGCCTTCGAGCTGCTCGCCAACGCCGACGATGCCGTATTTGTGGGCCTGGTCGGGAGCGCACTCCTCGACGGCGATGACGTTGCCGCCAGTCTTCCCGTAAAGCTCGACCATGCCCTTGAGGCAGCCCTTCTCGGCCCGCATGATCATGTCCGGCAACAACAGTGCAAAGGGCTCGCCGCCGACGATATCGCGGGCGCACCAGACGGCATGGCCCAGTCCGAGCGGTTCCTGCTGACGGGTGAAGCTCGCCGAGCCGGCCTTCGGCAGCAGGCCCGAGAGCAAGGTCAGCTCGGCGTTCTTGTTTCTGGCCTTGAGGGTCTGCTCCAGCTCGAACTGGATGTCGAAATAGTCCTCGATGACGCCCTTGCCGCGCCCCGTGACGAAAACGAAATGCTCGATCCCGGCTTCCGCCGCCTCGTCGACCACGTACTGGATGACGGGCTTGTCGACGACCGTAAGCATCTCCTTCGGAACCGCCTTGGTGGCGGGAAGGAAGCGCGTGCCGAGGCCCGCGACGGGAAAAACAGCTTTACGGAGCTTGTTATGTTGAACCACTCGTCCCTCCTTGAGGACATTCCGGCAGGCGTCCTCATCTCACGCCTGTGAACTCTTATATATTTGCCTCCATTTCGCAAAGGCCTGTGCTGGTCCGAAGCGTCATGGTAAAGAATTTGTTGACGCAATTGCCTTAACCTGAGGTGAACAGCCCTCACAAAGGCTGGAAAATGAACCGTACGATAGCGGGGAAATTCCAATGACCAGACAGAACCGCAAGCTTCTCGGAGCCCTTGGCATTTCGCTGGCCACCCTCATGCTGCCAGGCGCCGCAATGGCCGATGCCGGCTTCAAGAAATGGGTCAACGGCTTCTATGCCACCGCGGCCAAGAACGGCATCAGCGAGCGCACCTACAATGCCGCCTTCGCAGGCGTCTCCTCGCCCGATCCGGACGTCCTGGAGAAGGCTCGCTATCAACCGGAATTCAGGTCGCAGATCTGGGACTATATCGATTCGCGCGTCAATCCGTACACGGTGAAGATCGGCCGCGAGATGGCCGCCAAATACGGCTCGACGCTCGCCGCTCTGGAACGGCATTTCGGCGTCGACCGGAACATCCTGCTCGCCATCTGGTCGATGGAATCGAACTACGGCGCCGCACTCGAGACGCCGGAGCGACTGCACCACGTGCCGACCGCTTTGGCGACGCTCGCCTATGCCGACCCCAAGCGCTCGAAATACGCCAAGAAGCAGCTGATCGCCGCGCTCCGGATGCTGCAGAACGGTGATGTCGCCTCGAAGAACCTGATGGGCTCCTGGGCCGGGGCCATGGGTCATACCCAGTTCATCCCGTCGAGCTACCTGCTCTACGCGGTCGACGCGGACGGCAACGGCCGCAAGGACATCTGGCATTCGGTCGGCGACGCGCTCGCGACCTCCGCCAACCTGCTCGACAAGAACGGCTGGCAGGCGGGCAAGACCTGGGGCTACGAGATCGCCGTGCCGAAGGGCGGCGCCGCCTACGAGGGCAAGACCAAGACTCTCGCCGAATGGGTGAAGCTCGGCTTCGTCCGGCCGAACGGCAAGGGCTTCAGGAATGGCGGCGACCGCGCCGTGCTGAAGATGCCGGCAGGTCCCGGCGGACCGGGCTTCCTGATGACCAAGAACTTCTTCGTCATCAAGCGCTACAATGCGGCTGACAGCTACGCGTTGGCGGTCGGCCTGCTCGCCGACGAAATCGCCGGTTACGGCGGGATGCGGCAGACCTGGCCACGGCCGAACGGAACACTCGACATCAAGGAGAAGTTCGAGTTGCAGACGCGCATGCAGGCACTCGGCTATTATGAAGGCGAGATCGACGGCAATTTCGGCTCCGGATCGAAGGCGGCCATCACGGCGCTGCAATCACGGCTCGGGATGGAGGTTGACGGCGAACCTTCCCGCCGCCTTCTCGAGGCCCTGCGTAACTGACCTTGCCCGAGCGCCGGCGTCCGGAATAGTGTGACCCCGCAAGACGAGACGGAAACCGACCAGACGGTGGAACGTGATGCGGCAAAAGAGCGGATATAGGCATTGGCGCGGCAGCCTCTGGCTCGCCGTGCTTGCGCTCGTTCTGCCGCTGCTCGCCACTCCGGACGCCGTGCAGGCGCAGTACCGCGAACGGAGAACGCTGCTCGACCTGCTCTTCGGCGGGCCGCGCTACATCGAACCGATCGAGCCGGTCCCGACCCGGCGCAAGATCACCACACCGCGTGCGCCGAAGAAGACACCGAAAACCGCGGCGAGCCCGGCCGCGCCGCCACCGCCACCGCCGACCGTCAAGCTGGAGAACGCACGCAAGGTCCTCGTCGTCGGCGACTTCATCGCCGGCGGCCTTGCGGAGGGACTCGACGAAGCCTTTGCCAATTCGGCGGGCGTCACCGTCATAGAGAAGAGCAACGGTTCGTCGGGCCTCGTCCGCGAAGACTACTACAACTGGCAGACGGAACTTCCGACGATTCTGGACGAAGTGAAGCCCGACCTGGTGGTGATCGAGATCGGCGCCAACGACCGCCAGCAGATGGTGACGGCAGCCGGCAGGCAAGACTTCCGGACCGACGACTGGCACAAGGAGTACGAGCGCAGGATCATCGCGCTCGCGAAGACCGTCACCGACCGCAAGCTTCCGCTGCTCTGGGTCGGCATGCCGCCGTTCCGCCCGCAGAACATGACCTCCGATGCCCTGATGCTGAACGGTATCTACCAGAAGACTGTCGAGGCGCACGGCGGCGAGTTCATCGACATATGGGAAGGGTTCGTCGATGCGGACGGACGCTTCATCCTCACCGGCTCGGACATCAACGGCCAGCAGGTCCGCCTGCGCGGATCGGACGGCATCAATCTCACCGCCGCCGGCAAGCGCAAGATGGCCTTTTACGTCGAGAAACCCGCACGCCGGCACCTCGGTGAAATGGCAAGCCCCGAATTCATGACGCTCGACGGAGGCAATCTCCCCGAGTTGAGGAGCCTTCCGCCGTCGCAGATGCAGAACATCGTCTCGACCCAGCCGATCAATATGACCGACCCCGACCTCGACGGCGGGACAAAGCTGCTCGGCGACGAACCGCCGCCGGCGGCGGCATTCCCCTCCCCGCGCGAAAACCTCGTGCAGAGAGGACAGCTGCCACCGCCGCCACGCGGTCGGGTCGACGATTACGCCCTGCCGCAGGCGAACACTGTCCTCCAATAGGAAACGGGCCGCGTCGCCGCGGCCCGTCCGTATTTCCGTTGCCTTACTGCTCAACGCGGCAGGACACTTTCCCCCATCAGAGCTTCGTCAATGGCACGCGCCGCCTGCCGGCCTTCGCGGATCGCCCAGACCACCAGAGACTGGCCACGACGCACGTCGCCGGCCGCCCAGAGCTTCGGAACCGAGGTCTTGTAGTCCTTATCGTCGGCGACGACGTTGGTTGAGCCGCGACGGTCGGTGTTGAGCGTCAGCTTGCCGTCGAGCTCCTTCAGCACGCCTTCGGCGAAGGGGCCGCGGAAGCCGATTGCGATGAAGGCGAGATCGGCCTTGATGATGAACTCCGAACCGGCGATCGGCTTGCGGCGATCGTCGACCTGGCAGCACTTGACGCCGGTCAGGACGCCATCCTCACCGACGAAGGCGAGCGTGCCGACCTGGAACTCCCGCACCGCGCCTTCGGCCTGGCTGGAGGAGGTGCGCATCTTCGTTGCCCAGAAAGGCCAGACCGCGAGCTTGTCCTCGACTTCCGGCGGGCGCGGACGAATGTCGAGCTGGGTCACCTTGACGGCACCCTGGCGGAATGCCGTTCCGACGCAGTCCGACGCGGTGTCGCCACCGCCGACGACGACGACGTGCTTGCCACCGGCGAGGATCGGATCGGACGGCCAGCCGACGCTGTCGATGTTCTCCCGGCCGACGCGGCGGTTCTGCTGGACGAGATAGGGCATCGCATCGTGAACACCGTGCAGGTCCGCACCGGGAATGCCGGCCTCGCGCGGCATTTCGGAGCCGCCGCAATAGAGAACCGCGTCATAGTCGGCGAGAAGCTTCTCGACGGCCACGTCGACGCCGACATTGACGCCGCAATGGAAGGTGACGTTCTCGCCCATCATCTGCTCGACGCGGCGGTCGATGAAGTTCTTCTCCATCTTGAAGTCCGGAATGCCGTAGCGGAGCAGGCCGCCGGGCTTCGTCTCGCGCTCGTAGACATGCACCTCGTGACCGGCGCGGCCGAGCTGCTGGGCGGCGGCAAGGCCGGACGGGCCGGACCCGATGATCGCAACCTTCTTGCCGGTATGGACGGTCGACGGCTGCGGCACGATGAAGCCGAGTTCATAGGCCTTGTCGGCCAGCGCCTGCTCGACGGTCTTGATGGCGACCGGCGTGTCTTCGAGATTGAGCGTACAGGCCTCTTCGCACGGCGCCGGGCAGACACGGCCGGTGAATTCCGGGAAGTTGTTGGTCGAATGCAGGTTGCGGATCGCCTCTTCCCACTTGCCGTTGTAGACGAGGTCGTTCCAGTCCGGGATCTGGTTGTGTACCGGACACCCTGTCGGGCCGTGGCAATAAGGAATGCCACAGTCCATGCAGCGCGCCGCCTGCTTGGTGACTTCGGCATCCGACATGGGAATCGTGAATTCGCGGAAGTGGCGGATACGGTCGGAGGCCGGCTGATACTTCGCCACCTGCCGGTCGATCTCCATGAAACCAGTTACCTTGCCCATTGCTGTCTCCCTTACCGTACCACGACGGCAGTTCCCGACACGGACACCATCAGCATCGAGCCGCTGGAACCGGTGGAAACATTCTCATAATCAATATCGACGCCGACGACCGCATTCGCGCCGAGACGCCGTGCTTCCTGTTCGACTTCGCGAAGTGCGGTTTCGCGGGCTTCCCGCAAGACCTGTTCGTAGGACGCCGAACGACCACCAACGAGATCGCGGATGCCGGCAAAGATGTCGCGGAAGATATTCGTGCCGAGGATCGCTTCGCCGGTCACGATACCCTTGTACTCGACGATCGATCGGCCTTCGATCGTCGGCGTGGTGGTGATGATCATCGCGCTCATTCGGCGGCGACCCCCATGCGCATCCGCTCCATCTCTTCCAGCGCGCGGCGGTACTCGACCGGCATCACCTTGCGGAATTTCGGACGGAACTCGGCCCAGCGGTCGAGAATATCCTTTGCCCGCGCCGACCCCGTGTAGTGCAGGTGGTTGGAGATCAGCTGGTAGAGACGCTCCTCGTCATGGCGGGTCATGTCGCCCGAGACGTCGACGCGGCCCTTGTGCATGAGGTCTCCACCGTGGTGGTGCAGCTTCTCCAGCATGTCGTCCTCTTCCGGCACCGGCTCCAGCTCGACCATTGCCATGTTGCAGCGCGACGCGAAGTCGCCCTCCTCGTCGAGAACGTAGGCGACGCCGCCGGACATGCCGGCCGCGAAGTTGCGGCCCGTCTGTCCGAGCACGACGACGACGCCACCGGTCATGTACTCGCAACCATGGTCGCCCACGCCTTCGACGACGGCCACCGCACCGGAGTTGCGCACGGCGAAGCGTTCGCCGGCCACACCGCGGAAGTAGCACTCGCCCTCGATGGCGCCGTAGAGAACGGTGTTGCCGACGATGATCGAGTTCTCGGCGACGATCCGAGCGTTTTCCGGCGGCCGGACGATGATGCGTCCGCCGGAGAGGCCCTTGCCGACGTAGTCGTTGCCGTCACCGACGAGATCGAAGGTGATGCCGCGGGCGAGGAAGGCGCCGAAGGACTGGCCCGCCGTGCCGCGCAGGGTGACGTGGATGGTGTCGTCCTTGAGGCCCTTGTGGCCGTGGCGCCTGGCGACTTCGCCCGAGAGCATGGCACCGGCGGAGCGATCGACGTTCTTGATGTCGACGTCGAAGACCACCGGCTGCTTGCTTTCGAGAGCCGGCATCGCCTTCTCGATCAGCTTGCGGTCGAGCACGTCGTCGATCGGGTGCTTCTGGCGGGTCGTCCAGCAGGTCGCTTCCTTCGGCGCCTCCACCTTGTGGAAGATCTTCGTGAAATCGAGCCCCTTGGCCTTCCAGTGGGCGAGCATCTCTTCCTTCTCGAGATATTCCGAGGCACCGATGATCTCGTCGAGCTTGCGCACGCCGAGCGAGGCGAGGATTTCGCGAACCTCTTCGGCCACGAAGAAGAAGTAGTTGACGACGTGTTCCGGCGTCCCCTTGAAGCGCTTCCGGAGAACCGGATCCTGGGTCGCGACGCCGACCGGACAGGTGTTCAGATGGCACTTGCGCATCATCACGCAGCCAGCCGCGATCAGCGGAGCAGTGGCGAAGCCGAACTCGTCGGCGCCGAGCATCGCCCCGATGATGACGTCACGGCCGGTCTTGAGGCCGCCATCGACCTGCAGGGCGACGCGCGAGCGAAGCCCGTTGAGTACGAGCGTCTGCTGGGTTTCGGCGAGGCCGATTTCCCACGGAGAGCCGGCATGCTTCAGCGAGGTGAGTGGCGAAGCGCCGGTCCCGCCATCGAAGCCGGAGATGGTGATATGGTCGGCACGCGCCTTGGCGACACCGGCCGCAACCGTGCCGACGCCCACTTCCGACACCAGCTTGACCGAGATGTCGGCGGCCGGGTTGACGTTCTTCAGGTCGAAGATCAGCTGTGCCAGATCCTCGATCGAATAGATGTCGTGGTGCGGCGGCGGCGAGATGAGGCCGACGCCCGGGGTCGAATGACGGGTCTTGGCAATCGTTGCATCGACCTTGTGACCGGGCAGCTGGCCGCCTTCGCCGGGCTTCGCACCCTGCGCGACCTTGATCTGCAGCACGTCGGCATTGACGAGATATTCGGTCGTCACGCCGAAACGGCCGGAGGCCACCTGCTTGATCGCCGAGCGTTCGGGATTGGCCGATCCGTCGAGGAGCGGCATGTAGCGGTCGGCTTCCTCGCCGCCCTCACCGGTGTTCGACTTGCCGCCGATCTTGTTCATCGCGATCGCGAGCGTCGTATGCGCCTCGCGGCTGATCGAGCCGAAGGACATCGCACCCGTCGAGAAGCGCTTGACGATCTCGACGGCCGGTTCGACTTCCTCGAGCGCTACCGGCTTGCGGCCGAGCTCGTTCGCCGACTTGATGGTGAACAGCCCGCGGATCGAGTTCAGCCTGAGCGAGGTGTCGTTCACCATCTGGGCAAACTCGCGGTAGCGGTCGCGCGAATTGCCGCGCACCGCATGCTGGAGAGCAGCAATCGAATCCGGGCTCCAGGCGTGGTTTTCACCGCGCATGCGGAAGGCGTACTCGCCGCCGATGTCGAGCGTGTTGGCAAGAACCGGGTCCTTGCCGAAGGCGGCGTGGTGACGGTTAACGGTCTCCTCGGCGATTTCCTTGAGCCCGATGCCTTCGATGGTCGTGGCGGTGCCGAAGAAGTACTGGTTGACCAGCTCCGACGACAGGCCGACGGCATCGAAGATCTGCGCGCCGCAATAGGACTGGTAGGTCGAGATGCCCATTTTGGACATGACCTTGAGAATGCCCTTACCGACCGCCTTGATGTAGCGGTAGACGACTTCGTTGGCGTCGACTTCCTTCGGGAACTCGCCGTGCTTGTGCATGTCGGTGAGCGTATCGAAGGCGAGATAAGGATTGATCGCCTCGGCACCGTAGCCAGCAAGACAGCAGAAGTGATGCACTTCGCGCGGCTCGCCGGACTCGACGACGATGCCGACCGAGGTCCGGAGCCCCTTGCGGATCAGGTGGTGGTGCACGGCCGCGGTGGCGAGCAGCGCGGGAATAGCGATCCGGTCCGGCCCGATCTGGCGGTCGGAGAGAACGATGATGTTGTAACCGCCGCGAACGGCAGCCTCCGCCCGCTCGCAGAGGCGGTCGAGCATTTCCGGCATGCCTTCGGCGCCGCGCTCGGCGTCATAGGTGAAGTCCAGCGTCTTGGTGTCGAACCGGTCCTCGGTGTGGCCGATCGAGCGGATCTTCTCGAGGTCACCGTTGGTGAGGATCGGCTGGCGCACTTCGAGCCGCTTCGCCCGTGCCGCGCCTTCGTGGTCGAGCAGGTTCGGCCGCGGTCCGATGAAGGAGACGAGGCTCATGACCAACTCTTCGCGGATCGGATCGATCGGCGGGTTGGTGACCTGCGCGAAGTTCTGCTTGAAATAGGTGTAGAGCAGCTTCGACTTCTGCGACATCGCCGAGATCGGCGTGTCCGTGCCCATCGAGCCGATCGCTTCCTGGCCGGTGGTGGCCATCGGCGACATCAGAAGCTTGGTGTCCTCGACCGTGTAGCCGAAGGCCTGCTGGCGGTCGAGCAGCGACACGTCGCGGCGCAGCGCCCGCGGTTCGACCGGCTTCAGGTCTTCGAGGATCAGCTGCGTGCGGTCGAGCCACTCGCGATAGGGATGGGTCTTGGCGAGCTCGGACTTCACCTCCTCGTCGGAGATGATGCGGCCCTTCTCCATGTCGATGAGCAGCATCTTGCCCGGTTGCAGGCGCCACTTCTTGACGATCCGCTCCTCCGGAACCGGCAGCGTGCCCGCTTCAGAGGCCATGATGACCCGGTCGTCGCTGGTGACGATGTAGCGAGCCGGACGCAGGCCGTTGCGGTCGAGCGTCGCGCCGATTTGCTTGCCGTCCGTGAAGGCGACCGCCGCCGGGCCGTCCCACGGCTCCATCAGCGCCGCATGGTACTCGTAAAAGGCCTTCCGTTCGGCCGACATCAACTGGTTGCCGGCCCAGGCTTCCGGGATCAGCATCATCACCGCCTGCGCCATCGGGTAGCCGCCGCGCATCAGGAATTCGAGCGCGTTGTCGAAGCAGGCGGTGTCCGACTGCCCCTCGTAGGAGATCGGCCAGAGCTTGGAAATGTCGGCGCCGAAGAGCGGCGACGAGACGGAGGCCTGACGTGCGGCCATCCAGTTGACGTTGCCGCGCAGCGTGTTGATCTCGCCGTTGTGGGCGACCATACGATACGGATGCGCGAGCTTCCACGACGGGAAGGTGTTGGTCGAGAAGCGCTGGTGGACGAGCGCCACGGCCGAGACGAAACGCGGATCGCGCAGGTCCTGGTAATAGGCGCCGACCTGGTAGGCGAGGAACATGCCCTTGTAGACGATGGTCGAGGACGACAGCGAAACCGGGTAGAAGCCGGTCTCGTGGCCGCCGTACTGGTCGTAGATGCGGTTGGAGATCACCTTGCGCAGCAGGAACAGCCGGCGTTCGAACGTTTCCTGGGTCGCGGCGTCCCGGCCGGCCCCGATGAATACCTGGATGTGACGCGGCTCGGTCGCGGCGATATCCGGCGCCTTCGAGAGCGACGAATTGTCGACCGGAACGTCGCGATAGCCGAGCAGGTGCTGCCCCTCGTCCTGGCAGACCTCGGCGATGACCTCCTTGAAATGGGCGATCTGCTCTTCGTCCTGCGGGAAGAAGAAATGTCCGACGGCGTACTCGCCCGCCTTCGGCAGGGTGACGCCCTGCTTGGCCATTTCCTCGCGGAAGAAGCGGTCCGGGATCTGAACGAGAATGCCGGCACCGTCGCCCATCAGCGGATCGGCACCGACGGCGCCGCGATGGGTCATGTTCTCGAGGATGAACAGGCCGTCCTTGATGATCTGGTGCGACTTCTCGCCCTTCATGTGGGCGATGAAGCCGACGCCGCAGGCATCATGCTCGTTGGACGGATCATAGAGCCCCTGTTTGGCGGGAAGGCCGGCACGCTTGGTCGCGGCCCCGGCGCGCGTCTCGTCCGCGCGCGCATGCGCCATCATCGATCCTTCAGACGGAGCCATCTTCGTCATCGCCTTCCCTCCTGTTGTATCGCGCGCGCCTGCCCGGCAACCCGGAACCGGCCCGCGAGACAAGTCCGCCTGCATGGCAAGCGGCCAATCTATCGCAAATCTAGTCCGAGGTCATGACAGACACATGGTGTCGCGTCCGCCAAAAGCCTCAAATTAGGTCAACTCATCTGACCTAATTCCTGCGCCTCTATGCCAGAAACCCCGCCGCACTTCAAGAGTGAACCGGAAAATTCCGGCAGGGGACGGACCGATGATTGCCGGATCGACACTTGCGAGGAAATTTTCTTTCTTTGCATCGACGGATCGGTTGCGTTTCTTGCAACCCACCATCCTTGCGATCGGTCCGACTTTGAGACCATTGATCGCGGCCGGGAAATCCCTAATCTCCGGCAGTGAACCACTCCTTCATCCAACCACAGGACGATCCATGTTCTTCGCCTCCGACAACTGGGCCGGTGCCCACCCGCTGATTGCCGAAAGTCTCGTGAAGGAGGCATCGGGTGCTGCGGCTGCCTATGGCACCAGCGAACTCGACAGGCAGATCGAGGAACGTTTCAATCAGATCTTTCAGCGCGAGGTGGCGGTCTTCTTCGTCGGCACCGGCACGGCGGCGAACTCGCTGGCGCTTGCGAGCGTCGCCCGCCCCGGCGGCGTGACCTTCTGCCATTCCGAGGCGCATGTGACGGCGGACGAATGCGGGGCACCGGAATTCCTGACCGGCGGCTGCCGACTCGTGCCCGTCGAGGGACCGGGCGGCAAGCTCGATCCGGCAGCCCTCGCCGCCGCGATCGACCGCTATCCGCCGGGCGCCGTGCACCAGGGCCGCCCGATGGCCATCACCCTGACCCAAGCGACCGAGAGCGGCACCGTCTACTCGCTCGCGGAAATCGAGGCGATCGGCGAGGTCGCGCGCACCAACAGCCTGCCGCTGCACATGGACGGCGCCCGCTTCGCCAATGCGCTCGTGGCGCTCGATGCGACCCCCGCCGACATGACATGGAAGCGCGGCGTCGACATTCTCTCCTTCGGCGGCACCAAGAATGGCTGCTGGTGCGCGGAGGCCGTCGTCTTCATGAAGCCGGAAATGGCCCTGGACATGCCGTTCATCCGCAAGCGCTCGGCACAGCTCTTCTCGAAGACGCGGTTCATCGCCGCGCAGCTCGAGGCCTATTTCGAGGGTGGGCTGTGGCTCGAACTCGCCCGCCACGCCAACGCCATGGCGACGCGGCTCCGGACCGGCATCGCCGCGTCGAACCGCGGCCGACTGGCCTGGAGCACCGAAACCAACGAAGTCTTCGCGGTTCTTTCGAAGGATGCGGCCGCGCTCGCCGAAAGCCGCGGCGCCCGCTTCTATGACTGGCCGGTGCCGCAGGAACTGCCGAACCTGCTCGGCGAGAGCGACAAGCTGATCCGGCTGGTGACGAGCTTCGCCACGACCGAAGACGAGGTCGATCGCTTCGTCGAAGCACTGGGCTGAGCCGCGGCTTTCGGCAGACACCGGATATGAAAAAGGCGGCTTCCTCGCGAAAGCCGCCTTTCTTACAAGAATATCGCAGGATTAGTTGACGTGGGCCTCGATCGACTTCGGCGCGTTCACGGCTTCCGCTGCGATCGCGATCTTGCGCGGCTTCATGGCTTCCGGAATGTTGCGCAGAAGGTCGATGTGCAGCAGGCCGTTCTTCAGGGAAGCGCTCGTCACTTCCACGTGGTCGGCAAGCTGGAAGCGGCGCTCGAAGGCGCGCTTGGCAATGCCGCGATAGAGATATTCGGTCTGCTGGGTCTTCTCGTCTTCGGACTTCTCGCCCTTGACCGTCAGGACATGGGCGTGGGCCTCGATCGTCAGCTCGGTTTCGTCGAAACCGGCGACGGCCATGGTGATCCGGTAGGTGTTCTCGCCCGTGCGCTCGATGTTGTAGGGCGGATAGGCCTGGGCCTGCTCGGGCTGGCCGAGGCCGTCGAGCATGGTGAACAGCCGGTCGAAACCGACCGTGGAACGATAGAGCGGGGAAAAATCAACGTGACGCATGATGTCCTCCTGGTGAAGCGACGGATTGCGATAACCGGTTCCAGCGCCCCTTTCAGGCGGTGCCGAAACCACTCGACGGCCCCTTCTGGCGACCGCATCAACAACATGGGAAGACGGCCCGGCGAATTCAAGGGAGGCCGCAGAACCGGATGAACGCCCGATGAACGGCCGGTTCAAACCCGGTTCAGTGGCCACTCGCTAGAACGCAATCATCGGGGGTCACCCCCGACGGCCGAAGCAGTCGTCCCTTCGTCTTCGGTCCAGATTGGCCGGAACCGCCAACCTCTTCCCGTGCGCGGCGGTTCCGGCTTTTTTCTTTGACCTCCCCCGGGCTTCATCCTATCCCGATTACGTTCGGGCAATCCCGCTCGGGGGCATGATTCGGGGCGGCAGCATGGAAGTTGTCCTTCACGAGACACCCGGAAATCCGGTTCCGGAAAATCATATTGCCGGCTTTTTCCAGGGCCATCGCGGCGCAAAACTGCGCTACGCCATATTCCGGGCACCCCAGCCGGTCGCCAAGGGCACCGTCGTCCTGCTGCACGGACGCAACGAGTCGATCGAGAAATACTACGAGACGATCAACGACCTGACCGCCCGCGGGCTCTGGGTCGCGACCTTCGATTTTCGCGGACAGGGCGGCTCGCAACGATTGCTCAAGAACCCGCGCCTCGGACACGTCACACGGTTTTCCGACTATGTGCGGGATCTCGAACTCTTCCTCGAGCACATCGTGCTTCCGGATACCCGCCTTCCCTTCTTTCTCGTCGCCCATTCGACCGGCGGGCTGATCGCGCTTTCCGCGGCACCGAGGCTTGCAAACCGCATCGACCGGATGGTGCTGTTGTCCCCCTTCGTCGGCCTCGGCGGCCAGAAGCTCTCCGCCGGCAAGATCTATCTCTTGTCGGCGCTCTTGCGCTGGACCGGACTCGGCCGGCTGCGGCTGACCTCCGACTCACCGCTCGCCCCCTTCGAAGGCAATCCGCTCACCTCGGACCCTGAACGCTACAGCCGCAACCAGGGCATCCTGCGCGCCCATCCGGAACTCGCCCTCGGGCCGCCGACGGCACGCTGGCTCTACGAGGCGCAGAGCACGATGCGGAAGGTCTCGAACCCCGCCCATCTCGCCTCGATCATGGTGCCGACGGTGATGATTTCTCCGGGCAACGACGTGCTGGTGCCCTTCGCCGACCAGGAGCGGCTATCCCACTATTTCCGCGCGGCCCAGCTGGTGCCCGTGCCCGGAGGCCGGCACGAACTCCTGCAGGAGCGCGACCGCTACCGCGCCCAGGCGCTGGCGGCGATCGAGGCCTTTATTCCCGGCAGCGACGACGGTCCGGCCGTTCCCTGAGGTCCGGCCGGAGGCTTCATTTGCCGGAAAGGATGGCGAGCGCCTGCGCGTGCAGCGCCTCGCTGCCGGCGGCGACGATCGCCCCGCCCGCTTCCGGACGTTCGCCGGTCCAGGTGGTGATCTTCCCGCCGGCCTGCTCGATGATCGGGATGAGGGCTCCGACGTCATAGGGCTTCAGCACCGTCTCGATGACGAGGTCGACGTGGCCGGCGGCGAGAAGCACATAGGCGTAGCAGTCGATGCCGTAGCGGAACAGCCGGACTTTCTCCTGTACGGCCTCGAAGCGCTTGGCTTCCACTCCCTTGAAGAGATGCGGGGACGTGGTGAAGAGGATCGCATCCTCGAGACGGTCGCACTCGCGGGTATTGATCCGCTGCTCGCCGTCCGGCCCGCTGTACCAGGCATGCTCGCCGTCGGCGAAGTAGCGTTCGCCGGTAAACGGCTGGTCCATCATGCCCATGACGGCCCGCCCCTTCTCCTGGAAGCCGATCAGCGTCCCCCAGACCGGAACGCCGGAAATGAAGGCGCGCGTTCCGTCGATCGGATCGATGACCCAGACCTGGTCCCGGTCGACGCCGACATTGTCGTGCTCTTCGCCCAGAATGCCGTGTTCGGGATATTCCGACGCGATGATGGCGCGGATTGCCGCTTCCGCGGCGCGGTCGCCTTCCGTTACCGGGTCGAAGCCGAGCGCCTCCTTGTTCACCACGTTGAGGGGCGAGCGGAAGCGCGGCAGGGTTTCCGCCCTGGCGGCCTCGGCGAGGCGGTCGAAGAAAGCGCGGTCGGGACGCATGGGGATTTTCCGTTTCTGGGACGTAACTGACGGACTGTCTTATCCGACCTGTTCCATTTTGCAATGTGCGAGCAAGGCCCAAGGGATGCCTAAAAATTCGCCATGCACAAAAACATGCCAGAATCCACTTGACTCTTGTGCGGCGCAATATTAGCGTGAGCCTACGGTCTTCGGACCGTAAATACCCTCCTTGGGTGTTTCCTCCCTAGATTTAGCCGCGCCCATGGCGCGGTTTTTTTTGCTTTTTCTATCGGGGTTATTCGGCCGCGAGCGCGCTGTCGCCCGTGTAGCCGGCGACGAATTCCGCCATCCCTTCCATGAAGACGGAGAGCGACCCGGCGAGCGCGGCGAAATCAGGCCGCTTGGCAAGGCTGACCTCGTCGACGTAGAGCGCCCGGTTCACCTCGATCTGCAGGGCGTGCAGCCCCTTCACCGGGCGGCCGTAATGCTCGGTGATGAAGCCGCCGGCATAGGGCTTGTTACGGACGGCGTTGAAGCCGAGATCCTCGAGGAGCGCGATCGCGGCATTGGAGAGGTCCGCCGAGGCGCTGGTTCCGTACCTGTCGCCGACGATGAAGTCCGGACGGATGCCGGTGCCGGCGATCCGGATGTTGCCCGGCATGGAATGGCAGTCGATCAGCACGCCGAAGCCGAAGCGCGCATGGGTGCGGGCAATCAGCTTGCGCAGGCAGGCGTGATACGGCTTGTAGATCGTCTCGATCCGCGAGAGCGCTTCAGCGACCGGAAAGCGCCGCTGATAGATCTCGACGTTTTCGGCGACGATGCGCGGAATGGTTCCGAGCCCGCCTGAGACGCGAATGGAATTGCTGTTGGCATAGGGCGGAACGGCGTCGACGAACATGCGCGGGTCGAGTTCGTAGGGCTCGCGATTGACGTCGACATAGGCGCGCGGGAAATGGGCGAGCAGCAAGGGCGCACCGAGATCGGGAGCGGAGGCGAACAGCTCGTCGACGAAGTGGTCTTCCGAGCGGCGAATGCCGAGCGCATCGAGTCGCGAGCTTTCGAGAAAGGCCCGGCTGTACCGGCGGCCGCTGTGGGGCGAATTGTAGACGAAGGGGATTGTTTGCGTCTCGGGCTCGCACACCTCGAACAGCTCCGGATCCCAGTACGTCTCGTCCATCGCGCCCCTTCTTTACCAAATCAACAACTTGCAACAATGAGCATGTTGCCAGCTGGCCCTGGTGAAGTCCATAGTATAGCAAGCGGCAGGACGGCCCGAACGCGCGAGTTCACCGGATGTTTACCCCGGTGGCGTTAGCGTGAACGGCCGGAATCCATCCTTCTATCAGTACGAGTAGCGGTCCATACATGACTCAGAAAATTCTCCTCGCCGAAGACGACAACGACATGCGCCGGTTCCTGGTCAAGGCGCTGGAAAAGGCAGGCTACAAGGTCGCCTCCTACGACAACGGCGCCAGCGCCTACGATCATCTTCGCGAGGAGCCGTTCTCCCTGCTGCTGACCGACATCGTCATGCCCGAGATGGACGGCATCGAACTGGCGCGCCGCGCGACCGAGCTCGACCCCGACCTCAAGGTGATGTTCATCACCGGTTTCGCCGCCGTCGCGCTGAATGCCGATTCGAAGGCCCCGAAGGACGCGAAGGTGCTCTCCAAGCCCTTCCACCTGCGTGATCTCGTCAACGAGGTCAACAAACTCCTTGCGGCGTAAGGGGTTTGAAAAAACTCGTCACAAAACCGAAAAAACCCTATTGACGGGACAGAGGGTTTTGTGGTCTTAAGCCGCCATCGGATGGGCGTGTAGCTCAGCGGGAGAGCACTACGTTGACATCGTAGGGGTCACAAGTTCGATCCTTGTCACGCCCACCATCCCTATTCAGATCAAGGGCTTGCCGAAATACCGGCGAGCCCTTTTTCGTTTCTCCGGGTGCCGCGGAAGCGGCGCGAATCACTCGTTCTCGCTACCTCACTCCACCTCCGGAAGCAGCTCCAGAAACTTGAGTGGGGCAGCACCGCCCGCACCGTCGCAGGACTTCGCCGGCGAGGCGACGACCAGTTCCCAGCAAATTTCCGCATCCGCGATCTCCGCGACATGGATATCCCCCTGCCATGCGGCGGCGACGGTCTCCGGCACCAGGGCGATACCGAGCCCGTGGCCGACGAGTTCCATGAGGCTGTCGAGGTCGCTGACCTCGAAGGCAGTGCGCCGTTCGAGCCGGCGGGCCGAGAATGCGTCGTCGATCAGGCGCCGCGTGCCGCGGTCGGCCTCGAAATCGACGAAGGCGTGGCCGGCGATGTCGGCGAGCTCGATCGAGTTCAGCCGGGCGAGCGGATGGCCGGGCGCACAGACGACCACAAGATCCTCGCAAGCGATCATGCGGGTGACGATGTCGGGCGGCGTATCGACGACCGGCAGGAAGGCGAGATCGATGAGACCATTCCTCAGCTTGTCGATCAAGTGCGCCAGTCCGCCCTGGCAGAGCCTGACCTCGACCTCCGGGTGGCGCTGATGAAACTCGGCGAGCAGCGCGGGCAGGTCGAGGAACGGCGACAGCCCCTGAACGGTGCCGATGCCGATCTTGCCACGGCGCGCATCCTGCACCGCTTTCACACTGTCGCGCGCCTCCTGCGCGGCATCGAGCACGATCTGCGCCTTTTCCAGGAGCGTGCGCCCCGCCGGCGTCAGCCGGACCTGGCGGGTGCTGCGGACGAAGAGCTTGGCATCGAGTTCGTCTTCAAGTGCCTTGATCGCACTCGACAGCGCCGATTGCACGATGTTGAGCTGACGCGCCGCCACCGTGAAATGCTCGACCTTCGCCGCCGTGACGAAATAGTGCAACTGCCGAAGTTCCATGGCGACGTCCTTGATTGTGCAATTCTGGAGAATAATCGCATCTATATCTTCTATTGGACGGATCAAACAGGAATCTGCATGGTCGCGCTGATCCGTTCGTCGAGCCCCCCTCGGCGAGCGGCATCGACAATTGCGGGCGGGACGGAGGCTTTCCGTCCCGCCTGGCACCGGAGGCAAACACCATGACCGCGCCCACCCTCGTCATTCCCGATCTCGCCGGCAAGGCCGTTCTCATCACCGGAGCATCGACCGGCATCGGCGCGGCGCTCGCTCGCGCCTTTGCGGCCCAGGGCGCCATGGTCGGGCTCCATTACCATGCGAGCATCGACGCGGCAGAAGAGCTCGCCGAGGAGATCGCCGGGTCTGGCGGCAAGGTGAAGCTGCTGCAGGCCGACGCCACCCGCTCGGGCGAGATGGCGCGTATCGTCGGGGAAGCCGCCGACGCTTTCGGGCGGCTGGACGGTCTCGTCAACAATGCCGGCGGCATGGTCGCGCGCCTCAGCTACGAGGCGATGACCGACGCCCATTACGACGCGGTGATGGACCTCAACGCCCGCTCCGTGCTCGCCGCCTCTACGGCCGCCATTCCGCACCTGAAGAAGCAGGGCGGCGGCTTCATCATCAACACGACCTCGATTGCCGCCCGCAACGGCGCGAGCGGCGGCGCCGGCATCTACGGCTCGGCCAAGGCCTTCGTCGCCAACGTCACCCGCGGCATGGCAAAGGAACTGATCGCCTACGACATCCGCGTGAATGCCGTGGCGCCGGGCGTCATCCTCACACCCTTCCACGAGCGCTACTCGACCGCGCAGCAGCTGGAAGCCCAGCTCGCCACCGTCCCGCAGAAGCGCTTCGGCACGCCGGAAGACTGCGTCGGCGCCTACCTGTTCCTCGCCTCGAAGACCCTGTCCGGCTACATGATCGGCCAGACGCTCGAGGTGAACGGCGGACAACTGATGCCCTGACGGGCACCTCATATTTCGAACTCATTCCGGGAGGAAAACCCATGACGAAACGCATCGTCTTCACCGGCGGCAGCGGCAAGGCCGGCCGACACGTCGTCCCCTATCTCATCGACAAGGGCCACGAGGTGCTGAACCTCGACCTGGTGCCGCTCGACCATCCGGGCGTCAACACCCTCATCACCGACGTCAACGACGGCAGCCAGGTGTTCAACGCGCTCTCCATGCATTTCGGCTTCGAAGGCCTTGAGACCGGCAAGGGGCCGGCGCCCGTCGATGCGGTGATACACTTCGCAGCGGTACCGCGCATTCTGATGCGACCCGACAACACGACGTTCCTGGTCAACGTCGCCTCCACCTACAACGTCATCGAGGCGGCGGTGAAACTCGGCATCCGCAAGATCATCATCGCCTCCAGCGAAACCACCTACGGGGTCTGCTTCGCCGAGGGCGACAAGGATTTCCACCAGTTTCCGCTCGAGGAAGACTACGACGTCGATCCGATGGACAGCTACGGCCTCTCCAAGGTGGTCAACGAGAAGACTGCCCGCGCCTTCGCGATGCGTTCCGGCGCCGACATCTACGCACTGCGAATCGGCAACGTCATCGAACCGCACGAATACGACCGGTTCCCGGCCTTCATCGCCGATCCGCCGTCGCGCAAGCGCAATGCCTGGAGCTATATCGACGCCCGCGACCTCGGCCAGATCGTGCATCTGTGCGTGGAAAAGGACGGGCTCGGCTACCAGGTCTTCAACGCGGTCAACGACACGATCACCGCAAACGAGCCGACCGCCGAGTTCCTGAAGCGCTGGGCGCCCGGCACGCCCCATACCCGCAAGATCGAGGGCTTCGAAGCACCGATCTCCAATCGCAAGATCCGCGAGGTGCTCGGCTTCAGGGAAGAGCACGACTGGCGGAAATACGTCTCCGCCTGACGATGTCGCCGGCCGGTCCCGCCACCGAGAGCGGAACCGGCCGTTGCATTACTCGGCCGGCCCGATCGACAGTTCGATTGGTTCGAGCCCGTCGATGCCGCCGGTGATCCTGTCGCCGGCGACCACCGGACCGACTCCCGCGGGCGTACCCGTATAGAGGAGATCTCCCTGCCTGAGGTGGTAGTACCACGACAGGTGGCTGATCAGCTCCGGAACAGACCAGGCGAGCTCCGAAAGCCGCGCGTCCTGGCGCAGCTCCTCGCCGACCTTCAACCAAATGCGCTGGTCGCCGATGCCGGCAAACGTCGCCGCCTTGGTGATCCTTCCGATCACCGCCGAATTCTCGAAGGCCTTGCCGAGGTCCCACGGCCGCTGCTTGACGCGGGCTGCCTGCTGCAGGTCGCGCCGGGTCATGTCGAGGCCGCAAGCAAAGCCATAGACCGCCTTCGCCGCCTCTTCTGTGCCCGCCCTGAACAGCGGCGCGCCGATCGCGACCACCAGTTCCATCTCGTGGTGCAGGTTGCTCGTTCCCGGCGGATAGGGAATTTCAGTGCCGGAAAGCACGATCGCGCTCGCCGGCTTGGTGAAGTAGAACGGCTCCTCCCGGTCGACCTCGGCGCCCATCTCGGCAGCGTGCGCCGCATAATTGCGGCCGACGCAGAAAATCCGGTGGACGGGGTAACCGGCCTCCTCCCCCTCGACCGGCACGAGCGGCGATGCCGGGATCTCGAACAATGCCTTCATCTGTCTTCGCTTGCTCCTCGAACATGGATCCGCCACCGGCGGATGCGCATAGAGGTATGCACCAGCGACGCCTCCGGCGCAAAAGCAAACTCGAATGGAGAAAGAGACGGGCCGCACAAGCCCCAGCCGGCTGGCCCACCTTCGACAATCAAGAGAAGCGCGACAGGCAATAATCAACTACAACTTGCAATAAAATTGATAAACATCAAGTCTTGCGAAAGGGCGAACACGTCCTATCGTCAACTCTCACGGGCAGGTCTTTTTTGTTCTCCCAAATGACGGTAGACGAAAGGAATCGAACTGTGGGGGGCACAATTTCGAGATGCTTGAAATCTATGAAATGCCGGGGCACCTGATTCGACGCTTGAATCAGGTTACTGTATCGTTGTTTGTCGAAGAAACGTCCAAGGAAGGCTTTGATCTGACGCCGGTGCAATATGCCGCGCTGATCGCCATCAACTCCATGCCGGGCCTCGACCAGGCGTCTGTCGCAAGCCACATCGCCTATGATCGGGTGACAATCGGCGGCGTCATCGACCGCCTGGTGCAGAAGGAGCTGGTTCGTCGCGAAACGAATCCGAACGACCGGCGCGCGCGCAGGCTCTATCTGACGGAAGGCGGAACGGAAACGTTACAGAAGATCCGACCGATCGTCTGGCGGCTTCAGGAGGAACTGCTGGCAGGTCTCGAACATGCCGAGCGCGAGCAGTTCGTCTCTCTGCTGCGCAAGGTGGCCGAACATGCGAACGAGAAGAGTCGCGCGCCGCTGCGGGTGGACTGGCAGCAATAGACCCGCAGCCTCGGATCTACGGCACGAGAACGGCCGCGCCCTGGAACCGCCCGGCGCGCAGGTCGTCGAGCGCCTCGTTGGCGCGCTCGAGAGGATAGACCGTCGTCGTCGTCCTGACGCCCGCCCGCGGCGCCAGGTCGAGGAACTCGACGGCATCCCGGCGCGTGAGATTGGCGACCGAAAGGATCTGCCGCTCGCCCCAGAGGATCTCGTAGGGAAACTGCGGGATGTCGCTCATGTGGATACCGCCGCAGACCACCCGTCCACCCTTAGCGACCGCCCTGAGCGCAGCCGGCACCAGGTCGCCGACCGGAGCAAAGATGATCGCAGCGTCGAGAGGATGGGGCGGAGCCTCGTCCGACCCGCCGGCCCAGACGGCACCGAGCGACAGCGCCATCTGTTGGGCGGGCATGTCGCCGCCGCGCGTAAACGCATAGACCTCGCGCCCCTGATGGCGGCAGACCTGCGCAATGATGTGGGCGGCGGCGCCGAAGCCGTAGATGCCGATACGCTTCCCCTCGCCCGCCATCTTCAGCGAACGCCAGCCGATGAGCCCGGCGCACATCAGTGGTGCGGCAGCGACCGGATCGTCGAACCCGGCAAGCGGAAAGCAGTAATCCGCGTCCGCCCTGATCTCGGTCGCAAAGCCTCCGTCGCGGGTGTAGCCAGTGAAACCGGGGGAGTCGCAGAGGTTTTCGCGACCATCCCGGCAATAGGAACAGCAGCCGCAGGTGTGCCCGAGCCAGGGAATGCCGATCCGCATGCCGACCGAGAGGTTTCGGACGCCCGGGCCGACCTTCGAGACGATGCCGACCACCTCGTGGCCCGGAACCACGGGAAGCTTCGGCCGGGTAAGATCGCCGTCGACGACGTGCAAATCCGTCCGGCAGACGGCGCACGCCTCAACGCTTGCGACGATCTCGCCCTCGCCGGGTTCGAGATCCGGTCGCTCTTCGAGCCGCAGCCGCTCACCCGGCGCATGAAGCACCATCGCTCTCATCCTGCGACTCCTTTGTCTCGAGGGCGCGCGGCCGGTCGCCGCGGAACGGAACAAACCCTATCCCGAAGACCTTTCCCCACCCGTCGGCGAGGATCAAGCCGCGTTCGAAAGAAAGCGCAAAAGAACCGTTCACCTTTTGGAGGTATAGCTCTCCCGCCTCCCCGGTCTTGGATCGGCCGGGAAAAAATGCGACAAACCGGAAGTCGCCGGATCGGCGCGCATGGTCCCGCTCGGCGGCGAGATCGCGTCGGCGCCCGGCCGATGACGAGCCTGTCCGGCAGAATCGTTCGACGTCCGCCCAACGAAAGGCAATGCAGCAATGACCCACAAGATCGTTCCCGTCGTGATGGCCGGTGGCAAGGGAACCCGCCTCTGGCCGTTGTCCCGGGCGACCGCCGCAAAGCAGTTCATTCGGCTGATCGGCGACAAGACCTTGTTCCAGGGAACTCTGGACCGTGTCGCCAACACGCAGACCTATGAGCCACCCCTGGTCATCGCCAACGACGAATTCCGTTTCCTCGTCGCCGAGCAGGCCCGCGAGCTCGGCGTGCCGCTCTCCGGCATCGTCCTCGAGCCGGAGGCGCGCAACACGGCGGCGGCCATCGCGGTTGCGGCCGTCATCATCGGTCGCGATTTCGGCGATCACGCGGTGATGCAGATCCTGCCGTCCGACCACGAAATCCTTGCCGACGAAACCTACACGCGCTGCGTCGAGACGGCGGCGGAAGCGGCACGCCAGGGCAAGATCGTCACCTTCGGCATCGCGCCGACCGAACCCGCAACGGGCTACGGCTATATCGAGATGGGCAAGGCGTTGCCGGGCGGCGCCCACACGGTGAAGCGCTTCGTCGAAAAGCCGAAGCTCGAAGACGCCCAAAAGATGCTGGAGGCGGGCGGCCACTTCTGGAACTCCGGCATGTTCATGTGCACGGCCGGACAGATGCTCGCCCAGCTCCGCGAACACGCCCCCGAAGTTCTGGCCGCAGCCGAGGAAGCCGTCACCGAGGCGACGACCGACCTCGATTTCGTCCGTCTCGGTGCAGCCGGGTTCGCCAAGAGCCCCAGCATATCGATCGATTATGCCGTCATGGAAAAGGCGCCGAACGTCGCGGTCGTACCCTCGCCGATCACCTGGTCGGACCTCGGCAGCTGGGATGCGATCTGGAAGATCGGCAATCCCGATACGGACGGCAATGTCGTCGCCGGTAACGCCACCCTGGTCAACACCCGCAACTCGCTGGTGATGTCGCGCCACGCCCATCTGGCGGTCCAGGGGATGGACGGCGTCGCCGTGATCGCGAGTGAGGACGCAGTCTATGTCGGACGACTCGACGAAAGCCAGGAGGTCGGCAATCTGGTCAAGACGCTTGCCGCGAAGAAGCAGACAGCGTACCTGACCGAGAGCCACCCGACGTCGCTGCGCCCCTGGGGCGGCTACACCTCCGTCCTCAACGGCGAGCGCTTCCAGGTCAAGCGGCTCTTCGTGCATCCCGGCAAGAAGCTCTCGCTGCAGAAGCACTATCACCGCTCCGAGCACTGGATCTGCGTCAAGGGCACGGCCGAGGTGACGATCGACGACAAGGTGACGATCCTGCACGAAAACGAGTCGATCTATATCCCGCAGGGCGCTGTCCACCGGCTCGGAAACCCCGGCAAGATCCTGCTCGAGATGATCGAGATCCAGACCGGCTCCTATCTCGGCGAAGACGACATCATCCGCATCGTCGACGAATTCGGTCGCAGCTGAGGCCGGTCCCGAGACCGGTGACCGTCTCCGGGAGGCTTGCATCGGGCTTTTCCGGCAGGCACTGTCTGCCGGATTGTCGGCGATGACCGTCTCGGCTATAGCCGAGGCACGGACAAGGAGCGTCTGAGCGCCCGGGGACCTTGGAAAACACATGACCAGCCTTCCGGCCGCGGACGACGCTGCGGCAGACGACACCAGAGCAGGACGAACGGCAGGATACAGCTCACTGCCGGGCGTCGCCGACGAAATGGTCGACCCCTCGGGCAATGTCCGTCCTGTCTGGCGCTCCTTCGTCGCGGCGATCGACGCGATGCCGGATCATGAACTGCACGAACGCTTCGCCCGCGCCGACCGCTACCTGCGGGATGCCGGGGTCTTCTACCGGGCCTATGGCGCGACCGGCAGCAGCGACCGCGCCTGGCCCTTCTCGCATATCCCGGTGCTGATCGACGAGAAGGAATGGCAGTCGATCGCCGCGGGACTGGTGCAGCGGGCCGACCTGCTCGAGACGATCACCGCCGACATCTACGGCGAGAACAGGCTCGTGCAGGAAGGCTTCCTGCCACCGGCGTTGATTGCCGGCAATGCGGAATTCCTGCGCCCGCTCGTCGGCGTGCGGCCGACCAGCGGCCATTTCCTGCACTTCTGCTCCTTCGAGATCGGCCGCGGCCCGGACGGCAACTGGTGGGTGCTCGCCGACCGCACCCAGGCCCCCTCCGGCGCCGGTTTCGCCCTGGAAAACCGCGTCGCGGCGAGCCGCGCCTTCGCCGAACTCTACGGCGAAACCCGCGTGCATCGCCTCGCTTCCTTCTTCGGCGCCTTCCGCGAGGCCCTGATGGAGCAACGGCGGGGCTCCGAGGATCGCGTCGCGGTGCTCACCCCCGGACCGGCGAACGAGACCTATTTCGAACACGCCTTCATCGCCCGCTATCTCGGCATCATGCTCCTCGAAGGCGAGGACCTCGCCATCGTCGACGGACGCGTGATGGTGCGGACCGTCGCGGGACTGAAGCCGGTCAGCGTGCTCTGGCGTCGGCTTGACGCAGCCTATGCCGACCCGCTGGAGCTCGACCAGGATTCCCGCATCGGCACGCCGGGGATGGTACAGGCTGTGCGCAACGGTTCGGTGTCCTTCGTCAACGCGCTCGGCTCCGGGATCCTCGAAACCCGCGCCCTGCTCGCCTTCATCCCCGGCATCTGCCGCCGGCTCCTGGGCGAGGATCTCGCCCTGCCCTCCATCGCGACGTGGTGGTGCGGCCAGACGGCGGAGCGCGCCCATGTCGTCGCCAATATCGACCGGATGGTGATCGGCCCGGCCTTCTCGCGGCTTCCGTTCTTCGACGACAACGGCCAGTCGGTGCTCGGCTCGACGCTGCGCAACAGCGCCCGCCACTCGATCACGGAATGGCTCTCCTTCGACGGCGCCCGGCTGGTCGGCCAGGAAGCCGTCACGCTTTCGACCACGCCCGCCATGGTCGCGGGACAACTCACCCCGCGGCCGATGAGTCTGCGCGTCTTTGCCGCCCGCACACGGGACGGCTGGCAGATCATGCCGGGCGGCTTCGCCCGCATCGGCAACGGCAGCGATGCCGCGGCGATCGCCATGCAGTCGGGCGGCGGCGCCGCCGACGTCTGGATCGTCAGCGCAAAGCCGGTCGCCCGAACAACGCTGCTTCCGACGGAGACGGAAGTCCCGCGCAACGCGCCGGGCAGCCTGCCGAGCCGCGCGGCCGATAACCTCTATTGGCTCGGCCGCTACATCGAGCGGGCCGAAGGCGCATTGCGCATTCTCCGCGCCTGGCATGCCCGTTTCGCCGAGTCCGCCGATCCCGGTCAGCCGCTGCTCGCCTATGTGGCGCGCTATCTCGCAACGCTCGACATCGCCATGGACCGCGGCGTCCCGGAAAGCCTCGTCGGCAACGTCGACAGCGCCGTCTATTCCGCAAGCAACATCCGCGACCGCTTTTCCCCGGACGGCTGGCTGGCGCTCAACGATCTGGCGAAGACGGCGCGGCGCTTCCGTGAGAATGTAAAGGCCGGCGACGACGCGACGCACGCCATGACCATCCTGCTGCGCAAGCTCGCGGGCTTCGCCGGCCTCGTACATGAGAACATGTACCGCTTCACCGGCTGGCGTTTCCTCGCGATCGGCCGCTACCTGGAGCGCGGCCTGCACATGACTCGCCTGCTCGGACACATGACCGGCGACGACGCGCCGGACGGCGCCTTCGACATGCTGCTCGAGATCGGCGACAACGTCATGACCCATCGCCGCCGCTACAATGTCAGCACCACACGCCTGACCGTCACCGACCTCCTGGCGCTGGACCCGTTGAATCCGCGCTCGATCCTCTTCCAGCTGAACGAAATCCGTGTCGAGATGGAACAGCTCCCCGGCGCACGCGTGAACGGCCAGATGTCGCCGCTGCTGCGCGAGGCGACGCGTCTGCAGTCGAGCCTCTCCGTCATGACCGCGGACATGATGGGCAGTAACGTCTATCACGATTTCGAGCGGGATCTGGAGAGGCTGTCGGACATGCTCGCCCAAACCTATCTCGGATAGCCCATGCAATACGATCTCTCGCTGCACATGGGCTATCGCTATGACGTTCCGGCCTCCGGATCGCATCACATCCTGCGGGTCGTACCGCTTTCGCTTCCGGGCCGCCAGCGGCTTGTCGCCGGCGCCGTGACGATCGAGCCGGTGCCGGACGAAACCACACGTTTCGTCGACTTCTTCGGCCATCCGGCGACGGCGATCGCACTGCGCTCCCCCCATCCGCGGCTCGACATCCGCATGCAGGCAAGAGTGATTGTCGACGCCCAGCCGATCCAGGCCGATTTCTCCCCGACCCTCGACGGCCTCGCCGAGGAACTGACGACACTGTGGTCGCTCGATGCGAATTCTCCGCACCATTTCCTGGGGCCGAGTCCGCGACTGCCCGAAGTGGCGGTGATTGCCGGCTATGCCCGGACGGACCTCGATGCGAACCGGACGGTGAGGCAGATTGCCGAAGCCCTCTGCTCCAGGATCCACGCCGACTTCCACTACGACCCGGATGCCACGACCGTGGATACGCAGCCGAAGGACGCCTTTGCGCTGAAAAGGGGCGTGTGCCAGGACTTCGCCCACGTGATGATCATCGCACTCAGGAGCCTCGGTATTCCCGCCGGCTACGTCAGCGGCTTCCTGCGGACGATACCGCCACCGGGCCAGGAACGGCTGGAAGGTGCAGACGCCATGCATGCCTGGGTTCGCGTCTGGTGCGGCAAGGCCACCGGATGGATCGAACTCGATCCGACCAACGACATCGCCGCCGGGACCGATCACGTCGTGGTCGCCTACGGACGCGACTACGCCGACGTCGCGCCCGTCATCGGCGTTCTGAAGAGTTACGGCGGACAGCAGACGATCCAGGCGGTGGACGTCGTTCCGACGAGTTAAACCAACATTTTCTTGCACTGGCGCGCCGGCGGTGCCCCCGCTTCACCCTCGTTTGCGAAAAGTCCAGCCGGATCATCGGCTTGGCGTTGACCGCTTACCCGGCGCCCGCGTCTGAGCGTTCCGCGGACGTGTGAAAGCCCCGTAATCCGACCGTTTGAACAATCGCCTAAAGGAGCATTCGCTAAAATTTTACCGTTTCGTTTAAGTCGAAGAGAAGGTCTTCCGTCTATTAGCTTTCCATCACCCTTCGATGATGGAAGAACATGATGATCGGCCTCGGTGAGAATGAGCGTACTTTCCTGCGTTTCCTGAAGGACCGCAGTGGCAATTTCGGCGTGATGACCGCGCTGCTCCTTCCAGTTTCACTCGCTGCGGCGGGTGTGGCGATGGATCTGACGAAGCTCGTCCAGGTCAAGAGCGCCCTGCAGGACGCGGCGGATTCCGCGGCCCTCGCCGCGGCGGCGGCGATGTCGGGCAAAGGCCTCACGGACGCCGAGGCGATCGCACTCGCCAAGAAGTTCATAGCGGCGCAGTCGGCCAACAGCATCGCGCCGAGTGCAGACGAACTCGGTTTGACGGAAGAGGAGATGCAGGCGAAGCTCGAGGAAGCCGCCGTCGGCACGGTCGAGCGCACGCCGAACGGCTCGGGCGAAATCTATGACGTTACGGTGAACAGCTACTACGACGTGCCGATGACCCCGCTCACCCGCCTCCTCGGTTACGAGACGGTTCGTGTGAGCGTCACGAGTTCGGCCCAGAGCGCCACGGCCAATACCAAGAACCCGCTTTCAATGTATATGGTCCTCGACCGCTCCGGTTCGATGGCTTGGGACACGAGCGAGACCTATGACACGACGTGCTATACGCGGTATGGCTGGGCCTATTCATGCACGAAATACTATACCAAGATTGAAGCGCTGAAACTGGCTGTCAAGGATCTCGCCAACCAGCTCGACACGGCCGACCCGGACGCCAAATATGTCCGTACGGCCGCCGTCTCCTACAACAGTTCGATGCAGACGCCGACCTCGTTCGCCTGGGGCACGACAAGCGTGGTCAAATATGTCGACGCGCTGACGGCCACGGGGGGCACCGATTCGTCCTCGGCCGTGGCGACGGCCTACAAGGCGCTCGCCGGCAGTACCGAGAATACGGCCCATCAGAAGATGAACGGCGAGACGAGCCCGAGCAAGTTCATCGTCTTCATGACTGACGGCGACAACAACTATACCAGCGCAGACACCGCGACGAAGAAGACCTGCGACTCGGCGAAGACTGCGGGCATCGAGATCTACACGATCGCCTTCATGGCACCCGAACGTGGCCAGGCCCTCTTGCAGTATTGCGCGACGGACACCTCGCATTACTTCGATGCCCAGAATGCCGCCGACCTGGTCGCCGCATTCAAGGAGATCGGCGAGAAGGCGACCGAGTCAATGACGCGACTGACCAACTAGACCGCGGCCGGAAAGCCGGCACATCCGTGGAACCGCGCCGGAAACGACGCGGTTCTTGTCTTTTGTCAGATTGAAAAACCGTCATCTGCTCACGGACAGATGCGGCGGCCATTTTCGCACCTGCGGAATTCGTCTGTTGCACGTGCTTGAGAACGATGCGTAAACTGGCATCGGCAACCAGATGTGGTCGCCGCCCCGTGCAACGTTCCCATGCAACGAAAGAAGTGCTGGCGAAGACATGACGAAGCCCAAAGGCAATGCCGATCTGCTGCAACCGAAACCCCGCATTTCCAGCCCCGACGTTCTTGCCGCGGAAATCATCGAGCACCTGACTTACGGAATCGGCAAGGACGCCAAGGTTGCCACGCCGCACGACTGGCTGACCGCGACCATTCTGGCGATCCGCGGGCGCATCATCGACAAGTGGATGGACTCCACGCGGGAGGCCTACAGGACGAACGGCAAGCGGGTCTACTATCTCTCGCTGGAGTTCCTGATCGGTCGCCTGATGCGCGATGCGGTCTCGAATCTCGGACTGATGGACGAGGTCCGCCAGGCGCTCGTCTCGCTCGGCGTCAATCTCGACGTCATCGCCGAACTGGAGCCGGATGCGGCGCTCGGCAACGGCGGCCTCGGTCGGCTCGCCGCCTGCTTCATGGAATCCATGGCGACCGTCGGCATTCCGGCCTACGGCTACGGCATCCGCTACGTCCACGGTCTCTTCCGCCAGCAGATGGCCGACGGCTGGCAGGTCGAGCTTCCCGAGACCTGGCTCGCCCACGGCAACCCGTGGGAATTCGAACGTCGCGAAAGCTCCTACGAAATCGGATTCGGCGGTGCGGTCGACACAAACGGCGGCCCCGACGAGCCGCGCCGCTATGTCTGGAAACCCGCCGAGCGGGTTATTGCGACCGGCTACGACACGCCGGTCGTCGGCTGGCGCGGCGCCCGCGTCAACACGCTGCGCCTCTGGTCCGCCCAGCCGATCGACCCGATCCTTCTCGACGCCTTCAACGCCGGCGACCACATCGGCGCGCTGCGCGAGAGCAACAAGGCCGAAACGCTGACCCGCGTGCTCTATCCCGCCGACGCAACGCCGGCCGGGCAGGAACTGCGCCTGCGCCAGGAATACTTCTTCTGCTCCGCCTCCCTGCAGGACATCCTGCGGCGGCACCTGCAGCAGGGCAATGCCCTCGCCTCGCTGCCGGACAAGGTGGCAATCCAGCTGAACGACACCCACCCGGCGGTATCGGTCGTCGAACTGATGCGCCTTCTCTGCGACATGCACGGGCTGGACTTCGACCAGGCCTGGGACATCACCTGGCGCACCTTCTCCTATACCAACCACACGCTGCTGCCCGAGGCGCTGGAAAGCTGGCCCGTGCCGCTCTTCGAGCGCCTCTTGCCGCGCCACATGCAGCTCGTCTACGAGATCAACGCCAAGGTACTGCTCGATGCCCGCCGCAGCCGGCATTTCAGCGACCAGGAGATTGCCCACATCTCGCTGATCGAAGAGAGCGGCAGCCGTCGCGTGCGGATGGGCAATCTCGCCTTCATGGGCTCACACAGCGTCAACGGCGTCTCCGCACTTCACACCGACCTCATGAAGCAGACGGTGTTTGCCGACCTTCACAAGCTCTATCCGGACCGCATCAACAACAAGACGAACGGCATCACGCCGCGCCGCTGGCTGATGCAGTGCAATCCCGGGCTGACCGACCTCGTCACGGAAGCGATCGGCCCCGATTTCAAGGACGATGTCGAGAAGCTCCGCCCGCTCGACAACTTCGCCGACGACCCGGCCTTCCAGGAGAAGTTCGCGGCAATCAAGCGCGCCAACAAGGAGCGGCTTTCCAATCTGGTGCTGAGCCGCATGGGCGTGCGCATCGACCCCTCGGCCCTCTTCGACATCCAGATCAAGCGCATCCACGAATACAAGCGGCAGCTCCTCAACATCATCGAGGCGATCTCGCTCTACGACCAGATCCGCTCCCATCCCGAGCGGGACTGGGTGCCGCGGGTGAAGCTGCTCGCCGGCAAGGCGGCACCGAGCTATCACAACGCCAAGCTGATCATCAAGCTCGCCAACGACGTGGCGCGGGTGATCAACAACGACCCTTCGGTACGCGGCCTCCTGAAGGTGGTCTTCATCCCGAACTACAACGTCTCGCTGGCGGAGATCATGGTGCCGGCCGCAGACCTCTCCGAGCAGATCTCGACCGCCGGCATGGAGGCCTCGGGAACCGGAAACATGAAGTTCGCGTTGAACGGGGCGCTGACAATCGGCACGCTCGACGGCGCCAATGTCGAGATGCTCGAACATGTCGGGGAGGAGAATATCGTGATCTTCGGAATGACCGCCGAGGAAGTTGCGGCCGCCCGCTCCGACGGACACAATCCGCGGGCGATCATCGAATCCTCGCCCGAACTGGCCCAAGCGCTCTCGGCGATTTCGGCGGGCGTCTTCTCGCCCGATGACCGTGACCGCTTCTCGGGCCTCGTGGACGGCCTCTTCCAGCACGACTGGTTCATGGTGGCTGCCGACTTTGACGCCTACGCGAAGGCGCAGCGCCAGGTCGACTCGATCTGGACCGATGCGTCCTCCTGGTATTCCAAGACGATCCGCAACACCGCCCGGATGGGCTGGTTCTCCTCAGACCGCACGATCAGACAGTACACCGCGGACATTTGGAGAGCCTGATGACGAAAGCGCCGAAGAAGGCCGGGAAGACCGGCCAGACGGAGCAGCCATCCGCCGCTGACATCGCGGCCATCGTCAACGGGCAACACATGGATCCTTTCGCCGTTCTCGGCGTACACGACGCCGGTTCCGGCTTCCGGGCCCGCTGCTTTGTGCCGGGGGCGGAGACGATCGAGGCTTTCGCGCTCGACGGTACACCGATCGGAACTCTCGCCTGCCTTCATCCGGCGGGCTTTTTTGACGGCCCCGTTTCGATCGCCACGTTCCAGCCCATTCGCTATCGTGCCACCCGCGGCGATGCCGAATGGATGGTCACCGATCCCTACAGCTTCTGGCCGGTGCTCGGCCCCATGGACGACTACTTCCTGCGAGAGGGGTCGCATCTGCGCCTGTTCGACAAGATGGGTGCCCACCCGATGCGCCATCAGGGGGTCGACGGTTTCCACTTTGCCGTCTGGGCGCCGAATGCGCGACGGGTTTCCGTGGTCGGGGATTTCAACGACTGGGACGGCCGCCGGCACGTGATGCGGTTGCGCCGCGACACCGGGATATGGGAGATATTCGCGCCGGACGTCCGGCCCGGATCGGCCTACAAGTTCGAGATCATCGGCAAGAACGACGAACTTCTGCCGCTCAAAGCCGACCCTTACGCCCGAAAGGCGGAACTGCGCCCGAAGAACGCCTCGATCACGGCCGCCGAACTCGACCAGACCTGGGAGGACGAGCCGCACCGCAAGCATTGGGCATCCGTCGACAAGCGACGCCAGCCGATGAGCATCTACGAAGTGCATGCGGGCTCCTGGCAACGGCGCGACGACGGCGGCCTGCTGAGCTGGGATGAGCTCGCCGACCGCCTCATCCCCTACTGCGTCGACATGGGCTTCACCCACATCGAGTTCCTGCCAGTCACGGAACATCCCTACGACCCTTCCTGGGGATACCAGACGACGGGGCTTTACGCGCCGACCGCACGGTTCGGGGAACCGGAGGGCTTCGCCCGCTTCGTCAACGGCTGCCACAAGGTGGGGCTCGGCGTCATCCTCGACTGGGTGCCCGCCCATTTCCCCACCGACGAACACGGACTTCGCTGGTTCGACGGCACCGCGCTCTACGAGCACGAGGACCCGCGCAAGGGTTTCCACCCCGACTGGAACACCGCGATCTACAATTTCGGCCGTATCGAGGTGCTGTCCTATCTCATCAACAACGCCCTCTACTGGGCGGAGAAATTCCATCTCGACGGACTTCGCGTCGATGCCGTCGCCTCGATGCTCTATCTCGACTACTCCCGCAAGGAAGGCGAGTGGATCCCGAACGAATACGGCGGCCGCGAGAACCTGGAGGCGGTGCGCTTCCTCCAGAAGATGAACACACATCTCTACGGCAGCCATCCGGAAGTGATGACGATCGCGGAAGAGTCCACATCCTGGCCGAAGGTCTCGCAGCCGGTGCATGAAGGCGGGCTCGGCTTCGGCTTCAAGTGGAACATGGGCTTCATGCACGACACGCTGAGCTATTTCTCGCGTGATCCGGTGCATCGCAGGTTCCACCATCAGGAAATCACCTTCGGCCTGCTCTACGCCTTCTCGGAAAACTTCGTGCTGCCCATCTCGCACGACGAGGTGGTGCACGGCAAAGGCTCGATGATCGCCAAGATGCCGGGTGACGACTGGCAGAAATTCGCCAACCTGCGCGCCTACTACGCCTTCATGTGGGGCTATCCCGGCAAGAAGCTCCTCTTCATGGGCCAGGAATTCGCCCAGTGGAGCGAATGGAGCGAGGCGCGCGCCCTCGACTGGAACCTGCTGCAATATGCCCTCCACGAGGGCATGCGCCGGCTCATACGCGACCTCAACCTGAGCTATCGTTCCAAGCCGGCGCTGCATGCGCGCGACTGCGAGGGCGACGGCTTCGAATGGCTGATCGCCGACGATCAGGACCGCTCCGTCTTCGCCTGGCTGCGCAAAGCGCCGGGCGAGAAGCCGGTCGCCGTCGTCTCGAACCTGACGCCGGTCTATCACGAACGTTTTTCCGTGCCGCTGCCGATCGCCGGAAGGTGGCGCGAGATCGTGAATACGGACGCCGAGATCTACGGCGGCAGCGGCAAGGGGAACGGCGGCAGGGTGATCGCCGAGCGCGGACCGGATGGGCGGATCGCGGCCTCGCTGTCTCTGCCGCCGCTCGCCGTCATCATGCTCGAACCAGAAAACTGACGCGGGAGGGGAACCATGCAGGAAAGAAGAATACAGCCTCTGGCACGCGACGCGATGGCCTATGTCCTTGCCGGCGGACGGGGGAGCCGCCTCAAGGAACTGACCGATCGGCGCGCGAAGCCAGCCGTCTATTTCGGGGGGAAGACCCGCATCATCGACTTCGCGCTCTCCAACGCGCTGAATTCCGGTATCCGCCGCATCGGGGTCGCCACCCAGTACAAGGCGCATTCGCTAATCCGCCATCTGCAGCGGGGCTGGAACTTCTTCCGCCCGGAACGAAACGAGAGCTTCGACATCCTCCCGGCGAGCCAGCGCGTCTCCGAGACGCAGTGGTATGAAGGGACGGCCGACGCGGTCTACCAGAACATCGACATCATCGAGCCCTACGGCCCGGAATACATGGTGATCCTTGCCGGCGACCACATCTACAAGATGGACTACGAGCTGATGCTGCAGCAGCACGTCGATTCCGGGGCCGACGTCACGATCGGCTGCCTCGAAGTGCCGCGCTCGGAGGCAAGCGCCTTCGGGGTCATGCACGTCAACGAGAAAGACGAGATCATCGCCTTCATCGAGAAGCCGGCCGACCCGCCGGGCATTCCCGGCAAGGAGGATTTCTCGCTCGCCTCGATGGGCATCTACGTCTTCCACACCCGCTTCCTGATGGAATGCCTGCGGCGAGACGCCGAGGACCCAAAATCGAGCCGCGACTTCGGCAAGGACATCATTCCCTACATCGTCGAGAACGGTAAGGCCGTCGCCCATCGCTTCGCGCGCTCCTGCGTGCGCTCGGAAGGCGAGCATACGCCCTACTGGCGCGATGTCGGAACGATCGACGCCTACTGGCAGGCGAATATCGACCTCACCGACGTGGTTCCGGAACTCGACATCTACGACAAGTCCTGGCCGATCTGGAGCTATGCCGAGGTGACGCCGCCCGCCAAGTTCGTGCACGACGACGAGGGACGCCGCGGCTCCGCCATCTCGTCTCTGGTTTCGGGCGACTGCATCATTTCCGGCTCCTCGCTCCACAAGAGCCTTCTCTTCACCGGTGTGCGCGCCAATTCCTATTCGCGCCTCGAAGGTGCGATCATATTGCCGCGGGTGGTAATCGGTCGCCATGCGCGGCTCACCAACGTCATCATCGATCATGGGGTCGTTATTCCCGAGGGCCTCGTGGTCGGCGAGGACCCGGAGCTTGACGCACGACGCTTCCGCCGCTCCGAAAACGGCGTCTGCCTGATCACCCAGACCATGCTGGACAAACTCGAAGCGGGAGCCTGATGAGAATTCTTTCGGTTACCTCCGAGATTTACCCGCTGGTCAAGACCGGCGGGCTCGCCGACGTTGCCGGCGCCCTGCCGCTGGCGCTGAAGGCCCACGACATCGAGGTGAAGACGCTGGTGCCGGGATATCCGGCAGTCATGCGGGTCATCGGCAAGGCCGAGGAACGCCTACACCTGCCGGACGTCTTCGGCGTCGAGGCGCGCGTTCTGGAGGTCGAGCACGAAGGCCTCGATCTCCTCGTGCTCGACGCCCCTGCCCTGTTCGATCGCATGGGCGGGCCTTACATCGACCAGAACGGCGCGGACTACGGCGACAACTGGAAACGCTTTGCCCTCCTCTCGAAGATCGGCGCCGAGATCGCCGCCGGTGCAATCGAGGGCTGGCAGCCGGATCTCGTGCATGCGCACGACTGGCAGGCGGCACTGACGCCGCTCTACATGCGCCATTCGACGACTGCCGGGACACCGTCGGTGATCACCATTCACAACATGGCGTTCCAGGGCCAGTTCTCCTCCGAGCTCTTCGCCCAACTCGGTCTTCCCGACCGCGCCTACATGGAATCGCTCGAATATTACGGGCGCGTGAGCTACCTGAAGGGCGGCCTGACCTCGGCCACCGCAATCACCACGGTCAGCCCCTCCTATGCCGAGGAGATCCTCACCCCGGAATACGGCATGGGCCTCGAAGGCGTGATCGCGAGCCGCGCCGAGGATGTCTACGGCATCGTCAACGGCATAGACGCCGCCGTCTGGAACCCGGCCAGCGATCCGCTGCTCGTCGAAAACTACACCGCGGCGGCCCTGCGCAAACGGATGGCGAACCGCGCCGCGGTCGCAAGCCATTTCGGCCTGGACGACGATGAAGGCCCGATCTTCTGTGTGATCTCCCGGCTGACCTGGCAGAAGGGCATGGACCTCCTCGCGGAAGTCGTCGACGACATCGTCGCCGCCGGAGGAAAGCTCGCCGTGCTCGGCACGGGGGACGCAGCACTCGAAGGAGCCATGCGCGCCGCGGCCGGTCGCCACAACCGGCGCGTCGGAGTCATCATCGGCTATGACGAGCAGCTGTCCCATCTGCTGCAGGGCGGCGCCGACGCGATCCTCGTTCCCTCCCGCTTCGAGCCCTGCGGGCTCACCCAGCTCTACGCCCTGCGCTACGGCTGCGTGCCCGTCGTCGCCCGCACCGGCGGGCTCGCCGACACGATCGTCGATGCCAACGAGGCAGCCCTCGGCGCGCGGGCTGCCACAGGCGTGCAATTCTCGCCGGTCACTGCCGACGGGCTGCGGCACGGCCTGCGCCGTGCCATCCGGCTTTACGGCGACGCCAAACTTTGGACGCAGATTCAAAAGCAGGGTATGAAAGCCGACGTATCCTGGGGCAAGAGCGCCGAGCGGTATGCGGACCTCTATCAACGCCTCGTTTCGAAAGGCCATTGATTACATGATCAAAACCATTGCAACCAAACCTTACGACGACCAGAAGCCCGGCACGTCCGGCCTGCGCAAGAAGGTTCCGGTTTTCCAGCAGGAGAACTACGCGCAGAACTTCATCCAGTCGATCTTCGACTCGCTCGAAGACTTCGCGGGCAGGACGCTGGTCATCGGCGGCGACGGGCGCTACTTCAACCGTGAGGTCATCCAGATCGCGATCAAGATGGCGGCCGCCAATGGCTTCGGCAAGGTGATGGTCGGCAAAGGCGGGATCCTTTCGACGCCGGCGGCCTCGAACCTCATCCGCAAGTACAAGGCCTTCGGTGGCATCATCCTCTCGGCCAGCCACAATCCCGGCGGCCCGACCGAGGATTTCGGCATCAAGTACAACACGAGCAACGGCGGGCCGGCGCCGGAAAAGATAACCGACGCGATCTATGCCCGCTCCAAAGTCATCGACAGCTACAAGATCTTCGACGCCCCGGATCTGGACCTCGACGCCATCGCCACGCTTACACTCGGCGACATGATCGTCGAGATCATCGATCCGGTTGCCGACTATGCGGAACTGATGGAAGAACTCTTCGACTTCCCGGCGATCCGCAACCTCTTCGGCCTCGGTTTCCAGATGGTCTTCGACGCCATGAGCGCGGTCACCGGCCCCTACGCCAAGGAGATCATCGAGCGGCGGCTCGGCGCGCCCGAGGGCACGGTGCGCAACTTCACGCCACTGCCGGACTTCGGCGGCCACCACCCCGATCCGAATCTCGTCCATGCCAAGGAACTCTACGACGAGATGATGAGCGGCGGCGACGCCCCGGATTTCGGCGCCGCCTCCGACGGCGACGGCGACCGCAACCTGATCATCGGCCGCGGCATCTTCGTCACACCTTCCGACAGCCTCGCGGTGCTCGCCGCCAATGCTCAGCTCGCCCCCGGCTATTCCAAAGGCATCGCCGGCATCGCCCGCTCGATGCCGACGAGCACTGCGGCCGACAAGGTCGCCGAGAAACGCGGCATCGGCATGTACGAGACGCCGACCGGCTGGAAGTTCTTCGGCAATCTGCTCGACGCGGGCAAGGTGACGATCTGCGGCGAGGAGAGCGCCGGAACCGGCTCGGATCACGTGCGTGAGAAGGACGGCCTCTGGGCCGTGCTGCTTTGGCTCAACATCCTCGCGGTGCGCGGCGAGAGCGTCGAGGACATCGTCACGCAGCACTGGGCGACCTACGGCCGCAACTACTATTCCCGCCATGACTACGAAGGCGTCGATTCCGACGCTGCCAACGGGTTGATAGCGGCGCTACGCGAGAAACTGCCCTCGCTTCCCGGAACGAAGATCGGCGATCTCACCGTCGCGACAGCCGACGACTTCGCCTATCACGATCCGGTCGACAATTCCGTTTCGAGGAACCAGGGCATTCGCGTGCTGTTCGCGGGCGGCTCGCGCGTCGTCTTCCGCCTCTCGGGAACCGGCACCTCGGGCGCCACCCTGCGCGTCTACATCGAACGCTACGAGCCAGACGCCAATCGCCACAATCTTGAAACCCAGGCGGCTCTCGCCGACCTGATCGCTGCGGCCGAGACCCTTGCCGACATCCGGGCACGCACCGGACGCGACGCCCCGACCGTCATCACCTGAGGCGAAGACCGATGACCAGCTTTCCGACCGGTGGCGTCGCACTGACGGCGAAGGGATGCGATTTCGCCGTGTGGTCGCACCATGCGGAACTCGTGGAACTGTGCCTTTTCGACTCGGCGGGCGACATGGAAATCTGTCGCCTGCCGATGACGCGCGACCAGAACGGGCATCATCGCCTGCACGTGGAGGGCGTCCGGCCGGGCGTCCGCTACGGCTACCGTGCCCACGGACGCTATACTCCCGACCAGGGCTACTGGTTCGACCCGTCGAAGCTCCTGGTCGACCCTTATGCAAAAGAGATCGACCGGCCATTCAGGCAGGATCCCCGCCTCGGCATCTTCGGTGAGAACACCGATTCACTGGTCCCGAAGGCGATCGTAACCGAGGACGTGGCAACCACTCGCAAGCCGCCGCTCTTCGCGCCCGGTGGCCTGATCTACGAGGTTCCGGTCAAGGCCTTCACGATGCTTCACCCGGACGTGCCGGAGCACCAGCGCGGGACGATTGCCGCACTTGCGCATCCCGCCGTCCTCTCACATCTGAAAGAGCTGAAAGTCGACGCGGTTGAGCTGATGCCGATCGTCGCCTGGCTCGACGAGCGTCATCTCGGCCCTCTCGGCCTCGTCAACGGCTGGGGCTACAATCCCGTTGCCCTGATGGCGATCGATCCGCGGCTCGCCCCGGGCGGCGTCGCCGAGCTCCGCGACACCGTCGCCGCGCTCCATGCAGAAGGGATCGACGTCATCCTCGACGTCGTCTTCAACCATACGGGAGAAGGCGACCGGCACGGCGGCACGCTCTCGCTGCGCGGCCTCGACAATCTCTCCTGCTATCGTCACCTGCCGGACAATCCGGGCGTTCTCGTCAACGACACCGGCTGCGGCAACACGCTTGCCTGCGACCATGTCTACATCCGCCGGCTGATCCTCGACAGCCTCCGGCACTTCGTGCTGCATGCCGGCGTCGACGGCTTCCGGTTCGACCTCGCCCCCATCCTCGGCCGCACCGCGCGCGGTTTCCACACCACGGCCCGCACGCTGCACGCTATCGCCTGCGACGACGTGCTTGCCGACCGGGTTCTGATCGCCGAACCGTGGGATGTTGGCCCGGGCGGCTACCAGCTCGGCAATTTTCCGCAGCCCTTCCTCGAGTGGAACGACCGGGCGCGCGATACCGTCCGGCGCTTCTGGCGGGGAGACGACCATATGCGCGGCGCCTTTGCGACGGCACTCGCCGGCTCGCAGGACGTCCTCGCCCGCCATGGCGAGACGATGTCCCGCACCGTCAACTTCGTCGTCGCCCATGACGGCTTCACGCTCTTCGATCTCGTCTCCCACACGCACAAGCGCAACGGCCGCAACGGCGAGAACAACCACGACGGCCACGACGAGAACTTTTCCTGGAACAATGGTGCCGAGGGCGCGACCGACGATCCCGAGATCGCGCAGCGCCGCCGCCACGATGTGGCCGCGCTCATCTCGACGCTGTTCTCCATGCGCGGCACGATCATGCTGACGGCCGGCGACGAGGGTGGGAGAAGCCAGCGCGGCAACAACAATGCCTATTGCCAGGACAACGAGCTCACCTGGATCGACTGGCAGGCGATGGATCGCAGCCTGGTCAATCATACCGCCGTCGCCTCCGCGCTGCGCAAGCGCTTCGACGTCTTTTCCCGCACAGGCTTCTTCACCGGCGAGAACGGCGACGTCGAGTGGATGAATGCCGCCGGCGAGCCGAATACCATCCCGGACTGGGAGGAGGCGGAGGGTGCGACGCTCACCATGATTCTGAAGACCCGCGACCGGGAGACCGGTCGCGACGTCCGCATCGCCATTCTCTTCAACCGGGCGCAACGGCCGCGCCATTTCGTGCTGCCGCAGACGTCCGGCCTTGCCTGGCACAACCCCTTCTCGGGCGAAAAGCTCGCCTCTATCATGCTGCAACCACGAACAGTGGCGTTGTTCATCGAATACTAGCGTATATCCGGCGTTGGTTTGATGCCGGCCGCACGCTATGAAATTGCAGAACAGGAATACTGACGACTCAGGGCTGCGCAGCACGCCCCCGCATTCAAACGACAAAGGCATTTCAGACAATGGAAAATTCAGCGAGGACCCATGCCACGTGAGATTTCGCTTTCGGATGTTGCGGGACTCGTCGGCCAGGAAATCGGCCTGTCGGACTGGATCGCCGTCGACCAGTCGATGATCGACGCCTTTGCGGGTGCGACGAACGACCACCAGTTCATCCACGTGGACCCGGTGCGCGCCGCCGCCGAATCGCCCTTCGGCGGCACCATCGCCCACGGCTTCCTGACGCTGTCGCTGCTCTCGACCATGAATTACAACTGCCTGCCGGTCATCCGTGAGCAGACCATGGGCATCAACTACGGCTTCGACCGCATCCGCTTCATGTCTCCGGTCAAGTGCGGCAAGCGGATCCGTGGCCATTTCGTCCTGACCGAGGCGCGTTTCCGCGGCGCCGGCATGATGATGACGACCTATGACATCAGCATCGAGATCGAGAACGAACGCAAACCGGCGCTGACCGCCACCTGGATCACCATTGTACAGTTCGATCCGAAGGACCGGCCTCAGGGAGTATGACGATGGAAAAGTCCGAGATCGTGAGACACGCCTTCCTGCGGCAGGCGCAATCCTGCGACGACCTCGGTTCGCCCTTCACCGCACGACTTTGCAAACTCGCCGCCGCGCGGTTGGAGGATGACACTGCAGTCGGAAGGCACGTCCTCAGATGGACAGGAGATCCGGCCAGCACCGGCGATGCACTCGCATTGCGTCTTGCCGGTTCCCTGCACGCGCTGGTGCTCTCCGGTCTGGCTCCCTCTCTCGCTGCAGCTTACCCGCCCAACGCTGTCGATGATGATTCGTTCTGGCAGGCCTGTAGAGCGGCCTTCCGCGAACACGAAGCGTTCATTCTGGAGCGGCTGAAATCTGCCCCGCAGACCAACGAGGTTCGCCGCTCGGCCGCGCTGCTGCCGGGCTTCCTGACCATCGCCGCCCTGACGCACAAACCACTCGTCCTCTCCGAGGTCGGGGCGAGCGCCGGGCTGAACCTGCAATGGGACCGTTATCACTACCGTCTCGGCGGTTCCGTCTGGGGGCCGGACTCGACGGCCGTGCTCGAACCGGACTGGCAGGGTCCGCCGCCGCCATCGGCCGATCTTTCCGTCCTCGACCGCGCGGGCTGTGATCTCAACCCGCTCGATCCCTCCTCCGCCGAGGACTGCCTGCGGCTATCCTCCTACATCTGGGCGGACCAGACCGATCGGCTGGAACGCACGCGCAACGCCCTCGAGATCGCCCGCAGCGACGACCTCACGGTCGAGCGCGCCGACGCCATCGACTGGCTGCGACGACGGCTCGCCATCCCGCACCGGGGCGCCGCGCATGTGATCTATCACACCATTGCCTGGCAGTACCTGCCCGACGCATTGAGGGAAGAAGGCGAGGCACTGATCCGGCACGCGGGACAGGAAGCCTCGGCCGAGGCCCCGCTCGCCCGCCTGCAGCTCGAAGCCGACGGCAAGCCGGACGGAGCGGCTCTGACGCTCGAAATCTGGCCCTCAGGCGAGCGCCAGGAGATCGGGCGTGCCGATTTCCACGGCCGCTGGATAAGATGGCAGGGCTGGGCAGGCCTCTGAACGGCCTGCCCCGTTTTCGTCAGGCGGCAGCGTCTTCAGCTGCTTCGGCGAGAAGCCCGAAGGCATAGTCAGCGAAAGACCGCCAGCATTCGACGCGGAAGGTCTCCTCGTCGACACGATAGAGCACGATCTCGATCTTGCCGAGCACCGTGCGTGCGGCAGCACCCACCGGGAACGCCCCGAGCGACAGGTCGAGCGGGCAGCCGGCATTCACCGTGTTCTCCGCGCCCGGCCCGGAAACGATGATTGCCGTGTTGCGATGGGAGACGTCGGTCGAGGCATGCACCACGCCCGCGCCGGCGCAGGACGCCATCAGGTCACCGCCCTGCTCGTCGATCACCAGCCATTCGTCCGGCCCGAGCCAGAGCGCCGTGCGACCCTTGGCCGAGGCCGAGGTCTTCGGCTTGACCGGCAACTTGACGCCGAGCGCCTTCGACAGGCCGGCCACGGCATCCGCTCCCGCCCGCAGCGAGATGCGTTCTGCCGGCGCCGCCGGTGTCAGCCGCACGACCGTCGAGCCGCCATGGGCGCCGTCCAGCACCGATTTCCGAGATGCCGCCATGAGATCAGCCATGGATGCGTACCCCTTCCTTGTCAAAGAACACCATGTCCGTCACTTCGACGGCGATGGTCTTGTCCGCCATCGGGACATAGAGCGTTTCACCCATGCGGTTGCGCCCGCCCGCCACCATCGCGATCGCGATCGACCGGCCGGCATTCGGCGACCAGTAGGAGGAGGTGACATGGCCGAGCATGGTCATCGGCTTCGGCTGGTTCGGATCGGCGACGATCTGGGCACCCTCCTCCAGCACGGTGTTCGGGTCCTTCGTCAGAAGGCCGACAAGCTGCTTGCGGCCTTCCTTGACGAGGTCCGGACGCTTGAGGCCGCGGATGCCGACGAAATCCGTCTTCTTCTTGGAGACGGCCCAGGCGAGACCGGCATCGTCCGGGGTGAGCGTCCCGTCGGTGTCCTGACCGACGATGATGTAGCCCTTCTCGGCGCGCAGGACGTGCATGGTCTCGGTACCGTAGAGGCAAGCCCCCATGCTTTCCGCCCGGTTCCAGACGGCTTCCAGGACTGACGCGCCGTAATCGGCCGGCACGTTGATTTCGAAGCCGAGTTCGCCCGTGAAGGAGACGCGGAAGAGGCGGGTGGGCACGCCGCAGAACTTGCCTTCGGCGACGCTCATGTGCGGGAAGGCTTCGTTCGAGATGTCGATGCCCTCGACGAACGGCGCGATGATGTCGCGCGCCTTCGGCCCCTGCACCGCGATCACCGCCCACTGCTCGGTGGTCGAGGTGAGCCAGACCTTGAGGTGCGGGAACTCCGTCTGCAGATAGTCTTCCATGTGCTGGAGGACGCGCGGCGCACCGCCGGTCGTCGTCGTGACGTGGAAGCGATCCTCGGCCATGCGGCCGACGACGCCGTCGTCATAAACGAAGCCGTCCTCGCGGGTCATGATGCCGTAGCGGGCCTTGCCCGGTTTCAGCGTGTCCCAGGCATTCGTGTAGAGAAGGTTGAGGAAGGTCGCGGCATCGGGGCCGACGACCTCGATCTTGCCGAGCGTGGACGCATCGAAGACGCCCGCGACATCGCGAACCGTCTTGCACTCGCGATTGACCGCCTGGTGCATGTCCTCGCCCGCCCGGGGATAGTACCAGGCGCGCTTCCAGTTGCCGACGTCCTCGAACTCGGCGCCTTGTGCCGCTTCGAAGAAATGCATCGGCGCCTTGCGGGTCGGATCGAAGAGATCGCCGCGGGAGTGGTTGATCAGCGTGCCGAAGGTCACCGGCGTATAGGGCGCGCGGAAGGTGGTGAGGCCCACCTGTGGGATCGGCCGGCCGAGCATTTCGGCAGCGATCGCCAGGCCGTGCATGTTGGAAAGCTTGCCCTGGTCGGACGCCATGCCGTTGGTGGTGAAGCGCTTGATGTGCTCGATCGAATGCATGCCCTCGCGCACCGCAAGGCGGATGTCCTTGGCACAGACGTCGTGCTGGAAGTCGATGAAGGCCTTGACGGTGGTGTCCGGCCCTGCCCCTTCCGCAGCGCCGATCATGCCGCCGGTCCAGTCGAAGGCGTTGCTGCCGGAAAGCTGCACCGGCGCCCCACCGGCGGCACCTGCCGCCGCGGCCATCGCCGCACCGGCCGCGGACGCCTCGTCGAGGATCGCCTGCAGGTCGTCGGTGCCGTTGCAGGTGCCGACGCTGACACATTCCTGCGCGTAGACATCCGGCAGGAAACGGTCGTTCACGGCGTCGAACCTGAGCTTGCCGCGTGACTGCGAGAACAGATGCACCGACGGCGTCCAGCCGGCCGAAACGAGAAGCGCATCGACCTCGATCTTGCGCGACGCGCCGCCGCCGTTGCGGCGAACGGTCATCGACTTGATCCGCAGGCGGCCGGCGGTATCCACGACGCCGTGGCCGAGCAGCACGTCGATGCCGAGCGAGCGGGCTTCCGCCAGAACCTTTTCGCCGGGCTTTTCGCGGCAGTCGACGATCGCGACGACGGAAACGCCGGCCCGCTTCAGGTCGAATGCGGCCTCGTAGGCGGAATCATGGGCGGTATAGACGCCGACCTTGGCACCGACGGAAACGCCGAAGTGGTTCAGATAGGTGCGCCCTGCGGCCGCCAGCATGATGCCCGGGCGGTCGTTGTTGGCGAACACCATGTGCCGTTCGATCGAGCCGGTCGCAAGCACCACGCGCTTGGCGCGGACCTGCCACAGACGCTCGCGCGGCAGACCCTTGGCGGGCTTCGCGAGGTGGTCGGTCACGCGCTCGGCCAGTGCCACGAAATTGTGGTTGTAGTAACCGAAGGCGGTGGTGCGGGTGAGAAGGCGCACGTTCGGCATCGAGGCGAGCTTCGCCGCGACGGACTGCGCCCAGTCGTAGCCGTTCTGCCCGTCGACGGTTGCGGCGGTGTCGTAGTGGAAGGCACCGCCGACTTCCGGCTGTTCGTCGCAGACGATCACCTTGGCCCCTGCCTCGGCAGCCGAAAGGGCTGCGGCAAGACCGGCCGCCCCGCCGCCGACGACGAGAACGTCGCAGTGCGCATAACGGCTGGAATAATGATCCGGATCGGCCTCCTTCGGCGCAACCCCGAGACCGGCGGCACGGCGGATGAAGGGCTCATAGACCGAATGCCAGAAGCTCTTCGGCCACATGAACGTCTTGTAGTAGAAGCCGGCGGCGAAGAACGGCGAGGCAAAGTCGTTGAGTTCGCCGATGTCGAAGGCAAGGCTCGGCCAGCGGTTCTGGGTACCGATCTTCATGCCGTCGAAGACTTCCTGCACCGTCGCGCGCACGTTCGGCTGGCGGCGCGCCGCGTCACGGCTGACATCGAGCAACGCGTTCGGCTCTTCCGGGCCGGCGGTCAGGATGCCGCGCGGGCGGTGATACTTGAACGACCGGCCGGCGAGATGCATGCCGTTGGCGAGCATCGCCGAGGCGACGGTGTCGCCTTCGATCGCCGTCAGGCTTCGGCCGTCGATGGTGAAGCGCGCGGTTCTGGCCGGCGTGAGACGGCCCTTGCCGGGAATACGGTTGGCGCCGCTCATTTGGCAGCTCCCTTGTCTTGGCTGTTGAGAACGGCGGCGACGTCGGGCTTCGGCTCGCCGGCCTTGTAGGTCATGAGGAACTTGTCGCTCACAGTATCGCGCACCGCGTTGAAGAAGCGGCCGCAGCCGTGGATGTGGCGCCAGCGTTCGAAGATGAGGCCCTTCGGGTTGTCACGCAGGAAGAAGTAGTCCGCGAATTCCTCGTCGGAGATCTCGGCGATGTTGGCGGGGCGCACGATATGGGCCTCGCCGGCGCCGCGGAATTCGAGCTCGGAGCGCTCTTCTTCACAATAGGGGCATTTGATCAGCAGCATGATGAGCGGTCCTCGGTATCAGTGCGCCACGGCAGCGGCAGCCGCCTCGTCGATCAGGCGGCCGGTGCGGAACCGGTCGAGCGTCAGGCTGGCGGCGAGACGGTGCGGTTCGCCGCGCGCGATCAGGTGCGCGAAGAGATTGGCCGAGCCCGGCGTCGCCTTGAAGCCGCCCGTGCCCCAGCCGGCATTGACGAAGAGGTTCGGCACCGGCGTCACGCTCTGGATCGGCGAGCGGTCGGCGGTGTTGTCGGTGATACCGCCCCACTGACGCATCATCTTGACCCGGCGGAACATCGGGAAGAGCTCGCAGATGGCGTCGAGCGTGTGGGTGATGATCTGCAGGCCACCCGTCTGGGAGTAGGAGTTGTACTGGTCGGTGCCGGCGCCGATGACGAACTCGCCCTTGTCCGACTGCGAGATATAGGCATGCACGCTGTTCGACATGACGACGCAGGGGAAGATCGGCTTCATCGGCTCGGAGACGAGCGCCTGCAGCGGCGTCGAGTGGACCGGAAGCTTGATGCCGGCCATCGCCATGACGACCGAGGAATGGCCCGCGGCGGAAACGCCGATCTTCTTGGCGCCGATGAAGCCGCGGCTCGTGTCGACCCCGGTCACCTCACCGTTCGGGCCGCGCCGGATGTCGGTCACTTCGCAGTTCTGGATGATGTGGACGCCACGGTCGGACGCCGCACGTGCAAAGCCCCAGGCGACAGCGTCGTGGCGGGCTGTGCCGCCGCGGCGCTGCAAGGCGGCGCCGTTGATCGGGTAGCGTGCGGTCTTCGAGATGTCGAGCGGCGGGCAATAGGCCTTCGCCTGCTCCGGCGTCAGCCACTCGTTGTCGATGCCGTAGAGATTGTTGGCATGCACATGGCGCTTGAAGGATTGCATGTCGTGGATGTTGTGCGACAGCATCATCACGCCGCGCGGCGAGTACATGACGTTGTAGTTGAGATCCTGGCTCAACGCTTCCCAGAGCTTCAGCGAATGCTCGTAGATGTCCATGCTCTCTTCATAGAGATAGTTGGACCGGATGATCGTGGTGTTGCGCCCGGTATTGCCGCCACCGATCCAGCCGCGCTCGAGCACGGCGACATTGGTGATTCCATGTTCCTTGGCGAGATAGTAGGCGGCTCCCAGACCATGACCGCCGCCGCCGATGATGATCACATCGTAGGACGACCGGGGCTCCGGAGAGGTCCACTGGGCGTCCCAGCCCTTGTGACCGCGCAGCGCCTCGCGTGCCACGGCAAAAACCGAATATTTGCGCATTTCGCCTCAAACTCCTGTGGGTCAGGCAATTGGGTAGGGCCTTACCAGTCGCAAATCAATATGCCTTGCGAGCGCCCTTTTGCGACGCATTGCCCTCCGGCTTTCGACATGGACGGCAAAGATGGCGTTTCGCGGGATTTTTCTGCCCCTCGCACCTTCCCCATCTGGACTTTCCAAGCCCGATCTGTTATTCGACCGCCAAATCGTCAGGCCTGCGCCTCACGAAGCGATAGTTTCTTAGCCGGCGATCTGCTCCGGCGAGACGACAACTCTAAACCAAAGGAACGGGATAAACGTGCAGGTACTAGTCCGCGACAACAATGTTGACCAAGCGCTTCGCGCTCTGAAGAAGAAGATGCAGCGCGAGGGTATCTTCCGTGAAATGAAGATGCGCGACTATTATGAAAAGCCGTCGCAGAAGCGCGCGCGCGAAAAGGCCGAAGCCGTACGCCGCGTCCGCAAGCTGGCCCGCAAGCGTATGCAGCGCGAAGGCCTGATCTCCGCTGGCCGTTCGGGCCGCTGATCCGTCGTTTTTTCGACGTTTTCCGATGTTCTAAGGGCGGGGGCGACGGGTCGCCACCGCTCTTTTCATTTGTGAAGCCAAATACCTGCCCTCGTTACGGAAAGCATACCGGAAAATGGTCGTCACTTCTGTTTCCCCTCATGCCCTGGCACACAAGGTCGAGGAGCATCACCGTACGCGTTTCGGTTTCATGCTGGGCACAGCGGCCATGGTTGCAGCTCTCGGGCTTTCGGGCTGCCAGTCGACTTCGACGACGAGCGACATGATCCGCATCGACCGGGCGCAGGGGTCGGAAGAGAACATCGCCTCGCTTTCGGCCGTTATCGCCGCCAATCCGCAAGATCCCGAAGGCTATAACGTCCGCGGCTCCGCCTATGGCCGCGCCGGCGAATTCCGCAGGGCCGTCGACGACTTCAACACCGCGCTGAAACTCAACCCGAATTTCTACCAGGCCTATGCCAACCGCGCGCTCGTGCTGCGTAACATGGGCAAGCCGGTGGAAGCGGCGAACGACTACAGTGCGGCACTGCGCATCAACCCGAGCTACGACGTCGCCTATATCGGCCGCGGCAACATCTATCGGCAGGCAGGCCGAATCGACGAGGCCTTCAGCGATTTCAACCGCGCCATCGAACTCGACACCACCGACGGGCGCGCCTACCACAATCGCGGCCTGATCTACCAGCTCCGTGGTCAGCACGACAAGGCGATCGACGACTTCTCCAAGGCCATCTCGCTGTCGCCCAATTCGCCCGAGCCGCACAACGGTCGGGGCATCTCCTATCTGGCATTGAACAACGACGACAACGCTTTCGCCGACTTCAACCATGCGATCGAGCTCAATCCGAAGCTCGCAGAATCCTGGGCCAACCAGGCGCTGGTCTACGAGCGGCGGGGCGACAAGGCCCGCGCGGCGAAATCCTTCGCGCACGCGCTGTCCCTCGACCCGAAGTACAAGCCGGCCGCCGACGGCCTCGCCCGCACGCGCGGCGCGTCGAGCTGACCTGCAGGGGCCGCCGAGCCCCTCCCCCATTTTCGATCACAAAAGCGCCGGCCGCCGGCGAGTTCGGCTTCGCCGTGATGTCGGCGGAGACGACCGCCTCGACAAAAAGAGAAGGCCCCACAGAGCGGAGCCTTGCAAGCTGTGGCAGAAGGCCGGTCCGGCCTCAGCGCAACAGGTAGATGCCGGCGATCGTGAGAACGACGAAAAGGACCAGGCCGCCGAAGAAGCCGGCCGCAGTGAAGAAGCCCGCGGCCATCGCGATCATCAGCGCTACGAGCACGACGGTGCCGTATTTCGCGCCGGCGATGAAGAGACCATAGGTCTTCTCGTGTTCGGCATAGTTCATCGATGCGCCGGTTTCGACGGGTCCGGTGTGGTGTTCGCTCATGATCTGTCTCCCCTTGAGGCGGCCGCGATTGCTGGTCGATGACACCGCCCGGCGGCGACGCTATTGCCGCGGCGCGATCCATCGCTCTTCCCTTCCGTCCGACTTATACCAAGCCCGCGGGAAGTGCAATCGGCTCGCAACTGGCGTTCAGGTCAAAAGTGGACGCCGCTGACCGCTCCCTGAATGTGTCCCTCCGCCACCAGCCGCGCCGACGGGCGGATGGTGAGCGGCGGCAGGCAGGCCCCGCTGTGCCGCGCGAACATCAGCCGCCGCTCGTGCTCGCCGGAATCGAAGAAGGGATAGCGCGTGAGCAGCTTTGCGCCCGTCTTGTGCGTGTCGGTCGCGAGAAGGTTCAGTTCGAGCCCGTAGATCTCGGTCATGCGCCGCTCGATGATGGTATCCGCATAGAACACCCGCTTGTAGAAAGCCGAATGCGCGGGGCGCACGTGCTGCAGCACTCGATCGGCCTTGAAATAGGCGGCAGCGACGATGCTTGGCCGCAACGTGATGTAGGGAATGACGGGGAGTTCCGCAGCCACCTGCGGATCGGCGGCGAAGCGCGCCGGGTCGATGAGCGTCAGTCCCGCATCGAGAAAATCGTCGATCGCATCCGGAAAGACGCCCGAGGACTGGCAGACCGGATGATCGGGCGTGACGTAGTGCAGCCGGATCGTGCTCACCAGTTCCTCGAAGTAGTAGACGCCGAAGACGTAGGCATGATCATCGAAGTCGATGTCGTCGAGCAGCCTGGCGCCACCGACGGGCAAGACATCGGCCGCCTTGTAGGCGCGGTAGCGCAGGCGTTCGATGTCCCTGAAATCCTCCGCGCATTCGATCCGCCGGTATTCGACATGGTCGAGAAGCTGCATCAGTCGTCCGGAAAAGCTGTCCTCGACGGAGACATGTACATTCATCTGGAAAACTCTCGGTTAACGTTTCATTAACCAAAGAATAGCAGTCGACTGCGATTTTCACAGTCTCACCCGCAAAAGCGCGTAATTTAACGGAAATTATGGTTAACGGCACACAAGAAGGCGCCGACCATGCCCCAGGTCAGGTCAAAAACCCATAAATTTATACTGGATTATACTTTATAACTTACTTTTCGACGTAGGCAGTACCGAGACCCGGCGTCGCCCTGGCGGTCATCTCGGCGCGTTCCGCCAGCAGGCCGACGGTTTCCGCAGCGACCGGCATCGAGTAGACATAGCCCTGGATCAGATCGGCACACTCGTATTTCCGCAGCAGCGCGAGCTGCTCCTCCGTCTCGACGCCCTCTATGACGATCTGGAGGCCGAGCTGACGGGACATCGTCACGATGCCGCGAAGCAGGCGGAAACGGCGGGCATCCTCGGAAATGTCGAGGACGAAGGAGCGATCGATCTTCACGACATCGACCGGCAGCGTATCGAGATAGCTGAGGCTCGAGAAACCAGTGCCGAAATCGTCGATGGCGATCGTGATTCCTTGCGTGCGCAACTGCTCGAGGATGAGCCGCACATTGGCCACTTCCTCGACGAGGCTTCCTTCCGTGACTTCGAGATGAAGCCTCTCGGGCGCGAGACCGGTCTCCTTCAGCGCCTCCATGACGATCTGGATGATCGCTTCGTTGCGCAGGTCGTGCTCGGAAAGATTGACGGATACGCTGATGTAGGATGGCCATGCCACACAATCGCGACAAGCCTGGACGATCATGAAGCGGGTAATGTCGGAGACGATCCCCATCTCCTCGGCGATATGGATGAAGACGTCGGGCGGAATTGCTCCGCGTTCCGGATGGGTCCAGCGCGACAGCGCCTCGCAACAGTCGATACGGGAGCCGTCGAGCCTGTACATGGGCTGGTAGACGACACCGAGGGAGCCAGCCGCCACGGCCGCCGCGAGATCAGTCTTCAGGCGTTGTCTTTCCACGTAACGCGCATCCATCTCCTGCTCAAAGACGGTGAACACTCCCTTGCCGCGGGATTTCGACTCGTAAAGCGCCAGGTCGGCCTTGATCTGCCATTCCTCCATCCGAAGGTCGGAACTGTCCACGATCACACAGCCGGCACTGAACGACACCGGCATCGTCGTGCCCTCGACCTCGTAATCGGCGCTCGCCGCGGCATGGAGGTTGCGCATTCGCGCCTCGAGGTCCGTATCCCTCGCGACGTTCGGGAAGAACAGGGCAAAGTGATCCCCGACGAGATGACCGACGAGCGCCTCCCGACCGGCAAGCGCCAGCAGACGGTTCGCGATCGCCACCAGCAGCCTGTCGCCTGCGAGATGTCCGCGCATGTCGTTGACGTGCTTCAGCTCTGCCACGTCGAGGACCATGAAGCCTACTTCGCCCGGCTGGCGACGCCTGGCGAGCTCGTCCTTCACCAGTTCGGAGAAGTAGTTGCGATGGGGAAGTCCCGTCAGGGCGTCGAAGCGAACCATGTGCAGGATCTTCCGGTCGGCACGCACCCTTGCGGTGACGTCCTCGAAGATCAGCACGACGCCGCCTTCCGGCCGGCGCGTGGCGGAGAATTCGAGGATCATGTCCTCGGAAAACTGCATGACGGCGCGCGAGATCGTCCCGTCCGTCAGTTGTGAAAGCTGCTTCTGGATCAGCCCGGGCATGGAGCCGTCGACGAAGGCGTGGCGCGTGCCGTAGCGCAGGACGACGTCGAGATCGCAATTCTTGAGCTGGGTCAGGTCTCCGAGGTGAAGGAGTTCGCAGGCCTTGCGGTTGATGACCTCGATACGGTTGTCCGGATCCAGCATCAGGAGCCCGTGCGTCATGTTGTTCAGTGCCGTGTCGAAACTGCCGGCGATCTTCTTCATCTCCTGCGAGGCGACCACGTTCTCGTAGAGAAACTCACGCACGCCGGTCGCCATCGACTGCGTCGTGAGCATGAAGGGGATCAGCATGATCGACAGCAGCAGCTTGTAAGGGTCGTCGGCGAACAGCGCCGCGACGATGATCGGCAGGCAGGCGGCCATGGTCTGGAGGCTAACAGCGAGGCGCGATCCGTAGTTGCGTCCTACCACTGAAACCATGGAAGCCATGGTGACGGCCACGCAGGCCAGTTCCACGAAGGTGTCCTCGAAGAAGAGTATGGCATAGCCGCAGCCGATGCCCAGGATCGCTGCCGTCGACGCCGCTCCAATGACATACCGATGCTCCCAGCGGGCGATCTCCTGACGGCTCCACAGGGACTTGTCGGCCTTGCTGAAGCGGGCGAAGAGCCTGATCCGGTGGGCGAAGACGAGGAGGAAGGCGAGCGACAGGCCGATATAAAAGAAGTCCCTCGTCTTATGATAGACGGCCATATAGGTGAGGATGTGAGCGACCATGCCGACGAAGAGCGTCCGGCGGTTGCCGAACAGGGACTCGACGAAGGACAGATAGACGTCCGTCGGCACAGCTGCACTTCGAGCCTTCATCCAGGGAGCCTCCTCCGCGACGGGCACGGTATAAAGAAGAAATTAAGATTTGATTGCGCAAGTACGAACGAATCTCCGCAATCCGGTACCCGTCGAGCACTGCCCCCTGGCAAATCCGGCCGCCGGCCGACGACATGCGGCAAGACCCCGGGAAAGGCCGCCAAGCCGCGGCTACCCCTCGAATATTATAGAAACCACTTTAGCCTTTAGTCTAAATTTCAGACGGCGGATCAAACCGCGTCCGCATTATATCAACAGTCACTAATCAATGACCAAATTCCCTGATCCACGGATCGAACTGTGCCATATCGGCCCGAGACTGTATAGATCGCCAGAATTCCGGACGATTTGACGAGGATCAACGCCGTTGCCGGGCGAGGACCGCGCCACGGGTGCGGCTGCGGACGAGTCACGCCCCGGGCCGTTGACTTGCCGGCACCGCCAGCGGGCACCTGCCCTTCTTCGCCGAGGCCTAATGATGCCGCGGTTGCGCCATCCTCACCCTTGCTCTATGGGAAACTACGGGTTTTAGGGAGAAAAACCGATATGTCATTACTATTGGCGATCAGCCGTTTGATCGACGCGATCAACGGTGCAATCGGACGCTGGGTGTCGTGGCTGTTGCTCGCCGCCGTCCTCATCAGTGCAGGCAACGCAGTCGTCCGCAAGATGTTCGACATCTCGTCGAACGCCTGGCTCGAGCTGCAGTGGTATCTCTACGGAACGGTGTTCATGCTCGCAGCCGCCTATGCCCTGCTCAAGAACGAGCATATCCGCATCGACATCATTTCCGGCGGGTGGAGCAGACGGACACGCAACTGGATCGACCTGATCCTACACACCATCTTCCTCGTTCCCTTCTCCTTCCTGATGACATGGCTCGCCTGGCCGTGGTTCTGGAACTCCTACAAAATCGGGGAGATATCCTCGAGCGCAGGAGGCCTGATCGTCTGGCCGGCGAAAGCCGCCATTCTCGTCGGCTTTCTCCTCCTGAGCGCCCAGGCAGTGTCCGAGATCATCAAGCGCGCGGCGATCGTGTTCGGCTACCTCAAGGACCCGTCCGAAGACAGCCTCGAAGTGACGGGACACTGACATGATCGATTTCATCGCACACAATCTCGCCCCGATCATGTTCACCTCGGTGATGCTGCTGCTGCTGCTCGGCTATCCCGTGGCCTTCACCCTTGCAGCCGGCGGCCTGATCTACTTCGCGGTCGGCGTCGAACTCTCGGCAATCTCGCCGGAGATCCGACTGTTCTGGCCGCTCCTGCAGTCCCACCCGGACCGCATTTACGGCGTGATGTACAACGACACGCTGCTGGCCATCCCGTTCTTCACCTTCATGGGCCTGATCCTCGAACGGTCGAGGATGGCCGAAGACCTGCTCGATACCATCGGCCAGTTGTTCGGACCGATCCGCGGCGGCCTCGCCTACGCTGTCATCCTCGTCGGTGCCCTGCTCGGAGCCACCACCGGCGTCGTCGCTGCCTCTGTCATGGCGATGGGCCTGATCTCCCTGCCGATCATGCTGCGCTACAACTACAATCGCCCGCTGGTCGCCGGCACCATCGCCGCATCGGGCACGCTGGCACAGATCGTTCCGCCCTCGCTTGTCCTGATCGTGATGGCCGACCAGCTCGGCCGTTCGGTGGGCGACATGTATGTCGGCGCACTCTATCCGGCTATCCTGATCGTCGGCGCTTACTGCGCCTACATATTCTTGATCTCGCTGATCCGCCCCAAATGGGCCCCCGCCCTGCCGCTCGAGGCCCGCACCCTCGGCGGCGGTGTCACTTCGCTGGCGGCGATGATCGCCGTGGCGGCGGCCCTCTATTTCATCGGGCACAAATACCTGTTCACCGGCATCGCAAGCCCTGAATGGCGCCTCGTTGCAGCCCTCGCCTTCGGCGTGTTTGCCGCCTATCTCGTCGCACTCGCCAACCGGCAGTTCAGCCTCAATATCATCTCCCGGCTCGCACAGCAGGTCATCATCGTCCTCATCCCGCCGCTGGCGCTGATCTTCCTGGTGCTCGGCACGATCTTCCTCGGCATCGCGACACCGACCGAAGGCGGCGCCATGGGCGCGACAGGCGCACTCATCATGGCCGCCCTCAAGGGACGCCTCTCGCTCGCGACGCTCAAGCACTCTCTCGATGCCACGACGAAGCTCTCCGCCTTCGTGATGATGATCCTCATCGGCGCCCGCGTCTTCGGCCTCACCTTCTACGGCATCAACGGCAATGTCTGGATCGAGGAACTGCTGACGGCACTTCCGGGCGGCGAATACGGCTTCCTGGTCGTCGTCACGATCATCGTGTTCATCCTCGGCTGTTTCATCGACTTCTTCGAGATCGCTTTCATCATGGTGCCGCTCTTGGCGCCGGTCGCGGAGAAGCTCGGCATCGACCTCGTCTGGTTCGGCGTCATCCTCGGCATCAACCTGCAGACATCCTTCCTCACGCCGCCGTTCGGCTTCTCGCTCTTCTACCTGCGCTCCATCGCGCCGGCGGGACGCTGGAAGGACGAGGTGACCGGAAAGGTGATGGATGGCATGAAGACGCTCGACATCTACAAGGGCGTCCTGCCGTACATCGTGATCCAGTTCGTGATGATCATCGTGGTGATCGCCTTCCCCGGCTTGGTCATGCGCTACAAGGCGGGTGTGGAAACGATCAACCCTGCGGACGTCAAGATCGAGGTTCCGGGCTTTGGCCAGGGCGGGGGCATGTCCCTGCCGCCGCTCGGCCAGGACGGCGGAACCGGTGCGCCGAACTTCGGCCTGCCGCCACTCGGCGGCACGGGTTCACAAGCACCTTCGATGGGTCTGCCGCCGCTCAATCTCGGTGGTGAGCAGCCGGCACCCGCTCCGGCTCCGGCACCGGGCGCTGGCAGCCCCGGCATGGACCTGAGCCAGCCTCCGGTCATCAAGTAAGCCAACGAGCAACGGCGCCCGCGAGGCGCCGTTTCTTTTGACACATCTCCGGCCTCGCTTATCCTCACGACAAAAAGAAGAGCCCCGGGATCGCTCCCGGGGCCCGACCTGTGACCGTGCTGACCGAAGCTCAGAGCTTGCCGGCGCGCTGCTGGATCATCATGAAGGTATCGAAGGTGTACTCGCCGAGCTGAGCCCAGAGGTAGGCATCCTTCTTGAACGCCAGCTGATCGTCGTAGACCTTCTTGAAGTGCGGGCTCTGGGCCGACAGGTCCGCATAGATCCCGACGGCGGCCTGGTAGCAGGCTTCCAGGATTTCCTGGCTGAAGGGGCGCAGCACCGTGCCCTCGGCGACGAGCTGCTTCAGGGCCGGCGGATTCTTGGTATCGTACTTCGCCATCATGTTGGTGTTGGCGAAGGAGCAGGCATCCTGAAGGATCGCCTGATAGTTCTTCGGCAGGTTGTTGAACTTCTCGAGATTGAAGAAGCCGTGAACGACCGGGCCTGCTTCCCAGAAACCCGGATAGTAGTAGTACTTGGCAACCTTGTGGAAGCCGAGCTTGGAATCATCATACGGACCGACGAATTCCGCAGCGTCGATCGTGCCCTTTTCGAGCGCCGGATAGATGTCGCCGCCGGCGAGCTGCTGCGGCACGACACCAACCTTTTCCAGCACCTTGCCGGCAAGACCGGCGATGCGCATCTTCAGGCCCTTGAGGTCGTCGACGGTGTTGATTTCCTTGCGGAACCAGCCGCCCATCTGAACGCCCGTATTGCCAGCCGGAAGACCGTAGAGACCCTGGGTGGCATAGAACTCGTTCATCAGCGTGTTGCCGTTGCCCTGGTAGAACCAGGCGTTCGACATGCGCGCGTTGAGACCGAAGGGAATGGCGGTACCGAAGGCGAAGGTCGGTTCCTTGCCCCAGAAGTAATAGGACGTGGTATGCGCAGCTTCGACCGTGCCCGCGGCAACGGCATCGACAGCCTGCAGGCCGGGTACGATTTCGCCGGCGGCAAAGACCTGAATGTTGAAGTTACCGTCAGTCGCAGCAGCGACGCGTTCGGCGATATCGGTCGCACCGCCAAAGATGGTGTCGAGCGACTTCGGGAACGAAGACGTCAGGCGCCAGGTGATCTTCGGATTTTCCTGGGCGATGGCCGGTGCAGCCAGAACGGTGGAAGCAGCAACGCCTGCGCCCGTTACTCCGGCCTTTTTGATGAATGAACGACGATCCATAAAAGTAAAACCTCCCTTTAGACCTGCCCCGACAGGAAAGCTCCCTCACCCGCCCAGCAGCAGTCCCAGCGAGATAACCATTTTGGGTGAACCCTTTCAAGCGCTTGGGCAATATTCTTTCGGCCTATAACGATTGCCTGTTCCGACAATCTCGCCCCAGCTCGGAAATGCTGGGCATTTCCTGCCTCCACCCATCTCTTTTGGCGGGTTCCTGCCCCGCAACGGCTGTGGAAAGACTATTGACTTCCGCAGCCGGAGCACGGCAGAAATCGCACATCCCGCCGCATCTTCCGGAGCCCATGATGCCGAAGCCGATCATCGCCATTCCCGCCGACATCCGGGAGTTCGACGGCACCCTCTGGCATGCGGCACAGAATCAGTATGTCCGCGCGGCACTCAAGGTCGCCGACGTGATGTCGTTCATCATTCCCGCCTTCGAGGAAGGCAACGACACGGACGCGCTGCTCGACCGTGTGGACGGCCTGCTCGTCTCCGGCTCGGCGACGAATGTGCATCCCTCCCTCTACGGTGCCGAGGCGAAAGAGAGCGACGGGCCTTTCGACCCGGCACGCGACGCGACGACACTGCCGCTCATTCGCCGGGCGCTCGAGCGCGGCATTCCGCTTCTGGCGATCTGCCGCGGCATACAGGAGCTCAACGTGGCACTCGGCGGCACGCTCGCAACCGAGATCCACGAGCAGCCCGGCATCTGGGACCATCGCAAGCCGGCGGACGTGGAGCGGGATGTCGCGTTCTCGATCCGTCAGGATGTGATCGTTGCGGAAGGGTCCTGCATTGCCCGCTATCTCGGCGCCGGCAAGGTCAAGGTCAACTCGCTGCATCGCCAGGCGATCTCGAAGACGGCCCCGGGACTGCAGGTGGAAGCCGTGGCGGAAGACGGCACGATCGAGGCCGTTTCCGTGATCGGCGCGCGCGGATTTGCCGTCGGCGTGCAATGGCATCCGGAGTACTGGGCAGAAACCGACAAACCCTCCCGCGCCCTCTTCGAGGCATTTGGCGAGGCCGTGCGCACGTATGCGAGCGCCCGGGCGCTCACGGCGTGAGGCGATAGAGACCGCTACTCGGCGGCCTTCTGCGGCGTCTCCGGCACCGGCGTCAGGACCCGGCCAATCTCAAACCAGGCAATCAGATTGTCGACGACCAGATCGGCCATGGCGTTGCGCGTCGGCACCGAGGCCGAGGCCACGTGCGGCAGCAGCGAGACGTTCGGAAAGGCGAGCAGCTCCTGCGGCACATGCGGCTCGTCCTGAAAGACGTCGAGGCCGGCCGCGGCGATGGTGCCGTCGCGAAGGGCATCAATCAGCGCCTCCTCATCAACCGTCCATCCGCGGCCGACATTGATCAGGACGCCGTTCGGCCCGAGGGCCGAGAGCACTTCCGCATTGATCGCCTTGAAGGTTTCCGGCGTCTTCGGAACGATCGAGATCAGCGTGTCGACAGCCTCGGCAAGTGCCGTCAAAGACGGAAAATAGGCGTAGCCGAGGTCGGTTCGCGGTCGACGCGTGTGATAGCTGATCCTGACCTTGAAGGGTTCGAGCCTGCGCGCGATTTCGAGGCCGATACGGCCGAGCCCATGAATGCCGACATGCCGGCCCTTGAGCGAAAGCGGCGAGAGGGGAAACGGCCCTTCACGTTCCCATCGGCCCTGGCGCAGCCATGTTTCCGCCTGAGGCAACTGACGGACGGTGTTGATGAGCAGCGCGACCGCGGTGTCGGCGACCTCGTCGTTCAGCACGTCCGGCGTATTTGTGACGATGATCCCGCGCCCCGCGGCCTCTGCGACGTCGACGGCGTCATAGCCGACGCCGAAGCTCGAAATCACTTCGAGATTGGGAAGCCGGGCAATCCAGTGCCCCGGCAGGGCGCCGGAGACGGCGACACCGCGAACACGTGCCGCTTCGGCCTCACCGAGTTCCAGTTCCGGCCCGTGCGGCACGTGCAGGACCTCGAAGCGGTCTGCGAGCCGTTCGGTGACCCTCGGATTGATACGGCCGGGCACGAGGATGGTCGGGCGCGGCTGTATCGCCATGGTCTGCTCCTTATCGCTTGATGGGGCCAGTCGACTGGCGGATGCGCATTTCCGGCTTGATGAGGTGGATACCGTCCGGCTCGTGACTGCCCGCCAGTTTATCGAGAAGCGCGCGGGCTGCAAGCCTTCCGACCTCCGCCTGCCCGTTCCAGACCGTCGTCAATGCCGGTGTCGCAATCGACGCCTCCTCGAGGTCGTCGTAGCCGGTGACCGAAATATCCTTGCCGGGAACGAGGCCGGCACGGGCGATGCCGTTCATCAGGCCGATCGCCACGAGGTCGTTCCAGCAGACCGCCGCCGTCGGCTTCTGCGGCAATGACAGGAAATGCACCGCCGCCTCGAAACCGCCCTGCTTGGTGCGCGGTCCCGGAATGCGCAGCGCCGGATCGACCTCGATGCCGGCCTTGCGCAACGCATTGACGTAACCCTGATAGCGGTCGCGCCCCGTCGACGTCTGGTCCGTGCCGCCGATCATCGCGATCGTCCGGTGGCCGAGGCCGATCAGGTGGTTGGTGGCGAGCGAGATACCGTAGCTGTCGTCGCCGCGATAGGTCGGCAGGTCGAGGCCCTCCATCGAGCGGGCAATCAGGATCGCCGGCATGCCGTTTTCCTCTGCCAGCATGACGTCCTCTTCCGGCGTGCCGATCGCCGGGGACATGATCACTCCGTCGCCGCCGAGCTGCAGCAGCGTCTCGATGAACGTCCGCTGTTTTTCGACGGAATCATAGTGATTGGAGAGGATGAAGGTATGGCGGCTGCGGTCGAGCTCGCTTTCGATGGCTTTGAGGATTTCGCCGTAGAACGGGTTCATGATGTCGTGCACGACGACGCCGATGATGCCGGAGCGCGAGGTCCTGAGGCTGGCTGCACGGCGATTGTAGATATAGCCCAGATGACGGGCCTGTTCCTTGATCTTCTCTCGCGTATCAACCGCGACCAGCGGGCTATCGCGCAGGGCCAGCGATACGGTGGCGGTCGACAGACCGAGAGACTCGGCTATCGTGGAAAGCTTCACTTTTTGAGCCACGTGTCCTCCCGGGGCAATCGCGTTCGCTCGCGGAGGAAAGTCTTCTCCTCCTCCGCGATTAAACGTTTTAATTAAACAATTTAATTGAAGATTTCAATTGCTGTTTTCGGCTGTAAAACGGTGCCACCCTCGGCGACCTTCAACGCTTGCCGATCGCCGACTGCAGGTTCTCCTCGACTGTAAGAAGCAGCCGCAGCAGTGTCTTGACCTCCTTGCCGGAAAGGCCGTGCAGCGCCTCTCGTTCGCACGCCTCCGCTGCGGCGGCGATGCGCTCAAGGCTGGCGCGACCGCCGTCGGTGAGAAAGACCTTGGTAAGACGGTGGTCGAGCGTATCCGCCCGCCGCTCGACGAAGCCCTGGGCTTCCATCCGTCCGATCGTGCGCGTCATGGTCGGTGCCTTGACGCCGAGCTTCTGGGCGAGCGCGCCCGGCGTAAGGCCGTCCTCCCCGGCGAGAGCCTGGATGACCCCGTCCTGCCCCGCATAGAGGCCGCAATCGGCAAGATCGCGGGAGAGAAGCGTCCGGAGCGACCGGGCCGTCTGCGTGACGAGCGGCGCGAAGACGCCGTTCACGACCTCCCGCTCGGCATCCTTCTTCCGCGCGGCCTTGTCTTTCTTGCCGCCCTTCTTGTCTGCCTTGTCTTTCTTCGCCATCTCTATGCTCCGACAGTGATCGCTGATTGTCGCCATGATAAGCCGGCTAACCTTTACAACGCATTGAAACGCCGTCCGCAGATCGGATAAAGTCCAAGAATGTCCCCACCGCACCGCAATTTTGCCGACAACGACCCAAATCTCTCTCCGAAGGAGCACCGCGACTGGATCGTCGTCCTGCCGCTCGGTGCGCACGAGCAGCACGGTCCGCATCTGCCCTTCGAGACGGATCGCCTGATCGTCGAGGGGATCGTCGAAAGACTGACCGCCGCCCTCCCTGCCGATCTGCCCGTCACCTTTCTCCCGGCGGAACCGGTCGGCTATTCCATCGAACACCTGGACGTTCCGGGAACGCGAAGCCTCGGCTACGGGGAGGCCGTCGAGCGCTGGCTTTCGATTGCGGGCGATCTGGCGCGGCAGGGCATCCGCAAGCTGGTGATGCTCAATGCCCACGGCGGCAATTCCCCGCTGATGACGATCGTCTCCACCGAGGCGCGCGTGCGCTTCGGCATGTTGGCGGTGGCCACGAGCTGGACCCGGTTCGGCGTGCCGGAGGGCGTCGTGACGCCGCAGGAGAAGGCCCTCGGTATCCATGGCGGTGATATCGAGACTTCCGTCATGCTGGCACTTCATCCGGACAAGGTCGACATGACGCGGGCCGCGGACTTTCCCTCCCGCCAGGCCGACTATGCCCGGCGCTTTACCCATCTGCGCGCCTACGGCCCCCATGCCTTCGGCTGGAAGATGGCGGATCTCAACCCGCAAGGGGTGACCGGCAACGCCGCGGCCGCCACGGCGGAAAAGGGCGAACGACTGATCGCTCACGCCGTCCATGGCCTCGTCGAACTCCTCGAGGACGTTCACGCCTTCGACGTCGACGAACTGCGTTAGAGACGCAAGGGCAGGCTCCACCAACAAAGCCTTTGAACTGTCGCACGCCGCGGCCTATATGAACGTCAACCGCACCGGGGGCACCTGTCCGCCCAGTTCACCCATCGAGGTTCCTATGTCCGAAGTTGCAGCGAAACCCATTCCCGTCACCGTGCTCACCGGCTACCTCGGCGCCGGCAAGACGACCTTGCTCAACCGCATCCTCTCGGAAAATCACGGCAAGAAATACGCCGTCATCGTCAACGAGTTCGGCGAGATCGGCATCGACAACGACCTGATCGTCGAGTCCGACGAGGAAATCTACGAGATGAACAACGGCTGCGTCTGCTGCACGGTGCGCGGCGACCTGATCCGCGTCGTCGAGGGACTGATGCGCCGCCCCGGCCGCTTCGACGGCATCATCGTCGAAACGACCGGCCTTGCCGATCCGGTGCCGGTCGCCCAGACCTTCTTCATGGACGACGACGTTCGCTCGAAGACCGAACTCGACGCGGTCGTCACCCTCGTCGACGCCAAGCACCTGCCGCTCCGGCTGAAGGACAGCCGCGAGGCCGAGGACCAGATCGCCTTTGCCGACGTCGTCGTCATCAACAAGGCCGATCTCGTGAGCCACGACGAGCTTCATCGCATCGAGGACATCGTCCATGCGATCAACCCGTCCGCCCGCGTCTACACGACCACCCGCTCGGGCGTCGACCTCGCAAAGGTCCTGAACCAGGGCGCCTTCAATCTCGAGCGCGCGCTGGAGAACGATCCGAGCTTCCTCGACCACGATGATCCCGACCATGTCTGTGGTCCCGGCTGCGATCACGACCATGGCCACCACCATCATCATGACCACGATCACGACCATCACCACCACGGGCACGATCATCACCATCATGACCACGGCCCATCGGCCATCCACGATGTGACCGTCACCTCGATTTCGCTGCGCGGCAGCGAGATGAACCCGGACCGCTTCTTCCCGTGGATCCAGAAGGTCACCCAGACCGACGGTCCGAACATTCTCCGTCTCAAGGGCATCATCGCCTTCAAGGGCGACGAGGAGCGCTATGTCGTTCAGGGCGTGCACATGATCATCGAAGGCGACCACCAGCGCCCATGGAAGGACGGCGAGAAGCGCGAGACGCGCCTCGTCTTCATCGGCCGCAATCTCGACCGCGAGAAGCTGGAAAAGAGCTTCCACGCCTGCGAGGCCGCGGCATGAGCCTGAAGACGGCAAAGCGTTTTTTGGACCTGGTCGTGAAAACGGGAAAGAAAGCCTGATGCCGACGGTTGCCCCTCTTGATATCGAAGGCCACGTCGTCGCTGCCGCCTTTCTCGGAGACATCCCCTTCTTCGCCGCCGCGTCCGGCGCCATCCACCGGCTGGACGGCGGCGACAAGGTGACGGAGGCCCATCAGGGGCTTCTCACCTGCGTCAAGGACCACGCCAGCCAGACGCTGGTAACCGGCGGCGAGGACGGCAAGGTCCTGAGGGTTGCCCACGACGGCAGCGTCAGCACGCTTGCCGAAGTGCCGCGCAAATGGATTTCCGTCGTCGCAGCGGGGCCGCAGGGTGCGGTCGCCTATGCACACGGCAAGTCCGCCTTCGTGCGGCTCGCCGACGGTACGGTGAAGGAGTTCACCGAACAGCGCACGGTGGAAGGCATCGACTTCGCACCGAAGGGACTGAGGATCGCGCTTGCCCGCTACAACGGTGTAACGCTTCACTGGATCGGCACCGCCGGCACGCCGGTCAACCTTGACTGGAAGGGCGCCCACACCGGCGTCACCTTCTCGCCGGACGGCCGCTTCGTCGTCACCACGATGCAGGAGAGCGCACTGCACGGCTGGAAGCTCGACGGCAAGCCCGGCGAGAGCCGCCACATGCGCATGACCGGCTATCCCGCCAAGGTCAAGTCGCTCTCCTGGTCGCCAAAGGGCAAATGGCTCGCCTCCTCCGGTGCACCTGCGGCGATCGTCTGGCCCTTCGCCGGCAAGGACGGTCCGATGGGCAAGGCGCCGCTCGAACTCGGCACGCGCGCCAACATCCTGGTGACCAACGTCGCTTTCCATCCCGCAGACGAGGTTCTCGCCATCGGTTTCATCGACGGCATGATCCTCGCGGTCCGCGTCGCCGACGGCAAGGAGGCACTGCTGCGCCGGCCGGGCAAGGGTGCCATCACTTCGATGGCCTGGAGCGCGAACGGCAAGCTGCTCGCGTTCGGCTCCGAGGCCGGCGACTGCGGCGTGGTGGACATCTCGGGCTGAGCCCAACGGGCAGGCACAAAAAAGCGGCCACGGAACTGGTTCCGCGGCCGCCTTCGATGGCATGACTTAGAAGCGGTAAGTCACACCACCGCCGATGAGCCACGGATCCAGCTTGGCGTTGCCGGTCAGGTTTGCACCGCCAACCGTGACGTCGAAGTCGGGACGCAGGAAGATCTTCTTGACGTCGAAGTTGACGCCCCAGTGCTCGTTGATCATGTAGTCGAAGCCAGCCTGCAGGGCGAAACCGAAGCTGTCCTTAACGTGCAGGGCAGTAGCGCTGTCAGTATCCTGGTTGTAGAAGATCGTATAGTTCACGCCGGCGCCGACATAGGGTTTGAAGGCGCCGAAGTCCGTGAAGTGATATTGCAGGGTGAGCGTCGGGGGCAGAACCCACGTGCTGCCGATGCGCCCCAAGCCGGCGAGCGAGCCCTCGCCGTAGATGCCGGCCCAGGTCGTGCCGAGGATGAGTTCGGCGGCCAGATTGTCCGTGAAGTAATAGGTGATGTCGAGCTCGGGGATGACCGAGTCGCTGTAGGAGAGATCCGAGCCGGCGACGCCGTCGACCGAACCTTCGTCATTGGTGATGACGCCAAGGCCGCGTACGCGGATCTGCCACGGGCTGACGGCGCCGATGGCCTCGGCGGTCGGGGTGGGCTCGACCGCGGGCATCAGGTCCGCCGCGCCGGCCGCCTGGGCGAACAACAGGATTGCAGTGGTTGCGGCAAGAGCGCTGATCCGCCTTGTGCAAGTGGTGGTCATGGGGTCTCTCCTTGGTCGGTCGTTTGGCCTGAAGCCATGGCGCCGACTATCCCCCACGCACACCGTCACCGGTTGCGCTAGATCAATATTTCATATGTTAATTAAAAGCGGAAAATCAATCATCGAAAACTGTGACTTTTTTGCAATGCGAAACTTGACGAAAGATATTTCACATAGAAAAATCTGCGACTTAACGACACATCGCCCCGCGTCGCCGAACTGTGGCGTCCATAGCCATCCGCCTTTTGCGACTCGGAGGTCTGCACGCAGAAGGCGAATCGACCTCCGGAAAGAACGCAGATGAAACTCCGTACGGGATGCCGTATCAGCGCTTCTGCCGCCGTCCTGCTCGCGACAGCTTGCGGCCGCTGCCGACGATCATGCCGACGGCGTCATCAAGCCACCCGGATTTCAGCTCCAGCGCCAGGAAACGCTCGCGTGCGAACGGCCCCGGCATGACGAGATGCCTGGTCTTTTCGGCAACAAAGCCGAAGCGCTGGTAGTAGGGCGCGTCGCCGACCAGCAGGATCGCGCCGTGGCCGCGGGCCTTCGCTTCCGCGATCGCTGCCCGCATCAGTGCCGAGCCGACACCCTTGCCTTCGTGGGCACCGTCGACCGCGAGCGGCCCGAGCAGGAGCGCGTCCACCGGTCGGCTATTGCTGTCGACGCCGGCCTCAACGTTCCACAGCCGCACGGTGCCGATCACGTGACCGTCGGCATCGCGGGCGACGAGTGCGAGGCCTTCGGCCGGAACGCGGCCTCGGCGGATCTTCTCCGAAGATTTCTTGCGCCGGTCGGCACCCATCGCCCGGTCGAGCAGGATTTCGCGCGCGACCACGTCGGCGGGCGTTTCGTTTTCGATGACGAAGGTCGGTGCAGGCGCGAAGAACGCGCGCACCGTATCAAGAACAGTGGCCATGTCGACCTCCCATCCCCAAAGCGTTTCCGGTGATTTCTTGTGATTGCCGCGCCGGATATGCCGGCGCGGTCGGGCGTCAGATGACGTAGGCCTTGAGCGGCTCGAAGCCGTTGAAGGCCACCGCGGAGTAGGTCGTGGTGTACGCACCCGTGCCTTCGATCAGAACCTCATCGCCGATCGTCAACGAGACCGGCAGTGGATACATGTTCTTCTCGTAGAGGACGTCGGCCGAATCGCAGGTCGGGCCGGCGAGCACGCAGGGCTCCATCTCGTCCGCGTCGCGCTCCGTGCGGATCGGGTAACGGATCGCCTCGTCCATGGTTTCGGCGAGACCGCCGAACTTGCCGATGTCGAGGAAGACCCAGCGGTGCGCGTCGTTGTCCGATTTCTTCGAGACGAGCACGACCTCGGCCTTGATCACGCCGGCATTGCCGACCATGCCGCGACCCGGCTCGATGATGGTCTTCGGGATGTGATTGCCGAAGTGCTTCCTCAGCGCACCGGTGATCGCCAGGCCATAGGCCTCCGCCGACGGGATGTCGCGCAGGTACTTGGTCGGGAAACCACCGCCCATGTTGACCATCTGCAGGTGGATGCCCTGCTTGGCGAGCGAGGCGAACACGCGCTTGGCGTCGGCGAGAGCCGAATCCCAGGCATCGACCTTGGTCATCTGCGAACCGACATGGAAGGAAACGCCGTAGGACTCGAGACCGAGCTGGTGCGCGTAGACGAGCACGTCGACGGCCATCTGCGGAACGCAGCCGAACTTGCGGGAAAGCGGCCATTCGGCACCTTCGCCGTCCGTCAGCACGCGGCAGAAGACGCGGGCGCCGGGCGCGGCACGGGCGATCTTTTCGACTTCCTCGTGGCTGTCGACCGCAAAGAGGCCGATGCCGAGTGCGTAGGCGCGCGCTACGTCGCGTTCCTTCTTGATGGTGTTGCCGTAGGAAATGCGGTCCGCGGTCGCGCCGGCGTCGAGTGCCATCTGGATCTCGGCGACGGAGGCGCAGTCGAAGCTCGAGCCGAGCCCGGCGAGCAGCGACAGGATTTCCGGAGCCGGATTGGCCTTGACGGCATAGTAGATCGCGCTGTCCGGCAGGGCGTGACGGAAGGCGGCATAGTTGTCGCGCACGACGTCGAGGTCGACCACAAGGCAGGGACCTTCCGGTCGTCGGGACTTGATGAAGTCGAGGATGCGGGCAGTGGTCATCGGTCTATCCCTTCCATATTCCAAAGAGCCCGGAACCTGCGAAAGTTCCGGAAGGACAAAGGGCGACGAGAGAACGCGCGAAACCAGCCGGTGGAGACTCTGGTACCGTACGAACGCTCAACGCGTAAACGATGGATAGACGCACCCGCTAACCGGGCGCATAAATCCGCTTTGTCTGCCATGGATTGGAGGGGAGACCCGACCGCACTTCCGGCAATGATGGTGTGCCTCTTCAGTGACCCCGGCTGATGGAAAGCCGGAAGAGAACCAGAAAGGCCCGCACCGTCGTTGCTTCAAGATGTCCTCGCATTTCCCGGTTGGCCGGAATAGCGACTGGAGGGGTTAGTTCCAGGTACCTTACCGATGACCTCACCTTAGGGATTTCTCCCAGTTCGAGGGTCGGCGGACACCCACAGGCACGTGCGACTTTGGGCAAGCGAGGAGATAAGAACATTCGCGGTCATAATCAAGCGTTTTTTGCCCTGTTTTCCGAAAATGAGATTGAACGATCTTCCGCTTATGTTCACAATTCGGCGCAGTTCGCGAAGGAGCCCGCATCATGGATACTTTGACCCGCATGCGCGCCTTCATCGACGTCGTCGAAGCCGAAGGCTTTTCCGCCGCCGCCCGCAAGACCGGTCGCTCGAAGGCCCTGCTTTCCAAGTACGTCCGCGAGCTGGAGGACGAACTCGGCGCGCTTCTTCTCAACCGCACGACGCGCCAGTTCTCCCTGACCGGGGCCGGCCACACCTACTACCGGACGGCCTCCGACATCCTGAAAGAGATCGACAACCTCGCCGACCTGGTGCGCGAGAACAATGCCGACATCCGCGGCAAACTGAAGGTCTCGCTGCCGCGCACCTTCATCGACGCCGATGTAGGGCAGTCGCTGATCGACTTCGTCAAGGAACACCCCGATCTGTCGCTGGAGATCGTCGCCGAGGACCGATTCGTCGATCTCATCGAGGAGGGCTTCGACCTCGCGATCCGCATTACCAAGCTCGATGATTCCGGCCTGATCGCCAGGAAGCTCTCCGATTTCCGCGTCTATGCCTGCGCCACGCCCGCCTTCGTCGAGAAGCACGGGCCACTCACCCAGCCGCAGGACCTGTCGCGAGTGCCATTCCTGATCGACACGAATTCGCGGACCCACAACACGCTTCGCTTCCATGACCCGAAGGACGGCAGCTTTTCCGTGAGCGTCAGCGGCCCGATCGAGGTCAACAGCCCGCAGGCGACGCTCCGGGCTGCGCGCGCAGGGCTCGGCGTCGCGATGATCCCCGACTTCATCGCGAGACCCTACCTGCAATCCGGAGAGCTCGTTTCGCTCTTCGACGACTACCTGCCGTCCGACCGGGGCATCTACGCCGTCTATCCCCATCGTCGCTACCTGCCGGCAAAGGTCCGCGCCTTCGTCGACTATCTCCACGGCTGGTTCCGCAAGAACGCCTAAGGGTTGCGAGGCGGCACAGGACAGGCAGTCCAACTTCCGTCCCAATTCTGGTAAAGGGAACGATGACGGATCGCCGAATCCCGTGACGCGAGCACAACGACAGGGCACCATGAAGAAAACTCTCACGCCGGCGGCCGCAGCGATCGCCCTCGCCCTGCAGCCGCTGCCCGCTCTTGCCCATCCGCATATCTTCGCCGAGGCACGGCTGGAGGTCGTCGCCGACGCCGGAAAGATCACGGAAATCCGCAATGTCTGGCGCTTCGACGACGTGTTCTCCTCGAGTGTACTGCTCGATTTCGACAAGAACACCAATCTGAAGCTCGACCCGGACGAGTTGAAGGAAATCGCCGACACGATCCGCACCTCGACGGGTGACTACGATTACTTCACCTTCATCACCGACAACGGCAATCCGGTGAAGCTTGCGACGCCGGAGGTGTTCAACGTCGACTTCAAGGACAACCAGCTCATCGTCTTCTTCATCGTGAAGCCGCAGACCGCCGTGCCACTCAAGGGCAAGCTCTCCTTCGGCATCTACGACCCGACCTTCTACACCTCGATCGATTTCGCCAAGGACGGCGATCTCGCAACCGAAGGTCAGGGCTTCGACGCCTGCAAGCGAGAGGTCATCCGCCCCGATCCGGACGCGGTGATGGCGCAGAACCAGAACATGATGACGGAAGCCTTCTTCAACAATCCCGGCGGCTCGGACATGGGCAAGCTGTTCGCAACCCGCCTCGAAGTGTCATGCTGAACGCCCGCCTCGGCAAATATGCCGCGCTCGCGGCCCTCCTGGTCGCCATTGCGGCGCCGGCCGCTTTCGCGGGATCGCCGCTCGGCATCGGCACGGCCGAACCGTCGTTCCCCACCACCGGCATGTTCGGCGGATTTCTCGGCTGGGTGAATGAGCACCAGCAGGCCTTCTACCGTGCGCTGACCGAATCGCTGAAGGCAATGCGGGAGGACCCGAGCCGACTTGCAACGCTCGTCGGGCTTTCCTTTGCCTATGGCGTGTTCCATGCCGCCGGCCCAGGACACGGCAAGGCCGTGATCTCCTCCTACATGATTGCCAACGAAACGGAGTTGAAACGCGGCGTCGGCATTTCCTTCGTCTCCTCAGCGGTACAGGCGCTGGTCGCGATCGCCGTGGTCGGAACCGCCTATCTCGTCCTGCGGGGCACGGGAATCACGCTGACGAACGCGACGGACGCGATGGAGCTTGCAAGCTACGGGCTCATCATCGCTTTCGGCCTCTGGCTTCTCGTCCGCAAGCTGCGGTCGGTCTTCGCCATGCAGGCAGCAAGCGCCACGCTCTTCGCCGCTCCCGTGTCGACCTCCGTCCCGCGCACGACGACAGGCCTTCGTTTCGAAGCCATCGCCGCCGAACACAGCCATGCGGGCCTTGCGCCGGACGCCGTCTGCCCCGACTGCGGCATGAGCCATATCGCCGACCCGCGGCTTCTGTCGGCGAAGGAGTTCCGGCTGCGCGACGCATGGTCCGCGATCGTCGCTGTCGGCCTGCGCCCCTGTTCGGGCGCCTTGCTGGTGATGACCTTCGCGATCCTGAACGGGCTCTATCTCGGTGGCGTGCTCTCGGTATTCGCCATGGCCCTCGGGACCGCGATCACCGTCTCCCTCTTGGCGACGCTTGCCGTCTCGGCCAAAACCTTCGCCGTCCGCCTTTCCGGCCCCGGATCATCGGCAGCACGAAAGGTCGCGAACGCCATCGAGATCGGCGGCGCCATTCTGGTCATCGTGATGGGCGTGGTGCTGCTTGCGGCGGCGCTTCAGTCCTGACCGCCGCGGCGGCGCTGATAACGCGCGCGCAGCCAGAAGATCAGGAAGAAGGACAGGATCACCAGCGTGCCGAGCGCAGCCGCCAGCACCGGCGAGTAGCCGCCGACCCACAGCACGACCTTCGGCATGACGAGAAGCGCGATACCGATCCCGATAAGGATGACGAAGGCGGCGATCGCCGAGGAGCGGGAGTTCTTGTCGTCCTCTGCCATCATGCCGCCGCCCGTGCGAGCTCGGAGCGGATGTCCTCGAGCTTCCGCTTCTGCCGGCCGTCCGCATCGAAATTATCGGGATGCAGCCAGGCCTCGAACCCCGCCTTCACCAGCGGCCAGTCGCCGTCGATGATCGAAAACCAGGCGGTGTCGCGGTTCTTGCCCTTCGACAGCATGTGCTGGCGGAACACGCCCTCGAAAGTGAAGCCGTAGCGGCGCGCGGTCGTCTTGCTCGCCTCGTTGTCGTTGTGGCACTTCCACTCGTAGCGGCGATAGCCGAGATCCTCGAAGACGTGCTTCGCCATCAGGTAATGGGCCTCGGTCGCAAGCGGCGTGCGGCTCATCGCCGGGCCGTGGGCGACGCCCCCGACCTCGACGACACCGTTGGCCGGGTCGGCGCGCATGTAGTTCGCCATGCCGACGATCTTGCCGGAGGCATTGTCCCGGAAAACGTGCGTGAGCCAGCCGCCCTTGGTGCGGGCAGTATCGAGCCAGCTCTCGAAGTCGGCGATGCTGCCGAAGTCCGGCTGGGTGAAGTATGTGAGCAGCGGATTGATGCCCATGCCGCCGAGGCCGTCCCACAGGGCCTGGAGGTGCTTGTCCTTGTCGTAGGGCTCGACCGTCACAAAACGGCCCTCGAGCCTTACCGGCGTCGGCGCCGGACAGCCTTTGAATGTCGATAGATCGCGCATGCCTGCCTCACGGAATGTTCCGGCAAAGCAGTAGGCCAGCCGCCGGGCAAAGGCAACCGACCTCCTGGTGACATTACGCGCTCAGACGGTCGCACCGGCAACCGTCGCCTCGATGTGGTCGACCAGACCGTCGGCGAGGCCGAGGCGTCCGGCGAGCATGTCGAGATAGCCGCGTTCGGCGCGGCTGTCGGGATCGATTGCGAGCCGCGACGCCGTGAAGAGCTCCACCTTCTGGGCCTCCGTCTTGGCTGCCGCCACCAGGGCCTCGATATCCGTCGGCCGGGCGAGTTCCTCGGCGATGAAGGCCTCGGCCTCCGCATCAAGGGCGGAGGAGTGGATCTTGTCCAGGATGCGGGCCCGCTCGACATCATCGACGTGGCCGTCAGCCTTGGCCGCCGCGATCATCGCCCTGACCAGCGTCAGCGCGAAATCGTTCCCCGCCGCCGCAGCCTCGGAGCTGAACGGCGAATCGGCCGGCGGCGGAAGAAGGACGGGCTCGGAGGCGGCAGGTGCCGTCTGTGGGGCCTTGCCGGCCTGATAGTTCTTGTAGGCCTGATAGCCGAGGCCGGCGATCGCGGCGATGCCGCCGATGGTCGCGACATTGCCGGCGAGCTTGCGGCCGGTCTTGGTGCCGAGAACGGCGGCGAGGATCGCGCCGGTCGCGAGCGGATTGTCCTTGGCGAGCTGGGCGATGTCGCCTGCCTTCTCCTTCACCGTTCCCGTGGTTCCGGGAACCTGTGAACCGAGAAACTGATCCAGAAGCTTCTTCGCGTCGAACATCGCCATCTCCGTGTTGTGCAATCGTTCAACGCTACATAGGTAGCCGATCGTGACAATACAAAGATGGCGATACCGCCTGCCCGATCAGCCCTTGAGGACCGCCGCCTCGGAGGCGAGTTTGGTGATGCCCGCCCAGTCGCCGGCTGCGACAAGTTCTTTCGGCGCAACCCAGGAACCGCCGACGCAGACGACATTCGGCAGAGAGAGATAATCGCGCGCGTTCTTGAGCGAAATGCCGCCGGTCGGGCAGAACAGCGTGCCAGCGAGCGGCGACGACAGCGCCTTCAGGTAGGCGGCGCCACCCGCCTGTTCGGCGGGGAAGAATTTCAGGACCTGGTAGCCTTCCTCGCGCAACTGCATGACTTCGCTCGCGGTCGCCGCGCCGGGAAGCAGCGGAATGTCCGACGACCGGGCGGCGTGGATGAGTTCGCGCGTCGTGCCGGGACTGACGATGAACTGGGAACCAGCCTCGACGGCCGCCTCGAAATGCGCGGCGTTGAGGATCGTTCCGGCGCCGACGACGGCACCCTCGACTTCGGCCGCGACCCGCCGCACCGCCTCCAGCGCGTCCGGCGTGCGCATGGTGATCTCGATCGCCTTCAGTCCGCCGGCGACCAACGCACGCGCGAGCGGCACCGCCGTCCCGGCATCCTCGACGATCAGCACCGGCACGACCGGCTGCAGTTTCAGGGTCGAAAGAAGCTTTTCGGTTTTGGCGCCCATGGTCCGGCTCCCTTTCTTAAAACGATTGAAATTGACAGACGGATATAGCGACAGGCCCGCCTTGTCGAGACAAATGCACGCGTTCGCGTCGCCGCTGTTTGACGCATTCCAGACTTCCTGTACGGTAACCCCGCAGGGCGGCAACCGGAACGGGGTCGATGGCCAAGGAGATAGAGCGGAAGTTCCTCGTGGCAAACGATGATTGGCGGGCGCTCGCGACGTCTGCGACGCCGATTCGCCAGGCCTATATCGTTCTCATGCACGACCGCTCCGTTCGCGTGCGCACGAAGAACGGCACCTCGGCACAGCTGACGGTCAAGATCGGCCAGAATTCGCTCGTTCGTGACGAGTTCGAGTATTCCATTGCTCTCGATGACGCCGAGGAGATGATCGCGCTCGCGGTCGGCAACGTCATCGAGAAGGTGCGTTACACGGTCGAGCATCACGGATTCGTCTGGGAGATCGATGCCTACGAAGGCGCCTACCAGGGGCTGGTGATCGCCGAGGTGGAATTACGGAAAGAAAGCGACGCGCCGCCCCTGCCCCACTGGATCGGCCGCGAAGTGACCGGTGACCGGCGCTATTCCAACCAGGCGCTGGCGACCGAAAAGCTGCAGCAGGACGTGCTTTATGGCCTACCGAATTAGGCCCGACCGTCCCTTCTCCGGAGCGTTGCGCAAGGCGGCGGCCGGCGAACTCCAGCGGGCGATCGCCCTCGTCACGGAGCAGCCCGAGGGCCTGCACGAAGCCATCCATCAGGCCCGCCGGAAGCTGAAGCGCGTGCGCGCGCTCTATCGTCTGGTGGCAGAGGACGCGCGAGATTTCCAGAAACGGGAGAATGCGCGTCTGCGGGACATCGCCCACACGTTGTCGCTGGTGCGCGACGCGACCGCCCTGATCGAAACCGCCGCCTATCTCGAAGACCATGCGCTGAACACCGACGAACGGGAAGCGCTCGCCCATGCCCGGACGGCGCTTACGGCAAGAAGGGACACGATGGCGGCGAACGAGGTCGACCTGCCGCAAAAGGCGGAAGCCGCCATTGCGGCATGCCGGGACGCGATCCACGCGCTGGACGGGCTCTCCTTCGACGACGGCAGGCAGGCGACGGCGAAGCGCATCGCCAGGGGATGGCGGAGCAATCTTTTCCGCGCACACGAAGCGCTCGCGGCCTGCCATTCGGTCGCCCACGAAGAGGTCTTCCACGAGCTGCGCAAATGCGCGCAAGACTATTCGATGCATCTCGCCCTCCTGCGCGACCTCTGGCCTTCGGCCATGGCGGCCAAGCTCGCCGAAGCCAAGGCACTGGTCACCGTTCTCGGTCACGAGCACGATCTGGCGCTGCTGGTCGCCCTTCTCGACCGTGAGCCCGATGTCCTGAACGGCGGCGCCGAACTCGCGCACCTGTTGGGCGCCGTGATCCGCCAGCAACAGGCGCTGCGGCGCGAGGCGCTGGAGATCGCCGAACGCCTCTTCGCCGATCCACCGAAGGCCGAAGCCCGCGTCATCGAGATACTTTGGCTCGAAGCGAGCCGCTGAGTGCGATGTTTTCCTCCGAAGCCCGGACCCGCCGCCCCTACAAGGACTCAGCGCCGATCACGCCGGCGAGCGCTTTTGTCTCTTGGGTATGGCTCGCCTCAAATTTCCTCCCGCATGCAATACGTGCACAATCCGGTGTTGTCGTAGCGTAGCCCTAGGCTCGCCATGTACTCTTTGGCACTGGCAAGCGTTTCTAGTCCTGGGTTCGGATAACAAGGATACCAATAGGTTGGACCCGTTCCTTTGTCTTGGTTTTCCATTCCTTGCCCATCGCGGCAAAACTTGCATTCGCCTGTATGAACGCGTGCTCTTTTGTTAGGGGGAATAACCTTCACGAAATAGGCCAATGCTGCCTCCGTTGTATTGGTTTAAGTGTATGGAAACGAGGCAGGGATCCGATGATCTGTCAAGTTATTCAAATTTCAAACTGAGACACAGCCCAAAGTCTCGCAGCATGGGACACCGATGAGCCGTTCCGAACGCCTCCTGCAACTCCTCCAAGTCCTGCGCCAGCACCGCCGGCCGGTGAGCGGTCGCGTGCTCGCAGAGACGCTCGGCATATCGCTGCGCACGCTCTACCGCGACATCGCCTCGCTGCAGGCGCAGGGCGCAGACATCGATGGGGAGGCCGGCGTCGGCTACATGCTGCGCCCCGGCTACATGCTCCCGCCCCTGATGTTTTCCGCCGATGAGATTGAAGCACTGGTGCTCGGCATGCGGCTGGTGGCAAGCCGAGCCGATCCCCAGCTTGTATTTGCCGCCCGTGACGCGCTGTCGAAGATCGATGCCGTCCTCCCGGCAGACCTGCGCGAGACGTTGGCGTCGAGTCCGCTGCTCGCCGGCGGAAAACCGGAACTACCCGAAGATCGGGTCGACCTCACCCTTTTGCGCAAGGCGATACAAGCCGAGCGGACATTGAGGATCGTCTATCGTGACGAAAAGGGCAGCGCCACTGAACGCACTATCTGGCCCTTTGCTCTCGCCTTCTTCGATGGCGCTCGTGTCCTTCTCGCCTGGTGCACGCTCCGCAATGATTTCCGCCATTTCCGCACCGACCGGATGGACGTCATCGAGGAGGGAACCGGGCGCTATCCCCGACGCCGCACGCAATTGCTGAAGGAGTGGCGGCAGAAAAGCGGCATTCCGGAGCGGATCTTCTGACGTTGAATGATGCTGCCAATTTCTGACAGCATGTCGGTCTAGTCTCCGGTTCTCGAAAGGAGAACCCGATGACACCGAACCTCACCATCCTCTATGTCGACGAGCCGCAGAAAAGTGCCGCCTTTTACGCCGGACTTCTGGGAGCAACACCCGTCGAACAGTCTCCCACCTTCGCCATGTTCGTCTTTCCCGGCGGCATCAAGCTTGGGCTGTGGTCACGCCACACGGTCGAGCCGGCAACGACAGGCGTCCCCGGTATGATCGAAATTGCCGTTCCACTGGAGAATGCCGCAGCCGTCGACGAAGCCTATGCGACTTTCGCTCCGGCCGGGCATGTAGTCCTGCAACCGCCGACGGACATGGAGTTCGGCCGCACTTTCGTGCTCGCCGATCCCGATGGACACCGCATCCGCTTCTACAATCCGCCGGTGTGACGATAATGGCCTGGGTCATCGTCGCTTCCGCCGATCATGTCGCCCGCGGCGTTGCCGGCGGCTTCGTACAGGCCTGCCACGGAAAGGATGCGCCGCTCCGGCGCATCCGGCCTGGCGAGACGGTTATTGCCTATTCGCCATCCTCGGTTTTCGGCCAACCATCGCCGCTCAGGGCCTTCACCGCCATCGGCGCCATGCAGGGCCGTCCACCCTACCGCGTGCAGATGACGGAGGATTTCATGCCTTTCCGCCGCGATGTCGAATGGTATGCTTCTCAGCCCGCGCCGATCCTGCCATTGCTCGACCGGCTGGAGCTGACAAAGGGCAAGCGCAACTGGGGCCATGCCTTCCGTTTCGGCATCCTGAACATATCCGACGAGGATGCGGCAAGCATTGCGGCCGCAATGAATGCGGCCAGAGCGATCCGGTCTTCAGAACCGCGAGAAGTATCGCAGCTCTCGCTGCTCGGGATTTGACAAACCTCAAAGCACGGCGGAACGCGCCTCTTCCCGCACCCGGCCGTGATGTTCCTTGACGTTGTCAACCTCGTACATCAGGGCCTTGAAGGCGATGATCGCCTCCTGATCGCCGAGCGTCCGGTCGGCGACCAACGGTTCGAGCGTCTCGATGACCAGTCGCAAGGCATCCTCGATCCTGCCGAGCTGCTTGCCGTAGCTTGCGACGTCGCTGAGGATGTCCTTCTCAACCTCCGGGTTGGTCGAGGGGCCGAGGTCGATACTGAAGTTGAACAGCCCGACCTGACCACCCTCACCCGGGCTGAAGACCCAAGTCCAGGGATTGATCGTCTGCGAGACATTGCCGGAAAGCGGCAACTGCAAGCGTGCCATTCTCACCTCCATTGCAACCGATGGAGGCAGTCTCTGTTGTCGGCGCGCAAAAGGCAAGCGCCGCACTGAAACGAAAACCCCCTCCGCAAGGAGGGGGCTCTGTCGTCTGCCGATCGCGCAGAAGGATCAGAACGCCGGGATGAGGGCGCCTTTGAATTCCTCGTTGATGAAGGTCCTGATGCTGTCGTCGTGGTAGGACTCGACCAGCGTCTTGACCCAGGGCGCATCCTTGTCGGCGGTGCGCACCGCGATCACGTTGGCATAGGGCGACTTCTCGCCTTCGATGGCGATCGCATCCTTCTTCGGGTGAAGGCCCGCTTCCATCGCGTAATTGGTGTTGATCACCGCGGCGTCGACGTCATCCAGCGAGCGCGGCAGCTGGGCGGCATCGAGCTCGGCGAACTGGATGTTCTTCGGGTTCTCGGTGACGTCGGCCGGGCCGACCTTCAGACCGGCTTCGGGGTTGACCTTGATGAGGCCCTTCGATGCGAGCACGAGCAGCGCGCGGCCGCCGTTGGTCGGGTCGTTCGGGATGGCGACGGTCGCACCGTCCTGCAGCTCGTCGAGGCTCTTCACCTTCTTGGAATAGACGCCCATCGGGGTGGTGATGGTCGTGCCGACGCTGACGATGTCGAAACCGCGGTCGGCGATCTGGTTGTCGAGATACGGCTGGTGCTGGAACGAGTTGGCATTGAGATCGCCATCCGCCAGCGCCTGGTTCGGCACGACGTAGTCGGAGAACTCGACGATATCGATGTTCAGGCCCTTCTTCGCCGCGATTTCCTTGACCTTTTCCATGATCTGGGCGTGCTCGCCGGCGGTCACGCCGACCTTGATGTCCTCGGCAAGCGCCGCACCGGCGGAAAACAGGGCTGCGATAGCGGTAGCGACGATCAGTTTCCTCATTGTCTTTTCTCCTTGGGTTTCCTGAAAGGGAGGTTTCAGTTCTTTCGGCTGCGCTTGTCGAAGCGCCGGGCGAGCGCGTCACCGGCGCTCTGCACGGCCTGGACGAGCAGGATGAGCACCACGACGACGGCGAGCATCACCTCGGGCATGAAGCGCTGGTAGCCGTAACGGATGCCGAGATCGCCGAGACCGCCGCCACCGACCGCACCGACCATGGCGGAGTAGCCGATGAGGCTGACGACGGTCAGCGTCAGCGCGAGCGTGATCCCGGGCTTGGCCTCGGCCAGCAGCACCTTGACGACGATCTGGAACGGCGTCGCGCCCATTGCACGCGCCGCCTCGATGAGCCCCTTGTCGACCTCGCGGATCGCCGCCTCGATCAGGCGGGCGATGAAAGGAATGGTCGAGATCGTCAAAGGGACGATCGCCGCGATCGTGCCGATCGAGGTGCCGGTGATGAACCGCGTCAGGGGAATGATCGCAACCACGAGGATGATGAAGGGCGTCGAGCGTAGCGCATTGACGACCAGTCCGACGATGCGGTTGGTGAGCGGCGCCTCGAAGAGTTCGCCCCTGCCGCTGGTCGCGAGAAAGATCCCCATCGGCAGGCCGACGAGCGTGCCGATGAACCCGGCGGCAGCGACCATCTGCAATGTCTGCAGCAGCGCCTTGACGAGAAGGCCGATGAGCATGTCAGGCGCCATAGCCGAGCACCTCCGTGGTCAGACCGGTTTCGCGGTAGAAACGCCCTGCCCGCTCCAGCGTCGCGGCATCGGCGGGATAGGAAACGACGAGCGAGCCGAAGGGTTCGCCGGCGATCTCGTCGATCGCGCCCGCAAGGATGTTGAGGTCTGCGCCGATCTCGGCGGCGAGCCGTGCGGTCAGCGGCCGGAAGGCCGTCTCTCCGAAGAAGATCAGCCGCACGAAGGCCCGATCGCCCGCGCTCGGCGCGCTGGCGAGGTCATTGCTGATCCACTCCGGCAGTTTCACGCCGACGGCGGCCGAAAGCAGCGCACGCGTGGTCTCATGTTGCGGCCGGGTGAAGACATCGAAGGTCCGCCCCTGCTCGACGATGAGGCCCCGGTCGATCACGGCGACATCGGAGGCGATGGTCTTCACGACCTCCATCTCGTGGGTAATCAAGAGCACGGTGAGGCCAAGCTCGCGGTTGATCCGCTTCAGGAGATCGAGGATGGATTGCGTGGTTTCGGGGTCGAGCGCCGACGTCGCCTCGTCGGAGAGCAGAAGCTTGGGCTCCGTGGCGAGCGCCCGCGCGATCCCGACCCGCTGTTTCTGCCCGCCGGAGAGCTCGGCCGGATAGCGCTTTGCCTTGTCGCCGAGGCCGACGAGATCCATCAGCGGCCCAACCTTCGCCTCGATCGTTCGCGCATCGACACCGGCGATTTCGAGCGGCAGCGCGATGTTGTCGCGCACGGTCCGCGAGGAAAGCAGATTGAAGTGCTGGAAGATCATTCCGATCTCCCGGCGCAGCGATCGCAGGCCCGCTTCGTCGAGCGCGCCGACATCAACCCCGTCGACCGCCACACGGCCGGTGGAGGGTGTCTCCAATCCGTTCACCAGCCGGATCAGCGTCGACTTGCCCGCGCCGGACCGGCCGATGATGCCGGTGATCGAACCGCGCGCCACGGCAAAGTCCACCCCGGCGAGCGCGGAGAACGCCGGACGGCCTCCGCTGCCGCCGAAGCGCTTGGTGACGCCTTCGAACGTCACCATCGGCTGCGCATCGGTCTTCGGGAGATGGGCGACGATCGACATCAGGCACCCTCCGGCACGAGCGAAATCCCGTAGCTTCGTCTGTTCATGAAATTTCTCTTCGGTAGAAGGCCGCAAACGGGCCGCGGACAGGGGTTCTCTCGGTGCTTACCGCGAGCAACACATTCGACGCATGAGACGCCGCTCTACCATTTCCTGCCATTCCCTTTCAAACCCGCGGCCTGCATGGGTGTCATGCATCCGCGAACGATGGCTTCTTATCGCACCATCTTACCGGCCTGCCGAGCGAAGTTATTTCCCTCTCGGGCTTCAGGGCGCAAAATATGACCAAACATCAGAGAGGAACCGAAGGCGTTCAGGCGCGCCGCCTTGGGAGGATACGGCGCGCCTTCGTCGTTCAAGCGACGACGCTGACGAAACTGTCCTTCGGGCGGCGGACCTTCTTGAGGTTCACCAGCCAGTCACCCTCGGTCTCGCGGTAGCCGAGCGGCATGATCGTCACCGAGCGAAGGCCGCGCTCGCGCAGGCCGAGGATCTCGTCGACCTTGTCCGGCTCGAAACCTTCCATCGGCGTCGCGTCCACGCCTTCGAAGGCGGCCGCCGTCAGCGCGAGACCGAAGCCGATATAGGCCTGCCGTGCGGCGTGCTGGAAATTCACCTCCGGATCGCGCGGTACATAGGTGTTGAGCAGCATCTGCCGGTAGTTTTCCCAGCCTTCGTTGGTGAAGCCACGTTCCTTGTTCACAAGATCAAACATCATGTTGATGCGGTCGGCGGTGTAGTTGTCCCAGGCAGCGAAGACGAGCAGGTGCGAGCCGTCGGTGACCTGTGCCTGATTCCAGGCCACCTCGCGGATGCGCGCGCGCACCTCCGGATTGGTGACCACGATCACTTCATAGGGCTGCAGGCCGCTGGACGTGGGCGCCAGCCGCGCCGCTTCGAGTATCCGTTCGACTTTGTCGTCCGGGACGACCCTGGTCGGGTCCATCTTCTTGGTCGCGTAGCGCCAGTTGAGCTTGTCGAGGAGCATGAGAGAGTGCCTTTCTGGTCTGCGGTTTCCGGAGGCTGGCCGTTCAGGCAAGGTACATTCGGAAACCTTGTAACAAAACGTAACCAGACCTAAATATGTAACGCTACGCGAGACACAAGAAGGCACATGAGTTATACCAAGTCACACGGAGGTAAGCGTAATGTGTTCGAGCTATGACCCAGGCAAGTGCCCGACCGTCAGCGAAATGCTGTCACGGCTCGGCGACAAGTGGACCGTTCTCATCATCATGGTGCTCCGGAACGGGCCGCAGCGCTTCAGCGACATCAAGCGCACGGTCGTCGGCGTATCGCAGCGCATGCTGACGCTGACGCTGCGCGCGCTCGAACGCGACGGCATGGTACGGCGGACCGTCTATGCGTCCGTGCCGCCTCGGGTCGAATACGAACTGACGGAACTCGGCCAATCCTTCTCGGAACCGATCCAGGCGCTCGGCGGCTGGGTTTTTGAGAACTACAACCAGATCCACGCCGCCCGTGCAGAATTCGACGCACGCAGCGAAGCCGAACGCGGCAATGACAAGCTGATCAAGATCGGTTGAACGGAGTACGTCGCCCTGCCCTGACGCCGCCCTTTGGAAACGGCGAGCCAGGGCACCACCCTGAGGAAATGTCCGAGCTCCCTACCGTGACGCCGGGTCCTTCGCGGCAACCGCGCCCATGAAGCGCCCGAGGGCCGAGCAAATTGCGTGTTCGGTCTCCGGCGCGCCGAGGATGGCCGCGATTTCGTCCTCCGATTTGCCGAGCAACGGCACGCGCAGGAAGGTCTCGGGTCTGAGATCGGTCGCGATCGTCTTCAGCACCTCGGTCAGCGCTTCCAGCGCGAAATCGCCCCGATGGGAAGCATGCACGAGCATGACGGGCTTGCCGGGAATTTCGAACCGCGACACCAGCCAGTCGAGGGCGTTCTTCAGACCTCCCGGAATGCCGTGGGCATATTCCGGCGCGCTGACGATCAAGCCGTCCGCGGTCGCGATCTCTTGCGCAAAGGTCAGCACCGGTTCGGGCGTGAGATCGCCTTCCAGGTCGGGATTAAAGATCGGCATCAGGCCGATCAGGCCGGAGATTTCGACCTCCACGCTGTGCGGGGCAAGTCGCCGGATCGCTTCGAGCAGCGCGCGGTTGGTGGAGCGTGTCCGCAAGGAACCGCAGAGCGCGTAGAGGCGTTTGGCCGGGACCGACATGTGGGCGTGCCTTTCAGGAGAATCGGAGCGCCATCATCGCACGCCCGCCGGCCGTGTCACCCCGCCTTGAAGTTGCCCTTCGGAAACTGCGAGGCGAGCGCGCCGTACCATTTGCCGCTTTTCTTGACGATGCGTTCCTGGGTCTCGTAATCGACATAGACGAGGCCGAAGCGCATCCGGTAGCCCTCCGCCCATTCGAAATTGTCCATCAGGCTCCAGGCGAAATAACCGCGCATCGGGAAGCCTTCCTTGATCAGGTCGGCGACGACGCCGAGGTGCTCTACGTAGTAGTCGAGGCGCGGCTGGTCGTCGACCTCGCCCTTCTCCGGCCCCATGTTGTAGCAGGCGCCGTTCTCGGTGATGTAGCAGGCGGGCAGGTCGTAGCGGTCATAAAGCCCCTCGACGAGCGACTTCAACGCCGGTGCATAGACCTCCCAGCCGATATCGGTCTTCACCTTCGAGACCGGCGGCGCGCCCGCGGTCGCCGGGAACTCGGCATCGGGCGCCGGATCGGCTGCGACGCGCATCGGCACATAATAATTGAGCCCCCACCAGTCGAGACTCTGGCCGATGACCTCCATGTCGCCGTCTTCGATCGCCGGCATGCGACTGCCGAGGGCCTCCATGAACCGGTCGGGATACTTGCCCTTGAAGACCGGATCGAAGAAGACGCCGTTGTGGAACTGGAAGGCGCGCTCGGCCGCCGCCTTGTCGGCATCGCTGTCGGAAGCCGGGATCACCGCATGGGCGTTGATGACGAGGCCGGCCGGCACCTGCGGTGCCACCTGCCGGATGGCGTCGATGCCGAGGCCGTGGGCGAGATTGGTGTAGTGGAGCGCATGCAGCGCCGCATCCATGTTCCGCTCCCCCGGCGCATGCACGCCGTAGAGATGGGAGAGCCAGACCGAACACCAGGGCTCGTTGAAGGTTGCGACCGCATCGAGCCGGTCGCCGAGCCGCGCCATCACGATCTTGGCGTAGCGGTGGAAGGCATCCGCCGTCGAGCGCGCCGTCCAGCCGCCGTCACCCATCAGCGCCAGCGGCAGGTCCCAGTGGTAGAGCGTCGCGAATGCCTTGATCCCCCGCGCCTTCAGACCGTCGAGCAGCTTGTCGTAGAAATCGAGCCCCTTCTCGTTGATGCGGCCCGTACCCTCAGGGATGATCCGCGGCCAGGCGATCGAGAAGCGGTAGGCGGAGACGCCCATCTCCTGAATGAGGTCGAGATCCTGTTCCCAGCGGTGGTAGTGGTCGCAGGCAATATCGCCGTTGTGCCGTTGGTAGACGCGCCCCGGCATGTTGGAAAACGCATCCCAGATCGACGGTTTGCGGCCGTCCTCTTTCGTCGCGCCCTCGATCTGAAAAGAGGCCGTGGCAACGCCGAAAACGAAATCGCCGGGGAACCGCTCGGCAAGTTTCTTCGGATCAGTCATGGAAACACCCCGTCGCTTTGGATCGGAACAGGCGAGGCCGGAAGGGATGGTGCGCGGCCCGCGCGAGAACGTCGAAAGCGGTTTAAACCAATCCGGAATGAGGAGAAAGACCGATGGGCGAAAAAACTGCAACGTTGCAGTTGAACGGCACCCTCCCCTTGAAGGGGAGGGTCGGGCCGCAGGTCCGGGGTGGGGTGAACACGTCGACAGGGATCATCCCCACCCGCGCATTCCGCGCGACCTCCCCCCTCAAGGGGGAGGTGGGCGAACAATCACACCTTCACCCAGGCCCCGTTTTGCTTCGACGAGGCGATGCAGGCCTCGACGAAGGCAACGCCCTTCACCCCGTCGTCGATGGTCGGATAGACAACGGCGGGATCGACGGCCGTACCGGAGCGGGCAGCAGTGATGGCGGCAGCCGCTTCCGAATAGATCGTGGCGAAGGCTTCGAGATAGCCCTCCGGGTGGCCGCTCGGAATGCGGGTGACACGCGCGGCGGATGCACCGGCGCCGGCGCCCGCACGGGTGATGAGCTGCTTCGGCTCGCCGAGCCGTGTGAACCAGAGATAGTTCGGATCGGCCTGCGTCCACTCGATGCCGCCCCGGCTGCCGTAGACGCGCAGTTTCAGCCCGTTCTCGTGGCCGGTCGCCACCTGGCTGCACCAGAGCATGCCCTTGGCGCCACCCTTGAAACGCAGCATGACATGGGCGTTGTCGTCAAGCTTGCGCCCGGCGACGAAGGTGTGGACGTCGGCCGCCAGTTCATCGAGCTCAAGGCCGGAAACGAAGCAGCCGAGATTATAAGCGTGCGTGCCGATGTCGCCGGTGGAGCCGCCCGCTCCCGACTGCTTCGGGTCGGTGCGCCAGGCGGCCTGCTTCTGGCCGGTCTGCTCGATCGGTTCGGCGAGCCAATCCTGCGGATACTCCATCTGCACGATGCGGATTTCGCCGAGTTCGCCGTTGAGCGCGAGTTCCCGCGCGTGGCGAACCATCGGATAGCCGGTGTAGTTGTGCGTGAGGATGAAGAGCGCCCTGCTCTTGTCCGCCACCGCCTTCAGCTTCCTGGCGTCCTCCAGATTGGAGGTGAGCGGCTTGTCGCAGATGACATGGATGCCCCGCTCGAGGAAAGCCTTGGCGGCCGGATAGTGCACATGGTTCGGCGTGACGATCGACACCGCCTCGATGCCGTCCGGCCTTGCCGCCTCCTTCTCCGCCATCTCTTCGAAGGAACCGTAGCAGCGCGCCGGGTCGAGGCCGAGTTCGCGGCCCGATGCCAGCGACTTCTCCGGCGTCGAGGAGAGCGCGCCTGCCACGAGATCGAAATGATCGTCGATGCGCGCGGCCATCCGGTGCACGCCGCCGATGAAGGCGCCCTGCCCGCCGCCGACCATGCCGAGCCTGATCTTCGCCGTCCGCTCGCCCGTCTTACCCGCTTCGATCGCCATCGTATTAGCTCCTTCTGGAAGTTGGTCTGGAATCCGGATTCCAGATTGGTTAGAATGGCATCCTGAAGAGAAGGATGCCCTGACAGTGAACAACTGAGATCCGCCTCCCGCGAGGCGAAGCACCAGAGCCGATGCCGACACTCGACGTGCATCGAAGCCCCGCTTTATCAAGGATCTTGGTCATGCCTTTTCTCGACAGCCAACTGGCTCATCCCATCACGCTCGCCGACGGCTCCCCCTACGAGGAAACCGTCTACCTCAACGTCGTCATCGACCATCCCCGTATGGAGATCGGCGACTTCAGTTACTTCACCCATTCAGGCCCCGTCACCGAAACAGCCACGATTCTGGCACCCTATCTCTATCCTTTCAGCCGGGAGAAACTGACAATCGGCAAGTTCGTGCAAATCGCACGTGGCAGCCGCTTCATCACCAGTTCCGCCAACCACCCAATGACGGGCATCAGCACCTATCCGTTCCGGGTCTTCGATCCGCAGACAATCGGCGGCTATCAGGAGCTTCCCTTCAAGAACACTGCCGTCGGCAACGACGTCTGGATCGGCGACAGCGCAACCATCATGCCGGGCGTCACCATCGGGTCCGGCGCCATCATCGCGGCGTCTTCCGTGGTGACACGCGACGTACCCCCCTACACGATCGTCGGCGGGAACCCGGCCAAAACGATCCGCCAGCGATTCCCGCCCGAGGATGTCGCCAACCTCCTCGCCCTTGCCTGGTGGGATTGGCCGCTGGACCGGATCGAGGCCGCCTTGCCTGCGCTCGAAAAGGGTGACATTCCAGCCCTCCTGCTGGCTTGACGACTCATAACCCCAGCATCCGGCGGTTGGCCGCCTCGTCGGTGCCGCCGGAAGCGAAGTCGTCGAAGGCCTTTTCCGTCACGCGGATGACATGATGCTTGACGAACTCGGCGCCTTCACGCGCGCCGTCCTCCGGGTGCTTCAGCGCGCACTCCCATTCGACGACGGCCCAGCCGTCGAAATCGTTGGCCGCCATCTTCGAGAAGATCGCACCGAAATCGACCTGGCCGTCGCCGAGCGAGCGGAAGCGTCCGGCGCGCTCGACCCAGCCCTGGTATCCGCCATAGACGCCCTGCCGGCCGGTCGGATTGAACTCCGCATCCTTGACGTGGAACATCTTGATCCGGTCCTTGTAGATGTCGATGTTGTCCAGATAATCGAGGCATTGCAGCACGTAGTGCGACGGGTCGTAGAGCATGTTGGCGCGCTTGTGGTTCTTCACCCGCTCGAGGAACATCTCGAAGGTGACGCCGTCATGCAAGTCCTCGCCGGGATGGATCTCGTAGCAGACATCAACGCCCTGTTCCTCGGCATAGTCGAGGATCGGCAGCCAGCGTTTCGCCAGCTCGTCGAAGGCGGTTTCGACGAGGCCTGCCGGACGCTGCGGCCAGGGATAGAAGAAGGGCCAGGCGAGCGCGCCGGAAAAGGTCGCGTGGGCCTTGATGCCGAGATTGCGGGACGCCTTCAGCGCGTATTTGACCTGCTGCACGGCCCATTCCTGGCGGGCCTTCGGATTGCCACGCACCTCCGGCGCCGCAAAGCCGTCGAAGGCCTCGTCATAGGCCGGATGGACGGCGACCAGCTGGCCCTGCAGATGGGTGGAAAGCTCGGTCACCTCGACACCGTTCTGCCGCGCGACACCGGCAAACTCGTCGCAATAGTCCTTCGATTCGGCAGCCTTTTTCAGATCGATCAACTGCCCGGCCCAGGTCGGAACCTGCACGCCGACATAGCCCTTCTCGGCGGCCCATTTGGTGATTCCGTCCCAGGAATTGAAAGGCGCCGCATCGCCGGCGAACTGCCCGAGAAAGATGCCGGGCCCCTTGATCGTCTTCATGAATGCTCCTCCACATCTGCAACGTTGCCGTTAACAATTACAGCATTATACACCGGAGACAACCGGCTAGATTTCATGACCGGGTAGAGGCTTGCAAGCACGGGTCCGACCGTGAACTGCGCCATCGACGCGACGTCGAGCTCAGTGATCAACGTGGTGAACGGGCCTGCGAGAAGGTGACGGGGGCAGGCGGGCGTGGGAGATAGCGGTCGCTCAACGCAGCCGGTGATTTGATGCAGGTCATTCCAGGCTGGCGCAGATAGGCTAGTGAAAATAAAGACCAAGCCTATTGTCGGAGAGACCAAGCGGGAATGCCGTGTCCAGTTGAAGCGCTGGATGATTTCGCCTTCATTCGCGAAATGCGTCCGGAGACGCGCAAGCGTCTCAGTTCCAAGGTTACGCTGACGGCCTTGCCACCGGCGGCCAGCGTTCTGCGACTTGGCGACGTCGTGGACGGGGTTTATCTCATCCGCTCCGGCGGTATTCGTGTTTACTATCTCGACGCCGATGGTCGCGAAGGAACGCTCTATTGGATCGAAGCCGGACAGAGCTGCATTTTGGCTTTGAACAGCCTGTTCACGGAGATCCCCTACCCGGCGTGGGCAGAGGCCGAGGCAGACGGCGTCGAGATCCTTACGGTTCCGGGGCCACTCTTTCGTGAACTGTTCGCCGGCGAGCCGGCCGCACAGCGTTTCCTGTTCGAGCAGCTGTCGGAACGGGTCTTCGAGCTGCAAAAACTGTTGGAGCGGACCATGCGCCTGCCGCAGGAACAGAGGCTCATCCTTCTGCTTCTGGCGCACGCCGATGCGGATGGAACAGTCCGTCTCTCTCAGGAGAAGCTGGCACGGCATCTGGGAACTATACGTGAAGTGGTGGCCCGCCTTCTGCGCCATCTCGCAAGTCAGGGGCTCGTCGCAACCGCGCCGCGCCGGATACTTCTGCTGGACAGGCGGAGGCTCATGAAAATCGCTGCGGCCGAAGACGAGACTGCCTTTCCTCTGTGGCCCGCGGGACCTCGATGCAGTACGGCGCCCGGACAGGTCCGAGCGCCGCTGAACGACTGATCCCGAATTATCTGCGCAGCGCGTCCACCGCGTCCTTGGTGGTAAGGACGCCGTTGGCGATCATGCCGTAGTTGACGAGCGCGGCGTTGTAGGCATCGGCGCCGGGAGCCGCGACGGCATCCTTGACGACATAGACCTTGAAGCCGTTCTCCATCAGCGCGCGCATGTGGGAGTCCACGCAAAGGTTGGCGACCATGCCGCCGAGGATGACGGTGTCGATGTCGCGGGCACGAAGCTGGTAGATCAGGTCATTGCTTTCCGGCCCGTACATCTTGTGCGGAGCAACCACGATGGTCTTGCCGTCGTAGATATAGGTCTTGTACGGCTCGTAGAAGTCAGCGCCGGATCCTTCGAAGCCCTCCGGATCGTTGAGCGACACGCGCTGCAACGCCTTCATGTCGAGAAGCTGGCGCTGCAAGGCCCCCGCCCGCGACCAGTCCACGTCGAGCGCGTTGTAGACCAGCGGATCGACGGCGAGCGCAACGCCGCTCGACTTGGCCGTCGCCATCAGCGTCTCGATGTTCTTGATCGTGCCGAGTTCCTTGAGATTATCGGCGAGAAGGCCGTAGAGCTTTCCGTTTTCGGCCAGGAAGTCGTTCTGGGGATCGGTGATGACGATGGCGGTGTGCGCCTTGTCGAAATGCGGGAGAGCCGGCTCGGCGGCCGAAGCAACAGCCGCCGAAAATGCGAGCGGAAGCCCGACTGCGAGCGAGAGGAGAAGATTTTTCATTGTCCTTGTCCTTGATAAGCGGATGATATCGGTCATCGTTCGTCCGCGGACGCTGCCGATGACGCCGAACGGTTACGCCTCTCGCCAAATCGCCGATGTAACAATTGTTGCGTCCCGAAAGCCGGTCGCTTATCCCGCGATTTGCCCGCGCAGGCCCGCCTGTCGTATAGAGGGTCTTCAGCCACGCTGGGCGCATCCGCCTCGGGCGCGGCGTTGTCCCCGCGAAAAACGGAACGGAGATCGAGTTTGAGTGTCGCTTTCGTCAAGGAAGAGAGTGCCGAGGCGGCCTCCGAAACCCTTTTGCCCGACCGGCCGATATCGCCGCATCCGAACCTCGTGACGGAGGCGGGCCTGAAGGCTCTGGAGGAGCAGTTGCGGCAGGCCCGCGAAGCCTATGAGACGGCAAACATAATCGAAGACGTGAACGAGCGGCGCCGGCAGTCGGCGAGCCCCTTGCGGGACCTTCGCTATTTTTCCGAGCGGGTGCGCACCGCCCAGCTCGTCCCGCCCCCGGCCTCGACGGAGACGGTCGCCTTCGGAAGCCTAGTCACCTTCGAGCGCGACGACGGGCGCGTCCAGACCTACCGGATCGTCGGCGAGGATGAGGCCGACCCGAAGGCCGGATCGATTTCCTATGTCTCTCCGGTGGCGGCGCTGCTTCTCGGCAAGGCGGTCGGCGACGTCGTCAGCGTCAACGGCCAGGAGCTGGAGATCACGGCGATCTCCTAAAGATTGCCGTCATGCCGGCCCGCGAGCCGGCATCCAGCGCGATCAAGTCCTTGATCGCCGAAAGACTCTTTCACGGCGCAGACGCGCCGTGGCTGGATGCCGGATCACGTCCGGCATGACGGAGGAGTGGAGCCGCACCGGCGGCAGCAATCTCTGTCAGATGTTCGGGGCCGGAGCGCATACACGCCCCGGCCCTTCGTTCGCTCTGGCCTTCCACATCAGACGTAGCGGTTGACCACGTTTTCCAGATATTCCTGACGGCCGGACTTCGGCTCGGGATTGGTGTTTTCCCGCTCCACCATGCCGGCGATCTCGTCGAGGGAATATTCGCCGCGCAGCATCTTCTGCGCTTCCGGGCTTTCCCACTTGGCGTAGCGCTCCTCGAGCGGCTTCGACAGCGCCCGGTCCTCGATCATCTTCGCCGCCGCCTTGACACCGCGGGCGCAGCAATCCATGCCGCCGATATGGCCGATCAGCAGGTCCTGCGGATCGAGCGACTGGCGCCGCAGCTTGGCATCGAAGTTCGTGCCGCCGGTCTTGAAACCGCCACCCGCAAGGATGTGGTAGTAGGCGAGCGCCATTTCCGGCACGTTGTTCGGGAACTGGTCGGTATCCCAGCCGGACTGGTAGTCGTTGCGGTTCATGTCGATCGAACCGAAGATGCCGAAGGCGTTTGCCATGGCGATTTCATGCTCGAAGGAATGGCCGGCGAGGATCGCGTGGCCCTGCTCGATATTGACCTTGACCTCGTTTTCCAGCCCGTTCTTCTGCAGGAAGGCGTAAACGGTGGCGACGTCGTAGTCGTACTGGTGCTTGGTCGGCTCCTGCGGCTTCGGCTCGATCAGGATCGTGCCCTTGAAGCCGATCTTGTACTTGTACTCGACGACGAGGTTGAGGAAGCGGCCGAGCTGGTGCAGCTCGCGCTTCAGGTCGGTGTTGAGCAGCGTCTCGTAGCCTTCGCGGCCGCCCCAGAGCACGTAGTTCTCGCCGCCGAGCCGCTGGGTCGCATCCATGCAGGTCTTCACGGTCGCTGCGGAGAAGGCGAAGACGTCCGGGTCGGGATTGGTGGCAGCACCCGACATGAAGCGGCGGTTGGAGAAGAGGTTCGCCGTGCCCCAGAGCAGCTTGACGCCGGTTTCGGCCTGCTTCTTCTCGAAATAGTCGACGATCTCGCCGAGGTTGCGGGTGTTCTCCGCAAAGTTCGTACCTTCCGGCCGGACGTCCGCGTCATGGAAGCAATAGTAAGGCACGCCGAGAAGCTGGAAGAACTCGAAGGCGACGTCCGCCTTGAGCTTTGCGGCCTCCATGGTGTCGGAGAACCACGGGCGCTGGAAGGTCTGGCCGCCGAAGGGATCGCCGCCCGGCCAGGTGAAGGTGTGCCAGTAGGCGATCGCAAAGCGCAGATGGTCTTCCATCCGCTTGCCGGCGACGATCTCGTCGGGATTGTAGTGGCGGAAGGCAAGCGGATTGATGCTCTCCGAACCTTCGTATTTCACTTTGGCGATATCGCCGAAAAAGCCTGTGCTCATGGGTAGTCCTCCTTTGGAAATGTTCACCCTCCCCTCGAGGGGGAGGGTCGGACCGCAGGTCCGGGGTGGGGTGACCGCGGTTTTTCACCCCCACCCGCCGCTTCGCGGCGACCTCCCCCCTCAAGGGGGAGGTGGAAAGATCAGATCGCCCGGATCGCCGGATAGAGCGCCCGGTAGCGCCCGTAGGCCTCCTCATAGGCACCGCGCAGCGCCGTGACCGGCTCGATCGTTTCTGCCGTCTTCGGCGCCGTGCAGACGGAAAGCGAAGCTGCCCCCGTCGCCGCGATCAGGCCGAGGCGGGCGGCGCCGAAGGCCGCGCCGAAATCTCCGTCGGCAGGAACGTCGACCGGAATCCCGAGCGCCGTCGCAATCGAGGCCAGCCAGTAGCGCGAGCGCGAGCCGCCGCCGATCGCCGTCACCCGTGCGATCGTAGTACCGGCCGATTTCAGCGCCTCGAGATTGTCGCGGATGGCAAAAGTAACGCCTTCGAGCACCGCCTGGGTCAGCACCGCACGCGCGCTCTCGTGGCCGAGGCCGATGAAGGCGCCGCGGATCTTCGCATCGTTGTGCGGTGTGCGCTCGCCGGAAAGGTAAGGCAGGAAAGTGACGCTGCCCGGCGCTTTCAGCGTGTCGCCGAGTTCGGCCGTCAGCTCGCCCGCCGACTTGCCGGTGACGCCCGAGTGCCAGTTCAGCGCATCGGTTGCGGAAAGAATGACACCCATCTGGTGCCAGGTTGCAGGCAGCGCGTGGCAGAAGGCGTGCACGGCGCTCTCGGGTTTCGGCAGGTAGCTGCCGTTGGCCGCAAAGAGCACGCCGGACGTGCCGAGCGAGACGAAAGCCTGGCCTTCCGCGACCGTACCCATGCCGCAGGCAGACGCCGCATTGTCGCCGGCCCCGCCGGCAACGACGACGCCCGCCGCCATGCCCCATTCGCCGGCAAGCTCGGCGCGCAGCCGCCCCGCCTCCTCGATTCCTTCGACCAGTCCCGGCATCTGGCTTTCCGAGAGGCCGGTAGCCGAGAGCAGCTCCGTCGACCACCGGCGCGCGCCGGTGTCGAGCCAGGACGTGCCGGCGGAGTCCGACATGTCGGAGAGGTATTCGCCGGTGAGCCAGAGCCGCAGATAATCCTTCGGCAGCAGCACCTTCGCCACCTTGGCGAAGACCTCCGGTTCGTTCTTCGCGACCCAGGCGAGCTTCGGCGCGGTGAAGCCGGGGAAGACAATGTTGCCGGTGATCGCGCGGAAGCGTGGATCGGCGTCGAGCGCCGCGGCCTCGGCATGGCTACGGGTATCGTTCCACAGGATGCACGGCCGCAGCACGCGGTCCGCGGCATCGATCAGCGTCGCTCCGTGCATGTGGCCGGAAAGCCCGATGCCCTTCACGGCCGAAAGTTCGTTCGGATGCTTCGCCTTGAGGCCGGCAACCGCTTCCCTGGTCGCCCGGATCCAATCGGCCGGATCCTGTTCCGACCAGCCGGGATGCGGCCGCGACACGTCGAGCGCGCCGTTCGCCGAGCCGATGACGCGCTGCTCGCCGTCGATCAGCATCGCCTTGACGCCCGAGGTTCCCAAATCCAGGCCGAGATACATGTGTCACTCCATTCTTTGGCCGTTACGGCAGATTGTCCCGCAGAAATATGTCGAGACGGATGCGCTCCTGCGCCTCGACGACCGATTGCCCGTCGGCACTGGCCTTCAGCACGCGGATCGCGCTTCTGACCTCGTGCCCGGCATCCTGGTTGAGCACAGCGTCGATCAGCCCGTCTGTCAGCGCGGCCCGCGTCGTCCCGGTGAGCTCGTGGGCGATGACCGCCGGCCGGCGATCGCGGCGCACCTCCTTCAGGAGACGCACGAGACCGCGGTTGCCGGCACCGAGGCTGTAGATGCCGGCGATGTCGGCGTGGGCGGCGAGCGCCTCACGCAGCACCCGCTCGGCGGTTGCCGGGTCGTCTCGACCTTCGAGAACCGGCAGCAGATGCAGATGGCCGAATTCCGCCGCCATCACGGCGCGGAATCCCTCGAACCGCTCCCGATGGTCACGCACCACCAGCGAACCCGCCAGAACCGCGACACTGCCCGGTTCCCGCCCGAGAAACCGCCCCATGAGGCTCGCCGCCGTGCGTCCGGCCGCGATGTTGTCGATCCCCGCATAGTGCTGCCGTTTCGACCCCGGCAAGTCGGAGACCAGCGTCACGACCGGGATGCCCGCCTCGACGAGCTCGTCGACGACCGCGCGCACCTCCGGCGCATCGACCGCCACCAGCGCGATGCCGGCGGGTTTCTCCCTCCCCGCTTCCCTCAACGCGGCGACGAGCGCCTGCGGATCGAAGGCGGGGACCTCGATGATGCGGATCGCCAGCCGTTCAACCGCGGCCCGGGCGATCGCGTCGCCGACGGCGGCCGCGAGCCCCCGCATGAAGGAGTTGTCGTTGGAAGGCAGGATGAAGGTGAGCGGATAGACGCGCCCCTTCGCGAGATTGGCCGCGGCCATGTCCCGCACGAAGCCCAGCGCCGCGACAGCGGCATCGACCTTCGCGCGCGTCTCGTGCCGCACGCCGGGCCGGTTGTTCAGCACCCGGTCGACGGTCGCGAGGCTCACGCCCGCATGGACGGCGATATCATGGACGGTCGGCTTCATGTTTCCTCCGGCGCGACTCTCTACCGGAGTTTTTGAGGTACGTAAATCACATTCTGAGATACGTACCTCATAGTCTCCGGAATGCCGTCCCGAAAAAGAAGGACCGTCGCTTTGTGGGCGACGGTCCAAGGCGCTGCGGTGGATCTGGGAGGTGGGAGGATCAGTGCCCGCTGCCGGCAGGTGCCGCGGCGGCCGGCCGCTTGATCAGCAGGGTCAGGAAGATCAGCGAGAAGAACAGGAGCGTGAGCCCCATGAAGACGTCGATGAAGGAGAGAAGCCACGATTGCTGGGTCACGAGGCCCGAGAGCTTCTTTACCGCCGCCGAGGCGCCGTCAAGGCCGTAGCTGTCGTAGTTACCGCCAACGCTGTTCAGCCAGTTGAGTGCCGCCGGATTGCTCCAGGTGATGTGCTCGGACAGGCGGGCATAGTGCTCGTCCGAACGCTGGGTCAGCATGGTGTTGATGATCGCCAGCCCGACCGCCCCGCCGAGGTTGCGCGTCAGGTTGAAGAGGCCCGAGGCGTTCTTGATGCGCTCCGGCGGAAGCGTTCCGAGCGCGATGTTGTTGATCGGCACCATGCAGAGCATCAGCGAGCAGCCGCGCAGGATCTGCGGCAGCAGAAGTTCGTAGAAGTCCCAGTCCGCGGTCATGCCGGTCATGAGCAGCGTGCCGGCGGAAAAGCCGCCAAAGCCGATCATCATCATCACGCGCGGATCGAGGCGGCTAGACAAGGCGCCCGCAACGGGTGCGGTCAGGAACATCGCCGCACCGGAGACGAACATGGTCTCGCCGATCATCAGCGAATCGTAGCCGCGGATACGCCCGAGATAGAGCGGGTAAAGGTAGGTGAGACCGTAAAGCCCGACGCCCATAACGAAGGAGAAGAGCGAGCCGAACGCGAAGTTGCGGTTGGCGAAGGCTTTCAAATCAACGACGGGGAAGTCCACCCTGAACACCCGGTAGAAGAACACGGCCGCGCCGATGAGCATCGCGATCGTGCCGAGGAGGATGTGTTCGTCATTGAACCAGTCCTTGGCATTGCCTTCTTCCAGCACGTATTCGAGCGTGCCGAGGAAGAGCGCCATGGACGCGAGTCCCCACCAGTCGAATTTCTTGAACAGGCTGAGCTCGGGCTCGTCGAAGTCGATGAGGCTCCAGGTTACGGCGGTGACCAGGATGCCCGGAATGACGTTGATCAGGAACAGCCAGTGCCAGGACATCGCATGGCTGATATAGCCGCCGATGGTCGGGCCGATCGTCGGCGCGAGCGTCGCGACGAGGCCGATGATGGGCGAGACGACATTGCGCTTGGAAGGCGGGAAGATCGTGAACGCCGCGGCGAACACCGACGGGATCATGCCGCCGCCGATGAAACCCTGGATCGCCCGGTAGACGATCATCTGCTCGATATTGGTGGCGGTCGCCGCGAGCGCACTGGCCATCGTGAAGCCGGCGGCCGACAGCGCGAACAGAACCCGCGTCGAGAGGATGCGCGCGAGCACACCCGAGAGCGGGATCATGATGACTTCGGCGATCAGGTAGGACGTCTGCACCCAGGCGATTTCGTCGGCACCTGCGCCGAGACCCGCCTGGATTTCAGCGAGCGACGCCGAGACGATCTGGATGTCCAGGATGGACATGAACATCCCGAACACCATCGCGAAGAACGCGACGACGCGCTTCGGGTCCATCGGCTGGTCCGCGGCGGGCAGTGCCGCGCCCGCATTCCTCATTGTTGCCGTCGCCGCCATGCTGTCACCTCGACATCCGTCACTTGGCCGCGAGTGCGTGTTCCGCCGGGGCGGTGCGCGTGTCGACGTCAACGACGACACTCAGGCCAGCCCTGAGCTTGCCGGTATCGAGAGCCTCCTTGGGAAGGGAGATACGTACCGGCACGCGCTGGACGACCTTGGTGAAGTTGCCGGTCGCGTTCTCGGCCGGCAGCATCGAGAAGACGGCACCGGAGGCCGGCGCGATCGAGGTGACTGTGCCGACGAGCGGTTCCGTGTCGAAGGCGTCGATGTGGATGTTGACCTTCGATCCGGGCGCGAGATGCGCGATCTGCGTCTCCTTGAAGTTCGCATCGATATAGAGGTCACTCACCGGAACCAGTGCTGCAAGTCGCTTGCCGGCCGAGACGAGGTCGCCCGTCTGGACGGCGAGATTGCCGACCACGCCGTCATAGGGAGCCTTGAGGATCGTGAAGCCCAGGTCGCGCCTGGCCTTTTCGAGCGCCAGTTCGGCGGAGCGGATCGCCGCCTCGGCCTCTGCACGCTGCGCCTTCAGGACGGCGATCTGCGCCTCGGCTGCGGCGATGTTCGCGTCGGCGGCGCTCACGTTAGCCTGCGCCTGCTCGAGCTGCATCTTCGCACTGTCGAGGTCCGCGATCGAGACGACCTTCTGCGCCTGCAGGCCGCTCGCCCGGTTGTAGGAGAGCTGCGCCAGGTCGAGGCTGGCGACGGTCGCCTGCTTCTGGGCTTTCGCCTGCAGCAGGCTCGCTTCAGCGCCCTTGATCTGTGCGTCGACCCGGTCGAGTGTGAGATGCTGGCTCTTCAACTGTGCCTCGGCCTGTTCGGCGGCGATGCGATAGTCACCGTTATCGAGGGTCACGAGCGGATCGCCCGCCTTGACGATCTGGTTGTTGGTGACGTTGACCTTCTCGACGTAGCCGCCGACCTTCGGCGAGATGATGGCGATATCGCCACCGATATAGGCGTCGTCGGTGGACACCATGAAGCGTCCCTCGGTCCACCAGTCGTAACCATACCAGGCGGCACCGGCGAGAAGCGCAAGCGCCACGACCGGCAGAATCGGGCTGCGGCGCTTCTTCGCCTTCGCGGGTGCCTGCACCTGCGACGGAGCGGCACTCTCGTCCTGACGGCCTTCGACGGTTTCCGGGGTTGTCGTCTCGAGGACCACCGGATCGCGCCCGGTGTCGACGGAACGGATTGCGTTGCTTCTCTGGGAGCCGGACATTGTCGTTTCCATCCAAACTGGCAGGTTTCGTTTCGGGTCAGCTATAGAAATTCGCATGCGGATTGAACTGAACCGTTCGGTTCGCTTGACTTAGAGCGTTTCATCGCACATATCAAGAGCGATCGAACCATCGAGTTCGATTTCGTTAATTTTGAGTACCCCGAAGAGACGTGTGAGCAAGAAAATGTCCGAAACGCCGAGTCCAACCCCGGATAACAGCCTCTGTTCCGTAGGGCGCTTCGCAGCAGGCGAAGACCCGGTGAAGCGCGAGCAGATCCTCGACGGCGCCCGCTCCGTCTTCATGCGGATGGGGTTCGATGCGGCGAGCATGAACGACGTAACGCGTGAGGCCGGCGTTTCCAAGGGAACGATCTATGTCTATTTCGACAGCAAGGAAGAGCTGTTCGGGGCGCTGATCGAACGGGAGAAGGGCCGCTTCACGGAGTTCCTGCGCGACATCCTGGCAGACAGCGACGACGTCCGCGACGGCCTGCGTCGCTTCGGCATCGCCTTCGCCCGGCACATCATCAAGTCCGACATGATCCCCGCGATGCGCATCCTGCTCGGCGTTGTCGACCGCATGCCGGGTCTCTGCAAGCGTTTCTTTGCCTCCGCTCCGGCCAACGCCCGCACCGTGTTGCGCGCCTACATCGAGCAGCAGGTCGAAGCTGGCGCGCTGAAGGTCGATGACACCGATCTCGCCGCCCGCCAGTACATCGAGCTTGCGACCGGCCAGTTTTTCCGCCAGCGTCTCTTCGGCGAAATGACCGTGCCGCCGGAAGAGACTGAGATCGAGTATGTCGTGGACAGCGGCCTCAAGGTCTTCATGGCAGCCTACGGTCCCGAGGCACGGGTAGACGGCTAAGCGCCGAAACTGTCGTAATTTTCCGGAATGGGCCCACGTCGGGGCCTTGTCGTTTGGCGGCACTTGGGCCATTTGTGCTTGCACCAGCCACCAACCGGAAGAAGTTCATGCAGGATCTCGCCCTTCTCGTTCAGAACCCCGCTGCCTGGGTCGCCCTGATCACGCTGATCGTCATGGAAGTCGTCCTCGGGATCGACAACCTGGTGTTCATTTCGATCCTCACCAACAAGCTTCCAGCCGTACAGCGTGTGCCGGCCCGCCGCATCGGCATCGGCCTTGCCCTCATCATGCGGCTGGTGCTGCTCGGCACAGTGGCCTGGATCGTCCAGCTCACAACCCCGGTCTTCGAACTGTTCAGCCACGGCTTCTCCTGGAAGGACCTGATCCTGGTCGCCGGTGGCCTGTTCCTCGTCTGGAAGGCCACCAAGGAAATCCACCACAACGTCGACCCGATCGATCAGGAGGAGGATTTCATCGCCTCGTCCGCGACGGGCACGCTCGCCGCCGCCATCGGCCAGATCCTCTTGCTCGACCTCGTCTTCTCCGTTGACAGCATCATCACCGCCGTCGGCATGACCGACCACCTGCCGGTGATGATCGTCGCGGTCATCGTCGCCGTCTCGATCATGCTGATTGCCTCGACCCCGCTCGCGAACTTCATCGAGAAGAACCCGACCATCGTGATGCTGGCGCTCGGCTTCCTGCTGATGATCGGCATGACGCTGATCGCCGACGGCATGGGCTTCCATGTCCCGAAAGGCTACGTCTACGCCGCGATGGCCTTCTCGGCTCTGGTCGAAGGTCTCAACATGCTCGCCCGGCGCAAACGACGCGCCGAGACCGGACAGAAGACGCTGCACTGACGAGCGAAACCGCTTCCTGCGGTCGGCGCGGATCGTTGCGCGGGCCGTTTTCACCGGCAGATTTGCCAATTGCGATCCAGCGGCGAGGGTTCGTAGCGGTCCGCTCTTGATGTGTTGCCCATGACGTCGCCCCCTGCCCTGCCGCAGTGTGTCTTGACGCCCGCGGCCGAATGTGGCCTAAGGCCACGGAATGAAAAATCGCGGGATTTCCCGCCTCCGGCGGTCTTCGGCGCGGTTTTTCGCTTTTCGACACCTCGTCCGTGACCACGCGGTTTTCCGCCCGGTCACTCGCACGTCACCAGAGCAAGAATCCGATGACCACTTCCGGCGTTCGCGTCCGTATTGCACCTTCCCCGACAGGCGAGCCCCATGTCGGCACCGCCTACATCGCGCTGTTCAACTATCTCTTCGCCAAGAAGAACGGCGGCGAGTTCATCCTCCGCATCGAGGACACCGACGCGACGCGCTCGACGGCGGAATTCGAGGAGAAGGTTCTCGACGCGCTGAAATGGACCGGCCTCAAGTGGTCGGAAGGCCCCGACGTCGGCGGCCCCTACGGCCCGTACCGCCAGTCGGAGCGCAAGGACATCTATCGCCCCTTCGTCGAGCAGCTCGTTCGCGACGGCCACGCCTTCCGCTGCTTCTGCACGCCGGAACGGCTCGAAATGATGCGCGACGCGCAGCGGGCCAAGAGCATGGCGCCGAAATATGACGGCCTCTGCCTCCACCTGACCGCCGAGGAAGTGACCGAGCGCATGGAGGCGGGCGAACCCTCCGTCGTCCGCATGAAGATCCCGACCGAAGGTTCGTGCAAGTTCCACGACGGCGTCTACGGCGACGTCGAGATCCCGTGGGACAGCGTCGACATGCAGGTGCTGCTGAAGGCCGACGGCATGCCGACCTACCACATGGCGAACGTCGTCGACGACCACCTGATGAAGATCACCCACGTCGCCCGCGGCGAGGAGTGGCTGGCATCGGTGCCGAAGCACATCCTGCTCTATCAATATCTCGGCCTCGAACCGCCGAAATTCATGCACCTGTCGCTGATGCGCAATGCCGACAAGTCGAAGCTGTCGAAGCGCAAGAACCCGACCTCGATCTCCTATTACTCGGCACTCGGCTACCTGCCGGAAGCGCTGATGAACTTCCTCGGCCTGTTCTTCGTCCAGATCGCCGAAGGCGAGGAACTGCTGACGATGGACGAGCTCGCCGAGAAGTTCGATCCGGAGAACCTGTCGAAGGCCGGCGCGATCTTCGACGTGCAGAAGCTCGACTGGCTGAACGGCCGCTGGATCCGCGAGAAGCTGACGCCGGAGGATTTCCTCTCCCGCATCTTCGACTGGGCGTCGGAAAACGATCGCCTGACGGAGGGCCTGAAGCTCGCCCAGAGCCGCATCTCGAAGCTCGGCGAACTGCCGCCGCTCGCCGGCTTCCTTCTGGCGAACGACGTCGGCCTCACGCCTGCCTCCTTCGCAGGTCTGAAGACCTCGCCCGCCGAAACGCTGGAGATCGTCAACACGGTCCAGTTCGATCTCGAAAAGATCGTCGAATGGAACGTCGCGACGATCGAAGAGGAACTCAGGGCGATCTCCGACCGCCTCGGCAAGAAGCTGCGCGTCGTCACGCCGCCGCTCTTCGTCGCCGTCTCGGGAAGCCAGCGCTCGCTGCCGCTCTTCGATTCCATGGCGCTGCTCGGCCGCTCGGTCGTGCGCCAGCGGCTGAAGGTGGCAAGCCAGGTGCTGGCCTCGATGGTGGGTAGCGGAAGCTGAAATTGAAGTAGGCCCCTCATCCGCCTGCCGGCACCTTCTCTCCCCGCAAGCAGGGAGAAGGGAGCAAGAGGCGCCGCAGCCAGTCCCCTCGCCCCGCTTGCGGGGAGAGGGTTAGGGTGAGGGGCAATTTACACGGCGCAAGGCCAAGAGCCGCCACAGGAATTGAACGATGAACGAACAGAAGACCGAAACCGCCCTTTCCTCCGACGCGACGGAAGTCCGTCGCCAGAAACTCGGGCTGCTGCGCGAGAAGGTGGGCGACGTCTATCCCGCACATTTCCACCGCACGATGACCAATGAGGAACTGGCGGAGAAATATGCCCACCTCGAGCCGGACACCGAGTCCGGCGACGTGGTGACGGTCGCCGGTCGTGTCTACTCCTCGCGCAATTCGGGCATGTTCATGGACATCCATGACGCCTCGGGCAAGATCCAGATCTTCTCGCACAAGGACACGACCCCGGAAGAGGCCCGCAGCCTCCTGCCTCTGATCGACCTTGGCGACATCATCGGCGTGACCGGCGCGGTACGCCGCACCAAGCGCGGCGAACTGACGATCAACGCGCAAGAGATCACCATGCTGACCAAGACTCTTCTTCCGATGCCGGAGAAGTATCACGGTCTCGCCGACATCGAGACGCGCTACCGCAAGCGCTATCTCGACATCATGGTGAACGAGGAATCCAAGCTCCGCTTCCAGCAGCGCAGCAAGATCCTCTCGGCGCTGCGCCGCTTCCTCGAGGACGACGGCTTCATGGAAGTCGAAACCCCGATGCTGCAGGCGATCTATGGCGGTGCAGCGGCCGAGCCCTTCAAGACGCACCACAACACGCTGAAGCTCGACATGTACCTGCGCATCGCGCCGGAGCTCTATCTGAAGCGCGTTCTCGTGTCGGGCCTCACCGACAAGGTCTTCGAGGTCAACCGCAACTTCCGCAACGAAGGCGTATCGACAAGGCACAATCCCGAATTCACCATGATGGAGTGCTACTGGGCCTATGCCGATTACGAGGACATGATGAGCCTCGTCGAGCGGCTGTTCGAGAGCCTGGCGCTCGCCGTCCACGGCAAGACCGAATTCGCCTTCACGGACAAGGAGCTCTCGTTCAAGGGTCCGTTCCGCCGCGTTTCCATGCCCGAAGCGGTCAAGGAAGCGACCGGGATCGACTTCCTGTCGATCAAGACCGACAAGGAGGCACGCGCTGCCGCTTATGGCGCAGGTTTCGAAGTCGAGAAGGACGCGACCTGGGGTGAATGCCTCGCCTATGTCTTCGAGGAGAAGGTCGAGGCGACGCTGATCCAGCCGACCCACGTCATCAACTTCCCGAAGGATATTTCGCCCTTTGCCAAGGAAGTACCGGGCGAACCGCGCCTGGTCGAGCGTTTCGAGAGCTATTGCAACGGCTGGGAGATCGGCAATGCGTTCTCCGAGCTCAACGACCCGGTCGAACAGCGCAACCGCATGGTGGAGCAGCTGAAGCAGGCGCATGAGCGCGGCGAGACCGAAAAGGAACTGGATGAGGACTTCCTCGAAGCGATGGACCAGGGCATGCCGCCGGCGGGCGGCCTCGGCATCGGCGTCGACCGCCTCATCATGCTTCTGACGGACTCGCCGTCGATCCGTGACATCATCCTCTTCCCGGCCCGCCGCCACAAGGGCGACTGAGCCGTTCGACCTGCCAACAAACGAAGCCCCGGGATAGCCCTATCCCGGGGCTTTCGTTTTCCGATGATGTCATGTGGCGTCAGCCGTGACCGCCGCCCTCCGCCGGCGCGGCATGCGCATCGCCGCCGTGGGCAGCTGCGGTTGTCTCGACAGCACCTTCCGGTTTCGAACAGTCGAACTTGTCGTCGATCGACGCGGCGATGCGTTCGGCGTCCTCGCTCGGCACCACGATCTTTTCGCCGTAGAAGAGGCCGGTCTCGTTGGCCGGGCGATCGATGTAGTGCGCGCTGAACACGGCCGCACCCTCGACCTCGGGCACGCGCGATGGATCGGGAATGTAGACGACATCCGCGCCGATCGCATGACCACGCATGTTCGCACGATCCTTGGGCCCGTTCACGTCGAGCACCACCACCTGAACGAGATCCGGTCTCTCCGCCTCGAACGTCTTCTCGGCGACACGCAGCGCCGTCTTCATGCGGGAAAGACCGTCTCCGCCATTGGTCGAGACGTATTTGCGGATCCACTGGCGATCCATCTTCTTGATCAGGACCGTCTTCACTTCGGTGCACTTCTGGCCGTTCGCTCCCCGAAAGGTCGGCCCGAGCAGCTTCTCGGCGCCGATGTAGACGGCGGCGGCACCCGTCGCACCGCAGAAAACCAGGACCCCGCCGAGAACGAGTGCCAGCTTTCGGGACGGGCGGAATATATTCAACAGCCCCTTCAAGCCCACGACACCACCATCTGACCACTCCCGGTTACGCAATACCAACGACCTTTGCTAGCACGCCGATCTTGAGGAAGTTTTAATCGCACGGCACGGATCACGCCAATATTGCGAATGATTTGCAAAAAGACTCGTCTGCGTGAGACGGAAGATCATCGACCTGCTTGCCGCCATCATATTCGTCGGCCTGCCCGCCGTGGCGGTCGCAGCGGAGAAGCCGAAAGTCATCACGACCTTCACCGTCATCGCCGACATCGCGCGCAATATCGCGGGCGACGCCGCCGAGGTCGACAGCGCCCCGGCCCCGACGATCGTGCTGCTGATGAGCAGCATATTCGTTCTGGCCTTCGTCCGAACGGTCTGGCAGGCGCATCGCAGGTCGGTTACGCGAGAATCCGTCTTGAGATAGATCGCCCTCCAGACTTGCTGGAGATCAAGCCCCGGATCGTCCATACTTGGTACTAAAGTACTATCGAGTCCCCTCTCCGGAAGGCGTTCATGTCCCCGTTCAGCGCACTGAAAGACCCGACCCGTTTCCTCTTCTTCACCGGCAAGGGCGGGGTCGGAAAGACTTCCCTGAGTTGTGCGAGCGCCATAGCGCTCGCCGATCGTGGTCTTCGTATCCTCCTCGTCAGTACCGACCCGGCCTCCAACCTCGACGAGATGCTCGGCGCCAACCTCTCGGACACCCCGACGCCCATCCCCGGGGTTCCGGGCCTGTCGGCCATGAACATCGACCCGGAGCAGGCCGCCGAGGACTACCGCACGCGCGTCATCGAACAGCTCGGACCGGAGGCCGACAGCAAGGAGGTGTCGACCGTGCGGGAGCAGCTTTCCGGCGCCTGCACAACCGAGATTGCGGCCTTCGACGAGTTCGTCGGCCTGCTCGCCGACGACGCCCCCGAATTCGACCACATCATCTTCGACACGGCGCCGACCGGCCACACGCTACGTCTCCTCAGCCTGCCGAAGGCGTGGACCGGCTTCCTGGAGACCAACGAGCGCGGTGCCTCGTGCCTCGGCCCGCATTCCGGGCTGAAGATGCAGGAGGACCGCTTCCGCAGCGCACTCCGTTGCCTCGGAGACCCGGCGCGCACCACGATCATCCTCGTGACGCGCCTGGACAAAGGTGCGATCCGCGAGGCCGCACGCACGTCGGACGAACTCGCCGAACTCGGGTTGTCGAACCAACTGCTCGCAATCAACGGCCGCTTCAGGCCGAGCGACCCCACCGACCCGGTGGCGCTCGCCCTCGTGCGGGAGCAGGACGAAGCGATTGCCGGCATGCCCGCGTCGCTCGCGGCCCGCCCACGCGACGAATTTCCGCTGCTCGGCTTCGACATGGTCGGCATTCCGGCCTTGCGAGCGCTGCTGTCTCCGCCTTCCGCAGCGCCGGCGCAGGTGGAGGACGTGCCGAATGCGGCGGGCGACTTGCCGGGGATCGGCAGGCTGGTCGATGAGATCGCCGCCGGCGAAAAGGGTCTGGTGATGGTGATGGGCAAGGGCGGCGTCGGCAAGACGACGGTCGCCGCGGCGATTGCTGTCGGGCTGGCGAAACGCGGCCATGCGGTGCACCTTACGACCACCGATCCGGCGGCGCATCTCTCCTTCGTCGTCGCAGGCGAGATGCCGGGGCTCACGGTCGACCGCATCGATCCCGTCGTCGAGACGGAGCGATACATCGAAAAGATCATGGCGACGCGCGGGCGTGATCTCGACGACGAGGGCAAGGCTCTCCTGCGCGAGGACCTCGCCTCTCCCTGCACCGAGGAAGTGGCCGTCTTTCACGCTTTCTCGCGCGTGGTTGCCGAAGCGCGAAGCGCCTTCGTCGTCATCGATACGGCGCCGACCGGGCACACGCTGCTGCTCCTTGACGCCACCGGCGCCTATCACAGGCAGATGACCCGCCATCTCGACCCCGACGCGCCCGGGCGAGTCGTCACGCCGCTGATGCGCCTGCAGGACGAGGGCTACACGCGGGTGGTCCTGGTGACGCTTCCGGAGACGACACCGGTGTCCGAAGCGGCGGCCTTGCAGGGCGACCTGAAGCGCGCCGGCATCGAACCGTATGGCTGGGTGATCAACAAGAGCATGGCCGCGAGCGGAACCCGCGACCCCCTGCTGCGCTCGCGCCTGAAGGGCGAGCACGAGCAGGTCGACCGCGTGCGGGAGAAGTATGCGAAGCGCATCTATGCCCTGGAATTCCGCCCGGAAACGCCGGTCGGACTGGACGAACTCCGCAGCCTGACTTGAGCCGCGCGGGGTTTCGAGGCCTCAAGCCGCCGGCGCATCCTGCGCGGCCTGTGCGGCCCTGCGGGCGAGCACATTCTCGCGCCAGACGGTGAAGAGGCCGGCGCCGACGACGATCAGCGACCCTATGATCATGTTCGGCCTCAGCGTCTCGCCGAAGACGCTGACCGCCAGGATCGAGCCGAGCACGAGCTGCAGATAGGAGATCGGCTGCACGGCGACGGCGGTGAGATTGTCGTAGGCCCTGATGAGCAGGAGATGCGCGGTGATGCCGGTGAGGCAGAGAAGCAGCATCCATTTCCAGTCGCTGGCGGAGATTTCCGTCCAGAAGAAGGGGCCGGCGATCGTCAGCGCCACCGCGCCGACGGCACCAATATAGAAGAAGCTCGTCGTCGGCCCGTCCACCCGGCTGACGAGCCGCGTGCAGAGCCCGTAGAGCGCCCCGATCAGGGCGACGAGGAGCGGCAGGACAACCAGCGCGTTGAAGCCCGACGCGCTGGGTCCGAGGATCAGGAGGACACCGCAAAGCCCGACGACGATCGCCGTCCAGCGCCGCCAGCCGACCTTTTCGCCGAGGATCGGCACCGAGAGCATTGCGACAATCAGCGGGCCTGAGGCGAAGATCGCCTGCGACTGAGCAAGACCGACCCGCGTGAAGGCGGTGATCGCGATCGGGATCTGCACGGCCAGCAGAAGGCCGCGCAGGATCTGCAGCCATGGCCGCTGCGTCCGGATCGCCGCTGAAAGTCCGCCGCGGCCGCGCATGGCGAGAAGCACGGCAAAGAGCGCGAAGGCCCAGTAGCGGATCATCGCGACGAGAACCGGCGGATAGGCGCTGCCGAGATGCTTGGAAACCCCGTCCTGCAGCGAGAAGATGGCAAAGGCGAGCAGCGCGAAGAGGTAGCCGAGAGGTGTGGATTTCATGAAGCGACTGACGGGACAGGCCCGCCGCGCGGTGCGAGGGCATAGAGAAATGGAAGCATCGATAGTATACGTCTCTTGACGTTTGCAAAGAGCATCTCTGCGCAGGCCTGCCGTGCAGGCCGCGCGGGTCACCGCCCCGCGGAGGCGCGCCGCGCTTGCTCTCCAGCCCGCTGTCGTGCTCTAAACGGCCATGGCCTTCACCCTCCGCCAGTTGCAGTATTTCGTCGCCGTCGCCGAGCAGGGCTCGGTGACGCGGGCGGCGCAGAACCTCTCGATTTCGCAATCCTCGGTAACCGAAGCGATCAAGGAACTGGAAGGCGACCTCGGCGTGGAGCTCTTCGATCGCCATCCGCGCGGACTTTCGATCACCCATAACGGCCACCAGTTCCTGCGCCACGCGACAAAGATTCTCGCGACCGTCTCGGACGCACGCAACGCCTTTTCCGAGACCAAGGAAAACAGCGGTGGCACACTCAACATCGGCGTCACCTCGCTGGTCGCCGGCTACGTGCTCTCCGACCTCCTGGCGCGCTACCGCCGCGCCTGCCCCAATGTCGAGGTGAGTGCGATCGAGGACAACGGCTCTTATCTTGAGCATCTGCTGGTCGGCGGCGAGCTCGACGTCGCCGTCATGGTCATCTCGAACCTGCGCGACCGCATGGCGCTGCAGGCGGAAATCCTCGAAACCTCGCCCTATCGCCTCTGGCTTCCGATGGGCCACCCGCTGGTTTCCGCCGATATCATCTCGGCCGCGGACATCGCCCGCGAACCCCTGATCATGCTGACGGTGGACGAAATCGAGGAGAATACCGGCAAGCTGCTTTCTGCCCTCGGCGCCCGGCCTCAGGTCGCCTTCCGCACCCGCTCGGTCGAGGCGGTGCGAAGCCTGGTCGCGACCGGCGCCGGCGTGGCGCTGCTGCCCGATCTCGTCTACCGGCCATGGTCGCTCGAAGGCGACCGCATCGAGAGCCGCGACGTCTCGGGTGCCCTGCCGGTCGTGCAGGTCGGCATGGTCTGGCGCAAGGGCTCCAGCCTGCCGCAATCGGCCCGCGATTTCGTCGGCATCGCCGAGACGCTCCGCAGCGGGCGCGGACGTTAATTCGGGATAAGCCCCTCATCCGCCTGCCGGCACCTTCTCCCCGTTCTGACGGGGAGAAGGGACAAACGGCGCCGCCGTGGCCATCCCCTCTCCCCGCGAGCGGGGAGAGGGTCAGGGTGAGGGGCAATTCTTGACTTACCATTCGGAAAAACCGATATCATCTTTCTGATAAATGAATTTGCGAATGCGGCCCTTTCGCGGCACGTTCTCAGGCGGGAACAAAGGCCGTGCGAAGCGGCCGCGAACCGGGAGAAATCAGATGAAGCAAGTCCTGAAGTCCTGCACTGCCATCACCGCCATTTTCAGTTTCGCCACCGCCACCCTCGCCCAGGAGCCGCTGAAGGAACTCGGCAAGGGCGAAGGCGCGCTTTCGATCGTCGCCTGGGCCGGCTACATCGAGCGTGGCGAGACTGACAAGAATTACGACTGGGTCACCAAGTTCGAGCAGGAGACGGGCTGCAAGGTCACGGTGAAGACCGCAGCTACCTCGGACGAAATGGTCGCGCTGATGAACGAGGGCGGCTTCGACCTCGTCACCGCCTCGGGCGACGCCTCGCTCCGCCTCGTCGCGGGAAAACGGGTACAGCCGATCAACACCGACCTCATCCCAAGCTGGAAGACTCTCGACGAGCGCCTGCAGAACGCACCCTGGCACACGGTCGGCGGCACCCATTACGGCACGCCCTATGTGTGGGGCCCGAACGTGCTGATGTACAACACGGAAGCCTTCAAGGACCAGCCGCCGAAGAGCTGGAACGTGGTCTTCGAGGAAATGACGCTTCCCGACGGCAAGTCCAACAAGGGCCGCGTCCAGGCCTATGACGGCCCGATCTACATCGCCGACGCCGCCCTTTACCTGATGGCTCACAAGCCGGAACTCGGCATCAAGGACCCCTATGAGCTGAACGAGGACCAGTACAAGGCTGCCCTCGACCTGCTTCGCGGACAGCGCCAGCTCGTCGGCCGCTACTGGCATGACGCAATGATCCAGATCGACGACTTCAAGAATGAAGGTGTCGTCGCGTCCGGTTCCTGGCCGTTCCAGGTGAACCTGATGAAGGCCGAGGGCGCCAAGATCGACTCGACCTTCCCCGAGGAAGGCACGACCGGCTGGGCCGATACCACCATGCTGCATGTCGACAGCGAGCATCCGAACTGTGCCTACATGTGGATGGAGCATTCGCTTTCCGCCAAGGTCCAGGGTGACGTCGCCGCCTGGTTCGGTGCCGTGCCCTCGGTTCCCGCCGCCTGCAAGGGCAACGAACTGCTGACCGACGAAGGCTGCGCCACCAACGGCTTCGACAACTTCGAAAAGATCAGCTTCTGGCGGACCCCGGTCAGCAAATGCGAGAGCCAGGGCGAATGCGTCCCCTATCACCGCTGGGTGTCCGACTATATCGGCGTCATCGGCGGTCGGTGACGATCCCACCTCCCCCTTGAGGGGGGAGGTCGTGCGGAACGCGCGGGTGGGGGTGGCTTAGCAGAAACGTACCCGGTTCCCTTGGTCACCCCACCCCGGACCTTCGGTCCGACCCTCCCCCCTCAAGGGGAGGGTAGGCCCCCGCCGGCTTTCGACCGGCAGATCTGAAATCTCTGGAGCCATTGATGACCGCAGCCGTTTCCTTCTCGCAGGTGTCGCGCCATTTCGGCCCGGTGAAAGCCGTCGACGCGGTCGACCTGAAGATCGCGCCGGGCGAGTTCTTCGCCATGCTCGGACCGTCGGGATCCGGCAAGACCACCTGCCTCAGGCTGATCGCCGGTTTCGAGCAGCCGACCTCCGGCCACATCGAGATCTTCGGCGAGACGGCCGAAGGCGTTCCGCCCTATCGCCGCCAGGTCAACACGGTCTTTCAGGACTATGCGCTCTTTCCGCATCTCAGCATTCTCGACAACGTGGCTTACGGCCTGATGGTCAAGGGCGTCGGCAAGGCGGAGCGCCTCCGCCTCGCCGAGCAGGCGCTGGAACTCGTGAAACTCCCCGGTTACGGCGCCCGCAAGCCCGGCCAGCTTTCCGGCGGCCAGCGCCAGCGCGTGGCCCTCGCCCGCGCGCTGGTCAACAAGCCGAAGGTGCTCCTGCTCGACGAGCCGCTCGGCGCGCTCGACCTGAAACTCCGGGAGCAGATGCAGGAGGAACTGAAGAGCCTGCAGCGCTCGCTCGGCATCACCTTCGTCTTCGTAACACACGATCAGGGCGAGGCCCTGTCAATGGCCGACCGCGTCGCCGTCTTCAACAATGGCGGCATCGTCCAGGCCGGAACGCCGCAGGAGATCTACAACCGTCCGCGGACCCGTTTCGTCGCCGATTTCGTCGGCTCCTCCAACGTCATCGCGCCGGCCGACATGCAACGCCTCGGCGGCGAGGCGCGCTGGGCGAGCCTGAGGCCCGAGGCGATCCGCCTCGTTTCCGAAGGCGGTATCGCCGCCGCCGTGATATCCGAGAGCTTCCTCGGCAGCGCCACCCGCCTCCATCTGCGCGTCGGAGAGATCGCCCTCAACGTCATGGTGCCGGCCGGCCAGGCGACGCCGAAACCGGGCGAAGAGGCGAAAATCTCGTGGCTCGCCTCCGATCTCCACTACATGGACGGCGAGGCATGAGCGACGTATCGACCGCCTCCATCCTGCCCGGCAGGTCCGGCGCCTTCGGCCGCCTCTCCGACGTCTTCTGGCGCCGCCCGGCGCTGCTGCTCGCCGTGATGCTCATCCCGCCGCTCCTCTGGCTCGGCATCATCTATGTCGGATCGCTGCTGGCGCTGCTCTTACAGAGCTTCTTTTCGATCGACGACTTCTCCGGCCTCATCAACTACGAACTGACGCTTTCCACCTATCGGCAACTGCTCATCCCGACCAATTTCGACATCATCCTGCGGACGGTCGTGATGGCCGCGGCGGTAACGCTCGCATCGGCTGTGCTCGCCTTTCCGATCGCCTACTACGCGGCGCGCTATGCGACCGGCCGGTGGAAGGCCTTCTTCTATCTCGGCGTCATGCTGCCCCTCTGGTCGAGCTACCTCGTCAAGGTCTATGCGTGGAAGCTGATCCTCGCCAAGGAGGGCATCCTCACCTGGGCCTTTGAGCGTCTCGACCTTTCCTGGCTTCTCGACGGCATCCTTTCCCTGCCGGTGATAGGCGGCAATTCGCTGTCGATCAGCTATATCGGGACCTTCCTGGTCTTCGTCTATGTGTGGCTGCCCTTCATGATCCTGCCGGTTCAGGCCGCACTCGAGCGTGTTCCCGGCAACCTCATCGAGGCCTCTTCCGACCTCGGCGCGCATCCCGGCCAGACCTTCCGCAACGTGCTGCTTCCGCTTGCCATGCCCGGCATCGTCGCAGGCTCGATCTTCACCTTCTCGCTCACGCTCGGCGACTACATCATTCCGCAGATCGTCGGCTCCTCGCGGCTTTTCATCGGCCAGGCCGTCTACGCCCAGCAGGGAACGGCCGGCAACGTGCCGCTCGCCGCGGCCTTCTCCGTCGTGCCGATCGCCATCATGGGCGTCTATCTGTGGGCTGCCAAACGCATGGGGGCCTTCGATGCGCTCTGATCGCTCCTCGGCCGGATGGCCGCTCAAGATCGCCGCGGCCGGCGGGCTGCTTTTCCTGCACCTGCCGATCCTCCTGATCTTCGTCTACGCCTTCACCACCGAGGAGAAGAGCTTCCAGTGGCCGCCGCCGGGCTTCACCACCCAGTGGTTTGCCGTCGCCTGGAACCGGCCGGACGTCTGGGAAGCGCTGACGCTCTCGGTCAGGGTGGCGAGCATCGCCACGCTGGTCGCCCTCGTGCTCGGCACGCTCGCCGCCGCCGCCGTCGCACGCTCGGCCTTCTTCGGCCGCGAGGCGATCTCGCTTCTCGTCATCCTGCCGATCGCGCTGCCGGGCATCGTCACCGGGATTGCGCTCCGCTCGGCCTTCTCGCTGGCCGAGATCCCATATTCGATGTGGACGATCATCCTCGGCCACGGCACCTTCTGCATCGTCGTCGTCTACAACAACGCCGTCGCCCGCTTCCGCCGCACCTCGGGATCGCTGATCGAGGCGTCGATGGACCTCGGCGCCGACGGCTTCCAGACCTTCCGCTACGTCGTGCTGCCGAACATCGCGACCGCGCTGCTTGCCGGCGGCATGCTCGCCTTCGCGCTCTCTTTCGACGAGGTCATCGTCACCACCTTCACCGGCGGACAGCAGGCGACATTGCCGATCTGGATGCTGGAGGAACTCATTCGCCCGCGCCAGCGGCCGGTCACCAACGTCGTCGCCATGCTGGTGGTGATCGTGACCTTCCTGCCGATCCTGGCGGCCTATTATCTCACCCGCGACACCGACCGGATTTCGGGAAGCGGCAAATAACCCGACAAACCAGATGAGGGAGAACGACATGGACACCCAGATGCTGATCGACGGCCGCTTCGAAAAGGGCACCGAGATCGAGGAGAAGATCCTCAATCCGAAGACCGGCGAAACCATTCTGGAGCTTCCGGAGGCTTCGCTCGCGCAGGTCGACGCCGCCGTCGATGCCGCGGAGAAAGCATTCGACAGCTGGTCGGCGACAACGCCCTCGCAGCGTGCCGCCTACCTGCTCGCGATCGCCGACGCCATCGAGAAGGATGCGGCCGGCTTCGCCACGCTGGAATCATTGAACTGCGGCAAGCCGATCAACGCCGTCATCAACGACGAGATCCCGGCGATCGTCGATTGCTGGCGCTTCTTCGCCGGCGCCGTCCGCTCGCTGCACGCGCCCGTCGCCGGGGAATACCTGCCCGGCCACACCTCCATGGTCCGACGCGATCCGATCGGGGTCATCGGCTCGATCGCGCCCTGGAACTATCCGCTGATGATGATGGCCTGGAAGTTGGCACCCGCCATCGCCGGCGGTAACACGGTCGTCTTCAAACCGTCGGAACAGACGCCGCTCACAGCCCTGAAGATGGCGAAACTGCTTGCCGACATCCTGCCGGCCGGCGTCGTCAATGTCGTGCTCGGCCGCGGCGAAAGCGTCGGCAATTGCCTCATCAACAATCCGAAGATCGGCATGGTGTCGATCACCGGCGACATCGCGACCGGCAAGAAGGTCCTGGCCGCCGCGGCAAAGACGGTGAAGCGCACCCATCTCGAACTCGGCGGCAAGGCACCGGTCATCGTCTATGACGACGCCGATCTCGAAGCGGTCGTCGCCGGCATCCGCACCTTCGGCTTCTACAATGCCGGCCAGGACTGCACCGCCGCCTGCCGCATCTATGCGAGCGACAAGGTCTACGACCGGTTCGTCGCCGACCTCGCCTCCGCCGTCTCGACGCTGAAGTTCAATCAGGCCGACGACACCGAGAACGAGATCGGCCCGCTGATCTCGAAGCGCCAGCGCGACCGCGTCGAAAGCTTCGTCACCCGCGCTTCCGAGCACAAGCACATGGAGATCGTCACCGGCGGCAAGGTCGCCGGCGAAAAGGGCTTTTTCTACACGCCGACCGTCGTTGCAGGCGCGCTGCAGGACGACGAGATCGTCCGCCGCGAGGTCTTCGGCCCCGTCGTCTCGGTCACGCGCTTCTCGGAAACCGACGACGCGATCGCCTGGGCGAACGACAGCGATTACGGGCTTGCCTCCTCCGTCTGGACGAAGGACATCTCGCGCGCCATGAAGACGGCCGCACGGCTGCGCTACGGCTGCACCTGGATCAACACCCACTTCATGCTCTGCAACGAGATGCCCCATGGCGGCCTGAAGCAGTCGGGCTACGGCAAGGACATGTCGGTCTACGCGCTCGAAGACTACACCGCGGTCCGCCACGTGATGATCGCACACTGAGGCTGAAGAGCGAGGCAGCGTTAACCACCCTGATCGGCGGCGACCTCTCTCGTCGCCAATCGGGAGGCCTGCTTCTGGCGGTCGTCGATCGGCTCGTATAACCTCCGGCATATTACCGGAGAGTCTTACATGCGCCCTGCCCTGCCGCCGCTCCTCGTCCTTGCCGCCTTTGCGGTCGGCGCGGCTGACACAACCCTCGCCCAGACATTGCCGCCGAACGGCGATCCACGTCTCTATCCCGCGCCGCAGCCCGGCTACAACGACCCGGACGATCCTTATGTCTGGCACGTCTACGGCCTGCCGCCGGGCGGTCTCCTCGCGATCCGTTCGGGTGCCGGCCTGAATTTCCGGGTGATCGGCGAGCTGGCGGAGGGCATGCCGGTGAAGAACCTCGGCTGCCTCGAACAGGACACCGGCTACTGGTGCCGCATCGCCACCACCGACCGGCCGCGTGTGAGCGGCTGGGTGAACGGCCGCTTTCTCGTCGAGGATTGGGGCTCCAACCCGCCGCCTTATCCGGATGACGGCTATCTGCTGCCGGGCCATCCCTACGACGCCACAGGGCGGATTCGCTGCCGACTGCCCGGCTTCGACGGCTTCACCTCCTGCGACTACGGCATCGTCCGCAACGGGCCCATGGCGACGATCGAGATCACCGCGCCCGATGGTTCGCGCCGTCGTCTCGACTATCGCGCCGGCCGCTTTACCGGCAGCGAGGGGTCGGAGGTCCGCAGCCGCAAGCAGGGCGGCGATGCCGTGGTCACGGTGGATGGCGCCGAGACCTACTACGTCCCCGACACGGTCGTGATGGGCGACGACTGATCACCCACGCGGGAAGTGGCGGGCGCAAGGTACCCCCTCTGGCCTGCCGGCCATCTCCCCCACAAGGGGGGAGATCAGGTATCCGCAGCCGCTCGTCCAAACATCCAGCCTGGAAGATAAGCACAGCACCTCCGGTCAAGTCGGCTTAGGACGCACCACGAGTCGGTCTCCCCCCTTGTGGGGGAGATGCCCGGCAGGGCAGAGGGGGTACCTTCACACCTGCCTATGCCTCTTCGATGAGCATGGACAGCCGGCTCGCCTTATTATTCGGCCAGCGCCTTGGCGACTTTCTCGCGCAGCGCGACGAGGTCCTTGTAGAAGGCGCGGATGCCCTCGGCGAGCTTTTCCGTCGCCATGGCGTCCTCGTTGAGCATCCAGCGGAAAGCCTTCTCGTCGAGCGATATCCGCGGCTCCGGAATGGTCGCCTCGGGGGCGAGCTTGCGTTCGAGGGTCCCCTTGTCGGCGTCGAGCTCGTCGAGCAGCGCGGGCGCGATCGTCAGCCGGTCGCAGCCGGCAAGCGCCTCGATTTCGCCTGCATTGCGGAAAGAGGCGCCCATGACCACCGTCTTGATGCCGTTCGCCTTGTAATAGTTGTAGATCGAGCGGACCGAGAGAACGCCGGGATCGGTTTCGGCCGTGTAGGTATCGCCGGTCGATTTCTTGTACCAGTCGAGGATACGGCCGACGAAGGGCGAGATGAGAAAGGCATTGGCCTCGGCGCAGGCGATCGCCTGGGCCTTGGAGAAGAGCAGCGTCAGGTTGCAGTCGATGCCTTCGCTCTGGAGGACTTCTGCGGCGCGGATACCTTCCCAGGTGGAAGCGAGCTTGATCAGCACGCGCTCGCGTTCGATCCCGCGCTCCTTGTAGCCGGAGATGATTTCGTGCGCTTTGGCGATCGAGCCCTGCATGTCGAAGGAAAGATCGGCGTCGACTTCGGTCGAAACCCGGCCCGGCACGATCTTCGCCAGCGCCGCACCGACTGCGACGGCCAGCCGGTCCGCGACGGCGGCGGCCACGGCTTCGCTGGTGCCGCCCTTCGACCGTCCCCAGGCGATCGCCTCCTTGAAGGTGTCGTCGAACATGTGCGTGCCGAGCGCCTTCAGGACGATGGTCGGGTTGGTCGTGCAGTCCACCGGTTTCAGACGGGCCACGGCCTCGATATCGCCGGTGTCGGCAACGACGGTGGTCATGGAACGAAGCTGTTCGAGTTTGGAAGTCATGATCCTATTCCCTGTTCTATCCGGCGTCCGGAAATGTGCCCGACTATCACCAGCCGAAGATGGCAAAGTCAAGAACGGGGCGGTCATGATTTCAATCGATTTACGGAATGAATTTCCGCCGGCCTCACCCGCTCAGTTGACCGGCCTCCCAGCCGAGCATGGCCCGCTTGCGCGTCAGGCCCCAGTGATAGCCGGTGAGCGCGCCGCCCTTCCCGAGCGCGCGGTGGCAGGGCACCACGAAAGAGATCGGATTGCGTCCGACCGCCGCCCCGACGGCGCGGCTCGCCGACGGCTGGCCGATGTCGCGGGCGATGTCGGAATAGGTCACGGCCTTGCCGAGCGGGATGCGCAACAGGCTCTGCCAGACGCGGAGCTGGAAATCCGAGCCGATCAGCACCACCCTCAGCGGCTGCTCGTCGCTCCAGCGACCTGGATCGAAGATCCGTGCGGCATAGGGCGCCGTCGCCGCCTGGTCGGGCACATAGCGCGCATTCGGCCAGCGCGATGCCATGTCCTCGAAACAGGCGGCCTCGTTGCCGCGCTCGGCAAAGGCGAGCCCGGAAAGACCTCTCTCCGTCGCCATCACCAGCGCCAACCCGAAGGGCGATGGGTGAAAGCCGTGGCGGATCGTCAGTCCCTCGCCCTTCTGCTTCCACTCGCCGGGCGACATCGCCTCGTGTGTGACGAAGAGATCGTGCAGCCGTCCGGGACCGGAAAGTCCGAGCTCGAGCGAGGTCTCGAGGATCGGCATTTCCTCTTCGCGTAACAGGCGCTTGGCGTGGTCGAGCGTGACCGCCTGCAGGAAGGCCTTCGGCGACAGCCCCGCCCAGCGGCTGAATGTCTTCTGCAACTGCGTCGGCGACTGGTTCAGTCGCGCGGCGATCGTCTCCAGCGACGGCTGCTCGCGATAGTCGAGCGTCAGCATCTCGATGACCCGGCGCACTGTCTCGTAGTCGCCGCCCTCGGGCGTGACATCGACGGGCGCAAGCTCACCGGCCGATCGGGAAATCATCTGTGCAATGGTCATGGCGAACTCCTTTTCGCATGACATCACCATATCGGACGGGTGCGAACCACCCGTTTCTTGCGCGATGGGTCAAAGCCTCTGCTTGACCGTCGCCAGCGCCGCATTGAACGCCTTGGCAAAGCTCTCCCGGTCCTCCGGGTTGAGGAAGGAACCGATGTCGGTCCGCCTGCCCTCTCCCGAGATCTGCATCGAAACGATGCCGATCTCGCTGTGCCGGCGGACGAAGAAACGCGCCCAGAACGGATTGAAACGGTGCTCGGTCATGCGGCCCGACGGCGTGAACTTTCGGATCGCAAGCGCCGTACGAGAGACGACGACCTCCTCGCGGGCGCGCCCCGAGCGATAGTTGAGCAGGAACGCGCCGTAAAGCAGCAGGAAGTCGAGACCGAAGAAAAGGCCGATGGGCCAGGCGCCGGTGGCGACGAAGAACACGGCGTGAACCGCGCAGACGGCACCGGTCAGCGCCAGAAGGACACGAAAGCCGCGCCGGCCCAGAGAACGGTACGGCGTCAGTTCCGCCGCGAAAACCGGGGGTTCCGTCATGCCCACATTGCCTTTCGTCATGGCGCCCGACTATAGATTGACAATGACCGATCCGAAGAAAAAATTCAGCACCCAAACTTCGCAAAAGTCAAACCACAGCGGCGCGCGGCGCAAGGTCGCGCCGAGGTCTGCCTATACCAAGACGGAGCTTCAGGAGATGTTCCGTCGTTTCTCGGTTCAGCGGCCCGAACCAAGAGGCGAGCTCGAACACGTCAACGCCTTCACCCTTGTCGTCGCCGTCGCGCTCTCGGCGCAGGCGACGGATGTCGGCGTCAACAAGGCGACGCGGGCGCTGTTCAAGGTCGCCGACACGCCGCAGAAGATGCTCGATCTCGGCGAGGAGCGGCTGCGCGATTACATCAAGACGATCGGCCTCTATCGCAACAAGGCGAAGAACGTCATCGCCCTTTCCCGGAAGCTGATCGAGGATTTCGGCGGAGAGGTGCCGCGCACGCGCGAGGAACTGGTCACCTTGCCCGGCGTCGGGCGCAAGACCGCCAACGTCGTCATGTCGATGGCCTTCGGCATCCCGACCATCGCCGTCGACACCCACATCTTCCGCATCGCCAACCGGATCAGGCTGGCACCCGGCAAGACTCCGGACGAGGTCGAGGAGAAGCTGCTGCGGGTCATCCCGCCGGAATACCTCTACCACGCCCATCACTGGCTGATCCTGCACGGCCGTTATGTCTGCAAGGCGCGCCGGCCCGAATGCGAGCGCTGCGTCATCGCCGACCTCTGCAAGTCGCCGGAAAAGAGCTGCGACGTGCCCGCCCCGCTCGTCGAACTGCCGCCGCAGGTCATCGGGGCGGCCGAATAGCCATCGCTACGCGATATCCGCGTAACCAGCCCATGTCTGCCCGAGGCCGTCAGGCGCCGAACGCCGGATCGCGGGCGCTCAGCATCTTGTGCAGGTGGACCATCATACCGGCCGCAAACAGCGGCGTCAGCAGGTTCACGATCGGGACCGCCAGGAAGGCCGCGATCACCAGCCCGCCCATGAACACGGTCCCGCCATGGCGCGAGCGGAACGCCCGTGCCTCGCTCGCGCTGCGGAAACGCATGGCCGCAAACTCGAAGAATTCGCGCCCGAGCAGATAGCCGTTGACGAGGAAGAAGGCGGCGATATTGACGCCCGGCACGAAGAGCAGCACCAGCGCCACGAGGTTACCGAGGACGACGACGCCGAAGAACTTCAACGAGGCGACCAGTGCTTCGCCGAGCGGCATGGGCGAGCCGGGCGTATCCGTCGGATAGTCGCGCCGTTCGACGACTTCGGCGACGTCATCGAGGAAGAGACCGGCGATGACCGCCGTCACGGAGGACAACAGAAGTGCGAGTGCGAGTGCAAGGCCGATGCTGGCAAGCACGCCGAGCACGAATGTCAGCCAGCCGGCCCAATCCGGCATTCCGGGAAAGAGTGCATCGAACCACGGCAGCACATAGGCGATGAAGGCGCCGCGAAGCGCGAGCCACAGGGCGACGAGGACGAGCATAGTCAGCCCCAGCACCTTCCAGAACACCGAGCGGGTTTCGGGGGCGAAAAGGTTGCGAAGAGCAAGTCGCGCGGCGTCGAAGATCATCCGGGTCTCCATCAATATCGGAGCGGATGTAAGATGCCAGAGCCCGACGGACAAGATCGCCCGCGCGGCACTTCAGCCTAATCCAGCCGGTAGAGCCCCGGCCGCCGGTCGGCGAGATACGGATTTTGACGGCGGCAGTCGTCGTAGGCGGTCGGATCGAGTTTTGCGACCAGCAGCGCCTCGTGCATACCCGCACGGGCGATCTCATCGCCGTCGGGACTGATGATCGCCGAGCGACCACCATAGGAAAACTTGCCCTCCTCGCCGCAGAGATCGGCATAGACCAGGAAGACGCCGTTCTCGAAGGCGCGGGTCGGCACCACCAGATCGGCGACCCGCCGGCTGATCTCGCCGCGCGGAAGCGCCGTCGGCACCAGCACCAGTTCGGCGCCGGCGAGCGCCAGCGTGCGCACATACTCGGGGAACTCGACATCGTAGCAGATCAGCATGCCGGTACGGATGCCGAAGAGATCGAAGACATGCGGCACATCTGCGCCGGGCGTGAACGATGCGCGTTCGCCGTCGCCGTAGAGATGGCCTTTACGGTAGAATTCGCAACTTCCGTCCGGCCGTGCCAGGACGGCCGAGTTGTAGACCACGGGACCGTCGCGTTCGGGAAACCCGGCGCAAACCGCCAGCTCGAATTCGGCCGCGATATCGCAGAGCGCACCGATGATCTCGCCGTCCCGCCCCTCGGCGATCTCGGAAAAGCGCTCCGGCGTCAGGCCGTAGCCGCTCACTCCGAGTTCCGGCGTAACGAGGAGTTCGGCGCCCATGCCGGATGCGGCTTCGGCGGCCTCCGCGATCTTCGCGAGATTGGCCGCGGCATCGCCCGAAACCGGCTGCATCTGGTAAAGCGAAATCAGCATGGCATGTCCTGCGCTAACGATGAGGTGCGTGGACGATAGGACGACGCATGGGGCTTTGCAAAGCGCTTCGCGCGCTGGAAACAACTTTCGAACGTCAGAAGAGTGTCGCCTGGAGGAGCAGGAGGAAACCCTTGATCAGCGCGTAAACCACGCCCGCCACCACGACGCCGGCGATCCCCGCGACCGCCGTCCCGATCAGCACGCAGATGCCGTCGCGCTCGAGAATACCGAAGGAAAAGAAGCAGATGGCGATCGCCGGCAGGATATTGCCGAGCGGAACCGGAAGCGCGAGGATGACCGCAAGGACGAGACAGACGAAACCGATCAGATATTCCGCCGGGGGATAGATGAGGAAGCCCAGCCGCGGCCGCAGCATCCGCTCGGCCTTGGCGAGCCAGGGGGTGACGCGGGTCACGATGCTCGCGAAATCCTGTCGCGTCATCGAACGGTCGGCGATGATCCTCGGCAACCACGGTTTCTGCCCGAGCATCAGTTGCGCCGCGAGAAAGACGAGCGGCGTGCCGGTGAGCGCCGACGTGCCGGGCGGTGTCGGTACGATGTTCGGCAGCGCGAAGATGAGGATCAGGGCGCCGAAGGCACGGTCGCCCATCGCCTGGAAGATATCGGCGACGGAAATCCGCGGTCGTCCTTCGTCCGTGGCAAGCCCGGAAAGTATCTCGGACAGCCTGCCGCCGTGCCGATGACGCCTCCCGGCTCCGTGCCGATCCCGCTCGGCCTCCGCTTCGCCTGTCATCGCTACTCCTCGATTGATCGCGGCCCTGATGTAATGCCGATCGACCGCGGGACAATGACACGCCTTTGATTAAGTCGGCGTGACCGCCGGTGGCGGCCACGTGGATCTGTCGACAGTCTCACACCTGTACGAGGTGGCCGGCGGAAATCTCCCTGTACTGGCGGCGGGGCGGCTCGTAGCCGACCGGCCGGATCGGGCTCTTGATCTCGTCGGTCGAGATCGCGCGCTTGACACTGCGGCGTGCCGGGTCCGGGATCGGCACCGCAGCCATCAGCTTCTTCGTATAGGGATGCTGGGGATTTTCGAACACCGCCTGGCGCGGGCCGATTTCGACGATCTCGCCGAGATACATGACCGCGACACGATGGCTGACGCGCTCCACCACCGCCATGTCATGGGAGATGAAGAGATAGGCGAGATTGAAGCTCTGCTGCAGTTCCAGCAGGAGGTTGCAGACCTGCGCCTTGATCGAGACGTCGAGGGCCGACACCGCCTCATCGGCGACGATCACCCTCGGATCCAGCATCAGCGTGCGGGCAATGGCGATGCGCTGCCGCTGTCCGCCGGAAAACTCGTGCGGATAGCGCCGCATCATGTCAGCATCGAGCCCGACCCGCTTGAGAATATCTGCCGCCTTCTCGCGCGCCTGCGCCTTGGTGCCGAGCCCGTGTTCGATGAACGGCTCCATGACGGCATCGCCGATCTTCATGCGCGGATCGAGGCTGGCGAAGGGATCCTGGAAGACCATCTGGATGGTGCGTCGCATGTTGCGCAGCGCGCCGCGGTCGAGCCGGATCACGTCGCGCCCGTCGAGCGCGATTGAACCCGCTGTCGGCTCCACGAGACGGGTGATCGACCGCCCGGTGGTCGACTTGCCGCAACCCGACTCACCGACCAGCGACAGGGTCTCTCCCTCGCAGAGGTCGAAGGAAACGTTTTCGACCGCATGCACGGCCCCCGACTTGCGTCCGAGGAGACCGCTGCGGATGTCGAAGCGGGTCGTCAGGTTCTTCACCTCGAGAATCGGAGGCCGCCGGGTCTCGATTGCACGGCCGACCTCCGTTTCGGGTGTCGTCATGACGCCGGACGCGATGTCGATGATCGGAAAGCGCATCGGCCGCCCATGCCCCGCCATCGAGCCGAGACGCGGCACCGCGGAAAGAAGCGCTCGCGTATAGGGGTGGCGGCCGCGATGGAAGATGTCGTCGGTCGGGCCGGTCTCGACGGCATCGCCGCGGAACATGACGATGGTGCGGTCGGAGACCTCGGCGACCACCCCCATGTCGTGGGTGATGAAGAGGACGGACATCCCCTCCTCTTCCTGCAGCACCTTGATGAGATCGAGGATCTGACCCTGGATCGTGACGTCGAGCGCAGTCGTCGGTTCGTCGGCGATCAGCAGCCGCGGCTTCGAGGCGAGCGCCATGGCAATCATCACGCGCTGGCGCATACCGCCGGAAAACTGGTGCGGATAGTCGTTGAACCGGCCCTTGGCGTTCGGGATACGCACCTTTTCGAGAAGCTGGATCACCTCGGCTTTGGCTTCGGCCGCCGATACCTGCCTGTGGCAGGTGATCGCTTCGGCAATCTGCTTGCCGATCGGGAAGATCGGATTGAGGCTCGTCATCGGCTCCTGAAAGATCATCGAGATCTCGTTGCCGCGGACCTTGCGCATCTCCTCGCTGCCGAGCGTCAGCAGTTCGCGCCCGCCGAGCCTGATGCTGCCCTCGATCCTGCTCGTGAATTTCGGCAGGAGACGCATGATCGAAAGCGACGTCACACTCTTGCCCGACCCCGACTCGCCGACGATCGCCACAGTCTCCCGAGGCGCGATGTCGAAGCTCACATTCCTGACGACCGGTCGCCAGTCGTCGCTGATCCGGAAAGAGGTCGTGAGCCCCTGGACGGAGAGGACCGGACCGTCTCCCATATTCTTGCTCGCCGCGTTCGGCAGTGTCATCTCAGGATTCCTTCCCACGCAAACTCTGGACAAACGGATGTCTCGGGAGCCCTCAGGCCGCGAGCGCCGTTTCGGCGAGCGTCACCCAGTAGCTGACGCCGTAGGGGATCGCCTCATCGTTGAAATCATAGGAGGAATGGTGAAGATTGGCGCTGTCGCCATTGCCGATGAAGACGAACGAACCCGGCCGGCTCTCCAGCATGTAGGAAAAATCCTCGGCCCCCATCAGCGGCGCGAGATCGGTCTCGACAGCCTTTGCCCCGGCCACCTTGCGCATGACGTCGATTGCAAAGTCCGTCTCGCCTTCGTGGTTGAAGGTGACGGGATAGCCGCGGCGGTAGTTGACCTCCGCCCGCGCGCCGAAGGTGAGCGCAATGCCGTTGACGACTTCCGAAAGGCGCCGCTCGGCGTAGTCGCGGGTCTCCGGCAGCAGCGTGCGGATCGTGCCGGTGAGCTTCACCGTGTTCGGGATCACGTTCGACGCGTCGCCGCCGTGAATCGTGGCGACCGTCACGACCACCGACTTCAGCGGATCGGTCTCGCGCGAGGCGATCGCCTGCAGCGCAATGATGGCATGCGCCGAGACCAGCACCGGGTCGATCGTCTTGTGCGGCTGGGCGGCGTGCCCGCCGCGCCCGTGGATCAGCACCTCGTATTCGTCCGCCGCCGCCATGATCGAACCCCTGCGGGTCGCGAAATGGCCGAGCGGCAGGCCGGGGGAGTTGTGCATGCCGTAGACCTGGCTGATGCCGAAGCGCTCCATCATGCCGTCTTTGACCATCGCGAGGCCACCGCCGCCGCCTTCCTCCGCGGGCTGAAAGATCACCGCAACCGATCCCTTGAAATTACGGGTCTCGGCAAGGTGCTTTGCCGCACCGAGCAGCATGGCGGTGTGGCCGTCATGGCCGCAGGCATGCATCTTTCCGGGCGTCGTCGATGCCCATTCCTTGCCGCTGGTCTCCACAATCGGAAGTGCATCCATGTCGGCGCGAAGGCCGACCACGGGCCCCTCGCCGGCCCGACCCTTGATGATGCCGACGACACCCGTCCGGCCGATCCCGGTTTCGACGACGTCACAGCCGAAGGACATCAGTTTGTCGGCCACGAAAGCGGCCGTCTCGTGGACGTCGTAGAGGATCTCCGGATGCTGGTGAAGATGGCGGCGCCACGCTGCGACCTCCGCCTGCATTTCGCTTGCGCTGTTCAGGACGGGCATATTGCGACCTCTGTTTTTCTTGTCGGTTCCCACTCGTTGGCGGCCATACTGCGACGGCTAAAAGCGCTTTTGCAAGCCGCAATTTTCCGCCTTGAACACAAAATAGCCCTATGCTTAGATAGCTCAAATTTTGATCAGGCTCGCACTTCCAGCACCGGATTTGCAGGCGGGCCGATTGTACTCGCGAGGGCCTATAAGTCAAAATTATCGAACAAGGCCAATCACATAAATCTGATGGCTTTGCATCCGGGGCGCCGCTTGTTTCGCCCGTCGGATATCTTGCTCAGCAAAACTCAACGAAAATAAATAGGGGAACATTGCAATGCATGAAGCGCGTATTCTATTGGCAGCGTCAGTGGCCGCGATCGCCTTGTCCGGCACGCCTGCACTGGCGGAACGCGGCACCGACGGCGACCTGAAAATCATTTTCTGGCAAGCCGTATCCACGATGAATCCTTACCTCTCGGGCGGCACCAAGGAAGTGTACGGCTCCTCGATGGTAATCGAGCCGCTCGCCCGCTACGACGAAACCGGCAATCTCGTGCCGATGCTTGCCGCCGAAATACCGACCGTCGAAAACGGCGGCGTCGCCGCCGACCTCAAGAGCATCACGTGGAAGCTGAAGCCCGACCTCAAGTGGTCCGACGGCACACCGGTCACGGCCGACGACGCAATCTTTACCTGGAAATATTGCACGGCTCCGGACGGTGGTTGCGCCCAGGCGGCGTATTACGAAGGCGTCAGCAATGTCGAGGCCGTCGACGCCTCCACGATCAAGGTTTCCTTCGCTGAACCGAAGCCCTATCCCTACAGCGCCTTCGTAGGCGCCCAGTCGCCGATCATCCAGGCAGCGCAGTTCAAGGATTGCCTTGGTATCAAGGCTCCGGAATGCACCTCGGCCAACTTCGGCCCGATCGGCACCGGCCCGTTCGTCGTGAAAGAATTCAAGCCGAACGATGTCGTCACCTTTGTCGCCAATCCGAACTATCGCGACCCGGCGAAGCCGGCTTTCGCCTCGGTCACGCTGAAGGGTGGCGGCGACGCGGCATCTGCAGCCCGTTCGGTTCTGGAAACCGGCGAATTCGACTATGCGTGGAACATGCAGGTCGAACCGGAAGTGCTCGCCGCCATGATGCAGGCCGGCAAGGGCAAGATCGAGGTTGCCTTCGGCACGCAGGTCGAACGTATCGACCTCAACCCCTATGCCGTCGATCCCTCTCTCGGCGACAAGCGCTCCACCAAGGAGGCAGGTCCGCATCCGGCTCTCTCCGACCCGGCAGTGCGCAAGGCTCTCTCGCTCGCCATCGATCGCGACATCATCGATGAAGCCGGCTACGGCGACAACGGCAAGCCGACCTGCAACATTCTGCCGGCCCCGGATATCTACGTTTCGACGGCCGTCGACTGGTGCCTGAAGCAGGACCTCGACGCAGCCAACAAGCTGCTCGAAGACGCCGGCTGGAAGATGGGCCCGGACGGTATCCGTGAGAAGGACGGCGTCAAACTCTCCTTCCTCTACCAGACCTCGACCAACTCCGTCCGCCAGGGCACGCAGGCGCTGGTCAAGGACATGTGGGCCCAGATCGGCGTCTCCGTCGAACTGCGCAACATCTCCGCCAACGTCTTCTTCGGCGGCGACCCGGCCTCCCCGGACACCTTCCAGAAGTTCTATGCCGACATTCAGATGTACACCAACAACTTCGACGGCACCGACCCCGAGAAGTACATGGCCGGCTGGATGTGCGACAAGATCCCGAGCCCGGCGAATGGCTGGCAGGGCGAAAACATCGTCCGCTACTGCAATCCGGAATATGACACCCTCGTCAAGGAACTGGGCAAGACCGGCAAGCTCGAGGACCGTGCGGCCATCGCCAAGAAGCTCAACGACATGCTCTCCAACGACGTCGCCCAGATCCCGCTCATCCATCGCGGCCAGCCCTCGGCTGTTTCCGCCACGCTCGAAGGCGTCAAGATGAACGCCTGGGACAGCGAACTCTGGAACGTCGCAGACTGGTCCCGCAAGAAGTAAGTGCCGTTGCACCGGGTCCGCGCTACCCGCGCGGACCCGGTCGTCGCATTTCGCTTCGTGACAGTCTGGAGAGCCTCCGATGTTCACCTTCACGCTGCGGCGATTGCTCTTCGCAATCCCGACACTGTTGGCTATTAGCTTCATCATCTTCGCCCTGCTCGACCTCGCGCCGAGCGACCCCTTGAGCGACCTGCCGCTGACCATTCCTCCCGAGGTTCGCGAACAGATCCGCGCCGCCATGGGCGCCGACCAGCCCTTCATCATCCGCTACCTGCGCTGGCTGCAGCAATTCTTCGTCAATGAACCGCTCAATATCTTCGAACAGATGACCGGCCTCACCGTGGGCACGGGCGAGCGCATGCGCGTGCTGTCCTGGGCGACCCGCAGTCCGGTCGTCGATCTCATCGTGCAGAGATTGCCCCAGACCCTCTGGGTCGTCGGCCTGTCCTATCTCTTCGGCGTGCTGCTGGCGATCCCGATCGGGGTGATCTCGGCCTACAAGCAGTATTCGATCTTCGACCAGATCGGCACCTTCATCTCGATGGTCGGTTATTCCGTGCCGACCTTCTTCACCGGCGTGCTGCTGATTGTGATCTTCAGCTCCTACCTGCAGTGGTTTCCGTCGATCTACGACACCAATCTGAGCATCACCGACTGGTCGAGCTTCGTCGCGCAGGTGAAGCAGATGGTGCTGCCCGTCACCGTTCTTACCCTCTACAACACCTCGCAGATCAGCCGCTTCGTGCGCGCCTCTATGCTCGACAACCTGCACCAGGACTATGTCCGCACCGCCCGCGCGAAAGGGGTGAAGGAGAAGGTCGTGCTGCTCGTCCACGTGCTGCGCAACAGCCTGATCCCGGTGGTGACCGTCATCGCCCTCGGCGTGCCGACGATCTTCTCCGGCGCCATCATCACCGAACAGATCTTCCGGGTGAACGGGCTCGGGCAATTGCTGATCACCGCGATCCAGGGCGCCGACATGCCGCTCGTGCAGACGCTGACTTTCATCTTCGCCTTTCTCATCGTGCTGTTCAACCTGATCGCCGATGTGCTCTACGGCCTCCTTGATCCGAGGATCCGCTATGACTGATGTTACCGCCGCCGCACCGGCAGTCTCCTCCGACGTCCAGAAAGGTGGCCTCTGGCGCCAGTTCAAGGCCCATCCCGGCGGCGTCGCCGGGCTGGCGGTCTTCCTGTTCATCGTGCTTGCCGTCTATGCCGGCCCGCTCATCCACACCGTCGAGCCGAACAAGATCGACATCCGGGCGAAGAACCAGGGACCTTCGCTCGCCCACCCCTTCGGCACCGACAACCTCGGCCACGACATGCTGGCCCAGGTCCTCGCCGGCGGGCAGATCTCGCTTGCCGTCGGCATCACGGCCATGCTGCTCGCCCTCTTTCTCGGCACGCTCGTCGGCGTTCTTTCGGGCTATATCCGGCGGATCGACGGCTTGTTGATGCGCCTGACCGATCTCTTCCTCGCGCTGCCGCTGCTGCCGCTGCTGCTCGTCATCATCATGCTGTTCCGCGATACGCTCCGCACCGTGTTCGGTCCGGAGACGGGTATCTTCATCCTGATCGTCTTCGTGATCGGCATAACAAGCTGGATGCACACCGCCCGCATCGTCCGCGGCGACGTGCTGGCGGTCAAAAGCCAGGAATTCATCCTGGCGGCCAAGTCGAGCGGCATGCGCGAGCACAGGGTGATCCTGAAGCACATCCTCCCGAACGTGATGAGCTCGATCATGGTGTCCGCGACGCTCGGCATCGCCTCGGCGATCATCACGGAATCGGCGCTCTCCTTCCTGGGTCTCGGCTTCCCGTCGGATTTCCCGACCTGGGGACGCCTGCTCTACGACGGCGCCAATTTCCTGCAGATCACGCCCTCGCGCGTGCTCTGGCCGGGGCTCGCGATCTCGCTCACGGTCCTCAGCGTCAATTTCATAGGCGATGCGATCCGCGATGCACTCGACCCTCGGACACTCAAGCGCTGACGCATAAACCTGATGGCAAAAGGCGCTCCGGCGCCCTTTGCCTTTCTCAGACCCCGCTGATGATTTCGATCTTCGATCCGTCGAAGAAGCGCGAAAGCCTGAAGGCCGTCGGATCGACGCAAGGCGTATGACCGGTGACGAGATCGGCCATCAACCGGCCGGCGCCGGGGCCGATGCCGAAACCGTGGCCGGAAAAGCCGGTCGCGATGAAGAAGCCGGGAACCTTCTCGACCGGCGAGATGATCGGCACGGCGTCCGGCGACACGTCGATATAGCCGGCCCAGCGCTGCGCGATCTCGGCCTTGGCGAAGACCGGATAGTCCTTCTTCAGCTGTGCCAGCGCGTGGTTGGTCCACTTGTCCGACGGTTTCGGGTCGAGCACGCGGCAGCGTTCGAACGGCGTCTCCTCGTCCATCCGCCAGCGTTGCGCCATGCGACCCTCCTCGAGGAAGCGGCCGGAAACGCGGAAACGCAGCGAACGCCACTCGCTCTTCAGTGCAGGGAGGAATTTCAGCATGAAGCGGAAGCTGTCGGGCACGATCTCGACGATGTTGTCGTAGCGCGAAGCGATCGTATAGCCGCCGTCCTGACGCTTGCGGAAAGCAAAGTCGCGACCGTAGAGCGTCTGTTCCGGCCCACCCTCGATCGGCTTGGTGCGGATGACGGTGTTCATCACCTTCAGTTGTGGCAAGTCGACCCCGGCATTGCGGGCAAAGAGGCTCGACCAGGCGCCGCCGGCAAGCACGACCGAGGAGCAGGCGATCGTGCCGCGTTCGGTGACCACGCCGGAAATCTTCCCTCCCGAGGTCTCGATCCCACGCACCGCGCACTTCGTCAGTATATGCGCGCCCTTGTCGCGCGCCGCCTCGGCAATCGCCGGTGCCGCCTTCTGCGGCTCGGCGCGGCCGTCTGCGGGCGTGTAGAGCGCGCTCCTGAAATCATGCTTCATGCCCGGATAAAGCCCGCTGAACTCCGGTCCGTCGATCATCCGTGACTTCATCTGGTACTTGGTCAGGATATCGGGCCATTCGGCGTTCTTGGCTTCGTACTTTTCATCGAACGAGGCGAAGACGATGCCGCATTGTTTGTAGCCGGTGTCGCGGCCGGTCCGGGCGTCGAGCCCCTGCCAGATGCGGATGGCCTCGGCCATCAGCGGAACTTCACGCGGATCGCGCCAGGAGATGCGCACCCATCCCCAGTTTCGGCTCGACTGTTCCTCGCCGATGCCGCCCTTCTCGCAAAGCGCCACCGACACGCCGCGTTCGGCAAGTTCGAGCGCCGTCGAGGCGCCGATGATCCCGCCGCCAATGACGACTACGTCAACGTGTTTCGGCAGTTGCAGATCCCCCTCGACGGGGACCACCTGAGGACCGGGCATGCGAATAACTCCGGGCTTGAGAGAACGTATCGCCCGCGCGAACGGCAGGCAGGAAAGGAAGCATCCCGCTCTTATCAGATCGCGGCCGCACCGTCATCGCAGATGTCGGATTGCATCGGCACGAGAGCGTCCCGCTACCCCTGCTGTGCCGCGATGAAGCTGCGGAACCGCGCCATGCTGAACAGGAAGAAGAACAGACCGATCACCGCGGTCGCGAGGAACTGCGGCCAGACCACAGCAAAACCCGCGCCGCGGAAAAGGATTGCCTGCGCGAAGGAGACAAAGTGTGTCGTCGGCGAAACCTGCACGCCGATCTGCAGCCAGTCCGGCATGCTTTCGAGCGGCGTCATGCCACCCGAGAGGATCGTCATCGGCAGGACCGTCAGGATGAAGAGCAGCGCCATCTGCGGCATCGACCGGGAGATTGTCCCGAGGAACAGGCCGAAGGAGGTGGCGAAGAAGAGATAGAGCAAGACGCCTGCGGCAAACAGCCAGAGCGAGCCCGAAATACGCATACCGATCCAGAGGTCGAGCACGAAGACGACCGACAGCAGTGTCAGCACCAGCGTCACCAGGCCGTTCGCGAGGAGCTTGCTCAGCATGATCTCCGTCGCCCGCACCGGCATGACGAGGAGATGTTCGAGCGTGCCGTGCTCGCGTTCCCGCACCAGCGCCGCCCCGGCGAGCAGGACGGCGAGCATGGTGACGTTGTTGATGAGCCCGGACGTTCCGGTGAACCAGGCCGTGGTCAGCGTCTGGTTGAAGGCCATGCGCACCTCGATCGCCACCGGCAGGCTGGTCGTCTTTTCGGTCCGGGTCACGAAGCGTGAGACCTCCTGGTTGACGACCGACTGGATGTGACCCGCACCGATACCCGCCTGCATCAGCGCCGTCGCGTCGATCAGCAGCTGGACCGACGGGCTGCGGCCGGCAAGCACGTCGGCCTCAAAATTCGGCGGGATGTCGAGCACGAAGGTGAAGCGCGCCTGGTCCATGAGGCGATCGACCTCGCCCGGCGAGAGCGACACGGGCGCCTGGAACTGCGGGGGACGCAGGGCGTCCAGGATCGCCGAGGAGAGTTGTGAGACATCCTGGTCGACGACCCCGACGGTCGCGCGGTTGAGCTCGTGCGTGATGCCCGTCGCCTGCATGTAGATCGCAAGCGTGAAGGCATAGATCACAAAGCCCATCAGCACCGTGTCCCGGCGGATACCGATCAGTTCCTTGACGAAGAGCGCGGCGATGTTACGGAAATCGAGCATGGTCATACCTCCTGCTTGCGCAAGAGCAGCCAGGCCATGGCGATCAGGACCGGCCAGAACAGCACGAGCGGCAAGATGAAGGGCACGAGATCGGAAAAGCCGAGCGCCTTCGTGAACGCGCCGACGCTCGCACGCAGGAAATAGGTGGTCGGGAACAGCGTTCCGATGATCCTGCCTGCCCCTTCGAGGGTCGCGACCGGCTGCAACAGTCCGGCAAACTGCGTCGCCGGCATCATCGTGCCGATCGCCGTCGCGAACATCGCGGCGACCTGGGTCCGGGTCATGGTCGAGCTCAGGATGCCGATCGCCGTGGTGGCGAGGAGATAGAGAAAGGCCGCAAGCGAAAGACCAAGGAAACTGCCCCTGATCGGCACGCCGAAGAGGGCGACCGCCATCACGACGAGAACGACGTAGTTGACGCAGCCGACAATGACATAGGGAGCCTGCTTGCCGAGCAGGAATTCGAGCTTGGTCACCGGCGTCACATAGAGATTGCTGATCGAGCCGAGCTCCTTTTCGGAAACCACGCCGAGCGCGGTCAGGATAGACGGGATGAAGAGCAGCAGGATGGCGACCACCGCCGGCACCATCGCATCGAGACTGCGGAACGCCTGATTGTAGCGATAGCGCATTTCGACACTTGCCGCCGTGCTCGCCGAGATGCCGGCCGCCTGTGCCGCTTCGGTGAGGAAATGCGCATGCGCACCCGAAACGTAGCCGAGCATCGTCTCCGCACGGAAGGGCATCGCCCCGTCCAGTGTCGCAAGGACCGTGGTCGTGTGCCCGGATCGCAGATCCGCACCGAAGCGCTCGGGGATTTCCAGCGCGATCGCAATGTCGTTGGCCTTGAGCTTCTGCTCGAGTTCCTCATGATCGGCCAGGGGACCTTCGTAACGGAACGCCGTCGAGGCCGCGAAGCTGTCGATATAGGCCCTGCTTTCGGCCGTCTGGTCGCGGTCGAGCACGCCGAGCCGGAGATCGTCGACATCGAGGGTGATTCCGTAGCCGAGGATCAGCATCAGGATGGCCGTCCCGAGAAGCGAGAAGGCGAGACGGATCGGGTCCCGCACGAGCTCCATCATCTCGCGCCGGGCATAAGCCACGGCCCGCCGCAGCGAGAAGGTCTGTTTCACGGAGGTCGTCGCCCCGGTTGCGGCCGGCAGGGCCGCGTCGAAGGATGCCATCTCCTCGCGCCCACCCTGCTTCATGTAGGCGATGAAGGCCTCGTCGAGCGTGGCTGATTGCGTCTCGGCCTTGAGTTTCTCCGGGGCACCGCTCGCAATCACCTTGCCCGCATGCATGAAGGCAATGCGGTCGCACCGCTCCGCCTCGGACATGAAGTGGGTGGAGATGAAGATCGTCACGCCGTCCTCGCGCGAGACGCGCTGCAGGTCGTCCCAGAAGGCGTCGCGGGCGATCGGATCGACGCCGGAGGTCGGCTCGTCGAGAATGAGGACTTCCGGCCGGTGCAGAAGCGCGACCGCGAGCTGGAGACGCTGGCGCACGCCGAGCGGCAGGCGTTCCGACACCGTGTCGTGATACTCCGACAGTCCGAACGTCTCCGAAAGCTCGTTCACTCTCGCCGACGCGGCTGCGCCCTTGTAGTCGAAGATCGCCGCATGCAGCCGGAGATTCTGGAGCACGGTGAGCTCCCCGTAGAGCGAAAAGCCCTGCGACATGTAACCGACCCGCCGGCGAGCAGGAATGTCGGAGGCATCCACCGGCTCGCCGAACAGGAAAGCTTCCCCTTCGCTTGCCGGCAGAAGCCCGGTCAGCATCTTCATCGTCGTCGACTTGCCGCAGCCGTTCGAGCCGAGGAAGCCGAAGATCTCCCCGCGCGGGATACGGAAGCTGACATGATCGACGGCAGTGAACGAACCGAAGCGCCGTGTCAGCCCCTTGGCCTCGATCGCGATGCTCTCGCTCTCGACCGGCCGCGTCGCCGGGACCTTGCCGTTGTCCACCGCGGCACCGTGCCCGTTCTCGTTGAGCAGGCTCACGAAGGCCCGCTCCAGCGTGCTCGCACCGGTGCGGGCAAGGAGTTCCGCCGGTGTCCCATCGGCCAGGATGCGGCCGTCGTTCAGCATCGCAACCCGGTCGAAGCGCATCGCCTCGTCGATGTCGGAGGTGGCCGTGAGGATCGTGAGGCGCGGACGCGCCCTGCGGATGCTCTCCACGAGGTCCCAGAACTGTTGCCGCGACAAGGGATCGACCCCCGTCGTCGGTTCGTCGAGCAGCAGGAGATCCGGGTCGTGCACGAGCGCGCAGCAGAGCCCGAGCTTTTGTTTCATCCCGCCGGAGAGCTTGCCCATCAGGCGGTCGCCGAACGGATCGAGGCCGGTCGCCTTCAGGAGCTCGGCGATGCGTCGCCGGCGCTCGGCCTCGCCGTGGCCGAAGAGCCGGGCGAAGAAATCGACGTTCTCGCTGACGGAAAGGCTCGGATAGAGGTTACGCCCGAGGCCCTGCGGCATATAGGCGATCCGCGGCAGCACGCCGGCCCGGGAGCGTTGCCCGCCCATGTCGCTTCCGAGCGAACGGACGCTGCCGGTCTGGATGCGCTTGGCGCCGGCGACGAGCCCGAGCAGGGTCGACTTGCCGACACCGTCGGGGCCGACGATCGCCATCTTCGACCCAGCGGCGACGGTGAGGTCGATGCCGTCGAGCGCGACGACACGGCCGTAGCGATGGGAGACACCACGCAGCTTGACGCCCGGCTCCTGACGATCGGCCTCAGGGTTTGGCATCGGTCGCGGCACCTGTGGTCAGGTCGGACTCCAGCCAGCTCGGCCAGACGACCGCGGGATCGAGCTTCACGTATCCGACGCCGGTGACGCCCGTCTTCACCTGCTGCAGATACTGCGCCACCAGCGGCTTGGGCGCGCTGATCTTGACGCGGAACATCAGGCGGTCGCGCTCGCTGCGGGTCTCGACCTGCTTCGGCGTGTACTGGGCCTGCGGCGATACGAAGGACACTGTGCCCGGCACCGCCCGATCCGGGAGGACGTCGAGCAGGATGCGCCCCTCGGCCCCGATCGCCGTACGAGCGGCGTCCGCGGACGGCAGGAAGATCGTCATGTAGACGTCGGAGAGATCGAGCAGCGTCAGCACCTTGCCGCCTGCGCCGAGAACCTCGCCGGGCTCGGCGAGCCGATAGAGAACGCGGCCGTCCTTCGGCGCGACGAGGGTCGCGTTGCTCAGCATGTCGGTGATCTGGTCACGCGCGGCGGTAGCGCTCTCGATCGCCGCCTCGGCGCTGCGCAGGCCGCTTTCGGCCGCCGAAAGGGCGGCCCGGGCGCTGTCCCTGACGAGGCGTTGCGAATCCACCCGCTGGTCGGAGACGAATCCCTTGCCGAGCAGCACGAGCTGGCGTTCGAGGTCTTTCTCGGCAAGGCTAAGCTCGCTCTGGCGCTGCGACAGGCTGAACTTGGCGGAATCGCGTGCCTGTTCGGCCTCCTTGATCTGCGCCTCGGCGGCGCGCAGCTGCGCCTCGACCTGGGCGGTGTCGATGCGGGCGAGCACCTGGCCCTTCGTGACGTAGTCGCCTTCCGCCACCTCGACCGAGGCCAGTTTTCCGGCGAACTTCGTTGCAATGTCAATTTCCGTCGCCTCGATTCGGCCGTTGCCCGCGGCAATTCCCGCCGGCAGGGCATCGCGCTGAACCCACTGGAGATAGGCATAACCCGCGGCACCGGCGACGACCAGCAGAGCGGCGAGAGCCGCGACAAACTTTGCAGTCTTCTTCATTGGACGCTCTTCTGCAGAAAAACGGAAAGACGAGAGATCGAAACCTGTCGAGATGCTCGGCCGGAGGCGGAACGCTCCGGAAGCCATGTCGGCCAATCTGGAGTTGAAATTCACGCCCGCCCTTGATCCATGTCAAGAACGCCGGCACATTCCGGCGGCAGATTTGACGCTGGATCAGGCCGTTGCACGAAGGCCACGGCGACCGAACAGGAGAGACGCATGGCAGGCGCCCTCGAAAACCTGCTCACCGACATCGAAGGTGTTTCCGTCGGCCATTCGACCGACCTCGAGCTCGGCTCCGGCGTCACCGTAATCGTCTTCGACGAGCCGGCAGTGGCCTCCGGCAGCGTACTCGGCGGTGCGCCAGGCGGACGCGAGACGGGCCTCCTCGACCCATCGATGACGGTGGAGGTGGTGGACGCCCTCGTGCTCTCCGGCGGCTCGGCCTTCGGTCTCGACGCGGCAGGCGGCGTGCAGGCGGGCCTGCGCGAGATCGGTCGCGGTTTTCCCGTCGGCGACGTGCGCGTGCCGATCGTGCCGCAGGCGATCCTCATGGATCTCCTGAACGGCGGCAACAAGGACTGGGGCATCCAGTCGCCCTATCGCGACATGGGCTATACCGCCTTCAAGACGGCCGCCAAGGGCGCCTTCGCGCTCGGCAGCGTCGGCGCCGGCACCGGCGCGACGACGGCGACCGTCAAGGGAGGGCTGGGCTCGGCGAGCGCCATGACCACCGGCGGCCACAAGGTGGCGGCGATCGTCGCCGTCAACGCCATGGGGTCCGCCACCATCGGCGACGGCCCCTTTTTCTGGTCGGCTCCCTTCGAACTCGATGACGAATTCGGCGGCATCGGATTGCCGGCCAATTTCTCCGCGCCCGACACCATCCTGCGGGCGAAGGGGATCAATCTCACCGCCACGACGATCGGCGCGGTCGTCACCGATGCGGCGCTCACCAAGGCGCAGGCGCACCGGCTGTCTATCATGGGCCAGAACGGCATCGGCCGGGCTGTGCTGCCGGCGCATCTGCCGGCCGACGGCGATACCGTCTTTGCGGCGGCGACCAATGCGCGGCGGCTCGCAAGCTCGGCGGACTTCATGGAACTCTGCCATCTCGCGGCGCTGGTGATGGCCCGGGCGGTCGCCCGCGGCGTCTATGAAGCGACCACCCTGCCGGTCGAAGGGGCACAGCTCTGCTGGCGCGATCGCTTCGGCTGAGGGAGTGCGGGATTTTGGATTGCGGGCATTGGGCCATACTGCCGATGCGATATCAGGCCCGGCTTCCCGCAAAGGAGCGACAATGACTGCCGTGCAGAGCGAGGAGCTTCGCGTGCCGAAAGAAAGCATGATCAAGACGCCCGAGCCTTTCCCGGTCGATCTCGATACGACGCTCTCGGCGCTCGGCGCGGACGAGGCCTCGGAAGCCGAAGCCTTTGCCGCGCTCAACCGGATGACCGAGGCGCTGATGGCGCCGATGACCGGCGGACTTTCGCCGGCGGCGCTCTCGCTCGCCGTTTTCGACTGGGCGACGCATCTCGCCATGGCACCGGGAAAGCGGCTGGAGCTTCTGGACAAGGCGCTGCGCAAGTCGAATCGGCTCGCCGTCCATCTCGCCGCCTGCGCCACCGACCCGCAGACGCCTCCCTGCATTGAGCCACTGCCCGGCGACGACCGTTTCGCCAGCGAAGGCTGGAAACACTTCCCCTTCAATATCCTCTCCCAGACCTTCCTGCTGAACCAGCAATGGTGGCACAACGTCACCAACGACGTCCCCGGTGTGACGCCCCACCATGAGGATGTGATCTCCTTCGCCGCCCGCCAGATGCTCGACGTCTTCTCTCCCTCGAACTTCGCCTGGAGCAATCCCGACGTCCTGAAGAGAACCGCCGAGACGGGAGGGATGAACGTCGTCGACGGTCTCAGCAATCTTGTCGATGACACCAACCGGCGGCTTACCGGCCGACCGACCGCCGGCACGGAGGAGTTCGTACCGGGCGAGACGGTGGCGGTCACGCCGGGCCGCGTGGTCTACCGCAACCGCCTGATCGAACTCATCCAGTACGCGCCCACGACGGAGACGGTCCATGCCGAGCCGATCCTCATCGTGCCGGCCTGGATCATGAAATACTACATCCTCGATCTTTCGCCGCAGAACTCGCTCATCCGCTACCTGGTCGACCGCGGCCACACCGTCTTCTGCATCTCCTGGCACAATCCGACCGCCGCCGACCGGGATCTCGGGCTCGACGACTATCGCGAGCATGGCGTAATGGCGGCCCTCGACGCGATCGAGGCGATCCTCCCCGACCGCAAGATCCATGCGACCGGCTATTGTCTCGGCGGCACGCTGCTCTCGATTGCGGCATCCGCCATGGCGCGCGCGGGCGATGACCGCCTCGCCTCCGTGACCCTGCTCGCCGCCCAGATCGATTTCACCGAACCCGGAGAGCTCGCGCTCTTCATCGACCACAGCCAGTTGCACTTTCTCGAAAGCATGATGTGGAACCGCGGCTATCTTTCCGCCGACCAGATGGCCGGCGCCTTCCAGCTCTTGAAGTCGAACGACCTCGTCTGGTCGCGGGTCGTGCGCGACTACATGATGGGCGAACGCCAGCCGCTGAACGACCTCATGGCGTGGAACGCCGATTCAACGCGCATGCCCTTCCGCATGCATTCGGAATACCTGCAGCGCCTCTACCTCGACAACGACTTCGCCGCCGGGCGCTACATGGTCGGCGATCATCCGGCCGCTCCACAGAACATTCGCGTGCCGATCTTCGCGGTCGGAACCGAGCGCGACCACGTGGCGCCATGGCGATCGGTCTACAAGATCCATGCGCTCGCCGACACCGAAGTCACCTTCGTCCTGACGAGCGGCGGCCACAATGCCGGGATCGTCAGCGAGCCAGGTCACCCGCACCGCCACTTCCGCATGACGACGAAAGCCGCAGCAGACCCCTGCATCGGGACGGAGGAATGGTTGCGCGACACGGCGTCCGAGGACGGATCATGGTGGCCGCGCTGGTCGGACTGGCTTGCCGCCCGCTCTTCCCCGTCCAGGGTCGCGCCACCGACGATCGGAGCGCCGGAGCGCGGTTATCCGCCGCTCGAGGCGGCCCCCGGAACCTTTATCTTCGAACGATGAGGCCGCGATGAACAGCCCGCTCCTGACGAACCGGACCTTCGACGAAATCGCGGTCGGTGACAGCGCCATCGTCGAGCGTACGGTCGAATCCGACGTTACATCAGAAGGCGACCACGCCTTTTCGGCGAGGGATTTCGTCCGCGAGGTCATCGCCCGGGCGATCTGGTCCGCGGCCTCTGCGGCGGATGGCGGCCGCCCGCCGGCCGGCGCCACCATCTATCTCGGACAGGAACTGAAATTCCACAAACCCGTCGCACCCGGCGACACGATCACCGCAACGGTAAGCGTGATCGAGAAGCGGACGGACAAGCAGATCGTCGTCCTCGACACCCGTTGCATGAACCAGAGGGGCGAGGAGGTGCTTTCCGGGCTCGCGACCGTCATCACCCGATTCGAGCGGGTCGAGTGGCCGCACGCCGTGCTGCCCTCGCTGATCGCTGCAGCGGCCCAGCATCAGGACCAGTTCGACACGATCGTCGCCGATGCGAAGCGATCGCCACCGTTGAAGGTCGCGGTCATCCATCCCTGCTCGCCGGAAACGATCCGCGCCGCCGCCGAAATCCGCGACGAAGGGCTGCTCGATCCGGTGCTGGTCGGACCGGAGGCGAAAATCCGCGCCGCCGCGGCGGAAGCCGGCGTCGCGCTCGACGGCTTCGAGATCGTCTGCGCCGAGCACAGCCATGCGGCGGCCGAACTGGGCGTCGGGCTGGCGGTCGCGGGCAAGGTCGCCATCCTGATGAAGGGGAGCCTTCACAGCGACGAACTCATGGGCGCCGTCGTCGCGCCCTCGTCCGGGCTTCGCACCGAGCGGAGGATCAGCCATGCCTATGTGATGGACGTGCCGGCCTATCCGAAGCTGCTCGTCGTCACGGATGCGGCGATCAACATCGCGCCGACGCTCGAACAAAAGCGCGACATCTGCCAGAACGCCGTCGATCTCCTGCACCTCCTCGGCAATCTCGAACCGAGGGTGGCCGTGCTCGCCGCGGTCGAGACCGTCAACGGCAAGATGCCGGCGACATTGGATGCAGCCGCCCTGACGGTGATGGCGGCGCGCGGCCAGATCACCGGCGCCCGCGTCGACGGGCCGCTCGCCTTCGACAACGCGATCAGCCTCGACGCTGCCCGCACCAAGGGCATCGTCTCCCCCGTCGCCGGGCAGGCCGACATCCTGCTGGTGCCGGATCTCGAAGCCGGCAATATGCTCGCCAAGCAGCTCCTCTATTTCGCCGGCGCGGATGCCGCCGGCCTCGTCCTCGGCGCCCGCGTGCCGATCATCCTGACCAGCCGCTCAGACAGCTTAAAGGTGCGGATCGCCTCGGCGGCTCTCGCCAAGCTGATGGCGGCCCGCCGGTCGGCGCAGGGGCTGCCCTGCCAATGACGGGCAAGCTGCTGCTCACCTTCAACGCCGGCTCATCGACGGTGAAGATCGGCCTCTTCCTGCGCGAGGACGGCAAGGCCCGCCGCATCGGCAAGGGCATGATCGACTTCCGCCACAAGCCGCTGACCTTCCATCTCGTCGAAGGACCGGAGACCTTCGACGTTCCGCTGGAGGCCGAAGGTGGCGATGTCCTGCACGAGGTGCTCGACGAAACCTTCGGCTGGCTCGCAAACCATTTCGACATGGATGCGGTGACGGCGGTCGGTCATCGCGTCGTCCACGGCGGCGACACGTTCCACGGACCCGTCCTGCTCGATGATGCCACGATCGAGGCAATCGATGCGCTCTCTCCGCTCGCCCCCCTGCACCAGCCGCAGAACGTAAGGCTGATCCGCGCGGTGGCAGACCTCAGACCGGGCCTTCCGCAGACGGCCTCCTTCGATACCGCCTTCCATGCCGGCCAGGAACCGGTGGTCCGTCGCTTCGCCATTCCCCGGCGCTTCTACGACGACGGAATCAAGCGCTACGGTTTCCACGGCCTCTCCTACGCCTTCATCTCCGCCGAGCTTGCCCGCCGCCGGCCCGACCTCGCCGGTGCCCGCACGGTGATTGCCCATCTCGGCAGCGGCGCGAGCCTCTGCGCCGTCAGCGGGGGCAAGAGCCGCGACAGCTCGATGAGCTTCTCGACGATCGACGGCATCCCGATGGCGACCCGCAGCGGCGCGATCGATCCCGGTGTCCTCTTCCACCTGATGCGGACGAAGGGCATGAACCGCGAAGAGGTCGAAGACTTGCTCTACCACAAGTCCGGCCTGCTCGGCCTTTCCGGGATCAGCGCCGACAGCCGGGTCTTGCTCGAAAGCGACCGGCCGGAAGCCCGCGAGGCACTCGACGTCTTCACCTTCCGCATCGCCGGCGAAGTCGCTAGGCTCTCGGCCTCGATCGGCGGCCTCGACGCGCTCGTCTTTACCGCCGGGATCGGCGAGCACCAGCCGGCGATCCGGCATGCGGTCTGCGACCGGCTCGCCTTCCTCGGTATCGCGCTCGATGACGGGGCCAACGCCATCAATACGGAAATGGTCAGCGCGCCGGAGAGCCGCACGAAGGTCTTCGTCATCGCGACCGACGAGGAACAGGTGATCGCCGATGAGGCGCTTGCGGTTCTCGCGGGTCGGCAGACAAGTCCGGAACTGTCGTAAGGGGCACTACGCCTCGCGCCGAAAGCCCTCGCTCGCCGTCAAGAGCTGGCGGGTGTAATCCGCGCCGATAGCGCGCTGCCTCAGGTCTTCGACCGAAAGCTCTTCGACCACGCCGCCGTCGCGCATCACGGCCAGCCGCTCGCACATGTGGCTGATGACGGCAAGGTCGTGGCTCACCATCACGAAGGTCAGGTTCCGGTCCCGTCGGGTCTGTTCGAGCAGGTTGAGAATTTCCGCCTGGATCGAGGCGTCGAGCGCCGAGGTCGGCTCGTCGAGCAATAGCACCTTCGGCTCGACGATTAGCGCGCGGGCGATCGCGACACGCTGCCGCTGGCCGCCGGAAAGCTGGTGCGAGAAACGGAAGCGAAAGCCGGAACCGAGACCGACCTCGTCGAGCGCCCGGGCGATCCGCGCTTCCGTGTCGGCAAAGTCGTGGATCGCTAGCGGCTCGAGCAGCAGCCGGTCGACCGTCTGGCGCGGATGCAGCGAGCCGTAAGGATCCTGGAAGACCATCTGGACGGTGCGGTAGAATTCCGGGTCGCGGCGTTGGCCGGTATAGCGACGACCGTCGACGTCGAGCGAGCCGCCGTCGAAATGGTTGAGGCCGGCGATCGCCCGCAGAAGCGTCGATTTCCCCGAGCCGGACTCGCCGACGATGCCGAAGGCCTCGCCCGGAGCGACATCAATGCTGACGCCGGCGAGCGCCCGATAGCCGTCGAAGGTGACGGTCATGTCCTTGATCGACAGTGCAGCGGTCATAGCGCCCACTCCGCCTTGCGCTCGAGGATCGGCAGCGGATGCCGGTCGCGGTCGAGCTGCGGCAGGCAGTTGAGCAACCCCCGCGTATAGGGATGCTGCGCCTCGGAGAGCCGCGAGGCCTGCAGCTCCTCGACCACCCGCCCCGCATACATGACGACCACGCGGTCGCAGAAAGACGAAACCAACCGCAGGTCGTGCGAGATGAAGATCAGCCCCATGCCGCGCTCGGAGACCAGCTTGTCGAGGATTTCCAGCACGTCGAGCTGGACCGTCACGTCGAGCGCCGAGGTGGGCTCGTCGGCGATCAAGAGTTCCGGGCCACAGACGAGCATCATGGCGATCATCGCCCGCTGACCCATGCCGCCGGAAATCTCGTGCGGGTAGAGATCGAAGACGCGGCTCGGATCGTGGATCTGCACAGCCTCCAGCATCGCGAGCGCCCGATCGCGTGCCTCGGCCTTCGAAACCGGTTCGTGTGTCCGCAAGGTCTCGACGATCTGACGGCCGATCGTCATCACGGGGTTCAGCGAATATTTCGGATCCTGCAGGATCATCGCGATCTTCTTGCCGCGAAGCGCCCGCCGTTGCCGCGACGGCACCGAAAGAAGGTCCATGTCGCCGAAGCGCAGCCGCTCGGCCGAGAGCCGAGCGTGCCGGGGCGTCAGCCCCATGATCGCGCGACCGGTCTGCGATTTGCCCGACCCGGATTCGCCGACGATGCCGAGACGCTCCTTGCCGAGCGAGAAGCTCACCCCGCGCACCGCCTCCACGAGACCATTGCGCGTCGGATAGCCGACCTTCAGGTCGCGGATTTCGAGAAGCGGCGTCATTGGCCGGCCTCTCTCGGGTCGAGCGCATCGCGCAGCCCGTCACCGAGCAGGTTGAAGCCTAGGCTGACGATGAGGATCGCGGCACCCGGCATGGCCGCGACCCACCACTGGTCGAGGATGAAGCGCCGCCCGGAGGCGATCATCGCCCCCCATTCGGGGAGCGGTGGTTGCGCTCCGAGGCCGAGGAAGCCGAGGCCCGCGGCCGTCAGGATGATCCCGGCCATGTCGAGCGTCACGCGCACGATGAGCGAGGAGAGACAGAGCGGCATGATGTGCAGGGTGACGATGCGCGCCGGGGAGGCCCCCATCAGCCGCACTGCGGAAATATAGTCGGAATTCCGGAACGTCATGGTCTCCGCCCGCGCGATGCGGGCATAGGGCGGCCAGGAGGTGATGGCGATCGCCAGAACCGCATTCTCGATCCCCGGCCCGAGAGCCGAAACCAGCGCCAGCGCCAGGACGAGCTTCGGGAAGGCGAGGAAGATGTCGGTGATCCGCATCAGCACCCCATCGACGAAGCCGCCCGCATAGCCGGAAATCGTGCCGACGAGAAGGCCGACCGGCGCGGCGATGACCGCCACGAGCACGACGACGAAGAGCGTGAGCCGCGAGCCGTAGATGAGACGCGAGAGAATGTCCCGCCCCTGGTCGTCGGTACCGAGCAGATAGCCGGCCGAGCCCGGCGGCAGAAGACGCGCACCGCGCAAATCGCCCTGCACCGGCGAATGCGGCGCAAGCACGTCCGCAAAGGCCGCGACGAACAAGAGGCCGAAGAGGATCAGGAGACCCGCCACCGCAAGCCGGTTCTCGGCGAAGCGGCTCCAGATCACGTAAAGGCGGCCGAGCCGTGCCTGCCGGCGCGATTGCGGCCTGTCGGAAAGCAGCCATTCGCGGAGCGTCGGCTTGATGATCGCGTCGTTCGTATTCATCGGCTGCGGGTCCTCGGATCGAGCACGTGGTAGAGAACGTCTGACAGGACGTTGATCCCGATGAAGACGGAGCCGATGACGATCGTGCCGCCCAGCACCGCGTTCATGTCGGCGTTCTGCAGCGAGTTGGTGATGTAGAGGCCGAGCCCGGGCCAGGAGAAGATCGTCTCCGTGAGCACGGAGCCTTCGAGCAGCCCCGCATAGGAAAGCGCGATCACGGTGATCAGCGGCACGGCGGCATTGCGCAGCGCATGGAACCAGATGATGCGGGTCTCCGAGAGGCCCTTCGCCCGCGCCGCGACGACATATTCCTGGGAGAGCTCGTTCAGCATGAAGCTGCGGGTCATACGGCTGATGTAGGCGAGGGAGAAATAGCCGAGCAGCGCACCGGGCAGGATGATGTGGCGGAAGAGATCCCACAGCACGTCCCATTGCCGCTGCATCGCCGCATCGAGGAGGAAGAAGCCGGTGACCGGCGTGAAGCTGTATTCGTAGACAATGTCAACCCGGCCCGGATACGCCACCCAGCCGAGCTTCGCGTAGAAGAGAACGAGCGCCAGCAGCCCCAGCCAGAAGATCGGCACGGAATAGCCGACAAGGCCGATGACGCGGACGATCTGGTCGGCGATCGATCCGCGCCGGACGGCGGCGAGCACGCCGAGCGGCACGCCGAGCACGGCACCGATGATGGTGCCGACGGTCGCAAGCTCGATGGTCGCAGGAAAGACGCGGGCGATGTCGGTCATCACCGGATTGGTGGTGAGCACCGACGTGCCGAAATCGCCCGTCACGGCCTGCCGGACATAGATGACGAACTGCTGGTAGAGCGGCAGGTTGAGCCCGAGCTCCTCGCGCACACGCTCCACCACATGGGCCGGCGCCCGATCACCGACGATGGCGAGCGCCGGATCGATCGGCACGACGCGGCCGATGAAGAAGGTGACGGCGAGAAGACCGAGGAAGGTCGTCGCGACCGTCAGCACGAACTTCATGAATGACAGGGCAAGGTCCGAGGCGCCTGCCCTTGCACGCCGCGCCTCGGTTCTGTTCTCCACTGCGGTCAAGGCCGTTTATTCCTTGGAGATCGTGTAGACGAAGTTGGTGTCGAAGCTCGGGCCGAGCTTGAAACCCTTCAGCTTGTCGGAATAGCCGGCGACCTCGATCTGCTGGAAGAGCATCACGAACGGACCGCGGGCGAGAACTTCCTTCTGCAACTCCTCATAGACGGCGGCACGCTTGGCGGAATCCTTCTCGAGGAGAGCGGCCTGCGTCTTGGTCGACAGGTCCTTCGGATCCCACGCATTGCGCCACGCCAGCGTCTTGTTCGTGCCTGCGTCGGAGTTGTCCGGGTTGAAGGTGAAGGTTTCGGCGTTCGAGTTCGGATCGAAATAGTCCGAACCCCACTGACCGATATAGATGTCGTGCTGACGGGCACGATACTTGGTCAGCGTCTGCTTGCCGTCGCCGGGGATGATCTCGAGCTTGATGCCGGCCTGCGCCAGCGTCTGCTGGACGTTTTCGGCAATCCCGGTCACCGGCTGGTTGTTGCGGACATCCATGGTGACGGTGAAGCCATTCGGCACTCCGGCCTTGGCGAGCAGTTCCTTGGCCTTCGCGACGTCGAGCGTGTAGGGCTTGTCGTCCAGCGCGCCGAGCTGGCCGGCAGGCAGGAAGGTCTGGTGGATCTGGCCGATCCCCTTGATGAGGGTCTCGCCGATCGCATCGTAGTCGACGAGGTACTTGAAGGCCTCGACAACCTCGGGCTTTGCCAGCGTCTCGTTCTTCTGGTTAAGGCTGAAGTAATAGAGCGTGCCCTTCGGTGCCGACGTGGTGGCAATGCCTCCCTTCTTCGACACCGCCTCGAGGTCACCCGGTTCGAGGTTTCGGGCAATGTCGATATCACCGTTTTCGAGCGCCAGGCGCTGGCCGGCGCTTTCCTTCATGTGGCGGTAGATGACGCGGGCAAGCGGCGGCTTCTCGCCGAAATAGTTGTCGTTGCGCTCCAGCACGACGACTTCGTTGGCACGCCATTCGCGGATCTTGAACGCGCCGGAGCCGGCGTAGCCGGTCTTCAGGAACTCGTTGCCGAAATCGGTATCGTACTTGTACTCGTCCGTCGGCGTCATCGCCTTGGCGTGTTCCATGACCACCTTCTTGTCGACGACGGATGCGACGGTGGAGGTCAGCACGTTGAGAACGAAGCTCGGCGCGTAGGCCTTGTCGACGATCAGCACGAAGGTGGTTTCGTCGGCGGCCTTCGCTTTTTCCGCGACGTTGTCGCCGGTAAGCCCGAACTGGGTCAGCAGGAAGGCGGGCGACTTGTCGAGCTTGACGGCCCGCTCGAAGGAGAAGGCGACGTCTTCCGCGGTGACCGGATTGCCGGAGGCGAACTTCAGCCCCGGCTTCAGCTTGAACGTATAGATGAGGCCGTCGTCTGAAATCGTCCAGCTGTCGGCGAGTTCGCCCACGACCTTGGAGGTGTCATTGAGATCGAGGCTGACCAGCTTGCTGTAGCTGTTGGCGGTGACTTCCGCGGTCGAAATCTCGAAGGCTTCGCCCGGATCGAGCGTGATGATGTCGTCGATGGCCCAGCCCTCGACCAGCGTATCCGCCGGGGTCGCAGCGAAAGCCTGCGGCACACCTGCCAGAAGTAGGGCGAGAGCGGCAGTGGTCGTCATTATATGCATGCGCTTGTTCAGCATTCCGGACATGTCTGTTCCCCTGTTTTCTGTGCTTTGCCTATCAGGGCTTCCCACCTATTCGTGCCAGGCGGAAGCCAATACTCTCAACCAGTTCTCCCGGCATATCTTCGCCAATTCCTCGTCACCGTAACCGGCGCCTTTCAGAGCCGCAACGAGTTTCTGGGTGCCGCCTGCATCGCCGATTTCAGCCGGAATCGTCGCACCGTCGTAATCCGATCCGAGAGCGACACAGTCGATGCCCATTCGCTCGACGAGATAGTCGACGTGCCGCACCATATCGGAAAGCGGCGTCTCGGCATCGTCCCGCCCGTCGGACCGCAACATCGTGACGGCGTAGTTCAGCCCGACGAGGCCTCGGCTCTCCTTGATCGCATCGAGCTGGCGGTCGGTGAGATTGCGGGCGACCGGCGTCAGCGCATGGGCGTTGGAATGGCTGGCGACGAGCGGCTGGTCGGTCGTCTTCGCGACGTCCCAGAAACCTTGCTCGGTGATGTGAGCAAGGTCGATCAGGATGCCGAGGCGATTGCAGGTGCGCACGAGCTCGAAACCGGCGTCTGTAAGACCCGGGCCGGTGTCCGGCGACATCGGATAGGCGAAGGGCACACCGTGGCCGAAGATGTTGTTCCGGCTCCAAACGGGCCCGAGCGAGCGCAGCCCCGCCGCGTAAAAGACGTCGAGGGCGGCAAGATCCTCGCTGATCGCCTCGCAACCCTCCATGTGCATGACGGCGGCGAAGACCCCGGCGTCGAGGGCAGCACGGATCTCCGCCGTCGAGCGACAGAGCCGCCAGGCGCCGGCGCGATCGAGATTGACGGCAATCGAGGCCATGGCGAGCGCCACGTCAAGCGAGGGTGCCCGCTCCAGCGGTTCTGCGAGCGGCGTCGCATAATGCCCGTTGGCGTCCGGCGCCTTCAGCGCGAAATCGGCCGTGTTCGGAATGTAGATCGCGCACAGACCGCCGGCGAGGCCACCGACTTTCGCGCGCGGCCCGTCGATATGCCCGTGGCTGGTCCCGCCGACGAATTCCGCGATTGGGTCCGTTCCGGCCGCCTTAGCCCTCCAGAGCCGCAGGAGGACATCATTGTGACCGTCGAACACCAGTTCCATGAAGCGAAATTCCCATTGGAAAGCAAAGCGATGGATTAGCGGTCGCGCGGATGGCAACCGCCTGCCGCCGGAGCACGACAGCACTCTCCGGCGCGTTGGTCCGGATCGTAGGGCCAAATCCGGCGACGGTTCAAGCCCCAAAATCACTATCAGAACAGATGGGTTCTTCACCGCATCGTTCGGCTTTGAACTTTGCGGCACAGGTGTCTCCCGCAAAGCCCAGCGAGCCCCATGAAACGTACCGCAGGGCCCCTTCCCGGTCTTGACGGACGAAGCATCAGGTGGTCTGACAATGCCACACCAACCATGGGGATCTCGACATGACGCTTCTCGACGGCAAACGCACCCTTGTGACGGCGTCTGGCCAGGGGATTGGCCGTGCGAGTGCGCTGGCCTTTGCGCGGGCGGGCGCAAGCGTGGTCGCAACCGACATCAACGTGGAGGCGCTCGAGAGCCTCGCCGGAGAGGCGAAGGCGGAAGGGCTCGCCGTCGAGACCCGCGTGCTCGA
>NZ_QPIX01000010.1 GCF_003337715.1 Ciceribacter lividus
ATGGCAGGCGCGGAAAGCAGCGAGGAAGTGGAAGCGGCGAGAAGGGCGGCGAATACTGCGATGTAGGTCTTCATTGGTCAGTCCTCCGTGTTGAAGATGGGATTATGTATATTCAACACTGGCTGACGGTTGCCTGACCGGTATCTGACGGGAAGCTGACGGGGACAAGAAAAGCGCCCCGCAACGAAAAAAGCCGCCGGATCGCTCCGGCGGCCGTTTGACGTGATCTGGACAGCCGTCAGCTCGCCATGCGCATCTGTTGTGCGACGCGCTGCAGGCCGTAGCCCTGGCTGCCGGAGACCTTGAAGCTGCGGATGAGGGTCAGCAGCTCTTCGGTGTCGTTGGCGAGCGCCTCGGCCGATGCGGTGGTTTCCTCGGCCATGGCGGCGTTGTGCTGGGTCGCCGCGTCGAGCTGGTTCATCGCCGACGAGATCGAACGCAGCGTTGTGTCCTGTTCGACCGCCGAATGGGCGATCTTCGAGACGATGTCGCTCGCCGTCTTGATCTGGTAGGAGATCCGCTTCAGCGCCTCGCCGGCCTGGCCGACGAGCTGCACGCCGTTCTGCACCTGGCCGGTCGAATGCGAGATCTGGTCCTTGATCTCCTTCGCCGCGGCGGCCGAACGCTGGGCGAGTTCGCGCACTTCCTGGGCGACGACGGCAAAGCCCTTGCCGCTTTCGCCGGCACGTGCTGCCTCGACGCCTGCGTTGAGCGCCAGCAGGTTGGTCTGGAAGGCGATCTCGTCGATGACGCCGATGATCTTGCCGATCTCGATCGAGGACTTCTCGATGCCGCTCATCGCGTTGATCGCCTCGGCGACGACGGCGTCCGAGCGGGATGCTTCGCTGGAGACCGTATTGACCCGCTTGGCGGCCTCCTGTGCACCGTCTGCCGTTTGGCGGACGGCGACGGTAAGCTCGTCGAGGGCTGCCGAGGTTTCCTCGAGGTTGGCGGCCTGCCGCTCGGTGCGCTGGGAGAGTTCGTTGGAGGCACGACGGATTTCCTCCTTCGAGCCGCCGATGTCGACGCCCTTGGCGTTCACCTTCGACATCGCCGCTTCGAGATGCGAGAGCGCTTCGTTGAAGTTGTCGCGAAGCGTCGCGTATTTCGGGCCGAGATCACCGCAGCGGATGGTCAGGTCACCGCCGGCAAGCTCTTCCAGGGCCACGCCGATCGTCGCGACGACGTGTGCCTGCTGCTCGCTTTCCCGATGCTGCAGGGCGGCGTTCTGCTGCCGCTCGCTGTCGAGCTCGCGGTCCTGTGCCTCCTGACGCTCGGCCATGGCATGGCGCTCGCGCACCTTGTCCTGCAGTGAAAGCGTGGCCTTGGCCATCATGCCGACCTCGTTGCGCATGTCGGTATGCGGGATCGTAACCGTGACATTCTCGTCGGCGACGGCTTCCAGCGCGTCGTGGATGGCCGTGAGCGGCCTTGTAATGCCGCGGATCACGAAGAACGCTGCGGCAGAACCGAGACCGAAGACGGCCATACCGATGAACAGAGCGTCCATCACGCTCTTCATGACCGTTGCATCGAGATCGTCCAGATAGGCGCCGGTGCCGATCATCAGGCCCCAGGGTTCGAATGTGGTCGAATAGGCGGCCTTGGGGGAGAGCTGGTTCTCGGCCATGCCCGGCTTCGGCCATTCATAGGTGGTCCAGCCGCCGCCCTGGCGGGCCTTCTGCACCATTTCGACAAGGAACTTGTTGCCCGACTTGTCGGTCACATTGGCGAAATTCTTGCCGATGCCCTTTCCATCGAGATAGATCACGCGGTTGACGTCGTAGTCGTAACCGAAGATGTAGCCGTCGGGCTCGTAGCGCATCTTGGCGACGACGTCGTAGGCCTGCGCCTTGGCTTCCTCGGTCGTCAGCTCGCCCTTCACCTCGAGGTCGTGATAGCGCTTGAGAACCGAGACCGCTGCCTCGGTCTGTGTCCGCAGCATCTCGTAACGCTCGCTGTAGATTGCGTCACTCGATGCGCGGATCTGAAAAAAGGTGGCGATAGCGAAGGCGAGCATCAGCCCGCCGATCAGCACCATAAGTTGGCTGGAAATTCTAAGGTTCTTCATCGTGCCTCTCAGACAGGGGCCGGTTCCGCTGCCTGGATGGGGATTGCAGCTTCGACCGACGGTCAGTCGGCGCCTCCTGCGCCCGTCATGTGCTGCATCGCACTCGATATCGACAAATATCGATGTAACTATGAAATTTCCCCTAATTCGCGACGGACTTATACCTTTGGATGATCAACGTGTTGCATCGGGTTTCCGGAAGGCTGGAAAGCAATGCGCCCGGACGGCTGTCCGGGCGCATTTGTCCGCAGTCGCTGCGGCGGATGCCCTTCAACCTGGATCGTGCGGTTGTGGGGCGGGGGATCTCGTAGCAGGCGTCAGGGCAGCCTGAGTTCGAAACCCGACGTGTCGAGCATGGCAGGTCCGGTCGTGGTTGCGGCGCCGGCCTCACCGCCGACGGCAGCCGTGGTGGCTGTCACGTCGATGCCGACGTCGCTTCCGCGGTCCTCGCCCGGTATGGCGGCGGTGACGATCGAGCCGTTCGTTGCCCATCCGTCGGCCTTGTTGACGAAGACGACGGGGGAGCCGCCCATCCAGGCTTCGGTGCGGATGAGCTTGCGTTCGCCGTCCACGTCCCTGATTTCCGCCTTCTGTTCTCCGGCGGGAAGCGTCGGCACGACATAGGCGTTCTTCTTGACGGCGGCCGGCGGCGGGCAATCCTGACAGTGCATCACCTCGACGCTGTGGCTCTCCGCGCGCGGAACGGCGTGGATGACTTCGACGGACGATGCCATGGCCGGGCCGGTGGCCAGGATGGCGGCTGCGGTCAGGATCAGACGACGCATGGTACAAGCACTCCCCGAGCTGTTATCGGGGAGGCTAGACCGGCTTTGTTGATATCCGGTCAGGAGGAATGGTAAATATTGACCGAATTTCGCGTTTTCCGTCCTGAAAACCGCGAAATGGATCAGTTCTTCTCGCGTGCGATCGCCCGCCAGCCGATGTCGCGGCGGCAGAAGCCGTTTTCCCACGCCACCTGGTCCACCAGCGCATAGGCCCGCGCCTGCGCCTCGGCGACCGTCCTGCCGGTCGCCGTCGCGTTCAGCACGCGCCCGCCGGTCGCAACGAGCTTTCCGTCCTTCAGCGCCGTGCCGGCATGGAACACCTTGGCGCCAGCCGTCTCCGCGGGCATGGCTTCGATCGGCGTGTTCTTGTCGTAGGCGCCGGGATAGCCCTTCGAAGCCAGCACCACGGTGAGCGCCGGATCGTCGATCCATTCGACCGAGACCTGGTCGAGCGTGCCGGTCGCGGTGGCGTAAAGCAGCGGCAGCAGGTCGCTCTTCAGCCGCATCATCAGCACCTGGCATTCGGGATCGCCGAAACGGACATTGTATTCGATCAGTTCCGGTCCGTTCGCGGTGATCATCAGGCCGGCGAAGAAGACGCCGCTGAAGGGCGTGCCCATCTCGGCCATGCCGCGCATGGTCGGCTCGATGATCTCCTTCATCGTGCGCTCGACCATTTCGGGCGTCATCACCGGGGCCGGCGAATAGGCACCCATGCCGCCGGTGTTCGGGCCCGTGTCGCCGTCGCCGACACGCTTGTGGTCCTGGGCAGTGGCGAGCGGAAGCGCGTGCTTGCCGTCGCAGAGGCAGAAGAAGCTCGCTTCCTCGCCGTCGAGGAAGGCCTCGACCACGACCTCGGCGCCGGCTGTGCCGAAAGCGCCCTCGAAGCAGTCGTCGATCGCCGCCAGCGCCTCGTCGAGCGTCATCGCAACCGTCACGCCCTTGCCGGCGGCGAGCTCGTCCGCCTTGATGACGATCGGCGCGCCCTGGGCCCGGACATAGGCCTTCGCCTTCGGCGCATTGTTGAAGCGCTGATAGGCGCCGGTCGGAATATCGAAGCGGGCACAGAGATCCTTGGTGAAGCCTTTCGAGCCTTCGAGCTGGGCGGCGGCGGCGGACGGCCCGAAGACGGCGATGCCGGCGGCGCGGAGCACGTCGGCAAGTCCCGCCACCAGCGGCGCTTCCGGTCCGACGACGACGAAGTCGATCGCCTTCTCCTTGCAGAAGGCGGTGACGGCGCCATGATCGTCGATGTCGAGGGCGACGAGCACCGCATGCTCGGCGATGCCCGGATTGCCGGGTGCGGCGTAGAAGGCCTCCATCAGCGGCGACTGCGCCAGCTTCCATGCCAGCGCATGTTCGCGCCCGCCCGACCCGATCAACAGAACCTTCATCGCTCGTCTCCGAAATCCTTTGATAGCCGGGCGTTAAGGGCAGGGGGGCGAAAGGTCAAGCATCCACGTCCCGGTGGCGGTAGATTTCGCGTTTCCTTGACGGTTGAAGCCAATGTACGTATAAATACATACATTGGAGGCGAGCCTTGAACAGTGGCGATGTGATCAGGCGACTGCAGGTGGAGGGCTGGCTTGAGGTTGCGCAGAAAGGCAGCCACAAGCACTTCAAGCATCCGACCAAGCCCGGACGCGTGACGGTGCCACATCCGAAACGGGATATTCCGGTCGGCACGCTTCGCTCGATCTGTCGGCAGGCCGGCTGGGAGTGGCCGCCAAGGTGACAGCGATGATACAGGGACATTGAAAATGCAGATAGTTGCGCTGGTACATAGAGAGGACGGCAGCTACGGGCTCTCTTTTCCCGATCTTCCGGGGTGTGTTTCGGCGGCGACCTCGCTGGACGAGCTTCTGCTGGACGGCAAGGAGGCGCTTGATCTTCACATCGAGGCAATGCTCCGGGATGGTGAGGAGCTTCCGGAGTTCCGTAGCCTGCAGCAACTGCAGGCCGAGCCTGCCTTCGGGGAGGACTTCGCCACAGCCGAACTCGTGACGCTTCTGCCTGTGGATATTCCTGGCCGCTCCGTGAAGGTCACGATCACGATGGAAGAACACTTGCTGGCCCGGCTGAACAAGGCAGCCGAGCGGCAGGGCTATACTCGCTCCGGCTTCATTGCCGAGGCCGTGAGGCGGAAACTGGCAAGCTAGCGAGGCTTGCATTGCCGCATTCCCTCGCTATGGTCCCGCCTCCATCGAGACGAGACGGAAGACCCATGGCCGACGACATCAAATCCATTTCCGCGATCATCGCCGCCGAGATCAGTGCACGCCCCGACCAGGTGGTGGCGGCCGTCGGCCTGCTGGACGAAGGCGCGACGGTGCCCTTCATCGCGCGCTACCGCAAGGAAGTGACCGGCGGCCTCGACGACACCCAGCTGCGCAACCTTTCCGAACGGCTGATCTACCTGCGGGAGCTCGCCGCGCGTCGCAAGGCGATCGTCGAGTCGATCTCCTCGCAGGGCAAGATGACTGACGAGCTTGCCGTGAAGATCGCAGGCGTCGCCACCAAGGCCGAGCTGGAGGACATTTATCTCCCCTACAAGCCGAAGCGCCGCACGCGCGCCGAAATCGCCCGCGAACGCGGCCTGGCGCCGCTCGCCGAAGCGATATGGGCGGACCGCACGGCCGATCCGGCGAAGCTCGCCGAAGCCTATCTCGGCGACGAGGTGCCGGACGTGAAGGCGGCGCTCGAGGGCGCGCGTGACATCGTCGCCGAAGGGATCGCCGAGAACGCCGACCTGCTCGGCCGGCTGCGCAACGACCTCAAGGACCGGGCGCTGCTCTATTCGAAGGTGGTCGAGGGCAAGGAACAGGCGGGCGAGAAATTCGCCGACTATTTCGATCATTCCGAACGCTGGGCGACGGTTCCCGGCCACCGGGCGCTCGCCATGCTGCGCGGCTGGAACGAGGAAGTGCTGACGCTCGCAATCGAGGCTGATCGCGACGACCCGTCGCCGGTCAAACCGGCGCAACGGATGATCGCTGCCGCCTTCGCCATTGCCGACAAGGGCCCCGCTGATCGCTGGCTGATGGAGGTCGCCGGCTGGACCTGGCGGGTGAAGCTGTCGATGTCGCTCTCCCTCGATCTCATGCGCGAACTCCGCGAGCGGGCTGAGGAAGAGGCGATCCACGTCTTTGCCCGTAACCTGAAGGATCTGCTGCTCGCTGCACCCGCCGGCTCGCGCGCGACCATGGGGCTCGATCCGGGCATCCGCACCGGCGTGAAGGTCGCTGTCGTCGACGGCACCGGCAAGGTCGTCGACACCACCACCGTCTACCCGTTCCCGCCGAAGAACGACGTTCGCGGCACGCAGGCGGAGCTGGCGAGCCTCATCCGCAAGCACAAGGTCGAGCTGATCGCCATCGGCAACGGCACCGGCAGCCGCGAGACGGAGAAACTGGTCGCCGACATGCTCGCCCAGATGCCGGCGCCGAAGCCGACCAAGGTGATCGTTTCCGAGGCGGGCGCCTCGGTCTATTCGGCCTCCGAGACGGCGGCGCGGGAGTTCCCGAACCTCGACGTTTCGCTGCGCGGTGCCGTCTCGATTGCGCGCCGCCTGCAGGACCCGCTCGCCGAACTGGTGAAGATCGAGCCGAAGTCGATCGGTGTCGGCCAGTACCAGCACGACGTCGACCAGGCGAAGCTCGGCCGCTCGCTCGACGCCGTGGTCGAAGACGCGGTGAACGCCGTCGGCGTCGACTTGAACACAGCTTCCGCGCCGCTGCTCGCGCGCGTTTCGGGCCTCTCCAATTCGATCGCCGAGGCGATCGTTTCCCACCGCGACGAGACCGGCCCGTTTGAGAGCCGAAAGGAACTTCTCAAGGTGTCCCGTCTCGGTGCGCGCACCTTCGAACAATGCGCCGGCTTCCTGCGCATCCCGAACGGCAAGGAGCCGCTCGATGCCTCCTCCGTCCACCCGGAGGCCTATGGCGTGGCAAAGAAGATCGTCGCCGCCTGCGGCCGCGACCTGCGCACGCTGATGGGCGACAGCGCCACCTTGCGAAACCTTGACCCGCGGACCTTCATCGACGAGCAGTTCGGCCTGCCGACCGTCAAGGACATCATCGCCGAGCTCGAAAAGCCCGGCCGCGACCCGCGTCCGAGCTTCAGGACCGCGACCTTCGCCGAGGGCGTAGACGAGATCACCGACCTGAAGCCCGGCATGCTGCTCGAGGGAACGGTGACGAACGTCGCCGCCTTCGGCGCCTTCGTCGATATCGGCGTGCACCAGGACGGCCTCGTCCACGTCTCCCAGCTCGCCGACCGTTTCGTCAAGGATCCGCATGAGGTGGTGAAGGCCGGCGACGTCGTGAAGGTCCGTGTCGTCGAAGTCGACGTCAAGCGCAAGCGCATCGCGCTCACCATGCGCAAGGACGGAGGCGAGGCGCCGCCGCCGTCTGCCCGTGACAACCGCGGATCGGGCCCGTCGCGTCCCGGCGGCGGCAAGCCGCAGACCCGGCAGGAGGCACGCCCCCAACAGGGCAGCCTCGGCGCAGCACTGGCGGAAGCCTTCCGCAAGAAGTGAGGCAGAGGGCGGCGCAAAGGTGCCGCCCGTCCCCGGCTTCAAGAAATATGAAGCATCGATAATAATCTCGCGCTTGTCCAAGCCGATAAAAGCGTTAGATTTTTTCTCGTTTCATATTCGTTGATAGCAGATTGGGGGCATGGAATGACCTCGAAGCTTGAGGGATTACTGAATCGCATAATCAGAACCGGTACACTGACCGCTACCACCGCAGACGGGCAATCCAGGACGTACGGAGACGGGACGGGCGAACCGGTCGCCATCCGCTTCACCGACGAGAAGGCCGAGGACGAACTCGTCGATGATCCGCAGCTGAAGCTCGGCGAAATCTACATGGACGGCCGCATGGTCATGGACGCGGGGGACATCTACGATCTCCTCGCGCTCGTGAAATCCAACACGCTTGCCGAGGACTTGAGTTTCGGCATGATCTGGCGCGGGGTAGCCCGGCTGGCGCTCACCCGCCTGCAGCGCCTCCTTCCCGTCAACCACAACCGGCGCAACGTTGCGCATCATTACGACCTCTCGGCCAAGCTCTTCGACCTCTTCCTCGACGCCGACTGGCAATATTCCTGCGCCTATTTCGAAACGCCGGAGACTTCGCTGGAAGAGGCTCAGGTCGCCAAGAAACGCCACATCGCCGCCAAGCTGCTGCTCGGCGAAGGTCAGCGCGTGCTGGAAATCGGCTCCGGCTGGGGCGGCATGGCGATGTATCTCGCCGAATCCTCCGGCGTCGACGTGACCGGCATCACGCTGTCCACGGAACAGCTGCGCGTCTCGCGTGAACGGGCCGAGAAGCGCGGGCTCTCCTCCCGCGTCCGCTTCGAGCTGCAGGACTATCGCACGATGAAGGCGAAGCCCTTCGACCGCATCGTCTCGGTCGGCATGTTCGAGCATGTCGGCCCCTCCAATTACGGCCGGTTCTTCCGCAAGGCGGCCGAGCTGCTGGACAAGGACGGGGTCATGCTGCTGCATTCGATCGGCCAACCGACACCGCCGCTCGTCAACAATGCCTTCTTCGAGAAGTACATCTTCCCGGGAGGTTACATTCCCTCGCTCGCCGAGGTGCTGCCGGCGGTCGAGAAGGCGGGTCTCTTCATCCGTGACATCGAGATCATGCCGCGCCACTACGCCCGCACCCTGCGGCACTGGCGGGAGCGGTTCCTCGCTCGCAAGGAGGAGGCGGTCCGGCTCTATGACGAGCGGTTTTTCCGCATGTGGGAATTCTATCTCGCCGGTTCGGAGATGGCGTTCACGCATCAGGGCTTTTTCATCTTCCACATGCAGATCGTCAGGAACACGTTCGCGGTTCCCGACACGCGCGGCTACATGGCCGAACGCGAGGCGACCCTCGCGGACTTCGACGCCGCCCGTCCTCCCTTGGAGAAGGTGATGTACTGAGGAGGACGGCCGGGCCGCCATCCCGTAAACAGCCCAGTGCCGGCCGACGCACCGCCGGCCGGCACGGGGAAGGGCAGGGAGTGTGCGAACGGCGGAGCGCTCTTGTTTCCTTCCGCCGGGCTTTGGTTTATCAATCCGGCATGAACACGTTCGCCGACAATACCGGGCGCGTCGCGGATGCGCCCTCCGACAACTGGGTCTACCGCATCCTGCCGCGCGCAGCCTGGCCCTATGCACAGCTTGCGCGCTGGGACCGGCCGATCGGCTGGCAGCTCCTGATGTGGCCCTGCTTCTGGTCGTCGGCGCTCGCCGCCAACGTCCTGCAGGCGGAGGGGCGGCTGAGCGTCTCGCTCTTCGTCTTCCACCTCGCGCTCTTCTTCATCGGTTCGGTCGCGATGCGCGGGGCAGGCTGCACCTATAACGACCTCGTCGACCACGAGATCGACATGGCGGTCGCCCGCACCCGGTCGCGCCCGCTCCCCTCCGGCCGCGTCAGCCGCCTGCAGGCGAAGCTCTTCATGGCGGCGCAGGCTTTCACCGGTCTTTTCGTCCTCCTGTGCTTCAACGGCTTTGCGATCGGCCTCGGGGTGCTTTCGCTTGCGGTGGTCGCGATCTATCCCTTCGCCAAGCGCTTTACCGACTGGCCGCAGTTCTTCCTCGGGCTCGCCTTCTCCTGGGGCGGATTGATGGGTTGGGCCGGGCTCTTCGGATCGCTGTCGCTGCCGGCGGTGCTGCTTTACGCCGCCGCCGTCGCCTGGACGATCGGCTACGACACCATCTACGCCCATCAGGACAAGGAGGACGATGCGCTGATCGGCGTGCGCTCCACCGCCCGGCTCTTCGGCGAAAATACCCGCGCCTGGCTCGTCGGCCTCTACGGCCTGACCCTTCTCCTGCTTGCCGCCGCCTTCTTCGCGGCCGGGGCCGGTTTCCTCGCCTTCGTCGGCCTCCTCGTTGCGGGCGGTATGCTCGCCTACCAGATCGCCGTGCTCGACATCGACGATGCGGCACAGTGCCTCGCGCTCTTCAAGTCCAACAGCCGGGTCGGCGCGATCATCTTCATCGGGCTCCTTGCCGCGCTACCCTTCGCCTGACGGGAGTCGCTGGCCCGAAACGAAACAGGCCCCGTATCGTGACGAGCGGGGCCTTGTGTCCGGGCGGTTGCCTGATTGTCTCGAAAAGAACCGGATGACCGGTCCTTCGCTCAGTTGCGGGCGATGATTTCCTTACCGGAGATCTTCATGGCCACGCCGAGGCTGCCGGTCGAGCGGCGGACCAGGAAGCGCGGGCGGCGCTGGGCGAAATAGGAATGGCGGCGGCGCGGCTGGGTGGCGCGGGCCTTGACGTCCCCGAGATGCTCTTCGAGCGGGCGGGCAACGCCGTCGGCCTCGACCATCAGCATCGGGATCCGGAAGGCGTCCGCCCATCCGCGCCAGTCGGCCGCGATATCGCAGAGGTCGTGTGCCACCAAAAGCGGGATGCACAGGTCCGGATCGTCGTGATGCAGTTCCAAGGTTACCGTTACCTCTCCGTCTCCATGGTCGATTGCCCGCGCTGCAACGCCCTTGAAAGCGCGAGCCGGCAGGGCGAAGGAGAGCGGCAATCCGCTCGAAGGCAAGACCTTTCGCAGAATGGCGCCGCGTTCGTCAATGGTGATCGTGACATCGCCGGCCGCTTCGCGCAATGCGTAAGTGATCTGATGCGGGAAACGGGACGGATCCAGTCTCAGCGTCGCACCTGCCCAGGCAGGCTTCATAACCGTGTTCGTCATCATCATTCTACCCTTGTTCTACCTCGAGAGCCGTCATGGCCATCGCTTCGGGACTTTGCGTCCTCTGATCGGGAAGATAGTCGCACCCCCTTCCGGGCAACTTAAAAATTGCGGTTAAGAAAACTTTGCATCCTCAGATGGTTAGCGAAGTCCAACGGCTCAGGGTTTCGAGAACGTGAACGCAAGTGGCCGCCTGTGTGCGCCTAAAGCCCGGGGCAAGGCTCGGCAGGCATGGTGGCCGCGCCAGTGTTCTCGTCCGGGAGTTGCGCCGTGGTTTCCACCTATCTCAGCTACGACCTCGTCACCAGGGATCTGAAGTCGAGTCTCAACCGTGTCGCCTCGGATGCCGAGACGGAGCGGCTCGCCGCCTATTACAAGGACAACATCGACAAGGTGACGTCGGTCGACGAGTTCCTCGACGACTACCGGCTCTACAGCTATGCGATGAAGGCCTACGGCCTCGAAGACATGACCTATGCCAAGGCCTTCATGAAGAAGGTGCTTGAAAGCGACCTCAACGATTCCGAGAGCTATGCGAACAAGCTCACCGACGAGCGCTACCGGAATTTCGCGCTCGCCTTCCAGTTCGTCGGGCAGATCAAGGATGTCCAGACGGATGCGCAGGAAACGGCGATCATCGACGGATACAAACAGGCCCAGGTCGATCTCGCCGGGGACGTCGAAACGGAGACGAAATACTACGAGACGGCGATCGATACCGTCACCAGTGCGGACCAGCTGGTCAAGTCGAAGCGCCTCTTCGATTATGTCCTCGAAGCCTACGGCATCGACCGCGGCTATTATACCAACGACCACTTCGTCAAAATCCTGACGAGCGACACGTCCGACCCGAACAGCTACGTCAACCAACTGGTCGCCAACAACGCCGCCAACTCGGCCGCATTTCTCAAGATGGCACAGGCATTCAATTTCAATGCCGACGGAAGCCTTTCGGCTGCAACCGCCCAGACGGCGGACCAGAAGGAAGCGACCGTCTACCTCTATGTCGACGGAACACAGAACTATGTGTCCGAATACACGCTCGCGCGGGAGAAAAAGTATTACGCCGCCAAGATGGCGACCATCACCTCGGTCACCGAACTCACCTCGGATCCGCGCCTCTTCGACTACGTGAAGACGGCCTTCCAGTTCGACGCCACCATGACCTCGTCGGTTTTCAAGTCGATCGTCACCAGCGATCTCACCGACCCGAACAATTATGCCGTCACCAACGGCGGCGCGGCCTGGGTGGCGGTCGCCCAGAAGTTCAACTTCGACACGTCTGGCAACGTCAAGGCCGGCTACGCCGCCCAGCAGGACGTCCAGCTCATCGAGACGAATTCGGCCTATGCCGAGTTCTACGACGACAAGGACGTCGAGCGGATGAACAGCATGATCGACTATTACAAGAAGAAGCTCTCCGATCTCACCGACGTCGACGTCCTGCTCGGCAATGCGGCGCTGCGCCCGATCCTGCTCAAGCCCTTCGGCATCGAGGCCGGTGAATTCACCGACGCCGAACTGCGCAAGGTTCTGACCAGCGACGCCACCGATCCGACGAGTTATGCCAACAGGTCGCGGGACGAGCGTCTGGTGAAACTCGCCGAGGCTTTCAATTTCGACGGTAACGGCGATGCCGACGTGCCTCTTCTCGCACAGAACCAGCTGACCATCACCCGTACGGCGAAGGACTATATCGTCAACAAGATCCGCTTCCTCGAGGGTGACGACAAGACGAAGGCGAAGACCGCTGCCCAGGAGGAGACCACGTACTATCAGGAGAAGATCCAGAGCATTCGCACCGTCGGCGATCTCCTAGCCGACCGGCGGGTCATGGATGTCGTGCTCGGTGCCTACGGCTTCGATCCGGCCAACGTGTCCAACGACTTCCTGAAGCAGATCTTCTCGTCCGACCTCGAGGACAAGAAGAGTTTCGTCAACCAGCAGACGGACGAGAACTGGGCCGAGCTCCTGGCCTCCTTCAACTTCGATGGCGACGGCAATCTGACGCGCGAGACCGTCGGGACCGTGCAGCAGCGCGGTACGGCGCTCGAAACCGCCCACAAGTACCTGCGGCAGAGTCTCGAAGAGAGTGAAGGCGAGAGCAACGAGGGTGTGCGCCTTGCCCTCTATTTCGAGCGGATGGCGCCGACGCTCACCGACGCCTACGGGCTGATTGCCGACAGCGCGCTGCTTGAGGTCTTCCGTGTGACCTACGGCTTCTCCTCCGAGTTCTCCAGCATGGATGTCGACGTGCAGGCGAAGATCGTCAAGAAGAACCTGGATCTCTCCGAGATGCAGGATCCCGACAAGGTCAAGCGTCTGCTGCAGCGCTTCACCGCCATGTACGACATGGAGAATTCCACGACCGATCCGGTGCTCGGGGTTTTCGGCGACGGCAGCGCCGGCATCAGCGGCGATCTCCTGATGTCTCTCGCTGCCTTGAGGCCCGCCTGATCCCAGCTTCGGGTCGCGCGCCGCCTGTGGTGCGGCCCTTGCGCGTCGACCTTTGATCAGTTACCGATATATCCACCGGAATATATCGATGATCAGAGGGGTTTCACAAATGAAAGTCTTTGCAAGGGCATCTCGTCTTCTCGGTGCAGCGGTCGTCGCCGGTGCCGTCTTCCTTTCGCCGCTTGCCGCGTCGGCGGCCGATGCCGTGACGGTCTTTGCGGCGGCGAGCCTCAAGGATGTGCTCGGTGAAATCGCCGCCGACTGGAAGGCGGAAACGGGCGGGGAGGTCACGCTCTCCTTCGCCGGCAGCTCCGCACTTGCCAAGCAGATCGGGGAAGGGGCGCCCGCCGACCTCTTCATCTCGGCCGACCTCAAGTGGATGGATTACGTCGAGAAGGCGGGTCTGCTCGCCGAAGGCACCCGCGTGAACCTGCTCGGCAACCGGATCGTGCTGATCGCTCCTTCCGACAGCACAGTCTCGCTTTCGATCGGCAAGGACTTCCCGCTTGCAAGCACCCTCGGCGACGGACACCTCGCCATGGCCAATACCGATGCCGTGCCGGCCGGCGTCTACGGCAAGGCGGCGCTCGAAAATCTCGGCGTCTGGGACAGCGTCAAGGATCGCGTCGCCCAGGCGGAAAACGTCCGCGCCGCGCTCCTCCTCGTTTCGCGCGCCGAGGCGCCGCTCGGCATCGTCTACGAGACGGACGCCAAGGCCGATCCGAAGGTGAAGGTGATCGACCGCTTCCCCGAAGGCAGCCATCCGGCGATCGTCTATCCGGCCGCCGTGCTCAAGGATGCGGAAAACGCCGATGCGGCGGCATTTCTCTCTTACCTTCAGTCGCCGAAGGCCTATGATCGCTTCACGGCTGCCGGTTTCACGGTGCTTGCCAAGACGAACTGACACCGGAGACCGAGGGTAACGCCGCCGTGACGCTATCGCCGGAAGAACTGACGGCCATGCTTCTCAGCCTGAAGGTCGCGGCGACAGCCGTGGCCTTTTCCGTGCCGGCCGGCGTGGCTGTCGCCCTTCTGTTGTCGCGCGGCAAGTTCTTCGGCAAGGCGCTCCTGAACGGCATCGTCTACCTGCCGCTCATCCTGCCGCCGGTCGTCACCGGCTACCTCCTGCTCTTGACCTTCGGGCGCAAGGGGGCGGTTGGCGCCTTTCTCGACCAGTGGTTCGGCCTCGTCTTTTCCTTCCGCTGGACCGGGGCGGCGCTCGCCGCCGGCGTCATGGGTTTTCCGCTGCTGGTGCGTTCGATCCGCCTCTCGCTCGACAATGTCGACCGCAGGCTGGAGGCGGCCGCCTCGACGCTCGGCGCCAGCCGCGCGTGGGTCTTTGTCACGGTGACTCTGCCGCTGATCGTGCCGGGCATCGTCGCCGGCGCGGTGCTCGCCTTCGCCAAGGCGATGGGCGAGTTCGGCGCGACCATCACCTTCGTCTCCAACATTCCCGGTGAGACCCAGACGCTCGCCTCGGCGATCTACACCTATACCCAGGTGCCCGGCGGCGAGTTCGCGGCGATGCGGCTCACACTCGTGTCGATCGTGATCTCGCTCACCGCCGTGATCGCCTCCGAGCTTCTGGCGCGCCGCCTCGCCGCCGGCACGGGGGCGCAATGAGGCTGCGCATCGACGTCCGCCATCGCCGCGATGGCTTCGCACTCATCGCCGATCTCTCAATCGGCGCCGGCCTGACCGCCCTTTTCGGTCCCTCCGGCTCGGGAAAAACCACATTGGTCAATCTCGTCGCCGGGCTCGAAAGGCCGCAGGAGGGGCGGATCGCCTTCGACGGCGAGATCTGGAGTGATGCGGAACTGGGGCTTTTCGTACCGCCGCACCGGCGGCGGATCGGCTATGTCTTCCAGGAAGGACGGTTGTTCCCGCACCTGACCGTCCGGCAGAATCTCGCCTACGCCCGGCGCTTCACGCCGGCCGCCGAGCGCCGCGAGTCGCTGGAGCGCGTCGTCGATCTCCTCGGCATCGGCCGCCTGCTCGACCGCCGGCCGGCCAATCTATCGGGCGGGGAAAAGCAGCGCGTGGCGCTCGGGCGCGCCCTGATGACGAGCCCGCGGCTGCTCCTGATGGACGAGCCGCTCTCGGCGCTGGACAATGAACTGAAGGCGGCGATCCTCCCGGACATCGAGCGCATCCGCGACGAGGTCGGCATCCCGATCCTCTATGTCAGCCACGCGATCGAGGAGGTCGCCCGCCTCGCGACCCGAGTGGTCGTGCTCGCCGGCGGCCGGGCCACCGCGATCGGAGCGCCGGACGAGGTGCTCAACATCGTTCCCTCGGCGACGGGCGTCCTGCAGCCGGGCAACTTTCTCCACGCCGTCGTGACCGGCCACAGCCCCGACGAGGGGCTGACGCTCGCCGACAGTCGCGCCGGACCGCTTTTCCTGCGTCAGGCCGATATGGCGGTCGGCACGCATATCCGCGTCTTCGTGCCGACCAGCGAGATCGTTCTTGCGACGACGCTGCCGGACGGCATATCGACCCTCAACCGGCTTTCGGGGCATGTGGCGGCGCTTACTGATTCCGGCCATTCCGTCATGGTGACGGTCGATTGCAATGGTGAGCGGCTCGTCGCCGAAGTCACGCGCCGCTCGGCTGCAGACCTCGAACTGGAACCGGGAAAGCCCGTCCACCTTCTCTTCAAGGCGGTGTCGATCGCCACCGAAGGCCTGTTCCGTCAGGCGTGACGAATGTCGGGGACCGCGTGCCGCCCCTCAATCGTCGCCGTCCACGTCGGCGGCACCATGCGGACGATAGGCCATGTCGAGCGCGCCTTCTACCCAGGCGAGATCATGTTCGAGCGCGCGCCGGCTCTCTTCCTCCATGCGCCGGCAGCAGGAAAGCAGCCTCTCCCCGAAAGGGGTCAGCTCGGCGCCGCCGCCGCTTTTTCCCCCGTGCCGGGTGACGATCGAGGGTTCCTGGAACATGCGGTTGATCTCGTCGGCGAGCAGCCAGGCCCGGCGATAGGACATGCCCATGGCGGCACCGGCGGCGCGGATCGATCCATGCTCGACAATGTTGGCGAGAAGCTGTGCCTTGCCGGGGCCGAGCCGCGTGCCGTTCGGCAGGTCGATCCGGAGCGTCAGCCGCGCGGTCATTGCGGCAGCACCATCTTGCCGGGGTTCATGACGCCGGCGGGATCGAAGGCCTGCTTGATGCGGTTCATCAGCTCCGTCTCGATTGCCGGGCGCGTGGCGATCAGCTCGTCGCGCTTCAGCTGGCCGACCCCGTGTTCGGCGGAGATCGACCCACCCGCCTTGCGGACGATTGCATGCACGATCGCGTTGATCTCCCGCCAGCGGGCGATGAAGGCGGTCTTGTCCGCCCCGACCGGCTGGCTGATGTTGTAATGGATATTGCCGTCGCCGAGATGGCCGAAGGCGCAGATGCGGGCGCCGGGCATCGCCGCCATTACCGCCGCGCCGGCCTCCTCGAGGAACTGCGGAATCCGGGCGACCGGCACCGATACGTCGTGCTTGATCGAGCCGCCCTCCGGCTTCTGCGCCTCCGACATGCTTTCGCGCATGTGCCAGAGCGCGTCCTGCTGGGCGAGCGAGGCGGCGATCACGGCGTCCTGAACGAGGTCCACCTCGAAGGCCTGTTCCATCAGCGTGGTGATCATCGCCTCGGCGGTCTCTGCCGAGTCAGACGTCGAGATGTCGATCAGCGCATACCAGTCATGGGCGGTGTCGAGCGGATCGCGCACCCCCGGAATATGCCGTGTGGTGAATTCGACGCCGATGCGCGGCATCAGTTCGAAGCCGGTGAGTGCCGTGCCGCAGAGAAGCGAGGCACGCTCGAAGAGTGCCAGCGCATCGGCGGGAGACTTCAGTCCGGCAAAGGCGACCTGCCGCCCGCGCGGCCTTGGGAAAAGCTTCAGCACCGCGCCGGTGATGATGCCGAGCGTGCCTTCGGCGCCGATGAAGAGGTCGCGCAGGTCGTAGCCGCTATTGTCCTTCTTGAGCCGCCGCAGCCCGTCCCAGATCTCGCCGGTCGGCAACACCACTTCAAGCCCGAGGCAGAGCTGGCGCATGTTGCCGTAGGCGAGCACGGCGGTGCCGCCGGCATTGGTGGAGAGATTACCGCCGATGCGGCAGCTTCCTTCCGATCCGAGGGAGAGCGGGAAGAGCCGCTCATGCGCCTCCGCTGCCTTCTGGACGTCGGCGAGGATGCAGCCGCCGTCGACGACGATCACGTCGCCCACGGTGTCCACCTCGCGGACGCGGTTCATGCGTTCGAGCGACAGCACGACGTCGCGGCTTTCCTCCCGCGGCACCTGCCCGCCGACGAGGCCGGTGCGTCCGCCGGCCGGGACGATCGGTGTGCCGGTCGCGCTTGCAAGCTTCAGGATCGCCGCGACTTCTTCCGTCGAGCCGGGCTTGAGGACGAGCGGCGAGGTGCCGTGGTAGAGGCCGCGACCCTCGACGAGATAGGGCTCGATGTCTGCGGCCGCCGTCAGCGCATGGGCGGGGCCGACGATGTCGATGAACTGCCGCAGGAGGGCATTTGCTGAATCCATCTTTCCTCTCCCTGGCTAGCTCTCTCTGGGGGCGGCCGCCCGCTTCAGGCGGTCGTTGATCGCCTCGCCGAGCCCGCGGTTCGGAACGGGCGTGACGGCGATGTGCGCAGCCCCGCTCGCATCGGCCTTCTTCATGTAATCGAAGAGATTGGCGGCTGCTTCCGCAAGATCGCCGCGGGGGCTGAGGTCGAGCACCAGCCTTGCGTCGTCCTCGCCCTCGACAGACACGCCGGCGAAGCGGATCAGCGCATCGCCCGGTGCGATGCGCCGTGCCTCGAGCTGCATCGCGGCATTCGGCGCGTAGTGGGAGGCGAGCATGCCCGGCGCTTCGATGGCCGCGCCGGCGCCGGCCGGGCGTTCAACCGGCAATCCGCTTGCCTCTTCGAGCGCGTCGACCGCGATCCCGCCCGGACGCAAAAGCCGGAGCCTGTCGGGTTCGACGCGCACGATCGTCGATTCGACCCCGACCCGGCACGGGCCGCCGTCGAGCACGAGTTCGATCCGCCCGCCGAGATCGTCGAGCACATGGCGCGCGGTGGTCGGGCTGATCTTCCCGGAGGAGTTGGCGCTGGGTGCGGCCAGCGGGTGGCCGAAGGCGCGGATGAGGTCGCCGGCAAAGCCCTGCGGCACGCGCACGCCGACCGTGTCGAGGCCCGCGGTCGCCAGCGGATGGATGCCGCTTTCCGGCTTCAGTGGCAGAACGAGGGTCAGCGGGCCGGGCCAGAAGCGTTCGGCGAGCCTGCGCGACACCGGATCGAAGACGGCGTAGCGCTCGGCCATCTGAAGGTCTGCCATATGGCAGATCAGCGGATTGAAGCGAGGACGTCCCTTGGTCTCGTAGATGCGGGTGATCGCGGCGGGATCGGTGGCGTCGGCGGCGAGTCCGTAGACCGTCTCGGTCGGCACCGCCACGGGCAGGCCACGCGACAGCACCGCCACCGCCTCGGTGATCGCCTCCTGCCGGGCGGTTTCGATTGAGATGCATCTTGCCATGTCGCCGCTCGCAACGTCCTGTTTTCCCGTCAATAGCGTGTCTTGCATGCCGGGACCAACCTCTTTTTGCCCTTCCGGGCGGAGCCTGCGCGGCCTTTGTCCACAGGTGGGAGAACCGCCTCGCGGACGGTCGCTAAAACTTTATCCATCGGCGTAACCGAAAGAAAGAATTCTGCCTCTTATAGTCGGCTCGAACGACAGATTCGCCTCGAAATGCCGGAACAACAAACATGCTTCCTCCGAAGAACCCCGCCTCCAGTATTGCCCTGCGCGTCGCCACCGCAATGCACCAGATGGGCATCGACGGCCTGCCGCGGAACTACGAACTGGTCTACGAGGCCTATGCCGGCAGCAACCCCGAACTCGTCCGGGAATTCGTGGCGCTCGGCAAGAACAAGACACAGGACGCGCTCGATGCGCTGGGGCGGAAATACCTGCCGCACCACCACGAAGCAGGTCTTCTGAGCCGCCAGAACGGCCATGTCCGCGCCGAGATGAGCAATTTCATCAGCCTGCTGAACGAGGAGAAAGTCTCGCTGACCGATTACGGCCGCCTGATCGGCGATGCCTCGCGGGTGATCCTGGCCGACGGCGACATCGACCACGTCGAGCTCGGGCAATCGATCACCGCGCTCAAGGTCGCGACGGAGAAGCGGGCGACCCAGAACAGCACCGTCGTGCGCGCGGTCGTCAACAAGACGGCGGCGCTTGCCGACCTGCAGCGCGAGGCGGAAGAGGCGGAAACGGCGAAGTTCGTCGACGCGCTTACCGGGCTCGGAAGCCGCCGCGCCTTCAACAAGGCGCTCGCCAAGGTCTATGCCAATCCCAACATGCCGGTACTGTCCGGGCTCGCCGTCGGCGAGATCGACGACTACGGCCGTATTTCCGAACAGATGGGCGCCACCGTCGCCGAGCGCTTCCTGAAGCAGGTGTCGAAGATCGTGCAGGCGGTGACGAACGGCGGCGACCTCGCCTGCCGTTTCGACGGTGCGCGCTTCGGCATGCTCTTCTATACCTCCGAACAGGAGGAAGTGAGCCGCATTGTCGATCTGGTGCGGGCGAAGCTTGCCTCGACGGCGGTCGTCAATAGTGGCTCCGGCCGTTCGCTCGGCCAGGCGCAGATGTCCTTCGGCATCTGTTTCTCCGAACAGGCGCCGAACGCCTTCGACCTCACGAGCTATGCGGAGCGGGCACTCGCCACTTCGAAGGCTGCGGGTGGTAACACCGTCACGGTCTATGGTGCGGGCGAGGGCGGCTTCGTTCCGAAGGATTGGCTGATCTACAGGAAGCAGTCCGTCGGCGGCTTCGGCGGGTGACGATCACAAGCGCCGTCGTCAGAGGGCGGCGATGATCTTGCGCAGTTCGACGTCGCGGGCACCCAGCATCAGCACGTTCTTCAGGGCTTCCTTGGGGTCCCGGGTGCGGAAGAGCACGCCGTTGTCGCGGACCGAGCGGTCGATTGCCATCGAGCGGCTGTCGCGATCGGGCTGGATCGCGACGGCGAAATACATGCGCGAGAAATCCGGACGGATGCGCTCGAAGAACTGTTCGGTGCCGCCGATGTCGGCGAAGAAATTGGTGAGGTAGAACGCCCACTTCACATCGGCAAAGCGGGCGAAGCTGGTGCGTGCCGACGTCACGTGGCAGTAGCCGAGATGCGGCTGGTTCTCGAGCGTGCGGTGAAAGATGAGTTTCGGGAAACGGATCGACCGGTGAAAGGCGTTGATCCGTTCGTGGGTCGTCTCGCCCGCGGCCTCCAGCTTGCGGCCGGTGCGTTCGGCGACCTCCGCGTGGGTGAGGTAGCGGCGCTCTTCCGGCACCCAGTCCTCACGCCGCCGCGAGATTCGCCCCGTGCGCAGGAATTCGCTGTGCACGGCCTTGAGCGCCGACGGCGGGGCATCGCTTTTCTTCAGTGCGAAATATCTGAACTTCGGCATGTTCCAACTTCAGCAGCAAGGGCGAGGCTCTGAACGAGCCTCCGGCAAGTCGCCATTATGGAGCGCATTCGTTACGCGAAGCTTGCGTCGCCATTGGCTGCCATTGCCCGTTTCCGCGCCGTCGCCCGCTTGCCAATTTGCGCCAATCCGCTTCTTCGAAAGAACTTTGATTGATGGTTTAAGTGCAGGTTTAAAAACGGTTATTCGCGAAATCTCGATTTGCTTCCAGGGCCGGTTTGCGATGTCGTGATTGCTTGAGGCGATGTCGTTTCGCAGCGCAGCAGAGACATGTCGCCTGTGGTTAGATAATCGAAGGACGGCGTCAGCATCCAGTCTGTACCGCCGGCCAGCACCTTTCTACCCACGCCCGTCGAACGAGGACACCAATGGATCTGCACGGTTCCGTGTTGCGTCAACTCAAGAGCCGCCGCGAAGGCTTCAGCCTCGCGCAGCCCTTCTACATCGATCCCGACTACTTCAAGCTCGACATGGAGATGATCTGGTATCGCGACTGGCTGTTCATCGGCCACGACTGCGAGGTCCCGCGGGCGGGCAATTATTTCACCGCCCAGATCGGCGACTATCCGGTGGTGGTCGTGCGCGGCAAGGACGGCGCGATCCGCGCCTTCCACAACACCTGCCGCCATCGCGGCCACCGCGTCTGCACCTCCGATCGCGGCGCCTCCGCCAAGCTCGTCTGCCCCTATCACCAGTGGACCTACGATCTCGACGGCTCGCTCGTTTTCGCCCGCCAGATGGGCGAGACCTTCGACAAAAGCGAGTTCGGCCTGAAGTCCGTTCATTGCGAAAGCGTCGGCGGCTACATTTTCGTCTGCCTCGCCGACGATGCGCCGGATTTCGCGCCGGTGCGCGCCACCATCGAGCCCTACCTGAAGCCCCATCGGCTGTGGGAGGCCAAGGTCGCCCATCGCAGCACGATCATCGAGAAGGGCAACTGGAAGCTCGTCTGGGAAAACAACCGCGAGTGCTACCACTGCGCCGGCAACCATCCGGAGCTTTGCCGCACCTATCCGGAAGCGCCGACGGCGACGGGCGTACAAGGCGCCAAGGACGATCCCTTCATCACCGCGCACTGGGCGCGCTGCGAGGGGGCCGGCCTGCCGAGCGAGTTCCGGATGGATCCGACCGGCCAGTTCCGCGTCGCCCGCATGCCGCTGATCCAGGAAGCCGAAAGCTATACGCTGAGCGGTAAACCGGCCGTCCGCCGTCCGCTCTCCGCCGACGTGCCGATCAGCCATGTCGGTACCATGCTGCTCTTCCACTATCCGACGACCTGGAACCACATCCTCGGCGATCACGCGATTTCCTTCCGCGTGCTGCCGCTGTCGGCGGAGGAGACCGCCGTCACCACCACCTGGCTCGTCAACAAGGACGCCGTGGAAGGGGTGGACTACGATCTCGACGAACTGACCCATGTCTGGACCATGACCAACGACCAGGACCGGGCGATCGTCGAGGAGAACGCCTTCGGTATCCGCTCACCGGCCTATGAGCCCGGCCCCTATTCGCTGGAACACGAAGGCGGCGTCATGCAGTTCGTCGAGTGGTACTCGAACTTCATGGTCAACCGTCTCCAGGGCGACAAGGCCCGTCTTTCCGCGGTCGCCTGACATGAACATCGCCGTCACCAATTACCGCCACGTCGACGAGATGCGCCCCTGGTCGGATCGGGAGCACAAGCTCACCTGCGTCGCCGTCACGCCGGAAGCGCCCGACGTGATGACCTTCACCTTCCGGCCGGATCGCGCCGGCCTCTGGTTCCGTTATCTGCCCGGCCAGTTCGTCACGCTCGAACTGCCGGTCGGCCAGGAGCCGGTGCTGCGCACCTATACGCTCTCCTCCAGCCCGTCGCGGCCCTACACGGTCGCGGTGACGGTGAAGGCGCAGAAGGATTCGGTCGGCACTCGCTGGATGTTCGACCACCTGAAGCCGGGTATGGTGCTGAAGGCGATCGGCCCGCTCGGCGATTTCTCCTATGTTCGGCATCCCGGCCGCAAATACCTCTTCATTTCTGCCGGCTCCGGTATCACGCCGATGATCTCGATGACCCGCGACCTGGGTGACCGCGCGCCCGACAGCGACGTTACCTTCGTGCACTGCGCCCGCACGCCGGACGACATCATCTTCCGTGCGGAGCTGGAGGCCAAGGCCCGCGAGATGGAGAATCTCACCCTCGGCTTCATCGTCCGGCAGACCGCCCGCGGCCAGCTGTGGTCCGGCCTCAAAGGGCGGATCGACAAGGCGAAGATCGCGCTGCTCGCGCCCGATTTCCTCGACCGAACCGTCTTCTGCTGCGGACCGGAGCCGTTCATGGCAACGGTGCGGGAATCGCTCGCCAGCGCCGGCTTCGACATGAAGAACTATCACGAGGAGGCCTTTCAGCCGGTGAAGCCGGAGCCTCCGGTGGTGGTTGCCGATCCCTCGGGCGAGGTCGTGCCGACGAAGGTCACGTTCGCGATGTCCGGCAAGGAGGGCACCTGCGAGCCCGGCCACACCCTCCTGCAGGCGGCCCGTGCCGCAGGCGTGCGCATCGGTGCGGCCTGCGAATCCGGCCTCTGCGGCACCTGCAAGGTGATGAAGCTCTCCGGCGAGGTGGAGATGAGCCACAATGGCGGCATCCTCGACGACGAGGTCGACGAGGGTTACGTGCTCGCCTGCTGCTCGCGCCCGAAGGGCGACGTCGAAATCGAGGCCTGAGCGTCGCCGTTCCGGAACAACATGGCGCGCCCGGACGTTTTCCCGACGTCCGGGTGGCAGAACGCGCATGAACGCGTCGTTCAGGATGCCTTTTCTATCCCGGCGGGTATCTTGTTGCGACAATACTACGCTTTCGTTTTCCCGGCAAAGTCGTGGTATGATGTCGAACGTGAACTAGGATGGAGTGAGAGTGTCATGAATACGACCGTTAAGCGCTGGGCCGCGCTTGCTCTGGCCTCCGCCCTGACGATGGGCGTATATGTACCCGCCGAGGCGGTGACCATGCCCGTGCCCGCTCCGAAGGTGGAGACCTCGGGCGACGTGCTCCAGGTCCATTACCGCGTCTACTATCGCGCGCCTTACTACTACTATCGCGGCTATCGCGGCTATCGTCACCCGCGCCCCGGCTATCGTTACTATAACGGCTACTGGTTCCCGCTCGCCGCCTTCGGCGCCGGTCTCATCATTGGCGGTGCGCTTGCCACGCCGACCGTCCCGCGCGCCGGCATGGGCCTCAACCCGCGGCACTATCAGTGGTGCCGGGCACGCTACCGGTCGTACGACCCGTACTCCAACACCTTCCAGCCTTATCACGGGCCGCGCCGCCAGTGCTTTTCGCCGTACTACTGAGCAATTGGCGCTCGCATCGACTTCGAAACATGCCCGGCTTCGACCGGGCATTTTCGTCGGCGGACATCTGACCTGCGACGAAAAAGGGGCACCGGCCTGAGCCGATGCCCCTCCAGAAGCGGTGAGCGTGTCCGTCAGCCGATCATCGCGTTGTCGTCGCGCTTGATCGCGATGACGGTCGAGCGCGGCAGCTTGCCTTCGCCGTCCGGGAAGGGCGCGTCGGGATGCTGGATGCCGACGAAGTGGGTGCGCTTGTCGGACGACCAGGTCTGGCCGGTGACTTCCGATCCCTTCGGCGCCGTCAGGAAGCGCTCGATGCGGCCCGTGGCCGGATCGCCCGCAAGCATCTGGTTGTTGCCCTGGCCGGCGAAGTCGCCTTCGTTCGAATCCTCGCCGTCCGTCTGGATCCAGAGGAGGCCGGTGGTGTCGAACATCATGCCGTCCGGCGAGTTGAACATGTTGCCGGAATTGATGTTCGAGGAGCCGGCATAGGCGTCCTTGTGAACATCCGGGTTGCCGGCCATGCAGAACAGGTCCCACTTGAACTTGCCGTCGGCATGGTCGTCGTTTTCCGGATACCAGCGGACGATCTGGCCGTATTCGTTCTCGGCGCGCGGGTTCGGGCCGCCGACCGGCATCTCGTCGCCGCCGGCATTCTTCTTGATGCCGCGCTTGCTGTTGTTGGTCAGCGCGCAATAGGCCTCGATGGCCACCGGGTTGATGGCAACCCATTCCGGACGGTCCATGGTGGTCGCGCCGACCTTCGAGGCGGCCTGGCGGGTGAAGACGCAGATCTCGTCCATCTTCATGCCGGTCGTCTCCGGCGTCAGCGCCAGCCATTCGCCGTTGCCGTCGTCGGAAAACTTCGCGACGAAGAGCGTGCCCTCGTCGAGCAGCTTCGAGGTGTCGCCGCCCGGAACGTAGATGCCGTTCGAGACATACTTGTAGAGGAATTCGCCGCGCTCGTCGTCGCCCATGTAGACGACCACGCGCCCGTCACGGGCGATCACCACGGCGGCGTTCTCGTGCTTGATGCGGCCGAGCGCCGTGCGCTTGACCGGGGTCGACGTGGCGTTCGACGGATCGATCTCGACCACGTAGCCGGCGCGGCGCGGCTCGTTCGGGTTCTTCGAGAGGTCGAAGCGCTCGTCGAACTTTTCGTAGGCGTAGCGGGTCTCGGCCGTGATGCCGTAGCGGGCATAGTCCTCGGGCAGGGCGAAGTTCGCATCCGTCGAGCCGAAGTAGCCGTTGAAGTTCTCTTCGCAGGTGAGATAGGTGCCCCACGGCGTCCGGCCGGCGCCGCAATTGTTGAAGGTGCCGAGACTGTCGGTGCCGTTCGGATCGGCCGCGGTCTTGACGAGGTCGGAACCGGCGGCCGGACCCGAAAGCGTCATCGGCGTGTTGTGATGGATGCGGCGATTGAACGGGCTGTCGAGCACGATCTGCCAGCCGTCCTCGCCCTCGGCGACTTCCATGACGGTCACGCCCTGCATGTTCTGCAGGATCTTCACGTCGTCGGCCGATTGCGGAACGCCCTTTTCGGTGTGCGGAAGGTTGATTTCCGGGTTCACGTATTCGTGGTTGATGGCGATCACCTGATGGCCGCCGATCACGAAGAGCTCCATGCCGTCGGTATTCTCGCCGAAGACCTTGTCGGAGTTTTCGAGGCTGACGCCCTTCGCCGGATCGACGTCCGGAACGTTTGAGAACAGCGGCTGGCCCCACTTGGCGAGCGGCTGCCAGCTATAGCCTTCCGGAACGTGCACGGTATTGTCGGTCGCGATCGGAAGCGGCTTGAACTGGAAGCGGGAGGCTGCTTCCTGGGCTTCCGCCGAGGTCGAGCTCATCAGGTTGCCGAGCGTGCCCATGGCGGCGGCGGCCGAACCGAAGGCGAGAACGCCGCCGAGGAAACCGCGGCGCGAGATCGCCCGCTCGACGACGCGGTCGAAGTCGGTTTCGGCCGGCGGCGGGTTCTGCAGTTCGTCCCATTCGTCCCAAGACAGCTTGCTGGTGTCGACATCAGTCATGGCTTGCTCCTGTGTTGGCGCTGTTCACGTGTCCGAACTGCGGGTTACCGGGCTGCCGTTACAGTTCTGTGACGGGTCGGGGCTGCGGCTGTCGAAATCGCCGGAGAGGCGGCGAGCCATCCCCTCGGCAGTTTCTAGGTTGAACGGTGTGTCACCCGCCGATGCCGCGGGTGAACCGGATTTTTCCTGTCATCGTGCGGTCTTCGCGCGTAGGTTGGCAAAAGCCAGTCGATCGGAGACCCTCATGTCGTTCTTTCCCGGAATCGATCCAGCCGCCGGCGACGCACCGGCCTGCGACGCCATCGAGCACCTGATCATTCCGCGCACCAGCGACATCGGCGGGCTGGCCGTGCGCCGCGCCTTGCCGACGGCGAAGCGCCGTCTGGTTGGGCCCTTCATCTTCTTCGACCGCATGGGTCCCGCGGTGCTGAAAGCCGGCGAGGCGCTCGACGTCTGCCCGCATCCGCATATCGGCCTCTCCACCGTCACCTATCTCTTCGACGGCGAGATCAAGCACCGCGACAGCCTCGGGACGACGCTCGTCATCCGTCCCGGCGACGTCAACCTGATGACCGCAGGCCGCGGCATTGTCCACTCCGAACGCACGCCGGAGAACCTCCGCGGCAGTCCGCTCTCGATCTCCGGCCTGCAAACCTGGATCGCTCTTCCCGACGAGAAGGAGGAGATCGATCCCGCCTTCGCCCATACGGGGCGTGACGCGATGCCGGTCTTCGACGACCGCGGCGCCAGCGGGCGGGTGGTGATCGGCAGTCTTTCCGGCATGACCTCGCCGGTCGGGGTCTTCTCCGACACGCTTTATGTCGACCTGGCGCTCGTGCCCGGCGCCAGCTTCCCCTTCGACGCCGGCCACGAGGAGCGCGCCGCCTACGTCCTTTCCGGCGAGGTCGAGATCGCCGGGGATCGCTTCGGCGCCGACCAGTTGCTGGTTTTCCGCCCCGGCGACGCGATCACGCTGAAGGGTGGTGTCGAAGGCTGCCATGTCATGCTTTTCGGTGGCGCGGCGCTTGCCTCCCCGCGCCACGTCTGGTGGAACTTCGTTTCCTCATCGAAGGAACGCATCGAGAAGGCCAAGGAGGAATGGCGCACCGGCAGATTCGACATCGTTCCCGGTGACGAAGACGAGTTTGTCCCTTTGCCCGAAGGCCGTTAACTTCTATATAAGAAAGGCATGGGCTGTTCTGCGGCATTGCCGGGCCGGACATTTCGGCTTCGGGCGCAGAACCCTTGAGAACCGACGACATAAGAAGAATGAGGCCTGAGCCCGTGACATTGCTGCCCGAGACCCCCTTGCTCGACAAGGTGAAGCTGCCTGCGGATCTGCGTGAACTGGATGACCGCGACCTGCCGCAGCTCGCCCGCGAAGTCCGGGATGAGATGATCGATGCGGTGTCGCGGACCGGTGGGCATCTGGGCGCGGGCCTCGGCGTCGTCGAACTGACGATTGCGATCCACAAGGTCTTCAACACGCCGCACGACCGGCTGATCTTCGACGTCGGGCACCAGTGCTATCCCCACAAGATCCTCACCGGCCGGCGCGACCGCATCCGCACGCTGCGGCAGGAGGGCGGCCTTTCCGGCTTCACCCGCCGTGCCGAGAGCGAATACGACCCCTTCGGTGCCGCGCATTCTTCGACCTCGATTTCCGCCGGCCTCGGCATGGCGGTCGCCGCCGAACTCAGCCATACGGAGCGCAACGTCATCGCGGTGATCGGCGACGGCGCGATGTCGGCCGGCATGGCCTACGAGGCGCTCAACAATGCCGGAGCGCTGGACGCCCGGCTGATCGTCATCCTGAACGACAACGACATGTCGATCGCGCCGCCGACGGGCGCCATGAGCGCCTATCTGGCGCGGCTCGCCTCCGGCCGCACCTATATGGGTTTCCGCGATTTCGGAAAGAAACTGACCGCCTATCTCGGCAAGAGCATCGACCGGGCGATCACCCGCGCAGTCGAGCACGCCCGCGGCTACGTGACCGGCGGCACCATGTTCGAGGAGATGGGCTTCTACCACATCGGCCCGATCGACGGGCACTCCTTCGACCACCTGTTGCCGGTGCTGCGCAACGTCCGCGACAATGGCAAGGGTCCGGTACTGATCCATGTCGTGACCCAGAAGGGCAAGGGTTACGCCCCGGCGGAGGCCGCTGCCGACAAATATCACGGCGTCAACAAGTTCGACGTCATCACCGGCACGCAGGCGAAGGCGAAGCCGAACGCACCGAGCTATACCGCCGTCTTCGGCGAGACGCTGGTGCAGGAAGCGGCCCTCGACGAGAAGATCGTCGGCATCACCGCGGCCATGCCCTCCGGCACCGGAATCGACAAGTTGCAGGAGGCGTTTCCGCACCGCACCTTCGATGTCGGCATCGCCGAGCAGCACGCCGTCACCTTCGCGGCGGGTCTTGCGGCGGAAGGCTACAAGCCCTTCTGCGCGATCTATTCCACCTTCCTGCAGCGCGCCTACGACCAGGTCGTTCATGACGTCGCGATCCAGGGGCTGCCGGTGCGCTTCCCGATCGATCGCGCCGGCCTCGTCGGCGCCGACGGGCCGACCCATGCCGGCTCCTTCGATACCGGTTTCCTCGCCTCGTTGCCCGGTTTCGTGGTGATGGCTGCGGCCGACGAGGCGGAGCTGAAGCACATGGTGCGCACGGCCGCGGCTTACGACGAGGGCCCAATCTCCTTCCGCTATCCGCGCGGCGAGGGTGTGGGCGTGCAACTGCCGGAACGTGGTTCCGTTCTCGAAATCGGCAGGGGCCGGATCGTCAAGGAAGGCACCAAGATCGCCCTTCTCTCATTCGGCACGCGGCTTGCGGAATGTCTGCTGGCGGCGGAAGACCTCGATGCCGCCGGACTTCCGACGACAGTGGCCGACGCCCGCTTCGCCAAACCGCTCGACCACGACCTCATCCGCAGGCTCGCCCGCGAGCATGCGGTGCTGGTGACCGTCGAGGAAGGCGCCGTCGGCGGCTTCGGCAGCCAGGTCATGCACTTCCTTTCGGGCGAGGGCCTGCTCGACCACGGGCTCAAGATCCGCTCCCTCGCGCTCCCCGATATCTGGATGGAGCAGGGCAAGCCCGAGGCGATGTATGCGAAGGCGGGCCTCGACAGCCGCGGCATCGTCGAGACGGTGTTCCGCGCGCTCGGCCAGAAGGGTTTCGGCGTGAACGCTGCGGGCTGACCCCGGCGACTTGGTTCACACTCTAAAGAAAAGGCCCGGATCGCGGTGGCGGTCCGGGCCTCTTTCATGTCTGCGTGAAGACGGTCAGAACTCTGACCACTCCTGCTTGACGGCGGCCTGGGACGAGCCTCCGCCGAAGGCTCCGGCGACGCGGTTCGCGAGCGCCCGGGCCGGCGATGCGGCAGGACCGCTGCTTTCCGTTGCCGCCTGAGGTGCCGGACGGCGACCGGCCGGCCGTGACGCGGGAGCGGCGGTGCGGGCGGCGGCGCCCGTTTCGGCGAGCGTGAACTGCGCAAGCAGGCTGTTCAGCGAGGCGGCTTCCGTTGCGAGCGAGTGGCTGGCGGCGGTCTGCTGCTCGACCATGGCGGCATTCTGCTGCGTGCCCTGGTCCATCAGGTTGACGGCGGTGTTGATCTCCTGCAAGCCGGTCGCCTGCTCGCGGCTCGCGGTGACGATCGCCGCGACATGCTGGCTGATGTCCTCGACGGCGGAGACGATCTTTTCCAGTTCCGAGCCGGTCTCGCCGACCAGCGCGACGCCGGTGCCGACATGGGCGCTCGAGGTGGAGATCAGCGACTTGATCTCCTTTGCCGCATTGGCCGAGCGCTGGGCGAGCTCGCGCACTTCCTGGGCGACCACGGCAAAGCCCTTGCCGGCGTCGCCGGCGCGTGCCGCCTCGACGCCTGCATTGAGCGCCAGGAGGTTGGTCTGGAAGGCGATGTCCTCGATGACGCCGATGATGTTGCCGATCTCGCCGGAAGACTTCTCGATCTCGTTCATCGCCGCAACCGCGTTGCGGACGACTGTGCCGGAACGCTCAGCACCGCTGCGGGTGCGGGCGACGAGTTCGCCGGCGTTTTCCGCGCGCATGGCGGTATCCTTGACGGTGGTTGTCACCTGTTCGAGGGCGGCTGCGGTCTCCTCGACCGAGGCGGCCTGCTGTTCGGTGCGCTTGGCGAGATCGTCGGCGGCGGCACGGATTTCTGCTGCACCCGCATTGATCGCCGCGGCATTGTCACCGACCGAGCGGAGCGCACCCTGGAGCTTTTCGAGCGAGTCGTTGAAATCGACGCGCAGCGGATCGAGCCGTGACGCGAACTCGCTGCGGATCCGGTAGGCGACGTTGCCTTCGGAGAGTGCGGTGAGGCCGGCAGCGAGCTTGTCCATCGCAAAGGCGATTTCTTCGGCTTCGCGGGCCTTTTCGATTTCCGCGGCGCGGCGTTCCTCTTCCGAGCGCAGGCGCATCGCCTCGGTCTCGCCGGAAAGGCGCAGCTTCTCGACGGCGGCGTCCTTGAAGACGACGACGGCCTTCGCCATCTGGCCGACCTCGTCGCCGCGGTCGAGTGCGGGGACCGCGATATCGTGGTCGCCCTCAGCGAGCCGCGTCATCGCGGCGGTCATGCCGACGATCGGGGTGACGATCGAGCGGGCGAGCAGCCAGATCAGTGCGACGGCCATGCCGCCGGCGACAACGCTGCCGAGGACCAGCGCCATCTGGATGTCGCTGTGGGCGCCGGCCTGTTCGGCCCGCTTCGCCTCCAGCATCGCGACGACCTGCTGCTTGATGCTGGCGGCGGCCTCGCGGAAGGCGTCGAGCTGCCCCTTGGAGGCATTGCGGCCGATCTCGATGATCTCGGCAATCGGCGCCTCGGTGTTCTTGCGGGCGGCGAGCTGCGGCTCGGTCAACTGGGTATGGAAGACGTCGGCGGCCTTCTTCATCGCATCGAGCGACGCGACCAGCGCCGGGTCTCCTGCGGCGAGGGTCTCGGCGTCGGCGATCGACTTCAGCATGCGTTCGCGATGCGTGAAGACGTCGTTGTAGGTGCTCTCGCTGCGGAACAGCAGGTAGCCACGCTGGTTCACCGCCTGCTCCAGCATGGATTCCAGCGCGGTGTCGACGGCGGCGAGGATCTGTTCGGCGCGCTCCTGCTCCTGGGAGGCGAGCTTGGCGTGCCAGGCCTGCAGGAAGACGATGGCGGAGGCGACGAAGCATCCGGCCATGATCGCCATGAACGTCACGATCAGTTTTTTGCTCAGCGACAAGTTCTTGATGGACATGCCAAAGGATCTTTCACGCTCGAATGTCGGTCGATGGGCGCACGGCCCGGCCGAACCGGCTTTGCGGGAGGGCATGATCTGGCCTTCGCCAGCGCAGCCGTCATGGCGCGCGTCAGACAGGGGCGGAACCGACGATCGGCTCACCCTGTAACGGATTACCCTTACAATCCGTTAGCGACCGCTGATGAAATTGACGGAACCGAAATCCAGCGCGAAAAAAGAGCTATTCGGAAGGCACCAGCAGCAGAAAATCGAGGTCCTTCTGTGGATAGAAGTCCTCGGCCGTCATCTCGAATGTCGTCGGGCCGACCTTCTTGACGCCTTCGCCGCAGAAGCTGATGTAATTCTTCGGACTTCCCTTGTCGACGGTCAGCTTGAAGTGCTTGATCGCGCCGCCCCAGTTCGCCCCGGTGGTGAGCACGTAGGAGACCCAGCTTTCCATGTAGTAGGGCCCGGACTGGTCGCTTGCCGCCCTCTCGAGCTTGGTCGCGGTCTTCACGAAACCGTCGTCCATGCAGTACTTCTTGACGTACTCGTCGTAGCTGTAGCCCGGCTTTCCCTCCTGGATGAAGGAGAGGCCGGCGGTGCCGCCGACGCCCGGCTTGTATTCGTGATGGACGCGCACTTCCTTGCCTGCCGGGAAGGTCGTCTTCCACCAGTAGGCCGATTTCAGCGTCCAGAGCGGCATCGGGTGATGCTCCCAGCCCTTTCCGGCGTCGTAGGCGTCATCGAAGATGAGGCCGCGCGCCGTCCAGTCGGAGAGCACCTCCGGCGGAAGTTTTTCGAGCGCCGCATAGGTCGCGTCGCTGAAGGGCAGGAGGGGGATGCCGCGGGCGGTTACCTCGTCCGTCATGTCGAGCCCGGTCGCATAGACGCGCTGCTGCAGGTCGGGCGTGATCTCCTCGCCGTCTTGCGTCACCGTGAAGCCGAGGAAGTTGTCGGACTGGGCGTCACCGATTGCGACGTTTGCGTCCGGCCCCGCCGTCAGGTCCGGCATCGGGAAAGCGACGTAGGATTCGACGTCCTTGTCGGAGCCGTTGCGGAATACGTAGTCGACGGTGACCTTTTCCGGCGAAATGAAGAGGTCTTCGCTCTCCATCGAGACGTCGGTCGTCTGGACGTAGACGAGGCCGCCGGCCTTGAGTTCGGCCATCGTGTCGTTGGCAACGGCCGCCGGTGCGGCGGCGACGCTGGAAAGGAGAACCAGGAGAGCTTTCTTCATCGCGAGAATCCTTCTGCCGCGTGCTGGCTACAGTTAGCGGCGAATGCGAAGGAGCGTCAATCGTCCGCAAAGTCACACCAGAAATGGCCCCTCGGCGGCAGCCGGGATACGGAACGGAACAAAAGGCTTGCCACGGCCTCCTTTGCGGGTCATGGACAGCCGCATGACCAAAGCCGATGAACAACGCCTCGACCAGTTGCTGGTCGCCCTAAATCTCGTCGCCAGCCGCTCGCGGGCGCGCGATGCGGTCCAGCGCGGCACCGTGAAGGTCGACGGCAAGGTCGTGACCAAGCCGAGCCTGACCTTCTCTTCCGAGGTGGCGATCGAGATCGACGACCCGGCGCAGGACTATGTCTCGCGCGCTGCCCTGAAGCTCGTGGCCGGTCTCGACCACTTCGGCCTCGATCCGTCCGGGCAGGAATGCCTCGATGTCGGCGCCTCCACCGGCGGCTTCACCGAGGTGTTGTTGAAGCGCGGCGCCGCCCACGTGACGGCGATCGACGTCGGCCATGACCAGATGCATCCCCGCGTCGCCGCCGATCCCCGTGTCACCAACATCGAGGGGCTCAACGCCCGCTATCTCGAGAGCGAGGATATCGGCGACCGGCCGATTTCCTTCGTCGTTTCGGACGTCTCCTTCATCTCGCTGAAGCTCGCCCTGGCGCCGGCGCTCGACATGGCGGAACCGGACAGCCGTTGCCTGCTGCTGGTCAAGCCGCAATTCGAGGCCGGGCGCGAGGCGATCAGCAAGGCGGGCCTCTTGAAGGACCCGGCTTCGGCGCCGGCGGTCGCAGCCGAACTCGAGCGCTGGCTCGTCGAAGACATGGGCTGGCAGAGCCTCGGCCTCATTTCCTCTCCGATCGCCGGCGGCGACGGCAACCAGGAATTCCTCCTCGCAGGACGCAAACCATGAGCACCGAAACCGTCACCATCACCAGCCTCGGCGCCCAGGGCGACGGCATTGCTCACGGCCCCGCCGGTCCGATCTACGTCCCCTTCGCGCTGCCCGGCGAGACCGTCGCGATCGCCCGCGTGAAGAACCACGGCACGGTGATGTCGACGAGCGTCGCCTCGCCCGACCGCATCCAGCCCGCCTGCCGGCACTTCGGGCCGGAAGGCGTGGGCGGCAGCTGCGGTGGCTGTTCGCTGCAGCACCTCGCGCGTCCGGCCTATGGCGCCTTCAAGCGCTCGCTGGTGATCGCGGCGCTGAAGTCGAAGGGTCTGGAGCCGGAGGTCGGTTCGCTGGTGGAGGCGGAGGCCGGTCAACGCCGGCGCGTCGTCTTCGCCGCCCGTCGCACGGAAAAGGGCCTGCTCGTCGGCTTCAACCAGGCCGAAAGCCATCACATCGTGCCGATCGAGGAATGTCCCGTCATCTCGGCCGGCATTTTCGCGCGGCTGGAAGCGGTGCGGACGATCGGCTTTGCCGCCGCCGGCGCGGATGCCTTCCGCATCACGGTGATCGAGAGCCTCACCGGCCTCGACATCGCGATCGACGGCGTCAAACAGCTCTCAGACCGCCAGCGCCGCGACGTGACGGAGGCCGCGTTGAAGCTTCGCGGCATCGCGCGTGTCTCGGCAAACGGTGAAATCGTGATCGAGCCGCAGAAGCCGCTTCTCGATTTCGCCGGCGTCAGGGTTTCCCCGCCGCCCGGCGCCTTCACCCAGGCGACGATTGCCGCCGAAGAGGCGATGGCGAAGCTTGCGCTCGACTATGTCGGCAAGGCGAAGCGCGTCGCCGACATGTTCGCCGGCATCGGCACCTTCGCGCTGCGGCTCGCGCGCGCCGCCCAGGTGCACGCCGTCGAATCCGACGAAAAGGCGCTGAAGGCACTCGATCACGCCGCCCGCAACACGCAGGGGCTGAAGCCCGTTTCGGTGGAGAGGCGCGACCTCTTCCGCCGGCCGCTGATGGCGCAGGAGATGAAGACCTTCGACGCGGTCGTCTTCGATCCGCCGCGGGCCGGCGCCGAGGCGCAGTGTCGCGAGCTTGCCCGCTCGGCGGTGAAGAAGGTGGTGGCGGTGAGCTGCAATCCGCTGTCGCTCGCCCGTGACCTCGCAATCCTCGTCGACGGCGGCTATGCGATCACCGGCGTCACGCCGATCGACCAGTTCCTCTGGACGCCGCATGTCGAGGTTGTCGCGACCCTCGTCAGACGCTGAACGCGCCTCAGTAGGCGTAGAGCGTACCGCTTCCGACCATGCCCGCACAGCGGCAGCGGCCGCCGACGCGGCCGGGTCTTGCGGGACACGACCACTTGTCGTCGGTTTCGGCGCTCGCCGGCGGATCGATCACGCAGTAGAAGCGCTGCGGCCGCATTCCGGGCGGAGGCGCCGGCCTGTTCGACTCGCTGTTGATCGTCCCCGACCCGTTGTCCTGCACGAGGTGAAGCAGGCCGTCGCCGGTCGTGACCTGTCCCGGCAGGGCAGTTCCCGCCGTCAGAGCAAAGGCAAGGCACAGGATCATTGCACGCATCGGTCTCATCCTCCAGCTACAACGCTCGTTGTTTTAGCCGGCAGGAATTAAAGAAGCGCGAAGAGGCGGTTTTGTGATGGCGGACAGGGAGGCCGCGGCCTCGGACGGCGCCCGCCGACATTCTTCAGCTCTTTGCCTTCAGGAAGGCCTCGAAGGCGGCGCGTGCTTCGGCGCTCTTCAAGCGTTCGACGAAGAAGGCGAGTTCCTCTTCCATGCGCACGAACAGCTCGGCGCGGTCGCCGCGGATCAGGTCGCGGGCGATCCGCATCGCCTCCGGTGGCTTGGCGGCGATCGACGCGGCGAGCGTCAGCGTTTCCGCCTCGACCGCTTCCGGGGCGACGACCTTCCAGATCAGCCCTGCGGCGCGCGCCTCTTCAGCCGAAAAGCCTTCGCTGGCGGCGAGCATCGCGAAGGCGCGCTGGTGGCCCATCATCCGCGGGGCAAGCAGGCTCGATCCGGCTTCCGGAACGAGTGCGAGATCGACGAACGGCGTCTTGAACAGGCTGCGGTCGGAGGCGATCGTCATGTCGCAATGCATCTGGATCGTCGTGCCGATGCCGATCGCCAGCCCGTCGACGCCGGAGACCACCGGCTTCGAGACGCTCCAGAGCGCCTTGAGAAAGCCGAAGGCAGCCGGTTCGCCGACGGCGCCGGCCATGGCGAAAGCAAGGAAGTCGGCCATGTCGTTGCCGGCGGAGAAGCAGCCTTCGGTGCCGAGGAAGGCCACGCAGCGGATCTCCGCATCGTCCTCGGCGGAGAGCAGGCCGTCCGTCATCTTCGCATACATCGCCTGGGTGATGGCGTTCTTCTTCTCCGGCCGGTTGAACCGGATCACCAGCACGCCCGGATAGGCTTCGGGGCGCTCGATCAGAATGAGGTCGGTCATCTGGGTTTTCCTAGTTGTGGCTCGGATGCTGAGCCAGGAAGAAAGTTCAGCCAAGAAATGCCCCCTCTGGCCTGCCGGCCATCCCCCCCACAAGGGGGAGAAAGTCGAGGCGAGCTTTCCGCATCCCTCAAACGGTAGCGGACGTTCAGCCCCTCCCCCTTGTGGGGAGGGGTTGCGGAGGGGTCTTCAGGCAAAAAGCGCACGCGCCGCCGTCAGGCTCGCTTCGCCGTTGACGACGCGGTCCTTGAGGGCCGCGGTCTCGGCGATCAGGTTTTCCGCGGCGAAGCGGCAGAGCGCGATGCGGTTGTCGCGGCCGTGGTCCTCGTCGGCGAGCGCGCCCTTGGCGAGATAGGTTCCTGTCAGCGCGAGGCCAAACAGCCGCTGGTAAGGGGTGGCGCCGGCCAGGGCCGCGGCCACATTGCCTTCAGCCAGGCGGGCGAGCAGCCATTCCGTGGTGTCCTCGAGATCGGCGAGGCTCGCATCGATGCGGTCGGCGGTGGTGCCGAAGCCTTCGAGGTTGGAGGCGCGCACGGCCTTGGCGATCTCCTTCAGTTCGGCGATGAAACCGCGCACCTGGGCGCCCTCCGACAGGGGAAGCTTGCGGGTGACGAGGTCGGCGGCCTGGATGCCGTTGGTGCCTTCATAGATCGGGGCGATGCGGGCGTCGCGCAGGTAACGGGCGGCACCGGTCTCCTCGATGAAGCCCATGCCGCCATGCACCTGGATGCCCATCGACGCGACGTCGACGCCGGCATCGGTGGCAAAGGACTTGGCGATCGGGGTCAGCAGCGCGCCGCGCTCGGCCCACTTCTTCGCGTCCGCGCCGTCCGTGTGGTGAGACATGTCGATCGCATGGGCGCAGGAATAGCAGATGGCGCGCGAGCCTTGGGTCAGCGCCTTCATGGTGATCAGCGTGCGGGCAACGTCCGGATGCTCGATGATCGGGCTCATGCCGGAACCGGTCCAGCCGGGCGCCTTGCCCTGGGTACGTTCCTTTGCGTATTCGACCGCCTTCTGGGTCGCCGCCTCGCAGATCGCGACGCCCTGCATGCCGACGGCGAGGCGCGCATTGTTCATCATCGTGAACATGCAGGCGAGCCCCTTGTTCTCCTCGCCGACGAGGTAACCGATCGCGCCCGGCTCGTCGCCAAACTTGCCGTCGCCATAGATCATCGTGCAGGTCGGCGAGCCGTGGATGCCGAGCTTGTGCTCTAGCGAATGGCAGTGGAGGTCGTTACGGGGCCCAAGCGAGCCGTCGTCGTTGACGAGGAACTTCGGCACCAGGAAGAGCGAGATGCCGCGGGTGCCGGCCGGGGCGTCGGGAAGGCGCGCCAGCACCAGGTGGACGATGTTGTCGGTGACTTCGTGTTCGCCCCAGGTGATGAAGATCTTCTGGCCGAAGATGCGGTAGGTGCCGTCGTCGCGGCGCTCGGCGCGCGTCTTCATGACGCCGAGGTCGGACCCGGCATGCGGCTCGGTGAGGTTCATCGAGGCGGTCCACTCGCCCGACACCATCTTGTGCAGGAATTTTTCCTTCAGCGCCTCGCTGCCGTGGGCGGCGAGCGCCTCCGAGGCGCCCATGGTGAGCGTCGGACCGAGCGCGAACGCCATCGAGCCGGAATTCCACATTTCGAGCGCGGCGACGTTGAGCATATGGGGAAGCGCCTGACCGCCGAATTCTTCCGGGGCGACGAGCGCGTTCCAGCCCCCCTCGGCCCATTGGCGATAGAGGTCGGCCCAGCCGTCCGGCACCATGACCTTGCCGTCGACGAGCCTTGCGCCCTGCCGGTCGCCGATCTCGGCAAGCGGGGCGACCTCGTCGCTTGCAAAGCGCCCGGCTTCGGAAAGGATCGCGTCCACCAGGTCGTCGCTGAGGTCTCCGAGGCGTCCCTCGTCGATTGCCTTGGAAAGGCCGGCCACATGCTTCAGGGTGAATGCGATCTCGTCTACCGGCGCCTTGTACATGCGCATGCTCCTCCTGCTGACGTCCCGTCATTTCCGCGGCCGGTCCTCCGGGCCTGATGCGGAAATCGTGTCCTTTGGCTAATTGATTTTTACGTAAACGTCAAACCGTTTTGCCGTCGGAGAGTGTGTGGCTGTAGTGGCCAGCACCAACCGGTCTGAGGGTTTGCAGGCCGCAAGGCCGTTGCGTCACCGCCCCGTCTGCATCCTTGGACGGAAACGCCACTCAGGCAGGGCGATTGCCGCCGATGGGGAACTGCCGGCAAAGCGACTCGCATGTGGATGTTGGTTCGTGAACGGTCAACGCGACAATCCGAACTGGATCTCGATCCGGTGATAGGGTGCGCCGGGTCCTCGCCAGTCGTGATAGACCTCGCGGCTCTCGCCAGAGAAGTGATGGCGTGACATTTCGATCTCGGCGACGAGCGGCGCATATCCTTGGGTAAACAGGGTTCGCAAGGGCCCCTGATGGACGCGGGCCGCGACCATGATGGGTTCGAAGTGGCAAAGCTCGATCGAACCGGTATAGGCGACGGGTCTGGTGACAGGCCGGCATATCTCCCAGTCGAAAGGCGTCTTGCCGTTCTTCGGCAGGTGGTGCGAAACGAACAGCCACGGACCGTCGGCACTCAGGCCGGCCGCCTCGATCTGCCGTTCGATCAGGGGCGCACACTCGGCTGCCGCCTGCTTGACCTCGGGAATGCGCAAGCGCCTGCACAGGCGCAAAACCCACATGTCGGGCGTCTCTTTGATCTGCATGGCGAACTCCTTCGACCTGCAGGTAGATCGCCGGGCGTTTGCCGACAAATGCGATAGAAGCATGATATTCTAAATTTTCGCTTGTCTTCGCGTATTAAAGGAAAATTCTTCCGCCTCCTGTCCGCGGACCGATGGGAAACCTAGGAGACCGGTTTCGCCACAGCCAAAAGGGAGCGTCGCCGCGCAAGGAGCAGTTGCAGAGCGGCCGGTTTGCCTGCATAAAACCCTCACTGCGTGATATTTTTGAGGATATAACGATCATGGTCGACTCTGCCGATGCGCCTGTATCCCGAGGTCGATCTGCCGCATTCGGGGGCGGTGCAGTCATCGGTGCCCTCGGTGGATTGATCGGTCTCGGCGGTGCGGAATTTCGGTTGCCGCTGCTGATCGGCCTCTTCAACTTCGCCGCCCTGGAAGCCGTCATTCTCAACAAGGCCATGAGCCTCGTCGTCGTCGCTTCCGCCTTGCCGTTCCGGGCGGCAACGATTCCATTCAGTGAGATTGCCGCGCACTGGCTGATTGTGGTCAATCTGCTCGCCGGAAGTCTTGCCGGAGCGTGGTTCGGGGCGGGGTGGGCGACGCGCCTGAAGTCGGAAGCACTCTACAAGGTCATTGCGGTTCTGCTCGTGATCATCGCGGTCGTGCTGGCCGTCGGTCATGATGCCGTCGCCGGGCAACCGCTCCTGAGCGGGACGGCGCAGGTCGTTGCGGGCGTGGTGGCGGGCGTCGTCATCGGGATCGTCGCCTCGCTGCTCGGTGTGGCTGGTGGGGAACTGCTGATTCCGACGCTCGTGCTGCTGTTCGGAGCGGATATCAAACTGGCTGGAAGTCTTTCCCTCGCAGTGAGCCTTCCGACCATGCTCGTCGGCTTCACCCGATACAGTCGCGACCAGAGCTTTGCCGTTCTCGGCCGCAACAAGGCGTTCCTTCTCGTGATGGCGGCAGGGTCGATCGTCGGGACATTTGTCGGTGGGCGGCTGCTCGGTCTCGTGCCCAATGTGGTCTTGCTTCCGGCCCTCGCGGTGATCCTTCTGATTTCTGCCTTGAAAGTGTGGCGGCACCGATAACGTCTCGACGAAGACCCTTGCGGGCAAAGAAAAACCCCCGGTGTTCAGGCCGGGGGTTGAGATCGTCTGGAGCCTGAGCCTCTCGGCTCAGAATTCTTCCCAGTCGTCGACGGCGAGTGCCGCATTGCCACGGGTATAGGTGGCCTTCGGGGCAGGGGCCGACTGCGGGCGCGATGCCGGTCGGGTGACCGGGGCGGCACTGGCTAGCGGGCGTGATGCCGTGGTGATGGCGCGTTCCCCGGCGGCGAGCCGGAACTGGCCGATCAGTTCGCGGAGCTTGGCGGTCTCCGTGGCGAGGCTCGAGCTTGCCGCCGTCGATTGCTCGACCATGGCGGCGTTCTGCTGGGTCGTCTGGTCCATCGAATTGACGGCGGTATTGACCTCGGCAAGCCCGATCGACTGTTCCTTTGCCGCGGTGGCGATCGAATCCATGTGCTGGTTCATCTCGGTGATGAAGCCGCTGATCGCCTGCAGCGCCACGCCGGTGTCGCGCACCAGCTTCACGCCGTTTTCCACTTCGTCGGACGAGTTCTGGATGAGACCCTTGATCTCGCGGGCCGCCTGGGCGGAGCGCTGGGCGAGCTCGCGGACCTCCTGGGCGACGACGGCGAAACCCTTTCCGGCCTCACCGGCACGCGCCGCCTCGACGCCGGCGTTGAGCGCAAGCAGGTTGGTCTGGAAGGCGATCTCGTCGATGACGCCGATGATGTTGGAGATCTGCTGCGAGGACCCCTCGATGCGCCGCATCGCTTCCTCGGCGCTGGCGACGACACCCGCCGATTTCGCGGCACCCTGGTTCGCCTGGGTGGCGACGGCACGGGCGTCTTCGGTGCGGCGGGTCGAGGAGTTGACGTTGGCAGTGATCTCGTCGAGCGCGGCAGCCGTCTCCTCGAGCGAGGCGGCCTGCTGCTCCGTACGCTTCGAGAGGTTCTCCGCGGCGTTCGCCATTTCGCGGGCGCCGTTGTCCATGGTGGAAACGCTGTGCTGGATGACCTGCAGCGTCGAGGAGAGCTGCTGGACGGACTGGTTGAAGTCGCGGCGCAGTTCCTCGAAGTCGGCGGCGAAGGCCTCGTCGAGCTGGAAGGAGAGGTCGCCGGAGGCGAGCCGCTTCAGCCCGGCGGCAAGGCCCGAGGTCGCAACCCGCATGCGCTCGGCGGCTTCCGCTTCGGCGCGCTGCTGGCTGGCGATCCGGTCGAGTTCCGCCTGCCGGCGGTTTTCTTCGGCCTCAGCCTCGAGACGCTTGTTGGTGATTGCCGCCTGCCGGAAGACTTCGACGGCGCCGGCCATCTGGCCGATTTCGTCGGTGCGGCCGGCATAGGGGATCGACGCATCGGTGTCGCCGTCGGCGAGCCCGCGCATGGAACGGGTGATGCGCTGGATCGGGTTGGCGACCCCGGTGACGGTGAACAGCATCGCCGCACCGGTGATGAGCATGGCAAGGACGCTCACGGAAACAATCAGGACCTCAATGAAGTCGAATTCGGCCTTCATCTCGTTGTGCACGGCATCCGCCTGCTCGACATAGTGATCGACCATCGTGTCGATTGCCTGGTCGCTTGCGTCGCCATACTTCTGCAATTCGTCGGCGAAGGCGGCTTTGGCTTCGTCGTTCTTGTTCTCGCGGGAAAGCGCCAGCACCTTTTCGCCGTGTTGGACGTAGGCATCGAGGGTTGCCGTCACCTCGCCGATCAGCTTTTGCTCTTCGGCATCCCTGACGAATTGCTCGTTCTGCTTGCGGATCAGCTCACGCTGGAAATCCACATAGGTCTTGATGTCCTTTTCGGCCGCGGTCATGGCCTCCGGAGTGACGCTCATGATGTGCCGGGCATAGGAAAGCCGGACGTCGACCATGCCCTTGTCCATTAGTCGCACCTGGTTGATCGAAGGCAGCATCCTGTCGGCAACCTCGCTCCCGCGATCGAAAATGGTGGAAATGCCGGAGATGGCGGCGAAAGCGAGGCCGCCGGTGATGACGGCGATCGACGCCAGGCTGAGGATCAGCGAAGTCTTGACGGTGGGGCGCTTCATGGAAATTCCTTCTGAAATACGGTTCCGCGCACCGGGGAGGGCGGCATGCGGAGATGGCTGTGATCGGAAAACATGATCGGCCGGAAGCGGCTCCTGGAGGACGGCTTCCGGTAGGCGACGGCCCTGCGCGCGGCCACTTCATCTCGCCTGCCTCGCGAAATTGCGGGGCAATACTGTTCTGCAACGGAATGGTTGAGAAGCGGTTAACTGCGGTTGCATCGATAAACTAAACTGCACGCAGAAGGTTTTCCTGCGATCACTATTGCACAACCGCAACTGTTAAGTTCTGTAGCGCTGATATAGTATCTTCTGGATCAATGTCCGCTTGGAAAGAAATTCGCGATCGGGACGATATTCCGTCAGTAAACTTGGAAATACTGGAAAATGGAAAGCCGCGTTGCAGGCGAGCGCAAGCATCTCCCGTCCTGCGGACGGAAGCGCCGGGCCTGCATTCGGGTTGCGGGTATTACTCGCGGTCGAGAGGCTCGGTGCCCTGCGGCTTGCCGGCACGGTCGAGGCGGATCTTCTCGATCCGGTTTTCGGCGGCGGCCAGCAGCGTCTCGCAATGCTTCTTCAACTGTTCGCCGCGCTCGTAGATGGCAATCGACTCGTCAAGCGCCACATCGCCACGCTCCAGTCGCGCCACGATGCTCTCCAGCTCGGCGACGGCCTTCTCGAACGAATAGCCGGAAAGATCGGCCTGGGGGGCGCTTTCGGTCATGATCAACCCTTCATCAGTCTCATGATATGCATGCCCGCCGATTCGGCGAGGCCTTCGAGATCATAGCCGCCTTCGAGAAGGCTGACGACCCGGTTATGGGCGAATTTGTCCGCCACTTCCATCACCCGCCCGGTCGCCCAGTCGAAATCCTCGCCAACGAGATTGAGCTGTCCCAGCGGGTCGCGGTGGTGCGCGTCGAAGCCGGCCGAGATCAGGATGAGGTCGGGCCGGAAGCTTTCGAGTGCCGGCAGGACGCGCGCCTTGAACGCCTCGCGGAAATGCTCGCTGCCGGTGTTCGGCGACAGCGGCGCGTTGACGATGTTGCCGAAGGCGCCGGTCTCCTCCTTCTTGCCCGTGCCGGGATAGAGCGGCATCTGGTGCGTCGAGCAGAAGAGTACCGACCGGTCGTCCCAGAAGATGTCCTGCGTGCCGTTGCCGTGGTGCACGTCCCAGTCGACGATCGCCACGCGCTCGACGCCGTGATGCCGCATCGCGTGGCGGGCGGCGATGGCAATGGTGTTGAACAGGCAGAAGCCCATGGCCGTCGCCTTCTCCGCATGGTGGCCGGGCGGGCGGCAGGCGACGAAGGCATTGGTGATCTCGCGTGCCATCACCGCGTCGACGGCGGCCATTGCCCCGCCGATCGCCGTCAGCGCCGCCTGCAGGCTTTTCGGCGAGACATAGGTGTCGGTCTCCACCCGGTTGATCTCGCCCTCTTCCTCGGGGATCTGCCGCTTGATTGCGGCGAGGTGCTCTTCCGGATGCACCAGAAGCACCGCATCCTCGTTCGCCTGCGGCGCCTGCGTCCGCTGCAGCGGCGCGAAATTCGGATGTTCGAGCGCAATGTTGATCGCGCGCAGCCGGTCCGGCCGCTCCGGATGGCCGGGGGGCGTCAGGTGCTCGAGGAAAACCGGGTGCTCGTAGAGGCGTGTGGTCATGGTCGTTCCCGGGTCAGATGGTATTCTCGGCCGGTCGGCCCGAAGTAGCTTTCTCCGTCTTCGCGGGCCATTCTAGGACCGCGCGGCGCGTAGCGCCACCGCTCCGCCACCTCGATTGACGACTGTCAACAGAAGCCCGCCGTTCCCGCCGCTCCTTGTTCTTCCTCGCCGAATGAACGTATAAATGCCTTGCACATGGGAGAGGGCAGGCAGGCCATGGACGACATCGAGCGCGTCGAAGTGACGGAAACCATCGTTCCCTATCGCGACATCGATATGACGGGGCGGATGCACAATGCCGCCTATCTCGCCCATGCCGAGACCGCGCTCAGCCATTTCTGGCGCTATCGCCCGCCGCTTGAGGACGAGCCGCACTTCCAGCCGACCAAGATCGAGATCCGCCTGCACGAGCCCCTGCATCTCGACGATCGGGTGAAGCTTACCGTCCGCGTCGACAAGATCGGCATGAAGTCGGTCGGCTTCGATATCCTCGTTGAGCGCGGCGAAACGCTTGCGGCCGAGGTCGAGATCGTCTGGGCGGCGACCGGCAGGGACGACGACGAGCCGGTCACGCTGCCGGAAACCCTGCGTGACTGGCTCTACAGCTATCTCCCGTGACGAACGGCTGCGCGGTCGGCTTGCTCACGCCCCCGTCACGCGCCAGATGACGTCGCCGACATCGTCCGCGACGAGCAGTGAACCGTCGGGCCCGATGGTCACGCCGACCGGGCGGCCGTAGGAGAACTTCTCGTCCGGCGAGAGGAAGCCGGTCAGGATGTCGCGCGGCGGACCCGACGGCTTGCCGTTCTCGAAGGGCACGAAGATCACCCGGTAGCCGGAGAGCGTCGAACGGTTCCACGAGCCGTGCTGGCCGATGACCATGCCGTCCGGGAAGCCGGGCAGGGTGCCCGCCGGCAACCAGCAGAGGCCGAGCGAGGCGGTGTGGCCGCCGAGCGCATAATCGGGCCGGATGGCGGTGGCGACGAGGCTTGGCGCTTGCGGCACGCGGTCGTCGACCGTCTGGCCCCAGTAGCAATAGGGCCAGCCGTAGAAGCCGCCATCCTTCACCGAGGTCAGGTAGTCGGGCGGCGTCTCGTCGCCCAGCCCGTCGCGCTCGTTGACCACCGTCCAGAGCGCGCCGGTGGCCGGCTCGAAGGCGAGCCCGACGGGGTTGCGCAGGCCGCCTGCGAATATGCGGCTCTTCCCGGTCCTGAGGTCGATCTCGTAGATGCAGGCGCGGCCTTCCTCGGCGGCGAAACCGTGTTCGGCGATGTTGCTCAGCGAACCGACGCCGACATAGAGCTTGCTGCCGTCCGGGCTCGCGAGCACGCTGCGTGTCCAGTGGCCGGCCGGCTTGAAGTCGGCGATCTTGCGGCCCTCTGCGGCGATGCGGGTGGCACCCTCAGTATAGGGATAGGCCATCAGCCCATCGGTGTTGCCGACATAGAAGGTGCCGTCGAGCAGTGCCATGCCGAAGGGGTGGTTGAGCCCTTCCATGAAGGCGTGGCGGACCTCGGCGGTGCCGTCGCCGTCGTTGTCGCGCAGCAGCGTGATGCGGTTCGGGCTTTCGCCGACGGCCGCCGCCCGCTTCATCGTCGCATACATCGCATAGTCGAACGGGGTGCGCATGCGCCCGCCGTCGACGCCGAGCGCCTCGGAGGCGAGCACGTCGCCGTTCGGCAGCACGTAGATCCAGCGCGGGTGCTTGAGCCCCCTGGCGAAGGCGTTCACCTTCAGCCCCGACGCGGCCGTCGGTGTGTGGCCGTCGGTCCAGCCCCTGGCGGTCGGCATCTTGAGGGTGGGGATCCGCTGCGGTTTCGCTTCCGGGATGATCGGTGCGCCGCCGAGGGCCGGCTTGCCGTTACCCGCGCCGCCACGGCGCATGAGGATCATCGCGGCCCCGATCAGGGCGACGAATCGACCGAACAGTTCCAGCATGCCTGCACTCCTCTTCGAGATGTCCTGCGGCACCATAGCCGAAGCGCTGGCTGCGAGAAACTGACCAAACGCAAATTCTGTCGTCGAAACAGCGACCTTTCACTCTTCCTTGGCGAGCCGTGGCTTCACGTGGGTTTCCGACCAGACCCACAGCGCCTTCAGAAGCGGTTCGAGAGTCATGCCGAAGGGCGTCATCGAATACTCCACCTTCGGCGGCACTTCCGGATAGACCGTGCGGGCGATCACGCCGTCGGCCTCGAGCTCGCGGAGCTGGTTCGTCAGCATCCGCTGGGTGAGCCCCGGCAGCAGCCGGCCGAGTTCGTTGAAGCGCTTGGTGCCGTCCATGATGTGGAAAAGCAGGACCACCTTCCACTTGCCGCTGATGATGTCCATCGCCGCTTCCACAGGGCAGTTGCCGTAGATCTTGTGGCGCTGCTTGCGCATGTCTTTCCCTCTTCCGCGCGCACAAATGGCGCCGTAACGGCGCTATTTGTGCGTACTGGCGCAATTTTTTCGATCGGTTAAGGCTGCAGACATCAACCCCGAACCAGGAGAACGTGATGTCCGAAACCCCCGCCGAAGTCCATCCGGTGATCGATCTCGAAAAGGCGGCCCTTGCCCGCTGGTGCAACGGCGATCCTTCCGGCTTTCTCGAAATTTCCGCGCCGGAGGTCGTCTATTTCGATCCCTTCCTCGACAAACGCATGGAAGGGCTGGAAGCGCTCACCGGCTATTACGAGGCGATCCGTGGCACGGTCTTCGCGGAACGCTACGAGATGATCGAGCCGAAGGTGATCGAGATCGGCGATGCCGCGGTGCTGACCTTCCGCTTCCTCTCCTATGCCGGCAGCGAAGGCGCGCGGATGCACTGGTACTGCACCGAGGTCTATCGCCGGCAGGCCGACGGCGCATGGCGGATCGTCGCCACCCACTGGTCGCTGATTTCCGATCAGGCTTCGTCCGGCGGCTGAGAGGCCGTCGGGTAGACGGGCCGCGGGTGATCGCCCGCGGCCGCGCATATCTCAGGCGCGGTGCGGCAGCAGCGGATAGCCGACCATCACGGCGCGGCCGGCAAGCGCTGCGATCGCCGCCTTGATGAGGTCGCCGGGAATGAAGGCGAGCGAACCCATGAAGGCCTTGGAAAGGCCAAGCCCGGCGCCGAAGGCGAGATAGCCGATGCCGAAGAGATAGACGACGACGATGCCGCCGATAACCGAAGCGGCGAAGAAGCCGAGCGTCTGCGGCAGGGCGTCCATCGCCGGCTTGCCGAAGCGTTCGGCGATCTGCCCGGTCACATAGGCGCCCGGCACCCAGCCGATCAGGAAGCCGACGGTCGGGCCGGCGAAGACGGCAAGGCCGCCGCGCCCGCCGGCAAGCACCGGCAGGCCGATCGCCACCAGGATGATGACGAGAACCGGCGCGAGCGCCCCGCGCTTTGCCCCGAGGATGACGCCGGCGAGCATGACGCCGAGCGTCTGGGCCGAGATCGGCACGTTGAACGGCAACATGATCGGCGGCACCAGGCCGAGCGCCACGATGATCGCGGCAAAGAGTGCAACGAGAACGAGATCGCGGGTATTCATGGCAGCCTCCTTGGGAAATCCCCTGCTTTCCTGCTCATTGACCCCGAATTCCCCTGGCGTCAATGGCTGCGGCGATGCTGTCGGCATCCTTGAGCGTCTGGATGATCAGCGGACCGAGCAGGGTGGAGGGCCGGACGGCAAGCCCGCGGGCGGCATGCGCCTCGCGGATCGCCTGGTAGCGGGCGAGGATTTCCGGCACGAAGCGGATGACGAGGCCGACGGAAAGCCCGATGTCGGAGGCCTTGACGAGGCCCGCCCTTTCGAGCGGTCGGGCGGCGGCAGCGATCGTGTCGATGAAATCGGAAATGCCGGTCGTCGCGGTGACGGCCGCCGCCATCAGCACCAGCGCCGAGAGCCGCAGAAGCGTCAGCAGCGCGTCTTCCGCGGAATTGACGAGAAGGTTGAAGAGCGCGACGACCGCCACGGTGGCCAGGATCGGCAGCAGCGGCCGCATCGCCGCCCGGAGCGGCTGGCCGAGGCCGAAATAGGCAAGACCGGCGAGACCGAGGGCCGCTCCCGGCACCACGGGATTGCGGGTCACGAAGACGGCCGCCGCGAAGACCGCGAGCGCGCCAAGCTTGATCGCGGGCTTCAGCCGGTGCAGCCAGGTATCGCCGGCGATGTAGAGGCTCCTCATCGCAGCGCGATCTCCCGGTAGAAGCGGATCGCCTCTTGCGCCGCGCCGTCGAAGACGAGCTTCGCCCGGTCGAAGACCAGCACGCGCGGAAAATCGGCGATCAGCGAGAGATCGTGGCTGATGACGATGGCATTTTCTTCCAGCCCGCGGATCGCGGTTTCGACCAGCGCCCGGTTCTTGAGGTCGAGCTGGTTGGTCGGCTCGTCGAAGATGACGATTTCGGGCCGCATCACCATCACCGCCGCGAGGGCGGCCAATTGCACCTCTCCGCCGGAGAGTTCGTGCGGCCGGCGGTCGGCGAGTTCGGTCAGCGAGAAGCGGTCGAGCACCGCGTTGACCGCCCGGTCGAGCGCCTCGCCCTTCACCCCGCGGCTCTTCGGCCCGAAGGCGATGTCGTCGCGGATGATCGGCAGGATGATCTGGTTTGCCGGGTTCTGGAAGATGAAGCCGACACGGGCGAGAACCGCCTTCGCGTCATCGACCGTGTCCAGGCCGTCGACGGTGACCTTGCCGGCACTCGGCTTGACGAGCCCGTTGATCAGCCGCGCGAAGGTGGTCTTGCCGGAGCCGTTGAGCCCGATCACGCCGATGCGGCGCTCGCTGAGCGAAAGGCTGAGCGGCTCGAGCGCCACGCGGGCGCCGTAACGCACTTCGGCCCGGTCGAATGTGATCTGCAATGCTCGGGTCCCCGTCCTTGGTCCGCGCTCTCTATAGACCGGCGGGACGGCGAGGGGAATATGCGCCGGCACGGTCGGGCGGCGTCGCCCATCCGCCGCCGCGACCGTTCTCGCTGCCCCTCATCCGGCTGCCGCCACCTTCTCCCCGTGAAAGACGGGGAGAAGGAGACAAGCGGCACCGCCGGGCACGTCCCCTCTCCCCGCGAGCGGGGAGAGGGTTAGGGTGAGGGGCAATTTCCCCGCCATACAGGGAGAGGGCCAGGGTGAGGGGCAATTTCAATCCAGAACCAGATGGAACACACACGGCCCAACTCGATCCACCCATTGAACATACCAAGAACATTCGCTAGCCTGCCGTGCATGGCGATTCCGATCAGCAACCGGCAGGCACGGCGTATCTTTCTCGAACGGCAGGGGCTTTCGCGGCCGCCGAACCGCATGCTCGGCAAGGACGGGCTCTGCGCGCTGATCCACGACCTCGGCTTCGTCCAGGTCGACAGCATCGCGACGGTGGAGCGCGCCCATCACCAGATCCTGTTTTCCCGCAACCAGACCTACCGGCCGGAACACCTGACAGCACTTCTCGAAAAGGACCGCGCGCTCTTCGAGCACTGGACGCACGACGCCTCGATCATTCCCTCCGCCTTCTTTCCCTGCTGGAAGCACCGGTTCACCCGCCGCGAGGGCCATATCCGCGAGAACTGGCGCAAGTGGCAGGGGGAGGGCTTCGACCGGGCCTTCGAGGAGACCTACGAGCGCATCCGCGAGACCGGCCCGGTCATGGCCCGCGACGTGAAGGCCGAGGACCACAAGTCCGGCGGCTGGTGGAACTGGCACCCGTCGAAGACGGCGCTCGAATTCCTCTGGCACACCGGCAAGCTTGCGATTTCAGCGCGGGAGAATTTCCAGAAGGTCTACGATCTCGCCGAGCGGGTGATCCCCTCCGAGCACTTTTCCGCCGAGGTCGACCACGACGCCTTCATCGACTGGGCCTGCCGCGGCGCGCTGACGCGGCTCGGCTTCGCCACCCATGGCGAGATCGCCGCCTTCTTCGACCTCGTCACCCCGCAGGAGGCGAAGGCCTGGGTGGAGCGCCACCGCGACGAACTCGAGGAAGTCTCGCTCGAAACGGTCGACGGCAAGCCGCGCGCCTCCTGCGCCCTTGCGGAAAGCCTGCCCACACTCCTCGACCCGCCGGAGCCGCCGGCCCGCATCCGCACCTTGAGCCCCTTCGACCCGCTGATCCGCGACCGCAACCGCACCGAACGCCTCTTCGGCTTCGTCTACCGCATCGAGATCTTCGTGCCCGAACCGAAGCGCGAATACGGCTACTACGTCTTCCCGTTGCTCGAAGGCGACCGCCTCGTCGGCCGCATCGACATGAAGGCGGACCGCAAGACGGGCGTGCTGGCAGTCCGGCGCCTCTGGTGGGAGCCGGGCGTGAAAGCCTCGTCCGGCAGGATGGAAAGGCTGGAGGCCGAGCTTTCCCGGATCGCCAAATTCGCCGGCGTGGAGAAGGTGGAGTATGGCGAGGGATGGACGGGGTGAGGGGGCGGCAGGGCGTTGAGGTTCTGTCCGTTATTGATGCTGTCCGACGTGATATAAAACCCAACTGCTCGTTCCCCGCCTAATACCCCTTATGCTGTGGCAGAGGCCGGACCAGAAGACCGCATGCAATGCTGGATGAACGGTCTGGGCGTCCCACATCGACCCTACCTATGGCGCAATGCGTCCACGAAGGATGTCAAATACCTTCCCGCGAAAATTTTCAGTTTCCGTGAGCCCGCTCCCGACCGCTTACCTAAGCCTGCGCTTCAGGTCAGATACGGAAGAGGCGCCAAGGTGCAACATAGCGTGGCAATTGGGGCATACTGGAACAAGGTCTTTCACTGGATCGACCTCGTATTCGTCGCCGATCGACGCCAATGGCACGACGTGATGCACATGAATGAAGCCTGTGCCGATCTCGCCATAGCGGCTTCCAAAGTCTAGTCCGCAAACCTTGCAGTCGGTTCCATGGAAATCAATGCAAGCTTGCCTAGCTTTTCGATCTCGTTCGTACGCATTGACTTTGATTTGCTTTAGTGCGCCCTCGATGTAGGTTTGCGCGGGTGCCTCAACTGCATCTTCGCCATAGGGATAATCAACTCCAGACACGCGATAGATACCGTGATCAACGCGTTTAAACTTGGCTGCATAACGCGACGGATCAAACCCCGCTGCCTCCGGGCAGTAGTTTTCAATGATGCGCTGGATTGTCATGCGAAATGAACGTTCGTTCTGGTACTGCTCGGGTATGCGGCCACCGCAGAACTGTTGAAGCACCGCGTTCTGAATTTCGATAGCGCGTGCTTGTCCTCCTAGTTCAATAAGCACAGTCTCAATATCGTCGACATTTGCGATGTATCGCATCTGACCTCCACAGCAGTAATTTCGATGAAAATCCGGATGGCATATTAAAGACACTCACATGCCGTGGGTACTACGAACCCAATTCGACGGTGGATAACTATGCGGCTTTCACGACGCGGGTTGCAACCATAAGTTATTTGGTGGACTATTTTCTTGAGCACTGAATTGCGAGCATCACAATGGCGTCTTTTTCAAATCCTCTTCTCTTTTCAACTCATTTTGGTGTCGCCGCTGTAGAGCTTGAGAAAGCGGGGCTTATCGACCCGTTTCTGACGGTAGACACACAGCTGTTTGTCGACCCTATCCTACTCGATAAATCGGCGAATAGGATTATACGAGAAGAGGGATACGAGGCCTTTAGAAAGCACTTCGAGAATGTGATACGGCTGCTTGCTATATCCAAGCGAGAAGGTGATGCCGCTTGGAAGGCCGCCCAACAGTTATTCAGTCTTCGTGAAGCGCCCGCTAACGGATTGGGTTACGGTAAGAGCGACCGTCCGGGCACTTCGCGTCCAGATGAAATTCGTGACGCCATCCTTCGCACAGCGAAAGAGGTTGTGGAGCTTGGCTCTCAAGACCCTGAAATGATATCGCTAATGGGCTTCTTCGAAGAGCAAGTAGGGCCTGATACCATCAGCGACCTAACGTCCAGGGTGATAGAGCCTCAACTCGCGCAAATTACATCCGATTTCTGCAGACCTCTCGGTATCGCCCTAAAGACATCTGAGGCTACTCCTCTCATTCCACTGCCGCACTATATGCCCACAAGCGGAAAAGAACGGGCGATTGTACTCGTTCCGAGCGACATCGTTCGCGAGCTACCAGTTGCAAACGACTGGTCGGATATAGATGCTGCCATTAACGCTAACGCAGCCATCAGGTCGAGGGTAAATCATCTGCTGGCCAGCATAGCGCGTCCGACAGTAGCTGATAGAAAAGAAGCAATTAGGGAGGCAGCTTTACAGTCAAAGCAGCTATTTGAGGCTTTCATTGCCGCCGTCAAGGATACGGCAACGTATTATGATCCAAATAGCGACGCGCTCGGATACTATAAGCTTAAGGAAATTCTTAGAATTGAAGAGGAGAATTTTAAGTCAGTTACTAATTACGAAATTCAAAAAGGAATTGAGCATATTAAGAGAGTTGTGTCTGATACGTTGGATATGTTTAAACATCATGTGGAGAAAGGAAATCTTTGGGAGGCGCTTTGGATTGATGGGAAGCCCAAGAAGGAACGTGCGGCCCAACTTATATACTATGCGATCACAGATTGCTTTTGCAGAGCAAACAACATCGACATATCGCCTGAAGCGAACATGGGCGGTGGCCCAATCGATTTTAAGTATTCCAAGGGTTACAACGCTAGGGTTCTTGTTGAAATGAAGCGGTCTTCGGGGACCGTCGTGCATGGGTATGAAAAACAGCTTGAGATTTACAAAGATTCATCACGAACGAACCACGGGGTGTTTGTCGTGCTCGACTACGGCGATCTGGGCGAGAAACTTACCACTATTCAGACCATTCGGAACGAGAGACTGAAGCGAGGGGAGCCTGCTTCTGATATTGTTGTAATTGATGCCACCCAAAAAATCTCCGCGAGTAAGAGAAAGTAACTCCGGCATTGATGGGCGTGCCTCTCTATTCCCTCCCGTTTGCAAAGGCGTGCTGGCTACGCGTTACCGGGACCGCGAGCCTCGCCCCCTCACACAATCTCCGTCCCGCTGATCCGGATGCCGAACCCTTCGAGCCCGACATAATGCCGTTCGCGTGAGGCGAAGAGGCGGATGGAGGTGACGCCGAGGTCTTTGAGGATCTGCGCGCCGAGGCCGATTTCCAGCCATTCGCTTTCGCGGGCCTGCGCCTGTTCGTGCGCCTCGCGCTCGTGGTGGCCGGCGCGCGCGGTGGTCGAGACGCCGACGCCGACGGAGCCTTCGCGCAGGTAGACGATGACGCCGCGGCCCTTCTCGGCGATCTTCTTCATGATGTCGTCGATCTGGCGGCCCTTGCCGAACACGTCCTGGCCGACATGTTCGAGATGCAGGCGCACCGGAATGTCGACGCCGTCGCGGATGTCGCCGAAGACGACGGCGAGATGCTGCATCGGGTCCCAGGGCAGCGAATAGGCATGCGCTTTCGCCGGGCCGTAGGGCGTCTCGATGGCGAAGCTCGAGGCGAGCTGGATCAGCGTCTCCTTGCGCTGGCGGTAGGCGATGAGGTCGGCGACGGAGAGCAGCTTCAGCCCGTGTTCGGCGGCGAAGCTTGCGACCTGCGGGCCGCGCTTCACCGTGCCGTCGTCGTTGACGAGCTCGGAGATCACGCCGATCTGCGGCAGACCGGCGAGCTTGCAGAGGTCGACGGCGGCTTCGGTATGGCCCGAGCGCATCAGCACGCCACCTTCGCGGGCGACCAGCGGGAAGATGTGGCCGGGGCGGACGAAATCGGCGGCGCCGACATTCGGATTGGCGAGGTTGCGCACGGTGAGCGTGCGGTCGTCGGCGGAAATGCCGGTCGTGGTGCCGTGCTTGAAGTCGACCGAGACGGTGAAGGCCGTCGTATGCGCGCTGTCGTTTTCGGCGACCATGGCGCTGAGGTTGAGGCGTTTGGCCTCCTCGCGCGGCATCGGGGCGCAGACGATGCCGGAGGTGTGGCGCACGATGAAGGCCATCTTCTCGGCCGTGCAGTGGACCGCGGCGACGATCAGGTCTCCCTCGTTCTCCCGGTCGTCGTCGTCGACGACCACGACGATCTCGCCCGCCTCGAAGGCGCGGATGGCATCGACGACGCGGCTCTGGTCATAGCTCATGGAAAATCCTCACTTCAGCCGGCCGGTCTGGCCGCGATCTCGCAAGTAATGATCGGCGATGATGCATGCCAGCATCGCCTCGCCGACGGGAACGGCCCGGATTCCGACGCAGGGGTCGTGGCGGCCCTTGGTGCGCACGTCGACATTGTTGCCGTCGGCATCGATGGACTTGCGTTCGGTCAGGATCGAGGAGGTCGGCTTGATGGCGAAGCGCGCGACCACCGGCTCGCCGGTCGAAATGCCGCCGAGGATGCCGCCGGCGTGGTTCGACAGGAAGAGCGGCTTGCCGTCATTGCCCATGCGCATCTCGTCGGCATTTTCCTCGCCGGTGATCTCGGCGGCGCCGAAGCCGTTGCCGATCTCGACGCCCTTGACCGCGTTGATCGACATCAGGCCGCTCGCGATGTCCTGGTCGAGCTTGCCGTAGATCGGTGCGCCGAGCCCGGCCGGTACGCCCTCGGCGACGAGTTCGATCACCGCGCCGACCGAGGAGCCGGCCTTGCGGATGCCGTCGAGATAGTCTTCCCAGACCGGAACGATCGCGGGATCGGGTGCGAAGAACGGGTTTTCGCCGACCTGCGCCCAGTCCCAGTTGTCGCGGTTGATCCTGTGCTTGCCGATCTGCACCAGCGCGCCGCGGATGGTGACGCCGGGGATGACGAGGCGGGCGATGCCGCCGGCGGCGACACGGGCGGCCGTCTCGCGCGCCGAGGAGCGCCCGCCGCCGCGATAGTCGCGGATGCCGTATTTGACGTCATAGGTGTAGTCGGCGTGCCCGGGGCGGTATTGCCGGGCGATCTCGCCGTAGTCCTTCGAGCGCTGGTCGGTGTTCTCGATCATCAGCGAAATCGGCGTGCCGGTGGTGACGAAGGAGCCGTCCTCCTGCGGCATCACGCCGGAGAGCACCTTGACCAGGTCCTCCTCGCGCCGCTGCGTCACGAAACGCGACTGGCCGGGCTTGCGCTTGTCGAGAAAGGACTGCAGGTCCTCCTGCCGGAAACGGAGGCCGGGCGGGCAGCCGTCGACGACGGCGCCGAGTGCCGGCCCGTGGCTTTCGCCCCAGGTGGTGACGCGGAACAGGTGACCGAAGGTGTTGTGCGACATGTCTCAAAGGTCCGGAACTTGGGCGGCCGGGCCGCCTTCTCGTATCGGGGCACACACATAGTGGAAAACCGCCGGGAGAGGAAAGGCTTTCTTTCCGGGCAGGTCCCGGCGGAGGGCGATTGCCGTCATGCCTTCAGCGCGGTTGTCACGCCTGCGCGGCGGGCGGCGAAGCGGGCGAAGTCGGCGAAGGGAAGGGGCTTCGCAAAGGCGTAGCCCTGCAGTTCGTCGCATCCGAGTGTTCGCAGGAGCTCGGCATGCGCCGGCGTTTCAACCCCTTCGGCGATCGTCTCCACACCGAGCGAGCGGGCGATCTCGATGATCGAGCGCACCAGCGCGCGCTCCTGCGGCGAGGTGAGGATCGGCATGACGAGCTGCCGGTCGATCTTGAGCCGCTTTGGCTTCAGGCGCAGCAGGCTGACGATCGAGGTATGGCCGGTGCCGAAGTCGTCGATCTCGACGTCGATGCCGAGCGCCTTGATGTCGGCGAGGTTGGCGCTCGCCGGATCGTCGCTGTCGTCGAGGAAGATCGATTCGACGAGTTCGAAGGCGACCTCGCCCGGGCGGATGCTGAGGCCGCGAAGCTGGTCCACCAGTGCCGGATCGTGCAGCCGCCGCGAGGAGACGTTGACCGAGATCCGCGGCAGGTCGATGCCCTCGGCCATCCAGCGCATCTTGTCGCGCAGCGCCGTTTCGAGCACCAGCTGGTCGATGCGCGCGACAACGTTGAGCTCCTCGGCGAGCCGCAGGAACCGCCCCGAGGCAAGGATGCCCTGGTCGGGATGGTTCCAGCGCACCAGCGCCTCCGCCCCCGTCAGCCGCATCGTCGTCGCATCGAATTGCGGCTGGTACCAGACGGTGAATTCGTCGCGTTCGAGGCCGGCGAGGATATCGTCGGCGAGCCTCTTTCGCGTCACGATGTTCGCCTGCAGCGCCTGGGAGAAGAATTCGTAGCCGTTTCGCCCCTTTTCCTTGGCCTGGTAGAGGGCGATGTCGGCGTTGATCAGCACCTTGCGCGGGTCGGAGCCGATCCCCTGCGAGCGGGCGATGCCGATCGACACGCCGCAGCGGCAGGAGAAGCCCTCGAAGTCGACGGGCCGGCCCATCTCCTCGATGATCCGCTCGCTGAGCAGGCAGAGCGCCTCCGTGGTCACAGGACGGGTGATCAGGATCACGAACTCGTCGCCGCCGATGCGCGCCACCAGGTCGTCCTTCTCGACGGCCCGCGACAGGATCTCGGCGGTGTGCGTGAGAACCGCGTCGCCGGCGGCGTGGCCGAGCGTGTCGTTGATCTCCTTGAACCGGTCGAGGTCGAGATGCAGGATCGTAAAACGCGTCCCGCTCGCCGGGCCAGCGCGCCCGAGCCGGTCGAGTTCCTCGTCGAGCTTGCGGCGGTTGGCGAGCGCTGTCAGCGGATCGTGAAGGGCGTTGAATTCGATCCGGGTCTTGGCGAGTTCGAGTTCGATGTTGCGGGCGTCGGCCTCCGCCTTTGCCGCCCGCAGCTCTTCGGCGAGAAGCGCGTCGGCGGTGACGTCGAAGGCGATGCCGATGATCTTTTCCTTGCCGTCCTTGCCGACATGCAGCTGGCCGACGGAGCGCACATAACGCGGCTCGCCGTTCGGCAACAGGATCTGCTGCAGCGTGTTGATCGTCGTTGCGGTTTCGAGTGCCTTGTTGGTGGCGGCGAGGACCCGCTCGCGGCAGTCGGGGTGCAGGCAGGAGAGCCAGCCGTGCTGGTCGAGGCGCCGCGGACTGTAGGGAATGCCGTAGAGCTGGTGCATCCGCTCGTCCCACAGTGCCGTCGCGGACACGGGATCGGCCTCCCAGATGCCGCAATTGTAGGAGGCGAGCGCAAGGTCGAACTTGTGTGAAAGCTCCGAAAGCTCCTGCTCGCGGCTCGACAGTTCATCGAGCGCCAGTTCGAGTTCGGCGTTCTTGATGTCGCTCGTCTGCTTGGCGTCGCGTAGCGTCTGCGTCATCCGCGCGTCGGCGGTGACGTCGAGGACGACGCCGATCAGCCTGCTCTCGCCCTCTTCGCCGACCGAATGGGCACCGACTGATCGAAGGTGGCGGACGGTGCCGTCGGGAAGCACGACCCGGTAGGTCATGTCGGCGGTTTCCGCGACCGCGATACAGCTGTAGGCGAAGGCCTGTGCCTCGATCCTCTCGCGGTCTTCCGGGTGGATCGATGCGGTCCAGTCGCCGATCCGGTCCTCGTCGTCCCCGAAGCTGGGCGCGCGTCCGTGGAGGGCCGCGCTCCGGTCGTCCCAGAGAAGCACGTGGCCGTCGAGCTTCACCTCCCAGATGCCGATGTCGGCCGAGTCCATCGCAAGACTGAGGCGTTGCGACAGTTCGAGCAGCTTCTTCTCTCGCCGCTTGAGTTCGGCAACATAGCGGTTGCGATCGCGAAACAGGATACCGGTGACGACGGCGGGAATCATGATCGCCGCGCCGGCGAGGAAGATCGCCAGGCGGATCGTGATGCGGTTCTCCGGAGACGTGTTCCAGCCGCCCTGCGGCGCGGCAACAATTTCGAAGGCTCCGCCGCCCGGCAGGTCCAGCCGCGACACCGAAGGAGCCGCATCGGTGGCGAAGACCGGGCCGAGATCGAGGGGGGCGGCGTCCGGTGCCACATGTCGCACCGACCATTGCAGGTCGGCAAGCGGGAGAGGCCTCGCCTCCGGCATGCTTCCATCCGGAAGCAGAAGCCCGCTCGCCTGCAGAAGCCCCCGGGTTTCGAGCGTCATGGCGACGAAGCCGCCGCCGGTCGCGCCGGCCTGCCCGACGGGTACGGTGAGCCGGAAGGTGCCGCTTCCGATCCGGAGAAGCCGTCCCCCTTCGGGAGAGCCTGGCAAAGTGGCCGGCGCGGCTACCGGCGCATTGGCGCGGGAATAGAGCGTCTCAGCGGGAGCAGCGGCGTTCGCCGCGTACTCAAACGAGCGGATATGGTCCTTGCCGCGGCCGAGGATCGCTGCCGCCGTGCGAAGCTGGGCGGGATCGGGATCGATGGCGGCTTCCAATGCGAGATGGCGGACCGTCGCGAAATCGGCGGAGATTTCGGTCTGGAGCGCAAAGCGGATGACCTGCATTCCGTCACGCACGTGCTGCTCCAGAGCGGTCCGGTGGGCCGTCGTATAGCGCTGGTCGGCAAGGACTCCTGCTGCGGCGATGACGCAGGCCAGCATGCCGGAGCCGAGCAGGAACGAGCCGGCACTTTGTGTCCGCGCCCTGCGCCATCCGGGGGTGTGGCTCGGCAAGTCCAAGTTTCGACGTCTCCTTCGTCCGAATGCGGGGCCGCGATGGTCCTCCCGGCGTCCGCGTTCGTCCTGCGGTCGCGTGCGGTCGAGGATGGCGGGCAGCGGCACGGATACTACGCGTGCGCGGGTTAATTTAGGATTTCGGACTGGGAAATGGTCGGAAGGATAGCGTCCGCTCGCAGGGTGACCGCCGAAAACTGTTGCCCGTCCACCGGTCTCTTTCACGGGTGCTTGATCGCGGCCGTGTTCCCGTGCCAACAATCGCATGGAAATGTCATTTTTGCGGGCAACTTCTGCCACATTCGGGAGGCTTACTTTTGTTCAATGTTTTTAATGCACTAATAGCGGCAAAGGTTTTCCGGATGCGTTTCGTCATGGCAGTCCTGCTCGGCACCGCGAGCTTCTTGTCCCCGCTGAGCGCGCTCGCGGGCAGCAATGACGTCGAGGCGACGATCCGTTCCCTCAATGCCGACCAGCTCACGATGACGCTGGACGACGGGAAGACTTATGTCCTGCCGCAGGAATTCAACTTCGAGGGTCTGGAAAACGGCGTCAAGGTGATCGTGTTCTTCACCGAGGTCGACGGCAAGCGCATCGTCGACGATCTCCAGGTCGTCGGCGAATAAGCCCGGCCGAGAGGGGTGCACAAGGCGCCCCTTGCTCCCCTGTCCTGGCGCTCAGAGCCAGGTGACCGTCCCGCCGTCGCGGTCGATTTTCAGGATCCGGTCCTGGGGAACGTTCATGTTGCAGGCGGCATCCTGTGACCACTTGCCGATGAGCCGGAAGACGCTGCGCACAACGCCGCCGTGGCTGACGCAAACCGTCGGGCGGTCGACGGAGGTGAGCCATGCACCGACGCGCCAGGAGAGGATTTCATAGCTTTCGGCGGCCTCTCCGGGCGGGATGAAATCCCATTTCTCCCGTTTGCGGGCTTCGACCCGATCGGGGGCCTGCCGGCGCAGTTCGGCGAGCGTAAAGCCCTGCCAGTCTCCGAAGGAAAGTTCCATCAGCCGCGTTTCCGTCCGGTAGGCCGCTGGATCGAGGCCCATGGCGGCGCGCACGCGCTCCATGGTCTCGCGGGTGCGCCCGAGCGGGGAGGAGACGTAGTCGTAGGTTTCAGCCGCGTCGCCGAGTTCGGCCGCAAGCCGTTCGCCGTTGCGGCTCGCCTGGCTGCGGCCGAGGGCATTGAGGGGCACGTCCTGCTGCCCCTGCAGCCTTCCCTCCGCGTTCCAGTCGGTCTGGCCGTGGCGAATCATGTAGATGAACACGGCAGACCACTCCAGAAGCGGGAGACTATTCCTTGGATACGGAGATGTCCGGGGCGTCGACGGCCTTCATGCCGACGGTGTGATAACCGCAGTCGACGTGGTGGACCTCGCCGGTGACGCCGGTCGAAAGATCAGAAAGAAGGTACATGCCCGACTTTCCGACTTCGTCCGTCGAGACGTTGCGCTTCAGCGGCGAATTGTACTCGTTCCACTTCAGGATATAGCGGAAGTCGCCGATGCCGGAGGCTGCGAGCGTCTTGATCGGGCCGGCGGAGATCGCATTGACGCGGATGCCACGGCCGCCCATGTCGACGGCGAGGTAGCGCACGCTCGCCTCGAGCGCGGCCTTGGCGACGCCCATGACGTTATAGTGCGGCATGACCTTTTCGGCGCCGTAATAGGTGAGCGTCAGCAGCGAGCCGCCGTCGTTCATGATCCGCTCGGCGCGTGCCGCGACCGCCGTGAACGAATAGACGGAGATATCCATCGTGCGGGTGAAGTTGTCGCGCGTCGTCTCGATGTAACGGCCCGTCAGTTCATCCTTGTCGGAGAAGGCGATCGCGTGGACGACGAAGTCGATCTTGCCCCACTTTTCTTCGAGATTGTTGAAGACGGCGTCGATGCTTTCGAGATTGGTGACGTCACAGTCGCCGGCCATGAAGGCGTCCAGCTCCTGCGCCAGGGGTTCGACGCGCTTGCGCAGGGCGTCGCCCTGCCACGTCAATGCGATGTCCGCGCCCGCGTCACGGCAGGCCTTAGCGATACCCCATGCGATGGAACGGTTGTTTGCGACGCCCATGATCACGCCGCGCTTGCCTGCCATAAGGCCGGAACCTTGAACCATGTTTTGTTTCCCTAAGACTTTCGATTGAAACTGCCTATGGCATAGCCCGCATCACGGTTCAAGATTGACCGGGATCATCTACTGTTAGGCTGCGTAACAAAGGGTGTGATTGTCACAAATACTTCACAAGAACAAGCCGTGGCGCATCAGCCGCATGAGGTCGGTGACCTTTTCGTCCGGCTTCTCCCAGAGCAGAACGCGAAGCTCCACGGCGAGCACACCGCGTTTTCCCTCTGCGTCCGCAAGACCGAGATCGTCGATGCGGATGACCTGGTCCGAGCCGGACCACGGCGGAATGGTGACCTGCACCGGTTCCGTCGGCGTCTCGACGGTCGCCTCGCAGCCGAGAACGGCATCCTCGAGCGTGATCGGTAGCACGGTGTGGATGTCGTAGCCCTCGGTGCGGAATTTCTCCGTCTTCTGGACGCGGATCGTCACGGCGACGTCGCCGCGCAGCATGCCCTGGACCTTGAGGCCCTGGCCCTTCAGGCGAACGACGTCCCCGTCCTTCAGTCCGCCGTCGAGGTTGACGCGGAGGTCGCGCCCGTCCGGGAGCGTGACCGTCACCGGGGAGCGGTTGAGGAGGTCGCTGATTGCGACCTGCGCGTCGACAAGGATGTCGGGCGCCGTCTCGGGCGGCGGCTGCACGCCGCGCAGGCGACGCACCAGTGCGCTGATGAGTTCGATCGGCCGGAGGGGAGCAGGGCCGGAGAGGCCGCCGTTCTCTCCCTCGGTCTTGGCAGCCTGGTCTTCCCGCCGCAGGCTCTCGGCGACGGCGGCCGCCTCCGGACTGTCGCCGAAGATGCGGGCGACCACGTCTTCCGGGCTCTCGGCGCCGGCCTTGCCGGCGGGCTTTGCCTTCGCCTGCGATTGCGGCTGAGGCTGAGGCTGAGGCTGCGGTTGCGCCTGGGAGGTCTGGGATTGTCTTTCGGCCTTCGCCTTTTCAGCCTCGGCCCGCTGCAGTTCGGCGAGAATGCGCTCGGCGTTCTCCTTGGCTTCCTTCGCGCGCTCGGCCGCCTCGCGCGCGGCCTGTCGCTGCTGCAGGATCGTCTGTTCGCGCATGCGGTTCTCCGCCTTCTCGCGTTGCCGGTCGTAATGGGTGCGCTTCTCAGGATCCTTGAGGATTTCGTAGGCTCGGCCGATCTCGGCGAAGCGATGGCTCGCCTCGGGATCGTCCTGGTTGTGGTCGGGATGAACGGATTTCGCCTTGTTGCGCCAGGCCGTCTTTATCTCGTCGGCTCCCGCATTCCGCCGCACGCCGAGCACTGAATAGAAGTCGCGCATCCAGATCCCCGATGACTTGGCGTGGCACGCTCCGCATCCGGAGGGGCCGGCCATTGAAACCTTCGGCGCGGACGACCTCCGTCGTGCGCGCAGACAGCCCGATCATCGCAAGAAGTTGCTAATTAGAAGTTACACCGGGCGCGGTGGAGCGAGGGCCGACGTGAATCGGCCGCCGACCGGGATGGCGACGAGTTCGGTTTTGCGAAGCGTCTTCCGGCGCCTCAGGGCTGGCGGTCGAAGCTCACGAGCTGCCAGCCGGGCCCGACCGCACAGGTCTTGCCGTTGAAATAGGCGATGCCCTCGTAGGAGTGGCGGGTCGTCGAAAAATGGCGGCAGACGCCGCCGCCCTGCTTCTGCTCACGGATCGCGGTGACGACGCCCGAGCTGCCGGTCGAGGCGTTCGCCCAGGGCAACGGATCGGAGCCGAGCTTGGAAAGATCTGCCGAAGAGACGGCGTTCTGCACGGTCATTTCGTCGGAGCTGCCGTTCACATGGCTGCCCGTGACGGTGCCCGTTGCGATCGAGCGATCGACCTTGTCATCCCCGAAGAGGCCGAGCCCTCCGGCCATGCAGCCGGTCAGCGGAAGTGCGAGAAGGGCGACGGCGACAATCCTGCCGAAGCCGGGCGTCGTGCCCTTTGTGCCTGTCTCTGACTTTGCTATGTCTCTCAATGGGCGTCCTGTCCAGCGCTGAAAACCTGGGCATTGGTGATGAACTTCAGGAGCATTCGACTTAATATGTCTGAATCGAAGTTAACAAGCGGTGACTTTACAGAAGAGAATGAGCCATTCACCCTTTTCGGGACGTGGCTGAAGGACGCGGAGTCCTCGGAGATCAATGATCCCAACGCTGTAGCGCTCGCGACGGTCGACGAGCACGGCCTTCCGAACGTCCGCATGGTGCTGTTGAAAGAGTTCGATACCCGCGGTTTCGTCTTCTACACGAACTTCGAGAGCCAGAAGGGGCGCGAGATCCTCGGCCAGAAGAAGGCGGCGATGTGCTTTCACTGGAAATCGCTGCGCCGGCAGGTGCGCCTGCGCGGCGAAGTCGAGGTCGTCTCGGACGAAGAGGCGGACATCTATTACCGTTCCCGTCCGCTCGGCAGCCGCATCGGCGCCTGGGCGTCCAAGCAGTCGCGCCCGCTGGAGAGCCGATTCGCGCTCGAAAAGGCGGTCGCCGAATACACCGCCCGTTACGCGCTCGGCGACGTACCGCGGCCGCCGCACTGGTCGGGCTTCCGCATCCGCCCCGTCTCGATCGAGTTCTGGCACGACCGCAAGTTCCGCCTGCACGACCGGATCGAGTTCCGCCGCGAGACGGTCGATTCGCCGTGGACCAAGGTCAGGATGTATCCCTGAGGGGCTCAGCCCTTCAGGCGGAAGGGAATGCCGGAGGCGAGCGCGGAGACGTAGCGCTTCTTCTGGTAGAAGCCGTTCAGCGAGATCCGCGGTAACCGGAAGAGCCGCTCGGCAGACTGCGTGCTGAGCGTGCCGGGGGATGTCGTCACCGCGAGGCGGAGACCGGCATCCTCGACGGCGCGCACGCTCGCGTCCGTGACGCTGCGCCTGTCGCCGTAGGGATAGGCGAAGGCCAGCGGGCGCCGGCCGGTGATCTCCTCCACGTAGTCGGCAGACCGGCGCACTTCGTCCGAGACCGTGGCCGGATCGAGGAAACCGAGCGAGCGGTGGCTCACGGTATGGGCTCCGAAGGTGACGAGCGGATGCCTCGCGAAGGCTGCGAGCTCTTCTCCCGACATCACGAGATCCTCGACGATCGCCTTGGGGTCGATGCCGGCTGCCGCCGCCGCGCGGTCGAGTTTCTCGATCATGGCCTCCTCGCCGTGGGCGCAGATCGCCTCGGCGATGTGGTCGAAGGCCGCGCGCTTTTCGGCGCGTGTGCGGAGGTCGTAATGGACCGGCTCGCCGCCGTCCTTGAGGTCGACGCCCCTGAGCCTGTCGAGGATGGCCGAGGCCGTCTCCCACCAGATCGTGTGGGTGCGTTCGGAAAATCCGCGACAGACGAAGACGGTGAAGGGAACGCCGTGCCGTTCGAAGACGGGCAGCGCGTGGTCGCGGTTGTTGCGATAGCCGTCGTCGAGCGTGAAGGCGGCAAAGGGCTGCTGCCCCGGTCCGGATGACTGGAGGAGGGCAGGGACGTCCTCGAGATGCACGAAGCGGTATCCCTCGGCCTTCAGCTGCCGGATGGCGGCGTCGAGGAACTGCGGCGTCACCTCGAGGTGATCGTTGACATTGGTGAGCGTCGGGACGAAGGGCCGGACATGGTGCAGCGTGAAAATCGCTCCGAGTCCGCGCGCCGACGCCATCGCGCCCGCTCGTCGCAACAGGTGCGACGCTTCGAGCCCGGCAGTGATGACGCCGCGTCTGGCCAGCTCCCTCAGCATGCTTCCTTCCGTCTTTCACTCCTGCCGGTCGCGGCACCCGGAGTGCCGTTCCGTTCGGTGCGGCGACCGTAGCCAATCGGCGTTAAGCGGGAGTTGCCAGAATACCCAAGAATCTATGGGGAGTTACATTCCGCCCTCAGCGTAGCAGACCGTCGAGCAACGGCAAGCCGATGATCGCGGCGGCGGCAATGAGCCCGTAACAGATACGCCGGAACACCTGGTCGTCGGTCTTGCCGAAGAGCCGCGACCCGGCAAGCACGCCGAGGCCGAAGACCGGGCCGGCGACGAGCGACAACGCAAATGCCGGCAGGCCGAAAAAGCCGGCGAACACGTAGTTGACGCCGGTGATCAGCGAGCTCATCGCGAAATAGAAGACGAGATTAGCGCGCACCGTGGTCGCCGGCAGCGCTCCGCCGAGCCAGTAGGCGACGACCGGCGGTCCGCTCACCTGTGCTGCCCCGCCGAAGACGCCTGCAACCGCGCCCACGCCGATGGTGAGCGGCGCCGTAGGCTTGCCGTGATAGCGCCAGCCGGAGACCAGCAGAGCGAGCAGCGAAATGACCACGGCGATGATCGCCCAGCGAACGGCGAGCGGATCGGCGCGGGCGAGGATCAGCGTGCCGAACGGTACGCCGGCGAGCGCCCCGACGAGCATGATGCCGGCTTCCCGCTTGTCGGCCTGGCGCACGGCGCCGGGGATCATCGGCAGGGTCATCACCAGGTCGATGATGAAAAGGATCGCCACGGCGAGCCGCGGCTCGACCACGGAGCTTGCCAGCGGAACGAAGATGAGCGCGCCGCCGAAGCCGGAAAAGCCGCGCGCCAGGCCGGCGACCAGCGCCGAGGCAAGAAGGAAGGAGAGCGTGCCTGTGCTCTGGCTGCCGATATAGGCGGGGATGGCTGCAAGCGTGATGTGCGTCGGCTCCATGCCCGTCGTCCTCTCTTCGTGCGGAGGCTCTCCTTAGCAGAGTCGCATCGCGGGAGGGCAGCCGGTTTCAGCGGGCGTTTCCCCGAGGGTTCCGAAGCAGCCGGACGGCACGCCAGGAGACGAGGGCGGCCGGCAGCGACCACAGGAAGGCGAGGACAAAGGCGGTGGCGAGCGGCCCGCGCAGGTCCTCTGCGCCCTTCGCCGCCGCAAGCCCGGCGGCGTTTGCCGTGAGCCCGGCAAGCGCGCCGCCGAGCGCGTAACCGGCCGATTGCAGCGTCGGCAGGAGCGTCGAGGTCTTGTCGCGCTCGTGTGCGGGGGCGGTGTCCATCAGCATCTGGCTGAGATACCCCCAGCTCACGCCGAAGGCCGCGCCGATCGCCACCTGCGCGACGACGAGCAGGGCGATCTTGCCCGACAGGAGCGATGCGACCAGCAGGCCGAGCCCGCCGACGAGGAGCAGCGGACCGATCCAGATCATGCTGCGCTTTCGGCTGTCCGACCGGAGGTTGGCGACGCCGATCGCCGTCAGGCTCCAGCAGATCGCCATCAGCGCGCTCATCCCGCCGGCGGCCGTCGGGGGGAAGTGCCAGAGGTTCTGCAGGCTGAAGACGAGATAGACGCTGCTCGTCGCCTGGGCGAGCGACATCAGGAGGACGGCCCAGAGCCCGAGCCCCAGCGCGGAGCCGAGTGAAAAGGCACCCGCCGGCAGGACCGTCTCCTTCGCCCGGCGGTCGAGATGCAGCGAACCGGCGAGCGCGAGGACGGCGACCACGAGGGCGACGGCCGCCTGCGGCAAGGCACCGGACAGGCCGGCGACCAGCACCGTCACCAGCGCTGTGGCGAGAAGGGCGAGCCGGAGCCCGGGAAAGGCCGTGCTCCTAACCTCGCGGCCTTGCCGGTTCGGCACGATCGTCACCGCCATCAGCACGAAGATCGCGATGATCGGCACGTTGACGAAGAAGGCGGCACGCCAGGAGATCGTTTCCGTGAGATAGCCGGCGAGCACCGGGCCACCGAAGGCGGCGAGCGCCCAGACCAGAGCCTCCGCGCCGAAGACCTTCGGCACCAGGCGGGGCGGGAAGATTTCCGGGATCAGCGCATAGCAGATCGCCGCGACCACCCCTTCGCCGAGTCCCTGGCCGATGCGCCCGAGAAGGACGGCGGCCATAGTCGTCGCGGTCGCCGCAAGCAGCGTTCCGGCGAGAAAGACGAGTGCAGCGGCGGTGAGGACGAGGCGGGCGCCAAAGCGTTCCTTCAGCATGGCCGCGCTTGTCCCGGCGATGATCGAGGCGGTGAGAAAGAGCGTCAGCGACCAGGAAATCACCGCCTCGCCGCCGAGTTCGGCGACGGTCGTCGGCATCACCGTGCTGACGAGAAAGCCGTTGAAGGCGTAGAGCGCCACGCCGAGGCAGAGCATCGCGGTGGCGACGAGATAGCGAGGTGCGAGCAGGTCAAGCCAGCGGCCCCCGTCGCTTTCGGCGACGGCGGGCGTCAATTCGGTGATCTCTCTCTCGTGGACGGTCATCGGTCGTTGCTTTCCTTTGCGGGTCCTTGAAGATGATTTGCGGACGCTACGACCTCAACCGCGATTGAGGTAAAGGGGGATTTTGGGTTGCCGGCGCCGCCTGCGTGAAAGGGAACGTTAACCACGATCGGCGGTTTCTGTGCGCCGCTTTGCCCGCCCGGCCGGCACCAGCGTCGGACCAGCTTCACCGATCAGATTATGGCTGTATTGCTCGATTGTCGCCGCATTCTTCGTCTAGGCAACCCCGGTCTTCGAATCGGCCCGCCGATTCCTGTCACCCGGACATTCTCGCGTTTCTGATCCGCTCCCGTGGAGGAATGATGAATAAGCTGTTGGTCGCGCTCTCGTTTTTCGTAGTGATCGGCTGTTTCACCAGTTCTGCAAATGCCGGCAGCGCCCAGTTCCTTCTCGACGCGCGGACCGGAAAGGTTCTCGCCTCCGAAAACGGCGACATGCTCAACCATCCGGCGTCCCTGACCAAGATGATGACGGTCTACATGACCTTCGAGGCGATCCGCAGGGGCGAGCTCTCTTGGGACAGCCCGGTGCCGTTTTCGAAATACGCTTCCTCCCGCCCGCCGACCAAGCTGCGCGTCAAGGCGGGTGATGCGATCACCGTGCGGGAAGCGGTGCTCGGCATGATCGTCCAGTCGGCCAATGACGCTGCGGTGGCAATGGCCGAGAAGCTCGGCGGCTCCGAGCCCGCCTTCGCCGAGATGATGACCCGCAAGGCCCGTTCGCTCGGCATGCCGAACACGGTCTTCGTCAACGCGTCCGGCCTTCCCGACGACCGCCAGATCACCACGGCGCGTGACATGTCGACCCTCGGGCTGGCGCTGATGCGCGACTTCCCCCGGGAATACAAGCTCTTCTCTACCCGCTCCTTCGCCTTCCGCGGCCGCACGATCAACGGCCACAACAACCTCATGTACCGTTACAAGGGCATGGACGGCATCAAGACCGGGTACACCAATGCCTCCGGATACAATCTCGTCAGCGCCGTTGTGGATGGCAACCGTCGCGTAATCGGAGTCGTGATGGGCGGCCGCAGCGCCGCCGGTCGCGACAAGCTGATGGCAAGCCTCATCGACGGCAATATCCGCAAGGCCTCCGGCGGTTCCAAGCTGGTCGCCAGCAACGGTCCCGGTGCAGTGATCGCCCGCCTCGGCAACGAAGTGCCGGTTCCCGTCGTCGCACCGGATCATGACGCCGTCGCGGAACTGATCAGCGATGCCGCGCCGCTTCCCGAAAGCCGTTACGGCACCGCCTTTGCCGACACCCGCAACGTCTCCGGGGCGGTTGCCGCCGTCGAGAGCGTCGCCCAGCCCAAGCCCGCAATGCCGGTGCGGGGCGGCGGGAAGTGGCAGATCCAGATCGCCGCTGCGGTAAGCGCCGAGGCGGCCATGGGGCTGCTGTCCGATGCCAAGGCGAAGATCGGCGAACCGCTCGCCAATCGCAACGCCTATACCGAGCGCGTCTCGCGCAACGGCAGCACCTTCTACCGCGCTCGCTTTAGCGGCTTCGACAGCAAGGTCGACGCGCGCCGCGCCTGCGAGAAACTCGTCGAAAACCGCTACGACTGTGTGCTGATGCCCGTGAACGGGTGACCGGCGGCGGGAAGTCAGTCGACTTGCCCCTTCTTTCACTGATGGGAATTGCCCGCCCGCCGGAATCGCGCCATGTTCTCCATGAACAGATGGAGAACGCAATGTTGCAGGAGCTTGCACTGCGATTTGAAACCGCATCGGTAACCTACGCCGAAGCGCATGCCGTCGAACGGGACGCCGACTGGTTCTTGATGAAGCTGATGGAGGAAGCCGGCGAGGTCGTGCAGGCGGCCAACCGGCTGAGCGGCCGCAGCCGCCGAAAGGGATTGGACGAATCTGAGCTGCGGCGATGTCTGGCCGACGAGACGGCAGACCTGCTCGGGCACGTCCTGCTGTTGGCTCATCACCACCGTCTCGACCTTCAGGCGGCGATCATGCGGAAATGGCGGTTCGCTCCTGAAGAGCCTACGCCCGCTCTGCCGCCAGCGGATCGGTGAAGAAGGCACAGCACTCCTCCAGACTGCCGGCGACACGCGCGCAGAGCGCGACGATCTCGTCCGTCGGGGCGAGCAGGTCGGGCACCATCACCGCCATCATGCCGGCGGCGGCCGCCGAGCGGATGCCGTTGTGAGAGTCTTCGAGCGCAAGGCAGTCCGCCGGCGCGACGCCCAGCCTTTCCGCGGCGGCGAGATACGGGTCGGGCGCCGGCTTGCCGCGGGCATAGTCGCCCTGGGCGACGACGTGGTCGAAGCGCGGCAGGAGGCCGAACCCTTCGAGATGGTGACGCACCTGGTGGTGGGCCGAGGACGTGCAGATCGCCCGCGGAATGCCGTGCTGGTCGAGCGTGTCGAGAAGTGCCGTCACGCCGGCCTTCAATTTCAGTTCGGTTTCGATCAGCCGGTTGAAATGGTCGATCCAGATGATGCGGAAGGCATCCGGGTCGAAGTCCTCGCCGTAGTGATCAATCAACAATTGTGCGATACCGGGCCAGGGTTGCCCCATCATCGCCTCGTAGATCGAGGGGCCGATCGGCAGGCCCTCTTCCGTCGCCGCGGAGATCACCGACTTCCGGTAGAGGATTTCGCTGTCGAGGATCAGGCCGTCCATGTCGAAGACGACGGCGCGGGGCAGGCGGGGCAGCATCTTGTCTCGGTTTCCTTCGGTCTCTTTATTCTGTCATGTCGTTCTAGCGGCCGGCCGGCTGCCGCGATCCTCGTAGAGGCGCAGCAGGTAGCCGTCCGGGTCTGCGACCATGAACTGACGGTTGCCGACTTCCCGATCGTCGCGGCGATACCATTTTTCTTCCAGAGAAAGATAGAGACTGATCCGGGCCTTCTCCAGACGCCGCAGTATGGGCTCCACGGCCGGCACCCGGATCTGCAGGTTGAGGCCGCGGCCGAAGGGCCGTTCGATCGGTGCGCCCTCCAGCTCGAATGTGCGTCCGAGCCCGATCTCGTCGATCATCAGTTGCGCATCGCCGAGATGCAGGAAGCTGAAGCCTTCCTCGGGTCGCTCGTAGGCAACCTCGAAGCCGATCAGTTCGGTGTAGAAGGCACGGCTGGAGCGCCAGTCGCTGACAGCCAGCTCCGGAACGAGGGCGTTTCCGCTCACGCCCGCGTGCCGCCGACGGTCACCTGGTCCATCCTCAGATGCGGCTGGCCGACGCCGACCGGTACCCACTGGCCGCCCTTGCCGCAATTGCCGATGCCGGTGTCAAGCTTCATGTCGTTCCCGACCATGGAGATACGCTTCATCGCCTCCGGGCCGTTGCCGATCAGCATCGCACCCTTGACCGGCGCGCCGATCTTGCCGTCCTCGATCATGTAGGCCTCGGTGCAGCCGAAGACGAACTTGCCCGACGTGATGTCCACCTGGCCGCCGCCGAAGGAGACGGCATAGATGCCGCGCTTCACCGAGGCGATGATCTCTTCCGGGGACTTGTCGCCGCCGAGCATGTAGGTGTTGGTCATGCGCGGCATCGGCTGGTGGGCATAGCCCTGCCGGCGGCCGTTGCCGGTCGGCGTCATGCCCATCAGCCGGGCGTTCTGCCGGTCCTGCATGTAGCCGACGAGCCGGCCGTTCTCGATCAGCACATTGTATCCGGAGGGCGTGCCCTCGTCGTCGACGGTGATCGAGCCGCGGCGAAGGTCGATCGTGCCGTCGTCGACGATCGTGACGCCGGGGGCTGCGACCATCTCGCCCATCAGGCCTGCGAAGGCGGAGGTCTTCTTGCGGTTGAAGTCGCCTTCGAGCCCGTGGCCCACGGCCTCGTGCAGCATGACGCCCGGCCAGCCGTTGCCGAGCACGACGTCCATGGTGCCGGCCGGCGCATCGATCGCGTCGAGGTTGACGAGCGCCTGGCGCAACGCCTCGTCGGCGCCGTTCTTCCAGCTCTCCTCGGTCAGGAAGTCGCCGAAGCCGACGCGGCCGCCGATGCCGAAGGAGCCGGTTTCCTGGCGGTCGCCCTCGCCGGCGACGACGGAGATGTTGAGTCGCGTCATCGGGCGGATGTCGCGCACCCGGTGGCCGTCGGCGCGCAGGATTTCCACCACCTGCCAGCTCGCGGCGATCGATGCGGTGACCTGGCGGACCTTGTCGGTCTTGCCGCGCAGATAGGCGTCGACCTCGGAGAGAAGCTTCACCTTCTCCTCGAAGGTCGGCGAGCCGATCGGGTTCTCCTCGCCGTAGAGCTTGCGGTTGGTGCGCTGGGGTGCCGCGGCATAGCTGCCGCCATGGCCGCGGGTGACGGCGGAGACCGCCTCGGCCGCGCGCGACAGCGCCGAGAGCGAAAGCTCGCCCGCGTGCGCGAAGCCGACGGCTTCGCCGGCGACGGCGCGCAGCCCGAAGCCCTGGTCGGTGTTGAAACTGCCGCCCTTCAGGCGGCCGTTGTCGAAGGTCAGTGATTCGGCCTGCGCGTGCTCGACGAACAGCTCGCCGTCGTCGGCGCCCGAGAGGGTCTCGGCCAGCACCGAGCGCAGCTTCGTCTCGTCGCAGTCGAAAAGGTTGAGAAGATCGGTATCCATCAAAGCTCCTTGGGCGCGGGCGGCGGACGCGCTCCTTCGAACCCGATGTAGGTCCGGCAGGGGGTGGAGGCAAGCCCGTCCGCCCGAAGAGCCGGGCGGGAAGGGCGGTGCGCCGTCAGATCGTTCGTTGCCGGCCGGTGCTCAGGGCAGGGAGTCGTAGCCTTCGGCAAAGCCGGTGAGCTCGATCGGAATGCCCACACGGTCCTGGTCGGCCGATTCGCGGAGCGCGAAGACCGCGCTCTTGCCGGCCCGGAGTATCTTCATGAGCTCGTCGTCGATCTCGACCTCGACATAGCAGCCCTCGGCGAAGCAGCGGGTGAAATAGGCCCGGCCGATATTGTTGCCGTCGACGAAGAGCTCCATGCCGTCCTTCAGCAGCACGCCGAGCGGCGCGAGGATGCGCAGCACCTTCGCCTTGCGGTCGGCGGTCTTGAGGATCACCACCGAGAGCCCGACTTCCGGCCGGTCGTCGGCGACGACGTTCTGCATCAATGCGCATTGTTCGACGGAGGCACCCGCCGGCGTATCGCAGATGATCGACCAGGCGCCGTGATTGGAGCGCACGGTGCCGGGCTGTTGCGGCGTCTGCGCAAAGCCCGTTCCGGCTGCTGCGGCAACGGCCAGCGCAAGCACGCCCGACCTGAGAAGTGCTGGAACACCCATGGATACCTCTGGAATTCGAATCATCGCCGCCATTCTTGTCGTCGGGCGCGGTATTGAAAAGCCCCGGAACGTCTTTTCCCCCGAGTGCGGCATATTTGGGACCGGCAAGACGTATCTGCGGTCGAAAAAGCGGGTTTTGGAGGCGCAGTCAAGCTCCTGCGGGACATGGGCCCGCGACAAATTGACGTAGCGCAAAAACGCCGCAGCGCCATTCGGTTAGGCGTATTGCGGTCGGAGACAAACTGTGATTTTAAACAAAAACCCATAGCATGGATTTTGCGTTTCCATTTGATGTGGATCAAACGCTCGAGGGAGAGACACCGTGATTAAGAGAGCTTGCGCAGCGCTGGTCGCCACGACCTGTCTGCTTTTTGCTTCCGCCGGCTTTGCCGACCAGCCTGCACCCTGGCAAACCGATCTCCAGCCGGCGGCGACGCCGATCATGGAGCAGATCCGGTGGTTCGAGCACTATACGCTCTGGTTCATCGTGCCGATCACGTTGCTCGTGCTCTTCCTGCTGATCGTGGTGGTCCTGCGTTTCCGCTCCGGTGCAAATCCGGTGCCGTCGAAGACCAGCCACAACACGATGATCGAGATCATCTGGACCCTGGGACCGGTCCTCGTGCTTCTCTTCTTCGCGATTCCCTCGTTCAACCTGCTCTCTGCACAGCTCACCCAGCCGGAAAGCCCGGACGTCACGATCAAGGCGACCGCGACCCAGTGGCAGTGGAATTACGAATACCAGGGCGACAAGCAGGTCGCCTTCGATTCCTTCATGCTGAAGACGGATGACGACCGCGCCGCCGCCGGCAAACAGGACAAGGCGCTCTATCCGCGGCTGCTCGCCGTGGACAACGAAATGGTCGTTCCGGTCGGCAAGACGGTCCGCGTGCTCGTGACCGCCGCTCCGACCGACGTCATCCACGCCTTCGCCATGCCGTCCTTCGGCATCAAGATCGACGCCGTTCCGGGTCGTCTCAACGAAACCTGGTTCAAGGCCGACCGCGAAGGCCTGTTCTACGGTCAGTGTTCGGAGCTCTGCGGCAAGGATCACGCCTTCATGCCGATCGCCATCCGCGTGGTCGCCGAAGACAAGTATGCAGCCTGGCTCGAAGCTGCGACCACCAGCGTGGAGGACGCCAACAAGGCTCTGATGGCCGCGGTCGACGGTGCGGACAAGTCCGTACAGCTCGCCGATAACGTTTCGAAATAAGGAAGGGGAGTGCGGACAATGGCTGGACCTGTTGCCCACGAAGAGCACGCTCATGGTCAGGGCGCGCATCATGACCATCACGACCACAAGCCGGGCTTCGCCGCCCGCTGGCTGTTCTCGACGAACCACAAGGACATCGGCACCCTCTACCTGATCTTCGCGATCATCGCCGGCATCATCGGCGCGGCGCTCTCGGTCGCCATGCGCATGGAGCTGCAGGAGCCCGGCATCCAGATCTTCCACGGCCTGGCGTCGATCGTCTACGGCTTCGAAGGTGACGCCGCGATCGACGGCGGCAAGCACATGTTCAACGTGTTCACCACCGCGCACGCCCTGGTCATGATCTTCTTCATGGTCATGCCGGCGCTGATCGGCGGTTTCGCCAACTGGATGATCCCGATCATGATCGGCGCTCCGGACATGGCTTTCCCGCGCCTCAACAACATTTCCTTCTGGCTGCTCGTCCCGGCCTTCCTCCTGCTCATCCTGTCGATGTTCGTCGAAGGTCCGGCAGGCGGCTACGGCGTCGGTGGCGGCTGGACGATGTATCCGCCGCTTGCGACGTCCGGCCAGCCGGGTCCTGCGGTCGATCTCGCGATCTTCGCGCTCCACGTTTCGGGTGCGTCGTCGATCCTCGGTGCGATCAACTTCATCACCACCATCCTCAACATGCGCGCCCCGGGCATGACGCTGCACAAGATGCCGCTCTTCGCCTGGTCCGTGCTCGTCACTGCCTTCCTGCTCCTGCTGTCGCTCCCGGTTCTCGCCGGCGGCATCACCATGCTTCTGACCGACCGCAACTTCGGCACGACCTTCTTCGCGCCGGAAGGCGGCGGTGACCCGATCCTCTACCAGCACCTGTTCTGGTTCTTCGGTCACCCGGAAGTGTACATCCTGATCCTGCCCGGTTTCGGCATCATCAGCCACATCATCTCGACCTTCTCGCGCAAGCCGATCTTCGGCTACCTCGGCATGGCTTATGCCATGGTCGCCATCGGCGCCGTCGGCTTCGTCGTCTGGGCCCACCACATGTACACGGTCGGCCTGTCGCTCGGCGCCCAGCGCTACTTCGTCTTCGCCACCATGGTCATCGCGGTACCGACCGGCATCAAGATCTTCTCCTGGATCGCGACGATGTGGGGTGGCTCGCTGTCGTTCCGCACGCCGATGATCTGGGCGATCGGCTTCATCTTCCTGTTCACCGTCGGCGGTGTAACCGGGGTGCAGCTGGCGAACGCCGGTCTCGACCGCTCGCTGCACGACACCTACTACGTCGTGGCTCACTTCCACTACGTTCTGTCGCTCGGCGCCGTCTTCGCCATCTTCGCCGCCTGGTACTACTGGTTCCCGAAGATAACCGGCTACATGTACTCGGAAACGATCGGCAACATCCACTTCTGGGTCATGTTCGTCGGCGTGAACATGGTGTTCTTCCCGCAGCACTTCCTCGGCCTTGCCGGGATGCCGCGCCGCTACATCGACTATCCGGAGGCTTTCGCTGGCTGGAACTACGTCTCTTCGATCGGGTCCTATATTTCGGCCTTCGGCGTGGTGATCTTCCTGTTCGGCGTCTTCGAGGCTCTCGCGAAGAAGCGCGTCGCCGGTGACAATCCGTGGGGCGTCGGTGCGACTACGCTGGAATGGCAGCTGAGCTCTCCGCCGCCGTACCACCAGTGGGAGCAGCTGCCGCGCATCAAGTAAGCGGCGCACGCTGAAACGAAAACGGTTGCCGCGCTCCGGAGGGGGCGCGGCGGCCGGAAAACAAGAATATCGGGACGGAAACAATGACGGTTGTCGACAACTGCGAAGCGCTGGGCATGGAGGGCGAACTGCGCCTGTCCGAAGCCGGTGCACGCGACTACTTCGCGCTCCTGAAGCCGCGGGTCATGTCGCTCGTCGTCTTCACCGCGTTTGCTGGTCTAGTGCTCGCACCTGGACACATCCATCCCGTGCTCGGCGCCATCGCCATTCTCTGCATCGCCGTCGGGGCAGGGGCCTCGGGCGCGCTCAACATGTGGTACGACGCCGATATCGACGCCGTCATGAGCCGCACCGCCCGCCGCCCGATCCCGGCCGGCCGCATCCTGCCCACCGAGGCGCTCGCCTTCGGCCTCACGCTTTCGGTCTTCTCGGTCGCGATCCTCGGGCTCGCGGTCAACTGGTTTGCCGCAGGCCTGCTCGCCTTCACCATTTTCTTCTATGCCGTCGTCTACACGATGTGGCTGAAGCGCTCGACCCCGCAGAACATCGTCATCGGCGGTGCGGCCGGCGCCTTCCCGCCCATGGTCGGCTGGGCCTGCGTGACGGGTGGCGTCTCGCTCGACAGCATCCTGCTCTTCCTGGTGATCTTCCTCTGGACGCCGGCCCACTTCTGGGCGCTCGCGCTCTTCAAGATGCGTGATTACGGCGCCGTCGGCGTGCCGATGCTGCCGAACGTCGCCGGCATCCCGGCCACCAAGCGGCAAATCGCGCTCTACGCGGTGCTGACCGCGGCAGCCGGCGTCGCGCCGGCCCTCACCGGACTGTCCTCGCCCTTCTACGGCGCCTTCGCGGCCGTTCTCGGCCTGGGCTTCGTCTACTATTCGGTCGGCGTCTGGCGCATGCCGGAAGGCGACGAGAAGATGGTGGCGGCCAAGAAGCTGTTCGGCTTTTCGCTCGTCTATCTCTTCGCGATCTTCCTGGCGCTCCTCGTCGACCATTACGTCGTGACATTCGCGACCCTTCCTGGAGGGGCACACTGATGGAAACCGTCAAGCTCAACGACAGCCAGAAGAAATCCCGCCGCGGCCGCAACATCGCGCTCGGCATCGTTCTCGCTGCGCTGGTGGTGCTGTTCTACGTCGTGACGCTGGTGAAGATCAGCGGCGTGGCCCAGTGAAGGACGGAGGTCGGACCTTGGCAGAGAGCACGAAAATTCCAACCGGCAAGGGGCGCAGCAATGCGGCGATCCTCGTCGCCTGCGTCGCCTTCGTCGGCGGCATGGTCGGCATGAGCTTCGCCGCCGTCCCGCTCTACCGCATGTTCTGCCAGGTGACCGGCTACAACGGAACGACCCAGCGCGTCGAGCAGGTTTCGAGCGTCATTCTCGACCGGACGATGCGCGTCACCTTCGACGCCAATGTCGCGCCGGGGCTGATGTGGAAGTTCAAGCCGGTCGAACGCGAGGTGGCGCCAAAGATCGGCGAAACGGTGAAGGTCCATTTCACCGCCACCAACCATTCGTCCGAGCCGAAAAAGGGGCAGGCCGTCTTCAACGTGACGCCGATGGAAGCCGCCGCCTATTTCAACAAGATCGAATGCTTCTGCTTCACCGACATCGAGCTGAAGCCTGGCGAAACGAAAGACATGCCCGTCGTCTTCTTCATCGATCCGGAGATCGTGAACACGGTGGAGACGAAGGATATCGGAACGATCACCCTGTCCTACACCTTCTATCCGCAGGAGGAGACGAAGCCGGTGGCGGTTCTGCCTGCCGGAAAGTCGGACGGGAACCAGAAATTGTGAGAGGAGGGGTCCGGCCCCGCCGGACCTCAGGAAAGATTGACATTCGGGGATTGCTGACATGGCCCAAGCGCATCAGAAGAATCACGACTACCACATCATCGATCCGAGCCCGTGGCCGATCCTGGCCGCAATCGGGGCGTTCCTGCTGACCTTCGGTGGCGTCGGCTACATGCGCTATCTCTCGGGCGGGTCGTTCGAGCTCTTCGGCCTCGAGCTCGCCACGCCGTGGCTGTTCTTCATCGGCCTGGCGATCATCCTCTACACGATGGTCGGCTGGTGGTCGGACACCATCAAGGAAGCCCATGAGGGTCATCACACCCGCGTGGTGTCGCTGCACCTGCGCTACGGCATGATCATGTTCATCGCTTCCGAAGTGATGTTCTTCGTCGCCTGGTTCTGGGCCTTCTTCGATGCCAGCCTGTTCTCGGGCGAAGTGATCCAGTCCGCCCGCGTCGAGTTCACCGGTGGTCATTGGCCGCCGAAGGGCATCGAGGTTCTCGATCCCTGGCACCTGCCGCTCTACAACACCATCATCCTGCTACTCTCCGGCACCACTGTCACCTGGGCACACCATGCCCTGCTGCACGGCGACCGTCGCGGCCTCGTCTCCGGCCTGACGCTGACCGTCCTGCTCGGCGCGCTCTTCTCCTTCGTGCAGGGATACGAATACGCCCACGCTCCGTTCACCTTCAAGGACTCGATCTACGGCTCGACCTTCTTCATGGCGACGGGCTTCCACGGCTTCCACGTGCTCGTCGGCACGATCTTCCTGATCGTCTGCCTGCTGCGCGCGCTGAAGGGCGATTTCACCCCGAAGCAGCATTTCGGCTTCGAGGCCGCCGCCTGGTACTGGCACTTCGTCGACGTGGTCTGGCTCTTCCTCTTCTTCTCGGTCTACATCTGGGGCGGCTGGGGCGCACCGCTCGCCCACGGCTGATCGCCGGAAGAACTTTCGACTATCGGAAAAGGCGGCGGCACGACTGCCGCCTTTTTCGTTGAGGGGGCTGGCGGGGAACCGAAGCCGCCACGGAGGATTTGCCCCGGTGCCGGGCATCCTCTAAGAGAAGCGTAATATCAGCAGCAGAGGGACCGCCATGAGCGACGACAATGCGATGTATCCGCCGGTCGATCCGGTGAAGGCGGCGCTCAGTGCCTGCTGCCCCCGCTGCGGGCAGGGCAAGCTCTTCGACGGGCTGAGCAAGATCAAGCCGCGCTGCACGAATTGCGGCCTCGATTATACCTTCATCGACGCCGGCGACGGCCCGGCCGTCTTCGTCATCCTGATCGCCGATTTCATCGTCGTCGGGCTCGCCGTCTGGACGGAGATCAACTACCAGCCGCCGGCCTGGCTGCACGCGCTCCTCTGGGGGCCGCTGGCGATCGGGCTTTCGCTCTGGCTCCTGCGCACCATCAAGGCGCTGCTGGTGGCGCTCCAGTACAAGAACAACGCCTCGCAGGGAACGATCGACCGTGGCTGAGGGGACTGCGGCGGGGCGCACCAAGTTCGTCGTCAGCCTCGTCCTGCTGGTCGTCGCACTCTCCGTGCTCGTCTCGCTCGGCACCTGGCAGGTCCGGCGCCTCCACTGGAAGGAGGCGCTGATCGCCGACATCGAGGCGCGTCGTACACAGCCGCCGGCGCAGTTGTCCGAGATCGAGGCGATGGCTACGCGCGGCGAGGACTTCGAATACCGACCGGTCCGTGTCGAAGGCCGCTTCCTGAACGACAGGGAACGCCATTTCTTCGCGACGTTCGACGGGCGTACCGGCTACTACGTCTACACCCCCTTCGAGCTCGACGATCGCCGCTTCCTCTTCGTCAATCGCGGTTTCATCCCCTACGAGATGAAGGACCCGGCAAGCCGCCGCGAGGGCCTGCCTGAAAGTCGCCAGACGGTGACCGGGCTCGCCCGGGCTCGCCTTGCCGGCAAGCCCTCCTGGGTGGTGCCCGAGAACGACGTCGCCGGCGACATCTTCTACTGGAAGGATCTTTCCGCCATGGCCGCCAGCGCCGGGCTCGCCGAACAAAACGTCGTCCAGTTCTTCGTCGATGCGGATGCGACGCCCGTTGCCGGCGGCTGGCCGAAGGGTGGGGTGACGCAGATCGATTTGCCGAACGACCACCTGCAATATGCGATCACCTGGTACGGCCTCGCCGTCGTGCTGCTAGTGATCTCGATCACCGCCTTCCTGCGCGGCCGGAAGCAGGAATAGCCGCGACGTGGGCAGGTGTTTTCCTCCCGCCGACATCGCGTGATAGAAGACAAAACCACTTGGCTGGAGGGGAACTGATGAAACTGCTCGCTGATCTGCTCACCGCGCTGGTTGCGCTCGAACATCTTTGGATTCTCGTGCTGGAGATGTTTCTCTGGACGAAACCGACCGGCCTCAAGGCCTTCGGCATGAAGCCGCAGCAGGCGGAGGCGACGAAAGTGCTCGCCGCCAACCAGGGGCTCTACAACGGCTTCCTCGCGCTCGGGCTCGGATGGGCGCTCGTCCAGCCGGTTCCGGAATTCGCTTTTGAGCTCAAGCTCTTTTTCCTTGGCTGCGTCTTCGTCGCCGGCCTATATGGAAGCGCGACGGCGTCGCGGCGCATTCTCTACATCCAGGCGCTGCCGGCCGTCCTCGCCCTGATCCTGGTTCTCTTGGCTGGCTGATGACGAACACGACCCCGACCCGACCGAAACTGACGATAAGGCTCTGCGGGCCGCGCGGCTTCTGCGCCGGGGTCGACCGCGCCATCCAGATCGTCGTGCTGGCGCTGAAAGGGTATGGCGCCCCGGTCTATGTGCGCCACGAGATCGTCCACAACCGCTATGTGGTCGAGGGGCTGGAGGCCAAGGGTGCGATCTTCGTCGAGGAACTGGACGAGATCCCCGAGGAGCATCGCGCCCAGCCGGTCGTCTTCTCCGCTCACGGCGTGCCGAAATCGGTGCCGGCGGATGCGGCCGCGCGCAACCTCTTCTATCTCGACGCCACCTGTCCGCTGGTCTCCAAGGTCCACAAGCAGGCGATGCGCCACCAGCGGCTCGGCCGCCATGTGATCCTGATCGGGCACGCCGGCCATCCGGAGGTGATCGGCACCATGGGACAGTTGTCGGAAGGCAGCGTCTCGCTGATCGAGACGGTCGAGGACGCCGCCGCCTACCAGCCTGCCGATCCCGACAATCTCGGCTACGTCACCCAGACGACGCTCTCGGTCGACGATACCGAAGGCGTGATCGCCAAGCTCAAGGAGCGTTTCCCCAATCTCGCCGATCCGGCCGCCGACTCGATCTGCTATGCCACCACCAACCGCCAGGAGGCGGTCAAGCAGGCCGCTCCGGGCTGCGATCTCTTCCTGATCGTCGGCGCACCGAACTCGTCCAATTCGAAGCGGCTCGTCGAGGTGGCGCTGAAGGCGGGGGCGAGACAGTCACTGCTCGTGCAGCGTGCCTCGGAGATCGACTGGGATGCGATCGGCACGATCGGCACGCTCGGGCTCTCGGCCGGTGCCTCGGCGCCGGAAGTGATCGTCAACGAGATCATCGAGGCCTTCAGGGAACGCTACGACACGACGGTGGAGCTTGCGGAATTCTCGGTGGAGAACGAGCACTTCCTCGTCAACCGTGAGCTGCGGTCGATCGAACTCACCCACGACGACATGGCCTGGGTGAACGGCTGAGATGCCCTTGCCGAAAGAGGGAGACAACGCTTTCGAAGTCACGGTGTTGCAGCCGGCGTCGGCGAGCCGATGCATTCTTTTCGCCGCTGGGCGCGGTGGAAATCCCCTGCGGCATCTGGGACTTCTGCAGACCCTCGCCGACGAGGGGATGCTGGTCGTCGCACCCCATTTCGACATGCTGGCATCCCCCGTTCCGACCCGGGCCGAACTGTCGGAGCGGATGCGAAGGCTCTCGCTGGCCGCAGCTCGACATTGCCCGTCCGGACTGCCGGTCGCAGGCTTGGGGCACTCGATCGGAACGGTGGTGTTGCTGCTGCTCGCCGGAGCCGAAGCCGATACGCTGGCGGGAGAGCGGGTGAGGGCCGTGCCGGGGTGTCCGATCGACCGGCTGGCGCTGCTGGCGCCGCCGACTGATTTCTTCCGGCGGCCCGGTTCGCTGGCGTCCTTGACGGTGCCTGTTGAGGTCTGGGTGGGGGATAGGGACACGATCACGCCGCCGGCACAGGCCGCGTTTCTGAGGGAAGCCATCGATGGTGCGATCCCGGTCGATATTCGCGTGGTCGAAGGCGCCGGGCACTTCACCTTCATGAACGAACGGCCGCCGCACGTCACCGACACGCATGCCGATCGCGATGGTTTCCTGCGATCGCTGGCGGATGAACTCCGCGGCTTTCTGGCTGTCTGAGGATGGTCGCCGCCGTCCGGTACCGGCGTGATGTGCCTGTGCACCGGCTCCCGTTTCGCAAAGGGGAGCAGGCCTGCTCGGCAATGCCGGTTTCCCGCAATCCTCAGGAGTGGTGAGGGGCGGCCTTGCGCGTCTTGCTCTTTTGAGTTTTCGCCGGCTGGATCTGCACAGGCTGTGCCATCCGCAACGCGCGCAGCGTCTCGGTCTTCTTTTCGCGCGCCTGGGCTTCCGCAGCGAGAATGTCGCGCGCGGTCGCGTCGGTCTGTTCCGCCTTCTCCTGCGCGGACATTTTCTTGGGCTTGAAGAATGCGTCCTTGGTCGCAACCATGTCTTACTCCCTGGCTGGAGGGCAAATTGCGGCCGCGTGCGGCCGCTCTGCGACGTTCGAGCGCTTAGCGCGCTCGCACGACCTTCTTCTTCGGGGCAGGCAGCAGGCCTTCGCGCTGCGCTTTCTTCCGGGCAAGCTTGCGAACTCTGCGGATGGCGTCAGCCTTTTCCCTTGCGCGCTTCTCCGACGGCTTTTCGTACGCGCTACGGGCGCGCATCTCCCGGAAGAGGCCTTCCCGCTGCATCTTCTTCTTGAGCACCCGAAGTGCCTGATCGACATTGTTGTCCCTGACGAGTACCTGCAAAACATCTCCTTACGCCGCATGGCGGCTGTTATTTTCTGGTCCTGATCGAACCCGGATTGATCCATCGGCCGTCACCGGCGAAGGATGCGGAAGGTGCGGTGCCCCGCGAAGAAGCCGGCGTTTCCGCTCTGTCGACGTCGGCCTCCGTGATGTGCCGGGCGAAGCATTCGTCGCTGAACTGAACGCGATACTGGGCGAGCCCCTGCGCCTCCGGAAGCACGGCGCTGATGCTGCAGCTTCGGTAACGTTCATCCTTGCGGAAAACGCCCCGCTTCAGGACGACGGTGTCGCCGGCGCGATAAGCAGGCTTGCCCATCAAGCTTCCCTCGTCGGTCGAAAAACAAAAGGCCGGGTTTGATCCCGACCTTCCACTTCATTGCCCCGGCGTGCCAGTACATCCGTGGTCACGCGGACAATGAGAAATCCTCAGGCAGCCTGCAGATTGTCTGCGGAGCTCTTGCCGGACCGCTTGTCCTGCACGATATCGTAGCTGATCTTCTGGCCTTCGGTGAGGCCGCGCAGACCTGCGCGCTCGACAGCGGAAATATGGACGAAAACGTCCTGGGAGCCGTTGTCAGGCTGAATGAATCCAAAGCCCTTGGTGCTGTTGAACCACTTTACTGTACCTGTATTCATGACAATTCCTTTCAATCGCATGTGGGCCCGGCCGGATGGCCGATCTGATAAATCGACGATGAAGGGAAATCTGAAAGAGCCGCGAAGGCCCTGTACAAAAGTCGCTAGCAAGGTGCGATGGCGCTAAGATATGGCTTTCCTGAAAAAATACAAGGGCTTTTCCGAATTTCTATCTCGCTTCTTCTTTCCTGAACCCCTGAGAAATGTTGGATTTTCGCATGAGTGACGGAAATTGTATCAACGTTTTCAATGGAAATTCATGAAGACGATTTTGTCGTGCCTGTGCATCTTCCGGCTGCGATATCAGGGGCGTCAATTCCTGTGCCCCGACCCGCCGCAGGGCTGGTGCTCGCCATCCGCCCGCTGTATGCCTTCACGAAGCACCGACAAACCGACGACGGATCATGGCAGTCTATACCGATATCAACGAGGTCGATCTCAAGGCCTTCCTGCGGCAGTACGACGCCGGCGAACTCATGTCCTACAAGGGCATCGCCGAGGGCGTGGAAAATTCCAACTTCCTGCTGCACACGACCGCCGGCTCGCTGATCCTGACGCTCTACGAGAAGCGGGTGGAGAAATCCGATCTGCCGTTCTTTCTCGGGCTGATGCACCATCTCTCCTCGCGCGGCGTCAACTGCCCGCTGCCGCTGCCGCGCCATGACGGTGCGCTGCTCGGCGAATTGTCCGGCCGCCCGGCCGCCCTCATCACCTTCCTCGAAGGCATGTGGCTGAGAAAGCCCGAGCCCGCCCATTGCCGCGAGGTCGGCAAGGCGCTTGCCGAGATGCATATGGCGTCGGAAGGCTTCGCGCTTCGTCGGCCGAATGCGCTCTCCCTCTACGGCTGGAAGGCGCTGTGGGCGAAATCCGCCAGCCGGGCGGACGAGGTACTGAGCGGCCTCGAGGAGGAGATCGGCGGCGAACTCGCGTTCCTCGAAGGGGCCTGGCCGAAGGAGCTGCCGGAGGGTGTCATCCATGCCGACCTCTTTCCGGACAACGTCTTCTTCCTCGGCGACCAGCTTTCCGGCCTGATCGACTTCTACTTCGCCTGCAACGACATGCTCGCCTATGACGTGTCGATCTGTCTGAACGCATGGTGCTTCGAGAAGGACGGCTCCTACAACATCACCAAGGGCATGGCGCTGCTCGACGGCTACAATGCCGTACGTCCGCTGAGTGCGGCGGAGATCGCCGCCCTGCCGGTGCTCGCGCGCGGCTCGGCGCTGCGCTTCTTCCTGACGCGGCTCTACGACTGGCTGACCACGCCCGAAGGCGCGCTCGTCGTCAAGAAGGATCCGATCGAATATCTGCGGAAGCTGCGCTTCCATCGCCAGGTGGTGTCTGCCGCCGAATATGGGCTCGCAAGCGCATGAAGCATGTCGAGATATTCACCGACGGCGCCTGCTCCGGCAATCCCGGCCCCGGCGGCTGGGGCGCGGTCCTGCGCTACAACGGCGTCGAGAAGGAACTCTCCGGCGGCGAGGCGGAGACGACCAACAACCGCATGGAGCTGATGGCGGCGATCAGTGCGCTGAACGCGCTCAAGTCGGCCTGCGAGGTCGACCTCCACACCGACAGCAAGTACGTGATGGACGGCATCTCCAAGTGGATCTTCGGCTGGCGCAAGAACGGCTGGAAGACCGCCGACAAGAAGCCGGTGAAGAATGCCGAGCTCTGGCAGGCGCTGGAGGAGGCGCGCAGCCGCCACAAGGTGACCTGGCACTGGGTCAAGGGCCATGCCGGCCATCCGGAGAACGAGCGCGCCGACGAACTCGCCCGCCTAGGCATGGAGCCCTTCAAGAAGGGACGCTGAACCTGCGGGCGCTTTGCCGCCATCCACTGCTTTCGGCAGCCGCGGTGATTTGGCGGCTTGTCAAAGCCCGAGCCGCCCCTATTGTTTGCGCTGACGTGACGGAGGGGAGGTCAGCATGATCCGGCATTGCGTATTCCTGCGCTTCAAGGCGGCCACGCAGGCGGCCGAAAAACAGGCGATCTATGCGGGCATCGCCGCGCTGAAGGACGTCATTCCGGGCATGACCGAAGTGGTCTGCGGGCCGAATGTCTCGCCGGAAGGGCTCGACGGCGGCTTCGTCGACGGCTTCATCGTCACCTTCGAGGATGCCCAGGTGCGGGACTACTATCTCCAGCATCCCGCGCATGTCGAAGTCGCGGAGCGGCTCGTGCGCGCGACCGACGGCGGGTTGTCGGGCGTCCTCGTCTTCGACATGGAGGTCTGAGAAGCGGCGGATCGCTCCGCCGCTCCTGACCCACATGTGGAAACCAGCTACATCGTGACGCGCTATCCGCTGGCGGAATGGACGTCGTGGATGGTTTAGCTTGCCGAGCATATCCCGGTGAAACATTCCGAATGTCCAACCGTCGTAGAACATCCGATTTTGCGACAGAGAAAGCAGGAGAATACCGTGCATCGAGACAGGCTTTTTCTCTTGCTGCCCGACTTTGAAGATCCCGCCTATCCCGGCCAGAGGTTCTATTGCTGGCATTGCGCTCTCATGGAGGGGGTTCTTGCGTCCTTCCCCGATTTGGCCGGGCGGCTCGATGTCGAGCGGATTGCATGGCCGCGGCCGAGGCTTCCGGTGATTGAGTTGCTCGGTGAGGAAAACCAGTCCTTGCCCGCGCTGGTGCTGGCGGATGGCGAGACATCCTCTCATCAGACCGGCACATACAAGGGGAGGGCTTTCATCTCCGGCAAGGACAAGATTCTGGCGGCTCTATCGGAAAGACACGGGTTTCCTGATCCTCATCCATAAAGGACGCAAGACAGGTTCATGGGTCCAGTCAATATCTCTGTCGCGACCCCAGCCATTTCCCTGCCGCCAGACGCAGACGTCCGAGTTCTGCGACCGACATTTGCGACAGAGAGTATTCTCCATTCAGATCAGGGGCGGCGGATCGTTCCGCCGCCGTCTTCGACCCGACCGTGGGATGTCAGAGCTGCCCGAGCATCGTTGCGGCGGAGGATACCGTCGCCTGGCTCGGTACGTCCTCGACGTTCAGCGTCTTGACCCTGCCGTCCTCGACCAGCATCGAATAGCGCTTGGAGCGCACGCCGAGACCGCCGACGGAGAGATCGGTATCGAGACCGAGCGCCGTGGTGAAGGAGGCGTCCCAGTCGGCGAGGAAGTGGATCTTGCCCATGCCGCCGGAGGATTGCGCCCAGGCGCCCATCACATGCCAGTCGTTGACAGAGACGACCGCGATGTCGTCGACGCCGCGGGCGAAGATAGCGTCGCGGTTTTCCAGATAGCCGGGCAGGTGATTGGCAGAGCAGGTCGGCGTAAACGCGCCGGGAACCCCGAAGACGACCACCCGCTTGCCCTTGAAGAGCGCGTCGGTGGTGAGCTCGACCGGGCCGTCCGGCGTCTTTTCCTTGAAGGTGGCCGAGGGCAGCTTGTCTCCGACTGCGATGGTCATGGGCGTCTCCTCTTTTGGGGAATCGTGATGCCGGTGGGGCGTTTCGGGGGAATATAAATTGACGTCAGTCAAAGGCAAGAACGGTCTCGATCGCCCGTCCGCCGGCAATCACCAGCGCGTCCCAGCGCTTTCCGGCGATTGCGTAATTCTTCGGAAGTCGTCCGACGGGCACCTCGATCACCGTCTTGCCGCCGGCCCCGGCGGCGGGTGCGGAGGCGAAGAAGACATAGCCGGAAGGACCCGTGACGATCGCCTGCACGTCCTTCGCACCTTCGGGAAGCGCGACCTCTAGCGTCAGGCGTTTGAGGTCGGCGCTCATCGCATGCCGCTCGACCGCGAAATCGGATGTGGCCTTTCCGGGCAGGCTGGCAAGGGCATCGGCCACGATTTTGGCCTCCTCGGCATCGGCCGTCTCGGTTGCCGGCAGATCGACGGTGAGCGCCGCCTGGAAGGGAATGCAGATGTTCTTGCAGAGGCCGATGAAGGCGGTCGCCTCCAGTCTCGTTTCATTTCCCGCCGGCGGACCGGAAAGCGAAATCGGCAGGGCGACGGCATGGTCGTAGCCGATGTCGGTGAGATCGCCGGCGTCGATCCGCTTCGGTACGGGAAAGTCGATCCGGTCGAGCGTAAAGCCGCTTACGGGCGCCACCGTCACGGCGGGCGGCACGCCGCTGTCGCCCGGTTCGCGCCAATAGGTGATCCAGCCAGGTTCCGGCTCGATCTGCAGCACGGCCTGGCGACGGCCTTCCGCACCGGCGGGCAGGACGACGAGCCGCATGCGGCCGCCCTCGTTGCGTGCCCAGTCGCTCGATGCCGCACGGGCAGGCAGCGCCGGTGCGAGCGCGACGGCAGGGAACGCCGCGATGACGGAGAGCAGGAGGCGGAAAAGACGGGGCGCGAACATGTCACATGGACTTAGCGCCCATTTTGGGTCAATTCTAGTCACGCTCGATAGCCCGTGATCATTTTTGGTTGATAGATCGCGGCCGATGCCCCATCTTCTCTTTAACGCATGTCGAAGACCGAGCGCGTGGCGCCGAAAGCCTCGTAGAGGCAGTTGGAGGTAGGATGCCCTTCTCGTCTTTAACAAAGAACCGCGAGCGCAGCTATCTCGACGGGCAGCTGCTCATTGCCATGCCCGGCATGGCGGACGGCAACTTCTCCCGCTCGGTGGTCTATATCTGCGCCCATTCGCAGGCCGGCGCCATGGGCTTCATCATCAATCGCCCGCAGTCGCTGACCTTCGCCGACGTGCTGCTGCACCTCAACATGATTGACCGTGCCGATGCCATCATGCTGCCGGAGCACGCCCGCGACTTCCCGATCCAGAGCGGCGGCCCGGTCGAGGTCGGCCGCGGTTTCGTCCTCCACACTGACGACTATCTCAGCGACTCCAGCATTCCGGTCAGCGACGACATTTCGCTGACGGCGACGCTGGACATCGTGCGGGCCATTTCCGACGGCCGCGGGCCGCGCCGGGCGACCATGCTGCTCGGCTATGCCGGATGGGGGCCGGGCCAGCTCGAACACGAGATCGCCAACAACGGCTGGCTCAACTGCCCGTCGACCGAGGACATCATCTTCGATCGCGCGCTCGAAGGAAAATACGAGCGTGCACTCGCCCTGATGGGCGTCACGCCCGCCATGCTCTCGATCGACGCCGGCCACGCCTGAGGGGCAGGACTGTCCCCGATAGCGCGCTAGTCCGCCTCGCCCTCACGCCCGCTTGGTCAGCGGAAAGCGCTCGCGCAGCAGTTTCTGGACGGATTCGGCGCCGATCGGCGGGCCGAGGAGATAGCTCTGGCCGTACTGGCAGCCGAGGTCCGCGAGCGCCTTGGCGGCTTCGTCGGTCTCCACGCCTTCCGCGACCAGCGTCATCTCCATCTCGCGCGCCATGCCGACCACCGAGCGCAGCATCACCTCGCGTTTGTCTCCCTCGGCGCAGACGAGCGCCCGGTCGAGCTTGATCGTGTCGAAGGGGAAGCGCGTCAGATAGACGAGCGAGGAATAGCCGGTGCCGAAGTCGTCGAGCGCGAGACTGATGCCGAGTTCCTTGAGCTTGCCGAGCACGAGGCGCGCCTGCTCCGGGTTCGCCATCATCACCGTCTCGGTAAGCTCGAGCTTGATGCGGTTCGGTTCGCACTGGGTTTTCGCGAGCATCGAGCGGACATCGTTGTAGAGCTCGCTGCTCAGGAGCTGGGCGCTCGACAGATTGACCGAGACGAAGATCGGCACGTGACCGGTGTGCCGCTCCCACTCGACCAGATCGGAGGTCGCGCGTTCGAGCGCGAACATGCCGAGCGGCTCGATGAGGTCCGAGCTTTCCGCGATCGGGATGAACTCGGACGGCGGGATCGTTCCGCGCTTGGGGTGGTCCCAGCGCATCAGCGCTTCGAAGCCGGCGATCTCGCCGTCGGCAAGTGTGACGATCGGCTGATAGACGATCGAGAGCTCCTTGCGCTCGATGGCGCGGCGAAGGTCGGTTTCCAGCTGCAGCCGGTCGGTGCCGGAGGTGCGGAAGGCCGGCCGGAAGGGTTCGACACGGTTGCCGCCGGCACGCTTGGCCCGGTACATGGCAAGCTCCGCATCGGAGAGGAGGCCGACGGCGTTCTCCTGCTGGTCCACCCACGAGACGAGGCCGACCGAGGCCGTCAGGATCACCTCGCGGTTGGCGAAGCTGATCGGCACCATGATCGCCTTGCTGACGGCGTCGGCGAAATCGGCGACCTTGGCCGGATCGCGCTCGGAGACGAGGATGAGGCCGAACTCGTCGCCGGAAATGCGCGCGAGCGTATCCTGCGGCTTCAGAAGCCGTCGCAGCCGCCGCGTGAGCGCAATCAGGATGTTGTCGCCTGCGGCGATCCCGAGCGAGTCGTTGACCTGCTTGTAGCGGTCGATGTCGATCGCCATGACTGTCGGGCGAATGGCGTCGCCGTCGTTGGCGAGCGCCAGCACCGACTGGAGCCGGTCGAGGAAGACCTCGCGGTTCGGCAGGCCGGTCAGGTTGTCGTGCATCGCATCCTGCATCAACCGGTCGATCGAGTTCTTCTGCTCGGTGACGTCGACGATGGTGCCGACGCAGCGGATGACCTCGCCGTTGGAGCCGAGCACGGGGCGGGCGCGGATCTGCAACCAGTGGAAATGGCCGTCCTCGGCGCGCAGGCGGAATTCGTGGTTGAGCCGGCCCTTGCGGTGCTCCAGCAGTACGTCGAGTGTTGCGCGGAAGCGGTCGCGGTCGTCGGGGTGGAGGCGCGGCAGCCAGTTGCGCGCCGGGCCGTGCATCGTGCCCGGCGAAAGGCCGAGCCGCACCGAGATGTCGGGGCTCGTGACGACGCGGTCGCGCGCGACGTCCCAGTCCCAGACCGTGTCGCCGGAGCCGCTGAGCGCCAGCGCCTGCCGCTCGAGGTCGGAGAACAGGCCCTGCTGGTAGGCGCCGCCGGCAAAGGCGTGCTGCATGACGGTGAAGCCGATCAGAAGCACGATCAGCACCAGTCCGCCGCCGAGTGCCGGCTGGATGATGTCGTTGTCGAGCTGGCCGGTGACGGTGAGCCAGCCGCCGAACAGCCAGACGAGGATCAGCGCCCAGGAGGGCACCAGCAGGATCGCCCGGTCGTAGCGGTTGAAGCCGAGATAGACGATGAGGACGATGCCGGCCGTCGCCGTCAGCGCGAAGGAGAGGCGGGCAATGCCGGCGGCGATCGACGGGTCGTAGATCGCCACGCCGAAGAGGAGGCCGAGGCCCAGCACCCAGGCGAAGGTCGCGTGTCCGAGATGAACGTGCCAGCGGTTGAGATTAAGGTAGGTGAAGAGGAAGATCACCAGGCTGGAGGCCAGCGCCACCTCCGCGCCGGCGCGCCATATTCGCTGGTCGACAGTGGTGATGCCGATCAGCTTGTCGATGAAGCCGAAGTCGACGCAGATATAGGCGAGCACCGCCCAGGCGAGTGCGGCGGCCGCCGGCAGCATCGAGGTGCCCTTCACGACGAAGAGGATCGTCAGGAACACCGCGAGAAGGCCGGCGATGCCGAGCACGATGCCGCGGTAGAGCGTGAAGGCGTTGACCGTGTCCTTGTAGGCGTTCGGTTCCCAGAGATAGATCTGCGGCAGGTTGGGCGTCGCGAGTTCGGCGACGAAGGTGATGACCGCACCGGGGTTCAGCGTGATGCGGAAGACATCTGCCTCGTCGCTCGGCTGCCGGTCGAGGGCGAAACCTTCCGACGGCGTGATCGCGATGATGCGCTGAGAGCCGAGATCAGGCCAGAATAGCTTGGACTTGGCGAGCCGGAAGTGTGGCGCGACGATCACGCGCTCGAGCTGCTCTTCCGAGACGTTGGCAAGCGCGAACACCGCCCAGTCGCCCTGGTGGTTTTCCGAACTGGCGCGGACCTCGATGCGGCGGCGAATGCCGTCGGCACCGGCGGCCGTCGAAACCTGGAAGGCCTCGCCCTGGCTGGTGTAGATTTCCGTGGTCGGGGTGAGGTCGAGCGCGGTGTCGTCGCGCGAGATCTTCACCGGCTCCGCCGCCCGCGATGTGCCGGCGGCAAGGCTCGTCAGGCCGCACATCAGGACGGCAAGAAGCATCACCAGCCGGCGTCCGCGGGACGCATGGTCATTCCGGAGCCAGGTCATCAACGCTCTTTGTCCCTGTTCCCGCCGGCGCTCTCGGCCAGTCTGGAATACAGGGCGTGATCGCGCCACTGACCGTTGATTTTCAGATACTCGCGCAAAAGGCCTTCCCGCTGAAATCCGGTCCGTTCGAGCAGCCGGATGCTTTTTTGATTGTCTGGAATACAGGCTGCTTCAATTCGGTGCAACTCGAGGACCCTGAATATGTACGGAATAGCCAGCTGAAGTGCGGCAAACATATGACCGTGTCCCGCATGGCGTTCGCCCATCCAGTATCCGATCATGCAGTTTTGCGCCGCACCGCGCCGGATGAGCCCGACGGTCAGGCCGCCGAGCAGCGTGTCATCGGAGCGTGAAAAAAGAAAGAGCGGTACCGCGAGCCCGGCATAATATTCCTGCTCGTTGCGCAGCACGCGGGCGCGGAAGGACCGTTCGGTGAGGTCGTCGGGGCGCCAGCTCGGCTCCCACGGCTGCAGGAAGCTGCGGCTTTCCGACCGCAGGACGTGCCATTGCTCGAAATCGCTGTAGCGGGGCAGGCGCAGGCGATGCACCTCGCTCGCAAGATCAGGCTTGTCCGGCTGCCGCGACAGAAACCGAAACACCGATCGTCCCATCGATCACCCCCGGATCGGCGGCAGGTCACTCCGCCGCATGTGTCGTCGTCGGCGGTTGCTCCCGCCTTATATGGCGGCCTTGCGGGCCGATTGACTGCCGAGCGACAGCGCGCCGGCGATCTCGTCCATCGGCGCGAGCTGTTCCAGCGGGCCGATTGCGGAGAGCGTCGGCACCGTATCGAAGAACAGCCGGCCGGCGAGGTCGGTGAGGCGCTCGGTGGTGATGCCTTCGAGGCGCTCCATCATCTCCTGGTTGGAGATCGGGCGGCCGTAGAGCATCATCTGGCGGGCGATCTGGCCGGCGCGCGCCGCCGGGCTTTCCTGCCCCATCAAGAGCTGCGCGCGGATCTGGGCGCGCGAACGGTCGATTTCCTGCTGCTCGATCGACTGCGAGGCCTTGCGCAGTTCCTCGATGATGACGGGCACGAGTTCCGGCAGGTTCTCGCCGCCGGTCGCCGCATGGATGCCGAAGATGCCGGTATCGGAAAAGCCCCAGTGGAAGGCATAGACCGAATAGCAGAGGCCGCGGAACTCGCGCACCTCCTGGAAGAGGCGCGAGGACATGCCGCCGCCGAGGATGTTGGCGAGCACCTGCGAGCAGTAGAAGTCGCGGACATGATAGGCGCGTCCCTCGAAGCCGATCAGCACCTGCGCATCCATGAGGTCGCGGGTCTCGCGCGCCTCGCCGCCGGTATAGCGGGCCGGCTCCATGACGGGCGTGGCCGAGGCCTTGGTCGGCAGGGAGGCGTAGCGCTCCTCGACCTGCCGGACGAAGGCGTCGTGGTCGACGGCGCCCGCCGCGACCACGAACATGCGGTCGGTGGTGTAGTTGCGCGAGAGATAGCCGCGGATCTCGTCGCTGGTGAAGGCCTTGACCGTGTCCGGCGTGCCGAGGATCGGCCGCCCGAGCGTCTGGTCGCGGAAGGCGATCTCGGAGAAGCGGTCGAAGACGACGTCGTCCGGGGTGTCGTTGGCGGCGCCGATCTCCTGCAGGATCACATGCTTCTCGCGGGCGAGTTCGTCCTCGTCGAAGACGGAGTCGGTCAGGATGTCGGAAAGAATGTCGACAGCGAGCGGGACGTGGTCCTTGAGGACGCGGGCATAGTAGGCGGTGGTTTCGGTCGAGGTCGCGGCGTTGAGTTCGCCGCCGACATTCTCGATCTGCTCGGCGATATCGCGGGCGCTGCGGCTCCTCGTGCCCTTGAACGCCATGTGTTCGAGGAGATGGGCGATGCCGTGCTCGTCCGGCGTTTCGTTGCGGGCGCCGGATTTGATCCAGGTGCCGAGCGCCACACTTTCAAGGTGCGGCATCCTCTCCGTTACGACGGTCAGCCCGGAGGGCAGCCGGGTACACTCAACCTTCATATTCGTCTTTCTACGCCTCGTTACGTTTACGCGCGGGCATGCTGGCCGATGAAGGTTTCAACGGCTTTAAGCTCTGCATCGAGGATGTCGAAACGCTCCTCCCGGTCCATCAGGTCAGCAAGCCACGTCGGAAGCGCCGGGTCAATACCGCTTGCGGATTTTACGGCGGCCGGGAATTTTGCCGGGTGCGCGGTCGCGAGCGTCACCATCGGGCTCGCCGACCGTTCGAACTTGGCGGCAGCGAAAACGCCGACGGCGGTGTGCGGATCGAGCAGGTAGCCAGTCTCGGCGAGCGTCGTGCGGATCGTCTTCGCCACCTGCTTTTCGCTGGCGCGGGCAGCACGGAAATCCTTGCGGATCGCCTTCAGCGCCCGCTCCTTGATCTCGAAGCCGCCGGATTGCCGCAGGCTCTCCATCGAGGCGCGAACGGCGTCGTCGTCGCGGTCATAGGCTTCGAAAAGCAGCCGTTCGAAGTTCGAGGAGATCTGGATGTCCATCGAGGGCGAGGTGGTCGCCGCAACACCGCGCATCTCGTAGCGGCCGGTCTTGAGCGTCCGCGCCAGGATATCGTTCTCGTTGGTGGCGATCACCAGCCGGTCGATCGGCAGGCCCATCTTCTTCGCGACATAGCCGGCGAAGACGTCACCGAAATTGCCGGTCGGCACGGTGAACGAGATCTTGCGGTCCGGGCCACCGAGGGAGAGCGCGGCGGTGAAATAATAGACCACCTGCGCCATGATCCGCGCCCAGTTGATCGAGTTGACGCCGGAGATGCGCAGCTGGTCGCGGAAGGCCGCGTCGTTGAACATCGCCTTCACGAGGTTCTGGCAGTCGTCGAAATTGCCGCGGATGGCGAGCGCATGGACGTTCTCCGCCTTGCATGTGGTCATCTGCCGCTGCTGGACGGGCGAGACCTTTTCGTGCGGGAAGAGGATGAAGACGTCGGTGCGGGAACGTCCGGCGAAGGCGTCGATCGCCGCCCCGCCGGTGTCACCCGAGGTGGCGCCGACGATGGTCGCCCGCTCGCCGCGCTCGGTGAGCACATGGTCCATCAGCCGCGCCAGAAGCTGCATCGCGACGTCCTTGAAGGCGAGCGTGGAGCCATGGAAGAGTTCGAGCACGAAGGCGTTCGGCCCGGTCTGCACGAGCGGGGTGACGGCGGGATGCCGGAAGGTCGCATAGGCCTCGTCGATCATCGTCCGGAAGACATCGGCCTTGATCTCGTCGCCGACGAAGGGCCACAGCACCGCGAAGGCGACCTCCTGGTAGCTCTTGCCCCGAAGCGCGCGAATCTCCTTCTTCGAGAGCTTCGGCCATTCGCGCGGCACGTAGAGACCGCCGTCGCGGGCAAGCCCCGCAAGAAGGGCATCGCAGAAGCCGAGGCTGGGGGCCCGCCCCCGGGTAGAGATGTATTCCAAGAGTGTCATCCTTGCTGTCGGGAACGAAGGCATGCCTTCGAGGGCGTGCACGAAGCCGACGATCGACGCAAAACGCCGGCTACTCGATTTTTCGCTGCGCCGCTGATATAGACCATCCGCAAGGGTCGTGAAAAGGCCTCAATTGGAATGGTTTTTGGCTGCGAGCAGCCTGAAATGGGGAAGGTTCGGAATCGTGTCTTTGAAAGTCTCGCGCGGGATCTTGGCCGCATCCTTGTTGACTGTGCTGGCGGGCTGCAATGCCGGCAATCCCGGTGCCGCTCTCGGCGGCGGCGCCGACAAGCCGGCTGCCACGCCCGCCGTCGCTCCCGTCGTGCAGGGCATCTGCCCGACGATCGCGCTGCGTGACGGCACGGCCTACTACCGCACATACGCCAAGGGCGGCATGGACGACCCGGCGAAGGTGGTCTACCAGGCCTCGCTCGCCGACACGACCCGCTCCTGCAGCCGCGACGAGACGCAGCTGACGATCAACGTCATGGTCCAGGGCCGCCTGGTCGCCGGCCCGATGGGCAAGGCGGGCACGCTGAAGATGCCGATCCGCGTCGCCGTCACCGATGGCGAGAAGGTCGTTTACACCGAGCTCACCCAGTTCGAGGCGAGCCTTGCCGATGCCGCACAGGCGAGCCAGTTCCTCTTCACCAAGCAGGTGACGGTGCCCGGCGACGTCTCGGGACTCGCCAAGGTGCAGGTCGGGTTCGACGAAGGTCCTTACAAGACCAAGTAATCACAAGGAATTTCGCGGGGCGGCCGGTTTTCGCCGGCCGCTTTCCGTGCGGATCGTCCGCCTTTGAGGGGAGGCTGCGGTCCTTTTCAAGTCGGGGGCAGGGGTGAAGGTCGCCATCATCAGGAATCCCGTCTCGGGTGGCCGCTCGGGGCAGGCCGGCTGGCTGCGCGTCAGGCGGGAGCTCGACCGGCATTTTCCGCTGATCGAGGAGCATGAGACCGTCGCTGGGGGCACGCCGCTCCTGGCGCGGCGTGTCGTCGAGGCCGGTGTCGATCTCGTGATCGCGGTCGGCGGCGACGGGACGATCAGCGAGGTTGCCGACGGCATTCTCTCGTCCTCGCGTCCCGAAACGCCGCTTGCCTTCGTTCCGGCCGGAACGGGCAGCGACTATGCCCGCAATTTCGATCCGCCGCACCAGCCGGCCGCAATCGCCGCGGCGATCGCCCGCGCACCCCTGCGGAAGGTTGACGCCGGCTTCCTGCGTTGCCGCGCGGAAGATGGCACGACCACCGGGCGTCATTTCGTCAATATCGCGAGCTTCGGGGTCTCGGGTGAGGTCGTGCGCTCGGTCAACGGGGCCGAGCGCGGCGGCTGGCTTCCCGGGCCGCTGCGTTTCTTCGTCCATTCGCTGCGGTCGATCCTGCGCTACCGGCCGCGCCGGGTGCGGCTCGTGCTCGACGGCCGCGAGGTGCATTCCGGACCGGTGACCGCGGTGGCGATCGCCAATGGCGGCTGGTTCGGCGGCGGCATGCATGTCGCGCCGGCCGCGGACCTTTCCGACGGGCTCTTCGAGGTCGCGGTGCTCGGCGGCGCCCCGACGATCGAGACCCTGAAGCTGTTGCAGAAGATCTATTCGGGCGCCCATGTCGGCGATCCGAAGGTCCGTTTCTACCGGGCGCGCTCGGTCTTGGCCGAGCCGCTCGACGACCGGCCGGCGCTGCTGGAGGCGGACGGTGAGACGCCGGGAAGCATTGCCGCCTCCTTCGAGATCAAGCCGGCGGCGCTGACGCTGAAGATCTGAGAGAGATCAGGCGAGGCCCGACCAGCTCTCCATCGCGGCGATAACCGCCGGCAGGTCGACCATGCGGGAGATCACCGTCTCGGCGCCGGCATCGGTCAGCCGGTCGGCATGGGAGGGATAGGTGTGCGAGGCGCCGGTGAAGCCGATGACGCGGATGCCGGCGTCGCGCGCGGCGTGCACGCCGTGGACGGAATCCTCGACGACGACGGCCTTCTTCGCCGCGACGCCCATCTGCGAGAGCGCGTGCAGATAGATGTCCGGTTTCGGCTTGACGCGGTCGGGACCGAGTTCCTTCGCAGAGAAGATGTTCGGCGCGAACTGCTCCTTGAGGCCGACCTTCGTCAGCATGCTGTCGAGACGGTGGACCGAGGAGTTGGAGCAGATGCAGCGCGGCCCTTCGATGCGCGCGAGCGCGAAGCTGACGCCCTCGATGATCTTGACCTCGCGGGCGAGCCGCTGGTCCAGGAGCGTTTCGGATTTGTCGAGCAGGCTCGCCGAAAGGGGAATGTCGATTTCCTTCTCGACGGAGAGCAGGATGTTCTTCCAGGTCATGCCGGCGAAGCGTTCGCCCATCTCTTCCACGGAGATCGGATAGCCTGCCTCGTTGAGAAGTTTTGATTCCACCTTCGCAGCGATGATCTCGGAATCGACGAGTACGCCGTCACAATCGAAAATGGTCAGCTCGAAACCGCTCATGGAAAGATCCGTCCTCTGCCTCGGGAAGGTCGCCTGACTACACGATCGGGCGAGGAAGGACAATCATTCCGGATGCATGGCTGCCTCCCGCCGACGCGCTTTCGCCTTCACCCGCCGGCAAGCGCGAGCAGCTCCGCCTCGAAGCGCTGCGGATAGCGCCGGAGCCCGCCCTCTTTCTCCAGCATGTCGGCGAGCCAGATGCCGTCCGCGGCGAGGCGGACCACGGCGAGCGCCGGCGTGTCGTCGGTTTGCCGGTGCCGGGAAAGCCGCTGGTCGAGCCAGGCCGTCCAGAGCGCCCGCAGCGCCGGTTCGGAAACGATGGCGACCGAGAGCGCCGCCCACAGGCTCCTCGCGCCGAGCAGCCGGTCGGAGAAGCCGGCGCGGACATAGGCGCGGGTGAAGCGGCCTTCCGGCTTCGGGTCGTTTTCCATCGAGCGGTCGATCTCGCGGTCGAGCTGGTCGAGGAGGTCGGCGAAGACGGCCGCGAGCAGTGCCTGCTTGCTTTCGAAGTGGTGCAGCAGTCCACCCTTGGTGACGCCGGCGCGCTCCGCCACCGCCTGGATGGTGATCGCGGCGGCCCCGCTCTCTGCCGCGATCTGCGCGGCGCAATCGAGCAGCGCCCGGCGCACCTGTTCCGGTTGCTTCGGACGGTGATAGGCGGAGAGGGCGGCTAGAGGCGCGCTCAATGGCTCACCGACCCGGACAACGTGTTCATAACGATGACGCCGGCGACGATCAGCGCGATCCCGGAAAGGGCGGCGAAATCGAGCGTCTGCTTGAAGACGAAGACGCTGATCAGCGCCGTCAGCACGATGCCGAGCCCGCCCCACATCGCATAGGCGATGCCGAGCGGCATGCCCTTGAGCGCGTGCGTCAGCAGGTAGAAGGAGGCGGCATAGAACACCACCATGCCCGCGGTCGGCAGCAGGCGGGTGAACTGCTCGGACCGCTGCAGGAGCGTCGTGCCGATCACCTCGAGCACGATGGCGCCGCCCAGTGCTCCATAGGCGGTAAAGACGGGGTTCATCGCAAAATACTCTCGCACAGGTTCATCGTTTTAACAAAGATACCGTACGGTTGGTTTCTTTGCAAGCCGCGTGATGACGCCGGATGCGGCTTCCTCTTCTCCCCGCCGGGGAGAAGAGGGAGTGGGCGGTTCCGTTCGTGCGAAGAGACAACGCGCTAAAGCGAAGCCCGCTTGCGCTTCTTGAACGCTTCGAAGTCAAAGGGACGCGGCTCGCCCGACTGTTCGCCTTCGATCAGTGCGTTCTCCAGAGAACGGACGGCAAGATGGTGCTCGGATATCGGAAACATCGCCCGGAACCGCCGTTCCCCTTCCGGCGAGAACGTAACCACGCGGCTGCCCTCCACCTGGCGTGCTTCGCCGCGGTCGAGGAAATGCGTGAGCAGCGCCTTGCCGAGCGAGCCTGCGAGATGGGTGCGGCGCTCGCTCCAGTCGAGGCAGGCGCGGCAGAGTGGCCGTCGTCTCGCCTTCAGCGCAGCAAAATCGATTCCGTGGCCGGAAAGCAGGCTCTCGCCCTTGTCCGTCAGCCGCAGCGCGTCGTCGCTCGCCTCGATCGCGCCCCGGGCGATCAGGCTGTCGAGCATGCGCACGCCGTAGTCGCCGGCGAGATGGTCGTAGCAGATCCGCGCCTTGCGCAGGGCCGGCTCCTTCGGCCCGACGCGGTGGCGCAGATGCCCCCGGCTCGCGGCAAAGCCCATCAGGCTCTCGATCATCGCGCCGACATGATCATCGGCGAGCGCGAAATAGCGGTGCCGGCCCTGCTTGCGCTGGCAGAGCAGTCCGCCGTCCTCGAGTTTCGCGAGATGGGAGCTTGCCGTCTGCAGGGTGACGCCGGCCACTCCCGCAAGCTCGGTTGCGGTGAGCGCCCTGCCGCCGAGGAGGGCGAGCAGCATGTTCGACCGCGCCGGATCGCCGATCAGGGAAGCAATGCGCGCAATGTCCGGGCCTTCTGCCATGATGCACCTCGCGTTGTTCTCGGTCATTCGATGACGGTATCTTGTGTAGCACATGCTTCGGCAAATATCGAACCATGTTCGTCGAAGCCGTACCTGCATCATGCCCTGTTACGGCCGGCGACGCTTCGACCGCGGTCGAAGCAAATTCGTCCGGGGTCGTGGCACATCGGGGCTCCCGAGACCGCAAGGAGCCCACCATGATCACCTGCATCATCCGCTATCGCATCGATCCCTTCGCCCGAGAGGATTTCGTGACCTATGCCCGCAACTGGGGCGAGGCGATCCCCCGCTGCGGGGCCGATCTCGTCGGCTACTTCGCCCCGCACGAGGGTTCGACCACGACCGCCTACGGCATCTATCATGTCGAGAGTCTCGCGGCCTACGAGGCCTACCGGGCGAGACTTGCCGCCGATCCACTCGGCCGTGCCAACTATGAATTTGCGCGCAATGCCCGCGTCATCCTCGAGGAGGACCGGCTGTTCCTGAAGAACGTAAGCCGTCTACCGTCGGCGGAGGTGCAGCCATGATCGCCGTCATCTTCGAGGTCGCTCCTGCGGAAGGGCGGCGGACGGCATATCTCGCCCGTGCACAGATCCTGCGGCCGCTGCTGGAGGAGGTCGACGGTTTCATCTCGATCGAGCGGTTTGAGAGCCTCTCCGAACCGGGCAAGCTTCTCTCGCTGTCCTTCTGGCGGGACGAGGAGGCCGTGGCCGCCTGGCGGCGGACGGAGGAGCACCGGCAGGCGCAGGAGGCGGGCCGCGCCGGCACGTTCGCCAACTACCGGCTGCGGGTCGCCCATGTGGTCCGCGACTACGGCCTTGCCGCCCGCGAAGAGGCGCCCGCCGACAGCCGTGTCCTGCACGGGTGAGTGGAGGCTGTTCCGTTGTCTCCGCGCCGGTCGCAGCCGTCGCGGAGGAGACACGTAAACCATGTTCGTCAGGACCTGCGGCGCGAAAATGCCGGGGCGCGCGGAAAATCGCCTGAGCCGTTCAATCTTTGGTAACCAAGTTCGGTAACCATGAGCCTCGTTATCCCGTGCTGCGTCCGCGTAACAGAGAGTAGAACATGGCTTCTGTATTTCCGCTCGCCGAACTTCGCCGTTCTTCGGACCCGTTCTCCTGGGTCGACAGTATCATCAAGGGCGATTGCGTCGCCGCGCTCGAAGCACTTCCCGACAAATCCGTCGATGCGATCTTCGCCGATCCGCCCTACAACCTGCAGCTCGGCGGCATGCTGACCCGTCCGGACCAGTCGGTGGTCGACGCGGTCGACGACGAATGGGACCAGTTCGCCTCCTTCGAGGCCTATGACGCCTTCACCCGCGCCTGGCTGCTTGCCTGCCGCCGCGTCCTGAAGCCGACCGGCACGATCTGGGTCATCGGCAGCTATCACAACATCTTCCGCGTCGGCGCGACGCTGCAGGACCTGAATTTCTGGATCCTCAACGACATCGTCTGGCGCAAGACCAACCCGATGCCGAACTTCAAGGGCCGCCGCTTCCAGAACGCCCACGAGACGATGATCTGGGCCTCGCCCGATCCGAAGGCCAAGGGCTACACCTTCAACTACGACGCCATGAAGGCCGCCAACGACGACGTGCAGATGCGCTCCGACTGGCTGTTCCCGATCTGCGGCGGCGCCGAGCGGCTGAAGGGCGACGACGGCAAGAAAGTCCATCCGACCCAGAAGCCGGAAGCGCTGCTCGCCCGCGTCATCATGGCCTCCACCAAGCCCGGTGACGTCGTGCTCGATCCGTTCTTCGGCTCCGGCACCACCGGTGCGGTCGCCAAGCGTCTCGGCCGCCATTTCGTCGGCATCGAGCGCGAACAGGACTACATCGACGCGGCCGCGGCGCGCATCGCCGCCGTCGAGCCGCTCGGCAAGACGGAACTGACCGTGATGACCGGCAAGAAGGCCGAACCGCGCGTCGCCTTCAACACGCTGGTCGAGAGTGGCATGATCCGTCCCGGCCAGGTGCTCACCTGTGGCAGGCGCCGCCATTCGGCGATCGTCCGGGCGGACGGAACGCTGGTTTCCGGCGGCGAGGCGGGTTCGATCCACCGCGTCGGCGCAAGGGTGCAGGGGCTCGACGCCTGCAACGGCTGGACCTTCTGGCACTTCGAGGACGGCAAGGCGCTGCGCCCGATCGATGAATTGCGGGCGGTCGTCCGCAGCGGAATGGCGAAGCTCGATTGACGATCCGGCGCGCTTCGCCTGCATGTGAGATCCTCCTTCCGGTTCCAGTACCTTCAGTCCCGGAAGGAGTGCTTGACGCCCGGTCCCGAAAGGGAACCGGGCGTCATCTTTTTCTGATCGGTTCCGCAGCCGTCCTCAGGCGGTAACGCCGGTGCGGATGGTGAAATGACGCTGGATGCCCTCGGTCACTTTGAACCAGTCGGAGGCGCGCATGCGTGTCTGATGTGCGTCAAAGGCCGTCTGGTCGACGAATATCTCCGAAACGTCCAGCCGTCCGGCCTCACTTTCGCTAACGGTGACCTCGAATTTCAGGCAACCGGGTTCTGCCCGGGTCAACGCGATATGCTGCGGCAGGGCTGCCATGACCGCTTCCAGTCGGTCGGACGGGATGTCGAGATGTCCATCGAGATAGATTTTTGTGTCCGTCATTCGTTCGTCCCAGTGTCCTCAGATGGCAACGCCGTGGGCGGCGAGATCGCGGCGCAGCTTGTCGGCGCCGGTGAACTGCACCGCCTGCCAGCCGGCCGCTTTCGCCCCTTCCACGTTTGCAGGCGAATCATCGATGAACAGCGTGTGCTCCGGCTCCAGCCCGTGCGCCGCCGCATGGGTCTGGTAGATCGCGGTATCCGGCTTGATGAGCCCGACCTCGCCGGAAACCGTAATCCCCCGCGATGTGGTAAGGAACGGATACATCTCCTGCGCCTCGCGGAAGGTGTCGGCGGCGAAATTGGTGAGCATGGTGACGTCCCGGCCGCTGTCGATCAGCGCGCGCAGCAGCGTCACCGTGTCCTCGTAGGCATAGGGCACCATCTCCCGCCAGTTGATCCGGAAGGCGCGGATGTGATCCGCCCGCTCGGGGAACTTGGCGATCAGTAGGTCCTCGGCTTCCTGCCAGGTCCGGCCGCGATCCTGCTCGACATTCCAGTCATGCGTGCAGACATTTTCGAAGAACCAGCGGCGTTCCTCGGGATCGGGGATGATGCGGGAAAAGGGCAGGTCGGGATCATAGTGGACGAGCACCTTGCCGATGTCGAAGACGATGTGGCGGATATCTGCAGGCATTGGTTATCCCTTGTTGGTCGGAAAGGCGTTCGGAATAGCCTGAACGATTGCTTTTTTCATGACGGTCGGCAGCGCCTGGTCATCAAGTTTGGTCACCGGTTCCCAAAATCCGTGAACGCTGGAGGGGATGCTGAGCGGTCCCGCGCGGTAGACCGAAAGCCTGAGCTCGAAATGGGTGAAGACGTGGGTGACGATGCCGGCCGGCTGCCACTCCGCGGAAAAGGGGGCGGCGGTCACGCCGGTCTCGCCGTCCGTCCGCGCCGTCCAGCCGGTGGTCGGCACCTCCGTCATGCCGCCGAGCAGGCCCTGTTCGGGCCGCCGCCGCAAGAGGATGAGCCCGTCACCCGAGACGGCGACGAAGGCAGCGCCCTGCCGCACCGGCCTCTCCTTCTTCGCTGCCTTCACCGGAAAGCGTTCCGGATCGTCGCCGTCGAGCGCGAGGCAGTCCCCGCGGAAGGGACAGAGCGCACAGGCCGGCCGTTTTGGCGTGCAGATCGTCGCGCCGAGATCCATCATCGCCTGGGCGAAATCGCCCGGCCGTTCGGCAGGCGTCAGCGCCGCCACATGCCGCTTCATCTCCGGTTTCGAGCCGGGCAGCGGCGCATCGATCGCATGGAGCCTCGAGATCACCCGCTCGACATTGCCGTCCATCACTGCCGCCGGACGGTCGAAGGCGATCGCCGCGATTGCCGCGGCGGTATAGTCGCCGATGCCGGGCAGGGTTCTGAGCCCCTCCTCGGTATCGGGGAAGACGCCGCCATGCGCGCCGGAAACCACTTCCGCGCATTTCTTCAGATTACGGGCGCGCGCATAATAGCCGAGGCCCGCCCAGGCGGCCATCACGTCCTCGTTCGGTGCGGCGGCGAGGTCGCCGACGCTCGGCCAGCGGTCCACGAACTTCGCGAAATAGCCCTTTACCGCCTGCACGGTGGTCTGCTGCAGCATGACTTCGGACAGCCAGACATGGTAAGGGTCCGGCCTGAGGCCTTTGGCCGCCATGGCCGGCGTCGTGCGCCACGGCAGCTCGCGATGGTGGCGGTCGTACCAGGCAAGCAGTGCCCGGGCGGTCGGATTTGCGGAGGATTTCAAGGTCGCCATTTGCTGATGAGGGGTAAACTCGCCTATATCTGGCCAAATCGGTATTTGGTTCAAGGCCGGATCGGCCGGCAGAGGCAAAAGGTTTGAGGCGCGCCGCGATGAACAGTCAGAAGAAGAGCGCCGCGCCGAGAAGGGGTGTCTTCCAGATATCCGAGGTGGCGAACGGCATCATCGATCCGGTGCTCGCGCGCCGCGCCGGCATCAACACCGCGCTTCTCGGCTCTTGGGACGAGATCGTCGGCGACAGTTTCGCCGATTGCTCGCGGCCGGAAAAGATCGCCTGGCCGCGGCGCGGCGAACCGGGCGAGGAGGGCGGTCACCGGCCGGGCGTGCTGACGATCGCCTGCGACGGGGCGAGGGCGCTTTTCCTCTCCCACGCCCAGGGCGAACTGATCGCCCGCATCAACGGCTTCTTCGGCTATCCGGCGATCGGCCAGATCCGCATCGTGCAGAAGCCGGTCTCGCAGGCGGCGCTTCACCGCCCCAAGCCGCGAAAGCTCGAAGGCGAGCGGGCGCGCCGGCTCGCCGACATGATGGAAGGCATCACCGACGAGAAACTGCGGGCGGCAATCGAGCGGCTCGGCACGGCGGTCCTCTCGCCCAACCGGCGGCCGCGATAGCCGTCGTGCCCGTCCGGTTGCGTTTCTTTGCCGTTCTGGGCTTCAGGATGTCACAATTCTTTGATGAAACAGCAGCTTCCCCGCCTTGTTTGCCGCCGGCCGGCAATATAACGGTTGTGGCAAAGTCCAAACTCTGAACGAGACAGGTGCCCCGATGCAAATTTCCGAACTGAACCTCACCAAGCGGCGGCTGCTCGGCGGGATCGCCGTGACGGCGCTCGGCGCGCTGCTCGCCTCCTGCTCGGACAGCTCGGAGGAAAAGCCGGCCGAAACCAAGACCGCCCCCGCCGGCGAAGAGGCGAAGCCCGCCGCCGAGAAGCCCGCCGAAACGGCACCGGCCGAGGCACCCGCCGCCAAGGTCGAGGTCCCGCAGCCGGACGGCACGGTCGACATGGCCGACGTGCTGAAGCCCGGAACGCTGCCGGAAATGGCGATGGGCGACGCGAATGCGCCGGTGAAGATCGTCGAATACATGTCGATGACCTGCCCGCACTGCGCCCATTTCCACGAGAACACTTTCGACGCGATCAAGACGAAGTATATCGACACCGGCAAGGTTTACTTCGTCCTTCGCGAGTTCCCCTTCGACCCGGCGGCCACCGCCGCCTTCATGCTGGCGCGCTGCGCCCCGCAGGACCGCTACTTCCCGTTCGTCTCCACCTTCCTCAAGCAGCAGCGGGCCTGGGCGGCTCCCGCCGACGGCGATGTTCGCGGCGCGATGCTGCAAATGTCGAAACTTGCCGGTTTTACACAGGAGAGCTTCGAGGCGTGCTTGACGAACGCGAAACTTGCCGCTGATGTGACGGCTGTGAGAGACCGTGCGGCCAAGGATTACAACATCAAGTCGACGCCGACCTTCCTCATCAATGGAAAGAGCTATTCCGGAGACATGTCGGTTGAAACCATGTCGGCACTCATCGACAGCTTCCTCTGACCGGCGCGCATTCGAGACTGTGGCCGGCGGGAGCCCTCGTGCGGCCGTTTTTTACCTCCCCCTTGATGGGGGAGGTCGCGCGAATGCGCGGGTGGGGGTGACGCTGCTGGCGGTCACCCCACCCCGGAGCTTTGCTCCGACCCTCCCCCTCAAGGGGAGGGTGAACCCATGAAATTCAACCGTCTCCGCCTCGTCGGCTTCAAGTCCTTCGTCGAACCGACGGAGTTCGTGATCGAGCGCGGACTGACGGGCGTCGTCGGCCCGAACGGCTGCGGCAAGTCCAACCTCGTCGAGGCGCTTCGATGGGTGATGGGCGAAAACTCCTACAAGAACATGCGCGCGTCCGGCATGGACGACGTGATCTTCTCCGGCTCGGGAAACCGTCCCGCGCGCAATTCGGCCGAGGTCGGCCTCCATCTCGACAATTCCGACCGCACGGCGCCCGCCGCCTTCAACGACGCCGACGAGATCCAGGTGACGCGCCGCATCGAGCGCGAGCAGGGTTCGGTCTACCGCATCAACGGCAAGGAAGCGCGCGCCAAGGACGTGCAGCTTCTCTTTGCCGATGCCTCCACCGGCGCGCGTTCGCCCTCGATGGTCGGGCAAGGGCGGATCGGCGAACTCATCCAGGCGAAGCCGCAGGCGCGGCGCCAGCTCCTCGAAGAGGCGGCCGGCATTTCCGGCCTGCATTCGCGCCGGCACGAGGCGGAGCTCAGGCTGCGCGCCGCCGAAGGCAATCTCGAACGCCTCGAAGACATCACCACCCAGCTCGAAAGCCAGATCGAGAGCCTGAAGCGTCAGGCCCGGCAGGCGAACCGCTTCAAGATGCTCTCGGCCGACATCCGCGCCAACGAGGCGATGCTGCTCCATGTGCAATGGGTGCAGGCCAAGGAGGCGGAAGGGGAGGCTGAAAGTGCGCTGAACCAGGCGACCTCGATCGTCGCGGAAAAGGCCCAGCTTCAGATGGAGGCCGCGAAGACGCAGGCGATCGCCAGCCTCAAAATGCCGGAACTGCGCGAGGAGGAGGCCAAGGCCGCCGCCGCGCTGCAGCGCCTGCAGATCGCCCGCTCGCAGCTCGAAGAGGATGCCGGCCGGCTTCTGAAGCGCCGCGACGAGCTCGCCCGCCGGCTCGCCCAGCTCGACGAGGACATCCGCCGCGAGGAGCGGCTCGTCGCCGACAATGCGACGATCCTCGAACGGCTCGACGTCGAGCAGGCCGAGCTTGAAGAGGCGCTTGCCGATTCCGGACGCCATGCCGAGGAGACGCGCGAGGCCTTCGAGGCCGCCGCAGCGACGCTCGCCGAAAGCGAGAAGCAATCTGCCGCACTCACCGCCGAACGCGCCGAGGCGGCTGCCGGACGCACCCAGCTCGAACGCTCGATCCGCGAACTCGGCGATCGCCGCCAGCGCCTGCAGCGCCAGGCGGAAGACGCCACCCGCGAGATCGCCGACATTGCCGCCCGCGTCGCCGGCCTGCCCGATCCGGACGAGAAGCGGGAAATGGTCGATGCCGCCGAACAGGCGCTCGCCGATTGCGAGGCCGCGGTGGTCGAGGCGGAGGCCGACCTTGCCGGAGCCCGGCGCGACGAAGGCCTTGCCCGCACCCCGCTCGAAGCGGCGCGCGCACGGTTGAACGGGCTTGAAACCGAGTCCCGCACGATTTCCAGGATGCTGGCCTCCGCGGCGGCTTCCGGCGAATTTTCGCCCGTCGCCGAGGAGCTGCGCGTCGACCGTGGCTTCGAAACGGCGCTCGGGGCGGTGCTCGGCGACGACCTCGATTCGCCCACCGATCCGCGTGCGCCCGCCCACTGGAGCGAGAACGGCGCCGGCTCCGACGACCCGGCGCTTCCCGCCGGCGCCATGCCGCTGATCGGCCATGTCGCCGCACCGCCGGCGCTGACGCGGCGCCTGCGCCAGATCGGTGTCGTTGCGGCCGAAGAGGCACACCACCTGATGGGGCTCCTGCAGCCCGGCCAGCGACTCGTCACCCGCGAGGGCGCCGTCTACCGCTGGGACGGTCATGTCCGCGGCTCCGAGGCGCCGAGTGCGGCGGCACTCCGCCTCGCCCAGAAGAACCGGCTCGCCGAAATCGAGGCCGAGATCGGCGAGGCCCGCGACCAGCTCGCCGAGGCGGAAGATAGGCTTGCCGAGGCGGTCGAGGCGATCCGCATAGCGGACGCAAGTCTTGCCGCCGCGCGCGAGACCCAGCGCCTCTCGCTCCGGCGCCTCTCCGAGGCCCGCGATGCGCTCGCCCAGGCGGAACGCGCCTCCGGCGAGCTGCTGCGCCGCCGCGACGTGGTGGAGGAGGCGCTGAGCGGCCTGAAAGCGCAGGTCGAGGAAATTCTCGCGCAGGAAGAGAATGCCCGCATCGAACTCGAGGATGCGCCGGACCTTTCCCATCTCGACGAGCGTCTGCGCCTCAGCCAGCTCGAGGTGGCGACCGGCCGCGGCCTGCTCGCCGAGGCCCGCGCCCGCCATGAAGGGCTCGACCGCGAAAACGAACAGCGCCGGCGCCGCATTGCCGCGATCGGTCACGAACGGGCGACCTGGATCGCCCGTGCAAGGAGCGCCGAGGAGCATATCGCCACCCTGCGCGACCGCGAGCTCGAGGCGCGCGAGGAGGTGATGTCGCTCGAAATGGCGCCCGACGAATTCGAGGAGAAGCGCCGTGCGCTGCTCGCCGAACTCGACAAGGCGGAAGCCGCCCGCCGGGCCGCCGCCGACAGGCTCGCAGAAGCCGAGACCCGCCAGCGCGAGGCCGATGCAAAGGCGGTTTCCGCCCTCGCCGAGCTTGCCGAAAGCCGTGAGAAGCGCGGCCGCGCCGAGGAACGCCTGATGTCGGCGCGCGAGCGCCGCAAGGAGACCGAAGCGCGCATCCACCAGGCGCTCAACGTCGAGCCCCACGAGGCCTTCCGGCTGACCGGTCGGAACGCCGGCGACGGCCTGCCGGACCTGCGCGCGATCGAGCGCGATCTCGACCGGCTGCGCATCGAGCGCGAGCGCCTCGGCGCCGTCAACCTGCGCGCCGACGAGGAGCAGAGGGAGCTTTCGGAAAAGCTCGCTGCGCTCATCAGGGAACGCGACGACGTGATCGACGCGATCCGCAAGCTGCGCGGGGCGATCCAGAGCCTGAACCGCGAGGGCCGCGAACGGCTGATCGCCGCCTTCGACGTCGTCAACGCCCAGTTCCAGCGCCTCTTCACGCATCTCTTCAACGGCGGCACGGCCGAGCTGCAGCTGATCGAGAGTGACGACCCGCTGGACGCCGGCCTCGAAATCCTCGCCCGCCCGCCGGGCAAGAAGCCGCAGACGATGACGCTGCTTTCGGGCGGCGAGCAGGCGCTGACGGCGATGGCGCTGATCTTTGCCGTCTTCCTCACCAACCCCGCGCCGATCTGCGTGCTGGACGAGGTGGACGCGCCGCTCGACGACCACAATGTCGAGCGCTACTGCAACCTGATGGACGAGATGGCGGCCTCCACCGAGACCCGCTTCGTCGTCATCACCCACAACCCGATCACCATGGCGCGCATGAACCGGCTCTTCGGCGTCACCATGGCCGAGCAGGGCGTCTCCCAGCTTGTTTCCGTCGACCTGCAGACGGCGGAGGCCCTGCGGGAGCGCGAGGCGGTGTGACGGGTCGGCTCCGGCAATGCCGCAGGTCTTTCCGGCCGGCCGCCATGGCCGCGGCCGTCGCCTTTGCTCTGGCCTTTCCGCTGCATGCCGAGGAACCGGCCCAAAGCCTTTCCGGCAATTTTCTGCCCCAGGTGATCGCCATGTCCGCGCCCCATCGCGAGGCGCTCGAAACGCTGCTGCGGGGGCGTCGCGGGCTTCCGTATTGGATACGTAGCATGGTCGTCCGCCCCAAATACATCGCGCTCGCCTCGAAGAGCGTCGCGGTCGACGGCAAGGAAATGCAGCTCTTCTCCGCCTGCGAGGCCGGGCGGTGCGCCGAAAGCCGTCTGCGGGCGCTCTTTTCCGCCGACGGCAAGCGGGTGACGGTTTATATCCACGACGCCCGGCAGGGGCATCTGGTCTTCGGCGACCCGACGCCGGCGGAACGGCTCGCCGGCGACTTCTGATCGCATTCTCGTTCCGGATGCATTGCCAGCTCCGGTTGACATCGCAAGCATGAACATGCAATCTAGAAGTGTTTAGATTGGGTGGCGCAATCTTGACGAGCCTAAACCTATCCCAACTCAAAGGAGAAGCTCTATGGATACCACCAAATCCACCCGCCCGTCGGCAACGCTCGGCGCTGAACTCGACGTCTTCGCCAAGGCGCCGCGCATCGGCCAGACCCCGTCGACGACCGAGATTTCCGCCATGATCAAGGGCGGAAAGCCGGGCGACATGGACAAGCTCGACGTATGACACCGGTCGGTGGCCGCCCTTCGGGGCGGCCATTCGGCTGAGGCGGTGCGCCTCGCACGGAGACCGGATGCATGTTCGTCGGACGACTTGAACGGACGGTCGCCGCCGGTTGCGAGCGGTGGGCGGTCGACAGACTGCGGGTGATGACCCATCCACTGCTCGAGCACTTCCGCTGGGAGGGGCCGGATCTTTCCGTGCTCCTTTGCCGTGAGCGCTCTACGACCGGAGGGGCGGGCCTTCCCCCCGCATCCGGTGCAGGTGAGGCCGAACTGCGTGCCTTCCTCACAATAATGGAGGCCTGGCCGCTCGACTGGCAGGCGATCGTCGTCGACCATCGTCGTGCGGCGGTCACGGTCCGCGCCGGGCATGGCGGCGTGGCGCCGCTCTATGTCCGCCCCTCGGCATCCGCGATCGAGGTCTCCTGGGATTTTGCCGATTTCTACGCGGATGCGGCCGCAGGCGACGTCGATCCGGCCTGGACCGCCTTTCGCCTCACCGGCAATCCACCCTATGCGGCGGCGACCCTGTTTTCCAACGTCTTCATGGTGACGGAGCGCGCCGCCCTGCACGTCGATGTGGGCGGCAAAGTCACCGTCGAATACCCTGCACCTGCCCCCTATTTCCTGCCGACGCCCGTCCGCGAGGACGTGGACATTCCCGCAGTCGCCTCCGATCTCGTGGAGGCGCTGCTGCGGCGCTGGCCGCTCGACGCTCTGGAGGTCGCCGCCGAATTCAGCGGCGGCATGGATTCGGCGGTGATCGCCGGCGTGCTCGCGCGCGGGGCCGCGTTGCCGCCCGTGACTGCGGCACTCGAAATTACCGGCGCTGCGGCATTCCAGCAGCGCGAGAGGCGCGAGCTGGCGATCGCCCGTCTCGGTTACCGGGATATGACCTGGCCGGTGGAGCGCACGGCGATGGTCCCGTCCGGTTTTTCGGCAGCGAGCGACTACGTGGCGACACCGCGCAATGCCGACCTGCAGCGGCCCTTACGGGGCCTCATCGCCGCACTCGTGCGCGAAAGGGGCACGCGCGTGATCGCGACCGGAACTGGCGGCGATGAATTACACATGCTGCATGCCTTCGAGCAGGACGCCGAGCAATGGGCGAGGAACGTCAGCGACGCCTACCTGCCGCAATCGCCCGCCTCGGCGATCAGGCCGACCTACCGCAACAGCTTCGGCGATTACGCCCGCCGTTGCGAGCGTGCCCCGTTTCCGGTCTTGCCGATTTCCGTGCTCGAAGCGCAGGCGGCCCGCGCGCCGCTCTTCGCCGAGAACGGGCTCTGGCCGGTCAGCGCCTTCGCCCAGCCGGAGTCGGTCCGCTTCTATCGCAGCCTGCCGCGTGAGTGGCGTGCCGGAAAGGCGCTGCATCGCCGGATGCTCTCTCATCTCGGTTACCCGGACGCCTTTCTCGACGTGCCGCTGCGCGAGAATTTTGAGACCTATCTCACGACCTCGCTCGTCGCCGCTGCCGGGGGTATCACCCGCGATCTGCGCCGTGAATGCCGCCTGCACGATCTCGGCATCGTCGACGCGGACGCCCTGATCCACGCCGTCTCGGGGATCGGCAGCGCGAGCGGCCTCGATGAGGTCGGTTTCGTCTTCCATGCCTTCAACGTGGAAACGATCCTGCGCCGTGTCGGCACGAGGCGGCAAGGCGGCTGGGACCGCCGAGCGACCGGCAGCGGCGACGTGGGATCGACCGCCGCCTGACACCTTGTCCGAAACTTCTCCACGACCCTGCCGCAATTATGATGCAATGCAACATAAGTTGCAGGCGGCGGCGTTTCCAATCCGGCTAGATTGCTGTAAATGATGGAAAAAGCCTATGGGTGGAGAGAGGGCATGAGGAAGTGGGTCTATACCTTCGGTGACGGAAAGGCCGAAGGTCGCGCGGGCGATCGCGAGCATCTCGGCGGCAAGGGCGCGAACCTTGCGGAGATGGCGAGCCTCGGCCTGCCGGTGCCGCCCGGCCTCACCATCGTCACCGACGTCTGCTCCTATTATTATGACAACGGCCGCACCCTTCCGGACGCGATGAAGACCCAGGTGCTCGCCGGCCTGAAGGGCATGGAGGAGATCACTGGCCGCGGCTTCGGCGATACCACCAATCCGCTGCTGCTCTCCGTCCGCTCCGGCGCCCGCACCTCCATGCCCGGCATGATGGACACGGTCCTGAATCTGGGCCTCAACGACGAGACCGTCGAGGCGCTCGGCCACAATGCCGGCGACGCGCGCTTTGCCTGGGACAGCTACCGCCGCTTCATCCAGATGTACGGCGACGTCGTCATGGGCCTCGGCCACGAGGCCTTCGAGGAGATCCTCGAAGACGAGAAGGCCCGCCTCGGCCACGACCTCGACACCGACCTCTCCGCCGTCGAATGGCAGCATGTCGTCGGCCTCTACAAGGCGCTGATCGAAGACGAGCTCGGCGAGCCCTTCCCGCAGGATCCGCTGGTCCAGCTCTGGGGCGCGATCGGCGCCGTCTTTTCGAGCTGGATGAACCCGCGGGCGATCACCTATCGCCACCTGCACGCCATCCCCGCCGAATGGGGCACCGCCGTCACCGTCCAGGCCATGGTCTTCGGCAATCTCGGTTCGACGTCTGCGACCGGCGTCGCCTTCACCCGCAATCCCTCGACCGGCGAGAAGGCGCTCTACGGCGAGTTCCTGGTCAATGCCCAGGGCGAGGACGTCGTCGCCGGCATCCGCACCCCGCAGTCGATCACCGAGGCGGCGCGGATCGAATCCGGCTCCGACCGGCCCTCGCTCGAGAAGGTGATGCCCGAGGCCTTCGCCGAGTTCCGCTCGATCTGCGACAAGCTCGAATCGCACTACCGCGACATGCAGGACCTCGAATTCACCATCGAGCGCGGCAAGCTGTGGATGCTGCAGGCCCGCTCCGGCAAGCGCACGACGAAGGCGGCGATGAAGATCGCCGTCGACATGGCGGCCGAAGGGCTGATCGGCGAGGAAGAGGCGGTGATGCGCATCGAGCCGTCCTCGCTCGATCAGCTCTTGCACCCGACGATCGATCCGCGCGTCGAGCGCGACGTCATCGGCTCCGGCCTCCCGGCATCGCCGGGGGCCGCGACCGGCGAGATCGTCTTCACGGCGGAAGAGGCGGTCGCCGCCGAGGAGGAGGGCCGCAAGGTGATCCTCGTCCGCGTCGAGACGAGCCCGGAAGACATTCACGGCATGCATGCGGCCGAAGGCATCCTGACCACCCGCGGCGGCATGACCAGCCACGCGGCGGTGGTCGCCCGCGGCATGGGCATCCCGTGCGTCGCGGGCGCCGGCAACCTGCGCGTCGACCTGCGCAACGAGGTGCTGATCGGCGCCGGCGTGACGCTCGGAAAGGGCGACGTCATCACCATCGACGGCTCCACCGGTCAGGTGCTGAAGGGCCGGGTGCCGATGCTGCAGCCGGAGCTTTCCGGCGATTTCGCCCAGCTCATGGACTGGGCCGACCGCACCCGGCGCATGACGGTGCGCACCAATGCCGATACGCCGACCGATGCGCGCGCGGCGCGCTCCTTCGGCGCGGAAGGCATCGGCCTCTGCCGCACCGAGCACATGTTCTTCGAGGGCATGCGCATCCAGGTGATGCGCGAGATGATCCTCGCCGCCGACGAGGAGGGCCGCCGCCGCGCACTCGCCAAGCTCCTGCCGATGCAGCGTTCCGACTTCACCGAGCTGTTCGAGATCATGCACGGGTTGCCGGTGACGATCCGTCTCCTCGATCCGCCGCTGCACGAATTTCTGCCGAAGACCGACGAGGAGATCGCCGAGGTCGCGGACGCCATGGGCCTCGAGCCGCAGGTCCTGCGCCAGCGGGTCGACGCGCTGCACGAGTTCAACCCCATGCTCGGCCATCGCGGTTGCCGCCTTGCGATCTCCTATCCCGAGATCGCCGAGATGCAGGCGCGTGCAATCTTCGAGGCCGCGATCGAGGCCGCCCGCGAGACGGGTGCCGCCGTCGTGCCGGAGATCATGGTGCCGCTCGTCGGCCTGAAGTCCGAGCTCGACTACGTGAAGGCCTCGATCGACCGCGTCGCCCGGGAGGTGATGACCGAGGCCGGCCTGCAGATCGGCTATCTCGTCGGCACGATGATCGAGCTGCCGCGCGCTGCCCTGCGCGCCCATGTCATCGCCGAGGTGGCGGAGTTCTTTTCCTTCGGCACCAACGACCTGACGCAGACGACCTTCGGGATCTCGCGCGACGACGCCTCGTCCTTCATCGCCACCTACCAGCGCAAGGGCATCATCGAGCACGACCCCTTCATCTCGCTCGATTTCGACGGTGTGGGCGAACTGATCCGGATTGCCGCCGAGCGCGGCCGCCAGACCCGGCCCGACATGAAGCTCGGCATCTGCGGCGAGCACGGCGGCGACCCGGCCTCGATCCACTTCTGCGAAGGCGCCGGCCTCGACTACGTCTCCTGCTCGCCCTTCCGCGTGCCTATCGCCAGACTCTCCGCCGCGCAGGCGGCGATCAAGGCCAACGGCCGAAGGGGCTGATTGCGTCAGCCCGGAACGGCGGGGATTTCGCGCCTCAGATCCGGTTCGTCGTGAACGAAGCTGAGCTGAAGGGTTGCCTTCCTCTCCGTGTGGTCGTCCGGCGCGAACCGCTCGGCCGGGGCGTCGAGGCGGATGCCGTAGTCCGAGAGCGCGGCCAGGAAAGGCTCGATCTCCCTGGCCTCCAGCACGAACCGGATGTTGGTCATCTTGTTGGAATACATGTGAACGTCATCGACCCAGCCACCACGGGCGTTTATGCTGTCGAAGACGAAGCTGGTGGCCGCGTTGCGCTCGCGCCGGGTAACGGCGTTCAGCATCAGGATCGATCTCATCGCTCTCGTCTTTCATCGGTCTTGAATGATGACCTCGGCATCATTTATGGACAATTCTCCACACCGGTCCAAGGGACAAGGCGACGCATGGTCTCGAAAACGCATGGCGCAACGGGCGACGCCAAACCGGCACTGTCGCGTGCCGAGCGCCGCCGCAGGCAGCGCCAGGGTCTTCCCCTCGTCGAGGCGCCGAGCACCGGCCTTGCTGCGATCCGCGCCAGAACCCGCACCGCCGGTTTCCGCTGGTCGCTCGGGCTCGTCCTCCTCGGCTTCGTGGCGCTCGGCCTTTCGCAGGCGATCACTCACGACTACGGCTTCCTGGAGCTCGGCTTCCTCTTCACGCTTTCGGTCTACGATCTCGTGCTGGCGATGCTCGGCCTTGCGGTCGCCGCCGCCGTCGCGCCGAGCGCGCGCGGGATGCGCATCATCTTTCTCACCTTCCTCGCCGTTCTGGTGGTGATGCTCTCCTTCTTCGATCCGATCTTCCGCGGGATCATGGCCTCGCCGCTCGGCGAGGTGCTCTATCTCGTGGCGCCGGCCGCGGTGATCTCCACCGGGGCGGCACTCTGGGTGCCGGGACGATGGGCCGTCCTTGCTGCGGCTGTCGCGGCGGCGATCGTCGCCTTCTCCTTCTCGCTCTTCGTCGGCCTCGACGATCTCGGCATCGGCATTCTCGATTTCACCACCGGCACGGTGCTCTGTGCGCTCTGGCTCGTCGTGGCACCCGCGCTTCTGCTGCGACAGTTCCGCGGCCCCTGGCTCGTGATCCCCTCGCGCATCGTCGGAAGCTGGCTCGTGGTCATCGGCTTCATCGTCCTCGGCTCGCTCTACATGCCGCAACCGGAAAATGCCGCGCCTCCGGCGCCGCCGGGCGACCTGCAACTCATCATCCCCGACGACGGCTCGGCGCCGACCCTGAACGGCGAGGAACTGCCGCTCGACGACGGCAGCCAGATGGACGGGGGCCCAGGGGGTGATACGTCACGGCCCTGACTGCGCTTGTCGCCCGCCGGGCGAGAGGATAAACAGGAAGCACCTGATCCGAACTCGCGAGCGCCGGTGACGCATCGATGACCATTCGCTATGACCGGCCCGTCTCCCGTTCGGCCTTTCTGGCGCGACGGCTCGGGCGTGCGGCCGCCATCCTTCTCGTCCTCGTCGTCCTTCTCCACCGCTTCGGGCCGCTCACCACGCCGGATTTCGTGGCGCTCGTGCTTGCTTCGGCGGTTCCTGCCGCCCTTGCCGTGCCGCTCGCGCTCTTCGGCCTCTGGCGGCTCTGGAAGGTGGGGGCGCTCGGCGGTGTCGCGGCGGCGAAGGCGCTCCTCTATGCCGCGCTGCCGCTCGGCCTCGTCGGCTTTTCCGCCTTCCAGTACATGACGCGGCCGATGCTCTACGACGTCTCGACCGATCCCGTCGACCCACCGGCATGGATCACGGTGCCGGCGGCGAAGCAGCAATGGCTCGAACGCCCGCCGGTCACGCCGGCGATGCGGCAGGCGCAGGCGGGCGCCTATCCCGGCCTCACCGGGCGACGCTACGAAGGCGCGCTCGACCGCGTCCACCAGGCGGTGCTGAAGGTCGCCGAGCTCACCGGCCTCACCGTGACGGCGTCGCGCGGCCACGAGCTTCTCGAGCCGGAGCTCGCGCCGCTGCCGCAGGGCAGGGATGCGCAGGCCACGGCGCCGGCAGAGACGATCCCGGACGTCGGTCCGGTGCCGCTGCCGCGGCCCGCGCCGCAGGAGCTTGCCGTCGCCGAGCCGCCGGAGCCTGTCGGCACTGCGCGCGTCCAGGCGGAGACGCGCACGCTGGTGCTCGGCCTTGCCTTCGACATGATGGTCAGGCTGCGGGAGGAGGCCGAGACGACGCTGGTCGACATCCGCGTCTCCAGCCGCTACGGCCCGCATGATCTCGGCATCGGCGACCTGATCGCCGAACATTACCTCCACGAACTCGATGCCGAGCTTCTGGGGGTGGCCGGCGACTGACGGCGCAGTTTCACCTCAGGCGATCGTGTAGACGCCGGTGAGCCGCGGTGGGCCCTCGGTCGCGACGATTCCCTTCTCGACGAGATCCTCGATATGCGCGAGCACGGAAAGCGCGGCTGCACCGTGAAGCCGCGGATCGGTGTCGCGGTAGATTGCCTTCACCATGTCGGGGATCAGCCGGTCGCCCGCCCGGATGCGTTCGAGCACGGCGCGCTCGCGCATCCTCCGGTGTGTGCGGAGCCCGCGCAGGAAGGCCGACGGGTCCTTCACCGGCCCGCCATGGCCGGGAAAGTAGATGCGGTCGTCGCGCGACAGCAGTCTTTCGAGCGAGGCCATGTAGTCGCCCATGGCGCCGTCGGGCGGCGCGACGATGCTCGTCGCCCAGGCCATCACATGATCGGCGGAAAAGACGATGCCGCTCTCTTCGAGCGCGAAGGCGAGATGGTTGGCGGTGTGGCCGGGGGTCGCGATCGCCGAAAGCGTCCAGCCATCGCCCTCGACCCTGTCGCCGTCGGCGAGCGCGATGTCGGGGGAAAATTCCATGTCGGAACTCTCCGCGAAGGGGTTGGTCTCGCCGGCATGGAGAGGCCGTGCCGCGCGGTGCGGCCCTTCGGCGACGATTGTCGCCCCGGTCGCCGCCTTCAGCCGCCTTGCGAGCGACGAGTGGTCCTTGTGGGTGTGGCTGACGGCGATATGGGTGACCTCGCGGCCCTCGAGCGCCTGCATCAGCGCGGAAAAATGCGCGTCGTCGTCGGGGCCGGGGTCGATCACCGCGACAGAACCACGGCCGACGATGTAGGTATTCGTGCCGTGGAAGGTGAAGGGGCCGGGATTGTTGACGGTGATCCGCTCCACGCCGGCCGCGACTGGCACCGCCCGGCCGTGGGCCGGCTCGAAGGCAAGGTCGAATTCGGGGCTCTTCGGCGCGGTGCGCGGCTCGCTCATTTGTACTCGATCTCGATGAAGGACATCGGCGCATCGCCGCCGTTGACGACATTATGCTCGACGCCCGCCTCGCGGCGATAGACCTCGCCGGCCCGGCTCGTCACCCGCCGCTCGCCGGCGGCGTCCTCGATGAGAAAGTGGCAATCGGTCATCGGCACCACCACATAGCCGAGGCCATGCACGTGATGGCCTGTCGCCGCGCCGGGCTCGAAATCCCAGCGGGTGACGCGCACGACTGCATCGTCGAGAAGGATCGTCGGCAGGGCAGGCGGGCGGGCGGAAAAGCCGGGCATCGGGCACTCCTCGTTCGGATGCGGTGAAGTCTCGATCGGACCCTAAGGGGTGGGAGCGCCGCGTCCAATGAAAAATTCGGATGCGGGCGATGAGGACTGCTGATATGGGAAGCCGCCGGGCCGGGCGATCAGTTTTTTGTCACGAAACCGTTGCCCCGCCATGCCGCTTTTGCTAAGGGGCAACGGCCGGCGACGGAGCCCTCCTCCCCGCCGAGACGATCCGCACGTGTTGGGGCGTAGCCAAGCGGTAAGGCAGCGGTTTTTGGTACCGCCATCCCCTGGTTCGAATCCAGGCGCCCCAGCCAATTCTCTAGTTTCCCTTAAAGCAGCCTGGCATCTCGCGAGACGGCCTCAGACGGCCCAGTCCTCAACACGCAGTCTCGTGACACGCGAAAACTCGCGCATGTTATTCGTCACCAGCACGCATTCCGCGGCGAGCGCATGTCCGGCGATCATCGTGTCGTTGCCGCCGATCGGGGTTCCCCTGCTCTCCAGATCCTTGCGGATGCGCATGGCTTCCTCTGCAGCACCACGTTCCCAGGGCAAAATGGCGGACAGGCGCGAGACAAACGCCTCGACGAGTGGTCCGTGTCTGGCCGAAGCGTTCCGGCCGATCGTGCCGAGCAGCATCTCGTAATAGGTGATGACCGAGATTACGATGCTGTTCTGCGCCTCGACGGCAGCCTGAAGCCGTTCGAGTACCGAGGCCGGGCGCTCGCGCATGATGAACGAGCAGATATTGGTGTCGAGCATATAGACGATGCTCATTTGCCGGACTCGTCTTCATCCAGAGAGAAGCGCCCCTCCTCGATCAGGTCGGGGCGATCGCGTAGGAAGTCGGCGTCCGCCGGCGGCTCGTTACGGAAGGAGGTCCAGCTCGGACGGACGGGACGCAGCACGATCGTGTCGCCCTGTTTTTCTATGGTGAGTTCACTCACCCCCGGAAACTCGAAATCCTTCGGCAGGCGGATTGCCTGGTTCCGGTTGTTGCGGAATACGGAAACGGTACGCATGGAAGGTCTCCTGCCAACAATTTAATAATAACATATGTCAGGCATATGTCAAAATTGTGCTGTGATTGTCCCTACCTCCGCCCCTTCGTCGGCCGCCAGATGATGGTGTCGGGCTTGCGGTCGAAGGGCAGGCCCATCAGCCGGACTTCGCAGTCCTTGGCATCGCAGGTGGTGCATTTGAAGGGCAGGGTGTGCGGGTCTCGGCCACTGCCGTAGACGCGGGCGAGGTCTTCGGCGACAAATTTCGCTTGGCGACCGCAGCGCCGGCAGGTTGCGGTGACGAGCATCTGGTGGAGGGCGGCCTTGCCGAGGGTGTCGAACGTCATGGTCATTGCATGGAAAACATGGAACATAGCATGAACAAAGTCAAGAAAATCCCCGACTTTTGGGGGTGAGAGCCCGCGGATTCCCAGAAGTCGGCGGTCTTTGCCGCCATGCGCGTCGCTCCGGCGGCCGTCGCATTCTTGACGATAAGCATTTGCTGAATAAGGCAAAAATTAACCTTGGCGCGGCTATAAGGACCTTGCCTCGCGATTGGTAGTGCGTAGCGAGGCTCTTCGATCTTCCCTGATCGCCCGTTCGGCCCACATTCTTCCCGCCCAGCCGACGTCCTCCTTGCAAACACAGGCCGAAAACGAAAACGGGCCCCGCGAAGGAGCCCGTTCCGGATCATATCCATCGACGCCGCCGTCATTCGGCGCCCAGGAATTCCTCGCAATAGCTCTTGCCGTCGGCGCCGCGCTTGTCGACCACGGTACGGATGCCACGGATGACGTAATCCGGGGAGACCGTGAGCTGCACTTCGCAGCGCAGGTATTCAGTGCGGGCGCTCTGCAGCAGCTTGCCCTTCTTGCCGTTGAGGTCTTCATAGACCGCCGGCACCACGCGGGTCTTGTAGCCACCGCGCCAGCTGTAGAGCGTGTTGCCGCCGGCGGCCGTGTCGCTGATCGGCGGGCCGAACTTGGCGAAGAAGGCGCCGGCCTGCTTCCCGTTCCAGCGCGCCTCGACGCTGTTTCTGGCGACCCCTGTTGTCGTGCATGCGGCAAGGGCCAGCGCGAGGCCAGCCACTGTAATCACGCGGAAATTCATCTGTCCCGTCCTTCGCTTCGATCGGTGGGGCCGGCGGCCGCGCCTCTGCGCAGCCCCCGCACCGGCAGACCTCACCTCTGGCGGCTTTATCTCCAATTGCCTGCGGAGAAAATCGGTTCCATGCGCCGGCCGGTTTATTTTCTCGTCTGTATCTCTCCTGCCACGCTCCCCCTGCAAAACAAGGGCTCCGGGCGCCTGCCGCCGCGCGTCGTTCCGGAAGTCGCGGCGGGCCGTCACAATTTTTTCGCATTGCCCCGGCGCTTTTTTCAAAACACTGCTTGTGCAACAAAAACGGCTGGTCTATAGAGGCGCCGCTGGTCACGGAGTGTAGCGCAGTCTGGTAGCGCACCACGTTCGGGACGTGGGGGTCGCGTGTTCGAATCACGCCACTCCGACCAGCCGAAAAGCCCGCGGAAGCGGGCTTTTTTCATTTCCGGGGCCGGTTTTCCTCCCGTCCTCACCATCCGCCGCACCTTGCCGCTTTACAGCCGCGCCCTTGCTCCGCTAAGCGCGGGGGAGGCCAAGGCACCGGGGGAGAGACAATCATGACCGAGCGTTCCATCGTCACTTTCGTCGGCGTTGCGCATCCGTGGATGTGCGACACCATGGGCCACATGAACGTCCGCCATTATGCGGCGATGTTCGACGATGCGAGCTTCCAGCTTCTCGGCCATATCGCCGGGGCGGAAGCGGCCGATGATACGGGCAAGGGCTGGGCGGATGTCCGCACCGAGATCGAATACAAGCACGAGACGACGCCCGGCGCGCTTCTGACCATCCGCTCGCACGTGGTGAAGGTCGGCCGTTCCTCGATCACCTTCGTGCAGGAGATGCGGGGCAGCCTCGACGGCGTGCTCCATGCCCGTGCCCGCACCGTCAGCGCCCGCTTCGACCTCGTCGCCCGCGCTGCGATCGCGCTCGATCCGGCCGCCCGCGCCCGTGCTGAGGCGCTCATGGTGGAGGATGCCGGCTGACCTCCGGCAGGGTTTCGGCCATTCACGGTCCGTAGATGCGCGCCTCGACCGGCGTCGCGGCGATCTCGGCCTCCAGTGCGTCGACGAGCGCCTTTTCCGCCCGGTTCATCCGCTTTTCCGGATTGGTGACGAGATAGATGTCGACAGCCGGCGGATTGTCGTAGGGCGGCAGCCGCCAGAGAAAACCATCGTCGACGTCGCGGCGCGCGACATGCAGCGGCAGCGGCCCGATGCCGAGGCCCGCGACGATCATCCGGCGCACCTCTTCGAGGCTCGAGGAGGTGCCGACGACGTTGCCGCGCAGCTTCGCCTCGCTGCGCAGCAGCGCCACGGGCCGCAGCGCATCGGAGATGTTGTCGGTCTGGAAGGACACCGAGGATTCCTCGCGCAGGTCGGCGAGCGTCAGCTCCTCGCGGCCGTAGAGCCGGTGGCCGGGGCCGCAGAAGAAGCCGAAATGCTCGCGATAGACCATGGTGTAGGAAAGCGCCGGATCGCGCTCGCGCATGAGGCAGATGCCGAAGGAGGCGCGCCGCTCGCGCACCCGCTGCACCACCTCCAGGCTCTCGGCGACCGAGATGGTGAGGTTCGCCCGCGGATGGGCCCTGTGGAAGCCCGAAAGTGCCCGGTCGAAGATCGGCGAGACGACGTGGCTCGCAAGCGCGATCGACACGTGCCCGGTTACCGCCCCGGTCATGCCGTGCATCAGGTCGGGAAGCTGCGAGATCGTGCCGAACACCTCCACCGCCTGCTCGTAGAGCATCAGGCCTGCCTCGGTGAGTTCGAAGCGGGTGGCGTCGCGGTCGACGAGCCGCGTCCCGATCCGGTCTTCGAGTCGCTTCAGCGCGTTGCTGACGCTCGGCTGCTTCAGCGCCAGCCGCTCGGCCGCACGGGTGATGCTCTTGCCCTCGGCAATCACGACGAAGGTGCGCAGCAGGTTCCAGTCGAGGTCGAAGACCAGCTTGTCGGCGCGGGGCGGCATACATTCTCCAGAGCTATAATGTTCATTTGCATTATCTATTTGCGGAATACATCGGCAAGGACAATCATGCGTGCCTGCCGACCGTGGCTCTGCCGGCCGCCGGTCCCGCCCACCGACAGGAACGCCCATGCCGAACCAGCCCGCCGCCGGACGCCCGGCCTCTCACCTCTTCTACCAGAGCCGCCTGCGCCGGCCGCTCGCGAGCCACGCCGAGGGCATCTACATCTGGGATGAGACCGGCCGGAAGGTCATCGACGGGTCGAGCGGCGCGATGGTCGTCAACATCGGCCATGGCAATCCCCGCGTCCTCGAGGCGATGAAGCGGCAGATGGACAAGGTGACCTTCGCCTACCGCCTGCATTTCGAGAACGAGCCGGCCGAGGAACTGGCCCGCCGCCTCGCCGGCCTGATGCCGGAGGGCATGGACAAGGTCTTCTTCGTCTCCGGCGGATCGGAGGCGGTGGAATCCTGCCTGAAGCTCGCCCGCCAGTGGGCCGTGGCCGTCGGGCAGGCGAGCCGCTACAAGGTGATCTCGCGCTTCCCCTCCTATCACGGCTCGACGCTCGGGGCGCTCGCCGTCACTGGCTATGATGCACTGACCGCCCCCTTCCTGCCGATGATGCAGGCGATGCCGAAGATCAAGGCGCCGACCGCCTATCTCGACCGCGACAACCTCTCGATGGAGGAGCGCGGGCTGAAATATGCCGACATGCTGGAGGAGAAGGTCCTCGCCGAAGGCCCGGAAAGCGTGCTCGCCTTCATCATGGAGCCGATCGGCGGCGCCTCGACCGGCGCGCTCACCGCGCCCGACAGCTACTATCCGCGCATCCGCGAGATCTGCGACCGCTACGGCATCCTGCTGATCCACGACGAGGTGATGAGCGGGGCGGGCCGCACGGGCAAATATCTCGGCGGCGACCACTGGAACTGCAACCCGGACCTGATCGCCCTCTCCAAGGGGCTCGGCGCCGGCTATTGCCCGCTCGGCGCGATGATCGCCCCCTCGCGCCTCGTCCAACCGGTACTCGATGCCGGCGGCTTCGCCCACGGCTATACCTATGCCGGCAATCCGCTCGCCTGTGCGGCCGGGCTCGCCGTCCTCGACGAGATCGAGAACCACGACCTGCTCGGCAATGCGACACGCGTCGGCAATCTCCTGCGGCAGGAACTCGAAGGGCTTGCGGAACGCTTCCCCTTCATCGGTGACGTGCGCGGCAAGGGCCTGCTGCTCGCCGCCGAATTCATTGCCGACCGCGAGACGATGGCGCCGCTGCCGAAGGAAATGAACGCCTACCAGCGGGTGGTCGACATCGCTTATGAGCGCGGCCTCATCATCTATTCGCGGCGCACCCGTGGCGGCACCGAGGGCGACCATTTCCTCGTCTGCCCGCCGATGATCATCACGCCGGAAGAGATCGCCGAGACGGTCGGCATCCTCGAAAGCACGCTCGCCGAGCTCGCCGCCGAACTCGGCCTGCCCGTGAACCGCTGAAGGAGAGGCCGATGACCACGAAGACCGACCCCATGCGCAACAAGGTGATCATCACCTGCGCCGTCACCGGTTCGGTGCACACGCCGACCATGTCGCCCTACCTGCCGGTGACGCCGGACGAGATCGCCTCCGAGGCGATCGCCGCTGCCGAGGCCGGTGCCGCGATCCTGCACCTGCACGCCCGTGATCCGGAGAACGGTCGCCCGAGCGCCGATCCGGCGGTCTTCCGACAGTTCCTGCCGCGCATCAAGCAGGCGACCGACGCGGTGGTCAACATCTCGACCGGAGGCTCCTCGCTGATGGCGCTCGAAGCGCGTCTCGCTCCCGCGCTCGATGCGCGCCCCGAGATGGCTTCCTTCAACATGGGTTCGATGAATTTCGCGCTCTTTCCCGCCCTCGACAAACCGATGGAATGGAAGCACGCCTGGGAGCCACAGCTTCTGGAGGCGACCCGCGGCACGATCTTCAAGAACACCTTCGAGGACATGGAGTTCATCCTCGACAGGCTCGGTCGGGGATGCGGCACCCGCTTTGAGTTCGAGTGCTACGATGTCGGGCATCTCTACTCGCTCGCCCATCTGCGCGACCGCGGCCTCGTCTCGGGCCGGTTGTTCATCCAGTTCGTCTTCGGCGTGCTCGGCGGCATCGGCGCCGACCCGGAAAACCTCACCCATATGAAGCGCATCGCCGACAAGCTCTTCGGCGCGGACTACAGCTTCTCGGTGCTGGCCGCCGGCCGCCACCAGATGCCGATGATCACCATGGCCGCCGCCATGGGCGGCCATGTCCGCGTCGGGCTGGAGGACAGCCTCTACAGCGGCCGCGGCCGTCTCGCGCGCAGCAATGCCGAACAAGTCGAGCGCATCCGCACCGTTCTCGACGCCCTGTCGCTCGAGGTCGCCACCCCCGCCGAGGCGCGCGCCCATCTCGGGCTCAAGGGCGCCGATGCGGTGGCCTTTTGACGGATGGCGGCTATCATCCGGCGGCGACGGCATCATGAAGAGGACGGGCAGGCCATGAGCGACGAAGGAAACGAGGCGGCGGCACTGCGCATCCGCCCGGCGGAGCCGCAGGATGCCGAAGCGATGCACGCGGCGATCCTGAGCCTGGCCGGTCATCTCGGCCAGCAGGCGAAGATCCGGAGCACGGCCGAGGATTTTCGCCGCTACGGCTTCGGCCCGGAGGCGGCCTTTTCCGGCTTGATCGCCGAGGTGGACGGCGAGTTCGCCGGGCTCTGCCTGTTCTTCCCGATCTTCTCGACTTGGCTCGGCCGGCCGGGCGTCTACGTGCAGGACCTTTTCGTCGACGAGCGTTTCCGCGGCCGGCGGATCGGCGAAAGCCTCCTGCGCGCGGTCGCCTCCTGGTCGCGAAAACGCGGCGGCGTCTACCTGCGACTTGCCGTCGACACCGAAAACGTCTCCGCTCACGGCTTCTACGAGCGCGTGGGTCTCGCCTGGCTCCAGACCGACCGCGAGCACGGCGCCTATGGCGAGGCCTTCCTGGCGCTCGCCGGTCCCGACGAAACCCGACACGAGGAAATGCGATGAAAGCCTTCTACGCCGACGAGCAGAAGCGGCACGACCCGAAGATGTTCCTGTCGAGCGGCGCGCCGCACCCCAATCCGGAACAGCCCGAACGGGTTGAACGCCTGCTCCTTGGCGCGAAGGCCGCCGGCTGCGAGATCGTCCGGCCGCGCGCCCACGGGCTCGGCCCGATCGCCGCCGTTCACACGCCCGAGTACCTCGAATTCCTGGAGCATATCTTCGAGCGCTGGCAACGCATTGCCGGCGCCTCGGAGGAGGTGATCCCGAACATCCATCCGCTTGCCCGCACCGGGCGCTATCCCGCATCCGCCGTCGGGCAGGCCGGCTACCACATGGCCGATACCGCCTGTCCGATCTCCGCGGAAACGTGGCAGAGCGTGTGCTGGAGCGCCTGGAGCGCGGTGGAGGCGGCAGAGGCGGTGCTCGCCGGCGCGCCGGCGGCCTATGCGCTCTGCCGGCCGCCGGGCCACCACGCTTTCGCCGATGTCGCCGGCGGCTTCTGCTTCGTCAACAATTCGGCGGTCGCCGCGCAGCATTTGCGCGGGACGGCGGCACGCGTCGTGATCCTCGACGTCGACCTCCATCACGGCAACGGCACGCAAGGCATCTTCTATGCCCGCTCCGACGTGCTGACGATCTCGCTCCATGCCGATCCGGTGCGCTTCTATCCGTTCTTCTGGGGGCATGCGGACGAACGCGGGGAGGGTGCCGGGCTCGGCTATAACCTCAATCTGCCGCTGCCGCGCCAGTCCGGCGACGAGGAGTTCCTGCTCGCGCTCGGCGCCGCCTTCCGCCGCATCCGCGCCTTTTCTCCCGATGCGCTCGTCGTGGCGCTCGGGCTCGACGCCTTCGAGGGCGATCCCTTCGGCGGGCTTTCGGTGACGACGCCCGGCTTTTCGAGGATCGGCGAGGCGATCGCCGGCCTCGGCCTGCCGACCGTCATCGTCCAGGAGGGCGGTTATCTCTGCGACGCGCTTTCCGACAATCTTACCGCCTTCCTCACCGCCTTCGGGACAGGCGCCGGCGGTTGATCAGCACGCGGCCGGACGCTTCTCGCATCGTTGCGTCCGACTGCATCTTGAAACCGACACAATGCATAGTCATCTATAGGTTCGGTATCGGGCTTGATGCGGCTGGCGCTCCAGGGAGAGCGCCTCTTGAATGCACGCATCGGACATCGGCTCTCAACACGAGCCTTGAGCTTTCCCCTGCAGCCTGAAGACTCTTCCCAAGAAATAATCGCGGCCGGTCCGATCTGAGGACCGCCGCTTAGGAAACCTATGCAAAAGATACAAAAACTGACAACCAAGAACCTGAATGCCGTCTCGCCGCCGCGGCGCATGCCGATCGCGACAGCAGCCGCAAGGCGCATCGCCGGACCCGCACTGTGGCGACCGGCAGTCGTGCGCTTCAGCCGCGAGGAAATGCGCGCGATCGTCGCCGAACAGATCGACTGACGGCGCGGCACTTCCTGCCGATCCATTCATAACCAATCTTCCACCAAGGAGAGGCCGGCGAGACCGGCCTGAACACCAAGAATGAGCAAACGACAGACCCGCGCGCCTCGCCAGAAGAGCCAGGCAAGCAACCGCGCCCGCAATAGCGGCGCGCGCGGCCCGGCGACTTCGCCCAAGGCCGCGATGGACCGCTACGAGCACTATCTTGCGCTTGCGCAGGAGACGGCGCGCTCCGGCGACCGCATCGAAGCGGAAAACTACTACCAGCACGCCGAACACTATTTCCGCAGCGCCGCGGCCATCGCCGCCGCAGCCGCCGAGAAGTCCCACCACGCCTGAGGCGTGGACATCCCGGTCCGGGGTATTCCAGATCGTGAATTGATCGGAATACCCCGAAGTGCGTGACCGTTCCGCTTCTTCTTCCTGGTCAGGACCATATTTTCGAGGCCGTTACCCGTGTCATAGGCGAGGATTTAACGGAATTTCCATTCATCATGTGCAAAATGTCGCTTATTTGCATAAGTGCGGATTGCAGTATTGGAGCAATTTCTACATCTTCCGACCATCATGATCGTCTATGCCCTGGGCACGCTCGTCGTCGCCGTCATATCGCTGGGCATCTGGTGGCATGACCGCAGCAACAAGGCTTCTGCCTTGCTCGGGTTTGCCTGCGTCGCGGGAATCGTCGGCGCAATCCTGCACGGGCTCCGCCTCGTCCTGCCCTTCTGGCTCTCCACCGGGCTTGGTTTTCCGATCGCCTTCGTCGGCATAGGCTTGTTCTGGAGCGCCTTTGCGGCCTTCGACAACCGCCGGCCGAACTACCTCATGGTCTTCGCCGGTGCGCTCCTGAGCCTTGCCATCTATCCGCTGTCGCTCTTCCAGGACTCGACGGTGTTCCGCGCGGTCATTGCCGCCATGGTCTTCGGCGTCTACAACGGGCTTGCCGCCTGGGAGGTCTATCGCGGCGGGCTCCGCGAGCCGCTGCCGTCCCGCCCGCTCGCCTGTGCGATCAATCTCGGCCACGCGCTGCTCTGGCTCGCGCGCATTCCCTTCGCCCTTTTCGTGGCGCCTCCGGTCGATGCGCAGGAACACTACGCAGCCTGGTTCGTAACCCTGTCGCTGCTGTCGGCGCTCTCCAACATGTTCGGCATGTTCTCGGTCGCCATGCTCGCCAAGGACCGCTCCGAGCGCCGCTACAAGATCGCGGCGGAAACCGATGCGCTGACGGGACTCGACAACCGCCGCTCCTTCATCGCGAAGACGGAGGAGATGCTTGCGCGACCGGCTGAAGCGGCCGCGATGCTGGTCTGCGATCTCGATTACTTCAAGCAGGTCAACGATACCGACGGACATCTGGCCGGCGACCGCGTACTGGTGACGTTCGCGGAACTGTTGCGGCGGCACATGCCGGAAAACGCCGCCGTCGCACGGTTCGGCGGCGAGGAGTTCGCCTGCCTCCTCCCGGGAGCGAGGCTCGAACAGGCACGCGCCGTCGCCGATGCCTTCCGACAGGCGGTCGAGCGGCAGGCGATCCCCTTCGAAGGGCGAACGCTCTCCGTCACCGTCAGCATCGGCGTGGCGGTGAAGGGCGAGGGGCGCGCGCCGCTCGATCTTCTTCTCGCCTCGGCCGACACCATGCTCTATCTGGCCAAGGCCGAGGGGCGCAATTGCGTCCGCGCCATGCAACTGCCGGCTGCCCTGGCCGCATCCGCAGGGCGGGGCGGTGCCAGCGACCAGGCGGGCGCCGTCGCCGGCCGCACCCTGAATTCCCGTCCCGCCTGAGCCGGAACCGCCGCCTGCCGGAGGCGGAGCGTAGCCGCGCGCATTTTCACTCAGTTGTTACTTCCGCGTCGTGCAGAGTGCCGCCATGTCGGGCGGGCAAGTCCGATCGGAGCGGGAACCCCGATCGGCAAGTGCGGCTGTCAGCCGTCGATGCCGTCGATGAGATCGCGGGCGGCGGCGGTCGTCAGCCGGCGGCTTTCGACCTCGTCGCGGCGGCTTGCGAGAAGCTCGGTCGCCATCAGCTGGTCGGCGAGGTCGGCCGGCAGCGACAGGATCACCCGCGCCTCGCCGGCATTGAGGCCGGAGAGATCCGCGCGCTTTGCCGTGATCATGCCGCCGGCCACCGTGTTGTTGGTGTCCGGATCGATCAGGATGAAGGCGCCGGTGGCACGGTTCTGCTCGTAGGGGTCGAACATCGCCAGCTCGTCGAAGGCGAGATGCACCTTGCCGATGGCGTTCATCGAGAGGCTTTCGACCGGGTTCCACTTGCCGCTGTGGAGGTCGAGCTGGCTCACCGGCTGCACCTGCACGCGCTGGCGGCGCGCGCCCGCCTTCAGCCAGTAGCGCTTGCCGGGCTGGATGCCTTCCGGCTGCAGCGCCACGAGCTGGGCATCGAAGGCAAGCCCCGTCTGCGGCTGCGCATCGACCGAGACGATCAGGTCGCCGCGCGAGACGTCGACCTGCCGGTCGAGCACCAGCGTAATCGCATCGCCCGAGACCGCAGCATTGCGCACGAGGTCGAAGGTGACGATCTGCTTGACGTTGGCGACCTGGCCGGAGGGCAGGATCGCCACGCTGTCGCCGGGCTTCACCGAACCGCCGGCGACCGTGCCCTGATAGCCGCGGAAGCTCTCGCCGGGGCGGCAGACGCGCTGCACCGGAAGGCGGAAGCCGGTCGTCTGGTTGGAGCGCTGGGTCGCAAGCTCGAGCGTTTCGATCAGCGTCGGGCCGTCATACCAGGGCATTACCGCCTGGCCGGAATAGACGACGTTCTCGCCCTTCAGCGCCGACATCGGGATCGCCGTCACCTGGCGCACGCCGAGCGAGAGCGCCAGCGCCTTGAAGTCGTGGGCGATTTGCTCGAAGCCGGCCTTGTCGTAGTCGGTGAGGTCGATCTTGTTGACTGCCAGCACGAACTGTTTGATGCCCATCAGCGAGGCGATGGTGGCGTGCCGGCGGGTCTGTTCGAGAAGGCCGGCGCGCGCGTCGACGAGCAGCACGGCGAGATCGGCGGTCGAGGCGCCGGTCGCCATGTTGCGGGTATACTGTTCGTGGCCGGGGGTGTCGGCGACGATGAAGGAGCGCTTCTCCGAGGAGAAGTAGCGATAGGCGACGTCGATGGTGATCCCCTGTTCGCGCTCGGCCTGAAGGCCGTCGAGAAGCAGCGCGAAGTCGGGCAGGCCGAGGTCGTTCTGCTTGCCGGAGTCGCGGTGGAGCGTCGCCGCCTGGTCTTCCTTGACCGCTTTGGTATCCCAGAGAAGCCGGCCGATCAGCGTCGACTTGCCGTCGTCCACCGAGCCGCAGGTGATGAGGCGCAGCGGGCGCGTGTCCCGCCGGACGGCCGGGGCGGCGTCTGCGAGCGGGGCCTCGGTTATGACGGCAAGGGTAGCGGTCTGGGTCATGTCAGATACCTTCGGGCAGTGGCAGCAGGCGCTGTGCGGCTGGTGCATAAACGGTGTGCAGGGCGGCAGCGGCGAACCCGCTCTCCCCCCTTGTGGGGGAGATGTCACGAAGTGACAAAGGGGGGTAAGCCGGCGACGAAAGTCGGCGGCGGAGCGATAGGTTTGACCCCCTCTGGCTGCCGCCATCTCCCCCACAAGGGGGGAGACGGAATGCGGCGAGCGCTGCGGGCTCCTCTCCCTCCCCCTTGTGGGGAGAGTTGGGGAGGGGTCTTCGCGTAAGCGAAGAAAAAGCCATCAGAAATATCCTTCGCGTTTCTTCTTTTCCATCGATCCCGACTGGTCGCGGTCGATGGCCCGGCCCTGACGCTCGGACACGGTTGCGATTTCAAGCTCGGCGATCACGTCTTCGAGGGTGGTCGCGTGGCTGCGGATGGCACCCGTCAGCGGGAAGCAGCCGAGCGTGCGGAAACGGATCATGCCTTCCTGGCGGACTTCGCCGGGCAGCAGTTCGAGGCGCGGGTCCTCGGCGAGGATCATCATGCCGTCGCGCTCGACGAAGGGGCGCTTCTTGGCAAAGTAGAGCGGCACCAGCGGAATGTTCTCCGCCTGGATGTAGCGCCAGATGTCGACCTCGGTCCAGTTGGAGAGCGGGAAGGCGCGCACGCTCTCGCCGCGGCGGATCATGCCGTTGTAGAGGTTCCAGAGCTCCGGCCGCTGGTTGCGCGGGTCCCAGCGATGGTCCGGCGTGCGGAAGGAATAGATGCGTTCCTTGGCGCGCGAGGCTTCCTCGTCGCGCCGCGCGCCGCCGAAGGCGGCGTCATACTTGCCGGCGTCGAGCGCCTGGCGCAGCGCCTCGGTCTTCATGATGTCGGTGTAGAGCGCCGAGCCGTGGGCGAAGGGCGAGATGCCTTCGGCCGCGCCACGCGGATTGATGTGCTCGATCAAGTCGAGGTCGTAGCGCTCCACCATCTCGTCGCGGAAGGCGATCATTTCCGCGAACTTCCAGCCGGTGTTGACGTGCAGCAGCGGGAAGGGCACGCGGCCGGGATAGAAGGCCTTGCGGGCGAGATGCAGCAGGACAGAGGAATCCTTGCCGATCGAATAGAGCATGACCGGCTTTTCGAACTCTGCCGCGACCTCGCGGAAGATGTGGATCGCCTCGTTCTCCAGCGCCTTCAGATGCGGATCGAGCGGCGGCTTGGTGACGGGGTCCTTCGAATGCGGATCGAACTCGGATGTATGTACGTGCATTGCCTATCTGCCTTTATGGCCGCTGACGGCGGCATTTTCTGGCACCCCCCTCTGCCCTGCCGGGCATCTCTCCCTCAAGGGGGGAGATCGCTTCCCGCTGCCGTTTCCAGATTGCGGTACGGCGGTGGTCTGGCGCCCCGATCTCCCCCCTTGAGGGGGAGATGTCACAAAGTGACAGAGGGGGGTGAATTCCTTGTTTCGGTTCAGGCCTGTGTCTGCGCGAGCGGGGAGGCCTCCGCCGCTTCCGGCACATGCAGCCCGCATTCGCGCTTCTCGTCGTTTTCCCACCACCAGCGGCCGGCGCGCTCCGGCTCGCCGGGCTTGATCGCCCGGGTGCACGGCTCGCAGCCGATCGAGGGATAACCGCGGGCGTGCAGCGGATTGACCGGCACCGCCTGTTCCTCGACGAAGGCCTTGATCTCCTCGATCGACCAGTCGGCGAGCGGGTTCACCTTGATGAGGTTGCGCTCGGCGTCGTATTCGGCAAAGGCCGTCGCGGCGCGGTTGCCGGACTGGCCGCGGCGAAGCCCGGTCACCCAGACGGCGGCCCCTTCGAGCGCACGGGCGAGCGGCTTCAGCTTGCGCACGTGACAGCAGGCATGGCGCGCCTCGACGCTCTCGTAGAAGCCGTTCAGGCCGTATTTTTCCGCATAGGCGTCGATGTCGTCCTGTTCGGGATGGAAGCGCCTGATCTCGATGCCAAAGCGCTCTTCCGTCTCGGCGATCAGCGCCACCGTCTCGGGAAAGAGACGGCCGGTCTCGAGCGTCGAAACCTCGATCGGCAGGCGCTCGGCGCCGATCACGGCGGTGATCACCTGATCCTCGATGCCGAGGCTGGTGGTGAAGACGGCGCGGCCGCCCAGCTGCCCGACGAGTGCAAGCCGCCCGGCGAGATCGAGGGCGGCGAGTTCCTGGTCGAGGCTGCGGGCCTGGTCTTCCTGGTGGCGGGTCGTCATCTCGCAATCCTGCTGTTCTAATTGCCGGCAGTATCTCAGGAATTCACGGGCGCGGACAGAAACATGCATTTCGAATGATGCGCAGGCGGGAGCAAATATCTCTCTGCGCGGCACGATCCGCAGAAAAGCCGCCGCTCGGCGTGATCATGCGCCCGTTCGCCCGGTCTGACAAATCTTGATGGCGAAATTGTATTTTACGCCATTGTGGTTTAGTGACCGCGAGGACCGTAAGGCCGGCGTTTCGAAAGGCGGCGCGCCGCCGGATGCGGATGACGGGAAGCGGCATGCGATGATCTCGCAAAGGGCGAAATATGCGTTGAGGGCGCTATCGATGCTGGCGCATGCGCCGGCCGGTGAGCCCGTGCAGATTTCCGAGATCGCCGAACAGCAGAACATTCCGAAGAAGTTCCTCGAGCAGATCCTGCTCGAGCTGAAGCGCAGCGGCATCGTCATCAGCCGCCGGGGCAAGCAGGGCGGCTACCTGCTCCTGAAGCCCGCGGGCGAGGTGACCTACGGCGAGGTCCTGCGACTGGTCGACGGGCCGATCGCGCCGCTGCCGTGCCTGTCGATCACCGCCTACCGCAAGTGTGAGGATTGCAACGGCGAGGCCGATTGCGAGATCCGCCGCGTCTTCGCCCGCGTCGCCGACGCCACCCGCCGCATCCTGTTCGAGGCGACGCTCGCCGATGGCGTGAGCGTGGACGAGATCGCCGAAGCCGTCTGACGGTCGACGGCCCGCGCCGACGTGCCGGCGCGCACATCGGTATCCCTCTTGATCCCCGTCATTGCCTCCCCCGAACACCGGTGGCATCGTTCGTTCATTTCACCGGAAGCGCTTGCGGCAGACGATTTGCCGTTCGCGAGCGGCTTTCGGCAGCACGGCTTTTGCGTCGGAAATGGCGGGAGGGAAAGACTTTTGCGAGTCTCTCCGGACATGTTGACTAAGTCTACTGACTAAGTAGTCTTAAACCGCAATCACATGAGAGGGACAGCTGTGATGACCACATTCCTGAAGCATTTGAGCGGTTTTCTGATCGGCCTGTCGTTGACGGCCGGCTTGGCCGCCCCGGCCTTTGCCGACACGAAGCTGCTGAATGTCTCCTATGATCCGACGCGGGAGTTCTACAAGGAATACAACGCCGCCTTCGCCAGGCACTGGAAGGCCGAGACCGGCGAAGACGTCACCGTCCAGCAGTCCCACGGTGGTTCGGGCAAGCAGGCCCGCTCGGTCATCGACGGCCTCGACGCCGACGTCGTGACGCTGGCGCTCGAAGGCGACATCGACGCGATCGCCAAGGCGACGGGCAAGATCCCGTCCGACTGGCGCAAGCGCCTGCCGAACAATTCCTCGCCCTATACCTCGACGATCGTCTTCCTGGTCCGCAAGGGCAATCCGAAGGGCATCCACGACTGGGGTGATCTCGTAAAGGGGGATGTCCAGATCGTCACCCCGAACCCGAAGACCTCGGGCGGCGCCCGCTGGAACTATCTCGCCGCCTGGGCCTGGGCCCACAAGGAATTCGGCGGCGACGAAGCCAAAATCCGCGAATACGTCGGCGAGATCTTCCGCCGCACACCGGTCCTCGACACCGGCGCCCGTGGTTCGACCGTGACTTTCGCCCAGCGCGAGATCGGTGACGTGCTGATTGCCTGGGAAAACGAGGCCTATCTCGCCGGCAAGGAATTCGGTGACGATGCCTTCGACATCGTCGTGCCGAAGCTCTCGATCCTCGCCGAGCCGCCGGTCACCGTCGTCGACGGAAACGTCGACGCCAAGGGCACCCGCAAGGTCGCCGAGGCCTATCTCGAATACCTCTATTCGCCCGAAGGCCAGGCGCTCGCCGCCAAGCACTTCTACCGTCCCGCCAAGCCCGAGCTCGTGCCCGCCGACCAGCCGACGCTGCCGAAGCTCGACCTGGTCACGATCGACGACCCGATCTTCGGCGGCTGGGCCAAGGCGCAGCCGACCCACTTCGGCGATGGCGGCATCTTCGACCAGATCTACAAGCCCGCCAGATAACCGGCGATCCTCCCCAATCGGCAAGCCCCGGCCTTCCGAAGGCCGGGGCTTGCCGCGGAATGATTTGAAGGCATGATAGAAGACGCGACGGGGCGATGACGGGAACATTCATGAAGAACTGGCGACAGCCGAGCATTCTGCCGGGCTTCGGCCTGACGCTCGGCTATACGATCTTTTACCTGACGGCGATCATCCTGATCCCGCTCGCCGCTCTCGTCTGGCGCTCGGCCTCGCTCGGCTGGGACGAGTTCGTCGCGATCGCGCTCGACGAGCGCACGCTGCAGGCGCTGAAGGTGAGCTTCGGCTGCTCGCTCATCGCCGCGTCGATCAACGCCGTCTTCGGCGTCGTCACCGCCTGGGTGCTGGTCCGCTATCATTTTCCGGGCCGCCGCCTGCTCGACGCGATCATCGACCTGCCGTTCGCACTGCCGACGGCGGTCGCCGGCATCTCGCTCGCCGCGCTCTACGCGCCGAAGGGCTGGATCGGTTCGCTGTTTGCGCCGCTCGGCATCAAGATCGCCTTCACGCCCCTCGGCATCGTCGTGGCGCTCGTCTTCGTCGGCCTGCCGTTCGTCGTGCGCACGGTCCAGCCCGTCATGCAGGAGATCGACCGCGAGGTCGAGGAGGTCGCAGCAACCCTCGGGGCGAACCGCTTCCAGACGATCGTCCATGTCATCCTGCCGGGCCTCGTGCCGGCGATCCTCACCGGCTTCGCGCTCGCCTTCGCGCGTGCCGTCGGCGAATACGGTTCCGTCATCTTCATTGCCGGCAACATTCCCTATGTGTCGGAAATCGCGCCGCTCCTGATCGTCATCCGGCTGGAGGAGTTCAACTATGCCGGAGCCACCTCGATCGCCTGCATTATGCTGATCATCTCCTTCGCAATGCTGCTGCTGATCAATCTTCTGCAGATGTGGAGCCGCCGGAGGTACACCAATGTCCGCTAAGCCCGCCGACACCCGCACCGCCTTCCACGAGGCCGCCGAGGAGACCGCCGGCTGGCGCGTCGTGCTCACCGCCGTCGCCGTCCTGTTCATGGCGCTCGTCGTGCTGCTGCCGCTCGTTCTCGTCTTCGTCGAGGCCTTCCGCAAGGGCGCGTCCGCGTTCGTCGCCGCCCTTGCCGAGCCCGACGCGCTCTCGGCGATCCGGCTGACGCTCACCGTCGCGGCGATCGCCGTGCCGCTGAACCTCGTCTTCGGGATTGCCGCCGCCTGGGCGATCGCCAAGTTCGAATTTCGCGGCAAGGCCTTCCTGACGACGCTCATCGACCTGCCGTTCTCGATCTCGCCGGTCATCTCCGGCCTGGTCTATGTGCTCCTCTTCGGTTCCCTGAGCCTCATGGGGCCCTGGCTGAAGAGCCACGGCGTCGAGATCATCTTCGCCGTGCCGGGCATCGTGCTCGCCACCGTCTTCGTCACCTTCCCCTTCATCGCCCGCGAGCTGATCCCGCTGATGGAACAGCAGGGCTCGGGCGACGAGGAGGCGGCAATCTCGCTCGGCGCCACCGGCTGGCAGACCTTCCGCTATGTGACGCTCCCGAACATCAAGTGGGGGCTGCTCTACGGCGTGCTGCTCTGCAACGCCCGCGCGATGGGCGAGTTCGGCGCCGTCTCGGTGGTCTCCGGCCATGTCCGCGGCCTGACCGAGACCATGCCGCTCCACATCGAGGTCCTCTACAACGAATACAATTTCGTCGCGGCCTTCGCCGTCTCGACCCTTCTCGCTCTGCTCGCCCTCGTCACGCTCGCGCTCAAGACCGTTCTGGAGCTGCACTACGGCGAGGAAATCGCAGCCAGCCGCAAACATTGAAAGGCCTGAGTGCATGGATGTCACCATCACCAATATCCGCAAGGAATTCGGACAGTTTCCGGCGCTGCACGACGTTTCGCTCTCCGTCGGCTCCGGTGAGCTGATCGCGCTCCTCGGCCCCTCCGGCTCCGGCAAGACGACGCTTTTGCGCCTGATCGCCGGGCTCGAACAGCCGACCGCGGGCCAGATCTTCTTCGGCGACGAGGATGCCTCGCTGAAGAGCGTGCAGGAGCGCCATATCGGTTTCGTCTTCCAGCACTACGCGCTCTTCCGCCACATGACGGTTGCCGAAAACGTCGCCTTCGGCCTCAAGGTGCGCCCGGGCGCCACCCGCCCGCCGGCCGCCGAAATCCGCCGCCGCGTCTCCGACCTTATCGACATGGTCCACCTGACCGGGCTTGAAAAGCGCTATCCCGCCCAGCTTTCCGGCGGCCAGCGCCAGCGCGTGGCGCTCGCCCGCGCGATGGCGATCGAACCCACCGTCCTGCTGCTCGACGAGCCCTTCGGCGCGCTCGACGCCAAGGTGCGCAAGGAGCTTCGCCGCTGGCTGAAGGAGTTCCACGAGCGCACCGGCCACACGACGTTCTTCGTGACCCACGACCAGGAGGAGGCGCTCGAACTCGCCGACCGCGTGGTGGTGATGAGCCAGGGGAAGATCGAGCAGGTCGGCACCGCGGACGACGTCTACGACCGCCCGAACAGCCCCTTCGTCTTCTCCTTCATCGGGGATTCCTCCAGCCTGCCGGTTTCGGTCAAGGATGGCGCCGTGCTCTTCGAGGGCAAGAGGATCGGCATCGGCGACGCTGGTCCGGATGGTGACGGCAGCATCTTCTTCCGCCCGCAGGACGTCGAGGCCGTCGCGGACGGTGACGCGCTTCGGGGGCGGGTGATCGCGAGCCGGCGTCTCGCCGGCACCCGGATCGCCGAGGTCGACATCTCGACCGACGGCACCGGTCACCACATCGAGATCGAGGTGCCGCTGGAGGCCCAGGTTGTGGTGGGCGGCGATATCCGCTTCCGCCTGCAGCACTGGAAGCTGTTCCGGTAGGGCAGGGTGAGGCGCACGTTCTCCTTACACCAGGAAGATCGAGATGATCGGAAAGGCTGTCAGGATGACGATGCGCAGGAGGTCGGCCGTCACGAAGGGAACGATCCCGCGGTAGGTCTCGCGGATTTCGACGTCCCGCGACATCCCGGAGATGATGAACAGGTTGAGGCCGACCGGCGGGGTGATCATGCCGATCTCGGCCACCATCAGCACGAGGATGCCGAACCAGATCGCGAAATGCTCGGGGCTGAGCCCGAAGTCCATCGCGGTGACGATCGGAAAGAAGATCGGCACCGTGAGTACGATCATCGACAGCGAATCCATGATGCAGCCGAAGACGATGTAGAGCAGCAGGATGATGACGAGCACCGTCATCGGGGCAAACCCCTGCGTCGTCACCCATTCGGCGCCCACCTGCGGCAGCCGTGAGAAGGCGAGAAAGGAGTTGAACACCGAGGCGCCGAGCACGATGAAGAAGATCATGCCGGTCGAGACCGCCGTATCCTTGAAGCAGGCGAGCAGCGACCTGCGGTCGAGACCACCCTTCGCCCAGGCGACGAGGCCCGCGCCGCCGGCGCCGATCGCTGCAGCTTGCGTCGGCGTGAACCAGCCGAGATAGATGCCGCCGACGACGAGGAAGAAGATCGCAGCAACCGGCCAGACGGCGACGAGTGCCGGCACACGCTCGGCCCACGGAATGCGCGCGGCGTGGCCGGCACTCTCCGGCTTCACCCGCACGTAGATTGCGATCACGACCAGATAGGAAAAGGCGGCCAGCAGTCCGGGCACGAAGGCGGCGAGGAAGAGCTTGGCGATGTTCTGCTCGGCGAGGATCGCATAGATGACGAGCACGACCGAGGGCGGAATGAGGATGCCGAGCGTGCCGCCGGCGGCAAGCGCCGCGCTGGCAAGTCCGCCGGAATAGCCGTTGCGCTTCAGTTCCGGCAGCGCCACCTGCGCCATGGTCGCGGCGGTCGCGAGCGACGAGCCGCAGATCGAGCCGAAGCCGGCGCAGGCGCCGACCGCCGCCATGGCGACGCCGCCCTTGCGGTGCCCGAGGAAGGCGGCGGCGGCGTTGAAGAGCGCCTGGCTCATGCCGCCGCGGGCGGCGAATTGCCCCATCAGCAGGAAGAGCGGGATGATCGACAGCGAATAGTTGGCGTTCGTCGCCCAGGAGATCGCCTTCATCTGCGAGAGGATCGGCGTCCACTTGCCGAGCACGATATAGGTTCCGACCACGCCCGTGCCGAGCATGGCCGCGGCGATCGGCACGCGCATGAAGATCAGGAGAATGAGGACCGGAAAGGACCAGAGACCGATTTCGACGCTGCTCATCAGTGGCTACCCATGGAGACGACGATGGAGTTGCCGTGGCGGAGCGCCCGAAGATCGGCGGCGACGACGAAGAGACAGACGAGAAGATTGGCGAGCATCAGCACGAAGGCGGCGGCAAAGCCCCACCAGACCGGAAGCAGCAGCAGCGGGGTCGTTTCGCCGTTGGCATACTTGTCGAGAAGCCCGATGCCGTGCCGCCAGGTGAGCACCGCAAAGAGGATGGCGACGATGAGGTCGCCGGCAAGTTGCGCGTAGTCCATCGCCTTGCCGCCGAAGGCGCTCATCACGAGATCGACGCCGACATGGCCGCGCTTCAGCTGGCAATAGGGCAGGAAGGCGAAGACCGCCAGCCCGCAGAGCGCCTCGACGAGTTCGATTTCGCCGGGAAGCGGGCGGATGGTCACGCTGCCGACGATCGAAACGCCGGTGAGGAGGCAGGCGAGAACGAGGCAGGCGCCGCCGAAGACGACGAGCGTGGTGGCGAGCCGTGCGGCCCGGCGCTCCCAGCGCCCGAATGCGGAAATAGTCTCGATCGCCATGTCTTCCTCGATGTCTCCTCGATCAGGGATGGCACCCGTGGTGCGGAACGGAAGGGCCGGGCGCCTCGTGGCGATCCCGGCCCGCCGGGGCTTACTTGCTGTACTGGTCGATCAGTGCGACGGCGTCGTTGTAGAGCGTCGTCCCGTCGAGGCCCTTGGCGTCCATGTCGGCGATCCACGCCTTGGTTACGTTTTCGCCGGCAGCCCGCCAGCGGGCGGTCTCCGTCTCGTCGAGCATGATCGTCGTGTTGCCGGCCTTGTCGGCGATTTCCTTGCCGCGGATGTCGCCCTGGTCCATCGCGACGCCGAACTTGCGGGCGAGTTCACGACCGGAATTGTCGTCGATCACCTTCTTGAGGTCGTCGGGGAGGGCGTCGTAGCTGTCCTTGTTCATGGCGAACAGGAAGGTGCCGGTATAGAGGCCGTTCTTGCCGGAGAAGCCGGTGTGGTTCGGCGCGAGTTCGGCGATCTTGATCGCTGGCGTCACTTCCCACGGCACGACGGTGCCGTCGATGACGCTCTTCGACAGGCTCTCCGGCACCGCCGTCACCGGCATGCCGATCGCCGAGGCGCCCATCGCCTCCAGCATCTGGTTGACGACCTTTGAGGTGCCGCGCACCTTCAGCCCGTTCATGTCCTCGAGCGATTTCACCGGCTTGGAGCCGATCGTGTGGATGAGGCCGGGGCCGTGGGTATGCACAGCAAGCACGTGGTAGTCCTGCAATTCGTCCTTCAGGTGCTTCTCGTAGTAGTCGTAGAAGGCGAGCGAGGTCGCTTCGCCCGTCGTCACCATGAAGGGCAGTTCGAACGCTTCCGATTTCGGGAAGCGGCCGGGCGTGTAGCCGATGACGGTCCAGATCAGGTCGACGACGCCGTCCTTAACCTGGTCGACGAGTTCGGCCGGCTTGCCGCCGAGCTGCATGGCCGGATAGAGCTCGACCTCGATGCGTCCGCCCGAATCGGCCTTGACCTTCTCCGCCCAGGGCGTGAGCACCTTGGCCGGAATGGTCGCCTGCGGCGGCAACATCTGGTGTAGTCTGAGAACGACGTCCGCCGCAAAGGATGCGGTGGCGGACAGCGCGAGTGCGAGGCCGGCGAGCCCCGTCATGACGGTCTTGTGAAGCATGTTCTCCTCCCAAAGCATGCGGACATGGCGCGAAGCGGATGCCGGTTTTCTCCCCGTCGCCGGCCCGTGCTGCACGCTGTGCCCGCACGGCCGCCGTCGTATCGCCGACAGTCCTCCTCTTGACTGTCATGCTTGCAGAAGTCCGCCGCGTCATCAAATAACGTTATGATCCGAAATCATAACCATTCTGATATGGAAAACCGCACTTCTGGGTGGTTTTCCTATTGTTGTGCTTCTGGCTTCTCCTGCCGGACCTCGTTGCGGCTGCGGCGGATGCCCTCGGCGACGAAGGCGCGCGAGAGGCCGTGGTAGAGTGGCTCGCGGGCGATCATCCGCGAGGTGACGTATCCGAGCATGGCGCAGGCCATCAGGCCGATGACGCCTTCGTGGTTGTCAGTCATCTCGAGGATGATGACGAAGGCCGTCATCGGCGCCTGCACCACGCCGGCGAAATAGCCGGCCATGCCGAGCACGGAGGCGAGCGCGATGCTGGTGCCGAGAAGATGTCCGACCGTGCTGCCGAAGCCCGCGCCGACGGAAAGCGAGGGTGCGAAGATGCCGCCGGGAATCCCCGACATCATCGACAGGAATGTCGAGAGCAGCTTTTCGAGGAAGAAGAGGAGGGGCAGTGCGTCCCCTTCGACGGCGCTGCGGGCCTGATCGTAGCCGGTTCCGAAGGTCGCGCCGCCTGCTACGACGCCGATGATCGCGACCGCGGCGCCGCATCCGGCGGCGAGCACCAGTGAACGTCGCAGCGGGTCCGGCTGCGCCCAGCGCTTGATGCGCCGGGAGAGCCGGAGTGCGGAGGCGCTGAAGGCCGCGCCGAGTGCGCCGCCGCCCACGCCGCAGATCACCACGAGCAGCCATTCCAGGGGGTCGTTCGCCGCCTCCGGGGCCGAACCGAAATAGGTGTAGCTTCCGACGAGGCCCAGTGCCGCGAGACCGGAAAGGATGACCGCCGTGAGCACCAGGCCGTTCGCCCGTGATTGGTACGTCCGGCTCATTTCCTCGATGGCGAAGACGATGCCGGCGAGCGGGGTGTTGAAGGCTGCCGCGATCCCTGCGGCGGAGCCGGCAAGGATCAGCCCCTTGGCCTGTGCCATGCCGCCGAGCCGGGCGGCCTGCAGCATGATCGAGGCGCCGACCTGCACCGTCGGTCCCTCGCGGCCGATCGACGCGCCAAAGAAGAGTCCGGTCACGGTGAGCAGGATCTTGCCGAAGGCGAGCTTCAGCGAGAGTAGCCGGTCGCGGTCCTCCGGCTGGCGCAGGTGCCGGGCGGCGATCGCCTGGGGAATGCCCGACCCCTGGGAGCCGGGAAAAACCCTGGTCGCGAGATAGGCGCAGAGGGTGAAACCGACCGGGGTCATGAGGAGCGGCAGCAGGAAGTTCCAGTCTCCCCCGCTTGTCAGGTCGTGAAAGCGCAGCTGCGCGGCGTCCGCGAGTTTCGCAAAGACGACACTGATGACGCCGATGGCCAGCGCACCGATCCAGAACACCATTCTCGGTTTCCAGACGCGCCAGGAACCCCACATCGCACGGGAGCGTCGGAGCATCTTCAGCTTCTTGTAGTCGGTCGGCATCATCGGACTCATTGCACGGAGCGGGACATTCGGCTGCAGGAAGGGCAGGAGCCGGTTGGCGAAAGTCGATCAGTCAGGCCTACTTCGGAATGTGTCTGCGAGGCAAGGAGATATCCCCGACGGTCCGCTTTTCCGGCCCGAACGCAGTGCTTCGGAACCCCGGAGACCTGCCGGAGGGATGTGACAACCACTACCGGAATCTTGGGGTTATATTTCCGCGTTAGTTGTGCTCTGCTAGACGCACATGGGGTTTCCGGTGCAACGGTAGGGGAAGCGCACGATGGTCGTCGTCAGTACGTTCAATGTCGAAAATCTGTTCTCGCGTCCGAAGGTTCTCAACATGGCGGACCACGCGCAGGCGGCGGAGATATTGCGGCGCGTCAACCGGTTTTCCGAACTCCTCGACATGCGCAACTACCGTCCTTATGCCGACGAAATCCGGACGCTCTACGTCGCGCTCAAGGACTATCTGGCGATCAATATCCGCTCCTCGCGGGTCGGCCGCAACATCCTGACGGCCGACGGCGACCTGATCGCCAAGGGGCGGGAGGACTGGGACGGCTTCGTCGACCTCAAGCGCGAACGCTTCAGCGAGGAGCAGATCCAGTTCACCGGCAAGGTGATCAAGGAGGTTAAGCCGGACATCCAGTGCTTCGTCGAGGTCGAGAGCGCCGGCACGCTGGCCAGGTTCAACACCGACATCCTGAATTCGTGGTTCAAGGACAAGATCGTCGTCGACGGCAACGATCCGCGCGGCATCGACGTGGCGCTCGCGAGCCGCGCCCTCTACCCGATCAGGACGGTGAAGACCAATGTCTTCGCGCGGGATTCCGAAGGGATCATCTTCTCCCGCGACTGCCTCGAAGTGGAGATCGACATCGACGGGCGGTCGCTCTTCGTCCTGGTCAACCATTTCAAGGCGAAGGATGCGACGCCGGCGGTATCGGACCACAAGCGCATGCGCCAGGCGAAGGCGGTCGCGCAGATCCTCAGGACCCGCTACGACCTTTCGAAGGACCTCGTGCTGGTCGCCGGTGACTTCAACGACGAGCCGGACAGCGGGCCGCTGGAGCCGCTCCTCGCGGCCCCGGAACTCACCAACGTGCTTGATGTCCTCGACTGGCCGCAGGATGACCGCTGGACCTATTATTACGGCAAGAAGCACGAGCGCAACGCGATCGACTACATCCTCGTCTCGGATGCGCTGAAGCCCCTCGTGAAGCGGGCGGGCTTCGAGCGTCGCGGCATCGCAGGCCTCGACGAGATCACCGGCGGCGCCGAGAGCTCCTTCCCCGGCATCACCAGCTGGAAGCTCGCCGCCTCCGATCACGCCGCGCTCTGGGTCGAACTCGACCTTTGAGACCCGGAGCGCCTCGCAGCGCTCCGCGACCGGTCAGCGGTCGCTTGTTTCCCAGCGCGGATTGATCCACGGCTCCTGGTTCGACCGCGGCAGCGGCTGCTTGCCGAGAATGTGGTCGGACGCCTTCTCGCCGGTCATGATCGACGGACCGTTGAGGTTGCCGTAGGTAATGTCGGGGAAGATCGACGAGTCCGCGACGCGCAGACCCTCGACGCCGATCACCCGGCATTCCGGGTCGACCACCGACATCGGATCGTCCTTCGATCCCATCTTGTTCGTGCCGCAGGGGTGATAGGCGCTTTCCAGGTGCTCGCGCAGGAAGGCGTCGATCTCATCGTCCGTCTGCACATGCTCGCCCGGCTGGATTTCCGGACCGCGATAATCGTCGAACGCCTTCTGCCCGAAGATCTCGCGGGTGAGGCGCACGCAGTGGCGGAATTTCACCCAGTCTTCCTCGGTGCTCATGTAATTGAAGCGGATCACCGGATCGGCCATCGGGTCGGGCGAGTGCAGCGTCACCGCGCCGCGCGACTTCGAGTGGTTGTATCCGACATGCACCTGGAAGCCGTGGCTCTTGGCCGCCGCCTTGCCGTCGTAGGAAATGGCGACGGGGAGGAAGTGGAACTGGATATCCGGCTGCTTCACGCCCGGTGCCGAGCGCACGAAGGCGCAGCTCTCGAACTGATTGGAAGCGCCAAGCCCCGTGCCGGAGAAGAGCCATTGCGCGCCCGCAACCCCCTGCCAGAACCAGGGCAACCAGGAATAGAGCGTGACCGGCTTCGTCGAGACCTGCTGGAAATAGAACTCCATATGGTCCATCAGGTTGGCGCCGACGCCCGGACGATCGGCCACGACCTCGATCCCCATCTCCTTCAGATGCGCCGCCGGGCCGATGCCGGAGAGCATCAGCAGCTTCGGCGAATTGAAGGCCGAGGCCGAGACGATCACCTCGCGGTTGGCGCGCACCACCTCGATCTTGCCGGCGCGCTCGATCTCGACGCCGACCGCGCGGCCGTTCTCGATGACGACCCTGCGGGCGAAGCAGCGCACGAGCTCGACGTTCGGCCGTTTCAGCGCGGGCTTCAGATAGGCGTTGGCGGCGGACCAGCGGCGCGACTTCCAGATGGTCTGCTCCATCAGGCCGAAGCCTTCCTGCTTCTCGCCGTTGTAGTCGTCCGTCACCTCGAAGCCCGCCTGCCGGCCCGCCTCGACGAACGCCTTGAACAGCGGGTTCTTCACCGGCCCGCGCTGGACGTGCAGCGGTCCGTTGGTGCCGCGCCAGCCCTCCTGGCCGCCGTGAGAATGCTCCATGCGCTTGAAGTAGGGCAGCACGTCCGCATAGCCCCAGCCCTTGGCGCCGGCCTCTTCCCAGCGGGTATAGTCTTCCGCCGACCCACGCACATAGACCATGCCGTTGATCGACGACGAGCCGCCGATCACCTTGCCGCGCGGCGCGGTGATGCGCCGGTTGTTGAGGTTCGGCTCGGGCTCGGAGAGATAGCCCCAGTTGTAGCGCTTCATGCTCATCGGCCAGGCGAGTGCCGCCGGCATCTGGATGAACGGCCCGGCATCCGACCCGCCGTATTCGAGGACCATGACAGTGTGCTTGCCGTCTTCCGACAGGCGATAGGCCATGGCCGATCCGGCCGAGCCGGAACCGATGATGATGTAGTCTGCGCTGTTCATCTCAGTTGGCTCCAAACGTTCTCTTGATGTTGTACCCTGTCAGCCCCCCTCTGGCCTGCCGGCCATCTCCCCCACAGGTGGGGAGATCACAAGGGGCACGACCTTCGCGTCCCATGAACGGCATGGCGCTTGGTGAGGCTGTTTGTTTGGGGAGGATGGTGCGGCCAGCCGATCTCCCCCCTTGTGGGGGAGATGCCCGGCAGGGCAGAGGGGGGCGAACTTGCGCTACGGCTAGCATCATCTCAATACGGCGCCTCGCATTTGCCCATGCCGACATAGACCGTCTTCAGCTCGGTATAGTGCTCCAGCGCGGCGGCCGAATTCTCGCGGCCGAAGCCGGATTGCTTCGATCCGCCGAACGGCATCTCGACCGGGCAGAGATTGTAGGTGTTGATCCAGAGCGTGCCGGCTTCGAGTTCGTCGACCACCCGGTGTGCACGGGAGATGTCGGCGGTGAAGACGCCGCCGGCGAGCCCGAATTCGGTGGCGTTGGCCCGCGCGATCACGTCCGCCTCGTCGTCGAAGTCGAGCACGCACATCACCGGCCCAAAGATCTCTTCCCGCGCGATGGTCATCTCGTCGGTCACGTCGGCAAACACGGTCGGCTGCACGTAGTAGCCTTCGCCGGAGACGTTGTTCGGGATGCCGCCGCCGGTGACGAGGGTTGCACCTTCCGCCTTGCCCTTCTCGATATAGCCGAGAACCTTCTCGCGCTGCGCCCAGGAGACGAGCGGACCCATCTGGGTCGCCTCGTCCTGCGGATCGCCGATCAGGATGGCCTCGGTCCGTTCCTTCAGGCGGGCGAGGAACTTGTCCTTGATGCCCGTGTGCACGAAGACGCGGGTGCCGTTCGAGCAGACCTGGCCGGTCGAATAGAAATTGGCGAGCATGGCGCCGGAGATCGCGCTTTCGACATCGGCATCGTCGAAGATGATCAGCGGCGACTTGCCGCCGAGCTCCATGGTGACGTGCTTCAACTGCGAGGCGGCGGCGCCCGCGACCTTGCGGCCGGTCGGCACCGAGCCGGTGAGCGAGACCTTGGCGACGTCCGGATGGGATACGAGCAGCGGACCGGTGTCGCGGTCGCCCTGGATGACGTTGTAGACGCCCTTCGGAAGTCCGGCCTCGATCAGGATCTCGGCGATCTTCAGCGCCCCGAGCGGGGTCACTTCCGACGGCTTGAACACCATGGCGTTTCCGGCGGCGAGTGCCGGCGCGCCCTTCCAGCAGGCGATCTGCTGCGGATAGTTCCAGGCGCCGATACCGACCACGACGCCGAGCGGCACGCGCTTGGTATAGGCCCAGTCACCACCCAATGGGATCTGGCTGCCGTTCATCGCGGTCGCGGCGATGCCGCCGAAGAATTCGAAACTGTCCGCCCCCGAGGTCGGGTCGGCGACGATCGTCTCCTGGATCGGCTTGCCGGTATCTAGCGTCTCGAGTTCGGAAAGCTCGCGATTGCGCTCGCGCATGATCTCGGCCGCCTTCTTCAAGACGCGGCCGCGCGCCGTCGGGCTCCAGGACGCCCATTCCTTCTGCGCGCGCTTGGCCGAGGCGATCGCCTTCTCGACGATCGCCGGGGTCGCGGCGTGAAGCCTTGCGATCACCTCGCCGGTCGCCGGATAGATGCTCTCGATGACGGTGCCGCCGGTGTCCTCGACGTATTCCCCGTCGATGAAGTGGGAGGCTTTCGGTTGGGCTTTCATGGGTTCGTCTCCGGACGGGGTGGTGTCGTTTGTATGCGTGCGAGGTTTGCCCCTCATCCGCCCTGCCGGGCACCTTCTCCCCGTAGGGACGGGGAGAAGGTATCGTGCGGTGAGGCTCCGGTCCCCCTCTCCCCGCGTGCGGGGAGAGGGCCGGGGTGAGGGGCAAACACTATAGATTCTCGAGCTTCGAGCTGCCCCGTCACATAATCCTCGACCAATGCGACAGATGCATCAATCGACAGCGGCGCGGCCTTCAGAGATTGCCGGATGTAGAGCCCGTCGATCATCGCGGCCGCGCCGTCGGCGATGCGGCTTGCGTCATCGACGGGGCAGAGCGGCAGAAGGCCGGACATCAGGTTGGAGTGCAGCCGCCGCGCGTAGAGCGCAAGCAGCCGCCGCACCTCTTCCGAACGCTGCGCTTCGGAATAGAAGGCGAGCCAGGCGGCGACCGTCTCGGGGGCGAACTGGTCGGCGTGGAAGCTGACCCGGAGTACCGCCGAGACCCGCTCGCGCGGCGTTTGCGCGCGCCGGAGTGCCTCGGCCGCATCGTGGCGAAGCGCCTGCAGCAGGTTGCGGATGGTGGCGATCAGCAGCTGGTCCTTGCTGCCGAAATAGTGGTGCGCAAGCGCCGGCGACACGCCGGCCTCGCGGGCGATCTCCGACATGGTCACGGCAAGCGATCCATGATGGCCGATCGCCCGGAGGGCCGCGTCGACGAGCGCCTTGCGGCGCACCGGCTCCATTCCGACCTTGGGCATTGCTCTCTCCAGCGTTTCAGCCATTTTATTTTTGATTGACTGATCAATCAATAAAAATCTGGCCGGCAACACGTGGCTCGACGGGAGCCGGGAATGGCAGCGCGCCGCGCCCGCCCTCCCGGTTGTCCTCAGCTCGGTCCTGCAACTATTTCAATGACTTTGCGCGCGCCGGGTGCTATCGTCGGTTCGACACAGGAGGGTGCTGCCATGATTGACGATCTCGGGCCTGTCCGTTTCCCTGAACTGCGCGCCAAGTGGGGCTGGCTTCTTGCCTTCGGCGTGATCACGCTGATCCTCGGGGGCCTTGCGCTCGCCAACCTCTTCCTCGCGACCGTCGCCTCGGTCTATTACATCGGCGCGCTGATGCTGGTCGCCGGTGTCATGCACCTCATCCACGCCTTCCAGGTGAAGGGCTGGGAGGCGGTGCTCTTCTGGGCGCTGAGCGGCATCCTTTATACGCTCGCCGGCATCATGACCTTCCAGAACCCGCTTCTGGCGTCGGCCGTGCTCACCCTGCTGATCGGCATCGCACTGATCGCCGCCGGCATCTTCCGCCTCTGGGCAGGCCTCAAGCTCAAGGGTACGAGCGGCTGGGGCTGGCTTGCCTTCAGCGGTGCGGTGACCATCCTCGCCGGCTTCGTCATCGCCATGGGCTGGCCCGTGAACAGCCTCTGGGTGCTCGGCCTCTTCCTCGCCATCGACCTTCTGATGCAGGGCTGGTCGATGATTGCGCTGGCGTTCGCGCTGAAGCCCTGACCGTCACGAAACTTTCATCCAAACGTCATGTTTGGGAAAGGGTTTCTTGACGATTTTCCCCGAGCCTTCCGGTCAAAAGACAAGGCCTTGCTCGGAGAAAACTCACATGATCGCCAGCGTTGCCACGGAAGCGGGAAATGTGCGCCGCTTCGCCAAGGATCAATTGCTGACGCTTGCGAAACTCGTCGTTGAAAACGCCCTGCAGCCGATCGTCGAGATCGGCACCGGCGAGGTCTTCGGCTACGAGAGCCTGATGCGCGGCCACGAGCGCCTCGGCTTCAATTCGCCGCTCGAAATGCTCGACCAGGCGGAAAGCGCCGGCGACCTCCTCGCCTTCGAGCAGATGGTCGCGAGCAGGGCGCTCGCGAAATTCTCGGCGGTGCCGAATTTCGCCGGTCACACGCTGTTCCTCAATCTCGACGTCCGGCTGATTCCGCACGGCGACCAGTTGCTCGACACGCTGCTGGAACACCTGCGCAAGGCCAACATTCCGCCGTCCTCGGTCTGCTTCGAGCTTTCCGAACGCTTCGACAATACCAGCGTCCCGGAATTCGCCGAACTCGTCGCGCGCATGCGCCGCTCCGGCTTCAAGCTCGCGATCGACGATTTCGGCGTCGGCCACGGCGAGATGAAGCTTCTCTGCGATTTCCCGATCGATTACGTCAAGATCGACCGTCACTTCATCGCCGGCCTCGACGAGAACCCGCGCAAGCGCCACCTCGTCCGCAACATCGTCAGCTTCTCCCACGTGCTCGGCGTGCGGGTAATCGCCGAAGGCATCGAGACGGAAGGCGAGTTCCTCGCCTGCCGCGAATTCGGCGTCGACCTCGTCCAGGGCTGGTACATCGCCCGGCCGTCGACCCTGATTGCGGAGCTCAAGCCCTCCTTCCACCACCTGCAGGACGTCGGCAAGGCCCGCCGCAGCAGCCAGTCGCTCGACGAAATCCTGATCCGCAGGCAGATCGAGCTTCTGCCGACGGTCTACGAGCATGAAGGTATCGACAGCGTCTTCGATCTCTTCCGGCGCAATCCGCAGCAGTCGTTCTTTCCGGTGCTGAACGCCAACAACGAGCCGCGCGGCATCATCTGCGAGGCGCCGCTCAAGGAGTTCATCTACCGGCCCTTCGGCCGCGACCTCCTGAAGAACAAGGTCTACGAGCGCTCCGTCGCCAATTTCGTCGAGCGCGCACCGATCGTCGGCCTCGACGCCGACGCCGAGCGGCTGATGTCGATCTTCGCCAACATGGAAGGGTCGGACTGCGTCATCCTCACCGAGAACATGCGCTATGCCGGCGTCGTCTCGGCCGCCTCGCTGATCCGCGTCATCAACGAGAAGCAGCTGCAGATCGCCCAGGACCAGAACCCGCTGACCGGGCTTCCCGGCAACCGTGCGATCCGCGATTTCATGCAGGACGCCGCCCGCGACGGCGATGATGTCCGGCACCTGTGCTACTGCGACTTCGACAACTTCAAGCCCTTCAACGATCATTACGGCTTCCACCTCGGCGATCACGCGATCACGCTCTTCGCCGCATTGCTGCGCCGCTATTTCTTCTCGGAGGGCGATTTCCTCGGCCATGTCGGCGGCGACGATTTCTTCATCGGCGTCCGCGACTGGACGCGCGAGGAGTTGACGGAGATCCTCGACCGCCTGCTCTCGGATTTCCATGGCGATGCCGCCGAACTCTATTCGGCGGAGGACCGGGCGGCCGGCATGATCCGCGGCCACGACCGGCAGGGCAGGGAGCGCGAGTTTCCGCTGATGCGCTGCTCGATCGGCGTGCTCGAACTGCCGGCGGACCTCGTCATCGAGGATATCCAGCGCGTCAGCGCCGAGATCGCCGGCATCAAGAAGAAGGCCAAGGAGAGCGAAAGCGGCCTTGCTCTGGAGGTTTTCGGCGGCCGCACTTCTCCTCCCGTCTCCATTTGATAGTATTGCCCTTCAAAGTCGGACATGTCGGGCGCTGACTGGAGACATGCATGGCAATCCTATCGATCTGCGTGGAACCGGCAGATCAGCCGGATATCGATAAGCTCATGCAGCTTTCGGATGCGGTTGCCGAACGCCTCTATCCCGGAGAGTTTCGCCGACCGCTAAACGGCCGCGCCTTGGACCGTCCCGACGTCGAATTGTTCGTGGCTCGCTCGGGAAATGGGAACGCCCTTGGCTGCGCCGCCCTCTTTTACCTGGGTGAAGGAACGGCGGAGTTGAAGCGCATGATCGTCGCGCCGGAGCACGCGGGCAGAGGTGTCGGCAGGTCAATTCTGGTCGCGCTTCTTGCCGAAGCCGTGCGGCGTGGCCTCACGACGATTTTGCTGGAGGTCGGAACCCGCAATGTTGAGGCACGGCGCCTCTACGCCAGCCTCGGCTTCCGGGAACGAGGGCCCTTCGGGACGTACCAGGCGACGTCTGTCGCCGGCTTCATGGAAATTTGCTTGCCCGCGACGTAAGGTTTGCGCGCCGACCGTCGCCCGCCGCGGCAATGAGCCTCCTTTTCACCACAGGCATGCTACTCTATGCCATGTCCAGTGAGTGCAAAGAGGAGTTGCCGCCATGACGCTGCCCGCATCGATGTGCTTTGTCGATCTCGAGTCCTACGGCCCGCCGGAGGTGATGGTGCTCGGTTCCTCGGCGCTGCCGAGCCTCGGGTCGGGCGATATCCTGGTCCGCGTCGAGGCTGCGGGCGTCAACCGGCCGGACGTCGCCCAGCGGCAGGGCATCTATCCGCCGCCGAAGGGCGCAAGCCCCGTGCTCGGCCTCGAGGTCGCCGGCGAGGTCGTGGCGCTCGGTCACGGGGTCGAGGAGTTCGAGATCGGCGACAAGGTCTGCGCGCTCGCCAATGGCGGCGGCTATGCCGAATATTGCGCCGTGCCCGCCGGCCAGGCGCTTCCCTGGCCTACGGGCCTTGATGCCGTGCAGGCCGCGGCACTGCCGGAAACCTTCTTCACCGTATGGGCCAACCTCTTCCAGATGGCCGGCCTCACCGAAGGCGAGACGGTGCTCGTCCACGGCGGCACCAGCGGCATCGGCACGACGGCGATCCAGCTCGCCAAGGCCTTCGGCGCCGAGGTCTTCGCGACCGCCGGCTCGGCGGAGAAATGCGAGGCCTGCGTGAGGCTCGGCGCCCGGCGCGCCATCAACTACCGCGAGGAGGATTTCGTCGAGGTGATCCGGGCCGAGACCGGCAAGCGTGGCGTGGATACGATCCTCGACATGATCGGGGCGCGCTACTTCGAGAAGAACCTCGCCTGCCTCGCCAAGGACGGGTGCCTGTCGATCATCGCCTTCCTCGGCGGTTCGGTGGTCGAAAAGCTGGACCTGACCCCGATCATGGTGAAGCGGCTGACGATCACCGGCTCGACCATGCGGCCGCGCACGGCCGAGGAGAAGCGCGGCATCCGCGACGAGCTCGTCGCCGAGGTCTGGCCGTTTATCGAGGCCGGCACCGTCGCCCCGGTCATCCACAGCGTCCTGCCGTTCGCCGACGTGGTCGAGGCGCACCGGCTGATGGAATCGAGCCGGCACATCGGCAAGATCATCCTCAAGCTTCCCTGACCCGGCTCGAAATCGGGTGTCTTCCGGCAAAGCTGCAACGATACCGTTTTCGACAGGCGCTTGACGCCTTCCCGCTTGCGGGGGAGTGTCGGAATGACACCGGGGGGCTTGGCATCGGGAGCGGTGAAACATGACGGAGGCATTCTCACAGGCGGTTCGCGAGTTCGAGGCGGGGCGGTTCCGCTCGGCCTTGGCGAAAGCCGGTGAGGCGCTCGCCGCATCCGCAGGCGAGGAAGATGCGTCGTTGCTCCGTCTGATCGGCGATATCCGCCTGAAGATGGGCGAGCGCATCGAGGCGGCCGACGCTTTCGTCCGGGCCGCGGATGCGTCGGACACCCCGGCCGCGGCGCAATGCCTGAAACGCGCGGTTACGCTCTATGCTGCGGAGGGGGCGACGGACCGCATCCTCCCGGTCGGCGCGCGGGCGGCCAGCCTCAATCCGGACGACAGCGAGCTCGCCTTCGCGGTGGCAAGCGCCTTCTTCAGCCGTGGCCGGCTTCACGACATGGAGCCGCTTCTCGACCGCCTCGACCGCAGGATCGACCGCCATCTCGCCCTCGTCGTCAACCATCACCGGCTGACCGGCCGCTTCGAGGAACTCTGCCGCGAGCTCGACGAGGGCCTGAAGGCGAGCCCGTGGAACTGGTTCCTCAACACCTCCCGTTTCGCCGTTGCCCACGAGGCGCTGGATTTCGCCGCCATGGCCCGCCACGAGGCGCTGATGAAGGAGCCGGACGCGCCGTTCTCGGCGGGTCTGCTTGCCCGCGAACGGGCGCTCACCCGGCTGATCTGGAGCGAGGACGAGGCGCTCAATGCGCGTCCCTCGCTGGAGACGGCGGGCTATGCCGTGACGCTCCCGACCGCCGGGCACGGAAAGCGCCGACCCTTCTCCCCGCCCGGCGAGAAGATCCGCATCGGCTATCTCTCCAACGATTTCTATTGTCATCCGATGATGACGCTCTTCCTGCGGACCATGGCGTCGCACGACCCGGAGCGTTTCGAACTGCGCCTGTTCTCCTATACGGAACCCCATGCCGCCGCCAAACAGGAGGAGTGGCCGGAGCATCTGCGCCGCGCGGTGATTCCGGTCGGCGAGCTCAGCGACGCCGCGGCTGCCAAACGCATCGACGCCGAGCGGATCGACATCCTCGTCGACCTGAAGGGGCACACGATGGGTGCCCGCCTCGGCATCGTCAATCTCTGCGGCGCCCCGGTGAAGGCGACCTATCTCGGCTATCCGGGCAGTGTCACCGGCGTCGATCTCGACTACGCGATCACCGATCCGGTGGTGACGCCGGATACGAGCAAGCCCTTCTACGGCGAGAAGCTCTGCCGCCTGCCGGAGACCTACCAGGCGAACGACTGGCAGGCGCGTCCGCTGCCGGCCTTCATGGAGCGCGAGGATGCCGGCCTGCCGGAGGATGCCTTCGTCTTCGGCGCCTTCAACGCCCCCTACAAGATCACCCCGCGCACGCTCTCCCTCTGGGCCGAGGTGCTGCGGGCCGTTCCGGACGCGGTCCTCTGGGTTCTCTGCCCGCTGCCGCTCGCCCGGCGCAACCTGCTCGCCGCGCTGGAGACCTCGGGCGTCGCGCGTCACCGCGTCTTCTTCGCCGAGCGCAAGGCGGGCGCCGCCCATATCGACCGCCTGCCGCTCGCCGATCTCGGCCTCGACACGCTTCCCTTCAACGGCGGCGCGACGACGGCCGACCTGCTCTGGGCCGGGCTGCCGCTCCTCACCGTCCGCGGGCGGTCCTTCGCGGCGCGGACGTCCGCAAGCCTTCTTCTCGCCGCCGGACTGCCGGAACTCGTCGCCGAAGACGACGGCGTCTTCGTCGATACGGCCGTGATGCTCGCCCGCGATCCCTTTGCACTGACCGGGCTTCGTCAGCGCCTCGATGCCAGCCGCTTCGTGCGCCCGCTCTTCGACGGTGTGCGCTTCACCCGCCATCTCGAGCACGCCTACGAGATGATGGCGGCGCGGGCGAGGGCGGGACTTCCGCCCGACCATATCGACGTGCCGGCCGACCCGCCGCGCACCACCCCGTTCCGCGCTCCGTGACGGCGGGCCGTCTATTTTAGCATTTGCGCTTGCAACGCGACAGCGCCCTTCCTATCTTCAGTCCAACGTCAACGAAACGAAGGGAGGTGATCCGATGTCTAGTGAGATTTCGGTTTGCGTGAAGGGCTTGGTCAAGGTGTCGGTCTCGACGGGGCGGCCCTCGGCCTGAACTGACCTTTGATCGGAGCGGCGATACGCCGATCCGGGTCCTTCGCCGGACCAGACTCATGGAAGGACCGCCTCGTGCGGTCCTTTTTTCGTTCGGGGGTATGCCTCCCCGGTGCATCGCGCGGCCGGATGGTCTATCAACGACGGCAGTCGAAACAGGATCGAGATCTGCCATGTCGAACCCCGTCACCGTCGAAGTCACCCGCGGCAACCGTGTCGAAAGCCGCCATCGCGGCATCGCCGTCGTGGTCGACGGCCAGGGAGACGTAATCACGGCTGCAGGCGACATCGAGGCGCCGACCTTCCCGCGCTCGGCCTGCAAGGCCATGCAGGCGCTGCCGCTGGTCGAGAGCGGCGCGGCCGACGCCTACGGCTTCGGCAACCGCGAACTGGCGCTCGCCTGCTCCTCCCATTCCGGCGAGGACGCCCATGTCGAGACGGCCGCCGCCATGCTCGCGCGGGCCGGGCGCAGCGTCGAGACGCTCGAATGCGGCGGCCACTGGTCCTTCGACCAGGCGACCCTCATCCATCAGGCCCGCACGCTGGACAAGCCCACGGCACTTCACAACAACTGCTCCGGCAAGCACTCCGGCTTCGTCTGCGCCTGCTGCCACATGGGCTTCGATCCGAAGGGCTATGTCGGCTACGACCATCCGCTGCAGGCGGAAATCCGCGCCGTCATGGCGGACCTGACCGGCGCGCCGCTCGGCCGCGACAATTGCGGCACTGACGGCTGCTCGATCCCGACCTATGCCGTCCCGCTCGTCTCGCTCGCCCGCGGGTTTTCGAAAATGGCGACGGGCAGGGGGCTCGGTGCCCACCGCGCCGCCGCCTCCCGCCGACTGATCGAGGCCTGCATGGCCGAACCCTTCTTCGTCGCCGGCACGAAGCGCTTCTGCACGAAGCTGATGGAGGTCGCGCCGGGTAAGATTTTCGCCAAGACCGGGGCCGAGGGCGTCTTCTGCGCGCTGATCCCGGAAACCGGCGTCTCGATTGCCGTCAAGTGCGAGGACGGCACGAGCCGCGCCGCCGAGGCCATGGTCACGGCGCTCCTTGCCCGCCAGTTCGAAAAGGACAGCACGGAGGCGACGGCTCTGTTGGGCATGGCCAACCACGCCATGCACAACTGGAACGGCATTGCCGTCGGCGACGTGCGGGTGACGGACGCGCTGTTTTCGTGAGGCTTGATCACCTCGCTCCGTCATCCCGGCCCTGAGCCGGGATCCAGCCGGCGAGCGTCCGCGAGCCGAAGAGACTCTTCTCCTACGCGTCGCGTCCAAAGGGTCTCCCGCGCGATGGACATCGCGCGACTGGATGCCGGGTCAAGCCCGGCATGACGGTAAAGTGTTCGCATCACGGGAAAATGCAACTCAAGCTTGAGTTTGCCGATTCCGGGTGCCCATAATGCGGCGATGAAGGGGTATGTTTATATTCTCGCCTCGCAACGTAACGGGACGCTCTATACCGGCGTGACCAGCGACCTGGCGCGCCGCCTCTACGAACACCAGCATGAGCTTATCCCTGGCTTTACCGGTCGCTACGGTGTCAAGACACTGGTCTGGTTCGAGGAACATGACCTCGTGACCGATGCAATTGTGCGCGAGAAGACGATCAAGAAATGGCCGCGCAAATGGAAGCTCGACCTGATCGAGAGCCTCAATCCCGACTGGCAGGACATCAGCCATTATCTCCATGGTCTCTGAAGAGCCGGAGCGGAAGTGATCTCGGGGGCACGTTCTTCTCAGTCACTTCGGCAGCACCTCACCCCGTCACTCGGCGCCTGCCTCCTTCTCCGTCATCCCGGCCTTGAGCCGGGATCCAGCCGGCGAGCGTCCGCGAGCCGAAAAGACGCGTCTCCTACGCGTCGCGTCCAAAGGGTCTCCCGCGCGATGGACATCGCGCCGCTGGATGCCGGATCAAGTCCGGCATGACGGTAAAGTGTTTGCATCACGGGAGAGACTCTTCCCTTGCCGATAGAATCGTCCGGGCAATGGTCATCGCCCCGTCGAGCGCCGCCGTCCCATCCCCCTCACACGGCAAAGATCGCGAGGTCGTCGGTGAAGGCCTTGAATTCCAGCGCATTGCCGGAGGGGTCGAAGACGAACATGGTGCGCTGCTCGCCCGCCTGTCCCTCGAAGCGGAGCTTGGGTTTCAGCCCCCAGCGGGTCTCGGGATCGGCCTCCAACCGGCGCGCCAGCCCGAGGAAATCGTCGGTGCCGAGGATCACCCCGAAATGCGGGATCGGCACCACGTCGCCGTCGACCGAACCGGTCGCCGTGTCCTTCGGCATTTCGGAGCGCAGATGCGCCGACATCTGGTGCCCGAAGAGATCGAAGTCGATCCACTTGCCGGGGCTTTCGCGGCCGATCCGGCAGCCGAGCACGGTGCCGTAGAAATGCCGCGTCGCCTCGAGGTCGGTGACGGGAAAAGCCAGATGAAACGGGCGCATGGATCCTCCTCCGAAGTCTGTTCCGCCCGCAAGCCTAGCGTCTTCCCGCCACCATGCAAGCGGGGCAGGGGCGTGGCCGTCAGGGCGTCGGCTCGGAAAGACGCATTTCCCACATCGCCTTGAAGGCGGCACGCGACTGGCAGCGCGCAAGCCAGGCCTTGAGCTTCGGATGTGCGTCGAAGAGCGGCGTGTGCGCCTGCGCGTAGCGGACGATCTCGGCGAGGTTGATGTCGGCGACGGTAAAGCGGCCGCCGACCAGATAGTCGTTGTCGGCAAAATGCCGTTCGAGCACGGCGAAGGGCCGTTTGAGGAGCCGTGCCACGGCCTCCACCTCGTCCTTGCTGCTTTCGAGCCGGCCCTCGGCGGCGGCCGTCGAAATCTTCAGCGCATTGGTCTCGATCTCGGTGGCCCCGAAGAAGGACCACTGCGTCATCAGCGCGTCTTCGCCGAGATCGGCGGGCGCCAGCGGCCCGCCGTGCTTCTTGGCGAGGTAGAGATTGATCGCCATGCTTTCGAAGAGCACCAGCCCGTCATCCTCGATCGCCGGGATGACGCCCATCGGGCAGAGTTCGAGAAAGGCGGGCGTGCGGGTGTTGATCTGCGCGTCTTCGGCAAGCGGGTCGTCGAGCTTGCGGGCCTGGAGAACGGGCACGTGCTCGAAGGCGAGGCCGAGTTCGCCGGCGAGCCAGAGCGGGCGCGTCGCCCTCGATTTGTAGACGCCGTAGATCTTGAGCATAGGGGGGAATCTCCTGTGGGGATGGGCGGCAAGGCCGTCGGACTGACTCGCGACACTAGCGGGAAAGCGGCAGCGCTTGAAGCCGGCCACCGTGCCTGACATTGACAGGCGAGGCCCGAACGGCGTATTTCATCGGCCAGGGTCCGCAGTTCACCCAGGCGTCACCGCTCCTTGACGAGTGCTAAACCTGCTCGATAGACAATCACGACGGACACTTTTCCCGTGCCGTGTCGGAAAGACGGTGACCTCCGGCATAATCAGTTTCTGACGGCACGATATCGAGGAAAAGACGATGTCGCGAATATCGCTCCCCTATCAGGCGCCGGATGTTTCGGCGCTCGCCCGCCTGCTGAAGCGGGAAATCCACGCCCGCGAAGACAAGCCGGGCCATGTCGAATTGCTGAACATCCTTGCGAAGGCCGCCGGCTACCGCAATTTCCAGCATCTGAAGGCCTCTGACGCCGCCCGTGACCGCCTCGCGGCGCCGCAACCGGAGCCGGAAGCGGTCGATTTTCGCCGCGTCGAGGATGCCGCCCGCTGCTTCGGTGCGGACGGCGTGCTGACGCGCTGGCCGGCGCGCACGGTGATCCAGCAGCTCTGCCTCTGGCGGCTCTGGGCGCGCTTCCCCGCCGACCGCGACCTCTCCGAGCGCGAGGTCAACGAGATCCTGAAGACGGCGCATGCCTTCGGCGATCATGTGCTGCTGCGCCGGGAGATGTTCAACCAGAAGCTCCTCGACCGCACGGCCGACTGCCGCGTCTACCGCCGCATCGAGCAACGCCCGCCGCCGGAGGCGCTTGCGCTGATCCGCGGCGTCCGCGCGCCCGCCACGACAAGGGCGCCGGCTGCGGGCTGACGGAAGGCGAGGGCACCTGCCGTCCTCTGTCAGAGTGCGCGGTTGCCCTCGATCACCAGAGGGGCGGGGGCGTCGTCGCCGGCGACGAGGTCGCCGGTCGCCCGGTCCTTCCAGCGGTAGCCGACGATTGCGCCGTCCTTCGCGCCGGAGATCAGGTTGCCGGAAAGCATCGCCGTGCCGACCCCCTCGACCACCGAGACGGCGATGCCGACCGGCGCGTTGCGGATGATGTTGCCGCTCGCCACCACGTCGCGCAGATAGGGGCCCCAGCCGATCATCAACCCGGCGCGCGGGGCGTTCTCGATCACGTTGCCGGAGATCGCCGTATCCGCCTCGGCCGAGATGCCGGTGCCGAAGCCCGCCTCGTCGTTCGGATAGGGACCGTTGAGCGACAGATTGCGGATGACGTTGCCGCTGACGCTCGCCAGCCGCCCGCCCTCGTTGAAGTTGACGACCACAATGCCGTTCGCCGCGCCGTCGACGAGGTTGGACGAGATGATCGCCCCCTCGAAGGCGAACTCGGCGAAGATCGCCGTCTCGCCCGAGCGCAGGCACTGGTTGCCGGTGATCTGCATGTCCGAGGAGGAGTTGGCGCGGATCGCCGAGAAGGCGCAGTCGGAGACGTGGTTGTCGGAAACGATCACATTGTCGGCGCGGAAGAGATTGATGCCGTTGCCGTTCTGCCCGGTGCCGCCGTCATTGGCGGCGATCCGCGCGATGCGGTTGCCGGAGATCACGCTCTCGTCGGCGCCCTTCGTCCAGCGGTGCACGAGGATGCCGCCGTTGCCGCAGTCGGAGATGTGGTTGCCGCTGACGGAGAGCGCCTTGCCCTCGTGCGAGATCACCGCGGCGAGTGCCGCCCCGGTGACGCGGTTGTCCTCGAAGCGTCCGCCGCAGCGCTCCAGCGAGACGGCGTGCTTGCGGCTGCCGGCGATCTCGCAATTGACAATCCGGAGGTCCGCGACGTTGCGGAAGGAAAGAAGCGCCTCGGTATGGTCGCCGAGCCAGCGGTTGGCGCCGTCGAGCACGATGTCGGCGATGTCGATGCGCGCCGCGTCGGCGGCGGCAATCAGGTGGCCGTCGCCGCTGTAGGAGAGCCGGGTGGCGCCGGGTACGCCGGAAAGCCGGGTGCCGTTCGGCAGGCTGAGGTTGGAAACGCTGTAATTGCCGGGCGGCAGGAAGACCTCCAGCCCCTTGTCCGCCGCCTCGTCGAGGAGCACCTGCATGCGCCGGCTCAAGTTGTCGGAGGCGCCGGGCAGGATGCCGGCCTTGGCCGCATCGATCGAACCGCGCAGCTCGGTGCCCGCCACGCCGGAGGCGGCGACCGCCGGCCGGCTGCCGATCGCGGCGGCAAGCGCTCCGCCCATGAGCCCGGTGATCACCTCGCGTCTCGTCGCCATCGCGCCCCGCCCGTCTCTCGTCTTTTCCCGCCCCATGCGGCGGCGCGATCATGCGCGAACTTGCCGCAGGGCGACAAGGGCGATTTGCGCGGTCGCGTGTTCTCCGCGCCGGCATCGTTTGTTCTAGATCAATGCGCCTCATCCTTGCAGTAATAGTCTCGGAGGCGTGATATTTGACGGAGGTCATAAATGTTTCGTCTTTCTGCGGTCCTCTATATTCTTGTCGCGACGGTGCTGGCGGGTGCCGCGGTGACGGCTGTTCTTTCGCTCGGCATGATGCAGCGCTGGCAGATCGCCGGTGCCTTTGCGGTCGGCTGCGTGCTGGCACTGCCGGTTGCGGCGGTTCTCGGCAAGAAGATCTACACGGCGCTGAAGCCGCCGTTGGCCTGATCCCTCTGGGGGAAGCAAGGCGCGCCTGCCAACGCCGGGCGGCGGCGAGGCGTTGGTTGACCCTTGGGTGCGCCACTGCTGGCTCCGGCTGGCCGCGACACAATGTCGGCGGCCGGCCGGAGTTTTTTTGTCGTTCCTGCAAAGTATAGGCAAGTACAGGAAGCTGTTCCCGTCCTCTCACTTCCCGCTCTCTCTCGGCCGTTCGCGACGACAGCTTCGCGCCAGCCGCGTCTGGCAGGGTGTCGCAAGTTTGAGCGGCATGAAGCGGTGGACGATGGTGGCAAAGGCTATTTCTTCGAAGGTCGGGACCTTGCGGCGCGTGGGTGGCCTTGTCGCCGGCGCGGCGATGCTGTCGGCGCTGGGCGGCTGCCTCTTCGTTACCGACACCAGTCGCATGAACATCGAAGTCTTCCAGGACGAGGTGGCGCCGGTCTGGAACGAGCCGGCCCGCGTGCCCCCGGCCGAAAGGCAGCCGGTGCCGCATCAGAAGCTCTATAGCACCCAGTTCCACCAGACCTACGGGCTTCCCGTCACCAATCCGGTGCACCGCACGATGTACGGGATCATGCGCGACGAGGGGCATACGCTGCCGCCGATCCCCCTCGACCGCGTCGACCGGCGCTACCTGCGCGAGGAGGTCGATTATCCGACCTCGGAGACGCCGGGCACCATCGTCGTCGATACCAGGGCGCACTTCCTCTATTTCGTCGAGCCGGGCGGCAAGGCGATCCGCTACGGCGTCGGGCTCGGCCGCGCCGGCTTCTCCTGGTCGGGGCGCGGCGTCATCGCGCTGAAGCAGAAATGGCCGCGCTGGACCCCGAGCGGCGAAATGGTGTCGCGCCAGCCGGACCTGCGTCCCTTCTCCGCCGCCGAGGGCGGACTGGAGGCCGGCCTCAACAATCCCCTCGGCGCGCGTGCGCTCTACATCTACCAGGACGGCAAGGACACGCTCTACCGCGTCCACGGCACGCCGGACTGGCAGTCCGTCGGCAAGGCGACCTCGTCCGGCTGCGTGCGCATGTTCAACCAGGACATTATCGATCTCTACGATCGCGTCGGCGCAAAAGCCCCGATCGTCGTCCTCTGACGACACGGCGAAATCTCTTCGCCATCGCGCAAAAGTGAACGCTTCCTGCGGCATCAATGTGTATGTCTTTTAGCGACTCGTCATGTCACAACATGGTGCGTAAGGGGAACGTTTAGGGTTTCACAGCTTTAATCCTTCCCCGAACCCGAAACTGCACAGGAAGCCCGATTCCCCCATGACACTTCCCGGTTCTCTCTCTCGGCGCGCCTTTCTCTCCCTTTCCGGCGTCGGTGCCGCAAGCCTGCTTGCCGGCTGCGCCTCTTCCGGCACCTACAACAGGCCTTACGCCCCGGCGCCCGCCTATGGCGGGCCGATGACCATCGCCCGTCCGCCCGCCCGCGGTTCGGCCGAGGTTGCTGCGATGTACAGCGAGGTGGTCGACGGCGGCTTCGTCATCCCGGCCGTGCCCTACGAGCGGATCGATCCGCGCTATTATCGCCAGCGGGTCATCGACCCGACCGGCCAGCCGCCGGGCACCATTGTCGTCGATACGCCCTCGCGCTTCCTCTATCTGGTCGAATCGGGCGGAACCGCGATGCGCTACGGCGTCGGCATCGGCCGCGAGGGCTTTGCCTGGCAGGGCACGGGCGTCATCCAGTGGCGCCAGAGATGGCCGAAATGGACGCCACCGGGGGAAATGATCGCCCGCCAGCCGGAACTCGCGAAATACTCGGCCGACAACGGCGGCATGCCGCCCGGCCTCAAGAACCCGCTCGGCGCCCGCGCGCTCTACATCTTCCAGAACGGCGAGGACACGCTCTACCGCCTGCACGGCTCGCCCGAATGGCAGTCGATCGGCAAGGCGGTGTCCTCCGGCTGCGTGCGCCTGATGAACCAGGACATCATCGACCTCTACGACCGCGTACCGAACAAGGCCCGCATCGTCGTCTGGCAGTGACGGAAATGCTCTAACGAAAACGGCGGTCCATGGGACCGTCGGTTTCGTTGCGGCCAGCCGTCACATCCGTCGCATGATCCGCGCCGCGATCGACGGTGCGATCCGTGCAAGGATGCGTAGCGCCTTCGCCTTGCCGACGAAGACCTCCCGCCGCCGGCCATCGAGCGCCGCGACGATCGCCTCCGCCGCCACCTGCGGCGCGATCTTGCCCTTGCCCCGGCCGGCCGTCATTGCCGTGTCCACGAGCGGCAGGATGACATCGACCACCCGGATCTGCAGGCCCGCCTGCGCCGCCATCGCCTCTGCGAACATCCTGAGCCCCGCCTTGGTCGCCGAATAGACGGCGGAGGTCGACTTCGGGAACAATGCCAGCCCGGAATTGACGTCGATCACGGTCAGCGGCCGGCGGCTATTCCGCGCGACGAGATGGGTGAGCAGGATCGGTGCCGTCAGGTTGGTGGTGATCTCCGCGCGGACCGCATCGGGTCCATAGGTGTCGGCATCGAAGCGGACGTTCTCCTGGATCGCGGCATTGTTGATCAGCCCGTCGATGTCGTATCCGGAGAATTCCTCTGAAAGTCGCGTGATCGCGTCAGGATCGGAGAGGTCGATCGGAACCGGCACGATGAGACTGTCGTTGGCCGCGAGCGCCTCCAGCCGGCTCTCGGACCGTGCCAGAGCCAGCACGCGATGCCGGCGCGCCGCCAGCTGCAGGGTGATCTCGCGGCCGATTCCGGCACTCGCCCCCGTGACGATATAGGTTCCCATGCTATCTTCCCCGTGTGAATGAGATGTCCACCCGCAGGATGCGGCAGGAGCGGTGCCATGGCATTAACCCGGGTTAAGCCCGAAGACTGTGTGAGCCTCACCCTTTTCGAGCGCATCGCCGGCGCGTCCCTGCCGGAGCGCGACCGGGTGCTGGCGAGCATCGACCGCATCGACGTCGGAGCAGGTGAGGCGGTCTTTCGGCAGGACGATCCGCATCCCCTCGTCTACGTGGTCCGGCAGGGCCTGCTGAAATTCACCTATCTGCGGGCTGACGGTGAGGAATGGATCAAGTCGTTCGTCGCCGAAGGCCAGTTCTTCGGCAGCCTGTCGGCGCTGGTCGCCGGACGGGCGAGCTTCACCGTCACCGCAATCGAGGCGTCCAGCCTCGAGCGGTTGCCCTTTTTTCTGCTGGAAGACTTGGCCGACCGGGACCTCGCCTGGTCGCGCATGCTGCGTAACGCGCTCATTATCCTCGCCGAACGCAAGGAGCGGCGCGAGCGTGAGTTCCTCACCCTGACGGCGGAGGAGCGCTACCGTCTGCTGGTGCGCGAGCAGGTCGCTCTCCTGGGGCGGATCCCGCAGAAGGACCTTGCCGCCTATCTCGGCATTACGCCCGTCGGCCTGTCGCGCATCGCCCGCCGGGTGCGTGAGGAGCAGGAGAGCCGGGCCGCGCTTAACCCGGGTTAATGCGGCTTCGGCCGAAGCGGATGAGAAGGTTTCCGTCATTCGAGACGGAGCTGCCCGATGAACCGCCCCTTGCACCCTTCCGATCACCTGCTGTTCTTCAAGTCCTGGCTGGCGAAGCCCTTCGAGACTGCCGCCATCGCGCCGTCGAGCCGCCGTCTGGCGGAGGCCATGACGGCGCAAATCGAGCCCCGATCCCGGGTGCTTGAACTCGGCCCCGGCACCGGAGTCTTCACCCGGGCACTCGTGGAAAGGGGTGTAGCCGAGAGGGATCTGGTGCTGGTGGAGCGCAATCCGGTTTTCGCCCGGCTGCTGGCGGATCGGTTCCCCGACGCGCTGATCCTGACCCGTGACGCGGCCGCGCTGCCGGCGGAAGCGGGAGCCTGCGATGCGGCGGTGAGCGGCCTGCCGCTTCTCTCGATGCCGGTACCGCAGGTAACCCGTATCCTGAAGGGGGCCTTCCGCACTCTGAAGCCGGATGGGCCTCTCTGGCAGTTCACCTATGGGCCGCGCTGCCCGGTCCCGCAACCGCTCCTCCGCCGCCTGGGGCTCAGGGCCTGCCACACCCGCTTCGTGCTATTGAACCTGCCGCCGGCCAGCGTCTATCGCATCGAACGCGTGGGGTAATACCAGGTCTCGACGATGAAGCTCGTCGACACGGTCGAGGAACAATCGCTGCTCGAAAGCCTGCTCGAAGAAACCAAGCCGGCGCTGCCGCCGGAATGCGCCGGCCTCGATTATCTCCTCGCGACCGCATTCTCGAAGGCCTGCGGGGTTTTCCCTATCGCGGGAGGTGCATCTATTTTCGCACCTACCCCGATCGCGTGATGATCCTCCGCGTGATGCACGGGGCGCAAGACGTCAAGGCGCAGGATTTCGACGGCTGAGGGGAGATGTCCGAAATCAGGCAGCAAATGCCGCCGAGCGATACCGGCGCGGCGTTGGAAGCGTTGTACCCCCTTTCCAGTCCTTCTTTCTACTTTCCTGAGTTCCCAAAAGCTGCCACTGCCTTTGGTTGCGCATGTACCGCTCGATTTTGCTGATATAGTCGGCTGGCTTGGGGGGCGGGTCCGAACCAAGATTGACCGGGGCAAAGTCCGCAGCAGTTGCTCGTCAGCTTGCTACCCCGCAGCAACACGTCCCTGCCGTTTGGCACTTAGCTCTGTTCTTGGACGGAAACGATGTCATCATCGGTCAACGTGCGAATGCTGGCGTCGTATCCCGCAACTCCGGCCGCGGTGAAGAACAGCTCGTTGACATTAGCATAGTGCTCGAGGATCGCATCAAGCGTATCATCCGCGGGGTAAGAGCCGCCTAGTGGTCGTACGTATCGATACAAGCCATCGTCCAAATCCACGGCGGTCAGGTGCCCCCTACGTTCCGAAAAAAGATCGCCGAAGGTGCGCCTGTGGGTCAGCTCGTTGCGTTGATCAGTTGCCTGCCAGAGCCACCCGGCCTGCTCGAATTTTGAGGAATTATTTCGACGCGGTGCGATGCAGCCCCTTGACGAAAGCAGCTCCAGTAAGGGCTCCCCCGTCACATCGGCTGCGCCTATCACTTTGAGCAATTTGGTCAGAGAATCTACATTGTGTGGGTCGTGCCCAAGGCGAAATGCTATCAACGCCGCCAGATAGTCCCGAGCCGATCCGAGATGCAGAAAGAAGGCATGTATATGCGCGAACAGCACCTGGTCGCGCATGCTTGCCGAGCTTGTGCCGTCGGTTTGGCCGTGCGCCAGCAGATTGGTGAGTTCCTCGTGGTAAAACTCGAAGATCCCGCGGACACTGGTATCTACATTGCGCAGACTGAGGGCGATTGACTGCGCAAGCCGCTCAGGCTCCGTGCGGGCGTCAAGGATTTCGGCCAGCTGTTCCAGGGTGGGATTGCTCAGTGCGGCCAGTTGGGGCTTGCCGCGCACTTGGCCAATATTGGATGACATGCTGTGCCAGAGATCCGCCGGTCCACGGAAAAAATTAGTCTGTCCGGGTATCCGCGGCGACCAAAACGACGTGTAGGCGCCGTCGATCCAGTTCATTCTTTCGAAGGCCACAAACTGTAGCCCCCGTTCGAGCAGAAATTGCTGCATGGCTGACTTTGAATAGAATCCGTTCACACAGGGACGCCCGCCAGTGAGTACCGGCAGGATACGCCACCGGTGCTCGTCGGCTTGGGTGGCCTGAACACCACCGGACCAGTTGGCCGAAAAGCCTGAAGCATTCGCTACCCGCTGGACGGGCTGCATTTCATCGAGCCGAAGCGACACTTTTTTGATCATCGGAGTCTCACGAATTGCTGGCAGCCTATTTGTTGGCACTCTGTTGTCGCCACTTGCTCGAACGCCTCCTTAAGTTAATTGCCATCCAGTCCGAGCGGCAGCTACAGGGGCCGATTGCCTATACCGACGCAAGAGATTGTTGAATTCTTACAGGCAATATCGGCGCGGCTAAGGTCGGGGCGAGCCACAACAAAGCGGCAGCAATCTATTATCTATCACCGAAAGCCGCCCGTCCCCCTCCTTGCCCCAAAGCCGCCGTTCACAGCATCCGCTCCATAGCTCCGGAGACAATACCCGCCGCGACCTCGGCCCTCTATTCCTCCGGCGCAAGCTGACGGCGCAGCGCATGCAGCCGCTCGCGCATGCTGTCGATCTCCTCGATGCTGCAGCCGGTCGCGATGCCGATCGACTGCATGACGTTCGCCGCTCTCTGCTGCAGGGCGGCGCCGGTCTCGGTCAGCGAGATGATGACCTGCCGCTCGTCGCCGGAGGAGCGCTCGCGCGCCACGTAGCCCGCCTGCTGCAGGCGTTTCAGCAGCGGTGACAGCGTGCCGGAATCGAGGCCGAGGCGCTCGCCGATCGCCTTGACGGGCTGGCCGTCCTCTTCCCAGAGCACCATCATCACGAGATATTGCGGATAGGTGAGTCCGAGCGGCTCGAGTAGCGGTTTGTAGGCACGGTTGAACGCATGTGCGGCGCCGTAGATGGCGAAGCACAGCTGGTTGTCGAGACGCGGTCCTTTTACGGCCTTCTTGTTCGGCATGATTCTTCCGATCCGTCGATCGGTCCCAGTGTTCCCCGGCGCATTCTCTCAATTCTGCGTCGCGGTCGCAACGTGCAAAAATCAATTGCACACAATTCAATTGCTCGGTATGTAAATGCGCATAGACCCAACGACAAGGAGCAAGGACATGAGCATTCTCTATACCGCCCAGGCTTCCGCAACCGGCGGCCGCGCAGGCCGCGCGGTTTCCGACAACGGCGTTCTCGACGTGAAGCTGACGGTGCCGAAGGAGCTCGGCGGCGACGGCGCCACCGGCACCAATCCGGAACAGATGTTCGCCGCCGGCTATTCCGCCTGCTTCCTCGGCGCGCTGAAGGCCGTCGCCGGCAAGGAGAAGATGAAGCTTTCGGAAGACACGACTGTGACGGCGCGCGTCGGCATCGGCCCGCGCGACGACGGCACCGGTTTCGGCATCGAAGTGGCGATCTCCGTCAATATTCCGGGCGTCGAACGCGCGGTCGCCGAACGCCTGGTGGCCGCCGCCCACATCGTCTGCCCCTACAGCCACGCCATGCGGACCTCGACCGAGGTTCCGGTCAGCGTCGAATAAGGCGTCGGCGGCAACTGGTCGATCAAGGGCAGGGCGGCCCGTGCGGGCCGTCCGATGCCTGACGTGATGGTTTTGAAAAGGGTGTTTCCCGCCGGAAATGCCCTTTCTCCTTGTCTCGGGAAAGAAATTGATTATATTTCTTCCAAGGAAAGGAATGTGGCCATGCTGGAAGCTCTGGAAAAGCCATCCGCACCCGCCTCCGAGGCCACGGTCGTCACCAAGGCCGTGGTCAATGCTGCCGATCGCCTCGGCCTCAGCGCCCGCTCGCTCGCCGCCGTGCTCGGCCTCTCCGAGGCGAGCGTCTCGCGCATGAAGCGGCTCGACTTTCGGCTGGAGCGCGGCAGCAAGCCCTTCGAACTCGCGCTCCTCTTCATCCGCGTCTTCCGTTCGCTCGATGCGATCGCCGGCGGCGACGAGGCCGTGGCGCGCAACTGGCTGCGCAACGAGAATACCGCGCTCGGCGGTGTACCGGCGCAGAAGATCCTCACCGTTTCCGGGCTCGTCGATGTCCTTGCCTATCTGGACGCCCGCCGCGCTCTCGTCTGAGTTCCGCACCGTCTCGGGCGCGTGGTGGCGGCTCGTCGAGGCGCAGCACCAGGTCTCGACGATGAAGCTCGTCGACACGGTCGAGGAGCAATCGTTGCTCGAAAGCCTGCTCGAAGAAACCAAGCCGGCGCTGCCGCCGGAATGCGCCGGCCTCGACTATCTCCTCGCGACACCGTTCCGCTATGGCGCGGTCTACCCGAAGGGTTCGCGCTTTCGCAGGGCCGGCCGCACGCCGGGCGTCTTCTACGCCGCCGAAAGCGTCACGACGGCCCTTGCCGAAATGGCCTTCTACCGGCTGCTCTTCTTCGCCGAATCGCCCGACACGCCGCTGCCCGCCAACGCCGCGGAATACACCGCCTTTTCCGCGCCCGTCGCGACCACGCGCGCGCTCGACCTCACCGCGCCGCCGCTCTCGCGCGACGCTGCTGCCTGGAGCGATCCGGTCTCCTACGAGGCCTGCCAGGCGCTGGCCGATGCCGCGCGCGCGGCGGACGGGCAGGCGATCCTCTACCGTTCGGTGCGCGATCCGAAGGGCGGCATGAACATCGCGCTTTTGAGCGCGCTCGCCTTCGCCGCCCGCGAACCCGTCGAGCGCCAGACATGGCACATCCGTCTCGGACGGGCGGGCGTGCAGGCGCTCTGCGCGTTTCCGCCGCGGCGGCTCGGCTTCTCCGTCGCCGATTTCGCAGCCGATCCCCGGCTGAAGGAAAGCTTCGGGTGAAGGTCTTGCGTCCTTCTCTCCGCAAGCGGGGAGAGGGGACACGTCACCGCGCCACCTCGATCAGCCCCTGGCGCAGGATCTGCGGATCGGTGCTGAGGCCTGCCTCCAGTTCCTCATGCTCGTGCCGCCAGATCGGCACCGCCTCGGCGAGCACGGCCATGCCCGCCTCCGTCAGTTTCAGCCGCTTGCCACGACGATCCTTCTCGTCGGCCACGACCGCGACCCAGCCGCGCTGGGTGAGCGGCTTCAGCGCCGCCGTCAGCGTCGTGCGGTCCATGGCAAGCAGCGCGGCGACCGGCCCCATCGGCGGCGGATCCGGGCGGTTGAGCGCCATCATCAGCGAGAACTGGCCATTGGTGAGCCCGAGCGGCTTGAAGGCGGCATCGAAGCGGCGCGCAAGCGCACGCGCGGCGCGCTGGGCGTGGAGGCAGAGGCATGTGTCGCGGACATGGAGAGTGGTCGAAAAAGGAATCGTCGGCTGATTTGACATGCGATAAATATGTTGATATCAACGTAAATGTCAAGCAAAACCGCGCCTGTCCGGAGGAGGAGAAGATCATGGACCATCCTGTCGTATCCCGCGAAGAATGGCTGGAGGCCCGCCGCGCCCTGCTCCTGAAGGAGAAGGAGGCGACGCATCTGCGTGACCGGCTGAACGCCGAGCGCATGGCGCTGCCCTGGGTGAAGGTCGACAAGGATTACGTCTTCGACACGCCGTCGGGACCGAGGACGCTCGCCGCGCTCTTCGACGGACGCAGCCAACTGATGATCTACCACTTCATGCTCGGCCCGGACTGGCAGGCCGGCTGCCCCGGCTGCTCCTTCCTCTGCGATCACCTGGATGGCACGCTGCCGCATCTCAATCATCACGACGTGACGCTGGTCGCCGTCTCCCGTGCGCCGCTCGAAAAGATCGAGGCCTACAAGCGCCGCATGGGCTGGCATTTCCCCTGGGTTTCGTCCTTCGGCACCGATTTCAACCGCGACTATCACGTGTCCTTCGATCCGGAGGAACTCGCCTCCGGCAAGGTCTTCTATAATTTCACCGCAATGCCGGCGGAGAATGCCGGCACCGAGCTTCCGGGCCTCAGCGCCTTCTACCGCGATGCCGGCGGCAGCGTCTTCCATACCTATTCGAGCTATGCGCGGGGACCGGAAGAACTGATCGGTACGCTGATGATCCTCGACCGGGCGCCGAAGGGGCGCAACGAGAGGACGACGATGGATTTCGTCCGTCGCCACGACGAATACGACGGCAAGCCGCGCGCCGCCGCGTCCTGAGCCGTCCACATCTGCAGGCATCTTTTCTGAAACCCCATCGAGGAGGATGAGGTCATGATGGAATTCGCCGTACCGCAGCAGGAACACCACTTTCTTCAAAGGCTCCTCGGCGACTGGGTCGTCACTTCGGCCACCGGCAACGAGGATTGCGGGCCCGACAGCCCCGACGACCGCTGGACCGAGACGGTCCGCTCGCTCGACGGCCTCTGGTATGTCGCCGAGGGCCGCGGCAAGATGCCGGGCGGTCGTCCGGGCTCGGTCCTGATGACGCTCGGCTACGATCCTCAGGCCGGCCACTATGTCGGCAGCTGGGTCGGCTCGATGATGACCAAGCTCTGGGTCTACAAGGGCTGGATCGAACCCGATGGCAAGACGCTGACGCTCGAGGCGGAAGGGCCGGATTTCGCGGATCCGTCGAAGACCGCGATCTACCACGACGCCATCACCTTCCTCGACGACAATCATCGCCGCTTCGCGGGCAGCGTCCGCCAGCCCGATGGCAGTTTCCATACCTTCATGACGAGCGAAATGCAGAGACAGTCCTGAGCAACCCGAAGAAGGAAGAGACAATGCAAGGCAAATTCGTCTGGTACGAGCTGATGACCAATGACGTTCCGGCCGCCGCCGCGTTCTACAAGAATGTGGTGGGCTGGGAAGCGAAGGACTTCGAGAGCGCGACGCCGCAGGGAAACCCCTACACCGTCTTCAACATACCGGGCCGTGAAATGGGTTCGGCCGGGCTCATGGCGATCACGCCGGACATGGCGAAGGATGGCGTGAGGCCGGCGTGGTGCGGCTATGTCGCCGTCGACGATGTCGACGCCAAGGCGAAGGAATTTGCCGAAAACGGTGGCAAGATCCTCCTGCCGGGGACCGACATACCCGGCATCGGCCGTTTTGCGGTCGTCGCCGATCCGCATGGCGCTTTCCTCAACGTCTTCAAGCCGAACATGCCGGAAGGACCGATGCCGGAGGAACCGCCGCCGATGGCGCCCGGAACCGTCGGCTGGCACGAGCTCATGGCCGGCGACGGCAAGCAGGCCTTCGACTTCTACGCCCGCATGTTCGGCTGGACCAAGGGTGAGGGCTACGACATGGGTGCGATGGGCATCTACCAGCTCTTCGCCCATGACGGCAGGGATATCGGCGGCATCATGACGAAAACGCCGGACATGCCGGGCGCCTTCTGGGGCTACTACTTCGTCGTCCCGGAACTCGACGCCGCGATGAACCGGGTGACCGGCGGCGGCGGAACGATCTGTTCCGGGCCGATGGAAGTTCCCGGCGGCGCCTGGGTGACCCAGTGCCTCGATCCGCAGGGCGCCTTCTTCGCGCTCGTCGCGGGCAAACGCTGACGGCACCGCATCCGCCCGATCTCCCCCCTTGAGGGGGAGATGTCGGCGCAGCCGACAGAGGGGGGGATCGTCAGGCGTTTTGTCGGGGGATACCCCCCTCTGCCCTGCCGGCGTTCGTCGCTGCAATCGATTCACCGGATCGATTGCCCGGCTTCGCCGGCCGCTCCTCGACCCCCTAAAGGGGGGAGATCAGCATCCGGCTCTGCCCCGGCAGGTCAGGGTGAGGGGCGGAAAACATGCGGAATCATGGAACAAATGCCAGTGACGTCCGCCGTCGGCCCAAAGCGGTCATTAGAGACATGATCTGCGCATGCGAGATCGAACGGGAACCTGCCGTTGCTTGTAACATCATCGGCCACGACAATGTTGCTCTCATGACAAAGGCTTGGGATTCGCCTTCGTAAGAAAATGGGCGTCCTAAGACGCCCAGTTCCGAGAGACGAGCGACAGGCCATAATATGTTAGCGTGCCCGCCGATAATGCATGGCAACCGCGCCGCTGCGGAGCGGCTTGGCCGAGATCAGTTCGAGGCGTCGCGTGCTGTGCAGCCCGCTCTCGTAGAGCGTCGGACCGTGGCCGGCAATCCTCGGGTGGACGAGGAACTTGTACTCGTCGATTAGGTCCAGCCGGTCCAACTCGGTCGCCAGCTTGCCACTACCGAGTAGAACTCCGGTCGGGGTTGCGTCCTTTAGCCTTTGAACCTCCGTGTGCAGGTCCCCGGCGATGTGGTGGCTGTTGGTCCATGGGAAGGCCGTTCGCTTCGAGGACACTACGTACTTGGGCTTGGCATCCAGCTTGACCGCCCATTCGTGGATCGCCGGCGGCGCTTCTACGTCTCCCCGCGCCACTGCGGGCCAGTGGCTTTCCATCAACTCGTAGGTGACGCGACCCCACAGCATCGCCCCGCTCTCATCCATAAGACGGGTGAAGAAGGCGTGGGTCTCGTCGTCCGCTATACCCTCCCGGTGATCGATGCAGCCATCGAGGGTGACGTTGATAGTGAAGGTCAAATCTCCCATTCATCTAGTCTAAGCCAGATAATGTAGAACAGCTAGAGCCATCGCCAAATATTGATGCTGAACTTTGCAACGAGTCGGGAACGGACCCTCAGATATGCGATCAAAGATGTCCGCTCCTGGCGCAAAACTGACCGGGTTGAAGGATCACGCTGTGCATCATCGCCAAAGTGCGTCGATCAGGACTAACGATGCAAAGGAGGACATCGATAGGCCGATGCTGCAAAACATAGCCATTCGCAGCCGCTTAAACCGACTGTCGACGAAGAAGGGTGTTAGGCGAGAGAACTGCCGCCCCTTCCGTTCTCCCCACGACAAGCGTTTTTCTTCAGAGAACGTTGAGAAGTATTTGGTTCGCTGGAGTATGAGCAGGTTTGTTGCAATCACACCCGCTACGCCTAGCGCAAAAATGGCCATGAGCAGCAGGATTATCGTTTGAACCGCAGGCGTCTGTTCCCATCCCATGCAGCCGCTACTCCCACAATAACCCGCACATTATCCTGCATGGCCGCTACTGGCACAAGTCCGGCGGTGGCTCTCGGCCCCAAACCGGTCATAAAACCATCATGTTTCGCATAGTATGGCCAAGCCAAAAATTGTGAGGTGATAAGGAATGCTCATCAGGCCTGCGACATCCGGAGACTTCGATGCGCTCCGAAATGTAGAACTCGCATCGTTCGAAACCCTGAGAGATGCAGGTGCTGTAAGCGGTGCTCCAGCGGCGAGCAGCGATGAGGAATTGAACGAATATCTCGAACATGACTTGCTCTATGTGGCCTGCGATCAAAACGGCGTTGCAGTGGGGTACTGCGGCGGTTATCTCGTCGAGAAGCTCCTGCACATTGGGGAGATGGACGTTCATCCTGCTTGCCAGCGAAAGGGTCTGGGCAGGAAGCTGCTGACGACATTGCTTGATGAAGGCCGTGCAAGAAAGCTGGAAGGAGCAACGCTGACAACAGACCGTCTTGCACCCTTTAACGCGCCCTTTTACGCAACTTTTGGCTTCAGGCTCCTCGAAAAGGAAGCCTGCTCTCCGCGCCTTCGCAGAATTCTTGAGGCTGAAATCGAGAAGGGTCTCGACCCTTCTCGGCGAGTTGCCATGGCGTTGTCATTCTAGGCCGACCAAGCCGCAATGTCTCCTATTGGCGCGATCCTGCCATGACGGCAGTCGGCCCGACGCGGTCACCGGATGCGACGAAACCATTCCTTTTCCTGAGCGGCCCTTAGCTGGTCGAGATCGAAGTCCGTGTAGATGATGCCCTGTTGCTTGCCTCCCATTGCGAGCATCTGCCCCGACGCACCCACAGCAAAGGAATGTCCGTCATCTTTAGGTTCGGGGTAATTTGCGACCGCGATTCCGATCACTGATTGAAAAGCTGTTGCACGGACCCCGGCAACGCGAATGTCGCCGACCTCGACATCATCGACAAGAGGGCTGCTGTTCGGCACGAGGATGACTTCTACCCCAGAACGAACCAGATCGGATGCAACATCCGGAAACTCGCGATCCATGCACACCATGATCCCGACAGCAACCTGCCCACGGCGGATGTCAAGACGAAAAACTGAAGAACTATCCCCAGGCGCGCAGGCCTCTTCGGGCACATCGAAAAAGCAGATATGCCGCTTTCTTTGATGAAGTACGATGTCACCGTTACGATCAATCAGAACGGCGGAATTGAAAGGCTTGGGCTCCGCCTTCTCTAGGAAGGTTGCAACAATCGCAATCTCTGTTCTGCGCGCGGCGGCACGGAATTTTTCAATAAACGCTCCCTGCAAATCTACAGCGCCATCGAGCCACGCAGCACGCGCGGTGGCGTCTTGAGGATTGAATTTGCTGTATCCGTTCGAAAACATCTCAGGAAACACGATAACATCTGCCGCTGCGTCGGACGCGCTGTCGATGACGGCATCAATGTCTGCATCCGATAGAACCTGGGCGAGCGCCACCCGAAAAGACTTGGTCGACAAATGCACCCACTCCTCAACTAGCGTAACTTCATTTATTGCTCAGCGGCCTACGCCACGGGCAGGCATCTGGTCTGGAACGTATGCGAGCAGACGCGCCTGTGGCTTCAACGCCCGCAACTGGCGCGATCCTGCCAAGACGACAGTCGGCTCTAAGAGCGGCCAAATACCTCCCGCTGAAGCTTCCCCGTCTGCATAAGATATTGAAGCGTGTAAGCGATCGATAGCGCGTCGTCCAACGCATCGTGACCTCGCAAAGGAGGATGCGTCACGCCGTAATAGTCCGCGAGTTTGTTGCTTGGGGTTCTCGCCAAATCCTCAATCGGCATTCCGGCGGCAAGCAGAAGCTTTACGGAATTATCAAAACGATGAGCTGGAATTGAAGGCTCGATGCCCGCAATATAGCAACTGATCGCGATCATGTTCAGTTCGTCTTTTCCCCATGACCAGCACCGGGAACCTTCGGAAAAAGCGTCGAAGCTCGAAAGGGCGTCCCGCAAGGACATGCCGTCGGCATCGATCTTCTCGTCCGTGATGCCGGTCAGCTTCGTGAAAAAGGGATCGAGGGCATATCTGCTGCCAAATCGGTCGATTGGGTGGACGTAGGCCTTGAACGTGTCGATAAGCGGAAAATCGCCGTCGAGCCCCAACTTGACCGCGCCAATCTGCGCGATAACCGGATCTGGATCATGTGCCGCGCACCAAAATCTACGCTGCGAACCTTCAAGGCAGAGAAATTCGCAGTCGAATATGATCGCAATCTTCAACGGTCTCTTCCTTTCGCGAAAATCCCGATTGTTGCCAAACTTGCGCTTCTGACTATTGCTGCATCGTAGAATAGGGCGTTTCGCAGCAGCCGCAATGTCCGCTCCTCGTGCTGAGCAGTAGATCTCTCACGGCCCGAAGCGGTCATCAGGTGGTGCTAGCCGATGCTGCCGAGAACTTATGCATCAATGTATCCAAGGCCCCCGGAACGGCAATGTCCACGCACGGAATGTCCGATTCTCGCGCTGTCTCCAGCAGTTCGCTATTTTCTCGAAGTGACCGTTCGATAAACTTCCTGATGACGGCGGCGCTTGCCTGGTCCGCATCTCGGAGCCGTGATCCCTCGGTCAAACGTACCCGGAGGAACTCGTTGTCGCTGTATAGGAGCACCGGACGCACAAGACCGGGTTCGATCCCTGCCATGTATTCCGGCCGCAGAGCAGCGCCTTCTAAGATGAAGGGTTTCGAGAGCTGCCGCCTCGTTTCAATAATTTGCTCAATCTGAGGCCAGAGATTCTCATGGTGAACCTTCAAGAACCAATGGATAGTGTCATCAGAAAGCTTGGAGTAATACTCGGCGACCTGAGGCCTCACCGTTGGCCAAGGTCTACCTGGATGGCGAGCTAAGTCATCGGTGGAAATTAGTTCTCTACCGAGCGATCGTGCGACGGCCGTGGCGAATGTGGACTTTCCAACGTGGGAGGTTCCTGCAACTAGGATACCTAATGGCTGCTGCATACGACGAAGCTCCCTGCAAAAATAGTTATTCTGAATGAGCGGGATTACCATAGAGTGACCGCAATTGGCGCGTCGCCGCCCACCCCACGCCGGTATCGTTTGCCGGCATTTGCTGCCTGATTTCGAAACGTGGAGGGCAATCCCCTCCGCCACCCGCACTCACCCCTCCGTCTTCATCCGCTTGCGCACCAGATGGGCGGCGAGCGTCCAGGCGAGCGCCCAGCCCGCACCGATCGACCAGCCGGCGATGACGTCCGTCGGATAGTGCACGCCGAGATAGACGCGGCTTGCGCCGATGATGACGGTCAGGAAGATCGCCGAGCCGAGATAGAGCACCTTCTGGCTCCTCCGCTCCGCCATTTCCGCAAGCAGCGCCCCGAGCGTCAGGTAGACGACGGCCGAGACGGTCGCATGTCCGCTCGGAAAGCTCGCTGTGAACACGCGCGCCACGCCGGTGAGTTCGGGGCGGGGGCGGTCGTAGAAGGATTTGAGCGTCGTGCTCATGATCGTCCCGCCGATCACCGAGAAGGCGACGAACCAGCCGGTCCGCTGTCGTCCGATGAGGAAGAGGTGGATGACGACGACCAGCACGAGAATGGTCAGCACCGAGAAACTGCCGAGCGCGGTCACGTCGCGGGCGGCCTCCTCGAGCCAGGCCGGGCCGATCGGGTCGGCGGGATTGCCCGGCGTGCGCAGCGCCATCAGCACGCCCTCGTCGAGGCCGAGCGTCTCGCCCTCGCTCACCTCGTCGGCAATCACGCCGAAGGCGGCAAGCAGGCCGGCGACCACCGCGCCGGCGGCATAAGGATAGAGCGAACCGTTGTTGATGCGAAAGGCCATCCGTCTTCTCGTCTTCTCTTGCCGCGTCGAGGTGGACATGGCGGCTGGCGGCGAGGCGGTCAAGGCCGGCCCGGCGATCCGAGGTGAATTTCAGACACCGCCCATCTCCGGTTCCGGCGGCTTCGCCGGCTCGCGCACCTCGGTCATCGTCGCCTCGGTGAGCAGCAGGATGCCGGCGACCGAGACGGCGTTTTCGAGCGCGATCCGCACCACCTTGGTCGGGTCGATGATGCCCGCTTCCATCAGGTCGACATATTCTCGCCGCCCGGCATCGAAGCCATAGGCGCCGGAGCCCTGCAGCATCCGCTCCACGACGACGCCGTCGTCCACCGCCGAGTTGAGTGCGATCTGCCGGGCCGGGGCCTCCAGCGCGCGCTTGAGGATCTGCACGCCGGTGCGCTCGTCGCCCTCGCATTTCTGTTCTTCCGCGGCGACCGCACCGACGCAGCGCAGCAGCGCCAGCCCGCCGCCCGGCACGATACCCTCGGCGACCGCCGCCTTGGTGGCGTTGATCGCGTCCTCGATCGCGTCCTTCTTCGCCTTCATCTCGGCCTCCGCCGGCGCCCCGACGCGGATGACGGCGACGCCGCCGGAGAGCTTGGCGAGCCGCTCCTCCAGCTTCTCCTTGTCGTAGTCGCTGGTGGTCTTGTCGATCTGGCGGCGGATTTCCTCGATACGGCCCTTGATCCGCGCCGGTTCGCCGGCGCCGCCGACGATGGTCGTGGTTTCCTTGTCGATGACGACGCGGGCGGCCGAGCCGAGCTCTGCGAGCGTCACGTTTTCGAGCTTGGCGCCCGTCTCTTCCGAGATGACCTGGGCGCCGGTCAGCACCGCGATATCCTCCAGCATCGCCTTTCGCCGGTCGCCGAAGCCCGGCGCCTTGACGGCGCAGTTGTGGAAGGTGCCGCGGATCTGGTTGACGATGAGGGTGGCGAGCGCCTCGCCCTCGATGTCCTCGGCGATCACCAGCAGCGGCCGGCCCGACTTGGCGATCTGTTCGAGGAGCGGCACGAGGTCCATCAGCGCCGAGATCTTGCGGTCGAAGAGGAGGATGCGGGCGTCTTCGAGCACCGCCTCCATGTCCTCCGCGCTGGTGATGAAATAGGGCGAGATGTAGCCGCGGTCGAACTGCATGCCCTCGACGACGTTGAGGTGGGTTTCCGTCGTCTTCGCCTCCTCGACGGTGATGACGCCGTCGTCGCCGACCTTCTCGATCGCCTCGGCGATCAGCGCCCCGATCGCCTCGTCGTTATGGGCGGAGATCGCCGCCACCTGCTGCTTTTCGAGTGTCGTGGCGACCGGCCGCGACAGCGTCTTCAGCGCCTCCACCGTGCATTTCGTCGCCCGGTCGAGGCCGCGCTTGATGTCGACGGCGCTCGCGCCCGCAACCACGTTGCGCAGGCCCTCGGAAAAGATCGCATGCGCGAGGATCGTCGCGGTGCTGGTGCCGTCGCCGACCATGGCGCCGGTCTTTTCCGCCGCCTCGCGCAGCATGCGGGCGCCGAGGTTTTCCTCGGGGTCCTTGAGGTCGAATTCCTTGGCGATCGTCACGCCGTCGTTGCAGACGACCGGCACGCCCCACTTCTTCTCGATCAGCACCGATTTCGAACGCGGGCCGAGCGTGATGCGCACCGCATCGGCGAGAAGGCTTGCCCCGCGCAGGATTTTCGCGCGGGCCTCGTCACGAAAGAGAACCTGTTTATGCGCCATGCCGGACGTCCTTCATGTGCCGGCCGGACAAGGTCCGGATGCCGGCCGCTGCGGGAAAGCCTTCTACATCAGCATTTTATAACATTAGGCGCGGCGCCTGCCCACAACATTGGTCCGGATCAGTTCGGGGCAGGGGAGCGGCTTGCGTCAGCGTAGGGTGGCGAAAGTGCTGCCGATCCACGCCTCGAAGCGGCGGGCGAGACGGAGCGCGAGCCAGAGATTGAGATAGACGAGGACCGTCGCCGCGACCGACCAGATCGCCGTCGTACCCGGCGAGATCACGCCCGACCGGGCGAGGGCGGAGAGCGCGTAGAGACAATAGGGGAGCGCAAGCAGGCTGGTGACGATGAAGGGGCAATAGCCGCGCCAGAGAATCGTCTGGCCGACATGGACGAGAAGATGGAAAAGGAAGGCGACGAGCAGCCCCGCCCAGAGATCGTGGAGACCGAAGGCGATCGCCGCATAGGTGAGCGCGGTCAGGATGAGGAACTCCTCCAGCACGGCGAAGGTGAAGGCCGAGGTCGAGAGGCTGCCGTAGAGCGGCAGCACCCGCGCCGCGACGGCCGGAAAGCGGCGCTCCAGTTCCGGGCCGTTCTTCGCCAGCCACGGCTTCAGCATGATGATCTCCTCGAACTCGTGCAGCATGAAAACGACGGGCAGCAACCCCATCAGCATGTCGATCGTCATCGCCCCGACTCTCCCGGCTCCATCCTTGGTCGCGATCATAGCGCAAGCGCATCGGCCCGGCACGCCCGCCTCTGGAAGCCTGCCGCATATGTCGCGAAGCTTGTGGTTGCGTGTCCGCGTTTGACGTTTTCCACCAAAGGTAGATTGTTAACATTTCCCCGCTAAGAAGGGGCGGGGGAAGGCGCCTGTGCGCGGCGCGGATTGCGACCGGGGGCTTCAGGATCATGGAAAAGCACCTCTTCGGGCTCGACGGGCTGCGGTTTCTCGCCGCGATGGCCGTGGTCGGCTTCCATTTCCTCTTTCGCGGCGAGGCCGCCGGCGACCTGCCGCAGATGCCGCTGCCGGATATGCTCAGGAGTACCGCGGCCTACGGCTATCTCGGCGTCAGCATCTTCTTCATCATCAGCGGCTTCGTGATCCTCTATTCGGCGGAAGGCCGCACGCCGCTCGAATTCTTCGTCTCGCGCTTCGTGCGCATCTACCCGACCTTCATCGTCATGATGACGGTCACAGCACTCGTCGTGCTCGTTGCCGCCAATCCGCGCTTCGAGGTGAGCCTCGGGCAGTACGGCGCCAACCTCATGGTCTTCTCGCTGCTGCTCGGAGAACCCTTCGTCGACGGCGCCTACTGGTCGATCGTGCTCGAACTCGTCTTCTACGGCTGGGTCTTCCTGCTTCTCGTCATCAAGCGGCTGGACGACATCGAGGCGATCGCCTTCGGCTGGCTGGCGCTCTCCCTCGCCAACGAGGCCTTCTTCCAGGTCCGCCTGCTGCAGGATGCGCTGATCACCGAATATAGCGGCTTCTTCGTCGCCGGCATCGCGCTCCAGCGTCTCGGCAAGGGCGTTACGCCCACGCGGCTCGCGCTGCTTGGCCTGTCGCTCTCATACGGCGTCTTCACCTCGCTTCGCGGCGCTTCCTGGTTCGAGGCGGAATATGGAAGCGCGCTGTCGCGACCGGTGATTGCGGTCGCCGTCCTCGGCGGCGCCGCCCTCTTCGTGCTGATCGCGCGGGCGAACCTGCCGCGCCGGTTCTGGGGACCATTGAAGCTCGTCGGCGGCGTCACCTATCCGCTCTATCTCGTCCACCAGCACGTCGGCTATGTCACAATCCCGGGCCTTGCCGCCGTCCTCGATCCCCGACTGGCGATCCTCGTCGCGGTCTTCGGCCTTCTCGCCTTCTCGCTCGCCTTCCATACGCTGGTGGAGCGCTCGGCGCTGCCGGCGCTGAGGGCGCGGCTCTATCGTCTTCTGCAGCCGCTCGCCCCGGCGCTCGACCGCCGCCCGTCGTGAGGGGAGGTCGAACCCGAAGGCCCGGTGCTCTCTACCGCTTGAGGCTGCCGAGGATGCCGCGCACCAGCGCCCGGCCGACCGAGGTCGCGACCGAGCGCGCCGCGCTCTTCATCGCCGCTTCCAGCACCGATTCCCGCTTGTAGCCGGAGCTGCGGCGGGTGCCGTTCTTCGCCGTCTTGGTGCCCTCTTCGCTCTCGTCGCCGAAGCCCGGCAGTGTCCAGCGGCCGCCGGCTCTCTCCTGCTTCTCCTCCTCGGCCCGGCGGGCGGCCTCCGCCTCGGCGGCCTTGCGCGCCCGTTCGGTCAGGATCTCGTAGGCCGATTCCCGGTCGGCATCCTTGTCATAGACGCCGGAAACGGGGCTGACGGCGATGAGCTGCTGGCGCTCCGCCGGGGTAATCGGTCCGAGCCGCGAGGCCGGCGGGCGGACGAGTGTGCGCTCGACCATCGAGGGAATGCCCTTGCCCTCCAGCGTCGAGACCAGCGCCTCGCCGGTGCCGAGCGTGGTGATCGCGGTTTCGCAGTCGAAGGCCGGGTTGGGGCGGAAGGTCTCGGCCGCCGTCTTCACCGCCTTCTGCTCGCGCGGCGTATAGGCGCGGAGCGCATGCTGCACGCGGTTGCCGAGCTGGGCGAGCACGGTTTCCGGCACGTCGAGCGGGTTCTGGGTGACGAAGTAGACGCCGACACCCTTCGAGCGGATGAGGCGAACCACCTGCTCGATGCGGTCGACCAGCACCTTCGGCGCGTCGTCGAAGAGCAGGTGCGCCTCGTCGAAGAAGAAGACGAGCCGCGGCTTTTCCGGATCGCCGACTTCCGGCAGTTCCTCGAAGAGTTCGGAGAGGAGCCAGAGCAGGAAGGTGGCGTAGAGCCTCGGGTTCATCATCAGCTTGTCGGCGGCGAGCACCGAGATCATGCCGCGGCCGTCGGTGGTCGTGCGCATGATGTCGGAGATCGCAAGTGCCGGCTCGCCGAAGAAATTCTCCGCCCCCTGTTGCTCGAGGATCAGCAGTCCGCGCTGCAGCGAGCCGACGGAGGCCTTGGAGACAAGGCCGAACTGGCTCGAAAGCTCGCTCGCGTGCTCGCCCATGTAGTTCAAGAGCGCCTGCAGGTCTTTCAGGTCGAGGAGCGGCAGCCCGCCCTGGTCGGCGATCTTGAAGGCGATGTTCAAGACGCCCTCCTGCGCCTCCGAGGCATCCATCAGCCGCGAGAGCAAGAGTGGCCCCATCTCGGCGATGGTGGTGCGCACCCGGTGGCCCTGCTCGCCGTAGAGATCCCAGAAAATCACCGGCGAGGCACGGAATTCATAGGGCGAGAGCCCGATTGTCTCGGCGCGTTTCAGGAGGAAGTCCTTCGCCTCGCCCTTCATCGCGATGCCGGAGAGGTCGCCCTTGATGTCGGCGCAGAAGACCGGCACGCCGGCCTCGGAGAAGCTCTCCGCGAGGATCTGCAGCGTCACCGTCTTGCCGGTGCCGGTCGCCCCGGTCACCAGTCCGTGGCGATTGCCGAACTTCAGCTCCAGATATTCCGGCTTGTTGAGGCTGTCGTCGGGGTTGCGGCTGGTGCCGATGAAAAGCTTTCCGTCAACAAGCATGGGGCCTCGTCTTTCGCGGGGAGGGCGGCGCCCGGCATTCCCGCATTCATCCAAACAACAGGTTGTAACTATAAGGATAGTATGGAACATGACAACAGCCCGGTGCTTCCCCCGGTGCTCATCTGGCGCTTCCCCGGCGCGGCGGCGCGGCGCGGCGAAAAAGCCTGTGGGGAGTGGCCCCGGCGCTTGAGTTCGCAGGCGGAATTAATTACGTTGACGTTCACGTCAGAATTTCAAACGGAGGCAGACCATGAATGAACTCGTAAACCGCATCGCCACCAATGTCGGCATCGACGCGGATGTCGCCGAAAAGGCGGTCGGCATGATGCTGGGCTTCCTCCAGCGCGAGGCGGCCGACGGCCCGGTCGCAAAGATGATCGAGGCGATCCCCGGCGCCGTCGACCTCGTCGCCAGGTATAACGGCGAAGGCGAAGGCAAGGGCCTGCTCGGCGGGCTGCTGAGCGCGATCGGCGGCGGCGGCATCATGGGGCTCGGCCAGCAGCTGATGGCACTCGGCCTCGGCATGGGCGAGATTACCTCGCTCTCGCGTGAAACCATCGCCGCCGCCCGCGAATACGCCGGCGCCGACGTGGTCGACGAAGTCGTCGCCTCCGTCCCGGGCTTGAGCCAGTTCGTCTGATCTGATCAGCACATCGATTTGAACAGGCCGCCGGAGCGATCCGGCGGTTTTTTTGTCTTTGGGGGGTGGGGCGGGGTATGCATGAGGGGCTTTTGGATGATGATCGAAGGCGGCTTTACGCCTTCGTGTCGGCTGTCGAAATTTGACTTAGCTGCTCCCGGAGACAGACGATCTTGGATCATTGACAGTGCAATTGATCGCGAGAAAGCAGCATTCGAGGTGAACGGGGCACAGCGTTCGGGCACGAAAAGTAATTCATATGTGTCCGTGCTGCTTGCTGGTTGAGTGCGATTCAGATTTACTCCTGAGACGCTAAATGGGGGAGTGTAGACGTGTCGAACGTTATCGTACGTGCGGTTGTTCATGACTTGGTTCGTGACGACGTGGGGTTTTCCGTCAAACTAGCCGAAAAGCCCCTTGAAATTGGAACCACAGCGCAGCGAGTAATTGATACCCTTCATGAACTCTACGGGCGTAGAGGATCAAAGTCTCACGGCCGCTTCTCACCTAATACAGACAATTTTCCGACTTCAAGGCATCTCCGCAGCTACGTTGAGGATGACTACAACGACTTTGCAGTACTCACAGCCTCGATGATGGAGACATTGCGGAAAGAGGCCGGTACTCGAGGTGCGGCGCAGGGGGGGCACGTCTTCTTTGCTCACTTCACGCGAGCGAGTGCACATTATCTTCTTGTGGCTATCATCACAGACAAGTTGGGCGCGGCATTAACGAACGACCTTGGCGTGACTGATGTGCGGCATCTGGATATCGAAGGGTTCCGCTTTGCTGGCCGTATCGGAATATCGGCATGGCTCGCCGACGAGGCACGTTACATAAGTTTTCTGAAGGGCAAGGGTAATGTCGCCGACTATTTCCGCGACTTTCTCGGTTGTGATGCGCTTGTGCAAGAGCGTGAGGATACGAAGCGCCTAATTGCCGCCCTCAAGAAATTCGCGGCTGAGAAGGGTATGTCGTCGACGGAGAAAGATGAATTTCTCAAGCGCACAAAAGATATCTGCCAGCGCTATTCGAGAAAGAGGGAGGAGCTGTCACTTGCAGCGCTCGCAAATGAGTTGAACCCTGTCGACCCAGGTCCGTTAGCAGAGGCGTTGGCAGACACGGACCTCGGATTGAACGACAACTTCGTTCCCCACGCGCAAACACTCAGCGCCCTCACTCGAATCAAAGCGTCCACGAAGAACTGGACACTTGATTTTGACCGGGATGCTATTGCAACGGGTCAGATCGTCTACGATAAGGACGCTCACTCTCTGCTGATCACTAACTTGCCAGACGCGATGGTCCGAGATTTGGAAGACGAGCTCGACGATGGAACGGCTGGACTTTGAGCATCTTCTCGAACTTTATCGAAATACCGAATTTACCTCCGGTAGTCGCGAAGGCGTGCTCACCGTCGCGTCTGCAGAAGTCAAGGCAGTTCTAGAGCGGATCGATGCGGACCCTGAGGAGGCGAAACGGACCGGACTTGCTCTTCTCGACGACGCGCGCTCGTGCGTTGTTGGGGACAGAATACATGTCGAAGTAGGTAGTCCGCGTCCAGCGATTGGCATTCTTGTCGATAGTTTTGACGACCTCCTCCGTTCGCCGGATGCCTGCTTTTCTGAACCTCAGAATTACTTTGTTATTGAAGGCAAAATTGAACGTAAGACAACGCCGCCGCATCGCCTCCAAACAATCTACCGTCAGGTCCTAGCCGTTCTTTCAATTATCGCCGAGGCGGCAACATTTGCCGACAGAACCCGCAGAGAGCTAGTGTTTGTCGGCGACAGTAGGCTGGTTATTCCCGCATTGTTTCGAACAGCAGAGCTCGACATTGTAAACCTTGGACAAAGCGCCAAATTCTCTACCTTGTTCGATAGCCCGACGCACAGGGACCAGAAATTAGGGATTCTCAACGCTGCGATCGTTCGAATGGTGCAGTCCCTCCCCAGGGAGGACAGGTTACGCCATGTTCTTACGAATTTGGATATCATCAACGATGACATTCAAAACGGCTATAGACTCTTTGCATCCAGCTTCTCGTATTCAAAGGTGCGAAGTGAGCTCGCTGCGGCAAAGCTTGAATTCACGGGGAAGATTCACAAAACTATAGTCGATATTCAAGGTCAGTTGCTCGGGATTCCAGCCGCAACGATCATCGTTGCGACCCAGATGAAGGAACCCCAATCCTGTCTCCAGTCGTGGGCAAATACTGCCATCATTGCTGGTGCTTGGGCGTTTGTAGCGCTTTTGATCTTGGCGCTTATTAATCAATGGCTCACACTGTCGGCAATCTCCGCCGAAATCAATCGTCAAAAGCGCAAACTCGAAACTGATTATGCTGACCTCGGCAGCGATTTGACGTCGACGTTCAACGGGCTCGCGACCCGGATATGCTGGCACCGCATCGTCCTCTTTGTCATTGGGATCGTTAGTTGTGCGGGAGCGGCCGCTGCAAGCGTTGCCTATATTTATCTTATACCCGTTTCGCCAGTTTGCTCTTAATCATACCGGCGCCCTCCGCCGCGCCGTCCTCTCACCCCTTCTCCGCCAGCCAGTCGCGGAGCGCCGCATTGATGCGTGATTGCCAGCCGGGGCTGGTCTTGCGGAAGCGTTCCAGCACGTCCTGATCCAGCCGGATGGTGGTCGACACCTTCGTTTTCGGCCGTCCGACGCGAACCGGTGCTGCGTCCAGCTTCTCGCGCCACAGCGCTTGGCTGAGGTCAGGGGCGTCGTCCGGGCCCTGCCCGGGACTCGGTTGAGTTTTGCTGTTCTCCGCCATCGGCTTCTCCCGCTCGATCAAGCACCCCCCCTCAATCCCACTCGGGTGCCAGATGCCCCGGATTGACGATCCTTCCGTCGGGGCGGGCAAGCGCGGAGATCGCGTCCATCTCCTGCGCGTCGAGGTGGAAGTCGAAGACGGCGAAGTTTTCGGCGATCCGGTTTTCCGTCGCCGTCTTGGTGAGCGCCACCACGCCCTGCTGCTGGACGAGCCAGCGCAGCGCCACCTGCGCTGCCGTCTTGCCGTGGCGGGCGCCGATATCCTGCAGGAGCGGCTCCTTCGTTACGCGCCCGTCGGCCATCGCATAATAGGCGGTGATCGCCATCCCGTAGGAGCGGGCGGCGGCGATGACCGCCGTCTGGTCGAGATAGGGGTGGTATTCGACCTGGTTGGTGACGATCGGTGCCTCGGAGAGCGCCACCGCCTCGCCCATCAGCGCGCAGTTGTAGTTGCTGACCCCGATATGGCGCACCTTGCCGGCCTTCACCACCTCGTTCAGGCAGCCGATCTGCTCGGCGAGCGGCACCGGGCTCTTCGGCCAGTGCAGAAGCAGGAGGTCGACATAGTCGGTCCTGAGCTTCTTCAGGCTCTGGTCGACGGAGGGGAGGAAGTCCTTGGCGGCAAACTTGTCCACCCAGACCTTGGTGGTGAGGAAGATCTCCTCGCGGGGAATGTCGGATGTGGCGATCACGTCGCCCACCTCCGCCTCGTTGCCGTAGATCTGCGCGGTGTCGACATGGCGGAAGCCGGTCTTGAGCGCGAGCGGCAGGATGCGGATCACATCGGGGCCGGGCATCCGGAAGGTGCCGAAGCCGAGAGCTGGAATGGATGCGCCGTTGGCGGAAACGATCTGCATGGGGTCTCCCTCATCTTGCTGCGGCGGCGTGGAGTCACCCATGTTCGCGGTTTTCGCGCGGGGGATCAAGGCCGGCCCCGCGGGGCGGCGACCGGGGCGAAAATGTGAGCAATTCCGTTTACCCGGCCTTAGGCAATTCTCGAAACGGCCGCTTTTCTTCACTGAAGATTAAGGGGCTTTTCCTCCAATGCCCTGCGAAATTGGAGTGATGCCATGTCTCTTTCGGCCAGATTGTTTTCCGTTTTGTTTCTTTTTCTCGTGTCCGCGGGTGCAGTGAGCGCCGCCGAGTGGGTCGCCGCCAAGGTGAGCCAGCCGGTGCAGTATACGCTCGACAACAAGAGCTGGACCGCCGTCACGGTGGGCACCGCGATCCCGAACAAGGCGCTGGTTGTCACGGGCGCGCGCGGCCGTCTGGTCCTCACGCGCAACAAGGAAAGCATCACCTTCCAGCCGAACAGTCTCGCCTCGATCACCACCTCCGGCTTCTTCACGCGCAAGACCGAGGTCGCCCAGCAATACGGCGCGATGCTCTTCGACATCGAGACGCGCGGCAAGCCGCACACCTCGGTACAGACGCCCTTCCTGGCGGCGGTCGTCAAGGGCACGAGGTTCGAGGTCAAGGTCGACCGCAAGACGGCGTCGGTCAGCGTCGAGCGCGGCCTCGTCGAGGTCACCGGCTTTGCGAGCGGCGAGCAGACCCATGTCAGCCCCGGCCAGAAGGTCACCGTCGATCCGAAGAGCCGCAAGGGCATGCGCGTGCAGGGCATTGGCCCGAAGAATCCGGTCGTCACCGTTCGTCCGGCGGCGCCGAAGGTCGCAGCCCTCGGGCCGAAAACCCCGGATGCGATCGCCGCGGCGGCGGAGAAGACGAACAAGGCCGAAAACACCGGCAACACCGGACACATCGGCGGTGATGAGGCCGCAACGACTTCCGGCAGTGGCAATCCCGGCAACGGCAACGCCGGCGGGAGCAAGGGTAACGCCGGAGGCAATTCCGGCAACGCCGGCGGAAACGGCAACGGCAATAGTGGCGGCAACGGAAACGGCGGCGGCAACGCTGGCGGCAACGCGGGCGGCAATGGCGGTAATGCCGGCGGCAACGGTGGCGGCAATGGCGGTGGCAACGGAAACGGCGGTGGTAACGCTGGCGGCAACGGAAACGGTAGTGGTGGCGGCAACGGTGGCGGCCGTGGCGATAACGACCACGGTGGCAAGAGTGGCCACGATAGCGACCATGGCGGCAAGGGTGGTGACGACGACCACGGCCACGGTGGCCATGATGACGACCACGGCGGCAAGGGCGGCGACGACGACCATGGCGGCCGCGGCAAGAAGCCTCCGAAACGCGACTGACGATCATGGACGCAGTGCGCAAGCTGATACGGAGAATGGGACGGGCGGGCACCTATAGCGTGCTCACCGCGCTCCTTCTCCTCGTCATGCCGCTGGCGCTGCCTCCGCTCGGCGTCCTGAAGGGCGTCGATCTCTTCCTCACCGAATGGCGGGCGGCCGCGGCGCCGCGGGCGGCGGGCGGCAAGTTCGTCTTCGTCGCCATCGACAAGGTGAGTCTCGATCAAATCGGCGTCTGGCCCTGGCCGCGTGACGTCCATGCCGAAGTCATCGACCGGCTGGTCGCGGCCGGCGCCGCCGACATCTTTCTCGACATCGATTTCAGCGCCCGCTCCACCGCCGCGTCCGACGACCGCCTTGCGAAGGCGCTCGCCGATGCCGGTGGCGGTGTTGCGCTCCCGGCCTTCGTGCAATACCGCTCCGCGGCCGGCGGCGCGCCGGAGACGGTGGTCTCGCGGCCGCTTCCCGAATTCGAGGCGAACGCCTGGCTTGCCGCCGCCAATGTCGCTGCCGATCCCGACGGCGTCGTGCGCGGCCTGCCCCATGGCGTGGCGCTCGACGGGCAGGTGGTGCAGTCGGTCGCTGCCCTGCTTGCCGGGGAGCCCGAGCCCCGGGTCGGAAATTTCGGCATCGATTTCTCGATCTCGCCGGCGAGCGTGCCGGTCTTTTCCGTTTCCGATCTGCTTTCCGGCCGGGTGCCGGCGGAGGCGCTTGCCGGCCGTTCGGTGGTCGTCGGTGCCTATGCGGCGGAGCTGAAGGACGTCTTCGCCGTTCCCGTCTACGGCCTGCTCGGCGGCCCCATGCTGCATATCCTCGGTGCCGAGACGCTCTCGCAGGATCGCGTGCCGGTTCCGCTCGATCCGATGCCCTATGGGCTCGCCATCGCCGGCCTCCTCGTTCTGTCGATCCGCTCCGGGCGACCGCTTTCCGGCCGGCTGCTGCTGCCGCTTCTCGGGCTGACGGCGGCCGGCGTGGAGGCCGCGGCCTTCTTCCTGCAGGCACGTTATTCGTTCGTCCTGCCGACCGCGGGCATCCAGCTCGTGCTGGCGACCGGCCTGCTGCTCTACCTGATCGAGCACGTCGACATCGGCAACTGGCTTGCCGCGCTCGCGCAGGTCGAGAGCCGCAATTCGCAGACGCTTCTGCGCCGGGTGATCGACGACAGCGTCGACGGTGTCGTCGTCCTCGACCATGAGGGCCGCCTCGTCGAGGTCAGCCGTTCCGCCGAGACGATCTTCGGTCCCGGCCTTTATCGGGCCCTCATTTCCGATTTCGCGGCCAATGCGCCGCTGCCGATGCAGGCGGCGCTCGAAAGGGCGCTGCGCGAGAAGGGTGAGGCGGGCTCTGCCCCCGTCGGCTTCGACCTGGAACTGCGGGAGGCCGGCGCCAGCCGCTATCTCGAAGGCCATGTCGCCGTCTCGCTCCTCGAAACGGCGGAAGAGGCGGGCGAACCGGCCGAGCGTCCCTTCGTCGCCTGCGTCACCGTCCGCGACGTGACCGCCAAGCGCGCCTACGCGGAGAAGCTGAAGGCGCTCTCGCAGTATGACGAGCTGACCGGTGCGCTCCGCCGTGACGAGCTCGTCCGCCGCATGGACGCCGCCGCTTGCGACGACTGGGCGGTCTTTGCGATCAACCTCCACCGTTTCGCCGCGATCAACATGGTTCTCGGCCGCTCGACCGGCGACGACCTCCTGAAGGCGGTGGTGGCGCGGCTCAGGGAGAATGCGCCACGCGGCGCGCTGATCGCCCGAAGCGAAGGCGACGGCTTCTCGGTCGCCGTTCCGGCCGCAGCCCTTGCCATGCCGCCGGCCGAATTCGCCGAGCACCTGATCGGCCTTCTGTCGCGCGCCTTCACCCTCGGTCCCTCGCTGGCGGAGATCGGCGCCCGCATCGGCATCTGCACCTCGGGCGAGGGCCGCGATCCGGTAGGCCTCGTCGCCGGGGCGGAAGCGGCGCTCGACCACGCCCGCAAGAGCGCCGGCTCCGGCTACAGCCTCCACGATTCCGACGAGGCGCGCCGCCAGATCCGCGCCCGCGCATTGGAGGCGGAAATGAAGGGCGCGCTCGCCGCCGGCCAGTTCTTCCTCCTCTACCAGCCGCAGGTGGTGCTTGCGGACGGTCGTCTCACCGGCGCCGAGGCGCTGGTGCGCTGGCGTCATCCCGAATACGGCGTCGTCCCGCCCTTCGAGTTCATCGAGATCGCCGAAGCGAGCGGATTCATCTGCGAACTCGGTGCCTTTGTGGTCGAGGAGGCCTGCCGGCAGGCGATCACCTGGGCGGAGAACCTGAGCGTCTCGGTCAACGTCTCGCCGCTGCAGTTCATCCGCACCGACATGGTCGCGGTCGTCAGGAAGGCGCTCGCCGAAAGCGGCCTTTCTCCCGAACGGCTGCACCTCGAAATCACCGAATCGGCCTTCCTCGACGTTTCCGACGACATCCTCGGCCAGCTTGCCGCCCTGCGCGCCCTCGGGGTGAAGATCGCGCTCGACGATTTCGGCACCGGCTATTCCTCGCTCGGCTATCTCGCCCGCTTCCCGCTCGATTTCATCAAGATCGACCAGTCCTTCGTCCGCAAGATCGCGAGCGATAGCGCCAGCCTGACGATCGTTAGCGCCGTCAAGTCGCTTGCCGCCGGCCTCGGCGCGCGCGTGGTCTGCGAAGGGATCGAAGGCGAGGCGGAGTGGCAGATCCTCGCCGCCATGGGCTGCGAGGAAGGGCAGGGCTATTATTTCGGCAAGCCGCAGCCGGGTGAGGAGATCCTCCGCGCCGCCGCCCGAGCCCCGGAACGCAAGCGGGCGTGAGGTTTTCCGCGCTCTCTGACAAGGCTCGTCCTATTTGATGCGGCTCCACATCCTCCGTCACCCCGGACCTGATCCGGGGCCAGCAACGGCGCGTCCGCGCCGCGAAAGAGTCCTTTTGCGATCAAGTCCTTGATCGCACTGGATGCCGGCTCGGAGGCCGGCATGACGGACCGTAGTGTCTGCCGCAGATTGCCGAAAAGCTTGGCCAGCGGTCTGTCGGCATTCTGAATCTTCCTCACCCCTTTACGGCAACGATGAAGAGCCGCGGAAAGCGCAACAACCGCCGTCCGTCCGCCATTGGCGGATAGGCCCGCTCGATGCGGGCGGTGTAATCGTCGAGGAAGGCGTCGCGATGCTCCGCGCCGGCCGCGTCGAGATAGGGGCGAAGCCCGGTGCCCTTCACCCATTCGACGATCGCCTGCGCACTCTCCATCGGATGGTAGTAATCCGTGTGCCACACGTCGACCCGGCGGGCATGGCGCGACAGCCGGTCGTAATAGGCAGCGGGCGGGGGAAGGGGCGTGCGGCGGATGCGCCCCTCGGCGAAGAGTTCGCGCCAGGGACCGGCGGCCCCCGTCGCCTCCATCGCGCGGTGCGAGGGCTCGTCGAGATTGTCGGGCATCTGCACGGCAAGCACGCCGCCCGGTGCCAGATGCGCTATCAGCCGCTCCATCAGTGCCAGATGGCCTGGCAGCCATTGCAGCACGGCATTGGCATAGAAGAGGTCGACGTCGTGCGGCGGCTCCCAGGTCGAGAGATCGGCAGCGACGAAGGGCGTTTCCGGCAGGCGCGCGCGGGCCTTCGCGAGCATGTCGGCGTCGCTGTCGAGCCCGGTGACGGCTTGGCTGCCGAAGCGCCCGACGATGAGCTCGGTCGAGTTCCCCGGCCCGCAGCCGAGGTCGTAGGCGCGTTTCGCCTGCGCAAGCGGCACGTGCGCCAGCAGGTCACGTGCGGGCCGCGTCCGCTCGTCCTCGAATTTCAGGTATTGTTCCGCCGACCACGCCATCGTCAGAGGCTTTCGAGCGAGGGCAGGATGAGATCGGGCGGAAAATCCCGGTACTCGTCGGGCATCCGGCTGCGGTTCAGCCAGACGGTACGGAAGCCGAACTTCTTGGCGCCGGCGGCATCCCAGCGGTTCGACGACTGGAAGGAGACTGCGTCCGGATAGAGCCGGTAGGTGGTGGTGACGATCTCGTAGACGGCGGGCGCGGTCTTGTAGAGCCCGAGCGCATCGACGGAAAAGACGTCGTCGATCACCGTTTCAAGCGCGGCGTTCTTCACCGCCGCGGCGAGCATCAGCGGCGAGCCGTTGGAGAGGATCGCCACCTTCGCGCCGCGTGCCTTGATGTCCTTCAGCACCGCCGGCACTTCCGGATAGCAGTCGAGCGTCCAGTAGGCGGCGAGCAGGTCTGCCCGGAGCTTCCGGTCGACGCCGGGAAAGCGCTCGAACGTATAGTCGAGCGCCTCTTCCGTCAGGCTCCAGAAATCGCGGTAGGCGCCCATCAGCGTGCGCACCCAGGAATATTCGAGCTGCTTCGCCCGCCACATCTCGGAGAAGACCTGGTAGTCCGGCCCGGCCCGCTCGGCATGGCGGCGCACCGCGGCATGCACGTCGAACAGGGTGCCGTAGGCATCGAAGACATAGGCTGCCGTGGACATGGGTCCTCCTTCCGTGACGTCGCCGCCTCCGCCGGCGGCATCTCGCGGCGGGAATCGCAGGAATGCGACGATCATTCCGTGTGGCAAGTCTTACGTCCGGATACAGGTCGCGGCAAGGCGGCGAAAGGCAGCAATCGCCGCTCCATCGGTCCGCACGCTCAGGCCGTCGCCTCTTCGGCGCGGGCGAGGGCGATGTCGTGGTCGATCTCGGCGAGCGCCCGTTCGACATGGCCCTCGAAGACGAGGGTCGCCTCGTCGGCGACGACGGTGATTTTCGGCGTGCCGTAGATGCGCGCGTGCAGCGATTGCTGCAGCCCTTCCTCGATCCCGCGCGACAGGAGATCCATGTAGCGCGTGCCGTGGCCGGCGATCGCCACCGGCATGTCGCCGAAGAGGCTCAGCATGCGCGAAAGCCCCTGGCCGATCGCGAGCCCCGCCTGGCGGAAGGCGTATTCCGACATGCGGTGGCCCTGGCGTGCCCGAAGCGCGATCTTGTCCATCTCGGCGAGCGGGACGAATTTCGCCGGGATGGTGTCGGGCGGCACTTCGAAGGCAGTCCTTAGGATGCCGTAGAAGCCGGCCGATGCCTCGATGCAGCCGCGCGAGCCGCAGCGGCAGAGCTTGCCGTCGGCGGCGTTCAGCATGTGCCCGAAATTCGGCGCGCTCACCTCGATTTCGCCGCTCGTACCCCGCCGGGCGATGCCGAGCCCGATCGAGTGGCCGAGCGAAAGTGCGGCGAGCGAGCGGAAGCCATCGCCGTCATCGCGGTCGGCCCGCCGTGCGAGCGCCTGCGCGACCAGCAACGTCTCGTTGTTGAGCCTGACCCGCGTCGCGGGCGGCAGCGAAAGTGCGGCGGCGAAATCGATCTCCTCGTAGCCGAAGACCGGCGACCAGAGGAGCCGCGATCCGTCCGGGTCGACGAGGCCCTTGCTGCTGATCGAGATCGCCGCGATCCGTTCGGGATCGAGGCCGGAGCGGCGCATGAGCCTGAGCAGCGCCTCGCGGAAGGCGGCGACGAACTGGGTGGACGAGGAGCCGGCCTCGTCGCGCGGTTCGTCGAAGCGGTCGATCAGCGTGCCGGTATAGTCGGCGAGCGAGTATTGCAGCGTGTCGGAGGAGATCCGCACCGCAATCAGGTAGCGGTGGTCGCGCCTTCGGGCGAAGAGAACCCGCGGCCGGCCGCGCCCGCCAGAGACGGATTGTTCGTGGCGTTCGAGCGCGCCGGTCCGCTCGAGATCGGCGGTGATCGCCGAGACGGTTGCGGAGGCAAGCCCGGTCGCGGCGGCAATGTCGGTATGGGCGAGCGGCCCGTGACGCCGGAGCGATGACAGGACGAGCACGCTGTTCTGCTGACGCACCATTTCGGTGCTGGATTTCGTCAGCATGGAGGCTTTCCGGTCATGTCGGTCGTCTGCAGCACATGCTCCTCCCAAAGCATCCGGCCGGCTCCTTGGCAAGCCCTCACCCTTGCCGGACGGGGCCTGTTGACAGCTGGAGAATCTTCTGCCAGTTATTTTCTCGACTGTCGAGAAAAACCGGTGAGACGGGAAAACGAGACAGTGATTTCCGCCGGGCTGAGAGGGGGGGAGGGAGTTCCACCGCCGGCCTGCATCCAACAGGGAGGCTTACATGAAGTCCATTTCGAAGCTGATGGCATGCGCTGCCGTCATCGTATCCATGCATTCCGCCGCCGCCGCCAAGGATCTGGTGGTCGGCGTTTCCTGGTCGAACTTCCAGGAAGAGCGCTGGAAGACCGACGAGGCCGCGATCAAGGCCGCGCTCGAAGCGTCCGGCGACAAGTACATTTCCGCTGACGCCCAGTCGTCCGCCGCCAAGCAGCTCACCGACATCGAAAGCCTGATCTCGCAGGGCGCCAACGCGCTCATCGTTCTCGCCCAGGATTCCGACGCCATCGGCCCGGCAATCGAGAAGGCCGTTGCCGAAGGCATCCCGGTCGTCGGCTACGACCGCCTGATCGAAAACCCGGATGCCTTCTACATCACCTTCGACAACAAGGAAGTCGGCCGCATGCAGGCCCGCGAAGTGTTCAAGGTGAAGCCGGAAGGCAACTACGTCTTCATCAAGGGCTCGTCCTCCGACCCGAACGCGGACTTCCTGTTCGCCGGCCAGATGGAAGTGCTGAAGGAGGCGATGGACGCCGGCAAGATCAAGAACGTCGGTGAAGCCTATACCGACGGCTGGAAGCCGGAAATCGCCCAGAAGAACATGGAGCAGTTCCTGACCGCCAACGACAACAAGGTCGACGCGGTCGTCGCCTCGAACGACGGCACCGCCGGTGGTGCGGTCGCCGCCCTCGACGCCCAGGGCCTCGCCGGTTCCGTTCCGGTCTCCGGCCAGGACGCCGACAAGGCTGCCCTCAACCGCGTCGCGCTCGGCACCCAGACCGTTTCCGTCTGGAAGGACAGCCGTGACCTCGGCAAGCGCGCCGCCGAAATCGCCGTCGAACTCGCCGGCGGCAAGAAGATGACCGAGATCGAAGGCGTGACCTCCTTCAACGGCGGCCCGAAGGGCGTCGCCATGCAGTCGGTTTTCCTCGCTCCGCTTCCGATCACCAAGGACAACCTGAACGTCGTCATCGACGCCGGCTGGATTTCCAAGGACGAAGCCTGCCAGGGCGTCAAGGGCGACGTCGCCGCCTGCAAGTAAGCACCCGCGCGCGGTGTGATCCGAACCTTCGCAAGCGCCGCGACGCACCTCGTTGCGGCGCTTGCACAAGGTCGGTGCGAGGCGGACAATGGCGTCCGTAGTCGCTCGGTCGGCCGCTCGGGGGAGTAGGGCAGACGCGATCCGGACCGTATCATCAGACCAGCCGCATCACGCTCCGGCCCCCGGCCGCAAGGACGGCGGCTCTTAAAGAACAAGTGGGGAGAAGGCACGTACATGGCCGACATCACACATGCTACCCAGAGTAATCCCGCGCGAAACGCCAACGAGAGCGCGGTGAAGCGCTTCTTCCGGGCAACCGAGATCGACACCCGTCTTCTCGGCATGGTCGGCGCGCTCGTGCTCATCTGGCTCGGTTTCCAGCTCATGACCGACGGCCTGTTCCTGAAGCCGCGCAACCTGTGGAACCTGACGGTGCAGACCTCCTCGGTCGCCGTCATGGCGAGCGGCATGGTGCTGATCATCGTCACCCGCAACATCGACCTTTCGGTCGGCTCCGTGCTCGGCTTCTGCGGCATGATCATGGGGGTCATGCAGGCGAAGATCCTGCCGCAATATCTCGGCCTCGAACACCCGGCGATCTGGATACTGACGCTCGCCTCGGGCATGGTCGTCGGTGCCGCCATCGGCGCACTTCACGGCGCGATCATCGCCTTTTTGAACGTGCCCGCCTTCATCGTCACGCTCGGCGGCCTGCTCGTGTGGCGCGGTGCCACCTGGTTCGTCACCTCCGGCCAGACGGTTGCGCCGATGGATGCCACCTTCCGCCTGATGGGCGGCGGCACCGAAGGCTCGATCGGTGCCACGGCGAGCTGGATCGTCGGTCTCGTCGCATGCCTCGCGATCGTCGGCGCCATCCTGAATTCCCGCAAGCAGCGCAAGCGCTTCGGCTTCCCGCTGCGCCCGGTCTGGGCCGAATATTTCCTCTCGGTGCTCGGCTGCGTACTGGTGCTCGGCGCCGTCGCGATCGCCAACCACTACTACTGGCCGACCAACATCGCCCGCAAATATGCCGATGCCAACGGCATCGCCTGGCCGGAGGGCGGCCTTCTGATCTCGCACGGCATCGCCATTCCGGTGCTGATCGCCGTCATCGTCGGCATCGTCATGACCTTCATCTCGACGCGCCTGCGCTTCGGCCGCTACGTCTTTGCGATCGGCGGCAATCCGGAGGCCGCCGAACTCGCCGGCATCAAGACCCGCTGGGTGACCGTCAGGATCTTCACGCTGATGGGCATTCTCTGCGCCATCGCCGCGGCGATCTCGACCGCTCGCCTCAATGCCGCGACCAATGCGCAGGGCGAGCTCGACGAGCTCTACACCATCGCCGCGGCGGTCATCGGCGGCACCTCGCTCGCCGGCGGCGTCGGCACGATCGCCGGCGCCATGATCGGCGCTCTGGTCATGCAGTCGCTGCAATCCGGCATGGTGCTCCTCGGCATCGACAGCCCGTTCCAGCGCATCGTCGTCGGTGTGGTCCTCGTCGTTGCCGTCTGGCTCGACACCGTCTATCGCGCCCGCGCCAAGTAAGTAAGGAGTACGCTCATGTCAGACAAACGCACTCCGCTGGTGGAAATGAAGAATGTTTCCATCTCGTTCGGCGGCATCCACGCGGTCGAGGACGCCTCGGTCGATTTGTACCCCGGCGAGGTCGTGGCGCTTCTCGGCCACAACGGCGCCGGCAAGTCGACGCTCATCAAGATCCTCTCCGGCGCCTACCGGCGCGACGCCGGCGAGATCCTGATCGACGGCAAGCCGGCCGACATCGACAATCCGCGCGACGCCAAGAAATACGGCATCGAGACGATCTACCAGACGCTCGCCGTCGCCGACAATGTCGACGCCGCCGCCAACCTCTATCTCGGCCGCGAGCTCAGGACCCCCTGGGGCACGCTCGACGACGTGGCGATGGAGGCGAAGGCCCGCGAGGTGATGGGACGCCTCAATCCCAACTTCCGTCGCTTCAAGGAGCCGGTGAAGGCGCTCTCCGGCGGCCAGCGGCAATCGGTGGCGATTGCGCGCGCGATCCTCTTCGACGCCCGCATCCTGATCATGGACGAGCCGACGGCCGCCCTCGGGCCGCAGGAGACCGCCCAGGTCGGCGAGCTGATCCAGCAGTTGAAGCGGGAGGGCCTCGGCATCTTCCTCATCAGCCACGACATCCACGATGTCTTCGATCTCGCCGACCGCGTCTTTGTGATGAAGAACGGCAAGGTGGTGGGGGAAGCCCGCACCGCCGACGTCACCAAGGACGAGGTGCTCGGCATGATCATCCTCGGCAAGTGCCCGCCGGCCGCAATCCCCGGTCCGGGCGCCATGCAGACGGCCTGACGCCGCATTCGGGGCCGGGGCCGAGGGGCGCCCCGCCTCGCCGCGCTCCCCGTTTCGGGGAGAGCCGCAGCACCGGTTTTCCCGTTTCGGGAAGACCGGTGTCTTCGTTTTTTTGGAGTAATTTCCTTCGCGCACTCCCTCTGCCCTGCCGGGCATCTCCCCCTCAAGAGAGGCATACCAGCCGTGAGGCACCGATCTCCCCCCTTGAGGGGGAGATGTCACGAAGTGACAGAGGGGGGTGTGTCCTGGCGTAGCGCGTTTCGGCGGTCGGCGGCGATCCGCAGGATGTGGGTGCGAACCTCGTCGAGACGACGCTCGACATCCTCGTTGGAGAGCCGCAGCACGCTCCAGTCGAGCTCACGCAGCCGACGATCGCGTTCGGCATCCTTGCGGATCATCCGGTCCTCGGTGTGCCCGGCTCCGTCGATCTCGATGACGAGGCGGAGGGCTGGACAGGCGAAATCGGCGATATAGCCGGAGATCGGCAACTGCCGCCGGAAGCCGAGCCTGTCCAGCCGATGTGCCCTGACGGCGTTCCAGAAACGCAGTTCCGCGTCCGTCATCTGCCGCCGCATCCGCCGGGCATTTCGCCGGTTGGAGGAGGGGACGTCGAAATGCGGCACCTTGAGCACTCCATCTGCGCGTTGAGGCAGTATTCAATCATAGATTGCTTTCAGTGCAACGACACCCCCCTCTGTCGGCTCCGCCGACATCTCCCCCTCAAGGGGGGAGATCGGTGCGTCCCCTTCAGCCGCTATGCCCATCCTCAAGTCAAATCGAGGATGAGCCGGCCGGGCGACGTCCATTTCGGGGGAGCTTCGATCGCGGATTGGGGTTTTCGGCTCATCGTCTGAACGTCTGCATCAGGTCCGAAAAGGGAAGCCAGCTCTGAGGGATCGATCTCCCCCCTTGAGGGGGAGATGTCACGAAGTGACAGAGGGGGGTGAGCCTCGGGAATCGGCGCTTGCGGCGTATTCCCTCTACTCTCCGGGAAATCGGGGCAAAGCCCCCTCAGAACCGCGTGATCACGCTGATGCCGAGGTCGGTCGCGCGGTCCATGGCGACGAGTGCCGGCACGGCCTCTTCCAGCGAAATCTCGCGGCCGATCAACTGCTTGGGATCGAGCTTGCCGGCAGCCGTCATCGAAAGCATCGCGTCGTAGCGCCAGGCCTGCATGCCGTGGCTGCCGTAGATTTCGAGTTCGTGGCCGATCACCTGCGCCATCGGGATCTCAGGCGTCGCATGTTCGCCGAGCATCAGGCCGACCTGTACGTGGCGGCCGCGGCGGCGCAGGTTCTTGATCGAGTTGAAGCAGGTGACCGGCGAGCCGAGGGCATCGATCGAGACATGCGCGCCGCCTTGCGTGATCTCGCGCACCGCACCGGCCACATCGTCGGTCTCGCGTGCGTTGATCGCGGCGACCGCGCCGAGCTTGCGGGCGAAGGCGAGCTTCTCCGCCGATATGTCGATCGCGATCGGATGGGCGCCGAGGGCCGCGGCGATCATGATCGCGGAGAGACCGACGCCGCCGCAGCCGTGCACCGCCACCCATTCGCCGCCCTTTACGCGCGCCTGGTCGGCGACCGCGCGGAAGGAGGTCGCAAAGCGGCAGCCGAGGCTGGCGGCGGTCGCGAAATCCATCTCTTCCGGCAGGTGGACGAGGTTCTGGTCGGCGAAGTCGATCGCCACGTATTCGGCAAACGAGCCCCAGTGGGTGAAGCCCGGCTGGAACTGCGCCTCGCAGACCTGCTGGTTGCCGGAGCGGCATTCGCCGCAATGGCCGCAGCCGGACACGAAGGGCACGGTCACCCGGTCGCCGACCTTGTAGCGCATCACCCCGCGGCCGGTCGCGGCGATCGTTCCCGCGAGCTCGTGGCCCGGCACGTGCGGCAGGCGGATGTCGGGGTCGTGGCCCATCCAGCCGTGCCAGTCGCTGCGGCAGAGCCCGGACGCCTCGACCTTGATGACGACGCCGTTCTCCGTCGGCGTCGGGTCGGGAAGCACCCGAATCTCCGGCGTCTTTTCGAAGGCTTCGTAATACATGGCTCTCATCGGTCGGCTCCTATGCGAATTTTGGCGCGCAATCTATCGCAAGACGAGGAGGTGGAGGCATGACTATTTTTGATGTACCCATTCACCCCAATTCTGCTTTTTCCGGATAAATCGGAACGAGCCGCAGATACGAAACGAGGAGAAGCCGATGGCTGTCGATACTTCCGCCCGCACGCCCACATGGACCTTCGTCGACGGTGAATGGATCGCCGGCAACCCGCCGCTGATCGGGCCGGTGTCCCATGCCATGTGGCTCGGTTCGACGGTGTTCGACGGCGCGCGCTGGTTCGACGGCATCGCACCCGACCTCGACCGCCACTGTGAGCGCGTCAACCGCTCGGCCGTGAACATGGGCATGGCGGCGACGGTGCCGGCCGAGGAGATCGAGCGGCTGGCGCTCGAAGGGGTGAAGAAGTTCGACGGCAAGACGGCGATCTACATCAAGCCGATGTACTGGGCCGAACATGGCATGCCCGGCTCCGTCGTCGCCCCCGATCCGGCCTCGACCCGCTTTGCGCTCTGCCTCTTCGAGGCGCCGATGCACACCGCAAAACCGCATTCGCTGACGCTCTCGCCCTATCGCCGGCCGACCCCGGAATGCGCCATGACCGACGCCAAGACCGGCAGCCTCTACCCGAATTCCGGCCGCATGATCGTCGAGGCGCGCGCCCGCGGCTTCGACAACGCGCTGGTGCGCGACATGAACGGCAATATCGCCGAGACTGCCTCCTCGAACGTCTTCATGGTGAAGGACGGCGTGGTCTTCACGCCGGCCGCCAACCGCACCTTCCTCGCCGGCATCACCCGCGCCCGGGTGATCGGCCTCCTGTGCGAGGCGGGCCATGAGGTGCGCGAGGCGACGCTCTCGGTCGAGGATTTCATGGGAGCCGACGAGATCTTCACCACCGGCAACTATTCCAAGGTCGCGCCGGTCAACCGCCTCGACGATCGCGAACTGCAGGAAGGGCCGGTCGCCCGCAAGGCGCTCGAGCTCTACATGGACTGGGCCTACGGCCGGAAGACTGCCGCCTGAGGGCCGGGCCGGCCACGAATTGATCTCCCCCCTTGTGGGGAGATATCAGCGTAGCCGACAGAGGGGGGGGGTGAATCCCCAATCTCGACGTTTGCAGCGATGCCCCCTCTGCCCTGCCGGGCGTTCGTCGCTGAAATCGATTCACTGGATCGATTGCCCGGCTTCGCCGGCCGCTCCTCAACCCCCACAAGGGGGGAGATCGACCCGTGACTGCCGCCGCGCCGGCCGTTTCCTCTCTCCGCACGCGGGGAAAGGGCAAAGGAGAGCGGGCACCCCTCCCAACCGCCGTCATGCCGGGCTCGACCCGGCATCCAGTCGCGCGATGTCCATCGCGCGGGGAGACGTCTTCGCCCTCGTCGAAATGCGTTCTTTCGGCTCGCCGACGCTCGCCGGCTGGATGCCGGATCAGGTCCGGCATGACGGAGGCGATGCATTCCGCCCGGCCACCTGTGGCGAAGCGTCTCTTTCCAGAATAGATAAATCTTCATATATATGAAGAAACGTTTTTTTGGAGATTGCTGTGGCCCATATCACCGTTCTCGGCTCCGGTTTCGGAGCGCTCACCACCATCCGTGAACTGCGGCGCCGGGGCGTCGAGGACGAGATCACGGTGATCTCGCCGCGTGACGAGTTGCACTACCTGCCGAGCTCGATCTGGCTGCCGGCCGGCCTGCGCAAGGGCAGCGCGCTCAAGATCCCGCTCAGCAACTTCTTCGCCCGCCACCGGGTGCGCCATGTGAAGGCCTCGGTGACCGGCCTTGCCGAGGGCGGTCGCAAGGTGCTGACCGATGCCGGCGAATTTTCGAACGACCAGCTGGTGATCGCGACCGGCGGCCGCTTCATCCGCAAGCTTCCGGGCATCGAGCACGCGCTCGTCCCCTGCGAGGGGATTGCCGTCGGCGAGGAGATCGCCCGCCGGCTCGAGGGCCTCTCCGGCGGCACGATCGCGGTCGGTTTTGCCGCCAATCCCAACGAGCAGTCCGCCGTGCGCGGCGGACCGATGTTCGAGTTCCTCTTCATCATCGACACGCTGCTGCGCCGTCAGGGCCGGCGCGACCGTTTCAAGCTCGTCTTCTTCAGCCCGGCGGCACGGCCCGGACAACGCCTCGGCGACAAGGCGGTCGACGGGCTGCTTGCCGAGATGGCCCGCCGCGGCATCGAGACCCGCCTCGGCCACAAGATGGTGCGCCTCGAAGCCGATCGCGTGGTGACGGAAGGCGGCGAGTTTCCGGCCGACCTCACTCTCTTCATGCCGGGCTTGACCGGTCCCGCCTGGCTTTCCGAGACCGACCTGCCGCTCTCGCCGGGCGGCATGATCGAGGCCGACGAGAAGTGCCGCGTCGCGGGCAGGCCGGGCGTCTGGGTGGTCGGCGACAGCGGCAGCTTCAAGGGGCCGGACTGGATGCCGAAACAGGCGCACCAGGCCGACCTGCAGGCGAAGGCCGCCGCCGCCAACATCGCGGCGGTCCTGAAGGGCCGTCCGCCGCAGACCGACTTCAAGCCGGAGCTCGTCTGCATCGTCGACACGCTCGACAGCGGCATCCTCGTCTATCGCAGCACGACCCGCGGCTTCGTCACGCCGCAGCTCAGGGTCTTCCACTGGCTGAAACGCGCCTTCGAACGGCATTATCTGAGGGCTTACCGGTAGGAGGGGGCGACGTTCGACGGTGCCTGCCCGATCTCCCCCCTCGAGGGGGAGATGTCGGCGCAGCCGACAGAGGAGGGTGAATCCCCGATCTCGGCGTTTGCAGTGATGCCCCCCTCTGCCCTGCCGGGCATCTCCCCCACAAGGGGGGAGATAGACCAGCGGCCCGCGGCTCTGCCCCGGCAGGTCAGGGTGAGGGGTAAAGGTGGAGGGGCGCACCATACAGTCACCGTCCCGTCCGAAAGCGCTGGATTTCCGCGCCGCATCTGCTTAGGGAAGGGCCATGCTCGAGACCTCGCCGCCCGATATCTTCGATTGCCAGACCTGCGGGGCGTGCTGTGCCCACTCGGCCGACTGGCCGCGCTTCTCGCTGGAGAGCGACGAGGCGCTTGCGCTGATCCCGGAGAAGCTCATCGCCGAGGATCTCTCCGGCATGCGCTTTGCGGAGGGCCGTTGTGCGGCGCTCACCGGCGAGCTCGGCAAGCATGTCGGCTGCGCCGTCTATGCCGTCCGCCCGATCGTCTGCCGCGACTGCATGCCGGGCGATGCCGAGTGCCGTATGGCGCGGGCGGAAAAGGGCTTCGACCTCGCCGGCCTGCCGGCGCCGGAGGTCTACCGCGCAGGCTGAGCCGGACGCTGCCGCCGACCTGCTTCCGTCTTGTTTTTTCAAGAAGATGCGGTCCTTCGGCGGACGAGGATTTCCATTCCTCCGGCGGCTTGCGCGCCGGAAAGACTTTGCCGCCACCCGCGACAATTTGATCTTTCGCAGGTTGCCTCCGGGGGCTTCCGCTCCTATGTTCCCGGTCGACCGATTTTCCGCACTCTGTTGCCAAGAGGAGATATCACCATGGCTTTCGAATTGCCCGAACTTCCCTACGCCTACGATTCGCTTGCCCCCTACATGTCGGCGGAAACGCTCGAATATCACCACGACAAGCACCACAAGGCCTATGTCGACAACGGCAACAAGCTCGCCGCCGACGCCGGCATGGCTGATCTCTCGCTCGAGGACGTCGTCAAGAAGTCCTTCGGCACCAATCAGGGCCTCTTCAACAACTCCGCCCAGCACTATAACCACGTCCACTTCTGGAAGTGGATGAAGAAGGGCGGCGGCGGCAACAAGCTGCCGGGCAAGCTCGAAAGCGCGATCGCCTCCGACCTCGGCGGCTACGACAAGTTCAAGGCCGATTTCATCGCCGCCGGCACCACCCAGTTCGGCTCCGGCTGGGCCTGGGTTTCGGTCAAGGACGGCAAGCTCGAAATCTCCAAGACGCCGAACGGCGAAAACCCGCTCGTCCACGGCGCGACCCCGATCCTAGGCGTCGACGTCTGGGAACACTCCTACTACATCGACTACCGCAACCTGCGCCCGAAGTACCTCGAAGCCTTCGTCGACAACCTGATCAACTGGGACTACGTCCTGGAGCGCTACGAAGCCGCGACGAAGTAAACTCCGGCCCTTTGCTGGAATTTCTGAAACCCGGTGCCGCAAGGCGCCGGGTTTTTCTTTGGCTGCGGCGGTATCCGCGATTCTCGGTGTTATCAGGGGAGGGCGTACCGCCGGGCTGCAAAGCAATGAACCGCTGTCGGCTTGCAAAGGCAGTGCGGAATTGGTAATGCGGGTGAACAAAGGAACAAAAAATAGGTGTTTTTTATAACATAAACATAAAATGACGCCTCTCTAAAAGTAATATTTGCAGTGTAACTTTGCTAATGGCGGATGGACGAGCTGCGAGGCGAGGTTGGGTGCCGGATCGGTCCGAAGACACTCTCTATGCCATGTTCGGTTCTGGCGTTCTGCTTGCAACGGCAGAGACAAAGTTATCCCGAGCGGTGGGCGGACCGCCGGGGATTGATCGAGAAGGAACGCCGGCGCGACCGCGCAAACGGGTAATCGAATGAGCAATGGTATCGTGGGAAAAGCTGCTCCGTTGTTGCGTGTCTCCTCTCGTGACCTGCCTGCAAGAAGAAGGGTTGAAGCTCTGCGGGATTGGGTCGGCAGAGAGTTGAGCCGGATGGATTTTTCGCCGGTAAATCAGGATTTACCGATCTATTTCGAGAGCGCCGCAGCGAGCATCGGCTGTGTGAATTACGGCCTGGCCAACGCCAGTACGTTCGAAATGGCACGAACCCGACCATTCCTGGTCGATGGTTGCGATGACGTATGCCTGCTGACAACCGAGACCGGGCTCCATGTGGAGTCCGCCGATGAGAGCTTCTTCGTACGGCCGGGAGGTGCCACCGTCCTGTCGAAGGCGCGAGGTTATCGCTATGTCCACGCAGCACCGGGGACATCGGCATGCGTGCTCGTTCCTCATGCACGTCTGTCGCTTCTGATGCCGCGGTTCGAGGAGGCTCCGATGGTGAATCTGGCACCGGAAACCCCGGGCCTTGATTTGTTGTTTGGTTACGCGCGCTCGGTCGCATTCAGCACGACGGCGACGGCTGACATCCGGTCGAAGAGCGCGTCGCACATTCTCGAGCTGATCGCTTCCATCCTTGATCCGCAACG
>NZ_QPIX01000011.1 GCF_003337715.1 Ciceribacter lividus
CCAAAGGAAATCTTCAGTAGGCATCTATTGGCTATGGAAAACCAAAGCGTGTAGATTTTCGAACAGCGTTGCATTCAATCTGGAACTAGCATGCAAAGCTGGAATGTCCTGTTTCTGAAAAGCCAGCGTGCCGGGATCAGTTCGGCGGCCTACTGACCGGCCACACGGATGGCGAGCACCGCGCAAGCTTCCCGGGCTAAAGCCCTCTCAGCATTTGATTGATCCAACGGCGACGTGTCCAGACGCAAATTGACCCCATACCGACGAGCTGTATCAGTAAGAAGCGCATTTCGCTTTTGGACGAAGAGCGCCGACGACAGGTTCCACCACACATATCGGAAACAAGAGAATTCCGCTCGGCACGATGCGCGGTCCTGCCGGCGGGCAGATTGCCAGCATCCCGATTGCGGCTTCCAACAGACATACGAAGAGTAAGAACTTGACGGCAAGTCTCTCGCGTTTCAGCGTCACCAATGCCGATATCAACGAGGTCAGCGAGTTCTACGGGCGGACGATCGCGCCCGTGACCCTCCATGCCCCCTCGGCTGACGCTTCCGTTTCCGTCGATCGCCTGCACGTCAAGGCCGGTCCTTACGACCTCTGGAGCGACATCAACCGTCACGATCTCGAGGTTTCGTTTGTCGCACCGACGGAGTCGCTGTGCATCCTCACGCCTCTCACGGGCGCGCTCGCGGTGGCCGCCAGGGGCGTTCGATTGGCGGCCGTGCCCGGTTCGCTCGTCGCAACGGATTTCCAGCCGGCGGATTCGATCTTTCTCCAGGGTAACTGCGGGCACCTCGGCCTCGCCTTCGCCCGCTCCGCGGTGGTCCGTGAGTTGAGCGAGTTGCTGGATGCGCCCGTACTTCAGGATTTCGAAGTCGTCGGAGAGATCGACGCCGGCAAGGCACGCGACGTTATCAAGCTCGCCACCTTCATCTGGGCGCGACTGGCAGACCTTTCGACCGGCACCCCGCCCGATTCATTGATCAGAGGCCTTTTCCGTGCGGCACTCGTCACCCTCCTGGAGATATTCCCGCATCGATATTCCGACCAACTCGTGCGGCCAGTCTCGCCGGCGGCGCCAAGGCATGTGAAGCGAGCGATCGAATTCATGATGGCCAATATTTCGTCGCAGATGGGCATCGGCGAGATTGCCAGGAATGCCGGTACGAGCACCCGTTCGCTACAGGTCGCCTTCCAGAAGTTCAGGGGATGCTCCCCTCTTGAATACTTGCGGAAGGCTCGCCTGGAGGAAGTCAGGCGGGAGATTTCGGAAGCCTCCGACGGCAACACCATTGCCGCGATCGCCCGCAAATGGGGTTTCACCCACATGGGACGCTTCTCTTCTATCTATAGGGAAGCGTTCGGAGAGCTTCCGACTGAAACGTTGCAGGAGGCGAAGGCTGCGCGCGGACGCATCTCGTCTGTCCGCGACGATGGCCGTGGCGCGTAACCGCTGAAGACCCCTTCCCTGTCCGGCTTCCCCGGTCCGCGCGTCGGCGCCGCGAACATGTGTGCGCATCAGGTTGTGATCCGCGCCGGCGGACTGCTGCACTGACCTCCGGAAGGTGCGATCGATATCCACATAGGTATTTTCATATCCATTCTGCGAAGCCGTTTTGCGCTAGATCAATCCGATTAAGGATTTCTTCAGGGGGCTGGCGAAAATTGGACCACGCAAACTGTAGTAATAATTTGCAGAGCCTAATGTAAGTATTGAAGAAAATAGAAATTCCGTTCCGATTTTGAAATAACCTGAGCACTTTGTTCCGCTTCGTGGATCGGTCGGCAGATCGGCCGATCCACGAAGGGAACCCCAGCCGCCAACGTTGAGCACGCGAGATCCATCGCGGGCGTGGCATGATGCCGCCGGAGCCAGTTGCGCTCGTCGTCAACACAGATCCCGTGGCCTTTTCCCCCTTTATCGCCGGTGCTGCCGTCATTCAGACGGCATCGTTCGACCGTAACAACAATCTATGCGTGTATCTTCCAGAAGATAGCGCCCTTGGCCATTTGGATCGGCGACCTCATTCGCTGACCCACAAAGCATTGAAGAGAGCATGGAAAGCAAAGCAGAGCACTCGACTATCCCATCGCAGGAAACGGGCGAAGTGATCCCCCTTTCTGGCCGGCTTACACTGCGCGATGCCCGCGCCATCTGCGCGAGACTGCGCGAGGCCATGGCGGGCTCCAACCGCATAACGATCGATATCCAGGATTTGAAGAGCCTCGACGTCGCCGTCGTGCAGCTCCTGCTTGCGGCGCGCAAGAGCGCCGAACAGCAGCACAAGTCCCTGTCGATTTCCCCCCTCCCCTCCGAGGCGCTGCAGACGATCCTCATCGAATCCGGGCTGGCTGGTCACGGAGGCGACGACGGTGAACGACGCGATGCGTTCGGGTTGGCATCGAACTTCAAAGAAAGGCAGGACGCATGAGCAAGACCATCCTAACCATCGACGACTCCGCCTCCGTGAGACAGCTGGTCGAAATGACTCTGACAAGTGCCGGCTACAAGGTAATCGAGGCCGCTGACGGCGCCGATGGCTATGCCAAAGCGACGGCAAACCAGGTCGACGCCGTCGTCACCGACCTGAACATGCCGGTGATGAACGGCATCGACTTCATCCGCAAATACCGTGCCCATCCGGGCTCCGTCGGCGTCCCGGTCATCTTCCTGACGACGGAATCGGATGGAGAGCTCAAGCGGCAGGCCAAGGACGCCGGTGCGACAGGCTGGATCGTCAAGCCGTTCATGCCCGACCAACTCCTGTCGGTCATCCGAAAGGTTGCCGGCTGATGCTGTCCAACGATCCCGTCGAAACATTCCGCCAGGAGGCGCGCGACCTGCTTGAGCAGCTCGAGCAGTCCCTGCTCGACCTCGGTCAGTCGCCGAAGGATACCGACCTGGTCAACAGCGCCTTCCGCGCCCTGCATACGCTCAAAGGCTCGGGGGCCATGTTCGGGTTCACCGAAGTCGCAGGCTTCGTCCACGCCTTCGAAACCGCCTTCGATCGCGTCCGCAAGGGCGAGACCGCCATCACGGCCCCGCTGATCGCCGTCGCGCTCGCCGCGAAGGACCACGTCAGCGAGCTCATTGCCGAGCCCGGTCAACATGCAGCCAAGGGGTCTCCGATCTTGGCACGGCTGGAGGAAATCGTCAGCAACGTCCCGGCTGCGAACCGCAATGCCGCACAAACGGCTCTGATGGAGACGGAACCCTCTGCCTCCTCTTCCCTTCGCCTTTGGCACATCCGCTTCCGGCTGCCCGAGGATGCGCTTGCGCTCGGCGCCAATCCCCTCCTGCTGATCGACGAACTGCGTGGTCTCGGTGAATGCGTGGTGACCGCCAACGCCGACGCCGTTCCGCCGGTCGAGGTGATCGACCCGGAGGTCTGTTACCTCGCCTGGGATGTGAAACTGACCACCGCCGCCCCGCGGGACGCCATCGACGACGTCTTCATCTTCCTCAAGGATGGGATGGATCTGTCGATCGAGGCTCTCGGGGCCGATATGGAAAAGGCGAGCGACAAAGAAGAGGCGGCACCGGCGTCCGACGCGACCACGGCACCGCCGACTACAGCCGCGAAGGAGGTCGTCGCGCCTGCTGCCGCCAGATTAGCGCGCACGACGGAGGCTCGCGAAACAGCAAGCTCCTCGCTGCGCGTGCCCGCCGAACGTCTCGACGAGTTGATGGACCGTGTCGGCGAACTGGTGATCGCCCAGGCGCGGCTGTCGCAGCTCGCCGACGCCAGTAACGACGTCAACCTGAAGACCATCGCCGAGGAACTGGAACGGCTCTCGTCCGGCCTGCGCGACACGACGATGGGAATCCGGATGGTGCCGATCGGAACGCTGTTCGGCCGCTTCCGGCGGCTCGTCCACGATCTTTCGCGCGACCTTGGCAAGGAGGTGGAATTCCTCACCACGGGCGAGGAGACAGAGCTCGACAAGACGATGATCGAACGGCTTGCCGACCCGCTGGTTCACATCATCCGCAATGCGGTCGACCACGGCCTGGAAAGGCCCGACCGCCGCAGTGCGTCTGGCAAGCCGGCTGTCGGGCGGGTTCGCCTTGCCGCGAGCCACACCGGAGCGGAGGTCGCGATTTCGATCACCGACGACGGCGCGGGCCTGAATGCGGAACGCATCCGCGCCAAGGCCGAGGAAGCGGGTCTCCTTGCGCCGGACGCGAAACTTCCCGAACAGGATCTCTTCCGGTTCATCTTCCATCCCGGCTTTTCGACGGCGAGGGAGATCACCTCCGTGTCCGGCCGCGGCGTCGGCATGGACGTGGTGAAGCGGACGATCGACATGCTCCGCGGATCGATCGACGTCGCCTCGAAGCCGGGCGAGGGAACGACGGTCACGCTGAGGCTGCCGCTCACGCTCGCCATCATCGAAGGCATGCTGGTGCGTGTCGGCAACGGCCGCTACTGCATTCCCCTCTCTGCGGTCGAGGAATGCGTCGAACTGCCGATCACGGCGGAAACCGTCGGAAAGGGCCGAAGCCTTCTCAACATCCGCGGCTCGCTGGTTCCGTTCCTCAGACTGCGCGAGCTGTTCAGGACCGAGGCTCCGCCGGATCTTCACCAGAAGGTCGTCATCGTCGCCGTCGGAGAACAGCGGGTCGGTCTTGTCGTCGACCAGATCCTCGGCAACAACCAGACGGTCATCAAGTCGCTGTCGAAGCTGCACGCCGACGTCGAAACCTTCTCCGGCGCCACGATCCTCGGAGACGGCACGGTGGCCCTGATCCTCGACGTCACCCATCTCGTGCGGTTCGGCCAGAGCTTCGAGAACCGCCTCAGGGCAGCGCAAGCGGGGAGAGCGGCATGAAGAGTGCAGCTGTAAACGCCAGCGGCGAACGTTCGCGGATACCCACCACCTCGATGCAGGCGCTGACGCTCGGACTGCAGGGCGAGCTCTTCGCCATCGAAGCCGAGAGCGTGCGCGAGATCCTCGATGTCGTGCCGATCACCGAAGTGCCGAACGCACGACCCTTCGTCAGTGGACTGATCAACGTCCGCGGCCGCGTGGTCCCGCTCGCCGACCTCCGCGTCATGTTCGGCATGGATCGGCCGCCGCCGGACCTCGATACCCGCATCGTCGTCATCGAGATCAATCTCGACGGCGAACCGACCATCGCCGCCATCCTGGCCGACAGGGTGCATGACGTCACCGACATCGAGTCGGCCTCGATCGAGGAAGCGCCGAAGGTCGGCATGCGGTGGCGTCCCGAATACGTTCGGGGCATCGGCAAACGCGAGGACGAGTTCATCATCATCCCCGATATGGAAAGAATTTTTGGATCCGAGGGTCGCAAGGTCCTCGAACTCGAATTGGAAGAAGGAAAAACTCTATGAGATTGACACTGAAAGTTAAATTGGGTGCGGTATTTACTACCGTCGTCTTGTTGTCGGCCGGGGGTATGTTCCTGGGCATCAACAACCTCGCAACCCTTCGTGGCACCTATGACGGATTGATCGACAACCAAATTGCGCGCATCAGATTTGCCAACCAGATCGATGCGACCGCAGTGCGTATCGACAGGGACGAAAAGCAGCTCGTTCTCGCATCCGACAAGAGCGAAGTGGCAAAGCTGTCGGCGTCCATCGAGCAGAACAAGAAGACGCTCGATGAGCTCGTTGCCAAGATCTACGATCTGTCTGGCGCCGAGGGCAGGTCCAATATCGACTCCTTCAAGGAGCCATGGGCCAAGTTCCTCGAGGCTGATGTCAAGGTGCAGGAATTTGCCGCGCTTCAGTCCATCGAGCAGGCAAACAGTCTCTTGCAGGACGAAGCCCTCAAGGCCTACAATAACATGGTTAGCCAGGTGGATGAGCTGAGGCAGAGCCTTGAGAGCGCCGCGGCTGTGTCGACGGACAACATCGCGATGAACCGGTACATCGCTTTGACCGACATGTCTGACTTGATCTTGCGCATTCGTGCCAACACTCTGAAAGTCCTGACCGACCGGGCCGATCCTGAGGCCCAGAAAAACGACGCCGCTAAAGTGGACACCCGCATCGGTGACCTCGAGGCGCATATCGCCAAGGCCGATGGCTTGCTGGTCGGTGCGGACTACGCGGCGTTCCAGGATATCAAGACGAGCGTTGGAGCCTGGTTGCCCCTGGTCAAGGAAGCCGTATCGAAGGGCCTCGAAAACGGGGGCTATCAGGCCGCTGTGGCGAGTGCGCAGGGAGCTGACTCCCGGCGTGCGGCCATGGCCATCCTCAACGACATGACCACCCGGCTACGCGATGACGTCAATCAGGGCCAGGCCGATTCCGCGGCAGCCTATGAAACGGCGCGCATGACGCTGATCGGGGCGCTTGCTCTCATCACCCTGATCGCAGCGGCTTCAGCAACCTGGATCGTGCTCAACATTTCCCGCGGGGTCACCAGTGCAGTCAACCTTGCCCGTGCGGTCGCCGACGGTGATCTGAACGCGACGGCCACCGTCAAGTCGAACGACGAGATCAAGGACCTAGTCGACGCCCTCAACCAGATGGTCGGCAAGCTCAAGGAAGTGGTCGGCGAAGTGGTCTCCGCCACTCGCAACGTGGCTGCCGGCAGCCAGGAACTGTCGGCTGCGGCCGAGCAGTTGAGCCAGGGCGCGGTCGAACAGTCGTCCTCGACAGAGGAAGCTTCGGCATCCGTCGAACAGATGGCCGCCAACATCAAGCAGAACGCCGACAATGCCGGCCAGACGCAGGCGATCGCCCGCCAGGCTGCCGTCGACGCCGAGACCTCCGGCAAGGCCGTGGGCGAAGCCGTCAAGGCCATGGAAACGATCGCCGAGAAGATCCTGATCGTCCAGGAAATCGCTCGCCAGACCGACCTGCTCGCCCTCAACGCTGCCGTCGAGGCGGCCCGGGCCGGCGAACACGGTCGCGGCTTTGCAGTCGTCGCGTCCGAAGTCCGCAAGCTCGCCGAACGCAGCCAGGCTGCCGCCCAGGAAATCTCCGGCCTTTCCGGCGATACCGTCAAGGCGGCCCAGTCGGCAGGCGAGATGCTCTCGAAGCTGGTCCCCGACATCCAGAAGACCGCGGAACTCGTCGCAGAAATCTCGGCGGCCTCCAACGAACAGAACGCCGGCGCCAGCCAGATCAACGCAGCGATCCAGCAGCTCGACAAGGTGACCCAGCAGAACACCTCCGCCGCCGAGGAAATGTCCTCGACTTCGGAAGAGCTCGCCACCCAGGCCGAGCAGCTGCAGTCCTCGATCAGCTACTTCCGCCTCGATGAGACGGCAGGCTCCTCCGCCCGCGCCGTGCGCCAGATGCAGCATGCGGCTCCGGAACATTCGGTTGCCGGTCTGCAGAAGAAGGTGAAGGCAGCCGCCCCGCAGCTCGCCGCGACCCGGCAGTCGAAATCGAACGGCGGCTTCGCCTTCGATCTCGGGGACGCCGGAGACAAGCTCGACGCGGAATTCAAGCGCTCGGCCTGATCCGCTCCGCCACCTTTCCGCCCGATGCCGACGGCACGGGCGGCCGCCTCTCCCCCCTTCTTTGCCAGTCTTTGGGGGGAGAGGCCGGACCGACGAACGACTTACACGAAAGAAGCGTGCCCCATGGCTGACATACGGCAATACGTGACCCTCGGCATCGCCGGCGAACTTCTCGGTGTGCCGGTGGAGCGGGTCAGAGAGATCCTCGAAGTTCATCCGATTTCGCGACTTCCCCACGCTCCGCCTCATCTTCTCGGAATGATCGATGTGCGCGGCCAGGGTGTGCCGGTCGTCGACCTGCGCCTGAAGCTCGGCTTTGAGAAGAGCGACGACACGCCCGACACCCGCATCATCGTGCTCAACGTTCCGGTCGGCGAGCGCGAACTTACCTTCGGCCTCAAGACGGACCGGGTCTTCGAGGTCAGCATTCTCGATGAAGAGCAGCTCGACGCCCCGCCGGAGATCGGCGTCAAATGGCGCTCCGAATTCATCGCCGGGATTGGCCGCCGAAACGGCAATTTCGTCACGGTTCTGGACCTCGGGCGCCTTTTCAGCTCGGGCGAGGCGATGCTGATTTCACCGCCCGCGCACGCCGCCTGAGGGCGTTTTCCCGCACCACTGGCCGCGAGCCGCTTGCGGCCGCCGCCGATCCCATCCCACTCCCACGAAATCGGACCTCCTGATGTCTCAAGCCTTACTTCGCGTTACAGAAACACCGGCCCGGACAGGACAGGACCGCCTCAGCGACGCCGATTTCAGCCGTATCGCGACGCTGATCGGCGGCCATGTCGGCATCAAGCTGCCGCCGGCCAAACGGCTGATGGTGGAGGGTCGCCTGCGCAAGCGCATGCGCAGCCTCAATTGCGCATCGCTCACCGACTACTGCCGGTACCTGTTCCACGAGAACGGCCTCGAAAACGAACTGGTTCACGTCATCGACGCCGTCACGACGAACAAGACCGACTTCTTTCGCGAAAACGAGCACTTCGTCCTGCTGCGACAGAAGCTGATACCGTCTCTGACGGCACGCCGCCCCGCGGGCGCGAAGCCGCGTCTGAAGCTGTGGAGCGCCGCAAGTTCAAACGGCGCGGAAGCCTATACCATCGCCATGGTACTGGCCGACATGGTCGAACGCGGCGACGATTTCCAGTTCGCCATTCTCGGCACGGACATCTCGACGGAAATGCTCGCGGCGGGTAGGCAGGCCACCTACCCTTCAGAGATGATCGCGCCCGTGCCGCTCGACATGCAGGAGCGCTATCTCATGCGCGGACGGACCACCTCCTGGCATGGGGAGGTCCGCATCGTTCCCGAGCTCCGGCGGCTCGTGCGCTTCCAGCGCCTCAACCTCATGGAAGAAACCTATCCCGTCGACCGCGACGTCGATGTGATATTCCTGCGTAATGTTTTGATCTATTTCGATAAACCAACGCAAGAAGCGGTGGTGTCGCGGCTTGTGGGCCATCTGCGCCCCGGCGGTTTCCTGATCCTCGGCCACTCCGAATCGATGATCGGCACGAACCTGCAGCTCAAGCAGTGGGCGCCGGGCGTCTTCGAAAACACGTCAGGACTGAGGTAACATTCCGTGCCCGGCTTATCCCCCAGCAACCCGGCGGCAAAGATCCGCGTGCTGATCGTGGACGACTCCGCCGCGGTACGCCAAGCCCTTGCCGACATCATCAGCAGTACGCCCGATCTCGAGGTGATGGCAACCGCATCCGATCCCTACGTGGCGGTCGAGCGCATGCGCCATCAGGTTCCCGACGTCATTTTCCTTGACGTCGAGATGCCGCGCATGGACGGGCTCACTTTCCTGCGCAAGATCATGAGCCAGCGGCCGATCCCCGTCGTCATCTGTTCGTCACTGACGGAGGAGGGCTCGGACACCCTCGTACAGGCGCTCGAAGCCGGAGCCGTCGACGTCATCACCAAGCCGCGATACGACACCGCTCATGCCCTTGCCGAGTCGCAGATGCGGATCTGCGACGTCGCGCGTGCCGCGGCGCACTCCCGCATCGGTAACCGCCGTCGCCCCGCCCCGCCCGTGAAGGCCGAGGCGAAGCTCAGCGCCGACGCCATTCTGCCCGCCATGGCTCCGGTGCGCGCGAACGGCGTGCTGACCGACAGGATCATCTGCATCGGAGCCTCGACCGGCGGGACCGAGGCGTTGCGGCAGCTGCTTGGCGAGCTCCCTGCCGATTCCCCGGGGATCGTCATCGTCCAGCACATGCCGGAAAAGTTCACGGCCGCCTTCGCGCGACGCCTCGACAGCCTTTGCGCCATCTCCGTCAAGGAGGCCGCCCATGGCGACGCTGTCGTCGCCGGCCAGGCGCTCATAGCGCCCGGTAATCGCCACATGCTGCTCGAGCGCGTCGGCAAGCACTATCGCGTGACGATCAAGGATGGCCCGCACGTCTCCCGCCACCGCCCCTCCGTCGACGTCCTTTTCCGCTCCGCCGCCCAGAGCGCCGGGGCGAACGCGACCGGTGTCCTTCTGACGGGCATGGGGGACGACGGCGCCCACGGGCTCCTGGAGATGCGGACCGCAGGTGCCCTGACCATCGCCCAGGACGAGGCGAGCTGTGTCGTCTTCGGCATGCCCAAGGAAGCAATCGCACTCGGCGGCGTCCAGCGGGTCCTGCCGCTCGACCGCATTGCCGACGACATCATCAACGGGACCCGTCCCAGATCCGCGGCAGGCGCAGCATGAGACATTACAATACCGCCATCGCACTCCGGCCAAAGCCGGACGAACCGGGTGCGGGCCACCTGGCGGGCCGGCTCATCGACCTCGCGCGTGAGCTCGCCGAGCCAAGAAAGGTGATCGAAAAGACCTTCCTCGAAATGGGCGAGCATCTAGGCACCTGCGCCGGCCTGCTGAACGAGATCTCGAACCTCCACCAGGCGATGCCGGCCGAACTCGAAAGCGCCGATTTTCTTGCCGCGGCAGCGAGTCTCGAAACGGTACGGGAGCAGCTGGGCGAACTCACCGCCTCACATGCGGACGAACAGGAGCAAATCGCGCAGCTCACGGCCATGGCGACCAGCCTGGACACGCCTGTCGCAGGGCTTCGCAATGCCGTTCGCGCGATCCGCTTCGTCGCCGTGAACGCGCGCATCGCCGCCGCCGGCATCTTGAGCGACCAGGTGGATCTCGGCGCCTTCACGATCGACATGGTCGAACTCGCGCAGAGCGTGGAAAGCGCGATCACGACGCTCGGCCAGGCGCACCGGAGATTTGCCGAGACGCTCTCGGAAGCGCATCTCGCGAACGCCGCACTCGCGCGGCGCCACGGCGCCACCACGGGCACCATCTCCGGCCGGATTCGCGAGCATCTGGCAACCATCGTCGAACACCGCACGAGCGCACAGGCGCGGGCACAGGAACATGCGTCGCTGACGCTGCAGATCAGAAGCCGGATCGGCGCGGCGATCGCCGGATTGCAGACGGGCGACGTCACTCGCCAGCGCATCGAGCATGTCGAGCAGGCGCTGGCCCTCCTTGCCGGACGTCTGCCCGATGTTCCTGGTGCGGACGCAACCTTCGCGGCGGTCTGCAATTTGCAGGTGAGCCAGCTTGACGAGACCATGGCGGATTTCTCCCAGAAGATCGGCGACATCATCCATTCGCTCCGGCAGCTTTCCCTCGATGCCTCGTCGGTGCTCCACTCCGGCAGCGAGGAAGCGGAGATACTTCTGTCGTCCGGCGGAACGGCGTTGCACGGCATGGTCGACGACCTGCGGGAAATCTCTTCCCTGTTCAGGGATTTCCGGGACACCCGCGACAAGACCGAGGCGGCCGTCAACCACGTCGCCGAGGCCCTCGAGGCCATGCTCGACCGCGTTCGCGCGATCACGGACATCGAGCACCAGATCCATCTTCTCAGTCTCAACACCGCCATCCAGTGCGGCAAGCTCGGAGCGGAAGGCCACGCGCTCCGCGTCATCACCCACGATCTCCGTGAACTGGCGGGGCAGACGGCGACCGCCGCGGGAACAATCGTCACCGCGCTCGACGGCGCAGGCGATATCGCGCGGGCCCTGATGACGGCCCGCTCAACGGGCCCGGCCGAGGGCATCGCGGCGATCGAGCAGGACGCCAACGCGGCGATTGGCCTCTTCGAAGCGGTCATCGAGCGCTTGAGCGAGCGGGCAACCGGCATGGCGGCAAGCGGTCCGCGAGCACTCCATGAACTCGGTGCCGCCGCCGAAAGCGCCGTCGAACGCCAGGACTTCGCCGACCGCTGGAGCAATGCACGCAAGGAACTGGCGGTGCTTGCGTCCTCGGCCGTCGCACAGGATGGGGGACAGGACCTTGACGCCGATTTCCTTTGCCAATTGCGCGCGAGCTACACGATGGAGGCGGAACGCCGGATCTATGACGGGCTCTTTGGCCATATCGCCGGAGAAAATCGTTGCGAACCGGCACAGGCGGAAGCGGCGGGTGAACTCGATGACATCCTGTTTTGAAGCGGCAGTCATCCATCCCGAAGGCGGATCGCAAGGCCGAAGCGGCAGGAGCGGCTCCGGCGCGATCTCTTCGAGATTACTGACGGCGATAGCCGGAAATTGACGGTCCGGTGCCGGGGGGAGCAAGCGTCATGACCAAATGCCAAACCATGTCCGCGAATGCCTGTGGGTGCGACACAGCCGCCGCCCCGCCGACGTGCAGGGACGTCAGCAGTCTCGCCAGATGCCTCGGCGACTACGCGCGCCTTCTGGGCGAGCGGACGCTGGAGCTGGACGCGGCATCCTGTCCGGGTCTTCCATTCCAGGAGCAGCTCGCCTCGTTGGCCGATATGATGTCGGCCGCCCTTTTCGCCGCCCGCATAGGGGACGACGGAGAGCTCTCCTGCGTCTACGCAAGCGAGAAGATCGCGGACGCCATCGGTCCCTTGCCGAAGGATGTCGGGCGGGTTGCCGAGCTCTTGTTCGCCCGGTGCCATCCGGACGATCAGCCGGTGATGCGGGCTTGCCTGACGGCATCCGCCCGCAGCCTCGATCCCTGCAGCACGGAAATACGCATCCTGCATCCCGGCAAGGGTGAGAGACAGCTCGAAATCAAGGCTGTCCCCCAACGCCAGCCCGACGGCACCGTTCTCTGGATCGGCATGATGCGTGACCTGACTGAAACCCGGAAGATCACACGGGAGCTGGATGAGACAAACGCCCGGCTCCTGAGCGTACTGCGCACCATTCCCGATATGGTCTGGCTGAAGGACAAGTCCGGGATGTACAAGATGTGCAATCACGCCTTCGAGCGACGAAGCTGCAAGACCGAGGCGGAAATCATCGGCAGGAGTGACTTCGATCTCTACGAACCGGAGCTCGCGGCTTCCTTCGTGCAGAAGGATCGGGAGGCGACCGAAGCCGGCAAGGTGTGCATAAATGAAGAGTGGGTGACCTATCCAGAAACCGGCGAGGAGAGGCTCATCGAGACCCGCAAGGTGCCGATCCTCGACTCGGTCGGAGCCGCGATTGGCGTGCTCGGCCTTGCCCGCGATGTTACTGAACGCAAGCGTATCGAGGAGATGCTCGCCAAGCGTGAGCAGGAATTCCGCACGCTCGTCGAACACTCTTCGGACCCGATCCTGCGCTACGGGCCCGACCTGCGCTGCCGGTACGCCAATCCCGCGGCCGGCGCCTTGCTCCGAAATCAGGCGGACGGCCTCCTTGGTCTCCGGCCTTCGCAACTGCTCGTCCGCGAGAACGGGGAAATCTTCGAACGGTTCCTTTCGGATGTGCTGACGACCGGCGGCGAGCAGGAATTCGAGGCCGTCTGGAAGGACGACGCGGGCAACCGTTTCTGCCATCTCGTCAAACTGACCCCCGAATTCAACACGGAGGGCAAGGTGACGAGCGTGCTCGCCGTCGGCCGCGACATCAGCGAGCTTCACACCTCCCGCCAGAAGATCCGGCAGATCGCCTATTACGATCAGCTCACGCGATTGCCCAATCGGGCACTGTTCAACGAACGCTTGCGCCGAATGATCTCGGATGCGGCGATCTCCGGGCAGATGGCCGGTGTGATGGTGATCGATCTCGACCGCTTCAAGGCGGTCAATGACACCATGGGGCATCCCGCGGGCGACGCCCTGCTGCACGAGGTGGCACAAAGGCTCTCCTCCTGTGTGCGCGCCGCCGACACGGTAGCCCGGTTGGGAGGAGACGAGTTCGCCATCCTCGTGCCGGATATCCGCTGCAGGGACGATCTCGAACAGATTGCCGAGCGCATCCTGCGCAAATGCGACAAGCGTTTCGTCGTGCAGGGGAAGGAAGTCTTCGTATCGTGCAGCGTCGGCATCGCGATGTCGCCCGACCACGGCACCGAACCGGACGAGCTGGTGCAGTATGCGGATACCGCCCTCTATTCGGCGAAGGGCAACGGCCGAAACGCCTTCCGTTTCTATACGAAGGACCTGACCGCCCACGCCCGCGAGCGCCTGATGCTGGAACTGGATCTCCGTCATGCCGTGCGGAGAGGCGAGATGTGCCTGCACTATCAGCCGAAGGTGTGCCTGAAGAACGGCCGGAGGTCCGGCGCCGAGGCTCTGTTGCGATGGAACCATCCCCGCCTCGGCATGATCTCACCGGACCGGTTCATGGCAGTGGCGGAAGACACCGGCCTCATCGTCGACATCGGCGCGTGGGTGCTCCGCGAGGCCTGCTTCGCGGCGGCGGAATGGAACGGACCCGACAGGCCGGTCCAGAAGGTGGCGGTCAATCTGTCAGTGCGGCAATTCCAGACCCGCGGGCTGCTGGCGCTGGCCGAAAGCGTTCTCGAGGAGACGCGTTGCCGCGCGGAATGGATCGAACTAGAGATCACCGAAAGCCTGCTGCTGGAGGAGCATGAGCACGTTCTGGAAACGCTGACCGCACTCAGGAAAATGGGGTTCACCATCGCCATCGACGATTTCGGTACGGGCTACTCGGCGCTCAGCTATCTCACCCGGTTCCCGATCGACGTCCTGAAGATCGACCGTTCGTTCGTCTCTCGCATGACGAGCGACGGGCGTTCGATGAACCTGTTGAAAGCCATTCTCTCCCTCGCCCACAGTCTCTATCTCGAGGTCGTGGCCGAAGGCGTCGAAACCTCTGAGCAGGCTGAGCTCCTCAGGAACTTCCACTGCCGGCTGGCGCAAGGTTACCTGTTCAGCCGTCCTGTATCGAAGGATGTGTTCGAAGCGCTCCCCGACGGCTTCCCGCTCGCGAAGTAGCCGGTACGGTCACAGACCTACCAGCGAAGAAGCCGCCGGCCGAGAAGCGCGCCTGCAAGGATGACGATCGCGATTGCCAGCATGTACCAGGTGGCGCCGAAGAGCGGGCTGTCGTCCGGGCAGTGCCAGGCATAGATCGCCGCCGCGATCGAGCCTGAGGCGAGGCCCGCAGCAGCACCCGCGAAGGTCGGATTGTCGGGCGCGCCCCGCTTGAGTGCGGCCATCAGGCCGACCAGCGGAGCGGCAGAAAGCACCGGGATGAAGAAGAGGCAGAAGGCGGCGTTCTCACCGATCAGTTTCCGGCCCCAGGTGCTCGCCGGCGATATGTAGAGCTCGGCGCCGACGGCGCCTGCGAGCAGGAAGAGAGGCAGAAGCAACGCCGACAGCTGCACGCCGAGCGAGGCGCCCGGCCGGCCGACGCGGAAGACGAGCACCGTCGAAAGGGCGGCGAGCAGCAAGGTCATGCCGATCTTGAAGGCGACCCGCGCGGTCTCGATCGCGGTTGCAATATCGTCGCGGAGACCGATCGTGGCGAGCATCAGCAGAAGCGAAACGCAGATCCCCGCGGCAACCGCCAGCCACACGGCGCGACCGAGCGGGCGGACGCTCGGCGCGTCCGCCGCGATCAGGGAGATGAGTTCACTCGTCTTCATCGACACCACTCCGGTATAGTTTCGCCAGCGTCTTGAGCGCCCGGTGGAGGGCGACGCGCACGGCCCCTTCCGACATATCGAGCCGGCCTGCCATCTCGCGGGCATCCTTCCCCTGGAGCGACAGGCGCACGATTTCGTCCTGGGGCGGCCGCAACCTGGCAATCAGCCGTTCCGCATCGCCGAGGTCGGTCGTTGCGTCGGCAGTCTCGTTTGCGGTCAGAATGTCCACCACGTGCTCGATCGGCACATTCGTTCGCCTGCCCCGCCGCCTCAGGGCGTCGATCAGCTTGTTGCGGACGATCGCCGAAAGCCACGGACCGATCGGCCGGTCCGGATCCCATGTGCCGCGCTTCAGGTGCACGGCGAGCAACACTTCCTGCACCACATCCTCCGCCTCGCCCTTCGGCGCGCCGAACCGGTCGCATCCGTTGAGCGCCAGCGCCCTGAGATGCGGGGTCACGCCCGTCAGGAACGCCTGATAGGCGCGGCCGTCGCCGGCGATCGCTGCCCGCATCCATTCGGCCCATTGCTCTTCTCTTGCTCTGGTCGACAAGCCTTCTCATTCCCCCTACGCAGCGGCTCGCGCCTTTATTACAGATCGGAAGAGAAAATTCGTCAAATTTCCTCTCGTCCCGGTCAACTTCCCGTGCTTCGCCGGAAAATTTCCTCCCTCACGAAAAAAACGGCACCCTCCTGTAACAATGCGACGAACCGCACCGTAGTCCCTTTCGCAGCCGATCCTCGGCAAGCACCCTCAAAGGAGACAGATCCATGAACAAGTCTATCGTAACACTTGCACTGACCGGCGCGATTGCCTCCGCCATCGCATCGATCGCCGTACCGGCCTCCGCCGCCGAAACCAAGGAGAAGTGCTACGGCGTTGCGCTCAAGGGCCAGAACGACTGCGCCGCCGGCAAGCACGACTGCGCCGGCCATCAGACGATCGACTACGACAAGGCATCCTTCAAGCTCGTGCCGGCCGGCACCTGCACGACGATCAAGACGCCCGCCGGCATGGGTTCCGTCACCCCGGCCTGATGAACGTCCCGACGTCTCCAACAATCTACGACAAGGAAGTCCCGATATGAATCTGCTTACCCCCACGCTTCTTGCAGCCTCCGTCGCCGCCGCCATTGCTGCCGCGTCCGCTGCACCGGCCGCGGCCGCCGCCGACGCGAAGGAGAAATGCTACGGCGTCGCCCTCAAGGGCCAGAACGACTGCGCCGCCGGCCCCGGCACCACCTGTGCCGGAACATCCAAGGTCGACTACCAGCAGAATGCCTGGAAGCTGGTGCCTGCCGGAACCTGCGAGACGATCAACACGCCCGGTGGTCACGGCACACTGACCCAGGGCCCTGCACCCGTCTGAGCCGAGCCTCCCTGTCCCTCGCCGTCATGCACGAAGGCACCGGCGAGGGACGGGTACCGTCGCTACAAAAGGAGACCGACCGATGCGAGCCTCACGACTACCGCCCCGCCCCGGCGTCGGCTTCAAGCCGGAGCACTTTCACGACATCGACGCCGCCCGGCAGCCTCTGGGCTTCTTCGAGGTCCATGCCGAGAACTACATGGGCGCCGGCGGGCCGCCGCATGCCCGCCTCGGCAAGCTCAGGGCCGATTACGCCCTGTCGATCCACGGCGTGGGCCTGTCGATCGGTGCAACGCAGCCGCTCGACCGCGATCACCTCGCACGGCTCACGACGCTCTGCGACCGCTACGAACCGGAGAGTTTCTCCGAACATCTCGCCTGGTCGAGCCACGGCGAGAATTTCTACAACGATCTCCTTCCCCTCCCCTACACGGACGCGACGCTCGCGACCGTCGCCGAACACGTCTCGCAGGTACAGGAAGCACTCGGGCGCCAGATGCTGCTCGAAAACCCGGCGACCTATCTTCTGTTCGAGGAGAGCACGATCGAGGAGACGGCGTTCCTCGCCGAAGTGGTCCGCCGCACGGGTTGCGGTCTCCTGCTCGACATCAACAACGTCTTCGTCGCCGCAACCAACCACAATCTCGATGCGCGGGACTACCTCGACCGATTTCCGCTCGCCCATGTGCGCGAGATTCATCTGAGCGGCCATTCCGCGACCGTCGACGACCATGGCGCCCCGCTGTTGATCGACAGCCACGACACGCCGGTCCATGACCCGGTCTGGGCCCTCTACGCGCGGACGATCGCCCGCACCGGACCCGTCGCGACCCTCATCGAATGGGACAACGACGTGCCGGACTGGGCAACCCTGCGCGCCGAAGCGGAAGCGGCGGGGTGCATCCTCGATCACGCCGCGCTCGCCAGAGCGTCGTGAGGTTGCCATGAGGTCACAAGCCATCTTCTCGGCCGCGCTGGTCTCGACCGATCCCTCCGCTCCCGACGGGCTGACGGCCTGGAACGGCGCGCCGGACCGCCGCTTCGGCGTCTACCGCAACAATGTCATGGTCGGATTGACCGCGGCCCTGCAGGGCCGGTTCCCGGTCGTGGAGAAGCTTGTCGGCGCGGATTTCTTCGCCGCCATGGCGCGCGCGTTCATCGCCGCTCATCCACCCCTGAGCCCGCTTCTGCTCGCCTACGGCGACGACTTGCCGGCCTTCATCGAAGATTTCGAACCGGCGGCATCGCTGCCCTATCTCGCCGATGTCGCGCGGCTGGAGATCGCCCGCTCCCGCGCCTATCACGCGGCGGATGCCGAGCCTCTCGATCCGGCCACACTGGCAGCAGTCCCGCCGGAAAGGCTGGTGTCACTGCGTTTCCGCCCTCACCCGTCGCTCGCGATCCTGCGCTCGTCCCATCCGGTCGTCACCATCTGGACGATGAACGTGGGAGAGGCCGAACCCGCGCCGATCACCGTCTGGCGTGGCGAGGATGCTGTCGTCGTCCGGCCGGAAATGCTCGTCGAAGTACGGCGATTGCCGCCCGGCGGCGCCGTCTTCCTGCAGAGCCTTGCCGACGGCGCCCCGCTCGGCGAAGCGGCGGTCCGGGCTCTGGAAGCAAGCGCTGATTTCGATCTTCCTGCCAATCTCGCCGGCCTCTTCGAAGCCGGTCTTTTCACGGCCATAGAGGCCCCGGAGGAATTGCCATGACATTCGTCGCATCTGCCGTCGCGCTCCATGCGCGGGCGGTCTCTCTCGCCGAGATGATCCCCCACTCCTTCCTTGCCCTCCTCGCCAGGGTCTCGATCGCTGCGGTCTTCTGGCAATCGGGCCAGACCAAGGTCGACGGCTGGATGGTCACCGACAGCGCCGTCTACCTCTTCGAGAACGAATACCGGCTGCCGCTGATCGACCCCTGGCTCGCCGCCCATCTTGCAGCGGCGGCGGAGCATTTCTTTCCCCTGCTCTTGGTCGTCGGCTTCCTCAGTCGTCTGTCGGCACTCGCGCTTCTCGCGATGACGACGGTCATCCAGATCTTCGTCTATCCCGGCGCCTGGCCGACGCATGGAACATGGGCGGTCTGCCTGCTGGTGATCGTCATCCGCGGCCCGGGCGTCGTTTCGCTGGACCACTTGCTCGGGCGATGGTGGCACGGAAGTGCCGTGCCGCCGGCGATGGCAGGCAATCGGCCTCACATGCGCTGAGAGCCAGGGACACGAGAAATGGATCGCCAGCTCACATGACGAGCAGGCGCAGACCTGCCGCCAGCAGGCCGATCCCCGCCACCCGCGAGAGCAGCCGCCCCGCCGGCATGAGCTTCTCCGCGAGGGCGAAGACGGCGAGCGCCGCGATCCACACGAGATTCATCACGCCGCCGACGAAGAGGAGAGCCATCAGCGCCCAGCAGCAGCCGAGGCAATAGACCCCGTGCGTGGCGCCCATCTTGAAGGCTCCGGTCGCGCCGCGGCGAAATCCGCCGAAACGCTGAATGAACAGCAGGGGCGACTGGCATTGCGACAGGCAGGCGTGCTTCAGCGGCAGCCACTGGTAAAGCCCGGCTGCGACCAGGATCACGCCGCCCAGAACGTTGTTCGTGCTCGCCATGTCCGGACTGAGCAGAGCCAGCCGTTCGAGCGCCCATTGGGCCGTCGTTGCCGCGAGAGCAAACCCGCTCCACACCGCCAGGTATCCGGTCACGAACCAGCCGGCTGCGGCAAAGGGCTTGGCAGACGCGGCGGCCATCCTGCCCGTGCGTGCGTAGATGAGGATCATCGGCGCCGCCGACGGCGTCATCATGCCGATCATCATCACCGTCCACATGGCGAACATCAAAGCGAAATCGCCGGCCGTCCACGCCTGCTGCGCGGGCGCCATCGCCATCTCGAAGCCGTTCGAGATCATGCGATAGCCCATCATGTCCATGCCGCCCATGGTCATGCCCGCGGCAAGCCGCAGGATATAGGCCCATGCGAGCACGGTAAGGGCGGCGATGGACGTCGCGATGATCAGTCCATCGCGCCGCAGCACGGCCTCGAGCGGCGTATCCGTCGTCGTGTTCAATGAACGACACCGCTTTCGGTCATGTTCAACCGCGAGAAGTGCGCGTGCGAGTCATTCAGCGAAAGCGCCACAGGTCCCTTTGTCTCGCCCCAGCCTCGCCCGACCTCGCACACATCGTACTCGAAGCCCTGCGGCAGGTTGATCCGCGCACGATGCGCGTCACCGGTGACAGGGTTGCGGATCGGTTCTCCGCGCGCCTCGACCCAGCCCGGAACGGCCACTCTCGCGGTGCGACCGTCGACGTCGATCTCGAAATCGATCTTCGCGAAAACAGGTTCGTGGACCTTTTCAAAAGTCGCCGAAAAGACCTGGAAAAAGGTGGCGCCGGGCTCGGTGTCCAGACCGCTCATGATGCGCAAAAGCGCTTCTCGCTGCTCGGGCGATGCGCGCTCGTCGACGATGGGCACGACCTGCCCCCTTCCCTCGTGAATGGCGCCGGGCCACGAGGCAATGATGCCGATCCTCAGTCCGCCGAGCTTCGTATTCCCGTGATATCCCTCTTCGATATCGACAAAGCCGACAGCGTCACAGCCGCCTTTGGTGGGACGAGAATTGAACTGGCACGGACACCCGTAATCACAGTTGCAGTGGATGAATTCGCGGCCTTTGATGGCCCATTTTGTCTCGGTCATTGTCGCCTCCCTTTCTTGATTTACATGTTCTGGCGGACCGCTCCCCTGCCGGTATGGTGTATGGCGTTGAACTGGCCATAGGTGTCCTTGAGATCCAATGGGATCGGATCGGACGCTGGTTCGTCGATCGTGCTCGACGGGACGCGCAACACGCTCCCACGCCGGTTGGCAGGTTTTTGCAGCAAACGAGAAGTCTACACCTTTCGCGGTGGTCGCAGAAGTCACCCGAAAGCATTAGCTAATATATGCTGCAATTGACTTCATGCTGCTGGCAAGCCGCCGTACCTGCTCCTGATCAGTGTGCGCACAATCCTGACTGCATCCACCCTCCCGCACCGGAAGCGTCGAACGTCACCAGTGATGCGGTGCTGCGACCGTGCCGCACCGCCGCTCGGGCTTGCCGGGAACCAGCATTCCGGCCTCACGGGCCGCGGTCATGAAGGAACAGCGCGCGAGGCCCGCCAGTTGCTCCGTTTCGAGCGATTGGCCGCACCAGAGCACGGCGCGGCGATAGGCAACGCCATGCCGTGTCGGCCATTCGGATTCGAGGAAGTCGAGAGCGTCGTAGGGGTGACGGAAGCTTCGTTTCAGCCCGCATTGCATTCTGATTTCGACGGGCTTCGTCCAGTAGAGATCGTAGATGCTCATCTTGTCCTCCGGTTCGCGAGGACTGTCGTGGAGGCAAAGACGAGTCGTCGCTTTGACCGCGATCAAACGCAAGCGCTCCGGCAAAAGACGTCGGGTGGCCCGTCAGGACTCGAAGGCCGGCATTTCGGGCATTTTGACACGCTCTGCGTCACGCCGCCGCAACCAGTCGGCAGTCGCGCGGCCCGCCTCGGACGCCGCCTGCCCTATCGTGTGGCCCAGCAGCAGATAGTGCAGGAGCGCGCCGCTGAAGCTGTCGCCGGCGCCGATGGTATCGGCCGTCGTCACCGCGTCGGTCAGGCGGACTTCGGTCGTCTGCCGCCCGTCGTGAATGGTGATGCTGTTCGGGCCGTCGGTCAGCAGCAGATTGTTCAGCCGTTCGCCGGCAATTCCCCGCGCCCGCTCCCAGATCGCGTCGAGGCGCTCGCCCGGGAAGTCCGCGATCGAGCCGACCATGACGTCCGCAGGACGCGGCGTCACTGAGCGCAGCGGAAACTGCGACACGACGAGCGGCGCCTGCCTAAGCGCGGTGATCAGGGTGTCCGGCAATTGCGTCCCGTTGACGTAGAAGGCATCCCCCGGGAGCGGTTCGGAGAGCTCGACGGTCCGCGCCGCCTTGTGGACGCTTCCGAGGATCGTGCGCTCGCCCGCCGGATCGAGGAGGATTTCGGCGAACTCGGTCCTGCCTTCCGTCAACGTCACGTGATCGGTGACGAAGCCGAGTGCCGCGAGCTCCCGCAGCGCATCGAGGCCGTGCGCGTCACGCGCAAGCGAGGCGACCAGCGTCACCCGGTGCCCGAACTCGATCAGCCGCCGTCCGGTATAATAGCCGCCGCCCCCGAGGCGCAGGCTGCGGTCGCTGAAGGAAATCCGCCCGCCGGGGCGCAACGGCTCAGTGATCCGCCAGATGTGGTCGTGGTTCACGTTGCCGACGACGACGATGTCCATCAGGCGTTCCTCGGTCTTGTCGATTCCCGCAGGATGAGCTCGACCGGCCAGAGTTCGTGGATGTCGGTCGCCTCCCGCCCGCCGAGCATCTGAAGCAGGAGATCGGCGACCCGCGTGCCCGCCGCCCGGATCGATGAGCGGGTGGTCGAGAGCGACGGCGCCATGTTGTCGGCGGTGAGATAGGGAAAGACGTCGTCGTGGGCGATGACGGAGATGTCCTCGCCGACCCTCAGGTTCAGCGAGCGTGCGGCACGATAGACGCCGAGCGCCGTCATCATCGAGCCGGCGACGAAGGCGGTCGGGCGCGGCGTCTGCTCGAGCGCGGAGCGGGCGAAGCGGAAGCCGACTTCGTCGGTGAAGATGCCGTGCGACACGAGCTTGGGATCGAAGGCGATCCCCCGCGCCTCGAGCGCCTTTCGGTAGCCGGCGTCACGGTGGATCGTGAAGGTAAGGCCCTCGCGACCGTTGATCATGGCGATCCGCCGGTGCCCGAGGTCGAGCAGGTGCTCGGTCGCCCGGCGCACGGCCCCCTCGTTGTCGATGTCGAGCCAGGCGTGCGGCACGGTCGTTTCCGACCGGCCATGCACGATGAAGGGCATCTGCATCTTGTGCAGCAGGGCGATGCGCTCGTCCTTTGGCCGCGGCGCGTGGACGATCACCGCGTCGACACGCCGGCTTTCCGCCAGCCGCCGGAAGACCTGCAGCTCGCTCTGCAGGTCCTGTTCGGCCATCGGCGTCACCAGGATGTCGATATCCTCGTCGCTCAGCCGTTCCGCGATCCCGCTCATGAATTCGGTGAACTGGTATTCGCCTGTCTTGCTCATGACGACGCCGATCGCGCCAACCCTGCCCGTGGCAAGCCTGACGGCGTTGATGTTGGGGCGGTAGCCGAGCCGGGCCGCCTCCTCGACGACGCGGGCGCGGGTTTCCTCGTTCACCTCCGGATAGCCGCCGAGCGCCCGGCTGACGGTGGTCGGCGAAAGCCCTATGTGTTCGGCAAATTCCTTGAGCTTCATTCCGCGGCGGGTTCCTCCGGAGATATCGGGTCGGCGCCGCTCGCATCGGCGTCCGTGAAAGGGCTTATCCCACGCTCCCGCGGCCCCATGCAAGATGGCGGCAGCAAGGAATCGAAAGCGGTTACAAAAACCCATACAAATAGAAGGGGATGGACTTTTGCATCGCATCGCCCATGGACGACGCCATACTTCTCTGAGCGAGTAAATCCGCCTAAAATCAATTGTTTGACACTCCGATGCAGCAACAGCGCTTCCCTCATTTGACTCCAGTCATGTTTTTTGCCACAGTCGCGAGACCAAAGCGCTTTCAATTTTGCTGAGATACAGCCTTGGCATCTGGTTTTTCTGGGAGGAGAAACGCATGAAGAAGCTGTTGAGTGCCGCCGTGGTTGCAGCCATGGCGCTATGCGGTGCCGCGCAGGCCGCCGACGTCACGGTTGCGGCCCATTCCACCGGCAAGAATCTCGATTTCCTGCAGAAGCTCTTCGGGGAGTTCGAGCAGCAGACCGGCCACAAGGTCACGCTGGTGACCATGCCGCCCTCGAGTTCGGAACAGTTCGCGCAGTTCCGCCTGTGGCTCGCCGCCGGCAACTCCGACGTCGACGTCTACCAGACCGACGTCGTCTGGGCGCCACAGCTCGCTGACCAGTTCATCGACCTCAAGCCGGCGGCGAGCGACATTGTCGACCAGTTCTTCCCGTCGATCATCGCCTCGCAGACCGTCGATGGCCGGCTCGTCGCCATGCCGATGTTTACCGACGCGCCGGCGCTCTACTACCGCAAGGACCTTCTGGAGAAATACGGGAAGGCCGTTCCGAAGACCTGGGAGGAACTCGCCGCCACCGCGAAGGAAATCCAGGACAAGGAACGCGCGGCGGGCCGGAAGGACATGTGGGGCTTCGTCTTCCAGGCGAATGCCTATGAAGGCCTCACCTGCGATGCGCTCGAATGGATCAAGTCCTCCGGCGGCGGCCAGATCGTCGAGCCGGACGGCACGATTTCCGTCAACAACGAGAGGGCGGCGGCCGCACTCGAACAGGCGAAATCGTGGATCGGCACCATTTCGCCGCCCGGCGTCCTCTCCTACCAGGAGGAGGAGGCCCGTGGCGTCTGGCAGACCGGCAATGCGGTCTTCATGCGCAACTGGCCCTACGCCTACGCCCTCGGCAACGGCGACGACAGCGCGGTGAAGGGCAAGTTCGACGTTGCCCCGCTGCCGGTGGCAGCCGTCGGTGACAAGCCCTCCTCCACCCTCGGCGGCTGGAACCTCGCCGTCTCGAAATATTCCCACGAACAGGAGGCGGCGATTGCGCTCGTCAAGTTCCTGACCTCGGCGGAGGTGCAGAAGCGCCGCGCGGTCGAGAATTCGTTTCTTCCGACCTTGAAGGCCCTTTACGACGACCCGGACATCGCGGCGGCCCAGCCCTTCATGCCGAACTGGAAGCCGATCTTCCAGGATGCCGTGCCGCGGCCGTCGGCGGCCACCAAGATGAAGTACAACGAAGTCTCCTCGCGGTTCTGGAGCGCGGTCCACAACACGTTGTCGGGATCGGGCTCGGCGGCCGAAAATCTCGAATTGCTCGAGGTCGAACTGACGGAACTGAAGGGCAGTTCCTGGTGATCCGCGGGCTGGGCGGCCGTCCCCGCCGCCCAGCCTGACTTTGGCTGTTCCCGAGGATCGCTCATGACCAATCTCACGCTCGACCGCCCCGCGCTGCATCGACCCGCCAGGGCTGCCGCCGGTTCCGATCTCAGCGCCCAGCGCATCCGTTCCGCATGGACCTTTCTTGCGCCGACGCTTCTGGTGCTTGCCCTCGTCGCTGGCTGGCCGCTGATCCGGACCATTTCCTTCAGCTTCACCAATGCCACCCTGACCAATCTCGGCGCGGCGGAATTCGTCGGCTTCGACAATTACCTGAGCTGGACCACCCTGAAGAGCGGTCGCACCATCTATCGCGGACTGCTCGTCGATCCCGCATGGTGGGGCGCGGTCTGGAACACGTTGCGCTTCACGCTGATCTCCGTCACCGTCGAAACGATGCTCGGCCTCGTCGTCGCCCTCGTCCTCAACGCGCGCTTTCCCGGACGCGGGATCGTCCGCGCGGCCATCCTCATTCCCTGGGCCATCCCGACGATCGTCTCGGCGAAGATGTGGGCCTGGATGCTCAACGACCAGTTCGGCATTCTCAACGAGATCTTCCTGAGCCTCGGCCTGATCAGCCAGAAGATCGCCTGGACCGCCGATCCGCAGACGGCCATGGTCGCCGTGCTGATCGTCGACGTCTGGAAGACGACGCCGTTCATGGCGCTCCTCATTCTCGCCGGCCTGCAGATGGTGCCGCAGGACATCTACGAGGCCGCGAAGATCGACGGCGTTCATCCGGTCAAGGTGTTCTGGCGCATCACGCTACCGCTCATCCGCCCCGCGCTGATGGTCGCCGTCATCTTCCGCATGCTCGACGCGATGCGGATCTTCGACCTCATCTACGTGCTGACGCCGAACAACGCCCGCACCAAGACCATGTCGGTCATGGCGCGCGAGAACCTCTTCGAGTTCGACAAGTTCGCCTACGGCGCGGCCGCCTCGACCATGCTCTTCCTGATCATCGCGACGATCACCGTGCTCTACATCCGTTTCGGTCGCGTCAATCTGTCGGGAGGTGAACGCTGATGCCCACCATCGTCCGGCAATCCGCCTTCTATGCCCTCGTCGCGATCATCGTCGTGGTCTCGGTCTTTCCGTTCTACTATGCCGTCATCACCAGCCTCAAACCCGGCAGTTCCCTCTTCGACGTCAGCTACTGGCCGCGATCCATCACGTTGTCCAACTATGTCGCCGTGCTGTCGCGCGGCAGCTTCCTGCGCAATCTCGGCAATTCGCTGCTGCTCTCGACACTGGTGGTGATGATCTCGCTGCTGCTCGCCATCACCGCGGCCTACGCGCTTGCGAGGGTGCGGTTCCGTGGGCGCGGCCTGCTTCTGCTGACCATCCTCGGCGTTTCGATGTTCCCGCAGATCGCCGTACTCGCCGGTCTCTTCGAGCTCGTCCGCTGGTTCGGGGTGTTCAACACGCCGATCGCGCTCATCTTCTCCTACATGATCTTCACCCTGCCCTTCACGGTCTGGGTGCTCACCACCTTCATGCGGGAACTGCCGATCGAGATCGAGGAGGCTGCGATCGTCGACGGCGCCTCGTCATGGGTGATCGTCACGCAGGTCTTCATGCCGCTGATGTGGCCGGCCCTTGTTACCACCGGCCTTCTCGCCTTCATCGCGGCCTGGAACGAATTCCTGTTCGCTTTGACCTTCACCTCGTCCGACAGCCAGCGCACCGTCCCGGTCGCCATCGCGATGCTGTCGGGCGACAGCCAGTTCGAAATTCCCTGGGGCAGCATCATGGCCGCCTCGGTCATCGTCACCCTGCCGCTGGTCGTTCTCGTGCTGATCTTCCAGCGGCGGATCATATCCGGCCTCACCGCCGGCGGCGTCAAGGGATAGGAGGAGAACCCATGGCCCACATCCAGCTTGCCGATGTCCGCAAGTCCTTCGGCGCGCTCGAAGTCATCAAAGGTGTCGACCTGGAGGTCCGCTCCGGCGAATTCATGGTCTTCGTCGGCCCCTCTGGCTGCGGCAAGTCCACCCTGCTGCGCCTGATCGCCGGGCTCGAGGATATCAGCTCGGGCACACTCGCCTTCGACGGCGAGGAGATGAACCGCCTGCCGCCGGCCAGACGCGGCATCGCCATGGTCTTCCAGTCCTACGCGCTCTATCCGCACATGACCGTGTTCGACAACATGGCATTCGGCATGAAGCTCGCCGGCCAGGACAAGGCCGAGCGGGACCGGAGGGTGCGCGACGCCGCCGAGATGCTGCAGCTGACGCCCTATCTCGAGCGGCTGCCACGCCAGCTTTCCGGCGGTCAGCGCCAGCGAGTGGCGATCGGCCGGGCGATCGTGCGCGATCCCCGCGTCTTCCTGTTCGACGAGCCGCTCTCCAATCTCGATGCGGCGTTGCGGGTCGCAACCCGCCTCGAAATCGCCAAGCTCCATCGTAGTATGCACGGCACGACGATGATCTACGTCACCCACGACCAGGTGGAAGCGATGACGCTCGCCGACCGCATCTGCGTGCTGCGCGACGGCGTGGTCGAACAGATCGGCACGCCGCTCGAACTCTACGAGAGACCGAATTCGCTCTTCGTCGCCGGCTTCATCGGCTCGCCGAAGATGAACTTCCTTTCGGGGCCTCTTTCGGAGGACTTCGGCGTCCACACGATCGGCATCCGCGCGGAGCACCTGTCCCTCGGCGAAGAGGGCCGCTGGCGGGGATCGGTCGTCCATTCGGAGATGCTCGGTTCCGACAGCTATGTCTATGTCGACATTGGCGCCGCCGAGCCGCTGGTCGTGCGGCAGGAGGGCACCCTCACCCCGAAACCGGGCGAGACCGTCGCGGTATCGCCGCAGGAGACCGAGTTGCACCGGTTCGACAGCAACGGTCGCGCCCTTCACCGCAACCTCATGAAGGGTGCCGCCTGAACGGCAGATAGAGCAATGCGGGGCGCCGTGGCGGTGTTCCGGGAACAAGGAGAAGTCACGTGACGATCAGGACAGTTGTCTGGGGAGAGAATATCCATGAGCGCGTCAACGAGGTGGTGCGCTCGATCTACCCGGACGGAATGCATACGACCATTGCCGCGGCGCTGAACGCGGACGACGCGATCACCGCGTCCACGGCGACCCTGCAGGAACCAGAGCACGGGCTGACCGAGGCGCGGCTTGAGGAAACGGACGTGCTCGTCTGGTGGGGGCACAAGGATCACGGCGCGGTGGAGGACGAAGTGGTCGAGCGCGTTGCCAGGCGCGTATGGGAAGGCATGGGGCTCATCGTCCTGCATTCCGGACACTTTTCCAAGCCGTTCAAGCGGCTGATGGGCACGCCCTGCGCCCTGAAATGGCGCGAAGCAGGCGAGCGCGAGCGCATCTGGACGGTCAATCCGGGCCATCCGATCGCCGCCGGCGTCCCGGAAAACTTCGTGCTGGAGAACGAGGAGATGTACGGCGAGTTCTTCTCCGTGCCGGAGCCGCTGGAAACGGTCTTCATCTCGTGGTTCGCCGGCGGCGAGGTCTTCCGTTCGGGTCTCACCTGGCGGCGCGGTGCCGGCAACATCTTCTACTTCCGGCCCGGTCACGAAACCTACCCCACCTATCACGACGCGACGGTGCAGAAGGTGATTCAAAACGCCGTCCGCTGGGCCTACAATCCGCAGCCGGCGTTCGCCGGTATCCACGAGGCGCCGAACGTGCCGGTCGACAAGGCGCTCGAACCGATCACCGAACGCGGCCCGAAGCTCCACAAGGCCGACGAGGAAGGATACCGCTGATGGCGCCCGTTCGTCTCCTCGTCCTCGGAACCGGCGGCATGGCCAATACCCACGCCATGAACTTCGCGACGATCCCGGATGTCCAGCTCGTCGCCGCGGTCGACGTCGATCTCGCGAAGGCGCGTGCCTTCGCCGCCCGCCACGACATCCCGAACACCTTCACCTCGCTGGAGGAAGCCCTTGCCTGGGGCGAGTTCGATGCCGTGACCAACGTCACGCCGGATCGCGCCCACTATCCGACGACGCTTCCCCTGATTGCCGCCGGCAAGCACGTGATGTGCGAAAAGCCGCTCGCCGAGACCTACGGCAAGGCCGACGAGATGGCGACGGCCGCCGAACGCGCCAGCCTCGTCAACGTCGTGAACCTCACCTACCGCAACGTCGCGCAGGTGCAGAAGGCACGCCAGATGGTGCTCGCCGGCGAGATCGGCAAGGTGCGCCACATCGAGGCCTCCTATCTCCAGAGCTGGCTCGTCTCCAAGGCCTGGGGCGACTGGTCGACGGAGAGCCAGTGGCTCTGGCGTCTCTCGACGAAGCACGGCTCCAACGGCGTGCTCGGCGATGTCGGCATCCACATCCTCGATTTCGCCGGTTACGGTGCAGCGACCGATATCGACCACATCTTCGCGCGGCTGAAGACCTTCGAGAAGGCGCCCGGCAACAGGATCGGCGAATACGATCTCGACGCCAATGACAGCTTCACGATGACGGCCGAGTTCACCAATGGTGCGATGGGCGTGATCCACGCAAGCCGCTGGGCGACGGGCCACCTCAACGAATTGAGGCTGCGCATTCACGGCGACAAGGGCGCGCTCGAGGTCATCCACCGGCCGGATCGTTCGGTTCTGCGGGCCTGCCTGCAGGAGGATGTCGAACTCGCGGTGTGGAAGGAGATCGCGGTCGATCCGGTCGCCACCAACTACCAGAAGTTCATCGCGGCGATCCAGGAGGGGCGCGGTCAGGAGCCGAATTTCCGCCACGCCGCCAACCTGCAGAAGATCCTCGATCTCGCCATGGTGACCGAGCTCGAACGGCGCGAACTGACCGTCTGAAGCATCCCTTCTCCCAAGGTTACGGCACGCCCCCTGCCGCGGACCTTCGGGGCGAGACCCCGCGGCTCTCTCCTGCCGCGGGGTCTTTTCGTCTGTGCCGCGGAGGCAGTCGGCGCCGGCTACGGCGCGAGGCTCTGCCCGCCCGGAGCCGGACGGCCGATGAACTGTGAAACCGAAGGCGGGAAACCGGAGACGGTGGAGGCTGCGCCTTCCGGCACGTGATGCTCGATCGCCCGCGCGAAGGCCTTCAAGGCCGCGTTCGACCGGCCGGCGGTCTGGCGAAGCACGATCTCGACCATGCCGAGTTCGGCCAGTTCCACCTCGCCGAGCCTCTGCAGCCGCAGAAGCCCTCCCCCCTCGACCTGGCTCTCCGCGAGTGCGGTGATGCCGAAGCCGGCCCGGACGGCGGCGAGCACATTCGCATAGCTCTGGCCTTCGTAGACCACCTGCGAGCGGATGCCCTCGTCCTCGAGGCTCTCCAAAAGGTGGCGGCGGTAGGCGCATCCCTCGTGGAAGACGACGAGCGGCAGGAGCTGTTCCGGGTCGGGGCGGAACCCGGGACCGGCGGCCCAGACCAGCGCCTCCCGCCGCAGAACGCCCGCGGACGGAACGGCGTCGGCCTGGACGAGCTGCTTGATGAGCGCGATGTCGACCTCACCGTTTTCGAGACGCCGTTCCAGCCGGGCGGAGAAGTCCGAGATCGCGCGGACGTCGCAGTCGGGATGGCTCGCCTTGAACCGGCTGACGAGCTCGTTCAGCCAGCCGACGTCGATATCATCCATGATGCCGACCCGGATGCTGCCGGAGACGGAGGGGCGTTGCAGGTTCGTCCAGGCGTCGTCCACGGTGGCAAGGATCTTCAGCGCGAAGGGCAGAAGCCGCTGGCCGGCGTCGGTCAGCCCTTCGACATGGCCACGCGAACGCTTGAGCAGGCGCTCGCCGAGCGCGTCCTCCATGCTCCTGATCTGCCGCGTGAGCGCCGTCTGCGTGCGCATCCGCGATCGTGCGGCATTCGTGAAGCTTTGGTGTTCGGCCACCGCGACGAAAGCCCTTATCTGTTCGAGCGTCAGCCTGCGCAAATCGATCATCGTAATGCCTCTTTCGCATATTGGCGCAGCATAATTCATTTTCGTCATGCTGCAATGCGCAATACCCTTCATGCGGGAGGATGGTTTCGATCGCACCACCGAACGTTACATAGCCAAGGAGCCCATCATGGGAATGACATTTCCGGCTGGCCACAAGCCGCGTTTCTCGAACTTCAGCATTGACGGCGTGCTCGACGAGACCCTGCGCGAAGGGGCTGAACGCTGCATGTTCTCCATCCCGACCATCGACAAGCTGCCGTTGATCCGCAGCATCATGAAGTCCGGCGTGCGGGATCTGGTCTTCGGGAGCGGTCCCGACGATCCGGACGATCTCGCCGCCGTCTTGGCAAGGCTCGAAGGAGAGCATACGATAGACGGGCAGAAGTTCTCCTTCATCCTGCTGCTCAACTGCTTCGAACCGCTGATGGTGCAGTTCGAGCGGTTTCCCGAGGCGCTGCGCCGGCACGTCACCATCAGCTTCGGCATGATCACCCATGACAGCGAGCACGACCTGTTCGAGAAAACGGTCGACCGGTTCCGCCGCCTCGGCTTCGACAGCCTCCGCGTCTCCCTCCTCAACAATTTCGGCGGCGAGATCGGCGAAGCGGCATACGCCAACATCACGCGGCAGATCGACCGGTCGCGGGCACTGGGGATCGAGACCGTTCGGATCAACGATTCCCTCGGGACGATCTATCCCGAGGCGATGGCGGTGCTCGCGGCGAACCTGCGCCACGACTACCCGGAAACCAATTTCTGCCTGCATGCCCACAACGACCGCGGTTTCGGCCTCCAGAACGCGCTCGCCTCGATCTACCACGGCTTCAACCTGATCGAGGGCGGGTTCGCCGAGTTCGGTAACCGGTCCGGCCTGCCGGCCATCGAGCTTCTGTGCAAGATCTTCGCCGAGAAGAACATCCACATCACCGGCGGCGACCTGAACGACGAGACCGTTTCGGAAACGGCGCGGCTCGCCGAGGAGACTTTCCTTCTGGTGCCGAGCCTCTTCCGTCCGGCGAGCGGCCATATCGTCGACTGCGAAAACATGGGGGTCACCAATATTCCCGACTATCTCGGCGCGAGCAGCGCGTCGCGCTACTTCCTGAACCGCATCGGCCTGCACATGCCGACGCTCGAGCGGCTCTTCCATGACCTCGGCGTCAACGACCAGGGCAGCATTTCGGAGATGGCCACCGGTTTCCGCGACCATCTCGAAGGGCTGATGCACGAGGTCACCGTGAGGAAGGCCTTCGAGTACCGCGCGCTGCGCCGGATGGTCGAGACCTTCTATGACGACGACGTGCTGTTCTCCGACCGGGTCTACACCATGGCCCGACAGTTCCTCGACGGCCGCGGCGCCCGGCCGGTCGCCGCCTGACCGCCCGCTTCATCCGGCCGTCGCGTTATCGCGGCGGCCGGTTTCCGACGAACCAAAAAAGGCATGAGTTGCATGATTGAGATCGTCATCCCGGTCTTCCTCGTCATCCTGGTCGGCTATCTCTTCGGTCGCCGGAACCAGTTCAGCGCGGAAGCCGAAAAGCTGATCAACGAGTACGTCCTCTACATCGCCCTTCCGGCGCTGCTCTTCCTCGCGGTCGCGCGTGCCGATCCGAACGACCTCGCGCAGTGGCGCTTCGTGCTCGCCACCCTCGCTGGCATCGCCGCGGCCTATGTCGCCGGCAACGTGCTTGCCTGGACGCGCGGTGTCCGCTCGCCGCAATCCTCGCTCGTCGGCATGGCGTCGTGCTACGGAACGACCGGCTACATGGGCATTCCGATCCTCGTCGCCGCCTTCGGCCCGCAGGCGGCGGTGCCGGCGGCGATTGCCACCATCCTCCACAACATCCCGGCGATCATGACCGTCATCGTCACCCACGACATCGCCGGCCGGACGAATGTCGGACTGCTCTCCAGCCTGAAGCGTGCCCTGACGACGACGCTCAAGAATCCGCTCACGCTGGCGGTGCTCGCGGGCGCGGCCTTTGCGCTCCTGCGCATTCCCCTGCCGGGTGTCGCCGTGTCGTTCACCCAGTTCCTCGCGAATGCCGCCGGGTCGACCGCGCTTTTCGCCCTCGGTCTCGGGCTCGCCCGCATCCCGATCTCCAGGAAGGCGCTTTCCGCCAAGTTCGGATGGGTCGGCCCGACCGCCCTGATCAAGATCGTCCTGCAGCCGGTTGTCACGCTGGCGGTCCTGCTTGCACTGGTCGGAACCGGCGTCGACATCTGGTTTGCGACCGCGGTCGTCATGGCGGCCCAGCCGATCGGCGCGGGCGCCTATGTGTTCGCCAGCCGCTACGGCTATTTCGGTGAGGAGACCTCCGTCGCGATCATCCTTTCGCTGCTGGTAACGGTGCTGACGCTGACCGTCATCCTGCAGATCTTCGGGACTCAACTCGGCACCTGACCCACGCCGGGCAGGTGAGGAGCCTCTTTTCCGGGCACCCTCCACCCATGCCTGCAGGGAAAAATCCTCATGTCCCGGCAACGGGTTGACCGATCCGTGCGGCACTGCAGCATGGAATCTGCATTGACATTTCTCGTCACCAAAGTGAGTATTTGCCCATCAACAGCGCAAATGCTCATTTTGGGAGGAAGACATGACATTGAAGACCTTGTTGCTGGGCGCCTGCTCGGCCCTTGCTCTCGCCGGGATCGCCTCGGCCGAGACGCTGACGATCGCGACCGTGAACAACGGCGACATGATCCGCATGCAGGGGCTGACGGACGACTTCACCAGCAAGAACCCCGACATTAAGGTCGAGTGGGTCACGCTCGAGGAAAACGTGCTGCGCGAGCGCGTGACGACCGACATCGCTACCAAGGGCGGCCAGTACGACATCATGACCATCGGCACCTACGAGGTTCCGATCTGGGCCAAGCAGGGCTGGCTGCTGCCGCTCGACAATCTCGGCGCCGACTATGACGTCAACGACCTGCTGCCGGCGATCCGCTCGGGTCTCACCGGCGACGACGGCAAGCTCTATGCTGCACCCTTCTACGGCGAAAGCTCGATGGTCATGTACCGCAAGGATCTGATGGAGAAGGCCGGGCTCACTATGCCGGACGCCCCGACCTGGGACTTCGTGGCCGATGCGGCGCGCAAGATGACCTACCGTGAGAACGGCATCAACGGCATCTGCCTGCGCGGCAAGGCCGGCTGGGGCGAGAACATGGCTTTCCTGACGGCGACCGCCAACGCCTTCGGCGCCCGCTGGTTCGACGAAAACTGGAAGCCGCAGTTCGACCAGCCGGAATGGAAGAACACGCTCGACTTCTACGTCAAGCTGATGAACGACGCCGGCCCGCAGGGCGCCTCCTCGAACGGCTTCAACGAGAACCTCGCCCTCTTCCAGCAGGGCAAGTGCGGCATGTGGATCGACGCCACGGTGGCTGCGTCCTTCGTCACCAATCCGAAGGATTCGACCGTCGCCGACAAGGTCGGCTTCGCCCTCGCCCCGGATACCGGTCTCGGCAAGCGCGGCAACTGGCTTTGGGCCTGGAACCTCGCGATCCCGGCAGGCTCGCAGAAGGCGGAAGCCGCGGAAAAGTTCATCGCCTGGGCGACCGGCAAGGGCTATCTCGATCTCGTCGCTTCCAAGGAAGGCTGGGCGAACGTTCCTCCCGGCACCCGCACCTCGCTCTACGAGAACCCGGAATACCAGAAGGCGGCGCCCTTCGCGAAGATGACGCTCGACTCCATCAACGCGGCCGACCCGAAGAACCCGAGCGTCAAGCCGGTGCCCTATGTCGGCGTCCAGTTCGTGGCGATCCCCGAGTTCCAGAGCCTCGGCACCTCGGTCGGCCAGCTCTTCTCGGCAGCACTCGCCGGCCAGATGTCGGTGGATGATGCGCTTGCCCAGGCGCAGAGCCTCACCGAGCGCGAAATGACCCGCGCCGGTTACATCAAGTAATTCGACCTCCCGAAAGCAACGCCGCCCGGATTGCGGTCCGGGCGGCGCGGACATCGGCACCGTTCTCCCCCGCTCGCGGGGGAGAACAGCCCGATCGAGGATCAACGAACCGACGGACAGGGCCTGCCCTCTCCCTCGGAATTCAGGGTGGCTGCGCCATGGCAACGGAAAACACACGAGGATTGGCGCGCATGATGATGGCGCCGTCAGTCGGGCTCCTGCTGATCTGGATGATCGTGCCGCTGGCGATGACGCTCTGGTTCTCGTTCCAGAACTACAATCTCCTGAACCCGGCCAATGTCAGCTTCGCGGGTCTCTTCAACTACCGCTATTTCTATACCGACCCGGCCTTCTTCCAGTCACTCTGGAACACGCTTCTGATCGTCGGCGGTGTGCTCCTCGTCACCGTCATCGGCGGGATCGCGGTGGCGCTTCTGCTCGACCAGCCGATCTTCGGCCAGGGACTGGTGCGGATCATGGTCATTTCGCCGTTCTTCGTGATGCCGCCAGTCGCCGCCCTCGTCTGGAAGAACATGATCATGCATCCGGGCTACGGCGTGCTCGCCGACATCAACCGGGCGCTCGGGCTCACGCCGGTCGACTGGTTCGCGCAGTATCCGCTGGTGTCGATCGTCATCATCGTCGCCTGGCAGTGGCTGCCCTTCGCCACCCTCATCCTGCTCACCGCGCTCCAGTCGATGGATACCGAGCAGAAGGAGGCCGCCGAAATGGACGGCGCAAATGCGCTGAACCAGTTCATCTATCTGACGCTGCCGCATCTCGCCCGCGCGATCACCGTGGTCATCCTGATCCAGACGATCTTCCTGCTCGGGGTTTACGCGGAAATCCTGGTCACGACGAACGGCGGTCCGGGCTACGCTTCCACCAATCTCGCCTTCCTGATCTACCGCACCGCGCTCCTCGGCTACGACGTCGGCGGCGCCTCGGCCGGGGGCATCATCGCCGTCGTACTCGCCAACGTCGTCGCCTTCTTCCTGATGCGCGCCGTCGGCAAGAATCTCGACCGCTGAGGAGACGACCATGGCACGCAGTATCACCACTCGCCGCAAGATCGCCGTCACTGCCCTCGCCTGGGTCGTCGCGCTGCTGATCTTCTTTCCGATCCTCTACACGATCATCACCAGCCTGAAGACCGAGACCGAGGCGATCCAGGGTTTCGACCTCGTGCCCTCCTTCACGCTCGAAAGCTACGTGACGGTCCAGACCCAGCGCGACTACCTGAAGCCCTTCATGAACTCGGTCGTGCTCTCGGTCGGCTCGACGCTGCTTGCCCTTCTCGTCGGCATTCCCGCCGCCTGGGCGATGGCCTTCTCGCCGACGAAACGGACGAAGGACATCCTGATGTGGATGCTCTCCACCAAGATGATGCCGGCCGTCGCAGTCCTCGTCCCGATCTATCTCCTCTTCCGGGATTTCGGTCTGCTCGACACCCGCATCGGTCTCACGATCATGCTGATGCTGATCAACCTGCCGATCGTCGTCTGGATGCTCTACACCTATTTCCGGGAAATCCCCGGCGAGATCCTCGAGGCGGCCCGCATGGACGGGGCGACGCTCTTCGGCGAGATCGTCTACGTGCTGACGCCGATGGCGGTTCCCGGCATCGCCTCGACGCTGCTCCTCAACATCATTCTCGCCTGGAACGAGTCCTTCTGGACCATCCGGCTGACCACCACCAACGCCGCGCCGCTCACCGCCTTCATCGCCTCCTTCTCGAGCCCGCAAGGCCTGTTCTGGGCCAAGCTCTCGGCCGCGTCGACGCTCGCCATCGCGCCGATCGTCATTCTCGGCTGGTTCAGTCAAAGGCAACTGGTACGCGGGCTGACCTTCGGCGCCGTCAAGTAAGGAACGACCATCATGGGAAGCATCAGACTGGAACAGCTCTCCAAATCCTTCGGCGAGCACGCGGTCATCCCCTCGATCGATCTCGAAATCAACGACGGCGAGTTCGTCGTCTTCGTGGGCCCCTCGGGCTGCGGCAAGTCCACGCTGCTGCGGCTGATCGCCGGGCTCGAGGATGCGAGCGGCGGCAGGATCATCATCGACGGCAAGGACGAGACGGCGACAGCGCCGGCACGGCGCGGGCTCGCCATGGTCTTCCAGTCCTACGCCCTCTACCCGCATATGAGCGTGCGCTCCAATATCGGCTTCCCGCTGAAGATGGCGAACGTCGACAAGGCCGAAATCGACCGCAAGGTCGAGGAAGCCGCCCGCATCCTCAACCTCGGGGACTACCTCGACCGCAAGCCCCGCGCCCTTTCCGGCGGCCAGCGCCAGCGTGTCGCGATCGGCCGTGCGATCGTCCGTTCGCCGCGCTGCTTCCTTTTCGACGAGCCGCTCTCCAACCTCGATGCCGCGCTGCGTGTCGCCATGCGCCTCGAAATCACCGAACTCCACCACAAGCTTGGCGCCACCTCGATCTACGTCACCCACGACCAGGTCGAGGCGATGACCATGGCCGACAAGATCGTCGTGCTCAACAAGGGCCGCATCGAACAGGTCGGCTCTCCGCTCGACCTCTATCGCCGGCCTGCCAATATCTTCGTCGCCGGCTTCATCGGCTCTCCGAAGATGAACCTGATCTCCGGCCGGACGGCGACCGACGAAGGCGCACATACGGTCGGCATCCGCCCGGAGCACCTCACCCTTTCGACCGAGACAGGTCGCTGGAAGGGCAAGGTCACGGTGGCCGAGCATCTCGGCTCCGACACTTTCCTGCACGTCGACGTTCCGGGCATCGGCACGCTCACCACCCGCACCGGCGGCGACGTGCCAGTCCGACATGGCGACGAGGTCTTCGTCACCCCCGAGCCCGGCCATCTCCACAAGTTCGATGCGAAGGGACTTGCCCTATGACGGGACGACTTCAAGGCAAGTCGGCCCTGATCACCGGCTCGGCCCGCGGCATCGGCCGTGCCTTCGCAGAGGCCTATGTCCGCGAAGGGGCAACGGTCGCAATCGCCGACATCGACCTCGATCGTGCGACACGCACCGCCGAAGAGATCGGCCCTGCCGCCTATGCCGTCCGCCTCGATGTGACCGACCAGGCCTCCATCGATGCCGCGGTGAAGGCCGTCGAGGATCGCGCCGGCGGACTCGACATTCTCGTCAACAACGCCGCCCTTTTCGACCTTGCGCCGATCGTCGAGATCAGCCGCGAAAGCTTCGACCGACTCTTATCGATCAACGTCGCCGGCACGCTCTTCATGCTGCAGGCGGCGGCGAAGTCGATGATCGCCAGAGGAAAGGGCGGCAAGATCATCAACATGGCAAGCCAGGCGGGCCGCCGTGGCGAGGCGCTCGTCGCCGTCTACTGTGCCACCAAGGCCGCGGTCATCTCGCTGACGCAGTCGGCCGGGCTCGACCTCATCAAGCACGGCATCAACGTCAACGCGATCGCCCCCGGCGTCGTCGACGGCGAGCACTGGGACGGCGTCGACGCCCTCTTTGCGAAATACGAGAACCGCTCGCGGGGCGAGAAGAAGAAGCTGGTCGGAGAGGCCGTCCCCTTCGGGCGGATGGGGAGGGCCGAAGACCTGACCGGCATGGCGGTCTTCCTCGCCACTCCCGAGGCCGACTACATCGTCGCCCAGACCTACAATGTCGACGGCGGCAACTGGATGAGCTGAACGCTTGGCCGGCACGTCAATTCGAGGACTTCCCCATGACCTTCAAACTCTCGCTCGCCAACCTGTCCGCCATTTCAGCGAGGGCCTCCGTTCCCGCCTATGACAGGGCGAGCCTGAAGGCCGGCATCGTGCATTTCGGCGTGGGCAACTTCCACCGTGCCCACATGGCCGTCTACCTTCACGAGCTCTTCAATCGCGGGCGCGATCTCGACTGGGCGATCATCGGCGCCGGCGTAATGCCGTCGGACCGGAAGATGCGGGATACGTTGAAGGCGCAGGATTTCCTGACCACCGTCGTTGAACAGGATGTCGCCCGCTCCGCCGCGACCGTCACCGGCCCGATGGTGGACATCATCACGGCGCCCGATTTCGACCGGATCGTCGCGACGCTGGCCGACCCGGCAATCCGCATCGTCTCCATGACGATCACCGAGGGCGGCTACTTCATCGACCCGGCGACCGGCAAGTTCGACCCCACCCATCCGGCGATCACCGCCGATGCGGCCGATCCCGACCATCCGAAGACCGTGTTCGGCCTCATCATCGCGGGGCTGAAAGCCCGCCGCGCCGCGGGTCTTCCGCCGTTCACCGTCATGTGCTGCGACAACATCCCCGGCAATGGCGAGGTGACGGAGGCGACCGTCTGCGGACTCGCCAGGCTCTCCGACGCCGACTTTGCCCACTGGATCCATCAAAACGTCGCCTTCCCGAATGCGATGGTCGACCGGATCACGCCGGCGACCGGCGAACGGGAGATTGCGATCGCCCGCGACACCTACGGCATCGAGGACGGCTGGCCGGTCTTCTGCGAGGAGTTCAAGCAGTGGGTGCTGGAGGACAGGTTCCCGCTCGGCCGCCCGGCGCTCGAAGAGGTGGGCGTCACCTTCGTGCCGGACGTCGCGCCCTACGAGCTGATGAAGCTTCGCATCCTGAACGGCGGACACGCGGCGATCGCCTACCCGGCGGCGCTGATGGATATCCACTACGTCCACGAGGCGATGGAGAACCCGCTGATCCGCGGCTTCCTCGCCAAGCTCGAAAACGAGGAGATCATCCCCGTCGTACCACCGGTTCCGGGCACCAGCCTTGCCGACTACTACGCGCTGATCGAGCGTCGCTTCGCCAATCCGAAGATCGGCGACACGATCCCGCGGCTCGCCCAGGACGGATCGAACCGCCAGCCGAAATTCATCCTTCCCTCGACCGCCGACCGCCTGGCCAAGGGGCTCGACGTCGTCGGCCTCGCCCTCGTCTCGGCCCTCTGGTGTCGGTATTTCGAAGGTGTTTCAGACAGTGGCAAGGCGATCATCTTCAACGACGTCAATGCCGACCGGCTCCAGGCGGCCGCGCTCGCCGCCCGGCAGGATCCGAAGGCCTTCCTCGCCCTCGGCGACATCTTCGGCGACGTCGGGACAAATCCGCGTTTCGTCCTGCGCTTCACCGGAGCGCTCGCGAGCCTGCGGGAAGATGGAACGGCGGCAACCCTGCAGAAATATCTCGACGATAAGCTCGCCTGAACGGAAGAGGGAGATCCGATGATGGAGGCGAAGAGGCTCGTCATCTTCGATTGCGACGGCGTCCTCGTCGACAGCGAGCCGATTTCGATCGAGGTGCTCGTCGCCTCCTTCGCACGCGCCGGCGTGCTGATCGACGAGGCCGGCGCCTATCGCCGGTTTCTCGGGCGGAGCCTCTCCACCGTCATTGCCGCCGCCCGTCAGGAGTTCGGCCTCGACATGGACGAGGCCTTCCTCGAACGGCTGCGCCAGGACCTCTTTGCCCGTTTCAGGGCGGATCTTCGCCCGATCCCCGGCATCGCAGAAACGTTAGAGGCGCTGGAGGCCCATGGCATCGGCTGGTGCGTCGCCTCGTCGAGCCACATGGAACGCATCCGCCTGTCGCTCACGGTCACCGGGCTCCTCGACCGCTTCGCCCCGAACATCTTCAGCGCGGCGATGGTCGCCCGTGGCAAGCCCGCGCCCGACCTCTTCCTCTATGCCGCCGGACAGATGGGGCGCCGACCGTCCGACTGCATCGTGATCGAGGACAGCCCGGCGGGCATCGAGGCTGCCAAGGCGGCCGGCATGACGGTCTTCGCCTTCACCGGCGGCTCGCACGCGCATTTCGCGTCCCATCGGGGGGCACTCGAAGCACTGGCACCCGACGCCACGTTTGACGCCATGGCCGATTTGATCCACCTTGTCGCAAAAGAATAGGGACGGAAACAGGCCAGAATGCGCGATCACGTGATTGCGGTCGATGTGGGGACCGCCAGCGCGCGGGCCGGCGTCTTCGATGCGGCGGGAAACCTGCTGGCGCGGCGCGAATGCCCGATCCTGCTCCGCCGGCCGGGTGCCGAGCGTGGGGAACACGATTCCGAAGACATCTGGCAGGCGAGCTGCAAGGCGGTAGCCGGGGCGCTCGCCGCCTCCGGCATAACGGCCGGGCAGGTTGCGTCGGTCGGCTTCGACGCCACCTGTTCGTTGGTGCTGCGCGCGGAAAACGGTTCGAAGATCGCGCTGGCCGAGGAAGACGGCATCGTTTTTGATACCATGTCCTGGCTCGATCACCGTGCCTCGGCGGAGGCGGAAGAATGCACCCGCACCAGCCATCCGGCGCTTGCCCATTGCGGCGAGGTCATGTCGCCGGAAATGCAGGTGCCGAAGCTCATGTGGCTGAAACGGCAGAGGCCGGATCTCTGGGCGAGCGCCGGGCTCTTCTTCGACCTCGCGGACTTCCTCACCTGGCGCGCGACCGGCTCCCCTGCCCGCTCGCTATGTACGCTGACGGCCAAATGGAACTATCTCGCCCACGAGGGAAAGGGTTGGAAGCCGGACTTTTTCTCGGCGATCGGCCTTGATGATCTCGTCGCCCGCGGAGGGTTGCCGGAGCAAGGCGTTGCCGTCGGCCGCCCGGTCGGCGTGCTGTCGCCCTGGGCGGCGGCTGAAATGGGTCTCGATCCCGGCATCGCGGTCGCCGCCGGCATGGTGGACGCCTATGCCGGCGCCTTGGGTGTCCTCGGCCCGGTGGCAGCTGATCCCGGCGATCTGTCGCGGCAGGCCGCGCTGATTGCCGGCACGTCGAGCTGCCTCGTCGCCTTTGCACCCGAGCCACGGTTCGGGCGTAGCATTTGGGGGCCTTTCTTCGAGGCGATCTTTCCGGGCCAGTGGCTGGTCGAGGCGGGGCAATCGGCGACGGGCGGGCTCCTCGGCCATCTGTTGCTCGCCCATGCCGAGGGCGGCGGTGCGACGACGGCCGCCCACCAGCGGGTGATCGCGCGCATCATGGAGATGCGCGCGGAAGAAGGTGCGCGCTTCGGCGAGCGGATCAACATTCTTCCCGACTTTCACGGAAACCGGTCGCCGTTTGCGGACGACCGGCTGACGGGCACGATCGCCGGATTGACCCTCGATGCCTCGTTCGACGGTTTGTGCCGGATCTACTGGCGGGCATGCGTGTCGATCGCGCTCGGCCTGCGCCAGATCCTGGAGACGCTGGAAACGAGCGGCTTCAGGCCGGAACGGCTGCACCTGACCGGCGGGCATGTCAGGAATCCGCTTCTCGTCGAACTTTATGCCGATGTCACTCGGCTCGAGATCGCCGTTACCCGCGGCGAGGACGCCGTCCTTCTCGGCACGGCGATGAATGCCGCGACCGCCGCCGGCCTTTTTTCCACGCTGGCGGAAGCGGGTGTGGCCATGGCGCGGCCCGTCACTGTCATACGTCCCAATCCGGCGACGAGATCGCTTTATGATCGCGACTTCGCCCGCTTCCTGGCAATGCAAAGGCACCGCGCCGAACTCGACGCGCTCTGAGAAGCACCCTCCGCAGGCGCGAGACGCTCCGGGCTCACCGGTATTTCGGCGGGCGAGCCACGGCGTTCATCGTCAGCTCCTGGTGGGTCGCGAACTGGCCGAGCGCCTTCACAAGCTTGCGGGCTTCGGCCTTGTCGATGCCGTTGCGCCGGCAATATTCGGAGACGTCATAGACTGGCTTCTTGCCGGGTACGCGTACCTGGCGATTGTCGACGTGATAGGCCATTTTCTCCTCCCGCAATACCGAACAGACGGCGCTCACAATTTCGAAATCTGAACGTATTTTAGCGTACCCTGAAATTCAGAACGGTACAATCGCCGAAAGCGATCACCCGGGCCGGCAGGACAACCCGGGCGCTGGAGCATTTCCGGCCAATTCGGAGTCGTTCTGACGGAGCGATTTTGCCGCAGGACCAAGCGAAGACGCGAAGAGCATATCCAGCGATCCGGTCTTGCCCGATGGCGGGCATCGCGCCGCGACCGGCTCACCACCGGATCGCACGCACCAATCGAGAAACAGAACCGACCCCGAATTAGTCGGAAATGCTCTGGAGACTGGCCCTCGGGACTCGCTACGCGGAGTCTGGCCTGTCAGGATTCCTCGAGATAGACCCTCGCCTCGAACCCGTCCTCCCGGCCGCTTGCCGGCGACAGCAGTTCGAGCCGGGCGCCGGCGCCGGCGGCGATGGATTCGGCAATCGCCAGGCCGAGCCCGGTTCCGTCGGCCGAGGTTTCACCGCGCGCGAAGCGCCGCGTCAGGGTCTTCAGCACCTCGGGTGCGACCGACGGCCCGGCATTGCTGACGGAAAACACCCGTCCGGACGTCAGGGAGACCTCGACCCGGGTGTCTGCGGGGGCGTGCTTCAGGCCGTTCTCGATGAGGTTGCGTGCAAGGATCGCGAAGACATCCGCATCCATGCGCGACATCACCGGCTCCTTCGGCAGATGAAGGTCGAGCCGGTCCGCGGTCGCCGCGGCACGGGTGAAATCGTTGGCGACGAGCGAGAGAATGGGCACCAGATTGTGAGGCTTGGCGGCGATGAGCCCGCCGCCCTCCGCCTTGGCGAGCTGCATCAGCTTTTCCCCGAGACGCGCGAGCGAATGCAGTGCCCCCTCGATGTCCCTGGCCCGGTCCTGCAGCGGGCCCCGCGGCGCCTCGGCGACCAGCCGCTGGGTCTGCGCAAGGGCTGCGGCGATCGGCGTGCGCAGCTCGTGCGCGCTGTTGGCGGTGAAGGTCCGCTCCGCTTCGAGCGCCCGCCTCAGCCGTTCCATCAGCCGGTTGACGCCGTCCGCGATCGGGGTGATCTCGCGCGGCAGCGAGGCCGTGTCGACGGGGGTCAGATCGCCGCTGCCGCGCCGCTCGATCTGGTCGCCGAAGACATGGACGGGCCGCATGTTGCGCCTGACCAGCCACCATACACCGACGAAGCTTGCCGGGATCAGGGCGCCGAGCGGCAGGGCGAGCGCCATCGCCGCATCGAGCGTTGCCTTGAGCCGGTCGCCGAGCGGTTCGGCGATGGTGATGGTGACGGTGCCGCGCACGGCCGCTTCCGAGTACAGCCGGTGCGTTTCGGTGGTCGAGAAGCCGGTCTTTTCGAAGGGCGGGAAGATGTTGAGCTCGGCATCGTGCGATCGCATCAGGACATTGCCGTTCTCGTCGCGCACGACATAGTTCAGGTGCTCGTCGTGATGGCGGATAGAGAGTATCCGTTGCGGCGGGCGTTCGTCGCCCTGGCCGATGATGTCGATCACCGCGAGCGGCAGGAGCCGCTGGGCGGTCTCCTGCATGGCGCTGTCGAAGACCTCGTCGAGTTCCGCACGCACGATGAGCGCCGCCGCCGCTGTCGCGGCGATCCACATCACGCTCACGCCGATCGCGAGCCCGAGCGAGAGATGTCGTTGAAGGCTCGCCCGCTTCCTCATGACTGGCGCAACCGGTAGCCCATGCCGCGCACGGTCTCGACCACGTCATGCCCCAGCTTGCGGCGAAGCCGGCTCACATAAACCTCGATGGCATTGCTTTCGATCTCGTCGTCGAAGGAATAGAGCCGCTCTTCGAGCTGCGGCTTGGACAGCAGCATGCCCGGATGCTGGAGGAAGGCCTCGAAGAGTACCCATTCGCGGGCCGTCAGCGGCACGGGCTTGCCTTTGCGGGTCACGCTGCGGGCGGCGAGGTCGACCTGCAGCTCGCCGACGGCGACGAGCGGATTGGGGTTGCCGGTATAGCGGCGGGCAACCGCCTTCACGCGGGCGGAGAGCTCGCTGAGGTCGAAGGGTTTCACGAGATAGTCGTCAGCGCCGGCGTCAAGCCCCTCGATACGGTCGGAGATCTGGTCGAGCGCGGTCAGGATGATGACCGGCGTCGTATCGCCGCCACCCCGCCGCATGCGCAGGAAGGGAATGCCCCGGCCGTCCGGCAGCATCAGGTCGAGCAGGACGAGGTCGTAGCCGGTCGTGCGCAGGTAGTCCTCCGCAAGATCGAGACGCCGCGCCCAGTCGACGACATGTCCGTCGGCAGCAATCTGGTCGCGCACCGCCGCACCCAGCCCACCGTCATCCTCTATCAGCAGCACGCGCACGATTCCCGGCCCTCTTCCACCTTGGCATTTACATGAACGCGCTATCAGCCAAAGCTGACAGCAAGCTGAAAGAAAAAGTTTCCGCCTTTCAGGTCGCTGTCAGGATGACGATGCATGTTCCAGCCAGACAATAGTCAGAGGACACCGAGAATGAAATATCACGCCCTTGCAGCCGTCCTGTTTTGTGCCGGTCTCGGCGGCGGCATCGCGTTTGCCGAAGAAGACTGCGACGTGCCCATGGCAGACTGGCAGCCGCGAAACGTCATCCAGAAGATGGCGGAAGAGCGCGGCTGGACCGTCCGCAAGATCCGCACCGACGACGGTTGCTACCAGATCTTCGCAACCGACGCCTCCGGCAGGCAGATCGAGGTGAAGGTCAATCCTTCGAGCCTCGAGATCGTGGAAATGGAAAACGAAAGCCTCCGCGACCACAAGCGCGAGAGCCATGACGGCGATCGCGAAGAGGAGGAGGACGAAGATCACGTCGGCCTCCGCGGCGCTGCCGCCAGCGAGGCGGTTCCGACCCCGATCAAGGCAACGCCCCCGGCAAACGGCCTCTTCAAGACCGGGGCTACGCCGAAAGTGATCATCCAGTAACGAGCCGCTCCCCTTTTCTACCTCTTCGGCCGGCGGGCCACCTCGGTGGTCCGCGGAACGGGCATCCCCTGCCCGCGGCCATCACACGCCATCACCCCTTCACGATCCATCACTGGAGACAAGACATGAACAAGATTGCATCCGCGCTTGCCCTCGCCGCCGTCGTCGCGACCCCCGCCATGGCGGAGGCCCGCCAGGTCACCTTCAAGACGCAGCTCAAGAGCTATGGCGGCAACGGCGCCTATGTCGTCATCTACGTGACCGACGCTTCCGGAAAGTATGCCGGCACGCTGTGGATGGCCGGCGGCAAGTCCAAGTACTACCGCCACCTGACCGACTGGCGCCGGCTGAGCGGCGGCAACCGCTCCGAGATCGACGGCATCACCGGTGCCAGCGTCGGCAGCGGACAGACGCTCGGGATCACGCTCGACCTCGCCGACACGCTGATCGACGCCGGCTACGAGATCCACATCGATACCGCCGTCGAGGACATGCGCGAGAACCCCTCCGACGTGACCGTGCCGCTGACCTCCGCCGGGGCCGGCAAGCCCGTCAAGGGCCGCGGCTACGTGAAAGCCTTCACCTACAACATGTAACAGACCGGGACCTCTCGCAATGCTCCGTCACCTCCATTCCATTCCGGGCCTGATCGTCGCCCTCGTCGTCACCGTCATCGCAGCGACGGGCGCAATGCTGGCCGTCCTTCCCGCATGGGAACATGCCCGGTCGGCCGGGTCCTCGTCCGCGATCAGCGTCGCCGGTCTGGCCGAGGCGGTGGCGGAGAAGTATCCGGGCGTCGAGCGCATCGAGCGCAAGCCCTCCGGCGCCGTCGTGGTCTACTATTTCGAAGGCGACGTTCCGGGTGCCGATGTCGTCGATCCCCGGACGGGCGACAAGATCGAGCCTTACGAGCCCTCGGGCTTCGCCCGGACCGTGACGCAGCTGCACCGCAGCTTCTTCGCGGGCAATGCCGGCCGCGTGACCGCCGGCGTCGGTGCCGCGGCGATGCTGCTGCTCAGCATCACCGGCATCATGCTGCTTGCTAGCCGGCTCGGCGGCTGGCGCAAGCTCTTCTCGCCGATCCGCGGCGACGGCATCAGGCGCTGGCACGCCGAACTCGGGCGCCTCGCGCTCCCCGGCCTCACCGTGTCCGCCCTGACCGGCCTCTACATGTCGCTCGCGACCTTCGGCATGATCTCCGACGGTTCGGACGCGGAACCCGACTTTCCCGACGCCGTCGCCGGCACGGAAGCCATGGCGATCAGCGACATCGCTCCGCTCAAGGCGACGAGCATCGACAATCTCCGGGAGCTGCGCTTTCCCTATCAGGGCGACCTCAACGACGCCTTCACGCTGACGACGGCCGACGGCATGGGCTATGTCGACCAGGCGACCGGCGAACTTCTGAACTACATGCCGAACGGCATGGTGAAGACGGTCTACGAGACCATCTTCATGCTGCATACGGGCCAGGGCCTGTGGTGGTTCGCCCTCCTCCTCGGTCCGTCGGCGCTCGCAGTTCCCTTCTTTGCCGCGACGGGCGTGCTGATCTGGTGGCGGCGGCGTGCCGCAACCCCGAAGATCGCCGATAATCACGGCGCGCAGTCCGCCGACACGGTGATCCTGGTCGGCAGCGAGGGCAACACGACCTGGGGCTTCGCCAAGACCCTGCACGAGGCGCTCACCGCCGCCGGTCACAAGGTCCACACCGGCGCCATGAACGACCTTGCCAAGTCCTACAAGCATGCCGAACGGATGTTCGTGCTGGCCGCCACCTATGGCGACGGCGCCGCTCCCGCCTCGGCCCGCCAGTTCCTCGACAAGCTCGAGGCGATTACGACGGCTCCGGCGTTTCCCGTCGCCGTCCTCGGCTTCGGCGACCGCCAGTTCCCCCGTTTCTGCGGCTTCGCCCGCGACGTCGAGGAAACCCTCGTCGCCAAAGGCTGGCGTCAGCTCGCGCCGATCGCCACGATCGACCGCCAGTCGGCGCAGGAATTCGCCCGCTGGGGTGATGAAATCGGCCAGCGCATCGACACGCCGCTTTCGCTCGTCCACGTCGCCGCCCGCCCGAAGACGGCCCGCATGGTCCTCGTCGAGCGCATCGACTACGGCACTGAAGTGCAGGCTCCGACCTCGGTGCTCCGCTTTGCCGCGGCCCAAGGAGAGAGAAAGGGCCTTCTCGCCCGACTCTTCCGCCGGTCCCTGCCGCGCTTTCATGCCGGCGACCTGGTCGGCATCCTGCCGCCCGGAAGCGACCTGCCGCGCTTCTATTCGCTCGCCAGCTCCGCACGGGACGGCGTTCTGGAAATCTGCGTGCGCAAGCAGCCCGGCGGCCTCTGCTCCGGCTACCTTCACGGCCTGCGGCCCGGCGACGCGATCGAGGCCTTCGTCAAGCCGAACCCCGCCTTCCGTCCGCGCCGCGGCAAGGAACCGCTGATCCTGATCGGGGCCGGCACCGGCATCGGCCCGCTCACCGGCTTTATTCGCAACAACAGCGGCCGGCGTCCGATCCACCTCTACTTCGGCGGACGCAGCCCGAATTCCGACTTCCTCTACCGCGAGGATCTCAGGATGTGGCTCACCGACCGCCGCCTCTCCGGTGTTCGGACCGCCTTCTCCCGCAGCGAAGAACGCGCCTACGTACAGCACAAGCTCGCGGCCGATGCCGACGTGCTGCGCCACATGATCTCCCGTGGTGCGCAGGTCATGGTCTGCGGCGGCAGGGACATGGCCCAGGGCGTCGTCGCGGCACTGGAAAAGGTTCTCCACCCCCTCGGCCTCGACGTCGGAACCCTCAAGGAGCAAGGCCTCTATGTCGAAGACGTCTACTGACACTATCGCGGCGGACGCCCCCCGCCGCCACGTGCTGAACGGCACGACGATGGGCACGCGCTATTCGGCGATCTTCTACGGCCCGGACCGCGTCGATCCCGCCCTGCCCGCGGCGCTGTTTGCCGCCGTCGACACCGTGGACCGGCAGATGTCGAACTGGAAGTCGGAGTCCGACCTCTCCCGCCTCAACCGCGCACCCGTCGGCGCATGGGTCGAGGTGCCGCAGGAAATGTTCGAGGTCCTGAAGACGGCGCTGCACATCGGCAAGCTCTCCGGCGGCGCCTTCGACATCGGCGTCGGCGATGCCGTCAACGCCTGGGGTTTCGGCCCCGGCGGACGGCAGGCGACCGATGCGGTCTCGGCACCGGCCTCCGGCGGCCGGCCGGGTTCCGGCGATGTGCTGGAACTCGATGTCGCCGCCTCGCGTGTGCGCAAGCACATGCCTCTCACGCTCGATCTCTGCGGCATCGCCAAGGGCTTCGGCGTCGACGAGATGGCGCGCTGTCTCGACCGTTTCGGCATCACCTCCTACCTCGTCGGCATCGACGGCGAGATGCGGGCGCGTGGCGAAAAGCCGGGGCGCGAGCCCTGGGCGGTCGCCGTCGAACGACCCGACCGGGAGCACCGCGATGTCCTCGGCGTCATGACGCTGGAGGACGGCGCGATTGCAACCTCCGGGGATTACCGGCACTTCGCCGAGGTGAACGGCGAGATGGTCTCGCACACCATCGATCCGTCGGAAGGCCGGCCGGTGAAGAACCCGGTCGCCTCCGTCACCGTGCTTGCCCGCACCTGCATGGAGGCCGACGCGCTTGCAACCGCGCTGATGGTGCTCGGCGAGAAGAAGGGCGTCGCATTCGCGCTTTCCCGTCAGCTCGACGCGCTCTTCGTCCTGAGGAAGGACGGCAAGCTCTCCGAGATCGGCCTCGGCCGCTTCGGCGGCGCCTGAGGAGCGGAGACCTCCGCCCTCACCCCCGCGTCTCGTAGGTGCCCATCACGCTCGCCTCGGCGAGCGCGTGCTTCTTCGCCTCCCGCCAGAGCTCGCCCACCTTCGCCGAACTCATCGGCGACAGCGTCGGCACGTCGAGCGCCGCAAGCCGGAAGAAATAGCGGTGGACGCCGTGGCCCGCCGGCGGCTGCGGCCCGTCATAGCGGGCGTGGCCGAAGTCGTTGGCGACAAAACGCGGCCGCCCGCCGGGCGCGGTATCGGCGCTCTCCTGCAGGGAGACCCAGTCGGCCGGAATGTTGAACATGCCGAGATGATGGAACGTGCCGTTCGGCGCGTCGGGGTCTTCGATGACCAGCACAAAGCTGCGGGTTCCTTGCGGCACCCCGCTCCACTTCAGCGGCGGCATGATGTTTTCGCCGCGGCGCGCATGCTTGTCGGGGATTTTCTCGCCGTCGGCGAAGGCGGGGCTGATCAGGGTGAGAGGCATGTGAACACTCCTTTTCATCCATTTGCAGGGTTCCGCCGGTCCGCCAGACACCGCGGAGCCGCCGGTGCTCACCGGGCAGAACAACGTGCCGCCCGGCCATGTTCCCGTATCCGAGGCCCGGCTTCGGCTTCGTCAGCCGCCCCGGCCGATCTGCCGCGTGAGCTCGTGGAAGCTCGGAACCTCACCGCGCGCCGTGCACTTGCTTGCGAGAAGCAGAAAATGGATCGGAAAGGCGATTGCCTTGCGGCGGGATTCGGTATCTCCGTCGACATGGCTCTCGGCGACGGCGGTCCGTTCCGCCTTCTGCAAGGCGTCGTGCAATTCCTCGCGTTCGACCACGCCCTTGTCGACCAGCAGATCACAAAGCGCCGACAAGGCGAGGTAGAGGCCTTCGAGCTGCGGATTGGCGGTGTTCATCCTGTTTCCCCTTTTCGTCTCCGGGCCGGGCAGCGGGCCCGGGCGGCATGTCGCCGCCCGCATCGCGACAACGCCGGGGTTGGCCCGTTTCGGTCGCCGAAATGATACGTATACCATGAAAACGCGCGAGTTGATCCTCGCACTCTCCCTTGCTGCCGGGGTCTTTGTCCGGGAACGACGTTACAGGCGTGGAGGCGCCGAAAGGCAGCGACTGGAGGCAACCTGTGTTCCGAGGACGGGGCGTTCTCTCGAAACACTGCGGCCTCCAGCCGCCGGGAGGAAGCGAGGGCCAAAGGTGGGGGAAGGACCGCAAGCTTCCAGCACGCGCCGCCTTGCGTTGCGCCCGCAAAGCGACGCAACGGGTTAGTTGACAGCCGGCTCCCGCACGACGCGCCAGTTCGGACGGCCGAGGTCATACGGCCAGGGGTGGACCTCCTTGTCGTTGAAGTAGACGACAGCCTCGAGCCTCGGGAATTCCGGACGCTTGACGGTCGCATCCTGCATCCACGAGCGCAGATAGTTGTCTCCGCCCTCGTAACCGAACTCGGCGATCCATACCGGCTTGCCGTAGCCCTGAACGAGATCGTAGCCCTGCTTCACGCTTTCCGGGACGGTGCGTGGCGCTCCGTAGGCACGCTCGTCGTACCCCTCCAGCCCGAAGACCGAAAGACCGATATAGTCGGCGTAGTCGTCACCGGGATAGTAGTTCTTGAGATTGGGCAAGCCCTTCGGCGACCACATGATCTTCGCCTGCGGAGCCTCCTTGCGGACGATGTCCATCATCCGGTGATAGGCGGTGAGATAGGACTGCGGGTCCCATCCGGCCCAGGAGAAGCGACCGGAGGTATCCTCCATCTCCTGCCCCCAGCGGACGATCACCGGGCTCTTCATCTGGCCGATGATCGCGGCGATCGTGCGCATGTTGACGTCATAATCGCCGTTCAGCACCTTCATCCGCAGTTGATTTGCGGTGAGCCGCCAATTGACGTCCCACGACCACGGTTCGATGGTGATCAGCAGCGTACGGTTTCTCGCCAGCGCGTATCCGTCAGCCGCCCTCAACGATTCCAGGTCGACGTCTTCCCAGGGCAGGAAGAGACCCTCGATGCCGAGGTCCTTCTGCTCGGCGAAGTCGCCGTGGGGATCATAGGCACCGAAGGTCAGCCCGCCGGGGTGAACGACCGGCCGCTTGTCCATGATGGACTGTACGGCGTTGCCCGCCATCCCGCCGGCATTCTGCGCCTGGCTCATCGGAACGGATGCGCCGGCCAGCAGCAGCACCATGGCGGTTGCTGCGAGTGCTTTCTGTTTCAGCGTTTTCATCGTGTTGTCCTTTCTCGTTCATCTCGTCGCGGCGAGTGTCTTCTTCAGGCGGGCGGCCTTTGGGCCGACCGTGTCTGCATCGACGAGCTTGCGGAACTCGTCGCTCGCGCGCGGCTTGGCATGACGGAAGACGTACCAGTTGCCGAACGGGTGACGTCGCTGGTAGATGGTGGCGCCGACCTTGGCGTGGCCGAAGCAGGTGGCGGCGCGGCCAGCGCCGTCGGCGGCAGTCCACTTGGCGAAGATGCAGAGCTTGCCGTTGTCGTCGACGGCCCAGCGGCCCTCGCCGAAGGACGGCTTGTTCTTCTCGTTCGTCCAGGCGACGAAACCGTGTTGCCTGCCGTTGAAGCGGCCACCGCCGGTGTTCCAGGTCCAGGTCTTGTCACCATAGATCTGTGTGAGCTCGCGCGCGGTCAACGGCTCGACCTTCATCTTCGGCGCCCGCTCTCCCGCCGACACGGCGAAAGGCGAGACGAGGCCGAGCAACAGGCACGCGGCCGTTGCGGTTTTGAAGAATCCTTTCATTTGCACCCTCCTTTGAACACGACACACGGAGCGGCATTGCCCGGTGCTACACATCGGATTTCTCTGCGCCCGCAGCGCGCACGGCTTCGAAGCCGTGCCAGCGGATGCGCAAGCGCGTTACGGTTGTCTTGCCGGCGAAACCGGCTCCGGCGACGGTGAAACGGGTTTCCGTGAAGCTGACGACGTCCTGCCCGGAGGCAAGCGCCTCGATCGAGCCGACGCCGTGCCGACCGAGTTCCGCACCGCCGACGACGACGGCGAACACGGTGCTCGCGAGTGTCGCGGCAAGCCCGCGGGAAACCGGAATGGCCGCAAGCCCGTTCTCGATTGCGTGGCGCACCACGACCATCAGTCCGAGCAGCGCGTAGAGCGCGACGTTGATCCCGACGAAGAGATAGAAGCCCGCGGCAGAATTCTGCTGTGGCGCGAGTGCGATCGCCGCTGCGGATGCCACCGTCAGCACGGCATACGGCGTAATGACACGGACCGGCAGCAGGGCGCGCTCCTGCTTTCCTTTCGGCGTGATGCGGAAGTCGACGAAACTCCTGGCGATCGCATCGCGGACGGCGGCGATGACGCCCGCCAGCGACCACGGCCAGCGCAGAAGGATGAAGGCAATCCCCTCCCAGCCGAAGAGTTTGGCGTCGTGCGGGCGGTAGGTCTCGGTCCGCCTCCAGAAGAAGGCGAGCACGATCAGCACCATCGACAGCGGCGCGAAATGCAGGAGGAAGGCCGGATAGGTGACGTTGACGAAGACGCGTCCATCGACGAGCGCGACGAGCGGCAGCAGGAACATCAGCGCCATCATGCCCGAAAAGAGCGGATACCAGAGCTGCGAGAACAGGAACTGGAACTTGAGCCGCAGCGGCAGGCGCCGGACGAGCGGACGGGAATACTGCAACAGGATGGTGACGAGGCTTCGCGACCACTGGAATTCCTGGACGGCGAGGTCGGCGAAGGTCGCCGGCCCGTCGCCGTGGGCGATCGCGTCGAGCGCGTGCACGCCGCGCCAGCCGGCGGCATTCATCATCAGCGTGGTCGAATGGTCTTCGGCGAGTTCCGGGCCGAGGCCGCCGATCTCCTTCAGCGCCGCCGTGCGCACCGCGTAATGCGAGCCGATGCAGAGCGGCGCCCAGCCGTTGTTGTAGCCGGCCTGCAGCGAGCCGTGCAGGCTCGCTTCGGCATAGAGGCGCCCGCGCGCAGCCCAGCTTTGCGCAGCGTTGGCGTCGCAGATGCTCGGCGCCGAGACATAACCGACCCGCGGGTCGGAAAAAGGTCGGATCACCTCCCGCAGGTACGTGGGATCGGGCACGTGATCGGCATCGAACTGGGCGACGAATTCGTAGGCATCATAGCCGTACTGATCGTAGAAATAGGCGAGATTGCCTTCCTTGCAGCGCGTGCGGCGCGGCCATTCGCTGCGGTGATAGGCCTCGACGCCCTTGCGGCTCGAAATCCGGATGCCGTGCTCCGCGCACCAGCGCCGGGTCTCCTCGTCGGGATCTTCGTCCGCCAGCCACACATCGAAGGACAGTCCCTCCTGTGCCAGCATGGCGAGCAGGGTCTTCTGGACGACCTCGAAGGGTTCGGAGGGCGCCTTGGTGGCGACCATCGCCACCCGCCCCTGCGGTAGCGGTGCCGTCCTGCTCACCCGTCGGGCGCCGAGAAAGATGAAGATGAAATAGGCCGGCAGCAGCGTCACCCAGGCGACGACCAGCGTGACGATGAGCCAGGCGCCCCATCCGATCACATGGGCGGGATCGAGCCACCACGTCCAGAAGAAACCGAGCGCGACGAGCCAGGCGAGAATGCCCATCCAGTAGCCGAACCGGCGTCGGCCGGTGAAGATCGGCTCCAGGATCGCTGGCGCCGCCGGCGCCTCCCTCTTGGTTCTCGTCAGGCTCTCGCTCATATCCGTGCCTCCAGGCCGAAGGTCGGGCAGGCGGTCCGTATGATCGTGTCGATGTCGGAGAGCTGCGGCCGGAAGCCCAGGCGTTCGCTCGCCCGGCCGGTTTCGGCAAAGAGGATCGGCGGGTCGCCCGGACGGCGCGGCCCGTATTCGACGGGCACGTTGCGGCCGGTGATGCGGCCGATCGCCTCGATGATCTCGCCGACGGACGTCCCTCGACCGGAGCCGAGGTTGAGACGCAGCGTCTCTCCTCCGAAGAGAAGGTGATCCACCGCCGCGACATGCGCTTCGGCGAGATCGCTCACATGGATGAAGTCGCGCACGCAAGTGCCGTCCGACGTCGGATAGTCGCGGCCGAAGACCTCGAAGTGCGGCAGGTGCCCGACGGCGGCGAGCAATGCCCGCGGAATGATGTGGGTCTCCGGATCGTGGCGCTCGCGAAGCTCGCCGTCCGGATCGGCGCCGGCGGCATTGAAGTAGCGAAGCGCGACGAAGCGGACGCCGTGCGCGGCGGCGAAATCCTCGAGCATCATCTCGAAGACCAGCTTGGTGCGGCCATAGGGGTTGATCGGCACCTGCGGGCTTTCCTCGTCGATCGGCAGGCGCTCGGGCACACCGTAGGTCGCGCAGCTGCTCGAGAAGACGATGTTCGTCAGCCCCATGTCGAGGGCGGTCTCGAGCAGGGTGAGACCGCCGCCGACATTATTGGCGTAGTATTTGCGCGGGTTCTGGACGGACTCGCCGACATAGGCATTGGCCGCGCAATGGACGATGCAGGCCGGGGCGAATTCCTCGATCGCCCGGCGAAGGGTTCTGGCGTCGGCGACGTCGCCGACCACCAGGGGCCCCCATCTGACCGCATCGGCGTGACCGGTGGAGAGATTGTCGTAGACGACGGGCTGGTAGGCGGCCCTGAAGAGCGCCTTGCTGATGTGGCTGCCGATGAAGCCAGCCCCTCCGGTGACGAGAACGGTGCGTGACATGTCAGACGGCCTCCATCGCCTTTCGGGCGTCCGCTTCGGTGCGTGAGAGCAGTGCGTCGAAGTAGCGGATCGTCTTCGCGAGCCCGGCTGTCAGCGGCACGCGTGGCGCCCAGCCGAGTTCTTCCGCCGCGAGGCTGATGTCGGGGCGCCGCTGCTTCGGATCGTCGACGACGGCCGGCAGATGCACGATCCGCGACCGCGATCCGGTGAGCTCGCGCACCATCTCGGCCAGGTGAATGACCGGGATTTCCGTCGGATTGCCGAGATTGATCGGACCGGTTGAGCGGCCGTCGGCGCGGGCGAACCGCATGAAGGCTTCGACGAGATCGTCGACATAGCAGAGCGAGCGCGTCTGCCGCCCGTCGCCGTAGACGGTCATGTCCTTGTTCTGCAGCGCCTGGACGATGAAGTTCGACACCACGCGGCCGTCGTCGAGGCGCATGCGCGGGCCGTAGGTGTTGAAGATGCGGCCGACACGGATGTCGACGCCGTATTTGCGATTGTAGTCGAAGAACAGCGTTTCGGCGCAGCGTTTGCCTTCGTCGTAGCAAGCGCGCGGGCCGATCGGATTGACGTTGCCGAGATAGCTCTCCCGCTGCGGATGCTGGAGCGGATCGCCATAGACCTCGGAGGTCGACGACTGCACGACGGTCGCGCCGGTGCGGCGTGCGAGATCAAGGGCGTTGACCGCGCCGATCACGCTGGTGAGCAGCGTCCCGACCGGATCGCGCTGGTAGTCGGGCGGGGAAGCCGGTGACGCGAAGTTGAAGATCAGCGAGACATCGAAGTCATAGGGATTACGCACGTCCTGTTCGACGACGCGAAAACGGCTGTCTGCCATCAGATGCGCGACATTCTCGCGACGGCCGGTGAGGAAGTTGTCGGCACAGATCACGGTGTCGCCGGCGGCGAGCAGCCGTTCGCAGAGGTGAGAGCCCAGGAAACCGGCCCCACCATTGACCAGGACCACGCGCGGAACGGCCTGGGAGGCCATATCGAGCGACGGGGAAATACTCGGAAACAACTTGCGCATTGCACACACTCCCTCCGCCTGCGCTCTCGATGAGAGCGCAGCGTGAAAACAACATCTTTGGAAAGGAAAGGAACTGGCAGAATTTTCGCGAGATCAGCTTGTGCCGTCCACGCAAAACTCTTTGGCCGCCTCTCGTTTCATAGCAATTACGCGTCAATTTTAATAAATCGTCAATCTTTTTTAAGCATAAAGTACGAATTGATTACGGGTATTACTTAAGGATTATACTTGGTTGCTAACCCGCCTAACCCCCAGGCCCCTCCATCGACGCAGGGGGTTATCCACAGAATTTTCTAATATAGCGATATTCGGTAACCTTTGAGTGGGATAGTTAATCCGAAAGGGACATCATCAGCGTCGGAGGAATGAGGTGACGACGAATTTCTGGACCATCCTGAAGAGCCGCGCCCGCGGCACAGGGCTCATCGCTACGGTATGTGTGAGCGTGACCGTACCGACATCCTGCGCCTTCGTGGCGGGTGAGGACGCCCCACGCGCGCCGTTGGCACAACGCGGGGGAGTAATCCCCGGCACGACGCCGGTGGCAAAGGCCAGCTATGGCTATAGTGAGACCGTTCCGCTGGGACGCACGGCCGAAGCGCCGAGAAAGCCGGCTCTGGCCAAGGCCCAGATGACGAGCTATCTCGGATCCGCTCCCTATATCTGTTCGGCGAGCGGTTTCGGACGGAAGTCGCGCTGTTTCTTGCGCTAGCGACGCCGGATTTCCCGGCTAGTTCTGTCGTACGGCACCGCCGATACGGCCGGCGCCGAAGAAATAAGAGGCTGCCTCGGTGCGGTTCCGAACCTTCATCTTCTTGTAGATGTTCCGGACGTGCACCTTGACGGTGTTTTCGGAGAGCCCGAGACGGCCGGCGATGATCTTGTTCTGCGTGCCGTCGCAGATGAGGTCGAGGATCTGCACCTCGCGGGTGGTGAGCGCAGACGTACTACCCGTGGCAGACGCCTCATGGACGGGTCTGGTGGTGGCGACGAGCCGGCCGTCGAAGTCTGGGTCGACGGCAGATTGTGGCTCGCTGCTCAGCAGGTGCAGCAGGGCCGAAGGGAAATGCTCTCCCCCCTTGACCAGCAGTTCGACCGCGGCAACGAACACGTCCAGTCGCAGATTGGCCGGAAGAACCCCGGCGATTTCGCGGGACTCCGCCAGTGTCGCGAGCTGGCATTCGAGTTTGCTGATCGATTCCACCACGATGCCGACGGAGGTGTCGGAATTCTTGATCTTCAGCCGCTGCAAGACCGCCATTATGTCTTCGAACGGAAGACGATAGAGAAGGACGAGCGTCGCAAAACCCTCGACATCCTTCGTGACGGCGTCGTCACGCCCGTGAATGACCACGTCATAGCCCGGAAATTTCTTTGAAAGAACTTCCGCCAGGCATTCAGAGAGGAGGTCCTTCTTGGCGATCATGAGTATCGTTTGCGGACGAAGTTCACTCTTTGGGATATGCGCGGAGTGTGCCGCTCTCGTCTCCATCATCTGCATGGTCTGCTCCCTTTTCACACAATTACTCGGTACTCTCGGCCTTTGGGCACGCACGTCGCCCGCTCAGCTCTCTTATATTAGCAACAGACAATAATATGAATTGTCCGTAAAGAAAACGACTATATTGGGTTATATATTCGATGGAGCTAACCCTCATGGGTGAGACGAATACTGCGTCTGGAAGGCCTGAGCATTGTGACGGGAACAGCATATCGCAAAAACCCCCCAAATGCGCAGGGGCGACTTATACCTACTTTGGCTGGTCGACCGTGCGGAACAACCTAAAACGGGCTATTTTCCCTCGGCCACATGAAAGCAGAATCTCGGCATAAGTCCGGGCTCACTCAGTAGTGTTCCCCACATTCTTAGGGGATTTTTAACCGAAGACGCAGCCGGAGTAAACATGCCCATGGTTTCCGGCGCGCTGGAACTGAGATGTTTACTGCCTCAGATCGAGACAAAAATCCGTAAGGACGCGATTGTGCTTCCCGCGGCTCGGTGGCCGTCATGAAAGAACGAAATATTGCAAGTTATGCTTGCAAGTAACATTCGCCGGAACGACACCTGCGATGTACTCCCCTGATACCCGCACGGGGCCGCAAACGCCGCGCAACGCGGCATGAGGGAACAATCTTCGGCCGGAGCGGTCAGGGCGATCGCGGGCCCGTGACAGTGCAGCGGCGCGTGCGAACCCACCTTCGGCGGAGAGCGGACGGTCCGGGACAAAAGCCTCGCCGCGGAGGAAACGTCCTCGCGAAAAGGTTTCCGTGCCGTCGATGACGAGGCTCTTCGCATCGTGCTTCAGGATGACGGCCGGCAGTTCCCGCAGACCTATTTCCATATTTGTCAAAATAGCCCTTGACGCGAACACGCGGCCGGTCCATCTTATTTCCATGAACATGGAAATAGCCTCTCGACAGCTCGAAGCATTGGGAAATACCACCCGGCTCAACATCTATCGGACGCTTGTGCGCGCCGGACACGGCGGCCTCGCCGTCGGCCAGTTGCAGGAGCGATTGTCGATGCCGGCATCCACTCTGTCGCATCACCTGCGGCGGCTCATGGAGAACGGGCTCATTCGCCAGGAGCGGTCGGGCACAAGCCTGATCTGTCATGCCGAATACGCCACGATGAGCGCTCTTCTGGGCTTTCTCGCCAACGAGTGCTGTGCCGACGAGCGGACGACGGGCGACTGCCGCTAGCGACGGAAGACGACAGGGAAATTTCGCGTCAGCTATTTCTGTATTTCTAGAACAATGGAGACACCAACAATGGCAAACATGGATACGCTGCCCGTCGCGGTCATCGGAGCCGGCCCCGTGGGCCTGGCGGCGGCCGCACATCTCCTGGCACGCGGGCTGGAACCGGTCATCTTCGAGCGGGGAGACGCAGCCGGCGCGACGATTGCGGACTGGGCTCACGTGCGGATCTTCTCCCCATGGGAGTACAACATCGACGCGGCCGCGCGCGGGCTTCTCGAGTCCGTCGGATGGTCGATGCCGCAGCCCGACCATATCCCGACGGGCGGCGAGCTGATCCGCGACTACCTCGCACCCCTCGCCGCCCACCCCTCCATCGCCCCGCGCCTGCAATTGAAAGCCGAGGTCGTCTCTGTAAGCCGGAAGGACCATTCGAGGCTCGGATCCGACGACCGCGAGGACGCCCCCTTCGTCATCGTCTGGCGAGACGGTAACGGAAGACGCAACACGATGCTCGCCCGGGCGGTCATCGATGCCTCCGGCACCTGGATACGACCCAATCCGATCGGCCTCGATGGCCTGCCTGTCGAGGGCGAGGTCGAGAACGCGGACCGCATCGCCTACGGCATCCCGGATGTGCTCGGCGCGCAGCGCGACCGCTATGCGGGGTGCCACACCCTCGTCGTCGGCGCCGGACACTCGGCGATCAATGCAGCACTCGACCTGATGGCGCTTCGCGACGAGAAGCCCGACACCCGGATAACCTGGGCGACCCGCGCCGGCGGCGTCGAGCGCCTGCTCGGCGGCGGGCTCGGCGACGAATTGCCCGGCCGCGGCCGCCTCGGCCTGCGGGCCGCGGAGGCGATCCGGTCCGGCCACGTCACGCTGCGGTCCCCCTTTGCCGTGCGGCGCATCGAAGCCTCGGCCGGCGGGCTCTCCGTCGAGGCCGAGGAAAACGGCCGTCCGGTCACGCTCGACGTCGACAGGATCGTCGTCGCGACCGGCTTCCGGCCGGATTTGTCCATTCTCGGTGAGCTGCGCCTGTCCCTCGATCCGGTCGTGGAAACGACGCCGAAGCTCGCGCCGCTGATCGACCCGAACCTGCATTCGTGCGGCACCGTCCGGCCGCACGGCGTCGTCGAACTCGCCCATCCGGAGAAGGACTTCTACATCGTCGGCATGAAGAGCTACGGCCGTGCCCCGACCTTCCTGATGACGACGGGTTACGAACAGGTCCGCTCGATCGTCGCAGAACTGGCCGGCGACCATGCGGCCGCCCGCGAGGTCCGGCTGAAACTTCCGGAAACGGGGGTATGCAAGACCGGCTCGGTCTTAGGCGACGCGTGCTGCGGATCCCCGCTGAAAACGCCCGAACCGGCCACGAGCGGCTGCGGCGGCCCGTCGAAAGTCGACGTCACGGCCTGCTGCGCGGCCGACGCGACCGCGAAATCAGCCGGCGCCGGAGGTTGCGGGTGTCGTCGCTAGGGCAGCGCGGGATCGTCTGACCGAGCATCGAAACCGCCCTCGCGCGGCCGGCAGCACGGCGTGGATCCTCGGGTCAGGCCCACCCGCCGCGTCCCTCACCTTTGCCCCTCACCCTGACCCTCTCCCCGCAAGCGGGGCGAGGGAACGGCTGACGGCGGCGCCGCGTGCTCCCTCTTCTCCCCTCGGGGACAAGAGGAATACCGCCCCCCACCTTCGGCCTCACCGCAAAACTTTCCCAGTAAAATCAATCCCCGGTACCCATTTTCATTCACCCCCTTCCGGCCTGTCGTAGAATCAACCCCGTTCCGCCATCGGATACACCGGGCCATGCGAAGTCCGGCGAGGCGGGACCGGCGCCGGGGTGGACGACTGTCGCAGGTCGAAAGCTCTGGCCGCTGCAACGGTCTCCCTCCGCGGGAGGCGGAAGGCGAAACGGTCCGGACCGGCTCGCCGTCACCGCCGCTAACGCGGGCGTGCCTTGGAGGCACACAGACAGGCGCCCTGGGAGCTTGAAAAAGCCCCCCGGCGAAAAGACGGCGGGGTGAGCCCAAGGATCGTGAATGATCCGGGATCATCTGCCGGCGAGGGTCAGGCCGGACGGTACCATCCGGCGGGATCTTCCCGGGCCACCGGCCAGGCGTCAGCGAAGGTCCGTCACCGGACGGATGAGCGTTCGATGCCGATCCGCGCCGGCCGATGCCGAGACTCCAGGTTTCGGCAAAGGCGCCGCCTTGCCAGAGAGACGCATGCAGCGGGAAAGAACGCCGAACGGGGCGCCGCAAGGAGCCACATACGCATACTCTGACAGGCCCCCTGCGGCGCCGCGTCCGAGACTGAAATGACCCGATCCGGAGGGAGCGATCCCGACCGGCGGCGGAGCTTTGGGATTTTTGACAATCTGGCGGAGCCACGGACCGTCACCGGTCTTTCCCGTGGCAGTGGACGCCAGCCGGGCGAAGGAGGCCGAGATGCGAGCAGCCGTTACCCTCAGACGCCGGCACACCAGCCATTGTCCTTTGCCTCGCTCACCAGCCACCTCGCCAGCCATTCGACATGACGGCCGGGCTGGTCCGGCTGCATCAGCCAGTAGCCGCGCCCCGGCGCCTGGAGCGTCGGTCCGGCGGCTCGGAGAACGCCCGACATCATGGAGGCATCGACGAGGCCCTCCCATCCGATGGCAATGCCCTGACCCGCAATCGCGGCCTGCACGACGAGAGAATAGGTGTTGAAGGTCAGGTCGACATGACCGGCCTGCGCCTCCCTCTTCGCGCCAAAATGCGACAGATAGGTCGTCCATTCGAACCATGGCGCCTGCGAAGGACTGTCGAGATGGATCAGCGTCGATCGCGCGAGCGAGGACGGCTCGTCGAACGGTCCGTTCCTCTCGGCAAACGCGGGCGTGCACACCGGCGTGACGACCTCCGGCACGAGCAGGACGGCGTCCGCCTTCATCTCGCTCTTGCCTCCGAAGACGACGGCAATCTCGTTTTCGCCGAGGCGGGCCTGCTGGAACCGCTGCGTCGCGACGATCTGGATGTCCAGCTCGGGATGGAGCCGCCGAACCGCCTGCATCCGCGGCATCAGCCAGAGCGAGGAGAAGGCATAGTCGGTCAGCAGCCGGATCGTGGCGCGGTCGCGCTCGACGTGAAATCCGCGCACCGCGTCGTCGATGTCTCCGACCGCCCGCCGGGCGATTTCGTAAAGAGCCCGCCCCGCCGGCGTGAGTTCGACACCACGGTGAACGCGCTCGAAGAGCGCGACCCCGACGTCCTCCTCGGCGCGCCGGATGTGATAGCTGATCGCCGGTTGCGACATGTTCAGCACGTTTGCCGCCGCGGTCAGACTGCCCTGTCTCGTCGCCTCGACGAACACACGCATCCAGCCGAGGTCAACCGGTCGCCTTCGCATCGAAAATCCTTATGGCAAGCATCGAGAAAGCCCATCTTCACGAGGAGAGAAAATAGACCCACGAATACGAAAATCAAATAACAAGGGGAATGAAAATGAGGAAGAATCCTGTCGCTGCCGGCGTCACGCTGGCGATCCTTGTCTCGGTTTCCGTCGCGGGGACAGCCCGTGCCGGTGAAGACGAGGCCTGCAAGACCATCCGGATGTCGGATCCCGGCTGGACCGACATCACCGCGACGAACGGCGTCGCCGGCGTCCTGCTCTCGGGCCTCGGCTACGAAGCCGAGGTCAAGACGCTTTCGGTGCCGATCGGCTACGAGGCGATGAAGAACAAGGAGATCGACGTCTTCCTCGGCAACTGGATGCCGGCGCAGAAGGCGTTCATCGACGATCTGAAGAAGGCCGATGCCATCGAGATCGTCGGCCGGAACCTCGAGGGCGCGAAATTCACGCTTGCCGTGCCGTCCTACGTCGCCGCCGAGGGCGTCAAGGACTTTTCCGACCTTCAGAAGCACGCCGGCGAATTCGACCGGTCGATCTACGGCATCGAGCCGGGCGCTCCTGCCAACGGCAATATCCAGAAGATGATCGATGCCGGCGAGTTCGGGCTCAGCGGCTGGAAGCTCGTCGAGTCGAGCGAACAGGCGATGCTGGCCCAGGTGGAGCGGGCCGCCGAGAAGAAGGCGGCGATCGTCTTCCTCGCCTGGGCGCCGCATCCGATGAACAACCAGTTCGAACTCACCTATCTCTCCGGCGGAGACGCCTATTTCGGCCCGAATTACGGCGGGGCCGAGGTCTACACGCTGGCGCGGACCGGCTGGACGGAGATGTGCCCCAACGCCGCACGTTTCTTCAAACAACTCACCTTCGACATCGGCATGGAAAATACCCTGATGGGGAAGATCCTCGGCGGCGAGGAGCCGAAGGCAGCGGCCACCGCCTGGCTGAAGGAGAACCCGCAGTCCCTCGGCCCCTGGCTTGACGGCGTGACGACGTGACGACGTTCGACGGCGCTCCGGGCCTCGAGGCCGTCAAGGCGTCCCTCGGGCTCTGAGCAGGAAAGACATCATGGCGCGACCGAACATTCTCGTCCTCATGGTGGATCAGCTGAACGGAACGCTGTTTCCGGACGGTCCCGCCGACTTCCTGCACGCGCCGAACCTGAAGGCTCTGGCGGAACGCTCCGTGCGCTTCGCCAACACCTATACGGCAAGCCCGCTCTGCGCGCCGGCGCGGGCATCCTTCATGTCGGGCCAGCTGCCGAGCCGCACGCGCGTCTACGACAATGCGGCCGAGTTTGCCTCCGACATTCCGACCTTTGCCCATCATCTCCGGGCGGCGGGTTACCAGACCTGCCTTTCGGGGAAGATGCATTTCGTCGGACCCGACCAGCTCCACGGCTTCGAGGAGAGGCTGACGACGGACATCTACCCGGCCGACTTCGGCTGGACGCCCGACTATCGGAAGCCCGGCGAGCGGATCGACTGGTGGTATCACAATCTCGGCTCCGTCACCGGGGCCGGGACGGCCGAGATCACCAACCAGATGGAATATGATGACGAGGTCGCCTATCACGCGACCCGCAAGCTCTACGATCTCGCACGCGGCAACGACGGCCGTCCGTGGTGCCTGACGGTGAGCTTCACCCACCCGCACGATCCTTACGTCGCCCGCAAGCGCTTCTGGGATATCTACGAGGATTGCCCGGCGCTCGACCCGAAGGTCGGCGCCATCTCCTTCGACGAACAGGATCCCCATTCGCAACGTCTCCTCGTCGCCTGTGACCACGACGCGTTCGAGATTACCGACGAGGATGTGCGGCGCGCGCGCCGCGGCTACTTCGCCAACATCACCTATGTCGACGAGAAGATCGGCGAGATCATCGACGTGCTGGAGCGGACCGGCATGGATCGGGATACCGTCATCCTGTTCGTCTCCGATCACGGCGACATGCTCGGGGAACGCGGTCTCTGGTTCAAGATGAGCTTCTTCGAAGGATCGGCGCGCGTGCCGCTGATGATATCGGCCGCCGGCTGGGAGCCCGCCCTCGTCGAAACGCCCGTCTCGACGCTCGACGTCACCCCGACCATCGCGGCGTTGGCCGGCATCGATATCGCGTCCGTGCGCCCCTGGACCGACGGCGAGGACCTCGGTCCCGTCGTCCAAGGCGAAAGAAGCCGTGGGCCCGTGCCGATGGAATATGCCGCCGAAGGCTCCGAGGCGCCGCTCGTCGGGCTCCGGGCCGGCGCCTTCAAGCTGACGCTCTGCGAGAAGGACCCACCGCTTCTCTTCGATGTCGAGGCGGACCCTGACGAGATGCGGAACCTCGCCGCGGACCCGCGTCACGGCGAAACGCTCGCCGGCCTGACCGCCGAATGCGGGAAGCGCTGGAACCTTCGGGCCTTCGACGCCGCGGTCCGCGAAAGCCAGGCGCGGCGATGGGTCGTCTACACCGCCCTGCGCAACGGCTCCTACTATCCCTGGGACTACCAGCCGCTGCAGAAGGCTTCGGAGCGCTACATGCGCAACCACATGGATCTCAACGTGCTGGAGGAAAGGCAGCGGTTCCCGCACACATCGCCGTGACGGGTTGCCGGCTCACCCCGCCATCGGCGGGGCGGGCGACCTGTCCGGCGGAAGGTTCAGCCGAAGGCGCCGAGTATCCGGCCAAGTTGCATTTCGTCGCGGGTGCGCGCACGTCTCGATTTTTTCGCGGAAAGGGGAAGGGTTTCGTGAGTCATGTTCCAACAAGCGACGTCAACGCCGCGAGAAGGCTCAGATGCCGAGCGCGTCGCGCAGCGCAAGTCCCTCCGGGGTGCGGAAATCGAGATCGGCCTCGATGTGGTCGATGTGATGCAGCATCAGATGCGCCGCCTTCTCCCCGTCGCGCCGCTCCAGGGCGTCGAGGATGTCGGCGTGCTCGTTGTGTCCGCAGCTCGAAACCCCGGTGCGTCCGTAAAGGGCGATGACCAGCGAGGAACGCGCGATCAGTTCCTCCATGAAGCGCTTGAGGATCTGGTTTCCGGAAATCGAGGCCACCATCAGATGAAAATCACCGGAGGCCTTGATCTCCGCCCGGCGGGCGGCGGGGCCACGCTCGTTCATATGGGCGGTTTCGTCCTCGAGATGCCGCCGGAAATGCTCGACATCCCCGGAAGTGATGCGCGCGGCGGCGGCAATCGCGATCCCCGGTTCGATCAGCCGGCGCGAGGCGAAGACCTGACGGGCCTCTTCCGGCGACGGGCTGGAGACGAAGGCGCCGCGATTGCGCTCCATTTTCACCAGTCCCTCGAAGGCGAGCATCTGCAGCGCAGCCCGTGCGACCGTCCGGCTCGCGTCGAACAGGGCGCCAACCTCGCTCTCGGTCAGCTTGGTGCCCGGCGCAAGACGCCTGTCGATAATCGCGCTCCTCAGCGACTCCCGGATCGCCGCCGACCGGTCGTCCTGGGCACTCTCGATCGCACCCGTCTTTTCCGTTACATCCATGGCCTGTGTCCCGCTTCGCATTTCGCCCCAGACTAGCTGATCCGACAGTGAATGCAAAGACCGCACAAGATTGTGTACAATCTGCCCATAAGATCGCCACCATTCGCCCAGAATCTGCGCACAGCGTCCGGCCGGCGGCGCGAGATGCGACAATCAAGACGGAATAGTCTTTCCGTTTCAATCAGTTGAGGCACCCCACCACGAACTGGCACGCACGATGCATGCTCTCTTGCAGACCTGGAGAGGGCGTGCATGAGCAAAGCGGCAGACATAGACATCGCATCGATCACCAAGATCTACGGCACCACCACGGCCGTGGATGCCGTCAGCCTGAAAATCCGTGCCGGCACCTATTGCTGCCTGCTCGGCCCTTCGGGATGCGGCAAGACCTCGACGCTGCGCATGATCGCCGGCCACGAGACGGTCACCAGCGGCGACATCCTGCTCGGCAACACGATGGTGACCGACCTGCCGCCCGCCCGCCGCGGGACGGCGATGATGTTCCAGTCCTACGCGCTCTTTCCCCATCTCGATCTCGTCGACAACGTCGCCTTCAGCCTCAAGATGAAGGGGATGGGGCGGGAGGCACGCCGCGCGAAGGCGCTGGAGATGCTCGCGCTCATGCAGCTCGAACCGTATGCGGGGCGCAAGCCGGCGCAGCTCTCGGGCGGCCAGCAGCAGCGCGTGGCGCTCGCCCGCGCCCTGATCACCGATCCGGCGGTGTTGCTTCTCGACGAACCGCTTTCGGCGCTCGACCCCTTCCTCAAGGTGCGCATGCGCGCGGAACTGAAGAAGCTGCAGGCCTCGCTCGGCATCACCTTCGTCCACGTCACCCACAGCCAGGAAGAAGCGATGGCGCTCGCCGACCTCATCGTGGTGATGAACGAGGGCCGGATCGAACAGGCCGCGCCGCCGCGCACCGTCTTCGAGCAGCCCGCGACCGCGTTCGTCGCCCGCTTCATGGGCGATCATAACGTGATTTCCGGCCGCGTCGTCGCCTCCGATCCCTCGGGACCGGTAATCGAGGTGCCGAACGGCGGCCGCTTCCACGCAAATGGACCGGCGACGGAAATCGGAGCGCCGGCCGACATTGCGGTCCGCACCGACCGTATCCGCCTCGGCGATCCGATCGCGGAGGGCTACGGCTTCCAGGGGATCGTCGGCAACATCGAATATCTCGGCGCGACCGTACGGCTTTCGATCACCGGGGCCGGCCTCGATGAATTCACCGTGGTGGCGCGGGATACCGATTTCTTCACCCGCCAGCCGAAGGTCGGCGAGGCCGTTCCGCTCTCCTGGGACCCGGGCGACGTGATCGTCCTCGGCCGCCCGCAACACCGCAATCCCTGAGCAACCAAAAAACCACAGAGGAGAACTGCGCATGACCGAAACCAATACCAAGAAGACGGGCATCACCCGCCGCAACCTGCTCAAGACCGCCTCCGCCGCGGCCGGTCTCGCCGCCGGCTCCGGCGCCATCACCGGCTTTCCCACCATCTGGGCGCAGAACCCGATCACGCTGCGCCAGTTCGGGACGGGCGTATCGAACATCAATGCCATCGCCGAGAAGTGCAAGGCCGACCTCGGCATCACGCTCGAAATGACGGCGACGGATTCGGACGCCGCCGCCCAGCGCGCCGTCACCCAGCCGAACTCCTACGACATCGCCGACATCGAATACTGGATCCTGAAGAAGGTCTATCCGACCGGCGTGATCCAGCCGATGGAGACGAAGAAGCTCAAGTATTACGACAAGGTCGTGCCGCTCTTCAAAACCGGCAAGCTCCTGCCCGACAGCGTGATCGCGCAAGGCACCGCGCCGCACACCGTCGGCTATGTCGAAAGCAAGGACGCAAAGACCTTTGCCAAGGGCGAGACCGAATTCTTCACGATGATGCCGACGATCTACAATGCCGACACGCTCGGCATCCGTCCGGACCTCGTCGGCCGCGAGATCACCACCTGGGCCGACATCATGGATCCGGCCTTCAAGGGCAAGACCTCGATCCTCAACATCCCGTCGATCGGCATCATGGATGCGGCGATGATCTGCGAAGCCATGGGCATCATCAAATATGCCGACAAGGGCAACATGACGAAGGCCGAGATCGACACCACGATCGACTTCCTGATCAAGGCCAAGCAGGCCGGCCAGTTCCGCGCCTTCTGGAAATCGTTCGACGAGTCCGTCAACCTGATGGCATCCGGCGAAGTCGTCATCCAGTCGATGTGGTCGCCGGCCGTGGCCGCCGTCCGCTCGAAGGGCATCGCCTGCAAGTATCAGCCGCTCAAGGAAGGCTACCGCTCGTGGGGCGGCGGTCTCGGCCTCGCCTCGCACCTTTCGGGCGCGCAGCTCGACGCGGCCTACGAATACATCAACTGGTACACGTCCGGCTGGGTCGGCGGCTATCTCAACCGCCAGGGCTACTATTCCGCCTGCATGGAAACCGCCAAGGAATTCATGTCCGCCGACGAATGGGGCTACTGGATCGAGGGCAAGCCGGCGACCGGTGACATCATGTCCCCGGAAGGCAAGGTCATGGAAAAGGCCGGGGCTGTCCGCGACGGTGGCTCGTTCGAAGAGCGCATGGGCAAGGTCGCCTGCTGGAACTCGGTCATGGACGAGGACCGCTACATGGTCCGTCGCTGGAACGAGTTCATCGCGGCGTAAAGGGAACACCCCTCCCCAACCCCTCCCCACAAGGGGGAGGGGCTTTTCCTCCACCGCCCGTGGAAGGTGAAAGATTTCGGCGTGGTTTCTCCCCCCTTGTGGGGGAGATGGCCGTCAGGCCAGAGGGGGTCTTTCATTCCATCGAAGTATAAGGGTGAGACGAGCTATGACCACAGTGCGATTCCTGGGTGTCGGCGAAGACAGACCCAAGCGCTCCATCCGCTTGCCGGCCTGGTTCGCCTCCTATCTGCAGGCCGCGCCGCTCGCGCTCATCCTCGGCGCCTTCCTTCTCGTTCCGATCGTCATGATCGGCGTCGTCAGCTTCTGGGACTACGACTTCGCCCAGATGTATCCGGATTTCGTCACCTTCAATTATTCGGAAACGCTCGGTTCCTGGGTGACCTGGAAGACCTATCTCAACACCATCAAGTTCGCGGCGATCGTCTGGGCGATCACCCTCTTCATCGGCTTCTGGGTCGCCTATTTCCTCGCCTTCCATGTTCGCAGCGCCGCCATCCAGACCGTGCTCTTCCTCGTTTGCACGGTGCCCTTCCTCACCTCGAACATCATCCGCATGATCTCGTGGATTCCGGTTCTCGGGCGAAACGGGCTGATCAACAGTACCCTCGTTTCCTCGGGCATCGTTGCCGAACCGGTGGAATGGCTCCTCTATTCCGATTTCGCCGTCGTGCTCGCCATGGTGCATCTCTACACGCTGTTCATGGTGACGCCGATCTTCAACACCATGATGCGCATCGACCGGTCCCTTCTCGAGGCGGCGCGTGACGCCGGCGCATCCGGCTGGCAGACGCTGGCGAACGTGGTCATCCCGCTCGCCAAACCCGGCATGGCGATCGGCACGATCTTCGTCGTCACGCTGGTGATGGCCGATTTCTCGACCGTTCAGGTGATGTCCGGCGGCCAGAGCGCGTCGGTTGCCCTCATGATGAAGAACCAGATGTCGCTGCTGCAATATCCGGCGGCCGCCGCGAATGCGGTCGTCCTGCTCGTCCTCGTTCTCCTGATGGTCGCAGCGATCCTGCGCGTCGTCGACATCCGCAAGGAGCTCTGACATGTACCGGGAAAAGCGTTCGCGCGAATTCTACGTCCTCGCCGCCTTCTTCGCCCTCTTCGTGCTCTTCCTCTACGGTCCGCTCTCGGCGATCCTCATCCTCTCCTTCCAGGGTCCGAACGGCGGCCTCACCTTCCCGCTCAACGGCATATCGCTTCACTGGTTCGTCAATCTCTTCGAGCAGCAGGCCGTCGGCGACTTCGGCGGCTCCTTCCGTCGCTCCCTCACACTCGGGTTGATGGTGATGGTGGTCACCGTCCTCGTCTCGCTGCTTGCGGGGCTCGCCTTCCGCCGCCGTTTCCTCGGTGCCTCGGCGCTCTTTTACCTTTCCGTCGCAAGCCTCGTCGTGCCGTCGATCATCATCTCGCTCGGGATCGGTGTTCTCTTCCAGCAGATCGGGCTGCAGCCGGCCTGGTATTCGTCGGCCTTCGGCGCGCACCTCACCTGGACGCTCCCCTTCGGCGTCCTGATCATGTTCGCCGTCTTCAACCGCTTCTCGCCCGCCTATGAAGAGGCCGCCCGCGACCTCGGGGCGAGCGCCTGGCAGACCTTCCGCCATGTCGTGCTGCCGATGATCGCACCCTCGCTTGTCGGCATCGGTCTCTTCGGCTTCAGCCTCTCCTATGACGAGTTCGCCCGATCGCTGATGACGTCGGGCACCTACAACACGCTGCCGCTCGAAATCTACGGCATGACCACCAACGTCACCACGCCAGTCCTCTACGCGCTCGGCACGGTGACCACCCTCTTCTCCTTCCTCGTGATCGGCGGGACGCTGGCGCTGATCTCCTTCATCAATCGCCGTCGTCGCGACGGTTGAGGTTTACCCGTTCATGCGCATCGCCGTCATCAATCCGAACACCACCGCCAGCATGACCGCGACCATCGGCGATGCCGCCCGTCGCGTCGCCAATCCCGCGACCGTCATCGATGCGATCACCTCTTCGATGGGGCCGGCTTCGATCGAGGGCTACTACGACGAGGCGCTCGCAGTGCCGGGGCTTCTGGTCGAAATCGCCAGGGCGGAAAGACAGGGCGCCGCGGCGGCGGTCATCGCCTGTTTCGACGACACAGGGCTCGACGCGGCGCGTGCGCTCGCCGCAATCCCGGTCATCGGCATCTGCGAGGCCGCCCTCGCCTCCACCGCCTTCATCGCCCAGCGCTTCTCGGTCGTCACCACCATGGAACGCTCGCGCATTCCCATCGAGGCGCTCGTCCACCGCTACGGAATGACGGGCCGCTGCAGGGTGCGCGCCGCGGACATCCCCGTGCTCTCGCTCGAAGACCCGCAATCGAACGCCCGCGACCGGCTGCGCAGCGAAATCGCGGCGGCACTGAAGGACGACCGGGCGGAGGCGATCGTGCTCGGCTGCGCCGGCATGGCTGATCTCTGCCTCGATCTCCGGCGCGAATTCTCCGTGCCGGTGGTCGATGGCGTCGCCGCCGCCGTCAAGCAGGCGGAGGCGCTGGTGGCCATGGGCTTGTCCACGGCAAAGCGAAGCGCTTATGCTCGGCCGGTCGACAAGCGATATGACGGGGCGATGGAGGCCTTTGCGCCGTCAGCCATGGGGGTGTGATGGATCAGCCGGGTGTCCAAGTCCGCGTTCTCGATGCAGCCGGAGTCGAACGCCTCATTGGCTGGGCGAACGACGAAGGCTGGAACCCCGGACTTGCCGACGCCGCCGCCTTCCGCGCAGCCGACCCCGACGGCTTCCTCGGCTGCTTTCTCGGCGATGAACTCGTCGCCGGCATATCCGCCGTCGCCTACGGGCAGGACTTCGGCTTTATCGGGCTCTACATCTGCCGCCCCGATCATCGCGGCAAAGGCTACGGCAAGCTGGTCTGGGATGCCGGCATGGCCCGTCTCGGCGACCGCACGATCGGGCTCGACGGCGTCCCGGCACAGCAGGCGAACTATGCCCGCATGGGCTTCGTCGCCGCCTACAACACGCTGCGCTGGAGCGGCCGCCCGACGCATCCGCAAGCGGGCGGCAATGTCGTTGCCGTCACCGGGGACCTCGTGCCGCAGGTCCTCGCCTATGATCGCCCCTTCTTTCCCGCGGAGCGGGACGGCTTCCTGCGGACGTGGCTCGAACACCCCCGCCATGCCCGCGCGGTGCTGCGGAACGGAAGCGTGCACGGCTATGCCGTCGTCCGGGAGTGTCACGACGGGTTCAAGATCGGGCCGCTCTTCGCCGACGGCCTCGAAGACGCCAAGGCGCTGGTCGCGGCTTGCGCGGCGGCCGCGGGCGGCGGCACCCTCCATATCGACGTCCCTGTCGTCCAGGAAGCTTTCGCCGAACACCTCTGGGCGCTCGGGTTCGAGGAAGGTTTCGCCACCAAGCGGATGTACCGGGGCCCGGCGCCGGACCTCGTCATGAACGGCATCTTCGGTATCACGACGCTCGAACTCGGCTGAAGGGCGGAAAGAAGAGCCGATGCCGGAGCGGCCTCGGCACGGCGTCGCAGGCTCTGCCCGTCAGCCATCGCTCGCGAATGACGCGGCAATGCTCCCAGCGAAATGGAACAGGAATTCCAGCGATCATCCGCGCCTGATGCTCCCTTTGCCACGATTCATCGGATTCTTTGTCGCAGGCCGGCTTTCGCCCGTTGACGGCCTCCGCAAAAAATGGAATAAATTATCTGCATTTTGACGCGCACGGTCTGTTTATTCCGTTTTGCATGTCGCGCGGGGAGCGCGGACCGAATGCACAGGGCCGGAAAATCCGGCTTCCGGCAGGAGCAAGGTGAAGCCGGGCACCACTGAGGAGGAAAGAAATGAAGAAGTATATTCTTGGCGCTGCGCTGTCCGTCCTGATGGGTACGGCCGCCCACGCGGAAACCATCGGCGTCTCCATGGCGCTGTTCGACGACAACTTCCTGACCGTCCTGCGCAACGGCATGTCCGACTATGCCAAGACGCTCGACGGCGTGACCCTGCAGATCGAAGACGCCCAGAACGACGTCGCCAAGCAGCAGAGCCAGATCCAGAACTTCATCGCCGCCGGCGTCGACGCCATCATCGTCAACCCGGTCGACACCGACGCGACCGCCGCAATGTCGAAGATCGCCGCCGATGCCGGCGTTGCGCTCGTCTATGTCAACCGCGAGCCGGTCAACGTCAACGAACTGCCGGACAAGCAGGCCTTCGTTGCCTCCAACGAAGCCGATTCCGGCACGCTCGAAGCCAAGGAAGTCTGCCGCCTGCTCGGTGGCCAGGGCAAGGCCGTCCTGATGATGGGCGAACTCTCCAACCAGGCCGCGCGCATGCGGACCCAGGACGTCCATGACGTCGTCGCCACCGACGAGTGCAAGGGCATCGAGATCGTCGAAGAACAGACCGCCAACTGGTCGCGCACCCAGGGCGCCGACCTGGTGACCAACTGGCTTTCCGCCGGCCTCGAGTTCAACGCCGTCATCGCCAACAACGACGAAATGGCGATCGGTGCGATCCAGGCGCTCAAGGCCGCCGGCAAGGACATGAAGGACTACGTGGTCGCCGGTGTCGACGCCACGCGGGACGCGCTTGCGGCCATGGAAGCGGGCGACCTCGACGCCACCGTGTTCCAGAACGCGGCCGGCCAGGGCAAGGGCTCCGTCGACGCCGCCCTCAAGCTCGCCAAGGGCGAAGCGGTTGAAAAGAAGGTCTACATTCCCTTCGAACTCGTCACTCCGGAAAACCTGAAGGACTATCAGGCGAAGAACTGATTTCGCCAGCGAGAGTGCGGGAATGCGGGTTCGCCCGCATTCCCGATGTTTAGGGAGGAGAAGTCGCGATGGTCAGTCCGTCCACCATGGCCGCCGTCCGAAAGAGCGGTGCGGTTCCGAACGCCGAGTATCTTCTGGCCGCCGAAGGGGTGCGCAAGGAATTTCCGGGCGTCGTCGCGCTGGACGACGTGTCCTTCCGCCTGAAGCGCGGCAGCGTTCACGCGCTGATGGGCGAAAACGGCGCCGGCAAGTCGACGCTCATGAAGATCCTCGCCGGCATCTACCAGCCCGACCAGGGAACGGTGCGGCTGAAAGGTGCCGAAATCGAGCTCAATTCGCCGCTCGACGCACTGGAAAACGGCATCGCCATGATCCATCAGGAACTGAACCTGATGTCCTACATGACGGTCGCCGAGAATATCTGGATCCGCCGCGAGCCGCTGAACCGGTTCGGCTTCATCGACCATGCCGAGATGAACCGCCGCACGGCTGCGCTCTTCAACCGCCTCAACATATCGATCCATCCCGAGACGCCGGTCGGGGAGCTTTCCGTCGCCAGCCGCCAGATGGTCGAGATCGCCAAAGCCGTCTCTTATGAATCCGACGTCCTCATCATGGACGAGCCGACCTCGGCACTCACCGACCGCGAGGTGGAACACCTCTTCCGGATCATCCGCGACCTGCGCGCGCAGGGGATCGGCATCGTCTACATCACCCACAAGATGAACGAGCTCTTCGAGATCGCCGACGAGTTCTCCGTCTTCCGCGACGGCAAGTATATCGGCACGCATGCGTCGAGCGACGTCACCCGCGACGACATCATCCGCATGATGGTCGGCCGCGAGATCACCCAGATGTTCCCGAAGGAGGACGTTCCCCTCGGCGAGGTCGTGCTGTCGGTGAAGAACCTGACGCTCGACGGCGTGTTCAAGGATGTTTCCTTCGACGTGCGCGCCGGCGAAATCCTCGGCGTCGCAGGCCTCGTCGGCTCGGGCCGGTCGAATGTCGCCGAGACGCTCTTCGGGGTGACGCCCGCCTCCTCCGGTGAGGTCTCGATCGACGGCAAGCGCGTCTCGATCGACAGCCCGACGGAAGCGATCCGCAACCGCATGGCCTTCCTGACCGAGGACCGCAAGGACACGGGCTGCCTGCTGATCCTCAGCGTTCTGGAGAACATGCAGCTCGCCGTGCTCCAGGACCGCTATGTCCAGAACGGCTTCGTTCAGCAGAGCGAACTTTCGGCCGACTGCGAGGAGATGTGCCGCAAGCTCCGGGTCAAGACCCCGAGCCTCGACGAGCGCATCGAGAACCTTTCGGGCGGCAACCAGCAGAAGGTGCTGATCGGCAGATGGATGCTGACGGACCCGCGCATCCTGATCCTCGACGAGCCGACCCGCGGGATCGACGTCGGCGCCAAGGCGGAAATCCACCGCCTGGTCACCGAGATGACCCGGAAGGGCGTCGCAGTCATCATGATTTCATCGGAAATGCCCGAGGTCCTCGGCATGAGCGACCGCATCATGGTGATGCACGAGGGACGCGTCACCGGCTTCCTCGACCGGGCGGAAGCCACACAGATCAAGGTCATGGACCTGGCGTCGCGCTGACGCCGTCCGGGGACCGACAGGGAGGTTAGAATGAACCAACAGACCGCGACCAAGAGCGATGTCGACCTGAAGACGGGGCAGCCGCGCACGCGCCGGATGCCGCCGGAAGCCAACATCTTCCTGGTGCTGATCGGCATCGCGCTCGTCTTCGAACTGCTCGGCTGGCTCTTCGTCGGCCAGAGCTTCCTGATGAACCCGCAGCGCCTGACCATCATGATCCTGCAGGTGTCGGTGATCGGCATCATCTCCGTCGGCGTGACGCAGGTCATCATCACCGGCGGTATCGACCTCTCCTCGGGCTCGGTCGTCGGGATGACGGCGATGTTCACTGCGAGCCTCGCCCAGTCCTCCACCTGGTCGCGCGCACTCTATCCGAGCCTCACCGACATGCCCTTCTTCATTCCGATCGGCGTCGGCATCCTGATCGGGCTTCTGGCCGGCTTCATCAACGGCCAATTGATCGCCAGAACGAAGATCCCGCCCTTCATCGCCACCCTCGGCATGATGGTGACGGCGCGCGGCATTTCGAAGTGGTACACCAAGGGCCAGCCGGTTTCGGGTCTTACCGACCAGTTCAACTTCATCGGTACGGGCGTCTGGCCGGTCATCGTCTTCCTCGTCGTCGCGCTGATCTTCCACATCGCGCTGCGCTACACCCGCTACGGCAAGTTCACCTATGCGATCGGCGCCAATGTGCAGGCAGCCCGCGTCTCCGGCATCAACGTCGAGAGGCACCTGGTCAAGGTCTATGCGATCGCCGGCATGCTGGCGGGCCTCGCAGGCGTCGTCACCGCCGCCCGCGCCCAGACCGCGCAGGCCGGTATGGGCGTGATGTACGAGCTCGACGCGATCGCGGCGGCCGTCATCGGCGGCACCTCGCTCTCGGGCGGCGCCGGTCGCATCACCGGCACGGTGATCGGCACCATCATCCTCGGGGTGATGACCTCCGGCTTCACCTTCCTGCGCGTCGACGCCTACTACCAGGAAATCATCAAGGGCATGATCATCGTCGCCGCGGTCGTGGCCGACGTCTATCGCCAGAAGAAGCGCAAGGTCTGACGAACTCCTCCCCGTCAAACCGACTGGCGGCGCCACGGCGCCGCCTTTTGTTTTTGCGTCCGTTTCGCAGAGGTCGACGTTTGACGGACATCAATGCGCGAAGGTAGGAACCGTCGTTTATTTTTGATAGAGCTAATAGAAGGAATGTGCAGGTCACGGGGTCGGGTGTCGATCCGGCCGGGAGGCGGCGATGGAAGGGCATGGGCAGAAGACCGGGCCGGCCCGCATGTGGGAACTCTTCCCGCATGACGCGGACGTCGGCGTGCGCGGTTTCGGCGCGACCCCGGCAGAAGCCTTCCAACAGGCGGCCCTTGCGCTGACGGCGGCTGTGACAGACGAACCGGTCGAAGCCAGAACCATAGTCGAGGTCGAATGCAGGGCGCCGGCCCTCGATCTGCTCTTCGTGGAGTGGCTCAACGCCATCATCTACGAAATGGCGGTCCGTCGAATGCTCTTCGGCCGCTTCGAGGTCAGGATCGACGGAGACATGCTGAACGGCACGCTCTGGGGCGAACCGGTCGACGTGCTGCGGCATGTGCCGGCGGCGGAACCCAAGGGTGCGACCTACGGCGAGTTGCAGGTGGAACAGGCCGCTGATGGCAGCTGGTCGGCCGCCTGCATCGTCGATGTCTGAGGGAGGTGACGATGGACCCGGCACGTTTCACCCAAGTTGACCCGTTCACATGGCGCATCGAGCCGACGGGCACCATGCGCGTGCCGGCGATCATCTATGCCGACGAGGCGCTGATCGAGGGGATGGACGAGAAGGTCTATCTGCAGGCCTCGAACGTCGCATCGCTGCCGGGCATCGTCGGAGCCTCCTACGCCATGCCGGATGCCCATTGGGGCTACGGTTTCCCGATCGGCGGGGTCGCCGCCTTCGATGCCGATCACGGCGGCATCGTTTCGGCGGGCGGCGTCGGGTTCGATATCTCCTGCGGCGTGCGCACCATGCTGACCGGCATTCCCGTCCAAGACCTGAAACGGGTCGCGCATGGCCTTGCTCAGGCGCTCTACCGCGACATCCCGGCCGGTGTCGGCAGTGAAAGCACGATCAGCCTCGACGACATCGAGATGGACGACATGCTGCGGGGCGGTGCGCGCTGGGCGGTCGACAGGGGCTGGGGCGAGGAACGCGATCTCGAACGTATCGAGGAAGACGGCCGCATGGCCGGCGCCCGGCCGGAATTCGTCTCCAACCGTGCCAAGGAACGACAGCGCCGCGAGATGGGAACGCTGGGCTCCGGCAACCACTATCTCGAAGTGCAGGCGATCGACGAGATCTACGACCCGGAAGCGGCACGCATCTTCGGACTGCAGGTCGGTGAGGTCGTCGTCACCATCCATTGCGGTTCGCGCGGCCTCGGCCACCAGATCGGCAGCGACTTCCTGCTCGAAATGGTCGGCGCGGCGAAGGAGGCCGGCATCATCCTGCCGGACAAGGAACTCGCCTGCGCACCGATCAACTCGGACGCGGGCCGGCGCTACCTCGGCGCCATGCGCGCCGGCATCAACTGCGCGCTCGCCAATCGCGAGATCCTCGGCCATTTCACGCGGAGGGTCTTCCGGCATTTCTTCCCCGGCAACGAACTCACACTGCTCTTCGACGTGTCGCACAACACCTGCAAGGTCGAGGAGCACGAGGTCGACGGCAGGCGCCGCAGCCTGCATGTCCACCGCAAGGGCGCGACACGAGCCCTCGGCCCGGGCCATCCCGACCTGCCTGAAGCACTGAAGGCGGTGGGTCAGCCGGTGCTGATCGGCGGCAGCATGGGCACCAATTCCTATGTGCTGGCCGGCCTTGCGACGAGCGAAGAAAAGTCCTTCTCCTCCGCCTGCCACGGCGCCGGGCGGGCCATGTCGCGCCATGCGGCGGTCAAACAGTGGGGCGGCCGCCAGGTGGTCGACGAGCTGGCCCACCGCGGCATCATCATTTGCAGCCCTTCGATGCGTGGGGTCGCGGAAGAAGCGCCCGGAGCCTACAAGGACGTGGGCGCCGTGGTCGTGGCCGCCGAGAAGGCCGGCCTTGCCCGCCGCGTGGCGAAGCTTTCCCCGCTTGTCTGCATCAAGGGGTGAGCCGTCGCGCGAAGACATCTTCCGACAGTGGACGTCAGACCGCGACCCAGCGCCGCTCGGCGAAGGAGCGCGCCATGGCGTGGACGGACTGCTCGATGCGCAAACCGTCCTCGAAGTCGATCACATGCGCCTTGTCACCGCCGATCGCGGCAATCAGTTCGCGGCATTCGATGACCTTGAGATCATTGAAGCCGAGGCCATGGCCGGGGGCGGGAACAAAGCGGTCATAGGGCGGATGGTGGGGTGCCGCGAGCACGGTGCGGAACCCCTGTTCCTCGGCACGGCCGCTTGCCTGATAGATCTGAAACTCGTTCATCCGCTCCTGGTCGAAGAGGATCGAGCCTGCCGAACCGAAGACCTGAAGCGCGATGCGCCCCTTGCGGCCCCAAGCTGAGCGGTTCGCCATCAGCACCGCCGAGATGCCGCCCTCGAGCGTCATCAGCACGCTTGCGACATCGTGGTTCTCCACGGCCCGGTTTCCGCCCTCCTTCAGCGGCCGCTCCGCATAGGGTTTCACGAGGTCGGCGACGACGGTCTCGACATGGCCGAAAAGCGTGAGGAGCAGCGAAAGCGGATGAACGGCGAAATCGTCGAGCGCGCCGTAGCCGGAGGCCGCCTCGCTCTTCCAGTAGAAGGGCACGAAGGGGTCGGCCATGAAATCCTCGTCCATCTCGACGCGGACGTGGTTGACGGTGCCGATCGCGCCCTCGTCGATCAGCCGCCGGATATGGCGGATCATCGGGTTCTGGATGTAGTTGTAGCCCATGACGGCGGTGCGGCCGGCTCGTGCCGCCGCGTCGCGCATGCGGACCGCATCGGCATAGGCGGGCGCCATCGGTTTCTCGCACCAGACATGCTTGCCGGCGTCGAGGGCCGCAATTGCCATGTCCGCGTGGAAGGCGTTGGGCGTCGTCACCGAAATCACGTCGATTTCCGGATTGTCGAGGAGGTCGCGCCAATTGCCGGTCGCGGTCGCGAAGCCGAATTCGGCGGCCTTCTTCGCAGCAAGCTCGACGTTGATCTCGGCGAGCGCCACCAGCCGCGGCCGTGCCACGTCGCCGAAGACGCTCGCGACATTGTTCCACGCCAGCGCATGGCATTTGCCCATGTAACCGGTGCCGATCAGACCGATTCCGAGACCTCTCATGCCTTCCTCCCAGAAGCAGGATTTCGATGAACTGCAGGTCAGGCTTGCGGGTTGTCGCGCCTGAAGATCCAGTCGTGGTCCGGATGGTTCTTGAACCGCCATTTGCGGAGCGGTCCCGCCATGACGTTCAGGTAATACATCTCGTAGCCGTAGGGCGAACCGCAGGGATGATGGCCCTTCGGTACCAGGACGACGTCGCCGTCGGAGACCGCCATGGTCTCGTCGAGCGAACCGTCCTCGGTGAACACGCGCTGGAAGCCGAAGCCCTGGGCCGGGTTCAGACGGTGATAATAGGTCTCCTCGAGATAGGTCATCTCGGGATAGTTGTCCTCGTCGTGCCGGTGCGGCGGATAGGACGACCAGTTGCCGGACGGCGTGAAGACCTCGGTGACGAGCAGGCTGTCGGCGACGTCGCGATCTTCCATGGCGATCGGATAGATGTAGCGGGTGTTCGCCCCCTTGCCCCGTTCGGTGAGCGCGATGCCTTCCGGCCCGATCACCTGCGCCTCGCGGCCCGGCATGGCGGGTGCGGTGCAGACGGCGAGCGTGCAGTCGGTCGTCGCCGCAGCCGACCAGTCGCTGCCGGCCGGCACGTAGACGCAATGTGGCGGCTTGCGCTCGAAGACGTTCATGCGGTCGCCGAGCGCGCCGAAGGCCTTGCCGCCGCCCGAAACCTCGGCCTTGCCCTCGACCAGCACGAGGATCACTTCCGTCTCGCCGGTCTTCTCGGCGGCCCTTTCGCCGGCCTTCAGGCGGTAGAGCCCGAAGCCGACATAGCCCCAGCCCGCACTTTCCGGCGTGATGTCGTGAACCTTGCCGTTCGTGCCCTGCGGTTTGCGCAGAAGATCGCTCATGCCTCGTCTCCCTTGTCGGTTTCCCGGCTTTCGGCAGGCTTTTCGTCGGTCGACGGGGCCTTTGCGTCCGGCGACAGGAACAGCTGCCAGCCGGCATAGCCGGCCGCAGCGAGAAAGATGACCGCCCAGCCCGTCGCCCCGTTCGACCATTCGACCACGGCCCAGATCGCCGGAAGAACGACCGTGAGGATACGTAGCCAGAGCGGCCGGAAGAACGGATGCTGCGGGTCGAGAAATTTCACGCCGTCTCCTTGTCCAGGCCGGCGGTCTTCGCCATGGCCTTCAGCGATTTCAGTCCGAGGCTCTGGTATTCGAAGGGATTGCGGACGTCCGGGTCCTGCTCGGCTTCGATGACCAGCCATCCGTCGTAACCATGCTCGGCCGCAATCCGCAAGACCGGCGGGAAATCGACGCCGCCCTCGGCATCGCCCGGGACGGTGAAGACGCCGCGGCGCACACCTTCGAGGAAGGAGAGGTTCTCGTCACGGACCGCTTTCGCAACGACCGGACGAACGTTCTTGGCATGGATGTGGCCGACGCGGTGCATATACTTCTTCGCGACCCGTTCCGGGTTGCCGCCGCCGAACAGGCAGTGACCGGTGTCGAGGAGAAGATGGGCGTGCGGCCCGGTGTTCTCCATCAGCCGGTCGATCTCTTCCTCGCTCTCGACGATCGTCCCCATGTGATGGTGGTAGACGAGGGTGATGCCCTGCCCCGCGGCGTATTCCGCGAGTGCCTCGACCCCGGCGCCGAAGGTCTTCCAATCGGCGTCGGAGAGCTTCGGCCGGGCATTGACGGCCACCGCGTCATTGCCGTGGATGGCGTTCGAGGTCTCGCACACGATGATGACCTTGGAACCCATCGCCTTCAGGAGGTCGAGCGCCGGCTGCATCGCCGCCTTTTCCTCTTCGATCGAATTGGTCAGCAGGTTCAGCGAATGCCAGCCGGAGACGAAGCGCAGGCCCCGCGGCTCGAGCACCGCCTTGAGACCTGCCGGGTCGGTCGGGAACTTGTGGCCTTTCTCGATGCCGTCGAAGCCGATCTTCGCCGTCTCGTCCAGGCACTGGTCGAGGCTGATATGGGCGCCGAGCGTGCGGTCGTCGTCGTTGGACCAAGCGATCGGATTGGTTCCGTAGAGGATCATGTCTAGCGTCTTTCCTTCAGCGCTGCTTCATAACGGGTGCGGGCTTCGTTGACTTCCCGGCGGGCGGAGACTTCGGGGACCGCGACGTCCCACCAGAAGCCGCCGGCGTCGGGTGTCGGATATGGATCGGTGTCGATCACGATGACGGTCGGAGTCGTGGCATCGCGCGCGGCCTCCAGCGCTTCTTCGAGTTCGGCGACGGACGAAACCTTGCGGGCGTCGGCGCCCATCGACGCCGCGTGCGCGGCAAAATCGATGGCGATCGGGTTTACGTTGGTATGCGCATAGAGATTGTTGAACTCCGCGCCGCCGGTTCCCATCTGCAACCGGTTGATACAGCCGTAGCCGCGGTTGTCCGTGATCACGACGGTGATCTTGACGCCCATGGCGACGGCGGTCGCCAGCTCCGAATTCATCATCATGTAGGAGCCGTCGCCGACCATGACGACGACGTCCCGATCCGGTTCGGCCATCTTGATGCCGAGGCCGCCGGCGATCTCATAGCCCATGCAGGAAAAGCCGTATTCCATGTGATAGGAGAGCGGCAGCTTCGCCTTCCACAGCTGGTGCAACTCGCCCGGCATGGTGCCGGCCGCGCACATCACGACCGTGTTGTCGCGCGAGGCGCGCTGCACGGCGCCGATCACCTGCATGTCGGTCGGCAGCGCATTGCCGTCCTTCGGCGCGGCGGTGACGGCATCCGCCTCGGCGAACCAGGCATTCTTGAGATCGGCGTCGGGTGCGGGGAAGACCGCGTCGCCGAGCGCCGCCGACAGGCGTTCGAGACCGATCTTCGCATCCGCGGTCAGTGCGATCGCGTCATGCTTGGCGCTGTCATAGGGCTGGACGTTGAGGGCGAGGATCTTGCGCGCCGGGTTCTTGAAGAGCGCCCAGGAGCCGGTGGTGAAGTCCTGGAAGCGCGTGCCGACGCCGAAGACGAGATCGGCATTCTCGGCGACGATGTTGGCGCAGCCCGTTCCGGTCACGCCGACGGCACCGAAATTGAGGGGGTGGTCCCAGGCAAGCACCGACTTTCCGGCCTGCGTCTCGACGACGGGAATGCCGTGCTTTTCGGAGAAGGCCTTGAGCGTTTCGGTCGCGCCGGAGAAATGCACGCCGCCGCCGGCGACGATGACCGGGTTCTTCGCCGCCTTCAGCGCCGCGACGGCCGCCTCGAATTCCGCTGCATCCGGTTCCGGGCGACGCTGGCGCCACACCCGCTTTTCGAAGAAGCTTTCGGGATAGTCATAGGCCTCGGCCTGGACGTCCTGGCAGAAGGCGAGCGTCACCGGCCCGCAATCGGCCGGGTCGGTCATCGTGCGCATCGCCCGCGGCAGGGCGGTCAGCAACTGTTCCGGGCGGGTGATGCGATCGAAATAGCGGCTGACCGGCCTGAAGCAGTCGTTGACCGACATCGTGCCGTCGCCGAAATCCTCGAGCTGCTGGAGGACGGGATCGGGACCACGATTGGCGAAGACGTCGCCGGGTATCAGAAGGACCGGCAGGCGGTTGACGTGGGCGAGTGCGGCGGCCGTCACCATGTTGGCGGCACCCGGCCCGATCGAGGAGGTGACCGCCATGGCGCGACGCCGGCGAAGCTGCTTCGAATAGGCGATCGCCGCATGGGCCATCGACTGCTCGTTCTGGCCGCGATAGGTCGGAAGCTGATCCCGGACCCCGTAGAGCGCTTCCCCGATGCCGGCGACATTGCCGTGGCCGAAGATCGCCCAGACGCCGGCGATATAGGTCTCGCCATGCTCGTTCATCTGATTGGCGAGGTAGCGCACCATCGCCTGAGCGGCCGTCAGTCTCACCGTTTTCATGCCTTTCCTCCCTTGGCGCGCGCCTTGTCCCAGACCGCGCAAAGACTGCTGTAGCGTCCCGCCATCTCCGCGACCGCCTCGGCGTCGGTGATCGTGCCGGCGAGCCAGCCCCGGGCGGCATCGCCGAAGATCGTGCGCCCGACGGCAAAACCCTTGACCAGATCAAAGCCGGCCGCAAGCGCGAAACTCTCCTCCAGCTCGGCGGCAGGAGCGTCGAGCCCCAGCACGACAATGCCGCGGGCATAGGGGTCGTTGCGGCGGACCGCCTCGCAAGCATTCGCCCAGGAGGCTTCGGTCTTCATCGGCTCCAGCTTCCACCAGTCGGGATAGACGCCGATCTCGTAGAAGCGGTCGATGATCTTCGCGACCGTGTCGTCGTCCGTCGGGCCGACCTTCGAAGGGATGACCTCAAGCAGCATTTCGAGCCGATTGCGCCGGGCCGCGGCAAAGAGCCTCGCGACCGTTTCTTCCTGGTTCGCGCGCAGCTCGGGCGGATCGTCGGGATGGTAGAAACAGAGCACCTTGACCACATGTTCGACCGGCCATTCGCAAAGGCCTCCGAAATCAGGGCCGATCTCCGCCTCCAGTGTCAGCGGTCGCGAGCCCGGCCATTCGACGGGGCGGCCGATCCAGAGGCCCGAGCCGGCGGCACGGTAGAGCGTATCGCGTCCGAGCCGCCCGTCACAGAGAATGCCGTAACCGCTGCCGCCTGCCGCGACCTGCTGGGCCGCCTTCAGGCAGAGTTCCTTGAATGCGCCGATGCGTTCCGGCGCGGCACCCGCTTCCTCTGCCATGGCTTCGAGCTGCATGCGGTGGTCGAAGGCGAAGACGCGCATGACCGGCCAGTCGGTCTTGCGGTTCGTCGACCAGTGCACCTGTTCGAGGGCGGCGTCCTTGCGCAGCGCCTTGTTGCGGATACCCCGTTCGAAGAAATACTGGAGCTCCTCCCAGCTCGGATAGGCAGGTGTGCAGCCGTGGCGGGAGACGGCGAAGGCGCCGCAGGCATTGGCGTATTTGAGGCTCGTCGGCCAGTCCTCGCCGGTGAGCCAGCCCTTCAACAGGCCCGACATGAAGCCGTCGCCGGCGCCGAGAACATTGAAAACCTCGATCGGAAAGCCCTGACCCTTCTGGCCGGCGTCGAGGCTGTCGGGGATCTCGCCCTCGAAAACCACGGCGCCCATCGGGCCGCGCTTGCAGACGAGCGTCGCCGGCGTGATGCGGCGCACGGCCCGCAGAGCCTCCAGCGTGTCGGTCGACCCGCCGGCGATATGAAATTCCTCTTCCGTACCGACGATCAGGTCGAAGAGCGGCAGCGTCGACTGCAGCTTGGCGGTGACGGCGCGGGACTCGATGTAGCGGCTTTCGCCGGCGCCGTGGCCGGCAAGGCCCCAGAGGTTCGGCCGGTAATCGATATCGAGCGCGGTTTTCGCGCCGTTTTCACGCGCGAGCCCGAGCGCCTTGAGGACTGCCTTTTCGGTGTTCGGATGGGAAAGATGCGTGCCGGTCGCGCAGACACAGCGTGCATCGGCGATGAAGGCCGGATCGACGTCGTCCTCGCAGAGCGCCATGTCGGCGCAGTTCTCGCGGTAGAAGATCAGCGGAAACTGGTCCTGGTCGCGGATGCCGAGGATGACGAGCGCCGTCAGGCGCTCGGGATCGGTCTTCACGCCGCGTACGTCGACACCTTCGCGGACCAGTTGCTCACGGATGAAACGCCCCATGTGCTCGTCGCCGACGCGGGTCAGCAGCGCCGACCTGAGGCCGAGCCGTGCCGTGCCGGCGGCTATATTGGTCGGCGAACCACCGATATACTTGTTAAAGGAGGCCATATCCTCGAGCCGTCCTCCGACCTGTACTCCGTAGAGATCGACGGACGAACGGCCAATCGTGATCAGATCGAGTGATGTCAAAGCCTGCCTCCCTGTTCGCGGACGGTGCGGCCGCCCTGCCGTTCACGCAGCCCTCCCCGACAGGCCGCTGTCTCACAGGTTTTGAACTTTATATTCCATTTTTGGAAATTTCAACACAGATATTCAATTTTCTTGCCGGGCCGTTCCAACCGCGACCGAGAGCGTGATGGCAAGGCAGAGCGTAGCCGAAAGCGAGCGAAAAGCGCCGAAATCGACCTCGGAGACGAGCAGCGTCTGGGCGTTCGATTTCCGCAGCGGACTGACGATCGTGTCGGTGATCGCCACCACCGGAATGCCGCGTGCGGAAACCGCTTCGACGATGTCCAGCGTCTCCGCGGAATAGGGCGCGAAGGTGATGGCGAGCAGCGCATCGCCAGAGCGGACCGCATGGCGGTTGTCGAGCTTGCCGACGGCACTGTGCAGCATGGCCGGCACGCCCATCTTCTCGAAGGCATAGGCCATGTAGCTCGCGACCGGGAACGACCGGCGCATCCCGATGATATGCACCATGTCGGCGGCGGCGAGCGTCTTCACCGCCTCTTCGAGAGCCGCCGGGTCGACGGTCTTCAGCAGGCCTTCGAGCGAGGTGCGGCCCGCTTCGACGAATTCGGCAAGCAATGCGGAGGGGCTACCCTCCGCCTTTTCGCGAAGATGATGAAGCCTGGTCGAATAGTCCGGCCAGCCACCGACATAGGACTCGCGGAAAAGCTTCTGCATTTCGGAGAAGCCGGAAAAGCCGAGAATCTGGCAGAAGCGCATGAATGCCGACGGCTGCACGCCCGCGCCTTCCGCCATTTCGGCGACGGTGGAAACGGCGATCCGGTCCTTGTTGGAGGCGACGTAATCGGCACATTGCCGCAACCGCTTCGGCAGCTTTTCGGAGACCTGGAGGAGCCTCTCCTCGAAGCCCTTGATACTGGTCGGGGCGCTCGTCTCTCCCATCATCATCCTTTCCCATAAGCCTATTGACATAGACGATGCCGCAATCTAGCAAAATGGAACATATATTCCAAACAGAGATTTTCGGCGGCGGTCGCGCGCCACGGAATCTATCCGCAGACCAGCGATGCCGCCCGCTTATAGGACGCGGCGCAGGGAGGAAAGCAAGATGGTAACGAGACTGGCCCTTCTGGGTGCGGGACGAATCGGAAAGGTGCATGCGAAGGCGATCGCCGAGGACAAGCGGGCGAAGCTCGTCGCCGTTGCCGACGCCTTCCCCGAGGCCGCCAACGCCATCGCCTCCGCCGCCGGCTGCGCCGTCAGGACGATCGACGAGATCGAGGCCGACAAGGATATCGACGCGGTCGTCATCTGCACGCCGACCAACACCCATGCCGACCTCATCGAGCGCTTTGCGAAGGCGGGCAAGGCAATCTTCTGCGAGAAGCCGATCGACCTCGACGTCGCCCGCGCCAAGGCATGCCTGGAAACGGTGCGCCAGACCGGCGCCAAGGTGATGCTCGGCTTCAACCGCCGCTTCGACCCGCACTTCCAGGCCGTGCGCCGGGAGATCGACGCCGGCACGATCGGCAAGGTCGAGATGGTGACGATCACCAGCCGCGATCCCGGCGCCCCGCCGGCCGAATACATCAAGGTCTCGGGCGGCATCTTCCGCGACATGACGATCCACGACTTCGACATGGCCCGCTTCCTCCTCGGCGAGGAGATCGAGACGGTCGTCGCGACCGGCTCTGTCCTCGTCGATCCGAAGATCGGCGAACTCGGCGACTATGACAGCGCCTCGCTGATCCTCACCACGAAGAGCGGTCGCCAGGCGGTCATTTCCAACTCCCGGCGCGCGTCCTACGGCTACGACCAGCGCATCGAGGTGCACGGCTCGCTCGGCGCCGTCTCAGCCGAGAACCAGCGCCCGGTCTCGATCGAGGTGGCGACCAAGGACGGCTATACCCGCCCACCGCTGCACGACTTCTTCATGACCCGCTATACGGCCGCCTATGCGGCGGAAATCTCCGCCTTCATCGACAGCCTCGAAAAGGGTACCGCGCCGTCACCGTCGGCCGAGGATGGGCTGATCGCACTGGCGCTCGCCGATGCAGCGCTGAAATCGGCGAAAGAGAACAAGGTCGTCCGCGTCGAGCTCTGAGGCGACCTCTTCCGCATGACCGAGGTGAAAATGCCGGCGCTTCCTGCCGGCATTTTTCTTGGAGGGCCTTTGGACTCAACGCACCGGCCGCGCGAAGAGGTCCATCCAGCCGGCGATGAAGCGTTCGCGCTGCGCCTTGTCCTGAGCGGCGAGAAGGGCGGGCCCGATGCGGATCGGCCGGCCGATGCCTGATTCCATCAGTGCCGGCGGACCATCCACGCCGGCGGGCAGCGGTGCCCGCTCGGAGAAGAAGAAAGCCTTCTCGCGGGCGACGCGCTGGCCGCGGCCGGACAGCAGGTAGTCGAGGAACCGGGCCGCCAGGTCCGGGCGAGCGGACCTCGCCGGGATCAGCACGCCGCGTGACAGCACGAGTGTGTAGTCGCGCGGCACGACGATCTTCAGATTCGGATTCTGCAGGTAGGCGGCATAGGCATAAGAACCGAGAATATTGTAGGCGATGCGGAGATTGCCGCTCGCGATCCCGCCGAGCACCTCGCTGTTGCAGCAACGGGTGACGGCTTCCGCACGGCTGAAGCTCTCCAGCAGCCGCCCATAGACCGTCGGCGCCTGGCGCGCATCGTTGAAGGCGAGCAGATAGCCGATGCCCGAAGCCTGTACGTCATACGTCCCGATGCGCCCGCGGTAGACATCCGGCTTGCGCCGCAGGAGTTCGGAAAGCTCCTCATGGGTATGCGGCACATCTTCGGGTGGCACACGCGAACTATCATAGACGATGACGGCTGGCTCGAAGGTGAAACCGTAAACCTCCTCGCGCCAGTTCGCCCAGTCGGGCACCTGCGCCGTCACGAAGGAGCGGTGCGGCCGGGCACAACCGTCATTGGCGAGTTTCACGAGCTGGTCGACCGACGACGAGAGCCAGAGATCGCCGTGGACACGGCCTTCGCGGCAGGCCGCTTCCGCCTCACGGAAGAGGTCGTTCGTCACGTAATCGGTGAATTCGACCGTGACCTCCGGCATCGTCTCCTGGAAATCGAGGATCAGCGGGCGGATCGCGCTGAGGTCGGTCGCGCCATGGATGACGAGCTTCGCCTTCTCTCCCGAAGGAGCAGGAAAGACCGCGCGTTCCCCCTCGATCGCGAAGGCCGGCGCAGTCCAGAGGCCGGCGAAGAAAACGACGGCGGCAGCGATACGGTTCATGATTTCCCCTTGCTGCGCAGCGGCAGCTTCAGCACCACGGTAAACCCATGCTCCTCGTTCCTCGACCGGAAGCTGAGCTCGCCGCCGAGGGCTGCCGCCACCTCCGAGGAGATGGCAAAGCCGAGGCCGGCACTCCCCTCGCCCGATTTCGACGTCACGAACCGCCTCGTCACCTGGCCCCAGTCCGCCTCCGGAATACCCGGACCGTCGTCCTCGACCTCGACCAGCCCGAATTCCGGTGTGTGGACCACGCGCACCTCCAGCCGTGAGACCGTGCCGTGGCGCAGCGAATTGTCGATCACGTTGACGATCGCCTCGCGCAGGCTGAGTTCGTCACCGAGCACGACGACGTCCTCGTCCGGCGCCTCGAACGAGACGACGATATCAGGATCGATCGTGATCGGGATGGCGGCCCGGAAGGCCTTGCGGGCGACCCGCGTCAGGTCGAGCGGCGCGAGCTGGGCGGAATCGAAGCGATGGATGACCATCGCATGGTTGAGCAGCTGATTGGTGAAGCGGGCGAGTTCGCCGGCGCGGTTGCGCACCCGCTCGAGATGCCGGCGGTCGCTTTCGGGCAGGTTGCTCTCGTCGATCAGGCTGACCTGCGCCGAAAGTGCGGTGAGCGGCGTGCGGATCTGGTGAGCGCTGTCGGCGATGAAGCGCTGTAGGAGCTTCACGCGCTCGTCGAGCCGCCGCACGAAATGGTTGATCGAGGACACGAAGGGCGAAAGCTCGCGCGGTACGTCGACCGCAAGCGGCGTCAAATCCTGGGGATCGCGCGCGACGAGCGTTTCTCCGAGGGCAGAGACCGGCCTGAGCGAATAGCGGATCGCAAGCGCCGTGCCGGCGAGAGCGAGCGCACTCATGGCCGCGACCAAGGCCAGCGCCCGGGTGGAGAGCTCGGAGGCGAGCGCCTGCCGCGCCTGCGTCGTCTGTCCGATCACGACGTGAGCCCAGCCGGAGGTGGAGGGGTCCGAGATCGCCTTGCCCGCCACGATCACCCTGAGCGGCTCGCCGCGATAACGCATGTTGATGAGAACCGGACCGGGCCGCGCCCCTGCGAGATCAATGTCAGGCGTGAGGTCTTCGTAACCGGTCATCGTCCGGCCGCCGGCGTCGATGACGCGGTAGAAGATGCGGTCGCGCCCGGCGAGCCCGAGCAGTTCAAAGGCCGACGATGGCAGGTTGACGACGAGCTTGCCGTCCTCGACCGTCAGCCCTTCGAGCATCTGCAGCGCGGCACCTTGCAGAAGGCGGTCGTAGGCCTCGTCGGCGGCCGTCCGCACGTAGAGCCACGCCGCACTCATCAGGATCGCTGCGCCGACGGTGAGAACGATGGCGACACGCAGCAGAAGGCGGGAGAAGAGGGACGATTCAGGCCTGTACATCGGCAACCAGCTGATATCCGACGCCACGGACGGTGACGATGCGCGCGTGGGCTCCTTCGAGTTTCTTGCGCAACCGGCCGACATAAAGCTCGATCGCGTTGGGGCCGGCCGGTTCTTCGAAGCCGAAGAGCTGATCGAGAAGCTGATCCTTGCTGAACACCCGGCCGGGGCGGGTCGCCAGGATTTCGAGCAGCGTCATCTCCCGGCGCTTCAGCTGCACCTCCCGCTTGCCGACGCGCACGCTCCTGTTGGCGCGGTCGAGCACGATATCGCCGCAGGCGATGATGTTGGTCGCCTCGCCGCCGCTGCGCCGGCGCATCAGCACGCGGGCGCGCGCCTCGAGTTCACGGAAATCGAAGGGCTTGACGAGATAGTCGTCGGCGCCGAGGTCGAGCGCGCTCACCCGGTCGTCGATCTCGGAACGAGCCGTCAGCACCAGGACGGGAACCGCGTTGCGGCTCTGGCGCAACCGCTTCAGTATCTCGAAGCCGTCGATGCCCGGCAGCATCACGTCGAGAATGACCAGGTCGTATTCGGTGAAATCGAGAATGTCGGAGGCCGCACGACCGTCCGTCTCCCAGTCGACCGTATGACCGATCGCCTCGAAACGACGGATGATCGCTTCACCGACATCGTGAGTATCTTCCACCAGCAGAATGCGCATGACTGACCGTGGCACGGATGGCCCCGCCGATCAAGCACAGGCTCGGGCCGGGGCATGCCTAACGCTTCTTAACACCCGTGACAGCATTGTGACAGGTTTGCGTCCTAAAACAGGCGAGCCTGATCCGGGAGAGAGTGCCGGGCAGGTATGGGGAGGAGCACTCCGAAAAACGACTGCCGAATGCGACCGTGGCCAGGCCTCGTCGCGACGACGCCCCGTAGACGGGCGACCGAAGGCATATGGTTTCTCTTCCCCGATCATGGAGCACCTTCTTCACGCGACGAGGGACGCGCCGCAAGACGAACCGCGCGAGGCGGTCCCGAGAAAGGAACGGGATCGCCGGGCGCCGAAGATCACATGGGAGAGAGATGATGATCCGTTTTCTGACCAAGACCCTGGCGGGAGCCGCACTGGTGACGCTCGCCGCCGGCACGGCCGCTTTTGCCGAACCGGCGAAGCCGGAATGCCTTGCCGGCGCCAAGCCCGGCGGCGGTTTCGACCTCACCTGCCGGCTCGCCGCCAATGCGCTGCTCGAAACCAAGGAAATTTCAACGCCGATGGCGGTGACCTACATGGAAGGTGGCGTCGGTGCGGTCGCCTACAACCACGTCATCGGCAAGCGCGCGACGGACGGCAACCTGATCACCGCCGCGTCCTCCGGTTCGGCACTCCTCATCGCACAGGGCAAGTTCGGCAAGTATGACGAAAACGCCGTCCGCTGGCTCGGCGCTCTCGGCGCAGACTACGGCGTGCTCGTCGTCTCGGCAGATTCCCCCTACAAGACGCTCGGTGAGCTCGTTGAAGCCTACAAGGCTGATCCGAACAGCTTTGCCATCGGCGGCGGCGGTGCCGTCGGCTCGCAGGACTGGATGAAGGGTTCGCTGCTCGCCAAGTCGGCTGGTCAGGATCCGAAGGCCATGCGCTACGTCGCGCTCGAAGGCGGTGGTGCGGTTCTGACCGCGCTCGAAGGCGGCCACATCAAGGTCGGCTCGGGTGACGCCGCCGAAATGGGCAAGCACCACCTTGCAGGCAAGGTCCGCATCCTCGCCGTCATGGCACCGGAACGTCTGTCAGGCGAACTCTCCGGCGTCCCGACTGCTCGCGAACAGGGCTTCGATATCGACTGGCCGGTCTGGCGCGGTTACTATGTCGGCAAGGACGTATCCGACGCCGATTACGACTGGTGGGTCTCCACCTTCGAAAAGATGAGCAAGACGCCGGAATTCGCCAAGGAGCGTGAAGCCCGCGGCCTCTTCGAATTCACCCTGCTCGGCAAGGATTTCGACAAGCGCGTGAAGGACGACGTCGCCCGCTTCAAGATCCTAGCCAAGGAAGCCGGCATGTAATTGCCGCCTGAACCCGCACGACGGGACCTTCCGGGAGAAATCCCGGAAGGTCGTTTCCGGGCGGCCCGCCTGGTCGCCGCGAGAGCGTCATGCCCGAAATGCCGCGACCCGAAGGCACGGTTTGTGCCGCACGGCAGAGCCGTCGCACGCACATTCGGTCCGTTCGTGCAAGCTGTTCCCTCTCGAAGAGTGGAGACCGATCCATGTCAGACCATAGCAGAACAACCCTCCTCACCGGACGCATCGGCGCGATCTGCGTGCTCGCCTTCGCGATCGCCTACGGCATCGGCGCGAGCCGCATCGACTATTCCTTCTCCTCCGATCCGCTGGGGCCGCGGGCCGTGCCCCTGATCCTCGCCGGCATTCTCGGTGTGCTCGCGCTCTTCTATCTGCGTTCGCCGGGAAGCGCGGAAGGCTTCCCTTCCGGGGTACTTCTGCTGCGGGTGCTGGCCGTTCCGGTCATACTGATCGCCAGTGTTGCGGTCTTCGAGCCTGCGGGCTTTGCCGCGTCGATCTTCTTCCTGACCTTCGGCACCGGGATGATCTTCGGAGCCCCGCCGCTCAAGGCTGCGATCGGGGCTGCCGGTCATGCCGCGCTGTGGTGGGTCATTTTCGCCTGGCTGCTCGAGGTCTATCTGCCGGTCGGCGCGCTCTTCAGCTGAGCCGACGGCACCACCGAACACGTCTCCCCTAACCGGGAAAGGTCATAGTCATGAACTTCGAATATCTCGCCCAAGGCTTCGGCGTCGCGCTGACCTGGCAGAACCTGCTGATCGGCTTCGTCGGCTGCTTCATCGGCACAATGGTCGGCGCGCTTCCGGCGATCGGGCCGATCAACGGCATCGCGCTCCTGCTGCCGATCGCCTACACCATGGGGCTGCCGCCCGAAAGCACGATGATCCTGCTCGCCTCCGTCTATTGCGGCGCCGAATACGGCGGCCGCATCTCCTCGATCCTCCTCAACGTCCCCGGCGATGCCGGCGCCGTCATGACCGCGATGGACGGCTATCCGATGGCAAGACAGGGCCGCGCCGGCGAGGCGCTGGCGCTTTCCGGCCTCTCCTCTTTCGTCGGCGGCATCCTCGGCTCGATCGGACTCGCCCTCTTCGCACCGCTCCTCGCGGGGCTGGCGATCGGTTTCGGCCCGGCGGAATATTTCGTGCTGATGGTCTTCGCCTTTGCCACCCTCGGCTCGATGGTGGGCGACCAGCCGGTCAAGACGCTGATCGGCTGCACGCTCGGCCTCATGCTGGCGACCGTCGGCATCGACGCGACCTCCGGCGCATACCGCTTCACTTTCGACCAGCCCGAGCTGGGTGACGGCATCGAATTCGTCGTGCTGGTCATCGGCCTCTTCTCGATCTCCGAAGCCCTCATCATCCTGGAACACCAGGGGCGCGGCTTCACCATGATCCGCGATCTCGGCCGGATGACCGCCCAATGGGCGGATGTCGTGAAGTGCACCGGCACCGCACTCAGAAGCTCGGTGATCGGCTTTGTCGTCGGCGTGTTGCCGGGAACCGGCGCCTCGGTCTCCAGTGCGATCTCCTACACCACCGCAAAGCGCATCTCCGACACCGAAGGAACCTTCGGCAAGGGTGACGTCCGCGGCCTGGCGGCCCCGGAAGCCGCCAACAACGCGACCGCCTGCGGCGCCTTCGTGCCGATGCTCACCCTCGGCGTTCCGGGTTCGGGTACAACCGCCGTCATGCTCGGCGCGCTGATGCTCTACAACATCCAGCCGGGCCCGATGCTGCTTGCCGAACGGCCGGAGATCGTCGGCGGTCTCGTTGCCTCGCTCTTCGTCGGCAACTTCATCCTGCTCGCCCTCAACCTGCCGCTCGTCAACATCTTCGCCCGCGTCCTGACCGTTCCGAACTGGCTTCTGGTTCCGGGCATCCTGGTGCTTTCGATCGTCGGCGTCTATTCGACCCACGCATCGGTCTTCTCGATCTTCCTGATGCTCGGCATCGGCATGATCGGCTGGCTCCTGCGCAAGGCGGGCTTCGACATGGCACCGCTCATCCTGGGTTTCGTGCTCGGCCGCGTCATGGAGGTGAACCTGCGCAACGCACTGGCGATCAGCGGCGGTGATCCCTCGATCCTCTTCCAGAGCACGATCTCGATCGTTCTCTGGGTCATGGCCGCAGGCGTCGCGATCCTGCCATGGTATCTGTCGTACCGTACGAAGAAGCGGATCAGGCAGGCGGCTCTGACCGCCTGACGATCAAAGAAGGCTCCCGAGAGAGCGCCGCGCCGACCGCTTGCTCAAGCGTCGGCGCGGCGCACGTGTCTTGGCGGATAACGTGTTCGACTAGACTCTTGGAAGAAGTGCGTCGATCTCGGCGCGCGTCGGCATGGCCGGGGCCGTGCCCGGCCGCGTCACGGCGATCGCCGCGGTTGCGCAGCCGAAGCGCACGGCCTCCACCGGATCCCGGCCTTCGGAGAGCGCGGTTGTGAACCCGCCGAGAAATGCATCGCCCGCGCCCGTCGTATCGACGACCTTGCCGGCGGAAAAGGCAGGGACGAACTCGCTCCGTCCGGCCGTGTGATAGAGTGCGCCACGGGCGCCGAGGGTGATGATGGCAGCTCCGACACCTTTTCGCAGCAGCAGATCGCCGGCGGCGCGGGCCTGTTCATCCGTCTCAACGGGATGGCCGACGATCTCGGCCGCTTCCACCTCGTTCGGCGCGAAGAAATCGCACAAGGGGTATATGTCATCGGGAAGCGGCCGGGCGGGCGCGGGATTGAGAATGGTCGTCACGCCTGCCGCCCTGGCGATCGAAAGGCCATGGATGGCCGCTTCGATCGGTTGCTCGAGCTGGGTCATGAAAATCGCGGCATTCTCGATATCTTGCCGGTTGGCATCGACGTCCTCGATGCCGATCAGACCTGCGGCCCCGGCAGCGACGATGATGGCGTTGTCGCCATTCTCCTCGTTCACGAAGATGAAGGCGGCGCCTGTCGGCACGTCGTCCATCTGAATGACATTGGCCCTCACCCCGGCCGCCTTGTAGGCCGAGAGCGCCATCTCGCCGAACGGATCCCTGCCGACCCGCGAGATGAAGGTCACCTCCCCGCCGGCCTTGGCAGCGGCGATCGACTGGTTGGAGCCCTTGCCACCGGGCCCCAGTGCAAAGCCCGAACCCATGATCGTTTCGGCGATCCGCGGCAGGCGCTTTGCCTTGTAGGCCGTGTCGGCGGCGAAAATTCCGAGAATGACAATACCGCGGCGCGCGCTCATCTGACGACGTCCTCGGCCGGAATGACCCCCTTCGTCAGCAGGAAACATCCGTAGAAACGCAGTTCGCCGGTCGCGATCACGCAATAGGCCTTCTTCGCCACCTCGTAAAAGGCCATCCGCTCGACGCCGTACATGGGAGACGGGCGGCCTTCCACCCGATTGACGATGGCCTGTACCTCCGCCTGAACCCCGGGGATCTCGTCGGGCTTGCCCATCACTTCCATGCGGCCGACCGACGGCTGAACCGGCGTGTCCAGCGGAAAGACCGACAGGATCGCGTCGATGGCCCGCGGCGCGGGAATGTTATCCATCGTCAGGAGCTTGCCTATGCGGGTTTGCCGGGCGATCGCATCGGACGGGAAATTCGCATCGGCGACCACAAGGAAATCGCCGTGTCCCATGGTGCTCAGTGCTTCGAGAATGGCGCCGTTCAGTTCGGCCCTGATCCCTTTCAACATGTCCTTTGTCCCTCTTTTTCCGCAGTTATCGGGTTTTCTTCACGCTTCTGGTCGTTCTTCAGGTGAGGCTCCGCGTCCTGGCGCAGGCCCCGTCGATCTGCGAACAATCAGCGAGCCCTCGACCATTTCGTCCTCGTCCGGGGAATTCTGATCCAGGAGACGCTCGACGGCGCGTGCAGCCAACCGCTCGGTCGGCTGACGAACCGTCGTCAGGCGCGGCACGACAAGTTTGGCCAGCGTGATGTCGTCGAACCCGGCCACCGACAATTCGTCCGGCACGTCGACCTTGAAGTCTCTGGCAGCCCGCAACGCCCCGATGGCCTGCTGGTCGCTGGCGGCGGCTATTGCCGTCGGCCGGTCGCCGGGCTCCCGCGCCAGCAGTGCGCGTGCGGCTCTTTCGCCGGATTCGTAGTCAAAGCGGCCCGCGACGATTTCGAGCTCGATCTCCTCGCCTGCCTCGCTCAGTTGCTGAGCCCGGTCCACGAAGCCTTTCCGGCGCATGCGCCCGGCCTCGGTTTCAGGGGGACCGGCAATATAGGCAATCCGGCGGTGCCCCAGCGCGTAAAGGTGATCGACGACCAGCGACGCGGCCTGCGCGTGGTCGGTCGAGACCAACGGGTACGAGCCGAAGCGGCGGTCGAGCGATATGATCGGCACCGGCGCATCGATTTCCAGATCCGAGTTGCCGTTGGACGCGACGACGATGATGCCGCGCACCGAGCGGTCCAGGAATGCCAGGATGTGGCCCTGTTCTGCCTCCAGGTCTTCATGGGAACTGGCCAGCATCACCATATGACCGGCTTCGAGCGCGGCGCGCTCCACGCTCGCGGCCAGCTGCGCAAAGAACGGGTTGGTGATGTCCGGAACGACCAGCCCGATCACGTCCGTCTTGCTGGTGCGCAAGGCGCGCGCGGTCACGTTGGGGCGGTATCCCAGTTTCGCGATCGCCTCGTTGACCTTCTCCCTGAGAGCCGGTCTTACCGCCGCCTCCCCCGCGATAACACGCGAGACCGTACCCACGGAAACGCCCGCCTCAACAGCAACATCCTTGACCGTGGGCGTCTTTCGCATGCCAGCTCCCGCTCTTACTTGACGGCCCCGGCAGTCATACCCGCGATGATGTGCTTTTCAAGCAGGACACCGACAAAAACCAGCGGAAGGATGCCGGCCGTGGACAGGGCTGCCATCGACCACCAGTTGATGCCCTGGCTGCCGGTCTGGCTCGCGATCATCACCGGCAGGGTGTTCGTGTTGGTGGACGTCAGCAACGCGGCGAAGAAATATTCGTTCCAGCACAGGATCAACGCAAGAATGAACGCCGCGATCATGCCCGGCAGGACCAGCGGCACAATGATACGCGAGAAGGCGCCCCAGATCGAAAGACCGTCGACCAGGGCGGCCTCTTCAAGTTCCACAGGGATCGTGGCGAACTGGTCGCGCATGATCCAGACCACGATGGGCAGGACCATCAGCGTATAGACTGCAATCATGCCGACATAGGTGTCGAGAAGCGCAAGCTGCTTGTAGAGAACGAGGAACGGCAGCGCGAGCACGACCGGCGGCATGATGAGCTGCGACAGGAAGAAGAAGGAGATGTCGGAGTTCCGCATATAGCCGAACTTGTAGCTGAAGCGGCTCAGACCGTAGGCGGCGAGCGTTCCGAGGAAAACCGCCAGCGTCGACGACGTCCCCGATATGATCACGCTGTTCCAGAACCGGCGCATGAATTCGGCACGCACCGTGGACGTCTCGAAGATCGTGTCAGGAGAAAGCCCGAGCGAGCGCCAGCCGAGCCAGGACGGCTGAAAGTCGAGGAGCGGAACGAGATTGCCGCGCATCACATCGGCCGCGATCTTCAAGGAGGTCGTGACGGTCCAGAACACCGGGAAGATGCAGATGACCGCCCAGATCGCGAGGAGGCCATAGACGACGAAGCGCATGGCCCACCAGCGCATGCGCTGCCGGCGATCGAATTTGTCCAGATCAACAGAAACCATCATAGCCTTCCCGTCATACGTTGCACGACACGGTCGGCAATCTTCATCAGGAGCGTCATTCCAATCACGATGATCACCAGATAGGCGAGCGCCAGCAGGGTGCCGTAGCCGACATTCGATCGGTCGCGGTATTCACGATAGATGAAGCTCGTCACGGAATCGGTCGCACCGCCCGGCCCCCCGGTCGTGACCGTGATGATGATGTCGGCGAGCTTCAGTTTGAAGATGATGCGGATCATCACGGCCGTCACCGAAACCGGCAGCATCAGCGGGAAGATCACCTTCCAGAAACGTTGCCACTTCGTCGCGCCATCGACCTCGGCTGCCTCGAGGACTTCTCTCGGCAGAGCCTGCAACCCGGCGAGCAGCATGATCATCATGAACGGGATGAAGGTCCAGGCGTCCATGATCATGATCGACAGCCTGGCCGTCAGGGGGTCCCCGAAGAAGGATGGATTCTCCCAGCCGAGCCAACGGGCAAATCGCGCGATCGGGCCGAAGCGTGTTTCGAGCATCGACTTGCCGACCATCCAGCTGACGGCGACCGGCGACAGCATAAGCGGCACCAGAAAGGTGACCCGCCAGAACTTTCGCGCGACGATGTTCTGGTTGAGCAACAGCGCCAGCCCGAACGCGATCGCGTACTCCACCACGATCGCCAGACAGTAATAGATCATGTTCACGAGGGCGTTGATGTAGAACGGATCGGAAATCATCCGCCGCAGATTGTCGAGCCCGTTGAAACGCCGTCCCGTCGGCGAGGCGAGGTTCCAGTCGGAGAAGCCGATCCACAAGGCAAAGAGAAGCGGGAACACCACCATGGAGATGACGAAGAGTGCCGCGGGCAGCACGAACAGCGCTTTCTTCCCTGTCTCGCCATAGATCACCACCCGGGTAACACAGAGAATGCACGCCCAGATGAAATACGCATAAAGAACCGGGCGCCAGTTCTCGAAGCCCAGGCTCGTCCAACCGAGATCATACGCGGCTTGCAGACAGAAGGATGTGAGAAGCCAGAGGACACTCAACCACAGAGCTGCCCTGCCCCAGAGCTTCCGGCTTTGGGAAATGGAGTCCGTCTCCACCGTGTGCAGCAGATCGCCGTCGACCATAGACATGGATTTCCTCGTTTGGACGAAAGCCGGCCGGCGGAAGGCTTCCGCCGGCCGGACGGTTCAATCAATCAAAGCCCGAGGCTCGCCCGGTAGAGCTTCAGCTGGCTTTCACGTCCAATCTGGTCGGTGATCTTTTCCCACGCAGCGGCAATCGCATCCGCCGTTTCCTGGGCCGACTTGTACTGGCCGGCAAAGCCCTTGGCGAGCTCGTCTTCCGCGACGGAGTAGTACTGGAAGATGCCGGGAATACGTGGCTCGATCGCCGCATTCGGATGGTTGTAGCTGTCCGCGTTGGAGCCGAGGTAATCCTCGACATAGGCCCGGTCGTAGCCGGCCGCTGCCCATTCGTCATAGTTGAAGTGCGACTGACGGTAGGGCTGGAAGCCCGACGGATAGGCCGAGGTCCACAGCGAGATATCCTTGCCGCCGAGATGGGCTGCGGCAGACCACGCGGCCTTGCGCTTCTTCTCATCGCCGGTGACGCGCTTGGTGACGTAGATGCCCCAGCCGATATAGGCCATGTTCGGCGCTTCGTTGTACTTGTCTTCCCAGGCGCCGGTCTTGCGGTTGTAGACGCGGTCGGAACCACGATTGATGCCGAAGCCGACGACATCGCCGACGACGGACGTGTCGGACGTGCGGGCGCTGGAGCCGACGTCACCCCACCACATCAGCATGGAGCCGGTGCCTGCGAGGAACTGCGAGAAGGCGGTGGTGCCCGGGTCTGCGTTGATCTGGTCGGCCGGGTAGACATTGGCGGCGATCAGATCCATCACGTCCTGGATGGCCTGCACCCAGGCCGGGTTGTTGACCAGCGGCTTCATGTTTTCCGGATCGAACAGCCATGCCGGATCACCCGGATATTTCGCGTAGGCCGTTGCGCGGTTCTCGATGAAGTAGAAGCCGAAACCACCCCAGCCCTTCAGCGGGTCGAGATAGCCGTAGGCCGGCAGGCCGGTCAGCGGATCGGTCTTGCCGACGAGCGCCTTGGTCGCGGCATTGACCTCCTGCCAGGTCTTCGGCGGATTTGCCATGCCGCTGATCGAACCCTCGCCGAAATAGTCCTTGCGGTAGGCGAAGGTGTGGCAGTCGCCGTCGATGGTGACGCGGTAGGTCTTGCCGTCCCAGGTGCCGACCGGCGGCTTCAGATAGCCGACGAGGTCGTCGGCCTGGATCTGTGCGGCGACCCATTCCGGCATTTCGTCCAGGAGACCGCGGCCTGCCGTATCGCCTTCGAACGGCGCGCCCATTTCCATGATGTCGAAATCGACGGTGCCGGTCGCGATGGACTGCTGCAGGCGAGCGTTGTAATCGGCCTGCGCGAGGTCGATCCAGTTGATCTTCGCACCCGTATAGGCTTCCCAAGGCTTCAGGAAGCCGCGGAACAGGAAGTTGTGAAGGTTCTGGTTGTTGAGGCCCATGAACGTCAGTTCGACGCCGGCGAATTCGCCCTCGGCAACGTTCGCCTTGGTCGGGCCGAGGCAAAGCTCGCCCACCTTCTGCCAGTCCGCGTCCGTCGGCGAACCCTTGCCGACGCCGGGGATCTGCAAGAGCTGCGCGCGCAGATCGTCTGCCGCAAAGGCCATACCCGGGATGCCACCCATTACGCCCGAAACGCCGAGCAGGGCAGCCGCACTCGCCGTGCCGCGCAGGATGTCGCGACGGCTGGCCTGACGCTTCATCAGCGCATCATAGATTTCGACTTTCATTTGTGTGTTCTCCTCCACATATCCGTTTGACGCTTCGCCTCGCCGGTGACGGGGTTCTTGCAGGCTCTCCTTTTGCCGCTAGCCACGGACAAAAGTATCTGGTAAGCAAGAAATGAAACGTTTCATATTTCGAGTGAAGCCGCTCCTCTCAGCCTCGATGCCGAGCATCAGACTCCCGGAGGAAAAAGTCAACAGAAAATGAAACGTTTCATGGAGGAGGTGCCGAAGGCCTTCAGGCGGCGGTGCGGAGAGGAGTTCCGCGCGCATTTACGCCAGGCAGTTCGGCAGAAGTGGATCGCCGAACATGTTCGTGCCCGCCAGGCCGGATGTCAGGCAGGAGGAGAAAAATGGCGGAAGTCAAAATATCCGGCGTTCGAAAGGCCTACGGCGCCCTCAACGTGCTTCACGGCATAGATGTCGACATAGCCGACGGAGAATTCGTCGTTCTCGTCGGCCCGTCCGGATGCGGAAAGTCGACGCTCTTGCGCATGGTCGCCGGGCTGGAAGGCATTACCAGCGGCACGATCTCGATCGGCGGAAAGGCGGTCAACAATCTGCCGCCGAAGGATCGCGACATTGCGATGGTGTTCCAGAGCTACGCGCTCTACCCGCACAAGACCGTGGCCGAGAACATGGTCTTTGCGCTACGCCTGCAAAAGCAACCCGCCGATGTCATCAGGCAGCGCCTGCAGGCAGCCGCCGAAACGCTGGATCTCGTCCCCTATCTCGACCGCTATCCGCGCCAGCTCTCCGGCGGCCAACGTCAGCGCGTGGCGATGGGCCGTGCCATCGTCCGATCGCCGCAAGTCTTCCTGTTCGACGAGCCGCTGTCGAACCTCGATGCCAAGCTGCGTGTGCAGATGCGCAAGGAAATCAAGGAACTGCACCAGCGCCTGAAGACGACGACCATCTACGTCACCCACGACCAGGTCGAGGCCATGACGATGGCCGACAAGATCGTCGTGATGCAGGGTGGCAACGTCGAGCAGATCGGTTCTCCGCTGGAGCTTTACGACCGGCCCAATAACACGTTTGTCGCAACGTTCATCGGCTCCCCCTCGATGAATCTCATTCGGGGCACGTACAAGGCCGACGGCAATCTGTTCGTGACCGAGACGGGCGACGAGATTGTGCTTGATTTCATGCCGAAAGCCACGGACGGTCAGGCGGTGCAGCTCGGCGTGCGACCCGAACACCTGTCACTCGGCGCCACCGGTCTCAAGTCGACGATCGTCGTGACGGAACCGACGGGTCACGAAACCATGGTGTTCCTGCGCTACGGCGGCAGCGAACTGGTTGCGGTCCTCACCGAACGATACGACTTCGGACCCGGACAGGACGTCATCGTCTCCCCGCGAACGAACAAGCTGCATCTCTTCGACGCACAGAGCGGCAAGACGCTGCGATAAGGTCTCCCGCGCCTTTGCCGGCGGGCGGCGTTTCGAGAGATCGGAATGCCGCCCGCCTGCGGTTCACCGTGACGGCACCGCCAGTCGTCGTCACGGTGAACCATCTCCCGATCGCGCCAAAAACGCCTGATATGTCGGACTCGGGTTGCCTATTTGCCCCAAATTCCCTAGGACCCCGCTAGCGCGGTGGATCGGCCTTCCCACCGAGCGCCGTGAGGGCGCCGGTGGGAACGCGGATTCAAAGAATCCGCAACCTTTTTCACCAGAGAGGCGTGGCAAACCTTGATCCAGACTCCGTATTACCTGATCGACAAGACGAAGCTCCTCCGCAACATGGAGAAGATTGCGTATCTGCGCGAGACATCCGGTGCGAAGGCTCTTCTGGCGCTCAAGTGCTTCGCAACCTGGTCGGTCTTCGACCTCATGCGCGACTACATGGACGGCACCACCTCCTCGTCGCTCAACGAGGTGCGCCTCGGCCACGAGCGCTTCGGCAAGGAGACGCACGCCTATTCGGTCGCCTATGCCGACTACGAGATCGACGACGTCGTCTCCCATGCCGACAAGATCATCTTCAACACGATCGGCCAGTTGCAGCGCTTCGAGAAGCAGTCCGCCGGCATCATCCGCGGGCTCCGCCTCAATCCCGGCGTCTCCTCTTCTTCCTTCGATCTCGCCGACCCGGCCCGTCCCTTCTCCCGCCTCGGCGAATGGGATCTCGCCAAGGTCGAGCCGGTCATGGACCTGATCTCGGGCTTCATGATCCACAACAACTGTGAGAACAAGGATTTCGACCTGTTCGACAGGATGCTCGGCGACATCGAAGAGAAGTTCGGCCCGCTCCTGAAAAAAGCCGAATGGGTGAGCCTCGGTGGCGGCATCCATTTCACCGGCGAGGACTATCCGATCGACCGTTTCGCCGAACGGCTGAAGCGCTTTGCCGGCGGCTACGGCGTCCAGGTCTACCTGGAACCCGGCGAAGCCTCCATCACCAAGTCGACCACGCTCGAAGTGACCGTGCTCGACAAGCTCTACAACGGCAAGGACCTCGTCGTGGTGGATTCGTCCATCGAAGCGCACATGCTGGATCTGCTGATCTATCGTGAAAGCGCGAAGGTCTCCCCCAACCAGGGACCACATCGGTACATGGTCTGCGGCAAGTCGTGCCTCGCCGGCGATATCTTCGGCGAGTTCGATTTCCCGGACGAACTGAAGGTCGGAGACCGGATTTCGATCCAGGACGCAGCCGGTTACACGATGGTCAAGAAAAACTGGTTTAACGGCGTGAAAATGCCGGCAATCGCCATCCGCGAGCTGGATGGCAGCATCAGAACGGTCCGCGAGTTTTCCTACACGGACTACGAACAAAGCCTGTCCTGAACTCCCTCAGGAACGGGTTCTGACGATTGGACATAGGAGTTGGTCCCATTATGAAGAAGAACGTGCTCATCATCGGCGCCGGCGGCGTCGCCCAGGTGGTCGCGCACAAATGCGCCCAGAACAACGACGTGCTCGGCGACATCCACATCGCCTCGCGCACCAAGGCGAAGTGCGACGCGATCATTGCTTCCGTGCACGAGAAGAAGGCGATGAAACAGCCGGGCGTCTTCGAAGCCCATGCGCTCGACGCGCTCGACATCGAGGCCACCAAGGCGCTCATCCGCTCGACCAAGTCCGAGATCGTCATCAATGTCGGCACGGCCTTCCTCAACATGTCGGTGCTGCGCGCCTGCATGGACACCGGTGTGGCCTATATCGACACCGCGATCCACGAAGAGCCGAACAAGATCTGCGAAACCCCGCCGTGGTACGGAAACTATGAGTGGAAGCGCGCGGACGAGTGCAAGGAAAAGGGCATTACCGCCATCCTCGGCGCCGGCTTCGACCCGGGCGTCGTCAACGCCTATGCGCGTCTCGCCAAGGACGAATATCTCGACAAGGTGACCGACGTCGACATCGTCGACATCAATGCCGGCAGCCACGGCAAGTATTTTGCGACGAACTTCGACCCGGAAATCAACTTCCGTGAGTTCACCGGCGTCGTCTATTCCTGGCAGGGCGGCGAATGGAAGGTCAACAAGATGTTCGAGATCGGCAAGGACTACGACCTGCCGGTCGTCGGCACCCGCCGCGCCTATCTCTGCGGCCATGACGAAGTGCATTCGCTGGCGAAGAACATGGACGGTGCGGACGTCCGCTTCTGGATGGGCTTCGGCGATCACTACATCAACGTCTTCACCGTGTTGAAGTCGATCGGTCTCCTCTCCGAACAGCCGGTCAAGCTCGCCGACGGTTCCGAAGTCGTACCACTCAAGGTCGTCAAGGCCTGCCTGCCCGACCCGGCCTCGCTTGCCCCGAACTACGAAGGCAAGACCTGCATCGGCGACTATGTGAAGGGCCTGAAGGACGGCAAGGAAAAGACCGTCTTCATCTATAACGTGGCCGACCACAAGGAAGCCTACAACGAAGTGGGCTCCCAGGGCATCAGCTACACCGCCGGCGTCCCGCCCGTCGCCGCAGCCATGCTGGTCGCCACCGGCGAATGGGACGTGAAGCAGATGGCGAACGTCGAAGAACTGCCGCCGAAGCCGTTCATCAACCTCCTGAACAGGATCGGCCTGCCGACCCGCATCCAGGACGAGAACGGCGACCGGGCCGTGGAGTTCTGAGAGCGGGGAACGCTCGAGGATTGAGGGAATTCAGGACCCCGCCGGAGAAATTCGGCGGGGTTTTCAGTCTCCACCGGTTGGCGCGCGAGAGGTTTCTTTCTTCCTTCCTTAGTCTCCGATCTTGAAGAGCAGGTGTTTTTTAACGAACCTCTGCTGATGGTTCCCGATCTCAGGCATAGTATCGGCGAACCGCGGATTCATGCGCTCGGTCGCGCCGATGACGGAAGGTTGCTCCATGTTACCTTCACACTTCGGGCAAATGAGACAAGAATCCGGGTGATTTCAGCTCGGGATATGAGCCGAAAGGAGCGGAGCTATTATGAGCAGGAAGCCTGAGCCTGAGCCCGTGCCGCACTTCAGTACCGAAGCAGAAGAGCGGACCTATTGGGAACATCATGACTCCGCCGATCATGTCGACTGGAGCAAGGCGGCGAAGGTGCGACTGCCGAACCTGAAGCCATCATCCACCTCGATCTCGCTACGTCTGCCCAACTCTCTGCTGGAGCAGATCAAGATCGCCGCCGGCAAGCGTGACGTGCCCTATCAATCGCTGATCAAGATCTGGCTTGCCGAGAAGGTTGATACATCGACGGCAAAACGATGATCCCCGAAGACCGGCAAGGTTCTGCGCAGCACCGGTCGCCGTTTACTGCAAGGGCAAGGCAGAAATGGCACACGCCTTGATGCCTTGAAAGGACTGGCTTTCGGATGGCGGATGACCGAAGTGCCGGCTGCAGCCGCGGGAGTTGAGCCTGGAAAAGGACCTGGGGCATTTGTCGGCAAAAAGGAATGATCTGGGAGGTTAGAGCGGGATCATGCCAGCATCTGTCAGCCCCCAGAGGGAACTGGAATCCAGGACCATGATGTTGGAGAAAAGCCCTTCGACCCCGTTCCGGCCCACTGCCGTGATCGCGTAGCGGTGGTTCTCCCGGCCGGAGACTCCATAGTCGGCAATCACGGCGGTCACGCCGGTTTGCGGCTGCAGGTTGAGGCGGTGGATCGCGATGGGCATCGCGCCGTCATAAAAGGCTTTGTAGACGTTGAAGCCCTGTATCCTGCCCATATGGTCGGGCGGATAGATCCAACGCAGGAACACCGAATTGTCCTGACTGGTCGCCGGATTGCCACGATTATACCGGGCCTCGGCGATGATGGGCTGCGGGGGAATATAGGGATCGGTTCGCGGCAGGAAGAACAATTGCTCGTTTTCGCCGATCCCGGCGTTCCAACCTTCCCCGACCCCTAACGTTCGCTCCAGCACGCGGCTGGCCGGAGCCTCGCGGTAGACATCGATCACCAGCGGAGACGTATTCCGCACAGTTATTTGTCCACCCTTTCCGCTCGCCTTGACGGTCAGCCGGGAGAATTTTTCAAAATGCATCTGCGACCCGGCAGCGATATTCACCACCGCCGGATCCTCGGCCTGGGCATAGTCGAAACGCCCGATGATCAGGGCAGGCGAATGCGCCGGGTTCCCGATTTCGAGCCGCGCGTCTTCCAGTGCGGTCAGAACGCCAGACATCGCCTCCCTGTCGCGCGACCTACAGGCGCGCACGCGCCTTTTGCACGGCCGGCAAATCCAGCGTGGCAAGCCGAGGGTCGTAGTTCAGGACAAACCGGTGCATGCCGACAGGAACGACAATCAGCCGCTGTCCCACATCCAGCCCATATTGGGAACTGGCTCCGGGCCACGGATTGACGATCTGCTGCTGTTGGGTGACCCCGTTGCCGAGAAGCTTCGTCACTTCGTAAAAGCAGGCGTAATTGGCATTGTTGATCAATTCCAGGGGTGGATCAGCGCTAACGCGAAGGAACATGATGGTCATGTATTGGCAATTCTCGATCCGCTGCTGCCCGCCCGGTGGAATATTGAGCTGGCTGGTGATCGGATTGCCGTTTGACCCCATACCCCAGTCGATCCAGGTTCCCAGAAGATGGTTTCCGGGATCGAGATTTCTGACTGTGAGGCTGTTGCTGAGCATGCGCCGGACATCCGCCAGCCGGCCCAGAACCTCCAGATCGAAACCGCTCTCGTCGCTCCGGGTCACGACCGACCGCAGGTCCACCTCTCCCATGCTTGCTTCAAATGCATCCGGCATGACGTACCTCCTATCGCTTGACAGGGATTGCGAGAATGCGCTCCCCTTCCTCCAGAACCAGGTCGCGGGCTTGCAAGGGCATCACAGAGCGCAGACGCGATACGGCGTCCTCCTTCACCCGATAAAGATCGATACGAATGCTTTGATCGCGGCTCTCAACGGCGATCCGCGGCGTGTTGCCGTCAAGGGGCGTCAGGATCACGACGAAAGCATCCAAAGGACTGACATCGGCCCCGTCTTCCAGATACCCGCTCTGGCTCGATCCACGGTATTCCGCCTGCCAGGCAACAGACCCGCCGCCAAGACAGAGAACTGACATATCTCTCATGGCATCCTCCAGCACAACTTCTGTGACATAATCTCATAGGAACACATATCGCGCGTTGATTGAAATCAATAAACAACGAAGGAAACCGTTGCGGGCCGTTCCCTTGCCGATCGCCAAGCTGCCATGCCAGTCCCGAGGCAGTCGCCCCCTTCCTAACGGCCTTCTGTCAGGAAGGGCGGGATTTTAATCCGGGCAAACGGGAACAAGCCGGCCCCCTTTCCTCGACGAACGGCATGAGAAGCCTTCGGTAGAACGGCAACAAGAGTGCCAGCGCACACTCTCCCCCGTATCCACCCCGCCCCCGCCATGCTAGGAGGCCCAACTGACACAACCCATCACCCGCGCGCCCCGAGACCCCACCATGCCCCCTGCCCTCTATGCCGACCTGACCGCCGACCTCCGCCCGCTGGTGGCCGAACTCGGAGAACATCCGGAGCGTTTCCAGACCTGGGACGCCCATATGGAGCTCGTCGCCGCCGGCGGGCTGGTGGTCTTGAAGACGAAGCGGGCCAAGGGTGTCGTCGACAGCCTCTTCTGGGGTCGCGCGCCCGGATCGACCGAGAACAAGCAGTTGCCGGAGGCGACCGCCTTTGCCGCAATCGACCGGTTCTTGGGGCTCGGCGCCCATCTGGCACTCGCCGACGCGCTGCCCGAGGGCACCGTGCTGGACGAGGCCTTTCCCCACTGCGCCGTGCGCTTTTCCTATCGCAAGAAGGGCGCGCCAAAAGCCCGCTCGCTGTCGATGATCTTCATCGGCCTCAACGACGAAGCCGAGGCACTCGCCTATGCGGAGCGCGCAGCCAGCACCTTGCCGCTGGTCACGTCCCGGCCGCTGGTGGGTGCCAAGTTGCACGAGTGGCGCTGAGGACTCCCGTTCCGTCGACGACGATCATCAGCCGCCCTTCGCCTCGCGGCTTTCGGATGGTGGGTGACCGAAGTGCCGGCTGTAGGCGCGGGAAAAGGAAGCCGCACTGCCGAAGCCAACAGAAGCCGCGGTTGCCTTGACGCTCTTGCCGGCGCGCAACCGGACGCGCCCTAGCGTCAACCGCCAGCCATTCAGGTAGCTGACCGGCGTTGTGCCGACGGTTGTGGCAAACTCACAGATGAAGCGGCTGCGTCCCATGCCCGCAATCGCCGCCAGTTCCTCGATACGCCAGCGGCGTGCGGGCGCATCATGCATCGCGACCAGGCTCGAATGAAGCTTCGGATGCGCAAGCCCCATCAACAGGCCGGCATTCACCGTTCCAGCGGCGATCGCCCTGCGGATCGCAAGTACCACGACCACCTCCGCCAGCCGCTCGCGGATCGCGGCACTGCCGCATCTGCGTCTCTCCGTCTCGTCGATGACCAGCACCGCAAGCGCCGCAAGATGTGGTTCCTCTGCAAGTGGAAGCGTGATCTCCTCCGGGAGGGCTCCGACCAGCGGATTGATGCTGCCGCCGAAGTCCACCGTTGTTCCGGCAAGCATCACCTTCGCCTCCGGCAGGTCCGGCACCACGCGCGGTCGGAACAGGATCTCGGTCGGCTGCCGCTCGGTGGAGGAACCTACGATCAGCAGATTGGCCTGGCCGACCTTCTCGCAGGGCACGGCAGTTAGCGGAAAGGTTTCCAGAAAGGCGGCGAGTCGATCATGACTTCGGGCCAACGCGGGATTTTCGATCATGCTTTTCTCCGAACTCGCGATCCAAATTCTATACAATCCTGAAGGATTACAAGGCCACCCAGGCTGACTGAATCTTCATCTGGAGGAATGGAATGAGTGAGCACGCAGCAGACAAGTTCGACGACGTCCGCGCGTCAGAGTATGCGTGTGAAAGCCGGATCGCGCTGGCCGGCTATGACGCCTGCCACGAACTCTCGGCCTGCATGCTTTCGGCCGCGCTCGGTCCGATGGGCGCGGCAAGGATCCTCGTTGTCGGCGCCGGCGGCACCGCCGGCGAGATTGTCGCGGCCGCGCGTCTCGAAGTTGGCTGGACTTTCGTCGGCGTCGATCCTTCGGAGTCCATGCTGACCCTCGCCCGTGCCGCCGTTGCCGAGGCCGGCCTTTCGGAGCGGGTGGAATTGCGGCACGGCGACCTTGCAAGCGTTGCACCCGCGGCCGGTTTCGACGCCGCCGTGATGATCGGCGTCCTGCACCACCTTCCGGGCGAAGCGGCGAAGCGGCATCTGCTGGATGATCTCGCGACGCGCCTGCGAGAGGGTGCCCCGTTGATCCTGGCGGGCAATTGCGGATCCTATCGTGACGACCCGCTGTTCATGGCGGCCTGGGCCAACCGATGGCGGATGCATGGAGCCTCACCGGATGATGTCCGCAGAAAGATGGATACGATCCTGAGAGGCGCAGACCCCCCGGCTTCCGAGGAGGCAGTGGCCAAGCTTCTCGCAGACGCCGGATTCGAGCACCCTCGACGCTTCTTCACAAGCCTCGTCTGGAGTGCCTGGCTGACCCGTCGACATGGACAGCACCACGGCGATGCACGGCAGGCGATGCATGCACTTTGATGGCTTCGAAAGGCCCAGCTCACCGTCCGGCAACCCGTTCATCGTGGCGCTGAGGACTCCCGTTCGCCTTGCGGCTCACGCCGTTCCGTCGACGACGATCATCGGCCGGCCCTCGCTGCAGCATTCGACGCGGGCGGCGACCTTGTAGACGTCCCGCAGCATGGCGGGCGTGATGACTTCGTCCGTCGGGCCGCTCGCGACCAGCCGGCCCTCGGCAATCACCATGGTGCGCGTACAGTAGCGGAGCGCATGGTTGAGGTCGTGGAGGGCGATCAGCACCGCCATGCCTTCGCTGGCCGCGGTCCTGCGCATGAAATCGAGCACCTCGATCTGCCGGAAGAGGTCGAGTGCGGAGGTCGGCTCGTCCATCAGCAGCACTTCCGGCCGGCGCACCAGTGCCTGGGCGATTGCCACCAGTTGCCGCTGGCCGCCCGAGAGCGCGCCGAGATCCCGGAAGGCGAGGTCGGAAATCCGCAGGTCCTCGAGCAACCGGTCGATGGTGCGAAGGTCGCGCTCGGCAACCCGCCAGCCTCCCCCCTGCTTGGCCGCGAGCAGAACCGATTCATAGACGGTCAGCACCGCATTGGCGCCGGTGTCCTGCGGCATGTAGCAGACGGCCCGCCGCTCGGGGCGGACATCTTCGACATGCACGGTTCCGGGACCCGAAAGCAGGCTCGCAATACGCTTGAAGAGCGTCGACTTGCCGGCGGCGTTCGGCCCGATGACGGCGGTGAGCTCACCGCCCGGCAGGCGATCGGTGGTGATGCCTTCGAAGACCTGCGCCCGGCCGTAGCGGGCGCCGAGGCCCTCCAGTCTGATGGCTACCATGCGCGCCTCCGGTTGGTGAAGATGAGGGAGAAGAAGAAGGGAACCCCGACGAGTGCGGTGATGACCCCGATCGGCAGGATGGCACCGGGGATCAGCACCTTCGAGACGACCGAGGTGACCGAGAGCAGGAGCGCACCGCAGATCGCCGAGCCCGGCAGGAAGAAGCGCTGGTCCTCGCCGACGACCATGCGGGCGATGTGAGGCCCGACGAGACCGATGAAGCCGATGGTGCCGACGAACGAAACCGGGATTGCCGCAAGGAGGCTCACGAGCATCATCGTTTCGAGCCTGAGCCGCCGGACATTGACGCCGAAGGAGGCTGCCTTGTCGTCGCCGAGGCGCAGTGCGGTGAGCGCCCAGGCATTGCGGGCAAAGAGTGGGATGACGAAAACGAGCACTGCGCCGGTGACCGCGACCTTGGGCCAGGTCGCCTTGGTGAGCGAGCCCATGGTCCAGAAGACGACCGCGGCGAGCGCCTGTTCGGAGGCGAGATATTCGAGCAGCGACAGAAGCGCGTTGAAAGTGAAGACGAGCGCGATGCCGAGCAGCACGATGGTCTCGACCGTCACGCCGCGGAGCGTCGAGACGCCGTAGATGAAGAGCGAGGCGAGCATCGCCATCAGAAAGGCGTTGATCGGAATCATGTATTCGACGGCCGCCGGAAAGATCGCCACGCCCGCGACGAGCGCCATCGCGGCGCCGAAACCCGCCGCGGCCGAGATGCCGAGGGTGAAGGGGCTCGCGAGCGGATTGGCGAGAATGGTCTGCATCTGTGCACCGGCGACCGAGAGGCAGGCGCCGACGGTGACCGCCATCAGCGCGATCGGCATGCGGATGTCCCAGATGACGACGCGGAGCTGGTTTCCGACCTCGGAAGGGGACAGAACAGCGGAAACGACCTGGCTGAGGGTATAGCGGGCCGGACCGAGCGCCATGTCGGCGGCGACCGAGAGCAGCAGGGCGAGAAAAAGCAGGACGAGGATCGCGAACCGCCGGCCGGCGAGCGCGCGGTATTGTCGCCCGGTTGCCATCTCCCCCTCGCGTGCAATGCGCATGTCCGCAAGGGCGACCATCAGATGCCCTCCCTGGTCGACGAAATGCCCGACAGGGACGCGATAGGTTCGCTGGAAATCGTGGAAATGCGCATGTCTGACCTCGGTGGGATGGGGGCCGGCGAATATCGCCGCCCCGATGTCACTTTCAGAGACCGGCCTTCAGGGAGGCGAAGTATCCGGGGTGGTAGGCGACCGGCAGGAAGCGGTCATGCAGTTCCTTGAAGGTCGCATCCGGGTCGAGATCCTTGAAGAGGTCCGGATGGAGCCACTTGGCGATCTGCTGGACGGCCACGAACTGGTAGGGGCTGTTGTAGAACTGGTGCCAAATCGCGTGGACATTGCCTTCCTCGACGGCCTTGACGCCGGTGAAGGCGGGACGTTGCATCAGGGCCGCAAGCTTCTGCGTGGCGGTCGCCGCATCCGCGCCGGGGCCGACACCCACCCATTTGCCGCCGGGGACGTAGAGCTCCCAGTTGGAGCCGGTGACGATGACCTGATCCGGATTGGAAGCGATGATCTGCTCGGGATTGACCGTGCCGAAGGTGCCGGGAATGATGTCCTTCGCCATATTCACGCCGCCGGCGAGCTCGACCATCTTGCCGAAGTTCTCGTTGCCGAAGGACATGCAGCAATCGTCGCTGTAACCGCCGGCGCGTTCCATGAAGACCACCGGCTTGTCGATTTCCCCCGCCTTGGCGAGCACTTCGGTGACGCGGGCGAGTTGCTCGTCGTGGAACTTCACGAATTCCTCGGCACGGGCCTCCTTGCCGAACAACTTGCCGATGATGCGCATCGACTCGTCGGTGTTCTGCATCGGCTTTTCGCGGAAGTCGATATAGACAAGCGGAATGCCGACCTTGGCGAGCTTCTCGATATAGCCGCTTTCCTCGGTCGCAGATTTCGCCTCGGTGTTCATGATGATGACGTCGGGTTTCAGCGTCACCGCCTGCTCGATGTCGAAGGTGCCGTCCTTCATGCCGCCGAAGGTCGGGATCTTGGCCATCTCGGGAAACTTTTCGAGATAGATGTTGTAGCCGTCGAGATCCGCCTTCTTGAAGTCGTCACGCCAGCCGACGACGCGCCGGAAGGGAGCATCGGTATCGAGGGCGGCGGTGAAATAGATCTGCCGGCCTTCGCCCAGGATGACGCGCTCGACCGGCACGTTCACCTGGACTTCCCGGCCGGTGATGTCCTTGACGGTCACCGTTTCGGCGAAGGCGGCACCAGAAAAAAGAGCGAGCGAAAACGCGGCGGCGGAGGCCACCTTGTTGAATCCGAACAATTTATTTCTCCTGCGATGTGTGTTGAGGCGATTTATGATTTTATGACTTTTCGAGTCAAGAATTATCTTTTAGAAAGCTTCCAACATCACTCCACGTTTTCAGGAAAGCCCCCGGAATGCAGACGGTTACGACCTTTTCAAATCACGATCTTCGCGATGAGATCAAAGCCTACTGGTCGGTGCGGGCCGAGACCTTCGACAGCCAGCCCGGCCACGAGATCTTCTCCGAGGCCGAACGGGCGGCGTGGCACGCTCTGTTGCGGCGCCATCTCGGAGAAGGCGACGGCCGCAAGGCGCTCGACCTCGCCTGCGGCACGGCCGTCGTCTCGCACCTGCTCGACGATCTCGGTTTCCGTGTGACGGGCATGGACTGGGCCGAGCCGATGCTGGAACGAGCCCGCGCGAAGGCCAGGGCTCGCGGGCGGGCGATCCGCTTCCTGATCGGCGACGCTGAAAACACCATGGAGCTCGACGACTCCTATGATGTCATCACCAACCGCCATCTCGTGTGGACGCTCGTCGATCCCCTCTCGGCCTTTCGCGAGTGGCACCGCCTGCTGAGGCCCGGCGGCCGGCTGCTCATCGTTGACGGAGACTTCGTCAATCCCGGCCTCGTCGCGCGTCTCGCAAGGAGGGTCTCTCGCTGGCTGACCTCCGCCGCGAACGCGCAAAACGGGCCGTCGACCGAGGCCCTTGCCGAGACGCATCAGGGTATCCTCTCCCGCGTCTATTTCTCCGGCGGCGCGCGGGCCGAGGCCGTCGTCGACCTTCTCCGCCAGGCCGGATTCGCGAGGATCACGGTCGATACCGACATGCGGGCGATCCATCGCACCCAGAAGAAGAACTTCGGTTTCCTCAAGGGGCTCGAGCGGGCGACCCAGCACCGCTACGCGATCTGCGCGGAGAAGAACGCGGCGGACTGAAGCGAAACAGCAAGGGCAAAAGCCGCTTCGGTCGCAGCGGAAATGCGGCGGAAGAAGACCTGCCCGGCAATTCGTACCAATTTGGAAAGGAATCTCTGCTAATCGGAAGGATGCAGCGCTCGGCGGACATGATGTTTCCTGCGGTCCACCCGGACATGACGATGTAATCAGCAAGACCTCCGATATGGTTCCGGTGAAGAAGAAGCGCGCAATAAAACAGACCCGTGGTGTGATCCTGGCAACGACCTTCGTGCTTGCCATCGCCTTCGCCGTGGCATTTCTCTCGGCCAGCGTCATCACGACGATGCGCGATGCCGCCGACTCCATCGATGCCAACCGCTCCGCGAACGCGGTGCAGGCGGCGGTGTCATCGATCAAGAAGAAGCTGGGAGCAACGGTCCGCGACAACGCGGTCTGGGATGACGCCTATACCGCAGTCTCCTCGCCAGAGGCTGACGAATGGATCTACGACAATTGGGGATCGACGAGCGAGGATTACCCACTCTACGACGGGGCGATCGTCCTCGACGCGACAGGTGCGCAGATCAAAGCCTATCTGAAGGGCGAGGAGTTCGATGCGATTTCGGCATTCGGCCCCGACTTCGTCCGGCGGGCAATCGAGGCGTCCGGCAATCGCGGTTCCGACCCGCTCATCAATTTCTACCCCTTTTCCGGCCGCGTGATGATGCTTGCCACAATGGCGATCCAGCCGTTTGCGGATCAACCGGATAACGGAGGCTACAAGTCCCTCACCTTCTTCAAGGAATTGACACCGGAATACGTCGCCGCCATCTCCGAAGACTTCCAGATCGAAGGGCTCGCGCTCGGCGACACGCCACAGCCGGGGTATCTCATCCGGGCTCTCCACGGAACGGACGGGCAGGCCATCGGATATCTGAACTGGCCCGAACAGCGCCCCGGCTCCTCCGTCTACGAACAGGTGAAGCCGCGACTGGCCATGCTGGTCGGGCTGTTCGTCCTCTTCCTGTTGGTGGTCGTCTCCTTTTCTGCCATGGAACTGCGCAAGGAACGTGCGGCCGCTGCCAAAGCGTCCCATGATGCGAGCCACGATTACCTGACGGGACTCCTGAACAGAGTCGGCCTCATCCGGGCGATCCGCGAGGCCCCGGAAGGATCATCTGTCGTCCATCTCATCGACCTCGACGGCTTCAAGGCGGTCAACGACACCTGGGGGCATGCCGTCGGCGACGCGCTCATCCGCCTTGTCGCCGAAAAGCTCGCGACCGTTCATCCCGACGTCGTCGCTGCGGCGCGCCTCGGCGGCGACGAATTCGCCGTCATCCAGCAAGGTTCGGCCAGCCCGGTCGAGTTCGGCGATCGCATCGTACGATCGCTCGCCGAACCCTTCGACATCGATGGTCGGACAGTCGAGGTCGGGGCGAGCGTCGGCTTTGCGGCGAAGACTGCGGACCTCCCCGAACTCGAGATCATTCGCCGTGCGGACATGGCGCTCTACCGCGCCAAGGAAGACGGCCGTGGACAGGTGGTTGCGTTCGACGACCAACTGGATAAGGAGCGGGAAGAGCTGGCCTTCGCGGAAAACCGCCTGAAGACCGCCATAGAGCAGGACGAGATAAAGATCGTCTTCCAGCCGCTCATTGCGGCGACTGACGGAGAAATCAACGGCGTCGAGGCCCTGGCACGATGGGTGCCGCCGACCGGCACCGTCAGCCCCGAAGTGTTCATTCCCCTGGCGGAAAAGTCCGGCCTCATCGAGGCATTGACGCGGAAGATACTTCTGGGTTCGATCCGGACTGTTTCCTGCTGGCAGTCTCTGGAGCTCTCCGTCAACGTCTCACCGATCCAGCTCTGCAACCCGAACTTCGCCGGAGAGGTGAAGAAGATGCTCGCGGAGGAAGGCTTCGACGCCAACCGCCTCATTCTCGAAGTCACCGAAGGTGTCCTGATCTCGAAGCCGGACCGCGCCCGCCGGTCGATCGATGCGCTGCGCGCCGTCGGCGTCCGTTTCGCGATGGACGACTTCGGCACCGGGCATGCGAGCATCGGCACGCTCAGGCAGTTCGGGTTCGACAAGGTCAAGATCGACCGGTCCCTGATGAGCTCGAACAACGGCGAAGTGCTGAAGGCCACAATTCACCTCGCATCCGCCCTCGATCTTCCCGTCACGGCGGAAGGAATTGAGACGGAGGAACAGGCAAGGACCGCCCGTGAAGCGGGCTGCCAGTCGCTGCAGGGACATCTCTGCGGAAAGCCGATGACCGTCGAACAACTGCGGGACAGGCTGACGCCCGATGCCCGGCCGGGGCGGATTGCCTGACAGGCAGTCGTTCACTCCTCGCATCCAGGTTAACCCTTCGATCCGGCCAGCGTTGATCCCGATGATTTCGACGTCGATATCTACGTGCTAGTTCGATGAAAGAGCTGACTGAGGAATTCGTGGATGAAGGCCTGTTCGGTGGAATCCCCGATCACCTCGCACACTACATCGACTATGACGCCATCACCCGCGATCTGGCCATGGACCACACCGAAACCGAAATTGGCGGAGAGCGGCTGATTTGTTGGTGCCAGTGAGGCCTTGGGGACATGAATCAATATCCGAATCGGAGACAAAAGGGCATCGATAGATGCCCTTTTGTCTTCCCGAGGTTAGCGCTTTTCCGGAAAAAGCCCCGGCATCCAGCGAGAAGCCAGCTTTGCCGGAAACGCCAGTTTCAAAGGCGCGCGCGAGCTTTCCGAGACAATAACCTCATACTCCGCTAAGGCAGACACGATGCGCCGCGCTTGCCGGTCACCCGCGCCGACAACATCGGCAACATCGCCGCGCGGAAGGCTACCACGATAAAGCAGCGCCTCCAGAACATTCGTTGATTTGGCGGGCAGATTGCCGAGCCTGATTTCCTCTTCCGCCCAGAGCAGGATGCGGCTGCGCAGGCGTTCAGGCTCAATTATCTCTTCCATGAAGCGGACCTGATCCAGGCACATTTCGAGAAAGAAACGGGTGAAATCGGCAAGCGCCGTCTCGCTCAATGTTCCGCGCCCATCGAGATTGCCGCGTCGTGGCTCGTCGCAGGCCATCAGATGCGCCTTATAGGACGTCTCGCTGCGCGCAAGGCCCCGCGCAACCGACCAGATACCGCCTGTATCCAGTAATTCCCGAATCATGGCGTAAGACATCAAGCGGATGACACGGCCATTACCGTCCAGAAACGGGTGGATCCAGGCTAATCGATGGTGAGCCGCCGCGACGGCAAGCAGCTTTTGCGAGCGCCCTAGCATCTTATAGGCCCCATCAAAACGGCTCAGGAAACGGGGTATAGCGCCGGGGCTGATCGCGATATGACGCCCGACCTTTACATCGCGCGTCCGTAGCACGCCTGGCACCATGCGGATTTTTTCGCCGGTGTCGGGATTGGTCACGATCAAAAGCTCGTCCGGCAACAGCTCGCCAAAACGCCTATGGATTTCCAGAATGGTTTCCTGCGCGGTAACGCGCCCGGTCATGCCGCCATGATCAATCCAGCGCTGCACCTCGATATGCGCCCTGGCTTCGAGTTGCAGGTTTCGCTTCTGTGGATCGGCACTATAATCATTCTTAAGCGCCCGCTCGATATCGACCGGATGTGTATCGTGACCTTCGATCAGGTTGCTGTAATAGCAATTCATCGAGCGCACGAGATCGGACAGCGCCGTGACGATTTCGGCAGGAAGGCTGCGCTTTAATCCGGCGGAGGCGGCGGTCAGCTCCATCGCCAGATCGAGAAGCGGCCCGGTGTGCTTGCTGCCCTCGGCAATCGTCATCGGCTCCATCAGTCCGATAGATTCACCGCGATCCTCTGCCGCTTTTATGTCCGCTTCAATGTCCGGTTTATCGTGACGCATAACTGCATAATACCAATATGTTAGATAAATTGACAGCTAAAAACTTCAGGCGGCGATGTCCGGTTCATGTCCGCATAAGATCTCGCTTGCCGGGAGGCGGGTATCCTCGGAAAATCGCGCCGTCGGCACGCGCAAGTAATCTGCGAAGACAGGCGGACGAGCATGGCGAGCGCCTGGCGTGTGACTCTGGAGTAGCTTCTCCGGCGGGACACGGCTACAATCTTGTTCATTTGAATGGACATGAGGGTTTCTCGTGTCCAGAATTTTGTACATCGTGTCACAACACCTCGGTGCAGTCAGGCTCTGTCCATTTGAGTGGTCGTAAAAGCTATTCGTTGCCAGAACTTTGTACGCCCCAAAGCAGGCATCAGCTGCCGTCACACCATCTACGGCCTCACGAGCGTTCCGGCTGGTTCGAGGCCGGGGTGAAGCGGGCGACGAGCGCGTGGCTGTCACCGGGATAGGTGAAACGCACCCATGTCACCGGCCCCTGCCCGCTCCAGGTCCGCCGCTCGACGACGAGGCAGGCCGTGCCTTTGGCGATCCTCAACATGCGAGCCGTTTCGGCCTCCGCCGGAACAGCGCTGATCCGGTGTTCGGCGGTCGTCCAGGGCACCTGGCGCAGCAGCCAGCGTCCGGGCGGCATTCCGCCAAAGTCCGAATTTGCCGCCTCGGGAACAACGCCGAGATTGATCAGGCGCTCCTCGATGCAGAAGGGACGCTCTCCGGCGAAATGGATGCAGAGAACCTCCGCCACCGACGCCTCCTCCCCGACCTCGAGGAGCCTGCGATCGTCGGCAGCGGCGATGCGTTCGACCTTGCGGACGAGGGTGAAGGCGTAGGCGAGGCGGAGCGATTTGACCTCCGCCTCGATGTCGTGGATTTCCAGCACCGCCGACTGCGCCTGTGGCTGGCGGACGAAACTGCCTGCCTTCCTGTGCCGTTCGACGAGCCCCGCCTTGACGAGCTGGGTCATCACCTTGTTGACCGTCATGCGGGAGCAATCATACTCGGTCGCGAGATCCACTTCGAAAGGAATACGATGCCCGGGCGGCCATTCACCGGTCAGGATCCGGTTCTCGATGTCGCCCAGGATGCGCTGGTGCAAGGTCGCTTCCTTGCCTGAACCGGTCTTCGTCTTCACTGATCGCTCGCTCCCACGCATGGTCGCCCTGCTTTAGCGCAGCCATCGACCGGACTGAACCGGAATCTTGGCCAGGCCGCGTGGGCTCAGTTGGAGAGGAGTTCCGCCATGACGCGCCGGAACCGCGCGGCGATCTCCTCGCGATGGACATGCCGCCCGTCTTCGACGAGCTTGCGTCCGCCGGCCCAGACCGAACCGACCCGAATGCCGTCCGCGAAGATGAAGTGATCGAGGATATGGTCGGCGCCGACGTAAGGGGCGGCGGAACGGTCGAGCGTCATCATGTCCGCCGGCGCACCCGCTGCCAGCCCCGACCGCACACCGAGCGCCTGCGCACCGCCGGCAATCGCACCGTCGAAGAGGCGCCGCCCGGTCGACCCGCCGGGAACGGCGACGATATTACGCGCCCGTTTTGCGAGACGTTGCGCATATTCGAGCTGCCGCAACTCGTCACGGATGCCGATCAGCACGTTGGAATCCGAGCCGACGCCGAACGCGCCGGCGTTCGCAAGATAAGTTTCCGCCTCGAAGAAACCGTCGCCGAGATTGGCCTCGGTGACCGGGCAGAGCCCTGCGACAGCGCCGGACCGGGCGAGCCCCCGTGCCTCCTCCGCCGTCATGTGGGTGGCGTGGATCAGGCACCAGCGCCCATCGACGCCGGCGTTTTCCAGCAGCCATTCGACGGGACGCCTCTGGAGCGCGGCGATGCAATCCTCCACCTCCTTCACCTGCTCCGCCGCGTGGATATGGATCGGTCCTTCGGGAGAGAGCCTTGTCAGGGCGGCAAGCTCGTCGGGCGTGACCGCCCGCAGGCTGTGAGGAGCAATGCCGGTGACGGCACCCGGCAAGCGGCTCGCCGCACGTCTCGCCCCGTCGAGGAGGCGGTCGAACGAATCGAGATCGCAGATGAAACGCCGCTGACCGTCGGTCGGAGAAAGCCCGCCGAAATTCGAATGGGCATAGAAGACGGGCAACAAGGTGAGCCCGATGCCGGTCTCTTCCGCCGCCGCGACAATGCGGGCGGCCATCTCGGCGATATCGGCATAGGGCCGGCCGTCCCGTTCGTGATGGAGATAGTGGAATTCGCCGACGCGCGAAAACCCCGCCTCCAGCATCTCGACATAGAGCTGTGCCGCGATCGCCTGCATCTGGTCGGGGTTCATCGAAAGGGCGAACTTGTACATCACCGTTCGCCAGCTCCAGAAATTATCCTCCGCCGGTCCGCGCATCTCGGCGAGCCCCGCCATGCCGCGCTGGAAGGCATGGCTGTGAAGATTGGACATCGCCGGAAGAAGGACGTCATGGCGTTCATCGTCGGGGGCGGCTTCGATGCCCGTCTCGACCGTCTCGATGTCACGCCCGTTGAAGCCGATCCGGACGTCGCTTGCCCAGCCGTCCGGCAGGAGCGCCAGCTTCGCATGTATCGAGGCCATCGGCCCATCCTCCCTCTTTGATCGCTTTTCGTCTTGCATCGTTTCCGATTAAGTATATACATATTCCAGAAACAGGCGTCACGCAACATCCTTGAGGAGGAGGAACGACATGGCGACGGCGGTTCGCATCTGGACCAATGCGCGGCTTGCGACACTCGATCCGAAACGCCCTGGGCTCGGCATCGTCGAAGAGGCCGCGCTCGTCGTCCGTGACGGATGCATCGCCTATGCGGGGCCGGCCGCCGATCTACCCACCACGCTGCTCACCTCCTCCGACCTTTTCGATTGCGAGGGGCGCTGGATCACGCCCGGCCTCATCGATTGCCATACCCATCTCGTCCATGCCGGCAACCGCGCGAACGAGTTCGAGATGCGGCTTGCCGGGGCGAGCTACGACGAAATCGCAAGAGCCGGCGGCGGCATCGTCTCGTCGGTGCGTCAGGTGCGGGCGGCAAGCGAAGACGACCTCGTCCAAGAGACCCTGCCGCGCCTCGATGCACTGCTCGCAGAGGGCGTCACCACGATCGAGATAAAGTCGGGCTACGGCCTGACCGTCGATGACGAGTTGAAGATGCTGCGGGCGGCACGCAGGCTCGCCGCGCTACGGCGGGTATCGATCACGACCACCTATCTCGGGGCGCACGCGACGCCGGCCGACTACAGGGGCCGCAACCGCGACTTCATCCACGACGTGGTGATCCCCGGACTGCGGGCGGCGCACGCCGAAGGACTGATCGACGCCGTCGACGGCTTCTGCGAAGGGATCGCCTTCTCTCCGGACGAGATCCGGCTCGTCTTCGACGCAGCAAGGGCGCTCGGCCTGCCGGTCAAGCTTCACGCCGACCAGCTCTCGAATCTTTCCGGTGCGGCGCTCGCAGCGTCTTACGGCGCGCTGTCGGCCGATCATCTTGAGTATACCGACGAGCAGGGCACGATCGCGATGGCGAAAGCCGGAACCGTCGCCGTCCTTCTTCCCGGCGCCTTCTACTTCCTGCGCGAGACGCGAAAGCCGCCGGTCGACCTCTTCCGCAAGCACGGCGTGCCGGTCGCACTGGCGACCGACAACAATCCGGGCACCTCGCCGCTTACCTCGCTGCTCCTCGCCATGAACATGGGCGCGACCCTCTTCGGGCTGACGGTCACCGAATGCCTCGCCGCCGTGACGCGCGAGGCCGCGCGCGCGCTCGGCAGGATCGAGGACGCGGGGACGCTCGAGGTCGGGAAATCGGCCGACTTCTGCCTCTGGGACATCGGGGAGCCCGCCGAACTCGTCTACCGCATGGGCTTCAACCCCCTGCACCGGCGCGTCTGGAGGGGAGAATAATGCGCGACCCACATTCAATGGGCGATCACCGCCTTTCCTCACCTGCCGCCAGGATCAGCGCAGAAACCGCGAGCCCACGCCTGTCACGAGACGCCAGCATTGGAAACCGCCCATGACCATCACCCTTCATCCCGGCAGCGTCACCCTTTCGGATCTCGCCGCCATCTACTGGAACGACAAATCCGCTGTGCTCGACCGCAGCTTCGATCCGGCCATCGAGAAAGCGGCGACCCGGATTGCCGCGATTGCGGCCGGTAACGAGCCCGTCTACGGCGTCAACACCGGTTTCGGCAAACTCGCCTCGATCAAGATCGACGCGGCCGATACGGCGACCCTCCAGCGCAACCTCATTCTCTCTCACTGCTGCGGCGTCGGCGCGCCGCTGCCGGAAAACATCACCCGGCTGATCATGGCGCTGAAGCTCATTTCACTCGGGCGTGGCGCTTCCGGCGTGCGGCTGGCGCTCATTCGCCTGATCGAGGCCATGCTGGAGCGGCGTGTAACGCCGGTTATCCCGGAAAAGGGTTCGGTCGGTGCCTCCGGCGATCTGGCACCGCTCGCCCATCTCGCCGCCGTGATGATGGGCGAAGGCGAAGCCTGTTTCGAAGGTGCCCGACTCCCCGGCCGCGCCGCCCTCGAAAAGGCGGGGCTGGCACCGGTCGTGCTCGCGGCCAAGGAGGGGCTCGCCCTCATCAACGGAACCCAGGCTTCGACGGCGCTGGCGCTCGCCGGCCTCTTCCGCGCCCATCGCGCCGCCCAGTCGGCGCTGATCACCGGCGCGCTGTCGACCGATGCCGCCATGGGATCGTCCGCTCCCTTCACCGCCGATATCCACACGCTGCGGGGCCACAAGGGCCAGATCGACACCGCCACGGCGCTGCGTGGATTGCTTGCCGGTTCGGTGATCCGTCAGAGCCACATCGACGGCGACGAGCGGGTGCAGGACCCCTATTGCATCCGTTGCCAGCCGCAGGTCGACGGAGCCTGCCTCGATCTCCTGCGCATGGCCGGCCGCACGCTCGAAATCGAAGCCAATGCGGTCACCGACAATCCGCTGGTGCTCTCCGACGACAGCGTCGTCTCGGGCGGCAATTTCCACGCCGAGCCCGTCGCCTTTGCCGCCGACCAGATCGCCATTGCGGTCTGCGAGATCGGTGCGATCTCCCAGCGCCGTATCGCCCTTCTCGTCGACCCCGCCCTCTCCTACGGCTTGCCAGCCTTCCTCGCCAGAAAGCCCGGCCTCAACTCCGGGCTGATGATCGCCGAGGTGACGTCCGCTGCGCTGATGAGCGAAAACAAGCAGATGTCGCATCCGGCCTCGGTCGATTCGACGCCGACCTCCGCCAACCAGGAAGACCACGTCTCGATGGCCTGCCACGGCGCCCGGCGCCTGCTGCAGATGACGGAGAACCTCTTCGCCATCGTCGGCATCGAGCTGCTCGCGGCGGCACAGGGCGTGGACTTCCGCGCACCGCTGACGACCAGCCCGGAGCTCTCCAAAGCCATCGCAACGCTGCGCAGCGTGGTCCCTGTACTCGAGGAGGATCGCTATATGGCACCGGACCTCGCCGCCGCTGCTGCGCTGGTGGCCCGCGGCACGCTCAATGCCTCCGTCTCCAAGGGCATTCTTCCTGAACTGGAGGGGTGAACATGGGCATGTATCTCTTTTCACCCCCCTCTGCCCTGCCGGGCATCTCCCCCTCAAGGGGGGAGATCGGCAAGTGGCAGGCCACGCAATCACTCGCTGAGACGCGCGACCGCGGCTATGTCCAAGCGATCTCCTTGCTCCAAGGTGGCGAGAAATACCGGACGGCGCCCCATCCAATCTCCCCCCTTGTGGGGGAGATGCCCGGCAGGGCAGAGGGGGGTGATCGTGGACGCCGGGGGAGAACCCTCCAATGACCTCCGTCTTCAAACTCACCCGCGGCAATTCGCCCGTCATTCTCGCCTTGCCCCATACGGGCACCGATGTGCCGCCGGACATCCGGGCACGCCTGAACGATAACGGAAAGCTGCTCGCCGATACCGACTGGCACATCCATGAGCTTTACGCCGACCTCTTGCCGGACGCGACGACGGTGCGGGCGACTTTCCACCGCTATGTGATCGACGCCAACCGCGATCCTGAAGGGGTGAGCCTCTATCCCGGTCAGAACACCACCGGCCTCGTGCCCGAGACGGATTTCGACGGCAATCCGATCTGGAGGGACGGCGAGGCCCCGACCGAGGCGGATGTTGCGCAGAGGCTCGCCGCCTTCCACGCTCCCTATCACGCCGCGCTCGCCGCCGAGATCAAACGGGTGCAGGCGCTTCACGGCATTGCGGTGGTCTACGACTGCCATTCGATCCGCTCGCATATCCCCTTCCTCTTCGAGGGCAGGCTTCCGGATTTCAACATCGGTACCGATATGGGCCGGACCTGCGATCCACGCATACAGGCCGCCGCGGCAGACATCTCCGCCAGCGCCGAGAGCTACACCCATGTCGTCAACGGCCGCTTCAAGGGCGGCTGGACGACCCGCCATTACGGCCGGCCGGAGACGGGCGTGCACGCGATCCAGATGGAACTCGCGCAGATCACTCATCTCGCCTCCGAGGCACCGCCGTTTGCCTATGACGAAGAGAAGGCCGAGCGGCTGCGCGCATATTTGAAAAAAATCCTGACGGATGTAGAGGAAGTCGCACTGCAACTTCCGCTATCGTGAGGATCCCGTGAAAACTATCGCTGTTGCTGCTTACACAATTTACTATCTAGCTTTTTTCGCGGCCAATACCTTTGCCGTTTTGATAGATGCGGTCTCCCGCGATGGATGCACGAAATGCTACGTCGATTCAGACGCTCAGCGTTGGAAAATAGCGTTCAGTGCAGTTGTATGGCTCGCCCCGGCTCTTCTGCTGCTGTCGAAGGCTGTTTTCAAGATGGTCAGAAGCCATGTTTCTTCTTCTCGCCAAGTCCTTCCGCGGGCAGCGTTACTGATCTCCGGCCTCCTAATCTATGCGAGTTGCATGACCGGCTCCATCGCTTCGGCGTTGCGCTGCGGGTACGATTGCTTTCCGCCACATCCTCTAAGTCAGGTCTACAGCGGCGTTTCAACCGCGTTGTTTTTCGTCGGTCTGTTCGCCGGCCTCTATAGCTTCGTGTGGCTTCAAACTCAAAAACAGCAGGCATTGCCCAGCAACTATGTGCGGTTTTAAACAACAGAACAGGACGTCTTCATGACCAACCCGCGTCACAACATTCGCGAAGTCCGTGCGCCGCGCGGTCCCGAACTCAACGCCCGGAGCTGGATGACCGAAGCGCCGCTCCGGATGCTGATGAACAATCTCGACCCGGACGTCGCCGAGCGGCCGCACGAACTGGTCGTCTACGGCGGCATCGGCCGGGCGGCACGCACCTGGGACGATTTCGATCGCATCGTCGCCACCTTGAAGACGCTCGAAGAGGACGAGACGCTGCTCGTCCAGTCGGGCAAGCCGGTCGGCGTGTTCCGCACCCACAAGGACGCGCCGCGTGTGCTGATCGCCAATTCGAACCTCGTGCCGCACTGGGCCACCTGGGATCACTTCAACGAGCTCGACCGCAAGGGGCTCGCCATGTACGGCCAGATGACCGCCGGCTCGTGGATCTATATCGGCACGCAGGGCATCGTGCAGGGCACCTACGAGACCTTCGCCGAAGCCGGCCGTCAGCACTATGGCGGCAACCTCAAGGGCAAGTGGATCCTGACCGGCGGACTCGGCGGCATGGGTGGGGCACAGCCTCTCGCCGCCGTGATGGCCGGCGCCTGTTGCCTCGCCGTCGAGTGCGACGAGACCCGCGTCGACTTCCGCCTGCGCACCCGCTACCTCGACGCCAAGGCCTATACGCTCGACGAGGCGCTCGCGATGATCGAGGAATGGACCCATGCCGGCGAAGCGAAGTCGGTCGGCCTCATCGGCAATGCCGCGGAGATCTTCGCCGAGCTCGTGCGGCGCGGCGTGAAACCGGACATCGTCACCGACCAGACCTCCGCCCATGATCCGCTGCACGGCTATCTGCCGATCGGCTGGACGGTCGCGGAATGGCGTACCAAGCAGGAGAGCGATCCGAAGGCGGTCGAGAGGGCCGCGCGCGCCTCGATGCGGGTACATGTCGAGGCCATGGTCGACTTCTGGAACATGGGCGTTCCGACGCTCGACTACGGCAACAACATCCGACAGGTGGCGCAGGAAGAGGGCCTGGAAAACGCCTTCGCCTTCCCCGGCTTCGTGCCGGCCTATATCCGCCCGCTCTTTTGCCGGGGCATCGGTCCGTTCCGCTGGGCGGCCCTTTCCGGGGATCCGGAGGACATCTACCGGACCGATGCCAAGGTCAAGGAACTGCTGCCGGACAACGCACACCTGCACAACTGGCTCGACATGGCGCGAGAGCGCATCGCCTTCCAGGGCCTGCCGGCGCGCATCTGCTGGGTGGGTCTCGGCGATCGCCACAAGCTCGGCCTCGCCTTCAACGAGATGGTGAGAACCGGGGAATTGAAGGCGCCGATCGTCATCGGCCGCGACCACCTCGATTCCGGCTCCGTCGCGTCACCGAACCGCGAGACGGAAGCGATGAAGGACGGTTCCGACGCGGTATCGGACTGGCCGCTCCTCAATGCGCTGCTCAACACCGCCTCGGGCGCCACCTGGGTCTCGCTGCATCACGGCGGCGGCGTCGGCATGGGCTTTTCCCAGCATTCCGGCATGGTGATCTGCTGCGACGGGACCGAGGACGCCGACCGACGCATCGGCCGTGTGCTGTGGAACGATCCGGCGACCGGGGTCATGCGCCACGCCGATGCCGGTTACGAGATCGCGCTCGACTGCGCGCGGGAAAAGGGCCTGCGCCTGCCGGCGATCCTCGACAACTGAACGAGAGGCGGCGAGCGGCGCTCAGACGGGAAGCGGAACCGGCGACTGCGAAAACACCTCGGGGCTGAGGAAGGCCGGCGTTGCCGCCTTGAACACCCGCGGCGCCGTTGGCGTCAGTGCCGGTGCGATCCGCAGGATGAGGGCACGGGCCTTCTCGGCATAGCGCCGACCGCTGTCTTCTGCCGATGGCAGGGCGACGAGGGGTTCGAGCACGGCCGCTGCGTCGTTGAAGCGCTTCTCGGCGACGAGCGCGACGCCCCATTTGTACCGCGCCTCGCGATGACCCGGCGCCGTCCGGCAGATGTCGTGGAAGGCTTCGGCCGCTTCGCCGTTGCGCCCCGTTGCGAGCAGCACGTCGCCGAGGCGCACGAGCACCGGCGCCGGATCGGCAAGCCGTGGCACGAGGGAGCGGTAGGACGCCTCCGCCGCCGCGAGGTCACCCTTCTCGAACATCAGGTTGGCGAGCCCGAACTCCGCTCCGCGATGGGCCGGCGCCGATTGCAGGATCTGCCGGAAGCCGATCTCCGCATCGGCCTTCTTTCCCGTGTGATAATGATCGAGCGACATTTCGTAGACATGGCGGATGCTGCGCGGGTTGAGCACGCCGCCGAGATTGCGGCCGTCTCGGGTGCGAAAGAGCGTGCAACTGATCGGTCGTTCCTCGACGCCGAACATGTACTTGTAGGGCTCGTTGCCGCGCAGGAAATCGTAGAAACGGAAACCCTCACCGATCGCCCGACGGATACAGGTGCCATGGAGCACAAGGCCCGGCGATGGCAGCTTCCACTCTTCGTCCCGACCCGTGATGTAGAAGAGCACGGTCTTCTTCTGCCGGTCGATGATGTTTGCGAGTGCGCCGAGCGGGCGATCCTCGTGCCAGAGCACCGGGACGTCGAGATTGCCGTCGGCGAAACAGTCCATCAGCATTTCGCGCGAGGCCCTGATCAATCGCTCCGTCATCTCGGCACCCTTCTGGGGCTGCCAGCGGATGCGCCAGAAATCGAAGAGGATGTCGAGATCGCGGTCGATCGTCTCAGGGGTCGCCCAGGTGATGCGATAGGCCGGATCGTCTTCCACCTTGCGCAGGAAGCGCCGCAGCTTTTGCCGGCTCTGCGCACTCATGTGCTGTTCGAGGTAGGTTTCCCATGTCTCGGGCAGAGTGATGACCGGGCAGATGCAGTTGTCGATGTTGTGCGGGCTCGAGCGTTTGCTGTCGCGGAACATCACCTCCGGTCCCTGCAGCGCCTTGATCAGGGCGATCCGGCGGGAAGGCGGGCCGCCGAAATAGTCGAACTTGATCTCCGTCCAGTTCTGCCCCTTCAGATAGGCCGCAAAGCCCGCGACCGCCCGGTCCTCGAAGGCCGGTTCGGCGATGAAGCCGGTATAGTCGGCGGCATAATTGCCCGCCATGATGATCTCATCGTAGAAGAACCCGTCCTTGTCGCGGCGCGTCTGCAGGCGAAGCGGAAAGAAGGCGACATAGGGGGCGTCGACGCCTTCCCGGAGCGCCAGGATGAACCAGCGGCGGCGACGTCCGAGATAACGGTTGAGCCAGACCCAGGAGATGAAATGCTGGGCATGGGGATCGGCCTCGAAAACCCCTTCCCATTGCGGGCGAACGGCCTCGAAGGCCTGTGGCGTATCTATGACGTCGATCAGCATGGCACTTCATCCTTCCCGTGACGCGTTACAAGGATCGGAGGAACAAAGGTTCGAAGGGACTAGACGCCGGGCAAGGCGCGGTGGAGGCGGGATACGACGTCGGGGGCAGAGAGCACCGGCCATTTACAATTCTCCCCGCAGGCGTGGGCTCGCATGGATGAAGGTCCAGAGCGCCTTGCTGATCTCGGCGATCTCGGCGATCGACCGCTCGAGCTGGCGCAGTTCCCGTGCGTCCATCTGCTCGACCTTGCCGTATCGGATCTCGCTGTCGGTCTCGACGAGGCGCATCAGCTGGGTGCTGGAGATGTCGCCGCGCTCATCGAAGGAATAGATGCTGTGGTTGTATTTGTTGCGCACCTTCGCCTCCCTCTTCAGCCGCGCCATCAGAGCGAGGACGATCTCCCGTTCGGCAGGTGGCGTGGCTGCGCGCTTGGCAAGCCGCTCCACGAGGTCGATGCGGGCACGGGTGGTGTTGAGCGTCAGGAACACCACGACGGCCGTCTCCTTGTCCACCGCCAGCATGTGGGCGATGATGTAGATCAGCAGGCTCTCGGTATTCGTCCAGACATAGTTGAGCCGCCCTACTCTCAGCAGGACATCGGTCATACTGCCCATGGTGCCCTCCCTGTCATCGGCCTCAGCGCTCCTTGAACGCCCGTGACATGCTGTCGGTGATCGGCTTGGTGATGTACTCGAAAAAGGTCCTCTCCGAGGTCTGGATCAACACGTCGGCCGGCATGCCTGGAACGGGATGAAAATCGTGCGCACGCGCCATCTCCGCCTCGGAGAGCGCGACGCGCACGATGTAGACGTCGCGTGGAGCCGCGATCGAGCCTTCGTCGATCGAGTCCGCTGAAACGTAGAAGACCTTACCGTCGAGCACCGGCGTCGTTCGGCGGTTGAGGGCCGAAAGGCGGATGGCCGCGGTCTGGCCTTCACGCACCTGGTCGATCGAGGTTCGCAGCACCTGTGCCTCGATGATCAGCGGCACCCCGGCCGGCAGGATCTCCATGATCGGCTTGCCGGTGGTGATGACGCCGCCGGCGGTGTGGTAGTAGGAGCGCACGACCGTACCTGTGACCGGCGACCGGATGACGGTGCGTTCGAGAACGCCCGCCACCTCGTGCATCTGTTCGCGAATGCTGTCGAGATCGGATGCGGCAGTTTCGAGCGCGTCGAGCGCGGCCTGCTTGTTCGCATTGACCGCGATGACCGCCTCTTGCCGGAACCGCGCGATCTGCGCTTCGCTTTCGTTCATCTCCCCCTGCAGGCGGGAGATGTCGCCCATGGCGTCGGCAATCGCGCGTTCGATCGCCAGCAGGTCCATCTTGCGCATGTATCCGACATTGACGAGCCTGGCCTTGGAATCGCGCTCTTCCTCCAACAGGGCGAGCTGCCGCTCGAAAGCCCGCCTCTGCCCCTCATAGCCCGTGAAGCGGAATTCCAGCGACTTGATGTTCTTCTCGATGAGGTTGAGTTGCTCTTCGAGCTTCACTTGCTTGCTGTGGAAGATGACGTTCTGGCTCTGGATGATCGTGTTGACGTCGGGGTCGCTCGCCTCGTCCATGACGATCTTCGGAATCTTGAACTGCTTGGCACCTTCCGCCTCGGCCCTCAGTCGGGCGACCACCGCTTCGAGCCGCAGGCGCTTCAGGTTCACCATGCGTTCGTTGGCGAGAGCCGCGGTCGGATCGAGCGTCAGCAGCACATCCCCTTCCTTGACGATGTCGCCTTCGTTGACCCGCATCTCCTTGATGATGCCGCCTTCGAGATGCTGGATGATCTTATTGTTGCCGGTGGCGACGAAACTGCCTTGCGCGATGATCGCGGAAGCAAGGGGCGCCGTCGCCGCCCAGAGCCCGAAGCCGCCGAAGGTGCTCAGCAGCACGCCGAGCCCGACCACGGTGTGAAGGCGGATCGAGCGCGGCACCTCGCTGTACCACTCGACCTGACCGGAACCATCCCTGGTTTTGATATCGCGTGTCATGGCTCACCTGCCCTCGATGGTCTTTTGTCCGGCATCGCCGCCGTTGTTCTTCGACAGTGCGTTCAGCACGTCGACACGCTCGCCGAACATCGCCACCGTGCCATCCTTCAGCACCAGTATCTTGTCGACGGCCTGAAGGAGCGACGGGCGCTGCGTGATCGTGACGGTGGTGATCCCCTGTTTCTTCGCATGCAGCAGGGCCTTGGCGAGGGCGGCCTCGCCCTGGGTGTCGAGATTGGAGTTCGGCTCGTCGAGAACGACGAACTTCGGATTGCCGAAGAAGGCGCGAGCCAGCGCAATGCGTTGCTTCTGCCCGCCGGAAAGCGGCGCACCGTCGGCGGCGACCACCGTCTCGTAGCCCTGCGGAAAGGTTGCGATCAGCTCGTGCACGTCGGCGAGCACCGCCGCCTCGTAGATCTGGCGATCATCGACGTCGTCACGCATGCGGCTGATATTTGCCTTGATCGTGCCGGGGAAGAGCTGCACGTCCTGCGGCAGGTAGCCGATGCTCTCGCCGAACTGCCGCTGGTCCCAGTTGCGGAGATCCATGAGGTCGAGCCGCACATTGCCCGAGGTCGGCAGGATCGAGCCGACGAGCATCTTGCCGAGCGTCGTCTTGCCGGAACCGGAATTGCCGATGATGGCGAGCGCCTCGCCCTTCTTGAGAGAAAAGGAGATGCCGTTCAGGATCACCTTCTTCTGCGGCGGCGGCACGAAAAGCACGCGCTCGACGTCGAGGCGACCCTCGGGGTTCGGCAGCCGCAGCCGCGGGAAATTGAGCGGCGAGCTGACGAGCAGCTGCTTGATGCGGCCATAGGCGGCGGCCGACTTGTTGAACTGGTTCCAGCCCTCGATCGCCCCTTCGATCGGCGCGAGCGCACGCCCGGAAATGATGGAGGCGGCGATCACCATACCGCCGGTCAGTTCACCGGAGAGCGACAAATGCGCACCCCAGCCGAGGAGAGTGATCTGCGTCATCATGCGGCAGGCCTTGGAAAGCCCGGCGAAGACGATGTTCCGGTCCTGCGCGGCGACGTGGGATTTCAAGGAGCCCGCGGTTTCCTGCCCCCACATTCTCACCGCCTCCGGGATCATCGCGAGCGCATTGATGATCTGCGAATTGCGCGACATCGAATCGAGGTGGAAATTGGCGCGGCCGAGATAGCCGTTTGCCTCCGCGAAGTGGCGGGCCGTGAATTTCTGGTTGAGGTAGGCGATCACGAAGAGCACCGCGCAGCAGGCCAAGATGATCATGCCGAGATGCGGGTGGACGAGATAGACGACCACGACGAAGAGCGGCATCAGCGGTGCGTCGAGAAAGGCGATCAGCGTGCCCGAGGTCAGGAAGGATCGCAATTGCTGCAGGTCCTGGAGCGTCTGGTAGTCCTTGCCGGTGCCGTGCAGCGAGGCGCGCGCGGCGGCGCTGAGGATCGGGGAGCCGAGTTGCACCTCGAGCTCGACTGCCGTCCGCATCAGGATGAAACGGCGAATGGTGTCGAGAAAGGCCTGAAGGAGCACCGCCCCGATGACCGCGATCGTGAGCATGATGAGCGTGTCCATCGAGCGGCTGGTGAGCACCCGGTCGGAAATCTGGAACAGATAGAGCGGGATCGCGAGCAGCAGCACGTTGATCGCGACGGTGAAGACCATCACGATCGCCATGTTGCGGCGGATGACGGTGATGGCGCGCGCCAGGCTCGCGGCGAAGTTTGCCGGGCCGCTGCGCTTGTGGAACCCCTTGTGGCCGTCGCCACCCCCGCCGCCTCCGCCCCCTCCGGTATCGGGCACCTTGCCGTCGCCGCCGCGCCCGGTGGCCGGGCGACGGTCTTCACTGCGGATCGGCCCGCTGTCGGCATCGATCGTCTTGCCGAACCGGATGTCCGGCTCCTGGCCGACCTTGTCCTCTATGGCTTTCCCCTCGACGTCGCCCGGATCTGAGTCCGGCATCCGGCCCCGGACGACCTGCTCGTCGCCCTGCGGTTCGGACTCCTGCTCTTCTCCCGGCGGCGTCACTCCCGGCAGGCGAGCCGCCGTGACATTCGCCTCCGCCGGGGCAGAACCTTCGCTTTCAGGGTCGGCGGGGCGACCGGCAACGCCTGACGCCGGTCCACCCCGCCCTGAGACGGCAGTCGCTTGCCGGGCCGGCACGGCCGTACCGTCTGCCAGCGTTCTCAGCGTTTCGACCGCCTCCTCGATCGCCGAAATACAGGCGTCGGTGAGTGCATTTTCTTCATGGGCGGCGGTGATGTCCCGGGGGATGCCCGGCGCGATCAGCCTGCTCCCGGCCAAGGTGTTCTTCGATATGTGGTTCATTTGCTCCCCCTGCCCTTGCACTCACGCGACCGCCGTCTGCATCACGTCGACGGGGCTCGCGTGCGACCAGGAAAGGTCGTGTCCCGCATTGATCACGCCGTCCACCGCTCCGCCGTCTCCGCCGGCATCGTCGTCGAGGAAGGCGATCACCTCGTTGGCAAGCCCGTTCTGGACCGGCTGCGGCTTGGTATCGTCGTCCTCGATGATCCCGCCCTGGATCAGGACGGCGTCGGAATAGAGATTGCCGCCGAGATAGGTCGTGTCGCCGAAGCTGTCGTAGTCGATGATCTCGGCGACGTTGACGACCGCGTTGCCTCCGGTGTCGATGGTCACCGTCGCGTCCTCGCTTCCTTCAAGCACTTCCTTCGCGACGGCATCGACGTGGTCTGCATCGCCGACCACGTTGACCTGCTTGATGAACGTCACGTCGAAGAGATTGCCGGTGATGTAGAGAACGTTGAGACCTTCATAGCCCTCGAAATTGGCGTCGTGGGCGAGGTCTTTCGGCATCGCGGGGTCACGTTCCTCGATCGCCTGGATCGTCTCCGGGATGTAGTCCGGCATGGTCTCGAAGCGGTCGTTGGCGCCGACATTGTGGATGGTCGCCTCGTTCCAGAGCAGGTTGTCGCCCGACCGGACGTCCGCGCCGCCACTGCCGCTGCCGACCACCCAATCGTTGTCGTAGAGCACGGAGAGCTGGCTGATGATGTTCATGTCGAGGACATCGCCACCGACGATCACCAGGTCGTACTGCATGCCGAGGCCGAGAAGCCCGGCGAAATTGATCGCGGAGTTGCCGCCCGTCAGGATGGTCGTTTCGCAGCCGGTCGTCGTCACCACCATCTGGTCGTTGTCGGTGACGAAGTTGTATTGCTCGATCCACTGCACAAAGCAGACATCGCCTTCGACGACGCTCACCCGCCACTGGGTCGGAAAGACCGGATCGCCCGAGCTCTCGTCGCTCGCCGTATCCGCGGCGGGATCAACCAGGCTCGAGCGGCCGAATGTCGCGATGTTGAAGGCGAGCGTGCCGGCATCTTCGGCCGCACTCTTGCCGAGCGGTCCTTCGGGACCACTGTCCCTGTCGCTGTAGACATAGGCCTGCGTGATCATGTCGACCTGGTGATAGTCGCCCATTACGGCGCTCACCGGCGCAATGATCCCGGTTGTCGTAACCCCGGCGATGTTGGCGACCATGTTGGCGCCGGCGCCGACTTCGAGGCTGTCCTCGGGGCCGCCGGTCTGCGTAGCGCTGTCGCCTTCCGAAACAGGCTCTTTCGGCGGCGCGGCGATACCGCGGTCCGGCAGGAAATCATCGAGAACGGGGACCTCTTCGACGACCGCGCCGTTGACGACGGTACCCTCGATCGCATCGCCTGCGGCCACGAAGTCCACCGCATTGCCGATACCGAGCGAGGTGGTCCCGCTTTCGATGAGATGTTCCTTCAGCGTGTGCGCGTCGTCGGCGATCGCCTGCAAGCCCTCGTAGCTGTCCGTCCGCTCATAGCCGGAGAACGGGGTATAGGCCTCCGCCTCGTTCGCATAAGCCGTGACACGCTCGACCACGAAGCGCATGTCGAGCGGAGGGGCTCCCGTGCCCGTCATGTCGAAATAATCGTCGTCCTGCAGGAGATTGACCTGGGTGACGTGCGAGATTGCCGAACCCGGACCGATGAAAATCGGCAGAACCTGTGGCGCATCCGGTGCCGGCACGTCCCAAGGCAGATGGTGCGACGGCATATCTCCTGCGTCCGTGCTTGGAAGGCTCTTGATGGCGAATTGCAGATCGGTGCCGAAGGGAACATGCCGCCCGCCACCGGCGAGATCCTCGTCGGAAAGCACATGGCGGACGCCGGGGTCGTAGTCCTTCAGCAGAAGTTTCGACGCGAAGTCGGGGTCGAGTGCGGCAAGGTCGGGCGCGTCGTCGTTCGAACCCGGCGCGACCTGGCCTTCGGTATAGGCGATGCGCATGCGTGCATCCTCGACGGCCGCATCGAAATAGCCGATGAAGTGCGCGATGATGTCGGAAATCCTTTCGGTGTGCATTGCCGCCTCCCGTTGATCTTCCGCCCGAAGGAGTGCCGGCTTTCCGGCCCGTTCCTCTCGTTTCGGTGTCTAACCGCCGAACTGCACCGGCCGCGGCCGGTGCAGCTTTTCTTGGTTGGGGGATTTGGAGATCAGGCGCCGGTATCTTCGCCGACGTCGCTGACATGCGAGTCGCCGCCGATGATGCTGCTGTCGATCGTGTTGCCGAGCAGGTTCGCACCCTGGACGAACTCGAAGTGGAAGCCCGAGTTGGCGAGGATCGCCGAGGCGTCCGCCGTGCTGTTGCCGGCAACGTCGTCGCCTGCCTTGAGATCCCAGCACTTGCCGTCGAGTTCCACGCCCTCCGCACTGTCGGCGATGCCGCCGTTGGAGGAGAGCTGGTTCATGGCACCGCCATTGTCCATCCGAACGTTCCAGGCGCTGTCCTGGTCGGCCAGGTGGTTCGCCTGTACTGCGCTGAAGCCGGCGTCGTTGCCTTGGCCGTTCAGCGAGTCGTTGAGGATGTTGTCGACGTTGAGGGTGAACGAGAAGTCGTCACCGAGGTTGAAGGTCAGGTCGCCGCCCGCGATGCCGAGATTGCCGTTGTCCTTGACGTCGTCCAGGACGGCAAAGTCGGTGTCGGTGCTGTTGTAGCTGTCGGTGGCCGTTTCCGTGACGGTCTTGATGTCGGTATCGGTCACCGTCTTGATGTCGGTGTCCGTTTCGGTGTTGGAGTAGGACTTGCTGTCATAGCTCCAGTCGTAGTCCGTCTTGATGTCGGTGTCGGTCACCGTCTTGGTGTCGTTGTCCGAGATCATCTTGATGTCGGTGTCGGTCTCGGTGTTGGAGTAGGACTTGCTGTCGTAGCTCCAGTCGTACTCGTTGTCGCGATTGTCGCCGTTGTTCGCCGCAATATCGACCTTCGCATCGACATCGACGTCAGTCGAGTTGTCGGTGTTGTTGCGGTTGTCGCCATTGGCGACGCCGCCGACATAGCCGGTGGAGCCGTCATCGACTTCCGTGGAGTTGATGGCGCTGTTGGCAAAGCCGTCGGCCAATGCGCCAACATTGTTTTCGGTATCGGAACCCTTCGGGTCGTAAGACATTTCTAACTCTCCCAAAAAAGAGGAGCAGCCTCGAAATCCCTCTCATCTCGACTGGGATCTTTTCTCGCCTGCTCCATGCTGTTGAAATCCACAGATGTACGCTTCACGTGTTCATCTGCTCCGTCACAAGTCATGCAAGTCATTCGAGAATAGAAACCTCGAAAGAGGCAATATTCTCCATTTCCGGAAGCGAATAGTCGCTTCCGGATCAGTCGCTCTTTCTTTCGTGCAATTCGCATGAGACCTGCGAAACCGAGTGGATCGTCATTCCAGATCCCGCCGAGCCTCAGTGCGGAACAGAACTGAACATCAAAAGCGGCGACGTTCCTAGCCGCGAAATGGGATTAGTCCCCGCTGTCCGGCGGCGATGCGACCAACCCCTCTTCTCTTACCGACCGCAAAAGATCCGCAAAAACAGGAGGAAGGGAAGGATCACCCGACAAGAGTGCATTGCGTCAATTATGGAAAATTGGCGGTTGAGTAGAATAATTGCAGTATATCGATGCATTGCCTTCACACGAAAGTGCGATTTCTTTTCGCAACCCTAACCCGAACTGGTTATTTTCTTTCGCGCCACAAAGAGCTAACATATTTGGCACAATATCATCCGTCAGATGAGGACCTGGGGCAATCGCGGGCTCTCCCGGGAATATCACTGTATTGCGTCGAAAACGGACGGGAGCCTTGTATGTTAATGACCGAATCTGCCCTACACGATGCTGCACGCCGAACACAGCGCAGCTCCCCGCCCAATCTGTTCGTCATGGTGGCCAAGCAGGATCTCCTGTCAGAATGCCTCGCCGAGGTTCTGTCGAAACATTTTCCCGAGACGGAGATCACCGTCTATCGCAGCGCCGGCGAGATCACGCGCAAGGAATGGGAGACTGTCAGGCTGCTTCTCCTCTACGACCTCGCCGAGACCGATATTCACGAGATCGTCGAGGACGCCTGCAAGGAAGCGCCCGAGGTTTCGATCGCGATTGTGCTCGACGGAGGCAATGTCCATGACGAATACCTGAAGCACCTCGTCGCAACCGGTGCGATCGACGGCATCCTGCCGCTCAGCCTTCGGCTCGACGTCTTCCTCGCGGCCATCGACCTGCTGGCGAAGGGCGGCGAACATTTCCCGGCGGCCCTGCTGCAACGGCTCCACGACGTCGGACCACCTCTTGTCGGGACGGCCCGGACGGGCAGCCTCATCGAGAGCGTTGGGCAGGTGACCGTTCATGATCACCGGATTTCCGTGCTGACGACGCGCGAGGTGCAGATCCTCAATCTCATCTGCCAGGGGACGCAGAACAAGACGATCGCCGACCTGCTTCACCTCTCCGAGAACACGGTGAAGGCGCATATCCGCAGCATCTACAAGAAGATGAAGGTCAAGAACCGTACCGAAGCCGCCTCCCGCTTCTTTTCCGACGAACGCGCAGACCCCGTCGGCAAGGACTACAACTAACGGGCCACGTAGCGTTCTTCTCCGACATGCAGGATGCACAGTTCTCCCAGCTCAGGGGCGCTCGCCCGGCGTTTGATCTCGCTCGTCCGGTCGACTGCTGACGGTTCTTCAGAGAGCGTGTTTGCGCCCCCACCTCGCACGAAGGGGTGGGAGGGATGGAGCTCCCCTCCCCCGATCGTGTGACGGAATGCCGTCGTCGAGCCTGCCGTCGCACACCCGACCGGACGGCGGCACGCCTCGCACCTCCGCCGTCAAGCCATTCATAACTAAAATGAATCGGTCGACCCGGACCGATTCAACAAAGTCGTTGGACGTCGCGAATCGATTTCGCGACAGTCCTGCCATGACCGATCATCACATCTGCTCCACCGAATTGCGCCGCGTCGATCCTGAACGCAACATGGCCCGCTTCTACCTGCTCGCGATCCAGCCGACCCTCTTCGGCGGCGTCTCCCTCATCCGCAACTGGGGCCGGATCGGCACGAGCGGCCAGGTCAAGGTCGAGACCTATGACCGGCCGGACGACGCTCACCGCGCCTATCGACGCCTCGAGCGCGTCAAACGCCGCCGTGGCTATGTCGACCCGCATCAGGTGGGGTGTGGGTTAGCGGTTTAGGAGGGAAGACCGACAAGACCAGCGCGGGCTTCGGATTCAATTGGCCCCTCAGAACCGTCGATATCGATCCAGAGGCAGGCCGTTTTGACTGGCCCATGCGTTCGAGCTGGCAAGCGCGTCAGCGTTTTCACGCCGCCACCGTTCGGCCGTCGCCGTCGCGACCGCCCGCGGCGGCGCGGCCTCCGCAGTCTCGGAGAGGGTCACGTGACGTGATCTCGCCTCATTGGGCGGGGCTTGGTTCAGCAAGGAACTGGGCGGCCTCTGGGGTGCGGATCTCTTCGGCATTCACTCACCTCGTCTCGGCATCCACGATGCATGCGCACTCCCTCTCGAGCAAGCACGACTCGTCAGGGTTTGAAGGCCTGTCGTCTTCTTCTCGTCGCGACATTGACTAATTCATTCGTTTGATTTAATTTTGTTTCATGAAGAAGACAAAGCCCTCCCCCCGAGACAAACGTCCCGAGCGCGGGGACGCGACGCGCGACCGGCTGCTGGCGGCGGCGATCGACGTCTTCGGCCGTTACGGCTTCGATGCGACGACCACGCGTGCGCTCGCAGACGCTGCCGGCGTCAACCTGCAGGCGATCGGCTACCATTTCGGCGGCAAGGAAGGCCTCTATCTCGCCGCCGCAGACCACATCGCGCAATCCGTCGCGATCCATGTCGGAACAGTCCGCGAGAGCCTCGAGGTCCGCCTCGCGGCGGCCGACGGTTCCGGCGCTCTTCCCTCGGAAGAAGAGACGCGGGCCATGCTCGCCGACATCCTCGCCGCGATGGCGAGGCTCTTCACCAGCCGCGAATCGGAGGTGTGGGTGCGCTTCATGGTGCGTGAGCAGATGGCTCCGACGGAGGCCTTCGAGCGGGTCTATACGAACGCGATGAGGCCCATCCTCCAGGTGGTCGGCAAGCTGGTCGCGCGCCTGCTCGGTGAGGACGCGGCATCCGAACACGTGCGGCTCAGAGCCCTGTCGCTCGTCGGCGGGCTGATCATCTTCCGTGTCGGACAGGGAGCGGTGCAGGCTCACCTCGGTTGGAAGGATTTCGGAACACGCGAGACTGAAGCCGTCCAGGCTCTGGCCCGGGAATTGGCCGCCAGCATCGTTCGGGAAAGGGCAAGGCCATGAATAAGACCCTCGTCATCCCCGCCTTGGCACTCGTCATCGCCGCAGGTCTCGCCGCCACCTTCTGGACGGACCTGCCAGCGGGGCTCGACTGGTCGGGCACAGAGGCCGGCGAGCTGACGCTTTACGGCAATGTCGACATCCGCCAGGTGCAACTCGGCTTCCGCGTCAGTGGCCGCATTGCCGCGATGAAGGTGGAGGAAGGCGACGCCGTCCATCGCGGCCAGACGCTCGCGAGCCTCGACGCCGGCCCCTACGAGGATTCCGTGCGCGCTGCCGAGGCACAGGTGGCGGGGCTGAAGGCCACGCTCGACAAGCTGGTCGCCGGCCCGCGGCCCGCCGAGATCGATCAGGCCCGTGCGGTGCACGAGGAACGAACCGCCGAACTGCAGCTCGCTCAGCAGGCCTTCGATCGCGCCCGCCAATTGCGGCCGTCGGACGCGATTTCGCAGGCCGACCTCGATCAGGCGGCGGCAAACCGTGCCGCAGCGACGGCGCGTCTCGCCTCCGCGCGGGAATCGCTGCGTCTCCTCGAAGAGGGGTCGCGTGCTGAGGACATCGCCGTCGCCCGAGCAAACCTTGAAGCCGCCGAGGCGAGCCTTGCCGGCGCCCGCACCGCGCTTGCCGATACCGAGCTCGAGGCTCCGGCGGATGCGATCGTGCTCTCCCGTGTCCGGGAGCCGGGATCGATCATCTCGCCGAGCGACACCGTCTACGTGCTTTCACTCGCCGAGCCGGTCTGGGTCCGGACCTACATCGCCGAACCGATGCTCGGGCTGATCCGTCCGGGAATGCAGGTCGAGGTCCATTCCGACAGCGCACCGGAAAGACCTTATGCCGGCCGCATCGGCTTCATCTCGCCGGTGGCCGAATTCACGCCGAAATCGGTCGAGACGCCGGAACTCAGGACCGACCTCGTCTACCGGCTCCGGGTGATCATCGACGACGCCGACGCCGGTCTGCGCCAGGGCATGCCGGTCACCGTCCGCATCCCCGCGGCCGAGCGGGCGGAGTGAGACGATGGGTGAGACGCTCGCCCGCTTCGAGAACGTCACCCGAGGATTCGGCAAGGGGCCGCCCGCACTTGACGGCGTGAGCGGCGAGATCGGCGGCGGCGAGATCACCGGCCTCGTCGGCCCGGACGGCGCAGGCAAGACCACACTGATCCGGCTGATGACCGGCCTGATGCTGCCGGATACCGGCCGCGTCGAGGTGCTCGGCGTCGATACCGCCCGCTCGCCCCAGCGTATCCAAGACCTGATCGGCTACATGCCGCAGCGTTTCGGGCTCTACGAGGATCTTTCCGTTCAGGAGAACCTCGACCTCTATGCCGATCTCCGCGGCCTGCCGCGAGACGAGCGGTCGTCCGCCTTCAACGAGCTGCTCACCTTCACCGACCTCAAGCGCTTCACCGGGCGGCTCGCCGGCAAGCTCTCGGGCGGCATGAAGCAGAAGCTCGGGCTCGCCTGCGCGCTGCTCAAAAAGCCGCGCCTCCTGCTCCTCGATGAGCCGGGTGTCGGCGTCGACCCGATCTCGCGGCGCGAACTGTGGACGATGGTCGAAGACCTGACGAAGGAGGGGATCGGTGTCGTCTGGTCGACGGCCTATCTCGATGAGGCGGAAGCCTGCGACCGCGTCCTCCTCTTGAACGGTGGCAAGCTGCTCTTCAGCGGCCCCCCTTCCGAACTCACCGGCCGCGTCGCCGGACGTGTCTACAAGCTTCTCGACGTCGACGGGCGCCGCCGTCAGGTGCTGACCCGCGTCCTGCAACGGCCCGGCACGGTGGACGGTGTCATCCAGGGCGAGGCGATCCGTCTGGTGCTCGCGAGTGACGTGCCGCCCGCGGTGGACGGGATCGCCGGGGCCGGCGCCCGCCTCAACCCGGCCGAGCCGCGTTTCGAGGACGCCTTCGTCGACCTTCTCGGCGGTGGACCCGACGGGCGCTCGAGGCTCGCCGAGGCGACGACAGCACTTCCAGCCGCCGACGGCCGGCCGATCATCGAGGCGCGCGGCCTCACCAAGCGCTTCGGCGATTTCACCGCCGCCGACAACATCAGCTTCAGCATTCCCCGCGGCCAGATCTTCGGTCTCCTCGGGCCGAACGGCGCCGGCAAGTCGACCACCTTCAAGATGCTCTGCGGCCTCCTCAGGCCGACGAGCGGGGACGGCCGTGTCGCCGGCTTCGACCTCCGCCGCGACACGGCCGAAGCCCGCAACCGCCTCGGCTACATGGCCCAGAAATTCTCACTCTACGGCGATCTGAGCGTTGCGCAGAACCTCGATTTCTTCGCCGGCGTCTACGGCCTCGGCAAAGCGCGACGGCGCGAGCGCATTTCGCTGATGACGGAGATCTTCGACTTCGGCAGCCACCTGAAGATGTCGGCGAAGGATCTGCCCCTCGGCCTCAAGCAGCGGCTGGCGCTCGCCTGCGCGGCGCTGCACGAACCGCAGGCTCTCTTCCTCGACGAGCCGACCTCCGGCGTCGACCCGATCACCCGGCGCGAATTCTGGACCCACATCAACGGCCTCGTCGAAAAGGGCGTCACCGTTCTGGTGACCACTCATTTCATGGAGGAGGCCGAGTATTGCGACCGGATCTCGCTCATCTATCGCGGCCGCTCGATTGCACTCGGCTCGCCGGACGAGCTCAAGGCGCGCGTGGCGAGTGCCGACAGTCCCGACCCGACGATGGAGGATGCCTTCGTCACGCTGGTGCGCAATTCAGACCTGGAGGACGCGGCGTGACGGACCGCACCGCCCCGTCTGCCGCCTCCGGCCGGCACCGCCGCTTCCTCGCGCTGATGCGCAAGGAAACCTACCAGATCGTGCGCGACCCGAGCAGCATCCTGATCGCATTCGTGCTGCCGCTCGTGCTGCTCTTCATCTTCGGATACGGCGTGTCGCTCGATGCGACCCGCACCCGTGTCGGTGTGGTCGTCGAGGCCTCGACGCCGCTGGCCGACGACCTCGCGGCGAGTTTCCGCGCGTCGCGCTATTTCGATGCGGTGATCGGCCGCGACCGCCGCGCCTTCGAGGAGGATCTGGTGCTCGGCAAGGTGCGGGGCATTCTGGTGATCCCGTCGACCTTCGCGCTGGACGCCGCAAGCGGCAGCAGCCCCCGGATACAGGTGATTGTCGACGGCACCGACCCCAACACCGCGAATTTCGTGCAGAACTATGCCAAAGGCGTGGTTGCCACCTGGGCGGCGATCCGCTCCGCCGAGACGGTACTCGCACCGCCAGCGATCACCATCGAACAGCGTTTCTGGTTCAACCCGGAGCTCAGCAGCCGCTATTTCCTCGTGCCCGGCTCGGTGGCGATCGTCATGACGCTGGTCGGCACGCTTCTGACCTCGCTCGTCGTCGCCCGCGAATGGGAGCGCGGGACCATGGAGGCGGTGATGGCGACACCGGTCGGCGCGCTGGAACTGCTCGCCGGCAAGGTCGTCCCCTATTTCCTCCTCGGCCTCGTCGCGATGAGCCTCTGCGTCGCGGTCGCGGTCTTTCTCTTCGGCGTACCGTTCCGTGGTTCGCTCGTGGCGCTCTATGCTCTGTCGGCGAGCTTCCTGGTGCCTGCGCTCGGCCAGGGGCTTCTCATTTCCGCCGCCACCAAGAACCAGTTCCTCGCCTCCCAGCTCGCCCTGCTTTCCGCCTTCCTGCCGGCCTTCCTGCTGTCGGGGTTCCTGTTCGAGATCGATTCCATGCCGGCGCCGATCCGCCTCATCACCGCGATCGTACCGGCCCGCTACCTGATCCCCAGTCTGGAGAGCGTCTTTCTCGCCGGCGACATCTGGCCGATGTTCCTGCGCTCGATGGCGATCATGCTGTTCATCGGCGCCGTCCTGCTCGCACTTGCCGCCCGCAGCACCCGCAAGAGGATCGCCTGACATGTGGTGGCTCCGCCTCAAGGCCCTGATCGTCAAGGAACTGCTCGCCGTGCTTCGCGAACCGAAGGGCCGGGCGATCGTGATCGGCCCGCCGATCATCCAGCTCTTCGTCTTTTCCTATGCGGCGACGCTCGAGGTCCGCAATGTCGATGTCCTGGTGCTGAACCGCGATGCCGGGCGTTGGGGATACGAACTCATCCAGCGCATCGACGGCGCCCCGTCCTTCCGCGAGATCATCCGCGTCGAGACGCCGGCGGAGATCAGGGAAGGCATCGACCGGCAGCAGGCGATCGCGGCGGTGGCGATCGGCCCGACGTTCTCCCGCGACATCGACGGCGGCAGGCCCGCCGACCTGCAAGTCATCCTCGACGGGCGCCGCTCGAACGCCGCGCAGATCGTCGCCGGCTATCTCGGTGAGATCGTCGCCGGGCTCTCGGCGGACATCCCGGCCGGAGACCGGCTGAAGACGCGTGCGGTGGAGGTGGTGCCGCGCAACTGGTTCAATCCGAACCTCACCTATCAATGGTTCATGGTGCCCAATCTCATCGCGGTGATCGCGATGCTGATGGGGATCGTCGTGACGGCGCTGTCGATTGCCCGCGAGCGCGAGCTCGGCACCTTCGACCAGTTGATGGTCTCGCCGCTCAGAACCCACGAGATTCTCACCGGCAAGGTCATCCCGCCGATGCTGATCGGCATCTTCCACACCACGGTCTATGTGCTGGCGGCGGTGTTCTTCTTCCACGTGCCGCTTGAAGGCTCGCTTCTCTATCTCTACGGCGCCGCCTTCTTCTATCTGCTTTCGGTAGTCGGCATCGGTCTCTTCATCTCGGCAATCTCGATGACGCAGCAGCAGGCGATCCTCGGCGCCTTCCTGTTCATCGTGCCTGCGATCCTGCTTTCCGGCTTCGCGACCCCGATCGAGAACATGCCGGGCTGGCTGCAGCCGGTAACGGCCTTGAACCCCGTCCGCTATTTCCTCGTCGTGGTCCGCGGTGTCTTCCTGAAGGATCTCCCCTTCCGCGAGGTCGTCCGCAACACCGTGCCCCTCCTCGCGATCGCCTGCGTGACGCTCACCGCCGCCGCCTGGCTCTTCCGGAGACGGCTGGAGTAGATAATTGCCACTCTTGCGGGCGCTTCACGTGAGGACGATATTAGAAGCCTAAAGGAGGAAGTCGTCTTCCTGCATGGCGAAGCTCTCCTCGACTGCCGTCTCCGTTTGGGCTGATCCCTTGTCCCTGATCTTCAGCGCTTCATCGACGTCGGTGGTTCGAGTGAGTTTCCCACCCCGGATGATCACTGCAGATGTACATATCTGCTTGACGACCCTAGCCTGCCGCGCCGTGAACAGGGCCGTGCGTCCGCGAATGCGGGCGCTAAACAGTTGAAGAAACCGTTGCGTGAACGCGACGTCGTCCACCAGAACAATATTGGAATCGACTAGATAGACGTCGAAGCTCGGAATCAGAGTCATCAACAGCATAAACTGGTTCTGCAGCGGTCTTGGCCATGTGTAGATCGGGCGGTTAAGTTGCTTGGCGCCCTGGAACTCACTCGCCATGAAGTCGATAGCAAGATCTCGCTCGACGCCGTAGAGCGTAGCAAAGTGTGACGTAGCTTGCGTTCCCGTCACGGCGACGGAAAACGGGCCTGTATGACCAATCGGCCACGAAACCCAGCCTCGATAAAGCATCTTGCCACGCTGTGGAATGAGTCGACGGCACAAGAGATCAAGCAACGCTACAGAACTTACTCGAGAGTCGCTCACTAAAACCATGTGTTCGCGTGGGAACACAAACGACACATCGTCCAGGATGTTAACGTGCTTGCCACCTTGTTTCACGTTTAAGGTGACGTTCTTCAGTTCAAGGTCGGTCATGCGCGAACGGTATCCGGCCTTTTCTCGTCGACAGTGAGGCAGGCAAGCGCCAAAAGTCCCACTCCCAGCAGCCAGAACAAAACATAAATCATACTGGCATCTCGTGTCTGGTACTCATAAAACCAGAACGACCGCGCAAATTGCACTACGTGCAGCAGCGGATTAAGCAGCATAAAACTCTTAACCTGATCCGGCAGCTGCTCCGAGACATAGAAAAGTCCCGACATAATGGCGATCACGCGAATTAGGAAGCCATTTACGCGCCTGTAACCCGGGTACAAGAGCAGAAGCGAACTCGATACGATGCCGTAGGACAGCCCCATCAACCATACCAGGACAAAACAACCGAGGAAGCCCGGCAAGTTTACCGGCCAAGTGGTGAGCCCCAACCACATAGCAAGTGCAATCAGCCACGATCCGACGCCAAAATAGATGATCAGAGCATTCACCGCTCGCGCTGCCATGATGTCGAACCGACGTACTGTTGGGTGCTCCAGCTGCGGCTTCAGAACGCCCCCGCCAAACATAGAGCCGATAGCCGCCGTTCTAAACGTCAACCAGAAGCAAGCGCCGATCACGCCAAACGGGAAGGAAGGCATGTCAAAAATACTTCTCTGATGAATAAATAACGAAACGAAACAGATGATCAGCACATGGATCAGGGGATCAAGAATTAGCCAAATATATCCGATACGGTCATGCGACGCTTCGTGATTGATCGCGCGGAGCCAAAGGCTGAGAATGACTCTCAGCCTGTACACCACTCCGGAGCAACGAGCCTTTTCCTTGCTTGGCGACAGGCTGAAAAGCTCATAGGCGGACGTCGTCAACTGAGGCTCGCGCGACAAAACGTAAAAGGAGGAGGTGGGATCAATCAGTAGCCAAGCATTGTCAGCCTGACGTGCGGCCTCCTCTTCAGAGATACCGGAGAACTCTCTCTCAACTTTCTGGATCGCATACTCGACAGCGAGCCGTAACATGAGGCCGTTGCCGTCGCCCGCAGCAATTTTTTCCGTGACGAAATCGCGCAGCCGCTTGTATACTCGACGACGATCGTAAATGTCCGCGCCTTCTGGAATCTCCTTGCGCAGCAGTGGGACTGCCGATGCCATGATTCTCTCGTTTATTCCTTCGCGCATCTCAACTCCGGCGACAGCTGGTTCATCAGCAAGCGTTATGCGGCAATTTCCTGCCGATGACGATCTATGAGCTCATGCAAGCCATCAAGAGCTACAGCATGGCCAGGCAGGTGCACCAGCACTTCAAACCCCATCTCGATATTCTCAGTCGTCGCAGGCAAGTCGACAAGAAGCCCAGCAAGCTCTTCCCAAAACTCGGAGGACACCTCCACCTGTCCCGACACTGAATAGATAAGAGCTGCGCGACTTTGAGGAGAAAGATGCGCTCTTGCCGCACCGAGAAAGGCGGATTGAGCGGCGGCGCCGAAATCGGCATCGCCCAGCAGGGGATAGGCGAAACGCATGGTGGATTCGTAATCGCGCTCTCTAATTGATCGATTCATCATCGACCGGAGATATTTATTGACAGCAGCCAAGAAGGCCAAGACGTCCGGATCGCCCTCATAGTGCTTCAGAATTTCGATCGCAATTTTCTGGGCTTTTTCGGCATTTTTGTTGCGGAATGCGGCCTGAGCCGCCCGCAGTTGCGCCTGATAGTTGAATTCGAAGCTCATGCAGTCTTCCATGTTCACGGAGCGGGTTCACGCCTATTGCTGGACATCAAAACCCCACTTTGATAAGCCCAACCGACCACACCCGAGGGAAGCAATTTAATGATCATTATCGCTGAAGCCGGCGTAAACCACAATGGAAATCCCGATCTCGCTTTCGAATTGGTCAGGGTCTCCGCCAAAGCTGGCGCCGATGTGGTCAAGTTCCAGACGTTCCGGACGGAAAAGCTGGTGACGTCGCAGGCGAGGCAAGCGAACTACCAGAAGCGCAATCTTGGCGTCTCGGACGATCAGACCCAGTCAGATATGTTGCGCAAATTGGAATTGGACTACCGGGTCTTTTTCGAACTCAAGGCGGAATGTGACAGCTGCGGAATCCGCTTTCTGTCGACCCCGTTCGATGTCGGCAGCGCACTTTTCCTGATCGATGAACTCGGAGAAAGCCTCCTGAAGATCGGCTCGGGCGACTTCGACAATTTGCCGCTCCTCATTTCCATCGCTCGTCGAGGCGCGAAGGTCATCTTGTCGAGTGGTATGACGGCGCTCGGCGACATAGAGATGTCCCTCGGCGCCCTTGCGTTCGGATATCTTGCAGACGTTGACGACAAGCCGTCACTCTCCGCGTTTCAAGCGGCGTACGCCTCGGCTGAAGCCAGGCACATCTTGAAGGAAAAGGTTACAATCCTGCATTGCACGACCGAATATCCAGCTCCGCCGGAAAGCCTGAACCTCAACGCCATTACGACGATCGCACGTTCTTTCGGTTTGGATGTCGGCTTCTCCGACCACTCGGAAGGTCCGGAAGCGGCAATAGCAGCCCGCGTGCTCGGCGCGACCGTGCTTGAGAAACATATTACACTTGATCGTTCAATGCCTGGCCCCGATCACAAGGCCTCTATGGAGCCCACTGATTTTGCCGCTATGGTTCGTCAAATCAGGAACCTGGACGCCGCGCTCGGCGACGGCATTAAGCGGATGATGATTGCCGAAGGCGCTAACAAGGCGATCGCACGTAAATCGCCGGTTGCTGCCGCTCCAATCAGAGCAGGGGAGCTCTTTTCTGAAGAAAATATGACGCTGAAACGTACGCGCGGGGGCGCTCCGGCAATACGGTACTATGACCTGCTAGGTCAGCCGAGTTCGCACAGCTTTGACGTTGACGAGGCCATCCTTTGATAGGTTTGCCTCAAGAGCGCCGCCCGGTCATCATAATCGGCGCCGGCGGTCACGCCCGGGTTCTCCAGTCCAGCCTTGAGGCCATGGGGTTGTCCGTGGTGGGTGCCGTCGAGAAAGTGGGGGTTGCGGCAGCGCCGGACAGCTTGCTCGAGATCCTCGGCGACGAGATGCGGTTGTCGAACGATCTCACAACAGAATGGCTTGCCATCGGCGTAGGGGCAGTACCATCGAGAGGCGCAACAGGCCTTCACATCCGGCGCGGCATCTACGAGACTCAAGTATTACGGCGCAGGGACCGACTGGTTTCAATCATTGACCCGAGTGCAACTATCCGAGGCGCTGTGGAAATCGGACATGCCGCACAGATCTTGGCGGGAGTCACAGTTCAAACCGGAACGCGAATCGGCAACAATACAGTTGCAAATACCGGTTGTTGCATCGACCATGATTGCAGCATCGGCAACCACACCTTCGTTGGACCGGGCGCCGTTCTGTGCGGCGGCGTTTCAGTCGGAGAAGAGTGCTTCATCGGCGCGAACGCAACAATCCTTCCAGGCATTTCGATCGGAAGGAACGCCGTGATCGCGGCAGGCAGCACCGTTACCCATGATGTGCCGCACGACGGCTATAATCCACGTTGAGAGGTCAGACAATCAAATGACGTCGTCACAACGAAGGATCGCCTTTGTAACCGGGACTCGCGCCGAGTTCGGACTATTAATACCCGTATTGAAAGCACTGCGCGGCCGCGCGGGTATTGCCGTTCGGCTCTATGCAACCGGGACTCATCCGGTGTCTGCGTATGGACGCACCATCGACGAAATGACAGCGTCCGGCTTTCCGCCGGACAGAGTTGTCGATATTCTAGTAGGGGGTGATAGTTCCGCATCGATGGGCAAGACCATCGGCCTCGGAACGATCAGCTTCATCGACATTTTTGAGACGGACAGGCCGGACTGCATCGTGATCCTCGGAGACCGTTTCGAGCTGCTGGCGGTCGCGACCGCCGCTCTCTCGCTCGGTATTCCGTTGGTTCATTTGGAGGGTGGCCACATCACGGAAGGCGCAATCGATGACTCGATCCGACACGCGCTGACGAAAATGGCACGCCTTCATATGACGTCGACCGAGGTCTATGCTCGCCGTCTGCGCCAGATGGGTGAGGACCCGTCGACCATCCATGTTGTTGGCGCAACCGGAATCGACAACATCTTAGACGCCCCCCGACTCGATCTTAGAGCATTAGAGGAAAGTCTCAACTTTGAGCTTTCCGGATCACCGCTATTTCTCGTGACCCATCATCCCGTCACGTCCGCAACCGAACATTCTCCGACTGAAGAAATCAAAGAGCTTTTGGACGCCCTGGACGAATTCGAAACGGCGACCATTGTCTTTACCCAACCTAATGCAGATCCGGGAAACCGCGAAATCAACGAGGCAGTCAGGGCTTTCGTGATCCGAAAGGCGAGCCAGCGCCTGATGGTGCCCTCACTCGGATTCGTGCGATACCTGTCGCTTGCGGAGGCAGCCGACGCAGTCATCGGAAATTCCTCCAGCGGAGTCATTGAAGTCCCGAGTCTCGGCGTTCCTACGGTCAACATCGGACCCCGTCAAAAGGGACGTCTTCGTGCGCCGAGTGTGATCGACGTTGAACCAGATTCACGGTCGATCAGTGACGGAGTACGCCGAGCGCTATCTCCGGAGATGAGAGAAGTCGCCCGAAGAAGGTCAAATCCGATGGGTGACGGCACGGCTGGAAAGCAGATCGCCGATATCTTGTGCGGCACTGACTTTGCACGAGTTGGGGCAAAGGTCTTTTTTGACCTGCCCAGCGCTTGAAGCGAGGGTACAAAGAAAATAATAGGTAGCGGGAATTTCGCCGCCGCACCAAAAGGGTGTCGGGCCACAGTGACACTGGCGCGCCCTGCAGCATATTGAAACGTTTGAAGGCAAACTGAGATGCACTTGCGTGGTAAGAAGATACTTGTGACCGGCGCGGACGGGTTTATCGGATCGCATCTGACGGAACATCTGGTGAAAGCGGGCCATGACGTCCGGGCTTTCGTTTGCTACAACAGCTTCAATTCCTGGGGCTGGATCGACAGCTTCGAAAAGAACCTGCAACAATCGCTCGACATATTCTCCGGGGACATCCGCGATCCAAATGGCGTGCGCAATGCGATGCGCGGTTGCGATGTTGTCTTCCACTTGGCAGCGCTGATCGCTATCCCCTTCTCTTATCATTCGCCGGATACCTATGTTGACACCAACGTCAAAGGTACTTTGAATATTGTTCAGGCGGCGCGTGACCTCGACGTCTCCAAGGTGGTTCACACATCGACGAGCGAAACCTACGGGACTGCGCGTTTCGTACCTATTACTGAGGAGCATCCACTCCAGGGGCAGTCACCTTATTCAGCCTCCAAGATCGGCGCTGACATGATCGCCATGTCGTTCTATTCCTCCTTCGCCACCCCGGTTGCCACAATCCGCCCGTTCAATACATACGGCCCACGCCAGTCTGCACGCGCTGTGATCCCCACGATAATTTCGCAGATCGCTTCGGGTGTGGACTCAATCATGCTCGGCGATCTCGCCCCTACCCGCGATTTCAATTACGTCGCGGACACGGTCGCCGGCTTTGTGGCCATTGCTGAAAGTGAGGCCTCGGTCGGCGAGGTAGTCAATATCGGCTCCAACTTTGAGGTTTCGATCGGTGACACCGCGCGCACGATCGCCCTTCTGATGGGCCGTGACATCGAAATCCGGCAGGATCCAAAACGTCTGCGTCCTGCGGGGAGCGAAGTGGAACGTCTCTGGGCTAGCAATGAAAAGGCACGGATGCTCACTGGTTGGGCGCCCCAGTTTGGCGGATTGGATGGCTTCGAAAAAGGCCTTACGAGAACCATCGAGTGGTTCTCTGAACCGTCCAATCTCGCGCGCTACAAAGCCAACATTTATAACATCTAGGCGCCGCTCATGATCAAACGTAACATTCCGCTGGCAGTTCCGAACATCGGCCACATTGAAGAGGCCAGCGTTATGGAGGCGGTGCGCTCTGGCTGGGTTTCCACGGTCGGCCCGGCAGTGACGGAATTCGAAAGACGCGTTGCGGAGATTTCAGGGGTTGAGTCCTGCGCCGCGATTGCCAGCGGCACCATGGGCTTGCACATGGCGTTGCGTGCGCTTGGCGTCGGACGCGACGACATAGTCATTATTCCGAGCTACTCGTTCATAGCCACGGCCAATTCCGTCTCGCATGCCGGTGCCCAGCCATACTTGATCGATGTCTCCGCTTCGAGCTGGACGATGGATCCTGTGGCCCTTCAACAGTGCCTTGAAACGGAGTGTCTCTACGATGAGACCGGCAAGTTGATCCTCAAGAAAACGGGGCAACGTGTCGGCGCAATCATGCCCGTATACACCAACGGCAATCCAGCAGACATGGACGCGATCAACACAATCGCTACAGGCTTCGGTATCCCCGTCATCGCCGATGCTGCAGCCTCGATAGGCGCCCTCTACAAGGGTCGAGCGATCGGCGGCGACGCTGATCTTACTTCCTTTTCCTTCAACGGAAACAAGACGTTGACCACCGGAGGAGGCGGTGCCGTCGTCGGACGGGATCCGAAGCTCGTTGCCCGTGTCAAGCACCTGTCTTCCACGGCTCGTGTCGGCACAGACTACGAGCACGACGAGGTAGGTTTCAATTACCGGCTAACAAACCTTGAGGCCGCCCTCGGAGTGGCTCAACTGACGCGACTTGCCGAGTTTCATGCTGCCAAGCAGAAGGTCTCCGACTATTACGCGTATCGCTTCGGCGATGTCGATGAGCTTTCGCTTTTCCCACGACCGAACTGGGCGAGCCAGTCCGTGTGGTTCACCGGTGTTGTTCTTGCACCCGACGCAAAACTCACGGTCGCGGACCTGGTTGGAAAGCTCAATGAGGACGGCATCGGGGTACGCACATTTTGGAAGCCGATCCACTTGCAGCGACCCTATATGCATTGCCCGCGGGGCCCGTTGCCAGTGACGGAGGAACTGTGGACCCGTGTTCTACCTCTCCCCTGCTCAACGGACTTGTCCGATGACGATATGCAGTATGTAGCCGACCGGGTGATCTTTCATCTGTCCGAGGCTCGCCGTTAATTGCGCGCGCTGGCCATCATCCCTGCACGCGGAGGATCGGTCCGTCTACCGCGCAAAAACGTTCTCGACTTTATGGGCAAACCGCTCATTCACTGGACCGTGAAGGCTGCGCTGACGAGTGGTATATGTGACCGGGTTACCGTCAATACAGACGACATAGAAATCGCAGAGGCCGCCCAGAACGCCGGCGCAGAAGTGCCGTTCATGCGCCCGCCTCACCTCGCGACCAACGAAGCGACGACGTTCGACGTGGTCGAGCACGCAATCACGACGCTGAAGGTTGCACCTGACTATATCGTACTTCTACAGCCGACATCACCGCTGCGAAGCGGCGACGACATCAGAAGTGCTTTTGCACTGATCGAGCGAACAGGTGCTCCGGCAGTTGTTTCGGTTTCGGCCTTCGACAAACCTTGGCCGGTCCTTCGCAGGGTGGAAGCCAGCGTGCTCAATCCCGTGCCAGAGCCCTCCCGGGGAGCACCCACACATCAACTCAACGGCGCTATTTATATCGAGCGACTGCAACCCTTCCTCAACACTCGAAGTTTCACGCCGCCGGGAGCGCTTGCGTACGAAATGCCGCGAGATAGATCTATTGATGTCGATACGGCACTCGACTTCAAGATTGCGCACGCGATAGCACTGGAATGCGCAGGCCTTTTTCACGACAATGCATAAGAAGGCGGACCTCTCGGCGCGCCCACGAACGACACGCATCCCGCTCGTTGAACCTGGGTGCGCGTTTCTCACTTCAACTCAACCTGATCTGAACCCTTCAAACTGGACCAGATTTGGTTAGAGTTTCCGGTGCATTTTCGCGGCTGGGAAAGGAACGGAAGACGATGAAGGCATCGCAGTTTTCGGACGCCCAGAAGGCGTTTGTTTTGAAGCAGGGCGACGAAGGTGTGTCTGTTGCGGAGATTTGCCGCAAGGCGGGGATCAGCCAGGCGACCTATTTCAATTGGAAGAAGAAGTATGCCGGCATGTTGCCGCCGGAGATGAAGAAGCTCAAGCAGCTCGAGGACGAGAATGCGCGTCTGAAGAAGATCGTCGCGGACCTGACCCTTGATCGCGAGATGCTTCAGGATGTTATCCGCCGAAAACTCTAAGGCCTGCTCGGAAGCGGGAGATGGTGAGAGGCATGTGCCAGGATTGGGCGATTTCGATCCGGCGTGCCTGTGGGGCATTGGACTTCGATCGGTCCACCTACCACTTGTCAGTACCGGAGCAATACTCCCCAATAGTGCCGTTTGAATCTTCCCCAGGTGCTGCGGCCGCTGGTCTTCCGGGGCGCGCCCCGGAAGACCAG
>NZ_QPIX01000012.1 GCF_003337715.1 Ciceribacter lividus
GAGATTTCTCTAGAACGAAGGACATCGTCGCCAGCAGCGCCGCCGCCCTCGTCAGTGAGCGGATGTATAATCCTACCCCCTCAAACAAGTCAACAACCTTTTGTCAGAAAACTGACATTTTCTTGTAACCGATTGATCATCAACGATTTATTCGAAATCGTCAGGAAATCGGCGGAAGAAGGTCGCCCAGACCCTCGCTCACGTAAGGAGCGCGCGATCCGTCTGTAGACTTGGTGAGCGTCGTCGCCGAATTCAAGGTCCAAATTCGAGGGAAGGAACGCCAACGCGCCCCTTCCCTCCCCACCGAAAGCCTCAGAACGGGTAGTGCTGGCCGGCATCCTCGACGGTCACCCAACGCAGCGTCGTGAACTCGTTGATCGCCGCCTTGCCGCCGAACCGGCCGTAGCCGCTGCCCTTCACACCGCCGAACGGCATCTGTGCCTCGTCGGCAAGCGTCGGTCCGTTGACATGGCAAATCCCGGTCTCGAGCTGCTCGGCGACCTTTAGAGCGCGCTGGATGTCGCGGCTGAAGACTGCGGAAGACAGGCCGTATTCAGTGTCATTGGCGATGCGGATCGCCTCTTCATCTCCCGACACGCGGATCACCGGTTTCACGGGACCGAAGGATTCCTCGGCATAGACCCGCATGCCGGGATGAACCCCGTCGATGACCGTGGCCTCGACCACCGACCCCTGCCGCTTCCCGCCGGCGGCAACCTTCCCGCCCTTCTCGACGGCGTCGGCAACGAGGGCTTCCATTTTCGCGGCCGCCTCGGGGCTCACCAGCGAACCGAGTACCACGTGGCCGCGCGGGTCGCCCGCCGGCAGCCCGCCCGCGCGTGCGGCGAGCTTCTCCACGAATTCGTCGGCGATCTTTTCGTCGACGATGAAACGTTCCGTCGACATGCAGATCTGGCCCTGGTTCATGAAGGCACCGAAGACCGCAGCGTTCACCGCCCCGTCGATGTCGGCATCGTCGAGCACGATGAGCGGTGCCTTGCCGCCGAGTTCGAGCAGCGCCGGCTTGAGATGCCGGCCACAGAGCTCGCCAATGATCCGCCCGACGCGCGTCGAGCCGGTGAAATTCACCCGCTTGACCTCGGGTGCTGCGATCAGCGCTTCGACAATCTCGGCCGCATTCTCCGGCGCGTTGGTGACGACGTTGACCACGCCCTCCGGGAAGCCGGCATCGATGAACACCTGGCCGATCAGCACATGCAGCCCGGGGCAGAGCTCGGACGCCTTGAGGATGACGGTGTTGCCGCAGGCGAGCGCCATCGCGATCGCGCGCGTGCCGAGAATGACCGGAGCATTCCACGGCGCGATACCCAAGCAGACCCCGACCGGCTGGCGGACCGCCATCGCGAGCGTTCCCGGCTTGTCGGACGGGATGATCTCGCCGGAAATCTGGGTGGTCATCGCAGCCGCCTCGCGCAGCATGCTCGCCGCGAGCATGACGTTGAAACCGGCCCAGGGTGCCGTGCCGCCGGTTTCGGCCGTCAATAGTGAGATAAAGTCCGGCGCTCTGGCGTCCATCGCATCGGCCGCTTTCATGAGAAGAGACCGCCGCGCTCCTGGACCGAGCTTCGACCAGGCCGGAAAAGCGGCAGACGCTGCCGCAACCGCCGCCCTGACATCGTCGAGGCCGGAGGCGGGCGCGACCGAGGCGACTTCACCGGTGAATGGATCACGGCGTTCGAAGGTGGCTCCGGTCACTGCGTCGACAGATTTGCCGTTGATGATCTGCTGTATTCTCATGGTCGATCGTCTCCTCTCAAGATCTCTGGTGAAACAGGGTGGCGTGTGCAGCGCGCCGTCATATCGGGTAGGTCTCGCGGCGGCCATTGACGGTGATCCAGCGCAGTTCGGTGAACGCATCTACCGCCTGCATGCCGCCGAAGCGGCCATGGCCACTCGCCTTCACACCTCCGAAGGGTGCCTGCGGTTCGTCGGAAACCGTCGCGCCGTTGATGTGGCAAATGCCGGATTCGATCCGTCGTGCGACCTCCATCGCCCGTCCGACGTCCCGCCCGAAGACGGACGCCGAGAGCCCGTACTGGGTGTCGTTGGCGATCGTGACGGCCTCGTCGACGTCTGCAGCGCGGATGACGGCGACGACCGGCCCGAAACTCTCGTCGCCATAAAGGCGCATCGCCGGCGTCACGCCATCAAGCACGGTGGCGTCCATGAAGCTGTCGTGGCTCGTTCCACCCACGAGAAGACGTGCGCCCTTCGAAACCGCGTCCTCCACCAATGCCCGGACCCGCCTCACGGCCTCCGCACTGATCATTGAACCGAGCGGCGTACCCGCCCGTAGCGGGTCACCTGCCTTCAGACGCGCTGCCCGCGCGGCAAAGAGCGAGAGGAAATCCTCGGCGATCGCGTCGAGCAGGATGATGCGCTCGGTCGCCATGCAGATCTGGCCCTGGTTGAAGAAGGCTCCGAAGGCCGCCGCATCCGCGGCATGCTCGAGATCGGCATCCTCCAGCACCAGCATCGGCGCCTTGCCTCCCAGCTCGAGAAGGCAGGGCTTCAGGTGCCTGGCCGCGACCTGCCCCACCACGCGGCCGATGCGGGTCGAACCGGTAAAGTTGACGCGGCGAACGGCGGGATGGGCGATCAGCGTCTCGACGATGGCGGCCGCATCGGCCGGATCATTACTGACGACGTTCACCACGCCCGGCGGGAATCCGGCATCCCGCATGACGTCGCCGATCAGCCAATGGGTTCGCGGACAGAGTTCGGATGCCTTGAACACGACCGTATTGCCGCAGGCGAGCGGCATGGCTATTGCCCGGAAGCCGAGGGTTACCGGCGCATTCCACGGCGCAATCGCAAGGCAGACGCCGGCCGGTTGCCGGACGGCGAGCGACAACCGTCCCTCTACGGCGGAGGGTAACACAACCCCGCCTACGGCCGTGGTCATCGAGGCCGCGTCGCGGATGATCTCGGCGCCGAGCGAGAGATTGAAATCGCACCAACTGCGGGTGGCTCCGGTCTCCGCCGTCATCGCCGCCGCAAAATCGTCCGCCCGCGCGCTCAATATGTTTGCGGCACGTTCGAGAAGCGCGCGGCGTTCGCCGGGGCCGGTCGCGGACCAGGCGGGAAAGGCCGCCGCCGCCACATTCGCCGCACGTTCGGCATCTGCGGTCGAGGCCGCCGCAGCGACGGTCACGACCTCTCCGGTCACCGGATCGCGCCGGAGGAAGGTCGCCCCGCCGGCGGCATCCTCGTCGGCACTGCCGATCATCAGCCTCGCCTGGAACATTTCGGCCCCCTCGGACCCGGGTTCAAAAACGGTTCTTCAGGGGAATCCTGGCGCAAGCCAGCCAATGCGCTGCCATGCCCGCCAAGCCTCCTCCCAAAGGCATTTTGCGAGCTTAGGGGTTGACCTCGGTGTTGAGAATGCGATTTTCTGGCAGCGACATGTGATTTTCCGGTGATCTGCCATCGAAAGGCTGGGGACGGAAAGCCGGGGCTCCGATGACCGACAGACACGCCATTCACCGCAAACTGCGCTGCAATCCGCTTTCTCCGGCCTTGGCGCGACGATCGATGCGCATCACCGCACCACCTTACGAACATTTCGCGCACGTGCTCGTTCTTTCTGGCGGACAAGTCAGACTGCGCTCGCCGGCGCGCGACGAGGTTCTCGCCGGTCCCGTCGTGGCGATCCTGCCGCCCTGCGACGACCCGTCCCTGGTCATCGACGCGGGCAGTACGGGTCACATTCTCGGTCTTTCAAGCATGCTTCTGGCGGAGGTAGTCGAAGATCAGCCCGAAGGCCACGGCCTCAGACTTCTGCTGTCGCAGGAGATCATCCGGCAGGACATCGAACGCGCGGAGGTCGAGGCTCTCGTTCCGCTGCTTCGGGGCCTTTCCGATGAACTCGAGCGGGAACACCCGTCCATAATGGCCTCCTGCGCCTTTCTGCAGCTTCTCCTGTTGAGGGTCTGGCGTCTCACCGGCGCGGGTGACCTGCCTTTCACCAGGCCGGCGAAGACCGGCGACATTCTCCAGCGTTTTAGGCACCTCGTCGAAAGCCACTTCGAAGAACAGAGGCCAATCGGCTTCTACGCCGAACAGCTCGGCATTACCGCAGATCGGCTGCATTCGCTTTGCAGCAAGGCTCTCGGCAGGACACCGATCGAGCTTGTCCACGAGCGCACCATCCGCGAGGCAAAGATCAAGCTCGAACGCTCGCCGCGGAGCATCCATGGGATCGCCGAAAGCCTGGGCTTTCGCGATCCGACCTACTTCAGTCACTTCTTCAAGCGAAAAACCGGCCTATCCCCCGCCGCCTATCGCCAAAGCGTCGCCTCGATCGGCGGCGGGACGGGACAGGAAGAGCCGGCGAGCTACGCCGACTGGCCGTGATCGATCCGGCACATGATCGAATCACGGCGACAAACAGATATATCACGCCTGCCATTCGACCTCGGGCCTGACAGTTTGCCCTTTCCCCGACGGCAGCCGAGCGCAGCGATCGCCGCCGTATTCTTCACCGTGATGAAGACGCAGGACACACTCGCCTGACGGGGAGCAGCCGGGGAAATCTCCCCCGGCCGCACGCCAGACGAGACAAGCGAGGTGGCGTCAGCCCTTGGTGATCACGATCAGCGTCGTGAAGATCACCGGTACGGCCGTCAGAGCCGGCAGGATGATGGCCGGATAGCCGAAATAGCCGATCGCAAGAATCCAGACCAGGACCAGGTTGAGAATGAAGAGAAGCTTGGCAGTGGTCGGCCCGGTGAGGGCTTCCCTGAGCATCCATCCGAAAACAGGTACACTGTAGACCATTCTTGCGAGCATATCGGATTTCCTTTCTCCACGGGCGGCAGCCTTGATTTTCGTCAACCCGTAGACGCCATGGAGAGTCACCGCAATGCGGCATTTTGGCCTGTCGCCGCTTCCGACCGATTGCGCGCACCCGCGTCATCGGCTATCACCAATCGACCTGCACTGAAAAAGCCCGTGGTCACGACCGGAACGGTCCATTCCACGTCGCGAACCGGACGGCAGGCGAATTCAAAACCAGCGATGGTTCCACCCGACGAAAACGAAGTGGTGGATGAAAAGGGAATACGGTGAGGATTACCCATCAGGGGCCGAGACCGTAGCTGCCCCCGCAACTGTGAGCGGAGAGCGACGTCCAGCATGCCATTGGCCGGAAACGGTTGATAAGGCGGACCGAGCCGAGACCCGCGAGCCAGGAGACCTGCCATCGCCTCGGCCACGATTTTCGTGGCGTCTCAAGCAATTCCGCGCGGTGGGCGCGGAGGAAAGGCAATAGAATGCATATTGAAGTTGGAATTATCGATCCTGTTCGTATCGCGCTTGCGAACGCAGCCGCCCTCAGCGTCGTCGCGTCCCAGCTGCCGGCCGTCGTGCGCAACCCGCTGGCCGTGCCGAAGACCCTCGTTTCGGCCGTGGTGTTTTCCGCGCTGATGCAAGCCTGGCATCTGCCGGTCGGCCCGTCCGAACTGCACCTCATCGGCGCAACGACCATTTACATGCTCTTCGGCTTCGCACCGGCCATGCTCGGCTTCGCGCTCGGCCTCGTCCTGCAGGCTTTCCTGTTCGAGCCCGGCGACATCCCGCATCTCGGCGTCAACGCCCTCTCGCTGATGGTGCCGATGATCGCGGTCCACTACAGCTTCGGCCGCCGGCTTTTCGACGCCAAACTGCGGGACCGTTTCAACCTCGGCAAGGTCCTGCGCATCGACGCCGTCTATTACGCCGGCGTGTCGGCGATGGTCGGCTTCTGGCTGATGATCTCCAACGACGCGGTCGCCTTCACCGACTGGGCCGCCTGGGTCGCAGCCTATTTCCCGGTCTTCCTGGTCGAAGCCTTCATCACCTTCACCGCCGTGTCCGTGATCAAGGGCTTCCGCGCCAATGGGCTTGTCTCCCGCATGACCGAGGTCGGACGCCTGACCTTCGCCTGATACCGCCAGGCGCTTCTGCCTGCTGCAAGAACCGGAAAGCGCGTGGCGACCACCATGCGCTTTTTCTTTTGATAAGGAGCGGTCAAAGCGCCTTGGCTCTCCTTCCGCCGAAGGCCTCGCTTGACAAAACCCGGCGGTAAACTAAGGGTCCGGCGAGGACGACCGGCGTCCGTTCCATGACATCAGAAGGGCGAGGCCATTGCGCATTCTCTCCGAAGCCTATTTCCCCGAACTGCCGAACTACTATCGTGGCAAGGTTCGCGAAAACTACGATCTTCCGGACGGCCGGCGCATCATCATCTCGACCGACCGGCTGAGCGCCTTCGACCGCATTCTCACCTGCATTCCCTACAAGGGCCAGGTGCTGACCCAGACGGCCCGCTACTGGTTCGAGCAGACGAAGGATATCTGTCCGAACCACGTGCTGGACTACCCCGACCCGAACGTCGTCGTCGGCAAGAAACTCGACATCCTTCCCGTCGAGATCGTCGTGCGCGGATATCTCGCAGGCACGACGGGCACCTCCATCCTGACGCTCTACAAGGCCGGCCAGCGGGAGATGTATGGAATCCGGTTGCCGGACGGCATGCGCGACAACCAGGTCCTGCCGCAGGCGATCATCACCCCGACGAGCAAGGCTTTCGACGGCGGCCACGACGAGCCGCTGACGCCGGAGCAGATCGTCTCGACGGGACTGCTGACGCAGAAGCAGTGGGACATGCTTTCGGACTATGCGCTGGCGCTCTTCGCCCGGGGCCAGAAGCTCGCCGCAGAACGCGGACTCATCCTCGTCGACACCAAGTACGAGTTCGGTACCGACAAGGACGGCACCATCATCCTCGCCGACGAGATCCATACGCCGGACAGCAGCCGCTACTGGATCGCCGATAGTTATCCCCGGCACTTCGAGAAGGGCGAACGTCCGGTGAGCTTCGACAAGGACTTCGTCCGCTCGTGGGTCGCCGAACGGTGCGATCCTTACAAGGACGACATTCCGGAAATTCCGGCGAAACTGGTCGAGGAAACCTCGAAGGTCTATATAAAGGCGTATGAGGCAATTACCGGCGAGACGTTCGTGCCGGACGACAGCGGTGAAACGCCGCTGGCGAGGGTTCGCGCAAATCTCGATCGCTACTTCCCAGGGAGCTGAGTGAAGCGTTGGCGATCGCGCCGAAAGAGGAAGGGCTCCCGGCGAGCAACGTACGGGCCGGCACGCGCACCGCGCGGAGCCAGCGCAAGCCCCGTCGCCCGGCCGCGGAGACGCGCGAGGACATCCTCAACACGGCCGAGGAACTATTCCGGACCAAGGGCTTCACGAACGTTGCGGTGGCAGACGTCGCCGCAGCGCTCGGCATGTCGCCGGCCAATGTGTTCAAGCATTTCCATTCGAAAGTTGACCTCGTCGACGCCATTTCCGTGCGCCACCTCGAAGCCATGATCGAACGGCTCGCACGGCCGGACGACCGCAAGGCGCCCCCGGAGCGCCTTCTCCTCTTCGTCGAGCAGTTGATGGAAAGCCATCTGCAGGATCTCCAGAAGAGCCCGCACATCTTCGAGATGATCGTCTTTTCCGCCGGCCAGGAACTGGCCTGCGCCGAGCAATACCGCGAAATGCTGATCGACGACATCACCCGGATCATCGACGCGGGCGTCGAAAGCGGCGTCTACCACGTGAAGGACAGCCGCAAGACCGCCGAAGTCGCGGCAATGGCATTGGCCTGTGTGCTCCATCCGGTGTTGATCGCCAGGGAAAAGGCCGACATATTGGCAACACGTTGCCGTGAAGTTGTGGCTCTGATCGATACCGCACTGCAAAATCCGCTTGCAAAGTGACGATACTCTTCTTACGTCACTTCACATCGCCTCCCGTCCGGTGACGAGAGGACGACGCGGAATTATGCCGTCACCATCCCTTGTCCGGGATGAATGCGGCCCACGAAAAACTGACGCTTGCTAATTTTTGTCGGCCCTGCCGGCCCTCCCGTGCTCGCCTCTTTTCGGAAAGAAACGATGACCAGACGTTTTCTGCTGCCTTCTCTTTTCCTGCTCGCCGCCGCACTGGCGAGCTGCAACGATTCCGGTGATCAAAAGGCCGGAGCTGGCGCGGGAGCAGCGCGTCCGCCCTCCCCGGTCAGCGTCGTGACCCTCAAAAAATCCGAGCAACCGCTCACCACCGTGCTTTCGGGCAGGGCTGAGGCCTTCCAGACGGCTGAAATCCGCCCGCGCGTCGGCGGGGTGATCAAGCAGATCGCCATCAAGGAAGGCAGCTTCGTCAAGGCAGGTGATCTGCTCTACAAGATCGAGGACGACACCTATTTGGCGTCGGTCGCCGAAGCCCAGGCCGCGCTGGAAAAGTCGGAAGTCAGCGTGCCCGCGGCGGAAGCCAACCTGCAGCGTTACGAGCGCCTTGCAAATACGGGTGCCACGCAGAAGGAATACGAAGATGCGCGCACCACGCTGCTGCAGGCGAAAGCCTCGGTGGCGGAAGCCCGCGCCACCCTGCAGACCGCGCAGATCAGTCTTGGTCTCACGGAGATCCGTGCGCCCTTCGACGGCGTGACCTCCGCCACGAATTTCTCGATCGGCAACGTTGTCACGGCAAGTCAGACTGACTCCCTGATGACGCTTCGACAGATCAATCCGATCTATATCCAGCTGAACGAGTCGAGCGTAAACCTCTTGAGGTTGCGGGCGGCCATCGAGGCCGGCAAGCTGGAGCGAAACGACGACAGCGAGACCACCGATATCCGGCTGACGATGGAGGACGGCTCCGACTATCCGCATGTAGGCAAGCTGGACATGTCGGAAATGGCGGTGAGCACGACCACGGGCACCTTCACCATCCGCACACTCTTCGACAATTCTGACAACCTGATCCTGCCGGGCATGTATGTGCGCGCCACCATCACGGTCGGCAAGGAAGCAGGCTATCTCATTCCGCAGCGGGCAGCGGGCCGCAACGCCAACGGCGAACTGACCGCGAAATTCGTAACGGCGGAGAATAAGGTCGAAACCCGCACGTTCAGGAACAGCCAGCTCTCCGGCAACAGCTGGCTCGTCACGGAAGGAGTGAACGACGGCGACAAGCTGATCGTCGATGGCTTCCAGTGGATCGCCGACAATGCAACGGTCACCCCCATCCCCGCAGAGGTCGATGAAAAGGGCTTTGTCATCGAAAAGCCGGGCAATCAACCCGCTCCGGCGCCGAAATCATGATGTCCAAGGACATGCTCGGCAACATCGTGATCAGGAACTAGACCATGGCTAAATTCTTCATACGGCGACCGATCTTCGCATGGGTCATCGCTATCATCATCATGCTGGGCGGCACGCTGGCGATCAACACGCTGTCGATTTCGCAATATCCCGAGATCGCACCGCCGACAGTGCGCATCAGCGCGACCTATACCGGCGCCAGCGCCGATACCGTTCGCAAAACCGTCACGCAGGTCATCGAGGACGGTATGACGGGGCTGGACGGCCTCACCTACATGACATCGTCATCGACGACCGGCTCCTCCAGCATCACGCTGACCTTTGATAACAGCGTCGATCCCGACATTGCTCAGGTCCAGGTGCAGAACAAGCTTCAGCTTGTCACCTCCCAATTGCCGTCGGTTGTGCAAAATCTCGGCATTGAAGTGACCAAGTCCACGTCGAGCATTCTGCTGGTCGGGGCGTTGGTCTCCACGGATGGCAAGCGCTCCTCCGCCGATCTGGGCGATATCTTCGCCAGCCAGATTGAAGATCAGGTCAAGCGTCTGGAAGGCGTCGGCAGCATCAATTCCTTCGGTTCAGCCTACGCCATGCGCATCTGGCTCGACCCCTTCAAGTTGAAGAAGTTCCAGTTGACGGCTGCCGACGTGACCTCGGCCATCGAAGCGCAGAACACACAGGTGTCGGTAGGTTCGGTCGGCGGGCTGCCCTCGGTGGAAGGCCAACAGATCAATGTCACCATGACGGCCCAGAGTCAGCTCAACACTGTGTCCGATTTCGAGCGCATCATTCTCAAGGTCGACACCAGTGGTGCTAATGTTCGGCTCAGCGACGTGGCGCGCGTCGAAATCGGCCTTGAAACCTATTCCTCGACCTCCCGTTCCAATCGGCAACCCGCCTCCGGTTTCGCCGTGAACCTGGCAACCGGAGCAAATGCGCTCGACACGGCCGCTCTTGTCAAGGACAAGCTGGCGCAGATCGCACCGTCGTTGCCACAGAACGTCGAGATCATCTATCCTTACGACACGACGCCCTTCGTTTCGCTGTCGATCGAGAAGGTGGTCCACACACTGATCGAAGCGATCATCCTTGTCTTCTTCGTGCTGCTGATCTTCCTGCAGAACCTGCGCGCGACATTCATTCCGATGATCGCGGTGCCCGTCGTGCTGCTGGGAACCTTCGGGATCCTGGCCCTGACCGGCTACTCGATCAACACGCTCACGATGTTCGCGATGGTGTTGGCGATCGGCCTTCTCGTGGACGACGCGATCGTCGTCGTCGAGAACGTCGAGCGCATCATGTCGGAAGAAGGTCTCTCGCCGCTTGAAGCGACAGAGAAGTCGATGGGTGAAATCACCGGCGCCATCGTCGGTATCGCCCTTGTCCTCACCGCCGTGTTCATCCCGATGGCCTTCTTCGGAGGGTCCACCGGGATCATCTACCGGCAGTTCTCCGTGACCATCGTCTCGGCGATGCTGCTTTCGGCGCTCGTCGCGATCGTGCTCACGCCTGCGCTCTGCGCCACCATGCTGAAGCCGATCGACCACTCGAAGAAGCAGCGCGGCCCCGCCGCTTGGTTCAACCGAAACTTCGACCGCACCACACGCGGCTATGTCTCGAGCATCGGCTATCTGCTGAAACGCTCGACGCGGGTTCTCGTAGCCTTCGCCATCGTGATCGGCGGCTGCGCGTGGCTCTTCACGCGCCTGCCGAGTTCCTTCCTGCCGCAGGAGGACCAGGGCGTGCTGATGACCATCATCCAGCTTCCCAACGGCTCCACCAGTGCACAGACGGCCAAGGTCATCGAAAAGGTAGAGAACTACTATCTCGACAAGGAGAAGGACGTCATCGACAGCGTCTTTGCGGTCAACGGCTTCAGCTTTGCTGGCAGTGGGCAGAGCTATGCCCTGGTCTTCGCCAGACTGAAGGATTTCGACCTGCGCAAGGATCCGAGCATGGCGGCGGGCGCCGTCGTGCAGCGCGCCATGGGCTATTTCTTCTCTATCCGCGAGGCGCAGGTCTTCCCGATTCTGCCACCCGCCATCCAGGGCATGGGCAATTCCAGCGGCTTCTCCATGTATCTGGTGGATAACGGCAACCATGGCAGCGATGCCCTGGTCAACGCTTCGAAGCAACTGATGCAGGCGGCCAATAGCAGCGGCAAGGTCGTGGCCATGCGTGCCAATGACCGCGACGAGGAAAGCCAGGTCAAGCTCGATCTCGACCAGGAAAAGCTGAGTGCCATGGGCTTGAGCATTTCGGACGTCAATACGATGCTGACGACGATCTTCGCCGGCAGCCGTGTGAACGACTTCACGCTGAACAACAAGATCAAGAAGGTCTATGTCCAGGCCGATACGCCCTTCCGCATGCAGGCTGAGGATCTGAAATACTGGAATGCCCGCAATTCCCGCAGTGAAATGGTGCCTTTCTCGTCCTTCACCACGGCGAAGTGGGTGAACGGCCTGCCCTCCATCTCCGCCTTCAACGCGGTGAACGCCTTCTCGCTGGAAGGCTCCTCGGCTCCCGGCGTCAGCTCCGGCGATGCCATGAACGAGGTGGAGCGCATCGTCTCGCAAATGGGCGGCGGCTACACGGTGGCCTGGACGGGCATCTCGTACCAGGAACGACTCTCCGGCTCGCAGGCGCCACTGCTTTACGCGCTGGCGGTCCTGATCGTCTTCCTGTGCCTTGCGGCACTCTACGAAAGCTGGTCGATCCCCTTCTCGGTCATCATGGCCGTGCCGGTCGGGGTTCTCGGCGCGTTGACGGCGGCCCATTTCCTCGGCCAGTCCAACGACGTCTACTTCAAGGTGGGGCTGCTGACGACCATCGGCCTTGCCGCGAAGAACGCCATCCTGATCGTGGAGTTTGCGAGAGAGCGGCAGTCACACGGCATCTCGCTGATCGACGCAACGCTCGAGGCAGCCCGCCTCCGCCTGCGCCCGATCATCATGACCTCGCTCGCCTTCATCCTCGGCGTGGCTCCGCTGGCGGTCGCGACGGGTGCCGGTTCCGCGGCCCAGAACGCGATCGGTATCGGCGTCCTCGGAGGCATGGTCGCAGCAACGGGGCTCGGCGTCTTCTTCGTGCCGTCGTTCTTCGTCATCGTCCGGCGGCTCGTCACCCGTGCAAAAGGACAAGAGGCCCTGTCATGAGAGACGCGGAGTTGCTAATCTCCCCAAATCACCGGGGCCGATTCCACCGGAATTGAACAAGCATTGGCGACGGGGGACACCGGTCGTTCCCGACCTCCCCCGTGCCGACAACACGAGTGTATTTACAGGATCAAACAATGAAGTCCATTCGCGTAGCCGCGCCACTTGCCATGCTTTTCCTCGCCGGATGCGTTTCCGGCCCCGAGCATACGCCACCTGAAACACCGTTGCCGCAGAAGTTCGGCGAAGGCAGCACCAAAAGCGCCGGCGACGTCACCATGGCGCCCTGGTGGACCGCCTTCAACGACCGCCGCCTCGACGGCCTTGTCCAACAAGGTCTCTCACAGAACCTCGACATCCTGCAGGCGATGGAGCGCATCACGTCGGCCGAAGCGAACGTCGTCGTCGCCGGTGCCGGCGCCCTGCCGAGCCTTACCGGGTCCGCCGACGAAACGGTGAGCCGCACCAAGGGGACCGACGACTACAAGAGCCGTACCTCCGACACCCTGTCGACTGCGAGCGGTGGCCTGAACATATCCTGGCTTCTCGACCTGTTCGGCCAGTACAAGCGCGCAAAGGAAAGCGCGGAAGCATCGGTAGACGCCGCCTATGCGAGCGCCGATGTCGCAAGGCTCACTTACCTCTCGGATCTCGTCACCTCTTATATCAGTGCCCGCTACTACCAGGAACGGCTGGCGATCGCCCGCAAGAACATCGCCTCACGCCGGGAAACGCTGGAGCTCACCAAGCTGCAGCTCGAGGCCGGGGCGGCTTCGCGCCTGGACGTCGTTCAGGCGGAAGGCCTGGTCAACTCGACGCTTTCCGAACTGCCCGGCTATGAGACCAACTTCCGCAAGTCGGCGCACCACATCGCGACCTTGCTCGGACTACCGGCCTCTTCCCTCGTTGCAGATCTGCAGAAGGGCGCACCGCAGCCGTTCGCGCGCCGCAGCGTGAATGCCGGCGTTCCGGCCGACCTGATCCGCAATCGTCCCGACATCCGCCAGGCGGAACGTAACCTGGCGTCGGCAGTCGCCGAAATCGGCGTCGCGGAAGCCCAGCTCTATCCGACAATCACGCTCGGCGGTGCGATCACCCCGTCCTTCCTGTCGACCAAGTCTCTGAGCGGCAGCGTCACCTCGTGGAGCTTCGGCCCGAGCCTCTCGCTGCCGATCCTCGACGGCGGACGCCTGCGGGCCAATGTCGATATCGCCAACTCGAGCGCACGCGAACAGTATCTCGCCTGGAAGGCGACCGTGCTGAACGCTGTCGAGGAAGTCGAGAATGCGCTTGCGGCCGTCAACCGCGACAGCCGGACGGTGAGTGCGCTGACGGCGACCGTCCGCTCCTATGAGGAAGCGCTGTCGCTTTCGACGGCGAGCTACAAGGACGGCGCGTCGTCGCTGCTCGACGTTCTCGATGCACAGCGTTCAGTCGCCACCGCGCAGGCGAACCTCGCCCAGGCCGTGCAGCAGATGGCCGCCGACTACGTCACGCTCAACGTCGCGATCGGCGGCGGCTATGCCTTCGACAAGCCGGTGAAGGTTGCGGCCAAGAAGTAGGCCAGAGCACCGAGCGGAAACACGCTTCGACACCCGGCAACCTAGGTGGTTGCCGGGTGTTTCTGTCTTCGGGTCAGGCGCTCAGAAGGTCGCCGGCGTGTTGATCCAGATGAGCACCGTTTCGCCGTCGAAGCTGTTCCGCCAGGAATGAGGCCTGCGGCTTTCGAAATAGAAGCTGTCGCCGGCATGAAGATCGAAGAACTGGTCGCCATCGAGGATGATGGCGAGGCTGCCGGCAAGGACATGGATGAATTCCTCGCCCTCATGCTGATAGGCCCCCTCGCTCGATGCGCCGGGCGCCAATTGAAACCGGTGGCACTCCATCATGTTGTTGCCCTCGGCGAGGGTCTGGATGGTGACACCGGATGCCGTCGTCGGCCAACTCGGCCATTTGCCGTCGCGGATCAGCGATTCCCGCGCGTCCTGCTTCTCCCGACCGCCGAGCGAGGCGATGGTCGTTCCGAGGCAGGTGGCGACCGCGTGCAGCGCTGTGAAGGAAAGGCCCTGTGACGTCCGCTCGAAGGTGGAAAGCTGGGAGATCGACACGCCGGTCGCCTGTGCGATTGCCTCGAGCGTCTTGCCCGCCTGTCGCCGCAGATGCCGGATCTTGAAGCCGATCGGCATCTCTCCCCCGTCTTCCGCCGGTTCGCCGGAAACGCCGGCGTCGACATCTTCCTCTTCGGCCATCCCCTCCTCCCGCAGCGTCTCGCGGATCGCGGCGGGATTGAGCCCCTTCTCGCTGCGGAGCCAGGCGATGGTCTTCAGCCGTTCGACGAGCTCATGGTCATAGAGCCGTTGCCCCGACGGTGTACGGATCGGCCTTATGAGTTCCTGCGTTTCCCAAAGCCGCAGGGTGGACGGGGAAACCCCCGCCATACGGGCGGCTTCGGCGATCCTGAAGCGGATATCGTCCATGGGGATCGGGCTCCATTTCCCGGTGTCGCTGCTATGCGTGATAATTGCGATAAAGCATATTGCAAGTCTACAGAAAAAATGTAGGAAATATTGCAGCTTTGCGATCGCCCAAAGGCCGCGTCGAAGGCCAACACGCTCACCAGAGGAATTTTTGACGATGAAAAACTCCGAAATCTCAGCCCGCAAGAACGAGGCCATCTCCCGTGGCGTGGGCATGACGACCCAGGTCTATGCGGCAAAGGCCGAGAATGCCGAAGTCTGGGACGTCGAAGGACGCCGCTATATCGACTTCGCCGGCGGCATCGCCGTTCTCAACACCGGCCATCGCCATCCGAAGGTGATCGACGCGGTCAAGAAGCAGCTCGACTGCTTCACCCACACCTGCCACCAAGTGGTACCTTACGAGAATTACGTCGCACTGGCCGAGCGGCTCAACAAGCTTGTTCCCGGTGACTTCCCGAAGAAGACGATCTTTGCCACCACGGGCGCCGAAGCGGTCGAGAACGCCGTCAAGATCGCCCGTTGCGCCACCGGCCGCTCGGCCGTGATCGCCTTCACCGGCGGTTTCCACGGCCGCACCTTCATGGGCATGGCGCTGACCGGCAAGGTCGTCCCCTACAAGGTCGGCTTCGGCTCGATGATGGGCGACGTCTTCCACGTCCCCTTCCCGATCGAACTGCACGGCATCGATGTCGAGACCTCGCTCGACGTTCTCGACAAGCTCTTCAAGGCGGATGTCGATCCGAAGCGTGTCGCCGCGATCATCATCGAGCCGGTTCAGGGCGAAGGCGGCTTCTATGACGTGCCGCGCGCACTGATGAAGGCGCTGCGCCAGATCTGCGACGAGCACGGCATCCTGCTGATCGCCGACGAAGTGCAGACCGGCTTTGCCCGCACCGGCAAGCTGTTCGGCATGGAACACTACGATGTTCAGCCCGACCTGATGACCATGGCGAAGAGTCTTGCAGGCGGTTTCCCGCTGTCGGCAGTGACCGGCCGCGCCGAACTGATGGACGCCCCCGGACCGGGCGGCCTCGGCGGCACCTATGCCGGCAACCCGCTGGCGATCGCCGCAGCCCACGCCGTGCTCGACGTTATCGAGGAGGAGAAGCTCTGCGATCGCGCCAACCAGCTCGGCGCCCGCCTGAAACAGCGCCTTCAGGCCTTGCGCTCCGATGTCGGCCAGATCTCCGATATCCGCGGCCCCGGCTTCATGGTCGCCGTCGAGTTTGCCGTACCGGGCTCGACCAAGCCGAATGCGGACTTCACCAATGCGGTTCGCTTGAGGGCTCTGGAAAAGGGTGTCATCCTGCTGACCTGCGGCGTCTACTCCAACGTCGTCCGCTTCCTGGCCCCGATCACGATCCAGGACGAGGTCTTCAACGAAGCGCTCGACGTGATCGAGAGCTCGATCCGCGAATGCGCTGAGGAGGCAAAGTAATGGCCATTTCGAACAGCCTTGCATCCAGGCTCAAGGATCCGTCGCTTGCGTCGGATCGGGCCCTTGTCGGCGCCGACTGGGTCTCGCAGAGCGAGAGCGGCAAGACCTTCGACGTCACGAACCCGGCGAACGGTGAAGTCATCGCCACCCTGCCCGACCTCGGCAAGGTGGAGGTGACCCGCGCAATCGACGCCGCCTACAAGGCGCAGAAGGCCTGGGCCCGCAAGACCGGCAAGGAACGGGCTGCGGTGCTTCGCAAGCTCTACGACCTGATGGTCGCCAATGCCGACGACCTCGCCACCATCCTGACGATGGAAATGGGCAAGCCCTGGCCCGAGGCCCGCGGCGAGATCCTCTACGGCGCCTCCTACGTCGAGTGGTTCGGCGAGGAAGCCAAGCGCGTCTATGGTGACACCATTCCCGGTCACCAGCCCGACAAGCGGATCCTCGTGATAAAGCAGCCGGTCGGTGTCGTCGGGGCGATCACGCCGTGGAACTTCCCGAATGCCATGCTGGCCCGCAAGATGGCGCCGGCCGTCGCCGTCGGTTGCGCCATGGTGTCGAAGCCGGCCGCACAGACGCCGCTTTCGGCGCTGGCGCTCGCGATCCTCGCGGAACGGGCCGGCCTCCCGGCCGGCGTCTTCTCCGTCGTCACGGCGACCGACGCCGCCATGGTGGGCAAGGAGCTCTGCGACAACGACAAGGTGCGCAAGCTCACCTTCACCGGCTCCACGAACGTCGGCCGGATCCTGATGCGTCAGGGCGCCGACCAGATCAAGAAGCTCGGCCTCGAGCTCGGCGGCAATGCGCCCTTCATCGTCTTCGATGACGCGGACCTCGATGCCGCCGTCGAGGGCGCCATGATCTCGAAGTACCGCAATGCCGGCCAGACCTGCGTCTGCGCCAACCGGCTCTACGTGCAGGCGGGCGTCTATGACGCCTTCGCGGCGAAGCTCGCCGAGCGGGTATCGAAGATGAAGGTCGGCGACGGTTTCGCCGAAGGCGTGACCACCGGCCCGCTGATCGACGAGAACGCGCTGAAGAAGGTCAGGGAGCACGTCTCCGACGCCGTCTCGAAGGGCGCCAAGGTCGCGATCGGCGGCGAGGCGGCGGAACAGGGCGGCCTGTTCTTCCAGCCGACCATCCTGACCGGCGTGACCTCCGAAATGAAGGTGGCGGTCGAGGAGACCTTCGGCCCCGTGGCCCCGCTCTTCAAGTTCGAGACCGAAGAGGAAGTAGTCGAACTCGCCAACGCCACCGAATTCGGGCTCGCCTCCTACTTCTTCTCGAAGGACGTCTCGAAGATCTTCCGCGTCGCGGAAGCCCTGGAATACGGCATGGTCGGCGTCAATACCGGCCTGATCTCCACTGAGGTCGCCCCCTTCGGCGGCATCAAGCAGTCCGGTCTCGGCCGCGAGGGCTCCAAGTACGGGATCGATGACTATACCGAGATCAAGTACATGTGCCTCGGCATCGAGATCTGAGACATACTGAGACAGGAAAGCCCCGGAATGGCCTCACCATTCCGGGGCTTTCTGCATTCAATCGCTGCGAGCCTCAGTTCTTGGCGCGCTCGACGTAGGAATTGTCTTCGGTCGCGATGACCACGCGGGTGCCGGCGTCGATGTGCGGCGGCACCATGGTGCGGATACCGTTCGAGAGCATCGCCGGCTTGTAGGAGGACGATGCCGTCTGGCCCTTCACGACCGGCTCGGTTTCGACGATTTCGAGCGTGACGTGGCGCGGAAGCTCGATGGCGAGCGGCACACCCTCGTGGATCGAGAGAACGCAGGTCATGCCTTCCTGCAGGTAGGCCTTCTGGTCGCCCATGGTTTCCACGTCGACGACGACCTGGTCATAGGTTTCCGGGTTCATGAAGTGGAAGCCTTCACCGTCCTCGTAGAGATACTGGAAGTTCAGGTCTTCGACGAAGGCGCGCTCGACCTGCTCGGTGGTGCGCCAGCGCTCGGACACCTTCACGCCGTCGACGATGCGCCGCATGTTCACCTGCGTGACCGGGGTGCCCTTGCCCGGATGGAAGTTTTCGGCGGTGAGCACGACGTAGAGCTTGCCGTCGACTTCGAGAACATTGCCCTTGCGGACGGAGGAGGCGATAATCTTGACCATTGGAATTCCTTGTATCTGCGAAAGACCCGTCGTAAAGGACGCCGATCCGCCCCGGGACATCTTCGAAACTTTTCCTGGGCGCAACTAACCCAAAATCCGCTAAATTGCCAGCCCGCGATGCAACAACCTTCGAGAAAGACGCGATGAACGGCCGAAGCACCGCCACACCGGCCTGGTGGACGCCGTCGATCCATGCCGATCGCCGCCCGTTTCTCCTCGGGCGCAACGCGATCCAGGCAAAGTTGCGCGTCTTCTTCGCCGAGCGTGACTTCGTCGAAGTCGATACCGCGACGTTGCAGGTTTCCCCGGGCAACGAGGCGCATCTCCATGCGTTCGCGACCGCCGCGACCGGACCGGACGGGCGATCGGCGCCGCTTTTCCTGCACACCTCGCCGGAATTTGCCTGCAAGAAGCTGCTCTCCGCCGGCGAGAAGCGCATCGCCTGCTTCGCCCACGTCTATCGCAACCGCGAGCGCGGTCCCCTGCACCATCCCGAGTTCACCATGCTCGAATGGTATCGCACCGGGGAATCCTACGAGCAGCTGATGGCCGACTGCGCCGACATCCTGGCGCTCGCAGCCGAGACGACGAAGAGCCGTGCGTTCACCTGGCGGGAGCGCACCGTCGACCCGTTCGTCGAACCGGAACGGCTGAGCGTCGCCGAAGCCTTCGACCGTTTCGCCGGCATCGACCTGCTCGGCTCCGTCGAAGACAGCGGTGCGACCGATCGCGACCGCTTGGCCGCCGAGATGCGCAAGGCCGGCATCCGCGTCGCCGAGGACGACACCTGGGCCGATCTCTTCAGCCGCGTGCTGGTCGAGAAGATCGAGCCGAACCTCGGCTTCGGCCGGGCAACGATCCTTGATGAGTATCCGGTGAGCGAGGCGGCACTTGCTCGCCCCTCCGCCCGGGACCCCCGGGTCGCCGAACGCTTCGAACTCTATGCCTGTGGCGTGGAACTCGCCAATGCCTTCGGCGAGCTGACGAATGCTGTCGAGCAGCGCCGGCGGTTCGAGGCGGAAATGACGGAGAAGCAGCGCGTCTACGGCGAGACCTATCCGCTGGACGAGGACTTCCTTTCCGCTCTCGACATCATGCCGGAGGCAAGCGGCATCGCACTCGGCTTCGACCGGCTGGTGATGCTGGCAACCGGCGCACCGAGGATCGAACACGTCCTGTGGGCTCCGGTCGCGGAGATCGGCTGATGGCGAGCCGCAGCATCACGACCGTCGACGAGCTCGTCACAGCGGGCCTGATTGCAGCCGGGGAAGAAGCGGCGGCTGCCGCCGTTGCCGAGCACTATGCGATCGCCGTCACTCCGGCGATGGCGGACCTCATCGACCCGTCGGATCCGCTTGATCCGATTGCCGCACAGTTCGTCCCGACCGCCGCCGAGCTCGTCCGGACCGAGGAGGAACGGGACGATCCGATCGGCGACCGGCCGTTCACGCCGCTTCCAGGCATCGTCCATCGCTATCCCGACCGGGTTCTGCTGAAGGTCGTTCACGTCTGCCCGGTCTACTGTCGCTTCTGCTTCCGCCGCGAGATGGTCGGTCCGCAGGGCGACGGCACGCTGACCGCCGAACAATTGTCTGCCGCCCTCGACTACGTCCGGGCGAACACCGGAATCTGGGAGGTCATCCTGACCGGCGGCGACCCACTCGTGCTCTCGGCGCGGCGTCTCGCCGAGATCATGCGGCAGCTGGCGACGATCCCGCATGTGAAGATCGTCCGCATCCATAGCCGCGTGCCGGTCGTCGACCCGGAAAGGATCGACGCCGCAATGATCGACGCCCTGAAGCAGGGCGGCAAGACGGTCTATGTCGCCCTTCACGCGAACCATCCGCGCGAACTCTCCGCGCCGGCGCGCAACGCCTGCGCGCGGCTGGTCGACGCCGGGATCGTGATGGTGAGCCAGACCGTGCTCCTGAAGGGAATCAACGACGACATGACGGTGCTCGATGAGCTGATGCGCACCTTCGTCGAGAACCGCATCAAGCCCTATTACCTCCATCATCCGGACCTCGCGCCCGGCACCGGCCATTTCCGGCTGTCGATCAAAGAAGGTCAGGCGCTCGTGCGCGCGCTCAGGACACGTCTCTCCGGCCTCTGCATTCCCGCCTATATCCTCGACATTCCCGGCGGCCACGGTAAGATCGAGATCAGCGAGCGGGCCCTGGCCGGAGATCCGGATGCCGGCTACTGCGTCACTGACCCGCAGGGCAACACGCACCCCTATCCGGTAAAGAAGTAAGAAGACGTCGCGAGCGAGGTAAAGTACGACTTCCTTCCTTTCCGGAAAGGAAGGAAGGGCTCGTTCGACGGGCGGCGGCGACCATTCTTGTGGTCATTTTTGTTTAACTACGGCGTTTAGCGGAATCTTATGCTTTCACCCGTAGAACGCAAAACAACTGTCATCAGAAGTATATCTTGGGAAAGGGGACAACATGAACGGAGAAATTCGGGCTTTGCTCGCAAAACTCGGTGGGTTGCCTGTGTCGATCGACACGATCGACGACAATGGCGATCTTTACGCCGCCGGACTTTCTTCCTTCGCGTCCGTCCAGCTCATGCTCGGACTTGAAGAAGCCTTTGATATCGAGTTTCCGGATCATTTGCTGAACCGGAAATCCTTCGCCAGCATCGCCGCCATCGAGAACACGGTGAAGACGATCCTGGCCGACAGAAAGGTCGCATGATGGACCTCTCCGCCACCGCATCCGAGAAGAATCTGAAGAGCCGCGTCAATCACGTGGCGACGGTCGCCGCCGCCTATGCGGACGAGGTCGATCGCGACAGCCGGTTTCCGAAAGAAGCCGTCGACGCAATGAAGGCCGAGCGCCTGCTCGGCATCATGATCCCCGAAGAGCTCGGGGGCGAAGGTCTTTCCATTTCGGAGATTGCCGAACTCTGCTCGACACTCGGACAGGCATGCGCCTCGAGCGCGATGATCTTCGCGATGCACCAGATCAAGACCTCGAGCCTCGTCACGCACGGTAAGGACGCCGACTGGCACCGGAATTTCATGCGCCGCATCGCCGCCGAACAGCTGCTGCTCGGCTCCGCCACCACGGAAGCCGGCATCGGCGGAAACCTGCGCAACAGCATCTGCGCCATAGAGGTGAAGGACGGCCGCTGCTTCCTCGAAAAGGATGCGACCGTGATTTCCTACGGCGTCGAATCCGACGCGATCCTGATCACGTCGCGCAGCCACAAGGACGCGGCATCCTCCGACCAGGTGATGACCGTCTTCCTGAAAGACCAGTACACGATCGACAAGACCCATGTTTGGGACACCCTCGGCATGCGCGGCACCTGCTCCGACGGGTTCATGTTCCGAGGCGAGGCGCCTGCCGAACAGATCCTGCCGCACCCCTTCGCGGAGATTGCGGCCCAGTCGATGCTCGCGACCGCCCATCTGCTGTGGAGTTCGGTCTGGTACGGCATCGCGCTCGACGCCTTCACCCGCGCCCAGAACTTCGTGCGCGCAGCCGCCCGCAAGGCGCCCGGAACGCAACCGCCAGGCCTCGTCCAGCTTGCTGAGCTTTCGAGCCAGCTTCAGGCCGTCAGGTCCAACATCGTCGGCGGACTGCGGTCCTATGAAGACGCCTGCAAAGATCAGGATCGCCTGTCGTCCATGGGCTTTGCCGTCGCGATGAACAACGTCAAGATCGCCTCCTCCGAGATGATCCTGCCGATCATCAACCAGGCCATGCGTATCTGCGGCATCATGGGCTACAAGAACGGTACGCCCTACAGCCTCGGACGCCACCTGCGCGACGCCCATTCGGCACAGCTGATGATTTCCAACGACCGCATCCTCGGAAATACGTCGAACATGCTTCTGGTGCACAAACAAGAAACAAGCTTGCTGGGGTGAGACCGATGGACATGCAGAGAAGTTTCCTCGACCGCCTGTTCGAGTCCGGCCTCCTCATCGAGACCGGCGTCGACGGGCTCTACGGTCGCGGCGGCCGTTTTGAAGACGTGATCGCGGCCTTCGAACGGCTGATCGACCGCTTCGGCGGCGCCGACGGCGCGGAAGCGATCCGCTTCCCGCCCGGCATGAACCGCGCCTATTTCGAGAAGAGCGGCTACATGCGGAGCTTCCCGCAGCTCGCCGGCACGGTGCACAGCTTCTGCGGCAACGAGCTCGACCATGTCAGCCTGCTGAAATGCATGGACGCCGACGAGGACTGGACCGCAGAGCAGAAGGCGACCGACATCGTGCTGACGCCGGCGGCCTGCTACCCGCTTTATCCGACGGTCGCCAAGCGCGGCAACCTGCCGGCCGGCGGCGGTCTTTATGACCTGCAGTCCTATTGCTTCCGCCACGAACCCTCCAACGACCCGGCACGCCAGCAGTTGTTCCGCATGCGCGAATACGTCCGCATGGGGACCCAGGCGGACGTCACCGAGTTCCGCCAGACCTGGATGGATCGCGGCGTCGAGATGATGAAGGAAGTCGGGCTGCCGGTCGAGATCGACGTGGCGAACGATCCCTTCTTCGGGCGTGCGGGCAAGATGCTCGCCAACAACCAGCGCGACCAGAACCTCAAGTTCGAGCTGCTGATCCCCATCACCTCGACGACCAGCCCGACCGCCTGCATGAGCTTCAACTACCATCAGGATGCCTTCGGCACGAAATGGGGCCTGAACCTCGAAGACGGCTCGGTGGCCCACACCGCCTGCGTCGGATTCGGGCTGGAGCGCATCGCGCTGGCGCTCTTCCATCACCACGGCCTCGATACCGAACAATGGCCGGTGTCGGTACGCCGGGCGCTCTGGGGCTGACCTGCCGATGGCTGCTGTCTTTCCCGGGCTGGATCCCGCCGGCTACACACCGCATGCCCTTCACGCGAGTGAGCGGATGTGGCCGGAAACCAACTGCTACGTCGATCTCTGGATCGAGGTGCTGGCCTCGCTCGGGCTCGCGCCCGAGGCGATGCTGGGTTTCACCCTGACCCAGGACTTCGAAGGCGACCAGTTCACCTTCTTCAAGGTGCCGCTGGAGGATCTCGAAGGCCTCTACGGCATCCGCTGTACGGAGCTTGCGGTCTTCGATACGGTCGAAGCCCATGTCGCGGAGCAGATCGCCCGTCGGCGGCTCTGCCTGGTCGAGATGGACAGCTTCTTCATGCCCGACACCCGCGGCGTCGGCTATCGCCAGGAGCACGGCAAGACGACGGTTGCCATCAACCGCCTCGACCCGGCCAACCGCAGCATGGACTACTTCCACAACGGCGGCTTCTTCCATGTCGAGGGAGATGACTTCGACGGCCTCTTCCAACGCGGCGCCTGCCAGGAAGAGCAGCCTTTCCTGCCCTATACGGAATTCGCCAAATTCCCGGAGAAGCGGACGGACGAGCGCACCACGCGCGAAGTCGCGATCACGCTGATAAGGCGTCACTTCGCGCGGCGCCCCTCAACCAATCCGATCGCTGCCTTCGCAACGGTCTTCCCGAAGCAGGTGGAAGCCATCGCAGAACGCCCGTTCGGCTTTTTCCATAAGTATGCATTCAACACGCTGCGGCAGGTCGGAGCCAACTTCGAGCTGTTGGCGAGCCATCTCGAGTGGCTGCTTCCGAATACGACCGAACACGAACGCCAGCAGGCGCTGAAGATTTCAGAGACGGCGAAATCCGTCCAGTTCCAGCTCGCCCGTGCGGTCGCCCGGCGCAAGTTCGAGCCGTTGGCCGGCGCGCTTGCACCGGCTGCGGAAGCATGGGACAGCCTGATGGAAGGACTGGGCAAGCAGCTTGCCTGAAGGAGCCGAACGATGGCGGATCGCATCTATCCCGGCGCGGATGAACGTTCGCTGGAAGGCGGCTGGACCCTGCTCCTGACCGAGAGCGGGCGCTATTCGCATCCATCCGAGATCGACGGCCACGCCGCCCGCCTTTCGGCCCCGGTGCCCGGCACCGCGGCACAGGCGCTGACAGCCGCCGGCCTCTTCGATCCTTCGGCGCCGCAACCGCTGCACGGCAAGGACGCCTGGTATTTCCGTTCGCTCGCGGGCGAGGCGCCCGGCCCGGCGATCCTGCGCTTCGAAGGTCTCGCGACGATCGCCGAGATCTTTGTGAACGGCGTACAGGCGTTCACCTCGGAGAGCATGTTCGAGGCGCACGACCTGCCGATAGAGATCACCGGCAGTGACGAACTGGCGATCTGTTTCCGCGCCCTGCAACCGCATCTCGACAAACGCGGTCCCCGCGCCCGCTGGCGCCCGCAGATGATGGACCATCAGGGCCTGCGGCTCATCCGCACCACCTTGCTCGGCCATATGCCCGGCTGGTGCCCGAGCATCCACCCGGTCGGTCCATGGCGGCCCGTCAAACTGATACGCCCCGCCGACATCACCCTCTCCGACCTGCGGATCACCGCCGACCTCGACGAAAACGGCACCGGCATTCTCGAGGTCTCCTGTGCGAGCGACGATCTCGGTGCCGATGCCCGGATCGCCTGTGGCGGACACGAGGCGCCGCTTCGCCGGGATGCCGACGGGACCTGGCGCGGACGGCTGGACATTCCCGGCATCGCCGCCTGGTGGCCGCACACCCACGGCAAGTCGGCCCTGCACGACGCCGAAATCGTCAGCGGTCCACACCGGCTATCGATCGGCCCGGTCGGCTTCCGGCGGATCACGGTGGAGCGTGGTGCCGACGGCCAGGACTTTGCCTTGCGGGTCAACGGCGAACCCGTCTTCTGTCGCGGCGCCGTCTGGACGAACGCCGACATCGTCAGCCTGCCCGGCACGGCCGAGAGCTACGCACCCTGGCTTGCCAAGGCGGCGGAAGCGAACATGAACATGATCCGCATCGGTGGCACTATGGCCTACGAGACGGCGGATTTCTTCCGTCTCTGCGACCGGCTCGGCCTCATGGTCTGGCAGGACTTCATGTTCGCCAATTACGATTACCCGGTGGGCGATCCCGCCTTCACCGCCCATGTGGAGCGCGAGGCGAGAGAGTTTCTCGCATCGGTCCAGGGATCGCCCTCGCTTGCGGTACTCTGCGGCGGCAGCGAGATCTATCAGCAGGCCGCGATGATGGGACTGCCCGCCGGCACATGGAAAGGCCCGCTGACGGAGGAGATCCTGCCGCGGGTGTCCGCCACCCTGCGCCCCGACGTACCTTATGTGGCGAATTCTCCCTGCGGCGGCGCCTTGCCGTTCTCGCCCAATGCTGGCGTAACGCACTACTATGGTGTCGGCGCCTATTGCCAGCCGCTCGAAGATGCGCGGCGAGCCAATGTGCGCTTCGCCGCCGAATGTCTCGCCTTCGCCCATGTGCCGCAGCAAGAAACCCTCGACCGCCACCTGCCGGTCGCGCCGGTTCACGATCCCCGCTGGAAGGCGCGCGTGCCGCGCGACCGCGGCGCATCATGGGATTTCGAGGACATCCGCGATCACTATCTGCGGGAATTATACGGGCAAGACCCTGCCCGCCTTCGCCGCGAGAACCCTGCGCTCTACCTTGCACTCTCGCGCGCTGTGACAGCGGAAATTGTCACGGAAACGTTCGCGGAATGGCGCCGCCCGGGCTCGTCCTGCAATGGCGCGCTGGTATGGACCTTCCAGGATCTCCTTCCCGGCCCCGGCTGGGGTGTCGTCGATTCCACCGGGGAGCCGAAGCCGGTCTGGCATGCCCTGAAACGCGCCTTCCGCCCCGTCAACGTCGTCTTCACGGACGAGGGGACGAACGGTCTCGACGTTCACGTCCTTAACGAGGGCTCGCGACCGTTAACCGCATCGCTGTCCGTTTCCTGCCTGCGCGACGGGCGCCAGCAGGTCGTTGCCGGCGGGCGAAACCTGACGCTGCCGGCGAGAGGCGCGGTCTCGATACCCTGTACCGATCTCTTCGGCGTCTTCTTCGACACCACCTACGCCTTCCGCTTCGGACCTCCCTCGCATGACGTCACCGTCGCACGCCTCGTAGACGAAACCTCGGGGAACCTCCTCGCGGAAGCCTTTCATTTCCCGCTCGGTCGCGCCGCCGCATGGCATGAGGCGCAAATCTCGGCCGCCCTCGTCGAGGAAGATGGCGACTGGCTCCTGGAACTGCGGACCGATCGCCTCGCCCAGTCCGTTCACGTCACGGTCGAAGGCTACCGAGCCGACGACGACTGGTTCCATCTGGCGCCGGGCCATGTAAAACGCGTACGATTGCTGCCGCGCGCGGGAACGACCCGCGACCAAAAGCCGACCGGCAGCGTCACGCAGCTCGGGACGTCGGCCACACTCCATTTCTGACGGGGCGCGAAGAGGGACCGGCTCACGCCTGCGGATCGAGAGCAGACGCGATGGCGCTCAACGTTTCGAAATAGGAGAGCCGGGCGGGCTCCGGTGTCAGGTTGTGATCGGCGCCTTCCAGAATGGTAAGGTCCACGTTCTTGTAGCGGCGCAATCCCCTGGCCGAACTGCCGAACTGCTCCGCGAAATGATCGAGGCCGACGTCGTTCTCACTGTAGAGAAGCGCGACGGGCACGCCCCTGTCCGACAGCGTGTGGAATGCACCGACGACCTCCCGTCGCATGACCCGGTTCTGGGGCAGCATGTGAATGAGCGGCATCGCATGCCGTGCCAACCGACGCCCGAGAGCCCGCCCGATATTGGTCGCCGCACGGGCGATGTCGACGCGACCTTGCAGCAGTCGCTGGAAGGTTTCTCCCTGAAGAAGGCGCCCCTTGTAGTCGCCGAGCGTGCGGGGAACGAAACGAAGCGATTCATCGATGTCCCGTGCCGGGTCCCAGTAGAAGACGAAGGGATTGACCGCGACGACACCTTCGATACGGGCATCCTGCAAGGCGCTGCGGAAGGCAAGATAGGCGCCGCTGCAGCGTCCGGTGGCGACCACCGGCAGCAGATGACGTCGCTCGACGACGTCGAGTGCAGCACTGACATCGTTGGATTGCGCCTCATGATAGAGAACCTGATCCGGCAGTCTGGGCACGGGCGGACTATCGGCGACATTCGCCGTGTCGAAGCGCAGCGAAGGGATGCCCTGCGCAGCGAGATCGCGTGCCAGACGAACGCCGGAACGCGCCCAGCCGGCAGCGCGGTCGTAGGCCGTGCCGACGAGCAGGACGGTCGCGCCGTTCCGTTCACCGAGCGGTTCGCAGAGCACCCCGTAAAGCCTTCCACCCTCTCCGAAGTTAAGAGCCTCCTCGCGAAAATCGGGGCCGCAGAGAACGGCGGGTTCGACGGACGCGAGCCGCGGCTTGGCGAGCTGCGCCGGCAGCGCTGCGGCCAGCCTCGATATCCAGTCGACCACGGCCAGCCGCACCGCCTGTGGCATCACGGCCGTCGCGGGATTGGAGACGAGATCGTCATAGCCCTGATAATCGGCCTCGGTGACCAGCGCGCCGTCTGCAACCAGCTTCGCGGCGAATTCCTGGTCGCCCGGCCGGTCGGGGCGCTTCACCACGAGGCACTGTGGCGCGGGTTTCTCACCCAGGGTCGCAAGGCTGAACTTCCGGATATCGGCAGCGATTTCCTCCGGCATCGCGAGGCCGGCGATGACGATACCCTCGGCAGCGCGGTGCTCCTTGGCGATGCCGAGCCCTTCCTCGACCATCTTCGCCCAGATCTGCATCTCCCGCAGATAGGCGCGACCGGATGTCACCGGTGCCAGCGCGACGAAGCCGGCCACGCCGTCGAGGCGGTGGATTGCCCTGAGCGCAATGGCCGTCCCGAGCCCCTGCCCGACGACCACGATGCGCGAGCAGCCGGAGAGCGCGGCGAGCCGACCCGCTGCTGCCACCACGGCGTCTTCCCATATCGTCAGCCCACCTGAGAAATCGCTTCTGTCGAGGGCATCGCCCGTCCCCGGATAATCGAAACGCAGGCTCGCGATGCCGCATGCGGAGAGATCGTCGGCGATGATGCGCCAGAACTTGCGCAGGCACATCTCTTCGAGACCCCAGGGGCTGACAAACAGCACGCCGACGTCCGCAACGACCTGTCCGTCGGCCGGCATGAACAATCCGATCGTTTCAGAGAAGGCAACCGGTCTCGCTGCCGACGGGCCGCCGCTCGAAGCCGCAGGCAGGCTCGTTTGCTGTTTCATGGATAGAACTCCCCCAAAACTCTCACCCGGAATCAACGTTCCCCGTTGCGAGGACCCCGGTTCGCAAATACCAGCTCCACCACGCGAGCCGCTGCGATCCCTGCCACGCCCGGCAAGCGGCGGGCGATGCTCTCGATGACAGCGTAGTCCTCGAGGGCGACGGCCCTGAAGAGCCGCAGTGCCACGATGTAGCACAGCGCACCCGCAGAGATCGCAAGGACAAGACCCACAAAACCCGGAATGAACGCGAGCACCAGCGAGGCGGCACCGGCGCAGGCCGCCGCCGCGAGGGCGATCCGCAACAGGTTCCAGTAAAGTCTCGCAAGAGAGCGTTCGAATGTCAGCCGGCGCATCATCAGCGCGCTCATCAGCGTGAAGACGACAAAGCGCACCGCCGCCGCGCCCTCCGCCCCGTAGGAGGGGACGACGAGGAAGGCCCCGACCACCATCGTGACCGCACCGACGATCCCGATCATCAGGCGCTCACGCACCCGATCAAGAGAGAAGAGGTACTGCGTACAGATGAGGCCGAGCACGTTGGCCGGCGTGACCAGCGCAAGGATGGTGAGTGCCGGACCGGCCGGCGCGAACGCCTCGCCGAAGATCGTGGAGATCAGCCGCGGCGCGATCACCGCCAGTCCGAAACTCAGCGGCAGGGTGATGTAGGAGAGGCTGCGGATGACGGCTTCAAAAACCGCGGCCGGTAGCGTCGTGCCGCCGTGGTCCTGCAGCTTCTCGGAGTAGTAGGGCACGAGACTGCCGGTGAGCTGTACCGGCAGCTGCAGCGCCAGATTGGCGAGCGACATCGCAGCGGCATAGAAGCCGACGACCGCGACGCCCGAATAGCGCTCCAGGAAGAAGAATTCGACGCGGTTCAGGAAGATCGAATCGACGATGAACTGCACCGATAGCAACATGGACGAGCCGAGCAGGTAGCGCGGGGAAATGCCGCAATTCCGCGCCCGCGTGCGCAGGATGCCGGCTGCATAGGTGAACTGGACCGTGAAACCGAGCGTGTAGCCGATGAGCGCACCGGGAATGCCGAAGAACACCGCGCCGACCGCAACGCCGAAGAACTGAAGGAGGCCGGAGGCGGCCGAGAGCCGGAAGAAGGTCCCGACCTGCTGTTCGCCGAGCAGGTAGTTCTTGGCAGAGGAGCCAATCGACTGGATGACGAAGAGCGCACCGGTAATGACCACAACGATGGGGGTGCTGGTCGCCCAGTGCTCATACTCCGCCAGCGTGAACACCGCCGCGTAAAGCGCGGCGAGGAGGAGGGTAGATCCGACGACGGGGCGAAGCAGATAGGCGGCAAAACCACGCCGATCCACCGGCGAGTAGCCCTGGCTCTTCAACTGCGGGAGCAGGCGGAGCAGCATGACCCCGGTTCCTAACTCGGCCACCAGCGACGCCGTGACGGCAAGCCAGAGCGAGAAGGCGATGATGCCGTTCGCCTCAGGCCCGAGAAGACGCGCGGTAATGATGGAGCAGGCAAAGCCGATGAGAAGAAGAGACAGCCCGGCTGCAGCATTCAATGCCGAATTCGCAACGATACTCTTGGCCATATGGTGATCTTCTATCCGCCCGGACACCGTCATGGGACTGCGATGCATTCGTCTGGTTCTAGCCAGAAAATGCTTAAGGAACCCTCCATCTCCGCCGGCCGCCGATTGGCGGCTTTACGGAGATTTAAGCGGGATCCGATATCCCTTCCCCATGTTCCTGCCAACCTGTCGCGGTGTCATTTGCAGATCGTCTTTCTCGTAGCTTCGGCCCAGGACAGGATGTGCGGCGTCGCCGACTACACGGGACGGCTGGCGGCTGCGCTTCGGGACGTCGGCGCCTCCGTGACCGTCGAGTACCTCGATTCCTGGTCTCTCCGGCACATCCTGGAGATCCGGCGCCGCTATGCCGGAAAGAGGCACGTAGCCTTTCACCTGCAGTATCCGTCGCTGAGTATCGGCAAATCGGTGTCGCCCGGGTTCCTGCCGCTGCTGTTGCCCAACACCTTCGTCACGTTGCACGAATTCCGGATCTTCCATCTCCTGCGCAAGATGGTGTTCCTGTTGCCGAGCCTGCTCGCCAGGGCAGTCATCTTCTCGAACGACGAGGAGAGAACCCTCTTCGCGCGCTATTTCCCATGGTCGCGCAAGCGCCTGATGGTCGTTCCGATCGGCAACAACATCCCGAGACTTGCAGCGAAAAAGGCACCCGGCGGCGGGGAACGCATCGTCTACTTCGGGCAGATCTCGCGTAACAAGGGAATAGAGTTCTTCATCGAGACGATCGAGCGGATGCGTGAGGGAGGCTCGCTCGCCGAGGCCCAGATGATCGGCGCGCTCGTCGAAACCGACACGGACTTCGTGGACTATGTACGGGACTCGGCAAGACGCCTCGGCATCGAGCTCAAGCTGAACCTGCCGCCGGAGGCGGTTTCGGAGACGCTGAGCGAGGCGACCATCGCCCTTCTGCCCTTCCCGGACGGTGTTTCGAACAAGCGCGGCTCGGCGCTCGCCTGCCTCGACCATGGTGTGTGCGTGCTCACCACTCACACCGAGCGGACACCCGAATGGCTTGCCGAGGTCACGTATCCCGTCACCACACCCAAGGACGCGGCGAGCATGATCGGGAAGATCGTACATGGCGACGCTCCCCGGGTACGTTCACCGCTGGTCCTCGAAAGGGAAATGGCGGCGCGCGACTGGCATGCCATCGCCCGCGAGCACCTTCGCATCTATCAGCAGACCGTCCGCTGACCGAATTCCGCGCCGGTGGCGGGGTCACTCCGCCAGGGCGTCGCGATAAACCGCGTCGTAATGCCCGACGACGGTATCCCAGGAGTAACTGCTCGCCGCCGCGATGAGCGCGTGTCGCGTCGCTTCGGGGTCGGATATGAGGTCGGCCAAGGCTGCTTCCACGACCTCGGAAGCCTTTGAGACGTCGTCGAAATCCGCAAGGCGGATGACGGAGTGCTTGTCGGCAAGGCTGCGATAGGCCTCGTTCGAATTGAGAACCGGCAACAGGCCGGCGCTCATAGCCTCCACCGCGACGAGGCCGAAGCCTTCATAATCGGAAGCGGAAACGAAGATGGACGCACCGGCGATCAGTTGCCGTACAGTCTCGTTCGGCACCGCCACGTGCAGGCCGACATGCTCCACCAACCCACGGGCGGCAATTTCCCGGCGCAGATCGGCTTCCGTCAGGTCCGACGGAGAACCTACGATGTCGAGGTGCCAGTCCGGATCCTTCTCGACCAGACGGGCCGTTGCATCGAGAAGCCGCTCCAGCCGCTTGTTTATGGAAAAGCGGCCGATCGTGATCATCCGCCGCCTCGGCCGAGAGGAGGCGAGACCAGCGAATTTTTCCGTGTCCACACCGTTTTCGACCAGAACGGTGCGACCGGCCGCGATCGTGTCGAAGAGATCGAGGTCCGAGCGGCTGCAGCAGACGACAGCGCGATAGGCGAGACAGGAGAGCCGTGTCAGCGTGCGGAACCAGAGCCGTTTGATCGCCGCATATTTCCTTGTGTGAAAGAACCCGCCATGGGTGGTGGCAATCATCGGCTTGCCGTGGAAAGGACGCGTGACGGCGAGAAAGTCGAAGAAGAAGTCTACGGCATGGACATGTACCAGATCGGCGTCCCGGATGTGCCGCAGCACCTGCGGAGCGACTGGATAACGGGTGCTGCCGGACCAGGGGACGCGCACCACCTCGACGCCGTCGATCACATCCGATGCGGGCAGCAGCCGCTCGCGATCGGTAAAGAGGCTGTTGCAGGTGACGACGCGGACACGGTAGCCGCGCGCCAGCAGAAGACGGCTGAGATTGCCGACGACGTCTTCGAGGCCGCCGCGGCCGGGCGCATATTGCCGGACGACCTGGACGACCAGTGGCGCTTGCCCGTCGCGCTGTGCAGAAGCGGACATCGTTTCGTCGTTCGCCTCCATCACCCATCCTTCCGGCGCTGCGAAGACCGGCTTCGTGCCGGTCTTCTGTTCGGGCGAATTGAAAGCGCGAAAAGCTTAAGATCGCGTATGTCCGGCATCTCGCCGCCGCTGGTGCCCGGCTCCGGCCCCCTGCCCTTCAGAAACCGTTAACCATGATCTGCGAGGATTGTCTTGACCACTGCGGTTGCCGGAAGCCCTCGCCCATAGGCCCCATTCCCGATACCGGCCGCTCGTTGTGTGCTGCGGGATCGCAAACCCGCACCGGATTGATCGTCCGGAGGCTGCGGAAACGACAATCTCTGACCGGACGCGGTCTTGGGCAGGAAAATGGACATCGACATTTTTCAACTACCGGGAATCCTGAGACGCCGCCTGCACTACGTGATCCTCACCGTGATCGTCTGCCTGGCGCTCGCTTTCGTCTATGTCCTGCGCCTCACACCGCTCTATACCTCTTCCACCGAGCTCCTCCTGGACCCGAAGGGTCTGGTCACCGGCGGCGCGGACCCTGTCAACGCGGCTACGCCGGTTCCGCAGGACCAGCCTGCCGTCGACAGCCAGATCTATGTCATGCAGTCGCGCGCGACGCTCGAGGAGGTCGCTGACAAGCTCAATCTCGTAAAGGATCCGTTCTTCGCCGCGGCGGTGAAGAAGGCGAAGAACGATCGTGATCGGCTGATGGCCGTCGTCACGGTCCTCAAGGCGCATGTGACGATAGAGCGTGCCGGCCAGTCGCTCGTCTTCTCGATCAGCGCTGAGCATCCGAATGCCGCGACCGCGGCCGACATTGCAAATTCAATCGCCACCGTCTATCTGCGCCAGCTCGACGAGGCCCGGGCAAGTGCCGCGCGACGTGCCAGCAGTTCCTTCCAGCTGCAGGCGAGCGAGCTGCGCGACCGCGTGCTCAGGGCCGAACTCGCCGTCGAGAAGTTCAAGGCGGAGAATGGCCTCGTAAGCACCGGGCAGCAGGGCCTGGTCATCGATCAGCAGGTGGCCGGCCTCAACCAGCAACTCATCGATGCCCGCGCGGTCGAAGAGCGGCAGCGGACGATCTACGAGCAGGCGAAGAAGCTTACGATCGAGGCGATCGAGTCCGGCGCCATTCCCGAGGTCCTGCAGTCGACGTCGATCGGTCTCCTGCGTGACCGCTACGTGAACCTGCTCGACCGTCGCTCCCAGCTTGCGACCAGCCTCGGCGGCAATCACCCGCAGATCAAGGCGATCAATTCCCAGATCGCCAACATGCAGAACGCGATCGAACAGGAGCTCGGCCGCGTCCGCCAGTCCATGAAGAGCAGCTACGAGCGCGCTGTCGCAGACACGAAAGCTCTCACCGCGCAGCTCGAGAAAATGAGCGCCACGAGCTTCGACAGCAGTGCGGCGCAGATCAAGATGCGCCAGCTCGAAAGCGAGGCGGACGCAGTCCGCACCCTCTACAAGGCATTCCTCAGCCGCGCTGAGGAACTCGGGCAGCAGCAATCGGTCAACACCGATAATTCCCGCGTGATCACCGCCGCGGTGCCGATGCCGAAATCCTCCACCGTGCTGAAGCTGATGATTCTCGCCGCGGCCTCTCTCTTCGGCTCCGTGCTGGGAAGTGCGCTGGCCGTCCTGCGCGAGCTGCTGGTGCGGCAGACCCCGTCCGCCGAAACCCTGAGCAAGCGGACCGGACTTCCCGTGCTTGCGCGGATCAGGATGCCGCGCCGGCACGCCAACGCGCCTCTGCTTCGCCGGTTTCCGTTTCCGGGTCGCTCGGCCGAAGAGCCACCGCTTCCACTCGGCGAGAGCCATCCGGCGATCCGCGCGCTTGCCGGGCAGCTCGTCGAGAGGCTCGGCACACGCGCGCCCGCGATGGTACTCTTTTCGACTCCGAAGCCGATGCGGGAAGCAACCGGCATCGTCGCCGACACGGTGCAGGCGCTTCTCGACCTCGGCCACGACGTTCTCTACGCCCCCGGAGATCTCGCCGACCGGTCGCCGCGATCCACGCGGTTCGGTCGTCCGAGCCTGCGCGGCGCCCTCGAGCGCGAACGCGAGGACTCGGGTCCTTTCGGCGATCTCCTGAGATATGATCTCTTCCGTGCCCGCCGGGGAACCGGCCGGTCCATGTCGGAGGAAGGCAGCCACCGTTTCGTGATCGTCAACGCCTGCGGCACGCAGGCCACCGACTTCCTGCCTTCACTGATGAACCACGCCGATGCCCTCGTGCCGATCATCGATGCGAGAGAGACGACGCAAGACGACCTGGCGGCATTCGTCGACTCGTTCGGCGAGAGGCGGAGCCTTGTCCTCGGAACCGTTCTGGTGGAGGCCTAGGCCATGACGTCACGGTTGCCGGCAGCAGCAAGGCCTCTGCCCGCCGACGGCGACCGATGGACATGTCATGCGTACCGCTGAAGCCTTCGCATCGCCCCTTCCGCCCGAGGAGGCAGCCGGCGGCTGGATGACGCGCACAAGGCGCCACCTCGCCGTCTTCACCGTGATGGGCGGCCTCACGTTCAACCTGTTCCTCTGCTTCGTGAACACGCGCGTGATGGGCATACGCGACAGTCACGTCATGCTGTTCGAGATGCTGCTGATCGGCTGCGCCTTCCTGGCAGCCTTCACCCGCAAGCTCGACATCTATCTCGTTCTGGCGCTGTACGTGAGCTACATGGTGCTGCTCTTTGCACTGCGCGGCGCCGTCGATCTCAAGGCGCTCCGCGACATCCTGATCCCGATCGCCTTCTATTTCATGGGAACGCGCGTGCGGGACCTGCGGCTGGCCGACCGGCTCGTCACCGCATCGATCGCGATCGTCGTCGTCTTCGGTCTCTTCGAGTACCTGCTGACGGATCTCTATCTCGATTTCTTCAACGTGCTCGGCTACTTCATCGCCCGCGGCACGGTAACGCCGGAGGAAGCTTTCGGAGCGACGAGAGGGCTCTTCATCAGCGGCATGCGCCCGGAGCCGCGCTCGCTCTTTTCCTTCCTGGGACAGCACCGTGTTTCGTCGGTATTTCTGGAGCCCGTCTCGGCGGGCAATTTCGGCGCGATCGTCTTCGCCTGGGCGCTCTTCCGCTCTGACATGCGCTATCGCTTCGCCGTCATGGCGGGCGCGATCCTGACCGTCATCCTGGCCGATGCCCGTTTCGGGTTCTTCACCTGCGTCCTGATGACGCTCATGACGCCTTTCTACCGCATCATTCCGAAGACCATATGGCTGGCGCTGCCCTTCCTGATGTTGGCGATCATCGCCGTCTACGGGCTCGCCACCGGCACGGAGGGCGGAGCAAACGACGTCGGCGGACGCCTCAAGGTCACGGCCGGCATCCTCACACATCTCGATCTTCCGGTCGTGCTGGGGATTGCGGTCACCGACCAGTTCACGGCCGACTCGGGCCTCGCCTACACCCTCACCAAGTTCGGCCTCTTCGGCTTCATCGCGCTCTGGGCCTTGATGGTCATGGCGCCGATCCGCGACGCGAAGGCGTGGTCCTTCCATTCGATGGTCATCGTCTACCTGCTGTTGCTGATGATCATCAGCAACTCGCTCTACTCCATCAAGACGGCCGCACTTCTGTGGTTCATCCTCGGAACAGCCGACCGTATCGACTGGCGAGCGCTCGCCCAGGGGCGGGTCAGGGACGATCGAGCGCCGGGCATTCCGCAGCCGACGACGAGAAATTCTTGAGCGCCGGGGCAAGCCCGGCAAGCTGCGGGCGGTCGCCCTCGATCGTCGGCTGGATGTTCAGCGCCTCGGACGGCGGCCACCAGTCACCCGCAACCCAGTAGGCCCAGCCGACCCAGAGATCGCGATTGCTTTCGACGACGCTCACCATGTCGGCGAGGGTCCCGACGCAGGCCTCGTCCGCCGGCACGCCGAACTCGCCGAGATAGCCGCGCTTGTCGTGATCGCGCAGCCACTGCGTGAACGTCTCGACGGCCGCGACCGCATCGGCGCCGCGATCGCAGCCCGAACTTGTTCCGGAGAAATTGGAGTCGAAATACTGGTGGACCTCGTAGGCATAGTGGTCCGACGGATCGATCACACCGAGCATCACGTCGCCGTTGGCGCCAGCCGCCGATGATGTCTGCCAGCTATGAGCGCCGGTCCAGGCTGTCCCGGGAACCAGGACCAGATTGCCGGCACCGGCCTCACGAATCCCTGCTATTGCCGCATTGGCACCCTCGAGCCACTGGCCGGCGGAGATGTCGTGTGGCTCGTTCATCAACCCGAAGGAAACGTCGGGCTGGTTTGCGAAGACGCGCGCAAGCCGGCCCCAGAAGTCGGCAAATGCTGCCGCCGGAACGGCTGCCGAGCCGATGGGTTCGCCGCGATAACGGGCGTAGTTGTGCGGATCCAGCACGACCCGCAGCCCCCGTTCGCGCAGGCGCCCGACCGCCTCCACAAGACGCGCGAGTTCGGCGGGGTCGAGTTCCGCACCAAGCTGCGGCTGCAGGCGCTCCCAGAGGAAGGGAAGGCGCACCGAGGTGAAGCCCTTCGACGCGAAATAGTCGATGGTCTCATTCGAGGGATAGACGTAATCCTTGCCTGCCGTTCCGGGCGGCTCGCCGAACTCGGCGCCGGAGAGATTGATGCCGCGAAAGCATCCCTCCGTTGCCTGCCCCGGCGAGGCAGCGAGAAGTGCAATCGTGGCCGCCGCCGCCGCGATGCCAAAGAAGGAAGAGCTCCCGAAACGCGAACCGACGAACATGCAACCCCACTCTTGACGACCACGAAGCGGACGTTAGGACCGCTGGCAGCGAAAGGTCAAGGAAGCTCCCGAAGGAGACCTCCGGAACAGCGCCCAGCAAGGCGACGACGGGAAATCGCTTGCAGAAGACGCAACCGGAACGGAATTTTCCGTCATCCGCCCTAAGCTCACCCTCAAGGAACGGGAGGGGACCGGATGCCGGAAACCACGCCCGTTCGGTCAGAAACGAAGGCCAACGGCTTTGCGCGCCGTGGCGAGTGCGCTAGATCAGTCGCCAGTCCGCTCGCGACGGGAAAAGGGTGAGAGAACATGAAGAGCTACGTATTGACGGTTTCGTGCAAGTCGACCCGCGGCATTGTTGCTGCGATATCGGGTTATCTTGCCGGAAAGGGCTGCAACATCGTCGACTCATCGCAGTTCGACGACCTCGACACCGGCAAGTTCTTCATGCGGGTGAGCTTCATCTCCGAGGAAGGTGCCGCGCGCGAAGCCCTCGTGAAGGATTTTGGCCCGATCGCTGAAACCTTCGGCATGGAATGGGACATGCACGACGCCAGCGAGCGCATGAAGGTGCTGCTGATGGTCTCGCGCTTCGGCCACTGCCTCAACGACCTGCTCTATCGCTGGAAGATCGGGGCACTGCCGATCGACATCGTCGGCGTCGTCTCCAACCACTTCGACTACCAGAAGGTCGTCGTCAACCATGACATCCCCTTCCACCACATCAAGGTGACCAAGGAGAACAAGCCCCAGGCCGAGAAGCAGTTGCTGGACCTCGTCGAGCAGACTGGCACCGAACTCATCGTGCTCGCCCGCTACATGCAGGTCCTTTCCGACAGCCTGTGCCAGAAGATGTCGGGCAAGATCATCAACATTCACCACTCCTTCCTGCCGAGCTTCAAGGGTGCAAACCCCTACAAGCAGGCCTTCGAGCGCGGGGTGAAGCTGATCGGTGCGACTGCCCACTACGTCACCGCCGATCTCGACGAGGGCCCGATCATCGAGCAGGACGTCGCCCGCATCACCCATGCGCAATCGGCGGAGGACTACGTCTCGATCGGCCGCGACGTCGAAAGCCAGGTGCTGGCGCGTGCCATCCACGCCCACATCCACCACCGGACCTTCATCAACGGCAACCGTACCGTCGTCTTCCCGGCCTCCCCGGGTTCCTATGCCTCCGAGCGCATGGGCTAAGCCCCAGCGACCATTGACCGCAGAACATGTCTATCCCGGCGCGAGCGCTTCGCCGGGATAGACGGCTGCTTTTCCTCTGATAATCTCCGCTCAAGGATTCTCGAGGGAGGCCAATCATGTCCGACAATGCTTCTGTGCAGCGCGCCCGGCTGCCGCGGCCGAACGTCAGCGCCGAACAGGCGGCAGGGATTCTGCGCGAGCACTACGGACTGGAAGGCTCGATTCGCGAACTGGGCAGCCAGCAGGACCGCAACTACCTGATCGACACCGGCGCCTCGCGCTTCGTCTTGAAGATCGCCCGGGCGGAATATGCGACGGTCGAACTCGAGGCGCAGAATGCTGCGATGCACCACCTCGCAGGTCTCCAGAACATGCCGCGTGTGCCAGTACCGCTCGCCGACGGCGCCGGACGGCACATTCTCGCCCTTTCCGTTGGCGGAGAGGATTGCCAGGTCCGCCTCCTTACCTATCTCGACGGCGAACCCCTGACGCGGCAGCGTTTCCTGCCGACGCAGGCGGTCTCGGCGCTCGGCGCCCTCTCGGCACAGATCGCTCTCGGGCTGCGCGACTTCTCCCATCCGGGGCTCGACCGTGACCTGCAATGGGACCTGCGCCGGGCCGGGCCGGTGGCGCTCCAGCTCCTCGGCTCCGTAAGCGATCACGCGAGACGCGACGCCATCGCCAAGGCGATGATCGCCGCCGTCAAGCATATCCGCCCGCTGCAGGCGGCGTTCAGGACTCAGCCGATCCACCACGACGTCACCGACGACAACGTCGTCAGCCGCCGGGACCGGCATGGCCGCTTCGTGCCCGACGGCGTCATCGACTTCGGCGATGTCATGACCGGCTGGCTGGTCGCCGATCTCGCCGTCACCTGCGCCTCTCTGCTGCATCACGCCGACGGCGATCCCTTCTTCATCCTGCCGGCGATCCGCGCCTTCCATCGGCTCTATCCGCTGAAGGAAGAGGAACTGCGGGCGCTCTGGCCGCTGGTTGTCGCACGGGCGGTGATCCTCGTCGCAAGCAGCGAGCAACAGCTTACGATCGAGCCCGGCAACGTCTACGTGCTCGGCAATATCGACCACGAACGGAAGATCTTCGAGGTCGCGAATTCGGTGCCCTTCTCGCTGATGGAGACGGCAATCCTGCAAGCTGTCGGGTTCACCGCCGAAAAGCCGCTGCCGGCGATCGGCCGGCTTCTGCCCGGGATCGCTCCGGAGGACGTCCGCCTCACCGATCTCTCGGTTCTGAGCCTCGACTTCGTCAATGAAAACTGGTCGGATCACGAGATCGACTGGAAGCTCCTCGCCAAGGCAGCGGCGGAAACCGAGGTCGCCTCGACCCGCTACGGCGAATACCGGCTTTCCTACACGCGACTGCACAGTGACCGGGCGCCGGCGACCTGTGCACTGCATGTCGACATCTGTCTGCCGGCGAGCGCCGAGGCGATTGCCCCCTTCGACGCCACCATCGTACGCAACGGCCATCATCTGGTGCTTGCCTCCGACGACGTGTGCCTTCACGTCGACGGTCTCGACTGCCCGCTCGAAGCCGGCGAGACGGTGACCGCCGGTCAATCCATCGGCCAGGTCGCGGGCGCGGCCGGAGCCGTCGGCGGCTTGCGCCTGCAGCTCTGCCGCGACGCGGATCTCGTGCCGCCGCTCTTCGCGACGCCGGCGCAGGCGGCCGCCTGGTCGATGCTCTGTCCTTCGCCCTCGCCGCTGCTCGGAACCAGCGTCGACGCCCCCGCGCCGCACAGCGATGAACTCCTCGCCATGCGGCAAAGGAGTTTCGCCCGACCGCAGAAGAACTACTATTCCAACCCACCGCAGATCGAACGCGGCTGGAAGGAGCACATGTTCGACGTCTGCGGCCGCGCCTATCTCGATATGGTCAACAACGTCACCATTCTCGGTCACGGCCACCCGCGACTCGCACGCGCCGTGGGCCGGCAATGGTCGCTGCTCAACACCAATTCCCGCTTCCACTACGCGGCAGTCGCGGAATTTTCCAACCGCCTCGCAGAGCTCGCGCCCGAGGGACTCGACACAGTCTTCCTCGTGAACAGCGGTTCGGAGGCGAACGATCTCGCCCTTCGCCTCGCCTGGGCGTATGCCGGCGCGCGCAATATCGTCAGCCTGCTGGAAGCCTATCACGGGTGGACGGTGGCGAGCGACGCGGTCTCCACCTCGATCGCCGACAATCCGAGTGCGCGCGAGACACGGCCGGACTGGGTGCATCCGGTCACGGCGCCGAATACCTATCGCGGCCCCTTCCGCGGCAAGGATTCGACCGCCGACTACGTCGGCGCGGTGGCGAAGGCCCTGCTGCACATCGACGACAGCGGAAGCGGTCTCGCCGGCTTCATCTGCGAGACGGTCTACGGCAATGCCGGCGGCATTCCGCTGCCGCCCGGCTACCTGCAGCAGGTCTACGGCATGATCCGGGAGCGCGGCGGGCTCTGCATCGCCGACGAGGTGCAGGTCGGCTACGGCCGCCTCGGCCACTACTTCTGGGGCTTCGAGGAACAGGGTGTCGTGCCGGACGTCATCACGGTCGCCAAGGGCATGGGCAACGGCCAGCCACTCGGCGCCGTGATCACCCGTCGGGAAATCGCCGATGCCCTGGAGCAGGAAGGCTACTTCTTCTCTTCCGCCGGCGGCAGTCCGGTCAGTTGCGTCGTCGGCATGACCGTGCTCGACATCATGCGTGACGAGGGCCTGCAGGAAAATGCCCGCGATACCGGCGACCACCTGAAGGCGCGGCTCGAAGCGCTCGGCCAGCGTTTTCCGATTGTCGGCGCGGTCCACGGCATGGGCCTTTACCTCGGGCTGGAATTCGTCCGCGACCGCGAGACGCTGGAACCGGCGACCGAAGAAACGGCCGGCATCTGCGACCGCCTGCTCGACCTCGGCGTCATCATGCAGCCGACCGGCGACCATCTCAACGTTCTGAAGATCAAGCCGCCGCTCTGCCTCTCCCGCGAGAGCGCCGATTTCTTCGCCGACATGCTGGAAAAGGTGCTGTCAGAGGGCTGGTGACGGTTCCCGCACCTGCCCCTGCGGTTCCCGCTCGGCTTCCTCGACGATCCAGTTACGGAAGGCGACGAGCGGCGGATAGTTCGCCCGCTCGCGGCTATAGGCGAGATAGTAGCGTTCGCTGCTCTCGACCTCCTTGTCGATCGCCGGCACCAATTCGCCGCGGCGCAGTTCCTCGCGGATGAGGAAGACCGGCAGGAGTGCCACGCCGAGCCCGCCCATGGCCGCCTGCGAGGCGGTCGCGAACTGGTCGAAGAGCATGCCGTGAACACTTTCCGCATGCACGCCGGAGCGGGCGAACCATTTTTCCCAGGCGTCCGGCCGCGTGGTGAGGTGCAGCAGTGGGACGTTCAGGAGGTCCGCCGGCTGCTCAATCTTGTGGGCGGCCTTGAAGGCCGGGCTGCAGGCGGGGATCGTCGTCTCCTTCATCAGCAGTGTCAGTTCCGCCCCAGGCCAGATCGGCTGGCCGAAATGGATGGCCGCGTCGATGGCATCGAGCCGAAAATCGAAGGGCGACAGCCGGGTGACGAGGTTGATTGTGATCCCCGGATTGGCGTCGAGAAAGCGGCCGAGCCGGGGCGCAAGCCAGCGCGCGCCGAAGGTCGGCAGGATGGCCAAGTTGAGCGTGCCGCCGCGCGGATTGGCCCTGAGGTTCAGCGATGCGCTGGAAATGCGGCGCAACGCCTCGCGGATTTCGTGAGCGTAGCTCTCGCCGGCGACGGTGAGGCGGATCGTCTGCCGCTCGCGCACGAAGAGGTCGACGCCGATCTGACTCTCCAGCGCCTTGATCTGGCGGCTCACGGCGCTCTGGGTGAGATCGAGCTCCTTCGCGGCTGCGGTGATGCTTCCCGTCCGCGCCGCCGCCTCGAAGGCAGCCAGCAGAGAGAGCGAAGGCAGGAAGCGCCGTGCGGGCAGCATGTTATACCCCTTGGGAATGAACTCTTGAGAATTTATCGGTACTGCTGGATAAAATCCTCTTCTAATTTCCGCAAGACTGCACAAACGGAATGAGGGGCCGCTCGGACCCCGGCAGCGGATCTGGACCGATCCCGACATTGCCGCATCCCGATGGTGAGCCGAAGGATTGACCCGCCGCGCCGACCCGAAGCGGCCGGCAAACATTACACGGACGACACTCATGTTGAATGATCCACGTTCCCACGGCCTGTGGGAAAAGACCGCCCCAGCAGCGCCTCGGACATCTGCTCTCACCGGCGACATCGCGGCGGACGTCGCCATCGTCGGCGGCGGCTATACCGGTATCTCGGCGGCGCTGCATCTCGCCGAGAAGGGCGTCAAGGTTGTTCTTCTGGAAGCGACCGAGATCGGTTTCGGCGGTGCCGGACGCAACGTCGGGCTGATCAATGGCGGCATGTGGGTCATGCCCTCGGAGATCCCGGGGGTGCTTGGCCCCGTCTACGGCGAACGCCTGCTCGACCTCCTCGGCAATGCGCCGCTGCTGGTGCGTGAGCTGGTCGAGAAACACGAGATCGAATGCGAGATCGAGAAGAACGGAACGCTGCACTGCGCAGTGGGCAAGGCCGGCCTCGAGGAGATCAGGGAACGCTGCCGCCAGTGGGCGGAGCGGGGTGCCGATGTCCGCATCCTTTCGGCGGAAGAAACGGCGAGGCGCACCGGTACAACCGCCTATGCGGGCTCGCTGCTCGATATGCGGGCCGGGACGCTGCAGCCGCTCGCCTATGTCCGCGGTCTTGCAAAGGCGGCGATCGCGGCAGGCGCGACCATTCATACCGGCAGTGCCGCAGTCTCGACGGAACGCGCCGGCGACCGCTGGATCGTTCGCACGAAGGGCGGTTCGGTGTCCGCCGACTGGATCGTCGTCGCTTCGGAATTCTATTCGACCGGTCCGTGGGAAGCGGTCCGCAACGAGCAGGTGCTGCTCCCCTATTTCAATTTCGCCACGGCCCCCCTGCCGAAGGAGCTCCTGAAGACGATCCTGCCGGGTCGCGAGGGTTGTTGGGACACCAGGGAAGTCCTCTCCTCGTTCCGCATGGACCGTGCGGGTCGTCTGGTCTTCGGAAGCGTCGGGGCGCTGCGCAACACCGGCCTCAGCGTCCACCGCGCCTGGGCGAAGCGGGCGCTCAAGCAACTCTTCCCAACGCTCGCCGGTATCGAATTCGAGGCCGAATGGTACGGCCGCATCGGCATGACGAGCGACGCACTACCACGCTTCCACGCCTTCGCCCCCAAGGTCGTCGGCTTCTCCGGCTATAACGGCCGCGGCATTGCGCCGGGCACGGTTTTCGGTAAGACGATTGCACGTCATGTTCTCGGCGAGCTCTCCGAGGCCGATCTGCCGCTGCCGGTAACGGCGGTCGAGAAGGCATCGTTGCGCACGTTGAAGGGCGCCTACTACGAAGCAGGCGCGCAGATCGCCCATTTCGCGGGAGCCCGCGTCTAGACACGAGGCGCCGCTCCCCAGCCATAACAAAACGAAAGAACTGGAAGGACCCCAATGACCCTCGCCAATCTTGGTCTCTCGGCCGAAGTCAGCGCCATCCTCACCCGCCTCGGTGTCCCGCAGGCAAAGCTCTCCGGCGGCACGCTTGCCGTCCGTTCCCCGGTCAACGGCGAAGAACTGGCGAAGCTCGCCGAGATCAGCTCGGCCGATGCGGACAAGGCGATCAGCGCCGCGCACGAGGCATTCCTGGAATGGCGGCTGGTTCCCGCACCGAAGCGCGGCGAACTCATCCGCCTGCTCGGCGAGGAACTGCGCGCAGCCAAGGCCGACCTCGGTCGCCTGGTTTCGATCGAAGTCGGCAAGATCCTCTCCGAAGGCCTCGGCGAGGTTCAGGAAATGATCGACATCTGCGACTTCGCGGTCGGCCTCTCCCGCCAGCTCTACGGCCTGACGATCGCCACCGAGCGCGCCGACCACCGCATGATGGAGACGTGGCACCCTCTCGGCGTCACCGGCATCATCTCCGCCTTCAATTTCCCCGTTGCTGTCTGGTCGTGGAACGCGGCGCTTGCCCTCGTCTGCGGCAACTCGACCGTCTGGAAGCCGTCTGAAAAGACCCCGCTCACCGCACTCGCGACCCAGGCGATCTTCGAAAAGGCGCTCGCCCGCTACGTCGCCGAAGGCGGCAAAGCACCGGCCAACCTGTCCACCCTGCTGATCGGCGGCCGCGAGGTCGGTGAGGTGCTGGTCGACCACCCGCGCATTCCGCTCGTATCGGCAACCGGCTCGACGGCCATGGGTCGCGCCGTCGGACCGCGCCTCGCCACCCGCTTCGCCCGCTCGATCCTCGAACTCGGCGGCAACAATGCCGCGATCGTCTGCCCGACGGCCGATCTCGACCTGACGCTGCGCGGCGTCGCCTTCGCTGCGATGGGTACGGCCGGCCAGCGCTGCACGACGCTCCGTCGTCTCTTCGTGCACGAGAGCGTCTACGACAAGCTGGTGCCGCGGCTGATCCAGGCCTATGGTTCGGTCACCATCGGCAGCCCGCTCCAGTCGTCTACGCTCGTCGGTCCGCTGATCGACGGCGGCTCCTATGAGCGGATGCAGAAGGCGCTTGTCGAGGCCAAGGCTGCCGGTGGCAAGGTTTCCGGCGGCGACCGCGTGCTGCAGAACGAGGCGGCCGACGCCTTCTACGTCCGGCCTGCCGTCGTCGAGATGCCGGGCCAGACGGGACCGGTGAAGGAAGAGACCTTCGCCCCGATCCTCTATGTCATGAAGTACAGCGACTTCGACGAGGCGCTCGCACTCAACAACGACGTGCCGCAGGGCCTCTCCTCGTCCATCTTCACCAACAACATGCAGGAAGCGGAGACCTTCGTCTCGGCCCGTGGTTCCGACTGCGGCATCGCCAACGTCAACATCGGCCCGTCGGGCGCCGAGATCGGCGGCGCGTTCGGCGGCGAGAAAGAGACCGGCGGCGGCCGCGAATCCGGCTCGGACGCCTGGAAAGCCTATATGCGTCGCGCCACCAATACCGTGAACTACGGCAAGACGCTTCCGCTGGCACAGGGCGTGAAGTTCGACGTCGGCTGAACCGGCGTCTCAAGCAAAAATAAAGCCGCCGGCGCGTGCCGGCGGCTTATACATTGCGAGGCCGGTGCATTTGTTATGATGCACCGGCCTCGTTTGTCATTGGGTGATTGCAACACCGCGATGACGATGCGCAAAGCGGTTGGCCCTAGGCGGCCTGAACTTACGTTCGTAAGAAAGCATAACCCTTTGCGCATTTCGAGGCTTTGTCGAACCGTTGAGAGAGCTTCGCGCTTTCTTTTTGATCGACGGGCGGGCAGCCATCCGCCGATCGTCGCAGGCGCGCCATCTCATATGGCCATCGGCGTCGGAATCGGACAAGGTGAGATTGCCGCCGAGACGCAGGGAGAGTGAATGGATATCCACGACCAGTCCCCGACGATCGATTTTCTCACACGGGGTGAAAGTTACGGCCTTTCCGGTCCCGTCAAGATCATCGAAACCCATATCTCGATCGTCTTCCTGATCGACGGGCTCGCCTTCAAGCTCAAGCGCGCGGTGAAACTCCCGTATGTAGACTTCTCCACGCCCGAACTTCGGCTCGCCTTCTGCCACCGCGAGGTGGAACTCAACCGCCGCGCCACGCCCGAACTCTATCTCGGCGTCCGGCGGATCACGCGGGAGGCCGACGGAACCATCGCTTTCGACGGACAGGGCGAGATGATCGACGCGGTGGTCGAGATGCGGCGTTTCGCCCAGCATTCGCTGTTCGAACGCATGGCCGCAGAGGGCAAGCTCACGACCGCCATGATGGAGGAGACGGCGGAGATCGTCGCAGCCTTCCACGCAAAGGCGCCAGTGGTCCATGAAACCAGCGGCTCGGCAAACATGGCCGCAGTACTCGACATCAACGAGGCGGGCTTCGCGACCAGCCATGTCTTCGCGGAGGAGGACGTCCGGGCCCTTGCCGCAGCGTTCCGGCAAGCCTGGATGGCTGTCGCCCCACAGATGGATCAGCGAGAGGTGGCCGGGAAGGTAAGACACTGCCACGGTGATCTCCACCTGCGAAACATCTTCATGGGCGACGACGGGCCGCGCATGTTCGACTGCATCGATTTCAACGATCGGATCGCAACCGTCGACGTGCTCTACGATCTCGCCTTCCTGCTGATGGACCTGTGGCATCGCGGCTTCCATGTCTTCGCCAACGTCGTCATGAACCGCTATTTCGATTTGACCGGCGAAGACGCAGGCTTCCGGCTTCTGCCGTTCTTCATGGCTGTGCGGGCCGCTGTCCGCGCCCATGTCACCGGCACGCAGATCGAAGAGGATGCCGATCCGGACGACGCGCTGACCCGGTTCGCCAGGGGCTATTTCGATTTCGCGCGAGAGCTCCTGCACCCCGGTTCACCGCGGCTCGTCGTCATCGGCGGGCTGAGCGGATCGGGAAAGTCGACGCTCGCCGACGCCCTGGCTCCGCGGCTCGGCAGCGCGCCGGGCGCGCGGATTCTGGAAAGCGACCGGCTGCGCAAGGCGATGTTCGGACTGCGGCCGAATGAGCGGTTGCCGCTCGATGCCTATCGGCCCGAGGTTTCTGCCAGGGTCTACAATGCGCTCCGCGAAAAGGCGGCCGTCATTCTGGCCGGTGGCGGCCGTGTGATCGTCGATGCTGTCTACGACACCGAAGAGCAGCGCGATGCGATCGAAGCAGTGGCGACGAGGCTTGGAGTTCCCTTCGCCGGGGTCTGGCTCGATGCGGCCCCCGAGGTTCTGAAAGAACGGATCAAGGCACGTCCACAGGGAACCTCGGATGCGACCATCGACGTCCTCGAGCGGCAGATGGCGAGAGATCCGGGGACGATCGGCTGGAACCGGCTGGTCAGCAGCACCACGCTGGAGGACCTTCTCCAAACGGTCGAGAGACTTGCCGCGGCTTGCGTGGAGTCATCCGGTCGGCACTGATGCGACCCTCTACTGCGCGATATTCCCACCGGTGCCGCACTTCCTGTGGAACGCGAGCGCCCGCTCCAGGCGCCCGTCGTAGCCGAATTCGTCCATCATGTCGGCCGCTTCCAGCATCTCCGCCGTGGTCGCCGGATGGTTCTCGGTACTGTCGGGTCGCATCGCGTGGACGAGGCCCGCCCAATCGATGGATGGAAAATCCTCCGCGAGGCTTTGGTATACCGCCTTCTCGACACCGGCGTGGCGTGCGATGGCAAGGCAGTCGTCGAGCAGAGCTTCGAGCCCCTCGACCAGAAGATTGCGGCAAAGGGCTGCCGCCGAAACGCGTCCGATATCGGCAGAGAATGGCGTGATGCTCATGCCGAGAGGATTGAGGCGGGTTGCAAGAACCATCGCATGAGCGCCTCCCGAGAGAATAGGGACGTGCAGTCCACGCTCAGCGACCGGCGCCATGATCGCGCCTTCGACGTAAAGGCCGCCGGCACACTCGATATGCGATGCCGCCCGCTGCTTCGTCTTCGGCGAGGCGGAGTTGAGATCAAAGAAATACTGCCCCGCCATGATGCAATCCGCGGCCGCCATCGCGGCCTCCTCGCACTCATCGGCAGTCACTGCAGAAATGACGACATCAGCGCCGCATGCACTCATAGAGGGGCAATCGACTGCCTGAACACCCATGGCACAGGCGTGATCCCAGAGCCAACCACCCTTGCCCAGGAACTGGGTGTCGAAAGCGGCAACCGACACATGGTTCCACTTCAACAATTCGGTGGCGAACGCCTGCCCCACGTCCCCGAAGCCCACCAATGCGATTTTCATTATATCCCCCTCGAACCGGAGAGGGCGATGGTGAGGTCGTCCGCTCGGCATGCGCCCCACTGCTTCCAGGAAGGCAAGTCTATGTTCTTTCTTGGTCGGCACGGCCGACGGAGAACCGCGCACTCGACGCACTGTGCCCTGCAGCCGGAGGCCGATCAGTACCCTTGCGGGTTCCTGACAAGCATTCTCGCACCGAGGTAGCGGACATGAAGTACGCCGATCGCCCCGGATCTCCGCCTCGCGAGCCCGCCGTCAGCCGCAAAGAGGCGATCCGGCATCCGTCCCCAAGATGTCGATCCGCGTAAGATCCCAACCCTTGCGCCAGACTAGGCATCGACTAAGCGCAAAACCACCGTACAATTCAAGGGGTATTGTGACGCCGAAGCCGACATAACTCCAGAAAGTGCCCACAAAAGTACGATTCTTTGCCAGTCGAAGTCGCACGCGGCGATTGTTGACGCTGATCTGTCGGGCTTGCACGTTGATTTTTGTCAAAGAGACCGGTGCATGTAGCGCCTATGGTCGAGCCGTACTGATCATGTTCCGCCACATCCTCATCTGTTCGGGAGGCTATCCATGTCTGCAGTCACTCAATCCACCGCATGGTTCGAAACACTTGGCCGCCACGACGTATCACGGGTCGGCGGCAAGAATGCCTCGCTCGGCGAGATGGTGCAGACACTCTCCTCGAAGGGCATCAACGTCCCGCCAGGCTTCGCCACGACGGCCGATGCATACTGGAATTATGTCGAGGCCAACAAGCTGGAGGACCGCATGACCGGTCTCTTGGCCGACTGGGAAGCCGGCAAGTCGACGCTTGCCGAGACGGGTCAGGCGATCCGAGCGATCTTCCTTCGCGGAGACTGGCCGACGGACACCGAAAAGGCGATCATCGAGGCCTACCGCGAACTTTCGAGGCGCGCAGGCGTGAGCGAAGCAGAAGTCGCCGTCCGCTCGAGCGCGACCGCGGAGGACCTGCCGGACGCCAGTTTTGCCGGACAGCAGGAGACCTTCCTCAACATCAAGGGTGAAAAGGCTCTGATCGACGCCTGCCGTCGTTGCTACGCTTCCCTCTTCACCGATCGCGCGATCAGCTACCGCAAGGCCAAGGGCTTCGACCACATGAAGGTCGCGCTCTCGATCGGCGTACAACAGATGGTGCGGTCCGACCTTGGCGGGTCGGGGGTCATGTTCTCGATCGATACCGAAACCGGCTTCGACAAGGTGGTCCTGATCAACGCCGCCTGGGGGCTCGGCGAGAACGTCGTCCAGGGCACCGTCGATCCAGACGAGTACCAGGTCTTCAAGCCTCTGCTCGGCAAGCCGTCGCTTACCCCGATCATCGAGAAGAAGCGCGGCGCCAAGGACATCAAGATGATCTACGGGACAGGCGACGCTCCGACGCGCAATGTCCCGACCTCGAAGGCCGAGCGCGCGGCCTATGTCCTGAGCGATCCGGAAATCCTGACCCTTGCCGAATGGGCCACCACCATCGAGGCACATTACGGGTGCCCGATGGACATGGAATGGGCACGCGACGGCAGGACCGGTGCCATGTACATCGTTCAGGCCCGGCCCGAAACGGTCCAGGCAAGGCGCGGCGCCGGTGTCTTCAAGACCTATGAAATCAAGAACAAGGGGAAGGTGCTTGCGAGAGGACTCTCGATCGGTGATGCGGTGGCGACCGGTCAGGTGTGCCTGATCGAAACGGCCAAGGATATCGGCAAGTTCGTCGACGGCTCCATTCTCGTCACCCAGACGACGGACCCGGACTGGGTCCCGATCATGAAGCGGGCCGCCGCGATCGTCACCGATCACGGCGGGCGCACCTCCCACGCGGCGATCGTCAGCCGCGAACTCGGCCTGCCGGCTGTCGTCGGCACCGGCAACGCGACCGAACTCCTACACACCGGACAGGAGGTGACGATCTCCTGCGCCGAAGGCGACGAAGGCTTCATCTACGAGGGGATCGCCGACGTGACCGTCAACGACCTCGACGTCAGCGATCTTCCCTCGACGGCGACCCACGTGATGCTGAACCTCGCCAATCCCGGCTCTGCGTTCCGCTGGTGGCGCATGCCGTCCGACGGCATCGGCCTCGCCCGCATGGAGTTCGTCGTCAGCAACGCCATCCGCGTTCATCCGATGGCGCTCGTGCATTTCGACCGGCTGAAGGACGAAGCCGCAAAGAACGAGATTGCGGCCCTGACGCTCGGCTACGACCATAAGCCGGACTATTTCGTCGACAAGCTCTCCCGAGGGCTGGCGCGGCTGGCGGCGGCGGTTTTCCCGAAGCCGGTGATCGTCCGCATGAGCGACTTCAAGACCAACGAATATGCCGGCCTCGTCGGCGGCGCCGAGTTCGAGCCGGACGAAGAGAACCCGATGATCGGCTTCCGCGGCGCCTCCCGCTACTACTCGCCCCGTTACCGCGAAGGGTTTGCGCTCGAATGCCAGGCGATACGGCGCCTACGCGACGAGATGGGATTCACGAACGTTGTCGTGATGATCCCCTTCTGCCGCTCCGTGGGCGAGGCCGACAAGGTTCTCGGCGTCATGGCGGAGAACGGCCTGAAGCGAGGCGAAAACGGCCTTCAGGTCTATGTCATGTGCGAAATCCCGTCGAACGTGATCCTCGCCGCCAAGTTCGCCGACCGCTTCGACGGTTTCTCGATCGGCTCGAACGATCTGACGCAGCTCACGCTCGGCGTCGACCGCGATTCCGGTGAACTCGCCGACCTCTTCGACGAACAGGACGAGGCGGTGAAGTGGATGATCGAGAAGGTGATCACCGAGGCACGCAAGGCAGGCGCCAAGATCGGCCTGTGCGGGCAGGCCCCCAGCGACCATCCCGAGTTCGCCGAATTCCTCGTCGAGTGCGGCATCAATTCGATGTCGGTAAGCCCTGACAGCTTCATCGCCGTGAAGCGCAAGGTTGCAGAAACGGAGGCGCGGGCAAGTCGAAAGTAACCGAGGAGAGCTCATCGAGGTGAGAATTTTCCGGCGCTCGGAAATTTATTTCACTTGATCCTTATCAAAGTAAGTTCGAAAATTAGCTATAGCTTTGACAGCGTTCACCCGTTTTCCGCAAGCGGGACCGGGTGAACGAAGCAACGTCGAAATACAGGCAGATTTTCAACAGGCGGTTCCGGAGTCACTCCGGCAATCGATGAAAGCTCCGGGAGGTCACCATGCTTTCGGTAAGATCGCTTATGGCGGCGGCAGCCGTTACCGCATTGATGTTGCCGGCATCTTCTTATGCCGGCGGGACTGTGGAAGTGCTTCACTGGTGGACGTCGGGAGGCGAGGCGAAAGCTGTCGGCACCCTGAAGGAAGCCTTCGAAAAGAAGGGCGGTACCTGGATCGACTCTCCGATCGCCGGCGGCGGCGGTGATGCCGCGATGACGGCGCTGCGAGCCAGGGTCATGGCGGGTAACCCGCCGGCCGCGGTGCAGCTGAAAGGTCCCGGCATTCAGGAATGGGCCGACCAGGGCAGCCTGAACGACGTCGAGGATGTCGCCAAGGCCGAGAACTGGGATTCGGTCCTCCCGCCCACCCTCGCGTCGATCATGAAGTACAAGGACAAATACGTCGCCGCGCCGGTCAACATCCATCGCGTCGACTGGATGTGGGTCAACCCGACGGTGCTGGCGAAGGTCGGCGCGGAAGTTCCGACCACCTGGGACGAATTCAATGCTGTCGCCGACAAGTTGAAGGCCGCCGGCATCACCCCGCTCGCCCACGGCGGCCAGCCGTGGCAGGACGCGACGGTGTTCGAGACGATCGTACTCAGCCAGGGGGCGGACTTCTACCGCAAGGCGCTCGTCGAGCTGGACCAGGACGCACTTACCGGCGAGACGATGGTCAAGGTCTTCGACCAGCTTCGCAAGCTGCGCGGCTACGTCGACCCGGGCTTCTCCGGACGGGACTGGAACCTTGCCACCGCCATGGTCATGAATGGCGAGGCGGCGTTCCAGATCATGGGCGACTGGGCGAAAGGCGAGTTCCTCGCCGCTGGCAAGGTGCCGGGCAAGGACTTCCTCTGCGCTCCGACGCCGGGCAACGGCTATATCTTCAATGCCGACAGCTTCGCCTTCTTCAAGGTTTCCGGCCAGGACCAGATCGAGGGACAGAAGGTGCTGGCAAGCCTGATCATGTCGCCCGAATTCCAGGAGACCTTCAACCTTGCCAAGGGTTCGATCCCGGCACGCACCGACGTCAGCCTCGACAAGTTCGACTCCTGCGCACTGAAATCGCATGAGGATCTGACGGCATCCGTCAAGAACAACGCCTTCGTGCCCTCGATGGCGCATGAGATGGCGATCCCGCGGACAGTTCGCGGCGAGTTCCTCGACGTCGTGACGAACTTCTTCAACTCCGACATGAGCTCGGCCGACGCCGCCAAGGCGCTGGGCGAAGCGGTCAAGCGGGCGCAATAGCCCCACACAGCGACCGAGCCGGGCTCCCCACGGCGCCCGGCTCATGAAAGACCGTTCCGGCAGGCGGCACGTGCGTGGGACCACGGGGGAAGGGAGGAGCGTAGACCATGGCAAGTTCGAAGACCGGGCGGGTCGTGTTCGACCGCTTCCTTGAGCGATGGCTACCGCAAATCGTCGTCTCGCCACTGTTCGCGACGAGCCTGCTCTTCGTCTACGGCTTCATCGCCTGGACCGTCTACATCTCCTTCACCAAGTCCGGCGTAATGCCGAACTACACCTTCTCCGGGCTCTCGCAGTACATCCGGCTGTGGACCACACCGCGCTGGCTTGTGGCGCTGGAGAACCTCTTCATCTTCACCAGCCTGTTCATCGTCGGCTGCATGGTCATCGGGCTGCTGCTCGCCATCCTGCTCGACCAGCGCATTCGTTCTGAAGGCCTGATCCGCACAATCTATCTCTATCCGATGGCGCTCTCCTTCATCGTGACTGGTACCGCCTGGAAGTGGATCCTGAACCCTACGCTCGGCATCGAGAAGATCGTGCAGAACCTCGGCTTCGAGAACTTCAACTTCGACTGGCTGGTCGATCCGAAGATGGCGATCTACACCGTCGTCATCGCCGGCGTCTGGCAGTCCTCGGGCTACGTCATGGCGCTCTTCCTCGCCGGACTGCGTTCGGTCGATGACGAGATCATCAAAGCCGCGGCGATCGACGGCGCCGGACCGGTGCGTATCTATGCCACCATCATCCTGCCGATCGTCCGACCTGTATTCTTCTCCGCCTTCGTGATCCTGTCGCATCTGGCGATCAAGAGTTTCGACCTCGTCATGGCGCTCACGGGCGGCGGACCCGGCTACGCCACCGACGTGCCGGCGACCTTCATGTACTCCTTCGCCTTCCAGAGGAGCGAACTCGGCACCGCCGCCGCAAGCGCCGTCATGATGCTGGTCACGATCACGGCGATCTATGTGCCCTACCTCTATTCTGAACTGAGGAGGCCCGCGAAATGAGCCGCCAGGAGTCCGGCATCGTCCGTCCCAAGGGCCTGCGGCAGGCCATGTTGCGCGGCCTTCTTTTCGCGGCGCTCATCCTCTTCTGTCTCTACTACCTGATGCCGCTGGTGGTGATGGTTTCGACCTCGCTCAAGTCGTTGGACGAGATTCGCACCTCCTCGCTCGTCAGCCTTCCGCGGGCCGTCAACTTCGACGCCTGGGCGAAGGCGTGGTCATCGGCCTGCGTCGGCGTGCGCTGCACCGGGCTCGAACCCTATTTCATGAACTCCGTGCTGATGGTCGTGCCGTCGGTGATCATCTCGACGATGCTCGGCGCGCTCAACGGCTATGCGCTGACCAAGTGGCGTTTCCGCGGAGCGGATATCATCTTCGCACTGATGCTCTTCGGCTCCTTCATTCCCTTCCAGGTGGTGCTGCTGCCGATGGCCCGCATGCTCGGCTATTTCGGACTGGCGGGCAGCGTCTACGGCTTGATCCTCGTCCATACCGTCTACGGGCTTGCCTTCACCACGCTCTTCTTCCGCAACTTCTTCGTCGGCGTATCCGACGGCATCGTGAACGCCGCCAAGATCGACGGCGCGGGCTTCTTCACGATTTTCTTCAGCGTCCTTCTGCCGATGTCGCTTCCGACCATCGTGGTGACCGTCATCTGGCAGTTCACCCAGATCTGGAACGATTTCCTGTTCGGGATCGCCTTCACCGTCGGCGACAGCAATCCGGTGACGGTCGCCCTCAACAACATCGTGGCGACCAGCACCGGCGTGAAGGAATACAACGTCGACATGGCAGCCGCGATCATCGCGGCCCTGCCGACCCTTCTCGTCTACATTGTCGCCGGAAAATACTTCGTCCGCGGGCTGTCCGCCGGCGCCGTGAAAGGTTGATGCGATGGCTCGGGTGGAACTGCGCAACGTCTGGAAGAAGTTCGGCTCGGTCGAAGTCATCAAGGGCGTGGACATCGACATTGAGGACGGAGAGTTCGTCGTCCTCGTCGGTCCGTCCGGTTGCGGCAAGTCCACTCTGCTCAATCTGGTGGCCGGCCTCGAAACCCTGACCAGCGGCGACATCCGCATCGGCGAGGACGTCGTCAACGACATTCCTCCGAAGGACCGAAACATCGCGATGGTGTTCCAATCCTACGCGCTTTATCCGACCAAATCCGTGCGCGAGAACATCACCTTCGGCATGCAGACCCGCGGCATCGAACGCAGCGTGCAGGAGGAGGCTCTCGGCGACGTGTCGCAACTGCTACACATCGACCAGCTCCTCGACCGCAAGCCCGGACAGCTTTCCGGCGGGCAGCGCCAGCGTGTCGCTATGGGGCGGGCACTGGTGCGCAATCCGGACGTCTTCCTCTTCGACGAACCGCTTTCCAATCTCGATGCCAAGCTCCGCGTCGAGATGCGCACTGAAGTCAAGAAGCTTCACCTGAGGTTGGGCAAGACGATCATCTACGTCACCCACGACCAGATCGAGGCGATGACGCTCGCGTCCCGCATCGCTGTGATGGACAATGGTCACATCCGCCAGTTCGGCACGCCCGAGGAAATCTACGAGAACCCCGTCGACCTCTTCGTCGCAGGCTTCATGGGTTCACCATCGATGAATATCGTGCGCGGTCGGGTGGCCAGGAACGGCGGCACCGTGATCGAAGTGAGCGACGAGGAAGGAACCGTCCAGTTTCCGCTCTCGCCGGCTCAGGCGGAAAAGGTTGCGGACCGGCTCGGTGACGAGGTCTATCTCGGCATGCGTCCGGAAACGATTGCCCACAGGGGCGCTCACGGCGCTGCCGATGGAGAGACGTTCGTCTTCGAGCGCAAGGTCGACGTCGTGGAGCCGACCGGACCGGATACCATGCTCGTCTTTACGCTGGGCGGCATGGAAGCGATTGCAAGGGTGCGGCCGGAGGAGAAGGTGAAGCCGGGCGAATTCTTCTCCTTCGAAGTCAACATGGCGAAGGCGAAGCTGTTCGACGCAAGGAGCGGCAACCGCCTCTAGAGCACGGTCAGCGCCGTGCCTTGGCCTTCGCTGCATGGGCGGCGTAAAGGTCCAGCACGTCCTGTCTGCGACAGAGCTCTGTTCCCTGCGTCATCACTGCGGCGGCGCCTGCGGCAAGCCCGAAACGAAATGCTTCGCCGATATCGTGCCCCTCTGCCAGTGACCAGGTCATCGCAGCCACAAAACTGTCGCCGGCCCCGACCGCCGACTGAACAGGCACCTTGATCGCTGGAAACCGCACGACGTCATCGGCAGTCGCCAGCAGGGCTCCGTCCTTGCCCATCGTGAGCGCGACATATTGTGCCGCGCCGCTCTCGACGATTTCACGCGCGGCCTCGCCGGCCGTGCTGTGGTCGAGCCGGCGCCCCACCAGACCTTCGAGCTCCCCGACGCTCGGCTTCACCAGAAAGACCCGCGACCTCGACAAGGTTACCTTCAACGCGTCGCCGGAAGTGTCCAGGATGAACCGCGCTCCCTTGCGCGCCGCGATGTCGGCCATGCGCGAGTAGATGTCCGTTTCGACGCCGCGCGGCAAACTGCCGCTCGCGATGAAATACTCCGCATCGCTCTTTTCGATGAAATCGAAAAGGGGCTTCACCTCTTCCTCGCTGACGATCGGCCCCTCCGGCACGAAACGGTATTCAAGCCCAGTCGACGCCTCGTGCACCATGTAGGCAATGCGCACCGGATCCTTGATGTGGACCGGGAAGTGCCGCACACGGATGCGTTTCAACATGTTCTCGAGCAGTTCGCCCGTCGCCCCGCCGGAAAGATAGACGAGGTCGCATTCACCGCCGAGCTCGGCGATCACACGGGCAACGTTGATGCCACCGCCGCCCGGAAACTGTTGCTGGTTATGGGTTCTCGTCTTGTGCGTGTGGCGTATCTGCTCCGCTTCGCTCGCGATATCGATGGCCGGATTGAGTGCGATCGAAAGTATCTTTGCCATGCCTGTTGCTAGCGCCTCAATATACCAATTCCGGGGATGGAGAACTTTTCCGCCGCTGCGAAGGAAGCTCGAGGCCGGCTCGCGGGGCGGATCGTTGCGACCCGGATCCGCAAGGCCTGCCCGGCCACCCTGTGCTTCTTAGCATGCTTCGTTGTCCAACAGGTAAACGCAAATAACGTCAGCGGTGAGGACGTCCGTGCAACCGTTCGATCACCGGTGTCACTGTTCCGTCGCGGACGTGGAAATCGAGGATGGCGGCTGAGACTTCCTCGCGCTCGGGGATGCCGAGCGCGTCCGGGACGCTCTCGGCGGTGTCCGCCTCCATGCTGGCGAGTGCCACGTTGTCGGCGGCGTCCATGGCAACGAAGGCGTCGTCTTCGACAATCAGTATGAGGCCTTGCGTCCTGCCCATCTGCGGGCTCCATTGGTGCCAGAACGCAACGCGCCTCTCCTTGTTCAGTATTTTCTCATTTACAAATTGAATATGATAAACAAAACTTTGCTTCAGATTGGCACGGCGTTGTGTGGCCCGGCATGTCAAAGCACTACCGCAGCCCGGCAAAAGAACGTCGGGGAACTTCCGCCAGTCAATAGCGTTCCCCGACCAGGGCACAGCAGCGGAGAAGAGCGATGCAAGTTATCGGAATTCAGGTCCATGAAGAAATGGGCGGCAAGGGTGGTTATACCGTCGAGTTCGTCGGCGATGGGGGGGAGGTCATTTCGGTCTTGATGCGCCAGTCCGAAAGCGGCCAACTGAATCGGCTGAACGCCATGGAGAAAGCCAAAGTTCTGCTCCTGCAGGTCGGAGGAATGGCCGGCGGGGAAGAAGGGGGTGCGACGGCAGGCGAAAGCGCCGAAAAGTGGACGCCGAGTGCCCGCACCAGAGGCGACGCCGCCGTTCTGGAGGAAGAACTGCAGGAGGGACTTGAGGATACGTTCCCGGCAAGCGACCCGGTATCGGCTTCCTATTCATCGACGCCGGGCGCGACCCACGCCACCAAGAACTGATGGTCGATGCCTGGCACCCGACCACAATCCGCCGGTCGTTCATTCCGCAGCAAGCGGCAGCTGCTCCTTTCCGATGGTGTGAGGCGTCTCTTCGGGCTTACTGCCCTTCTTCTTCGGTTCGCGCCCGAAGAATAGGGCATAGCCCGCGGGAAGCGCAAAGACCGTCAACAGCGTCGCCACGAGGATGCCGCCCATCATCGCATAGGCGAGCGGTCCCCAGAAAACGCCGCGCGAAATGGGAATGAGCGCAAGCACCGCGGTCATCGCCGTCAGCACGATCGGCCGGAAGCGCCGCACGGCCGCGCCGACGATCGCTTCCTGCCGCGAGAAGCCGGCGGCAATGTCCTGATCGATCTGGTCGATAAGGATGATCGAATTGCGGATGATGATGCCGAGAAGCGCGATCACTCCGAGAATGGCGACGAAGCCGAAGGGCGCCCCGGTGATCAGCAGCGCGGCAGCCGCGCCGATAATGCCGAGGGGACCGGTCGCCAGCACCAGCAGCGCCTTGCCGAAATGCTGCAATTGCACCATCAGGAGAACCAGCGTGACCAGCAGCATGATCGGCACCTTGGCGGCGATAGACGCCTGGCTCTCGGCCGATTCCTCCGCACCGCCCTGGATCTCGATCGCATAGCCCGCCGGCAGGCTGTCGCGTAGGTCCTTCATCCGTTCGAAGATCGCGGTGCCGACCTCGCTGCCTTCCGCACCGTCCGGGATCGTACCGCGCACGGTGATCGCCGGAAGACGATTGCGGCGCCATTCTATGCCCTGTTCCAGCACCGGCTCGAGGCGGGCAATCTGGGAAACCGGAACGAAGCCGCCGTAGTCGGTCGGGACGTAGACGGACTGGACGGCAGAGAGCAGGCTCCGGGAGGTATCCGGCTCACGAGCCACGATCGAGACCGTCTCCTCGCCATCGCGGAAGGTGTCGAGCGGAACGCCGGAAACCGCAGCCTGGATCATCTGCCTGACACGCTGCGAGGTGACGCCGAGGGCCCGCGCCCTGTCCTGGTCGATGACGAGTTTCATCGTCGTCACCGGCTCCAGCCAGTCGTCGTGAATGGTTCCGATCAGGGGATCGTTCGCAAAATAGTCCTTCACCTTGTCCGCAATGGCGCGGACTTCGCCACGCTCCGGTCCGACGACACGGATCTGCACCGGCCAGCCGACCGGCGGGCCGAGAAAGAGTCGATCGACCTTCGATCGAACGGATGGGAAATCCTCCGCCAGTATTCCGCGCAGCTTGCCGATCATCCGCTCCCGGGCGTCCTCGTCCTTCGCCATCACCAGCAGCTGTGCAAAGTTGGGATTGGTGAGCTGTTGATCGAGCGGCAGAAAGAAACGCGGGATGCCTTCGCCGATATAGGTGGCGACGAAGGTCTTGTCCGGATCGTCGAGAACACGTTCCTCAAGCGCTTTTGCCTGCCGCTCGACCTCGAGCACGCTGGTCCCCTCGGGCAGCCACATGTCCACGAGGATTTCCGGACGAGAAGACCTCGGGAAGAAGCTCTGGGTGATGAAGGTGAACGAGAAGAGGCTCGCCACGAAGGCCGCAAGTGTCAGCGTCAAGACGATGATGCGATGCCGGACTGCCCAGCCGACCGCCACCTGCAGCCGACGATAGAACGGTGTATCGAAGACATCGTGATGTCCCTGGCCCGCATGTGCCCTCTGCTTGAGGATCATGTGGCCGAGCCACGGCGTGAAATAGACGGCGACGAACCACGACGTGACGAGCGCAATTCCGACCACATAGAAGAGCGACCGGACATACTCGCCCGCGGTCGACGCCGCAAAACCCACGGGAATGAAGCCGGCCGTCGTAATCAACGTGCCGGTCAGCATCGGAAAGGCGGTCGACGAATAGGCGAACGTGGCGGCGTCGAGTTTCTCCAGCCCCTCCTCGAGCTTCCGCTCCATCAGTTCCACGACGATCATGGCATCGTCGACGAGCAACCCGAGCGCGATGATCAGGGCGCCGAGCGATATGCGCTGCAGCTCGATCCCGAGCTGGTACATGATGGCCAGCGTGGCGGCGAGCACCAACGGTATGGTGATTGCGATGACCATGCCCGATCGCCAGCCGATCGACAGAAGCGAGACGACCAGCACGATGACCAGCGCTTCCATCAAAGCCCTGGAAAACTCACCGACAGCCTCATGCACCACCTCCGGCTGATTGGAAATCTGGTCGACGGAGACGCCGACCGGCATCGATGCGGTGAAACGCTCATAAGTCGCCTCGATTGCCTTGCCGACATCCGTCACCTTGAAGCCCGGCGCCATAACGACACCGATCTGTACGCTGTCGCGTCCGTTGAAACGGAACTTCCGCGTATAGGGTTCGGCAAGCCCGGACGAGACGTAAGCAATGTCGCCGAGACGTATGACCTGGCCGCCCGCCTTGATCCGCAGCTCGCGCACGTCGTCTTCCGAGCGCACGTCCCCTTCGACGGAAACGCGCACGGATCGTGAGGCGGTCTCGATCGAGCCCGCCGAGTCGACATTGTTCTGCCCGGCAAGCGCGGCCTGCAGATCAGCGAGTGTCAGCCCGCGCTCTGCAAGCACCTTGGAGGAGACGTCGATGTGGATCTGCCTCGGCTGATCACCGAGGATCACCGCCTTCTCGACTCCGGGGGTAGCAAGCAGCATGTCGCGTGCACGAATGGCGAAATCCTTGAGTTCCGGGAAGCTGTAGCCATCGCCGGAGAGAGCATGCATGGTGACAAAGGTGTCGCCGAATTCGTCGTTGAAATAGGGGCCCATCAGGCCGTCGGGCAGTTCCTGCTCGATGTCGCCGACCTTCTTGCGAACCTGGTAGAAGGCATCCATGACCTCCGCTGCATCGGTGTCGCCCTTGATGTTGACGGTCGTGATCGCCATCCCGGCGCGCGTATAGGAGCGGATGTAGTCGAGATGCGGCGTCTCCTGCAGCTTCCGTTCGATCTTGTTGACGACCTGGTCCTGCATTTCCTCGATACTGGCGCCAGGCCAGACAGTCTGGACGACCATGACCCGAAACGTGAAGTCGGGGTCTTCTTTCTGCCCCATGTTGGCGATCGCGAGCGCACCCGCCACGATGATCAGCGCAAAGAGGAAACGCGCGAGACTGCCGTGAGCGATCGCCCAGCGCGACAGATTGAACGGCGTCTTTTCTTGGTCGGACGTGCTCATAGGGAAGCCCTTTGCTGGAGACGTTTCGGGAACGGCGTCAGCGCGCCACGACGGCAGCCGGTGCGGCGTTCGCTGCCGCCTGCTGCGCATCTTCAGGCGAGACTTTCACTTTCAGACTGTCGCTCATGAACTGGGTGCCAGCTGACACGACCATCTCGCCGGCGGAAAGACCCTCGCTCACCCGCACGCCATTGTCGGAGAATTCGCCGAGCCTGACGGAACGCGGATGAACGGTGCCGGCTGCCCGATCGACCACCCATACGACGGGTCCATCGCCCTTTTCCGCAAGTGCGCTCAAGGGAATATCGAAGCCTGCGGAGCCACCGCCGACCTCCGTCTCGACGGTCGCGGTCATTCCAAGCAGCACGCGCGGGTCGTCGGGGATGCGGACGCGCACGGAAAAGGTCCGTGAACGGGGATCGGCGCTGCCGGCGACCTCGCGAACGGTGCCGTCGAGCACCATGCCCTGCTGCGACCAGAACCGAACCTTCACGGCGGCACCGGTCGCGAAGTTCGCGATCTCGGTCTCCGGCACGGCCACCTGGACCTCCTTCTCCCCGTCCATCGCAATCGTCACGACCGGGGTACCCGACCCGACCACCTGACCCGGCTCGCCGTTGACCGCCGTGACGATGCCGACCATGTCAGCGTAAAGTGTGGCATAGGCGACCTGGTTTCTTGCCTGTTCGAGGGCGGAAATGGCCGACTGCTCGGTAGAGAGTGCCTGATCATAAGCAAGCGTTCGCTGGTCGAGTTCGGATTTCGATGCCGCATTCTTCGCATAAAGGGTCTCGGCACGCTGCTTGAACAGCTTGAGCGTACCAACCTGCTTCGCAGCCGAGCGAAGATCGGCCTCGGCACGAGTGACCGCAAGCTCGTAATCAGCCGAGTCGAGGCGCGCGAGAACATCCCCCGGCCCGACCCTGTCGCCGACATCGACCGGACGCTCTGTGATCTTCCCATTGACGCGGAAGGCGAGATTGATTTCGTAACGAGCCTTGACCGCGCCCGAATATTCCAGCTTGCGCCCCTTCTCGGCGGCCGCGACTTCGATCACCTTGACGGGGCGAACAATAGGTTCGGCCTTGCTTTCCTCTTCGCTGCACCCGGTGGTCAACGCCGCCGTCATGATCAGAGACAGGCCGATCAGCAGCCTACCGGCGAGTCCGTTGACACTCGACATCATACTATGCTCCTGACTTTTCAGCTTGATGGGCCGGCGTTTGCGACCGGGTCTAGTTCTTCACCGCCTTCAGAGCGAACTCGATCAGCTCTTCAGCATTCGGACGGTTCTGCTTCATCAAGCATTGGGTCACCATCTGCGGATGAATGAGGATGGAAAGACATGCGCTGAAGCAGCGCCCGGCGGCTTCCGGGTCCTGCGGAGGAAACTCGCCGGTGTCGATCCCATCCCTGATAATCGAGGTAATCACCTCGTCGAGGCGGGTGACATGCGCGTCGACGACCGGCCACTCCTCCTCGATGGCGACAACCACCATCTCGTGGACCTTCTCCTGATCGAGCATCGTCTCGACCGTCATGTTGTGCATCGCATGGCCGTACCGACGGAGCCTTTCCTCCGCACTGACCGGCAGACGAGCAATCGCCAGGGCGGCTTCATAGCCGGCATCCAGCATGCGCTTCGCCAAAGCCTGGTGAATTTCGGCCTTCGACGAGAAGAACCGGTAGACGTTTGCCGGCGACATGCCGAGGTCCTTCGCGATATCGGCGACATTGGTCTTGTAGTAGCCGTAGTGGCGGAACAGCCGTTCCGCCGCATCAAGGATGCGCGTGACGTTTTCGTGCCGGGCGTTTTCTACCGTGGAATCGGCGGGTTCGGGCATCTGCTGCGCCTTGAAGTTACGAGTGACGTTTTTCATATTTCGTCAGTCGTAAGACAACAATACCCATCTGTCAACATCGGATCCCCGACACGCCGCGCGCAACAAGACCGGTCATGCGGCGGCGCGACTTGCCGGCGTCGGCCGAAATGTCGCGGAACATCCTTGCGGTGACGCCGTTGGTGGCGTTAGCTAAGGCGATCATTCAAGGAGAACAGGCATGCGAAGAGCCATTGCCGTTTTGACTGCGGTCGTGCTTTCGTCCTGTACGGCGACGCCGCACCTCGGCGGTCCGCGACTGGAGCCCGTGCCGGGCAGCATCACCTATGGCGGGCAGCCCCGCACGAAACTGACGAAGGCGCCGGTCGGCAGCACCTTCGAACACCGTTTTGAGGACCGGTTCGGCCGGACCGTCATCGAGGTCTACCGTATCGAACCGGACAGGAGCCTCACGATCATCAGGCGCTATGTCAGAGCCATCTTCCCGGACTTCTGAGCCGCAGTTCCCATCGCCGGAAGAACAAGACCTCGACGGCTTCTTCGATCGCAGCGCCGTCGATGTCGCGCGGGATCTCATCGGGGCGATGCTCACACTCGAGGGCGTCGGCGGCACCATAGTCGAAACGGAGGCCTACGAACCCGACGATCCGGCCTCGCACAGTTTCAGCGGCGAGACGCCGCGCAACCGTTCGATGTTCGGCCCGGCCGGCCACGTCTACGTCTATCGTTCCTATGGAATTCACTGGTGCCTCAACGTCGTCTGCCGTCCGGCAAGTGCCGTCCTGATCCGGGCAATCGAGCCTGCCTGGAACATTGAGAAGATGCAGATGCGGCGCGGCCGAAGCGACCTCGGGGACCTTTGTGCCGGTCCGGGCCGGCTGTGCCAGGCACTGGCGGTCACGCGGGACCACGACGGCCTACCCCTGCTCTCCCCACCCTTCGGCTTTGCGTTACCGGCAGGGCGGCTGCCGGTCGCGGTCGGCAGGAGAATAGGCATCACCAAAGCAGTCGAACGGCCATGGCGCTTCGGGCTCGCGGGATCATCCTTCCTGAGCCGGAAGTTTCCGGACTTGCCTTCCCGCTAGTCCGGTCCCGCCGTCCCATCAGCCGGCTGGTTGCAGCAGGCGCACTACGTTGCCAGAGCCGAGCGATACGCACGTATCCCCGCGGATGGCAGAGATGGCTTCGAGGTCATAGGCTTCGCCCGAAACGACCAGGCGTTTGGCGGAAATGAGGACGGGAAGCACCCCACCGCCAGCCACCCGAATCTCAGCCCTTTCGGAACTGTAGCCGCCCTGCTGCTGGAGCAGTTCCAATCGGCGCTTGCGACCTGCGCTGTCGACGGCCACGCCGCTTTCCAGCATCTTGCAACCGTCAAGTTCCGCCCAGGAACGTCCGACCAGATCCAGATAGGACTGGTTCACCCTTATGAAGCGGGAGTCCTGATATCCCGTCGTGGATACCGAGAAGGCAATGGGCGCTGTGTCAAAGAGGGTCTCGTCGATGACTTTCTGCAAGCCCGCAGGGATGTCCCGCCTGCCAATTGTCGGGGTCGAAACCGCGGTCAAATGGCCTTTGCTGCCGGTGAGCAGAAACTCGTCCCTGAGGACGGCCACCATCCTCCAGGTGTCCGCCTCCATAAAGAGGGGCCTGTGCGCCTCCCCAACCTCGGCCAGGGACCGCGGCACAGAGCCGGCCGCCCGACACAGGCGCAACCGCTCCGCCGGCTCTTCCGTCTTGATGGCACGTGAGTTCAGCACTTCTAGCGTCAACTGGCGAGCGATCCGGTAGCCTTGATCGAGCAGGTCGTTCCGAACCTTGTTTGCAGCGGACGCATGCCCCGTCGCATCGAACGGCGTGTCGAACAGCTCCTGCAAAATGCGCCAGACGTCCTGTTCGCCGGCCGGCGTCCACGCCCTCGCCTTCCCGAGCGCCGGCGCGCAGCGCACGATGGCAAAGGCCGTCGCAGCCGGCAAGCGGTCGCAATCGACCTCATCGAGGAGATCGTCGTTCAACCGTTTCCCGACAAGACGCAAAGGAGCTCCGTTGTCGTCCAGATAGAGGGAAACTTCGATGACATCGTCGGAGAGGTGCAACCAGGGATGATCTGCCCGGAATTGTGCGAGCGCATGTCTGTCGAAAACAATGACGGTATTCATTCCTGCCCAAACAGTCCCGAAGAGTTTCGCCGCAGCAATAGATGGGGACGACCCGGCGGCAAACCAGCCCTCCCTTGATCTACTTACGAATACGCTACGAAAGGAAAAGCTGAAATTAGACGTTCTGCGTACCGCGTGGACTCGCATCATCACCCCCACATTCCGCAAGCTAATGATCTATATGAAAAATTTCCCCACACACACGAGGTAATGAGAATACGACCTTTTTTGGTGCATCCCACCAAACGCATGGCTCCACCGAAAGGAGACGACCCCGGAGGACAATTTGCCGCTTTTATGTGCAGGTCAGCAATTCAAGTATCCGCTGAACCATAAGGCTGCCGAAGCCAAGGCTCTGCCGCACAGCGGTGGACTGAACGTCAACGGCCGTCGAGTCCCGTCGCCTTGTTCAGGATCGCAATCTCGTTCGCCGTCAGGCGACGGACGTCGCCTTTCGGCAGGTCGCCAAGCTCGACGTCACCGATCGCCACGCGGACAAGGCGCAGGCACTCGACGCCGATCGACTCCAGCATCCGACGGATCTGACGGTTGCGCCCTTCCTCCAGCCTCACCTCGAGCCAGGTGTTCTTTTCCCCCTGACGGATGATCCGGACCGAAGCGGCACGCCATGTCTCCCCCTCCACCGGCACGCCAGTCTCCAGCTGCCTGACCTGGCGGTCGTCGAGGCGCCCGCCGACTTGCACGTGGTAGATCTTGGGCACGTGGGTCGCCGGGTCCAGAAGGCGCTGGGAAAACACCGTATCATTGGTGAAAAGCAGCAAGCCTTCGCTCGCCTTGTCGAGCCGCCCGACAGGGGAGAGAAAGCCGAATCCCGCATCCTTGAGGCAGGAATAGACCGTCTCCCTGCCCTCCGGATCGTCCCTGGTGGTGACCAGGCCACGCGGCTTGTTCAGCATCACATAGGTCTTTTCTTCCGCAGCAATCGGTCGGCCGTCGACCTCAATGCGATCCGACCGGATATCCACCCAGGTCTCGAAATCGGTGACGGGCTTGCCGCCGATCGAGATCCGCCCTTCCGCCAGCAGCCTTTCCGCCTGGGTGCGGGAACAATAGCCGAGCTTTGAAAGCGCGCGGGTGATCGTAACCCGGTTGCCTGTTCCGCCTTTTGCCGATCTTGCCACGAGTGGTTTCCGCACCGGTTCGAAGTTGTTCGGACTTACCGCCGTGACGGATCACGACGACAAATACCAAGTCTCGATGATATGAACCGATTGCGTGGGACCGGAGGCGTCCGTCCGGCGCGAAGCATACCGCAGAGCGATGCCGCAGCATCGCGCGAGGATTGCGACAAAGCCGGCGGGCGAAATCCGGCCCATCCGAAGGACCGGGCGATTTTGCTCCCCGGTCGTCGTCAAAAATCCTCACCGGACCGTAAGGTCCGATTGCGGTTTTCTCCTGGCCGGAAACCAAAATCGTCCGGCGCAATCGGTTCATATCATCGAGACTTGTTATAAAGGCCATTGATCGAACAGCGCGACAAGTCAAGCAAGAGGTTCGGATGGAAAGCTCACCGTCCGCGGCGAAACAGGATCTCGCCCTTGCCGAGCACTGCATTGTCACCGCAGATGCGGGTCGGTGCAGTTCCCAGCAACGGCTTGTCGAGGATCTTCTCCGCCATCAGGAAGCGGTCGAACAGACCGGAGAAGGCGATATCGGCATTTCCGCAATCGACGAAGGTCGGCGAGAGCACCTCCGGTCGCCGATCGAGGAGCAGCGAACCCCGTTTCATGAGATAGCCCGGCATGACGCCGACCCGCCCGGTCACGACGATGGTTCCGGCAATCATGCCGAGCCCGAGATGATCGCCGCATCCCTTGAGCACCGCGATCAATCCGCGCCGCATCCTTTCGCCGGCGCGATGCCCGGCTTTGCCACGCACGACGATCGTTCCGCCGCTCACACCCTGCAGCTCACCTGCCAACGGAGCACCGAGGCGATCACCGACATTGCCCGCCACCTTGATGCGGCCGCCAGAGAGACCAGAACCGAGTTCCTCGCCGGCGTTGCCTTCGATGACCAGCGTACCGCCGCCCATTGTCCGGCCCGCCCTGAAGCCGACATCACCGACGACCCGGACACTGCCGGACGTCATGCCCGCGCCGACCTGATCGAAGCGCCGCGATCCTCCGTCAAAGACGAGGGACGATGCATCCTTGCCCGTTATCCTGAAGAGGTCGCCGACCCTGATGCCGGTCCGCGTCGTTCCGACCGGAAGGGCGGCGATCTCCGACACCGGCTGACCTGCCAAACGATCCGGAACGAGCGCGGATAGATCGAGCCTTTCCCCGGGTTCCGCGAGAAGCGTAAACGTCAGCGGCTTCATGGCAGCAGCTCCTTGAGGTGGTAATGGAACTTGCCGAGCTTGCCGCCGTAATTGCCGGCGCTGATCCTGAGTGCCCCTTGTTTCGGTCCGAGCTTGACGACGGCCTTCAGTCCCGCACGCATCGCGTCCGCGACGGCATCGCTGGTCTCGCCGTCGATCACGATCTCCAGCACTGCGTTGGTGCCGGCATCGAGCGCCGTCTTCACCGCTCCCTTGAGCGTCGGCGCAAAAGCGTCGTTGGTCGACGCCATCATCCCCTTGTACTTACCGCCGACCTTCGAGCCGGAACGCACGATCCCGCCCGGAAAGGGCATGATGACGCCCGGAACCTTCTCAATGGCGGCAACGGCGGTCTCCGCGGCCCTGAGAGCCTTTGCCCAGTCGGCAGCGAGAAGCAGCATGTTGCCGCCGCCCACCGCCTGCTTGGTCAGCCCCGTCGTGGCCTCGCAGAGGAACTCCCCGTCCATCACGGGGACACGCCAGTAGTGCTTGCCGCCGAACTTCTTGGATATCTGCCAGCCGTCGCCGAAATAGCGGAGCGCCGAACCAAGATCGAGCGGTGCGCTGCCTTCCAGACCGGCGAAGCAGGCACTGCCAGGCGAGGTCAACACGCACTGACCCAGACGCGTTTTCAGCTGCTTCTGCAACTCGTCCGTCCCCATCGCGAACAGCATGACCCGGCAGCCGGGACGACCGTCCGGCGTCGCGGTTTCAGGCACGTCCATATCGATGCCCGCCTCGCATCCGCATCCGATGACAGAGGTGGCAAAGCCGGTCATGGTGATCGCCGCCTGACGTGCCCACTTGAGAGTGGGAGCGGTGATGATGATGGCGGTCGCCCGCATGCCGAAGGCTTCGGCAAATGTATCGTCGATCACGACGCCATTGCGGATCAGCTGTTGCATGGAACCTCCGCAAAGGCATCGGTGCGGGCGATTGCCGTCTCCGGAAACGTGAACCAGTCGAGGCCGAGCCCGTAGCGGCTTTCGAAATAGTCGCCGAGCCGGCGGGTCATCGCCGTATCAGGAGTGGGGTTGAGGCGGAGCGCCTTGCCCCACCGATAGTGGGTCACGACGCCATCCTCGACGACGAGCTCGCCGTTCTTGAACACCAGCGCCGCCTCGCGGAACATCCTGGCGATGTCCTTGCCCCTTCTATAGACCGCAACGTCGGCTATGGAACCGGGGCCGAGATGGCCACGATCCTTGAACCCGAGGAGCCTCGCCGGCGCGGCTCGGGTCATGATGGCAATCTCGTCGAACGTGTATTCACGCGCGATCGAAGACAGCGTCGAGTGCTTCAGCGCCGCCTGGTTGAGCTTTTCCGATTGGATGTCCCGCGCCTCGCGGCTCATCAGGAGTTCGAAAAGCTCCGGATAGGTGGTGAACGGCGCACCGTTCGGATGATCCGTCGTGAAGAACACGCGCCAGGGATCGGTAATCAGCAGGAAGAGTTCGAGCCCGATCGCCCATTGCAGCGAGCCGTAATAATCCTGCCTGTAGCGGTAGGGAACGATCCCCCCTCCGTTCGCATCGCCGTCATAGATGACGGATTTGCGCGGGCTCGCGTGGCCGACGGCCGAGAATTGACGGATGACGTCCGCGGAGATCGTCACCGTCTGGCCGAACATCACCTGACCGACGTCGATGGTGACCTCGGGGTTTCCGTTGACGAGTTCGGCGAGACGGGCCGCCTCAGAGGAGAAGCCGCGTTTCCCTTCGGTCCCGTAGCCGTAGAACTGCAGGTGCGCCAAATGCAGCCGTTCCCCCTCGGCGGCGTTGATCGTCTCGGCCGCCGTCGCGGCGTTTCCGGGGATGCCGAGATTGTTGGCATGAACGTGGAGCGGATGCGGAATGCCGAGGCGGCCGACGGCCGCCTGCAGGGTCTTGACGATCCTGCGCGAGCTGACCCCGTAGGCCGGCACCACATCGTCGAAGGAGAAGGCGCGAACGTTTTCCTTGAAGGCCGCAGCACCGCCAGCATTGATGACCTTCACACCCAGTGATCGGGAAGACGAGACGGTCCAGGCGACGTAGTCGTCGATCATCGCCGCCGGCGCATCGTCCCGGATCATTGAAAGAAGGAAATCGTCATTGCCGAGGATCGCAAGCGTCGCCTTGTCGATGATCGGGATATCTGCAAGCTCCAGATGGGTGTGGAGTGCGTTGAGCGGGTTCATCGCCGGCTCGACCACCGTGGTAAAGCCCATCTGCGCATAGAGCGTCCCGGTCCGGAAGGTCGACCAGCCGGCGTTCGAAAGCGGGGTGTGCTGAGGGCGCGCCTGATGTGCGCGATGGTGCTCGGGCAGCAGCAGACGCGCCGTGTTCACATTGCCACCACCGACATGGGAATGAATGTCGATCGCCCCGGCCATCACCACGCAGCCGGAAACGTCGAAGGTCTTGTCGGCACGTCGGCCTTCCGGCTTCTCGACGATCAATCCATCGCAAATCCACAGGTCCCGCCGGCGGCTTTCACCGTTCACCGGGTCGACGACCTCTCCTCCCGCCAGTCGGATCAGCACGGCAGCGCCTCCTTCTCCGGCAGAGCATCCGCCAGTTCGCGGAGAACCCCGGAAACACTCGGACGATACGAGGGCGCGGACGCCTTCACGGCCGACAGCGTTCCCATACGGCTCGAATAGAAGACGCCATCGTGGTCGACACCGGCCCGTCCGACGGTGATCGTTACCGCTGCCCCGGAAACCGCAGCCTCGCCCGGAACAAAGGCGACGAGCGGCAGGCCAGGGCGATGCACCGGCTTATCGCCCTCCGCCTCAGAGATCCAGAGATGCAGGTCCGCCTCCTGTTCTGTGATCATCCGCGTCACGTCCGAGAGCTGTGGATCGTAGACCGGCTTGCCCGTACCGAAGCCGGTGCGCGGCGGAAAGCCTGTCATCCAGACCGATGCGAGCGCGAGACCCCAGGCACGATCGTCGGAGGGCAGGAAGAGACTGGTCGCGCGGCGGCTGCGATTGAGATCACCAACCAGTCCCTGCAGCATGGCGAGCGTGGAAAGCCCCTGCTGCCGACCAGAGAAGACAAAGACGGGAAATGCGGCCTTGCCGAGAGCGGCCGCCAAGTCATCAAACCCCTCGACGGCACCGATGCTCTTCCTGCCGCCGAGACCGGCCCGCACGGCGGCGAGAACGGCGGCGAGCGGTTGGCCGGAAGCTTCGACGACGCTCGCCTTCACGCGTTTCAGCACGGCGGAGATCTCGGATGCCGTATCCTCGCGCCTTGCCCCCGATATGTGGAACCAGCGCCGCTTCTGCGAAGGCCCCAGGTCGGGACGCGCGGCATGCCAGGACAGAAGGAGTTCGTGATGAGCGGCCGGAATTTCGCCAACGAGGACAATCAGGTCCGCCCTGCGGCGGGCTTCGAGCGGGGTCGTGAAGAAGCCGCCGTGGTCGGTGAAGAGTGCCGCCTCTTCGGCGAGTTCGCTTCCGCGAACGTGATCGTAAGTCGCTCCGACCCGTTCGGCCAGCGCGACCACACTTCGGCAACCATGAATATCCGAATCAACTGAAATAACCGGGCAGCGGCACGACACCAGAAGCTTTGCCGTCTCCTGAATTGCGGCTGTCAATGAAACTGCCTGGTTGCCTATCCACGCAACCGACATACCCCACAACTTTCTGGTGCCGGTCTAGATTCTAGCCAATTCTCTGAGAAAGTGAACCCCCGCCCAGAAGCAAAATCGCCGATCAGTCGTCGTACTTCAAGTAGGCAAATCGCTGATCCGTCCGCGGGGTACCTTCCAGGGCTCCGCCTTCCTTGCCGGGCTGCCACTGAACAACCTCTTCGATCTTGCGGGCAAGTTCGAAGTCCTTGTCGGTGATCCCCTTGGCCAAATGCGTCATCAGCTTGACCTCGACCCAGGCATAGGATGCCTTGAGATCGGGATGATGCCAGGCGGCTTCGGCCAGATGGCCGACCGTGTTGATGACCATCAGCGTCGATTTCCAGCTGTGGGTCTTGTACTTGCGGCGCAGCCAGCCGTCCTCGTAACGCCAGTGCGGCAGTTCACGCTTCAGCCTTTCGAGGATCTCGGCTTCGGAATAGACACGGTCCGCCTTGCCGGCGGCATCGGTGCGGTCGTTCATCGACATGACCTCCCTCATTCTTCGATCACGCCGCTTGCGCTGCGATCAAAAGACGATATCATATTCTCGGGCCCGATATTCTAGATTGTTAGAATTGCATCAAATGTCGGACTCCGTCACTATTCAGGTCCCTGCGCGCTTGCACCTCGGTTTCCTCGACATTCCGGGAAAGACGAGTGGGCGTTTCGGCAGCATAGGCCTTCCCCTCGAGACCATTTCCACCGTCCTGACGGTCGCCAGAGCACGCGAGACGAGTGTCGAAGGCGGAGAACAAGCACGCATTCGCGCGCATATAGCCAAGCTTAGCGCCCATCTCGGTATTGACGGTCACCACAAGGTGATCGTGCACCGTACGATCCCGAGTCACTCCGGACTCGGATCGGGAACACAGCTCGCGCTTGCGGTCTCCGCAGCATTGCGGACGCTACACGAACTCCCGTTCGCCATTCGCGACGACGCCGTCTTTCTCGGCCGCGGCACGCGCTCCGGCATCGGCATCGCCGCATTCGATCGGGGTGGACTGATCATCGACGCCGGCAAGGGGCAGGACGACCAGGCGCCCACCGTGATCTCGCGAATTCCCTTTCCCGAGAACTGGCGCGTCATTCTCGTGTTCGACCATCACCATCAGGGGATCCACGGAGAAGCCGAGATCGCCGCCTTCAGCGCTCTTCCCCCGTTTGCCGAGACAAGCTCCTCGACCATCTGCCGCACGACGCTGATGGCACTGATGCCTTCCCTGATCGAAGGCGATCTTGCCGCCTTCGGCAAGGCCGTGGAGACTATCCAGGCGGAAATCGGACGCTACTTTGCTCCCGCGCAGGGAGGGCTGTTCACCAGCAAGGCGGTCGAAACTGCCGTCCGCAAGCTTGCGGTTCACGGCGCGGTCGGCATCGGACAGAGTTCGTGGGGTCCGACCGGTTTTGCCTTTACCGAGTCGCAGGAGGCAGCCGAACAGATCGTCGATGACGCCGGCATCGATGAGCCGGGTCTCAGTACCCGCATCGTGCCTGCACGAAACCTCGGCGCAAAAATCACCCAGACGGTGATGCCGCCGCAGTTCGGTCTGAGACAAGGGCGCATTCACTGAGGAGGAACAAGAACCTTGAGCCGCAAGACCATTCTCCACATGCTCACGCCGCTGAAGCAGATGAGCCCCTTCGACGTGAACATGGCACTCGACGCCGGATATGACCACGTCATCCCGTACACCGACGTAACGCTCGCAGATGTGGGCAATCTCGTGCAGGATGCGATCTTCTCGCGGCCTCCGGATGCGGGCGTGGCGACGGGGATATTCCTTGCAGGCAAGGACGCGGCGCTGGCGCTCGACATGCTCGATGCAGCGAAGAGGGCCATGGTCCCGCCTTTCGAGGTTTCGGTGTTCGCCGATCCTGCCGGGTCCTTCACGACAGCGGCCGCGATGGTGGCAAAGGTCGAGAAGGCGCTGGCGAAACACCACAGCCGCGACCTGAACGGAGCAAAGGTGGCGATCTTCGGTGCGACCGGCGTCGTCGGCTACTGCACCGCGGTCATCGCGGCCAGGGAAGGCGCCGCGGTCACCATCGCTGGCCATGACGGCGTCGAACGCGTCCGGCACATCGCCCATTCGGTCAAGGATCGCTTCGGCGTCAATGTCGAAGCGGTTGACGGATCGACAGAGGACGACAAGAGGGCGATACTCACCGAGGCGGAAATCGTGTTGACGGCAGCGAAGGCGGGCGTACAGGTGATATCGTCGGAGCAGCTGCAGTCATCCGAAAAACTCCTCGTCGCCGCGGACGTCAACGCCGTTCCGCCCGCGGGCATCGAGGGCCTCAAGGTCAATGCCAACGGAGAAGCCCTCCACGGACAAGCAGTCGGTATCGGGCCACTGTCGATCGGCAACGTCAAGTACAAGACCCAGGCGGGTCTCTTCGCACGGATGATCTCCGCCGAAAAACCCGTCGTCTTTGATTTTCAGGATGCATTCACCCTTGCCCGCAGCCTCGCCAAATAGCCCCATGATCCTGGTGGTGGCGATTTCCGGGCGGTCGCTCGCAGCAGCAGCACGCCGCGCAGGATACCGCCCACTAGTCGCCGATCTCTTCAACGACACCGATACCTGCCGGCTCGCGGAACGGGCGACGATCCTGCCGGGCAGCCTCAACGACGGGATCGACGGCCGGGAGATCCTCCCGAGCCTCCGGAAACTTGTCGGACAGGACAGGCCGGAGGCACTCGTCTATGGCTCTGGCTTCGAACGCAGGCCGGAGATCATCGACATGCTAGCCGAGACTTTCCCAATTGCCGGCAACAGCGCCGATGCGATCCGGCGCGTGAAGGATCCCTTGTCACTTGCGTCGTTTTGCGCCGAGATCGGCATCCCCCATCCGGAGATACGCTTCGAGCCCCCGAAAGATCGAAGGGGCTGGTTGACGAAGGTCCCCGGCGGCGCCGGCGGCTCTCATGTGCGACCGGCCACGTCTTTCGGCCCCTCTCCGACGGGCAGTTATTTCCAGCGACACGTTCCGGGGGTGGGTCTCTCCGCCCTTTTCCTCGCCGAACGAGGTTGCGCACGCCTTGTCGGCTATAGCCGCCAGTGGCCCTCGCCTTCTGCCGCCAGCCCGTTCCGCTATGGCGGAGCCGTTCGCCTGCCGCGTTTTCCGCGCGAAAAGGGGGGGAAGATCAGCCGCTGGCTGAACGATCTCGTCGCCCGGACGGGGCTGGTCGGCCTCTGCAGTGCGGACTTTATCGATGGACCGGAAGGAACGTTTCTTCTGGAGATCAACCCACGTCCGGGTGCGACGCTCGACATTTTTGACGGAGAAGACACCTCGCTGCTGACCCAGCATCTTCGCTCCGTTCGCGGTGAGAGCATCGAGGTCCCGGTCTTTCGAGGCGCGGTGGCGTCGGCGATCGCCTATGCCTCGCGGCCGATCCCCCGCTTTCCGGAACTGCAGTGGCCACCCCTGACGGCGGACCACCAACGTCCGGGATCGGAACTCGACGCCGGCGATCCGGTCTGTACGGTGCTCGCGCAAGCCCGCTCCGCCGCCGCCGCAGAACGAGCGGTCAAGGCCAGAATAAGCGAACTATCACCCCATTGGGAGGAGTATGCAGGATGAAGGACGGAGAAGCCTTCCTGAACAGAAGCGCACAAAAGGTCGTCGACGGCATGATCGCGGAGGCCGGACGGCTCGGCATCGGCCACAGCCGCGGCAGCCTCGGCGAACACCTGATCGACGCGGGCGCACACAGCCCCGGCTCCCTCGAGGCCGGGCTTCGCATGGTAGAAATCTGCATGGGCGGGCTCGGCATCGCATCGGTAAGTCTTGACCGACATTCTTCGCGCTGGCCGCTTTCGATCGAGGTCCGCTCGTCCCAGCCGGTCCTTGCCTGCCTCGGCAGCCAGTACGCCGGATGGCAGCTTACCCATGAGAAATACTTCGCCATGGGATCGGGACCGGTGCGGGCGCTCGCCCGCGTCGAGCCGCTCTTCGAGGAAATCCGTTACAGGGAACCGCGAGCCGAAAGCTCTGTCGTCGTTCTCGAGACCGCAACCCCGCCGCCCGCCGCCATTGTCGAGAAAGTGGCCAAGGCCGCCGGGCTCGCGCCGGACCGGCTCACCTTCGTCTATGCGCCGACGCAGAGCATCGCCGGCTGCGTCCAGATCGTCGGCCGCGTGCTGGAAGTGGCGCTGCACAAGGCGCACGACCTGAAGTTCCCGCTGGATGCGATCGTCGACGGCATCGGAAAGGCGCCTATCCCGGCACCGCATCCCGACTTCCTGAAGGCAATGGGACGCACGAACGACGCGATCATCTATGGTGGCCTCGTCCAGCTGTTCGTCCGGGGTTCCGCGGCGGCTGCCCGGAATCTTGCCGAAAACCTCACAAGCGATGGGTCGCGCGACTACGGCCAGCCCTTCTCGGAGATCTTTCGCAAGTTCAATGGTGACTTCTACGCCATAGACCCGCACCTCTTCAGCCCGGCCGAGGTGATCGTCACCGCGATCGAGGCCGGTGAGACCTTCCGCGCCGGAAAGACGAACATCGACATGCTGGAGCAGTCCCTTGGCTGAAATGACACCGCCCGTTCTGCGGGACAAGATCGTGATCACCTCGGATCGTACCGACAGTCAGGTACGACAATTGAGCGCCGCTTTCGCACGGCTTGGCATGGACGCCGTCTTCCTGCGGCTCGCCGACATTGCCTTCGATTCCCGCCATGTGTCCGGCATCGCCATTCCGGGATTCGATGGGGCGCTGCCGGCGGCGGTCGTCGTCCGTTCGATTTCCTCGGGCAGTTTCGAGGCCGTGACCCGGCGACTCGGAATCCTGCATGCGCTCGGCCATCTCGGCATACCGGTCTGGAACTCGGCAAAAGCGATCGAGCGTTGCGTCGACAAATCGACGACGACGTTTCTGATGGCCCGCGCCGGCCTTCCGGTGCCGGAAACCTTCGCCGTCGAGTCGATCGCCAATGCCCGCGCCATCGCCGAGCGCGAACTGCCGAAGGGCCCGCTGGTCTTGAAACCCCTCTTTGGCTCGCAGGGTCGCGGCGTGCGGCTGATCGAAACGGTCGAACAGTTGCCGGACGGGCTCGAGGTCGACGACGTCTACTATCTGCAACGATACGTCGCCAGACCCGGAACGACCTTTTGCGACTACCGGGTGTTCACCTGCAACGGCGCCGTCCTCGGCATGATCGCGCGCCGCGCCGACGGCTGGGTGACAAACATAGCAAGGGGCGCACGGGCGGAGCCTGTGACAGGACCGCTTCGCCCGGCGCTGGAGACGCTCGCGCTTTCCGCCGCCGCGGCAATCGGAACAGACTTTTCCGGGATCGACATCATTCCTGCGGCCGACGGCCGGCTCCAGCTTCTCGAGGTCAACAGCATGCCGGCATGGACGGGCTTGCAGTCGGTGATCCCGGTCAAGGTCGCGGACAGCATCGCGGAAGCACTGGTGTCCCAGATCGCCCCCGCGGAAGGAGAGAGGCCCGCCGCCTGATGCCGCAGCCCGCCGAAATCGACGCGGCCTACCGCCACGCCTGCAGGATGGAGATCGAGGCGCTGAAGCCCGGAAACGTGCATCGCTTCGCCGACGGACACCGCATGTCTGCGCAACAGTTTCTGGACAGCGCCGAGGTATCCGCGGGCGCTGTCTGCCATCCCGGATGGCCGGTCGGTCGCCGAGTTCTCGACGCCATCCGGATGACGCGGGAAGCCGTCGGCACCAACACCAATCTCGGGATTGTGCTGCTGTGTGCGCCCCTCGCCACGGCCGCCGAGGCCGGGGGAAACGACCTGCAAGGGGAGCTTGCAGCAGTCCTCGGCGCAATGGACGACCGTGACGCCGAAGACGTCTTCAGCGCGATCACACTCGCCGCGCCGGGCGGGCTCGGCGAGGCTGCAAACGACGTCGCGGAACCACCCAGAGTCCCGCTGCTCGTCGCCATGCGGGAAGCGGCCGAACGAGACATGATCGCCAGACAGTATGTCAGCGACTTCGCCGACATCTTTTCGGGCGGGCTTGCCGCCTACCGCACAGCCGAGGCGGTTGGAGAAACGGGCATGTGGCCCACCGTTTTCACCTATCTCCACTTTCTCTCGCGATTTCCGGACAGCCACGTGGCGCGCAAGCACGGTGTCGAGAGAGCTGAGGAAATTCGTCTGGAGGCGGCTTCGGTCGCAGGCCAGTTGGGCGAGATCGCCGCCGAACCGGAACGCCTGCGGCTGCTTGTCGATTTCGACCGACGGCTGAAAGCTGAGAACATCAACCCCGGAACGTCGGCAGACCTGACGGTCGCGACAGTTTTCGCCGAGCGGCTCAACTTCGTCTTGCATAATTCGCAGGTAAGTGCTTGAATTTCTCCGGCGGAAGATTGGGCTTCTGCTGCTATCTGGCCAACCGACCCGAGTACAAAGGGTGCTGTGAACAAGGATAGCTGTCCATCGAGCGTCGTGTCTCGAAGGTACGGCATCTTTGGACAAACCATTTTGGAACGGTACAGGGAGGTACATGGCCGTGGCAAAAATCAATAAAGTTCTGGTTGGCGAATCTCTTGTTGGCGACGGTAACGAAGTCGCTCACATCGACCTTCTCATCGGCCCGCGCGGAAGTGCGGTCGAGTCTGCATTCTGCAATGCCCTGACGAACAACAAGGACGGATTTACCTCCCTCCTTGCAGTTATTGCCCCCAATCTGCCTTGCAAGCCCAACACCGTGATGTTCAACAAGGTGACCATCAAGGGGGCCAAGCAGGCCGTCCAGATGTTCGGTCCCGCCCAGTATGGCGTCGCCAAGGCGGTACAGGACAGCGTGGCCGACGGCACCATTCCTGCAGACGAAGCAGACGACGTCTTCATCTGCGTCGGCGTGTTCATCCACTGGGAAGCCGCCGACGACGCTAAGATTCAGGACTTCAACTACAGGGCGACCAAGGAAGCCATCCAGCGCGCCGTCGCCGGCAAACCGACGGCCGCCGAGGCAACCGCACAACGGGATCAGGTCAAGCATCCCTTCGGCGCCTAGATACGAAGCAACCCCGCACAGAGCACGCCCTCTGTGAATTCGGATGGCCTGTTGCGCCGGTTGGCTAAGATCTTCGGATTCTAAAGCATGGAAAGAGGGAGAAATCCCTCTTTCCGGTCACTCAACGGCGCTGCGCAACGGTGTCCGATCCTTCCATCATCCCGGCAATGACCTCACGCGTCAGCGTCCCGTTATGAATCGACGTGGCGACCAGGGCGGCGGAAATACCCATCTCCGCAAGCTTCCACAGATCTGTAGCATCGCGCACCCCGCCCGCCGCAACGACCTGCCGGGCGCCCGCCCGTGCCTTGATCTCCGCCAGGCGGGCAAAGTCAGGGCCGGTCTCGGAACCGACACGAGCGAGAGTCATGACGATGACACGGGAAGGCCAGAGGTCAGAGCGGGCAAGGACGTCCTCCGGTCCACAAAACGCCTCGCCTCGGAAGTCGAGAGAGAGAATGGCGCCGGGATAGGCCGAAAAGTGGGTGAGGAAAGCCGCGTCGGTAAGCGATTCCGATCCGACGACCGGCGCCACGCCAGGCAAGGCGTGTGTACGCGCAAGGCTTTCCGAACCCGAAAAACCGGCATCGAGCCAGACTCCCGGCGTCGGGGTTAGACGGGTGAGACGAAGGGCGGCGGAGCAGTCGCCCGTCTGGCCTCCGATCGCGTCGAGATCCGCGACATAGAAGATGGTAAAGGGGTAGACACTGCGTAAGCCTTCCGCGACGTCCTCCAGGGCGGGACGGAGGCTCAACGGCGTCTCGAGCGGGCGATACGCCTGCCGTTCGCCGCGGCGGGCATGGACGACGAGAGCATCTTTGATGTCGAGAACCGGAATGATAAGCACGAGCAGAACCCCAGAGAGGACGAACCAATCCATGGAAGACCGGAATTCCGCAGAAGGAAAGCGCTTTGTCGCCGGATGGGACATCGGCGGCGCTCATCTGAAGATGGCGCTCTGCGAGAATGGTGTCGTCACGCATTCGGCCACGCTGAAGACATCGATGTGGCTCGGCATCGACGAGGTCCGGAGGGGCATCGAATCCTTGCGGGCGGAAGTGCCGGCGGGCGCTGCAAATGCCTTCACCATGACGGCCGAGCTTTCCGACGGATTTGCCGACCGGCGCGAAGGTGTAGCGGGCATTCTCTCGTTGATCGAAGAGGAGTTCGGCACTGAGGACACTCGCATCTACGCCGGTCGTGCCGGCTTCGCCGATACCGCGCAAGCACGCGGCCTCGCGCCCGACATCGCATCCGCCAATTGGCACGCGACAGCCGCGCTTGCGGCGAGCGTCGTCCGGGATGCCCTGTTCGTCGACATGGGTTCGACGACCACCGACATCCTCGCGCTGCGGGACGGCAAAGTGGCAAACACAGGCTATTCGGATGCCGAGCGACTACTCTCCGGCGAACTGGTCTATACCGGTTTCACACGATCGGCACTGATCGGCATCGCCGAGCGTGTTCCAGTCGGCGGCACGATGACGCCGCTGATGAACGAGTACTTTGCCAACACGGCCGACATCGCCCGCATTCTCGGCATGCTCGACGAGGCGGATGACCAGTATCCGTCAGCCGACCGGCGGGAGAAGACCCTGACCGGATCGATCGGCCGGCTGGCGCGAATGATCGGTCGCGATGGACCGGATCTCTCGACCGAGGAATGGAGCGATATCGCCCTCTGGTTCAGCGAGCATCAGTTACGGATGGTGCACGACGGCGCCCTCCGCGTTGCGGCCGATCATCGGCTTGCCCGCGGCGCGCCTGTGGTCGGAGCCGGCATCGGCCGGCCACAGATCCGCAGACTTGCCGCACGACTGGAGCGGCCGTTCGTCGATTTCGGAACGCTGATCAACGCCGTCGAACCGGCACGCGAAACGGCCTGCAAGGCGGCACCGGCGGCAGCCGTGGCTTTGCTCGCCGCCGCAGAGATCAGCAAGTCTGCGGATGCAGGCTAGCCTGTCGTCCGGTGCTGCTCGACCCGTTCCATGAGCCAATTCCACGCCAGCCGCTCGTCGGGGCCGGACGTCTTGTCGACGGCGATCTTCAGGTAGTCGATCTCCCGCTCGACCTTGTCTCTCGGGAGCATGTGCAACCGGCTCACCAGAATGGCGAGTTCCAGCACGGCGGCTTTTGCACGGTTGAGCCCGGTGAAGGGCGCATGCATTTCCTCGCCGACGACCTTGCAGAAATGCCGCGGGCGCACGCCGTCATCGTCGACAGAGACCACCTGCAGCAGTGAATGGCTGAGCGCCGATTGCAGCCGCGGCACTGGCCAGTCGGCGACGGGTACAAGCGGCCAGTCTTTCCGCCCGGTCAGGCAACCCGCGAAGACCAGCATGTCATCGGTGTAGTTTGCGACGGCGAACGGCACCGCAGCGAGATTGTCGAGCGTCCGGGAGGGCCGAAAGGGGGCGATGACCCAGCAGTCACCCTCGGCGATGATGCCGAGCGGCGCGATATGCGGCTGGCCGACGGCATCGACGGTGGTCACGATCACTTCACGGATGTAGCTCACTTGCCCTCCTTCTTCGCGCGCAGCGTGTGGCCGGCCTCGGCGAGCCGCGTCCGGTCCTCTGTCTTCTCCGGGACGGCGACACCCCAGGCGAGCGGTTCGTCCTGCACGTAACGCTTGCCGAGTTTCCAGGCGATCTCCGCCTTGGTGAGCTCCGCGCCGAGATAGAATGCGTGTGCGCCGTCGGTCGCAACCTCGAGATCGGGAAAGAAGGAGAACGCATCCTGCCCGGTCCGGTGGTCCCGCGCATTGAAGACATGCACGCCGTCGGGCGCCGTCATGATGCGGAAGTTGGCGTCGCGAACAGTGCCCGCCAAGGCCTCAATATCCGCGCTCGAGTAAGGAAACGGCTTGCGGTCGTGCACCTGCAAGAGCCCGGGATCATAGCCCTTCGGCAACGCGCCGTCTCGCTTGGCGGCATACATGATCCGCCGCGCGCGATCATGCTCTTCCACCGTGCGCGCGGTATGCGGGCTGACATTGACGACCAGCACGTTGCCGATCGAGAGCTCGGAACAAAGGCCGAGAAGCACGGCCGTCACACCGGAGGAATCGGCATCCGTGAGTTCCGTCAGGTTCCCCGTTCCCATCAGCATGGAGACGTCAGGCCAGCGCCGGCGCGCCTCGATGAAGCGGCCGAGCGACGCAGCAAAGCCAAAATGAATGGGATCGAGGACCGGATCGATGATGAATTCGATGCCCGCCTCGCGCGCTACCTCGATGGCGCGACCGAGGGAGTCGAGGTCGCCGGGAACAGCGGGGATCAGGACCGGCGTGATCTTGTAACGGGTGGCAAGATCGAGCGTGTGTTCCGTGAGGCTCAGGAGAAAGTCCGCGCCCGCTTCCGCCGCCGCTTCCAGTTCGGCGAGATCGGCGGAATCGACGCTGACGGCCAACCCCTCCGCCTTCAGGCGCTGAATGGCCTCACGCAAATGACTGAAAGGCGTATCCGGCAGACATCCGAGATCGATGACGTCTGCCCCGGCTTCGGCCAGCGAGCGGGCGCGCTCGAGCAGCAGGTCGATCGGCAGCGCCGACGCATCGACGATCTCGGCGAATATGCGCAGGTCGTGGCGTGAGAGATCGACGGCCCTCCCCTTGCGTCCGAGGAAGGCCGGCAGATCGGCGATCTCATCGGGGCCCCGGACAAAGCGGACGCCGAATTCCGACGTCAGTCGCTCGATATTTCCCCGGAAACGGCCGGGCAGGACGACACGATTCACCGCGGAAGGGCATTTGAGCCGCCGTTTGATGATCTCTTCCGTCATCAGAGCCGCGACTTTGACGCCGATATCGACAATGTCATAGGTGAAATCTCTCTTCTCCAACCCGGCGAGAACGTTCTCGAGCCTGGTCTTCGCCAGATGTCCGGTCAGGAAGACGAGATGTTCAACCATCGCCGGCGAGCGCCTCCCTGCGATGCGCGACCGCGAGCCTCAACTCTGCCAGCGACTCGACGACCTGCGTGCGTTCGAAGGTCTTGAGCTTTGCCGTGTTTTCGAGATCGATCCGGCGGGGATAGACCTTCACCAGTCCGCCCGGCGCCATGGTTTCGAGTTCAGGCGCGGTATCGCACGCAAAGACGATGGACGGCACCCGGCATTTTCCGGCCTGCGCATAGACGTTCGTCGCCAGCGTATCGGAAATCCCGACGACGCATTTTGCGACCGTATTGGACGTTGCCGGCGCAATGACGACGGTGTGGTAGACACCATGATAGAAGCTGCCGACGGGAACCGAACTCGCCGTTTTGTCGTGCAGCACACGCATCGTGTCCGGAAAATCGAGCTTCAGCTTGTACATCCGCAGCACTTCGGCCGCGGCCTTCGACACGAACACGTCGCAGTGGGTTAGCGTATGGATGAGTTCGAAGCTCTCGACGAAGAAGTGTCCGGAACCGGTCAGAACCCAGGCCCAGCGGGGTGTCTCCAGGTGCGTCATGAACCGAGAGCCTCCTCCGCGACCTTGCGGGCAACCAGACGACCCGGAATGTCCGATGCAGCAAGAGCGTCGCGTGCACTCCCGAGGCTCTCCGGTCCCGCGACATAGAGCTCCGTTTCACCGCTCAGCGCACGCGGCAGGTAATCATCGACCAGCTGCCGAGCCACCAACGTTTCGACATCCACATCTTCGGGGCCAATCTCGGCCTGCTTGACCAGGAGGAGCCTTTCAGCCCGGATACGACCGGCCAGCCAGGCAGCCAGTGAATCGGAAGTCACGCGCCAGGATCGCAGGATATCGGGCGCTCCGCGCGTCATCGAGGACGGCAGCCAGACCGGCACGAGCCCGGAGTTCCAAGCCTGTTCCATGTCGCGGATCGTCATGCTTGGCCGGAACCGCTCGCTCCGTTCGGCGATGACAAGCCCGAACTGGTCCATGGCAAGGATCGCCATGTCGTGGGCAACCTCGTCCGAATAGCCGAGCGGCTTCTGCATCACGCGGATATGGTCTGCAAAAGGACCGCCTCCTGGCACCAGAACCAAAGGGAAGCAGGCGTCGGCGAGGAGATCGATCCATCGCTGCATCTCGTCGCCGCCGGCGGTGCTTCCTCCGAGTTTCACGACCACCGGCTTCATGAGGGGACGGCTCCACGCCCGCGATGCTCGGCGGCATGGGTGCCCGCGCGGTCCCCTGATCTTGCCGCATGCTGCCGATCCTGTTTGCGTTCGATGATCACACCGACGCCACCGGGACCGAGCTCGAGCTTTTCCGCACGGACGACGACATTGGTCACGCGGGGATTTTCGAGCACGAACGCGGCGATCTGTTCGGCCAGCGTCTCCACCAGCTCGATATGGCCGCGCGCAACGAGCGAGCGGATGCCGTCCATGATGAGGTCGTAGGAGACGACGTGCCGCATGTCCTCCGGGTTGCGGGTGACCCGCAACACGTCCGCCGTCACGTCGAAACGCATCCGCTGCGTCTTGCCGTGCTCGAAGCTGTAGGCGCCGATTTCGACTGGCAGGACGAAGTCCCGCACGAAAATCTTGTCGGTGCCGAGACCGAGTTCGGACGCATCCGGAAAGTATCCGCGCGCCGCCAGCAGCTTGTAGTCGACGCGCGATTGCGTACCGGCCGGCTGTTCTTCCGGAATCAATGCCCGAATCTTCAGTGCGGCATCGCGATTGATCTCGGCGTCCCGCACGAGATTGTCGCAAAGTGCACCTCGAAAACCGATGAAGTCTGGATTGTAGGCGAGAAGCCGCGGAACGTCCGGCGCCTCCAGCGACCCGGCGAGACCGGCTGTGAGTCCGCGGGCATGGCAATCGGCAACGAACGTGCCGATACGGTCGGTGCTCATGTGCTGCAGCAAGCGGCCCTTCGTCTTGTCGGCAGTGTCGATCATCACACCGTGGAAGCCGGCCTCCGCGAATACGTCGATGACATTCTCGGGATACACGTAATCGGCGAAGAGGACTGCCACGAGTTTCCTGTTCGCCGCAATGCCGGCAAGGCCCTTTGCGCAGTCCGTGAGATAGTCAGACGGAAGAAAGCCGATCTTGATGAAATCGACGCCGGTCGCGGCCAGCTCGTCGACCTTTGCCCTTACGACGTCGGGCTCCATCGGCAGATCGCCTGAGGCGGCGCTGGTGAGCCGACGACCGTTCACGAAAGCAACGATCTCGGCGATGTCCCTCATATCCACGGCGCCCAAAGCACCCCGTGACGGCTCCTTGAGATCAATGATGTCGGCACCGGCCTGCAGGGCGATTTCCGCCTCCTGACGGCTCCGAACACTTGCCAACATCTTGGTCATCAAAATTCTCCTCGCACGACAGGGTTAGCGTCTCCCGCGCGGCGAGAAAAGCGTAAATCGAGGCTTGAGATTACGGATAGGTTGTATAAAAACAAGTTGGGCACCTTTACTGCTTCAGCCGTCGTCACTCGTGTGACGGCGTGGGGAAGTGGTTATCCTGCGGAGAGCACGGTGCCTGAAACTCTCGCGTTTTTATTGGGCTTTTTTTTGCTGCTCGTCAATGCGGCCGACCTCCGGGCGCAGGATGGCGGCGCGGGAGCAGTGCCGACGGAGATCGGCATCGGATACCTGCGCGCCTACGAACCGCAACTGGCGCTGTCGGTCCTCGACATTCCGCCACGCGACGAGGGCGTGGCCGGCGCGAACGTCGCGATCAACGATAACAACACGACGGGCAAATTCCTCGGGCAGTCCTTCAGCCTCGACGTCGTTGAGGTCAAATTCGATGCGGATGTGGTAGCGGCGTTCAGGGAGATGCTCGCCCGCGGCGACAAGTTCGTGCTGACCGACGTCTCCGCAGCCCAATTGCTCTCGATCGCCGACCTCGCCCGCGACAACGGTGTGCTCCTCTTCAACGTCGGCGCCACCGACGACGTGTTGCGCGAGGAAGAATGCCGGTCGAACGTCTTCCACACCGCACCGACCCGCAGCATGCTGGCCGATGGTCTCGCGCAATATCTCGTATGGAAGCAGTGGCGGAGATGGGTGCTGCTTTACGGCTCGCACGAGCGCGACCAGCTTTATGCCGATGCAATCCGTCGCGCCGCTGCACGCTTCGGTGCGACGATCGTCGAGGAGCGCTTGTACCAGGACACCGGCTCCGCCCGCCGCACCGACACGGGCGTCATCCAGGTGCAACGCCAGATGCCCGTCTTCACCCAGAACCTGCCGGAGCATGACGTCGTCGTCGTCGCCGACGAGAGCGAGGTGTTCGGCAGCTACGTCCCCTACCGCACCTGGACACCGCGCCCGGTCGCCGGCACCGCCGGACTCATCCCTTCAAGCTGGCATCCGGCGAGCGAACAATGGGGCGGATCGCAGATCCAGAACCGTTTCTCCAAGGCAACCGGCAGGCGCATGCTGTCCAAGGACATGCAGGCATGGACAGCCGTGCGCATCCTCGGCGAAGCGGCGACCCGCACGCAAGGTAACGATCCCGAGAAAATCGAAGCCTTCATAAAGTCGGACGACTTCTCGATCGCCGCCTTCAAGGGGCAGAAAGTGACCTTCCGCACCTGGAACTGGCAATTGCGCCAGCCCATCCTGCTGGGCGACGGCCGAGGCGTCGTCTCAACCTCCCCCCAGGAGGGCTTTCTCCATCAATTCTCGGAGCTCGACACGCTCGGCGTGGACCGGCCCGAAACCAAGTGCAAGCTGAAATAGAAAGAGTGGGAGGAGAGAATGCAGCGACTTCTCAGGCAGCTCTATTGCGCCGCCGTGGCGACGGTCATCGCCGAGCCCGCTTGGGCGAATGCGGTCTACGTGTCCAATGAAAAAGACAACACGGTGACCATCGTCGACTCCGACACGATGGAGCCGGTCAAGACGATCAATGTCGGGCAGCGCCCCCGCGGCATCACCGTCTCCCGCGACGGCAAGTTTCTCTACGTCTGTGCCAGCGACGACGATACCGTCGAGATCATCGACACGGCGACCCACGAGATTGTCGGCAGCCTGCCGTCCGGCCCGGATCCGGAGCTCTTCGTTCTTTCCCCCGACGGCAAGACGCTCTACGTCGCAAACGAAGACGACAACCTCGTCACCGTCATCGACGTCGAGCAGAAGAGCGTTCTCGCGGAAATCCCGGTCGGCGTGGAGCCCGAAGGCATGGGCATAAGTCCGGACGGGAAGATCATGGTGAACACGTCTGAGACGACCAACATGGCGCACTTCATCGATACGGAGAGCCATGAGATCGTCTCCAACGTACTGGTCGATGCGCGTCCACGTTTCGCACAGTTCAAGCCGGACGGCTCGGAGGTCTGGGTGAGTGCGGAGATCGGCGGAACGATCTCGGTGATCGACAATGCCAGCCGTGAGGTGAAGCACAAGATCAACTTCGAAATCCAGGGACTGCGGTCCGAAGCGATCCAGCCGGTCGGCATACGGATCTCCGCCGACGGCAAGAAGGCCTATGTCGCCCTCGGTCCCGCGAACCGGGTCGCGGTCGTCAATGCGGAGACCTACGAGGTCGAGAAGTACGTGCTGGTCGGCCAGCGCGTCTGGCAGCTCGCGTTCACGCCGGACGGCAAGTACATCATCAGCACCAACGGGCTTTCGAACGACATTACCTTCATCGACACGCAATCCGACGAGCCGGTGAAATCGGTCACCGTCGGAGCCCTGCCCTGGGGCGTGACGGTGGCGCCAAACTGACCTGCAACAGAAAACCGGGAGGACCGAATGTCCAAGCTCAAGCTCGTCGCATACGCAGCCATCATCAGCCTGCTTTCAATCCAACCTTACGCAGCCGCCCAGGAAGAGGACGACGACAACGACCAGCCGAAGGTCACGCGCGCCAGCAAAAATCTGCCGGAACTGATCCTCGGTTCGAAGGAGGATATCTACACCGTAAACCAGAAGGACTTCGAACTCGTCGCCGGCCAGGGTTACCGCTGGAAGGTCACATCGGCGGGAGGCCTCGAATACAAGTTCGCAACCGATCTCTTCCGGAACGTCTGGATGAACCAGATCATCATCGACGACCTTGAAGTGCACATGAACGGTGCTCCCGCCTGGCTGGAATTCGACGCCGAGGGGACGATCAATGTTCAGTTCACCACCGTCAGGCCGGGAGAATACACCTGGTCCGTGCCTGATCTCGCCGACAAGGGCATGAAGGGCAAGATCGTCATCAAGTAACTGCCCACTTTCCGTGCAACACAGGAGCGGGTGGCGGCGTATCGTCACCCGCGGGAAGGGGAGCCTCCAATGATCAAGGCCGGATTGCCCGAAGGTGTGAATACGAAGCCGAAGCAGGATGCGGCACTGCCTCCGCTGGAACTGAGTTCCGTCAGCTACAGCTACGGCAGCCGCAAGGTGCTCGACAATGTCTCCTTTTCGATCGAAGCCGGCCGGTTTGCAGTGCTGCTCGGTCTCAACGGCGCCGGCAAGACCACGCTCTTTTCATTGATCAGCCACCTCTTTTCGCCACAGACCGGCACGATCCGCATCTTCGGTCACGACATACGTCGCAAGGCCGGAAGCGCGCTTCGCCGGCTTGGCATCGTCTTCCAGGCCCGGACCCTTGATCTCGATCTCACCGTCCTGCAGAACCTCGCCTACCACGCCTCTCTACACGGGATCGGCACGCGCACGGCGCGCGATCGTATCCGGGAACTGCTCGCCTCGATCGACATGGAGGACCGGCTGCACGACAAGGCGCGCAGCCTCTCCGGAGGACAGATGCGGCGCGTTGAAATCGTCCGCGCGCTCCTTCACCGCCCGTCACTGCTGCTACTGGACGAGGCGACCGTCGGGCTCGACATCAAGTCGAGGGCGGCGATCCTCGCCGATATCCGGCACCTCGTCGCACAGGAAGGCATCAGCGTCCTCTGGGCGACCCACCTGATCGATGAAGTCAACCAGGCGGACCAGGTTGTGGTTCTGAACATCGGAAAGGTCGTCGCCGACGGTGCCGTGGCGGACGTAATCCGACAAACCGGTTCCACGACGCTCCATCAGGCATTCTCCACGCTCACAGGCATCGTGGACATCCGAGCAGGAGGTACACGGCCATGACCGATATCACGGGACATGACGGCGCGATGTCACGCTGGGCGCCTCGCGAACGCTTCGGGCTTCTGCAATACCTCGTCTGCCTGAATGGCATTCTGAAGCGCGAGGGGTTGCGCTACCTGAACCAGCGGGAACGCTTCATCTCCTCGCTCGTGCGGCCCCTGCTCTGGTTGTTCATCTTCGCGGCAGGATTTCGCCAGGTCCTCGGCGTCTCGATCATCCCGCCCTACAAGACCTACGTGCTGTATGAAGTCTACATCACGCCTGGGCTTTGCGGAATGATCCTGCTCTTCAGCGGCATGCAGTCTTCGTTGTCGATGGTCTACGACCGCGAGATGGGTAACATGCGAACCCTTCTCGTCAGCCCCTTCCCACGCTGGTTCCTGCTGGTTTCGAAGCTTCTTGCCGGCGTCGCGGTGTCGATCGTGCAAGTCTATGTCTTCCTTGCCATCGCCTGGTTCTGGGATGTGAAAGCGCCCGTCGTCGGCTATCTCCTGGTGCTGCCGGCACTCTTCCTGTCCGGGTTGATGCTGGGTGCTCTCGGGATGCTCCTGTCGTCCTTGATCCGGCAACTCGAGAACTTCGCCGGGATCATGAACTTCGTGATCTTCCCGATGTATTTTGCATCCTCCGCGCTCTATCCGCTGTGGCGTGTGCAGGAAGCCTCTCCCCTGCTCTATCGGATCTGCCTGGTTAACCCGTTCACCTATGCCGTCGAACTGGTGCGTTTCGCCTTCTATGGCCAGATCGAATGGACATCTCTTCTGGTGGTCACCGCCTTCACGTTTCTGTTCCTGGCGGGCGCCATTCTCGCCTACAATCCGAGCTTGGGCCTCACGACCCGCAAGCAAGACACGGGAGGAAACACATGAGGACATCGATCATCGTCGCGGCTGCCGCCGGCATCGGCATGTTGCCGGGGCTGGCCGTCGGCGCCACCAACACCGATCCGGACTGGCCCTGCATCCAGCGCAAGGTACCGGAGTTGTCCGTCGCACAGGTATGGAACGGAGACGCCCTTCCGGACAACGCCAAGGACTGGAGCAAGGATCCGGCCGTCGAGCAACTGGTCGACGAACTAGCAGCGCGGCGAGTTCCGATGGACACTGCCCGGAAACAACTCGAGACATTCGTCGCGACACTGCCCGCCGACCACACGGACGAGAAGCTTGCGCAGGTTTTCCTGGGCCTGTTCGAAAAGCTCAACCGGGAACGCGAGCAGGTTATCTCCGGCATCGCCCGCTATGCCGGCAAACAGCGGCAAATGGCGGCCGATCTCCGCAAGAAGGCATCGGATGTCGATAAACTGAGGCGCGATGCGAATGCCGACCCGACCGAGCTCGAGAAGCAGAGCGATCAGTTGAAGTGGGAAACACGCGTCTTCGAAGAGCGCGTCCAGTCGCTTAGCTACGTCTGCGAGGTGCCCACGATCATCGAGCAGAGGCTCTACGGCCTGTCAAAACTCATCGGCCAACTCATGCCGAAGAGCTGACGGATCCACACGTCCGATGCGCCTGTACTGGAAGCCCTGTGCGGCACCGTTTCTCTTCTCTGCGAGCTCCGCCATGCGATGATGAAATGGTGAGTTGATGCAGGCCGGATCGGTGGCGGACGCATTGCCGGCAATCGCCAGGGCCTGACAGCGACAGCCGCCCCAGTCGACCTCCTGGCGATCGCAGCTGCGGCACGGCTCCGGCATCCAGTCCGTGCCTCGGAAGGCATTGAAGGCGTTGGATCGATACCAGATATCCGTAAGCGTGCGGTGGCCAAACCGATCGAAGCTCAGGGACGGGATGGTGGCGGCCGCATGGCACGGCAGCACCGTGCCGTCGGGGGTGACCACGAGGGCATCCCTCGCCCAGCCGCCCATGCAGGGCTTGGGATAAACCGCGAAATAGTCGGGCGTGACGAAATCGATTGCCATCACGCCGTGCAGCCGCTCCTGCGCCGCTTCGACGATCTCGACCTGTCGTTCGACATCCGCCCTGTCCGGCATCAGCGCGTCACGGTTGAGAAGTGCCCAGCCTGCGTATTGCACATTGGCGATCTCGAGCCGTTCGGCCCCGAGCGACAGCGCAAGTTCGATGAAGGCCGGTACCTCGTCCATGTTGTGCCGGTGGATGGGCGCGTTGATCGTGAGCGGAAGGCCGGCGGAACGCACCTGGCGAGCGGTCTCGAGCTTCTTTTCCTGCGCGCCTTTGTGATTGCCGATCAGTTCGGTCGTGGCAGCATTCACGCCTTGAAAGCTCAACTGCACATGGTCGAGACCGACATCCGCCAATGCCTGGATGCGCCCCTCCGGGACGCCGACACCGGCGGTGACGAGATTGGTGTAGACCCCACGACGATCGAGACAGGCAATCAGTTCTTCGAGATCGGGGCGAAGCGTCGGCTCGCCGCCGGAAAGGTGAACCTGCAGGACGCCGAGATCGGCCGCTTCCTCGAAAAGCGATAGCCAGCCTTCCGTCGACAGTTCCTGATCAGCTTTCAGAAGCTCCAGCGGGTTCGAACAATAGACGCATTGCAGCGGACATCGATACGTAAGCTCGGCCAGCATGCCGAGTGGCGGAAGAATCTCGCTCATAACGCCACCACCAGCCTGTCCGCCCATTCCTGGAGGAAGGTCTCCACGTCCGTTGCAATCTCCTCGGCCGGGGTTTCGTATTGCTCGGCCAGACATTCAATGATCTTCCGAGGAGACCGCTGTCCATTGCACAGCCGCAGAATCTCGAGACTGACTTCGTTCGGCCAATAGACCCGCTCCGGCGCCAACAGTGCCCAGGCGTCCCGGACTGGATCGAATTGCAGCCGGCAGTACCGCTTCAGCATCGGCCTGGATGAAAGCGAGAGAACAGCACGCTCCCTGACGAGGGTCATTACGCAGCCCCCGGATCAAAAGCGCCGGGCGGAATTTGCCCGTTCTCGCCATAGGCGTGTTCGAGCGCGTCCAGCATCGACCAGAGCACATCGCACTTGAAGACAAGGGCATCGATGACGGTCTGTTGCTTCTGCGGCGTGTCGGCGTGCTTCAAGACATAGGCCAGCGCGAATTCCGCATCTCTCGATGCCTGGACCGGCCGGGGCTTGAAGTAGGCGAGGATATCCTCGGTGACATAATCGTATTTGGCGAGCATGGCTGGCACGCGCTCGCCTATGATCACCGGTGAGAAGAGCTCGGTCAGCGACGAGGCGACCGCTTCCAGAAGACTGCGTTCGGTACAGAACGAAAGATAGGCTCCGACTGCGAAACGGGTCGCCGGAAGGGCCCGACGCTCGCTCTTGACCATATCCTCCTCGAGGCCGAGACCCGTTGCCAGCTTCACCCAACGGGCGATACCGCCGTCCCAGCCGTTGGTGCCGTCATGATCCTCGATGCGCTTGCGCCATTCGGCACGGAAGGCCGGATCCTCCGCCCGCGCGAGGATCATCGCATCCTTCCTCGGAATGACCGCCTGATAGCAATAGCGGTTCAGCGCCCAGGCCTGGAGCTGGCCCTTGCTCAGCGTCCCCGACACCATCTTGTGGTGCAGCGGATGACGATTGTGATAGCGCGCCGCTCCCACCTCGCGCAGGAGGGCTTCGAGCGCGCCCGGCGTCAGTCCGTTCTTTGCAGCACTGGAAAACGTGGTCATAGTCTGATCTCCATTCCGTCATGGCCGACTTCCCAACCGTTCGCCCGGACAGCACGATGCTCGGGGGAGCGCTCGTCGAGGATCGGATTGGTGTTGTTGATATGCACGTAGACGCGCCGCCCGACCGGCACGTCGGCGAGCAGCGCCATCGAGCCCTGCGGCCCAGATATCTGCAAATGGCCCATGCGTTTGCCGGTCTTGGGTCCGACACCGGCATCGAGCATCTCGTCGTCGGTGAAGACCGTCCCGTCAAAGAACAGGCAGGCGGCACCGGTCAAACGTGTCTTGAGACTGCCGTCGACCGCCGCGCAGCCGGGGATATAGAATGCCGACGACGCGGCATCCGGTTCGAAGATACGCAATCCGACAGTATCCCCGTCTTCGGTGCCGAAGCCATCTTCGGCGCGGTCGACATCCTCAAGGAAGAGGGCGATCTTGCCGGGAACGGAAAACGTCTCGACCATGATGCCGGTCGGCCGTCCGTCGCTGTCGGCGATCGGGATCACACCCTCCAGAGGAAGAGGGCGCCGATCCACGTATTGCGGATCCAGAACATTGAAGATCGTGTTCTGTTCGAGGACCTCGAGGACACGCCGGGTCGCGTAGATCACGAAGCGCTCGCGCTCCCTGAGACTCAGAAGACCGGCGATATGATCGACATCCGCATTCGTCAGCACGACGGCACGAATGGGTGTTGCCCGCAGGGGCCCCTCCTGCGGCGGCTGCAATTCCGGTGTTGCGGCGATCTGGGAACGGATGTCCGGCGAGGCGTTGAACAGCACCCAGTCCCGCCCGTTCGCACACGCTGCGAGACTCGACTGGGTTCGGGGGCGAAATCCTTCTTCCCCGCCGCGAACCGCTCGGCTCAGCCGATAGTTGCAGTTCCACTGCGGAAACCCTCCGCCTGCGGCAGACCCCAGGACATTCAACAACATACGACCGATCGTCCTCCAGCGACACATCGAGGGAGCCGCCCCGTCCGACACGAACGGGGCGGCCGAGTGGCCTATTTCTTCAGCTGCGCCGGGAAATAGCGAGACATCTCCATGCCCGCGGCAACAGTGCACATGGTCGGTTTCGTCCAGGTCTTCTTCATCATCTCCTCCTTCTCTCTAAGACCGCAAGTGGTCTTGCTGGGTATCATACGCCTCAGCGGCGTAAGATCTCGGGTTGCAGGGGCGTGGCCTTCTCGGTCGGCTGTCCGGCGGCGATCCATCCGTCCGATCCGTGCGGATACCAGAGAACCTGCCGGTACCCCCATTCGACTGCGCGCCTTGCGGCATTCCAGGACATCCAGCACCTTTCCTGGCAGTAAAAGAGCAGCACCTTCTCGTGGCTGCCGCCGGTGAGTCTTTCCAGGTTGGTGCGGAAAAACGCTTCCATCTCTTCGTTGAGCACTCCGTAGCCGACATTTGCGAGCCAGACGCTGCCGGGAATGTTCTCCCGTACCTTCTCCTTCCAGACCGTTCCCGCGGGCAACTCGGGCGGCCTCGGATTATAGGGCAGAACGTCGATGAAGACGGCCGCATGCTCTGTCCAGAGCCCTACGACCTCCGGCGTATCGACGACTCGTGCCCCCTTCAGCGTGTCGGGCACGTCGGCACGGTAATTCTCGCTCCTGTATGCGGACGGTTCCGCTACCGGTCCGGCAATCGCGGTTGCGACCGGCACAAGAGTGATCGCCGCGACCATAACCAATTCGCGCATCCGCATGACCGTCGCGTGCTCCTCCTCGCGGCCGCCTACTCGGTAATCGGCCGGCTGTTCTCGTCCACCAGCGGGACATTGTAGTCCAGCAGTATCCGGTTGATCTCCTTCTGGTTATCTCGAATGACTCTGTTCAAGGTCCGCTTCCATTCCTGATCCGACGGCCGGACCCCCATGGTGATGCGATAGGACATGTGATCCGGCTTCTCCTTGAGAAGGGGGACGACGACGAGATCATTGCCGATCTGCTTTGCGTAGTAACCAGCCATCGGCCCCCAGAGGATCGCGACCTCGATCTGGCCGGCCTCCATCTCCTTGAGCATCACCTCGGCCATGGAGGGAGCAAGGCGCGTATCGACCATCAACGGATAGGGCTTGACGGTCCGCATGAGGCCCAGGCGCGCAAGCGTCGCCGCGGGCGGCGTACCGGCGACAATCCCGATCTTCTTGCCTGCAAGCCGCGGATCGGACAGCGTGTCGACGCCATCTAGGCCATCGCCCTTCCGATACACGATCACATAGGTCGACTTGTAGTAGGCATTGGTGTTCTGCACGAGTTCGTCGCCCTGGGCATATCCGATGACCACGTCACAGAGATTGGCTCGCAGCGTGTTGCGCACAAAACCAGTCGCCATAGGAAACCAGGTGTAGGCGACCGACTTCCTGCCGGTCTTCGACGCGACGAGTTCCGCCAGCTTGTTCTCGAAACCGCCACCGTTCTCATCGGTGAAGGGCATGTTCGAGGGATCGGCGCAGACCCGCAGCACCTCCGGATCGACCAGTTCGCCGGCCGCACCGAGGCCTGCGCCCTGCGCAAGCCCGGACGCCGGCAGCGCCAGAACAGAAAGCACGCTCCAAACGAGGACGCCTCTTGCCATGTCACCCACCCATGCAGGAAGTTTCGTGGTCCTTCGCCGCTTGCGGCTTCTCCTCCTTCTTCGCGGGACGCCCTCTCGGCAGATCGCCGACGGCCCTTGCACGAAGGTAGATGTAGATGTCGTCGAGATAACAGTAGACGTTCTTATTGTCGCCAAAAGATGGCATCACGCTCTCCTTGCCGGCAGCCAGGTTCTTTCGCCCCTCGGCAACGATCTGGAGGAACTCTCCGTAAGTCAGAACTTTCAGAGAATCGGCAAGCACCGGTGCGAAAGACGATCCGGCACCATCCGCGCCGTGGCAGACAAAGCACTCCGAATTGAACCGGCGGTATCCGCTGTAGGTGTACCAGTCGACGGTCCCGTCCTCGGCGATCTTGAAGGTCGGCGACCCTTCGGCGTCGAAATATTTCCCGTCTTCACTCGTGACCGCCGCGGCGGCAGCCTTGTCGTCCGCGAGGGCCGATGGCACACCCACCGGAAAAAGCAGCGCAAGGGCAAGCGGAGCGTATTTGAAGGTAAAATGCATAGGCACCTCGTGTTCGGCTCAAGCGGCCGGCACGCGCCGCCACCCGAAAACCTGAGAAAGTCGTGAAGTCGAGAGACAGCGAACCCGGCCCGCGGTCGCGCGACCGGGTTCGCCCTGCTCAGGAGGTCATTTGAAAGCTATGTCTTCGCACCCTTCGGGCTTACTTGCCCGGCAGCGCGAACACCGTCAGCTGGCCGCCGAGGGTCGTATAGTCGGAGAGACCGGCATAACCGCCGACAGCACCCAGACCCTCCGTACCCTTGGTCAGACCCGCGGCGAGACCGATCCCGGCCCAGCCGCCCACCCCGGACAGCACAGCAACATACTGCTTGCCGCCATGTTCGTAGGTGGTGACGTTACCGATGATGCCGGAGGGCGTCTTGAACTTGTAGAGTTCGTTGCCCTGCAGGTCGACCGCCTTGAGGTAGCCTTCGAGCGTGCCGTAGAACACGACATCACCGGCCGTGGCGAGCGCCCCCGACCAGACAGAGAACTGTTCCGGCTTTGACCAGACGATCTCGCCCTTTGCGGCATCCCAGGCGATGAAGTTACCCATGCCGCCATGGCTGTTCGGCGCCGGATACATGGACAGCGTCGCCCCGATATAGGGCTGGCCCGCCGTGTAACTGACCCGGTAGGGTTCGTAGTCCATGCAGACGTGGTTGGTGGGGACGTAGAACAGCTTGGTTTTCGGCGAATAGGCCGCCGGCTGCTGGTCTTTCGTACCGAGAGCCGCCGGGCAAACGCCGGTGGTGTTCACGTCCTCACCGTTCTTGTGGGTGGAGTATTTGTCCACCACAATCGGCCGGCCATAGTCGGGGCTGTTCTTGTCCATGACCACTTCCGTGGCCCAGTTGACGGCCGGATCGTATTTTTTGGCGACCAGCAGTTCGCCGGTTGCGCGGTCAAGCGTGTAGGCGAAACCGTTGCGGTCCGGATGGAACAGGATATCCCGGGGCTTGCCGTCGATCTCCACGCCGTCTGCCAGGATCATTTCGTTGACGCCGTCATAGTCCCACTCATCATGGGGCGTCATCTGGTAGAGCCACTTGGCGACACCGGTATCGGCATCACGCGCCATGATGGTCATCGACCAGCGATTGTCCCCCGGACGTTGGCTCGGGTTCCACGTCGAAGGATTGCCCGTCCCGTAGAAGATCAGGTTGAGCTTGGGGTCATAGGAATACCAGCCCCAGGTGGTTCCGCCACCGATCTTCCACTGGTCGCCTTCCCACGTCTTCGTGCTCGAACTGGGGCCGACCGGCTTGCCGAGATGGGTGGTCTTTTCCGGATCGATGAGCATTTCATCGTCGGAACCCATCGAATAGGCCCGCCAGGCGAGAGAGCCGTCCTTGATGCTGTAAGCCGTCAGGTGACCGCGAACGCCGAACTCGCCGCCGGAAATGCCGACGATGACCTTGTCCTTGACCACCATAGGCGCCGAGGTACCGGATTCCCCGGTGCTGCCGTCGGCCGTCGTACCGTTCTTGACGGACCAGACGGGCTCGCCCGTCTTGGCGTCGAGCGCCACCAGCGTTGTATCCGCCTGATAGAGGAAAATCTTCCCATCGGCATAGGCCACGCCACGGTTGACCGTGTCGCAGCACATGATCGGGATGACGTTGGAATCTTGCTTCGGCGTATATTTCCAGAGAATCTTGCCGTCGTTGTTCAAGTCGAGAGCAAAGACGGTGTTCGGGTACGGCGTGTGAACGTACATCACGTCGCCGACGATGAGCGGACCCCCTTCATGTCCGCGAAGAACGCCGGTCGAGAAGGTCCAGGAGACCTGGAGATCCTTCACATTGTCCTTGTTGATCTGGTCGAGTTGCGAGTATCGCGTATTGGCATAATCCCCGCTCTGGATCACCCAGTTCTTCGAATCGGACATCATGCCTTGAAGATCGTCATTCGCCATGGCTCCTCCAGCCAAGGCGAACGACAGAGCGGTGGTGGCCAGAGCCACGTTCATTACAGTTCTTGCAGGTTTCCGTGCACGCATATCGAGTCCTCCCTAAGTCCAAAATGGACGAGCTAGGCGGCATCCGCCTCGAAAGGCCTCACCGCGCCATCAGCTCACGCAAATGGGAAGTATTTCCGGCAGCGTGTCACGACCGAAGCCAAGGCGTGCGGAGGGCACCGTTACCGCCCACCCCGCTTGGCCTGCGAAGACTGTCACCACTCCCTTGACGGCAACGTCCTTGAAGCCGGAAACAGGGAGACGATAGGTTATCGAAATCAAATGCGCAAGAGGTTTGTGAATTAATGTCTACTGCAACGCACTATATCGATTCCGCAACGCAGTATACCATGAATTTTAATTGGTTTACCGAGGGAAGATTTGGATACCATGGCAATCTATTATGACGATTGATTTTAGCGTTTGCCATCCATTGAATTCTACTGCTATTCTTGCGCTAGACTTTACTGCTATGCAGCATGAGGAGCCACCCATGAGTGCTCGGAATTTTGTCAGGGCTTCAATTGTGGCAGCCGCCGTCGCAGCCGGTTCGGGGGCGGTGGCGATGGGGTCCGCAGAGTATCCGACAGCGACCGTCGCCGAATATGTCTATGGATGCATGAAGGCGAACGGGGAGAACAGGGAGATGCTCGATCGCTGTTCCTGCTCGATCGACGTCATCGCCTCCATCATACCCTACGAACACTATGTTACCGCGGAGACGTTCAAGGGCATGGGGCTCGTCGCGGGCGAAAAGGGAGCGCTCTTCCGCGAGACAGCGCCGGCCAAGGCCGCGATGACCGAACTGAAGCGGGCGCAGGCGGAAGCCGACATTCGCTGTTTCTAATGGACCCTGCGCATTGTCAGGCTGGATCGAGGGGCCAATGCCCCTTGAATACCTGGCCTTCCGTGTCGGTCGCCTCGACCTTGATCTCCTCACCCGGCCTCGCGTCGAACTGGAAGCGAAAGTTCGGATCCTCGGAGATGGAGATGCCGCCCTCCATCTTCAGGATCAGCCTGTCCCCCTGGGAAATCGTCAGGTCGTGAACGAAATGCGCGGGAATGTAGTAGCGTGTGATCTGATCCATTTGCAGGCCGGAATTGTTCGGATGACGGATCATCAGCTGCACATCCGCCGCCTTCGACAAGTCGGCACCACCCGACTGCGTCGGGAATATCCGGAGCTTCATCTTGCCCAGCGAGGCCATCGCCTCGTCCTGGTTCTTGCTCGCCGGAGCACCGCAACCGCCGGAGGCCTTGACGAAGGCTTGCGTCATGTAAAGCTTACCGTCCCCCGTCTCCGCTATCGCTCGTACATACGAATAGGAATCGACGCGGACGCGGGTGGCGAGATGCGTGACGCCGGCATCCTTGCCGAAGGTGAAGGTCGCGGCGACGGGAGACGGATTCTCGTCAATGACCAAGGTCACCGCCTTGATGGCCGCTTCCCCGCTTCGATTTTCGAAATGCAGGTCTATCGGCACGATGGCAGCATCCTCGGCGCGTGCAGGCGCCTCGATGGTGACGATGCCCTCGGCCGCTTCGATCGTGCGGTTCCCGAAAATGTCGGTCTTGAGACCATCCCACGTTGCCGTCGTCGCCGGGGATTGCGCCCGAGCCGGCATAGGCATACTGCCAGCCGCACAGAGCGAGAAGACGAAAAGCGCCGTGGCGACCTCACGTCGCGTCAGCAAGTCAAGGCGATGTCCAGTCATGTCTGCCTCCACCACAGAAATTGGCGGTGCCCGGCAGCGTCCATATTAGCACCAAGGCCCATGCGCCGGCAAATCACGGTTCCGACAGCAGTGCGACCGACCGTGCGGCGCGGCGACGCTATTCCCATTCCAGTTCAGCAAAGGCAGCCGTGGCGTTGCGAGGGTTATGCTCGTCGAAGAGCCGCCAGCGGCCACGTTCGTCTTCGGCAACCGTTCCGATGGCCTCGCCCATCGGAACGCCGCCGGCAATGGCTTTGCGGACGTCCCTGACGACCGCGGCAAAGTATCGCCTTTCATCATCAAGGGCTTGCGGCCACTTCGCCGCCACCGGCCCATGTCCGGGAACAACTTGCGACGCCCTGATTCCGGCAAGGGGTTCGAGCTGCTCGATCCAGCCACGGATCGATCCGTCAAGGGTCGGCAGATGCTCCATGAAGCAGAGGTCGCCGGCAAAGAGGGTTCGTGTGGCCGTGTCGAGCACGGTGAGATCATTGTCCGTATGGGCAGGCTTCCAGGCCCTGAGAACGAGCGTCCGCCCGCCGAGGTCCAGTTGCCGTTCCACCTCCACCAGCACGTCGGGAGCCGCGATGCGGATGTCCGCCATGAGATCGCTCCCCATCGCATCGCGGTAGCTCGCGAGATAGAAAGATCCGCGGTTCGCGAGCGCCCTCGGCAGGTTATGGTGACCGACGATCTGCACGCCGATTTCCGCAAACGCAGCATTTCCGAAAATATGGTCGGGATGCATGTGGGTATTGACGAGATAGCGGATGGGCCGGTTGGTCACGGCACGGACGGCTGCAATCAGTGCGCGCCCCTCGACAACGCTTCCGCCGCTGTCGATAACGGCAACGGCGTCCTTTCCGACAATGAAACCGACATTGCAGATCTCCCCCTTGTTGGCGGCACGCATCAGCTCGTGCCTGCCGCCGAAAACATGGATGCCCTCTGCGACCTCGCGTGTCGGCAGGGCCGTTTCGGCTGCGTGAAGACGCGCAGACGGCACCAGTGATGACAAGCCGAGCCAAACACCCGTCCTCAAGATGCGGCGGCGGTTCGGCAGGTTTACCATCGGCTCTCTCCTCATCCGTGATCGGAGAATTTCTCCCGGAAGGAGCGCATCAGATCGCTTCTGACCTGCTCGCTGCGCATCTCGCGTGGAATCCGGATCAGGAACACCCCGGTGACGCGCGAGGGACGAGACGAGAGAACAATGATCCGATCTGCGAGCAGGATCGCTTCCTGTAAGTTGTGAGTTACCATCAAGGTCGTCATCGGCCGCTCCGACCACGCCACCGCCAGCATGCGGCGCAGCTGGTTTGCCGTAGCCTCGTCGAGGGAAACGAAGGGCTCGTCGAGCACCAGCAGACCCGGCTCGATCGCCAGTGCCCGCGCGATCGCCGCCCGACGGGCAAGGCCGAGAGAAAGCTCCCCCGGAAAGAACGACCGCATTGTCGAAAGGCCGAGCATGGAAAACAGCTGATCGAGATTCTTGTCGCGCAGCGCCGTGGGTAGTGCGAGCCTGACATTCGCCTCGACCGTCCGCCAGGGGAGCAGCAGGGGTTCCTGGAATACGACACCCACGCGCGGGTCCTCGGTGCCAGGCAAGCGAATGCTGCCCTCGAAGTCACGGTCGAGACCGAGCAGCGCCCTGAGTGTGGTCGTCTTGCCGCAGCCGGAGGGGCCGATCACGCAGGCGAACTCGTTCTCCTCCACCTCGATGTGCAGGTCGCGCAACACCTCCAGCGTCTCGCCGGAGGCGGCACGGAATGCCTTTCGCTCGATGTCGATTTCAAGCCGTGCGCCGGCGCCAACGGATGGATGCATGTTCAATGGGCTGTACCACCACCAGTTCGATGAAGAGCATGACGGCAACGAAGGTCAACGTGTAGGCGAGAATCGTCGCGACGTCGAAAAGCTGGAAATAGAGGTTGATCTGGAAGCCGACCCCGTCTGAACGCCCGAGCAGTTCGACGACCAGGACGATCTTCCAGATGAGCGAGATGCCCGAGCGCCCTGCTGCGGCAAGGTAGGGCTGTAATTGTGGAAGCAGTACATGCCGGAACCGCGCGAACGCGCTGAAACGGTAGACTTGCGCCATCTCCGAATAGCGCAGGTCGAGCGCGCGTGTTCCCTCGCGCATGGTGACGATGACATTCGGGATCTTGTTGACCGCGACGGCACCAATCGCCGCCGCTTCGTTGAGGCCGAACCAGATATAGGCAAGGACGATGATGACCAGCGCCGGAATATTGAGGAAGAGGATCACCCAGGGTTGAAGAAACGCATCGACCCGTCGATGGCCGCCGAGATAGATACCGATCGCCGATCCGATCACCATGGCGAGCGAGAAGGAGGCAGCCACCCGCCAGAGCGTCACGCCGAGGTGGTGGGGGAGTTCACCCGTCGCGACCTCGCGCAAAAACGCCCTCAGTACATCGGCGGGAACGGGGAATGATCGACTGGGCCAGACCGTCGCAGTGACATGCCAGACCAAAACCAGGCTCGCGAAGGAGACCGCCGCCGTCATCGCCGGGACACCGAAGCCACGGCGCCGACCTACGGCATGTTCCGGCGAGGAGGAGGTCGACCGGTCAGGAACCGTGGTCACTTGGCCCTCCAATACGTCCCGGGCATGAGCGTCTTCGACGAGCCGACGAGCTTCTCTCCGCCGAGGTCCGCAAGGACCGCGTAGAGCGCGGCGGCATCCTTCTCCTCGTCTTCAATTGCCCGGTTCGGAATGCCTTCGCGATAGCGATCGCGCAGCACCGTGAGTGCTTGTCCGTCGGCCTTGATGATCGGCGCGAGTCGCAACCATTCCTCGTCGGAACTGCCCAGCAGCGCCTTGGCTTCGGCACTCGCGGCCATAAATCCGGCGATTGCGTCCGGATGCGCTTTCGCCCAGCTCTCATGGAAAATGTAACCGAGGGCGGATACCGGCCCGGACGCTCCGAGCGCCTCGGCGGCGTCGTTCGCACTCACCAGCCGCCGGAAGCCGGCAGCTTCCAGACGGGCACAGTAGTGCCAGAAATTCAGCACGGCATCGAGTTCGCCCTGCTGTGCCTTTTCTGCAAGCAGCGGGGGCGCACCGTACGCGATGTCATTGTCGGCGGCGAGGTCACCGGTCTTTTCCTTTCGCGCAAGCCCTTGCAGCAGCAGCCAGCTCTTGTCGATCGGTCCGCCGGCAACACCGATCTTCTTTCCCTTGAGGTCTGCGAGGCTCTTTATCGGTGACTCGGATGGCACCATGAGAGCGCCGACGGAGGTCGAGTAGGGGAACATCGTCAGGTCTTCACCAGATGCGCGCTGGCGGGAAACCCACAGCCAGTCGGAGACGATGAAGTCCACCTCCCCGGCCATGAGCGCGACGCTCGTCGCATCTTCCCCGGCGAAGAACCGGACGTCGACGTCGACGCCGTGCTTCTCGCCGATCTTGTGGTGCTTGATGGTGTCGAGTTCCCAGTTGACGGTCCCGAACTTGAGAACGCCCACCCTGACAGTTTCGGCGGCTCTTGCGCCGAGGGGCGGGATCAGCCCGACGCACACCAAGGCTACGAGCACCGACCGACGGCACCAGAAAAGCATGTTCCGCATTCCCTCACCTCTTGTTGAGCCGCAAGTGTACCGGCTTCCGTCTTCCTAGATGTTGATGTCCCGTGAGGGGTAGGCGCACCGCCACTTCACGACACGCAGGTTCGGATGCTCCTCAGACCATTTCGCGATGTGCGTCGGCGCGAGAAACAGGCAATTCAACAAGCTGCCGGAAGCTTCGAAGTGCAGGCTTTGCTCGCGGCATTCGCCGGGCGAAGCCGCAAGGCAGATCGTCATGACGAGGTTGATGATATCCATGTCGCACCTTCCGTATCGACGACAAATCCCACCCCCTCCGTGGAAGAGGGCCGTCGCTATCACGTCAGATTTCTCACGGTGCCCGGATAAGAAACAGGAACGAGGTTAAGGCCATCGGGTTTCCCCGTCAATTGCCCAGCCACACCTATACCGGTTGACCAAGAAGACACGGCAAGTCACTTTTCCGGCTGTCACATGCCACAGTGAGTTGAGGTGAACAGTAGCGACAACTTTCCGGTGTCTAAGCGGCATTCACGCCGGCGTCTTCCATTTTATCGAACACCCGATAGACGCCTGTTGCTCCGCTGGACCGCAGCCGGTCCTCGCGACCTCCAGCATGGCCTCGTAGAGATCGCGGCGCAGGCCTTGATCGACGGCTTCCTTCCGCGACGCATCGAGGCGCCCCCTGTACTGTAGCTCGCCGGCGGCGTTGAACCCGAAGAAGTCCGGTGTACAGGCGGCGCCGTAAACCCGGGCCACCGACTGATCCTCGTCGTAAAGATAGGGAAAAGGTAGCGTGTGCTCGGCCGCGAAACGCCTCATGTTTTCGAAGGAATCCTCCGGATAGGCGAGTGCGTCATTGGAGCTGATCGCGACGAACCCGATCCCGACGCCAGCCAGATCGCGGGCATCCCTGACGATGCGGGAGATCACCGCCCGCACATAGGGGCAGTGGTTGCAGATGAACGCGACGACGAGTCCCCGCGGTCCTGCCAGCTCCAGGATGGACAAGGTCCGGCCATCGACCGCGGGAAGCTTTGCATCCACGGCCTTCCAGCCAAAGTCGCACAAGGGGGTGGTCGTCGCAGCCATCCGATATCCTCGCAAGACATCCAGGTACGATCAGGCGGCTTTCTGCCCGAGCGCCGCATCCGCCGCCGCGCGGATCGCTCTAATATTGTCCGTATAGGCCGCCTTGTCACTCCCTTTGAAGATCGCCGAACCTGCCACGAGCACGTCGGCGCCCGCGGCCGCCACCAGCGGCGCGGTTACAGGTGTGACCCCGCCGTCGATCTCGATATGGATCGGCCGGTTGCCGATCATAGCCCGCACACGACGGACCTTCTCGACAACGGCGGGAATGAAGGCCTGGCCGCCGAAGCCGGGATTGACCGTCATCAGCAGAACGAGATCGACACGGTCGAGCACGTATTCGATGACGCTTTCCGGCGTCGACGGGTTGAGCGAAACACCGGCCTTCTTCCCGAGTGCTCTGATCGCCTGCAGCGAGCGGTCGAGATGGGGACCCGCCTCGGCATGGACCGTGATGATGTCGCAGCCGGCTTCGGCAAAGGCTTCGAGATAGGGATCGGCTGGCGCGATCATCAGATGGCAGTCGAACACCGCATCGGTGCGGTTGCGGATCGCCTTGATGACCGGTGGGCCGAAGGTGATGTTAGGCACGAAATGGCCGTCCATGACGTCCAGGTGAATCCAGTCCGCGCCTGCCTGCACAACGGCCTCGACCTCGTCGCCGAGGCGGGAGAAGTCAGCGGAAAGCACGGAAGGGGCGATGATGGTGGACATAGGCTTTTCTCCTGCCGTCGGATAAGTGCCTGCGGTCGGATTTTCCGGCCACAGGATTCTATTGGTGTTTTGCGCGGCTGATCCCGCACGTCAGGCCGCAATGCCGAGCGGTCCCCGCCAGCCGGGGAAAAGCGCGTCGGCGTCATGCGGGAAGCTCTCGAAGGCACGGGCGAACTCGTGGTGATCCTTGGCGAATTCAAGCGGATCGGCGGTTTCCTTCCAGCATTGCTCCGCCTGACGGAGCGATTTCGCGCCCGCCGCCGGCCCGTCTATGTGGCCGTAGGAGCCGCCGCCGGCCGTCATGATCAGGTTCGAATGGCCGAGATTGGCGAAGAAGCCCGGCATACGAAGCGCGTTCATGCCTCCGGAGATGATCGGCGTCGTCGGGTTCATGCCGAGCCATTCCTGATGAAAGTACGGCCCGTCGGCGCTGTCGTCGGTAATCATGAAGGCCATGATCCGGTCGGCCGCCTCGCCCTCCATCTTGCCGAAGCCCATGGTTCCGGTGTGGATGCCGGAGGCGCCCTGGAGCCGCGCCATCTTCGAAAGGACGAACGCCGTGTATCCGCGCTTCGACTGCGGCGAGGTCACCGCCCCGTGGCCCGCGCGGTGATAGTGCAGGTACTGCCTGGGGAAGTTGCGCCGCGCCGTCGTGATCGCTGCAGGACCCGCAACATAGCCGTCGACGAGGAAGGCGACGTGGTCGGCGTTTTCCGCGAAGGTCTCGAGGATGAACTCGCCGCGCGCCAGCATTTCGTAATGGTCGTCGGCAGTGATATTGGCCGAGAAGAGCTTTGCCTCGCCGGTCTTGTCCTGCGCGCGCCGCATCGCGTCGGCAACCGCCCGGATCGTTTCCTTGAAGGGCGAGAAGAGCTGGTTGCCCTGCGGCTCGTCATTCTTGATGAAGTCGCCGCCGAGCCAGAAATCATAGCATGCCCGCGCGAACGGTTCCGGACGCAGCCCGAGCTTCGGCTTGACGATCGTGCCGACGATGAACCCGCCGTCGACCACCGGACGGCCGAGAACGCGCCACAGATCCTTGATCGTCGTAGCCGGCCCGTCGAACAGCTTCAGATAGGCCGGCGGCACGTAGAAATCGTGCATCTTGGCATATTCGACGTCGCCCATGCCCTGGTTGTTGCCGATGGTGAGCGTCAGGAACGAGGCCAGCATTGCCCGTCCGTCGATGATGTTGCGGTCGAAGAGCTCGATGGGGTAGGCAATCTTCATCAGCTCATTCTTCTCGTCGACCTCGTAGACGAGGGCGTCGACACCGCGGGTGAAATTGTCCGTCGTCGAAACTTCGACATTGGTGCCCGTCGACGACTCGGCCGCGAAATGCGCCGCTGTTTCGACATAGCCATGGCCGGCCTTCGGCTTCATGATATACGCGCAAAGAACGTGTTTTCCTCCGGCGATGAGCATCTCTTCGGTCAGGCTCAGATCGGCATAACGGTTGGACTGGTCCATTGTTCATCTCCTCTTGGTTGGAGGCTATTCGGCCGCGGCCCGGACAGCGATTTGCGGATCGAGCTTTCCGCTAGCGTAGCGCTTGGCCATTTCGTCCATCGGAATGACCTTGATTTTCGAGGCATTTCCGGCCGTACCGAAGGCCTCGAAGCGATCCCGGCAAAGATCGCGCATCGCATCCATCGCCGGCTTCAGGAACTTGCGCGGGTCGAATTCCCCGGGCCGTTCCATCGCGACCTTGCGGAACTGACCGGCCATCGCCATGCGGCAATCGGTGTCGATGTTGACCTTGCGCACACCGTGCTTGATGCCGCGGACAATTTCCTCGACAGGAACACCGAAGGTCTGGGGCATTTCGCCGCCGTACCTGTTGATGACGTCCTGCAGTTCCTGCGGAACGGAGGACGAACCGTGCATCACGAGATGTGTGTTCGGCAGCTTTGCGTGAATTTCCTCGATGACACGCATCGCGAGGATGTCGCCGGTCGGCTTTCGGGTGAACTTGTAGGCACCGTGCGAGGTGCCGCATGCAATCGCCAGCGCATCGACCTTGGTGCGGGTGACGAAATCGACCGCCTGGTCGGGATCGGTCAGCAACTGGTCGTGGCTGAGCTTGCCCTCGGCGCCATGGCCGTCCTCGGCCTCGGACTCGCCGGTCTCGAGCGAGCCGAGCACGCCGAGTTCGCCTTCGACCGAGGCGCCGACCCAATGGGCCATGCGGGCGACACGCTCGGTGATTTCCAAATTGTATTCGTAGGAGGCGGGCGTCTTGGCGTCGGCCAATAGCGAGCCGTCCATCATCACCGAGGTGAAGCCGTGGCGGATCGCGGTCATGCAAGTCGCCTCGTCGTTGCCGTGGTCCTGGTGCATGCACACGGGGATGTCGGGGTAGATCTCGACGAGCGCGTCGATCATCTTCGCAAGCATGATGTCGTTGGCGTAGGTGCGGGCACCGCGCGACGCCTGAATGATGACGGGCGCGTCACAGGCTTTCGCGGCCTCCATGATCGCGAGGCCCTGTTCCATGTTGTTGATGTTGAATGCCGGCACGCCGTAGCCGCGTTCGGCGGCGTGATCGAGCAGTTGCCGCAGTGTAATCCTTGCCATGGGTTCGTGATCCTTTCACGCGAGTTTCAACTACCGCTGCATGCGGCGACGATGACCAGCTAGCGCACCAGCCTGCGAGCAGCCTCCTCCGCGGCCTCGGCGGTAATGCCGAAATGACGATAAAGCTCCGGCGCCGGTGCACTCGCGCCGAAGCCGTTCATTCCGATGAAAGCGCCGTTCTCGCCGATGTAGCGATCCCAGCCGAGGCGGCACGCCGCCTCGATGGCCACGCGCGGCGCCGTGCCGAGCACCGAGCGGCGATACTCAGGCGTCTGCTCTTCGAAAAGTTCCCAGGACGGCATCGACACGACCGCCGCTGCGATGCCGTGATCGGCCTGAAGGCGTTCGGCCGCGGCGCAGGCGATTTCCACCTCCGATCCCGTGGCGAGCAGCGTGACGTCCCGCGCCGTCCCCGGCTCTCTCAAGACATAGGCGCCGAGCACAGCCGGAGCTGTCGAGCTGTGGCCGAGCCGCAGCATCGGCAGGTTCTGGCGCGACAGGACCAACACGCTCGGCCGGTCCTGCTGCCTCAATGCGATCTCCCAGCATTCGGCCGTCTCGACAATGTCGCAGGGCCGGAAGACGGTGAGGTTCGGCGTCGCCCGCAGCATCGCGAGATGCTCGATCGGCTGATGGGTCGGCCCGTCCTCGCCGAGGCCGATGGAATCATGAGTCATCACATAGATGACCTGCTGCCCCATCAGCGCCGACAGCCGCATGGCCCCGCGGGCGTAATCGGAAAAGACCAGAAAAGTGCCACCATAGGGAATGATCCCGCCATGCAGCGCCAATCCGTTCATGGCGGCCGCCATGCCGTGCTCGCGGATGCCGTAGTGGATGTAGCGACCGGAAAAGTCCTTCGCGGCGACATCCTCCATACCCTTGGTGACCGTCAGGTTGGAATGCGTGAGATCAGCCGAACCACCGATCGTCAGGTCGGTGAGGTTGTTGACGACCCCGAGCACCATTTCCGAGGCCTTGCGGGTCGCAACCTTGGTCGCCTTCTCGACGTGCTCACGGCGGAAAGCGTCGAGCGCCTCGAAAAGCGTGTCCGGCAATTCCTTCCGCAGCGTTCTCCGGAAGACTTCGGCCTCAGGTGACGCCTCGAGCCGCGCCGACCAACGGCGTCGGGCCTCTCCGCCGCGATTGGCAACCTCGCTCCAGCGATCGAGGATCGCCTCCGGTACCTCGAACGGCGCATGCGGCCACTGAAGCAGCTCGCGAGCGGCTGCGATCTCCGCCTCGCCGAGCGGCGCGCCATGGGTCTTCTCCGAACCCTGCAGGTTCGGAGCGCCCTTGCCGATCACCGTTCGGCAGGAGATGAGCGACGGCCGATCGGATTGCCGTGCGCGGGCAATCGCCCGTTCGACCGCCTCGAAGTCGTGTCCGTCGACGTCCTGAACATCGAAACCGGCGGCCGTGAAGCGTGCAAGCTGGTCCAGCGACGTGGAGAGGTTCGTCGGACCATCGATCGAGATCGAATTGTTGTCCCAGAGCACGATCAGTCGGGAAAGCCGCAGATGGCCCGCGAGATCGATCGCCTCGTGGCTGATCCCCTCCTGGAGGCACCCGTCGCCGGCAATCACATAGGTGTAGTGGTCGACGAGTTCGTCTCCGAAGCGGGCATTGGCGAGGCGTTCGGCGAGCGCCATTCCGACCGCGGTCGAGATGCCCTGACCGAGCGGACCTGTCGTCGTCTCGATGCCGCTGGCATGGCCATATTCCGGGTGGCCGGCTGTCCTGGCTCCGAGTTGCCGGAAACGCTTGAGTTCCTCGGCCGTCATGTCCGGATAGCCGACGAGATAGTGTAGCGCATACTGCAGCATGGAACCGTGCCCCGCCGAAAGGACGAAGCGGTCACGATCCGGCCAATCGGGATGAGCGGGGTCGATCTTGAGGAATCGCGTGAAGAGGACCGTCGCAACATCCGCCATGCCCATCGGCATTCCCGGATGACCGGAATTCGCCCGCTGCACGCCATCCATGGCCAGCGCACGGACGGCGTTCGCCATGTCGCGATCACTCACCTCCATCGGCTCGGGGCTCGTCTTCAGGGCTCGTTCTTGCATGGGTTCCTCCTCAGGATGCGCGATTGCGACGCTCGATCAGCTGCAGGATCAGCGGCGTCAGAATGAGCTGCATGGCGAGATCGAGCTTGTTGCCGGGAACGACGATCGAATTCGCCCGCGACATGAAGGAATCGTGGATCATCGACAGCAGATAGGGAAAATCGATACCCCGCGGCTTCGCGAAGCGGATGACGAGCATGGATTCGTCCGCCGTCGGGATCCAGCGTGCGACGAACGGATTCGACGTGTCAACGATGGGCACACGCTGGAAATTGATATCGGTCTGCGTGAATTGCGGCGTGATGTACCGGACGTAGTCCGGCATGCGCCTCAGGATCACATCCATGACGGCCTCGGTCGAATAGCCGCGTGTCGCCCGGTCCCGGTGGATCTTCTGGATCCATTCGAGATTGATGACCGGAACGACCCCGATCTTCAGGTCGCCGAAGCGTGCGAGATTGACCTTCTCGGTCACCGCGCAGCCATGCAGCCCTTCGTAGAAGAGGAGATCACTCGGGCCGAATTCCCGCCACTCCGTGAACGTGCCTGCCGGGGCATTGTATTGCGCGGCCTCCTCGTCGTCGTGGATGTAGGTTCGGGTCCGGCCAGAGCCGCGGCGGGAGTATTCGTCGAAGACCTGCTCAAGCAGCTCGAGCTCGTTCGCCTCGGCATTGAAATGGGTGAAGTTGGGATTGCCGTTCGCCTGCTCTTCGGCGACCTTCACCTTCATGGCCTGGCGGTCGTAGCGGTGGAAGGCATCGCCTTCTATGAAGGCCGCTTCGATGTTTTCGCGCCGGAAGATCTGCTCGAATATCCGCTTCACCGAGGTCGTGCCGGCGCCGGAGGAGCCGGTGATCGATATGATCGGGTGCTTGGTCGACATCCGCATCGCCTCCCGTCAGGCCCTGAACAAGCCGCGATTGTTGAAGAGAGGCGCACGCTCGCCGATGAAGCTCGGGTCCGTATGGTAGCGGGCGATCCGATGTACTTCGCGCGCCGAGCCGAAGACCAGCGGCACGCGCTGGTGCATGCTCTGCGGCGTCAGATCCAGGATCCGATTGACCGTATCCGTTGCCGCACCGCCTGCCTGTTCGATGAGGAAAGCGATCGGGTTGGCCTCGTAGACGAGCCGGATACGACCCTCGCCATAGCCCTTGCGCCTGTCGCCGGGATAGAGAAACACGCCGCCGCGCATCAGGATACGGTAGGTTTCGGCGACGAGCGAAGCGATCCAGCGCATGTTGAACTCCTTTTCTCGCGGACCTTCCGTTCCCTTGAGACAGTCGTCGACATAGAGACGAACCGACTCATCCCAGTGCCGATAGTTGGCGGCATTGATCGCGAATTCCTGGGTTTTGGGCGCGAGCACCACGCTCTCGTAGGCCTGCATGAAGGTCCCGAGTCGGGACGAAAAGACGAAGACGTGCGTACCGTTGCCGACCGTCAGTACGAGCGCGAGCTGCGGACCGTAGATGAAGAAGCCGGCAGCGAGCTGCACGCCTCCCGGCTGGAAGAAGGAGGCGTGTCGCTCGCTGACCGGTTCACCGACCACAGGGAGGATCGAAAAGATCGTGCCGATCGAGACGTTGGTGTCGATGTTCGAGGAGCCGTCGAGCGGGTCGATCGCAACGGCAATCGGTGCGCCCGGATCGAGGACGACGGGGTGTTCCAGTTCCTCCGAGCCATAGAGGCAGACCGGCGCCTGCCGCATCGCCTCGATGAACATGTCGTCGGCGTGAACGTCGAGGTCCTTCTGGGCGTCGCCGTCGCTGTTGGAGCGTCCGCGATGGCCGGCAAACGCGCTGCCGAGTGCGCCCTGGTTAATGGTCTTGCGCATCGCCGTGGCGGTCAGGGCCAGCTGCCGAACCGTTTGGGAAACCGCAATCCTCAGCGGGTCTCCGCCTGCAGTGTAGGAACTCAGAAAGGCGTCTAAAGTCGCCGGAACCATTGTCCTATCCTCCCCGCCCACTCCTCTTGTCGGGCATGGAGGTATCGAAACAGAGATGCCGAACTTAGTAAAATTTATTATATTTACGTCGTGGATAAAAATATTTAAGCTTCAACGCTATGCGCAATCTGACCCTGAAAAACCTGCGAGCGATAGAAGCAGTTTTGAAGCACGGCACCATTGCCGGCGCTGCGAACGCAATCGGACTGACCCCGCCGGCGATCACCATCCAGTTGAAACAGGTGGAGGAGGGGGCCGGTCTGCTCCTTTTCGACCGGACGAACGAGGGCCTGCGCCCGACGGCTGCTGGATACGCCTTCGTCGATGCCGCCCGCGCCGTCGAGGAGCGGCTGCGGCTTCTCGATGACGAGATCGACGCGATCAAAGGTCTGCGGGCCGGCACGCTGACGCTCGGTTGTGTGTCGACCGCCAAATATTTCGCACCGCGCCTGATGGCAACTTTCAAGAAGGAGCATCCGGACATTTCGATAACGCTCTCGATCGGCAACCGGGCCGAGATCATTTCGAGCCTCAAGAATCACGAGATCGATATCGCGCTGATGGGACGACCACCGAAGGACCTGCCGCTGAGTTCATCGATCTTCGGGGACCATCCGCTTGTCATGGTCGCGGCGCCCGATCACCCGCTTGCCGAAAAGCGCGGAATCACCAAGGAGGAGATCGCGCGGGAACACTTCCTGATCCGCGAACGTGGTTCCGGTACCCGCATCTCACTCGAAATCTTCCTGAGCGAGATCCCGGGCAAGCTCGACGAACTCGGCACGGAAATGGCCTCGAACGAGACCATCAAGCAGGCTGTGATGGCAGGATTGGGCGTCGCATTCATTTCCGCCCACACGATCGCGATGGAGCTGGAATACGGCAAGCTGACGATGCTCGATGTGATCGGCATGCCGATTCGCCGCCAGTGGTTTTCGGTGATGCGCACAGATCGCACCCTGTCGCCCGCCATGACGGCGTTTCAGGACTTTCTGCGCCGTCGCGGCGCACAGTGCCTGCCCTTCTTCAACCGGCTTTATCCGGAAGTCACGGAATAAGATCGACGAGGGGCCGCACCAACGGCCATCCCGGCTCCGCATCTTCACGAGTCGTGATGGAACAAACCGCCGCAGGCAGCACCATTGCCTTCGGGGCCGCCTATGCGGTATCCCTGACGGGAACCGAGGATTCACGGGCGATGGCGAACCGACACAAGATGACACGCGGCCTGCTGCACGTTCTGTGCACGCTCGCGCTGTTTTTTGTCGGGTTTGCCCACAAGGTTCCCGAGGTTTTCACCAACCTGTCGCCACAGGAAGTCGCCGCCTACACATTGCCGGACGGTACCCTTCCCGAACTCTGCCTTCCCTCCACGGACGGCGGCGACCATGACCACGGGACAGCCTTCGGCACCGGTTGCGAGGCCTGTATCATCAGTGCCTCGATCATCCTGCCCTTGCCGGCCGATGTCGCAGACCGGCCGCCGCGACAGGTTGGAGAAGCCGTCCTCCCTGTCCGCTACGAGGCGTTCTATCGCCAGATCTATCCGCCGAACGCGGCCCCGAGAGCACCTCCCGCCGATTCCGTTGCCTGAACGCCGTGGCGCTTGCGCCCCGGATTTCGTCAACATGGCCGGCGATCCCCAAGACTCCGCATGGGCGGAAGGAGCGGTGACCGGCCAAGACCGGAATCACCATCATGCTCAACATTTCCGTTCCCAAGGACGCGGCCCACGTGGCACCGCCCGAACTCGTCATGCCGTTCTCGCGGCAGGCGCGCTCCACCCAAAGCCGGATCATTTCGCCCGGCACGACGATCTACTTTGAGGGTTTCCGCCGTTCGCCGGCATACCGTCTCGTCGACGGTTGCGTGGCGATATCGCAGGCATTGCGCGACGGTCGCCGGCAGATCGTCGACATCCTGGGTCCCGGCCGTCTCTTCGGCCTCTCCCTCGGCGACAGCAATCCCTGCTCGGCAGAAAGCCTGACCTACAGCCACATCGAACAGCTGGACGAGAACCTGGAACCGGCCGAGGCCCAGCAGGAGATACACCTCATGCTGCGGCGGGCGCAGGCGCACGCCACTCTCCTCGGTCGAAAAACGGCCATGGAAAAGGTCTCCTCCGCGGTTCTCGATCTTTCCTGCCAGTTCGCGCGGACGTCGAGATCGCCGAAACGCCGTCGTGTGACCTTCACGCTCTATCTCACCCGCGCCGATCTCGCCGATTGGCTGGGACTGACGGTCGAGACCGTCAGTCGCTGCCTCAACCAGCTCAAACGCGGGGGGGTGATCGATTTCGACCATCCGGAAATCGTCACGATCCTGGATCGGGAAGCGCTGATGGAGATCGCCGACGTCGGCAGCACGTGCCGCTCGATGTGAACATAGCCGGCAGCACCATCCGGCACGCGGAAAACGCCTGTTGGGGAACGGGATCAAGCCGGGTGCCGGTGACTACTTTCAAACACAGGGGACTATTCTGATGAAGACATTGCTCAAATGCGCAATCGCCGGGCTGGCGATGATCCTTGCCGGCCCCGCGCTGGCCGAGATCAAGGTGACGGACGTCAAGGGTCGTGAGGTGACGCTCGCCGCACCCGCAAAACGCGTCGTTCTCAATTTCTACTACGAGGACTATCTGGCCGTCGTCGGCCCCGGAGCGATGGACAAGGTCGTCGCACTTTCGCTTTCCACCTGGAAGGACTGGCGCCCGAAACAGTTCGAGAAATATCTCGAAGCCATTCCCGCGATCGCCGACATCCCGGACGTGGGTGACGCCGAGAACGGTACCTTCTCCGCCGAGAAGGTCATCGCCGCCAAGCCCGATCTCGTGATCCTCGGCGCCTGGACCTATGACGCAATGGGCGACACCGTGCATCAAATCGAGCAGGCCGGTATTCCGGTGGTGACACTGGACTACAACGCCCAGACGCTCGAGAAGCACATTCAGTCGACCCTTATTCTGGGCAAGGTCATGGGTTCGGAGGACAGGGCCGAAAAGCTCGTCGCCAACTACAAGGAGGCGATGGATGACATTGCGACACGGATCAAGGCCGCCGGTCCGTCGAACAAGAAGGTCTATGTGGAGCTTGCGCAGAAAGGACCCTCGGAAGTCGGCAACAGCTATGGCAACGGCATGTGGGGCACGCTGGTCGACTCGCTCGGCGGTCTCAACATCGCCAAGGGACAGGTCGAGAACTGGGGACCGCTCAGCCCGGAATACGTGCTGACCCAGAAGCCCGACGTCATCTTTCTTGCCGGTTCGGAATGGCTGAACAAGCCGCAGGCCGTCTCGGTCGGTTTCGGCGCCGATCCGACCGTCGCGCGGGAGAGAATGAAGGCCTATCTCGGCCGCCCCGGCTGGTCGGAACTGCCGGCGGTCGCCTCCGGCAATGTGCACGCCATCTATCACGGCGGCACGCGGACGCTCTCCGACTACGTCTACGCCCAGTACATAGCAAAGCAACTCTATCCGGAGGCATTCAAGGACGTGCACCCGGCGAAGAACCTCGCGGACTATTATGAAACATGGCTGCCCATCAAGGCGGACGGCGTCTTCGTCCTTCCCTACCAGGCGCCGGGTCAATGACCGCGGACGCACCAGCGATCGAGAAGTTGCGCGGCGGTTACCGCCGCGCAACCCTTCTGCGGCTCACAGCATTGGCGGGAGCATTCGCAAGCCTCCTTGCCTTCATGATCATCGATCTCGCGACCGGACCGTCGGGGATGCCGGTTTCGACCGTGTGGGCCACCTTGCTGGGCGGACCGCACGGTAGCGATGCAATGGCCGCCACCATTCTCTGGCAGCTGCGGATGCCGCAAACGCTGATGGGCGCTCTCGTCGGCGCCAGCCTCGGCACCTGCGGGCTGCAGATGCAGACCATTCTCTCCAATCCGCTTGCGAGCCCCTTCACGCTCGGCTTTTCGGCCGCGGCCGGTTTCGGAGCCGCGCTCGCGATCATGTTCGGCGGGCTCCTGCCGCTTCCGGATCTTCTCGTGGTCCCGGTTTCCGCCTTCCTGATGACGCTTGTCGCCTGCGCGCTCGTCTATTCAATCGCATCGCTTCGCGGCGCGACACCGGAAATCCTGGTGCTGGCCGGCATCGCCGTGCTCTTCTTCTTTCAGTCGATGCAATCTCTCCTGCAATTCCTCGCCTCACCCGAGGTCCTGCAGCAGATCGTCTTCTGGCTCTTCGGCAGCCTGCTCAAGGCGACCTGGCTCAGCGTCGCAGTTCTCTCCGTGGTGCTCGCGCTCGTCTTGCCCTTCGTGCTGCGCGACTCGTGGAAGCTGACGGTCTTGCGGCTCGGCGACGCCAATGCCGCAAGCCTCGGGCTATCCGTGGAGAGCCTCCGCACGAAGACCTTCCTGCTCGTTGCCCTGATGACGGCAGCCGCAGTCTCCTTTGTCGGCACGATCGGCTTCATCGGCCTGATCGCCCCGCATGCAGCAAGAGCGGCCGTCGGCGAGGATCACCGGTTCGCCCTGCCGATGGCCGCATTGGCCGGCGCGACGATGCTGGTCGCAGCCTCGGTCTTCGGCAAACTCATCTCACCTGGTGCGGTCATCCCGGTCGGCATCATTACGGCGGTTGCCGGCGTGCCCGTGCTGTTCGCCGTTATCGCCCGGCGCGGTCGTGGAGGCGTCTGATGCGGAAAGGTCTCATACTGGACAAAGTGGCTGTCGAGCGTGGTCGAACAACGATCGTCAGCCATTTCTCGGCCGCTCTCGTTCCCTCCCAGCTCGTCGCCGTCATCGGACCGAACGGTGCGGGCAAGTCCACACTCCTCGGAGCAATCGCCGGCGATATCCCTCACAAGGGGTCCATCCGCTGGAACGGACAGGCCGTCGACCGCGCCGCCGTCGGTTTCATGCCGCAATATTGCGCTGTGCGGGCGGAGTTGTCCGTATTGCAGGTCCTGCTGCTCGGGCGCCACGAAAAGCTCGGCTGGCACGTAGGTGAGGATGATCTCTCGGCTGCGGCCGAAATCCTCTGCTCCCTCGGCCTCGACCATCTGGCCGAACGCCCCATGACCACGCTCTCCGGCGGGCAACAGCAGATGGTGCTCCTCGCACAGAGGCTCATACGCGAGCCGCGCCTGCTCATTCTGGACGAGGCGACCAGCGCACTCGATCTGCGCCACCAGATCGGCGTGCTGGACCTCCTCAAGGACTACGCGAAACGAACCGGCGCCCTCGTCCTGATCGCCATCCACGATCTCAATCTTGCGGCCCGCCATGCCGACAGCCTAATGCTGCTCCACAACGGTGCGCTCGTGTCCCACGGAACCTCGTCAGAGGTCCTGACACTGCCGGCCATCCGCTCGATCTACCAGATCGAGGCGGAGGTGCTGCGCTGCCGCTCCGGCCTGCCGGTCGTCGTTCCACTCGGCGTCTCCGCAGCCGGCTCGATGTCAGATGCCGCGCAGTAACGCGGATCGCTCGGCCCCTCAGGCAGATCAAATGTGCAAGGCGTGGCCGAGTGCTTTGAGCGCTGCTTCCTGCAGGGCTTCCCCACGAGTTGGGTGAGCGTGGACTGTCGCGGCAATGTCCTCGACCCTGGCGCCCATCTCGATGGCGAGTGCGAAGGCGCTTGCCAATTCGGATACGCCGGCGCCGACCGCCTGCAGCCCGAGCACGACATTGTTGTCCGCGCGTGCCACAACCCGCACGAAACCATCTTCTGCGAGCATGGTCATCGCGCGGCCGTTGGCGCTGAACGGAAACTGTCCCACCCGCACTTCGAGACCGTTGCGGCGCGCCTCGTCCGACGACAGACCCGCGCCGAGGATCTCCGGATCGGTAAAGCACACGGCCGGAATACAGCGCTTGTCCCACCCGCGTTTCAGCCCCGAGGCGATCTCGGCAACCATCTCGCCCTGCGCCATGGCGCGGTGGGCGAGCATCGGTTCGCCGGTAATGTCACCGATGGCGAAGACACCGCGCATCGATGTTCGGCACTGGTCGTCGATGCGCAGGAATGGGCCAGAACGGTCGAGATCGAGCCCGTCAAGTCCGGACATATCCGTGTTCGGCCGGCGCCCGACGGTGACGAGTATCTTGTCGGCCTGCAGCTTATGTTCCTTGCCGTCCTCGGTCTCGACGAGCAAGGCCTCGCCCTGACCGGCAAGGCCTTTCGCCTTCGCGCCCGTCAGCACGCGGAGCCCCAGTTGCTGCAGGCGCTTCTGGACAGGACGGACGAGTTCTCCATCATATTGCGGAAGCACCTGATCTGTGGCTTCGACGACCGTCACCTCGCTTCCGAGTTTTGCGAAGGCCGTTCCGAGCTCCAGCCCGATATAGCCGCCGCCGACCACCACCAGCTTTTTCGGCAGTGCCGTGAGCGAGAGCGCCTCCGTCGAAGAGATGACTGGTCCGCCGAATGGCAGAAAGGGGAGCTCTACCGGCTTGGAACCGGTCGCGATGACGACCATCTCCGCGCGGATCACCTGCATCCCGGTTTCGGTCTGCACCTCCACGGTCTTGCCGTCCCGGAAGGCGGCGCGCCCCTGGACGATCTTCACCCGTGCCTTGCGCAGGAGACCTGAAACACCGGTGTTCAAACGGCCGACGATGCCGTCCTTCCAGGCGCTTGTCGCAGCGAGGTCGAGGCTCGGTGGCACCTGCAACGAAATGCCGAGCGGGCTCCGGCCCTCCGCCATTTGGCGGATCTTCTCGTATTCCTCCGCCGCATGGATCAGCGCCTTGGAGGGAATGCAGCCAACATTGAGACAGGTGCCCCCCGGCTTTCCCGCCTCGACGATCACCGTATCGACGCCGAGTTGGCCGGCCCGGATCGCACAGACGTAACCGCCGGGACCAGCGCCGATGACAAGGAGCTTGCAGGAAATTTCCTTCATGACTGTCAGTCCTCGATGAAGATGAGGGCAGGCGTTTCGAGCAGCGTCTTGATCCGCTGCACAAAGGTTGCGGCGTCCCAGCCGTCGATGATCCGGTGGTCGAAGCTCGACGAGAGGTTCATCATCTTGCGCGGCACGAACTGGTTGCCGTCCCAGACGGGCCGCACCACCATCTTGTTGACGCCGATAATCGCGACTTCCGGATGATTGATGATCGGTGTCGTGGCGATACCGCCGAGCGCTCCGAGGGATGTGATCGTAATCGTCGAGCCGGTCAACTCTTCGCGAAGCGCCGTGCCCGAACGGGCCGCCTCGGCGAGCCGGGTGAGTTCGGTGGCACAATCCCAAATGCTGCGAGCCTCGGCGTGACGAACGACTGGCACCGTCAGCCCCGTCGACGTTTGCGTGGCGACCCCGATATGTACCGCGCCGAACCGGGAGATGATGCCGGCGTTGTCGTCGAAGGTCGCGTTGACCTCCGGCTGGCGGGCGATCGCCTTCACCATGGCGCGCATCAGGAACGGCAGGATCGTAAGCTTCGGATGGTCCGGCTTGCGATCCCTGTTCATCGTCGTGCGCAGTTCCTCGAGGTCGGTCATGTCGACCTCCTCGACGTAGCTGATGTGGGGGATTCGCGAGGCCGAAAGCGTCATCCGTTCGGCGATCCGCCGACGCATGCCGGTAAGCTTCACCTCCTCGACATGGGTGTTGCGGACCGGGCCGTGCGACGCTGCCGGTTGCGGTGCGCCGGAAGCCAGAAAGAGCTCGATATCCTCGTGCGTGATCCGACCGGCCGGGCCTGTGCCGACGACCTGACGCAGGTCTACCCCGCTCTCCCGCGCCCGCAACCGCACGGCAGGAGAGGCGAGTGGCTTCTGCGATTCTGGCAGCGGAGACGGACGCGACGCGGGAGCGGTACCGGAGGTGCTTGGCGCTCCCCTCGCCTCGACCGCCGGCGAAACCGCGGCGGTTGGTGTTGCGCTTGCATTCTCGGCAGCAGGAGAATCGCCCTCATTCTCTCCTGAGGAGGACCCGTCGTCGTAACCGGGCACCTCTATCCTGAGCAGCGGCGCCTTGACCGAAACCGTGTCGCCGATCTCGGCGCCGACCCAGATCACCACGCCGGCGACCGGCGACGGGATCTCGACGGTCGCCTTGTCGGTCATCACAGCGGCAAGCACCATATCTTCGCGCACCGGATCGCCAGGCTTCACGTGCCATTCGACCAGCTCTGCCTCGGCGACACCTTCGCCGACATCCGGCATCTTGATGGTGAATTCACCCATGGATCAGCCCTCCATCACTTCGATGAGCGCGCGCCCGACTCGGGCCGGACCGGGGAAGTAATCCCATTCCTGCGCATGCGGATAAGGCGTATCCCAGCCGGCGACACGCACCACCGGCGCTTCGAGATGGTAGAAACAATGCTCCTGAACCAGAGCCGCAACTTCGGCACCGAAACCGGAGGTCAGCGTCGCTTCGTGAACGATTACACAGCGACCTGTCTTGTTCACCGATTGTACGATGGTATCGAGGTCGAGCGGGAGCAGACTGCGCAAATCGATGACTTCGGCATCGACACCCGTCTCCTCCACCGCGGCAAGGGCGACGTGAACCATCGTCCCGTAAGCGAGAACGGTGGCCGCCGAACCCGGTCTGCGCACCTCGGCCTTGCCGATCGGGATCGCATAATGCCCCTCCGGCACTTCGCCGAGCTCGTGTTTGGACCAGGGCGTCACCGGTCGCTCGTGATGGCCGTCGAAGGGGCCGTTGTAGAGCCGCTTAGGCTCCAGAAAGATCACCGGATCCGGATCTTCAATGGCCGCGATCAGCAAACCCTTGGCGTCGAACGGATTGGACGGCACCACCACCTTCAGTCCGCAGACATGGGTGAAGAGCGCCTCGGGGCTCTGGCTGTGAGTCTGGCCACCGAAAATACCGCCACCGGTCGGCATCCGCACCACGATCGGGCAGGTGAAGTCGCCGTTCGAGCGATACCGGATACGGGCGGCCTCCTGCGTAATCTGGTCGTAGGCCGGGTACATGTAATCGGCGAACTGGATCTCGATGCAGGGCTTTAGTCCGTATGCCGCCATGCCGATCGCCGTTCCGAGAATGCCCGATTCGCTGATCGGCGTGTCGAAGCAGCGGGTCTTGCCGTATTTCGCCTGCAGCCCCTGGGTACAACGGAAGACGCCGCCAAAATAGCCGACATCCTCGCCGAAGACGACGACGTTGTCATCGCGCCCCATCGAGACGTCCATGGCGCTGCGAACGGCTTCAATCATGGTCATTCTGGGCATATCAGTAACCCGCCTTCTGCCGCTGACGACGGATGTGCGTCGGCATTTCCGCGTAAACTCCTTCGAAGATGTCGCGCACCGAAGGTTTGCCACCGGCGTGGAGCGTGCCGTGGCTTTCCGCCTCCTTCTGTGCCTGGATCACCTCGTCCATGATTTCGGATTCGGCCTGCGCATGTCGCTCGACCGACCAGCAGCCACGGGTGATCAGGTGCTTCTTCAGGCGCAGGACCGGGTCGCCGAGCGGCCAGGCCTCCGACTCCGCCTTGGGCCGGTAGGCACTCGGGTCGTCCGAAGTCGAATGGGCACCGACACGATAGGTGACGTATTCAATGAGCGTGGGTCCGAGATTGCGGCGGGCCCGCTCGGCCGCCCAGCGGGCGACCGCATGGACCGCGAGGTAGTCATTGCCGTCGACGCGGAGCGACGGGATGCCGAAACCGAGGCCGCGGGCTGCGAAGGTCCCGGCGCCACCACGGGCGATGCCCTGGAACGTCGAGATCGCCCACTGGTTGTTGACGATGTTGAGGATAACCGGCGCCTTGTAGGTGGAGGCGAAGACCAGCGCCGAATGGAAATCGGACTCCGCCGTCGAACCGTCACCGATCCAGGCCGCCGCAATCCGCGTATCGTTCTTGATGGCCGACGCCATGGCCCAGCCGACCGCCTGGACGAACTGCGTGGCGAGATTGCCGGACACCGTGAAGAAGCCGTGCTCTTTAGAGGAATACATGATCGGCAGCTGGCGGCCGCGCAGTGGATCCTTCTCGTTCGAGAAGATCTGGTTCATCATGTCGACCATCGGGTAGCCGTCGGCGATCAGCAGTCCCGCCTGGCGATAGGTCGGAAAATTCATGTCGCCCTTCGCCAGCGCCTTGCGGAAGGCGCAGCTCACCGCCTCCTCCCCGAGATGCTGCATATAGAACGAGGTTTTGCCCTGGCGCTGCGCCATAAGCATGCGAGCGTCGAACGCTCTGAGGCGCATCATGTCCTTGAGGCCGGCGAGCAGTTCCTCATCCGACAGCAGACCCGCCCAGGGACCGACCGCCTCTCCTTCCCGGTTGAGCACCCGGATGATGGAAAAGGCGAGGTCGCGGATCGTCTCCGGTGCGACATCGACTTCCGGCCGCGGAACCGAGCCCGCCTTCGGGATCTTGACGTTCGAGAAATCGGGCTGGTCGCCGGGCCGGACCTCCGGCTCGGGTACATGCAGGCTAAGACGAACCGTCTCGTTCATGCCTTTCTCCTCCTTGTCGGCTCGACACCATCCGTCCTCCGGGAAGGTAGAGCCGGAAACATTATAGACCGCGTGCAATCACGATGCGCTGCACATCGCTCGTTCCCTCATAGATCTGGCAGATCCGGACATCGCGGTAGATGCGTTCGACCGGATAATCGGACATGTAGCCGTAACCGCCATGGATCTGGATCGCATCGGAGCAAATTTTTTCCGCCATTTCCGAGGCGAATAGCTTTGCCATTGAGGCCTCTGTGAGGCACGGCTCGCCCCGCTCCTTCAGGAGTGCAGCGTGCAGGGTCAGCTGGCGCGCCGCCGCAATCTTCGTCGCCATGTCGGCAAGCCGGAAGGAAACGGCCTGATGCTCGATGATCGGCTGCCCGAAAGCAGTCCTTTCCCGCGCATAGTCCCGCGCCGCCTCGAAGGCCGCACGCGCCATGCCGACCGACTGGGCCGCGATCCCGATGCGCCCGCCTTCGAGATTGGCAAGCGCGATCCGGTATCCTTCTCCCTCCTCCCCGAGCCGGAATTCTGCCGGCACCCGCATATCGTTGAAGGCGATCTGACAGGTATCGGAGGAATGAAGTCCAAGCTTGTTCTCGACACGGACTACTTCATAGCCCGGCGTGTCGGTCGGGACGATGAAGGCGGAAATTCCCTTCTTTCCGAGTTCCGGATCGGTCACCGCGAAGACGATGACGACCTGCCCGTTCTTGCCCGAGGTGATGAACTGTTTTGCACCGTTCAGTACGTAGTGATCGCCGTCGCGGCGAGCACGGGTGCGAAGATTCGAAGCGTCCGAGCCAGCCTGCGGCTCGGTGAGTGCGAAACCGCCGATCCATTCGCCGGAGGCGAGTTTCGGCAGGAAGCGTTCCTTCTGTGCTTCGGTGCCGAATTTGAGAATGGGCACGCAGCCCACGGAACTGTGCACGCTCATAATCGTGGAGCATGGTCCGTCGCCGGCCGCAATTTCCTCGAGTGCTGCGGCATAGGCGACGACGCCCGTATCCGATCCGCCGTAGGTCTCGGGCACCAGCATGCCGAGGAAACCGAGCTCCCCCATTTCCTTCAGCTCCTGCTTTGGGAAGGCATGGTCGACATCGCGCTGGGCCGCGCCCGGCGCCAGCCTTTCGCGGGCGAAATCGCGCGCCATGTCGCGGATCTGTTGCTGTTCCTCGGTCAGTATCATTCCGGCCCCTCCCAGCCCCCTCAGTGCCGCTGCACGGCGATCGCGGTCGCTTCGCCGCCGCCGATGCAGACAGCGGCCATACCGCGCCGCAGGTCATAGCGCTCCAGCGCGGCGAGCAGGGTCACGATAATGCGTGCTCCCGACGCACCGATCGGATGCCCGAGCGCACAGGCTCCGCCATGGACGTTCACCTTGTCATGAGGCAGGCCGAGTTCATGCATCGCCGCCATGGGAACCACCGCGAAAGCCTCGTTGATCTCGAAGAGGTCGACATCCTTGAGATCCCAGCCGGTGCGGACGCCAAGCTTCCGCAACGCATCGACGGGGGCCGTCGGAAAGAGATGCGGCGCCTGTGAATGGGTAGCATGGCCGACGATCGTCGCGAGCGGCGTCCGGCCCTCCCGCTCGGCCTGTGAACGACGCATCAAGACGAGCGCCGCGGCACCGTCCGAAATCGAGCTGGAATTCGCCGCCGTCACCGTCCCTCCTTCGCGGAAGGCGGGACGCAACGTCGGTATCTTGTCGAGTCTCGCTTTTCCCGGCTGCTCGTCGATGCTCACGGTAACGTCCGTCTTGCCGCTGCCGATCGTCACCGGCGTGATCTCTGCCTCGAAATCCCCGCCAGCGATCGCCTTTTGCGCTCGCGTCAGCGATGCGACGGCATAAGCGTCCTGGGCGTCGCGGGTAAAGCCATAGGCCTCCGCGCAGTCTTCCGCGAACGTGCCCATCAGCCGGCCCTTGTCATAGGCATCCTCAAGACCATCGAGGAACATGTGATCGATGACGCGGCCATGCCCCAGCCGATAGCCGCCACGGGCGCGATCGAGCAGATACGGCGCATTGGTCATGCTTTCCATGCCGCCGGCCACCGCGACCGTGGCGCTGCCGGCGAGCAGGAGGTCATGGGCAAGCATTGTGGCCTTCATGCCGGAGCCGCACATCTTGTTGACGGTCGTTGCGCCCGTCGAGACGGGAAGCCCCGCCCCGATCGACGCCTGACGGGCCGGCGCCTGCCCCAGACCAGCGGCGAGAACGCAGCCGAATACCACTTCATCGATTTCATCGGCACCGACGCCGGATCGGGCAAGCGCCGCGCGGATCGCGGCCGCGCCGAGATCCGGAGCCGTCGCGCGCGACAGCACACCCTGAAAGCCGCCCATGGCCGTGCGTGCCGCACCGACGATGACAACCGGGTCCTGAGGCATTCCCTGCATCTCCTGCATCACTGCTCCTTCAACGCGCACCCATGCGCAAAGCTCCGTCGAGACGGATCACCGTTCCGTTGAGCATCCTGTTCTCGCAGATGTGGCGGACAAGACCGGCATATTCCTCCGGATGGCCGAGGCGGGACGGAAAAGGTACGCTCTTGCCGAGTGAATCCTGAACCTCTTGCGGCATGCCCGCCATCATCGGCGTCTCGAAGATGCCGGGCGCGATCGAAACGACGCGGATGCCGTAACGCGCAAGCTCGCGGGCGATCGGCAGGGTCATTCCGACGACGCCGCCCTTCGAAGCGGAATACGCGGCCTGGCCGATTTGCCCTTCGAAAGCGGCGACCGATGCGGTGTTGACGATCACACCGCGCTCGCCGTCTTCGTCCGGCTCCTCCCTGGAGATTGCGGCGGCCGCAAGACGGATCATGTTGAATGTGCCGACGAGATTGATGCTGATTGCCCGCGTGAAGACATCCAGCCGATGCGGACCGTCGCGACCGATCACCTTCTCGCCGGGGGCGATGCCGGCGCAGTTCACCAGGCCGTGGAGGTGTCCGAAGGCCTCCGTTGCGGCTCGAACGGCGGCCGCCGCGTCGTCCTCCGACGTGACGTCGGTTCGCACGAAGCGGACGCTGTTTCCGAATTCCGCGGTGACCTTCTCACCGACCTCGGCATTGACGTCAGCAATGACTGCCCGCGCTCCGGCGGCGGTGAGCGAGTGCACCACGGCAAGACCGAGGCCCGAAGCACCGCCAGTCACGACGAAGACCTTGCCTTCGATCAGCACGGGAAAATTCCCGCTTTCGTAGAACGTGCGATCGTGATCGTTCGATACGCCATCCCGTCCTCCTTCGCAGCATTCCGCACGCGAACCGGCTCCTCCGCCGATCCTTGTTGCCGGACTCTATGCGGACAGTATATTGCAAGCGATGACCAAAGCGGCCAGATTTTTTGGACAGTTTTGCCATATCAGGAGAAGCGAATGGCCGAGCCGAACAGACGGATGATTTCGCCTTCCTTCATCGAGGAAGCGCTCGATTGCCTGCGTCGGCACGGCAAGCCGACCGCACCGGTTCTGGCGTCGGTGGGACTGCCGCCCGTGGTCGACGCTCCGGTCTCGGCCGAGATCTACGGCGCGCTCTGGCTTGCCGTCGCGGCCGAAGTCGACGACGAGTTCTTCGGCATGGGTGCCCGGCCGATGCGCAACGGCAGTTTCACGCTTCTCTGCCATTGCGTGCTGCACGCGCCGACGCTGGAACACGCCCTGCGGCGGGCACTGCGCTTCCTGAACGTGATCCTGGAGGATCCCTCCGGCCGACTCGAGATCAGCGAGGGCCTCGCGGAGATCGTGCTCGAGGACAAGATGGGGCCACGCTCGGCCTTTGCCTACCGCACCTACTGGATTCTGCTGCACGGCATCGCTTGCTGGCTGGTCGGCCGGCGCGTTCCGATCCGCAGGGTCGATTTCCGCTGCGCCGAGCCGCAGCAGGGTGCGGACTACCGGTTGTTCTTCGGCGCTCCGGTCCGTTTCGGGCAGCCGGTCAGCCGGCTCTCCTTCGACCGACAACTGCTCCGTCTGCCGATCGCGCGGACGGAACAGGCGTTGAAGCAGTTCCTCCGAGGGGCGCCCGCCAACATCCTGGTGCGCTACCGGTACGACGCGGGCCTGGCGGCGGGCGTCCGGCGCCGGCTGGGGCAGACCCCACCGTCGAGCTGGGGCAGTTTCGAGGATATTGCGGCGCAGATGCGCATGTCGCCATCGACCCTGCGCCACCGTCTGCAGGCCGAGGGACGGAGCTTTGCCGGCATAAAGGATGAGATCAGGCGGGAGCGGGCCATGGAACTGCTGCTGACGAGTCGAGACAGCGTCGGAGAGATCGCCGCCCAGCTCGGCTTTTCCGAGCCGAGCGCCTTTCACCGTGCCTTCCGCAAGTGGACCTCCAGGAGCCCCGGCGTCTTCCGCCGTGAAGCTGCGGCGGCGCGCGTGCTAGACATCGGACACCAGCGCCGCTCGCCAATGACCGAGATAGGAGCCGACATCGAGTGACGGCGAAATGACGGTCGGGTGTCGCGCCTGTGGCCTGACCCCGGCGAGCAGCGCAGCTCCGAGTGCCGTACCACTCGTTCCCGCGTCCGTGTCGACCGTCACGTCGCGCCCGGTCATCGACGCCATCGCGGCGAGGAAGACGCTGTTCCGGCTCATCGGCCCTTCTACGATGATCGGGCCCGCCGCCTTCACGAGGTCGAGACATGTGACCGTCATCATCGCCACATAGAGCGAGACGGCGGCAACCCGCTCGGCCTCCGACGCAGGCTCACCGATCCACTGTCCCTTGCGGTCCGGGAAAGGTCCTGATCCGTCCACGGCATTGGGCAGGACCATCACGCCCTTGCCAATCACCGCACGGGCGGCCGACTCCATCGCTTCCGGTGACGGTTCAACCACGCCTTGCGTGAGGATCTCGAATTCGCGACCGCCCATGAAGCGGGCCGATGGCACGGGCCGCGCGAAGGTATCGACATTCGAAAGCGTGTCACGCATCGGATCGAGCCCCGCTGGGTCACTCCCCGCCGCGAAGCAGATGACCCAGGTGCCCGTCGACACCACCGAGAAAGGCGGCTGCCTTCCGATGAGATGTGGCAGCAGCGACGCATTGGAATCGTGGATACCGCAATAGACCGGAACGGCCGCATTAAGGCCGATCACTCGGCGGACCTCCGGCAGCACCGGGCCAAGCACGTCGAATGCCGACCGGACCGGCGCCATCAACGTCCTTATCTCGAGCCTGTCGACGAGAGACGAATAAACGCCCTGCCCCGGATTCCAGAGGTCGGTGTGACAGCCGAGCGAGGTTACCTCGTTCGCAGCGACACCCGTCAGGCGGAAGGCCCAGTATTGCGGATAGGTGAGGATCGTCCGGACCCGCGCAAACGCTTCGGAAAAGACAGTCTTCTGATAGTGAAGTTGGGCTCCGAGATTGAGGCCGACCGGAAGCGCCGGCGAACAGGTCTCGGGAAAGGCAGGCCGCAAGGCGGCGTAGTCCGAAACGACGTCGGCCGGATAGCCGTGTTCGTAATCGAGAACCGGCATGGCGAGCCGCCCGTCAGCGTCGAGGAGCGCGGCGCTCGCCCCATGCGTGGTGATCGAGATCGCATCGTAGCCGGGCGCCTCGGCGAATGAAGCGAGAGCGGACAGGATGAACGACCACAGGGCCTCGACGTCGTAGTGGGGATAGGGAGGACCGGCAACCACGCCGTTCGCAGTCCTGCGGATCGCGATCTCGGCACCGGTCTCTCCGTCGAGGACCACCACCTTGGCATTGGTCTTGCCGATGTCGATGACGGCGACGCGCCGTGGACGAGACGCGTTCATGGCAGGTAGAAGACGTTGACCAGATCGACGGCGACGGGCGAATTGTCGGGATTGCTTTCCATGATGTCGGCCATATGCGCCCACCAGCGCCTCATCACCGGATGCTCCGGCAGGCTCGCCATCGTGTGGTCCTTCGGGCGGCTGAGAACGCCGAACAGGATGTTGGTCTCGCGGTCGAGATGGATCGTGTAGTCGCGAACGCCCGCCTCGTGCAGCAGGTCGACCAGGTCCGGCCAGATCTCGTCATGGCGCTTCTTGTATTCCGCCTCCATGCCGGGATGGAGTTTCATCTTGAAGGCGTGTCTTTCGAGTTCGCTCATCGTGCCGCCCTCGCATTGCGGATGCGTCGGCCGATGATCGGCAGCGCGATTGTGACGATCAAGAGCAGGCCGATGAAGATCGACATGACGATGCCGGGCACGTTGAGCAGGCCGAGGCCGAAAGTGACGAGACCCATGACGAAGGCGGCGATCACCACGCCGGCGATCGTGCCGGCACCGCCGAGGATCGACACCCCGCCGAGCACCACCATTGTCACCACCTCAAGTTCCCAGCCCTGCGCGATCGACGGCCGTGTCGAGCCGAGCCGCGAGGTGAGGCAGACGGCGGCAATGCCGCTCATCAGGCCGGTCAGCAGGAAGAGGATGAACTTCACTCGCTCGACCGGAATGCCGGAGAAGCGCGCGGCCAGCGGATTGTTGCCGATCACATAGACCTGCCGGCCGAAATTCGTGGCGTGCAGCAGCACGGCGAACAGCCCGGCCATGACGAGGAAGAGCACGAACTCGAAGGAGAACACCCAGAAGACGTAGCCCTGGCCGAAGAAGGCGAAGTCGGCCGGGTATTTGCCATAGGCCTGGTCGCCGAGCACGATGTAGGAAATGCCGCGAAACAGGCTCATCGTGCCGATGGTCACGACGATCGACGGCAGTCTCAGCCCGGCCACCAGGATGCCGTTGAAGGCGCCGCAGGCGAGACAGGTGCCGATGCCGATCACCACCAGCCCCGGCGCGCCGATGCCCATCTGCGCGGCATAGCCCATGGCGGTGGAGGCGAGCGCAATGATCGCGGCGACCGAGAGATCGATCTCGCCGGCGATGATCAGGAGCGCCATGGCAAAGGCGATCATCGCCTTTTCGGTGAAGTTGAAGGTGGCGTCCGACAGGTTCCAGGCGTCGAGGAAATAGGGCGAGGCCAGCGAGTTGGCGATGAAGATCACCACCGCCACGCCGAACAGAAGCACTTCCCAACTCGCCAGCAGCCGCTTGAACGGCGTGCCCAGCCGGTCGGGGATCTGCCGCCGGGTGGTCGTGGTTTCGGAAGTCGCGGTGCTCATGCGGTCACCTCCTGGCTGTCCTTGGCTGCGCGGTCGCGCAGGATGATGCGGCCCTTCTTGGCCTCGGCCCGGGCGTTGAAGACGACGGCGAGCACGATGACGACGCCGGAGATCGCCATCTGGGCGAAAGGCGAGATGCCGATGACCGGCAAGGCGTTCTTGATCACGCCAAGGAACAGCGCGCCGAGCACGGTGCCGATCACCGAGCCGATGCCGCCGGCGATCGATACGCCGCCGATGACATTGGCAGCCACGCTGTCGAGTTCGAAGCCGGCGGCGATATCGACATAGGCCACCGCATAGCGCGACACCCAGAGATAGCCCGACAGACCGGCGAGCGCGCCCGACAGCACGAAGGCGAGGAAGCGGGCCCGGCCGACATCGATGCCGGCATAGACCGCCGCCGTCGGATTGCCGCCCGCCGCATAGGTAGAGCGGCCGAACGGCGTGCGGGTGAGCACGAACCAGATGAGGAAGACGATGGCGATCGCCGCCCAGGACAGGATCGGCATGCCCAGCACGCTGATGCGCGGCAGGCCGAGGAAGTCCGGCGTCATCTGGTGCGCGTTGACCCAGCTGCCGCCCGAGAGCACGAAGGCCATGCCGCGATAGATGGTGAGCGTGCCGAGCGTGACTACGATCGGCGGGATCTGCAAGAGCCAGACGAGAAAGCCGTTGATCGCGCCGAGTGCCGCGCCGATGCCGATCGCGATCACGATCAGCAGCGCCAGCGGCAGGCCGGGATAGGCGGCATCCAGCATGGCAACCGCCATGCCGGTAAAGGCAAGGTTGGCGGCGACCGAAAGATCGATCGACTTGGTCAGGATGACGGTCATCTGGCCGAGCGCCAGGATGATCAGGATCGAGGTGTCGTTGAAGATCGTCGCCAGGTTGCCCGGCGTGGCGAAATTCGACGCCCGCGTCGAGAAACCGGCGATCATCACGATGATGATCAGCGCCAGCAGGATTTCGCGGTTCTTGAGAAGCCGTTGCATGTCGAATGTCCTTAGCGGTTGCCGGTGGCGGCGCGCACCAGCGTCTCGGCGGTCAGGCCGTCGCGATCGTAGAGCCCGGCCATCAGCCCTTCGTGCATCACCAGCACGCGGTCGGACATGCCGAGGATTTCCGGCAGTTCGGACGAGATCATGATGATCGACAGCCCCTCGCCCGCGAGTTCCGAGATGAAGCCGTGCACGGCGGCCTTGGAGCCGATGTCGATGCCCTTCGTCGGCTCGTCAAGAATGATGACCTTCGGCTGCGTGGCGAGCCATTTGCCAATCACCACCTTCTGCTGGTTGCCGCCCGACAGCGTGCCGACCGGCACCGAGAGTGCGGCGGCGCGCAGGTCGAGCCGCTCGGCATATTTGCGGGCGAGCGACAGTTCGTTGACCACCTTGAGGAAACCGCGCGCGGACGTGCGCGCCAGCGACGGCAGCGACATGTTCTGGTAGATCGGCATTTCGAGCGCCAAGCCATGGCGGCCGCGCTCTTCCGGCACGTAGACGATCCCGGCAGCGATCGCGTCGGCGGGGGTGCGGATCGATATCTCCCGGCCCTCGAGCGACAGCCGGCCGGAGGCCGGCGCGGTGATGCCGAACAGCGACTGACAGAGTTCGGAGCGCCCGGCGCCGATCAGGCCGTAGACGCCGAGGATCTCGCCCTTTTTCAGGTCGAAGGAAATGCCGCGGAATTCGGTGTCGTGGCAATAGCCCTCGACCGCAAGCACCGTGCCGCCGATCCGGGCAGGCACCTTGGGGAAGACGTCATGCACGTCGCGGCCGACCATCAGCCGGACGATCTCGTCCTGCGGCGTGGCTTTCAGCGCGCCGGAACCGACCATCTTGCCGTCGCGAAACACGGCGTAGTTTTCGGCGATTTCATAGACCTCGTCGAACTTGTGGCTGATGAACAGGATCGCCTTGCCCTGGCGCTTCAGCCCCTCGACGATGCGGAACAGGTCGTCGATCTCCTTGCGCGACAGGGCCGCCGTCGGCTCGTCCATGATGACGATGCGGGCCTCGACCGACAGCGCCCGGGCGATCGCGACCAGATGGCGCTGGGCGATCGACAAATCCTTCAGCCGGATGGTCAGGTCGATGCTGCTTTCCAGCTCGGCCAGCAGCTGGCGGGCGCGCTGGTTGATGGTCTTCCAGTCGATCAGGCCGAACCGCGTGCGCGGCGCATGGCCGAGAAAGATGTTCTCGCCGACCGTCAGTTCGTCGAACAGCACGGTTTCCTGGTGGATCGCGGTGACGCCGGCATCGATCGCGTCTTGGGCATTGGCAAAGGCGATCGGCCGGCCGTCGATCAGGATCTCTCCCTCGTTCGGCCGGTAGATCCCGGTCAGGATCTTGACCAGCGTCGACTTGCCGGCACCGTTCTCGCCGATCAGCGCCGTCACCTTGCCCGGATAGAGCGCGATGTTCACGCCATCGAGCGCCTTCACCCCCGGAAAGATCTGCGAAATGCCGCGCATTTCGAGAATGGGCGTATCGGCGGCCAATGGCGCGGTATCGAGAGGTCTGGCTTGAACGGTCATGGTCCGGCTTTGCTTCAAAACCCCTCCCCACCCTCCCCACAAGGGGGAGGGCTTAACCCGGCCGCTACGTCGAAGCTCAATTCGGGCAAGACTGTTGCGGCAAGGTTTCTCCCCCCTTGTGGGGGAGATGGCCGGCAGGCCAGAGGGGGACTTGGTTCACTCAATCAGCGAGTTTCAGCAGATCAGAAGATCTTCGAGAACTCGTCGATGTTCGACGAATTGTAGACGAAGGGATCGGCCATGGCCGCTTCGCCATTGTCGCCGACCTTGATCTTGCCCATGCGGCCGGCTTCGATTTCCGAGCCCGGCGCGCCGTCGGTGTCGCCCTTGACCAGGTGATAGGCGATCTGGGTGGCCGAGTAACCGAGGTCGATCGGGTTCCAGATGGCGAATTCCTTGGTGGCACCCGACTTGATAGCGCCGGCCATTTCGGACGGCAGGCCAAGGCCGGTCACGAAGACCTCACCGATCTTGCCGGCGTCCTTGACGGCCTGCGAGGCGGCGAGAACGCCGACGGTCGTCGGAGCGACGATGACCTTGACGTTCGGCGAGGAGGACAGAAGGCCGTTGGCTTCGCGGTAGCTCTTGTCGGCCAGGTCGTCGCCGTAGACGGTCGTGGTCAGGTTGAGGCCCGGGAAGTCCTTGAGCTGCTTCTTCATTTCCTCGATCCAGATGTTCTGGTTGGTCGAGGTCGTGGTGGCCGAGAGGATGGCGAAGTCGCCCTTGCCGCCTTCGAGATGGTTGGCCGCGAGCTGCAGGCACATCTTGCCGATCAGTTCGTTGGACGACGGGTTGAGGTGCATGATGCGGCCTTCGGCGGCAACGCCCGAATCCCACGAGATGACCTTGATGCCGCGCTGGGCGGCCTTCTTCAGCGCCGGAACGACGGCGTCCGGATCATTGGCCGAAATCGCGATGGCGTCGACGCCCTGGGCGATCAGCGAATTGATGACTTCGATCTGGCCTTCGGCCGTGGTCGTCGTCGGGCCGGTATAGATGATCTCGACGCCGCCGAGTTCCTTGGCGGCTTCCTCGGCGCCCTTGTTGGCAGCCTCGAAGAAGCCGTTGCCGAGCGACTTGACCACGAGTGCGATCTTCATGTCGGCCGCGTTGGCACCGGATGCCATTGCCATGGCGGCAAAAGCCACACCGGCGAGCAGTGTCTTGGACAGTTTCATTTGGTCTTCCTCCCAGGTTGATGGACTGCTTTGAACTCCCCACGCGGCCGGATCACATCATGCGACCGACGTGGTATCCTCCTTCTCGGCCGAAGCCATCGGCTTGACCGTAATGAGCTTGATGCCGGCGTCGGTGACCATGGCGGCCGCCTCGTCGGGAATTTTGTCGTCTGTGATGATCGTCGAGACGTTGTCGAGCGAACACAGGATCAGGCTGGAGCGCTTCGCGAACTTGCTCGAATCGACCATCACGATCAGTTCCTCCGCCTGCCGCATGAGCTTCTGTTCGCTCTGGATGACGAGCGCATCGGATTCCATGACGCCGAGCGCACTGATGCCCTGCGCGCCGATAAATATCCGCCGTGCATAGAAATTGCGGATCGCGTCGTTGTCGAAGGGCGACAGGATCAGGCTCTGGTCGCGATAGATCGCCCCGCCCGGCACCGACACTGTGCACTTGGAATGCTTCACCAGGTGCTCGGCGATGGCGAAGGAATTGGTCATGACCTGCAGGCGGCGCGCCGACATGAAATGCACCATCTGGAAGGTCGTCGTGCCCCCGTTGATGATGATCGAGTCGCCTTCCTCACACAGATCGACCGCGGCGCGCGAAATTGCGCGTTTCTTGTCGATATTGACCGATTCCGAAACGCGGAACGGTCGCGCGGCGAGATTTCCAAGTTGCGGCGGATGCACTGCCTCGGCCCCGCCACGAACCCGACGGAGCTTTCCCTGCACGTGAAGCGACGCGATATCCCGGCGGATCGTGGCCTCTGAAGCCTCGGTCAGCTCGGCGATATCCTGCACGGTGATAACCGGCTTTTCCTGGATCGCGCTTAATATGATGCGATGACGTTCGCGTTCGTGCATGGGCTCCTCCTGAGCGTGATTTATCCGGATTGTTTTTATGCTGTCAATCACAAACGATCAAAAAAGATAATGCTGCGTCGCACAATGAATGTTTATGATCGAAATTGATTGACAACTGTCACCGGGATGCGCGATACCGTCGACCAGAAGGAGATGGGCCGCCTTTGCGCGCCGCCCATGAATCGACATGCACAGGGAGGAAGCAATGACGGGCCAAACCCGCCTTCTCGAAAACCGTTGGGACGACGCTTACGCTGCAAAGCTCGACGAGCCCGGCAAGCTGCTCTACCGGTCCAATCTCTTGGGCGCCGACAAGCGCATCACCAATTACGGTGGCGGCAACACCTCGGCAAAGGTCATGGAAACCGATCCGCTGACGGGCGAGAAGGTTCGCGTCATGTGGGTCAAGGGGTCCGGCGGCGATGTCGGGACGATCAAGCTCGACGGTTTCTCCACCCTCTACATGGACAAGCTCGAAGCGCTGAAGACGCTCTACAAGGGCGTCGAGGACGAGGACCGCATGGTCGGCTTCCTGCCCCACTGCACCTTCAACCTCAACCCGCGCGCCGCCTCGATCGACACGCCGCTGCATGGCTTCGTGCCGTTTACCCATGTCGACCACATGCATCCCGACGCGATCATCGCGATCGCCGCCTCGAAGAACTCGAAGGAGTTGACGCAGAAGATCTTCGGCGACGAGATCGGCTGGCTGCCCTGGCGCCGCCCCGGTTTCCAGCTCGGACTCGACCTCGAAGCGTTCGTTAAGGCCAACCCGACCGCCAAGGGCGTGGTGCTGGAAAGCCACGGCCTGTTCACCTGGGCAAACGACGCCAAGGACTGCTACCTGCTGACGCTCGAGATCATCAACAAGGCGATCGAGTGGTTCGCGAAGGAAACCGAAGGCAAGACGATCTTCGGCGGCGCAGTCGCAAAGAGCCTGCCGGAAGCCGAACGTCGCGCGATCGCCGCAAGACTCATGCCGGAAATCCGCGGCCGCATCGGCAAGGCGGAGCGCAAGCTCGGCCACTTCGATGACCAGGCGGCCGTTCTCGAATTCGTCAACTCCAGGGATCTTCAGGCGCTGGGAAGCCTCGGCACCTCCTGCCCCGACCACTTCCTGCGCACCAAGATCCGCCCGCTGATCGTCGATTTCGATCCGGCGAAGCCCGATGCCGATGCGGTGATCGCAGGCCTCGACAAGGCGCTGGAAGACTATCGCGCCGACTACACGCGCTACTATGAGAGCTGCAAGCACGACAACTCGCCGAAGATGCGCGACCCCAACCCGGTCATCTTCCTGGTCCCCGGCGTCGGCATGCTGTCCTTTGCCAAGGACAAGGCGACCGCCCGCATCGCCGGCGAGTTCTACGTCAACGCCATCAACGTAATGAAGGGCGCCTCGACCGTCTCCGAGTATCAGGGCCTGCCCGAACAGGAAGCCTTCGACATCGAATACTGGCTGCTCGAGGAAGCCAAGCTTCAGCGCATGCCGAAACCGAAGTCGCTGGCCGGCCGGGTGGCCTTCGTCACCGGCGGCGCCGGCGGCATCGGCCGCGCCACTGCCGAACGGCTGATGGCGGAGGGCGCCTGCGTGGTGCTGGCCGACATCGACGCTGGGGCACTCGCCGACACCATGACCGATTTCGCCAAGCGCTACGGCGGTGACAGCGTTCGCTCCGTCACGCTCGACGTGACCAAGGAAGAGGCCGTAGCCTCCACCTTTGCCGAAGCCTGTGTCGAGTTCGGCGGCGTCGACATTCTCGTCTCCAATGCCGGCATCGCCTCTTCGGCGCCTGTCGAGGACACGACGCTTGCGATGTGGAACAAGAACATCGACATCCTGGCGACCGGCTACTTCCTCGTCTCGCGCGAGGCCTTCCGCCTCTTCCGTCGCCAGGCGATCGGCGGCAACATCGTCTTCGTCGCCTCGAAGAACGGCCTTGCCTCCTCACCGAACGCGTCCGCCTATTGCACGGCGAAAGCCGCCGAGATTCACCTCGCCCGCTGCCTGGCACTCGAAGGTGCGGACGCCGGCATCCGCGTCAACACGGTCAATCCGGATGCAGTCCTGCGTGGTTCGAAGATCTGGAACGGCGAATGGCGCGAGCAGCGCGCTGCTTCCTCCAAGATCGAAGTCTCGGAGCTCGAGGAGCACTACCGCAAGCGCTCGATGCTGAAGCTCAACGTCTTTCCAGAAGACATCGCCGAGGCCATCTACTTCCTCGCATCCGACTCGTCTGCCAAGTCGACCGGCAATATCATCAACGTGGACGCCGGCAACGCCCAGAGCTTTACGCGCTGAGATCACGAGGTCTGCCCGTCGCCGGTGTCTCCCAAGACCGGCGACGGGCTTCTTTTCGGGAGGAGGACAAAGATGACGGAACTGAAGATTTCGCAGGGGTTCATAGCCGGTGAAAACGAAAAGCGCGCCGACGCCCACAGGGCCGACTACGCCGCGCTCGGCGAAAAACTCGCACGCAGCAACATCGACATAGACGCGATCACCGCAAAGGTCGCGGACTTCTTCGTCGCAGTTCCCTCCTGGGGCGTCGGCACCGGCGGCACACGCTTCGCCCGCTTCCCCGGCCCCGGCGAACCGCGCCACATCTTCGACAAGCTGGAGGACTGCTCGGTCATCAACGAACTGACCCGCGCCACGCCGACAGTGTCGCTGCATATCCCGTGGGACAAGGCGGACCCGAAGGAACTGAAGACAAAGGGCGACGCCCTCGGTCTCGGCTTCGACGCGATGAACTCCAACACCTTCTCGGACACGTCCGACCAGGCACATTCCTACAAGTTCGGCTCGCTCAGCCACGTGGATGCGGCAACCCGCCGGCAAGCCGTCGACCACAACATCGAATGCATAGAAATCGGCAGGGCGATCGGATCAAAAGCGCTCACCGTGTGGATCGGCGACGGCTCGAATTTCCCCGGCCAAGCGAACTTTACGCGCCAGTTCGAACGCTATCTCGCCGCCATGGGCGATATCTACAAGGCTCTGCCGGACGACTGGCGCCTCTTCACCGAACACAAGATGTATGAGCCCGCCTTCTATTCGACGGTCGTGCAGGACTGGGGGACGAACTACCTGATCGCCCAGACGCTCGGGGAGAAAGCCTTCTGCCTCGTCGATCTCGGCCATCACGCACCGAACACCAACATCGAGATGATCGTTGCGCGCCTCATTCAGTTCGGCAAGCTAGGCGGCTTCCACTTCAATGATTCGAAATACGGCGACGACGACCTCGATGCCGGTTCGGTCGAACCCTACCGCCTCTTCCTCGTCTTCAACGAGCTGGTCGACGCCGAAGATCGCGGTGCCAGGGGCTTCCACCCGGCCCATATGATCGACCAGAGCCACAATGTCACCGACCCGATCGAAAGCCTGATCTCGAGCGCCAACGAAATCCGTCGCGCTTACGCTCAGGCCCTGCTTGTGGACCGTGCGACGCTGCAAGGGTACCAGAACGACAATGATGCGCTGATGGCATCGGAGACGCTCAAGCGTGCCTATCGCACGGATGTCGAGCCTATACTCGCAGAAGCCCGTCGCCGTCACGGTGGCGCGATCGATCCCGTGGCCACGTATCGTGCCAGCGGCTATCGGGCCAAGGTCGCAGCCGAACGGCCGGCGACCAAGGGCGGTTCCGGCGGTATCGTCTGATCCCGCACCGACGGCACGGCAAAACGTCGATGCGCCGCGCTCCGGCTCCCACCGGAGCGCGTTTGCATGCGTATCAGATGATCATCCGGTTATCCCGCCACCTTCCGCCGGACGCGAGCGAAAGCCGGTGTGGCTCGGCCGCCGCACCTCGCAATTTGCCGATCCTGCAACGGGGGAAAGAGCACTCGTCGACAGGCTCCGGCAAGACCTGGTTAACCTTTATTTTCTAGTAAGATTGCCAGTGTCTGTTGTTCGCGTTCGAGAGATGTGCAGGTAGCCATGCGTTTCAGCCGTTCGAATTTCTCAAGCTTTACCAGTAACTTGGAAAAGGAACGGAAGGGGGCGGAGGCCGGAAGCGAAGAACCGCGCAGGCCGGCGGCGATTCCGGCGGACCCGCAGACGGCGGCCTCGGGCGACACGGCGCGCAACACCGATTCGATTGCCGCGAGCGAGATAGAAGGCCGCGGCGACGCCCCGATCTGGCAGAGGGCCTTTGTACTCGGACCGAACGTCCGCTTCACCCGCACACCCGATACGGCGCTGCCGAAGCGGGCCGCGCCGGCAACCGCAAGCGCACCTCGTCCCGTGCCTGAACCTCCGGTTGCCGTTCCAGCCGCGCCGGACAGCCCGCCATCCATGCCAACGAAAAACGCCGAGCGCATAATTGCGCGGCCGGAATTTCTGCCGCAGCCGCCCGATGCCGCCGGCGCACGCGCCCTCAGCTATCGGCTCCGTCGCGAACTCGCGCGAAGCCGGCAAACCGAGGAGACATCCACCGAGACCGCAGCGACGCGCGAGAACCTGCCGGCCGCTGCCGCGATCACTCAAGCGACGACGATGACTGCCGTCACACGCCTTGAGGTTGCGCAAAATGACACGGCAGAACAACCGATGGTTCCGGCGGTACCTGTCCCCTCGCCGGCCGACGCTCGATCCTTGCCGCTCACGGCATTCATCTCCGATCACGTCTTCTGGGAGGCAATGACGGAAGCAAGCGACGAGGCGGAGAGTACCGATCTCCTGCTTCAGGTTATCCCACCCGTGGCAGCTGTCATTCCCGCGCCGGCCACCATTCCGGCCCCGGTCGCCACGGCCCCGGCAGCGGTGAAGATGCCGGTCCTCGCACCGCCAGCCGCAGATGAGGATCGGTCGGTCACGTCGCTCTACCGGGAGGTCGGCCTTCACAGGATCAGCCAAGCCCACGCGGGCGCTGCCACCGTTACCGAGGCGGTACCGATATTTTCGACGGCGCCTGAAGAAGCGGCCGCTCCGTCGGCAACGGAGAATGCCGCCGAACAGCTCACGATCCGTGATCGCACGGCGAGTGCCCGAAGCGTATTGGAAGGGGAATACGACTTTCCATCGATCGATCTGCTGCAACTGCCGCAGTCTCAGGAGACACACATCCTCTCGCCCGAAGCGCTGGAACAGAGCGCCGGTCTCCTGGAAAGTGTTCTCGAGGACTTCGGCATCAAGGGCGAGATCATCGACGTTCGCCCCGGCCCGGTGGTCACGCTCTACGAGTTCGAGCCAGCACCCGGCGTCAAGTCCTCACGCGTCATCGGTCTTTCCGACGACATCGCCCGCTCGATGTCGGCACTCTCCGCCCGCGTCGCCGTGGTGCCTGGCCGCAACGTGATCGGCATCGAACTGCCGAACCCTGTCCGTGAGACCGTCTACTTCCGCGAACTCATCGAATCGCGGGACTATACCGAGACCCGCTTCCAGCTGCCGGTCTGCCTCGGCAAGACCATCGGCGGGGAACCGGTCATCGCCGAGCTCGCGAAGATGCCGCACCTGCTCGTTGCCGGCACGACCGGTTCGGGCAAGTCCGTCGCCATCAACACGATGATCCTGTCGCTGCTCTACCGGCTCAAGCCGGAAGAATGCCGCCTGATCATGGTCGATCCGAAGATGCTCGAACTCTCCGTCTATGACGGCATTCCGCATCTCCTGACCCCCGTCGTCACCGATCCGAAAAAGGCGGTGATGGCACTCAAATGGGCCGTGCGTGAGATGGAAGACCGCTATCGCAAGATGTCGCGCCTCGGCGTGCGCAACATCGACGGCTACAACGGCCGCGCCGCCGCAGCCCGCGCCAAGGGCGAGACCATCCTCTGCACGATCCAGACGGGCTTCGACCGGTCGACAGGCGAGGCGGTCTACGAGCAGGAGGAAATGGACCTTTCCCCGATGCCGTACATCGTCGTCATCGTCGACGAGATGGCAGATCTCATGATGGTTGCCGGCAAGGAAATCGAAGGCGCAATCCAAAGGCTGGCGCAGATGGCCCGCGCGGCGGGCATCCACCTGATCATGGCGACGCAGCGCCCGTCGGTCGATGTCATTACCGGCACGATCAAGGCGAATTTCCCGACACGCATCTCTTTCCAGGTGACCTCCAAGATCGACAGCCGCACGATTCTCGGCGAACAGGGGGCCGAACATCTGCTCGGCCAGGGCGACATGCTGCATATGATGGGTGGCGGTCGCATCGCGCGCGTGCACGGGCCGTTCGTCTCCGACCACGAGGTGGAGAAGGTGGTTGCACACCTGAAGACGCAAGGACGGCCCGACTACCTCGGCACGGTCACGGAAGAGGCGGAGGAGAACGAAACCGAAGAGGAGGAAGCCGTCTTCGACCGCTCCGCCATGGGCGAGGAGGATGCAAGCGATCTCTACGACAAGGCCGTGAAGATCGTCATGCGCGACAAGAAATGCTCGACCTCCTACATCCAGCGCAAGCTCTCGGTCGGCTACAACCGGGCGGCATCCCTCGTGGAACGCATGGAGCAGGAGGGGCTCGTCGGTCCAGCCAACCACGTCGGGAAGCGCGCGATCATCGCAGACTCCTCTGACAGGGCGGACGGTGTCGTCTAACGGGAATGGTCGAGAAAAGCGGCCGCGCCGGCCACGGCCGGCCCATGTACTATGTCAATGCGCGCTTTGGGACGAGCGCGGACGTGCCGTCGAGCTTTCTCCGGGCGCCGGCTCCAGACAATGGCGACGGACAGCAGTTTAGGAG
>NZ_QPIX01000013.1:0-105591 GCF_003337715.1 Ciceribacter lividus
CATGATCCCATATTCAACACGGAGGACTGACCAATGAAGACCTACATCGCAGTATTCGCCGCCCTTCTCGCCGCTTCCACTTCCTCGCTGCTTTCTGCTCCGGCGATGGCGAGCGAAGGTTGCTCCACCGTTGCTCAGTGCCTCGGCCACGATTCCTCGTCTGTACGGAGCGACCGTTCGAACGACGACAACGGCATGGGCCATACCGAGCGCAACCGCGAGCGCAACGAACGCAATGAACGCAACGGCAACGACGACAACGGCCGTGGCGAGAACGACAACGGTGCCGGCCATGACAGCGGTAACGACAGCGACCACGGTGGCGGCCATGACGGCGGCAGCGACCACAACGGCGGCAACGACAACGACGATTGATCGTCGTCCGGAACGCTTCCGGCATTGCCTCCTCGCTTGACAGCCGGGGGCGTCGACGGGACGATGCCGCCTTCGGGCGGCCTTTCCGCGTTTGGTGGGGCGCCTTTCCTAACGAAGATGCTTAACAGATATGCTTAACGGCGGGTTAACCAGTCGCCGGCATAGTGCGGGCAGATGATCGTTGGTCCGGGCGGCGTGCGCTTGCCCGAACAGGGAAAATGCCATGAAGCCGGCCCGCCTTTTTGCAATCACCGCCCTTGCCTTTACCGCCGTCGCCGGACCGGTGCGTGCCGGGGACGAGGATCTCATCGACGCGCCGGAAGTCGACATCACCGCGGGCGAGCCCAAGGCCGGGCTCTATCTGCGCGCCGATCTCGGCTATGCCGGCTGGACCGGCGACGACGATGCCTCCTACCGTTTCAACGATGGCGGCGGCGCGCTCCTCAATTCGGGCGATTTCGATGATTCGCGATTCGGCAGGCCGCTCGCCGGCAGCGCCGGCATCGGCTACCAGTTCAACGACCTCTTCCGCGCCGATCTCACGGGCGAGTTCTTCGAGGGCACGTTCGAAGGCTCCGGACGCGCCACACAGCCCTGTTCGGGTGCCGCACCTGCGGGCACCGGGTGCTCCTATGGCGGCAAGGCGGATTTCCGCGCCTACGGCCTCATGGCGAACGGTTACGTCGATCTCCTGAACGTCTCCGGCTTCACCCCTTATGTCGGCGCCGGCATCGGCGCGACCCATGTCGCCTGGGGAAGCTTTACCGCAAGCGCGAACTGCGTCGACGGCGCCGGCGCCTGCGGCGGCGCGACCTTTGCCGACGAGCGCTACGGCGGCGAGGACGGCTGGCGCTTCACCTACGCCCTGATGGCCGGCGTCAGCTACAGCGTCAGCGACCGCGTGAAGCTCGATATCGGCTATCGCTTTTCCGACATCGCCGGCGGAGCGATGTTCTCCGGCGGCAGCTCGGGCGAGGACGGCGGCCTCCGGCGTCACGAATTCCGCGCCGGCGTGCGCGTGAGCCTCTGGTAAGAGGCCCTTTTTCATCACGGAACGGATATCGCCGGACCGCGCGCCGGCGGCGTGTGACATTCGCACTGCAACGGTTGCGGCAAAAATTTTCCGGATCGCGACACAAAGCGCTTGACTGGAAAAGGGTGGAGGACTAACGACGACGGCGGGACACCTCTCCCCAACGAGAGGCTAATTACCTGGAAGGGTATCTATATGGCTGATATCGTCGCCCCCGCCGCGCGTCCGGCGAATGCTCACTTTTCTTCTGGCCCCTGCTCGAAGCGCCCCGGTTGGTCGCTCGAAGCGCTCGCTGATGCTCCGCTCGGTCGTTCGCACCGCGCCAAGGTCGGCAAGACCAAGCTGAAGCAGGCCATCGACCTCACCCGCGAAATTCTGAACGTGCCGGCGGACTACCGCATCGGCATCGTGCCCGCTTCCGATACCGGCGCCGTCGAAATGGCGCTCTGGTCGCTGCTCGGCGAGCGCGGCGTTGACATGCTCGCCTGGGAAAGCTTCGGTGCCGGCTGGGTCACCGACGTCGTCAAGCAGCTGAAGCTTCCGGACGTCCGCAAGTTCGAAGCGGCTTATGGCGAACTCCCCGACCTTTCCGCCGTCGATTTCGACCGCGACGTGGTCTTCACCTGGAACGGCACCACCTCGGGCGTCCGCGTCCCGAATGCCGACTTCATCCCGGCGGACCGCAAGGGCCTGACGATCTGCGACGCCACCTCGGCGGCGTTCGCCCAGAACCTCGATTTCGCCAAGCTCGACGTCGTCACCTTCTCCTGGCAGAAGGTTTTGGGCGGGGAGGGCGGCCACGGCATGCTCATCCTCTCGCCGCGCGCCGTCGCGCGTCTCGAAAGCTATACGCCGGCCTGGCCGCTGCCGAAGATCTTCCGCATGACCAAGGGCGGCAAGCTGATCGAGGGTATCTTCACCGGCGAAACCATCAACACGCCGTCGATGCTCTGCGTCGAGGACTATATCGACGCGCTCCTCTGGGCCAAGTCGATCGGCGGCCTCGAAGGCCTGATGGCCCGTGCCGATGCCAATGCGAAGGTGATCGCCGACTTCGTTGCGGCGAACGACTGGATCGCCAATCTCGCCAAGGACCCGGCGACGGCCTCCAACACCTCCGTCTGCCTGACGATCGTCGACAGGCAAGTGCTGGCGCTCGACGCCGACGCACAGGCCGCCTTCGCCAAGGGCATTGTCAACCTGCTCGACAAGGAAGGCGTCGCCTACGACATCGGCGCCTATCGTGACGCGCCGTCCGGACTTCGCATCTGGGCCGGTGCCACCATCGAGAAGGCCGACATGGAAGCGCTGATGCCCTGGCTCGCCTGGGCCTACCGGACCCAGAAGGCGACCCTTGCCAAGGCTGCGGCCTGACGCCGATCCGGCTTCGCCCGCGGGCGAAGCCCTCTTTCCCGAATTTTGACACACGAACTCTTTGAAGGAGGCCTCGTCATGGCACCTCGCGTTCTCGTATCCGACGAACTTTCGGAAACCGCCGTCCAGATCTTCCGCGATCGCGGCGTCGAAGTCGATTTCCAGCCGAAGCTCGGCAAGGACAAGGAAAAGCTCGCCGAGATCATCGGCAATTATGATGGTCTCGCCATCCGCTCCGCCACCAAGGCGACCGAGAAGCTGATCGCGGCTGCGACCAACCTGAAGGTCATCGGCCGCGCCGGCATCGGCGTCGACAATGTCGACATCCCGGCCGCCTCGCGCCGCGGTATCATTGTCATGAACACCCCGTTCGGCAACTCGATCACCACCGCCGAACACGCCATCGCGCTGATGTTCGCGGTCGCCCGCCAGATCCCCGCCGCCGACGCCTCGACCCAGGCCGGCAAGTGGGAGAAGTCGAAGTTCATGGGTGTCGAGATCACCGGCAAGACGCTCGGCGTCATCGGCGCCGGCAATATCGGCGGCATCGTCTGCAAGAAGGCGATCGGGCTCGGCATGCATGTGCTGGCCTATGACCCCTTCCTGTCGAAGGAGCGCGCCGAGGAAATGGGCGTGACCAAGGTCGAGCTCGACGAACTGCTCGCCCACGCCGACTTCATCACCCTGCACGTGCCGATGACCGACAAGACACGCGGCATCCTGGGCAAGGATGCGATCGCCAAGACGAAGCCCGGCGTGCGCATCATCAACTGCGCCCGCGGCGGCCTGGTCGACGAGGCGGCGCTTGCCGAAGCGATCAAGTCGGGCCATGTCGCCGGCGCCGGCTTCGACGTCTTCGAGGTCGAGCCCGCGACGGAAAGCCCGCTGTTCGGCCTGCCGAACGTCGTCTGCACGCCGCATCTCGGTGCCTCGACGACGGAAGCCCAGGAGAACGTTGCGCTCCAGGTTGCCGAGCAGATGTCCGACTACCTGATCAAGGGCGCGGTCTCCAACGCCATCAACATGCCGTCGATCACGGCGGAAGAGGCGCCGATCCTGAAGCCGTTCATCCGGCTGGCCGACGTGCTCGGCTCGTTTGCAGGCCAGGTCACGGAAAGCCCGATCAAGGAAATCGAGATCCTCTACGACGGCATCACCGCGACGATGAACACCAAGGCGCTGACGAGCGCGCTGCTCGCCGGCCTCATCCGCAACCAGGTCTCCGACGTCAACATGGTCTCGGCTCCGATCATGATCAAGGAGAAGGGCATCGTGCTCTCCGAGGTCAAGCGCGACAAGACCGGCGTCTACGACGGCTACATCAAGCTCACCGTCGTCACCGAGCGCCAGACCCGTTCGGTCGCCGGCACGGTCTTCTCCGATGGCAAGCCGCGCTTCATCCAGATCAAGGGCATCAACATGGATGCCGATGTCGGCGCGCACATGATCTACATCGCCAACACCGACGTTCCCGGCATGATCGGCTTCATGGGCACGACGCTCGGTGATGCCGGGGTCAACATCGCCAATTTCCAGCTCGGCCGCGAGAAGGAAGGCGGGGATGCGATTGCGCTTCTCTATGTTGACGAGCCGGTCAGGCAGGATGTCCTCGACAAGCTGACCGCCCACCACGCGATCAAGCAGGCGAAGCCGCTGATCTTCAACGTCGACTGATTTTCCTCCTCCCAGGGAAGTGACCGGAGCCCGGCGCGGACGCCTCCGCGCCGGGCTTTTTCATGCCTGCCCGCGGCTCTCCCGGCGGAAGCGTGCCGGCGAGACGCCGAAGGTCGCCTTGAAACGCTGCGAGAAGGAGGGCAGGGACCGGTAGCCGCAGCGCTCCGCGATCTCGGCGATGTCCAGTCCCGAGCGGGCGAGCAGCGCTCTTGCCTTCGCCAGCCGCCAGGCCGTGAGGTACTCGATCGGCGTCCGGCCGACATCCTCGGCAAATTCTGTGGCAAACCGGCTGCGGGACATGCCCGCGACCTTCGCCAGCAGCTCGACGGTCCAGTCGCGCTCCGGCGCGTCGTGCATGGCGTAAAGGGCGCGCGAGAGCCGCCGGTCGGCGAGTGCCGCGACAAAACCGATGCGCTGATCGTCTTCCGAAGAAAGGCGGCGGATCGTCTGGATCAGGATGATCTCGACGAGCCGCATGACGACGGCCGGCATGCCTTCGCGGCGATTGGTCGCCTCCATCGCCAGCAGCCGGAGCGCTGCGGCGGCCGCGGCTTCGTCCCTGAGTTCGGCCGGGCGCACGACCAGGAGCGCCGGCAGCCCGGCAATCAGCGGGTGGGCGATCGCTTCGTCGAAGGCGCAGAAGCCGCAGAGCAGGCGCGTCGCCGGATTGCCGCCGGTGCTTAGCACGCCCTCTTCCGGCGGATGCCGCGCCAGCACTTCGGCGAGGTCGACGGGTGGCCGCGTCGGGGTGTCGGAAACGATCTGTGCGCTGCCGTGCGGCACGATCGCGAGATCGCCTTCGACGAGCCTCTGCGGCTCTTCGTCTTCGGCGCGGATCCAGGCGTCGCCGTCGAGCACCAGATGGAAGCGGATGTGTTGCCGCTCTCTCGGCAGGGCGACCGAAAACGCCTTCGGGAACGCCGCCTCGAAATAGAGCCGGGTTTCGAGACGGAGCGCCGAAAATATGCCAGTTAGAATGTCATTCTTATTCATGGCCATCGATCTCGGGACGATCGGATAAAAATACGAGACAATCCGAGGCTGCGTCTGCATTTCGATGATGTCAATATCCGGAGCGTGATCGGGTGTCGCCGATCGGAAAGCCCCTGAAGCTCACTGCCCGAGAGGTCCCCATGTTCTCCGGAAATCTCCTCGCCCTTGCCGGCTTTGCGCTCGTCATGTCGATTTCCCCGGGGCCGTCGAACGTCATGTTGCTCGCCTCCGGCATGAATTTCGGCTTCGTCCGTTCGCTGCCGCTCCTCTTCGGTATCACCTGCGGCTTCCTGTCGATGGTCCTGCTGGTCGGTCTCGGGCTCGGCGAAGTCCTGGCGATGTCGCCTGCCGTCTACCTCGCGCTCAAGATCATCTGCGCGGTCTATGTCCTCTGGCTCGCCTTGAAGATCGCCCGGAGCGGCGCTTCGGGCAACGCCGGCGATCCTTCCATGGCGCGGCCGATCGGCTTTATCGAGGCGGCGCTCTTCCAGCTCGTCAATCCGAAGGCCTGGGCGGTGGCGCTGATCGTCACGGTTTCCTACACCGATCCGTCCCGCTATCTCGCCAGCCTCATGTTGCTGATCCTCGTCTTCGCGGTGGTGAACGTGCCGTCGATCGGCGTCTGGTCGATTTCGGGCCAGATGCTGAAGCGACTGCTCGGCGAAGGAAAGTACGTCGTTCCGTTCAATGTGGCGATGGCCGTCTTGCTGGTCGCCTCAATGGTGCCGGTCTTCATCGGGACATGAGCCGGGCTCATCCGTCGCGGGCCGAGACTTTCCGGTTGATTTCGGCGTCTTGCCCTTCAACTCCGCGTCCGCCGCCTCCATATGGTGGGCGTATCGGTCGCCACCCCGGCGACGGAGGAATGCAGGAAGGCATGATGCGGCAATACGGAAAGTTCTTCGGGATCCTGGCGATCGCGCTCGCGGTCGTCGTCAGCGTGGCCGATCTCGCCGAGGCGCGGCGCGCCGGAAGCTTCGGTGGCTTCGGCAGCCGCGGCACCCGCACCTACAGCGCACCGCCTGTCACCCGCACGGCTCCCGCGACGGCTTCCCCGATCGAGCGCAGCATGACGCCGCAGAGCCAGGCCACGCGTCCGGCGGCCGCACCGAGCCAGACGGGGCGCACCGGTGGCCTGTTCGGCGGTCTCGCGGGCGGCCTGATGGGCGGCCTGCTGACGGGTGGCCTGTTCGGCATGCTGCTCGGCCACGGCATCGGCGGCGGCTTCGGCTTCCTCGGCCTGCTGCTGCAGGGCGCGCTGATCTTCTTTGCGATCCGCTTCTTCATGCGCATGTTCGGCAACAATCAGACCGCCTATTCTGGCGCCGGCGCTTCGGCGCGCAGCAATGTGGCGAGCGGCCCCGGCTTTCATATCCCGCGCATGGGCGGCGTCGATTTCGGCGGCTCGTCCGCGTCCGCCGCGCCGCGCACGCCGTCGGCCTCCGCCGACGAGATCGGCATAAGCCAGGCCGATCTCGACCGGTTCGACGGTTTGCTCAAGGAAATGCAGACCGCCTACATGGCCGAGGACTATTCCGCACTTCGCCGCATCACCACGCCCGAGGCGATGTCCTATCTTGCCGAAGAATTGAGCGAGAACGCCACGAAGGGCGTCAAGAACGAGGTGCGCGACGTCCGGCTTCTGCAGGGCGATGTCGCCGAAGCCTGGCGCGAGGGCAATGTCGACTATGCGACTGTCGCCATGCGCTACGAGAGCATCGACGTGCTGCGTGACCGCGCGACCGGCAAGGTGGTGAGTGGCGACCCGGACAATCTCTCCGAATCAACCGAGATCTGGACCTTCACCCGCCGGCAGGGCGCCGACTGGCAGATCTCCGCCATCCAGGCGGCGGGCGACGCGGAATAAACGCCACCGGTCTGGAACTCTCTCTTCTCCCCGGCGGGGAGAAGTGCCGAGCGTATGCGAGGCGATGAGGGGGGAGCAAGGACGTCGCGTGCGCCCGTGGATCCTCGGGTCAAGCCCGAGGATGACGACCTTTCATGACTCGCAAGGTACCCCACCAGGCCGTGTGCGCGAGTTCCAGGCATCACGTCGTGGAACGTCATCACCGCCCCACAAGCTGCATTTGGGCACGGGTCTTGCAGATACGCCGTCATCCTCGGGCTTGACCCGAGGATCCACGCCGTACTGAGCAAAGGCATCGCCGGTGGGGACGAGCGCTTCAGGCTCCCGAGCGGCCTCTTCAATCCGGGCAGCTCTGCAGCTGCCGCGCGTAGGTATAGGTGATCTCGGTGAAGCGCTTGGCGCCGGAGAGTGCCTCGCTGTTGTTCCTCCAGCTGCCCTTGGCGTAGCCGACATGGCCGGAATGGTAGGCGAGGTAGAGCTGGTAGGGGTCGTTGAGCGGAATGCCGTTCTTCATCGCGCTTTCGCGGTGATACCAGCCGATGAAGGACATCGCGTCGGAGAAATCGGTGCGCCGCGCACTCCAGCGGCCGGTCTCGCGCTGATAGCGCTCCCAGGTGCCGTCGAGCGCCTGCGAATAGCCGTAGGCGGTGGATTTCCGTTTCCACGGAATGAAGCCGAGGAGCTTGGTGCGCGGTGGGCGCGCATTGTGCCTGAAATTCGATTCCGTGTAGATCGTCGCCATCAGGATCGGCACGGGCACGCCGTATTCCCGTTCGGCACTTTTTGCCGCCCGTCGCCAGTTGTTGAACAGCCCGTCGCGCTGCTCGAATATCGCGCAGGCATTTTTCGTCTGGCTCGGCGGTTTCGCACAAGCAGTCAATGCCAGCAGAAGGCCAACGACAATTACGCCACGCATCGCTAATCCTCACTTCGACTGGCAATCCTATTAGGTAAAATTTAACGAAAGGTTTTCCGATCGCCTTTTGCGTCGCCGTGCCGCTTCGCCGGCGGAACTGGCGTCCCGCGTGAAGACAGGGTAAAGGCAGTCTCAGGTTGTCCGTGGCCAGCGAGCAAGGAACATAGAATGAGCACCCGGCCGACGCCGTTGCCGGTCGTCGCCTTCCATATCCACCAATGGAAAAGGCGGCTGATGGAGGCCTATTTCCCGGAATGGCGCTTCCACTACATCCCCTTTCATCTTGGTGACGACGAGTTCCGCACCGTCTGGGCGCCGCGGATCGCCGCGCTCGGCAAGACCGCCTTCGTGGTCTGGGGGCCGAATCTGCCGGAGGCGGCGCGTGCCCACGCCGCCACGCACGGCATTCCCATCCACTTCGTCGAGGACGGCTTCCTGCGCTCGCTGCAGTCGAGCGCCGGGCAGAGCGCACCCTTCTCGCTGACGGTCGACGGCAAGCGTCCCTATTTCGACGCCCGCGGCCCTTCCGGCCTCGAAGACCTTCTGAGAACTCATGATTTCGAAGCCGATCCCGCGCTTCTGGCGCGGGCAAGCGCCGGGATTGCGGCCCTCCTCGAGAGCCGGGTCAGCAAGTACAACGCGCCGCAGGCATCGGGGGTGACGTCACCGGCAAGGGGCGACGGACGCCGCACCGTGCTCGCGATCGGGCAGGTGGAGGACGACGCCTCGATCCGCGTCGGCTGCGACCGGCTCTTCCGCAACAACGATCTCGTGCGGCTCGCCGCCGCGGAGAACCCCGGCGCCCGGATCGTCTACAAGCCGCATCCCGACGTGCTGAAAGGCGTCCGCAAGGCGCAGTCCGATCCGAGGGAGGTCGCCCATCTCTGCGAGATCCTGACCGATCCGGTGCCGCTTGCCGACGTGCTGGAGGCCGCCGACCACGTCTATGCCATCACCTCGCTCGCCGGCTTCGAGGCGCTCCTGCGCGGCAAGCCGGTGACGGTGATCGGCTCGCCCTTCTATGCCGGTTGGGGCCTCACCGATGACCGGCAGGCCAATCCGCGGCGCGGTCGCAGGCTCAGCCTCGAGGCGCTGTTTGCCGGCGTCTATCTCCTCTATCCGCGCTATTTCGATCCGCTGACGGGGGCGGTGAGCAGCTTCGAGGCGTGCCTCGCTCAGATGGTCGCCTGGCGCGATGAGGGGGTGCCGGCAGAAAGCCGGCGGCTCGTCGGAACGCGTCGGCGCGCCGCACCCTGGCGCCCCGCCGGTCCCTACGGCCTCCTCGGCTGGCGGCATCTTCTGCCGCCGCTCGTCGCGCCGCTCGTCGCCCGCCTCGGCTCGCCGGAGGATGCGGCGAGCTACCGCAGCGACCCGATCGGCTTCTTCCGTGAGCTTTCCGATCCCGGCTTCCGAAGGCTCGGGCGGCTCCTCTATCCGTTCGACGACGACCGCTTTGCGGACGGTTTCGACCGGGCACCTTCGGAAGGCTAGCGGTATTTCGGTTCAGGCGAGACGCTTGCCGTCCGTGTCCAGCACCTGTTCGCCGTCCTCCTTGGCAAAGCCGCCCTTGAAGGCGTCGGCGGGCAGGATGTCGAGTACGGCTTCCGAGGGCCGGCAGAGGCGGGTCCCGAGCGGTGTCACCACGAAGGGCCGGTTGATCAGGATCGGATGGGCGAGCATGGCGTCCAGCAGTTGCTCGTCGGTGAGCGCCGGATCGGCAAGGCCGAGTTCGACATAGGGCGTGCCCTTCTCGCGGATCGCCTCGCGGACGGAGAGCCCCGCGTCGCGGATCATGGCGGCAAGCACCTCCCGTCCCGGCGGGGTCTTCACGTATTCCACCACGGTCGGCTCGATGCCGGCATGGCGGATCAGCGCCAGCGTGTTGCGCGAGGTGCCGCAGGCGGGGTTGTGATAAATGACGACGTCCATGTTCAGGCCTTTTCGGTGGAGATGCCGTGGGAGACGGCGCCGCCGCGTTCGTACCATCCCTTGCTGCGGTTGACGATCCAGACGACCGACAGCATGACCGGCACCTCGATCAGCACGCCGACGACGGTGGCGAGCGCCGCACCCGACTGGAAGCCGAAGAGGCTGATCGCGGCGGCGACGGCGAGCTCGAAGAAGTTCGAGGCGCCGATGAGGGCCGAGGGGCCGGCGACGCAATGCTCTTCGCCGGACCAGCGGTTGAGGAGATAAGCGAGCCCCGAGTTGAAATAGACCTGGATCAGGATCGGCACCGCGAGCAGGCCGATGACCGCCGGCTGCGCGATGATCTGTTCGCCCTGGAAACCGAAGAGCAGGACGAGGGTCGCGAGCAGCGAGACGAGCGACAGCGGCTGCAGTTTCGCGAGCAGGCGCTCGAGCCGGATCGGTGTGCCGGCGGAAAGCAGCCGCCGCCGCAGGATCTGCGCCACCGCGACCGGGATGACGATGTAGAGCACCACCGAAAGCACCAGCGTGTCCCACGGGACGGTGATCGCCGAAAGCCCGAGCAGGAGGGCGACGATCGGCGCGAAGGCGACCACCATGATCGCATCGTTCAGCGCCACCTGCGTCAGCGTGAAATGCGGCTCTCCCTTCGTCAGGTTGGACCAGACGAAGACCATCGCCGTGCACGGGGCGGCGGCGAGGATGATGAGGCCGGCGATGTAGGAATCGATCTGGCCCGCCGGCAGGTAGGGGCGGAAGAGCCAGCCGACGAAAAGCCAGCCGAGCAGTGCCATCGAGAAGGGCTTGACCGCCCAGTTGACCAGCAGGGTGACGCCGATGCCGCGCCAGTGGCGGCCGACTTCGGCAAGGGCTGCGAAGTCGATCTTCAGGAGCATCGGCACGATCATCAGCCAGATCAGCACGGCGACCGGCAGGTTCACCTTGGCGACCTCCAGCGCGCCGATCGCGTGGAAGAGCGGCGGGAAGAGATGGCCAAGCGCGATGCCGGCGACGATGCAGAGGCCGACCCAGACGGTGAGGTAGCGTTCGAAGCTGGACATCAGGCGACCTTTCCGCCGGCCGCGTCGGCGGCAGCATGGCTTGCGCCTTCCATGGTGCCGATCTGCTTCAACCGCGTTTGCAGCGCGAGCTTGTCGATCGAGGAAAGCGGCAGGCTGGTGAAGACGGTGATGCGGTTCTTCAGGAAGCGGGCGGCCTGGCCGAAGGCGCGTTCCTTCTCGAGGTCGGAGCCTTCGACGGCCGCCGGGTCCTCGACGCCCCAATGGGCGGTCATCGGATGACCGGGCCAGACCGGGCAGGCCTCGCCTGCGGCGTTGTCGCAGACGGTGAAGATGAAATCGATCTCCGGGGCACCAGGTTCGGCGAACTCGTCCCAGCTCTTGGAGCGGTAGCCCTCGGTCGGGTAGCCGAGGGCGGCGAGGGTCTTCAGCGCCAGCGGATGCACCTCGCCCTTTGGCCGGCTGCCGGCGGAGAAGGTGCGGAAGCGTCCGTTCCCCTCCTTTGCCAGGATCGCCTCGGCGAGAATGGAGCGGGCGGAATTGCCCGTGCAGAGGAAAAGCACGTTGTAGGTCTTGTCGGTCATGGTCGTCGTCCGTCGGTTGGTTCGGGCGTGAGCGTGGTTATTTCGCGTGAGCGGCAGGCGGGCAGCAGGGTGCGAGATCGGCGATCAGCGGCGCGCAGAGTTCGGCATTGCCGCCGCAGCAGTCCTTGAGGAGATAAAGCATCATCGCCCGGAAACGGGCGAGATCGGCGCGATAGAGGATCAAGCGGCCCTGCCGTTCGCCCGTGACCAGTCCGGCCTGGGCCAGCGTCGAAAGATGCGCCGACATGGTGTTCTGCGGCACGCCGGCAAGCCGCGCCAACTCTCCCGCCGGCACGCCGTCCGGCTCGCACGCCACCAGCAGGCGAAAGGTCTGCAGCCGGGTCGACTGGGCAAGGGCGGCCAGCGCCGCGATGACGTTTTTCTCATCCATATATCCAGAATAATGGATGAATCTGGCGTGTCAAGGCGCGGGATGTGGGGGGGAGGGCGCGTATCCATCACATTGGCCCAGCTCCCCCTGCTGCAAGGACACCCTAGCGCGATTGGCAGGACGGCGTGGATCCTCGGGTCAAGCCCGAGGATGACGACTTTTCATGTGTCGCTTGAGTGCCCTACCGAGAGGTCTGTGCAAGCTCGGCATCTGTCTCGAGCGCCGCGTCGTCCTCCCCGATCACGTCAACGCCTCTTTGGGGCCACGATTCCCGCACTCCCGTCATCCTCGGGCTCGACCCGAGGATCCCCAGACGCTCGTTGTGTCCCTTACCTTCGCACTCACGACTGACTGCAACGCCGGCCGCAGCCGATCTCCCCCCTTGTGGGGGAGATGTCCGGCAGGACAGAGGGGGGTGAGCGCCCCCCACCTTCGGCTCACCGCAAAAATTCCCCAACAGAATCAATCCCCGACACCCTTTTTTATTCACCCCCTTCCGACCTGTCGTAGAGTCACCCCGTTCCGCCATCGGATACACCGGACCATGCGAAGTCCGGCGAGGCGGGACCGGCGCCGGGGTGGACGACTGTCGCAGGTCGAAAGCTCCGGCCGCTGCAACGGTCTCCCTCCGCGGGAGGCGGAAGGCGAAACGGTCCGGACCGGCTCGCCGTCACCGCCGCTAACGCGGGCGTGCCTTGGAGGCACACAGACAGGCGCCCTGGGAGCTTGAAAAAGCCCCCCGGCGAAAAAGACGGCGGGGTGAGCCTAAGGATCGCCAATGATCCCGGCTCATCTGCCGGCGAGGGTCAGGCCGGACGGTACCATCCGGCGGGAACCTCCCGGGCCACCGGCCAGGCGTCAGCGAAGGTCCGTCACCGGACGGATGCGCGCTCGATGCCGATCCGCGCCGGCCGATGCCGAGACTTCAAGTTTCGGCAAAGGCGCCGCCTTGCCAGAGAGACGCATGCAGCGGGCAAGAACGCCGAACGGGGCGCTGAGAGGTGCCATATAAAATAACTTACGAGGCAGCTTTCAGCGCCCCGTCCGATCCCCCGCGTCCGAAAGGGCAGAAGGGGGAACCGAAATGCCGGACACCACGGCGGGAGACCGCGCGTGAATGCACCGGCGTGTCTGTCGGGCAATGCGATCGACCGGCGATGATCGAAGGCCCAGATCTTTGAAAAGAAAGGAAGAGTCGTAGCGGGAGAGCGGTTCCCTCAATACCGTGCGACGGTTGAAATCAGATGCTGACGAGCTCTGCCAGATCCGGGATTGGTTGCGAACCCCGCAATGAATTCCTGTGCACGTCAGATCGGGCTCTTTAGTCGCTCCAGGATGGTCAGAAACTCCGCAATTAGCGGACTGTTCTTGTTCTCTCGCCTATAGGCGATCTTGTGCATCGACGAAAAGCCGAAAGCGCCGGGGCGAATGGCGCGCAGTTCGCCGCGCGCCACCCAGGGTTCGGCGAAATGGCAGGGCAGAAAACCGATGAACTGCCCCGACAGGATGAGCATGACCTGCGCTTCCATCGCCACGACAGAGGCGCTCGCGCGCGGATGGCCGACCAGGTAGAGGTCGTCGAAATGGCGGTAGCGTCGCACCGAGAAGCGGGCGCCGGAGATGACCCGCTGGTCGATCTCGTGGTCCGGTCTGTCGAACAGCGGATGTTCGCGGCCGCAGTAGAGATTGTGCGGCTCGCTGGCAAAATCCCGGTAGGTCAGGCCCGGAGAACGCTGTGAAAACGGACCGATGGCGATATCGCGATCGCCGTCCGCCACCTTTTGTTCGAGCTCCGAGGGCGTGCCCAGTTCGAGGTCGACGAAAATGTCCGTACCCGGCTGCATGAACTGGGCGATCGCCCTTTGTACTCCGAGCTGCTCGCTGGTCATCACGCCGTCCGACGCGCCCAGACGCAGCCGGCCCGAAAGATTGCCGCTCGCCGCACTGACGCGCTGGGTGAAATCGTCGATGTCGCGGAACAGCTTGACGGCCGCGTCATAGGTGGCGCGGCCGAGTTCGGTCAGGCGAAACTGCTGCCTGCCGCGATGACACAACTGGCCGCCGATCCGCTTTTCGAGCTCCGCCAGATGGGTGCTCAGCGTCGACTGCGACAGGTTCAGCGCCAGTTGCGCGTCCGAGAAACCATTGGCGTCCGCAAGCGCGACGAAAACGCGAAGCAGGCGGATATCGATATTGTCGAGGCGACGCATTGGCAAAACTCACATTGACGTTCTTCGATGTATAATCCCAAATATTGTGATTTACTCCAATGTGAATATGCATGACGCTGCCTCAAATTCAAAAAAAGGGGAACATCATGAACAAGACACTCGGACTGACGACCGCGATCGCCCTGATCGTGTCGTCGACGAACGTTTTCGCTGCGGACCAGATCCGCATTCTCGCGCCGACCTGGCTCGGCTTCGCGCCGGTCCATGTGGCGCAGGCCAATGGTTGCTTCGAACAGGAGAAGCTCGATGTCACCATCGCCTTCGAAGATGACCTCAGCAACGTGATGGCGGCCATGGCGCGCGGCGATATCGAGATCCAGATGCGCAGCGTCGGCGAGTATCAGGGCCGTCCGCGCGACAAGACGACGCCCGGTATCATTATCGGCACAATCGACGAATCGGTCGGTGGCGACGGCGTGATCGCCGACGGCAGCATCAAGACGGTTGCCGATCTCAAGGGCAAGACCATCGCCGCCGAACCCAATATCCCTTCGCGCCTTCTGCTGCAGATGGAACTCAAGCAGGCCGGCCTCACCCTGAAGGATCTGGACATCAAGGAGATTTCCACGGCCGATACGGGTGCCGTTTTCGTCGACGAGAGCATTGCCGCAGTCGCCACCTACGAACCCTTCATGTCGCAGGCCATCAAGGCCTCCTCGCGGGAGGGCGCAAAGGTGCTGATCTCTTCCAAGGATCACCGCGGCCTCATCATCGACGCCATCATTGCGCGCAACGATGACCTCAAGGCCTCGCCGGACAAGTATGGGCGTTTCCTGAAGTGCATCTATTCGGCCGTCGACTTCATCAAGGCCGAACCACAGAAGTTCGCCGAAATCGCCGCCCCGAGCTTTGGCCTGACACCTGAAGAGGTACTGGACGTGGTCAACGGCAGTCTGGCCTATACCACATTGTCGGAAGCCAAGACCTATATGGGCGAGCCCTCGAAGCCCGGCAGCCTGTTTGCGATCTTCGAGACGTTGATGGCGCTCAATCTGGAGAATGGCGCAGCCGACAACCAGCTGGTGGCCGCCGAGCAGATCGATAGCACCGTCATCGCGACCGTCGGCAAGTGAGTTCGGACCGGCACACGCGGATGTTTGCAAAACTGTTCACCTTTCGAGGCGGGAAGTCGCCCGTCGCCGAACTGCTTGTCGGTCTGGCGGCGGCGGCGCTCCTGCTGGGGTTCTGGGAGCTGGTGGCAAGGATGGGTCTCGTCAAGCCGCAGTTCCTGCCGTCTCCGGGCGACGTCCTGGCGGCGCTCTGGCGCATGCTGACGCAGCAGGACCTCCTCTGGCACACGGCGGTCTCGGCGGGGCGGGTCTGGTCGGCTTTTCTGCTGGCCGCGCTGATGGCGATCCCGATCGGCATGCTGATGAGCAGCTATCGCATCGTCGGGGCGTCGCTCGAACCGATGATCGATTTCATCCGCTACCTGCCGGTGCCGGCTCTCGTGCCCTTGTCGATCATCTGGTTCGGCGTGGGGGAGTCCACCAAGATCTTCCTGCTGTGGCTCGGTACCTTCTTTCAGCTCGTGCTGTTCGTGGCGGACGACGTTCGCCGGGTGCCCAACGAATATGTGGAGGTGGCCCGTACCGTGGGTGCGCGGTCGCGGCAGGTGATGACGGATGTGATCTTCAGGGCCATGGGACCGTCGCTGCTCGACAATCTCCGGATCACCCTCGGCTGGTGCTGGACCTATCTCATCATCGCCGAAATCGTCGCAGCGGATTCCGGCATCGGCTTCGTCATCTGGTCGGCACGCCGTTACGTCAAGACACCGGAAGTCATGGCCGGCGTTCTCGTCATCGGGCTGGTCGGTCTGGTGACCGACCAGTTGCTGCGTGTCCTGCATCGCAGGATCTTCCAATATGTGTGAGCCCTCCATGGCAGAGAACTACTTGGCATTCGAAGGCGTCACCAAGAGCTTCGGCCCTATGAACGTCGTGACAAGGACCGATCTTTCGATCGGCCGCGGCAGCCTGGTCGTCTTTCTCGGCCCGTCCGGTTGCGGCAAGACCACGCTGATGCGCATGGTGGGCGGGCTCGATACGCCCACGACCGGCCGTATTCGGCTCGACGGCGATATCGTCCGTGCCCCCGATCGCCGCCGCGGCATGGTCTTCCAGGCCTACTCCTCCTTTCCCTGGCTGACGGTCGCGGAAAACATCGCCTTTGGCATGCGCTACCGTTCCGATATCTCGGCGCAGGAAAAGGCGGAACGCAAGGCGCACTATCTGAAGCTGGTGGGCCTCGAGGAATTCGCCGATGCCTATCCGTCGCGCATTTCCGGCGGCATGCGCCAGCGCGTCGCCATCGCCCGCACGCTTGCCGCCGGTTCCGAAGTCCTGTTGATGGACGAGCCGTTCGGTGCGCTCGATGCCCTGACCCGCGAACGCCTGCAGGTGCAACTGAGGGCGTTGCAGATCTCCGAGCAAAAGACGGTGATTTTCGTCACCCATGACGTCGAGGAGGCCGTGCTCCTTGCTGACCGCATCGTGCTGTTCTCGAAACGGCCGGCGCGCATCGTCGCCGACATCGACGTCAACGCCGCACTCGGAGTCGAGCGGCCGCTGGAGATCCGCGAAACGCAGAGCTTCTTCGACCTTCGCAACAAGATCCTCCATCTCATCCGCAATGAAACGGGAGACCCCCTATGAAGGGCATGTTCTCGGATCGCACGGTGGTGATCACCGGGGCAAGCCGCGGGATCGGGCTCGGCATTGCCCGGGCCTTCCACCGCGAGGGTGCGCGGCTCCATCTGATTGCCGATGACCCTGCGGTGCACGCGCGCGCCGACGAACTCGGCGCCACCGCCGCCCAGGCGGACATTGCGGACGGAGCCAGCGTCGACGCCGCATTGAAGGACGTGGCGACGATCGATGTGCTCATCAACAATGCCGGCCTCGAGCGCCTGACGCCGCTTGGCGATCCGAGCCCGGAGACTTTCGCCACTTTCCGCCGCATCATCGACATCAATATCGCCGGCACGGCCCTGGTCACAAGGCGCGCACTCCAGTCCATGTCTTCGGGTGGGGCGATCGTCAACACGGCCTCGATCTGGGGGCGTGTGGCGGAGGCGCAGTTCGACGCCTATGTGGCCTCGAAACACGCGATCATAGGGCTCACCAAGACCTGGGCGAAGGAGCTCGGGCCGCGCAATATCCGCGTCAATGCCGTCTGCCCCGGCTGGGTGAGGACGGAAGCCTCGATGCGTTCGCTGGGGCTGATGGCATCCGCGCAAGGGGTCAGCGAAGACAGCCTTCTCGAAGACATCGTCGGCGGCCAGGCCTTGCCCGGCCTGATGGAACCCGACGACATGGGAGAGATCTACCTGTTCCTCGCGTCCGACAAGGCGAAGAACATCACGGGCCAGTCGATCGGCGCCGATCGGGGAGAAGTTCCATGGTGAAGCCGTTGACGGGCAAGAGGGCCCTGGTGACCGGAGCGGCCAGCGGCATCGGTCTAGCTGTCGCGGAGGCGCTGGCGGCCGAAGGCGCCACGGTCATCGGCCTTGATCTGAGAGCGCAGGAGGGGAACCGGTCCATTCTCGCCTGCGATCTCGCGGACGAGGGTCAGGTCGTCTCCTGCGTCGGCGAAGCCGCGCGGCGAATGGGCGGAATCGACATCCTCGTCAACAATGCGGGCATACTCGAGGAATGCCCACTGGGGAGCATCGGCGCCGCCCATGTCGATCGCATGTTCGCGGTCAACGTGCGGGGGGCAATCCTCGTGGCGCGGGAAGCACTGCCGCATCTGCCCGATGGAGGGCGGATCATCAATATCGCCTCCGAACTCGCCTATCTCGGCAGGGCGGACGCCTCCGTCTATTGCGCCACCAAGGCGGCCATCCTCGGCTTGACCCGCTCCTGGGCGCGGGAACTCGCGCCGAAGATCCTGGTGAATGCCGTTGCTCCGGGACCGACCGACACCCCGCTCCTGGCCTTCGAGACCCTGACGGTGGCACAGAAGGCGGCCGAGACGGCCAATCCCATGGGGCGGATCGGCAGGCCGGAGGAAGTGGCGGCAGCCGTGGTTTTTCTCGCAGGGCCGGGGGCTACCTTCTTCACCGGACAATGCCTGGGCGCCAATGGCGGCGCGGCGATGATTTGAGGACGTCACGATGAACGACAGCGTATTCTGGGCGGAGCAGACATGGCCCGAGGCGGCCGCGAAGGTGGCCGGCGGCGCACCGATATTCCTGCCGCTCGGCGCGACCGAGCAGCACGGCCATCACATGGCACTCAATGTCGACGTCGTCCTGCCGACCTCCATATGTGAAACGGTCGCAAGAGCCGTCGGCGGGCTGGTTCTGCCCACCATTCCCTATGGCAACCGATCGCAGCCGAAGACCGGCGGCGGATCGGCCTTCGGCGGCACGATCAATCTGACGGCCCACACGTTCTCGCTGGTGGTGCGCGACGTCCTGTGCGAGCTCTACCGGCAGAAAGTCCGGCGGATCGTGGTGGTGAACGGCCACTACGAGAACATCTGGCCCGCGGTCGAAGGCATTGAACTGGCGCTGGATGCGATCGGCCGCGACCGCTGCGACGGGCTGACGATCCTCCGCCTCGACCACTGGGATCTCGTCCAGCCGTCGACCATCGATCGGATCTTCCCGGATGGCTATCCCGGCATCGAGCTCGAGCATGCGAGCGTGATCGAGACCTCCATGATGCTGGCGCTGCGCCCGGAACTCGTCGATCTCGGCCGGTCGCTTCACGATGGGCCGGCGATGTTCAAGCCCTATGATCGCTATCCTCTTCCGCTCGCCGACGTGCCGCCCTCCGGCGTGCTGTCCATGACGGCGGGATCGCAGGCTGAAAAAGGCAATTGGCTGCTGACCGACGTGGTCAGCCGCATGACACAGATCGTTCGAGACGAATTCGGCATTGGAGGCTAATATGATCAACGGTAAGCATCAGCCGGTGGATGCCGCGGAGGTTCCGCGCTTTGCCGGTCAGGCCACGTTCATGAGGCTTCCGGCCGTGCCGACCGCCGAGGGGCTCGACATCGCCCTGGTCGGCATCCCGTGGGATGGCGGAACCACCAACCGGGCCGGCGCCCGGCATGGGCCGCGCGAGATCCGCAGCCAGTCGAGCCTGATGCGCAAGGTGCATCACGTTTCCAAGATTGCACCTTTCAGCCTCGCCAATATCGCCGATGTGGGCGACCTCTCCGTCAATCCGATCGACCTGATGGATGCACTCAAGCGCATCGAGGAAGGGATTGCCAGCATCATCGCGGTGGGGGCCATTCCCCTTTCCGCCGGTGGCGACCATCTGACGACACTGCCGGTGCTGCGGGCGGTGGCCCGGCACAGGCCGGTCGGCCTCATCCATTTCGATGCCCATTCCGACACCAACGACACCTATTTCGGCGGCAATCGCTATACGCATGGCACGCCGTTCCGGCGCGCCATCGAGGAGGGGCTGCTCGAGCCCAAGCGCATGGTGCAGATCGGCATTCGCGGTTCGATCTATGAGACCGACGAGCACGCCTGGGCTCTCGAGCAGGGCATTCGCATCATCTACATGGAAGAGTTCACCCGCCGCGGCGCGGCCGACGTGATCGCCGAAGCGAAGGCGATCGTCGGTTCGGCGCCCACCTATGTGACCTTCGACATCGACAGCATCGATCCGTCGATGGCACCGGGAACCGGGACGCCTGAGGTCGGCGGCTTCACCACGCGCGAGGCGCAGCAGATGATCCGCCTGCTGGAAGGCGTCGATATCGTCGGTGCCGACGTCGTCGAGGTGGCGCCTCCCTTCGATCTCGCCGGCATGACGGCGATCGCCGGCGCGACGATGATGTTCGAGCTGATGTGCGTGATCGCGGCGAAATTCCAGGCGTGACGGGACCCGACGGCGCTGGCCTGCCCGAAGGTTTTGGACCTCGAGATCGAGCACGGTCTTGTCCGCGCGGTTAATATCGTCACGGAGGGTGCCCCGCAGCGGCTGATCTGCTGGACCGATGTCGTGTCGCCGATCAGGCCTGCACGAAATGCCCCTTGGCGACTTCCCGGTATTCGCGGCGGGGTGGCACGTAGCCGGAAGGACGCACGGGGCTTTTCAGTTCATCGACGGCCGTGTTGCGCCTCAAACTGCGCCGGGCGGGGTCCGGCACGGGGACGGCTGCCATCAGCTTCTTCGTATATTCGTGCTGCGGATTGTCGAAGATCGCGGCTCGCGGCCCGATCTCGACGATTTCGCCGAGATACATGACCGCGACCCGGTGGCTGATGCGCTCGACCACGGCCATGTCATGGCTGATGAACAGAAAAGCGAGATTGAACTCCTCCTGCAGGTCCATCAAGAGATTGCAGACTTGCGCCTTGATGGAGACATCCAGCGCCGAGACGCTTTCGTCCGCAACGATCACCTTCGGATTGAGCGACAGTGCGCGGGCAATGGCGATGCGTTGGCGCTGACCGCCGGAGAATTCGTGCGGATAGCGGCTCATCATCTCCGGGGCGAGGCCAACCTTCCGCAGGAGATCCGCGACCTTTTCATTTGCCTCCTGCCTGTTCCCGAGCCGGTGTTTCAGATAGGGCTCGGCGATGGCTGCTCCCACCGTCATGCGCGGGTTGAGGCTCGAGAACGGATCCTGGAAGATCATCTGCACGCTGCGGCGCATGGCGCGCAGGCTTGGCTGATCCAGCGTCAGCACATTGTAGCCGTCGAGATGGATTTCGCCGCTTCTCGGCTCGACCAGCCGAGTGATCGAACGGCCAGTCGTGGATTTGCCGCAACCCGATTCCCCGACGATCGAAAGTGTCTCGCCCTGGAAGAGCTCGAACGAGATGTCCTCGACGGCATGCACGGCGCCGGTCTGGCGGCCGAACAGGCCGCTGCGGATCGGGAACTGCGTCACGAGGTTTTTGACAGACAGTACCGGCGTCTTGCGAGTGTCGACGGTGTCGGCCACCTCTGTCGGCTCACTCGCCTTGCCTGTCCCGATATCGACAATGGGAAAGCGCAGTGGCCAGGCATGACCGTGCATCGAGCCCAGCTTCGGAACGGCGGCCAGAAGGGCGCGCGTGTAGGGATGCTTGCCACGATGGAAAACATCCGCGGTCGCACCCTGTTCGACCGTCTCTCCACGCAGCATCACGATCGTCCGATCGGCAATTTCTGCAACGACACCCATGTCGTGGGTGATGAAGAGAACCGACATGCCTTCCTCTTCCTGAAGTACCTTGATGAGGTCGAGGATCTGGCCCTGGATCGTGACATCGAGCGCGGTGGTCGGCTCGTCGGCGATCAGCAACTTCGGTCTGGAGGCGAGCGCCATCGCGATCATCACGCGCTGGCGCATGCCGCCTGAGAATTGATGCGGATATTCGTCGAAGCGGTTCGCGGCGTTGGGGATACGGACCTTTTCCAGCATGCGGACAGTCTCGGCTCGGGCCTCGGCTTTCGACATGCCCTTGTGCCGTGTCAGCACTTCCGAGATCTGCCGCCCGATCGTGAAGATCGGGTTGAGACTGGTCATCGGCTCCTGGAAGATCATCGCGGCCTCGTTGCCGCGCACCTTCTGCATCTCCTTTTCCGGCAGCGCCAGAACGTCCCGCCCGTTCAGCAATACCCGGCCTTCGACGCGACTTGTGTCCCGGGCCAGCAGACGCATGATGGAAAGCGATGTCACGCTCTTGCCGGAGCCGGATTCGCCGACGATGGCAACGGTTTCGCCGGGCTTTACGTCAAAGGAGATGTCGCGCACCACCGATCGCCATTGGCCGTCGACCAGGAATGAGGTCGTCAATCCCTCGACAGAGAGAACGGCGGGCATCTCGGCTCGGGCGGCGGCTGCTGTCGTCATGGGGCTCATGGTTTTCCTGATCCGGTCATGCGTGTCGGGCGGTGGTTCACACGGGCTTCAGCGGGGTTGCGAATGAAGGCGAGGGGCGTCCTTCGGCTATGCGCGCAGCCTCCAGTTCTGCGATCTTGCGGTCGATCTCCGTGCGGTCCGTCAGTCCGTGAGGGTTCTCACGGGTCGGCATGGTCTGCGCCACATGGAGATAGCGCTCCTGCGCGACAGCATAGAGCCGGCGGAGCTCGGCCAACGGGTCCGGATGGTCGTCGGCACGGATGTCGAGCCACGGATAGTCCTGGTCCCGGTAGATCACGAGTGCCGCCGACTGCTTGCCGCGTTTGTCACCGCCGGCCGCTTCTCCGGCGTCCATGGCCGCCAGCAATCGCTCGGCGAAAGGCGCATCCGCCAGCGCCTTGTAAACCCTGAGCGTCTCGGCGATGACCTGCGGACCAGCCAGCATATTGCCGGCAACGGATACATTGTCGTCGACAATATGCCCGGCCCAGTCGATGCACCTGGATCCGGTGAAGGCTGCATTGCGTCCTGCAGCGTCGATCAGATGCAGTTGGCGCTGCTGGCTCCCGTCATCGCGGGCCGTCAATACCGAAATGATCTCCTCGGGTGTACGGCCTTCGGCCAGCAGGACAAGGCCATCCGTGCCGTAAAGGGGACTGACGAAGGCCTGGGTGGCAATGGCGCCCACCCGGCCGCGAATGTGTGGAACGGCGGCGCCGACGGCGAAGAAGCGGCTTGCCACCGCCACGCCCAGATGGCCCGTCTGCGGATCACGTGCGACAATCGACCAGGTCATGACTATCTCCCTATTGCATAAGCTTGCATGAGACGCGGCGTGGCTGCGGCGCGCAGCAAACCGTCGGCATCTCTCCTGGCCGCGGTCAGTCGACCGACCGTCCAGGGATCGGCCGGCGTGATCTGGTGGCCCATGGCGGCCAGTCCGGCGATGACATCGCTGCCGATATTGCTTTCGATCATCAGGCTTCCGGGCTGGCTTGTGCGTGGGTAGAACGAGCCCGGGAAATGCGATGTGTGGAACAACGGCATGTCGATTGCCGCCTGCAGGTTCTGCCTGTGATGAACGTAGCGCAGGAAGAAGGACAGCTGCCACTGATCCTGCTGGTCGCCACCCGGCGTGCCGAATGCGAGCGTCGGCTTGCCCTCGTAGAGAGCCAGGGATGGCGTCAGCGTCGTGCGCGGGCGCTTGCCGGGTGCCAGCGAGGTCGGCAGTCCGGGCTTCAGCCAGAACATCTGGGCACGGGAATTGAGGCAGAAGCCAAGACCCGGAACGATCGGCGAGGATTGCAGCCAGCCGCCGGACGGCGTCACCGACACCATGTTGCCCTCGCGGTCTATGACGTCGATGTGGACGGTGTCGCCACGTTTTTCGGTCAGGTGCGACATGGTCGGCTCGTAGACCGCGCCAGTGCCCGACATGCCGGCCAGCATCTCCATGGTGAGATCGTATTGGGTCTCGTAGCCGGGCAGCTTGCCCGGGCGGAGCGTCATCGACGCCTGCGAGGAGATCAGCTTGCGCCGCTCGTCGTTGTAGCTGTCCGACAATAACCGGTCCATCGGGACGGTGGCAAAAGCCGGATCGCCGTAATAGACCTCGCGATCGGCATAAGCGAGCTTCATCGCCTCGACGACCGTATGGACGAATTCCGCGCTCCCGGGTTCCATGGCGCCGATATCGATGCCGCTCAGGAGTGCCAGCGACTGCAGCAGCACCGGACCCTGGCCCCATGGACCGGTCTTGGCGACGGTCCACCCATGATAGTCATAGGTCTGCGGTTCTTCTACCGTGGCGCTCCAGCCGGCCATGTCGCCGGCAGTCAGCACACCCTTGTGGCGGCTGCCGCTGGCATCCATGACTTCGGCGGTTTTCAGATAGGTATCGATCGCCTCGGCCACGAAGCCGCGGTAAAAGGCGTTGCGGGCCGCCTCGATCTGGTTTTCGCGACCCTTGGCGCTTTCGGCCTCGGTGACGATGCGTTGCCAGGTGGCAGCCAGGACCGGATTGCGGAAGAGTGCGTGGGGCTCGGGGGCGGAACCGCCCGGAAGCCAGGTCTCGTACGATGTCGGCCACTCCTTTTCGAAGAAGCCCGCCAGTCCCTTGATCGTTGCCGAAACGCGCGGCAGTACCGGGTGGCCGTGCTCGGCATAATGGATCGCCGGTTCGAGCACATCGCGCACCGACATGGTTCCGTAGTCGCGCAGCATCAGCATCCAGCCATCGAAGGAGCCGGGGATGACGGTCGCCAGCAGCCCGTCACCGGGAATGATCGACAGGCCTTCGCCGCTGTAGTGTTCGATGGTCGCGCCGGCGGGTGCGGTCCCTTGCGCGCAGATGACCTCGACCTTGCCCTTCTTCGCGGAATAGATGACACCGGGCATGTCTCCGCCGGGGCCGACCAGATGCGGTTCGAGAACCTGCAGCACGAAACCGGATGCAACGGCCGCATCGAAGGCGTTTCCGCCCTTTTCCAGGATGCTCATGCCGACGGCCGAGGCGATCCAGTGGGTGGAGGTCACGACGCCGAAGGTGCCGAGGATCTCCGGGCGGGTGGTAAAGTCACTCATCAACTGTTCCTTCGATATTACTTCATGATTCCCGGGGGTCGAGCGCATCGCGCAGACCGTCACCGAGCAGATTGAAACCGATCACGACCAGGAAGATTGCGGCCCCCGGCCACATGGCCATCCAGGGTGCCTGGTCGAGGAAATTCTTCGCGACATTGAGCATGGAACCCCAGCTTGGGGCCGGCGGCTGTTGACCAAGGCCGAGGAAGGAGAGGCTGGCCTCGGCAATGATGGCCGTCGCAACCGTCAGGGTCGCCTGCACGATGATCGGCGCCATGATGTTCGGCAGGATGTATCGGGTCATGATGTCGAAGTGGCCAAGGCCGATCGAGCGCGCGCCTTCGACATAGTCTTCGGTCCTGACCGCGAGAACCTGACCGCGCGTCAACCGCACGAAGACCGGCATCGCGGAAAGGCCGATCGCGATCATCGCATTGGTGAGGCTGGGACCGAGAAAGGCGGCAAGGGCAATGGCCATGATCAGAAACGGGAGGGCCAGAAAGGCCTCGGTGATCCTCGATATCACCTGATCGACCCACCCGCCGAAATAGCCGGAGATCAAGCCAAAGGGAACGCCGATGGCGATGGCGATGGCGACCGAAAAGATACCGGCCATGAGCGACGCCTGCGCCCCCCAGATCATGCGGGACAGGATATCGCGACCGATATCGTCGGTGCCCATCCAATGGGCGGCGGACGGTGCCTTGCGAATGGCCGTCCAGCTGGTCGCCAGCGGATCGACGATCGGCAGAAGAGGGGCGGCGATCGCAAGCAAGGTGAAGAACACGATGATGGAGAGGCCGACAAGGGCGCTTCTGTTGGCCTTGAGTTTCCGCCATGCGCGATTGCTGCTCCTGGCCGGTGCGGCAACGGCGGTCTGGTCGAGCGTGGTCATAGGTTGGCCCTCATGCGAGGATTGAGGAGGACATAGAGTACGTCGGCCACGAGGTTCATCAGGATGAAGCCGACGGCGGTGCACAGAACGACACCCTGGACGACGGCGTAATCGCGGTTGAACACGGCATCGACGATCAGCTTGCCGAAGCCGGGAATGGTGAAGATCTGTTCGGTGAGGACGGCCCCGGCCAGCAGTTCGCCGAACAGAAGCGCGCTGAGCGTTACGATCGGCAACAGAGCGTTGCGAAAGGTATGGCTGAGGATGACGACCCGTTCCGACAGTCCCTTGGCACGCGCCGTGCGGATGTAGTCCGCCCTCATGACGCCCAGCATGGCCGAGCGGGTGTGTCGCATCAAGGTGGCGGCGAGCGCGTTACCCAGCACAAAGGACGGCATGATCATGGTCTCAATCGAGCGCACGGGGTCGACGAAGATCGATTCGTAACCGGAGGCCGGAAGCCAGCCTAGCCTGACCGAGACCAGCAGGATCAGCATGATGCCCAGCCAGAAATTGGGGATCGAAAGGCCCGACAGCGCGACGATATTGGCGATATAATCGGTGACGGTATTCTTCTTGACGGCCGCCAGGATGCCCATCGGCACGCCGATGACGAAGGCGAAGATCATCGACATCACCGCGAGCTGGATGGTGACCGGCAGCTTCTCGCCGATCAGTTCCAGCACCGGCTGGTTGGTGCGCAGCGACATGCCGAAATCGCCCTGCAATACGTTGGCGATCCAGTAGCCGTACTGGTACACGACCGGATCGTTCAGGCGGTATTTCTCCCGAAGGAATTCGATCACCTGCGGATCGCGCTCTTCGCCGGCCATGGCGAGGACGGGATCGCCCGGCAGCAGCTTCTGCAGCGAGAAGACGAAGATCGAGACGATCAGTAGCGTCGGGATGGCAACGAGCAGCCGTTTTCCGATGTAGAGATGCATGGGCGCACGGTCCTGGATTGCGGGGTCGCCTACGGAGCATCGGCGCTCCGTAGGCAAGACTGGGCAAAATCAGCCCTTCTTGACGCCGAGCAGGCGGATCATGCCGTCGGGCGACGGTACGAAGCCGGTGACTTCTTTCTTGATGGCCCAGATCCAGGACTGATGGCCGAGATAGATGATCGGCAGGTCGTCGTTGAGGATCTTGGCCGCAGCGTCGTATTTCTGCTTGCGGACCGCGTCATCGGTCGAGGCGCGTGCCTCGTTGAGGAGCTTGTCGACTTCCGCGTTGCAGTACTTGGAGTCGTTGATGCCGCCTTCGCAGGTGACGAACTGGTGCAGGTTGCCATCAGGATCGATGCGGCCCGACCAATCCGAGCGGCTGAGCTGAAAATTGCCGGCAGACTGTTCGGAAAGCAGGGTGGCGAATTCGGTCGCCTTCAGCGAGACGTTGAAGCCGGCTTCCGCGACCATCGATTGAATGACCTGCATCATCTGGGTGACGACAGGGCTATTGGCGTGCTGCAGCTCGATGTCGAGCGTTTCATGCCCTGCCGCCTTCATGAGCTCCTTGGCCTTGGCGACATCGCGGGTGGGAACCGGGATCTCCTTGTTGAACCAGGGACTTGTCGGCGGATAGGGCTGATTGCCGGCCATGGCCGTTCCTTCGAAGACCACCTGGCTCAGCGCCTCGCGGTCGATAGCGAGCGAGAAAGCCTGACGCAGGCGCTTGTCCTTGCCGAACGGATTGTCGGCGCGCGGCCCATTGGCGATGTTGACGTACATGGCCATGTAGCCGATGCTGACGGTATCCGCATAGGTGAGGGCGGCGTCGCTCTTGACCGAAGCGGCATCGGTTGCGGCCAACCGCTCGATCATGTCGAGTTCGCCGGAGCGCAAGTTGGCGAGACGCACTGTGGAATCCGGGATCGGCAGATAGGTGACCTTGTCGATGAACACCTTGTCCTTGTCCCAGTAGTCGGCGAACTTCTCGAGGACGATACGGTCCTGCTGCACGCGCTCGACGAATTTGAACGGCCCGGCGCAGACGGGCTTGGAGCCGAAATTGGCGCCCAGCTCCTTGGCAGCCGCCGGCGAGACGATCATGCCTGCGCGGTCGGAAAGCTGCGCGAGAAGCGTGACGTCCGGCGCCTTCAGGGTGAACTTGACCTCATAGTCGCCGACGGCCTCGATCTTCTCGACCGAGCTCAGCTCGCTTTTGCGACGCGATTCCGGAAGCGTCATGTTGCGTTCGATGGTGGCGACGACCGCGGCCGCGTTGAACGGCGTTTCGTCATGGAACTTCACGCCCTCGCGCAGCTTCATGGTGAGTTCCTTGCCGTCAGCGGACCAGGCCCATTCAGTGGCGAGCTGCGGCACGATCTTCAGGTCAGGCGAGACGTCGACGAGTTTGTCGCACATCGCCGTGTAGACGATGCGGCCGACAAAGGTCCGGGACTGGGCCGGGTCAAGCACGTCGGCATCGTCCGCGAGGCCGATGCGAAGCTCGGCAGAAAGGGCGGGGCTCGCGAGCATCGCACCGGCCAGCAATAAGGTCGAAAGACGGGGCAGTATCTTCATATTCTGGAACTCCTCTGGTCTGGTTCTCTGTTCTCAAGGGTCTCACCGGTTGTTTCCCCGGCGTTCAAGTCAGACCGGCCACGCGGCCGGAATTCGGTACGTCATGACACATCGCCGATCGGATCATCCTCCAGATGATCCATCGAGGTTTGCCGGATCAGGCGCTCTTGCAGCATCAACAGATGCCGGCGCATCGCTTCGCCCGCCTTGGCGGGATCTCGGGCGGCAATGGCATCGATGATCGCCGCGTGCTGGGCGCTGGATATGCTCATCGTGTTGGCGTTGCTGCGGGCGCGCTCGCGGATCGACTGCCAGGCGTCGTCCTGGCGAACCCGGTTGATGACGTCGAAGATGGACAGGAACAGCAGGTTGCCCGCTGCCTGGGCGATCTGCCGGTGGAGCGCCCCGTCCCAGAGCTCCTTGGCGTCGGCATCCTCGCTGCCGAGGATCTTCTGAGCGAGCTCCCGCATGCGGTCGATGTCGCTGCCTTTCGCCCGGAGGGCCGCCAGTTGCGCCAGTTGGGGTTCGATGCGCAGGCGCACTTCCATGATCTCCATGAAATTGGTTCCCGCCACGATCGTCTCCAGCTGGTCGCTCCACTCGTGCGGCTTCTGGCCGACAAAGGTACCGGAACCCTGCTTGCGCCAGATCGCGCCTTCCGCCTCGAGAACCTCCAGCGCCCGGCGGATGGCCCGGCGACTGAGGCCAAGCTTTTCCGACAGTGTGCGCTCGGTCGGCAGCTTCCCTTCCGCTCCGACGTCACCGTGGCGAAGAAGATCCCGGAGCTTTTCGAGGGCGTAGTTCGAGTTTTCTTTGGGTGAAGTGTCTGGCATGATTGGTCCGAACCAATTTCCGATTGGTTCAGTGAATGCCGATTTCACGCGACCGTCAAGATAGTTTTTGTGCAATAAGTCAAATGCACAATTTTGAGGCAATTTCGTGCGGTCATGCTCGAAACAGGCGCACCATTGCCGTGTCGAAGCGGCGTATCCATGCGCACCTTCGGCCTTTCAGAGATGGAAACCGGCTGTCCCGGCTTCAGGTCGTCTCGGAACTGCTCCCGACTTTCGAGAGGATTTCGTCCGACAGGGCGGTGATGAGCGCCTGGTCGGCTCCGTTGCGCGGAACCAGGACGAATTCCACGTCCTCGAGCGGTGGCAGAATATCCTGGGGGATTTCTTTCAGCCCGGCGGGCGCCATGCTGCGAGGCTGCACCAGGACGCCCATGCCCGCGCGCGCTGCAGCCGTCAGTCCGCTGAGGCTGCCGCATGTGCAGACGATGCGCCAGGGGATCCGGCTTGCATCCAGGGCTTCGAGAGCGAGCTTGCGGGTAATGCTTGGTGGCGGGAACGCGATCAACGGCAAAGGAGCCGACTGAGCCGTCAGTTGCAGCGGATCGCGCGCCAGCCAGATCAGCGGCTCGCGATAGACGAGACGACCGCGCTGGTCGCCAAGGCGTCGCTTGGCGAAGACGAGGTCGATTTCTCCCAGATCCTGCATCTCGTACAAGGCGCCACTCAATGCCACGGTCAATTGCAGATCCACGGAGGGATACGCGCGGGTGAAATCTTCGAGGACCGCCGTCAGGCGGCTGGTTGCGAAGTCTTCGGAGACGCCAAGTCGCAATTGCCCGCGCAGCTTGTTCGCTGCAAACAGGTCGAAGACCTGAGCGTCGATCGCGAGCATTGCGCGGGCGTGGCCGGCCAGGACTTCGCCATCGGGTGTCAAGCCGAGGCGATGGGTGTCGCGAAAGATGAGACGGCGATCAAGGGTGGCTTCCAGCTTCTGAATATGCTGGCTGACCGTTGACTGCCCAAGCCCGAGATTTTCCGCGGCGCGGGTGAAACTGCCTGTCTGCTGGATCGCGAGGAAACTGCGCAACTGGACGAGGTCGAGCATCTGATATCTCGTTTCGCGATGAGTGTTATTTGTTGCATCTTGTATCACAATAATGGAGTGAGCGAAACGACGTCCACCGGAATGAGAAGATGCGCCGTTTCCTCCCCGATACCTTCACAATGCTGCTCTTGGCGGCAGTGCTCCTGGCCTCGGTCCTGCCGGTCACCGGCGGGGCGCAGGTGTGGATGGCGCTTGCGACGAAGCTCGCCATCGCCCTGCTGTTCTTTCTGCACGGCGCGCGCCTCGCGCGCGACGTGGTGATCGCCGGCCTGCTGCACTGGAGGCTGCACGGCGTGATCCTGTTTGTAACCTTCGCCATCTTTCCACTTCTCGGGCTCGCCGCCGGTCTCATGCTGCCGTCATCGCTTCCCGCGGCGCTCTATACTGGTCTCCTGTTTCTCTGTGTCTTGCCTTCGACGGTGCAGTCATCGATCGCATTTACGTCGATGGCCGGTGGCAACGTGCCGGCCGCCATCTGCGCTGCGTCCGCCTCGAATATCCTTGGCATGTTCCTGACGCCGCTTCTCGTCGGCTTGCTGCTTTCGGCGTCAGGCGGGGGTGGATTTTCGATGACGGCGCTCGAGCAAATCCTGCTGCAGTTGCTGGCGCCCTTCATTCTCGGGCAGATCCTCCAGCCGTGGATCGGCGACTGGATCCGCGCCCGCAAGAAGTTGCTGGCGCCGATTGATCGCGGTTCGATCCTGATGGTGGTCTATCTCGCGTTCAGCTCCGCTGTCGTCGAGGGCCTGTGGCGGACGCTTTCGCTTCAAGATCTCGGCATTGTCGCTCTTGTCGACGTCGTCCTTCTCGCAACGGTGCTTGCCGTCACCATGTTCGGCAGCCGTTTCCTCGGGTTTTCCAGAGAGGACGAAATCACCATCACCTTCTGCGGCTCGAAAAAGAGTCTCGCCAGTGGCGTTCCGATGGCCGGTGCGATCTTCTCCGGCCAGAGCGTTGGCGCCATCGTCCTGCCCCTGATGCTGTTCCACCAGATCCAGTTGATGGTGTGTGCACTGATTGCCCAGCGCTACGCGCGAAATGCCTGACGGAGCACGATTGCGCAGGCAATTCGGATCGGCGGCATTCGATACAGCGCGCTGCCGGACAGTGGGCAGAATGCGCCCAAAAAAGAGGCGAAAGATCAAGCGGGCAGGCAGCCCATTGCCCCTCATACGGTCAATGGAGTGCAGATGGCCGAAAAAAGTGCCGCAAATCGGGCTGGCACGCCTCTTGCTTCATTGGGGTTAGAGTTGGCCGCTAGGGTTCCGGTGCTTGTATTGGCACGGCTGGTCCGAGAGCAGCCACCGGCAGGGAACAGCCTGTCGGGTGCACGGCGGGACAAAAGCCCGGGAGACCTCGTTAGCCAAGGGATTGGCGGCGTTGGTCTTTGCCGATCCCTTTTTGAAAATGCAAAAAGGGGAATACCAATGCAGACTTTGAAAAAGCTTCTTTCCATCTCCGCTCTCTCCGTGTCGCTCGCAGTCGCCGCAACCGGCATTGCGCATGCGGAAGCGAAAAAGGAATTCAAGGTCGCCTGGTCGATCTATGTGGGCTGGATGCCCTGGGGCTATGCGGCCGACCATGGCATCGTCAAGAAATGGGCGGACAAATACGGGATCAGCATCGAGGTCACTCAGTTCAACGACTACGTGGAGTCGATGAACCAGTACACGGCAGGCGCCTTCGATGCCGTGACGCTGACCAATATGGACGGGTTGTCGATCCCCGCCGCCGGTGGTGTCGATACCACGGCGGTCATCGTTGGTGATTTCTCCAACGGCAATGATGCGGTGATCCTGAAGGACAAGGACAAGCTTGCCGACATCAAGGGGCAGAACGTCAACCTGGTCGAGTTTTCCGTCTCGCATTACCTGCTCGCCCGCGCGCTCGAAAGCATGGGGTCCACCGAACGTGACGTGAAGGTGGTCAACACCTCCGATGCGGACATGGTCGCCGCCTACAAGACACCGGACGTGACTGCAGTCGTCACCTGGAACCCGCTCGTCTCCGCCATCCAGGAAGACAAGACGGCCAGGAAGGTATTCGACAGCTCACAGATTCCCGGCGAAATCATCGACCTGATGGTGGCCAATACGGAGGTCCTGAAAGACAATCCGGATTTCGGCAAGGCGCTTGCCGGCATCTGGTATGACACCATGGCCGTGATGACTGCCGACAGCGATGAAGGCAGGGCCGCGCGCACCGCGATGGGAGCGGCGTCGGGCACGGATCTGGCAGGGTTCGAAGCGCAGATGGCGGCCACCAAGCTGTTCGACAAGCCGGCGGATGCCGTTGGCTTCACGGGCTCCGCGGATCTCCCGAAAACCGTGGATCACGTTCGCAACTTCCTGTTCGAGAAGGGCCTGCTCGGCAGTGGTGCATCGTCGGCCGACGTCATCGGTATCGAAATGCCTGACGGTTCCGTGCTGGGCGACAAGGACAATGTGAAGCTGCGCTTCACCTCCACATACATGGAGGCCGCCGCCAAGGGCACGCTTTGATCGCCTATCGAACCTGAACGGCCGGGCAGCCCGCTGCCCGGCACATCCCCGGGGATTTCGACGGAGCAGATGATGCGCTGGATCAATACGCGCCCGAGCAAAGGCGCCCGGCTCGCCCTTTCGCTTGCGCCCTTCATGGTCGTTCTGATCGCTTATCTGATCGGTTCGGCTGCGCGACTGGCCGAAAATGCGAACGACAGGCTGTTGCCGAGTTTTGCGGGCTTTGCCGACGCCATCAATCGCATGGCTTTCGTGCCCGATGTGCGTAGCGGCGACTACCTGCTCTGGGTAGACACAGCCGCAAGCCTCACCCGGCTTTACTCGGGCATCGGCATCGCCACCCTGATCGCACTGGCGATCGGCATGCTGATCGGTATGCTGCCCTATATGCGGGCGCTGCTGGCGCCGTTCGTTTCTGCCATCTCCATGGTGCCGCCGCTCGCACTCTTGCCGATCCTCTTCATCATTGTGGGTCTCGGAGAGACCTCGAAGATCGCCCTGATCGCCATCGGCGTCACGCCGATCATGATCCGCGATCTGGCGCTCACGGCGACGGCGTTGCCGCGCGAACAGATCATCAAGGCAGAGACGCTCGGAGGCTCGTCGTGGCAGATTGCCTTGCGCGTGGTTCTGCCACAGATCCTGCCGCGGCTGATCGACACGTTGCGGCTGCAGATCGGCCCGGCCTGGCTCTTCCTCATCGCCGCCGAAGCGATCTCGTCGGAGGCTGGCCTCGGATACCGCATCTTCCTCGTGCGCCGCTATCTCGCCATGGATGTGATCTTTCCCTATGTCGCCTGGATCACGCTTCTCGCCGTCGGCACGGATGTCCTGCTCGACCGGCTGCGCGTCACCGTCTTCCCCTGGTCCGAACTGGAGAAGAACGCATGAGCGCGCTCACCATCGACAAGGTCTGGAAGGAATACGGAGACCAGATTGTTCTGGAAGACATCTCGATCGAGATCGAATCCCGCGCCTTCGTCGCACTTGTCGGCCCCTCCGGCTGCGGCAAGACCACCTTCCTTCGCATGCTGCTCGGTCAGGAGCCGCCAACGCGTGGCACCATTCTGATCGACGGCAGGCCGTTGTCGGCCGAACCCGGGCCGGATCGCGGCGTCGTCTTCCAACGCTATTCCGTCTTCCCGCACCTCACCGTGCTCGGCAATGTGCTGATCGGCAAGGAAATGACCACCGCCCGCTATAGCGCGCGGCTGTTCGGGACAGCACGCAAGGCCGCCATCGAAGAAGCCCGCGCGATGATCGCGGAAGTCGGCCTCACCCATGCCGAGGATAAATATCCCGCCCAGCTTTCCGGCGGCATGCAGCAGCGCCTGGCGCTCGCGCAGGCGCTGGTGATGAAGCCGAAGGTCCTGCTTCTCGACGAACCCTTCGGTGCGCTCGATCCCGGCATTCGCGCAGAGATCCATACGCTGATGACGCGGCTCTGGCACGAGAACTCGATGACGGTGGTGATGGTGACCCATGACATGCGCGAGGCCTTCACGCTCGCCACGCGGGTCGTCGCCTTCGAGCGCAGGCGGGACCGGCCCGAGGAAAAGCTTCGATACGGTGCAACGATCACGCGCGACCTGCCGATCTGGCCGCCTCGTCAGGCGGGCCGGCCTTCACTCATTCGACCAGACCGGGACGGCCCGGTCGCGAGCGGTCATTAGTCGGGACGACCCGGCTCATCGAATGCAAGGAGAAGAACTCATGCATATCAGACGTTCTCCCGAAGAAATCGCCGCCAACCGTGCGCGCTATGAGGAACACCAGAAGAAGGGGTTCGACTTCGCACCGAAGGCCCTGCCCGACAGGAGCAGCCTACCTGCGCCGACAGTCCCGGCCGAAAGCATCGTCCACCGCGAAATCATTCCCGGCGGCTGGTACTGGTGGACCCGCGTGAAGAAAAACGAAACCTTGCGAGTGAGCCTCGACGGCGGCTTCTCGACCGTTGCCATGGTCGCCTGGAACGAGGCCGATCCGTCGGAGCGGCTGAACCTGCCCGATACCGTCAAGCTGCAATGGACGACCGGCCTCGGCAAGGGTCGCGTGATCTTCTCCGACATGGGCAAGGTCATGTTCTCGATCACCGAGGATTCGAGCGGCGCACATGATTGTCTGATGGGCGGCTCGACCGCTGCTTCGAATGCGGAAAAATACGGCGAGGCGAAGACCCGCAACACGCGCGACAATTTCGTGATCGTCGCCACCAAGCTCGGTCTCGACAAGCGCGACATTCCGGCCGCCCTGTCACTTTTCGCCCCCGTGCGGGTGGATGCCGAAGGCCGGTTCGCCTGGAAGCCGGAGCTCCTGAACGGCGCCGACTATGTCGAATTGCGTGCCGAGATGGATATGCTCGTCGGCTTCTCCAATTGCCCGCATCCCCTCGATCCGAAACCGGAATGGACGCCCGCCCCGGTAACCGTCACCCGCATCGCCGCCGTCACGCCGGCGGCCGACGACCTTTGCCGGACCGCGACCGCCGAAGCCGTACGCGGCTTCGAAAACAACGCACGCGCCGAAGCCTGAGGGAGAGATGACCATGACGAGTTTCATTGCGACCTCTGTCAATCGCACCGTCGAGAATGCCGTCCAGGACCATTTCATCGCGGCCGAAGCCCCTTTCTCCACTTTCTTGAAGAAGGGGCAGATCCTGCGCATCGAGGACAGTTACGGCCAGCAGGCTGTCGATACGCTGTTCTACAATGCCGCGGACTTTTCCGAGCGCTATTCCAGCCAGGATACGATGCGCATGCAAGGTGCGGCCTATATCTCGACCGGCACGAAGATCATGTCGAACGAGGGCCGGCTGATGGCGACCATGACCGCCGACAGTTGCGGACGGCATGACACTTCGGCCGGAGCCTGCTCCTGCGAGAGCAATACCGTGCGCTTCGGGCATGGCACCAAATACCTGCATGCCTGCCGCGACAACTTCGTCCTCGAGGTTTCCAGACACGGCATGAGCAAGCGGGATGTCGCCCCCAACATCAACTTCTTCATGAACGTGCCCATCGAACCCGATGGCAAGATGACGATCGTCGACGGCATTTCCGCACCCGGCGACTATGTCGAGATGAAGGCCGAGATGGACCTACTGCTGGTCATTTCCAACTGCCCGCAGATCAACAACCCCTGTAACGGCTTCGACCCCACGCCGATCCGCGTGCTCGTTTGGGACGGCGAGGCCTGACCATGTTTCAGAAAGTCCTGATTGCCAACCGCGGCGAGATCGCGGTGCGGATCATCCATACACTGAGGAAGCTCGGCATTGCATCGGTCGCGGTCTATTCCGATGCCGACCGGTTCTCCAAGGCAGTCCTGATCGCTGACGAGGCCGTCCGGATCGGACCTTCGCCGGCGTCCGAAAGCTATCTCAATATCGATGCCGTGATCGCTGCCTGCCGGCAAACCGGTGCCGGGGCCGTTCACCCCGGTTATGGCTTCCTCTCGGAGAATATCGGCTTTGCAGAGCGACTGAAGGCGGAAGGGATCGCCTTCATCGGTCCCCGGCCCGACAATATCGAAGCCTTCGGTCTGAAGCACACTGCCCGCGAATTGGCGCGCGAAAGCGGCGTGCCGTTGCTTCCGGGATCCGGCCTCTTGGAAACGAAGGAAGAGGCTCTGACGGCTGCGGACGAGATCGGCTATCCTGTGATGCTGAAGTCGACGGCCGGCGGCGGCGGCATCGGCATGCAGCTGTGCGATACGCCGGACGCGCTCGCCGCCGCCTTCGACAGCGTGCAGCGTACAGCGAAATCCAGCTTCGGCGATGCTCGGGTCTATCTGGAACGCTTCGTTGCCAAGGCGCGCCACGTCGAGGTGCAGATCTTTGGTGATGGCAAAGGCCGGGTGATTGCGCTCGGCGAGCGGGATTGCTCACTGCAACGGCGGAACCAGAAGGTCATCGAGGAGACGCCGGCGCCCGGCCTTCCCGACGCAGTGCGCAAGCGTCTTCATGCCGCTGCCGTCGCCCTGGGGCAGAAGGCGAACTATGAGTCGGCGGGAACGGTGGAGTTCATCTACGATCCGGCCCGTCAGGAATTCTATTTCCTGGAGGTCAACACTCGCCTGCAGGTCGAGCACCCGGTAACGGAGGCCGTCTTCGGCATCGACCTGGTCGAATGGATGATCCGTCACGCCGCGGGCGAGGATGTGCTCACCGGCAAGGAAAACCTCATGCCAAGGGGCGCGGCGATAGAGGCTCGTGTCTATGCCGAGATGCCCCATGCCGATTTTCGCCCAAGCACCGGATTGCTGACCGAGGTCGTATTTCCGGAAAACGTGCGCGTCGACTGCTGGATCGAGACCGGTACCGAGGTCAGCCCCTATTACGACCCGATGCTGGCAAAGATCATCGTATCGGCTGCGGATCGCGGCTCGGCGATAAGTGCCCTTGGCCAAGCGCTGGACAGCAGCTCGATTTCCGGCATCGAGACCAATCTCGATTATCTCAAGGCGATCGCCGCTTCCGACCTGTTCAAGAGCGGGGATGTGGCGACGACGGCGCTGAAGGGCTTCGCCTTCTCGCCTCACGTGATCGAGGTCATCACGCCGGGCGCACAGTCGAGCCTGCAGGAACTGCCGGGTCGCCTCGGCCTCTGGCATGTCGGCGTACCCCCGAGCGGGCCAATGGACGACCGATCCTTCCGCCACGCCAACCGGCTTGTCGGCAATGCCGACGAAACCGCAGCGCTGGAGCTCACCGTCTCTGGTCCGGTGCTGAAATTCTTCGCCGACGCGACGGTGGCGCTTGCCGGTGCGAAAATGCCGATGAAGCTCGACGGTGAGCCGGTAACCCACAACGCCGCAGTCAGAGTGAAGGCCGGACAGACGCTGGCGATCGGCACGATCGACGGTCCCGGCCAGCGCGCCTATCTTGCCGTTGCAGGCGGCCTTGCCGCACCCGTGGTGCTCGGTTCCCGCGCAACTTTCGGCCTCGGCCAGTTCGGCGGCAACGCGACCGGCACGCTCCGTGCCGGTCATGTGTTGCGCCTCGCCAGAGAACCGCAGGTGAACGTAAAGCCGCCAGAAGCACCCGCACCGCTGTCGCACGAATGGACGGTCGGCGTAGTTTACGGTCCGCATGGCGCGCCCGATTTCTTTGTCGAAGAGGACATCGAAACGTTGTTCTCGACCGAATACGAGGTCCACTTCAACAGCGCCCGCACCGGCGTGCGCCTGATTGGCTCCGCGCCGAAATGGGCCCGTGAGGATGGCGGCGAGGCGGGTCTCCATCCGTCCAATCTGCATGACAATGCCTATGCGATCGGCGCGATCGATTTCACCGGGGACATGCCGATCATCCTCGGTCCCGATGGTCCGAGCCTCGGCGGCTTCGTCTGCCCGGCCGTCATCGCCCGCGATGAGCAGTGGAAGATGGGTCAGTTCAAGCCGGGCGACAAAATTCGGTTCCATGCCGTCGTCCGGCCCGACGATACCATCGCCGGTCCTGTCGTCAAACGCATCGGCGAAGATGCGGGCTCGCCGGTCATTGCGAGCAGCGAGAGTGGCCCGGTGCCGGTGGTCTATCGCCGGCAGGGCGACGACAATATTCTGGTCGAATACGGGCCGATGCATCTGTCGATCGGCCTGAGGCTCCGCGCCCATCTGCTGATGCAGGCCTTGCAGGAGGAGAAAGTGCCGGGGCTCATCGACCTGACGCCGGGTATCCGCTCGCTGCAGGTCCACTACGACGGCACGTCTCTGTCGCGCACGCGCCTGCTCGGCCTGCTCTCCGAGATCGAGGCCTCGCTCCCCGCCGTCCACGAGGCGAAGGTGCCGAGCCGCACGGTCTACCTGCCGCTCTCGTGGAACGACCCAGACGCCGAACTCGCCATGCGGAAATATCAGGAACTGGTGCGCCCCAATGCACCCTGGTGCCCGTCGAACATCGAGTTCATTCGCCGCATCAACGGCCTTGCCGACGAGCAGGCGGTCAAGGACACGATCTTCAATGCCAGCTATCTGGTCATGGGCCTGGGCGACGTCTATCTCGGTGCGCCGGTGGCAACCCCGCTCGACCCGCGTCACCGGCTGGTGACGACCAAGTACAATCCGGCCCGCACCTGGACGCCCGAAAACGCAGTCGGCATCGGCGGCGCCTACATGTGCATCTACGGCATGGAGGGTCCGGGCGGCTATCAGCTGTTCGGCCGCACCATCCAGGTCTGGAACACCTGGCGGCAGACGGCTTTCTTCTCGAAGGGCAAGCCCTGGCTGCTCGATTTCTTCGACCAGATCCGCTTTTTTCCCGTCAGTCACGAGGAACTGACGGAGGCGCGCGCTGCATTCCCGTATGACGGCTACCCGATCCGCATCGAGGACGGCACCTTTTGCTACGCCGACTACGAGGCCGGCCTTGCCGCCGACGCAGGTTCCATTGCCACTTTCAAGGCGGGTCAGCAGGCTGCTTTCGAAGCCGAGCGTCGGCGCTGGAAAGAGCAGGGACTTGACAGCTTCACTGTCGACGAAGGTCCCGGTCACCATCCGGGCGGAGACATCCCCGAGGGCTGTTTCGGTGTCGAAAGTGCCGTGCCCGGCAATGTCTGGAAAGTGCTGGTCGAACAGGGCCAGTCCGTCGCCGCGGGTGATACGCTCGCAATCATCGAATCCATGAAGATGGAAATCACCATCACCGCCCATGCCAATGGCCGCGTTCGCGAATTGCGCGCCGGTCCCGGCCGGAACATCAAGGCCGGAGACGTGCTGGCCGTACTGGAGGAAATCTGATGCTTCCCGAAATACTCGATCTATCGTCCGTCCGTGCCGCTTATGCGCAGGGTCTCACACCGCTCGAACTCGTCGAGGAAGTGATCGTCCGCTGCGAGGCGGCCGACGATCCGGCGATCTTCATCACGCGCACGCCCGACGACGAATTGCGCAATGCTGCAAGGGAACTGGTAGCGCGCGCGCCGCAGCCGAACAGTCTTCCGCTCTGGGGCATTCCCTTTGCGGTCAAGGACAATATCGACGTCGCCGGCCTACCGACCACGGCCGCCTGTCCCGCCTATGAATATCGTCCGGAAGCGGATGCAACGCTGATCGCCCGGCTGAAGGCCGCGGGCGCGCTCGTCATCGGCAAGACGAATCTGGACCAGTTCGCAACGGGCCTCAACGGTACCCGCTCGCCCTATGGCGCACCCCGCTCGGTCTTCGACAAGGCCTATGTCTCGGGCGGATCGAGTTCCGGCTCGGCCGTTGCGGTGGCATCGGGCCTCGCGACATTCGCATTGGGGACCGATACCGCCGGCTCCGGACGCGTTCCGGCCAGCTTCAATAACCTCGTCGGAATCAAGCCCACGCCCGGCCTGGTGCCGAACACCGGCGTCATTCCAGCCTGCCGCAGCGTCGATGTCGTGACCGTCTTTGCCGGGACGGTCGGCGATGGTATCGCCGTCCGAAAGGTGATGGAGGGCTATGATGCGGGAGATCCCTTCTCGCGCGAGGCTGAACCGTGCACGCTTCCCGCCTCGGGCCTCCGGATCGGCGTCCTCGACGGTGCGGAACGCGAATTCTACGGCAACAAGGCCTATGAAGCGCTCTACGATGCGGCGATCGAGCGGGCGAAATCCTTGGGCGCCACCATCGTGCCATTCGACTATGCGCCGTTTCGTGAAGCTGCCGAACTGCTCTACAACGGCCCCTGGGTGGCAGAACGTCTGGCCGCGGTGAAGGATTTCATCGCCACGAATGCCGATGATTTCGACCCGACCGTCCGCACGATCATCGAGGGAGCCAGACGCTACGACGCGGTGGCGGCCTTCGAGGGAAGGTACAAGCTCGAAAGCCTTCGCCAGAAAACGAAGGTCGAGTGGAACAAGGTCGACATGCTGATGTTGCCGACGTCGCCGACCACCTACACGGTCGAGGACATGCTGGCCGATCCGATCGCGAAGAACGGCCATTTCGGCCGCTACACCAATTTCGTGAACCTGTTCGGCTATGCCGCGATCGCCATTCCCGCCGGCTTCGATATCGCCGGCCATCTGCCTTTCGGCGTGACGCTGATCGGCCCGGCCTTCGCCGATGAGGCTCTTGCATCGTTCGCCGACCGGATGCACCGCGACGTCGCGGCGGGTATGGGCAAGGACAGGCTCGCCGCACTGCCCGAGGCGAGCCGCGTGGTCGAGCCCGACGATGGCATGATCCCCATCATGGTCGTTGGCGCGCACCTGACCGGCATGCCGCTCAACCACGAACTGACGGGATCGGGCGGAAGGCTCGTCAGGATCTGCCGTACCTCGAATGATTATCGCCTCTTCGTCCTGCCCGACACCACACCACCCAAGCCGGGCCTCATCCACGAACCGGATTACGAGGCGGCGGGCCTCGAAGTGGAAGTGTGGGCGCTGCCGCCGGATGCCTTTGGCCGCTTCGTCGCCAATATTCCGGCCCCGCTCGGCATCGGCAAGGTTACGCTCGACGACGGCTCCTCCGTATCCGGTTTCCTTTGTGAAGCCTACGCGATCGCCGGCGCACAAGAGATCACCGCGCTTGGCGGCTGGCGGAGCTATATCCGCTCGCTTTCGGTCTGAGTGCCGGGGAGGAGGGGCGACGTTCGTCGTTCCGGGAACTGCAGGCGCCGAGATCAACAGAGTGGTCGCGCCCGTCGAAGGCGAGCACCTCGTGACGAAGTCGAACATCAACGGCTTCGTCCCCAGGGACCTCCTCGCTTCGATACTGCCGTTGTGGGCGCTTCCCGGGCGGTGTTCCGGGATCAGTATCCGAGGGCGATGCCGTCTTTGCGTGATTCCGATGCGCCGGTGAGCGTTCCATTGTCCCAGTCGATCCGGATAACCTGTGCGCCGCCGATCGGATCCTCGGCCGGCACGATCTCGAAGCCGCGGCGGGTGAGTTCCGCCACCGTTTCCATGGGAACGGTATGCTCCGCCTCGACGCGGGGCGCCTTGCCGCCGACGGGGATCAGGCGCGGCAGATCGATCGCGTCCTGCATGTCCATGTCGTAATCGACCACCTTCGAGACCAGGTGAGCGTGACCCATCGCCTGATAATAGCCACCCATCACGCCGAAGGACAACTCCGTTCGGCCGTTTCGGGTCACCATGCCCGGGATGATCGTATGCAGAGGTCGTTTCTCCGGGGCGATCATGTTCGGGTGTCCGCGCTCGAGCGAAAAACTCTGACCACGATTGTGCAGGATGACGCCTGATTCAGGGGCGACCAGGCCCGTGCCGAAGCTGTCGAAGATCGAATTGATGAAGCTTACCGCGTTGCGTTCTTCATCGACGATCGAAATGTAGACGGTGTCGCGGTGAAGCGGCATCTCGAAATCCGGGAGCTCCGTCAGGGCCCGGGTCAGGTCGATCATGCCGGCCAGGCGACGCGCGAAGTCCTCCGACAACAGTTCGTCGATCGGCACATCGGCCTTGTCAGGATCGGCGATCCAGGCGTCACGGGCGGCATAGGCGAGGCGGGTCGCCTCGATCTCCAGATGCAGCCGGTCCGGTGACTGGGGTGCCAGCTGATTGTCGAAGCAGGACAGGATGTTGAGGATGAGCAGGGCGATGATGCCCTGGCCGTTCGGCGGGCATTCATGGATTGTATGGCCGCGGAAGGTCGTCGTCACCGGCGTCACATATTCGCCCTTCGCCGCGGCGAAATCCTCGAGCGTGTGCAGGCCGCCATGGGCGTTGAGATGCGCCACCATGTCAGCCGCCACCGGCCCCGTGTAGAAGCCGTCACGGCCCTCGGCCGCGATCCGGCGCAAAGTCGCTGCCAGCTTCGGCTGACGGTGCATTTCGCCGATGCGCGGCGCGCGACCGCCGGGCAGGAAGATTTCGGCAGCCGCCTTGTCGGCGGCGAGAAGCTTCTCTTCTTGCGCCCAGTCACGGTGGACGCGGGGCGTGATGGCGTAGCCTTCCTCGGCATAACGAATGGCGGGTGCGAGCACCTCGGCCAAGGGCAGACGGCCATGATCGGCATGCAGGCGCGTCCAGGCGTCGATTGCCCCGGGAATGGTGACGGCGGAGGGCGACTGGCGCGGCACTTCCGAGAGCCCACGTTCTTCGAACCATTCGATCGTCAGCGCCTTCGGCGTGCGACCGGAGCCGTTATAGGCGATGACGTCGGCGCCGCCCTTGGGCGCATAAAGGGCGAAACAATCGCCGCCGATGCCTGTGGAGCCCGGTTCGACCACGCATTGCACGGCACAGGCGGCAATGGCTGCGTCCATGGCGTTTCCACCGGCCTGCAATACGTTGACGGCTGTCAGCGTCGCATAAGGGTGGGAGGTTGCAGCCATGGCCTTGGCCGATACGGCCACCGACCGCGTCGGCTTTTCGAAGTTGCGCATCCTTGTCAGTCTCCTCGTATGCTTTTGTGCCGCAGCCGGTCAGGTGCGGGTTCGGTATGGCGTGAGCCTGATTTCGAGGGCAGACAGTGCCCGGACGATCAGGAAATTCAGCAGCAGATAGATCGCGCCCGCGGCGATGAAGACTTCGATCGCACGATAGCTCTGGGAGATCAGCCCTTGGGCGATGCCCGTGACCTCCATCAGGGTGATGATCGAGGCGAGCGAGGTGCCCTTCACCATCAGGATGATCTCGTTGCCGTAAGCGGGTATCGCCTGGCGGAGTGCGATCGGCAGTGTGACGAGACGGAGCGTCAGCAGGCGTGACATGCCAAGCGCGGAAGCCGCTTCGCCGAGCCCGCGCGGGACATTGCTGATTGCGCCGCGCAGGATCTCGCTGCCATAGGCGGCCGTGTTGAGCGTCAGCGCCAGGATCGCGCACCAGTAGGGCTCACGAAACAGCCACCACAGCCCGACCGTCTGGAGGGCAGGGCGGAACTGGCCGAGCCCGTAGTAGATAAGGAAGATCTGGACGAGCAGGGGCGTGCCGCGGAAGACGGCGACGAAGGTGCGTATCGGCCAGACGATCCGGCGGTGCCCACCCTGCTGGGCGAGGGCGAGGGCGAGGGCGAGCATGAAGCCGAGCAGAATGGAGGTGCCCGCGAGCTGCAAGGTCAGCGGAACCCCGGACAGTAGCTTAGGGATGATTTCGAGGAAAAAGCCGACGTCGATCATCGAGGCGTGATCCCCCGGGAGGCGCGTGTCTCTCCGAAGCGGAAGACCTGTCCGGTGATGCCGGCGATCACGAAGTAGAGGCTTCCGGCAGCGAGATAGAAGAGGAAGGGTTCCCGCGTCGAACCGGCGCCGATCTGGGCCTGGCGCATCAGCTCGACGAGGCCGATGACGGAAATCAGGGCAGAGTCCTTGAGGACCAGCTGCCAGACATTGCTCAGACCCGGTATCGCATGGCGCAACAGTTGCGGGACAATCACCAGCCGCAGCATCTGGATGTTCGAGAGTGCGAGCGCCTTCGCGGCATCGAACTGTCCCCGTTCGACAGCCAGATATGCCCCGCGATAGACTTCCGCCTGGTAGGCGCCTGAAATGATGCCGATCGCAAGCACGCCGGTTGCAAGCGACGGCAGGCCGACAAATTCGTCGGAGCCGAGGCTGCGGGCGATCGCGGTCAAGGCAATGCTGCCGCCATAGTAGAACAGGTAGATGGTGAGGAGGTCCGGCACACCGCGGAAGACCGTGCCATAGGCTGAGGCGAGGGCTTTCGGCACGCGCCCCGAAGACAGGCGGCCGGCTGCCGCAAAGCCGCCGAAAATTGCTCCGAGCACGAAGCCCAGGACGGACAGGAGCAGTGTCATTGCGGCTGCCGCTAGAAGGGCCACGCCCCAGCCGCCTTCGGCGAAGCCGAGCAGATGCAGTCTTTCAAGCATGTGGGCGAACCTCTCCTTGCATTCCACACAGCCGGAGTCCGCTGAACTCCGGCTGTGTGCGGTCCGCCTTGGTTACTTGACCGGGGTTACGTCGGTGCCGACCCACTTCTCCGAAATGCGCTTGATCGTGCCATCGGCAATCGCGGAGTCGATTGCGGCATTCAGCATATCCTTGAGCTTGGTGTCCTCCTTGCGCAGACCCGCACCCGTACCGAGGCCGAAGACGCCGCCGACGAAGCCCGGACCGGCGATCGTGTAGTCGGCGAATTCAGGCTTTGCCAGCGTCGCGGCGAGCGCGGTCTGCTGCGCGAAGAGCGCATCGATGCGGCCGGCGGCGAGGTCGAGGTCGTGCTGTTCGGTCGTCTTGTATTCGCGGATCTCGACGGTGTCGGCGAAGTACTTCTTCAGGAAGTCGAGGTTCGTGGTGGCGGCCTGCACGCCGACGACCTTGCCCTTGAGCATGGGCTTCAACTTGTCGATGGCCGCAAGAGCCGAGGCCTCGTCTTCGAGCTTGAACTTCTCAGCCGAGACACCGAGCTTGCCGAGCTCGCTGTCCTTGCCGATGGCGAAGCCCGACGGGTCGACGGCGTAGGGCTGGGTGAAGTCGATCGTTTCCAGGCGCTTCGGCGTGATGAACATGCTCGCCATGATGACGTCGAACTTGCCGACGGTGAGCGAGGGGATGAGGCCGTCCCAGTCCTGGGCGACGATGGTGCACTTGACCTTCATGCGGGCGCAGAGGTCGTTGGCGAGTTCGACTTCGAGACCGTCGAGCTTGCCGTCGGCTGTGGTGAAGTTCCAGGGCGCATAGGCGCCCTCGGTCGCAATCTTGATCTCGGTCGGTGCGTCCTGCGCCAGGGCAACCTGGCCGAATGTCAGTGTCGTAAAGGCAGCCGCCAGCGCGGCCATGCGACGGATCGTCATGACTTTTCCTCTTCGTCTGTTTTGGCCGTTCGTGACGGCGGTTCCCCGTCCTTGCCGGATGTCTCCCCCAGCTTCGGACAAAATGACCGGGCAGCGTTCAGCGCCGCCCGGGACTGGCGTAATCGGCAAGCATCGATGCCGTTTCAATGATGTGGTCCTGCATGACCGCTTCGGCGTGGCGGGCATCGCCGGACCTCAGAGCGTCGATCAGCTTCTGGTGCTCCTCGCGGGCAGACAGGGGTTTGTCGACGTAGTCGAACCAGATGCGCATGTAGGGCTCGATCACCACATGCAGCGCGGTGATCTGCCGGATGAGCTTCGGGCGGCCGCTCAGGCCGTAGATGAAGGCGTGGAATTCCTGGTGGCGCAGGACCCAGTCGCCGCTGCCGGACTGTCCGGCGCGTTCGACGCGGTCGAGCAGCCCCTCCAGTTCCTCGAAAGTCTCTGAATTCATCCGCGGCGTCGCCAGGCGGACGGCGAGGCCCTCGAGCACGGATCGGATTTCGAAGGTCTCATGGATCTCATCCAGCGTCAGGCCGGCAACGACACATCCCCGGTTGGGACGAAGTGTCACCAAGCCATCGGCGGCGAGACGCCGAAAGGCTTCCCGCACGGGCATGCGGCTCATTCCGATTTCGGCGGCAATCTCTTCGGGGATCAGGCGATCGCCTGGCTTGTAGCGACCGAAACGCAGGGCCTGCTGCAGATGGAAGTAGGCCTCCTCTTCGGCCGTGGAGGCGAGATGTGCGGTGGAGGCTGGAGATATCGGCATCTGTGGCCTATTGGATTTTTGTATCCACTCATACAATCATTCAGTTTTGGCGACGTCAAGGGACTTCGATCAGACATGCTGTGGGGCGTTAGCGGGACGGCGAAAGGCTGTTGCCGACGCGTTCGCGAATGAGGCGAGTGAACGCGGTGACCGAGGCGCGATCCGCGAAGGGAGCGGACACCAGAATGAACTCCACATCCTCGATCGGCGGTAGGGTAGAGGGTGGCAATTCGCGCCGTCCGGCCGGGGCGAGGCTTCGCGACTCGACCATGATGCCCAATGCCGGTCCTGGCCGCGGCCGTCAGACCACTGCGGCTCTGGCAGGAGCAGACGATGCGCCACGGATGCCCGGCGCGTTCCAGCTCCTCATGATCTCAGGGCGGTTACCTCGACCTCGACCTTGAATTCAGGTCGGGTGAAGCCGCTGACGATCAAGAGCGTGGAGACCGGCCGGGGTTCTCGCGTATATCGGTCGCGCACGGCCATATAGGGAGCGAAATCCTCCCGCCGGGTCACGAAGCCCGCGATGCGGACGACGTCGGCGAAGCTCATTTCGGCCTCTTCGAGGATTGCCGCAATGGCCTCGAAGCAGATCACCGCCTGATCCTCTATGCTGTCGGGAACGGTTTCGTCGGGCCGGATGCCCAGCTGGCCGGATGTGACGAGCAACTCGCCTCGAGCGGGCATGATGAGCCCGTGATTATAATGTCCGAAGGGTTTTCGCACAGTGAGGGGGTTGAGAGATCGTTTCATAGGCGGCTGCCTCAGAATGTGGAAAATTCCCGCTTGACCTTGTCGAGAAAGCGTTTGCGGGTCTCTTCGGTGGCGCGGTTCATGTCGTAATGGGCAAGGAAGCGCACCTTGGCGAGCGGAGCGATCTGCGCCCGGATCACGCGCTTGACGATCTTCTTGGGCGGATTGCCGGCCACAAAGGCCCGGAAAGGATCGGCCCCATAGGTCAGAACGGCGCCGAGCTTCTTGATATGGCGTAGCGTCGACTGCACCTTGCCATCGACCAGATCGAAGGTGACGCCGGGCAGCCAGACGCGATCGAAATAGCCCTTGAGCATCGCCGGAAAGCCGAAGTTCCAGACCGGCGTGCAGATGACAAGCGCTTCAGCTTTTTTCAGCCGCTCCACATAGCCGGAGACCAGCGCCGTGTTGTCGGGATAGGTGTGATAGATCATGCGATCGTGGCGCGACAGCACTGGGTCGAAGCCTTCGGCATAGAGATCGCAGTCATCGACCTCATGGCCAGCGGCCTTCAGGCTCTCAACCGTCTGGGCGTGCAGCGCGGCACCATAGCTATCTTCGACCGGGTGCGAATAGAGGACGAGAACACGCATTCACGCCTCCATGAAGGCCGCGAGACCCTGAAAGAGATAGTTCTTGCCCGCCTTGAAGTCGAAATCCGGATTGTCCCAGGCAATCATCTTGCCGGGGTTGAGCAGGCCCTTCGGATCGGTCTCCCTCTTGAAGGCGAGCTGCACGACGTCTGTCTGCTTCATCCCGCCCTCTTCCAGCGTGTAGCGATGCGGATTGAAGATCGGGCATCCCAGATCCTCGTGAATGCGGATGATTTCTTCCAGGCGCTCGGCCGTCGTGTAGCGCACCATGGGCAGGCCCGAGCACTGGATTGACCCGTCAAAGCGCATGAATTCCAGATGGCCGATCAACTCGCCGGGGAAGGTCTCAACGGTCTTGCGAACCCTTTCCACATGGTCGGGAGCGGGATACTGAACCTGAAGATAGGTGATGCTCGGGTCGATCTTGAGAGCCCGCAGCGTGGTGTGGTTCCAGGCCAGCTCATAGGCATGCGGGATGCCTTTCATGCTCTCCACCTTGTCGGAGCGGAAGCGGATATCGCCCTTGTAGCGCGAGACCAGCGCCTCGAATGGCCCCATGGAATGGGGCGCGACCATGATCACGACGACAGACTGGCCTTCCTTCAGGTAGGGCTTGTGCCGTGTGAAATATTCGAACGGCGCAGGCGCTGCGATGGGCGCGATTTCCTTGACCAGCAGCCCATTGGAATGCGCCAGCGTATCGGCAAAGCGAACCGCATCCATGAAGTCGTCATAGCCGACCAGCACGTCGACCCAGTCATAGGCTGGCGCGAGCGGCATCTCGACTTCGGTGATGATGCCATTCGTTCCGTAGGCATGGCTGACCTTCTGCAGGTCCCAGCCGGTCAGGTCGAGAATGCGCGGCTCAGCCTCCATGGTGATCACCCGCAGGCGCAGGATATTGCCGAGATCGCGCAAGCCCCCCCAGGTGATCGAGCCGACGCCGCCCGAGCCGCCGGCGATGAAGCCGCCGATTGTCGCGGTCTGCGCCGTCGAGGGATGGAAGCGCAGCTCCTGCCCGGAATGCGCCTTCGTCTGCTTATCAAGCTCGGAAATGATCACACCCGTTTCAGCGATGACGCGCCCGGGCAGGATTTGTTTGACCTTGTTCATGTTCGCCATGTTCAGGATGATGCCGCCGGAAAGGGGCATGGCCTGCCCGTAGTTTCCCGTACCGCCGCCGCGCGGCGTGATTGGCGCACCATGCGCGTAGGCGACCTTCAGAGTGCGAATGACCTCCTCTTCCGTCACCGGAGACACGACAAGATCCGCTGTCACGTTGTCGAGCTGGCTCTTCAGGATCGGGGAGTACCAGTAAAAGTCCCGGCTCTTCTGCTTGACGAGAGCCGGATGATCCTCGACCGCTATCCCTTCCAGGTCTTTCTTGATCTGTGCGTAATCCACCATGTTCATGCTCCGTGAAGGGTGTCGAGTTCGGCGTAGTCGGGAATGGCGTGCTCGATGATGCGACCGCTCCGGATGACGGTTCGGTCAGATTGGGGGCGCGACAGGAATTCGCTCCAGCGTCTGGCTTTGAAGACAACAAGATCGGCGGCGGCTCCGACCGCAATGCGGCTCTTGTCCTTCCGGCCGAGGATGTCAGCGGGGGTCGCGGTCACGATCGAGGCCGCATCGGTCAGCGGATGGTCAAGATGGAGGAACCGCACCGCCTCTCGGAAGACTTCCACCGAATCCAGATCGCCATAGGCATAGAACGGATCGCGCGTATTGTCGGAGGACACGGCCGTGCGGACGCCGGCGGCGCGCAACTCGTTGAAGAGCGTAACACCGCGCCAGCGAGGCGTCAGGCCGGCATGCCTGTCTTGCAGATACATGTTGCACATGGGTAGCGAAACGACGGCGAGATTGGCTTCGGCGACCAGATCCACCGTTCGTTTCGCCGTTTCCTCGTCCTGCCGAGCCAACGAGCAGCAATGGCCGACGGTAACCGTTCCTTGAAAACCATTCCGGATTACGGCTTTCGCAATCGAGGCCAGGGTCAGGACTTCGCGGTCAGCGGTTTCGTCGACATGGAGATCGACATCCACGCCAATGTCGGAGGCCGTCTGCAGAAGCTGGTCGAGTTCTGCATCAAGGTTCGGCCCCACCTGCGTCAGTCCGCCAAGGATGCCGCCAGTTTCCGTCAGGACGGCCACGAGATCGCGGAAGAACACCTCGTCCGCCATCGCATAAAGTGGAAAGAGAGCTGCCGCCTGAAGGTCGATCCTGCCCTTCCAGCGTTCCCGCATCTCCTGCACGATCGGGAAGGAAATGCGATGCTGGGGATTGAGCGAGTCGATATGTGTGCGGATGAGCGACGTGCCGTGCGCATAAGCGCAGCGGAGGGAGAAATCCATGCGTCTTGCGACGTCTTCGGCAGACCAGTTCGCCTCACGGTCCGCCTGCACAGCGTCCAGTGCTCCGGGAAAGCTGCCGTCGGGGTTGGGATTGCGCTCCCAGATATGACCCTTGTCGAGATGGGTATGCATATCTGTGAAGCAGGGCCAGACCATACGCCCGCCGAGTTCGACCGCAGGAAGTTCGGAATTCGCCGCGCCGGCAGGCAGAATCTCCGCAATCACACCCTCCCGGATTACGAGGTCGGCGCTGGCGAGCCCTTCCTTCGGTGCCGGCAGCCTTGCGCTCGTCGCCGCCTGCGGCACGGTCGCGCCTTTCAGCACGTAGACTGGTGATCCGGGTAGTTCCGCGCTTGACGTCACGTTTCAGTTCTCGCGCTTGAGGTTGCTCTCATGCCAGCGATGCAGCACGAGCCAGGAGATGAAAGAGGTTGCGGCAAAGATTGCGACCCCCAGCGCCGAGAGCAGCAAAAGGGCTGCAAAGAGCCTGGGAATATTCATTCGGAACTGCGATTCCAGCAGGCGGAAGGCGAGACCGGAAGATGCGCCCGCCGAGCCTGCCGCAAACTCCGCCACCACGGCGGCGATGAGCGCGAGCCCGCCGCCGATCCTGAGGCCCGTCATGAAATAGGGCTGGGCTGCGGGTATCTTCAGATAGACCAGCGTCTGCCAACGCGACGCGCCATAGAGGTCGAAAAGGTTCAGGAGATTGTGATCGACGCTCTTCAATCCCTGAACCATGTTGGACAGGATCGGGAAGAAGGCGACGAGAAAGGCGCAGATGAGCAGCGCCACCTGCGTGGTCGGCGCATAGATGAGAATGAGCGGCGAGATCGCAACGATCGGCGTGACCTGCAGGATGACGGCGATCGGGTAGAAGGCGATTTCAATCCAGCGGGACTGCACCAGAAAGATCGCAAAGCCGCCCCCGCCAATCAGGGCCAGGGCCAGCGACATCAGCGTGATCTTCGTCGTCACCAGAAGGGCGGGAAACAGAAGACCCCAGTCGCCGATCAGGGCGGCGACGACCGCGCCCGGACTGGGAAGAATATAGGGCGGGACGCCCGACCACATCACGCCAAGATGCCAGATCAGCACCAGCGCTACGACCATCAGCAGGGGAACGGCGATGCGCAGCGCTAATTCCCTGCCGCGTCCGGCTGTCATGTTCGGTTCAGGTGCGGGGCTTGTCATCAGTGGCCCTCCGGGGCGTCACCCATGGCTTCGAGCAACATCGCGGAGACCTTCTCGCAGGCCTGGCGATAATCTTCGGAACTGCGATAGAGCGCGTCGCGCTCGCTTGCCGTCACAAGCGGGAAATCCGCATGAACGCGGCCGGGCCGCGCCTTCATCACGACGATGCGGTTGGACAGATAGGCGGATTCGAAAACGGAATGGGTCACGAAGATCACGGTGATGCCGGTCTTGCGCCAGAGATCGAGAACGTCGTCGTTGAGCTTCTGCCGGGTGATCTCGTCCAGCGCGGCAAAGGGCTCGTCCATCAGCAGAAGGCGTGGCTTGGTGACCATGGCCCGGGCAATCGAGACCCGCATCTTCATGCCGCCGGAGAGCTCGCGCGGATAGGCATTCGCGAAGTCGCCGAGGCCCACGGCGGATAGCGCTTCCATGATCGGGGTTGCAGCCGCCTTCTGGGTGACCCCGCGCAGCCGGAGCGGCAGATAGACATTTCCGAACACCGTCTGCCAGGGCATCAATGTCGGCTCCTGGAAGACGAAACTGATATCGCCCTCCGGCAATCCCTTCGAATTGATGCGGGAACTCGGCCAGTCGATGGAGCCGCCGCTGACGCCGCCGAGACCGGCGATGATGCGCAACGCCGTCGATTTGCCGCAGCCCGAAGGACCGAGCAGGCTCAGGAATTCGCCACCGCACACCGTCAGCGACATGTCCTGAAGGGCGAGCGTACCGTTGGAGAACTTCTTGGTCACATGGTCCATCACGACGAGCGGGCGGGTATGGGCCGTTGTCGCGACTGGTTTGGCCGCCTGAGCGTTCATGCCATCAACTCTAAGCTGGATCTGGTCTCTCCGTTCCCGAACGATCGGGAACGGAGATTTGCTCTTGCAAATTACTTCTTGAGGGACATGCCGACGCCCTTGCAGACAAACTGCGTGGTGAAGGCCTTCTTGTAGTCCATGCCTGCGTCGAAGAGCTTGATCTTGACCATCTCATCGAAGAACTTCTTGTACTTCTCGTCGGTCATGCAGCCGATGCCCTTGGTTAGAGCCTCATCCGATTCCAGAATGCCATGCTCCTTCATCTGGGCGATGGAGAAGGCGATCTGCTCATCGGTCATTTCCGGATTGTCTTTCTTGATCAGATCATTGGCCGCCTTGTTGTCGCCGTAGAGATAGTTGTACCAGCCCTCGATCGAGGCATCGACGAAGCGCTGGACCAGGTCCGGATTGGACGCGATCAGGTCGGCCTTGACCGACACTGTGGTCGAATAGGGGCTGAAGCCATTGTCGGCGAGCAGGAATACCTTGGGCTTCCAGCCGGTCTCTTTTTCAACCGCATAGGGTTCTGAGGTCAGATAGCCCTGCTGCACCGACTTCTTGTCGGCGATGAACGGGCCGGGATTGAAGTTATAGGGCTTGTACTGCTCGTCCTGGAAGCCCTTGAAGTTGACCTTCATCCATTCGAAATAGGTGAGATACCCGTCCTTGCCCATGAAAATGGCGCTGGCCTTGGCCAGATCGTCGAACGTCTCGATGCCCTCGTCGGGATGGGCCATCAGGACCTGCGGGTCCTTCTGGAACATGGCGGCGACATCCACCAGTGGAATGTCCTGCTTGACCGCGTTGAGCGAACCCATTTCGCCGCCCATGTAGAATTCGATCTTGCCGGAAATCAGAAGTGCGCTGTTGGCGGCGTTCGGGCCACCCTGCACGATCGTCACGTCCAGCCCGTGCTTCTTGTAAGTGCCATCGGCGACGGCCTGGTAATAGCCCCCATGCTCCGGCTCGGCGAGCCAGTTCGTTCCGAAGGAGACCTTGTCGAGCGCGTGCGCGGGGAGGCTCGCCGACAGGCAAACTGCCGCTGAGGCGGCGAGAGATTTGAGGAAGTGCGACATCAAGACTGTTCCCTGCTTTATCTGGAAGGCGCTTTTGCGCTGCAGCAGGATAGTGCGCTGGCGTTACGCTCTTTGAAAAGCATCAAAATTCGTTCGCATTGATGCCTTTTTGCGCTATGTCAGGAAGCGCTCCGCTTACAGGAATCGAGAAAAGGAACACAGGTGCTTCATTCTCGCAAACTGCTTTACATCGACGAAATTGCCCGCACTGGGTCCATTCGCAAGGCCGCGGCCAAGCTGAATGTTGCCTCCTCCGCCATCAACCGGCAGATCATCGAACTCGAGGACGAAATCGGCGCCGCCTTGTTCGAGCGCCTGCCGCGCGGCCTGCGCCTGACCTCGGCGGGTGAGCTTTATGTCGAACATATCCGCGACGTCATCAAGAGCTATCAGCGGCTCGAGTCTCGCGTCAAAGCCCTGAAGATGCCGGACGCGGGCAAGGTGCGCATTGTCACGACGACCGGGCTTGCCGCCGGTCCGATGCCGGTGATCGTCTCGAAATTCCTGGCGCGGCATCCGCGGGTCAAGATATTCATACGCAATGACATCGGCTCCGGGACCACGCTCAACCCGGTAAGCGTCGGAGAGGTGGATATCGGCATCGGCCTCAACATTCCGGCGTCTCCGGGCATCCGTACGCTGGCCGTGTTCGACGTGCCGATCGGCGCAGTCCTGCCGCCGGGACACCCGCTTGCGCGGCAAGCCCAGGTCAGCCTCGCCGAACTGCTTCAGGAGCGGCTGGTTCTGGTGATGAAGTCTCTGAGCCTGCGCGAGGTTATCGACTTTGCCTTTGCACCTCTCTCCGTTCCGGTCGAGCCCGTCATCGAGACGAACACGACGGAGGCGGTCAAGCAGTTCGTTCGGGCGGGGGCAGGTGTCTCGCTCATGAACCCGCTTGATATCATTCATGAGTGTGAGCGGGGCGAGCTCGCCTTTCGGCCGCTTTCCGATCCGCATGTGAAAGTGCAACAGATGAAGGTTTTCGCGCGTGCGCGTACCCCGCTCGACAGTGCCACAAGCCTCTTCGTCGAGTTCCTGCTTGCCGAACTGTCATCGCTGCTCGCCAGCCTTTCGGCGCAAGGCGTCAAGAGCGTCGGGCCGGGCGTCAATCTGGACGAATAGGCAGGGATCTATTTCGGCGAGTAGAGATTGCTCAACGGGTAGGCCTTCACATCATGAAGAAGGTCGACGAAGGCGCGCGCGATATGGCCTGCGATCTTCTCGCCCTTTTCCGCCGTGCCGGCGGCGGCATTGCCGACGACGCCGAACGGATTGAGGTCATGCGCGATCCAGGCGACCGAATGTGGCGGTAGCGGCTGAAGATATTTCGTGTTGCTGGCCATCCACTCGGCCTTGGACCGGAAATCATCCGCGTTTTCCATCTTCACCAGATCGGGACGGAAGTGGAGCATCAGCGAGGTCTCCACCTCGCCACCGTGAATGCCGTATTTCTGTTCGTCGGGCGACAGAACCAGGTCGTCAGGATAGCCAAAGCGAGTCCATTGCGTGGCGACCGCCATCATACTGAAGCGAACGCGCATTTCGCGCGAAACGATGCTCATGATGTCGAGATTGCCGCCATGGGAGTTGACCATCACCAGCTTGCGTACGCCTGCTTCCGCCACCTTCTGCCCGATCGTGGTCCAGGCCTCGATCAGGAGCCCGGCCGGAAGCGACAGGGTGCCGGGGCCGTAAACATGTTCGTTGGCCTTGCCGATCTCCTGCGTCGGCAGCACAAGCGCCGTCAGGTCCTGCGGCAGGATGCTGCGTACTTCGGCAAGCATTCCGTTTGCGATCGTCACATCGGTGGAAATCGGTAGATGCGGACCATGCTGCTCGGTGGAGGCCAGCGGCAGGATGGCAATCGTCTCATCCGGGTTCAGTGATTTGAAGTCATAGGCGGTCAGTTCGTTCCAGTAGAATGGTCGTGCCATAGAGGTTCCTTCCCGCGCTGTTGACCTGCATTGAATCACTGCAATGGCTGCACTGCCGACTGTCGATGCAAGGAGGTGGGGCGTCTCCACCCCTTCCAAGTCACGCCAGCCCTCGCGAGGTCCGATGCCAAGAACTTCGTATAAAGCCGCAGCTTGTCATCGGAAAAGCATCAATTTGCGCCGATAGCGATGCCTTTTTTAGAGCAATCTCTGTTCAAGGGAGACGTATTCGAGGCATCGCCAAGTTGTTTGACCTCCGCGCTTCGGTTATCGAGACGAAATAAAACTACCGAGCGTTTCCCCGTCTGGAGGGGTTTCGTTTTCCGCGTGAAGTTGTCGCCTGCGCTGTGTGGGCCTATCACCGGTTTGCCTTGAGCACGGCGGATGTGGGAGATCTTCTGGCGGAGCGCGGGCGTCATTGTCAGCCGGGAAACCGTGCGGCTTTGGATCAGCCGCTTTGGTCGTCATTTTGCCGGCAGTACTCGCAGGAACCGGCCAAAGCCAAACGACAAATGGTGCCTCGATGAGGCCGTCATCATGATCGGCGGAAAGAAATTCTGGTTATGGCGGGCCATTGACGCCGATGGTGACGTGCTCGACGTTCCGGTTCAAGCTCTTAGCTGAGAGTCGGACTCGAAAAGCTCTCAGTAGTAGCAATACCTTGCAAGACGCCGGGTCATAAGGCGGATGTGGGCGATCATGACCCAGGCCTCGGCTGAAGCTATGGATTTTTCGACGTCCCTGGCCAGTCCGCGGCATCTGCCGAGCCAGGCGAAGGTCCGCTCTACGACCCAGTGGCGCGGCGGGACTTCGAAGCCTTTCGCCTTGTCTGAGCGCTTGATGATCTCGACCGTGAAGCGCCCGATTTTCTTCAGTCGCCGCTTCAGTTTGTCGCCGGAATAGCCGCCATCGGCAAAGACATGCAGCAACCATGGCCACCTGTGGCGGATGGATTTCAGGAGATCGGGAGCACCATCTCGATCCTGGATGTCGGCGCTGTGCACCATGAGGCCGACCATCAGGCCGAGCGTATCGACAATGATATGGCGCTTGCGCCCTTTGGTCTTCTTGCCCGCGTCATAGCCTCGTATGCCGCCGCTTTCCGTGGTTTTCACGCTCTGGCTATCGATCACACCGGCCGTCGGACTTGCCTCTCTACCCTCCAGCTCGCGGGCTTCCATCACCAGATGATGGTTGATGTGCGCCCAAAGTCCCAGCGCCCGCCATTCATAGAAATAACGCTGGACGGTTGAACAGGGCGGGAAATCCTTCGGCAGCATGCGCCACTGGCAACCGGTCGTGGCGATGTAAAGCAGCGCATTCACTACCTCGCGCAAATCCGTGGTCCGGGGACGACCCAAGGGGCGGGGCATCGGCAGAAAGGCTCCACAAGCGCCCATTCCCGATCCGTCATGTCGCTTGCGTAGCGTGCCGTTCGCCAGGCATATTGCCGACGGGTGATTTCGCTCCAGGCCATCATGTTCTCCATCGGATTTCGCAAATCCGAAGGACTCATAAGCGCTTGAAATCACATACCTCTTTTTGAGGTGGCCTCTAAGTGGGGGAGCATGTCCGTGCCTTTCGGGGGCTAATTCACTGAGCCCGTCATTCTCCCGGCTCGGTCGAGGCGGGAAGGCAGTTGTCAAAAGTTCAGCGGCGCATTGTCGACCACTTCCTTCATCACGAAAAAGGTGCGGGTCTGACGCACGCCGGGTAGCGCGATCAGCTGTGTGCCATGGATGCGGTTGAAATCTGCCATGTCACGCACACGGATCTTCAGGAAATAATCAAAATCGCCCGCAACCAGATTGCAGTCCAGTACGAAATTCAGCTTGGCGACCGCCTTTTCAAAGGTGCCGAAGCTTTCCGGCGTCGAGCGATCCAGCACCACGCCGACCATGACCAGCGCACCGCGGTCGACCTTCTGCGGCTCGACCATGGCTCTGACCGACTTAATGTAACCCTCCTCAAATAGCCGCTGGGTGCGGCGATGGCAGGTCGCGGCACTGACATCGACCAGTTTCGCCAGTTCGGCATTGCTGAGCCGCCCGTTGTTTTGCAGCAGTCGGAGCATTTTCAGGTCGATGCGGTCCAGTTCCGATGTCATGAAAGATTCTTCCGAAAATAACGATATAGATGAAAGTTATGTATATTCTTTCTGATCCATGAAAGGATATCACGAAATATCCGGTTCAAATTAGAGAGCACCTTTCATCCATGCGATGGTAGCGTTTCCCCCGTGTCACAGCAAGCAGAAGGGGATCCCATGCTGGAGAAATTCGAGCGCTATCCGCTCACATTTGGTCAGACCCATATCGAGAAGCTGGAGCGGCTGTCCGAGCATCTCGGCGGCAAGGTCGAGCTCTATGCCAAGCGTGAGGACTGCAATTCCGGTCTGGCCTTTGGCGGCAACAAGCTGCGCAAGCTGGAATATATCATTCCCGACGCGATCGCTTCCAATGCCGATACGCTGGTCTCGATCGGCGGCGTACAGTCCAACCATACCCGCATGATCGCCGCCGTCGCCGCCAAGATCGGCTTCAAGTGCCGGCTGGTGCAGGAAAGCTGGGTGCCGCACGAGGACGCCGTCTATGACCGCGTCGGCAATATTCTGCTGAGCCGGATCATGGGAGCGGATGTGCAGATGGTGGACGAGGGCTTCGACATCGGCATTCGCCAGAGCTGGGAGGAGGCGATCGAGGACGTCAAGGCCAAGGGCGGGAAGCCCTATCCGATACCGGCCGGGGCATCCGTGCACAAATATGGTGGCCTCGGTTATGTCGGCTTTGCCGAGGAAGTGCGCGCGCAGGAGGCCGAACTCGGCTTCAAGTTCGACTATATCGTCGTCTGCACGGTGACCGGATCGACCCATGCCGGCATGACGGTCGGCTTTGCCAAGGATGGCCGCGAACGCAATGTCATCGGTATCGACGCCTCCTTCACGCCGGCTCAGACCAGGGCCCAGGTGCTGGAGATCGCCCGGCGCACTGCCGAACTCGTCGAACTCGGCCGGGATCTGACGGCGGACGACATCATCCTGATCGAGGATTATGCCTATCCGGTCTACGGCGTGCCGTCCGACGAGACCAAGGAGGCCATCCGCCTCTGCGCCCGGCTCGAAGGGATGATCACCGACCCGGTCTATGAGGGCAAGTCGATGCAGGGCATGATCGACCTGGTCAAGAAGGGCTACTTCCCGGAAGGCTCCAAGGTACTCTACGCCCATCTCGGCGGCGCCCCGGCCATTAATGGCTATGCCTACACGTTCCGCAACGGTTGAACACTAGCCACGCCGTTCGGCGGGATGATCGTTCCGCCGAACGGCGCAGACATGGGAACGGGATCCGAGCAGAGCAAGGCGAAAAGCCGCCGGCGGATCCTCATCAGGCGTGAACGCGTGACTGGGAGTCGACCGTGACAAGCACCGATATCGCAATTCTGAAGTCCATCGAGAAGCAGGTCCTGTGGCTCGCCTGCTGGATGATCCACAACGCCAATCACCTGCGCGAGAAGGGCGAGGTCAAGGTCGGCGGGCATCAGGCCTCCTCGGCCTCGATGGCCTCGATCCTGACGGCGCTCTATTTTCATGCGCTGCGCCCGGAAGATCGCGTTGCGGTCAAGCCGCATGCCTCGCCGGTGTTTCATGCCATCCAGTATCTGATGGGCAACCAGACGCGCGAGAAGCTCGAGAATTTCCGTGGCTTCGGTGGCGCGCAGTCCTATCCGAGCCGCACCAAGGATATCGACGATGTCGATTTCTCCACCGGTTCGGTCGGCCTCGGCGTCGCCGTCACCGCCTTTGCCTCGATGGTGCAGGACTATATCGCCGCCAGACCCTGGGCGCAGAAGCGTCCACTCGGGCGGATGATCGCCCTGGTCGGTGATGCCGAACTGGATGAAGGCAATGTCTACGAGTGCCTGCAGGAAGGCTGGAAGCATGATCTGCGCAATGCCTGGTGGGTCATCGATTACAATCGCCAGAGCCTCGACGGCGTGGTGCGCGAAGGTCTGTGGCAGCGCATCGAGGCCATTTTCAAGGCCTTCGGCTGGGATGTCGTCATCGTCAAATACGGCGCGCTGCAGAACGCCGCGTTCGCCGAGCCGGGTGGAGCGCGCCTGAAGGACTGGATCGACGCCTGCCCGAACCAGCTTTATGCAGCGCTGACCTTTCAGGGTGGGGCCGCGTGGCGGCGTCGGCTGCTCGACGAGATCGGCGACCAGGGCGATGTCACCGCGCTGATTGAGCGCCGATCCGACGCCGAACTGGCCGAACTCATGAACAATCTCGGCGGCCATTGCCTGGAGGCGCTGACCGATGTGTTCGACAGTATCGACCACGACCGGCCGACGGTCTTCCTGGCTTATACGATCAAGGGCTGGGGCACGCCGCTTGCCGGTCACAAGGACAATCATGCCGGCCTGATGACCACGAACCAGATGGCCGAGTTCCAGTCGGCAATGCAGGTTGCGCCCGGAACGGAATGGGACCTGTTTTCAACCATGGCCGACAGCAGCGATGCAAGGGCCTTCCTTTCCCGCGTGCCGTTCTTCGAGCCGGGGCCGCGACGCTTCAAGGCGGAGCGCATTGCGACAGAGGGGCCGGTCCTGCTGGAGGACCGCGTTCTGTCCACCCAGGCCGGCTTCGGCAAGATCCTCGACGCTTTGGCCAAGACCGACACGGCACTCGCCGACCGCATCGTGACCACCGCCCCGGATGTCACCGTCTCGACCAATCTCGGCCCCTGGGTCAACCGGCGTGGCCTGTTTGCGCGCGACGCGCGGGCCGATACCTTTCGCGACGAGCGGGTGCCGTCCGCGCAAAAATGGCATTTTTCGCCGGAGGGGCAGCATATCGAACTCGGCATTGCCGAGATGAATCTCTTCCTGCTGCTGGCCGCCGCCGGCCTTTCGCATTCGCTGTTCGGCGAGCGCCTGCTGCCGATCGGCACGGTCTATGATCCCTTCATCTGCCGCGGTCTCGATGCACTGAACTATGCCTGCTATCAGGATGCCCGTTTCATGATCGTCGGCACGCCGTCCGGCATCACGCTTTCGCCGGAGGGCGGCGCGCATCAGTCGATCGCCACACCGCTGATCGGCATCAGCCAGGACGGGCTGGCGAGTTTCGAGCCGGCCTTCCTCGACGAACTCGCGATCATCATGGACTGGTCGTTCGACTATATGCAGCGCGATGGCGACGGTCAGCCGGACGAGCGCACCTGGCTGCGCGACGAGACGGGCGGTTCGGTCTATCTGCGGCTGACGACACGACCGCTCGAACAGCCGGCGCCGCGTGGCGGTCCGGCTTTCCGCCAAGGCGTCATCGATGGCGGCTATTGGCTGAAGCCGCCGGGGCCGAATGCCGATGTCGTGCTGGTCTATCAGGGTTGCATCGCGCCGGAAGTGATCGCGGCCGCCGGGCTGCTCGGCGAGAGCCGACGGGATATCGGCGTGCTGGCTGTGACATCCGCGGATCGCCTGAACGCCGGCTGGACCGCGGCCCAGCGGGCGCGGCGCCGCGGCGTCAGTCGGGCGTCCGGCCATGTCGAGACCTTGCTCGCCGGCCTTCCGTCCCATTGCACCCTGGTCATCGTCACCGATGGACACCCAGCGGCGCTTGCCTGGCTGGGTGCCGTTCGCGGCCACCGGACGATACCGCTCGGGGTGGAGCATTTCGGCCAGACCGGCACGGTGCAGGACCTCTATCGGCACTATGGCATCGACAAGGCGGGTATCGTCAGGACGGTGTCGGGGTTGACGCGAGGGGCTGCGGTTTCCGAGCTTCTGCTATGCCCATGAGGTTCGGCGAGGCGGCTGCCCGAAATCGGCGGCAGGTTTCACGAGGCTTGCCGGTCGGCGATCTCGCGCTCTCCGCTCATCGATTGGCGGTATTCCTCATAGATACTGCCCTGGACACGGATATGGTCGCGCATCACGGCATCGGCGCGCGCCGCATCGCCGGCTTCAAGGGCCAGCAGGATTTCGCGATGTTCCATCATCGACCGAGACAGGCGGTCGCCGAAGGAGAGCTGCGCCTGCCGGAAGGGCTTGAGGCGCCGGTGCAGGTTGGCGGCCTCCTCAGCCAGGAAGCCGTTGCCGGATGCCTCGTAGATCATGGTGTGAAACGTAGCGTTCTCGGCATAATAGCGCTTGTAGTCCTGCGCCTGAAGCGCCGCCTCGCAGGCGGAGGCGGCTTTGCGCAGAAGCAGCAGTTGTGCCTTGGTGATGCGGCCGGCCGCCAGCCGCGCGCACCAGGCTTCGACCTCCGCCATCACTTCGAACATTTCCACAAGACGGGTGAAATCGGGTTGGCGCACGAAGGCGCCGCGGTTGGGAATGAGCTCGACCAGTCCGGTGGCCGACAGAAGACGCAGCGCCTCACGAAGGGGCGTGCGCGATACGCCGAAATCCCGGGCGAGGCGCATTTCGTCGAGGCGCTCGCCATCCTTGAAATGCCCCTCGGCGATCATCGTCTCGATGCGCTCGTAAAGCACGTCGGCGGTCGGCGTTTTTGATGCGGGTGAATTCATATCGCTCCTCCACACGCATTGTCGTGTGATCCGGGGGATTTGACAAGCGGACGTATGCAATAATCGTGATGTGTGTGCAATCTAATAATATTGTATACAAAGAATAAGAATGGAGTACAGTATAAATAGCTGTCAAGAAAGCCTAAATAATAGGCAAAATCAGAGGGAACGAGAATGAAACTGACAATGACGGCGGCTACAGTCGCTCTTCTGCCCGCATTCCTGTTTGCCACCGCGGCCTGGGCCGGCAAGGCGGACGATACGGTCTCCATCGCGTTCGCGAAGGAACTCGAGCATGTCGATCCCTATTTCAACACCGCGCGCGAGGGCATCCTGCTCGGAAATGCCGCCTGGGACGGCCTTCTCTGTCGCAATCCGGCAACCGGAGAGTATGTCGGCAATCTGGCGACCAGCTGGACATGGGTGGATTCCACAACGCTGGAGCTCACGCTGCGAGAAGGCGTCAAGTTCCACAACGGCGAGGCCTTCGACGCCGATGATGTCGTCTACACGCTGAACTTCACCATCGACCCCAAGAACGGCGCCAAGAACAAGGTGGCGACGGGATGGATCAAGCAGGCCGTAAAAATCGACCAGTTCAAGGTGCGCATCCTCACCAACGGGCCATTCCCGGCCGCCCTCGAATATCTGGCCGGCCCGGTCATCATCCATCCAGATGAATACTACAAAGCCGTCGGCCCGGCCGGCGTCGCCACCAAGCCGATCGGCACGGGTCCCTACAAATTCGAGAGCGTCGAACCCGGCAAGCATTTCGTGCTGAAGCGCAACGAGGACTATTTCGCCGCCGCCAAGCCGAAGGCCAAGGTCGGCACTATCGATATTCGCACCATCCCGGACATCAACACGCAGATGGCCGAGCTTTTCAACGGCACGATCGATCTGGTCTGGCAGGTGCCCTCCGACCAGGCCGGCAAGATGGCGGGCCGGGACGGCTTCCAGGTGATCAATGCCCCGACCATGCGCGTCGGCTATCTCTCGCTCGATGCGGCCGGTCGCTCGGGCGACAAGAACCCGATGACGAATCTCAAGGTCCGGCAGGCGATCTACCATGCGATCAACCGCGACGGTATCGTCGAAGCGCTGATGAAGGGCACGACGGAAGTGATCAACAGCGCCTGCTCGCCCAGCCAGTTCGGCTGCGACAAGGCTGTTACGACCTATGCCTACGATCCGGCGAAGGCCAAGGCGCTGCTGGCGGAAGCCGGCTATCCCGACGGTTTCGAGATTGAACTCTATGCCTATCGCGACCGACCGCTGGCCGAAGCGATGATCGGCATGCTGGCCGAGATCGGCGTCAAGGCCAACCTCAACTACATGCAATACGCGGCGCTGCGCGAAAAACGCATCAAGGAAGGCGTGCCGATCTCCTTCTTGACCTGGGGTTCCAACTCGATTGCCGATGTCTCGGCCATTACCAGCGAGTTCTTCACCATGGGCGGCGAAGATGACGCCCGCGACAAGAGCCTGTCCGATCTGCTGGAAAAGGCCGATTCCTCGATCGATCCGGCCGAGCGCAAGACGCTCTATACCCAGGCGCTGTCGGTGATCGCCGACAAGGCCTATTGGGTGCCGTTGTGGAACTACTCCACCAACTACGTCATGAGCGGCGAAATCGCCTTCACCCCGACCCCGGATGAGTTGGTCCGCTTCTACGAAATCGGCTGGAAGTAACATCTGTATCCCTGGGCCGGGAGGCTGTTCAGCGGCGCCCGGCCCGGATTCGAGCTTCTTGTTTTAGAGGCATGTCGAGATCGCGGAGCCGCAAGGCCGCCTGCTTGAGGGTTTCAGATGTTGAAATTTGTCCTGACCAAGATTGGCATGGCGGCGCTGGTTGCGCTGACGGTGTCCTTCATCAGTTTCATTCTTCTGTTCATGGCCGGCGATCCGGCGATCGCCATTGCCGGCGAGGGGGCTTCAGGAGAGGTGGTCGCGGCGATCCGCAGCCAATACGGTTTCGACCGGCCATTGCTCGTTCAGTATGCCGACTGGCTGATGCGCGCGCTCTCCGGTGATTTCGGCATGAGCTACTATTTCAAGACCCCGGTCTCGGGCATGATCGCCGAACGGCTGCCTGTCACCATGACCATCGGCTTTCTCGGCATGAGCTTCGCCCTGCTGCTCGCCATTCCCATGGGGGTTGTGGCCGCCGCCTTTCCCAACACGTTGATCGACCGGCTGGCGCTCGGCGTAGCCGTCGTCGGACAGGCGATCCCGAGCTTCTGGTTCGGCCTTATCCTGATCGTTGTCTTCTCGGTCAATCTGGGATGGGTGCCGGCCTCGGGAACGCGGCAATGGACCGGCTATATCCTGCCGATGATCGTGCTCGGCTACTTCGCGACGCCGGCTATCATGCGGCTTACACGGGCGGGCATGCTGGAAGTGCTGTCGGCGGACTACATCCGCACGGCAAGAGCCAAGGGCATCAAGCCACGCCGGGTTCTGTTCAAGCACGCGCTGCGCAATGCCATCATCCCGGTGGTCAGCCTGGCGGCGGTGCAGCTCGGCTTTATGTTCGGCGGGTCGGTCGTGGTGGAAACCATCTTCGCGCTGCATGGTGCCGGTTACCTCGCCTGGGAATCGATCTCCCGTAATGATCTGCCGACGATGCAGGCGCTCATCCTGATCTTCGCGATGTTCTACATCGCTTTCACGTTCCTCGCCGATGTCTTGAACGCATGGCTCGATCCCCGCTTGAGGACTGCCTGACATGAACAACACGTCCCTCACCATCAACCCCGGACTTCGCGCGGCATCGCCGACTCCATCCCGTCTGCTGGCCCGCAAGGCGCTGAAACATCGCGGCTTCATGGTCGGCTTCCTGATCCTGCTGTTTGTTGGCCTTACCGCCCTTTTCGCGCCGCTGATCGCCCCATACGATCCCTACAAGCAGGATCTGCTGGCGCGGCTTGCTCCGCCGGTGTTCCTGGGCGGCGACTGGAAGCACCTGCTCGGCACCGATGCGCTGGGCCGGGACTACCTGTCGCGGCTGATCTATGGGGCCCGCGTCTCCCTGCTGATCGGCTTTACCGCGGCCCTGATTTCCGCCGTGATCGGCACGACGCTCGGTATTCTCGGCGGCTATTTCGGCGGCAAGGTCGATGCGGTGGTCATGTTCATCGTCTCGGTCCGGCTGGCCTTGCCGGCGACGCTGGTGGCGCTGGCCGTGGTGGCGCTGTTCGGCGGATCGCTGACCGTCGTCGTGTCTGTGCTTGGACTGCTGCTTTGGGACCGTTTCGCGGTCGTGCTGCGCAGCGCCACGATGCAGGTGCGGCAGATGGACTATATCGCCGCAGCCGAAGTTTTGGGCGCCAGCCTGCCGCGTATCCTGCTCAAGGATGTGCTGCCGAATGTGATGAACCAGCTGATCGTCATCGTCACGCTCGAAATGGCCCATGCCATCATCCTGGAGTCGGCACTGTCCTTCCTCGGGCTTGGCGTGCAGCCGCCCACACCGTCCTGGGGGCTGATGATTTCCGAAGGCAAGGAAATGCTGCTGTTTGAAAGCTGGCTGATCACCATTCCCGGTATCGCTCTGTTCATCCTGGTCTTTTCCATCAACATGCTGGGCGACGGCATTCGCGACGTGACCGCGCCGGAGGGCAGGAACTGATGACCCACACAGCCACACCCGTCCTGTCGATCCGCAACCTGACGATAGACTTGCCGAAGGGCGGCGATCGCCCGCATGCCGTCAGCAACCTGTCGCTCGACATCCACGAGAAGGAAATCCTCTGCATCGTCGGGGAATCCGGTTCCGGAAAGTCGATCACGTCCTTTGCCGCCATGGGCCTTCTGCCGAAAGTCCTGAAACCGTCGGCGGGCGAAATCCTCTTTGAAGGCCGCGACGTGCTGAAGCTGTCCGAGGCCGAGCATGCCGGTTTGCGCGGCAGCCGCATGGGCATGATCTTCCAGGAGCCGATGAGCGCGCTCAACCCGTGCTACACGGTCGGCAACCAGATCGAGGAGGTCTTCGAGGCGCATGCGCAAATGTCCAGGGCCGAGCGTCGGGCCCGCACATTGGCGCTTCTCAAGGAAGTGCGTCTTCCCGATCCCGAACGCCTCTACCATGCCTATCCGCATCAATTGTCGGGCGGTCAGCGCCAGCGCATCGTCATTGCCATTGCGCTCGCCATGGAGCCGCGCCTGCTGATCGCCGACGAACCGACGACGGCGCTCGACGTGACGACGCAGGCGCAGATCCTCGACATGTTCAAGGCGCTGAAGGAAAGCCGCAAGGCGGGCATCCTGTTCGTCACCCATGATTTCGACGTGGTGGCGGAACTCGCCGATCGCGTCCTGGTCATGCAGAAGGGCGTGGTCGTGGAGCAGGGCACCGCCGAACAGGTGCTCAACAACCCAAGCCATCCCTATACGCGCATGCTGATCGATGCGGTGCCGAAACGTCATGGCATCAAGGGCAATCCTGATATGTCCGGGCCAATCGCGCTTAGGGTCGCCGGCATCGAAAAGACCTATTCGACCGCCCGGACCATGTTCAAGTCGGCCCGCAAGGTGCATGCCGTCAAGCCGACGGACTTTACCGTTCTGGAAGGCCAGACGCTGGGCATCGTCGGGGAATCCGGCTCCGGCAAGACGACGCTGGTGCGGTGCCTGATGGGGCTTGTGGAGCCTGACGAAGGGTCCGTCTGGATCGGCAGTTCGAGGCTGGATACGACCACGGCCGCGGGTCGCCGCGATTTCAGGAAACATATCCAGATCGTCTTTCAGGATCCTTATGGCTCGCTCAATCCGCGCCGCAAGATTGGCGACCTGCTGGTCGAGGGGCCAGTCAATTTCAGCGTGCCGCGAAGCCAAGCCATGGAAAAGGCCCGAGCACTTCTGAAGATCGTCCGGCTGGAGGAGGATGCGCTCGACCGGTATCCGGCACAGTTTTCCGGCGGCCAGCGTCAGCGCATCTCGATTGCCCGCGCCCTGATGGTCGAGCCGAAAATCCTGATCGCCGACGAGGCCGTGTCGGCGCTCGACGTATCCGTGCAGAAGGACGTGCTGAAGCTGCTCGATGACATTCGCAAGGCCGTTGGCCTGACGGTGATTTTCATCACCCACGATCTGCGTGTGGCGGCCGAGATTTCCGACCATATCCTCGTCATGTCGAAAGGCGAGGTGGTGGAATATGGCACGGTCGACGACGTTTTCGGCAATCCGCAACATTCCTATACGCGCCAACTGCTCGCCGCCATGCCTGGCCGCGGCTGGGAGGCGCCAGATATGGCAGCGCTTGGGCCTGCCGACGCAGCGAGGTAAATGCATTCCATGGACAGAACACAATTGATCGAAGCCGCCGCCCACTATGTCGATGACGGAGGGCTGGTCGCGGATCTGGCCGCCCTCGTGGCGCGCCGCTCCGTCAGCCAGTCGGAAGGGCGGCGGGAGGATCTCTACGCCTATCTGCAGGAGGACATGCAGCCACTGCTGTCGGCCATGGGCTTTGCCGTCGAGATTTTCGACAATCCCCGCGAGGGTGGCGCTCCGCTGCTGATCGCCAGCCGCATCGAGGAGGAGAGCCTGCCGACGATTCTGGTCTATGGGCATGGCGATGTCTGCAACGGAGAGGCCCATCGCTGGCGGGAGGGCCTCGAGCCCTTCACCCTGATCCGGGAGGGCGACAAGCTCTATGGCCGCGGCACGGCCGACAACAAGATCCAGCATCTCATCAACATCAAGGCGCTGGAACTGCTGATCCGCGAAAAGGGCCGGCTCGGTTTCAATGCCAGGATCGTTCTTGAAATGGCCGAGGAGACCGGTTCCTTCGGGCTGCGCGAATTCTTCACGGCCAACCGGGAGCGGCTGGTGGCCGATGTGCTGATCGCCTCGGACGGCCCGCGTCTGGCGGTCGACACGCCGACCATGTTCATGGGGTCGCGCGGCGGCATGTCGATCAACCTGATGGTCGATCTGCGGGACGGCGATCACCATTCCGGCAATTTCGGCGGACTGCTGGCCGATCCCGCCATCATCCTGGCCCAGGCAATCTCGACGATCACCGATGCGCGCGGCCAGATACAAATTCCCGAATGGCGCCCGACCAGCCTGACGCCCGATATCCGCGCCACGCTCAGTGATCTGCCGCCGTGCCGTCACGATGCCGAATGGGGCGAGAGCGACCTGACGCCGAGCGAGCGCGTCTTCGGCTGGAATTCCTTTGCCGTGCTCGCCATGTCGTGCGGCAATATCGATGCGCCGCAGAATGCCATTTCGGGCTCGGCGCGGGCCACCTGCCAGTTGCGCTTCGTCGTCGGCACCGACATCAACGACATCATTCCCGCCCTGCGCCGTCATCTCGATGCCCATGGTTTTCCCATGGTCGAGGTAAGCCCCGCTCGCGGCGAAGCCTTCCGGGCCACCCGTTTTTCACCGGATCATCCCTGGGTGCGTTTTGTCGAAAACTCGCTCACGCGGACGGCGGGAAGGCGGCCGCATGTCTTGCCCAATCTGGCTGGTTCGCTGCCCAACGATGCCTTTACCGACATCCTTGGTCTGCCGACGATCTGGATTCCGCACTCCCATGCCGAATGCGGCCAGCACGGCCCCAACGAGCATGCGCTGGTGCCGATTGCCCGTGAAGGCATGCAAATCATGACGGCGCTGTTCCTCGATATCGCCGAGAATGCCAAAAGCCTGAAGCAGATTGCCTGATCGATGGATTTCGTTCTGCTCTTCGTCTTCCTGGCCGCAACGGGCGCCTTGTCCGGCCTGGTCGCCGGCCTGCTCGGGATCGGCGGTGGAGTCGTCCTGGTACCGGCCCTCTATTATGTCTTCGAGTTCCTCGGCTATGAGAGCGACCGCCTGATGCAGGTCTGTGTCGCAACCTCCAGCGGCACCATCATCTTCAATTCGGCACGCTCGGTTCTGATGCATCATCGCCGCGGCGCGGTCGACTGGTCCGTGCTGAAGCGCTGGGGGCCGGCAATTTCTATCGGCGCGCTGGCCGGAGTGGCCGGTGCCGCTTCGCTGCGCTCGGCCAATCTCTCGGTGATCTTCGGGGTGATCGGCTTGCTGCTCGGGCTCTACATGCTGATCAGCCGAACCTATTGGAAACTGTCTGACACCCTGCCGGGCCGGATGCTGGCCAGCATCTACGGTCTGGTCATCGGCTTTTTCTCGGCGATGATGGGCATCGGCGGCGGCTCCTTCGGTGTGCCGGCAATGACGCTCTACGGCATGCCGGTGCAGAAGGCGGTGGCCACGTCCTCGGGCCTCGGGCTGCTGATCTCGGTGCCGTCCTTTATAGGTTTTCTGATTGCCGGCTGGGGGCTTCCCGGTCTTCCGCCCTACACGATCGGTTTCGTCAATCTGCCGGCTTTGGTCGCCATCGTCGCCATCTCGATGACCACGGTCTCGCTCGGGGTCCGGCTGGCGCATTACCTTCCAGCCGCAATGCTCAAGCGGATTTTCGCCGTGTTCATCTTACTGATGGCTCTCAATATGCTGATCAAGGGGCTTGGCGCTCTCTCGACGTGAAAAAGGTATCGCCATGAGCAAGACCCATCCTGCCGATCTCGATGCGATGGACGCACGCCGGCTGATCGGGCTGCGCCGCCTGTCGCCGGTCGAACTGGCCGAGGCCTGTATCGAGCGCGTGACGCAGCTCAATCCTGCGGTCAATGCCGTGGTGGCGCAGGATTTCGACCGGGTCCTCGCCGAGGCGCGCCAGGCCGAGCAGAGCGTGATGCGCCATGAGGCGCTCGGTCCGCTGCATGGCCTGCCCTTCGGGGTCAAGGACATGATCGACGTCCAGGGTCTGCCGACCACGTTCGGCTCGGAGATCTTTCGCGACAATATCGCGGTAAAGGACGATGCCATTGTTGCCGCTATGCGTCGGGCCGGCGCCATTCCCATTGGCAAGACCAACAATCCGGACTGGAGCGCCGGCGGCAATACCCGCAACGCCGTCTATGGCGTTACGGCCAATCCCCATGACACGACGAAAAGCGCAGCCGGCTCGTCGGGCGGTTCGGCAGCCCTTCTGGCGGCCCGCATGGCACCCTTGGCCACCGGTTCGGATACGGGCGGCAGCCTGCGCAACCCGGCGGCTTTCTGCGGTGTCGTCGGCTTCCGCCCGTCGCCCGGTGTTGTTCCCGGCGATACGCGCGCCATGGCGTTGATGCATCTTTCGACCAGCGGGCCGATGGGGCGCAGCGTCGCCGATGTGGCGCTGATGCTGTCGGTCATGGCGCGGCCGGATCGCCTCGACCCCTATACCGTGGTCATAGACGGGCAGACGCCGTGGCAGGCCGATCGCTTCGGCCAGGGCCGGCGCCCGGATCTGGCAACTCTGCGGATCGCGGTGACCGAGGATTTTGGCTTTGCGCCGACATCAAGGGTGATCCGCGAGGCTTTTGGCCGGGTGGTGGCGCGGCTGTCCGACCATCTCGGCAGGGTCGAGCAGACCCATCCCGCTTGCACCGATGCCGATCGCATCTTTTCCGTACTTCGCGGCGTGATGTTTCTCGGCCTGCACCACACGCTGCTGCAAACCCACCCCGACAAGATCGGCCCGAACGTCCGCGCCAATGTCGAGGAGGGTCTAAGCTATGGCCCGCTCGATATCGCCGATGCGCTGGTGAAACAGGGCCGGTTCTATCGCGACTGGCAACGATTTTTCGAAGGCCATGACTACGTCCTTTGCCCGGCCGTGACCATCAGCCCGCGCGACTGGCACGAGCTTTATCCGACCGAGATCGACGGGCAACCGACGAAAAACTACTATCACTGGCTGGCCATGGCCTATGCCTCGACGCTGGCCGGCCATCCGTCGATCACCATCCCCGTCGGCCGAGACGCGCTCGGCATGCCCTTCGGGCTGCAGATCGTCGGCCGCCGGCATGATGACGCCGGCGTGCTGCAGGTGGCGACCGTGATCGAGGAGATCTTTGCGGGCGACCCTGTTCTTGGGGTTCCCATGATTGATTTGGAGACGCTGAAGACGGCTCCGAGACTGGCCGACTGCGAAGGCTTCATGGGCTTTTAACGACCGTGTCCCATTGCGTGGTGTAGCTTCGGCAATCGCCGTGCCTTCCGGACAGAGCCGGGAATGGATCAGCTTGCCGCTGGCAGACTGATGAGCGGTTCATCGCTCATTTGGTTGATGGTTTCCAGTGTCATGTAGCGGGATCGTTGGACGGCCTACTCGTCATTCTGTTCGAGCAGCAGTGCACCAACCAGTCTGACGATAGCGTCGTCGTTGGGAAAGATGCCGACGACCTCTGTGCGCCGCTTGATTTCGCCGTTGAGACGCTCGATTGGATTGGTGCTGTGAAGTTTTGCCCAATGCTGTCTGGGAAAGGTCATGTAGGCGAGCACGTCTTGCTCGGCGCTGTCCATGAGACTGGCGAGCTTCGGCACCTTCGGCCTGATCTGGTCGGCGACATTGCGCCATTGGGTGCTTGCAGCCTCCGGTGTATCCTGGGCAAAGGCCGTGGCGATGAAGGCGGAGACAGCCCGGCGTCCGCTCTTTCCAGCATGGGCCAGCGCACTGCGCATAAAGTGGACACGGCACCTCTGCCAGGTGGCGGAGAGCACCTTCGACACGGCTGCCTTGATGCCCTCATGCGCATCGGAGACGACGAGCTTGACGCAGCGCAGTCCCCGTCTGGTCAGCTTTCGAAGAAACTCAGTCCAGATCGCTTCGGCCTCTGATGTGCCGATTTCCATGCCAAGCACCTCGCGTCGACCGTCGGTGTTCACGCCCACCGCAATGATGACCGCGACAGAGACGACACGGCCACCGCGCCGGACCTTGAGATAGGTCGCGTCGATCCAGAGGTAGGGCCATTCCCCCTCGATGGGCCTGTCGAGAAAGGCTTTCACCTTCTCGTCGATCTCTTCGCAGAGCCGGGACACCTGGCTCTTGGAGATGCCGCTCATGCCCATGGCCTTGACCAGATCATCGACCGAGCGGGTCGAAACGCCCTGGATATAGGCTTCCTGGATCACCGCCGTCAGGGCCTTCTCGGCCATCCGGCGTGGCTCAAGAAAGCTCGGGAAATAGCTGCCTGTGCGCAACTTCGGAATGCGCAGCTCGACGGTGCCCGCCCGTGTCTCCCAGTCCCTCAGTCCCTGTCGCGATAGCCGTTGCGCTGGGCAAGCCGGAACGCGTTCTTCTCGCCATAGCCCGCGCCGGTCTTCGTGCCGACCTCCAGCGCCATCCGCTTCTCGGCAGCAAAGCCGATCATATCCCGCAGCAAATCAGCGTCGGCGCTCTTCTCAACGAGTGAGCGCAGGTTCATCATGTCGTCGGTCATCGGTGATCTTTCCATAAGGCTGGTCTTGAACAACCCGACCCTACCGGAAAAACACTGGTGATCACCGCTACCCTGCTACACCACGCCTTGGGACACGATCCGGCTCTGCAATGCTCATTCCGAGGAGGCCAACAACATCCGGCGCATCTTCCGGGAATTCACCGTCGGCAAGAACCCCGGCCCAGCGCTGATCTGCGTATGGATGAGATAGAACGACGACGCGGCGAAATCGCCGCGTCGCTTCACTTTAACCAGGCTGCGCTAGGGTCGTGCTCAGGTGGGCTGAAGACGAAAATCGGCGCCTTCCGGCAGAAGCTGCCCGCCATCGACGACAATGGTTGTTCCGGTGACATAGCTGGCGTCATCGGAGGCCAGGAACAGGAAGGCATTGGCGACGTCGCGGGGCGAGCCGAGGCGGGCGAGCGGAATGGCGTCCTCCATGTTCTGGATGAACGCGGCGCTACGATGCAACTGGATTGCTTCGGTAAGGATATTTCCCGGCTCGACACCGTTGACATTGATGCCATAGGCGGAAAATTCCAGCGCCGCGGAACGGATGAAGCCATTGATGCCGGCCTTGCTTGCCGCATAATGGCCGTGGCCGGGGCTGGTGACATGCGGGCCGGTAATCGACGAGGTGAAGAGAATGCGGCCGGAGCCCTGCCTCTTCATCGGCGTAAGGGCCGCGCGCGCCGCATTGAAACATCCGCGAAGGTTGATGGCCATGACCTGGTCCCAGTCCTCCGGTTCGGTGTTCTCGATCAGCTGCCACGGATAGATGCCGGCATTCTGGACGATGACGTCGAGCCTGCCATGGCGCTCCACCGCGAAGGCGACGGCCGCCACCGCATCATCCATCCTGGAAATATCGGTGCGGATGAAGTCGGCGCCGATCTCATCGGCGGCCCGTTGGCCCTCGTTGGCGTCGAAATCGGCTATGACGATCCTGGCTCCTTCCTCCTTGAAGCGCAGGGCGACCGCCTTGCCGATACCGCGCGATGCGCCGATAACCAGCGCTATCTTGTCTTTCAATCTGTCTGTCATGCGAGCCTCTGACGGAGCCTTTGTTTGAACGTATCGAGAAGAACGGCTGCAAGCACCAGGAAGCCATGGATGACCTGCGTATAGTTCGCAGGCAGGCCCATCAGGTTGATCGCCGTGTTGATGGAGGAGAGCAGAAGCACGCCGGCATAGACCCCCGGCAGAGCGCCGACCCCGCCCTTCAGGCTGACACCGCCGATGACGACGGCCGCAAACGCGTTGAACAACAGCCCGGTGCCGAGATTGGCGGTTGCGCCCGACGTGCGGATAGCCAGAAGCCAGCCGGCGAGACCGGCGATGGCGCCGGCCATGATGAAGGCGATGATCAGGTTGCGGGTCACGCGAATGCCGGCGCGGAAGGTCGCCGTTTCATTGCCGCCGATCATGACAAGATGACGGCCGAACGGCGTCTTGGCCATCATGACCGAGAAGATGAGGAAGCAGGCAATCGCGATCCAGGCCGACAACGGGATGCCGGCGAAACGCTCAATGGCGAACCAGCGGATGGTCGGGTCGAGATCCTGTGCGGAGCGGCCGCCGGAGACGGCAAGCACGATGCCGCGCACCCAGATGAAGGAGGCGAGCGTGATGATGAAAGCGTTCATCTTCAGCTTGACCACAAGAAAGCCGTTGATAAGGCCGATCAGGGCGCCGATGGCGCAGGCCACCAGCAGCGACGCCGGGATCACCAGCCATGCGGGGGTGAGCTTGATGCCAAGTCCGATGCCGGCCGAGCAGAAGAGAATGCCGACCGCCATTGCCGACAGGGCTGCGACGGATTCGACAGAAAGGTCCATATGTCCGGTGATGATCACCAGTGCCAGACCGATCGACATCACACCGAGCACGCTGGATGCTTCGATGATGTTGGTGAAGATGCCGACCTGGAAATAGTTCGGGATCAGGGCCGAGAACAGCGCGAGAACCACGATGAGCATGAACCAGACGAGATTGTCCAGGGCGAATTCTAGAATATTGCGTGTACGAGGAGTCATACGGCCAATCCAGGTTTGAGGAGGTGGAGCCCCGGGATCCAAAAGACCCCGGGTGGAAGAGCCGTCACTTGACGGATTGGACAGTGCCTGTCGGCGGCTTCAGGTTGCCCCAGAAGGCCGGATTGTCGACATTTTCCTTGGTGATTGCCGAACCCGGAATCTTGATGTTCGGTCCCCAGGCTTCATTCGTCACGACGCCCTTCAGGCCGAGAACGTCATACTCACCTGGCTTGATTTCCTGTTTGGCGACGATCTTGTCCATGAACATGGTAACGGCGGCGGCTTGGGCGTAGAGCGGCTGCTCGACTTCGGCGTTGAGCCAACCCTTGCGGATCAGGTCGAGACCGACGGGAGCGCCGTTCGAGCTCATCATCATGATATCGCCGGGCTTTTTGCCGGCGGCCTCGAGCGAGGCGACAGCCGCGACTGACAGATGCGCCGCATGCAGGAAGATCAGGTCGATATCTGGATTGGCAAGTATCTGGTCGGAAACGATCGTTCCGGCATTGCTAGCTTCCCACTGCATGGCGGGTACCGAGATAATGGTGACGCCGGGGAAGGCCTTCATCTTTTCCTCAAAACCCTTCTGGATATCGAGGGTGTAAGGATCACCGGGGTCGCCAAGCACCTGAAGGATCTTGCCCTTCACATCGCCCTTCCTGGACTTCAGCATCGCCTCGGCCTGATTGGCCGCGATATGGCCGATCTCGACCGTGCCGGCAACAGAAGTAAAGTCCGAGGGCGTGGCGGTGATCTGGCGGTCGAATTCCACCACCGGAATACCGGCGGCGCGCGCCGCCTCGATCGAGGGTTTCAAGGCGTTGAAGTCCACAGCAGCCAGGATGATGGCGGCGGGCTTCAAGGCGATGACATCGTTCATCTGGGATTGCTGTACGTCCGTCTTGTTATCGGCGTTCAGCGTCTGCATTTCATAGCCGACCTGCTTGAGAAACATCTCCAGGGCGTTGACCGAACCCGTCTGGAATTCGTCCAGCAGGGTGGGTACGAGATAATAGACCTTGCCCTTCGTTTCCGCGGCCGCGGTGGTGATCATGGATAGGCCGAGCATCAGCACGCTCAGCAGCATCACGACAATTCGTTTCATGTTGGTCTCTCCAGTTTGGGCCGGACCCCTACTTTGTTATTCGCTCGCCGGTCCGGCGCCGGCGAGTGTCTGCCCTGTGATCATCTCGATCACTGCATCCGGGCTGGTCTTGCTGCACTCGACATCCCCGGCAACAACGCCGTGGCGGATGACGACAATGCGATCAGCGACCTGGAAGGCCTGCTGCATGATGTGTGTAATGATGACGACACCGATGCCCTGGCTGGCGACATGGCGGATCATGTCCAGGCCGCGCCGCGTCTGTTCGACGCCGAGCGCGGCAAAGGGTTCATCGAGCAGGACCAGCTTGCCACCCCAGTGGACGAAACGATTGAGCTCGATGGCCTGGCGCTGGCCGCCGGACAGATGCTCGACCTTGCCGCGCATGGAGGGAATGCGGGTGCCGGCGCTCGCCAGCGCCTTGCTGGTAATCTCTTCCATCGCGCGTTCGTTGAGAAACGGGATGCCCGCGATCTTGCGGGTGAGCTCGCGGCCCATAAAGAAATTGCCGACGACATCGACATTGGTGCAGAGCGACAGGTCTTGGTAGACCGTCTCGATGCCGTGAGCCTTGGCTTCGGCGGGAGTCTTGGCCTGGTATTCCTTGCCCTCGAATATCATGCGCCCGGAGGTTGCCTGCTGGCCTCCCGAGATGATTTTCACCAAGGTCGATTTTCCGGCACCGTTATCGCCGAGAAGAGCGACGACCTCACCCTTTCCGATCGAAAAGCTGATGCCCTTGAGGGCTTCGATCGCGCCGTAGTTCATGCGAATATTGTCCAGGACGAGTAGTTTCTCGTTCATTCGGAGTTCCCCTTTTCTGATGTTTCAAACATTTGCCCGAAACGCGGAGACAGCACGCCGAAAACAGCGAGCGCTGCTGCTCCCCGCAGCGCCGAGTGCTGGCAATCACTTGCCACGACGACGCGCGGCAGGGCGCGGTTGGCGCGGGCTGAAATCGATGTGTCGAGGCCGTCGACAAGGGTCGCCAGTTCGCGAACCAGAGGTTGGGGGGCCAGGCCGCCAAGCACGATCGTTTCCGGGTCGAACAGGTTTTCGATCGTCCGCACCACATTGCGGAAGAAAGGAGCAATCTCCGCGACCCACTCCGCCTCGGGCAGACCACGGCGCTCGAAAGCCTCAAGCGATAGATAGCGCTCAAGGCAGCCGTGGTTGCCGCAGGGGCATGGCTCGCCATTGGGGACTGCGGGAATATGGCCGATTTCGCCGGCATTGCCCCAGGCCCCACCCATGACTGAGCCGTCATGCATCATGGCGCCGCCCAGACCGACGCTGAAAAACAGGTAATAGTAGTTCGAAATCTGCTGGCCGAGGCCATAGAGCTGCTCGCCCAAAGCGGCAGCGGCCATGTCGTTCTCAATGAAGGCCGGCAGGCCGGTCGCGTCGGCCAGATGCTGCCTGATGTCGACATTCTTCCAGCCGGCCATGGTGGTGGAGCCCACGAAGCTCATCGATTCCACGTCGAAGGGGCCAGGCAGCGCCAGGCCTGCGCCGAACAGACGGCCGCAGCGGGGGCTGGCCTTCAGCGTGGCGACCATTTCCTTGATGAAGGCGAAGGCAGCATCCGGCATGGCGTTGACGACGGGGCGACGCAGGCTTTCCACCACATCGCCACGAAGATTGACCAGCGCCGCCTCGATCCCGAGCGGGGTGACGTGGATGCCAACGGCGTGCCCTCCCTCCGGATTGATCGTCAGTGTCGAAGGCGGAATGCCGCGGCCCTCGGGCGCCTTCTGAACCGACAGGATCAGTCCCTGCTCCTCAAGCTCCCGAACGATCGTCGAGACGGTCTGCACGGTCAGGCCGACGCTCCGCGCGATCTCGCCACGGGTCGTGGGGCCGTGCAGACGGATCGATTCCAGCACGATCCGCCGATTATACGGCCTTCCCGTTTCCTGATTGGTTCCCCGTAAAGTCATGCCGAAAGCCTCCGAATGACAAAAGAGTGACAGCGGAATATTATTTAGTCAAATGGTTTTCAAAAAAGAATCTCGAACGCAAAGAGGGTGGTGCGGTTACGCCTGGGCTGGTCGGGCAAAGACGTGCGTCTTGCCATTCGCAACCAGTGAGCGAAGTGCGCGCGGCAATGACTGCCCTCCGCAGGGATCGGTTTCACTTCGTGAATGAGTGGGACGGCAGTCGCTGCGATCAGGGGACTGTGGATGAGACCCGAGGGTTTCCCCGGCCGCCTTCGGATCCCTTGCGCGATCGGAAGTTGTATGTGCGGCACGCGGCAAGGATCAGCGCCGGCGTTTTACCGGGCCGGTGTCGGGATTCTGTCGGATCCGGGAGACTTGTCGAACACCGGCGATGGCGGCATCAAAATTCCGGATCGGAGGTCGAGGGTCAGAAGCCCGAAAAGCGCCACTCGATCCTGTGGCGATAGGTTTCGCCGGGCCGCAGGACCGCGCTGGGATAGCTCGGTTCATTCGGCGCGTTGGGGTAGGTCTGTGGCTCAAGCGCGATGGCGCCGTTGAGCACCATTTTCGAGAAGGGCGCGACCATCGCTTCGGAAAAATGGTTGGCCGTATAGAGCTGGATGGCAGGTTCCGTGGTCCAGACCTCCATGGTGCGCCCGGTTTCCGGTTCGCGCACTTTGGCGCCGAGATGGAGCGCGCCGCGCCCGGCGTCCAGGCAGAAACTGTGGTCGTAGATCTGGCCGATCGTGCGCATCGAACGGAAGTCGAAAACCGTGCCCGTCACATCGTCAGGCGCGCCGAGCGGGATCAGGCGGTCATCGACGGCGGAGTAGCGCGAGGCTGGAATTTCAAGCTCGTGAGACAGAACATTGCCTTCGCCTTTGAGGTTCCAATAGGCGTGCTGGGTGAGGTTGACAACGGTCGGCTTGTCGGTCGTGGCCGTCATCTCAAGCCACAGCGTTGTCCCGGAAAGCCCGTATACCGCGACAACCTCCATTGTGCCCGGATAACCCATTTCGCCGTCCGCTGACGTAAGCGAAAAGGTCAGCGTCTCGCCGGTGGCTTCCACGTTCCAGTCCCGCAGGCCAAATGCCTTGGGTCCACCGTGCAAAGAACTCGTCCCGTGGTTGGCTGGCAGGCTGTAGCGAACGCCGTCGAGCTCGAAGGAGGCGTCGGCAATGCGGTTGGCGAAGCGGCCGCAGATCGTGCCGCCCCAGGTGTCGCCGTCAGGCTGGGAGGCGTCCAGGGCGCTGCCGATCACCACTTGCGCGCTGCCTCCGTCGCGGACGGGAATATCGAGGCGCAGAAGGCGCGCGCCGCAGCGGGAAAATTCCGCTCGCAGGCCTTCGGACCCTTCGAGCACCAGCGTCGCGCCATTTGTCATTGCGTGCATTCCGCTTTCAATTGATGTGGTGATCCGTCCCATCGCCGGACGTTCCGTCGCCTTATGCCTGACGATTTCTGGTTCTGCAATAGAACTGCTTCGCACCCCAGGGCAATCACTTGAAGCTCGTCGGGATTCCGGCACGGTGTTTTCCGTGATTCATAGGAGACCTCGAATCGCGAGGTTTCCATGGCCACTATCTCCCTGCTTGACCACTTCTCCGCCCTTCGGGATCCGCGTCAGTCCTGGAAGGTGATCTACCCGCTCGCGGAGGTGCTGCTGATCGTGCTGTGCGGCACGCTGGCGGGAGCCGGGGACTTCGTCGAGATCCGAGGGGTGGGCGCAAGAGAAGATCGATTTCCTGAGGCGTTTCATGCCCTTCGCGCGCGGTGTGCCGTCGCATGACACGCTCAACGATATCATGAATGCGCTGCCGGCCGACCTCTTCGGCGCCTGCTTCACGGCCTGGGTGGAGGGCCTTCGTGATGGCGATCCGGAGATCGTCGCCATCGACGGCAAGACCTCGCGGCGGGCGCGGTCTGGGGATGCCCATCCGCTGCATCTGGTCTCCGCTTGGGCCAGCCGCCAGTGCCTCGTGCTCGGCCAGGAGCCCATCGGCAGCAAGGGTGGGGAGATCAAGGCCATCCCTCTGCTGTTGGAGAGGCTGGAACTCAAAGGCGCGCTCGTCACCAGCGATGCCGTCGGCTGCCAGCTCAGATGACGTGCCCAATGATGCGCTATCGCGCAGGCTTCGATACCAATCAGACACGGTGGCAGACGTTCGAAGAGCTCTGAGACCTCGCAGCGGCGAAGCTTCCGGCGTAACACCATGTCACATTGTGCGCCAACGCCGTGAACCTGAAAAAACGTTCTTGGCTATGTCGATTCCGACTGTGATAATTTCCGTCATGGACGGCTCTCCTAATCGCGGCTCCTCACAACCGCATCATGGCACTTCACGCGCCGGGGCAGGAGGCCGTCCACCTCATCAAGCCCTTTCCGCCTCAAGCCCGTATTCTCCAATTAACCCGCTTTCAGACAGACGCGGCTGACTGGATGGCTTCCCTTAGCCATCGGTGTGCGGGGTCGTCATCCAAATAGCGCGGCCAGACCATCACTTCGCAAAGCGGTTTCATCTCAAAGGGCGCCGGAAAGAGAGTGACGGGAAAGCGCTTTGCCATCTTCTCGGCGAGACGGCGATGCGTGGTGAGGATTCTCTCCGTGCCGATGACCATGAGCGGTCCGATGCTGAATTGGTCTATGGTGCATTCCAAACGCCTCTGCTTTCCATAACGCGGCAAGAACCACTCTTCGAAAGACAGGCTCGCCTCGTTTCCCAGCCGCACGGAGACATGACCCCGGCTCAGATATTCCTCCATTGTGAGCTCGGTGATGCCGCGGGCGCTTTCAGCACACATCATGCAGACATGCTCGTCGCGCAACAACTCGACCTGCGGATGCGCCAAGCGGCTGGCGTACTGCTCTGGCATAATCAGCACGTCGATCGTTCCCCGCTCGAAAGCCTCAAGCACATCGAAGGGCGTCCGCCGGATGTCGAGTCGCATTCCGGGCGCACTTGCCGCCAATCGCCGAACGGCGTCGGCCAGCAAGACATGGATCATGTAGTCTGAGGCGGCAATCGAGAAAGTCCTCGAAATTGACGCAGGTTCGAAGGCCGGCCGAATTGAGATGGCAGCACGAGCCCGCATCAGGGCGTCTCTTATGGGGCCGATCAGACTTTGCGCCAGGGGCGTCAGCTCCATACGCCGACCAACCTGCACCAGAAGCGGATCGCCGAAGTAGTCCCTGAGGCGGGCCAATGCCGCACTGGTCGCCGATTGACCGATGCACAGGCGTTGGCTGGCGCGCGTCACGCTGCGCTCCTCCAAAAGAGCATCCAGAGCGACCAGAAGATTTAAGTCAAACCGATCCAGACGCATCCGCACCTACCTCCCGGACCATATATTGATGGCATCGATACATCGGATGAATACTATCTGATTTTCATTTTTTTGACAGACGCTAATTTTTCCCTGTCGTCACCGGCACTGGAGGAGCGTGCCGTGACATCTCGAAGACCCGCCGACCGGCTCTCCGAGATCAATAATTGGGAGGGGATATGAGAATTTCGCACTGGGCGGCTGCTGCCGCCGTTTCGTTTGTCGCAACAGATGCATTGGGCGCGGATGCCGTCGAGGGAGGCTTCCAGCCGCCGGTATCGGTTCAAGCGCTGACCAATCTGGGAAAAGCGGGTCTGCTGCGGTCGTATTTCGAGAGTGACCAGTTCGGCACCGTCCAGTGGCGCACCGGCCAGGCCCGTGTCACGATCGGCGCCGCAGAGGCGTCCGGGCTGCCGAACAGTCACTACAAGGACGGCACAACGGACACGGTCATTCCGTTGAGCTTCATTTTCGGGCTTCCGGACGGCCAGTCCGCAATCCATCTCCGTGCGACGGGCACGTTTTCGAACGGCGCCAATTATCCCGTCGAGCTCGATGGCGGCACGGGCCGTGTCGATCTGCGGTATCTGCGTTTTCCCAATCCCGACACCATGTGGGCCTTGGGAGGCTTTTTCGAATACACCGATCTCGACATCGAGGGTTCTGGATCGATCAAGCGACCCGCAGGCGGCATCCGCGCCGACTTCCTCAATGAGTTCAGCGAACACTGGGGTATCGCTGCGCGTGCCGAATATTCCTGGGGTGAGACCGACGTGAAGGTCAATGTCGGCCCCGGCCTGGTCATGGAGCACAAGCAGGGCGACGATCATCTCTACACACAGGCAGAGCTGATCGGCCAGTATCGCAGCGACGACATCGCGATCATACCGGAAGGCTGGGTTTTCCATCCGGTACTCGGGGTTGAGTTTCAGCGCGCCTTCCTCGAGTCGACCGCCAACAGCTTTGGAGTGGTGTCGTCCGGCGTGGTCGGTCCAACCGAGGACTACGGCACCGTCTGGGCGCATCTGCGGCTGGAAAAGGAAGTTCCGCCCGGCGGCTGGTCGCCCAATCTCCTTCTCGGCATCGAGCAGGAATTCGTCAACGATCTCGACGGCGTCGTCGATGATCCGACCTATGCCGTTTTCGGTGCCGGCATTTCCAAGACTTTCGGCCGCGGCAACCGGTTCGAGGTTTCCTACACACGCCACCAGGGGCTGGAAGGAGACCGCTGGAACCAGGCCATCGTCGGCACTCTGACGATGAGCTTCTGACGGTTCGACACGGCCGCGGGTCCCTGGAGCCGCGGCCACCAATGCAGGCATCCGCGCCGTGGGAACTGGAGACGGCGCGATGACAACGGGAACGATGAGCGTTCCGGGAGGAACCAATGACGAAACTGAACAGCTGGGGCGGACAAGCGACCCTGAGCATCGGACACATGGCTGGCATGATCGATCTGGCGGCCTTGCCGCTTTGGATCGGCAGCCTGATGAAATTCTACGGACTTGCAGCGCCGCAGGCCGGGCTGACGGTCACCGCCTTCCTCGCCGCAGTGGTCGTCTCGAGCATCATGTTCGCGCCGATGTTCACGCGGCTGAAGCATCGCATCTTCGCCTGTCTTGGCTATTGCGTCGCCGCTTGTGCATTCCTTGCCGCTTCCTGGCTGCCGGTGTCACCGGACAGTCTCGCCGGCTTCATGCTTCTGCATGCCGTCGCCGGCCTCGGCGTTGGCGCGGCTCTTTCGGTGACCCACGGGGCCATGGGGCGGTCGGCCAACCCGCATCGCCTGTTTGGTATTGCCAATGTGGCGATGGGCGTTCTGGCCGTCATCATGTTTGCGGTTCTGCCGGGCATCATTGCTGCCTACGGCGGACAGACAATCTTCCGAGCTTTTGCCATCACCATGACGTTTGGTGCCATCATGGCGCTTCTGTTCTTCCCCGATGTGCCGCGGGCTGAAGTGTTGGTGTCGGGCAAGCGGGTGGTGATCGTAAAGAAGCCACTCCCTAAAGCCGCCTGGCTGACGATCGGCACTATCGTCTGCATCGCGCTCAATCAGGCCATGGTTTTTGCCTTCGTGGAGCGGATCGGTGACATGCGCAATTTTGGCGAAAATGCCGTTCAGAGCGTCCTGATCGTCACCGGTTTCGTCAACCTGCTGCCGGGCATTCTGGCTGCCCTGCTGCAGAAGAAGTTTGCCCCGGTCAATGTCGGCATTGTCGGCCCGATCCTCCAGGCGGTGTTCGCTCTCTCGGTCACGGGCGCCACAACTTTCGCCTTCTTCGCCGTTCCGGCGACGCTCTACGTCGCGCTGGTGATCTTCAGCCATACCTTCATGTTCGGTCTTCTGAGCAGTGTGGATGAGACCGGACGCGCCGTCGCTGCAACGCCTGCCATGATGATGATCGGCTCCGCCGCCGGGCCAGCTCTCGGCGGTTTTATCGTCGCCGCTGTCGGGTATCCAGGTCTCGGCTGGGCCGTCACCGGTTTCGCCATCGTGGCCGTGACTTTCATGCTGTTGACTCGCCGCGACATTGCGCGTCGGCCCGAACAAGTGGCCGTGGTCGCCACCTGATTTCAAATCCTCCCAAAACTTGAGAAATGTCAAATATTGGAGCTTCACATGAACCAGCACACGAATCTAAGGCCCGGCCTGCAGTTTCCGAACGACATCGTCTTCAACGGCTATGCGGCCCCGGTCCGCATCGAAGGCGAAGTGCATGACCTCGAGGTGATCGGCCGTATACCGTCCGAACTTGAAGGCATCTATATCCGCAACAGCGCCGACCACGCCTATCCGCCGTTGCACGGCAAGGATATCTTCCTCAATGGCGACGGCATGGTCCACATGGTCCGCTTCCAGAACGGCCATGCGGACCTGACGATGAAATATGTTCGCACTCGCAAGTTCGAGCTCGAACGCTCGGCGCGCCGCGCATTGTTCGGCGCTTACCGCAATCCCTTCACCGACAGCCCGGAAGTCGCCGGCGAGGATTCCAATACAGCCAATACTTCGGTGCTCTGGCATCACGGTAAGCTCTATGCCTTGAAGGAAGCAGGGCGTCCCTACGAGCTTGATCCGAATGATCTGACGACCCGAGGCGAGACGGATTTCGGCGGCCAGCTGAAAAGCCGTACCTTCACCGCCCATCCCAAGATCGACCCCGTGACCGGCGAATGTGTGGCTTTCGCCTACAACTGCGAAGGCGTCGCTAGCGACGAAATCGAAGTCTACTCCATCGACAAGGAGGGCCAGTTTACCCGCACGGAGCGCTTCAAGGCGCCCTACTGCTCAATGGTCCACGACTTCATGGTCTCGCGCAACTACATCGCCTTCGTCATCTGCCCGATGGTCTGTGAATGGGACCGGGTGGAAAAGGGCGAGGCGTATTGGCACTGGGACAATCACAAGAGCACCTACATCGCCGTTATTCCGCGCGACCAGGGGGTAAAGGCCATCCGCTGGTTCACGGCCCCAAAGATCGCCATGCAGACCCATACCTTCAACGCCTGGGACGACGGCAGCCGTCTGGTACTCGACCATTTCGTGACGGAATCGGGCTGGCTCAGTCAGTTCCCCGATATTCACAATCCCAATGCCCACGAGCTGCCGCCGTTCGGAGAGCGCTGGATCGTCGACCTTTCCAGCCAGGGCAGCGAGGTCAAGATCGAGCGCTTCATCGATCACATCGGCGAAATGCCGGTGGTCGACAACCGCTTCTCGATGCGACGCACGCGCCATCACTGGTTCGGCACCAACCATCCGGCAAGCTGGCCGATGCTGGAACCGGGACCGAAGGGCCCGCCCTTCACCTGCCTTGGCCATTTCGACGAACAGACAGGCAAGATCGAACTCTTCTATGCCGGCCCCGATGCCTCGCCGGAAGAGCCGTGCTTCGTACCGCGCAGTCCGGATGCGGAGGAGGGCGACGGCTTCTTGATGACCATGGTCGGTCGACGAAAGGAAAACCGCACCGATCTCGTCATCCTCGACGCCCGCAGGCTGTCGCAAGGGCCTGTGGCGGTGGTGAAGTTCCCCTGCCGTGTGCATGAGGGCTTCCACGGCATCTGGGTGCCGGGCAGCGCGCTGGGATCAGACCGCGGCCTCTAGTCGACAAACGTTCTGCGGCGTTGCCGCAGGCAGCGACTTTTCCTCCTCCCGCGGCACGTGCGTCGGCTGAGGTCGGGCCCGACCTCCGGACCCCGGCCGGCGCCTTCTGTCGAAAAAGACGACCGTGATGGGCGGAACATTGCCCAATCCCCGCAAGCCACTCCAAAGGAACGACCGACATGATCACGCTTTACGGCGACGTGACGAAAACCCGCGCCAACCGCTGTAGCTGGATGCTCAACGAAATCGGCATCGAGCATGGGCGCGAGCCGCTCGCCTTCCGGCCGGGCGATGCCAAACCCCCGGAATTCCTCGCCCTCAATCCGAACGGCAAATGTCCGACGCTCATCGATGGCGACTTCGTGCTGTTCGAATCGCTGGCCATCAATCTCTATCTGGCGCGCCGGTATGGCGGCCTGCTCGGACCGCAAACGCCCCAGGAAGACGCCCTGATGACGCAGTGGTCGCTGTGGGTGGCGACCGAGGTCGAAAAGCCGCTTCTGTTGACGTCGGCGGTCCGATATCTTTTCGATCCATGCACACCGGACGGGGAGGAAGAGGCGATCACCATGAAGAAGCTGGCCCGGCCCTGGTCGGTTCTGGATGGGCATCTCAAAGACCGCGAATTCATCCTCGGCGACCGTTTGACGGTGGCCGACATCAATGTCGCCGCCGTCATGCACTTCATCCCAATCGCCGGCATCGACATTTCCCCCTGGCCGGCGATGAAACGCTGGCTGGAGAGCTGCCTTGCGCGGCCCGGCGCGATCGACCTCGCCAGCGTCCGGTTCCGTGTTCCGAGGCCACCAAGTTCGCGGGATATCTTCGCAATGTTTCTCTGACCCCGCTTGCTTGCGCCGGTCGAATGTCCATTTCCGTTCATGGAGTTTGAAAAAATCATGTTGTCCCTATCCAAAGCCACCACAATCATCGACGCTGCGCTTGAAAAGGCGCGGGCGGAAAATTTCGCGCCATTGGCCGTCGCGGTCCTCGACGCCGGCGGCCATCTGGTTGCCTACAAACGCGAGGATGGGGCCGGCATCGTCCGTTTCGATATCGCCTACGGCAAGGCCTGGGGATCGCTCGGCATGGGTTTCGGGTCGCGCGAACTGACGGAGCGGGCGGAGAAGAACCCGACATTCATCGGGGTTCTGTCCACCGTCAGCGGCGGGCGGATGGTGCCTTCACCGGGCGGCGTGCTGATACAGGATGACAGCTGCACCGTTGTCGGTGCTGTCGGGATATCCGGCGACATCGGCGGCAATGACGAAATCTGCGCCGTTGCCGGCATCGAGGCGGCAGGCTTTGCGGCGGCGACCGGCGTTCCGAAATAACGATAAAAGGATGGAGGATTGTGACACGAAGATCGAATTGCTGATCAACGGCAAGGACACGCCCGCCGAGAGCGGACGGAGCTATGACCGTCTGGATCCAGTCACGGGCGAGGTGGAGACCACGGCGGCGGCGGCGAGCGTTGCCGATGTCGGCCGCGCAGTCGCCTCGGCCGCGAAGGCCTTCGAGGCCTGGTCCAAGACGGGGCCGGGGGAACGACGCACGCTCTTGATGAAGGCCGCCGACATCATGGAGGCAAAGGTCGGTGACTTTATCGCCGCCATGATTTCCGAGACGGGAGCAACTGGCCTTTGGGCCGGCTTCAACGTCAAGCTCGCCGCCGGCATGATCCGCGAGGCGGCGTCGCTCGTCACCCAGATTGGCGGCGAGATCATACCGTCCGACAAGCCGAACACGCTGGCCATGGGCGTGCTGAAGCCGAAGGGCGTGTGCCTCGGGATCGCGCCGTGGAACGCGCCGGTCATTCTAGGAACCCGCGCCGTAGCCGTGCCGATCGCCTGCGGCAACACGGTCGTCCTCAAGGCTTCGGAACTGTGCCCGGCGACGCATCGGCTGATCGGCGAATGCTTCGCCGAGGCCGGCATGCCTGAAGGCGTTCTCAACGTCGTCAGCAACAGGCCGGAAGAGGCGGCGGAGATCGTCGAAGCGCTGATCGCCGATCCGCGCGTGCACCATGTAAAATTCACCGGTTCCTCGCGCGTCGGACGGATTATCGGCCGGCTCGCCGGCGAGCACCTGAAGCCGTCGCTGCTCGAACTCGGCGGCAAGGCGGGCATTGCGGAATTCACCGACCTGCGCTGGGTGACGATCGAGGATTCCGGGCAGCACTACCCGTTCTGATCGACAGGGCCGGCGGCTAACCCCGCCGGCCTTATTCGCCGAGGTCGGCGCGGATGATGTCGGCCGTCCGGCGATAGTGGTTCTGCAGGAGGGCGACCGCGTCTTCCGTCCGCCTCTCGATGGCGGCCTTGAAAATCTGGGCATGTTCGTCACTGACCTTACGGACCCGGAATGCCTTGCGGATCGACAGAGCCCGGTAGCGGTAGAGCCGGTCCGCCAGCTGCTCGCAAAATCCGATCAACGGCTTCGAACCGCAATTGCCGATGAGCAGCGCGTGAAAGCGGCGGTGATGTCGCTCCCATTCGGGATTGTCCTTGAATGTTTCCGGATCGAGTGAGCGCGGCGTCCGGTCTAGGCGGTGATGGGCGATCAGCAGTGCTTCTTCCCAGTCCGCTGTCGCCCGTTGTATGGACTCACTCAGTGCGATGCCCTCGACCCAGCAACGCGTCTTCGTCAGTTCCTGCAATTCGTCCAGGCTGATCGGCTTGACGAAGAAGCCGCGCTGCTCCTTGCCGATCACCAACTCCTCGCTCGCCAAGCGGTTCAGTGCCTCGCGGATCGGCGTCTGGCCGGAGCCATAATGCTCCGTCAGGAAGCGCAGCTGCAGCTTGCGGCCGGGCTCGAGTTCCGCAGACAGGATGTCGGCCCTGAGGCGTTCATAGATGCCTGTTGCCCGGGTAGCCGGGGTTTCTGCGGATTTCTCTATCGTATCCTGGTGCATGTCCGTCTCGTGCGGTTGACTCCGATTTCATATACATCAATCGCCAGAATTAGAAAATTTATAAATTTCATATTTACAGAGCTTATTTTGTATTTTATTCCAGGCGTGCCAAGGGAGGAACCGCTGTGGCTGGCAATGCGCGTCAAAACAGGAAATTTGCCTTCGGTCGCAGCTGCGCGTGCTGCGGCGTTGACGTTCATGCGCATGTCGTTCCTCATGACTTTCCCCGCTTCGCCGGAGACGCCGTCCCGAAGTCATGGCCCTCCATGCAGCCGGCCGATGGCTGCCATCGCACCATGATCGTTGACGGAAAGAATTACCGGACCGTCAGTGACGCCTGCTGGTCGGTCAAGCGCCGGATTGCCGACATGGATACGGCCGGCATCGGTGTGCAGGCGCTTTCGCCGATGCCGGAACTGTTCAGCTACTGGATGGATCCTCAGCCGGCCGATGATCTGCTTCGCTATATCAATGACGTAATCGCCGGCATGGTGGATGAGGGCAGGGGCCGCTTTGCGGGCCTGGCGGCGGTTCCCCTCCAGTCACTCGACCTCGCCATCGCCGAGCTCCGGCGGGCCATGGAAACGCTCGGCTTCGCCGGCGTCGAGATCGGCAGCAACGTCAATGGCGTGCCGATCGGCGACCCGCGTTTCCTGCCCTTCTTCGAGGAAGCAGAAAGGCTTGGCGCGGCCGTCTTCGTGCACGCGGTGCGACCGGCCGGCATGGATCGCCTCGTCGGCCCCGGACAGCTGCAACAGGTGCTTGCCTATCCGACGGATATCGGACTTGCGGCGGCGTCCTGCATCACGTCCAATCTGCTGTTGAAGCTGCCGAAGCTGCGCATCGCCTTCAGCCATGGCGGCGGAACGCTGGCGAGCCTCCTGCCGCGTCTCAGGGAAGGCTGGAAGATCTTCCCGGCTCTGGCTGACGCCCTGCAGGCGGATCCCTATGATCAGGCCCGACGGCTTTATGTCGATTCACTGGTCTATGACGAGCCGACCCTGCGCCATCTTTCGACGATCTTCGGCGATGACCGGATTTTGATCGGCACGGATTATCCGTTCAACTTTCATGAGCGTGCGCCGCTTGCCCGCATCGAGGCCGCATTCGAGGATGCGGGCTCACGTGATCGGCTGGCCTTTGCCAACGCCGCTGCATTTCTGAACATTGAGGAGGCCGCGTGATGTCCGACTTTCCACTCGCCGGACTGAGAAGCGTGGAACTGTCCACGCCGGATCTGGAAGGATCCGTCGATTTCTACACCCGCGTCTGGGGCCTTGAAGAGGTCGCCCGGGAGCAGGGCAAGGTCTTTCTGGCAGCCACCGGCAGCGATCACCACGTGCTGGAACTGAAGCCGGGCGACGCGCCCCTCTTGCGCAAGATCACCTTTCGCGCCCGGTCGCGTGAGGCACTCACCGCGCTGGAAAAGGCTCTGGTGGCCGCCGGCTGTACGTTGCTGCGCACCCTTGGCCCCGCCGATTCCCCGGCCGGCGGCGAGCGTTTCGTGGTCCGTGAACCGCAGGGCTCGACGCTCGAATTTGTCTTCGGCGACAAAACGAAAGCGGAACGGATCGTCCCCAACGTCCCGCTGCGGCTGGCGCATGTGAACATCAATTCCAGCGATATCGAAGTGCTGACCGCCCTTTACCGCTCCGCTCTCGGCTTCCGCCTGACCGACCGGTCGAAGATGATGGCCTTTCTCTGCTGCAACAGCGACCACCATTCGATCGTGCTTGCCGAAGCCGACGTCAACGGCCTGAACCATATCGCCTTCCAGATGCCGGACCTCGAATCCGTCATGCGCGGCTCGGGCCACGTGAAGGATGCCGGTTATCCGATCGGCTGGGGCGTTGGCCGGCATGGTCCGGGCGACAATGTCTTTGCCTATTTTGTCGATCCGACCGGCGTCGTCATCGAATACACCGCCGAGGTCCTGCAGGTCGACGAGAATTACCGTTTCCGCGGGCCGTCCGAATGGGTCTGGCCGCCCGGACGCACCGATCACTGGGGCATCGCGCCGCCAAAGAGCGATGCCTGCAAGAAGGCGCAGGTATCCGTCTCTTTCGCCGGTCCATGAACCAATCACCACGACAGTTTTGAGCAGGCAGTTTTCCGTGACGAACGACAAAGCAAATAGCGATCATTACACAGTCCTGGTTGTGGGCTTCGGTCCCGCCGGCGCCGTTGCAGCAGGCCTTCTGGGCAAGCTTGGCCACCGCACGCTGGTCATCGACCGGCTTGCCGACATCTACGACAAGCCGCGTGCGATCGCTCTCGACCACGAAATCCTGCGCCATCTGGACAATATGGGCATCGCTGAAGAGGTCATGCCCCATGTCGCGCCGTTCACCGCCTCGCAGCACTTTGGCGCCAGGGGTCAGCTGATCCGGCGCATCGACATGGTGCCGGCGCCTTATCCTCTTGGTTACACGCCGAGCATGGTTTTCACCCAGCCGCCGGTCGAAGCAGCGATGCGGCGCCATGCCGAAGGGTTGGATTGCGTCGATGTCGATCTCGGCGTGGAGCTTATCGGCCTGACGCACGATGCCGACGGCGTTTCGGCCGAACTCAAGTCGGCCGATGGCCGCGTCCGGTCGGTCACGGCCGATTATCTCGTCGGTTGCGACGGAGCTTCCAGCACGGTTCGCCAGATCGTCGGTATCCGCCTGGAGGACCTGATCTTTGACGAGCCCTGGCTGGTCATCGACGTCAAGGTGAATGACGCTGGCCTTGCCAAGCTGCCGCAGACCTCGGCGCAGTTCTGCGATCCGTCGCGGCCGACCAGCTTCGTGATGGGGCCGAAGAACCACCGCCGTTGGGAGATCATGCTGCTGCCGGGTGAAAACCCGCGTGAGATGGAGAAGCCGGAAAATGTCTGGGCGCTTCTGTCTCCCTGGCTGACGCCGGAGGACGGCTCGCTCTGGCGCGCCGCGGCCTACCGTTTCCATGCCCTCGTCGCCGAAAAATGGCGCGACGGACGAGTCTTCATCGCCGGCGATGCCGCGCACCAGCAGCCGCCGTTCATCGGCCAGGGCATGTGCCAGGGCCTGCGCGATGTCACCAACCTTGTCTGGAAACTTGACCGCGTGATCAATGGCACGTCGTCCGATGCGTTGCTCGACACCTACGGCGTCGAGCGCAAGCGCCACGTGATCGAACTGACCGGCAAGATCAAGGCGATCGGCGAGATGATCTGTATCCGTGACCCTGCCGAGGCGGACGCGCGCGACGCGCGCATTCTGGCCGAGGGAGGAGGCACTCCACCAACGATCACCCGGCAGGAGATCGTTCCACCGCTGCACGAGGGGCTGCTTGCCAACGCGGCCTGCCCGGCCCGGGGCACTTTGTTTCCCCAGCCCGAAATTCGACAGGCGGAGGGAGACCAGCTCCTGGACAAGCTGACCGGCGCCGGCTGGCGGCTGATCGTCGACGGCAGGAGCGACATCGAGGTGCAGGATGTCTCGGCGTCGGCAGCGGAAATCGGCATCAGCGTTGCGACCATCGTTCCACCCGGCTCTGACGGCATGTCGCCCGACGCACTAACCGAAAAGGACGATGTGCTTGCCCGATGGTTTGATCGCAACGAGACGCGCGCCGCACTGGTGCGGCCGGACCATTACGTCTTCGCCACCGCCCGCACACAAGCGGAGCTGGCGGCCGAGCTTGGAGAGCTGAAGCGCAAGCTCGGCTGAGGAAAATTAGGCGCCGAAGCCGCGACCCGCGGCTTCGCGACAGGAACAGGACCGCGGGCTTGAAAGACGGCCCGCATGCAAGGAGAGACAGAGCATGAAACTTTCCACCGTCAAGATCGCGGGACGCGTAACCTGGGGCATCGTCGAAGGCGAGACATTCCACGATGTCGGCGCGGCCATGAAGGCAACCTATCCGGACCTCAAACAGGCTGTTGCCGCCGGTTTCGCGGGTGTCGCCGAGGCGAAGGCCGGTGCGGCGATCTTTCCGATTTCCGAGGTCGAGTGGCTGGCCGTCATTCCGAACCCGGACAAGATCCTCTGCGTCGGCCTGAACTATGAGATGCACCGGCAGGAGACAGGCCGTAGCGTCGTTGAGAATCCGACGATCTTCGCCCGTTATGCCAACAGCCAGACCGGCCATCTCGCGCCGATCGTTCGGCCGAAGGTGTCGAGCGATCTCGATTACGAAGGCGAACTGGCGGTCATCATTTCCAAGCCCGGCCGCTATATCAGCCGTGACAACGCGCTGGAGCACGTGGCCGGCTATTCGATTTACAATGATGGCAGCGTCCGGGATTTTCAGCGCCATACCCATCAGTTCACGCCGGGCAAGAATTTCCCCGACACCGGTGCCTTCGGTCCCTGGATGATGACGCCGGACGAGCTCGGCGATCTCGATCCCCTGCGGATCCAGACCCGCCTCAACGGCGAGGTCGTCCAGGACGCGACCTTCGGCATGATGATCTTCGACGTGGCGCGCATTATCGAATACTGCTCGTCCTTCACCCGGCTCGAAGCCGGCGACGTGATCGCCACCGGCACGCCCGGCGGGGTCGGCGCCAAGCGCAATCCGCCGCTGTGGATGAAGCCCGGAGACATTGTCGAGGTCGAGATCGACAAGCTCGGCATTCTGAGGAACCCGATCGGCCAGGAGGCCTGACCGGCAGATGCGGCTGGCCACAAGCGGCCGGTCCGCGAAGACGGATGAGAACTTCAAGGGGCTTGTCGCAAACATTTTCGCAGTGCGCGATTATCTCCTGTGCATCCTCATTTTCATGCTTTGTTAACCTTTTGCAGTCCGAAGAGGCGCGCAAGTAAATCGTTTTGATCGTCGATGGTCCAGCCTCCGGAAAAGCCCAACCCCTTCCGTAGCCAAAGCATCGCCTCGAAACCCGCGATGGTTCGCCGCGCCGTGTTGAAGGAGTGGAAGCCACCGATCTTTGGCATGTTGTTCTTTACCCGGAAGTGGTCACTTTCGATGCCTTGCTGGAGGTGCTTGGTGACATAGTGGACGGGGTCCGGATGGAGAAGCCCATCATCAACCGACGTTTTGATCGTTGATGGGAAGGTGTTGGCCCCGTCCGTCCCGATCCTGTTCGGAGACAACAAGGGGTCGTCTTTGAGCATCTTGCGGAAGAACCGCTTGGCGGCGTCGAGATCGCGCTTAGCGGTCAACAGGAAATCCACCGGATTGCCGTGTTTATCGATGGCTCGGTACAGATAGCGCCATTTGCCGCGGATCTTGACATAGGTCTCATCGATCCGAACTGAGCCGCAATGGGGTCGCCGAAACTGCCGCAACCGTCTTTCGATCATCGGCGCCTAAGCCAATACCCAGCGGTTGACCGTGCTATGATCGACCTCAAAGCCCCGCTCGCGAAACATCTCTTCCAGGTCACGATAACTGAGCGGGTAGCGCAAGTACCAGGCAACCGCCTGTACAATCAGCCAAGCCTCAAAATGCCTGCCTTTGAAGTCATCCTTTGATTGGCGCTTCAGCTTCTCGGCAATAGCATTCAGAATCATGGGCTCGCTCCGCAACTTTCGGAGCGCAAATTCCATGTCTATGATCAACATGCCGTTAAGCCCGAAAATTTGCGACAAGCCCCCTTTGCCTCTTCGAACATGCCGACGATGTAGTCCTCGTGGGCATCGAGACGCGAGCCGCCGCGTCGGCCCTGTTGCACTCCTCACCCCTGCTTATCGAGCGCTGTGAGTGCCTGATCGAGGCCGTTCCATGAGAGGGGGATAGAGATGACGCGACCGGATGCGTCGGTTAAGCGGATGTGGCCATCCTTGCCGGAGCGCAAGGTTTTGATGGCGGAGGCATCCGGCTTGGCGGTGGCAAAGCAGGCCCCGCCCGCACAGCGGTTCCAGCTCATGTCGATTGCGCCTTCTTCGTCAGCGCCCGTCTTGCCATTGCCGGAGATGTGAACCATGCCGGGAATGGCGATGTTGGATGGCAGAACGGCTGTCAGAATGAGTGTCTTGTCGCCGGGGATGCGGCCAAGAGCGATTTGGGCCACCGGCTGGGCCTGCCCCTGAACCTGAACCGTTTCGGAAACTTCGCAGCTCGTCACCGGTATTGCTGCGGCCTGTCCGTCTTTTCCAGCCGGAAGATTGACGCAGCGTAAGACCCAGTTGCCATATGAGGCCGTGGTGACGGCCGGTTCTGCCGGAACAGCAGCGGGTTTGCTGTCAGCGGCAAGGCTCGCAAGTGGCGCGCCAAGTGCGAGGCCTGAAAGCAATGCGACACGGAAAAGAGAAGAGCGGGCAATCAGGGTCATGTTATGGTCCGGTAAGTTGCCGCACCGGTCCGGTTTGGCAAGGCTGTTGAAACAGGCCCACCCGCTGCAAGGCTGTGGCGGGTGGGTATATGGAAGCAAAAGTCAGAAGCTGACTGAGAAGCGCACATTGATGCGGTTCTTCGCGCTCATCCCGTTGGCTGCGCCATGGGCATATTCAAGCGTAAGGTTGGCCGCATTTGAACTGGCCTGTTGAGACAGCGCCAGACGCAGACCTGCACCAAAGGAGATCGCGCGTGTAACAGCTGTTTCAACCGAAGTCGGATTTTCCAGTTTGGCCACACCGGCTGCGCCAAAGACATAAGGAGCGGCAACCGCGCCGATATCTTCCTTCGAGGCAAAAGGCGTGAAGATCTGCGGGAAGGACAATTCGGAGCGAACCGCAAAGCCGGCATCGCCCTGAACAGCGCCGCTGTCAAAGGCCGACAACCAGCTCATGCCGCCAAGCCCCATCTGCTCGGACGCGGCCAGCGCATCACCAAACGAGGTTTGCCCATGTGCGGCAATCAACCATTGCACACGGCCATCGGCAAAGGGCTGAGTATAGCGCAGGCTTGCTTCCAGCTTGCTGAATGACGGGCTTGCGCCATCACGCGACATCGGAAGCGCCGACGTTGCCGTACGCGCGCCAAGTGCATTCATGCCGAAGGAAGCCGTGATATCGCCCGACACATGACCGCCGAAACTGTAGAAATAGTCTGCTGATTGCGTGAGCCGCAGGACGCGCAGACGGTCTTCGTTATAATCCGTCTTCGTGCCCGACATGACGATCTGCTGCTTCTCGTCAGCAATATCGAAGGCGATGATGGACGCCGTGTTGAAATCGCGCGAGCGCACCCAGTTATAGCCAAGCTTTGAAGACAGGCGCTGATAATGGTCAGCCATCGTATAGCCAAGGCTGGAGGTTGGATGCGTGCGGCTGTCCACAGCCTCAAGGCCTGCCCACAATCCGTCCGTACCAATCGGCATGGTCAGGCCTGCAACGATCTGGCGGTTGCGCGGATCGGCGCTGACGATATTGTCCGAACCAAAGCCCGGATAGCCGTTCAGGCGCAGATAAAATGCCTCGCCAAGACCAAGCAGGTTGTTGAAGTCGAAGCCCGTGCTGGCCACGATTGATCCCATGGAACTGGAAAGCGAATTGTCAACCGAAGAACTGACAGTGACAGCATCATAGCGGCCATCGACAACGATGATCGTCGCACCCGGTTTGGATCCGGCCTTCAACGTGGATTTGAGCATGACGCCGGGTGTGTCGCCTGCAAGCAGCAGACGGCGTTCAAGCTCACGCTTCGTCAGGCCTTTTGAGCCGGCAAGCGGGGCCAGAACCGCTTCCACACGCGTTCTCGCCTTGCCCGAAAGCGCTGATGCATCGATTGCCTCGACATAGCCATCAGTCACGACGAGCTTTAACGGCTGGCCATTCTTCAACGTCTGCGGCGGCAAGGACACGCGCACGAGCAGGTAGCCCGCCCGCACGTAAGCGGCTTCCAGATCGCTTGCCGCTTTAAAGAGATCGGCACCCGTGACCGTCTTGCCAGCAATCGTGCCTTCAACGGCGGCAGTATCAGTCTCCATGCCTGGCAGACTACCGTCGACGACAAGGCCGGACGGCGTGACATGCAGCCGCTCGGCCCCGGCAGGTGCTTCAACGCCGGTCGAGCCGGGAAGCGCAAGCCCGCCCTTGACCGCCTTGATGACGGGCGGCGCATAGGACTTCTCGGTCAGCTGGCTTGCCGTCTGGGCGTGAGCCAATCCGGAAGATGCAGACATTGCAAGGCCCAGAGTGAGAGCGGAAACGGAGATGTTCAACAATTTACGCATGATCGTTTCCCTCAAACTCAGTTTACGCTGCAGGCGACAGCCGAACCGTCACCAAGCTGGCAGACAGCACCGGAAAGTTCCGGATCTTCCACCGTCATGACCGAACCGGAAGACCCGCTGCCGGAGGACTGACCTGCGCTACCCTGAGAACCGCCGCTATAGCTGACGATTTGCGCCACGCCAGATGTACCGCCAAGACCGGTTGAGCCTGCACCTGAGAAGCCGAACGGGGAAGATGACTGGCCGAACGTGCCTGCAAGAGGTGTCGAGGGAACGATTGTTGTGCCGCCGCCACCGCTGGCTGCGTTCACTGTCAAAATGCCTGCCGCATAGGTCAAGGCATAGTTGCCGCTGGCGGCAAGCGTGCCCTGCGTGATCGAATAGGTCCCGACACCGCCAGATGTACCGTCACTGGCCAGCGAACCGGACAGGCTGTCGCCATTGACGAGGCTGCCGGAAGTGAGCTGCCAGGTCAGGCTTGCCCTATCGCCATCAGTGATCGTTACGTTATCTGCCGCAACGGTGATCGCCCGCTGACCAACGGTCAGAGTATTCCCGACATAGGTGATCGCATAGTTGGAGTTGTCCAATGTGCCCTGCGTGACCGAATAGGTCCCGACATTGGCCGTTGACGATGCGCCCGTGCTGGCCAGCGAACCGGACAGGCTGTCGCCATTGACGAGGCTGCCGGAGGTTACCGAATAGGTCAGGCTTGCCGTATTGCCATAGGTGCTCGATGCAGCATTGGCCGCAACGGTGATCGCCCGCTGAGCGACTGTCAGATTATTGGCGCCGCCGTAATAGATCACCCGATAGCTGAGGCCATTGGTGCTTGTGGCGGAAGAGGTCGACGTCGTCAGCCTGGAGCTATGCGAGCCTGCAGATGTGTTGGAGCTGACTGCATAGGTGCCGCCCGTCAGCGTCAGGCTATCGCCAGCTCTCCCCCAAACATAGGACGACGGACCGCCATGAGATGTCACCGAGCCGACTGTCGCCGTGCTGTCACCGTAAGTGGAGGAGGCCGCCACATCGCTGACCCAAGCGACCGTCGACATTGCGTAAAGCTCAGGATAATAGCCATCGCTTGGCGGCGCCCAAACGTTCTCAAAGTCCCAGCCAGCGGCAGAAGCCAGCGTATAAAAACCGTCCGTATTCTGAAACTGGGATGTCGTCAGGCCTGTAACGCCCGTCGCACTGCCCAAACCAACACCTGTTGTTGTGCCAGACCTATCCGTATCCCAGTAAAGTGCAGTTAGCGTACCTGTGCCGTTATTGCTACCAATCAGACCACCAACATAGGAAATGCCGCTCACGCTGCCAGTTGCATAGGAATAGCCAATTACGCCGTTAGAACTATACCCAACCAAGCCGCCAACATGATAGCTACCGTGCACACTGCCAGTCGCATAGGAATTGCTGATGCTGCTGCCATCGCTATACCCCAGCAGCCCGCCAACAGTATTGCCGGTGCCAGTCACGCTGCCGGTCGCGTAGGAATTACTGATGGTGCCGCCAGAACTATATCCAATCAAGCCGCCAACTTGATAGCTACCGCTCACACTGCCGGTTGCATAGGAATTGCTAACCGTGCCAATACTAGATCCCAACAGCCCGCCGACATAATTGCTGCCACCGTTCACACTGCCTGTCGCATAAGAATTGCTCACTGTGCCGATGCTGTATCCCACCAGACCACCGACGTAAAAGTTGCTGCTGTTCACGCTGCCGGTTGCATAGGAATTGTTGATTGTGCCGCCATCGCTATACCCCAGCAGCCCACCGACACCAAAGCCGCTGCCAGTCACGCTGCCGGTCGAATAGGAATTACTGATCCCACCACGATTGAGACCCATCAGCCCGCCGACAGCAGCGCCACCGCTCACATTCGCGGTCGAATAGGAAGTGCTCACCGTACTGGGACCACTGCCATACCCCACCAGCCCGCCGACAAATTCGCCGGTGCCGCTACCGCTCACGCTGCCGGTCACATAGGCGTTGCTGATCGTGCCGGCATTCCCCCCCGTCAGCCCGCCGACATAGCTCCTCCCGGCTACATCAACATTCACCAGCCCGATATTGGTGATTGTGCCAGAAGAAACACCGAACAGGCCGACATCATCGGTCGATGATGCGTTGATCGTAAGGCCAGTGATCGTGTGGCCGTTGCCGTCAAACGTTCCGGAAAAGGCGGTGCTATTGTCGCCAACAGACTGCCATCCTGTGGCACCCCATATGCCGCTGCTTGTGGCGGTGGAAGCGGTGATGCTGGCGTCGAGATCGGCCGTCAGCTGGTAGCTGGCCGTCAGATCAGTCCCCATCAGCGCCAGCTGATGCAGATTGGAAACGGTAATGACGCCATTAACCGCAGTTGCTGCTTCCGATCTGAGGATCGGCCGCATATCGCCCGTCTGATACCAGACGGTCGAGAAATCCCAGCCGGAATAATTGGAGGCAACGCGAGCCTGGGCGGATGTCAAACCCGTGTAACCGGTAGTGCTGCCTAAACCAATACCCGTCGTCGTGCCAGACGTATCAGTATCCCAGTAAAGCGCGGTCAATGTGCCTGCCTGCCAAAGACCAATCAGACCACCGAAATTGCTGCTGCCGCTTACGCTGCCTGTGGCATACGAATAACTGATAGCACCGTAGGTGCCGCCGACAAGCCCGCCAACGGTGCCAGTACCCGTCACGCTGCCTGTTGCATAGGAATAGTTGACTGTGGCTAAGTAATTATACCCCACCAGTCCACCAACGGTGTTAGTACCCGTCACGCTGCCTGACGCATAAGAATAGCTGATCGCATTGCCTAAATTTTGTCCAGCCAATCCGCCGATTGCAGTACCGCCATTCGCCGTCACACTACCGGTCGCATAGGAATAACTAAGAACTCCACGATTATCCCCAACCAGCCCGCCGACATACATGCTGCCCTGAGTGACAGCTCCCAGATCGGGGTCGTTATATTCGTATTGATTGCCAGTCACGTTGGCGGAAGAATACGAATAGCTAATCGTGCCTGTACTTCTTCCTGCGAGCCCGCCGATATTACTGCCCGCGCCGGTCACGCTGCCGGTCACATAGGAATTGCTGATCGTGCCGGAATTATTATACCCTACCAGACCGCCGACGGCGCCAACACCGCTCACACCACCACTGGCATAGGAATTGCTGATCGTGCCGGAGTTATTATATCCTACCAGAGCGCCGACATACGAGGCCCCGGTGATAGACGCATTCACCAGACCAATGTCACGAATTGTGCCTGTGGAAGAGCCGAACAGGCCGACATTGTTTGTCCCGGATGCACTGATCGTCAGGTTGGAAATCGTGTTGCCGAGGCCTGCAAATGTGCCTGTGAAGGGATCGGGGCCGGTCCCAACCAGGACGGAGTAATAGGTCGCCGTCACATCCAGATCTTCCGCCAATGCGTAATAGCCAGAAAGACCGTTATCGATTGCGTCCAGCGCCATCATCGAATGAATGAGCGTATAGGCCTGACCATTGATGGCAAGCGAGGCGCTTGCGCCGGAAAGCGTGATCGAAGAGCCCGACGCGATGGAATAATCCGACCCGCCATAGGTCAGCACCAGACCCGCGCTTGCGCCTGTCGCCGTGATATTGGCATTCACATAGATATTGTTGGCCGCCGTCAGCGTCAGCGTTGTACCCGCCGACCAGCTGATATCGCTTGCTACCGTGATATTGCCCGTCTGGCTGCCGCCGGAATTGGTGGTGATTTCCACATTGGCGCTGGCAAGAGCGTTCGTCAGCGTGCTGACATTGATCACGCTGTCATTGCCCGTGGCCGTAGTGCCCGAAGAGTTCGACGCCGTGCCACTGGAGATCGTGATGTTATATGGATCAAGCAAAAGCGTGCCATAACCACCGGGACCATAGAGATTGGTGTAACCGGTATAGACAAGCGTTGCCTTGCCCGAGACTTCCGCATCTCCACCTGTGCCAGTGCCAGCACCAACGGCCGAGATCGTACCGTTATAGGTCGTCAGAAGATCAGACCAGACAACGACATTGCCGCCATTGCCGCTTTGTGTCGCATCCGCACGAATGACTGTATTTGCGTCAAGGCTCGCGGTCTCCGCCGTCTGCAACCCGTCCGCGCCGTGCTTCAAGCCGCCGATATTGATCGAACCGCCGCCTGTTGCACCCGACGCATCAATTTCAGCACTTGCAAGCTTGATTGCCTTGCCGGTGACCTTGATCTTGCCACCTTTGCCCGTCGATGACTTGGCCGTCACCTTGCCGGAAACCTTGACCGTACCGCCGTCGCCACCGCCAATGACGATCTCGCCATCCGAGCCGGAAACGGAATCCGCTTCGACAACACCAGACATATTGATCGCCTGACGGGCGGCTGACTTGGCTGTTGCCACCTTCATCACCACCAGACCGCCGCTTGCCGAGATCGAGCCGGAATTCTCAACGAGAGCGCCATCGCTTTCCGCGCCATCGGCTGTGGGAACTGCCACCTGCAGGAAGCCATCGCCGGAAAGATCAAGCGTTGCCTGTTCGCCCGAACCAAGACCGACCTTGCCCACGGGAACTGCAATCGTGCCGGAATTCTTCACCGTGCCGCCAAGAAGCGCTGCATAGCCGCCGCGACCAATGGTGATCACGCCTTCGTTGGAAACACCGGCGGACGCGCCATCACCCTGAAACTTCAAATTGCCATTGAGGAAGTCTTCATCCGAGATATCCAGCGTGGAAGCGACAAAGCCGCCACCGACTTTCACCGAACCCGTTGAGGTAATCGCAATGCCGTTCGGGTTGATGAGATAAACCTGACCGTTCGCCGTCAGCGAACCGGCAATCGTCGAGGTCGTGGAGCCGGTCACACGATTGAGAATAGCGGAAGAACTGTCCGGCTGGACGAAATTGACCGTATAGCCCTGCCCGATGGAAAAGCCGTTCCAGTTGACAATCGCCTGGTCCGAGCTTTGCGTGACCGTCATCGTGGTGCCGGACGTGGACGCATTCACAGAACCGGCTGCAACCGTCCCACCCGTTGGCAGAACATCACCGGCAAAGGCTGCAAGCGGATTGACCGCCAACGCCGTCGAGGCAAGCAGAGCGCCTGCAAGGCGCGCTTTGTGTTTTGCAAAATCGCAAACGTTTTCATGGCAATACATAACAAGCCCCGCCTAAAAAAATGCAGACAGTTCCAAAAGCAGGAATATACAAACGGACGAGACCCCACCCATTCTGCAAAACCGGTCGGCGCAGATGCGCCTGCGCCACTTGCCCCAAAACTCTCTCGATCTTAAAAAAAACGCCGCACCATGAAGGCCGCGCCGAATCGGACATTCGCACCTTCGTTGTTAAAAAATGCAACAGAATCAATCAAAAAAACACAATCCGTTCATGCCAATCGTCTATTAATTCGCGACAAATGAAAACGCCTCTTCCATTTTGAACTGCACACATATATGGCGGCGACGATATTTGGGGGTCATGATTATGTTAGGCGGAAAACAGGAACAGCAGGTCTTCCCTATCGAGGCGGCAGCGCTGCAGATGGGGGAGTTATTTGGCATTGATTCTGTCGAAATCGCGCGCCAGGCGGGGCTCTCCCTCGAAGCATTGCAGAGCGATGGCGCAACTCTTACGGCAGAGCAATATGGCGCGCTTTTCGACACACTTGAAAAGTTGTGCGACATGCAGACCTTGCCGCTGATAATTGCCCGCGCGATGGCGTCCACACCACTGACCGGTGTTTTGCTGGCGTTTTCGGCCAGCAAAACGGTAGGCGCCGGCATTACAAATTTTGCCCGTTATGGCGTTCTTCTCGGCCCCACTCATCTGCGTATTCAGCAGTCAGGCGACCGGTGCGAACTATATCTGACACATGCCGCTCGCGACTTTGAATTGCATGAATGGGTTGAGCTGACCACGCTTTTGCAGCTTCTTGAATGCTGTCGCAGATTTTCCAATCGGCACATCGTTCCGCTTGCCATGCAAGTCAGGGGAAAGCGGCTGATCAATGATGCAGTAATCGAACATGTGGGTGTTGAGCCAACGGAGGAGCAGGTCGCCGCGCTCATTCTGGACAAGGCTGATTTGGACCATCTGCTATTGACAGCAAACAGCGATATTCTCGCTTCCATGGAAACGTATTTGCAGAAGCGCCTGCAATTACGCGTCAAGGATATGTCGCTCTCCGCCCAGATAAAGCTGATACTCCAGGACATATTGCCAAACGGAGAAACCTCGATTGAGGATGTGGCCTTGCGTCTCAATCTCGGCACGCGCAGCATTCAGCGGCGGCTGAGCGAGGAAAACCAGACCTTCAGCTCACTTCTGCAAGAAACCCGCAAGTCGCTCGCAATGCACTACCTTTTGGGTGAGGGATTGCGCAACGAGGAAATCTCCATACTGCTTGGATACCGGGAGCCAAACTCCTTTTTCAAGGCGTTTCAGAACTGGACCGGAATGACGCCCGCCGAAATACGGAAAACAAAGGCAGAGGCCTTATAACGCGACACAAGAGACAAGCATTTCTAAGAACCGCGCCGGGTTTGCCGGAGGCTCCAACTTCTGAGAAAGTGGGGCCGATATGAGCAAGACAACGAACAAATTTTCACCTGAAGTCCGCGCCCGAGCGGTGCGGATGGTTTTGGATCACCAAGGCGAATATTCCTCGCGATGGGCAGCGGTTTCCTCGATCGCCGCCAAGATCGGCTGCACGGCGCAGACGCTCAATGAATGAGTGAAGAAGGCGGAAGTGGACGATGGTTCCCGGCCTGGGCTCCCAAGCGTTGTCGGTCCGCGCCCGCAGCGACATTGCATTGAAGATCGAGATACGCCGCGTCTTCGAAGCGAACTTCCGCGTCTACGGCGTGCGCAAGGTCTGGCGGCAATTAAAGCGGGAGGGCTTCGATATAGCCCGCTGCACCGTCGCCCGGCTCATGCGATCGATGGGACTTCGGGGTATCATCCGGGGCAAGCCGATCCGCACGACGATCCCGGACAAGACGGCTGCGAGCCCGCTCGATCGGGTGAACCGCCAGTTCAAGGCTCCTGCGCCGGACAGGCTCTGGGTTTCGGATTTCACCTATGTGGCCACCTGGCAAGGCTTCGTCTACGTAGCCTTCGTCATCAACGCCTTCGCGCGCCGGATTGTCGGCTGGCGGGTGAGCCGGACGGCGCATGTAGGCTTCGTCCTAGATGCTTTGGAACAGGCGCTTCATGAGCGGCGGCCCGCTCATGGCAACGGCCTCATTCACCACTCGGACAGGGGCGTTCAATACGTGTCGATCAAGTATTCGGAGCGACTGGCCGAGGCAGGCATCGAGCCGTCCGTCGGAAGTGTCGGCAACAGTTACGACAACGCCCTCGCCGAAACGATCAACGGCCTTTACAAGGCCGAGGTCATCCATCGGCGCGGACCGTGGCGCAGCTTCGAAGCGGTTGAATTCGCCACCCTGGAATGGGTCGACTGGTTCAACCATCGACGGCTTCTGGAGCCCATCGGCAACATCCCGCCGGCCGAAGCCGAGGAGAAGTATTACGCCATGCTGGACGAACCAGCCATGGCTGCATAACTTAAACCAAACAGCCTCCGGCAAACCCGGCGCGGTTCACGGGTTGCAATCGAACGACTCGATGCAGATGGCTTGCGAAATCCGCTCCCTGGTGACCTCAATCGAGGTTCACCCGTGCGAAGAACGAGGTCAGGTCGAGCTTTTCGTGAAGGGAGCAATAGCGGACCTTTTGGACCTTCCGAAGAAGAAGTCGCATGCAGCGCTTAACACTGTAGTGATGGTAGCGGGAGAGCGTTTCTGCCAATACCGTGCGACGGTCGATATCGTATGCTGAACCGGTTCCATGATGCGTCCACCTTATGCGCGGGCAGCGCGGCGTCCGGAGGTCGACGTGTCGGGATCGCGGCCAGGCACTCGCGCGTCGCATCGTCCACAGCATTAAGGACGCGGAAGGGTGCGCCACAATCGAATTGATCGTGGACGAAATCCAGCGATCACGGTGCCTTCTCCTTCTCCAGGATAGGAGCACGCATTCGCACGGCCTGTCGCCACGCTTTCCGCTTGCGAACGGATATTCACCTCGGCGGCGGCGAGATAGAGGGCCGGCGAATAACTCCGATGGGGGTCTTGGTCGCCAGGCAGGAAGGATCCCTTCCTCCTTCTATGGCAATTAGATGTCTTTCCTCAGATGTGAGAGCCTCGGGTTGATCCCGGCGCCCCCCAATTTCGTCTGCGGAGGAAGTAGAGTTGGTGCGACCTTCGCCCCAAATTCGGGTTGTTCCCCGGGCGTACTGTCTTCGGGATCTAAGTCAGAGGCAGAAAGCCCGCCTGTCCTGTCGAGAGGGCGAGCAGTTCACCGAGCGACTCATTGTTCGGCGAAAGTCGTCCCTTCTGCCTCAATCGCGTCAGAAATGTACTGGTCCTGTCCGTCGATTACTGCCGAAGATCGGAAGCGGTTTCCAGCGGGAGACTTGCCTTCACAATACAGATCCTCCGTATATTAGTTCTCCATTAAGTTGAAAAAAGTCTCGTCCGCGACTTTTGGTACTTGCGCACATGCATCTTGTTGGTACAACCTTAAGGCATATTCGCTTGGGTACCGGAGAGGGTTTGCATTGGCTTCTGCTTTGCGTTGGAGATTGCCAGTCTTCTCATGCGATCCGTTACCGAATTCCACCGAGGCACCCCGCTGCATCTCGACCGACACGAAAATCGACGAAGACCTCGAGAACTGCTTCTGCAGGGTATCGTTGTTGATTTCGGCGAGCCAGTGCTCGGTCACGTCTTGCTTTTCAAATCCGATCCGCGATCACACTCAATGAGTGTTTCGCAGCGAGTAGGTGTTTTCTCAATTCTGGACATCAATCGAAGGAGAATCCGATGGCAGTCGTTACAGGAACGTCAGCTGCAGACACCTTGACCGGGACGTCGGGCGCCGACCAGTTGTACGGTCTTGGCGCGGACGACAGTCTGAGCGGTGGCGCCGGCAACGATGAGCTTTATGGCGGCGCCGGCAATGACACGCTGATCGGCGGTGCCGGAGCCGACGTTCTCGACGGTGGGGATGGCTGGGACATTGCGAGCTACTCGAACGCCACATCGGCCGTCACGATCAACCTGAAGACGGGCGTCTATACCGGCGATGCGGCCGGAGATACGTACATCAGCATCGAACGTATCGCGGGGACGCAGTACGACGACACCTTCGTCAGCGGGTCTGAGGCGGTCCTTTTTGACGGTGGCGGGGGCGGGGACACTGTCGATTACTCGACGTCCGGGGCGGCTGTGAACGTCAACCTCGTGACGGGGACCGGAACGGGTGGCGATGCACAAGGGGATCGATTCTACCAGATCGAAGGTGTCGTCGGCTCGGATTACGGCGATACTCTCACGTCCTCGGCAACCGGCACACTTGAAGGTGGGGCTGGTGACGATGTCTACGTCATTGGCAACCAGGGCGTGAGGATCGTGGAAGCAGCGGGTGGCGGCGATGACGAAATCCGGACCTCGCTTGCCACCTATTCGATGGCGAACTACGCGAACGTCGAACGCCTGACATATACCGGAACGGTTAGTGCCACATTGACCGGCAATGCCGGCAACAACGTCATTACGGGCGGCGCCGGCAATGACACGCTGATCGGTGGTGCCGGGGCTGATGTTCTCGACGGTGGGGATGGCTGGGACATTGCGAGCTACTCGAACGCCACGGCGGCCGTCACGATCAACCTGAAGACGGGCGTCTATACCGGTGATGCGGCCGGCGACACGTACATCAGCATCGAACGTATCGCGGGGACGCAGTACGACGACACCTTCGTCAGCGGGTCTGAGGCGGTCCTTTTTGACGGTGGCGGGGGCGGGGACACTGTCGATTACTCGACGTCCGGGGCGGCTGTGAACGTCAACCTCGTGACGGGGACCGGAACGGGTGGCGATGCACAAGGGGATCGATTCTATCAGATCGAACGCGTCGTCGGCTCGGATTACGGCGATACCCTCACGTCCTCGGCAACCGGCACCTGGCTTAAAGGTGGGGCTGGTGACGACGTCTACATCATCGGCAACCAGGGCGCGACGATCGCGGAAGCAGCGGGTGGCGGCGATGACGAGATCCGGACCTCGCTTACGACCTATTCGATGGCGAACTACGCGAACGTCGAACGCCTGACATATACCGGAACGGTTAGTGCCACATTGACCGGCAATGCCGGCGACAACGTCATTATGGGCGGCAACGGCAATGACACGCTGATCGGCGGTGCCGGAGCCGACGTTCTCGACGGTGGGGATGGCTGGGACATTGCGAGCTACTCGACCGCCACGGCGGCCGTCACGATCAACCTGAAGACGGGCGTCTATACCGGTGATGCGGCCGGCGACACGTACATCAGCATCGAACGTATCGCGGGGACGCAGTACGACGACACCTTCGTCAGCGGGTC
>NZ_QPIX01000013.1:105690-115969 GCF_003337715.1 Ciceribacter lividus
GACGGGCGTCTATACCGGTGATGCGGCCGGCGACACGTACATCAGCATCGAACGTATCGCGGGGACGCAGTACGACGACACCTTCGTCAGCGGGTCCGAGACGGTCTATTTTATCGGTGGCAATGGTTTGGACACGGTCGATTATTCGACGTCCGAAGCGGCTGTGAACGTCAACCTCGTGACGGGGACCGGAACGGGCGGTGATGCACAAGGGGATCAATTCTACCAGATCGAACGTGTCGTCGGCTCGGATTACGGCGATACTCTCACGTCCTCCGCGAGCGACAGCAGGCTTGAAGGTGGGGCCGGTGACGATGTCTACGTCATTGGCAACCAGGGCGCGACGATCACGGAAGCAGCGGGTGGTGGTGACGACGAGATCCGGACCTCGCTTACGACCTATTCGATGGCGAACTATGCGAACGTCGAACGCCTGACATACACCGGAACGATTGGTACTACATTGACCGGCAATGCCGGCAACAACGTCATTACAGGCGGCAATGGGGGTGATACGATAAGCAGTGGTGCCGGTGACGATGCGCTTTATGGCGGCAACGGCAATGACACGCTGATCGGTGGAGCCGGAGCCGACGTTCTCGATGGCGGGGACGGGACGGACACTGCCAGCTACTCGAACGCCACAGAAGCCGTGACGGTCAACCTGAAGACGGGTGTCTATACCGGTGATGCGGCCGGGGACACGTTCATCAGCATCGAACGCATTTCCGGGACGCAGTACAACGACACCTTCGTCAGCGGGTCCGAGACGGTCTATTTTATCGGTGGCAATGGTTTGGACACGGTCGATTATTCGACGTCCGAAGCGGCGGTGAACGTCAACCTCGTGACGGGAACCGGAACGGGCGGTGATGCACAGGGGGACCAGTTCAATCAAATCGAACGTGTTGTCGGCTCAGCTTTTGGCGACACACTGACTTCTTCGACAACTGGTCACATTCTGGACGGTGGAGCCGGTAACGATGTCTACGTCATTGGCAACCAGGGCGTGACGATCACCGAAGCGGCGGGTGGCGGTGATGACGAGATCCGGACCTCGCTTACCACCTATTCGATGGCGAACTATGCGAACGTCGAGCGCCTGACCTATACCGGAACGCTTGGTGCCACATTGACCGGCAATGCCGGTGACAACGTCATTACAGGCGGCAACGGCAATGACACGCTGATCGGCGGTGCCGGAGCCGACGTTCTCGACGGTGGGGATGGGACGGACACTGCCAGCTACTCGAACGCCACATCGGCCGTCACGATCAACCTGAAGACGGGCGTCTATACCGGCGATGCGGCTGGAGATACGTACATCAGCATAGAACGTATCGCGGGGACGCAGTACGATGACACCTTCGTCAGCGGGTCCGAGACTGTCTATTTTATCGGTGGCAATGGTTTGGACACGGTCGACTATTCGACGTCCGGGGCGGCTGTGAACGTCAACCTCGTGACGGGAACCGGAACGGGTGGCGATGCACAAGGGGACCAGTTCAATCAGATCGAACGTGTCGTCGGCTCGGATTATGATGATACGCTGACTTCTTCGACAGTCGGTCACAGTCTGCTGGGCGGCGAGGGCAATGATATCTATGTTGTGGGAAATGCCGGAGTCACTGTGACGGAAGCCGCGGGTGCAGGTGTGGATGAAGTACGAACGGTGCTGACGACCTACACTCTCGGCGACAATCTCGACAATCTGACATACACCGGCGGCGCTAATTTCGCCGGAAACGGTAACGACCTCGCTAACGTGATTACATCGCAGGGCGGTAAGGACACTCTCTATGGTTTCGCCGGGAACGACACTTTCATCGGTGGCGATGCGGGCGATCTCATATATGGAGGCGATGGTTCCGACACTTCGAGCTATTATAATTCTGACGATGCGGTCTTCATCGATCTGCAAGCCGCGACAGCAACAGGCGGCTATGCTCAGGGCGACGTTCTGAACAGCATCGAAAATCTGGTCGGATCTTCTTTTGACGATACCTTGGCCGGAAATGCCGACGCCAATCGCCTGTACGGTCTGAGTGGTATTGACACTATTTCCGGAGGTGCCGGGAACGACTGGATTGATGGAGGGGCGGGAGCTGACGTTATCAGTGGCGGAGATGGTATCGACACGCTGAGCTACGGAACATCCAGCGGAGCCGTATCCGTCAATCTCATCTCTGGTGTTCACACAGGCGCGGATGCCGCCGGCGACACATTCTCGGGTATAGAGATCATCGTGGGCTCCAACTACGGAGACACTTTTGTTGCTGATGGCACAACCTCGATCTACGGCGGCGAAGGAGATGACACTTATATCGTCGATGTAGCCGGTGGAGTGATCGTTGAAGAACTGGATGGCGGCATCGACACGGTGCGGACTTCGTTGAGCTCTTTCACGGTCCAGGAAAACATCGAAGGGGTTGTCTTCACCGGCACGGGCTCGTTCACCGCAATCGGCAACTCTGCGAACAATCATTTGGCAGGCGGCATCGGCGACGACGTCCTTTCGGGTGGGCTCGGCGATGATGTGCTCGTCGGCGGTGTTGGTTCGGACACTTTGGATGGTGGTGACGGCAACGATACGGCGGACTATTCATCTTCCGCGGCCGGCGTGAGCGTCAGTCTGGTTGGTGGTATCGGGGTAGGTGGCGACGCAGCGGGCGATACCTTGATCTCGATCGAAACGGTCATAGGATCCGCCTTCGATGACACGCTAACCTCCACCATGGTAGGAACTACCCTTCAGGGTGGATCTGGTAACGATACCTATGTGGTCAACGATCAAGGCGTCACGATTCTCGAAGGCGCCGGACAAGGTGACGACGAAATACGGACCACGTCGACGAATTACTCAATTGCCGGTAACGTCAATATCGAGCGGCTGACATACATTGGAGGCGGCAACAGTGTACTAACCGGTAACAGCGCCAACAATACAATCACAGGAGGCGCCGGTGACGATATCCTGATCGGCGGCGGGGGAGCGGACAGTCTTGTTGGGGGCGCTGGAACAGATGTGGCGAGCTACGTCACGGCTACGGCCGGTGTGACAATTAACCTGAACACCGGAATTCACACAGGAGATGCGGCCGGAGACACATTCGACGGCATCGAAGTGTTCAACGGAACGAACTACAACGACACATTCTTCGCGACTTCCGGACTTGACATCTTTAATGGCGGCGCCGGGACCGATAGCATAAACTATTCTCTGTCCGACGCTGCCGTGAACGTGAATCTGACTGCGAATGTGCATTCCGGTGGATACGCCTCCGGCGACAGCCTTGTCGGCGTGGAGCGAGTGATCGGTTCCGTATTCGCCGACACATTGGCTTCCTCGACGGCTGGTCATGCACTAATCGGCGGCGCCGGCAACGACGTTTACGTCGTCGGCAGCCAAAGCGTCACTGTCACAGAGAGTGCCGGCGGCGGCGACGATGAGATCCAGACGGGCCTGGCAATATTCACCATGGCAAGTTTCGCGAACGTTGAGCGCCTAACGTATACCGGTACCGCCAATGCCACCCTGACCGGAAATTCCGGCGACAACATCATCCTTGGGGGGGCGGCCAACGATACCTTGCGGGGCGGTGCAGGTGCCGATACGCTGGTCGGCGGCGGCGGCATTGATACTGCAAGTTATTCCAATGCAACCGCTGCGGTGACGATCGATTTGAAAACTGGGCAACACTCAGGTGACGCCGCCGGCGACAGTTTCGACAGTATCGAGGCTTTCATCGGTTCCAGCTACAACGATACCTTTGTCGCGAGTTCAGGTACAGATGTTCTGAATGGTGGCGCCGGGACACTCGACACCGTCGACTATTCGCTCTCCGACAGTGCAGTAAGCGTCAATTTGAATGTCGTCATGCAATCCGGGGGCGACGCCGAAGGCGACAGCCTGACAAACTTTGAGCGGGTGGTGGGCTCTGCCTTTAGTGACACACTGTCGTCCTCGACATCTTCGCACAACCTCGTCGGCGGAATGGGTAACGACGTCTATATCATTGAGAACCAAGGCGTCGTGGTTTCTGAGAATGTCGGCGAAGGTGACGATGAGGTGAGAACATCGCTGAGTTCGTTTTCTATTGGCGGCTACGCTAACGTTGAGCGCCTATCCTATACCGGCGCAGCGGACGCCATCCTAGTCGGGAACTCGGGCGACAACGTGATCTCCGGTGGCGCGGGCAACGACTCGATTCATGGGGGACTGGGCAGCGATCATCTGATTGGCGGTAATGGCGATGACATCCTGATTGGCGGTGAAGGCGCCGATGTCCTAGACGGAGGAGCCGGCATCGACGGTGTCTCCTATCTGGCAAGCACGGCAGGAGTGACCGTGGATTTGGCCGTCGGTACCGGCAGCGGTGGTGATGCCGAGGGTGATTCACTCATCAGCGTTGACTTTGCAATCGGGTCTAACTTCGACGATGTTCTAACTGCGAACGTTGTCGGATCCTTGCTTGAAGGCAGCGATGGTAACGACACTGTTTACGGGGCAGGTGGCGCGGACACAATCTACGGCGGTTCAGGGTCGGGGCTCGTCGCGGGTGGCGATTTGTCTCCTGTCGATCAGGCAGACACGCTGTTTGGTGGCGACGGCAACGACCTGATCTATGCTTCGGGCAGCAGTGGGAATGTCGCGAGCCTCAACGGCAATGATAGCGGCACGCTGATCTACGGTGATGGAGGTGACGACACCGTCTATGCGACCAATTCAACTGTGTATGGCGGTACGGGCAACGACACGATATTGCTGGTCGGCGGTATTGCGCACGGCGATGCAGGGGATGACACACTCACCGGACTTGGAACGGGCTTCCAGCTCTTTGGTGGTGGCGGAGCCGACAGCTTCCATCTGAACGGTGTCATGGGCTTTGTCGACGGCGGGGAAGACGGAGATGTGTATTACGTCGACACTTCTCTGCAATCGACCGTGTCGGATACAGGGAACTCCGGAACCGACTACATCTACTTAAAGACAATAGCCGATATTTCCGCTCTTCAGTACGCGCGAGATGGAGATGATCTTGTTATCTCGACGGTGGATGACTTTAGTGACGGCCTTGCTGAATCGGGTGTTCGAGTGCTGGACTGGTATAATGGTGCAAGCAACATCGAATGGTTTGTCACCGCCGATTCGAGCACGATTTCGGGCTCGTACTTCGCCTAGCCGCATAGAAGGCGGGTTGCCAGAATCACAGTTGGTGACCCGCCAAGCTCATTTTCGATATACCCCGAAGCTGCCGCTGACCACATCGGCAAGCGCTGCCCCCGCCTGTTCAAGTGCTGCGTTGATGTTGTCGAGAACCTGGCGGGTCTGCGGCTCGATGTCGCCGCCAACCAACTCTCCGCCAAGGGCGATGGCGCCTGTGACCTGCCACTGAACTTTCATCCGGCTGCGACTAGAGCCTCGGTGGTTTTGTCCAATTGTTCCGGACCAAAATCTACTCCTCGTCGTGAATAAGACGGGTCAGCGAGCAGGCCGCATCGAATTCAGCCGCAGTGGCACCATGATGCGGAAACTATACCTCCAGCAGCAGCACTGAGGGAACCTCGCCGAGCAGTGCATTGCGTAATAGCCCGTAGCCAATGCCCGCAAGTCCGAGCATAAGGCCGGGCGTCTCCGCGAAATCGGCGACTCCGCATCGCCACCGCCCTTCGAATTCGGATTCCAACAGTGCGCCGGCGGCGATCGCCTGCGCTACACCACGGCTGGCGGCATCGAGAAGCAGCAACGGCTCCGTGTTGCCCAACGTCCCGTGACATAGGCAGTGGCTTCCGCCCCCTCCGTGGCTGTGGATGGCGGCAACGCCGGCGGCTACTTCGTCCTTGATCGCCGGATCGTTGAGATGCCGGCTAAGCTCAATCCGCGACAGCAACATGCCAGTTGCACCATGACACCACGCGGTTGCCCGCTCCGACGATTCGCGCAAGTCTCGCCAAAGTCGGCGCCTCGGGTCGAACGTCGCGCGCTCGAAGCTGAGCGCCTGCATTGCCAATTCGCGCAACTCGTCGTCGCCAGCGACCCTGCCGACCGCCTGGAGCGCCACAGCGATGCCGCCGGCGCCGTGTGCGAAACCGCTGAGCCGTCGCCTCTGCGGCCCGGTTTCCCAGCTCGCTCCGTGTTCGGTTCGCACGGCGGTCTCGGCGAGACGCAGGGCGCACGCCTGTGCGGTTGCGATCGCCTCATCTTCCAGCTCGGTGCCGATCAGCCGCAGCGCGACGATTGCTGCCCCTGCCGCGCCGGAAATGATATCGAGGCCGGTGTCGAAAGCTGCTGCCCGTCGAATCAGGCTCAGAAGTCGCCTGAGCCTCCCGTCCGGCCACTCCCCCAGGCAAGCGGCGAACCTGAGTTCGGCGTAGAGCGAACCCGCCCAGCCATCGAAGGCGCCGATCCTCGCCTTGCGACCGCTACCATAGTGAGCGTGTCGGGCGGTATGGAGGGCTTGCTGCGCCGCAAGCCGGTGGCGCCGCGAGCCGGTGATCTGGGCGAGCTGCGCAAGGAAGACCGCTATCCCGGCAGTGCCGTCATATAGGCTGTCGTCGAGGATGGCGGCGGCGTAATGGCGCTCTCCGCGCTGGGCAAGTCCGACCCAATGCACGCACCCGTCGACAGGAATAGCGCGTCGAACCAGGTGGTCGCCGATCGTAACGGCAGCGTCCATCAGTTTTTCGACGTCGGCGCGGTGTTGAAGTCTACCGATCAGCGCATCCGGCTGCCGCGGGCCACCCACCATGCTGCGGGCTTTAATCGCAGTGCGGATAATGTCCTCCTGCCGGGCCAGATCGGCTGGACCCATGCGCTTCACGGCAGCGGTCAGCAGTTCGGCAGCCGTTTCCGCAAAGAAGTCCGCGCACACCACGTAACCGGACGAGTCCCGAAGGCTGCGATCCGAGCCTTGGCACCAAAAATACGGAATGTCCCCCGACCACAAGTCGCGTTTCTCGCTTGCGATCAGCATGCGCAGATGCGGAGCCTCCTCGACACCGTCCGCGAGGCTGGCAAACGCCATCTCATGATCTATCCCGTCACGCATATGGGTCGGATGATAAGAGTCCCGAAGGGCCAGCGCGTACTGCACCGTTGGCCGCGCCACCCAGCGCGTGCGGACGTCGCCGAACGCGGCCATCGGCCCGTCGCCGGACAGCAACTCCTCTCGTTCCGACAGCAACGCCGAATACGTGGCCCGAAACCCGCGCAGGAGATCGTCCGCGAAAGCCGTGACGGGTTGCGGGCCGTCGGGCAGCTGCGGAACGTTGGTGCGAACCGCAATCTTCGTCTTCTCGTAGACGATGCGCGGATCGTCGCGATCGAACTGCTCGAATTTCGGCTGCAGGAAGGGCGCTACCTGGTCGCTGTCCGCGCCGGCTCCGCTGAGATCGAAGACCCCATCCGCTCCTGTCATCCAGTCCGGCAGCAGTCCGACGCGGAGGACGGTACGGTTGCGAGCGGCCGATCGTCGCGCGACGGCCGACGCCTTTCCTCGCGGACAACGCGCATCCCTGTGCAGGAGAGTTTCCAGGTCGACGACGTAGGGGTGATCGCCGCTCGATATGAGGTTCTCGAAATGGACATCGACGCCGCCGCAAAGGCGCAGCAAGGCCAGCAATGAGCCTAGGCGCTGGTAGTACCGCGCGACTTCCGCGACGGTCTGGCAAGGGCGCGCGGCGATGTACTCCGTCCATCCGTGATCGCCCCGTTCGACGATGGTGAGCGCAGCTGGAGCCGGTTCGGTGCGCTGTCCGAGCCATTCGATGAGTCGATTGAAAGCGACATCGATCGCGAGGCTTTTTGGCTTGTAGACCACCTTGGTATCGCCAAAGGACAGGATTGCCACGCTCCTTGCGCCGCAATGCGGATCGCCTTGGCCAAACTCGATGTCGGTGAGAGCTCGCGCCACGATTCCAAATGGCTCCGCCAGTGCGCACTCGTCCTGAGCAAGATGCGCGAACAGGAGCACCGCCGCCTCGGTGATCAGGGTGGTGACTTCCGCCAACATGCGATCGAGCACGGGGAAGTGCGCAAGGACGCGTGCCCGCTCGTGCGGATCGCCAAGTTGCCGCGCAAAGTGCGACAGCCGCTCCTCGGGGCTCGCTCCCACAAGCGTTCCGGAGAGGCGGGCCATGTTGATCGCCAGGCCAAGGGATGGCATGGCCACGGCCTGCAGCCGCGACAGCAAATGATCCGTGAAACGGGCCTCAACTCTCGCACTGGACGCCGCGCCGAAGACCGCTGTCTCGGCAAGGGCGTTGCGAAGCCTCGCCAATGCCCACAGCACGTAAGGTCGCAGGGCAATCGAAAGGCTATTGCCGGTCGCCGCGCCGTCCAGGTCAACAGCTGCGGAAGCGGCAAGGGCGTCGTTGCGCGTGTCGGCCCACGCGACGGTGCCCCTTGCGTGGCTGAGGCGCTGGTCGCGTTCAACGAAGCCAACCACGCCTTCCGGCGTCAAACCGTCAAAAGAGAGCCACTGCCTGAATGAAAGGTCCCTGTTCCGAAAGAATGTGCGCGCCCACCACGCCATCCGCTCGTGGGCAACACCACCAGTGACCTCCGAAGTAGAACCGCACTCGGCCATCCAAATCGCGCGTTCGCGGAGCGATAGTTCTTTCGCATTGGCTGTCACATGCGTGGCGCCGCGCAGCGGCCGACGCGTCAGCACAGAAGGGCGGTTGCACAGGCAAGACAGGGCGTCCCAAACACCGAGCCGCACGAGCATCCGCCTGTGTAAGTCGAACCGCAACCGCAATCAGCAGTGTACGAGTTGACCGTGCCGCCGCCGGCGCGGATCATCTCGACTCCCTTGTTGGCGGCGCGCATCTGCGCAGGCGCGGCGCCCATCGGATTCTCTGCGATGACCAAGGTGTAGGCGCCCTTTTTCTCCTCGACGATGTTGAAGTCGACAGCGCCGATGTCGAGACCCAGAGACTTCGCGAGAGAGGTTACCGCCTTCTTGGGATCCTTCCTGAGATCTTCGGCGAACTTCGCATCTTCCCAGGATTTCAATGTCACGATCGTTCGCAAGTCAACGGGCAGATCAACCATCTTTGCCTCCAATTTTTGCTTCCGAAAACACTAATTATCTTTATACCGCAACCAGTGAGAGCATGCAAGCAAGCGCAACAATCTTACCGACGTCCCGTCCGTATCGCGCGCCTCCAGGGTCATTTACCCTGAAGGCCGTGCGCGAAATTCCCCATTATTCCAATAATAAGGCCGCTCACTGAATTCGACTCACCGTCTTTCCAAAATGCGACGAATCTGAATCGATAGTGCAAACCAGAGGTTTGCGCTGGGTTTAGCAATTTCAGGTCATGTCCCGAGGAATGGTGTATGAGCGCCGACCTTCGGAGAAGAACCGGGACCGATCAGGCGGCGACGGCGGGCAGCTTGATTGTTGGATTGTCTGTGATGCGGGCAAGCGTTTCAAGGCTCATTTAGCGTCGAGCAACGGCCCGTTCGTCGTTTGTCTCCGGCATAAGCGCGCCGACGAGGCGGACGATTGCCTCGTCGTTGGGGAAGATGCTGATGACGTCGGCGCGGCGCTTGATCTCGCGCTTAACGCGCTCGAGCGGGTTCGCGGATGCGATCTGCGCCCAGTGTTCGCGCGGGAAGCACGTGTAGGCGAGCACGTCGTCGCGGGAAGCAATCCATCAGGGCGCCGAGCTTGGGCTGCTTCTCCCGCAGCGCGTCGGCCACGGCGTCCCACTGCGTTTCGGCATCGGCCTTCGCTTCCTGCGCGAAGATCGTCTTCAGCATTGCCGCCACCGCCATGCGCTGCTTCGTCGGCGCATGGGCGAGCGCGTTGCACATCCAGTGAATGCGGCACCTCTGGCGCGTGGCGTTGAACACCCGGCGTGCCGCGGCGCGCAGGCCTTTGTGGCCGTCCGCAATGACCAGCTTCACGCCACGCAGGCCGCGGTCAGCGAGAGACTGCAGGAAGTCGGTCCAGAACGTTTCTGCTTCTGACGGGCCGGTGGCTACGCCCAGCACCTCGCGCTTGCCGTCATCGTTCACCGCCACTGCGATTATCACGGCACGGCTGACGATCCTGCCGCCCTCGCGCACCTTCAGGTAGGTCGCGTCGAGCCACAGATAAGGCCAGCTGCCTTCCAGCGGTCGGGCGAGGAAGGCATTCACCCGTTCGTCGATCTCGGCACAGAGGCGGCTCATCTGGCTCTTCGACATGCCGCCCGCACCCATCGCCTTGACCAAATCGTCGACCGAGCGTGTCGAGACGCCGTGGACATATGCTTCCTGGATCACCGC
>NZ_QPIX01000014.1 GCF_003337715.1 Ciceribacter lividus
CGCCGAAAAATCCTCAATTCGCCATGTCGTCGACGTCGGCATAACTGGGGAATTTTACTGCGGCACTTCTGGGGAAAATTCACGCGGCATTGACAACCGGCTGAAAGCAAAAGGAAAACCTGGAAAGGTCGCCATCGTCGCCGTCATGCGCAGGATGATCATCATCCTCAATGCCAGGATGCGAGACTATCGAGCAACGGTGCTTGAAACTTAACACCGTTGCATTCTTTTGGAGTATCGACGATCACAGAAGGGAGTCTCACCCCATCGTGACTTCTCGTCAGAAGGTTGAGCGGGTATTGCTGGCGTGTAACTATTTTTTGGATGTCGGCGACAAGAGCGCAAAGCGCGACATCCTCAGGAGTAAGCAGGTTCGACGGATGACCTCGACTGTATTCGCCCGCTATGCTCTGGTCTTCATGACCGTTGCCTGTACATCCGCCCAGGCCCAGGACGGTAATACGCCGCGGGGCGTCATCGAGCTCTTCACCTCGCAGGGCTGCAGTTCTTGTCCGCCGGCCGACAGGGCATTCGAAAGGCTCGCGCAGATGAGCGATGTCGTGGCGCTCGCCTATCACGTCGACTACTGGAACTACATCGGTTGGAACGACACGCTGGCCACGCCGGAGAATACAGGTCGCCAGTATGCCTATGCCCGCAGTCTGGGTCGTAGCGGCGTTTATACTCCGCAGGCCATTCTCAACGGCCGCGACCACCTGAAAGGCACCGACGCGGATGAGGTCACCCTCAAGCTGGACCGAATGCGACGGGAGGGTTTCGGACTTTCTGTGCCCGTTAGCGCGACGCGCAAAAACGAGGAGCTGACAATCACGGTCGGGCAGGGACATGGCAAGGCAGACGTCGTCATCGTCTATTTCCGCCGCAAAGAGGTCGTCGATGTTCTGAAAGGCGAGAATATCGGTAAGGAGGTTGCGTACTGGAACAGCGTCACCGACGTCCAGACCGTTGGGATGTGGGACGGAAGCGAACTCCACCTCGTGCTGCCGGCAAAAGTCATGGCGAAGGACGGGAACGATGGTTGCGCCGTCCTGCTTCAGACGTCCAGTGCGAAGGGAGAGCCGTCCGCGATTCTCGGCGCGACGATGATCATCGGCAAGGACGGAGCGTAACCCCTGAGGGGCGGTCCGGCCCAGAAGCATTGGGGGGCTGGGGGTAAGGGGTCAATGCAACAGACCGGACCTTTGGCGCGACGCGCCAACTCAGTGACGCCAGCTTCGGTCGCAAATGGGGCACTGTTTTGACCAAAATGCGGCGGCCAAAAGAAAGGTAGTGTGCTGCACTTGTTTGTGCACCGGCTTGCTTTTTCTACCGTCTGAGGCAAACTGTCATTCATCTGTCAAAATCGAAAAGCCGGGGAGTCTTGATGAGCGATCAGCCGGATTTGCCGCGCACGGACGCATCGCAGGCGAGCCATTCCGCGCCTATCGTCAGCCTACAGGATTACCGCCAAAGTCGTGATCCGCTTCCGGTCACGTTTCACCGCAAGGAACTCGATTCAATCCTCTGGATCTACGGACGCATGGTCGGCGAGGGCGAATGGCGTGACTATGCGATCGACCACCTGAAGGACAAGGCCGTCTTTTCAGTCTTCAAGCGATCCGGAGAACTGCCGCTTTACCGGATCGAAAAGGATCCGAAACTCGCCGCAAAACAGGGCGCCTATTCGGTGATCCATACCAGCGGGCGGGTGCTCAAGCGTGGTCACGAACTGACGCAAGTACTGAAAGTCTTCGACAAGAAACTGAAACTGGTGGAGTAGCTAGCCTACAAACAGGCAACCCGGATAGCTGTCCTCGTCCGGTACAGTAGCGTTGCCATCCCCCAGCGGCAATTGCATGAGAACGGTGTCGAGCCACCGTCCATGCTTGAAGCCGGTCCCGATCAGCGTACCTGTTAACTGAAAACCACAGGCGCTATGGAGGCGCACCGAGGCGGGGCTCGCACCGCCGATAACGGCGACCATCTGCCGAAAGCCAAGCGCCGTGCAGCGTCTTGCCAGTTCCTGCAGCAGTGCCTTGCCGATCCCTCTGCCCTGAGCTTCCCGTGCGAGATAAATCGAGTCCTCGACGAGCCATCGATAGGCCGGCCGGGTGCGGAAAGCAGATGCATAGGCATAGCCGAGGAATGCCCCGTCCTCATCGACGGCGGCGATATGAGGATAACCCCTACCGATTATCTCTGCGAAGCGCGAGGCCATTTCCTCTCGCGTCGGCGGAACCAGCTCGTAACTGGCCGTGCCCGTCACCACGGCGTCCGCATAGATTGTTGCCATCGACGAAACATCCGTCGACCTGGTGTCGCGTAGAATGTAGGACATCACTGAGATACCGGAAGAGATGCAATACCGGCATCTTCCACAAACATGGCCTCACGACAAGATCGACGTCCTGGTCGGACAATGAAAAGCCCGGCACTATCCGTGCCGGGCTCCGTTTTGCGAGTTGAGTCCGCTCAATACACTCACGCTCACGCGTGGATGTCGGTACCCTTCGTTTCCCGAAGGAAGATCATGCCGATGACGAACGACATGCCGGCGATGACGATCGGGTACCAAAGGCCGTAGTAGATATCCCCTTGGCTGCGCTCATCGCGAAAGCCGTTGCCGGCAGCAGACCGCCGAACCAACCGTTACCAATATGGTAGGGCAGGGACATGCCGGTGTAACGGATGCGGGTCGGGAACGTGTCGACCAGCATCGCCGCGATCGGACCATAGACCATCGTTACATAGATCATCAGGATCGTGAGAACGACGATCATGCCTGTCCAGTTCACGGCCTGGAGATCAGCAACCATCTTGACGGCACCAGCATTCGATCTCTCACCTTGTGGCCGGAGACGGGTACCCAATGATTCGGAAGCAGAGGCGCTTGGGCGGATAGCCGGTGAAGCCGTTGATGCTGCCGTTCGCCGCATCAACGGCGACGGACGACCATGGGTATTGGAGCTGCGAGATCAGGCGTTCGGCTCTTGGTGGGTGGGCGAGAGCACGCGTCGTACGCTTATGCTTCCACTTGACTCCGTCGAAAAACGCCTTAATAGCTCGGCCTGAGAAGGGATTCGTTCATGCACCGTTTCGGTCTGCCAATTGTCGCGGCATCCGACCTGGCCTATGCAGCCGGGCAGAGTGCGTTTGCCTCCCGTTCATCCACAATCAAGGCCAAAACGACGACGAAAACCGTCTGACGTCTCTGGCCTCCGCTCTCTCCCCGGCAAGGCCGGGGATACGGAAACAAGGCACTTGCCGAAGGTTTCCCCTCACCAGCCGTGGAGAGAAAGAAAGAGAGCAGGAAACATGGGTTTCAAGATTGCAGTTGTAGGCGCCACCGGCAATGTCGGGCGGGAAATGCTTGGTATTCTCGCCGAGCGCGGCTTCCCCGCAGATGAAGTTGTCGCACTCGCATCGGCACGGTCGCAGGGCACCGAAGTATCGTTTGGCGACAAGACGCTGAAGGTACAGAACCTCGAGAATTACGACTTCTCCGACACGGATATCTGCCTCATGTCAGCGGGCGGCACCATCTCGCAGAAGTGGTCCCCCAAGATCGGAGCTCAGGGTTGCGTCGTAATCGACAACTCGTCCGCCTGGCGCTATGACGCCGACGTGCCGCTGATCGTGCCGGAAGTGAATCCGGACGCCATCGTCGATTTCAAGAAGCGCAATATCATTGCCAACCCGAACTGCTCGACCGCCCAGCTCGTCGTTGCCTTGAAGCCGCTTCATGACGCGGCAAAGATCAAGCGGGTCGTGGTATCCACCTATCAGTCGGTCTCGGGTGCCGGCAAGGAAGGTATGGACGAACTTTTCAGCCAGACCCGTGCCGTTTTCGTCGCCGATCCGATCGAAGCGAAGAAGTTCACCAAGCGCATCGCCTTCAATGTCATTCCGCACATCGACGTCTTCATGGAGGATGGCTACACGAAGGAGGAATGGAAGGTTCTCGCTGAAACCAAGAAGATGCTTGATCCCGCGATCAAGGTTACCTGCACCGCCGTGCGCGTTCCCGTGTTCATCGGCCATTCGGAATCGGTGAACATCGAGTTCGAAAACGAAATCACGGCCGATCAGGCCCGCGACATCCTTCGCGAGGCCCCTGGTTGTCTGGTCGTCGACAAGCACGAGAACGGTGGTTACGTCACGCCGGTCGAGTGTGCCGGTGAGGATGCAACCTATATTTCCCGTATCCGCGAGGACGCAACGGTCGAGAACGGCCTCAACATTTGGGTGGTGTCCGACAATCTCCGCAAGGGCGCCGCACTCAATGCAGTGCAGATTGCGGAACTGCTCGTCAACCGCGGCCTGCTGAAGCCGAAGAACGCCGCAAATTGACATCTTGTGATTTGCTCCGCCGCCGGTCCAAGCCGGCGGCGGGTGCGTAAAGCCGGCGTGCGCGGAGCGTCGCCCTCAAGTAACTGGCGAGTGCGAAACTACCGCGTGACAGAATCAATACTGGCTGGCATGTTCACCAGCAAGGTTCAGGACGCGGAACACGAGGTCTCTATGCAATTCTCAAAGTTTGCCACTGCAGCTTTTCTGGCAATGGTTGTAGGCAGTGCAGCGGTCAATAATGCAAGCGCAGCGCAATGCGGCAAGACGTCCGCGGGATTCTCAGATTGGATTCAGGAATTCAAGCAGGAAGCGGCCGGACAAGGTGTGAACGCAAGGTTGCTCGACCAAGTGTTCGCGACCGTCTCTTACAATACCAACACCATCCGTGCGGACCGAGGCCAGAAGAGCTTCAAGCTCTCTTTCGATCAGTTCATGAAGAAACGTGGTGGTGCAGTCATCATCTCTCGTGGCAAGGCAATGAAGAAGAACAATGCCTCGCTGTTCTCGAGGATCGAAAGCAGGTACGGAGTCCCCGCTGGTCCGCTGATCGCCATCTGGGGCATGGAAACGGGGTTCGGCGGCTATATGGGCAACGAGCACACGCTTTCTGCCGTTGCAACCCTCGCGTACGACTGCCGCCGGACGGACTACTTCACCGACCAGCTCTATGCCGCGCTCCAGCTCGTCGGAAGCAAGTCGCTGGCCCTCAACGCCAGAGGCGCCGCCCACGGAGAAATAGGGCAGACGCAGTTTTTGCCGCGCAATGTCGTCCGCTTCGGGGCTGATGGTGACGGTGACGGCCGTATCGACCTCGTGCACTCGCGTGCTGATGCCTTGGCTTCCACCGCCAATTTCTTGCGTGGCCACGGATGGCAGACCGGCGCAGGATATCAGCCGGGCGAACCGAATTTTGGAGCGCTTCAGGGCTGGAACGCCGCATCCGTCTACCAGCAGGCGATTGCCTATATCGGTGCCCAGATCGACGGCCGGTAACGCGCAGCCCGGTAACGCGCAGCCACGCCGAATCTAGAGCTCGAGGCGCTGGAAATCACGCGTCTCGCGGTTCATGATCCAGAGTTCGCCATTGCCGATGTCGAACCAGGCGCCATGAATATTGAGCTTTCCGCGCTCCTCAAGGATCTTGACGCAGGGGAAAGTCCTGAGATTTGCAATCGAGTTGCGAATTGAAATACGCTCCAGTGCCGTCTGCCGTTCGCCGGCGGTCATGATGGAGTTTGCCTGAATCTGTTCGGCAGCGGGTTTCAATAGCCCCATCCACTTGCCGATGAAATCACCCGGCGAGAGAGGCTCCGCATTGGGATCGAGCGCCGCCCGAATACCTCCGCATCGTCCATGGCCCATGACGATGATGTCACGCACCTTCAGAGCCTGGACCGCAAATTCGAGTGCCGCCGACGTCGCATGAAATTGGCCGTCCGGCTCGTAGGGTGGAACCATGTTCGCAACGTTGCGGACCACGAAGAGCTCACCGGGACCGGCGTCGAAAATGGTCTCCGGGGCCGCCCGGGAGTCGCAGCAGGCAATCACCAATGTCTGGGGTTTCTGGCCGGTTTCGGCCAGAACGCGGTAACGTTCGCGCTCATCAACGTAGCGCCCGGTCATGAAGTTGCGGTAACCGGTAACGAGAGTGTCTGGAAAACGCAGCATGTATTTTCGATTATATTGGACCGGAAACAGATGCAATCCGTTCTGCCAACAAACTTGCATGACTTTCGGCGCCGGATGTGCTCCACACCGTTCATTGGGAAGCCTATGGTCTCAAGGCAGGATGCATGATCCGTCGAATCTGCACGAGTGCCATCGGTGACATCAGGCTCGACGCATCACTTTCCAACGTCAGCTCATCGCTCCCGCGCTTCATCGTTCGCGCCAATATTTCGTAGACACTCGCGGTTGCCAACTGGAGCGCCCGCTCTTCCGGTATCCCTGAAAGAAGGCGCGCCAGGAACACCGCGGCGAGAAGGTCACCCAGGCCGTTTGGCGGATTGTCGATCAATCTGTGCTCTGACAGCAATGCATGCCGGCCGGAAAGCAACAGGTTACCGACTCCACCCGCCATCATCGGCAGCGCTGTCGTCACCAGCATACGCGCATGACCGAGCGACAACGCGGCATCTATGATGGCGGTATTGTTCTCAAGCGAGCTTCCCACCATCCAGCTGAGCTCGTAACGATTGGGAGTCGCAATTGACGCAAGCGGGATAAGGTTGTCGCGAATTCCCTTTGCGGTCTCTTCGGAAACATAAAGGCCGCCCATATCTCCCATGACCGGATCACAGAGATAAAGAAGGTCGGGATTTCTCGCCTTGAGTGCCGCGACGAGCCGGGCGACAGCACGGGTTTGCCCCGCGTTGCCGAAGTAGCCTGTCAGTACCGCGCCCACCTCCGATATCCACGGGGCGTCGATCAGGTCATCAATCAGCTGGTCGAAGCCGGCTTCCGGGAACGAAAGTCGCGTCGACTTTCCATGCCCAGGATGCCACGGCAACACGACTGTCGGCAAAGCCCAGACAGGATAGCCCAACGTTTCCAATGCGAAGACCGCGGCGCGATTTCCGACCGAGCCCCGAACTACGTGGCTGGAGATGACGATCACCGCACAGGAAGGGCTTTTGTTCATGGTCGAATGTCCTCACCCACGATTTTTGTCGTATATTGGTAACAAAATCGCAAAATCACGTCATATTTCACCATTTCATTGGCGATTTGTATGGCAATCTTAAACGAGTCGATATTAAACAGCGGCTACACGAGTCGTGTTGTAGACTGGAGCATAAAGGAGGAAAGGCTCAATGGTCGCAAGCAGGAAATCCAAGCGGGATCACAATTGGGCACTGACCCAAAAGCGGCTTGAGGAACTGGGAAAGCCTTTCATCGATCCGGATATTCTGTTTGGTCGCGCCAGCAGCGACGACCTGGATCTCTACACGCAGGACATGCTTGCCTTTTCGGCCCAGCGGGCGGCAGAAGACGTGGCGGGGTGGAACGGACACGACCCGAAGATCACGATCAAGCTCGTGCCTGGAGTCGGGCACTCCGGCATTCCGACGAGCGTGCTTTCGATCGTCGATCGTAACAAGCCTTTCCTCTATGATTCAGTGATGGGTGAGGTCACCAGCCTCCATCGTGATATCTTTCTCGCGATCCACCCCATTCTCGTTACGGAACCGAACAAGGCGATCGAGCTTTTCCGGCCGGACAGGCCGACCGATCCAGCACATCGGATAAGCTATATCCAGCTGCACCTCGCGCCGCTCACGGACGAACAGGCGGATACGTTGAAGCAACGTCTGGCCTTTGTCCTCGAGCAGGTCCGCATGGCCTCGACTGACTGGAAAGAGATGCTCGCGGTTCTGGAGACCTCGATAGAAGAAGTAAGGCGCCTCGCACCCGGTCGTCGGCAAGCCGAACGTGACGAAGCGCTCGCGTTCCTCGACTGGCTCAAGAATGACAACTTCACGTTCCTCGGCATGCGGGAATACGTCTATACGGGCGAGGGGCCCGACGCCAAACTCGAGCGCGGCAGGGGGCGAGGCCTCGGCATCCTCGCCGACCCGGAGGTCTTGGTTCTCCGTCACGGCAAGCAGGCCGTGACGACGACACCGGAAATCCTGGAGTTCCTGCAGGGTCCGGATTTCCTCATCGTTACCAAGGCGAACGTGAAATCGGTCGTCCACCGGCGGGCATATATGGATTATGTGGGCGTGAAGCGCTTCGACGCAGCCGGAAAGGTGGTGGGCGAACTTCGCGTCGTCGGTCTCTTCACCGCGACAGCCTACACCCGCTCTGTAAACCAGATTCCGTTGCTGCGCGCGAAGGTCGAGAAAGTGGTCGAACGCTTCGGCTTCGACCCGCAAAGCCATTCCGGCCGCATGTTGCAGAACACGCTCGAATCCTATCCCCGTGACGACCTCTTCCAGATCGACGCTGAATTGCTTGCCCGATTCTGCGAGCAGATCAACGATCTTTCCGAGCGTCCGAGGGTGCGCGTCCTGCCGCGCATCGACCATTTCGACCGGTTCGTCTCCCTGATCGTCTATGTTCCACGAGAGGATTACAATTCTCTCGTGCGCGAGAAGATCGGAAATTACTTCAAGGAAGCCTATCAGGGCCATGTCTCGGCCTACTACCCGGCATTTCCGGAGGGCGGGGTCGCGCGCGTCCACATCATCATCGGCCGCAACGAAGGCAAGACGCCCCGAATCCCACAGGCCCGCCTCGAAGAGGCCGTACGCGCGATCACCGCGCGGTGGACGGACCGGTTCACGGCACTCGCCGGATCGGATGCACCAACACTCACCGTCACGCACGCCTATCAGGAAGCCTTTACGCCTGAAGAGGCCGTGGCCGACCTGCAGCACATCAATGCCTGCCTCGAAGGGCAGCCGGCCAGCATCAGCTTCCACGAGCAAGCCTCAGATAAGGGCAATCTTCTCTATCTCAAGATCTTCCATGCCGGAGAGCATCTGCCGTTGTCGCGACGCGTGCCGCTTCTGGAAAATCTCGGCTTTGGCGTCATCAGCGAACGCACCTTCGATATCCAGGTCGCGGCATCGGAAAGCCACAAGCTCGTGGTGTTGCACGACATGGAACTGGAAGTTCGCGGCGGAGGCGAGTTCGACATCGGTCGTGACGGGAAGCTGCTCGGGGATGCATTCCTCGGCGCTTTCAACGGTACCATCGGCAACGATACCTTCAATCGCCTGGTCATGACCGCTGGGTTGACTGCTCGCGAGGTAACCGTTCTGCGTGCCTATGCAGCGTATCTGCGCCAGTGCGGAATTGTTTATTCGCAGAACCATATTGCTGAAACGCTGAACAAATATCCGCAGATCGCCGCGTCCATCTTCAACCTGTTCCGCGACATCTTCGATCCGACACTTGGCGAGAAGAGCAGGCAGCGCAAGGTCAACGACAGCCGACAGGAGCTGCTGGCCGCCCTCGTCTCCGTGCCCAGCATCGATGAAGACCGCATTCTTCGCCGCTATCTGAATGCAGTCGATGCGACGCTTAGGACAAACTTCTTCCAGAAGGCTCCAGATGGCGAACCTCGTCCGATGCTCGCCTTCAAGTTCGATCCGCAGCGTCTGGAAGGTCTGCCTGAACCACGTCCGTTCCGCGAGATCTTTGTCTACGGCGTCGAAGTCGAAGGGGTACATCTCCGGTTCGGCAAGGTCGCGCGTGGCGGTCTGCGCTGGTCCGACCGTGCCCAGGATTATCGCACGGAAGTGCTTGGGCTCGTGAAGGCCCAGCAAGTCAAGAATGCCGTCATCGTACCGGTGGGCGCAAAGGGTGGTTTCTTCCCCAAGCAGCTTCCGTCGGGCGGAAGTCGCGATGAATACCTGAATGCGGGCAAGGAAGCCTATAAGACATACGTTACGACGCTGCTGTCGATCACCGACAACATTCAAGGCGGACGGATCGTGCCGCCGGCGGACACCGTACGGCTTGACGATGACGATCCATACTTCGTCGTTGCCGCCGACAAGGGTACCGCGACATTCTCCGATACCGCAAACGCCCTTGCGCGTGCAGCCGGTTTCTGGCTGGACGATGCCTTCGCGTCGGGTGGTTCCGCCGGTTACGACCACAAGAAGATGGGCATCACGGCCCGAGGTGCCTGGGAGGCCGTCAAGCGGCACTTCCGCGAGATGAACATCGACATACAGTCGACACCCTTCACGGTGGCCGGTGTCGGCGACATGTCGGGAGACGTCTTCGGCAACGGCATGCTGCTGTCCGAAAAGATCCGCCTCGTTGCCGCATTCGATCACCGCGACATTTTTATCGATCCGGATCCGGATACGGCCCTTTCCTTCGCTGAGCGCAAGCGGCTTTTCGCCCTGCCGCGGTCCAGCTGGCAGGATTACGATCACAAGGCGCTTTCGAAAGGCGCAATGATTATTTCCCGCAGCGTGAAATCCATCGAGCTGACGGCGGAGGCCGCCGCCGCGATCGGCCTCGAACAGATGACCGCGACCCCCTTTGAAATCATGACGGCAATCCTGAAGGCACCGGTTGATCTTCTCTGGTTCGGCGGTATTGGCACCTACATCAAGGCGCCGGGGGAGACGGACGCGGAGGTCGGCGACCGGACGAACGACGCGATCCGCGTAAACGGAAACGAGGTCCGCGCCAAGGTTATAGGGGAAGGGGCAAATCTCGGCGTCACGCAGCGTGGAAGGATTTTCTATGCCCTCAACGGCGGACGTCTGAACTCGGACGCCATCGATAACTCCGCAGGAGTGAACTCCTCCGACGTCGAGGTCAATATCAAGATCACCTTGGCGCCGGCTGTTGCGGAAAATCGCCTTACCATGGCGAAGCGCGACAAGTTGCTCGCCGACATGACGGACGAAGTTGCGTCGCTCGTTCTGCGCAACAACTATCTGCAGCCTTTGGCCATCTCGCTCACCGAAAGGAAGGGCGTTCGCAATCGCGAAGAATTGAGCCGGCTGATGTCGTCGCTCGAGACAGCGGGACGACTCAATCGCAAGGTCGAGATGCTGCCTGACGACAATGCACTTGCCGAACGCTACGCGGAAGGCAAGGCGTTGACCCGCCCGGAGATAGGCGTTCTGCTCTCCTACGCGAAGATCGTCCTCTTCGACTCGCTGGTGGCCTCAGATCTGCCGGACGATCCCTATTGCGCGACGACGCTGTTCAATTATTTCCCTGCGAAGATGCGCAAGGCGTTCGCCGCAGACATCGCCGGGCACCGCCTGCACCGAGAGATCATCGCCACCGTTTTGGCCAATCATGTGATCAACCGTGGAGGCCCGGGCTTTGTCGTCATGACCGCGGACGCAACCGGCGTTCTTCCTGCCGACGTCGTCAAGGCGGCACTGTTGGTGAGAGACGGGCTCGATCTTACCGATCTGTGGGCGCGTATCGACGCGCTGGACGCCGAGGTGCCCGGAGAACTGCAAAATAGACTCTACGCAGCCGTGGCGGAGGTCTACACCGGCGTTTCGCGGCTGCTCGTCGAAACGGGACTCTCGACCGGCAGCATTACCGATGCGCTTGCCCGCCTCAAGTCGACGGTTAGATCGCTGAAGCAATCGTTTGGAACCGCTCTGCCGGAAGAACTGCGTCAAAGACTTGACCGTGAGATTGCCGATCTCGTGCAGGCAGGTGCGCCGGAGGACCTTGCCGGTGACGTCGTTCGCCTTTCCGTCTTGTTGCTGGTACCGGAGGTCATGCAGATCGCCGGGCGAACCGGCGCGACAATCGCGCGCACCGTCAGCAGCTACTTCACGGTGTCTGGGGCCTTCAGCATCGAACGCCTCTTGGCAGCGGCCAACCGCGTGTCCACGACCGATCATTACGAAAGCCTCTCGCTGACCCGCAGCATCCATCAGATCGGTGCGGCGAGGCGTGACATCGTTGCCGAAGCGCTGTCGCTATACGCCAGGGAGAGGGACCCGATTGCTGCGTGGTGTCAAGCAGATCCGCAGCGCATCGACCAGCTTGTCACCGAGCTGGTTGCGATCACCGAGAGCGGCGATCCGAGCCTTTCCAAAATCGCGGTTGCCGCGGGCCTTCTGACGGATCTTGCGCACGGAAAGACAAGGTGACACTCTCCCCCCGAAACATTCGGGGGAAGAGTTGGTGGCGGTTGAAATTGATATGTCGCCGGCGGAAACCGCAAAGGTGCCCGCCCGCGGAATTTGGGGCTGGATGCTGTTCGACTGGGCAGCCCAGCCCTTTTTTACAGTGGTGACGACGTTCATCTTCGGACCCTACTTCGTCTCGAGGATGACTTCCGATCCGGTCTCTGCCCAGGCGACATGGAGCAATACGGCGACGATCGCATCGATCATCATCGCCGTACTCTCCCCCATTCTCGGATCAATTGCCGATCAGTCCGGCAGTCGCAAGCCGTGGATCGGCTTTTTCGCCGTGATCAAGATTGTAAGCCTGAGCCTGCTCTGGACCGCTGCCCCGGGCTCGCCTGTCTTCGTCCCAGTCATTCTGATCATCCTCGCCACGGTGTCAGCCGAGTTTTCCGTCGTCTTCAACGACTCCATGATGCCACGTCTCGTCACACCTCAAACGGTGGGTCGTATTTCGAACATCGCCTGGGGCCTCGGTTATCTTGGTGGAATCATCGTCCTCACTGCTGTGGTGACGCTGTTGGCGGCGAACCCGAAGACGGGAATGACGCTGATCGGCCGACCGCCACTTTTCGGTCTGGATCCCGCAAGTGGCGAGGATGCGCGCATCACGGGACCGATATCGGCTCTCTGGTATCTCATCTTCATTCTGCCGATGTTTTTCTTCACGCCGGATGCCACCAAGGGCAAGCCTTTCGGCGAGGCCGTAAGAGCCGGATTGAGCGAACTCGGCAAGACGCTGGGTGAATTGCGGGGAAGATCTGGGCTCGCTCGCTTCCTGATCGGACGCATGATCTACCAGGACGGTGTGAACGGGCTGCTGGTGCTGGGCGGCGTTTTTGCCGCAGCGATGTTCCAATGGTCTACCCTTGAAATCGGCCTCTACGGGATAATCCTGAATGTCGTCGCGATCTTCGGCTGTCTGGCAGCCGGCAGCGTCGACCGGCGGTTCGGCTCGAAATTCACAGTGCTTCTCAGCCTTATCCTTCTGATCGTAGCGACGTTCGGCATCATCTCGACCGGTCCGGGCTATACGCTCTTCGGTGCCGTCAGCTTTTCCGCGGCAACCACGCCCGGCCTCTTCGGAACCGCCGCCGAAAAAACCTATATCCTGTTCGGCATCCTGATCGGCCTCGCCTTCGGCCCCGTTCAGGCTTCGTCCCGTTCCTATCTCGCCCGCAGCGTCCCACCGAAAGAAGCAGGACGCTACTTCGGTATTTACGCACTCTCCGGTCGCGTCACGAGTTTCATGGCTACCTTGAGCTTCTCGATGCTGACCTATTGGACCGGCTCACCGCGCGTCGGCATGGCGAGCGTCCTCATCTATCTTGGAGGGGGATTTCTCGTGCTGCTCACTACCCCGTATCCGGCCGGCAGCAATCCCTCAACCGGCCTGAAATAGAAAGAGCCCGGCCGAGGCCGAGCTCCAAAAAGGCAACGGGGTTGCTACGATCAGTGGCGGAAGTGCCGAATGCCGGTGAAGACCATCGCCACGTCATGCTCGTTGGCTGCCGCGATCACTTCCTCGTCGCGCATCGAGCCGCCGGGCTGGATGACGGCCGTCGCACCCGCCGCAATGGCGGCAAGCAAACCATCGGCAAAGGGATAAAAGGCTTCGGAGGCAACCGCCGACCCCCTCGTCAGCGGCTGAGGGAGGCCGAGCGCCTTGGCCGCGTCTTCCGCCTTCATGGCCGCGATGCGCGCGGAATCGACACGGCTCATCTGCCCCGCGCCGATGCCTGCCGTCTGACCGTCCTTGGCGTAGATCACCGCATTCGATTTGACGTGCTTGGCTATCTTGAACGCGAATTTCATGTCTTCGAGTTCGGTCGACGTCGGCGCGCGCTTGGTGACGACGCGCAGATTGAGATCCTCGACGACCACGTTGTCGCGCGACTGAACCAGCAGCCCGCCGGAAACAGTCTTTGCCGTGATTCCCGCAGCCCGCGGATCGGGGAGGCGGCCCGTCGTCAGGAGGCGAAGGTTCGCCTTCCGGGCGATGATCGCCTTGGCTTCTTCGGTGACGTCGGGCGCGATGATCACCTCGGTGAAGAGCTTGACGATCTCGTCAGCCGTCTCCCCATCGAGTGTCTGGTTGAGCGCAATGATGCCGCCGAAAGCAGAGACGGAATCGCAGGCAAGTGCTCGCTTGTAGGCTTCGACGAGAGACGATCCGGTCGCAACGCCGCAGGGATTGGCATGCTTGATGATCGCGCAGGCAGGCCCGTTTTCGGGTGCAAACTCGGCGACCAGCTCAAAAGCCGCGTCGGTGTCGTTGATGTTGTTGTAGGAGAGCTGCTTGCCCTGCAGCAGGGTGGCATTCGCGACGCCCGGGCGATCGTCGCCGGTGACGTAGAAGGCGGCGCTTTGATGCGGATTTTCGCCGTAACGCATCTTCTCCTTCAGAACACCACCGATCGTGCGATACATCGGAACATCGATCGAAAGGGCGTCGGCAAACCAGTTGGAGATCATCGTATCGTAGGCAGCCGTCCGGGCGAAGGCCTTCGCTGCCAACTGCTGACGAAGAGCGTAGGTCGTCTGGCACTCGTCGGACGTGAGCGCCGAAAGCAGCGGCTCGTAATCCGTGGGATCGGTGACGATCGTCACATAGGCATGGTTCTTGGCAGACGCACGGATCATCGCAGGGCCGCCGATGTCGATGTTCTCGACGGTCGTCGGATAATCCCCGCCGGCCGCCCGAACCTCCTCGAAAGGATAGAGATTGATGACAGCGAGATCGATCGCATCGATGCCGTGCTCACGCATGGCCTGCTGGTGCTCCGCATCGTCACGGATGGCCAACAGGCCGCCATGAACGCGCGGATGAAGCGTCTTCACACGTCCGTCCATGATCTCCGGAAATTCCGTGACGTCGGAGACATCCGTGACGGGCAGACCGGCGCCAGCTATCGCCTTGTGAGTACCGCCGGTCGACAAAAGCCGCACACCCATGGCGTTCAGTGCTTGGGCAAGCTCGACAATGCCGGTCTTGTCCGAGACCGAAAGAAGAGCGGTCTTGATCTTGACCCGGTCGGGAGCGGGTATTTTCTTCGATACGACGGCCATGATTTTCTGCTCCAATCTAGTGGTCGTGCTGCGGCAGCGCCGAGGATAGCATGTGTCGCTGCCGCCTAGCACAGCTTGCAGCAAGAGGAAACCGGCCTAAGACTTATGGGCGAGAAACCAGCGGATTTCCGGGCCGTCAAAGGCAATTTCGATCTGCTCAGAAGAACGTGCACCGGAGGCATCGGCAAAGAACACGTCCTCGCCAATCACCAGTTCGCCCGTCGGAACGGAGAAGACCCAAGTCTCACCGTCCGGGGCAATCAGATGGACGGCACGATCTTCTACCTGCTTGAGATGCACCGCCGGATGGATGTGGAACCGTCCAACGCTTTCAGGTGGTGGCGGATCTTGCAGCGGCTCGCCGTTCGCCAGGAGGAAACGATCACGTCCGGCGATCTTTGTCCCCGCCTCGTTCATGCGTAACTCCCGCTCGTGCCAGAGGCCGAAATCGAGAAGATAGCCGTTGTGGCGTGCACAGAGCCGATCGCTCCCGTCGGCCGCTGTTTGTCGCGTCAGCTCGACGGTCGTTACGCCCGACACCATCAGCGGGCCGAGAAAGGGTGAACGCGAGATCCTGGCGGAGGACATCTCGCCAACGGAAACGGTCGAATGCGCCGCAGTTGTCCGCGCCAGCTGGCGCAGCTTCTCGCCGGAAAAGCGGGGAGAACCGCTGTTGACGATGAGGCGATGGCGGCCGGAAGAGAACTCGAAGGAGAGGCAGCCGGCGTGAGCTGTCTTGGACAGTTCCGTCGAGCGAGGGTAGCCGGTATCCATGAGCACGACGGCCGAACCCGCGGAGAGCCGGTGGTACTGCGAGTGCGGCAGCGCCTTGAAAGGTTGACCGGCTGTCTCGTCGTACCGCAGCACCGACATGAGTTCGTTGGCGAGAATCGAGGTCGCGCCGTTAAACAGGGCGAGATCACCGCTGCCGTGCCGGAAGAAGCGGACTGCAGGATACATCCTGTCTATGGTCGGGATGAGTTTCACCGGTATGTCGTGGCCGAGGTTGATATAGGTCTGGCGCAGCGGCAGGAGATCGAACAGGATTTCGACCGCCGCGTTTGGGTTACGCGAGATATGACCACCGTCCGGCAGAACCTGCCGGTCCAGTTCGCGGTCGAGGTGCCGCGCCGCCCGGCGAACAGAAACGCCCCGCATCTGCATGGAAATCGAAGCCATGGCAAGGGCGATCCGGACTCTGAGCCTTGGCAGTCCATCGGGAACATGATCGGCTATCTGGTTGAGGTAGCGGATCTGAAAGGCGAGGTTGTTGAGGAAACGACGATAGAAGCCGCCCTCGGCGTCCTGCAGGACGACCGGTGAATGCGACAACCAGGCGATAACCCGTTGCGCAATCACGTCCGCGTCCCACGGCAGTCCGGCGATGCGGGTGCCATGTATTCGAATCCAGTCGTCGACAATGGCTCGAGCGTTGGCGCATGCCTCCGCCGTCTTGTCAGCACGCACATGCCGAAGCCAAGCGAAAGAGTGCAGACGAACCGCAAAGAGTTGCGAAGGCGCCTCAAGTTCGAAAGGCGACCGGTCACCCGCATCCAGAATCTTTCCCGCGAGCGGAAAGCGCCGGACGAGGATTTCTTCGGAGACGAACGGATCGACAATCCTGAGGTCTGTGGGTGCGACAATCAGGCGACCTGGTCCCGCTCCGGCAAAGCGCAGGGCTGAAATGTGGCCGATCGCGATCTGCCGGGAGATCCGTCTCCACGCCTCACGGAGGTAAAGATAGACCAGCCTTTGGCGTTCCGTGAATCGCATCGTTTTTCCATGGCGCGCGGCTGCGCCGAAATCGGGCGAGGAACTTGCCAGAGTCTCGCCGTGTCATGCCCACCAGACGCGTGCGCATGAACGACCCGCGCAATGAGCGATTAGCCGTTATTCTGCGATGATGGCAACGGTTTTGGTAAATATTCCGTTAATCGCGCCGGAGAATGCAGGCGTAGAAGCCGTCAAGACCACCTTCTGCTCCCTCCAGCCTCAGCATTGCGGGCGTGGTTCGCAACTCGCCGCGCGGAGTGACCGCTTCTTCGAGGCCCGGCCAATCGGCAGCGCTAATGCGTTCTCGTTGATAGCCGGGCGTATCGGCGAGGACGCGCGCGACGACCTCCTCCCCCTCGGAAGGATCAAGCGAACAGTTCGAGAAAACGACGAGGCCGCCCGGTCGCACCAGCGTCAGGGCATGTCGAAGAAGCCTCTCCTGCAGACCGGCGAGTTTGGCCACATCCTCCGGCCCCTTAGTCCAAAGCACGTCGGGGTGCCGTCGTGCCGTCCCCGTCGACGAGCAGGGTGCGTCGAGCAAGATGCCGTCGAAGAGCTCGGCCGGCCGGAAATCGAGCAGATTGGCATTCACGCATTCGCACTCGAGATGCAGCCGGGCGAGATTCTCCCTCAGCCGCCGAATACGATTCTCGGACTGTTCAACGGCAGTAACGACAGCTCCGCCCTGGATAAGTTGTGCGGTCTTGCCGCCGGGTGCCGCGCAGAGATCGGCCACCCGTTGGCCGGCGACGTCACCGAGAAGTCGGGCAGGCAAAGCGGCAGCCGCATCCTGGACCCACCATTCGCCATCCGAAAAACCTTCAAGAGTGGGAATTCCACCACGAAATCCGGCAAGCCGAATGCTGCCCGTCGGCAGAACACATCCATTGAGACGCTCTGCCCAACCTTGAGGATTGCTCTTCACCGTGAGATCGATGGGGGCAGGGCGGCTTTGGGCGTCGGCTATTCGTGCCGCTGCATCAGCTCCATAGACGGCCACAAGACGATCGAAGAACCATTTCGGCGTCGAGGGAAGCGAAGCGACACTCGCGAGTCGCGCCGCCTTCTCCCGTCCCAGCCGCCGCAGGACGGCATTGACGAGCTTTGCGAACCGCTTGTTGCGGGGATCGCGTATCGCTTGTTCGACCGCGAGATCAACCGCTGAGTGATCCGGCACGTCGAGATAAAGCATCTGCGTCATCGCGACCACGAGGAGGTGGTGCAAAGAACGGGCACCATCCGGCAACGGCGATTCGAGAAGCGAAGAGAGAATAGCCTCGATTCGCGGCAAGTGCCTAAGGGCAGTCTGTAGAATGGCGCGCACCAAGCCGCGATCCGCCTCGCCGAGCGCTCTGTATGCAGGATTTCCATGCTCCGCATCCAGCATGCCGTCCAGAGGCGTCCGACGATCAACAACAGCCGCAAGGATTCTACTCGCCGCGATTCTGGCATCCAGCCCGGCTTTCGCATCTGAGGCGGCCCGGCGGTGGTCTGGGGCGCTGTTCCTGTTCCTCGTCTTGTCGGCTGCGGCCTTCTTACTCTTCTCTTTGTCGTTCAAGACCACGGTCCTTTGGGCGGTTGCGAGCCAATGCGGCCGCGCCCGGTATCCGGAACAGAGCGCGATCTACGGCTCGGCTTAACAGCGGAATTGGGCCGCGTCGATACCGACCCCGTACCTTCCGCCATCCGCATCAGCTCGGCGATCCTGTTTTCCGTGTTTGGATGGGTCGAAAAGAGATTGTCCATGCGTTCGCCGCTCAAGGGATTGATAATGAACATGTGTGCCGTCGCAGGATTACGTTCGGCATCGTCGTTGACGATGTGGGCACTGTCGCTTGCGATCTTGCGCAGGGCGGACGCAAGCAAGCGGGGATCACCACAGATCTCGGCGCCACGACGGTCGGCCGCATACTCACGGGTACGACTGATCGCCATCTGGACCAGCATGGCGGCAAGCGGGGCGACGATCATGGTGACGAGCAGTCCGACAGCGCCGAGCGGGCTATTCTCATCGCGGCGACCGCCGAAGAAGAAGGCGAAATTGCCAAGCATCGAGATTGCACCGGCGAGGGTCGCGGTAATCGTCATGGTCAGCGTGTCACGGTTTTCGACATGGGCAAGCTCATGTGCCATAACGCCGGCCACCTCTTCCGGCGTCAGACGATGCAGGAGGCCGGTCGAGGCGGCCACGGCTGCATTCTGCGGATTGCGACCGGTTGCGAACGCATTCGGCTGAGGACTGTCGAAGACATAGACGCGCGGCATCGGCAAGCCCGCCTGTTGCGCCAAATCCCGGATGATCCGGAAAAATTCAGGGGCGTTACTCTCGTCGACTTCCTGTGCCCGGTAAGCGGCGAGCACCATGCGGTCGGAATTCCAATAGGAGAAGAAGTTCATGGCCGCCGCGATCACGAGAGCGATAAACATCCCGCTCTGACCGCCTATCAAATAGCCGACGCCCATGAACAGCGCCGTCATAAACGCCAGCAGCATCGCGGTACGAACGAAATTCATATCTTGCTCCTTATGCTTGTCACAGTTGGACATAGCCGACCGCGACAGCTACATTATGATTTAAAAATTCAGCCGGCGATTTCAATATTTGCCGGGTACCAACGCATCATGGACGCGAACGAACATGACACCTTTCGAAGATCAGCCACATTCGTCCTCGGGCGGCGCCTCCGATACGGCACAACCGGTGAAGAAGAAGCTATCTGCTGCAGCCATACGCGCACTGAAGGAGGCCGAGGAAAGGCGTCGTAACGAAACCATGATCGAGCCGCCGCGAGAGATCGGCGGGCGAGGGGGTGCCGATCCTGCGCGGTTCGGCGACTGGGAGATCAAGGGTCGGGCGATTGATTTCTAGTAAGGAATAAATACCCATTGTCGGCGCCCAAAGATCGGAATATAATCCTTCAATGCGCTCGACTTCTCTTTACGCCCTCTTGCTCCTGTTGGCCGCCTTTATCGGGCACCCCGCGGCCGCTTCCGGGGATCACTTGATCTCGGGGCCCGTGGAGGCGAAACTCATTCGCGTTGTGGACGGAGATACCCTCCTGGTCAGTGCCGCTCCGTGGCCAGGACATAGCATCGAGACCTATGTCCGACTGCGTGGAATCGACGCACCGGAGTTGCATGCGAAGTGTGAGGCGACCCGTCTTGCCGCGCAGCAAGCACGAGATGGCCTGTCGAGGCTCCTCACCACGAAGGTTTCGCTGCTCGCCATCTCGGGTGACAAATATTACGGCCGGGTGCTTGCCGACATTCGCTTGGAGGACGGGCGAAGCGTCGCGGACGTCTTGCTCGCCTCCGGACTCGTGAAGTCATATGACGGCGGCCGAAAGCCTCTTCACCCCTGCAATTGAAAAGCAAAAGGCCGCCCCACGACATGGGGCGGCCTTTCTGACCTCTCGCGTCAGATCATTTACTGACCGTTGCGATTCTGCCGGTTGGCGATAAGGTCGTCGACAACACTCGGATCCGCGAGGGTTGACGTGTCGCCAAGTGAGCCAAAGTCGTCCTCGGCAATCTTGCGCAGGATACGCCGCATGATCTTGCCGGAGCGAGTTTTTGGCAATCCCGGGGCGAACTGGATCTTGTCCGGCGTGGCGATCGGTCCGATTTCCGCACGCACGTGCTTCAGGAGATCCTGACGCAACGCATCGTCGCCGGCGTGATCGGCCATCAGCGTGACGTAGCAGTAGATGCCCTGGCCCTTGATCGGATGCGGATAGCCGACCACCGCAGCCTCCGAAACCAGATGGTGCGACACAAGCGCGGATTCGACTTCTGCCGTGCCGAGTCGATGACCCGATACGTTGAGAACATCGTCCACGCGTCCCGTGATCCAGTAATAGCCGTCTTCGTCGCGGCGGCAGCCGTCGCCGGTGAAGTACTTGCCCTTGTAGGTCGAGAAGTAGGTCTGTGCGAAGCGGTGATGGTCGCCATAGATCGATCGTGCCTGGCCCGGCCAGCTGTCGACAATGCAGAGATTGCCGTCGGCGGCTCCTTCGAGCACATTGCCCTCGTTGTCGACGAGCTGCGGCTTGATCCCGAAGAACGGGCGCGTTGCGGAGCCGGGCTTGAGGTCCGTCGCACCCGGCAGCGGCGTGATCAGGATGCCGCCCGTTTCCGTCTGCCACCAGGTATCCACGATCGGGCAACGCTCGTCACCCACCATGTTGTAGTACCACTCCCAAGCCTCCGGATTGATCGGCTCGCCGACCGATCCCAGCAGACGAAGGCTCGAACGGCTCGAGCGCTTCACGAAATGATCGCCGGCCCCCATCAGCGAACGGATCGCCGTCGGAGCGGTGTAGAAGACGTTCACCTTGTGCTTGTCGATCACTTCCCAGAATCGGCCCTGGTCGGGAAAGTTCGGCACGCCTTCGAACATCAGCGTCGTCGCACAGTTCGCAAGCGGTCCGTAGACGATGTAGGAGTGGCCCGTCACCCAACCGACGTCCGCCGTACACCAGTAGATCTCGCCATCCTTGTAATCGAACACGTACTCGTGCGTCATCGAGGCGTAGACGAGGTAGCCGCCGGTCGTATGCACCACTCCCTTCGGCTTGCCGGTCGAACCGGAGGTATAGAGAATGAAAAGGGGGTCCTCGGCCCGCATTTTGACCGGCGGGCAGTCAGGCTTCACCTTGGCGATTTCCTGATGATACCAGATGTCGCGGCCTGGAGCCCATTCGATCTTGCCGCCCGTACGACGAACGACCAGGACCTTGTTGACGATGACGAACTGCTTGGCGGCGATATCGATCGCGGTGTCCGTATTCTCCTTCAGCGGCACAGGCTTGCCACCGCGAAGACCCTCGTCGCACGTGATAACGAAGGTCGATTCGCAGTCCACAATGCGCCCGGCCAGCGCTTCCGGAGAAAATCCGCCGAACACCACGGAATGCACGGCACCGATGCGGGCGCATGCCAGCATGGCATAGGCCGCTTCCGGAATCATCGGCATATAGATGGTGACGCGGTCACCCTTCTTCACGCCGTGGGCCTTCAGCACGTTCGCGAGACGGCAGACATGCTCGTAGAGCTGATTGTAAGTGATCTTCTTGTCGATGTAAGGGTTGTCGCCTTCCCAGATGATCGCCGTGCGTTCGCCGTGGGTCTTCAGATGGCGGTCGATACAGTTGTAAGAAACGTTCGTCAGTCCGTCTTCATACCACTTGATCGAAACTTTGCCCTTGAACGTCGTGTTCTTGACCTTCGTGTAGGGCTTGAACCAATCGATGCGCTTGCCGTGCTTGTCCCAGAACTTCTCCGGATCCTCCGTGCTCTCCTCATACCACTTCAGGTATTTTTCGTTGTCGACCAAGGCTCGGCTCTTCGCCGCCTTTAGGACCGGATAGATTTTGGCTGACATGAACTCCTCCTCATGTAGAAACGCCAACTGGTCTGGACGCCGAACTCCCGTTTTCGGCCATATGTGCCACATTCATAGCAGGTCATACAGACCCAGCAATTAGACAAAGGTCATCCGTTTTAGGAAGAATTGCAATTACCGTTTAATGAGGGTATACAGCTCATTATTCTCCGGAAATTGTGGTTGATACCCACGGCCCGCGGCCCCCGGCGCGGACGCAAAGAAGGACTATTTCCATGGCTCAGACATTGCTCATGCCAAAGGCAACGGCCGTATGGCTGGTCGATAACACAGCATTGTCGTTCGATCAGATCGCACAATTCTGCAAGCTTCACCCGCTTGAGGTCAAAGCCATTGCAGACGGTGAAGCAGCGCAAGGCATCAAAGGCCTGGACCCGATCGCAACCGGGCAGCTTTCGCGTGAAGAGATCGCCCGCGCCGAAGCTGATCCGAACCATAAGTTGAAGCTGCAGGAGCCTAAGGTACGCGTTCCGGATTCCAAGCGTCGTGGTCCCCGCTATACGCCCGTCTCAAAACGCCAGGACCGGCCGAACGCCATCCTCTGGCTCGTGCGCAACCATCCTGAATTGAAGGATGCGCAGATCTCGCGGCTTGTCGGCACCACCAAGAGTACGATTGAACAGATCCGCGATCGTACCCACTGGAACTCGGCAAATCTCACGCCGATGGACCCGGTCACCCTCGGCCTCTGCAGCCAGATCGACCTCGACATGGAAGTCGAGAAAGCCTCGAAGGGCCGACCGCTGCCGACCGCTGCCGAACTCGGTGCAACTCTCCAGTCGGCGACCGAGACTGAAAACCTTGGCTATGACTTCTCTCAGGACGAAGAGAAGGAAATTGATGCCAATGCGGTTTTCGCCAAGTTGAAGTCGCTGAAGTCAGACCGCAAGGACGACGAAGAAGACGATCTCTACTGAGCCGCTTTCATCGACTGAAACTTCAAAGCCCCGCACGCCGCGGGGCTTCTTGGTTCTACAGCGCGCTCTCGCTGGACGACGCCAGCGGTCAACCGTGACCATGCTGTCTGAGAACGATACTGATCTCATCGAGAATTGCGGGATCGTCGATCGTGGCGGGCATTTTCCAGGGCAAACCGTCGGCAATCTTCTGCATCGTCCCGCGCAGGATTTTGCCGGATCTGGTCTTTGGTAGCCGCTCGACCTTCATCACGGTCTTGAACGCCGCCACCGGGCCGATCTCATCGCGGACAAGCTGAACGACTTCACGCTGTATGACCGAGAAGTCACGCGAGACATTGTTCTTCAGGACGAGGAAGCCGCAAGGGATCTGTCCCTTGAGGTCATCGGCGATACCGATGACTGCACATTCGGCAACATCCGGATGCATAGCGCAGACCTCTTCCATAGCGCCCGTAGAAAGGCGATGACCGGCGCAATTGATGATGTCGTCGGTGCGCGCCATGACAAAAACGTAGCCGTCCTCGTCAATCATGCCGGCATCGGCGGTCTTGTAGTAGCCGGGAAACTCCTCGAGACAGGCGGAACGGAAACGCTCCTCGGCATTCCAGAAGCTGACGAGGCAGCCGGGAGGTAGAGGAAGCTTCACGACGATATTGCCGAGCGTTCCCTTCGGAACAGGATGTCCGGCGTCATCGAGCACGTCGATCGCATATCCGGGCATCGCCACAGTGGGGGATCCGTATTTGACCGGGAGAAGACCGAGGCCTGCCGGATTGGCCGCCATCGGCCAGCCGGTTTCCGTCTGCCACCAGTGATCGATCACCGGAACCTTGAGCATCCTTTCCGCCCATTTGATCGTTTCCGGGTCGGCGCGTTCGCCCGCGAGGAACAACGAACGGAGACCGGAAAGATCATACCGCCGGATATGCTCGCCATCGGAATCATCGCGACGGATGGCACGGAAGGCGGTGGGCGCAGTAAACAGCGCCTTTACGTCGTGCTCTGATACAACTCGCCAGAAAGTTCCCGCGTCGGGCGTACCGACCGGCTTGCCTTCGAAGATCACCGTAGTGTTTCCGGCAAGAAGAGGCCCATAGACGATGTAGGAGTGACCGACGACCCAGCCGATGTCCGACGCCGCCCAGAAGACCTCGCCCGGGACGACTCCGTAGATGTTCTCCATCGTCCACTGAAGCGCGACCATGTGCCCGCCGTTGTCGCGAACGACGCCCTTCGGTTGCCCCGTCGTACCCGACGTATAGAGAACGTAGAGCGGATCGGTCGCGAGCACCGGTTCACACCGGACATCGGTGCCGTTCGCGCGCTCAATTTCGACGGCCTTCGCGAAATCGACATCCCCATGCTCATACCGCAGTGGCGCATGGAGCTGGTCACGTTGCAGAACAAAGCAATATTCGGGCTTTACCTGCGCCATGTCGATCGCATGGTCGAGAAGCGGCTTGTAGGGAACGATGCGCCCGGGCTCGAGACCGCAGCTCGCGCTGATGATCACCTTCGCCTTCGAGTCGTCTATTCGGGTGGCAAGTTCGTGTGCGGCGAAGCCGCCAAACACCACCGAATGGATGGCTCCGAGCCGCGCGCAGGCGAGCATGGAGAACACCGCTTCCGGAATCATCGGCATATAGATGATGACGCGATCACCCTTGGTCACGCCGTGGTTTCTGAGTACCGCGGCGATCGCCGTCACTTCCATCAGTACTTCATTGTAGGTGAAGCTCTTCTTTTCACCTGTCATCGGGCTGTCGTAGATGACGGCAGCCTGTTCGCCACGGCCGTTGGCTACATGCCGATCGAGACAATTGTGACAGGTGTTCGTCTCCGCACCGACGAACCAGCGACCATAGGCGCCCATGCTGCCGTCAAACACCTTGTCGGCAGGGCGGAACCAATCGATCTTGGCCGCTTGCTCTCCCCAAAAGGCTTCCGGATCACGCTCCCACGAGCGATAGGTATCCAGGTACTTGCTCTCCATGACGTCCTCCCGAACCAACCTCTTGCAAGATTGGCGGGATATTAGGCAGGCGCCTGCGCAGTGGAAAGCCAGACGAAAGCCTATGGCGTGTGCGGACAGATGGCCGCTGGCAAGCGGTCAACGTGTGCCGAAAATCGCCGAGCCAACCCGGACGCTGGTTGCGCCGAACTCAATCGCCGTCTCGAAGTCCCCTGACATGCCCATGGAGAGCTTGCCCAGGCCGCATTCTGCCGCGAGCTTTGCCAACAACGCGAAGTGCGGTCCCGGATTCTCGTCCGCCGGCGGGATACACATGAGCCCCTCGACGGGCAACCCGAGTTCGTGGACACAGAATCGGACGAATTCGGCCGCCTCGTCGGGTGTGATACCGGCCTTCTGAGGTTCGAGTCCGGTGTTCACCTGGACATAGAATCGCGGCGTGCGTCCCTGCCGTCGTGTCTCCTCGCTCAAAACTCGGGCGATTTTCTCCCGGTCGACCGTCTCGATGACGTCGAAGAGCGCGACGGCATCCGCAGCCTTATTCGACTGCAGCGGACCGATCAGATGCAGCTCGACGCCGGCAGTCTCGGCCTTCAGCTGCGGCCACTTTTGCTGCGCCTCCTGCACGCGATTCTCGCCGAATATCCTCTGACCGTGGATGATCGCCTCACGAACGACATCGGCCGGAAACGTCTTGGACACGGCAACGAGCTGCACCGAATCCGGCTCACGACCTACCCTTTTCGCCGCCGACTCGACACGAGCGATCACGTTGTCCAACTGTTCCGCGATTGTCATTTCTATCCTTCCATTGATCGACTCACCACGCCCATCATCACCTCTGCGGGTGCAACGAAGCAAGCCGCTTCGACGGATGCCCACGCCCCGGCTTCCATTAGGCTTTCCGACTGCGAAGTGCCCGGAAAACTTGACGCTTGGTCGGTTTCGTGGTGAAGGTCACGCCGACCCTCCTTGATTTTCCGGAAATGCGACAAATGGCTACCGAACGTTACAATCCGCGCGATGCCGAACCTCGTTGGCAGGCGAAATGGTCAGATGCTGCCGTCTTCGTGACGGACAACAACGACAAGCGCGAGAAATACTACGTCCTCGAAATGTTCCCGTACCCGTCGGGACGCATTCATATGGGCCATGTACGCAACTACGCGATGGGCGACGTTGTCGCTCGCTACAAACGTGCTCGTGGCTACAATGTGCTGCATCCTATGGGCTGGGATGCGTTCGGCATGCCGGCCGAGAATGCGGCGATGCAAAACAAGGTGCATCCGAAGGACTGGACCTATCAGAACATCGCGACAATGCGCGGCCAGCTGAAGTCGATGGGCCTTTCGCTGGACTGGTCGCGAGAGTTCGCAACCTGCGACGTCGACTACTATCATCGCCAGCAGTATCTCTTCCTCGACATGATGGAAAAGGGACTCGTCTATCGCAAGCAGTCGAAGGTCAACTGGGACCCGGTCGACCAGACCGTGCTGGCCAACGAGCAGGTGATCGAAGGCCGTGGCTGGCGTTCCGGAGCCCTGGTCGAGCAGCGCGAATTGACCCAGTGGTTCTTCAAGATTACGGACTTCAGCGAAGATCTGCTCAAGGCACTCGACACGCTCGATCAGTGGCCCGAAAAGGTGCGTCTGATGCAGAAGAACTGGATCGGACGGTCCGAGGGTCTGTCGCTGCGCTGGGAAATCGCGGGCAATACGCGCCCAGACGGCTTCTCCGAGATTACCGTCTACACCACACGGCCAGATACGCTTTTCGGCGCGTCCTTCCTTGCGATCGCGGCCGATCATCCGCTGGCAAAGGCGCTGGCGGAGAAAGACAACGATATCGCTTCCTTCTGTGACGAATGCCGTCGTGCCGGCACGTCGCTCGCGGCTCTGGAGACCGCCGAGAAGAAGGGGATCGATACCGGTGTGAAGGTCCGTCATCCCTTCGATCCGAATTGGGAACTGCCTGTCTATGTGGCGAACTTCGTCCTCATGGAATACGGCACGGGCGCGATCTTCGGTTGCCCTTCTGGCGACCAGCGCGACCTGGATTTCGCGCGCAAGTACGGACTTCCGGTCGTTCCGGTCGTCATGCCGGCGGATGGCGATGCTGCCAGTTTCTCGATCGACGCGGCCGCCTATGACGGCGACGGTGTCATGATCAACTCGCGTTTTCTCGACGGCATGACGACGACGGAGGCTTTCGAAGCGACCGTCGCGAGGCTGTCGGCACAGACGCTGAACGGAGCACCACAGGGCGAACGCAAGGTGAATTTCCGGCTTCGCGATTGGGGTATTTCCCGTCAGCGCTATTGGGGCTGCCCTATCCCGGTCATCCACTGCGATGATTGTGGTGTCCTGCCGGTGCCGAAGAAGGACCTCCCGGTAAAACTGCCGGACGACGTTACCTTCGACATCCCCGGCAATCCCTTGGACAGGCATCCCTCGTGGAGGCATGTCGCCTGCCCCCATTGTGGCAAGGACGCCCGCCGGGAAACCGACACCATGGATACCTTCGTCGATTCCAGCTGGTATTTTGCGCGGTTCACCGCACCGTGGGAGGACCGACCGACGGATCCATCGGCAGCTGACCACTGGCTGCCGGTCGACCAGTATATCGGCGGGATCGAACACGCCATCCTGCACCTCCTCTACTCCCGCTTCTTTACTCGGGCGATGCGCGAGACCGGTCACGTCAGCCTCAGCGAACCTTTCAAGGGGCTGTTCACCCAGGGGATGGTCGTACACGAGACCTACAAGTTGGGATCGGGAAGCGGCGGGCAGTGGGTCGCACCGGCCGATGTGCGCATTGAAGAGATAGACGGCACCCGCCGCGCTTCCCTGATCGCCACCGGTGAAGACGTTACGATCGGCTCGATCGAGAAGATGTCGAAGTCGAAGAAGAACGTGGTCGACCCGGATGACATTATCGCCTCGTATGGAGCCGATACCGCTCGCTTCTTCGTGCTTTCGGACTCGCCGCCCGACCGTGACGTCATCTGGTCGGAATCGGGCGTCGAGGGAGCACATCGCTTCATCCAGCGCGTATGGCGTCTGCTCTCCGAGGCTTCGGAGCGAATGGACGGGGTTGTTGCGAATCCGGCTAAGAATGGCGATGCGCTTGCCATCTCGCAGATCGCGCATAGGACCCTGAACGCAGTCCAGAGCGATTACGACAAGTTGGCCTTCAACAAGGCTGTTGCTCGCATTTATGAGTTCGTCAATGCGCTCGCCGCACCTTTGACGAAGGTGGCCGCAGGTGAGGCTGACGCGACCTATGTCGCTGCGGTCAAGAACGCCTCGAACATCCTTGTCCAACTGATCGCTCCGATGACACCGCACCTTGCGGAAGAGTGCTGGCAGGTTCTTGGCAATCCGGGTATGGTGGCGCAAGCTCCGTGGCCGATGTTCGACCCTGAGCTCGTGACCGAGAGCGAGATCGTCCTGCCGGTGCAGATCAACGGAAAGAAGCGCGCTGAATTGACAATCGCTCGCGAGGCGGATCAAACTGCTGTCCAGAACGCGGTCCTAGCCCTTGACGCCGTCAGGGCTGCCCTGAACGGGCAGGTGCCGAAAAAGATCATCGTGGTACCTCAGAGGATCGTCAACATTGTCATCTGAACCCGTCGCTCATCCGATCCCGCGGCTTCTTCTTGGCTTGAGCTTGGCGCTGATGCTCGCCGGCTGTCAGGTTCGCGCATTGCACGACGGTTCAGCAGGCAGGGCTGAAAGTCTGGGAGCGATCGCCTACTCGCAGCCTGAGAGCCGCATCGGCCAAGAGGTTCGCAACCACTTGGTTTTCCTGACCGGAGGGGGCGCCGGGGAGCCGGCTACTCCGCAGTACACAGTCGACATGAACGTCCAGTCTCGGACGATGGGGGTTCTTCTGGAGCAGTCTTCGGATGTTCCGAAAGCGGGACGCGTAATCGTCTCTGCTGATTACACACTTACACGCGTGTCGGACGGAGCGGTCCTGCGCACCGGGCGTCGCCAGATCGTTGCCCCGGTCGATTATCCCGCGCAGGAATTTGCCAAGCTGCGTGCGATCCGCGATGCGGAGGACAGAGGCGCCCACCAGTTGGCCGAGCTTATTAGGGCCGACATCGCAACGATTATCGGGCGCTGAGCAAGCGCCGCGATGTCGGAGATCAAGTCAGGCGAATTTGAGAGTTTTCTCCAAAGATCGGCAAGGCATTATAGGCTCTTTGTCGTGTACGGCCCGGATCGGGGACTTGTCTCCGAACGCGCCGGCCAACTGGCGAAGGCTACCGGCGTCGATTTGGATGACCCTTTTTCCATCATTCGCCTGGACGCAAGCGAGCTTCAGGGAGATCCGGGACGTCTGATAGACGAGGTAAACGCCTTCGGTCTTTTTGGCGGCGAGAAACTCGTCTGGATCAAGGACGCTGCCAACGAGAAAGCCTTGGTTGAGGGACTCCAGTACCTCAGCGAGAGCCCGCCGGAAACAAGTTATGTCATCGTGGAGGCTGGCGATGTCAAGAAGGGCGCACTGCTCCGTAAGACCGCGGAGACCGCCCGCACGATCGCGGCGATTGCCTGCTACCAGGACGATACGCGCCAGTTGAATGCACTTATCGACAGCGAGCTCGCCGCAACCGGCCTGCGAATGACGCCCGCCGCCCGTGAACTGCTGCTTGATCTACTCGGTGGCGACCGGATTGCCTCCCGTAATGAAATCAGGAAGCTTGTGCTCTACTGCCTCGGTCGGGAGGTGATCGATGAGGATCATGTCAGAGAGATCATCGGAGATGCCAGCGGCATATCCACCGATGAGGTTGTCGATGCGGTTTTGACGGGCGATCCGGACGCCTTCCTTCACGCGATTCAGAAGATTGCAGCCTCGAAGACGCCGATATTTCTTGTTCTCCAATCCTGCCTGAGACAGCTTCAGCAGCTCGACATGATGCGCTCGGAAATGGAAGACCGGAGAATGCAGCCTGCTCAAGTCATGCAGAGCCTTGGCCGTGGCATACATTTCAGACGCAAGCCAATCGTGGAGCGAGCTCTTCGAAACTGGAGTTCCACGGATCTCTCGCGCGAGGCTGCGAAGCTCCAGGCTGCCATCCTGCAATCTCGCCAGAGGCCGGTACTGGAAGACAACCTCGCTCTACAGACGCTTCTCTCCATCACCCTGCAGGCGTCACGTCGTAACAGGCAGGGTTGATAGACACTCGTCAGCGCCCCTCAAGCAGCCGGCATATTTCCTCCAACTGATCCAACGACTTGTAGCCGATGCGAATCTGGCCGCCCGCGCCTTTGTGGCTTATGGCAACAGATAGACCCAGTCGGTCGGAGAGACTACGTTCAAGCGCAATGGTATCGGAGTCCTTCGTCTCCCGCTGCGCGGCCGCTGCCGGCTCGTTTTGAGCCTTGATCTGATTCTGCGCGAGCCGCTCGGCATCGCGTACTGAAAGTCCTCTCGTGGCAATCGTCTTTGCCAGTGCAACTGGGTCCGGCGTTGATACGAGTGCCCTCGCATGACCGGCAGACAGGGCTCCCTCGGCGAGCATGTCCCTCACCGGGTCGGGCAGCTTCAGCAGACGCAGGCTGTTCGCCACATGGCTCCGGCTCTTGCCGATGATCTCGCCAAGATCGTTTTGAGTGTACCCGTGCTCCGCAATCAGTTGCTCGTAGCCGAGAGCCTCTTCCAGCGGGTTGAGATCCGCGCGCTGAACGTTCTCGACGATTGCCAATTCCAGAGCGGTCCTGTCGTCGACGTCCCGCACGATGACGGGAATTTCGGTGAGCCCGGCAAGTTGGGCAGCACGCCAGCGTCTTTCGCCGGCTATTATTTCGTAACGGTCCGCACCGGCTGTCCTGACGACCACCGGCTGCACGATCCCGTGCTGACGGACAGATCCAGCAAGATCCTGCAGCTCGGCCTCGTCGAAGTAGCGTCGAGGGTTACGCGGGTTGCGAGAAACGAATTCGATAGGAACCATACGGTCGGGATTGATCGACGGGCGTGCACTTCCCACGGGGAGCGGTTGATCCATTTCGCCGATAAGTGCTGCCAATCCGCGCCCGAGGCGGCGCTTGGAAAAATCGTCGCTCATACTTGCCTCACCTCACAAAAACAAAATGCAGCGCTACGCGGCTCGCCGCTGACGCTCCCGTTGTATGACCTCGGATGCGAGCTGAAGATAGGCCTGGCTGCCGGCGCATTTCAGATCATAGAGAATCGCTGGTTTTCCATACGAGGGCGCTTCCGATACGCGCACATTACGCGGAATGAGCGTCGAATACACCTTTTCGCCGAGGTGGGTGCGTACATCGGAGACAACCTGTTGGGCCAGATTGTTGCGCGAGTCGAACATTGTCAGGACAATGCCTTGTATGTCCAAGGTCGGATTGACGCTGTGACGAACCTGATTGATCGTTTCGAGCAGCTGACTAAGGCCCTCGAGCGCAAAGAACTCGCACTGCAACGGCACCAGGACAGAATGCGCGGCTGCCATGGCGTTCATCGTAAGGAGGTTGAACGACGGCGGGCAGTCGATCAGAATATAGCTGTATTGTTGCGCATCTTCTTCCAGAAGAGCCTTCTTAAGTCTGAACACTCGATCGGCCTGCTGGGAAATTTCCATCTCCAGCCCGAGAAGATCGAGCGTGGACGGCACGATAGACAGGTTTGGCACAGCCGTCTGTAAGGCAGCATCCTCAATACGATGACTTCCGACGAGTACATCGTAGGACGAGTAACGACGCTCCCTGCGTTCAATCCCGAGACCTGTGCTGGCATTTCCCTGAGGATCGAGATCGACGATCAGGACACGCTCTCCGATTGCCGCAAGCGCCGTAGCGAGATTGATTGCAGTCGTCGTCTTTCCGACGCCGCCCTTTTGATTGGCAATGGTAATGATCCGGTTCTTCTCGCCAGCCATACTGCTACCCGACTCTGCTTAGACTTTCCGCATCAGATGAGCGATTTCCAGAATGACGGAATCCGCCTCTATCGCACTCTGATGTTGTAGCAGATCAAAAGACCAACGACCATGAGCTTTGTCCACTTCGGACTGGTAATCCCGTCCTTTGTGGAAGAAATAACGTAGGTCGGGGTTGCGTTCAGCCCACGGTTCCGCGAAATCAAGCAGCGTGTCGAGTGCGGCGAGGGCTCGCGCGGATATCGCATCGCAGTGCTGAATCTCACTGTGCGCTTCCTCAATTCGGCAAGCGTGAACACTCCCTCGCGCGCCAGTTTCACTGAGTGCGATGCGTAGGAAACTCGCCTTCTTGTGATTGCTTTCAACAAGATGAACCCATCCAGCACCTGTTTCGGCCAGGAGAATAGCGGTGATGACACCCGGGAAGCCTCCGCCGCTTCCGAGATCCACCCACTGCTTCGGCTCGGGAGAAAGGGCAAAGACTTGCGCGCTGTCCGCGATGTGGCGAGCCCACAGGTCGTCCTTGGTCGAGGTGGCGACCAGATTGATGGCGCGCGACCACTTGCGAAAGAGTTCGGCAAATAGGCTGAGCCGCTCTGACGTTTCACGTGAAACACGTAGGCCGATTATATCCAGGGAAAGACTCTCCTGCATTGCGTCAACTCACCATCCGCAGTTCTGCGCGCTTGAGATGCGCAATCAGCAGCGAGAGCGCAGCAGGCGTCATGCCGTCCAACCGAGAGGCCTGAGCAATACTCCACGGCCGTGCGGCCTCCAGCTTCTGCCTGAGCTCATTCGAAAGCCCCGATAGTCCCGTATAGGCGAAGTCCGTCGGAATCAGTCGATCCTCCTCCTTCCGAACTGCGGCAATATCCGCCTCCTGTCGATCGATATAGACCGCATAGGCTGCGTGTATTTCCACGGCTTGGGTCACACGCGGCTGCCACTCGGGAAGATCGCTCCATACGCCGCGCAGCGTACTTAGTGTCATCCCAGGATAGGAAAGAAGTTCCAATCCGCTACGTCGACGGCCATCCTGGTTGACCGCAATCCCCACCCGCGCCGCGGCACTCGGAGAAAGCGTCCGTGCGGAAAGCTCCGTAAGGGCGTCCTCGACCTCGCGTCGATAGGCCGAGAAACGCGTCGCGCGTTCGGACCCTACGCAGCCGAATTGGATCCCGAGTGGTGTCAGTCGCTCGTCAGCGTTGTCGACTCGCAGGCTCAGCCGGTACTCGGAGCGCGAGGTGAACATACGGTAAGGCTCGGCGACGCCGCGGGAGGTAAGATCATCGATCATCACGCCGATGTACGAATTCGTTCGACTGAAGACCACTGGCGCTCCACCGCCGGCGAGTTGCGCAGCGTTCAGTCCCGCAACGAGGCCCTGGGCACCAGCTTCCTCATATCCCGTCGTCCCGTTGATCTGCCCGGCCAGAAACAGACCAGGGATTGACTTCACCTCCAATGTCGGATGGAGCTCTCTCGGATCGACATGATCATATTCGATAGCATAGCCCGTCTGCAGAATGCGGACCCTCTCCAGCCCCGGGATGGTGCGAATGAATTCCTCTTGCACGTCCTCGGGCAGGGATGTCGAGATGCCGTTCGGATACACCGTATCGTCGTCGAGGCCCTCTGGCTCGAGGAAGATCTGATGCCCATCGCGGTCCCCGAACCGCATGATCTTGTCTTCGATGGAGGGGCAGTAGCGTGGCCCCACGCCCTCAATCTGCCCGGAATACATCGCCGAGAGGTGAATGTTCTCTCGAATTAGCGCATGTGTACGGTCCGTCGTCCGGGTAATCCCACACTCGATCTGAGGATTCGAAATTCTATCGGTGAGAAAAGAGAACGGCGTCGGCTCGTCATCTGCCGCCTGACGCTCAAGAGATGACCAATCAATCGTCCTTCCGTCAAGGCGCGCTGGGGTACCGGTCTTCAGACGCCCTAGCTTGAGGCCCGCCTGAGTAAGGGTTGCGCTCAGCCCTACGGACGGATCTTCCCCGATGCGGCCGGCTGGAATCTTCCGATCACCGATGTGGATCAAGCCCCGAAGGAACGTACCCGTCGTCAGAACGACTGCGCGGCCATTTACCCGTCGACCATCCCTGAGGATGACTGAATTAATTCCGGAAGTGGAACGATCTATGTCGAAGACATCGCCTTCCAGTATCTCCAGGTTGCCAAGGTCGAACAGCGCCTCCTGCAGCGCATTCTTGTAGAGCTTACGATCTGCCTGGGTTCGCGGCCCCCAGACTGCAGGCCCCTTCCGGCGGTTCAGCATGCGGAACTGTATCCCGCCACGGTCCGCACAACGCCCCATCAGGCCATCCAAAGCGTCGATCTCGCGAACCAGATGCCCCTTGCCCAGGCCGCCAATCGCCGGATTGCAGGACATCGTACCGACGGTCTCACGGCGATGAGTAATCAGGACAGTTCTCGCTCCCATCCGCGCCGCCGCCGCGGCCGCTTCCGATCCGGCATGGCCACCGCCGACGACGATCACATCAAAGGACATGTTATTCACCTTCCGCGTTCGCAGATTTCTTCGTTGGCAATCCCTAAGACGTCACGTGTTTCACGTGAATCACTTGCCCACGCAGAAGTCAGAGAAAATCTTCCCGAGCATCGACTCGATATCTATCTTCCCGGATATCCGCCCGAGGGCGTCCGACGCGCGCCGCAGGTGCTCCGCTCTGAGTTCAAGGCCGATATCGGTATTTCTCACAGCGTCGTCAATATTCGCGAGCACTTCGCGTAAATGCTGTCTCTGCCGAATCCGGCTCGGAATTGCAAGGGAGATCACATCGGTTCTCTGTTGTACGTGCCGAAGTATTGCCTGCCGTACCTCGTCCAAACCGATGTTCTGAACAGAAGATACCATCAAATCAAATGTTTGTTTCGGGAGAGAATCGGTTAGCAGATCGCTCTTCGTTCCGACGTTGATCACCGGAACGTCGCCGGGGCATTGCAGGTCACTGGCGGTGGACGTGGCGCTGGCGTCCCTCAGATAGAGAATGAGATCTGCTTCCGCCATCTTTCCGATTGCACGACGGATACCTTCCTGCTCGATCGGCTCATCTGTCTCCCGGATACCCGCGGTATCGAACAGATGAACAGCAAAACCCTCGATATTCAGCTCGCAGTGGAGGATGTCTCGCGTCGTACCGGCGTACTCCGTGACAATTGCGACCTCGCGATTGGCCAGGGCATTCAGTAAGCTCGACTTGCCAGCATTCGGAGCGCCGGCAATTACGACCCTGAAGCCATCCCGGATGATCTCGCCGGCCCTTTCCGCCTGAAGCTGCACTCTGACTTCATCCGCCAGGCTCTCAAGCGCCGGCCAGATGCGATCCGAGATAGAGCCCGGGATGTCACTTTCGTCAGCAAAGTCGAGCTCCGCCTCAACCATCGCCCTGGCGTGCAGCAGGCGCTCGCGCCACGTTCCGTAGATCGCCGACAGCCGGCCGAAACTCTGCTCTACAGCCAGCCGCCGCTGCATTTCGGTTTCTGCCGCAAGAAGATCGGCAAGACCCTCGATTTCAACCAAATCCAGCTTGCCGTTCTCAAAGGCCCGCCTTGAGAATTCTCCGGCCTCCGCCAGCCTGCAACGGTCGAATGTCTCCAATTCCGAAAGCAACGCCGCGACCACCGCCTTGCCTCCATGAAGATGGATTTCAGCGCAGTCCTCCCCGGTAAAGGAAGCAGGGCCATGAAAGACAATGACAAGCCCAGAGTCCAAGACGTTGCCATTACGGCTCCGAATCGATCGCAGGCTGGCATACCGGGGAGACGGAAGTTCGCCGCTAAGGGTCCTCACGATCGAAAGCGCACCCGGCCCGCTTAGCCGCACAACAGCGACGCCAGCGGGCAGACCACCAGATGAAAGCGCAAAGATCGTATCGTTGGACTCAGGGATCATCTTCGTACCCCGAACAGGCTTCGTTCCGTCAATCCTCGCGGTAGCGGCAGATGAATCCGGCTAAATACGCACCAGGATCAAGTGTTCATCGAGTCGAAGAAGTCGCCGTTGTTCTTTGTCTGCTTCAGCTTGTCGATGAGGAACTCGATGGCGTCCGTCGTACCCATCGGAGCCAAAATACGCCGCAGCACGAAGATCTTCTGAAGATCCTGACGCGGAACCAGCAAGTCTTCCTTACGAGTTCCGGACTTCAAGATGTCCATAGACGGGAAGATTCGCTTATCGGCAACCTTGCGATCGAGAACGATTTCCGAATTACCGGTGCCCTTGAATTCTTCGAAGATGACTTCGTCCATGCGGCTACCGGTATCAATCAAGGCAGTGGCGATGATCGTCAGAGACCCGCCTTCCTCAATGTTGCGGGCCGCCCCAAAGAACCGCTTGGGACGCTGCAGCGCATTCGCATCGACGCCGCCGGTCAGCACCTTGCCCGAGGACGGAACAACAGTGTTGTAAGCGCGACCGAGGCGCGTGATCGAATCAAGAAGGATGACAACGTCACGACCGTGCTCAACGAGCCGCTTAGCCTTCTCGATAACCATCTCGGCCACCTGGACATGCCGAACGGCGGGTTCGTCGAACGTCGAAGAGATAACCTCGCCCCGCACCGATCGCTGCATGTCGGTTACTTCTTCCGGACGCTCGTCGATCAGCAGGACGATTAGATAACATTCCGGATGGTTGGCCGTGATCGAATGCGCGATATTCTGCAACAGCACCGTCTTACCGGTTCGCGGCGGCGCCACGATCAGCGCGCGCTGGCCTTTGCCCAACGGGGCAACAAGATCAATCACACGCGCGGACAGATCCTTGGTCGGAGTCTCGAGTTCCATCTTGAACCGCTCGTTCGGATAAAGCGGCGTCAGATTGTCGAAATGAACCTTGTGGCGGATCTTCTCAGGATCCTCGAAATTGATCGTATTGACTTTCAGAAGCGCGAAGTAGCGCTCACCTTCCTTCGGCCCGCGAATTGGCCCCTCTACTGTATCGCCGGTCTTCAGGGAGAAGCGGCGGATCTGTGAGGGCGAGATATAAATGTCGTCCGGTCCCGGCAGGTAGTTTGCGTTGGCCGAACGGAGAAAGCCGAAGCCGTCCTGCAGAACTTCAACGACGCCTTCACCGATAATCTCAACGTCTTGCGCAGCCAGCATCTTAAGGATCGCGAACATCAGCTCCTGCTTGCGCATTGTGCTGGCATTCTCGACCTCGAGCGACTCCGCAAAGGTCAGCAGATCGGTCGGAGACTTGCTCTTGAGTTCTTGTAGCTTCATTTCAGCCATTAAGAGGAACCACGTTCTTTTGTAGGGAAGGGTGTGCTGATGCTGATCGGTACGGTTGATGGATCCGCAGGTGACAGGATGTCAGGCACACTGAACTAGATGGGATTTGCGGGAAAATAGCGATTCAGCCCTTCAGCCGCAAGCAAAAAGGCGAACCCGGTCCAAATTAGGCGAAAGACCGTGAGAATGGCTCAGAAAGGCTTCACGACAACCATGATGACGATGATGATCATCAATACCGTCGGGAGCTCATTCATCAATCGCCAGAACCGGGCAGTCTTCATGTAGTTGCCACGCGCAAAAACTGCAACGGCTCGTGCAAAATATCCATGCACCGCAGAGAGGGCAAATACAGCCGCGAGCTTCACATGAAGCCAGCCCCCCATGAAGCCGAATCCCTCCCAAGCCATGTAAAGGCCAAGGAGCCATGTAATCACCATCGCCGGGCGCATAATGATCTTCAGCAGTCGCTGCTCCATGACGGAGAAAGTCTCCGCCTGTTGCGAGCCCGGCGGTGCATCGAGATGATAGATGAACAGGCGCGGCATGTAGAGCATTCCCGCCATCCAGGAGATCACGGCTATGACGTGAAGCGCCTTGATCCAAAGGTAAAGCGCGTCCGGCTGCAGGAAGATGAGGCCAACCGCAACAAGGCAGAACAGCGCGATTGCGGTCGCGGCTCTCACAACGACTTTCCGTCCGGACGCCTTCGCCTTTTCCTCTGCCATCAGGCTTTACTCCCGCGCACTCGAGCGACCAGGGCTGCGACATTTTCCGGGTCAGCCTGAGGAGTGATTCCATGACCGAGATTGAAGATCAGAGGTCCGTTTCCAAGTGCCGTCAGGATTGCATCGACACCTTCTGCCAAGGCATTTCCGCCTGCTACGACGCGCATCGGATCGAGATTTCCCTGTACTGGTCCATCCTTCTGCAGCTCGGCGGCAAAAGAGAGTGGCACCGTCCAGTCGAGTCCGATCGCGTCGGCGCCTGTCTTCGTGCGGTAATTCGCCAGCATCAGGCCGGCTCCCTTCGCAAACGCGATTATTTTTGCCGACGGTCGTTGCGCCTTCACCGACGCAATGATCCTTGCCACCGGCTTGACGCAGTAGCGCTCGAACTCTTCCTCGCCGAGAACGCCTGCCCAGGAATCAAAAATCTGTAAAGCATCCGCGCCAGCATCGATCTGCGCCACCAGGTATTCGGCCGACAGCTCCGCGAGAACGGCCAGGAGGCGTTCAAACGCCTCCGGGTGCTGGTATCCAAACAGCCGTGCGGGGGCCTGATCGGGCGTTCCGTGGCCCGCGATCATGTAGGTGGCGACGGTCCACGGAGCACCGCAGAAACCCAACAGGGTCGTCTCGTTCGGCAACTCTTCGCGCAAGCGACGAACAGTCTCGAAGACAGGCCGAAGGTGCTCAAGAAAACCCGCGGGCTTCAGTGCTGCGATCTCATCTACCGAGATGGAATCCATCTGTGGGCCGTGACCCTCGGAAAAACGTACATTGCGGTGAAGTGCATCCGGTACCACAAGGATATCCGAAAACAGTATGGCTGCGTCGAAGCCATACCTGCGGATCGGCTGGAGGGTAACCTCGACGGCGAGATCAGGAGAGTAGCAGAGGTCGAGGAAGGTCTTCGCTCGTGAGCGTGTCGCCCTGTATTCGGGAAGATAACGCCCTGCCTGCCGCATGAGCCAAATCGGGGGCGGGTTCACGACCTCACCTCTCAAGACATCCATCACCTTCCGACGTGAATTGGCCAACGGTCGAACCTTCCAAAAAAAATATGAGATATGACTCTTCTTCTATTTCTAAGAGTCAGTGACTATCAAGGATTAAAGCTCCTCCCCAGGTGACAGGAGCTCTGCCGGCGATGTCTGAAATCCAAGCGATGAAATATCGCATGGTCATGCTCCATATCGGGGAGAGTGAAATATCTCATTTGATTTCAAATACTTGTAGGACTCGTGTCTTAAAAATTCAGCGTGGACAGTCTGTGGATAACGTGAGCCTTTCTTTCTTCTGTTCCCGCAATCCACAGATAGTGCCGCGATCTCTCCCTGCACGGCGGGATGTGGATAAAACGGCGCTTTTCCCCTTGCCTGGTAGCCTCGCGTGTCGCTACCTCTTCTTCTCCCAAGTTTTCAACAGATGAGCAAAAACAGCGTGGAGAACAGAAGAAACTTCTTCCATCTGCATCTGATTTCTGACTCGACCGGGGAGACTCTGATCTCGGCTGGACGAGCGGCTTCGGCGCAGTTCCATTCGAGTGTCGCAATCGAACACGTCTACCCTCTGATCCGTAACAAGCGGCAATTGACAGCAGTTCTCGAGGCGATCGATCAGGAGCCTGGAATTGTTCTCTACACGATCGTCGACCGCGAGCTTGCCGACCTCTTGGAATCGCGCTGTCGCGAGATGGGACTTCCGACCGTCAATGTCCTGGAGCCGGTGATGGCAATATTCCAGACATATCTCGGCGCTCCATCGCGCCGGCGGGTAGGCGCGCAGCACGCGCTTACGGCCGAGTATTTCGCGCGTATCGAAGCTCTCAATTTCACCATGGACCATGACGACGGCCAATTGCCCGGTGACTACGACGAGGCGGATGTGGTGCTTGTCGGCATCAGCCGTACGTCGAAGACACCAACGAGCATCTACCTGGCCAATCGCGGCATCAAGACAGCCAATGTTCCCATCGTCTGCGGCGTACCGTTGCCCGAGAGCCTGCTCGGTGCCACGAAACCATTGATTGTTGGCCTGATTGCCACAAGCGATCGGATTTCCCAAGTGCGGGGAAACCGCGAGCTCGGGACGACGTCCGGTTTTGACCAGCGTGATTATACGGACCGCGCATCAATCGCTGAAGAGCTCAAATATGCGCGTCTGCTCTGTGCTCGCCACAACTGGCCGCTGATCGATGTCACCAGACGGTCGATAGAAGAGACTGCCGCGGCGATCGTTGCCCTGAAGGTGAAGCTGCGTTAAGCGATTCCCAATATCGGAACACGGATTGAGGAAATGGCAATAGGGTTGGTTCTCGCGTCGGCAAGTTCGTCGCGGCGAATGTTGATGAGAAACGCCGGCCTGGAATTCGAGGCGATTCCGGCAGAGATCGACGAGCGCGAAATCGAACGCGAGATCGGAAGCAGGTATATTGCACCTGCAGAACTGGCCGCGGAACTCGCACGCCGGAAGGCGCTCGATGTCAGCCGTCGTCTGACATCCGCGATGATCATCGGTTGCGACCAGACAATGTCGCTCGGCGATCGCGTATTCCACAAGCCGGTCGACATTACCGAGGCAAGGACCAACCTGATGATCCTCAGGGGCAAGACCCACTGCCTCAACAGTGCCGTTGTTCTGGCGCGCGGCGGTGCCATTCTCTGGAGCCACATTGGGGTCGCCGAACTGAGGATGCGCGAATTTTCCGATGATTTTCTCGATCTCTATCTGGCCAGAATGGCCGAGACGGTTTTGCGCAGTGTCGGAGCCTATCAACTTGAGGGAGAGGGAATTCAGCTCTTCGAGGGAATAGAGGGGGACTATTTCACCATCTTGGGACTTCCTCTCCTGCCGCTGCTGGCAAAACTCCGGGAACTGGGGGAGATCGATGTCTGATTCACGTGAAACAGGTCGCCACGCGTTCGTTGTAGGCTATCCAATCAAACATTCCCGCTCGCCGCTTATTCACGGGTACTGGCTCAAGCAGTTTGGCATCGACGGAAGTTATCGTGCCATAGAGGTTAGCGAAGCGGATCTTCCAACCTTTATCGCGAATCTGAGAGATGGCACGGCCGGTTATCGTGGTGGTAATGTCACGATACCGCATAAGGAACAGGCGGTGCGGCTTGCCGACAAGCCGGATGCCTTGAGCGAGGAGCTTGGTGCCGCCAACACGCTGTGGGTCGAAAACGGGCTGGTGTATTCGACGAATACCGACGGCCTCGGCTTCCTTGCCAATCTTGATGAGCGTAGGCCGGGTTGGGATCGTTGCGAGAAAGCAGTTGTCCTTGGTGCTGGCGGAGCAAGCCGCGCGGTCATCCAGGCTCTAAGGGATCGGGGCTTCAGCGAGATTCACGTCGTCAACCGTACGGTGGAGCGAGCGCAGGAACTCGCGGACCGTTTCGGAAGAAAGGTCTTCGCTCATCCGATGGAGGGGCTTGCCGAAGTTCTTACCGGAGCCGGTTTGTTCGTCAACACGACGTCGCTCGGAATGCATGGCTCGCCGGTGCCGGAATTTCCATTGCAGCGGTTGGCGCCAGACGCAACTGTAACCGACCTCGTCTACATTCCGCTCGTAACGCCGCTTCTTCGGCAGGCGGAGAAGCATGGATTTGCGACCGTGGATGGGCTCGGCATGCTTCTCCATCAAGCGGTTCCAGGTTTTGAGAAGTGGTTCGGCCGTCGCCCGGAGGTGACAGCCGAGCTGCGGCAATTGGTGATAGCCGACATGGAAAAGCAGGCATGATCGTCGTTGGGCTGACCGGTTCGATCGGTATGGGAAAGTCCACGACGGCGTCGCTGTTTGCTGAGCAGGGGATTCCAGTCAATAATTCCGATCAGGTAGTCCATGATCTTTATCGCGGGGAAGCCGCGCCCCTTGTCGCGGCCGCCTTCCCGGAGGCTGTCGAAGACGGCGTCGTCGATCGAAAGAAGCTTGCGGAGAATCTGGCAAAGAATCCGGCTAACTTTAAGGTGCTTGAGGCGATCGTTCATCCGTTGGTGCGCGCCAGGGAGCGCGAATTCCTCGACGGTGCCTGCCGTTCCGGCGCAGACATCGCCGTTCTGGACATACCACTTCTTTTCGAGACCGGTGCCGAAGATCGCGTCGATGTCGTCGTGGTTGTCACTTGTGATCCGCAGATTCAGAAGGAACGAGTCCTCAGGCGGCCGGGAATGACCGAGGAGAAATTCAACTTGATCCTTTCCCGCCAGATACCGGATAAGGAAAAGCGGGCTCGGGCGGACTTCATTGTCGACACCGGTCATGGCATCGAATCGGCAAGGAGTCAGGTTGGCGAGATTGTCTCGACCTTGCGGCGCCGGCCGTCTGCTGGAGAATAGCATATGCGCGAAATCGTCTTCGACACGGAAACGACGGGACTGGAATCGAGGTTCGACCGGGTCATCGAGATCGGCGGGATCGAGCTGCTTAACCATTTTCCGACAGGGCGCAGTTTTCATGTCTACATCAACCCCGGTGATCGCAAGGTGCATCCCGATGCGCTGGCGGTCCATGGCATCTCAGACGATTTTCTGAAGGACAAGCCGCGTTTTGCGGACATTGTCGAGGAACTCGTCGAGTTCTTCGATGGCGCGCGATGGATTGCTCATAACGCAAATTTCGACATCGGCTTCATAAACGCTGAGTTCGAGAGGCTGAGCCGACCGCCAGTACCGGCTGACATGGTGACCGACACCTTGGCGCTGGCACGCCGGAAACATCCGATGGGCCCCAATTCGCTCGATGCCCTTTGCCGGCGCTACGGAGTCGACAATTCCCACCGCGCCAAGCACGGGGCACTTCTCGACGCCGAACTGTTGGCCGAGGTTTACATCGAGATGCTCGGCGGCCGTCAGGCCGCCTTCGGACTGGTGCAGGCCGAAGAAAAGAAGATTGTTTTGGAGGAAGAAGTAGAGATCGCCGATCATCTGCTCGTGAGGTCGGTCGAGCTTGCCGCGCGTCTCACTCCCGAGGAAATCGAGTCTCACCGCGCGCTGGTCGAGCGCCTTGGCCAGAAGGCGATCTGGTCGAGGTACCAGTCTTAGGAAACGTGAACCTCAAGAAGGAAAAAAGCCCGGCGAACCGGGCTCCTTTTTCGTGAAAGCTGTGGTCAGTTCGTAGCCTGGACCTTGGCGCGGGCCTGTTCTTCAGCCACACGCTGAGCGAACATCTGTGCAAAATCGATCGGATCGATCATCAGCGGCGGGAAGCCACCGTTGCGAGTTGCGTCGGCGATGATCTGGCGTGCGAAGGGGAAAAGCAGGCGCGGGCACTCGATAAACAGAACCGGCAGCATATGCTCCTGCGGGAAGCCGGAAATACGGAAGACGCCGCCATAAACCAGTTCGGCCGCGAATACGGTCTTGTCCCCGTCCTTGGCTTCGGCATTCAGCGAAAGCACGACGTCGAAATCCGACTCCGACAGCGGATTTGCGTTGACGTTGACGTTGATGTTGATCGCGGGAGCCCTGTCGCGCGCCTGCAGCGATCGCGGAGCGCCGGGGTTCTCGAAGGAGAGATCCTTGATGTACTGAGCCAGAATGTTGAGGGAGGGGCTCGCCGTTCCCGTGTTGTCGTTGGCCATTGGGCGTTCCTCGTGGCTTGGATTGTCGTGGCCATCTAACACTTCGGGCCTATGGTGACAACCCTCACGCCGCGTCCGAAGCTGAAGAGCCTAACGGTTGTCTTCCTTCTTTACACGCCACGGGGAATGCTCATCGGGTTCTCGACGAAAGTCGGTCTCACCGAGATCGATCGTTCGCGTCGGGGGCGCTTGATGCGCGCCCGATCCGGCATAGAAGCGTTGGCGCGACGAGAAGAAGAAGGTCCGCGCACCAAGTCGTGACCACAACAGATTCCGCACGAATGGCAGCAGGAGCAAGAGACCCACCAGATCGGTGACAAAACCTGGAATGATTAGCAGTATGGCCGCAACGGCAATCATGGCGCCGTGGACAAACACCTTTTCTGGATCGGTGCCGAGGCCGTCTTTTTCACGCAGCTTGCGTATCATGCCGATGCCGCGAACGCGAAGCAATGTGAGCCCGGCGACGGTCGAAAGGACGATCAATCCCAGCGTTACGGCAATGCCGACCGCCTTGCCGACGATAATGAAGCCCGCGATCTCGATAAGCGGGAGAACTATGAACAGCAATGCTGGAATGCGCATGCGCAACTCTCTCCTCCGAACCCTCCGGCCGCCTTTCGGCAAATGGCTCGGCATGACGATGCGCGCCAAAGACTTGGCAGCGCCATTTGAATGATGGCCGAATGCAGACTATATGGGGATGAAGAACGGAAAAATAAACGTCAGCGGCGGATGCGATGGGTTCCAACGACTTTGTAACGCTCTTTTTTCTCGTGGCCGCAGTCCTGATTTTTCTTCAGCTGCGTAGCGTGCTGGGCCGCAGGACAGGCAATGAGAAGCCGCCCTTCGAGCCATATGGCTCACGCGATGCGTCGCAAGTGCCCGGCACGGACGACGGAAAGCTGGTGACATTGCCGCGCCGCGACGAAGGAGGAGATGACCGCTTTTCGGCCATTGATTCTTTCGCGAAGCCCGGCACATCGCTGAATTCGTCGCTGCGGGACCTTGTCGCCGTTGATCCCAGCTTCAATCCGAAGGAGTTTCTGAACGGTGCGCGGCTGGCCTACGAGATGATCGTGACAGCCTTTGCCGAGGGCGACCGCAAGACGTTGAAGAACCTGCTCTCGCGCGACGTCTACGAGGGGTTCGACGGTGCGATATCCGAGCGAGAGTCCCGCGGCGAAATGATGAAGTCGACTTTCGTTGGCATCGAAAAGGCTGAAATCAAGCAGGTCTCTGTCAAGGACAGCGAAGAGCAGGTGACCGTCCGCGTGGTCTGCCAGCTGATAACGGCAACCTTCGGCAAGGACGGAAAGCTGATTGACGGCGACCCGGAAGCGGTAAGCGAAGTCAACGACATCTGGACGTTTGCACGTGACATTCGCTCGCGTGACCCGAACTGGAAGCTCGTGGCGACCGAATCGGAACAATGAACGGCAGCCCCGCAGGATTTCGACTGACACCCGTCTCGTTTGACGAGATCCCTGGATGGCGTGATGATGACCCGTCGCCCCTGTTTGCGGGGTTACAGGCGTGCCGACGGTACGTTCGGTCTGTGAAGCCGTACCGCACCGGCTCGCTGGGTCTTAGCTGTGACGATCTGATGCCGCTTCTCGACAAGGCCGAAGAAGTGGCGATTCAATCCGGCGAAGTCGCCCGCCGATTCTTCGAGATCGAATGTCAGCCGTTCCGGATTGACCAAACGGAGGGAAAAGCGGGTCTTGTCACGGCCTTCTACGAGCCTGAGGTAGCAGTCTCGTCGACCCGAGACGGTGAGTACCTCCATCCCTTCTATCGTCGCCCCCCCGACCTGGTCGATATCGATCAGGAGAACAGGCCTGCCGATGTTGACCCCTCCTATCGCTTCGGTTTGCTACAGGACGGTGTGATTTCGATCTATCCCGACCGGAGAGTGATCGATCAGGGTTATCTTGAGGGACGGAATCTCGAAATCGCCTGGGCGAAATCCAAGGTCGACGTCTTCTTTGCGCATGTTCAGGGCGCCGCGCGACTTCTCTATCCGGACGGCACGACGAAGCGTATCACCTATGACGCGAAGGCGGGGCACCCCTTTTCGGCGATCGGTAAGCTGCTCATCGAGCGGGGCGAGATCGAGCCGTCAAATATCTCTATGCAATCGATCCGCAGTTGGCTGGCACAGCATCCCGACCAGACCGACGAGGTGTTGTGGCACAACCGGTCTTACATATTCTTCCGAGAGGCAGCCGTGGACGATCCGGAACTCGGTCCGATTGCCGCTGCAAAAGTCCCCCTGATTGCGGGACGGTCTCTGGCCGTCGACCGGCAAATCCACACGTTTGGTTTCCCCTTCTTCGTCCGTTCCGAAGCTCTGACGACCATCGATGCCGGTAAGCCGTTCGCGCGGCTGATGCTGGCCCTCGATACCGGTTCGGCCATTGTCGGCCCGGCGCGAGGTGACATCTTCACCGGTTCGGGTGATGCCGCCGGAGAACTGGCGGGAGCCGTTCGCAACAATGCAGACTTCTATATACTTGTGCCGAAAAATGCAGCGGTGAGGTATATCTAGTGCCGGGAAAGGGAGAGCTCAGCGGCGAGGACCGTATCCTCTGGGGAAAGGTGGCCCGGACCACGCGACCACTGCACGGTCGGTTCGAAGAACTGTTGGTTTTCGAGGAGGAGTTTGTCGAACCGGCGGTGTCGGTTCCAGGTATGGTCGAGCGATCGGAAGCCGGTGTTGCCTCGGCGGCGGCCGAGACCGACCGCCAAAAGAAGACTGCCGGCCGTCATCATCCACTGGAAAAACCAGTCAAGCGCAAACTGGCGCGGGGACATCTCGCTCTCGAAGCGCGCATCGATCTCCATGGGCTCGTCCAGAGCGAGGCGCACGCAATGCTTCTCGACTTCCTCGTGAGGGCGAGTGAGCGTGGAATGCGGCATGTGCTCGTCATCACAGGCAAGGGTAGCTCGCTTGGAAGCGACGGTGCGTTGAAGCGCGCTGTTCCGCTATGGTTTTCGAAACCGGAGTTCCGCCACTTGATTTCGTCGTACGAGGCGGCGGCACGCCAGCATGGCGGCGAGGGCGCGCTGTATGTACGTCTGTCCCGCAGACGCGGAGATCGCCCATGACGCCTTTCGGGGAGGCGCTGCGGAAGCTGCGTGAGAGAAAAGGTGTTTCGCAAAAGGCGATGGCGGCGGCTATCGGTGTATCGCCGGCCTATCTGTCGGCGCTTGAGCACGGCAAGCGCGGCAGGCCGAATTTCGACCTTCTCCAACGCATCGCCGGCTATTTCAATATCATCTGGGACGAGGCAGAGGAGCTCTTCTCGGTGGCGAGTATGTCCGATCCCCGCGTGGTGATCGACACCTCCGGTCTCCCTCCACAGTATACCGCTCTTGCGAACGCTCTCGCACACAGGATTCGCTTGCTGCCGCCGAACGTGATAAACGAGTTGAACAGCGTCCTACAAAAAGCCAAATGAGCTGCTTAACCCCCGAGGCGACGCTCCTATCCACGGGATTCGGGGTCCCTCGCGTTTGGAAGTTTCGCCAAACCACCTATAGTCGACGCGATTGTAGCCGCTGATTCGAAGGACCGCGGCTCCTTATGACTGACTGGAAAGATCGTTAAATGAGTGACACGCCGGTAACTGAGAACACTGCCTCCAATGAATATGGGGCAGAGTCGATCAAGGTGCTGAAAGGTCTGGATGCCGTGCGCAAGCGCCCCGGCATGTATATCGGCGATACCGATGACGGTTCTGGCCTGCATCACATGGTCTACGAAGTCGTCGACAACGCGATTGACGAGGCGTTGGCAGGCCACGCCGACATTGTCACCGTTACGCTGAATGCGGATGGCTCCGTTACCGTTACGGACAATGGCCGTGGAATTCCCACGGATATCCATCCCTCCGAAGGGGTGTCCGCGGCCGAAGTGATCATGACCCAGCTCCATGCCGGCGGCAAGTTCGACCAGAACTCTTACAAGGTTTCAGGCGGTCTTCACGGTGTCGGCGTTTCGGTCGTCAATGCCCTGTCGACCAAGCTGGTGCTCAAGATCCGTCGTGGCGGCAAGCTCCACGAAATAAGCTTCACGCACGGCGTCGCCGATGCACCGCTGCGGATCACCGGCGAGTACGAAGGTCGCTCGGGAACAGAGGTGACGTTCCTGCCGAGCCCGGAGACTTTCACCAACATAGAATTCGACTACGGAACCCTGGAACACCGGCTTCGCGAATTGGCATTCCTGAATTCCGGCGTCCACATCCTGCTGACCGACAAACGTAAGTCCGATGTTCGCCAGGAGGAGATGATTTACGACGGTGGCCTCGAGGCCTTTGTCCGCTATCTCGACCGCTCGAAGAAACCGCTGGTGGAAAAACCCGTCGCGATCAAGGGAGAGAAGGACGGGATCACCGTCGAGGTCGCCATGTGGTGGAACGACAGCTACCACGAAAATGTACTCTGCTTTACGAACAACATTCCGCAGCGGGACGGTGGCACGCACATGGCCGGTTTCCGCGGGGCGCTGACCCGTCAGATTGTCTCCTATGCCGACAGTTCGGGGATCATGAAAAAGGAGAAGGTGACGCTCACCGGCGATGATTGTCGTGAAGGGCTGACAGCCGTGCTCTCCGTAAAGGTGCCCGACCCCAAGTTTTCTTCCCAAACCAAGGATAAGCTCGTTTCCTCCGAGGTGCGTCCGGTTGTCGAAAGCCTCGTCAACGAAGCCCTCAGCACCTGGCTCGAAGAGCATCCCGGCGACGCGAAAATCCTGGTCGGCAAGGTCGTCGAGGCCGCGGCGGCCCGCGAGGCCGCGCGCAAGGCGCGTGAACTGACCCGACGCAAGGGCGCACTCGACATTGCCTCGCTGCCCGGCAAGCTTGCCGACTGCTCCGAGCGTGATCCAGCCAAGTCGGAACTCTTCCTGGTGGAGGGCGATTCCGCAGGCGGTTCGGCAAAGCAGGGGCGCTCGCGTGAAACGCAGGCCATCCTGCCACTGCGCGGCAAGATCCTGAACGTCGAGCGTGCGCGTTTCGACAAGATGCTGTCGAGCCAGGAAATCGGAACTTTGATCACGGCACTCGGTACGTCGATCGGCAAGGATGAGTTCAACGCAGACAAGCTGCGTTATCACAAGATCATCATCATGACCGATGCCGACGTCGACGGCGCCCACATTCGAACGCTTCTTCTTACCTTCTTCTTCCGCCAGATGCCGGAACTGATCGAGCGCGGCCATCTCTATATCGCTCAGCCGCCACTCTATAAGGTGACCCGCGGCAAGTCGGTTCAGTATCTGAAGGATGAGAAGGCACTCGAGGATTACCTCATCTCGATGGGCATCGAGGATGCGCGGTTGACACTCGGCAGCGGCGAGGTGCGCGCAGGTTCCGATCTCCGGGAAGTCATCCAGGACGCTTTGCGGCTGCGGTCTCTGATCGACGGTCTGCATTCCCGCTATAGTCGCAACGTGATCGAGCAGGCGGCGATCGCCGGCGCACTCAATCCGGAACTGACGGGAAATCACGAACGCGCGGAGCAGACCGCGGCAGAGGTTGCACGTCGACTCGACTTGATTGCTGAGGAAACGGAGCGCGGCTGGAGCGGCCACGTGACCGATGAAGGCGGACTGCGTTTCGAGCGAATGGTCCGCGGGGTCAAGGAAGTGGCTTTCGTCGATGTCGCCCTCATCGGCTCCGCGGACGCACGTCATATCGACCAGCTATCTGCCAGACTGCGCGATGTCTACGGCGTTCCGCCCATACTTTCCAGGAAGGACGGACAGCAGGAGATGTCGGGTCCGCGTGCCTTGTTGGACGCCATCTTTGCGGCCGGCCGCAAAGGCCTGTCCATGCAGCGTTACAAAGGTCTCGGCGAAATGAACGCGGAACAGCTTTGGGAAACGACGCTCGATCCGAATGTCCGCTCGCTGCTCCAGGTGAAGGTCACCGATGCGACCGATGCCGACGGACTGTTCTCGCGCCTGATGGGAGACGAGGTCGAGCCTCGGCGCGAGTTCATTCAGGACAATGCTTTGAGCGTCGCCAATCTCGACATCTGATGGGAACGTGAATCATCTGTTAACGATGATTCACGTGAAACAGTGCCGGCTTCAGGTGGACTGAACAGACCTTCGAAGGCAACGGCGCTGAGCGGTTTGCGCTTGCTCGGGATTTCTCGTGCCTGCAGGTGTTCCGGTAGCAGGTTCTTGTCGGCGAGTTTGCCGATCGCGACAGCAGCTTCCGCGCGGTAACCTGGCGGAACTTTGAGAACGTCGATCGCCTTGTCGAAATCGACTCCGCCCATGCCGTGCGCGTAATAGCCGGAGTACACAGCCTGAAGAGTCAGCATCGCCCAGGCCGCTCCGGCATCGAAGCTGTGGCTGCGGAAAGGCTTCGGTTCAGAGCCATCGTCCTTCCGGTTCAGCATGTCCGAAAAGATGATGATGAGAGCGGAGGCCGACTTCGCCCAGACCTGGTTTGACTCAGCCAGGACAGAAAGAATCCTGTCGAAGCCGTCAGTGCCACGCAGCGCGTAGACGAACCGCCACGGCTGGTAATTCGAAGCGGACGGTGCCCAATGGGCGGCCTCCAAAATCGTTAGAAGCGTGTTCTTCGACATGGCATCGCCGGAAAAGCTGCGCGGCGACCAACGGTCAAGGAAGACGGGGTTGATGTCAAAATCAGACTGTCGGTGATTACTGCTCGTCATGGAAGCTTCTCGTTCCGATCGTGTGGGAGGAAGAACGGCGAACCTGTGGTGCCGTTCGATAATCAACAGTCACTTGGCCATGCGCAAGCCATAACGCGGATCACGTCGGCCATATTGCTGCCTCGCGGAGGTTGTCTTTTTTGCATAGCAACAAATTCGTTACTTGTTTCGTGAACTCTGGTAATTCTGACGGATCAGCTGCTGACGCATCAGGCGTTCGGTGGCCATCGAAAGGCAAGAGCATCCATGTTCTATCAGCTCTATGAATTGAACCATGCGGCAATGGCCCCTTTCCGCGCCACGGCCGACGCAATGCGGCTTGCCTATAGAAACCCGCTTAATCCGCTGGCGCATACCGTTGTCGGGCGCACGTTCGCAGCCGGCTTCGAAGTCTTTGAGCGTGTGACGCGCCGCTACGGAAAACCGGAGTTCGGCTTGCCTTTCACGCAGATCGGCGGGCGACCGGTCGCCGTGAAAGAGCAGATCGTCTGGAACAGACCGTTCTGCAACCTCATCCATTTCGATCGCCAGCTGCCGGCGGGGCAGCCGGGTGACCCCAAGATCCTCGTTGTTGCGCCGATGTCCGGCCACTACGCGACGCTGCTGCGTGGTACGGTCGAGGCACTCCTTCCAGAAGCGGACGTCTTTATCACCGACTGGATCGACGCCCGGATGGTTCCGGTAACTGACGGATCATTCGATCTGGACGACTACATCGATTACGTGATCGATATCCTGCATTATCTCGGGCCTGAGACCCACGTCGTGGCCGTCTGTCAGCCGTCGGTTCCGGTTCTTGCGGCCGTCGCCGTGATGGAGGCGAACGGCGACCCGCATGCGCCGGCTACTATGACCCTCATGGGTGGCCCCATCGATACGCGGATCAATCCCACCGGGGTCAATGAGCTGGCACAAAACAAGCCGCTCGAGTGGTTCAGGGACAATGTCATCATGAATGTTCCATGGCCTCAGCCCGGCTTCATGCGGGCGGTCTATCCGGGATTCCTGCAGCTCTCCGGCTTCATGTCGATGAACCTCGACAGACACATGATCGCGCACAAGGAATTCTTCGTTAATATGGTCAAGAATGACGGAGACTCGGCCGAGAAGCACCGCGACTTCTACGACGAGTATCTGGCGGTCATGGATCTGACAGCTGAGTTCTACCTGCAGACCGTAGACACGGTGTTCATCCGGCATGCTTTGCCTAAGGGAGAGATGACTCATCGCGGTAAGCCGGTGGACACGACCGCGGTCCGTAACGTCGCCCTCCTGACCGTTGAAGGGGAGAACGACGATATATCGGGCGTCGGTCAGACGCGAGCGGCCCAATCGCTTTGCCCCAATATTCCCGAGGCGAAGCGGATGCACTATCTTCAGCCGGACGTTGGCCACTATGGTGTGTTCAACGGCTCCAGGTTCCGCAAGGAGATCGCGCCGCGGATTCTCGCCTTCGCGAGGAATCACGCGCAGGGAAAGAAGCGATCCGTCGTCAAGGAAGTGATCAGGGGCGGACGTTCGGTCTAGTCGCGAATTGCGACAAGGGTTTCATACCCTTGGCGGGAGTCCGGGTCGTCTGACCTTGAAGCGGGTTCCAGTTCTTCCCACATCGTCTTCATTCGGGTGGCATAATGTTCCCGAATGAAAACGAGGATCATTGACGATGAACCAGTCAGCATTGCTTCGTCCGGATTGGACGCCTGCAACCGTTGCACTCATGGTGCTCGGCTTCATAGTGTTCTGGCCATTGGGCTTGGCCATGCTCGCCTACATCCTGTTCGGCGAGCGCTTTCGAAGCTTCAAACGCGAAGCGAATACAGCGGCTGACGGCATATTCGACCGGTGCCGTCATGGGCGCTATCGCGGGCCGCAGTTCTCCACCGGTAATGTCGCTTTCGACGATTGGCGAAAAGCAGAGCTCGATCGGCTGGAGACTGAACGTCGTAAGCTCGATGAGATGCGAGAAGAATTCGATGCCTATCTGCGGGAGCTGAGGCGGGCAAAGGATCAGGAGGAGTTCAACCGTTTCATGAGGGATCATGAAGCGGCGAGGCGTTCCGGCGAGGGGCCTGTTCAACCTGCCACGTGAACGTCTGCTGGATTACCGATCGGGGCCGGCATTCGCGAATGCCGGTTTTTTCGCGTCTGGGCAGCGAATCGGATAGAAGCAGGATCCATGTATCAATTCCTGAAGAAATCGACGCGTGCGAAGCCGGTCCCGCAGCAGCGATTGCTGCAGGTCAACGGCCGGGAAATGCCGCTGACGATTCGGCAGAATCCGCGCGCGACAAGAATCACCCTGCGGATCGAGCCAGGCGGGCGAGCGCTGAAGATGACGGTGCCGCGCGGCTTGCGTCATTGGGAAGTTGATGAGTTCCTCGAACGTCATCAGGGTTGGTTGATGACGCGCCTGGCGCGTTACGGCTCGGAAATGACGCTCCGACACGACGGCGAGATAGCCATTCGGGGTGTGCCCCACCGTATCGTACATACGGGTCTTCTGCGAGGTATTACGGAAACGGCCGTAGTCGACGGTCGCTCCGTTCTCAGGGTGAGCGGCATGGAGGAACATGTCGGCCGCCGGATCGCAGCCTTCCTCAAGAAGGAGGCGCGGCGGGACCTGGAGAAGCTCGTGGCTACGCATGCCGCCCGCGTCGGGCGGCCCGTCCGTTCGCTCACGATGAAGGATACGCGCAGCCGGTGGGGCTCGTGTTCGTGGGACGGCAATCTGAGCTTCTCCTGGCGCATCGTCATGGCTCCGCCGCAGGTGATCGATTATCTTGCGGCTCACGAGGTTGCCCACTTGCGGGAGATGAACCACAGTGCCGCCTTCTGGGCTCTGTGCGGTGAATTGTGCCCGGCGATGGACGAGGCGAAGGCTTGGCTGAAGCGGCACGGCTCGCAGCTGCATGCCATCGACTTTGACTAGCGTGGGTAAAGCCGGGCGGCTATTGTCGCAATTTGGCTCGACTCTTTTGCATTTTCGTGCGACTTCGCTGCCATGATGCCGGATATCAAGATCTGCGGATTGAAAACGTCGGAAGCGGTCGACCGCGCGGTTGAACGCGGGGCGACGTATATTGGCTTCATTTTCTTCGAAAAGAGCCCACGGAACATAGAGCCGGACATCGCGGGCACACTGGCGGATCGGGTCCGCGGGCGCGTCAAGATCGTCGCGGTGACCGTTGACGCAGATACCGATGAGCTCGATGAAATCGTTGAGCAGCTGAAGCCCGATATCCTTCAGCTGCACGGCAACGAAAGCCCCGAACGCCTTCTCATGCTCAAGGCGCTTTATGGCCTGCCGATCATGAAGGCGTTTTCGATCCGGGAACCTGATGATCTGAAGAGGATCGAGCCGTATATCGGTATAGCCGATCGGTTTCTCTTCGATGCGAAGGCACCGAACGGCTCGGAACTGCCCGGCGGAAATGGCGTTCCTTTCGACTGGCGAGTGCTGCGCACGCTTGACGGCAGCGTCGATTACATGCTTTCCGGCGGCCTCAACAAGGACAACGTTGCCGAGGCTCTGCGCGAGACAGGTGCCCGCGGCATTGATGTGTCTTCCGGCGTTGAATGCGCGCCCGGCGTGAAGGATACCGCCATGATCGATGAGTTTTTTGCGGCAGTGAAACGCGCCTCTGCGCTTGAGCCGGTTTCAGGGAGCACGAAGTGAACCAGACAGTATCACCGAATTCCTATCGTGAAGGTCCGGATGAGGACGGACGTTTCGGTATCTACGGCGGTCGCTTCGTGGCCGAAACCCTGATGCCGCTGATCCTCGATCTGCAGGCAGAGTGGGAAAAGGCTAAGGACGATCCGGAATTTCAGGCCGAGCTCGCCGGGCTTGGCACCCACTACATCGGACGGCCGAGCCCGCTTTATTTCGCGGAACGCCTGACCGAGCACCTCGGCGGTGCCAGGATCTACTTCAAGCGCGAGGAACTCAACCACACCGGCTCGCACAAGATCAACAACTGCATTGGCCAGATTCTCCTTGCCAAACGCATGGGCAAGAAACGAATCATCGCCGAAACCGGCGCCGGCCAACATGGCGTCGCCTCGGCTACCGTCGCCGCGCGGTTCGGCTTCCCTTGCGTAGTGTACATGGGCGCGACCGACGTTGAACGTCAGGCGCCGAATGTCTTCCGCATGAAGCTGCTCGGTGCCGAGGTAAAGCCGGTGACATCGGGGCACGGCACTCTCAAGGATGCCATGAATGAGGCGCTGAGGGATTGGGTCACGAACGTTGACGACACTTACTATCTGATCGGCACGGCGGCTGGTCCGCACCCCTATCCGGAAATGGTTCGGGACTTCCAGTCTGTGATCGGCAAGGAGGCGCGCGAGCAGATATTGGAAGCGGAGGGCAAGCTTCCCGATCTCGTCATCGCGGCCGTTGGCGGCGGCTCGAATGCGATCGGCATCTTCCATCCGTTCCTGGATGATCCTGACGTCAAGATCGTCGGGGTCGAGGCGGGTGGTAAGGGGCTTTCCGGTGACGAACATTGTGCGTCGATCACCGCGGGTTCCCCGGGTGTCCTGCACGGAAATCGCACCTATCTTCTGCAGGATGCAGACGGCCAGATCAAGGAAGGGCACTCCATTTCCGCAGGTCTCGACTATCCGGGCATCGGGCCGGAACACGCTTGGCTCAACGACACCGGCCGCGCCGAGTATGTTCCGATCATGGATGGAGAAGCACTCGAAGCCTTCCAGCTGCTGACGAAGCTAGAGGGGATCATTCCGGCTCTCGAACCGTCCCACGCAGTTGCCGAGGTCATCAAGCGGGCGCCGAAGATGCGCAAGGATCAGGTGATCCTGCTCAATCTCTCCGGTCGCGGTGACAAAGATATCTTCACCGTCGGCAAGATTCTCGGCATGGAGCTCTGAAATGACTGCACGCATGGAAAAGAAGTTTGCCGAGCTGAAGGCGGAAGGCCGGCCGGCGCTGATTACCTACTTCATGGGCGGGGATCCCGACTTCGAAACGTCGCTCGCCATCATGAAGGCTTTGCCCGAGGCCGGTGCCGACGTGATTGAGCTCGGCATGCCGTTCTCTGATCCGATGGCGGACGGTCCGGCGATCCAGATGGCAGGCCAGCGGGCACTGAAATCCGGACAGACGTTGAAAAAGACGCTTCAACTGGCTAGCGAATTCCGGAAGGGAAATCAGCACACGCCGATCGTCATGATGGGTTACTACAACCCGATCTATGTTTTCGGCGTAGAGAAGTTCCTGGACGCGGCGATCGAAGCAGGAATCGACGGCCTGATTGTCGTTGATCTGCCGCCGGAAATGGATGATGAGCTTTGCATCCCGGCGCGCAGGAGAGACATCAACTTCATCCGACTGGCGACGCCGACGACGGACGATCGACGTCTTCCGACGGTGCTGAAGAACACGTCGGGCTTCGTCTACTACGTTTCGATGACGGGGATCACCGGCTCCGCTCTGCCAGACCCGTCCAAGGTGGCTGCGGCCGTCAATCGCATCAAGGCGCACACCGATCTGCCGATTTGTGTCGGCTTCGGGGTCAAGACGGCCGAGCACGCCCGCCTGATCGGCGCCAATGCCGACGGGGTCGTCGTCGGCACAGCGATCGTGAACCAGGTTGCGCTAAGCCTCAACAAGGACGGAACGGCGAGTGCGGATACGGTGCAGGCCGTCGCGACCCTGGTGCAGGGACTTGCGACTGGCGTCCGTGCCGCACGGCTTGCCGCAGCAGAATAGCACCCCATATCGGTGACATCAGTCAGGAGTTTAGTGACGTGAACTGGATTACCAATTACGTGCGGCCGCGCATCAATTCCATGCTTGGCCGCCGTGAGGTTCCGGAAAACCTCTGGATCAAATGCCCTGAAACCGGCGAGATGGTCTTTCACAAGGACCTCGAAGAGAACAAGTGGGTGATCCCGTCCTCGGGCTATCACATGAAGATGCCGGCGAAAGCCCGACTTCTGGATCTCTTTGACAACGGAGCCTATGAGGCCCTGCCGCAGCCGAAGGTCGCGCAGGATCCGCTGAAGTTTCGCGACTCCAAGAAATACACTGATCGCCTGAAGGACAGCCGCCTGAAGACTGAGCAGGAAGACACGATCCTGGCTGGCCTCGGGACGGTCGAAGGGGTGAAGCTCGTCGCCGTTGTCCACGAATTCAATTTCATGGGCGGTTCGCTTGGTATCGCCGCCGGCGAAGCCATCGTAAAGGCGTTCGAGCGGGCCATCGCCGAGAAGTGCCCGCTCGTCATGTTCCCGGCCTCGGGCGGGGCGCGAATGCAGGAGGGTATTCTCTCGCTCATGCAGTTGCCGCGAACGACGGTTGCGGTCGAGATGCTGAAGGAAGCCGGGCTTCCCTATATCGTCGTTCTGACCAACCCCACGACCGGTGGCGTGACTGCGTCCTACGCGATGCTGGGCGACCTTCACATAGCCGAGCCGGGCGCCGAGATCTGCTTTGCCGGCAAGCGTGTGATCGAGCAGACGATTCGCGAGAAGCTGCCGGAAGGCTTCCAGACCTCGGAGTACCTGCTCGAGCACGGCATGGTGGACATGGTCGCCAAGAGGCACGACATCCCGACCCTTCTCGCCCGGCTGCTCCGTATGATGATGAGGCAGCCGGCGGCCGCCTGACGCTCTGCCTTGGAGAGGAAGAAGCGCAGCTCACCCCGAACTCCCTCCGGCAAATCCGGAGCGCGGAATCCGTCATGAACATGCCTGTATTCAGTGAGGCGGAGCACGAGATCGACAAGCTCATGGGACTGCATCCCAAGGGCTTCGATCTTTCTCTCAGCCGCATCCGCCGTCTGCTCGAAGCGCTCGGTAACCCGCACTTGCGGATGCCGCCGGTGATCCATGTTGCCGGCACCAACGGCAAGGGCTCGGTCACGGCTTTCTGCCGTGCGATCCTCGAGGCCGGCGGGCTTGGCGTCCACGTCCACACCTCGCCGCACCTCGTCCGTTGGCACGAACGCTATCGTCTTGGCCGAAAGGGTGGGCGGGGAGAGCTGGTGGATGACGTCGTCTTTGCGGATGCGCTTCGGCGAGTTGCACAAGCCAATGACGGGCAGGCGATCACTGTTTTTGAGATTCTGACGGCCGTCACTTTCATCCTGTTTTCAGAGTACCCTGCCGACGTTGCCATCATCGAGGTGGGCCTTGGCGGACGCTTCGATGCGACCAATGTCATCGAGCACCCGGCCGTATCGGTGGTCATGCCGATTTCACTCGATCACCAATCCTATCTCGGTGATCACGTCGAACTGATCGCGGCGGAGAAGGCAGGTATCATGAAGCGTGGTTGCCCGGTCGTGATCGGGCATCAGGAACACGAGGAAGCGCGCGATGTTCTCATCGCGACGGCGGAACGACTCGGCTGCCCCATGTCGGTCTTCGGGCAGGATTTCCTCGCCTATGAGGAGCAGGGCCGCCTGATCTACCAGGACGAATTCGGTCTTTCCGATCTTCCGCTGCCGCGGCTGCCCGGTCGCCATCAATACGCCAATGCGGCGGCGGCCATCCGCGCGGTGAAGGCCGCCGGCTTCGATGTAACTGAGGCCATGGCCGAAAAGGCGATGACATCGGTCGAATGGCCCGGCCGTCTGCAGCGGCTTGTCGCCGGCGCGCTGATGCCGCATACCCCGGACGGGGCGGAGATATGGATCGATGGAGGCCATAATCCCGGCGCAGGCGAAGTCATCGCAGAGGCGATGGCGGGTTTCGAGGAGAGGCAGCCGCGCCCGCTCTACCTGATCACGGGAATGATCAATACCAAGGATCCCGTTGGCTACTTCCACGCCTTCGCCGGGCTTGCCCAAGAGGTTTTCACGGTGCCGATCAGAGGAACCGATGCCGCGCTGGATCCCGTCGCTTTGGCGCAAGCCGCATCGGATGCCGGCTTGCAGGCGTCGCCCATGTCGTCGGTGGCGGAGTCTCTGGAGGCTATTCGGAATCGCCTGGCAGCAGGCGAGGCTGCACCACGAATCCTGATTGGTGGCTCGCTTTACCTTGTCGGCAACGTACTTGCGGACAACGGGACACCACCCAAGTGAATGAAGCCCGGCCAAGGCCGGGCTTCATATATTTCGAGCTGATCCGGACGAAATCAGGCGGCGCTGGAGATCCAGCTCGCCAGCGCGGTCTTGGGCGAGGCGCCGACCTTGATATCTGCTACCTCACCGCCCTTGAAGATGGCCAGGGTCGGAATAGAGCGGACGCCGAACTTGGCGGCAAGCTCCGGATTTTCGTCGATGTTGATCTTGGCAACCTTAACCTTGCCCGCCATCTCGTTCGAGATCTCTTCCAGGCTCGGTGCAATCATTTTGCATGGACCGCACCACTCAGCCCAGAAGTCGACGACCACTGGCTGAGCGGACTCGAGGACTTCCGTCTGGAAGTTGGAATTGTCGACTTTTACCGTGGCCATAAGCTGCTCCTTTTCCGGTCGTATCGGAGGGTTATCTGAGGCCCTCGCGATTGGTTTTCAAGATATGATATTTCACGAAGTCTTGAGGTCAGCAAGCGTCTGCGTAAGTTCCGCGGCGGGCACTGCCATGACAAGACCGCCCTCGGTATAGGCCAGCAGGCATTCGATCTGCTTGTTCGGATAGAGAGGCTTCAGAAGTTCTCGGTAGATCGCAAGCTGCGCGCGATGGCTGAAGGGTACGGCGTCTATGGTTCTCGGTGGCGAGCGGTTCGTCTTGAAATCGAGAAGGATCACCCGATCGTCCGTGACCGCCATCCGGTCTATTCGTCCTGAAACCGCTCGTGCCTGTCCGTCGACAACAATGGTTCCCATTATGGAAACCTCGGCTTGGGCGTGGAGCGAGAAAACAGGTGCGAGGTCGGGATGCTCAAGAATCGCAAGCACTGTTCTTACCAGCCGCTCGCGTTCATCTGTCGGCCAGAACCGTGCGGCACGATCGGCATATCGTCTTGCCGCGGCGTCGCGCTGGTCGAGGGGAAGGGAAGGTAGGACCTGCAGCATCCGATGGGTCAGCTTGCCTTTCTGCAGCGCTATGCCACTGTCCACCTTTTCGCCAAACAGCGGACTCGACACGGTGAGATCCTCTCCGACATCGTCAACGAATGCGCCGGCGCCGGACGGACTTAGCGGTCGAGGAAGTTGAGGTCCCGGCGGCAACGGTTGAAACAGTGCCTCGGGAAGCAGATCATCACGACTTCCGGCGTCGCTCTGCTGGTGACATTCAAATGCGCGGACGGCAGTCGGCAGGCGCCATTTTAGCCCGTTCCATTCCCCTTCGGGCCCTTCGAACCGGGCTTCCGTGCAGTTGTCCGCAGAAAGCCGCAGCGCCTCGGAGATCATCTGGTGCCAAGTATCCTTCGGCTCCTGCTTGCCGCGATAGCCGCATACGATCAGCCGATCCGCTGCGCGCGTCATCGCCACATAGAGCAGTCGACGGTATTCCTCTTCCGCCAATCGTCTCAGACGTTCGGTATCGGCTGAAACCAGCGGGTTCCCGAGTGCCTTAATCGGAGTCCAGGCTGGAAGTGGTGTTTCCAGGCCCGCCTCGACGAGGCGGAGTTTCGGGAGGTGTGTATGGTTGAAGGCCTTCGATCCGCCGTCCACCAGAAAGACGACAGGCGCCTCGAGACCTTTCGAGGCGTGAACGGTCATGATCCGCACCTCGTCGCGATCCTTGTCATGCTCGCGTTTGACCTCTGGCGCCTCCATCTCGAGTGCCGATACGAATGATTGGAGCCCGGGCAGCCCGCTGGTCTCGAACGTCAGCGCGAAGTTCAGGAATTCGTCGAGAATATCCGTCACCTCGGTTCCAAGACGGGCAAGGAAAGCTCGTCTGCCACCTTCGGGACCCAGGACGTGAGCGTAGAAATCATGGACCGACAGGTTCCGGGATAGCGAAATGCACACCATCAGCCGGTCGGCCGCCGAGCGCCACTTTCCGCCTTCTTCTTGGGCGTACCTCTGCAAGGCAGTCCAGACGCTGCTTTCGGCGGGACGCACCGCAGCGAGCTCGAAGAGGTCTTCTTCATTCAGGTCGAAGAGGGGGCTTTTCAAAAGTGCCGCAAGCGAGAGGTCGTCTGACGGCAGGAGCACGAAGCGGCCGAGTGCAAGCAGATCCTGGACGGCGATATGCACCGTCAGGCGCAACCGGTCGGCACCTGCGACGGGGATGTTGTTTCGTCGTTTGAGTGCGCGCGTAAGAGCGTTGACGAAGGAGTCCCGCTTGCGAACGAGGACCAGGATATCGCCGGGCCTTATCGGACGCTCGACACCCTTTTCGATGACCGTTTCCCGGCCGACCATTTGCTCGATCTGGTGGGCGATGCGACGCGCCAGGATGGCCGAGGGCGCACTCTCGGGCGTCGCGTCGAACGGTGCCGTCCAGTCCTCACTCGTGTCGCTGACTTCGGGAGCGATCGTGTCCCAGACATCGACCGCGCCCGGGTGCCCCATCCGGCTCGACATATGGACGACTGTTTCGTTGAGGGCACTCAGACCACGGGCGTTGTCCCCAATGGCGAACACTTGGTCTACTGCCGAGAGTACGGCTGACGTCGAACGGAAGGAGAGGGGGAGGCGGACAGCGCTGAAGCGTTCGCCTCCGGAGGACACGAGGCGGGCGGCGGCCGTCGCCTCTTCGGAGAAGCGCTCGGGGCGTGCTCCCTGAAAGGAATAGATAGATTGCTTTTCGTCGCCCACGGCAAAGAATGTACGGGTCCGTGGTCGTGCGCCGATGCCGGAAAAGAAATCCTCGCGCAGCGATCGAATAACCGCCCACTGAATCGGGCTTGTATCCTGCGCTTCGTCGACGAGTATGTGATCAATTCCCTGGTCGAGTTTGTAATGAACCCACGGCCCCACATCTCCGCGCGTGAGCAGGCTCGCGGTGCGTTCGATCAAATCTTCGAAATCGAGCTGGCTGCGGGCCTTCTTGAGATCTTCGTAGTCGCGGTCGAGCCGTTTCGCGAGTGTGAGCGCCGCCTTGGTCGCCTCGTACATGCGGAAGACCGCGAGGCGGTCGCGGCAAGCAGCGACATGATCGCGCGAGGAAACCAGGCGCTCGCGAAGATCGGGCATCGCTTTCGTCATGGCTGCGGTGCAGAGCGTACTATCGGCACGGGGACTTCCGGTTGCCGTATAGAACGCCTTTTCGAGATGCTTGATACGAAGATGCCAGTCCACCTCCTGAGAGGCGGCAGCGAGGGCCTCGGCTATCTCGAGCGCTCGCTCGCCACCCTTTTCCCTCGCAAGCAAGACGTAATCGGAGAGTATTGCACCCGAAAGCGCCGGCAGCGGCCAGAAGCAGGAGGTGAGCTTTTCCTCCGTTGTCTCCGGTTCAAGTCCAAGCCCCAGGCGGAGCGCCAGATCCGGTCCGCCCACCCGTTGTGATGCGGAAAGGAAGCGGCGGATGGCATGACGATTCGCGATTACGTCACCGAGCAGGGCTTCCAGCCCGGTTTCGTCAGAAATGCTGAGGACACGCGAAAACGCATCGGCAAGGTCCGGGTCATCCTCGTTCGAGGTCGCCGTCAGCAGAGCCCGGCGGGCGTCGGCGAGAACCGTCGCCGCGGCCCTGTCGTCGAGGACGGAGAAATGCCCGGCGACATTCGCTTCGAGCGGGAACTGGTGCAGTAGAGCCTCGCAGAAAGCGTGTATCGTCTGAATCCTCAATCCGCCGGGCGTCTCCAGAGCCCGGGCAAAGAGTTGACGCGCCTCTGACAGCTTCAGTCGGTCGGGCGTTTCGCCTTCAACGTCGGCAATACGGGCGGCAAGCTCTTCCTCGGAAAGTGTGGCCCATTCGGCGAGCCTGTCGAAGACGCGGTTTGACATCTCGGACGCCGCGGCCTTGGTATAGGTGAGACAGAGGATTGATGCGGGTCGCGCACCAGCCAGTAGAAGCCGGACGACCCGCTGGGTCAGCACGTGCGTCTTTCCAGAGCCGGCATTGGCCGAGACCCATGCGGAACGGTCGGGGTCTGACGCCAGCGCCTGTTGAGCCGTTGTCCAGTTGATCCAGGCAAGAGGATCATCGCCGGCAGGCAGATCGCTCGGATCATTCGTCATAGGACGATTCCTCACCCTCTGCCGTCGACCATTCCGCCACGCGTGCGAGATGATCGTACTCTCCGCCGAAGTCATTCTGCTGGGCGGGGATGAGCCGGGATACGAAACCACGTTCGCCCGAACGCAGCAAGGTCACCAGCCGGGTCAACTCACCGAGCGCTTGTTCCGCAAGTTCCGTTGCAGATTTCTTGTTGTCGCTTCGCCCGCTATGCTCGTTGTTGACGAGGTCTGCGCAGAAGCGTTCACCCGGCCGCAGTCGGACATAAATCAGGTTTTCGGGGGGTAGTGGGCCGGCCTGGCGGAAGCCGCCGGCCATCAGAGCCGCGGCTTCGAGCGCGAGTTGGGGGTCAAGCAGGCTGCGGGCTTGCGCAACGCTGGGGCTAAGCCCCGTCTTGTAGTCGATGATGTCGACGCCGCCACTCGTCTTGACGTCGAGGCGATCGGCAATCCCGGACAGTCGGATACCCGCTGCCGGAAGTTCCACTCCCGCGGGGACTTCTGTGAGAATACGGCGAACCAAAGGACGCCGGGCCGCATCCCAGGCGAGATATGCACGGGCGATCTCCTCAAAACGCTGCCGCCAGACGACGTCGACATGGGTCGGCAAGTTTTCGGCATCGAACAGCCTGTCGGCAATTGACAGCATGCACTGTAACGCGTTGTCGGCATCGGGTGCGTGTCCTTCACGGACGAAACACTCCAGGATGCGATGATAGAGCGTTCCCCTTTCCGCAGCACCGGGATCGGCGTTGAACGGCCGCAGCGGATCGAGCTTCAAGACTCGTTTTCCGTAGATGGCGTAGGGATCGCGCCGCAGACGCCCGACTTCACTGAACGAGAATTTTTTCGGTTGAAGATCGGCCGGCGGTGTCGGTGCGGGTCTTTGTGCCGGCCGCTGTTCGCTGCCGCGATCGATCAGGTCGGCAAAATGGCGATACCGGTCTCCCCGCTCCCTCAAGTCCCCGGCGAGCTCGGGGCCGCCGAGCGCCAGAAGGCGCTGCAGCCAACGGGAGGCGACCGTCGGGGCAGAACCCTGACGAAGCGATCGCGAATAGATGACATTCCGTGTTCCGTTCGCCATCTCGAAGTCGTGGGCGAGTTGGCCGATGCGTCGCTCGGGCGGTTCGAGCCCGATCTCAGCCTTCATCACGCGGGAAAGGAATGGATTGTTCGTTGTCTGTCCCGGCCACGAACCTTCATTGAGCCCGCCGAGTATCAAGGTGTCTACGCTTTGGAGACGGGCTTCCAAAGTGCCGAATATGAACACCCGCGGATGTCTGAGGGCCTTCGGCTTGACGGCTTCACCTGCGGCAAGGGCAGCCATGATGTCGATCCACTGGGGCCCGTCTGCCTCAATCTGGCCGTCGGCCTCCATAATCTCCCCGAGAAGGCTCGCTAGTTTTTCACCGGCTTCGCCGCTCCAGAGCGAGGCGAGGTTGCCACTCGGTCCGCGGCAGACGGCCTCGAGAACCTGCCCCGTCCTCCGCGCCCATTCGGCGAGAGCAGCCTTGCTCGAAAGTTTGTGATGTCGATCCCGCGACACCAGCATACCCGTGAGCGGCTCCACCGCGGCGCCGATAGCTGCAGCAAGTTCCCTCGCAGCGGCAGTGGCTGTATCCGGCAGGGCGAGCCGCCACTGTGGCGGATGGCGGTCTGTCTTCTGTTCCTCGTAACGAGCATCGAACAGTGGCTGCAAGCCCGCGATATCGACGCTACGCGTGCCGCCACGCAATGCGATCATCTCCAGCGCCTGGACCGCTTCGCAATAGGCGGCTTCTTCAAAGCCAAAGCGGGCGAGGGGATGTTTGAGCAGCGAAACAACAGGCACCGGATCGCCGGGGCGCAAGGCCGCTTCGAGCAGCAGCTGCATCAGTGTTCCCTGTTGAGTCGCGCTGAGCGGCGTTCCAGCCGAATCGTCGGCGGTAATTCCGAAGCGGGCGAGTTCCGCCGCGACGCGCCGGGCGAGGTTGCGATCGGGCGTAATAAGGGCGGCCCTGCTGTCCCCGCCGGCTCCAGGCTTCTCCAGGGCGAGCCGGAGAGCGATCGCGATCGCCGTCGCCTCTTCCCGTTCGTTTGCGGCTTCGATCAGTGCAACATCGCCGAAAGCCCGGCGGGTGCGATCAACTCCGAAGCCGGAACGCCACACGCTCCACCCGTTGGTCGCGGAGGCGGGTGCCATGGCGCGCGAGAGGATTTCCGCGCGATCGGCAAGATCAAGCGGTGCGGCTGCGAGCTCGGTCACGTCTGACCGGGTGATCCGTAAATGCCGAAGCAGTCTGCTGAGGCCATACTGGGGATGGCTCCGACCGGCGGGATCGTGCAGCGCGCGAGCGTCTTCGTCCGCTCCCACGTTTCTCCAGTCCGCGTCTGGCATGGAGAGGTCCAGCCCGGGCAGTACGACCACACCTTGCGGCAGACGGGCAATGGCGGCGATGAGATCCGCCGCCGCGGGGATCGAGCCGGTCGAACCGGCGACGATGATCGGCCCTTCTGCGGTGTTTGCCAAACGGGCAGCCTCGCTGCGGAGAAGAGAGTTTCTGTGTCCGTGCGGGGACGAGCGCTTGAGCTCCTCCAGGCGCGCGGGCCAGAAGGTCGTGGCGATCCCAAGAAAGGCGAGCGTGAGCTGCCACCACGTGGCGAAATCCTGACTATCCAGTTTCTGGAGATCGAACCAATCCCGTTCCTCGGTTTCGACGGCCTCGATGAGTTCGATCAGGGCGCGGGCGAGCCAGATCGCATCGGCGGGACTCGCGGGCGCCACAAGGGGCGTATCCGAGTGGATGCTGCGGACGATTTCTGGCAACTGGTTACGCCAGGCGAGAACGAGCCGCGAGAGCTCGAGCAGCATGACCGTTCCACCGACAGGTGGCAGGAGATCAAAGGCGGCAGGACTATCCACTTCGAAGAAGCCACCGTCTTCGTCCGTTTCGCCGAGCGGACGGATCACGGGAAGGATCGCCGATCGTCCGCCGAGAAGATCGACGAATTCCGATCGCAACACGCGTGCCGCACGCCGCGTCGGAACCAGGATCGTGACTTTCGCGAGCGACAGCGGATCGGCGGGATCGTATCGGTATCCGGGCGCCAAGTCTCCGTCGATGAGCTTTTGAGCGAGAACCTTGAGGAAAGGCAAGCCCGCCGGGATCGTCAGAACGCGTGGGTCAAGAGCCCTCGCCATCACCTGAGCCTCAGTTTTGCAGGCGCCGGATCGCGTCTTCAGCTTCGCCGATCGCCTCCGGAGTCCCCACAGTTATCCAATGTCCCTTCAGTTCTAGCCCGAATAGGCGACCCTTGGCGATGGCGCGATCGAAATAGATATTCAGGTTGAAGGCGTCTGCTGGCGCGTCGTTCAGAAGGGATGAGTTCATTACGATCGCGCCTGCATAAACGACGGGACGGGAATCTCCGGCGTTGTAGCGCGTCAGGTGCCCTTGCTCGTCGAGATTGAAGTCGCTCTTGCCGTTGTGGCCGGTCGTGTGATCGGGATGAACGCAGAGAAGCGCCATATCCATGCGCGTGGGATCGAAGAAGTCGGCGAGCCGCTCGAGATTGCTTTCGTGGCCGCGCCTGTCGCCGATCCAGAAAAGATCCGCGTTCATAACGAAGACAGTCGTGTCACCGAGCAGGCGAAGACCCTTGGCGAGCCCTCCACCTGAATTCATCAGCCCGGCACGTTCGTCGGAGATGATAACCTGCAGCCGCGGATAGCTCTCCAGATAGCCGATCATCTGCTCGGCGTGATGATGGACGTTCACCACCACCCGCTCGACACCCGCGTCTGCAAGCGTGTCGAGCGCGTATTCGATCATCGCCTTGCCGGCGACCTTCACGAGAGGCTTTGGAACAGTGTCGGTAATCGGCCGGAGCCGGGTTCCGAGCCCGGCAGCAAGCACCATTGCGTCGGTGATCTTCATTCGTCCTACAGAGCTGATTCGGCTGGTTCGATTCCAGCCTTTAGGCACCATTCTCGCAAAGGGGCAAGGACCGGATGCTCGAAGGCAATATCCAGATACCAGAGCGTCCGTGGCATATGCTTCATGTAGCCGGGCTTCTTGTCGCGTTGAAGGAGCCGCACCCACAAGCCTGCAAGCTTGCAGGCCCTTTGTGCCGACATGATCGACCATGCCTTGAGGAAGGTGCCTTCATCGAACGTGCCCTGTGCTCGCCGCAACGCCAGATACTCCGTCATCAGTTGATCAGCGAGATCGCGTTCGACGGTGACGCGTGCATCCTGCACGATGGAAACCACGTCATAGGCCGACGGCCCAATCATGGCGTCCTGGAAGTCGATGAGGCCGACGCGCCGTATTCCCTCTTCGCCGCCGCGCCAGATGATGTTGGGTGAATGGAAGTCTCGCAGAACCAGCGTCTTTTCCACGTCATCGAGTTGATCGATCAGATCATCCCAGATCGCCAGGTATTCTTGACGCTCTGCAGCCGTGGCAGGCGTCCCGTTCCGTCTCCAGGGGAGATGCCAGTCGATCAGGAGTTCGGTTTCCATCTTCATCGCCGTCCTGTCATAGTCGGGCACGTGATGGATATGGCCACTCGGTAGCGAGATATCGCGGTCGAAGTCGGTGTCGTGCAGTCGGGCGAGACAGGCGAGTGCGCCACGGTATCGGTCTGGAGCGGGCATTCCGCTCTCGTCGAGAATGGTTTCTGTGCCGAGATCCTCCAGAAGCAGAATTCCCGCCTCGCAGTCGCTCTCAAGAATTTCCGGCGCGGCAAAGCCACGTTCGCGCAGGCTCGTCGCGATTGCGACGAAGGGGTAGACGTCCTCGGCAAGATGGACAATTTGCGAGTAGGGTTTTCCGTCCCGGATAGGGGGACCGTTGGGTCGTCGCGGCGCGTCCATGAGCACCATGCGCTTGCCGGCGGCCGGATAAACGTACTCGTACGCCCTCGTGGAAGCATCGCCGATCAGGTGTCGTCGGGTTGCGTCGCGATAGCCGTGTCCATCGAGGAAGCTGCGGATTGCAAGCTTGCGCTCGATCCGCTGGAGCCGATCGGGGATAGCAGAGATCGTTACGCGACGCCCGCCCTGGTCGAAGGCAATATCGACATCGATCCGGTCTGCCGGCAGCGCTTGTCCGGCTTTTTCAGGCCACTCGACAAGACAGACGCCCGCATCAAGCGCATCGCTGAAGCCGATCTCTTCCAGTTCCCGTTCGTCACTCAGGCGATACAGGTCGAAGTGAGCCACCGGCAGTCGCAAGTCGTAGTTTTGGACGAGGGTGAATGTTGGGCTAGGGACCTCGAGATAGTCGTCATCGGCCACCGCGCGCAGGAGGGCGCGCGCCAGGGTCGACTTGCCGGCACCCAGATCGCCCCGAAGGGCGAGGCAATCCCCGGCTGTGACAGCCAGCGCCAGGTCTTCGCCGAGGCGGATCGTGTCAGCCTCGGTGGCAAGAGAGAGTGTAAGGCTTCTCGGACTCATTCTGCGGCAACGGATTGCGGGACGGCAGCCGAGGGGATTCGGCAGTGGACCGTCGTGCCGCGACCGGCGTCGCTGTCAATGGAAACCGTGCCGTGGTGCAAGCTGACGAAGCTCTCGACGATCGAGAGTCCGAGGCCTGCACCGGTCCGCTTGCCACCCTTGCTGTTCGACGAAAAGCGGTCGAAGACCGTGGCAAGAATGTCCTGAGGAATTCCGCAGCCGTGATCCGTGACGTTGAAGAGGAAGTCGGCACCTTCTCGCCAGCACTTGAGATTGACCGTGGAGCCTTCCGGCGAGAAGTTGACTGCGTTGGTGAGAAGCTTGACGAGAATTTGTTTCAGCCGCTGCGGATCGGCGACGATCTGTCCGAGATGGCCGGACGCATTGATCTCCAGCGCGACGTTGTTTTCCTGCAATCGGTCCGTCATCTGCATCGACACGTCGTCGAGGAGATCGTCCAAGTCTATTTCGGCATATTCGAGCCGCATGATCCCCGCATCAACCGTGGCGAGATCAAGGATGTCGTTGACGATCGTCAGCAGTACGGCTGACGACGTCGAGATGTGGTCGATATATTCCGCCTGCCTCTCATTGAGCGGTCCGACGACGGGCGTCTTGAGAAGGTCGGTAAAGCCGATGATGTTTGTAAGCGGTGAGCGCAACTCGTAAGAAACATGCTGGACGAACTCGTTCTTGAGTTCGTCCGCCTTTTGCAGGGCTTCGTTTTTCTCCTTCAGGGCGCGCTCGGCCCGCACGCTGTCGGTCATGTTCACGAAGGTCAACATGGTTTGCGCATTCGGAAGCGGCGTCACCGCGAAATCGAGCACGAGGCCGGAATAGAGCTCAAGGGTTCCCTGACTCGACGGTCGCTCGTCATCGAAGCTCGTGATCATCTTGCTGAACGCCTTCCATCCGTCCGGCCTGTCGTAGGACGGCGCGCACGCGGCCTCAATGCTGCGAATATGAGTGCCGGGCGTGGCCTCCGCTTCGGTAATGCCCCAGAGGGCGCGGAAAGCGGGGTTGGAAAGCTGTATCCGGCCGTCAGGGCCGAAGACTGCAACACCTTCGGAGAGGTGGTCGATTGTCTCGCCCTGGACACGCACGAGCGTATTGTAGCGGGTCTCGAGGTCGACCTGTTCGGTCAGGTTCTCGAAGACCCAGGTCGCACCGCCTTGCGGGTGCGCCGAGGCGATGACGCGCAGCGTTTGCCCGTTCGGAAGATGCCAAAGGTCGGTCTGTGTTTCGAAGGACCGGTAGACCGAAAGTGCGTTTTCCTTCCAGTTCTTCCAGTTGAGCTGTTCCGGCAACTTGTTCGCCGCTCGCAGACGATCGAGAAATTCACTGTTGTCCGGCCGCGCTTCCAGGAACGGTGTGTCGAGCTGCCAGAGTTGGGCAAAAGCCTGATTGTAGAACTGCAGCCGACGGTCCCGGTCGAAGATCGCCACCGCGGTGGCAAGATGGTCCAGCGTATCGGCGTGGCTCTTGAGAGTACGGGTAAGCTCTTCGCGTAGCGATTCCGCTTGCGAGATGTCGATCGCCATGCCGCCGGAACCCGACGCGCTCCTCGCGTCGACGACGTCGAAGAAGGTTCGATTGCCTCGCACGACGGTGGAGACCTTCTCGTGGAACGGTGATTCAGGCGTTGAGGTCGCCCGGATCCTCTCCCGGGATACCGTCCCCAGAATCTCCCGTTCCTCGGTGACTGCCTGGGCGGGTGACGTAGCTTCCACCGCCTCGGAGTAGGCTTGGTTGACCCAGACCAGACGTCCCTCCGTATCGCGCTGCCAGACCGGCTGCTCGATCGCGTCCAAGAGTGCTTCGAAGGTCGCTATCGATGCCTTTAGCCGGGATCGCTCGATCTTCAACTCGGCCAGTTCGGCGCGGAGATTGTTGAGGGCCACGAACCGCGCAAAGGCGCGGCCGCCCGACAGGCGTCCTTGAACCTCGATCACCTCCTGGTGGTTGGTTTCGACGATAAGGTCGAAGGACTGCGCGTCGAAGCGCAGCCGTTCTATCGCCTTGTCGAGTTCTCCGGCCGAGGAGGGCTTTAGCCAGCGACCGAAAGCCAGGAATTCGCTCTCGGCCTGCGGCGCACCCGTTTCACCGGGAAGTTGGCCGAGGAATTCCGGTTTGCGGTCGTTTCCGTCCCAGATGACGATGCGCCTGTTCTTGTCGGCGATGATCGCCTGATAGCGTGAAATTCGCTGTCTGGCGTCGGAGAGTGCAGAACGCATCTCCTGACTTTCCGCCTCGAGGGTACCACGCTGACGGATAAGCCATACAGCCGACAGCAGCGCGGCGGAGAGGATACCGATCACTAGCGAGAATCCGACCATCTCGGAGGAAGTGAAGAGCCGCTGCACCTGAGCGGCACCTGCTTCAGCCTGCGCGATTGCAGGCAGGAGTGTGCCGCCCAGTATTGTGCCCGCAAGGTAAGCGCTACGCCATCGCAAAAGAGCTGAAGCCGCATGCTGCGAGTGGTTCTTCGGCTTCGGAGTACGTGCAAGCAGGCGCCGTATACGACCGCTGCGCACCGTGCCCCGCCTGCACGGATTATCTCTGTTTACCGACATATTCGGTCTGTCTCCGTCCTATGTGCCGCATCTCGACAAGACATCCCACTTCGCGTGGCCGCGCCGAAGCGCGAGGCGCGAATCAAGTCTTAAAACAATACTGCCTAAGGGAATCGGCGGGAAGTATTGGGCTCAAAAAAGAAGTCGCGACCTCTGTCAAGGTCGCGACTACTACATCTTGTGGATACTTGCGGTAGCATTAATAGCGATAGTGGTCAGACTTGAACGGCCCCTGGGGTGTGACGCCGATATAAGAAGCCTGTTCTTCCGACAGTTCGGTCAGCCGCACGCCGAGTTTTTCAAGATGCAACCTGGCGACTTTCTCATCCAGATGCTTGGGGAGCACGTACACCCGGTTTTCATAAGCGCTTGGCTTCGTGAACAGTTCGATCTGCGCGAGCACCTGATTGGTGAACGACGCCGACATGACGAAGGACGGATGACCGGTCGCATTGCCGAGATTCAGCAGACGGCCCTCGGACAGAAGAATGATTCGGTTGCCCTTCGGGAACTCGATCATGTCGACCTGTGGCTTGATGTTCGTCCACTTGAGATTGCGCAAGGCCGCGACCTGGATCTCGTTGTCGAAATGGCCGATGTTCCCGACGATGGCCATGTCCTTCATTGCACGCATGTGCTCGATGCGGATGACGTCGCGATTGCCTGTGGTGGTTACAAAGATATCTGCGCTCGAGGTTACGTCCTCGAGTTGAACGACTTCGTAGCCGTCCATCGCCGCCTGCAGTGCGCAGATGGGGTCGACCTCGGTAACCTTTACGCGCGCGCCTGCTCCGCGAAGCGACGCGGCCGAGCCCTTGCCCACATCGCCATAGCCGCAGACCACCGCCACCTTGCCGGCCATCATCACGTCCGTTGCGCGGCGGATGCCGTCGACGAGCGATTCCTTGCAGCCGTACTTGTTATCGAACTTCGATTTCGTGACCGAGTCATTGACGTTGATGGCCGGGAACGGAAGCAGGCCCTTCTGGCTCAACTGGTAGAGGCGATTGACGCCTGTCGTCGTCTCTTCCGTCACGCCGCGGATTGCGTCACGCTGTTTGGTGAACCAACCCGGCGAAGCGACCAACCGCTTCTTGATCTGAGCGAAGAGAATTTCCTCTTCCTCGGAATGCGGATGGCTCAAAACATCCTCGCCGGCTTCGGCTCTTGCTCCGAGCAGGATGTACATGGTGGCATCGCCACCGTCATCGAGGATCATGTTCGAGAGACCGCCGTCGGTCCACTGGAAAATCCGGTCGGTGTAGGTCCAATAGTCCTGCAGTGACTCTCCCTTGACGGCGAACACCGGAATGCCGGCAGCGGCGATCGCAGCAGCGGCGTGGTCCTGGGTGGAAAAAATATTGCAGGAGGCCCAGCGAACCTCGGCTCCAAGGGCCACCAAGGTTTCGATCAGAACTGCCGTCTGGATCGTCATGTGGAGGGAGCCGGTGATGCGTGCACCCTTGAGCGGCTTCTGCTCGCCGAACTCGGTGCGGCAGGCCATAAGGCCAGGCATTTCGGTTTCGGCAATGTCGATCTCCTTGCGACCGAAATCCGCAAGTCCGATATCCGCGACGATATAGTCTTTATTTGTGCTCATGAAGCTCTCCCGGCTGGAATTCTGGCGGCACTGTGCGCCCTTAGGACGGGTATGCGCGCGAGGTAATCGTCCGGCTCTGCGGAGCCGGTTCCAATGGGAAGCGTTTAGCAGGCTTAATGGCGATTGGCAACCGAGATATAAAGAAGTCTTTATGTCTTTATATGGGGTAGGGATCAGGCTTCCTCGCCGAACTTGTCCGAGACCAGAGTCTCGAGCGCGTCCAGTACTTCCTTTGCTTCATTGCCGCTGGCGGACACCATGATCGTGCACCCGGGACTTGCTGCCAGCATCATGAGGCCCATGATCGACGTCCCACCGACGGCGGTCCCGTCCTTCGCAACCGTCACTCTCGCATCGAAGCCGCTGACGGTCTGCACGAATTTGGCCGAGGCGCGTGCATGTAGACCGCGCTTGTTGGTAATCACGAGTTCACGAGACGCCGATGTCATGGAGTTTCTTTCAAGGCATTACTTGCCACTGAGGACGCGGCTGGCGACGTTTATGTACTTCCGGCCGGCCTCCGAGGCCTCAACCAGCGCCTTCTCCATGTTGTTCTCGCCACGGATGCCGGCGAGCTTGATCAACATGGGAAGGTTGACGCCGGCGATCACTTCGATGCGCCCGGCGTTCATGACCGAAATTGCGAGGTTTGAAGGAGTGCCGCCGAACATGTCGGTCAGGATGACCACTCCGTGGCCATCATCTGCGCGCTGGACCGCGTCCAGAATGTCCTGGCGGCGTTGGTCCATGTCGTCTTCCGGGCCGATCGATACCGTTTCTATAAATTTCTGCGGTCCAACCACGTGCTCTACCGCGTGATGGAACTCTTCAGCCAGCTTGCCATGGGTGACAAGCACAAGTCCGATCATTCTCTTTCTGCCCCTTTGCATATGCAGTCAGATGGTCAGATAGTGCAATGCAGCAACTTCGTCCATCAGTGGCTGGTCATCTTGGCGATGTAAATCCGAAGTGCAAGCCAAAAATGCGGCGATATCTTAGGGGCTGACCGTTCCCGAGGCCCTCATGACGGCCTCAATAAAGGAAAACGGAGCCGGTATGCCGAGGGGTAGGCGGAAAAGAGGGAGCGTGATGCCGTGCGCGACCGGGAACCGCTCGCCTTCCGGGGGAAGGCGCTCTGCAGTCGCGGGGTCCACGGGAGATATGGCAACCTGCATTAGTGCGGACGGCAAGCGTTCGACTTCGGCAATTCCGCCGTGCCGCAGTTCGACAAGGCCCGAAATCGTTGGAGGACAGCGCGCCAGCAGATGATCGCCTAGCCTGCTGACGAGAACGCGGTCGTCTGCGACAAGCGCCGCGAATTGACCGAGGGCCCGAGCTTCGCTCAGGCAGGCGAAAGCCTGCGTGGATTTACCGACACCCGAAGGGCCAACGAAGAGCAGGCCGGTCGTGCCGACGACGATCGCCGTAGCATGAATATTGATCTCTGCCGCGCTCATTGCGCGGGCTCGACCGGTAGTGACAGCGTGAAGCGTGCGCCGAGTGTCCCGCCGGTGGTGGTATCGGTGATGTTTTCCGCTTTCAACGTTCCGCCATGTGCTTCGGCGATCTGGCGACTGATCGAAAGACCCAGGCCGGAATTCTGACCAAAGCTCTCACCCTCCGGCCGGTCCGTATAGAAGCGCTCAAAGACGCGGTCGACATTTTCGATCTGAATGCCGGGGCCATTGTCGTCCACCTGAACGACGCAACGACCCTTGGTGCGGAAGAGCCGAACGGTGATGCGTCCTCCCTTTTCCGGCACGAAGGAGCGAGCATTTTCGATAAGGTTGGTGACGACCTGACCAAGCCTCAGGTCGTGGCCGTTGACGACGAAGGATGTTCTTGCACCCGGCCTACGGTCCACGACGAGGGTAATGTCCACCGGCTTCTTCGTGCTGCGGATTTGCCGGGAGATGTCCACCATGCTGGAGAGCAGTTGCTCGAGATCGACGGGTTTGGCATCGCTGCGGGCTAGCTCAGCGTCGAGACGCGAGGCATCCGAGATGTCGCTGATCAGGCGGTCCAGGCGTTTCACGTCATGCTGGATGACGTCCAGCAGCCGCTGCCGAGATGTGTCCGTTCGGGCGAGTGGCAGCGTCTCCACAGCGCTCCGCAGCGACGTGAGCGGGTTCTTCAGTTCATGGCTGACGTCGGCTGCAAAGCTCTCTATCGCATCGATCCTGTCGTAGAGGGCGGTGGTCATCTCGCGCAGCGCGACGGACAGGTTGCCGATTTCATCCTGTCGGGCGGAAAAATCCGGAATCTCCTCGCGTTCCTTCGCTCCACGGCGAACGCGGATCGCGGCGGCGGAGAGCCGGCGCAGCGGAGTCGCTATTGTAGAGGATAAGAGCAAGGAGACGACGATGTTGACGAGCGCGGCGACTCCGAAAACGCGCAGGATTGCGAGGCGTTCGGCGTGGACGATCTTGTCGATATCGCCGGCCTGCGTGGAGAGGAGCAGGACGCCGAGCACTGCGCGGAACCGTTGGACAGGCACCGCAACCGAAACGATCAGAGCACCCGAATCGGTGACACGGACGACTGCTCCTCGCACGCCGGTAAGGGCGTTCATGACCTCTGGGTAGATTGAACCGTCTCCGCCGGGCGCCTCTTTGTAGAGGGGCAGCCCGCTTGGCTGCAGCATACGGTTGAACATCCGGGCGAGCCATTCGAGTACGCCGGGCGATTCGTTCTCTATTGGCGGGAGGTCGAACCGGAGGACCTGACCACGCGAATATAGATGACGTGAGTCGAGGAGCAAGTTCGCATCAGCATCAAAGAGGCGTGCGCGCGTGCGCGTCGGCGAGATCAGACGTCTCAGCACGGGGGCGACCCGTTCCGGGTTGATCGGAAACTCGAGGTCCTCGTCGTTCGGCACCGGGGTGATGCTTTGTCCTGCTTGCAGTTCGAGCAGTTTCTGTGGATCGATGGTGATCGAGTTGGTGTCGACGGACGCCGAAGCGGAGATCGCCCCGGCCATGATCTCGCCCTGCGTCAAAAGGCTTTCCACGCGCGCGTCGATCAGCCCTTCGCGGAACTGGTTCAGATAGAGGATCCCCCCGACCAGCACAAAAAGAGCGGCAAGATTGAAGAAGACGATCCGTCGCGTGAGACTGGAGAACAGCGCGTGACCGAAAATGCGGCGGATGAGCGTAAAAGGATGCGACAGGAAACGGCGCCCCTCGGACGGGTTGTCCGTCTCCTCCAAATTTGAACTGGAAACCTGTTGCTCCAAACGTCAACCTCATTTGCACGGCACCATGCCGGCAGGAGCCGAAACGACGGATGCCGTCAAGCCGCTTCGCGGAACCGGTATCCAACGCCGTAAAGCGTTTCGATCATGTCGAAATCGGCGTCGACCATCTTGAACTTCTTGCGCAGGCGCTTGATGTGGCTGTCGATGGTGCGATCGTCAACATATACCTGCTCATCATACGCCGCGTCCATGAGCGCGTCGCGGCTCTTCACGACGCCAGGACGCTGGGCAAGCGATTGCAGTATCAGAAATTCGGTTACCGTGAGCGTCACCGGGTCGCCTTTCCAGGTGCACGTATGGCGTTCCTGGTCCATGACCAACTGCCCCCGCTCGAGCGTGCGCGCCTGCGACTCTGCGCCGGCTTTTGCGCCGACCGATCCTGAAACAGCCTCGCGGCTGCCGGAGCGGCGAAGGATTGCCTTGACGCGTTCGACAAGAAGCCGCTGTGAAAACGGCTTCGTGATGAAGTCGTCGGCGCCCATCTTGAGACCGAAGAGTTCATCGATCTCTTCATCCTTCGAAGTAAGGAAAATGACGGGCAGATCCGACTTCTGCCGGAGGCGCCGCAGCAATTCCATGCCATCCATGCGCGGCATCTTGATGTCGAAGATCGCGAGGTGCGGCGGGCGGGCGAGCAAGCCGTCCAGTGCCGAGGCGCCATCCGTGTAGGTTTCGACCTTGTAACCTTCCGCCTCCAGAGCAATGGACACGGATGTCAGGATGTTACGGTCGTCGTCAACGAGCGCGATTGTTTGCATGCTGTTCGTCTCCGTCATCATAAGCGCGGCTCCTGGTATCGATCCCAATCAATCCGGGTCCCCATTTGCGCGCTTCTTGGGGGTAAAGGTGGAACAAATTGTGGCAAAGATAAAGGGGCGCGTCGATCGGTCGCCGGAAGGCGATCCCTCGATACCGAGGGGAAACCGCGAAAATTGCCGGGTTCAAACCGATTTAAAAATCTCGTTTCGAATTTAAATCGATTAAATATTTGATATCATTGATATTTTCTTCTAATGTTGTCTTGCCTTTTAGAAACGCGAACACTAGGTTCGCGAAAAATTCAACGGCAATCCCCCACAACAAAGGAAGAGTGTCCATGGAGGAGCTTGGTGTAAATAATCCCCTCATCGGGGTAGCGTCGATCGGGTTGGGGGACGCGGCACGCGTCTACTACAACTTCCTTGAGAGCGAGCTTTACGAAGAAGCCATTCGCCGCAAGGAAGCCGTCCTGACCGCCGATGGCGCGCTTTGCGCCGTAACCGGCCAGCACACTGGCCGCTCCGCGAAGGACAAGTTCATTGTTCGTGACAGTCACACGGACGGCGAAATCTGGTGGGACAACAACAAGCCCATGTCGCCCGAGCACTTCGGTCTGCTCCACAAGGACATGCTGGCGCATGCTGCGGGTAAGGATATTTTCGTCCAGGATCTCGTCGGGGGCGCCGATGCCGATAACGCACTGCCGACGCGGGTGGTAACGGAACTCGCCTGGCACTCGCTCTTCATCCGCAACTTGCTGATCCGTCCGGACCGTTCGACTCTCGGCGAGTTCCAGCCGAAGTTGACCATCATCAACCTGCCGACGTTCCGCGCCGACCCGTCTCGGCATGGCTGCCGCTCCGAGACGGTGATCGCCTGCGATTTCACCAACGGCATCGTACTGATCGGCGGAACCTCTTACGCCGGCGAGATCAAGAAGTCGGTCTTCACGGCCCTCAACTACCTGCTGCCGCCGAAGGGCGTCATGCCGATGCACTGCTCGGCCAATGTTGGCCCGGCAGGCGACACCGCGGTCTTCTTCGGCCTTTCGGGTACCGGCAAGACCACGCTTTCTGCCGATCCGAGCCGCACGCTGATCGGTGACGACGAACACGGCTGGGGCGAGCACGGCGTGTTCAACTTCGAGGGCGGTTGTTACGCCAAGACGATCCGTCTGTCGGCGGAGGCAGAGCCGGAAATCTACGCGACCACCAAGCGCTTTGGTACCGTGCTCGAGAACGTCGTGCTGGACGACCGTCGTTTGCCTGACTTCCATGATGGTTCACTGACGGAAAACACCCGCTGCGCCTATCCGCTGCACTTCATCCCGAACGCATCGGAGACCGGTCGTGCCGGGCATCCGAAGACGATCATCATGCTGACGGCCGATGCCTTCGGTGTCCTGCCGCCGATCGCGCGCCTCACGCCCGAGCAGGCGATGTATCACTTCCTCTCCGGCTATACGGCGAAGGTCGCCGGCACCGAGAAGGGTGTCACGGAGCCCGAAGCGACGTTCTCGACCTGCTTTGGTGCGCCGTTCATGCCGCGGCACCCGGCTGAGTACGGGAACCTGCTTCGCGATCTGATTGCCCGCCACAACGTCGATTGCTGGCTCGTAAACACGGGCTGGACCGGAGGCGCTTACGGCGTGGGCCATCGCATGCCGATCAAGGCAACGCGTGCGCTGCTGACCGCTGCACTCAACGGTGAACTCAAGAAGGTCGAAACCCGCACCGATCCGAACTTCGGCTTTGCCGTTCCGGTTGCCGTCGAAGCGGTAGACAGCGCAATCCTCGATCCGCGCTCGACCTGGGCGGACGGCGAGGAGTACGATGCACAGGCCAAGAAGCTGGTCGCGATGTTCATCACCAACTTTGCGAAGTTCGAAGATCACGTCGATCACACTGTCCGGGCTGCGGCTCCGAGCGCGAGCATTGCCGCCGAGTAATCTCGACTGCTTGAACCTGTCAGAGGCCCGGTGGTCATATGACCACCGGGCCTCTTTGTCATTGGTGGTTCCCGTCGGGGCCCAAATATGGGAATAGAACGGTTGGAGACAGCCGATGGCCAGCGACGCGCTTTACATAGACGACCGGATCACGATTGCGGGTTGGGAACTGACGGAGCAGTTTGTTCTGGCAGGCGGGCCGGGAGGCCAGAATGTCAACAAGGTTTCAACTGCCGTACAGCTGTTCTTTGACATCGTCGGATCACCTTCTCTTCCCGAGCGGGTCAAGACAAATGCTTTGAAGCTCGGTGGGCGGCGCGTCTCCAAAGACGGTGTCCTGATGATCGAGTCCAGCCGTTTCCGCAGTCAGGAACGCAATCGCGCGGACGCGAGAGAGCGGCTGAAGGAGCTGATCCTCAAGGCTGCGGAGCCGCCACCGCCGTCACGACGAAAGACCAAGCCCACCAAAGGTTCCGTCGAGCGAAGGTTGAAGGAAAAGGCCGGCCGTTCGGAGGTGAAGAAGATGCGCGGTCGGCCTGCCGGTGATTGATGGGAACTGCCCGGTGCGGATGTCAGACCCGGAAAGGGGACGTGATGGCGATCAATACCGGTCCAGGCTGGAGCTTTCCGGACGGAGTAAAGCTCTATCCCGGCTATCTGACGCGCGACCAGCAGAAGGCGCTGCTAGAAGAGGTACGCGAAGTGGTCGCTGCCGCCCCTCTCTATGTCCCGGTCATGCCGGGCACCGGCGCACCACTATCGGTTCGCATGACCAATTGCGGCTCGCTCGGGTGGGTGACGGACAAAGTTCGCGGCTATAGATATCAAAGCGTGCATCCGGTTACCCAATCAGTCTGGCCGCCGATTCCTGACACCCTCATCCATATCTGGGAGCAGGTTGCATGCTATCCGAAACGTCCGGACGCTTGCCTCGTGAATTTCTACGCCGGCGATGCACGAATGGGACTGCATCAGGACAAGGACGAGCAGGATCTTGAAGCGCCGGTGGTGTCGGTCTCTCTCGGAGATACTTGCCTCTTTCGCCTTGGTGGCAAGAAACGCAACGACAGGACCCGCTCATTCCGGCTTGCAAGTGGTGACGTGCTCGTTCTCGGAGGCGAAGGGCGCTTGGCTTTTCACGGGGTGGATCTGGTTTATCCCGGGACCTCGACCCTGCTGAAGAACGGTGGACGGATCAATCTCACGCTCCGGCGCGTTAGCCTCTGACCGCCGGCGGCGGGTCAAAGCTTCCGCAGAGCTACCTTCTGGACCAGATGGTTTTCACCCTTCTGTAGGATGAGATCGGCACGCGGTCGCGTCGGCAGGATGTTCTCCCGGAGGTTCTTCAGGTTGATGTTGGTCCAGAGATCTTCGGCGATCTCCAGTGCTTCCTGCTCGCTTATGGTGGCGTAGCGATGGAAATACGAGTTCGGGTCGCGGAAGGCCGTCTGTCGCAGCTTCATGAAGCGGTGCACATACCAGCGATGGATCAGCGTCTCATCGGCGTCGATGTAGATCGAAAAATCGAAAAAGTCGGAGACCATCGGAACGATCTTGCCATCCGCGGGCAGATCGCGTGACTGCAGGACATTGATTCCCTCGAAGATCAAGATATCCGGCCGGTCGATGACCTTGTACTCGTTCGGCAGCACGTCGTAGGTGAGGTGCGAATAGCAGGGTGCCTTCACGTTCGGCAGACCGGCTTTTATCGCTGACAGGAAGCGCAGAAGTGCTCCAATGTCGTAACTTTCGGGGAAACCCTTGCGGTTCAACAGGTTCTCGCGGATGAGAACCGCATTCGGATAGAGAAAGCCATCCGTTGTGATGAGGTCGACCTTCGGGCTCGACGGCCAACGGGCGAGCAGTTCCTTCAGGACGCGAGCGGTGGTCGACTTACCCACCGCGACGGACCCGGCGATGCCGATGACGAAGGGTGTTTTCGCCACATCAGACATGCTGAGGAACCGATTGCGCTGCTCGAAGAGCAATTGCGAGGATTCCACATGAGAGGAAAGCAGGCGCGACAGTGACAGGTAGATGCGCCGGACTTCCTCCAGATCGATCGGGTCGTCGATCGACCGCAGGCGGTGCACCTCGTCCGCCGTCAGCGTCAGCGGGGTGTCGGCACGAAAGCGCGCCCATTCTTCCGAAGAATAGAAGTGATAGGGCGAATAATCGTTGGCTTGGAAATGATCGAGCGTCTCGGGCACGTCGGCTGGCCGTATAGCTGTTGTCATGGATCCCGCCGGTTGGCCTTTTCGCTGAGGCCTGTCTGGGCTGTTCGCCGCTGAAGCTCCTGCATGACAGCTTCTAGCGGTACGTCGGCGATTTTCAATACGACCAAGAGATGATAGAGCAGATCGGCACTCTCGCAGACGAGGTTCTGCCGGTCTTCGGCAATTGCGGCGATCACGGTCTCCACCGCCTCCTCACCGAGCTTCTTGGCTGCTTTGCGCTGTCCGCCGTGGACGAGTTTGGCCGTCCAGGACTGATCGGGTTCAGCCATTGCGCGCGTGGCGACGATCTTTTCGAGATCCGTCAGAGAGAACATGGTCATTCCGCCGCTCCGTCTTCTTCAGTCGAGCCGCATGGGGATGCCGTGGTCCGCCATGTAGCGCTTCGCCTCGCCGATACTGTATGTTCCGAAGTGGAAGATCGATGCCGCAAGGACGGCAGTCGCATGACCTTCCTTGATCCCGGCAACGAGATCATCGAGATTGCCGACGCCGCCCGAGGCGATGACCGGAACACGCACGGAGTCGGCAATGGTCCGCGTCAGCGCGATGTCATAGCCGCTTTTCGTGCCGTCCCTGTCCATGGACGTGACGAGGAGCTCTCCGGCCCCGCGCGCTGCCATCTTGCCCGCGAATTCGACAGCGTCGATGCCCGTCGGCTGACGACCGCCATGGGTGAAGATCTCCCATCGGTCGGTTTCTCCGGGCCCGGATACCTTCTTGGCATCGATGGAGACGACGATGCACTGATCGCCGAACTTGTCTGCGGCCTCGGCCACGAAGTCCGGGCTTTTCACCGCGGCCGAGTTGATGGACACCTTGTCCGCCCCGCACAGGAGGAGCTTGCGGATGTCGGCGATCGTCCGAACACCGCCGCCGACCGTGAGCGGCATGAAGCAGTGCTCCGCGGTGCGCGCAACGACGTCGAAGATGGTGTGGCGATCTTCCGACGATGCTGTGATATCGAGGAAGGTGAGTTCATCGGCGCCGGCGGCATCGTAAGCCTTTGCCGCCTCGACCGGGTCGCCGGCATCGATGAGGTCGACGAAATTGACGCCCTTGACGACGCGGCCGTCCTTGACGTCGAGACAGGGAATTACACGAGCTTTCAACGTCATGGTTGCACCTCGGGATTGCGGGCGGCCTTGATCAATGCGAGCGCCTCGGCGGGATCGATACGGCCGTCATAGAGCGCCCGGCCGGAAATGGCGCCCTCGAGTTTTCGGGCGTCCGGCTGCAACATGCGACGAATGTCCCCGATCGAGGCGAGACCACCGGACGCAATGACCGGGATAGAAACGGCCTCCGCGAGCGCCAGTGTCGATTCCCAGTTGATGCCGGTCAGAATTCCGTCGCGGTCAATGTCGGTGTAGATGATTGCTGCAACGCCGGCCCCTTCGAATTGGCGTGCGAGTTCGATGACGCCGAGCTCCGAGGCTTCCGCCCAGCCTTCGACCGCTACCTTGCCGCCCTTGGCATCGATGCCGACGGCAATTCTTCCGGGAAACGCCCTGCAGGCCTCGATGACCAAAGCCGGATCACGCACCGCCACGGTGCCGAGGATCACGCGTGCGAGACCGCGTGCCAGCCAGGATTCGATATGCGCGAGCGTACGGATACCTCCTCCGAGCTGGACCGGGTTCTTCGTCGCCTTGAGGATGGCGTCGACGGCCGCACCGTTGACGCTCTCCCCGGCAAAGGCGCCGTTGAGATCGACGACGTGCAGCCACTCGAAACCCTGCTCCTCGAAGGCTTTTGCCTGTGCAGCCGGATCAGGATTGTAGACCGTCGCCTGAGCCATGTCGCCGAGCTTCAGTCGGACGCACTGACCGTCCTTCAGATCTATTGCGGGGAAAAGGATCATAGATTCATCCAGCCTCTTTATGGGGCCCAGGTCAGGAAATTTGCGATCAGCTTCAGGCCGAGCTTCTGACTCTTTTCCGGATGGAACTGGGCGCCGGCCATGTTGTCACGGGCGACGAAGGCGGTAACCGGCGCGCCATAGTCGGTCGTCGCGACGATGTCATCGGGATCGTTAGCCGCGAGATGATACGAGTGGACGAAATATGCGTGCAAACCGGCCGGACCCGTCGGGATATCGTTAAAGAGTGGGTGAGGTCGACGAAGATCGAGAGTGTTCCAGCCGATCTGCGGTATCTTCAGGTTCGGATCATCGGGAGTGATCTCGACGACGTCGCCTTTGATCCAGTCGAAACCGGCGGTCACCGTCTTCTCGAGGCCGCGACTCGACATCAGTTGCATGCCGACGCAGATCCCGAGAAAGGGTCTCTCCTTTTCTTCGACGGCAACGGCAAGAGCTTCATTCATGCCAACAACGGCATTCAGACCTCTTCGGCAGTCGGCATAGGCGCCGACACCTGGCAGAACGATGCGGTCGGCGGACGCGACGCGTTCGGGTTGGTCGGTCAACTCGATGTCCGCCGCGACTCCGCTTTCACGCGCCGCACGTTCGAAAGCCTTGGTGGCCGAACGGAGGTTTCCCGATCCGTAATCGATGATCGCCACACGCATGGGCTAAGTCCTTTCGTTCGCGGTAGCCACCGTATCCTCGCTCCTGTCGTCATGACAGGGATATGCGGACATCGAAGCGGAACCGCAATTATGCTGTTGCTTCAGATCAGGGAGCCCTTGGTCGACGGGACGCGGCTGGCCTGGCGCGGGTCGATTTCCGTTGCGCTGCGAAGCACGCGGGCGACCGCCTTGAAGCAGGTTTCTGCAATATGGTGATTGTTTGCGCCATAATGGTTCATGACGTGCAACGTGATACCGGCGTTCTGCGCAAGCGCCTGGAAAAATTCCCTGACCAGCTCCGTGTCGAACGTGCCGATCTTGGGGGCACTGAAGGAGACATTCCAGACGAGGAACGGCCGGCCCGATACGTCGATTGCCGCCTTGGTCATGCTTTCGTCCATGGCAAGGTCGATCGACGCGTAGCGGCTGATGCCGCGCCGGTCCCCGAGAGCCTTCGAGATCGCCTGCCCGAGCGCGATACCTGTGTCCTCGACAGTATGGTGATCGTCGATGTGCAGGTCGCCTTTCACCTCGATATCCATGTCGATGAGAGAATGTCGGGAGAGCTGGTCGAGCATGTGGTCGAAGAAGCCGACGCCCGTCGATATCCTGGATTGGCCGTTGCCGTCGATATTGACGGAAACGGCAACGGAGGTCTCGTTGGTTTCGCGAGAGACGGCACCCGTGCGGTCCGATGCGGCAGTCGACATGGTTCTACTCCGGAAAGTTCTGCGTGCTCCTTATCAGGCGCCGTGGCAAATATCCAGAAGAGAGCGTCAAAACAGCGCGATGGCAGGCATTTGGCGGTCGGGCCACGTGTCCGGTTTGCAATCCGTCTGCGGAAACTTAAATAAGAGCAAAGACTGGCGGTAATCCCTCCGCTATGAATTCATTCTTTCAGGTCGGTTTCCAAGATGAGCGAACATAATCCCTACGGCACCATGCATGGCACGACCATCATCACCGTGCGCAAGAATGGCGTTGCTGTCATGGCCGGCGACGGCCAGGTCAGCCTCGGCCAGACCGTCATGAAGGGTAATGCCCGAAAGGTGCGACGGATCGGCAAGGGCGATGTTATCGCCGGCTTCGCCGGTGCCACGGCAGACGCCTTCACCTTGCTGGAGCGACTTGAAAAGAAGCTGGAGCAATATCCCGGGCAGTTGATGCGGGCCGCAGTGGAGCTCGCCAAAGACTGGCGAACGGACAAATACCTACGTAACCTCGAAGCAATGATGCTGGTTGCGGACAAATCGGTAACCCTGGCAATTACCGGGAATGGAGACGTCCTCGAGCCGGAGCACGGCGCGATCGCCATCGGTTCAGGCGGCAACTACGCCTACGCGGCCGCGCGTGCGCTCATGGAGACCGAGCTATCTGCTGAGGATATCGCCCGCCGTGCCATGACGATCGCCGCGGAGATCTGCGTCTACACGAACGGTAATGTCGTCGTGGAGACGATTTCGAGCGACACTTAATCTCACCCATTCAAGCCACCATTTCACGGAAAAGGGCTATGACGACATTCTCTCCCCGCGAGATCGTTTCCGAACTCGACCGCTACATCATCGGACAGCATGAGGCGAAGCGCGCTGTTGCGATCGCACTGCGCAACCGCTGGCGCCGCCAGCAGCTCGATGAAAGCCTTCGTGATGAGGTCATGCCGAAGAATATTCTGATGATCGGGCCGACGGGCGTCGGCAAGACCGAAATCTCCCGGCGACTGGCGAAACTTGCCGGTGCCCCCTTCATCAAGGTAGAAGCTACGAAGTTCACCGAGGTGGGCTATGTCGGCCGCGACGTGGAGCAGATCATTCGCGATCTCGTCGAAGTCGGCATTGGACTGGTGCGAGAAAAGAAGCGCGCCGAAGTCCAGGCGAAGGCCCATGCAAGTGCAGAAGAGCGCGTCCTTGACGCACTGGTCGGCTCCACGGCTTCTCCGGCGACACGCGACAGCTTCCGCAAGAAGCTGCGTGACGGCCTTCTCGACGACAAGGAGATCGAGATCGAGGTCGCCGATACCGGCGGCGGCATGCCCGGCTTCGAAATTCCCGGAGCAAACGTCGGCATCCTCAATCTGTCGGAGATGTTCGGCAAGGCCATGGGCGGCCGAACCAAGAAAGTCCGCACCACGGTCAAGAACTCCTATCCGGAATTGATCCGTGACGAGTCCGACAAGCTGATCGACAATGAGCTGATCCAGCGAGAAGCGGTGAAATCGGTCGAGAACGACGGGATCGTGTTCCTCGACGAGATCGACAAGATTGCCGCGCGCGACGGCGGAATCAGTGCAGGCGTGTCCCGTGAAGGGGTCCAGCGAGACTTGCTGCCCCTGGTTGAAGGCACGACCGTGTCTACCAAGTATGGGCCGGTCAAGACGGACCATATTCTGTTCATAGCGTCCGGCGCCTTCCACGTCGCAAAGCCGTCCGATCTTTTGCCCGAGTTGCAGGGACGCCTGCCCATCCGTGTCGAGCTGAAACCTCTGACGAAGGAGGACTTCCGCCGGATCCTGACCGAGACGGAGGCAAGTCTCATCCGCCAGTACCGGGCATTGATGGCCACGGAGGAGTTGAACCTCGACTTCACCGAGGATGCGATCGACGCCCTGGCGGATGTCGCCGTTCACCTGAACACTTCAGTGGAGAACATTGGGGCCCGGCGCCTGCAGACAGTCATGGAGCGGGTGTTGGACGATATTTCGTTCAACGCGCCCGATCGGGGCGGTCAGTCCGTTATGATCGACTCCGGTTACGTGCGCGAACACGTGGGTGAGATCGCCGCCGACGCCGATCTTTCCCGCTATATCCTGTGATCTTTGTGCATCTCTGTGGTATTTCCGGGAATGGTGAAGCAGAGATGGTTAACGCGGTGGTCGACAGGGAAGGCTGCACATTATAGAGGAGCAGCCGCAGAGAGGTCGAGTTCCGACCTTATGTAACAACAAATGGGGCAGGCGGATCGTGGTGCGATTCTTTCTGGCAGTCGTCGTGGCTCTGATGCTGGTGGCGCCGACATCGGCGGGCGCCGGCGTCGTTCTCGTTCCGGACGGTAATCGCCATGCCGAGCAGCCCGCCATTCCCGGTGCTTCCGTGCGGCGCACCAAGGCCGGGAAGACGACCTTCGATCTGAAATACGAGAAGGTGCGCGATCTTCTTGCTTCCGATCGGCAGCTGATCGCGAAGATCAAGTCGACGGCTGCCGACTACGGTATCGATCCGATCCATATCGTCGGTGCCATTGTCGGGGAGCACACCTACAATGTCGACGCCTATGATCGCCTCCAGAGCTACTACGTGAAGGCGGCGTCCTACGCAGGCAGCAGCTTCCGTTTCGGTTATGAGGATGAGTCGGTCGAGGACTTCGTGAGCCGTTCCGAGTTTTCCGAATGCAATGGTCTTTCAGACTCTTATCGCCTGTGGTCGTGCCGCGAGCTTGTCTGGGAGAAGACGTTCCGCGGGCACTCCGTCGGCGGCATAAGCTATCCGAACAATCGCTTCAGCGCTGTCTTTTTTCAGCCTTTCTATGCGGGCCAGACGTTTGGCCTCGGCCAGATCAATCCGCTGACGGCATTGATGCTCACGGACTTCGTCGCTCAGAAATCCGGTTATCCGAAGCTGCATGCAAGCGATGCTGCGGGCGTCTACAAGGCCATCATGGATCCGGATATATCGCTTGCTTTCATGGCCGCAATTCTCCGGAAATCGATCGATGACTATCGCTCGATCGCCGGCATGGACATCTCGCATAATCCCGGCATCACGGCCACCTTGTTCAATGTCGGCAACTCGCTCGGCCGGGCGCAGGCTCTTGCCCGGAAGAACGCGGCAGGCGGCGCCGTTGTTCTGCCGGAGGAAAACTACTATGGCTGGCTGGTGAACGATCGTCTGGCGGAGCTGAAGGCGCTGCTTTGAGGTTGGCGGGCCGCGCCATGTATAAGCCCCTTGGCTTTCTTGTCGAAACTTGCCATTTGTCAGGAAAGTTTAGCGTTCTGCGGTGATGCGCCCGGGCACGCGTCGCTTTGAGCAGGCATTTGGAGTGCGCCGGTTGACCAGGTCAGTATTGCTCGGCATCGACACCGGTGGAACCTACACCGACGCGGTTCTCTTCAACGAGACGGACGGACTTCTCGCGAAGGCGAAGGCACTGACCACCCGTCACGATCTCGCCGTCGGGATATCAGCCTCCGTCGACGAAGTCCTGCACTCCTCCGCAGTTCCGGCCAGTGCTATCGGCCTTGTTTCGCTTTCGACCACGCTTGCGACGAACGCTCTGGTCGAGGGGCAGGGTGGTAGAACTTGCCTGGTTATGATCGGCTTCGGGCCTGACGACCTCAAGCGGGACGGCCTCTCGGAGGCGCTGGGGACCGACCCTGTGATTTTCCTCTCCGGAGGACACGACACGCACGGTAACGAGAACCTGCTGGACATGAGCCCGCTCGAGGATGCGCTGCCGCAACTTGGACAGGCCGTGTCGGCGTTCGCCGTCGCCGGCTATTTCGCTGTCCGTAACCCCGCCCACGAAATCCGCGTCCGGGACCGCATCCGGACCGTTACGGACCTGCCGGTCACCTGCAGCCACGAATTGTCGTCGAAACTCGGTGGCCCGAGACGTGCACTGACGACCCTTCTCAACGCGCGCCTCGTCGCCATGATCGATCGCCTCATCGGGAGCTGCGAGACATTTGCGAAGCGGCGCGGAATTTCCGCACCGATGATGGTCGTGCGTGGCGATGGTGCCCTGATTTCCGCAGCGGAGGCCCGGCTGCGTCCGATCGAGACGATTCTGTCGGGTCCGGCGGCCAGTCTGGTCGGCGCGCGCTATCTCACGGACCTGGACAACGCCGTCGTCTCCGATATCGGTGGTACGACGACGGACGTCGCCATTCTCGATGGGGGCAAGCCGCGCCTGGATGCCGATGGCGCCGTCGTCGGCGGTCACCGTACGATGGTGGAAGCGGTAGCGATGCGCACCTACGGCCTCGGCGGGGATTCCGAGGTGCGAATCGATGAGCGCGGCCTGACCGCAAAAATCGAACTCGGGCCACGGCGCCTGGTACCGCTCGGCCTTGCCGCCGAGCTTCACGGCGACGCCGTGCTCGATGCGCTTGAACGGCAGCTTCGGAGTGTTCATCCCGGTCGCAACGACGGCCGGTTTGCCGTGCGCACCGGCGTTCCGGAGAGCTTGGCCGCCGGCCTCCAGCCGCAGGAGGCCAATCTGTTTGCCCGCATCGACGGCAAGCCGATCCCGCTCGATCAGCTGCTGACGTCAATGGCACAAGGCGCCGTTCTCGATCGGCTGGTCGCGCGAGGGCTTGTTCATCTCTGCGGAATAACGCCTTCGGATGCCATGCACGTCTTGGGCCGGGAGGGACAATGGGAGCGGAAGGCGGCCGAGCTTGGTCTGAAACTGGCGCTGCGCATGAAGGATGGTGCAGGACGTCCGATCGCCGAAACGCCGGAGGAACTTGCGTCGCATATTGTCGCGAGGTTGCATCGGCGCTCGGCGGAGATCGTGCTCGGCACCTGCTTCGCTGAGGATGGCTTGGCTGAGGTTGATCCCGCGAGATCGGTGCTGATTGATCGCGCCCTCTCCGGAAAGGACGGCATCGTTCGCTTCGGGCTGTCGCTCGATCGTCCACTTGTGGGGCTTGGCGCCTCGGCACCGGTCTACTACCCAGAAATCGCCGAAATGCTGTCGACTGCTGCCTTGATCCCGCGGGACTCTGACGTTGCAAATGCCGTCGGCGCGGTGGTGGGGCAGGTTCAAATGTCGGCGGAAGTCCTCGTGACATCGCCGCAGGACGGCATCTTCATACTGTCCGGTTGTGGTGACAGCCTGCGACTGGGCGAACAGGAGGCGGCATTCGCTGAAGCCAGGAGACGCGCGGACTCCGTCGTTCGCGAACGCGTTGCCGCCAACGGGGCGAGCGCGACTCTGGTCATCATGGAGGAGAGCGTCGACGCTCCCGAAATCGAGGGCAGGCGACGCCTGATCGAGGCTCGCATTGTTGCGCGTGCTGTGGGTCGGCCACGCATCGCGCTCGGCTGACCCTTTCCGTTTCGGAATAAATATTTGTTACTTGTGCATAATTGACAGTGGATGCCAATGCGCGATTCTGTGCGCCTGCCTGAGCAGCAAACGCAGTAAGGAGAATGCAATGGGTTGCGTCGAGAGCCACGGATTGTCCATCGATAAGAGTCTGTATGACTTCCTGGTAACGCAGGCCCTCCCGGGGACCGCAGTGGATCCGGAACGCTTCTTTGCCGGGCTTTCGGCACTCGTGCATGATCTCGCGCCGAGGAACCGCATGCTGCTTGCCCGCCGCGACGAGCTCCAGGAGAAGCTGGATGCCTGGTACCGGGAAAACGGCGCGCCGAGCGACATGGGCGCCTACGAACAATTCCTTCGCGAGATCGGCTACCTTCTTCCGGAGGGAGATGACTTCTCGGTGACAACCGCCAATGTCGATCCGGAAATCGCCGAGATCGCTGGCCCGCAGCTGGTCGTTCCGGTCATGAATGCTCGCTATGCCCTGAACGCCGCCAATGCGCGTTGGGGCTCGCTCTATGATGCGCTCTACGGAACCGATGCGATTCCGGACGATGGCGGAGCTGAGAAAGGCAAAGACTATAATCCCGTTCGCGGCGAGAAGGTCATCGCCTGGGCGCGCAACCTCCTTGACGCCTCCGCCCCACTCTTGGAAGGGAGATGGTCGGAGGTCACCTCCCTTGCCTCCACGGACGGGATCCTGGCCGTCGGGCTGAGCGAAGGTCGCGAGACCGCTCTGAAGGAGCCGAAGCAATTCGTCGGATATACCGGGGCGCCGGAGTCGCCGAAGAGTGTCTTCCTGCGCAAGAATGGTCTTCATGTCGAGATTGTCATCGACCGCTCAGGGATGATCGGCAAGAGCGATCCGGCCGGCATCAATGATGTACGCCTCGAATCGGCGATCACCACGATCATGGACTGCGAGGATTCGGTCGCCGCGGTCGACGCGGAGGACAAGGTCGTCGTCTATTCCAATTGGCTTGGCCTTATGAAGGGGGATCTGACCGAGGAGGTTACGAAGGGGAGCAGGACCTTCACGCGCAGGCTCAATCCGGATGTCGAGTTAACGTCACCTGACGGTAATCCGGTGTCGGTCGCCGGGCGCTCTCTGATGCTTGTACGTAACGTCGGTCATCTGATGACGAATCCGGCGATCCTTGACCGGAATGGCGACGAGGTTCCGGAAGGCATCATGGATGCGATGATTACCGGGCTGATCGCGCTTTACGATATCGGCCCCGGCGGCCGTCGGATGAATTCCCGCAAGGGTTCCATGTACGTCGTAAAACCCAAGATGCACGGGCCTGAAGAGGTTGCCTTCGCCTGCGAGATCTTCGCGCGCGTCGAAGAAGTGCTCGGCATGTCGCCGAACACGATGAAGATGGGCATCATGGACGAGGAGCGTCGCACGACGGTCAACCTGAAGGAATGTATCCGCGCCGCCAAGGACCGTGTCGTCTTCATCAACACGGGTTTCCTCGACCGCACCGGCGACGAAATCCACACTTCGATGGAAGCCGGGCCGATGATCCGCAAGGGGGACATGAAGCAGGCGACCTGGATCTCTGCCTACGAGAACTGGAACGTCGACATCGGCCTCGCCTGCGGTCTCTCCGGCCACGCACAGATCGGCAAGGGGATGTGGGCGATGCCCGACATGATGGCGGCGATGCTTGAGCAGAAGATTGCACATCCGAAGGCCGGCGCCAACACCGCCTGGGTTCCCTCGCCGACGGCGGCGACGCTGCACGCGACACACTATCACCACGTCAATGTCGCCGATGTACAGGCCGCGCTTGGAGATCGACCGCGCGCCAAGCTTTCCGATATCCTCTCTGTTCCGGTTGCCGTCCGTCCGAACTGGACACCGGAGGAAATCCAGCGCGAACTGGACAACAATGCGCAAGGTATTCTGGGTTATGTCGTCCGCTGGATCGACCAGGGTGTCGGTTGCTCGAAGGTGCCGGACATCAACAACGTCGGCCTTATGGAAGACCGCGCGACCCTTCGCATCTCGGCACAACACATGGCGAACTGGTTGCACCACGGAGTCGCCACCCGCGAGCAGATCGTCGAGACCATGAAAAAGATGGCCGCTGTCGTTGACGCCCAGAACGCGGGTGATCCGGCCTACCGGCCGATGGCTGGTCACTTCGACGCGTCCATCGCCTTCCAGGCTGCGCTCGATCTTGTTCTCAAGGGGCGCGAACAGCCGAACGGCTATACGGAGCCGGTCCTGCACCGGCGACGGCGCGAGCTCAAATCGCGACTTGCCGGCTGAACCGGCGTCTCAAGCAAAAGATAAAGCCGCCGGCGCGTGCCGGCGGCTTTCTTGTCTGTTGCCGGAAATCAGACCGACTTTACTGGAGAACGACGACCCGTGCAGCCTTGCCGGGACGGACACGATCGTAAAGATCGATGATGTCCTGGTTCATCAGGCGGATACAGCCTGAGGACGCGGCGGTGCCGATCGAAGCCCATTCCGGAGTGCCGTGGAGACGGAACAGCGTGTCCTGCCCCTTGTCGTTGAACAGGTAGAGGGCACGTGCACCCAGCGGGTTGCGGACGCCAGGCTCCATGCCGTCCTCGACATACTTCGCGACTTCCGGCTTGCGTGCAGCCATTTCCTTGGGCGGATGCCAAGTGGGCCATGCCTGTTTCCAGGCGATGTAGGCCTCGCCCTGCCATGCGAAACCTTGCTTGCCGACGCCGATGCCGTAGCGGACCGCCTTGCCGTTCGGCAGCACGTAGTAGAGGAAACGTTCCCGGGTGTTGACGACGATCGTGCCCGGCTTTTCCTTCGTCTGATAGGAGACCACCTGTCGGTGGAACTTCTTGTTCACCTTCTCGATCGGGATGGCCGGCAGGGCATAGCCCGCATCGGTCACCTTGCCATAGGAATCGCTGAAGATCTTTGCTGTTGCCGTCTCGGTTCCGGCCTTGCCGGAATCAGACGTCGTGGAGCAGCCGGTGAGGGCCATCGTGGCCACGAGACCGAACACAGTGAGAGCATTGCGGAGGCGCATGGAGAACTCGTCTTTTGCGGGGATGATGGTCAGCTCAACCATCTTTGAATATGGTTTATTTTGAATTAAACTGACGTTGGCAAGGGTGCCGTCGGCGCCAAGTCTGTTTCGCGCTGCAAAATGACTCGGCATTGCTTTTTTGCAACATGCCTTTGTTCCCAATAGGCAGTATCAATGACCATTCTTTCGATCGCCGTTAACAACCCGTTAATCGACGGGCGCCAGTCGGAACGGGCACTCCTCGTTCGCCGGGGGGTGCAAGTACTTCTGAGTGAGATGCGACAGGCCGTATTGCCCGAGCTTTCATTGTCGAGTGGTCGGCGTGCGGATCTGGTGAGCCTGTCGGAAAAGGGAGAGCTCTGGATTATCGAAATCAAGTCGTCGATCGAGGATTTCCGTGTTGATCGAAAATGGCCGGATTACAGGGCGCATTGCGATCGCTTCTTCTTCGCCACACACGGCGAAGTGCCGCTGGATATCTTTCCGGAGGACTGCGGACTCCTGCTGTCCGATGGGTACGGCGCGCATATCGTCCGCGACGCGCCGGAACATCGACTGGCTCCGGCGACCCGCAAGGCAATGATGCTGAATTTCTCCCGGACGGCCGCACAGCGCCTGATGATGGCGGAGTGGGCCGCCTCGCGGCAGAGCGTCGAATCCTGAGCTGCCGTTACTTCGGTGCCCGCTTCGCGAGAATGCGCTGCAGTGTGCGGCGATGCATGTTCAGCCGCCGTGCCGTTTCCGAGACGTTGCGCTCGCAGTTCTCGTAGACTCGCTGAATATGTTCCCAGCGGACGCGATCGGCAGACATCGGATTTTCCGGCACTTCGGCTTTCTCGCCAGGGCGCTGGGTGAGCGAGTGGTATATGTCATCGGCGTCGGCAGGTTTGGCCAGATAGTCGAGCGCCCCGAGTTTCACCGCAGTTACAGCTGTGGCGATGTTGCCGTAGCCGGTCAGGACCACAATTCGGGTATCATCGCGCCGTTCCCTTATGGCCTGGATGACGTCAAGGCCGTTACCGTCTCCGAGGCGAAGGTCAACGACCGCGTATTTCGGTGGTGAAGCCTTCGACTTGGCTATCCCCTCACCAACCGAGGCCGCGATGTCCACGGCAAACCCCCGCGATTCCATGGCACGCGCCAGACGACGCAGAAACGGTACATCGTCGTCGACGATCAGGAGGCTGGGATCGGGTCCGAGTGCATCGCTTTCTGCCTTGCCAGAGGGGCTTTGAGCGTTGGATGGAGCATTCTCAGTCATGAGCTGACATCCCTGCAGGGGTATTCTGGTCGAAACTTACCCTTGCGTTATGGACACTTATGCGTGGACGGTAAAGTCATTTTGTGCCCGCCGTGTCCATCAGGCGTCGCGGCCAGATGATCGAAATCCGGGCGCCCGGCTGGTCGCTGCGATTTTCGAAGCGCAATTTCGCTCCGGAGCGCTCAAGTAGCGTCTTGGCAATGAAGAGGCCGAGGCCGAGGCCGCCGGCACGATTTTCCCGCGCACGGCTGCTGACATAGGGCTCGCCGATCCGCTGCAGAATGTCCTGTGAGAAGCCTTGACCATCGTCCTCGATCACGATCGTCACCTTGTCGCCGTCGTGATCGACCGTCACCGTGACTTTGCTCCGGGCGAAATCGAGAGCGTTCTCGACCAGGTTGCCGAGGCCGTAGAGAATGCCGGCGTTGCGCAAGCCGACCGGCTCTGTTGCGCGGTCGGCCCTTTCGACCAGTTCGAGCTTGATCCCGAACTCGCGATGAGGCGCCAGGACCTCCTCGATCATCGAGGACAAGGGGAGGCGGCTCATGTGCGCCTCATTCGCCGAGGGTAGTGTCGTCAGGCGTCGCAGAATGTCACGGCAACGTTCGCTCTGGCTTCGGAGCAGGTGTACATCTTCGCCGAACCGGTCATCGTCGCCGAGTTCCTTCTCCATTTCGCGTGCGACGACGCTGATGGTCGCGAGCGGCGTGCCGAGTTCATGGGCCGCCGCCGCGGCCAGGCCGTCGAGCTGTGAAAGGTGCTTTTCCCGTTGCAGGACAAGCTCGGTTGCAGAAAGCGCATCGGCGAGCAATGAGGCCTCTTGGGAAACACGATAGGCGTAAAAGGCCGCAAAACCCATCATCGAGGCGATGCCGAACCATGTGCCGACCTGCATCACCGGCAGGATTTTCAGTGTTTCCTCCGGATACCAGGGGAGCGGATAGGGCGAAAAGGCGAGCGCGCTAATTGTCGCCATGGCGAGCGTCAGCAAAGCCAGTGAGTGCCTGGGCGGTTGCGATGCGAACGAAATGATGACCGGGACACAGATCAAGGGGGAGAAGGGGTTTGCCAGGCCGCCGGTGATGAAGAGAAGCGCGCCGAGCTGCAGCAGGTCGAGTCCGAGTACCGCGAAGGCGGAGAGCGGCTCCAACCGGTGAGTCGAAGGGAAAGCGGCAGCGAGCACGGCATTGGCCACTGCGAGCGCACCGATCAGCAGCGCGCAAGCGAGCAAGGGTAATGGAAACTGCAGCCAGAAAGCGACGATGAGCACGGTAACGGTCTGGCCCAGTACGGCGACCCATCGCAGCCGAACGAGTGTTTGCAAGCGCAGCCGTCGGCTGGACGGTGCCATTTGGGTTTCGATGTCAGCCCCGACCATAGTTTTCGCCCCTGGTTTCTCGCCTTTGTTGTTTGCGGTTTATGTACCACGGGGTTTTGCCCGTGTCGTTGCCTCCGCCTCCTCGGGATTCTCCGGCCAGGGATGCTTGGGATAGCGCCCGCGCATATCGGCGCGCACATCCTTCCACGAGCCGGCCCAGAACCCCGGAAGGTCGCGAGTCGTCTGGATCGGTCTGTGTGCAGGGGAGGTCAGCTCGAGCAGCAACGGGAGCTTGCCGCCGATCGTGGGGTGCTGCCGAAGTCCGAAAAGCTCCTGGACGCGCACCGACACTTTCGGTTCGTCACCGTCGTATTGAATCGGGTGGTTCTGCCCCGTCGGAGCGCGGAAATGCGTCGGCGCCAGTCGGTCGAGGTCGCGCAGCATGCCGTGCGGAACCAGTGCGCGCAGGCCCTCGGTCAGACCAGTGGCATCGATCTCATCGAGACCGAACGCGCCATGCTGGAAAGGGGTAAACCATTCATCGAGCCGCGCCGCCAGGGCATCGTCGCCGACATCCGGCCACGGCTCCCCCAATGTCCGATGCAGAAAGCCGATCCTTTGGCGCAACTGCATGCCTTCCTTCGAGAAGGGAAGGGCGCCGATTCCGATTTGCCGCACGCCGGCGGCGAGGGCATCGGCTGCAGCTTCGCCAGAGGGCCTCGGCAAGGATGACTCCTCCAGGATGATCGCCCCCAGTCGAACGACCCGCCGGGCGCGAACCCTGCCGCTCTGAGCATCGAAGAAGCATTCCTGGCTGCGCCTTATCGTGGCCGCGAGTTCCTCCTCGACCTCGCTTCGGTTGACCTCTGCTGCGGCGAGAACCCGTCCCTGTGCCGCCCGTCCGGTCAGATCGGCGATGACCAGCATCTGTGCGCCTGCAAGCCCCTCCGTGTCGGGGATCTCCGCGCCGCGCCCGTTCGCCATCACGAAGCGACCACGTCCGCCACGCTGCAACGCCACACGGTCCGGAAAGGCGTGGAGCAACAGCTGACCGGCCGTCGCGGGCGTGTCGGAATGTGCTTTGCCGCCGATGCCCCCCGCGATCCGGATCGCAAGCTTTCGTGCTGCCGTGGCACGCGTTCCGCCGTCCGCGGCAAACCTCCGCAGACGTTCGTCGAGGTCGATGCTGGTCCCCCCCAGACCCTGTTCGGTAAGGAGCATCGCAAGCATTGCTGCCTGGCGCCCGTGCCCGGTCGCGTCTGCCGCAATCACCATCGCCGCGAGACGAGGCGGCAGGCCGATCTCGCGCATCCGACGGCCCTTTGCCGTCAGTCGTTCTTGCGCGTCAAGGGCGCCGAGGAGATTCAGCATCGTGCGTGCCTCTTGGAGAGCGGCCGCCGGAGGAGGGTCGAGGAAGGACAGCATCGCGGGGTCGTGGACGCCCCAGTGGATCATGTCGAGAAGAAACCCCGACAGGTCGCTCGCCAGAATCTCCGGTGGAGTGAAGGCGGGAAGCGATGCGGTTTGTCCGGAATGCCAGAGGCGGATCGCGATACCGGGCTCAGTTCGGCCGGCGCGTCCCGCTCTTTGGTCCGCCGAGGCGCGGGAGACGCGGGCAGTCTCGAGCCGGGTGATTCCCGTCGATGCCTCGTAGACGGGAAGCCGCTGCAACCCGCTGTCGATCACGATCCGTACGCCGTCGATCGTTATCGATGTTTCGGCGATCGACGTGGCGAGGACGACCTTGCGGGTTCCCGGACGGGCGGGTCGTATCGCCTCGTCCTGCTCCTGCTGCGTCAGGTTGCCGTAAAGAGGTGTTACGAAGACGTCCGCCCCCAAGCGCCCCTTGAGCCGCTCCGCAACGCGGCGGATTTCCGCTTGACCCGGCAGGAAGGCGAGGACGGAGCCCTTTTCCGAGGCGAGCGCATCAAGAATCGCTTGGGTGACCGCGTCCTCTATTCGTACGCTGCCCGGTCGGTCGCGATAACGAACGTCGACCGGAAAGCTGCGTCCTTCGCTGATGATAACGGGTGGCTGGCCGAGCAAGTCGGCGATGCGCGCCGTATCGAGTGTCGCCGACATCACCAGAATGCGCAGATCCGGCCGCAAGGCCGACTGTGTGTCGAGAGCCAGCGCAAGGCCGAAATCGGCATCGAGCGAACGCTCGTGAAACTCGTCGAAGAGGACGGCCGCCACACCTTCGAGCTCCGGATCATCGAGGATCATCCGGGCGAACACACCCTCTGTCACCACCTCGATCTTCGTGCGTGCTGAGATGCGATTGTCGAGTCGCATGCGGTAGCCAACGGTCTCGCCGACGGCCTCACCGAGCAGTTCGGCCATGCGTCCGGCGGCGGCTCTGGCCGCCAGTCGCCGCGGTTCTAGCAGGATGATCCGCCCGCCGGCTCGCCAGGGACTGTCCAGAAGATGAAGGGGAACGACCGTTGTCTTGCCGGCGCCGGGCGGAGCCGAAAGCACGGCACGTCTGGCCGAGGAGAGAGCCTCGTCGAGCGCGGCGAGTACATTGCAGATCGGCAGTGAAGGCAGTCTTGAGACCATATGTCGACGTCTGTGTGGATGAGAGGTGCACTCGTTTTGCCGGCGTGTCGCCTCTCTATAGCGCCCTTTTCAAACGCTCCAGCCCTTTTGCAGGAACGCTGTGTCGATTCACGTGAAGCGCGTCCGCCCTTCGTCAGGTCTTCCTACGAGAGACGGATTCATAGGCGAGCACGGCGCCGGCGAGGTCTTCGAGCGCCGCCCCGACGGACTTGAAGAGTGTGATTGCCGTTGCGCTGCTACGGCCTTTCGCCTCACCGCGTACAAGTTCCGCCAGCTCGGCTCGTATGTCGTTCTCGCTGATGACGCCTGCACTCAGCGGCTGCACGAGATCGCCGCCCTCGCTGAGTGCCCCGGCCCGCGTGTCGACGAAGATCTCGGCGCGGCTGACCGCCTCGTCGTCTGTTTCCCGCATCGACGGCTTGAAGGCCCCGACGAGATCGAGGTGAGCGCCGGGTTTGAGCCAGGCACCCCGGACGAGAGGTTCACTGGACAAAGTGCAACATGAGATGACGTCAGCGCTCCGGCTGGCGGCCTCGAGGTCGGTTGCAACGGATGCGTCATAACCGAGCGCACGCGCCTCGCCCACAATGGCGGCGGCCTTCTCCCCGTTACGGCCCCAGACCCGGAAGCGCTTGAGCGGGCGGGTGACGGCATGTGCCTGAATGAGATTGAGCGAAAGCCGTCCCGTGCCGACGACAAGCATCTCCTCTGCGTCTTCCCGCGCGAGATATCGAGCGGCAAGCGCCGATGTCGCGGCTGTCCGGCGTGCCGTAAGCTCTCCTCCTTCAATGACCGCGAGCATCTCTCCGGTTCTGCCGGAGGACAGGAGATAGGTACCGAAGATCGCCGGGAGGGATCGCAGATGATTGTCGGGAAAAACAGACAGCAGCTTCACCCCAATATACTCACCCGGGATCCAGGCAGGCATCATGAGAAGGGTCGCGTCCCGTTCGCCGGGCACGGCGACGTCGAGGTGATGGCGGACCGGAACCACACATCCGCCGGCGAATATCCGCCCGATTGCGTCGATCAGTTCGGGCCAGGGTAGCGCGTGGCTTGTCTGTTGTTCGTCCAGAACCAGCATGATTTCACTCCGTTCAAAGGCTGGGCGGACCCTATCAATGGGGTTTTCCCTGCGGAAGGGGAAATGTGGGGAGGGAGGATCGGCGTGCGGCATGGATGCGACCGGTTCGTGCGCAGTGGATTTTGTCCGCCGAGTCCCTGAAACGCGAAAATGCCTATATTTTTCAGATGTTTGGAAATTTCTTTGAAAAAATCCGTAGTGGTCTGTTGACTTGTTTGAGGGGGTAGGATTATACATCCGCTCACTGACGAGGGCGGCGGCGCTGCTGGCGACGATGTCCTTCGTTCTAGAGAAATCTC
>NZ_QPIX01000015.1:0-65994 GCF_003337715.1 Ciceribacter lividus
CATCGAAGGCCACATCGCCGACGGCACCGCATCGCTGATGCTCAACACCACCACCCAGGGCGATACCCCGAGCCACTGGCTGGAGGTCAGGTGGCGACAGACCTTCTGAATACGGTCACTTCTTCATCCGAGGGGCACGGTGCACGGCCGTGCCCCCAGAACCGTCCGTCCTCATTCGCAACAAGGGCGGTGCCGACGGACTGCGGGACAATGTCCGCGGCGGCGGCGGCGTTCGACCCACCCTTCCCGCCTTGCGGCACGCAACCTAAGCTCTTCTCAAAGGAGTTCAGAGATGGAGTACCTGGAAATCGCAGCGGCGGCGTTTGTCTGCCTGCTGGCTCTCCTGACCATGGTCGGCGGCATCCTGCTTGCCATCAGTTTCGCGACGAAGCCTTGTCCGGCGACGCGTTATTCCAAAGGCCGCGAACGCCAGAAGCATTAGGGTCGTCCTGAACGACGCCTGTCGACGATTGCAGCTGGTCCGCCGGCCGAGACAGCCACATCCCCTCACCCCTTCACGACCGCCTGGAACACCTTTCTCACCGCCCTGGAAAGCCGCTTGATCTCGGCCTCCAGCGTCTTGATGTCCGGGCAGTCGCCGGCGCGGCAGACGAGGTCGATCAGCCCCGCCGGCACCGCGTCGGGCTTGAACGGCCCGTCGATGCAGAGCCGCGTCACCTGCGAGATCTCGCTGTAGAGCCTGATCGCCTCGAGGCAGAGATCAAGGTCGTTGACGTCCATCAGCGCGCCGCCCGCCGCCTTCAGCGCCTCCTCCGTGGTGAGGCCGTTCACCTTCACCGCGATGCCGCGCGCGGGCGCGACAAGCGTCAGGTATTGCGCGATGAACTCGATATCGATCAGCCCGCCGGGAATGAGCTTCAGGTCCCAGATGTCGCGCGGCGGCTTCTCCTCGTCGATCATCTTGCGCATCTCGGCGACGTCGCGGGCGGTCTTCGCCTCCTCGCGCGGTCGCTCCAGCACCTCGGCGATGATCCGTTCGGCATCGGCGATCAGCTCGGTGTCGCCGCAGATCAGCCGTGCGCGGGTGAGCGCCATGTGCTCCCAGGTCCAGGCCTCCTCCTTCTGGTACTTCTCGAAGGAGCGCAGTCTGGTCGCCACCGGCCCCTTGTTGCCGGAGGGGCGAAGCCGCATGTCGACCTCGTAGAGCACGCCTTCCGCCGTCGGGGCCGAGAGCGCCGAGATCAGCCGCTGCGTGAGCCGGGTGAAGTAGCGCACCGGATCGAGCGGCTTCGGCCCGTCGGATTCGCCCGCCTCGTCGTCGTAGTCATAGAGCAGGATCAGGTCGATGTCGGAGCCCGCCGTCAGCTCGAAGCTGCCGAGCTTGCCCATGCCGGCAATCGCCACCCTGCCGCCGGGGAAGCGGCCGTGATGGGCCTCGATCTCGCGCAGCACGGCGGCGAGCGCGGCCTCGAGGATGAGGGTCGCGAGATCGGTGAAGGCGCGCCCCGCCTGCATGCCGCCGATCGTTCCCGTCAGCAGCCGGATGCCGATCAGGAAGCGGTGCTCGGCGGCAAAGATGCGCAGCCGGTCGAGCAGGTCCTCGTAGTGTCGTGCACCGGCGAGGAAGCTTTCGAGACGGTCGGAAAGATAGTCGCGGGTCGGCAGTTCCACCATCAGCGACGGGTCGAGCATGCCGTCGAAGACGTGCGGCCTGGAGGCGATGATGTCGGCGAGCCGGGGCGCCGAGGACATGATGTTGACGATGAGTTCGAGCAGCGCCGGGTTCTGGCCGAGCAGCGAGAAGAGCTGGATGCCCGCCGGAAGCCCGGAGAGGAAGTTGTCGAAACGCAGCAGCGCCTCGTCGGCGCGGCGGCTCTCGCCGAAGGTCTTCAGGAGCTGCGGCATCAGCTCGGTCAGCCGCTCGCGCGCCTCGACGGACTGTGTCGCACGGTAGCGGCCGTAATGCCAGGTGCGGATGACGCGCGAGATGTCCTCCGGCCGTTCGAAGCCGAGCGCGACAAGCGTCTTCAGCGTATCCGGATCGTCGCGCTGGCCGGTGAAGACGAGGTTGCCGTGGGCGCCGGACAACTCTCCTTCGTGCTCGAAGAGCTTGGCATAGCGCCGCTCGACCGACTTCAGCACGCTTTCCAGCCGCGCGGAGAAGCTCGCCGTGTCGGCAAACCCGGCCATCAGCGCGATGCGCCTCAGCTCCGCCTCGGTTTGCGGCAGCACATGCGTCTGCTCGTCGTAGACCATCTGGATCCGGTGCTCGATATCGCGCAGGATCCAGTAGCACTCGGTGAGTTCGCTCCGTGTCGTCTCGTCGATCCAGCTGGCGTCGGTCAGCGCCTGCAGCGCTTCCTCGGTCGCCCTCACGCGCAGCTGCGGCATGCGGCCGCCGGCGATCAGCTGCTGGGTCTGGGCGAAGAATTCGATCTCGCGGATGCCGCCGCGGCCGAGCTTGACGTTGTGGCCCTTGACCGCGATCGCGCCGAAGCCCTTGTGGGCGTGGATCTGCCGCTTGATCGAGTGGATGTCGGCGATCGCCGCATAGTCGAGATATTTCCGGTAGACGAAGGGCACCAGCTCGCGCAGGAACCCCTCGCCGGCCGCCAGATCACCGCCGACCGGCCGCGCCTTGATGAAGGCGGCCCGCTCCCAGTTCTGCCCGCGTCCCTCGTAATAGAGGATCGCCGCCTCGACCGGCACGGCAAGCGGGGTCGAGCCGGGGTCGGGCCGCAGCCTGAGGTCGGTGCGGAAGACATAGCCGTCTGCGGTGCGCTCCTGCATGATCCGCACCAGCCTCCGCATCATCCGCCCGAAGGTCTCGGTCGCATCCTCGGGCGAGACGAGGATGCCGGCGAGCGGCTCGAAGAAGACGACGAGGTCGATGTCGGAGGAATAGTTGAGCTCGCGGGCGCCGAGCTTGCCCATGCCGAGCACGATGAGGCCACTGCCGGCCGACGGCGCCGAGCGGTCGGGAAGCTTCAGCTTGCCGGCATCCTCGCCCGCAAGCAGCAGGTGGTCGACGGCGGCCGCGACCGCCGCCTCCGCCATGGCGGTCAGCCAGCCCGTCGTCTGCCGGCCGTCGAAGAGGCGGGAGAGATCGGCGAGCGCCACCAGGAAGGAAAGCCTGCGCTTGGCGATCCGCAGCCGCGACATCACCTCGGCCTCGGTCGGCACCGCTCCGTCGCCATTGCCCTTCCAGGCGTCGCGGGCGCTCGCCACCAGCCCTTCGAGGAGCGGCTCCAGTGGCTCCGAAACCGCGCTTGCGAGCAGCGCCGGTTTCAGCGTGGCGGTTTCGCGCAGATAGGGCGAGAGGCTGATCACCGCCGTCACGAAGGATTTGAGCGGCGTCTCCTCCGCCATCAGTGCGGCAATCGCCGGCTCCTGCCGGCCGATCTCCTTCAGCGCCGCAACAGCCGCCTTGAGTTCGGTCTGGTTGAGCGGGCGGATGACGTCCGGCGCGACCGCGCGGAGCCAGGTGTTCGACTGATCAGCCATGGGGCCTCCTCCCTCGACCGCGGCGGTATCCGCGATTCTCGCCTTTGCCGGCGCAGATTAGAGGAGCGGAGGGGCAAAGGGAATCACATCCCTCGCTTCAGATCTTCTGTCCCGGAAAGACCATCGTCGCCGTCAGGCCGGGCTGTTCCCTGCCCGGCGCGGTATCGGAGAGTTCGAGCCGCCCGCCATGCAGCGCCATGATCGCCTCGACCAGGGACAAGCCCAGCCCGGTGCCGGGCTTCGAACGGCTTTCGTCGAGCCGCATGAAGCGCTTGACGACATCGGCGCGCTTTTCGGCGGGAACGCCCGGCCCGTGGTCGGAGACCGAGAGGCACAATTCGCCGCCGGCTTTCGCCACCGTGAGCGTGATCGTGCCGTCGCCGTCGCTTTCGGTTCCATACTTGATGGCGTTGTCGACGAGGTTCGAGATCGCCTGGCCGATCAGCTCGCGGTTGCCGCGCACCGAAAGCCCCGGCGCAATCTCGGTCGCAAGCTTCTGACCCGCCTCTTCGGCCACCGGCTCGTAGAGTTCGGCCGCGTCGGCGGCGATCGCCGACAGGTCGACGTCGGAAAGCTCGGCGGCGATCGAACCCGCCTCGACACGGCTGATCATCAGGAGCGCGTTGAAGGTGCGGATCAGCTGGTCGGATTCGGAGATGATGCCTTCGAGCGCGGCCCGCCTTGCCCCGTCGTCGTCCTCGGCGAGCGCATCCGCCGCCTTGTTGCGCAGCCGCGTCAGCGGCGTCTTCAGATCGTGCGCGATGTTGTCGGAAACCTGCCGCAGCCCCTCGTTCAGCCGCTCGATCCGCCCCAGCATGTCGTTCAGCGATTGCGACAGGCGGTCGAATTCGTCGCCCGAACCGCCGACCGGCAGGCGCTGGGAAAGGTCGCCCGCCATGATCTTGGTGCTTGCCGCCGACATCCGGTCGATCCGCTTCAGCGCGTTGCGGCCGATCGCAAACCAGATGATCAGCGCCCCGAAGCCCATGATTGCCAGCGCCACCATCAGCGCCTTGCGGACGAGAAGGCGGAATTTCGCCGGCTCGCCGAGGTCGCGGCCGATCAGCACGCGCAGCCCGTTGTCGAGAATGAAGACATGGGCGGTGGCGATGTGCTTTTTGCCGTCGCCGGTCTCGGAATAGCGCTCGTAGACGAAGGGGAAGTCGGTCCAGCCCTCCTTGTCGAATATGCCCGGCTGCAGCGAGCCGACATTGCCGGCGAGGATCTCGCCGTTCGGCCCGGCGATCACATAGAGGTTGGCGCCCGGCTGGCGGGCCCGTTGCTCCATGATCTTCAGCATCTGGTTCATGCCGCCGCTGCTGTAGGCGCGCTCGATGTCGGTCACTTCCTGCTGCAGGCTGTCGCGGGTCTGCTGGTTGAGCAGCCGCTCGGAAAGCGCCGTCACGTAGAAGACGAGGAAGGCCGCGCAGAGCGCAAAGAGCACGATATAGAGGGCGGAGAGCCGGACTGCCGTCGACTTGAAGAGCACACCGATGCGGGACATGGACGGGTTACCCTTCGTCCTTGATCATGTAGCCGGCGCCGCGCACCGTCTTCAGCAGCGGCTTGTCGAAATCCTTCTCGATCTTCGAGCGCAGCCGCGACACATGCACGTCGATGACGTTGGTCTGCGGGTCGAAGTGATAGTCCCAGACGTTTTCGAGCAGCATGGTGCGCGTCACCACCTGGCCTGCATTCTTCATCAGGTATTCGAGCAGGCGGTATTCCCGCGGCTGCAGCAGGAGTTCCCTGCCACCGCGGCGAACCTCGTGGGAGAGCCGGTCGAGTTCGAGGTCGCCGACGCGGTAGACCATGTCCTGCTCCGGCTTGCCCTTGCGGCGGCCGAGCACTTCGACGCGGGCGAGAAGCTCGCTGAAGGCGTAGGGTTTCGGAAGGTAGTCGTCACCACCGGCGCGAAGCCCCGTCACGCGGTCGTCCACCTGCCCGAGCGCGGAGAGGATCAGCACCGGCGTGTCGACGCCGCGCTTCCTCAGCTCGCTGATCACCGACAGGCCGTCGCGGCGCGGCAGCATCCGGTCGACGATGAGCACGTCGTAGCCGTTCTCGCTCGCCATGAAGAGGCCGCTCTCGCCGTCGCTCGCGTGGTCCGCGACGATACCCGCCTCGCGAAAACCCTTGACCATGTAGGCCGCGGCCTCGAGGTCGTCTTCGATCACCAGTATTTTCATGCGCGGGACATTAGCGCCGGCCGCGGCCTCCGCACAACCGGTTTCGCCCGTGCCAGGCGCTGTCTGCTGTGGGGAATTCATGCTGGCCTCCTTGCCTGAAAGGAAAGGGCGCCGCGCGGCCCGAAGCCGGTCCCGCGCGGCGCCCTGGATGTCGGCCTTCGGCCGGATCAGCCCTGGTCGATCGGCAGGGCGACGAAGCGGCTGCCGTTCTGCGATTCGACCTGGAACAGCGCCTTGGTGCGGCCGTCCTTCTTCGCCTGCTCGATCACCTTCATGACCTCGTCGGCGGTGGAGACGGCCTGGTTGTTGACCGAGACGATCTTCTCGCCGGCCTGCAGGCCCTTGTCGGCGGCATCCGAGTCCGGATCGACGTCAACGATGGTCAGGCCCTTGCCGTCTTCGGCCGGCTTGACGCTGATGCCCATGTTGGCGAGCGCCTGTTCGGTCGAGGGTGCGGCCTTGTCCGGCGTCGTTTCGCCGGCCGAGGCCTGCTGGTCCTTCGGCAGTTCGCCGAGTTCGACCTTCATCGCCATCGACTTGCCTTCGCGCCAGATCGAGACGTCGACGGTGGTTCCGGGCGCGAAGGCGGCAATGCGCCGGGCGAGGTCGCGCGGGTCCTTGACCGGCTCGCCATTGACGGCCGTCACGACGTCACCCTGCTTGATGCCCGCCTTCTCGCCCGGAGAACCGGCCTGCGGGGCGACGACGAGCGCGCCGCTTGCTTCCGAAAGGCCGAGCGAGTCGGCGATGTCCTTCGTCACCGGCTGGATCTGCACGCCGAGCCAGCCGCGTTCGACGGTGCCCGACTTGATGAGTTCGTCGACGACGCCCTTGGCGACGGAGGCCGGAATTGCGAACGCAATGCCGACATTGCCACCCGACGGCGAGAAGATCGCGGTGTTGATGCCCACCACTTCGCCGTTCAGGTTGAAGTCCGGACCACCGGAATTGCCGCGGTTCACCGCCGCGTCGATCTGGATGTAGTCGTCATAGGGGCCGGAGCCGATGTCGCGGCCGCGGGCCGAGATGATGCCGGCCGTCACCGTGCCACCGAGGCCGAAGGGGTTGCCGACGGCGACGACCCAGTCGCCCACGCGCATGTTCTCGTCAGCCGCGAACTGCACGTAGGTGAACTTCTGCTTCGGGTTCTCGACCTTCAGAACAGCGAGGTCGGTGCGCCGGTCGGTGCCGACGAGCTTCGCGTCGAGCTCGGTGCCGTCGTTCATGACGACCGTGTAGGCGGCGCCGTCCTCGACGACATGGTTGTTGGTGACGATGTAACCGTCGTCGGAAATGAAGAAGCCGGAGCCCTGCGAGGTCGGACGAAGGCGGCCTTCACCGCGCGGGCGGTTCGGCTTCTTGTCCGGACGGGCATCCGGGCCGGGCATGCCGAATTCCTTGAAGAAGCGCTTCAGCGGGTGGTCGTCCGGGAGATCTTCGAAACCGCGACCGCCGAAGCCGAACTGGAAGTTGCTTTCGTCCTGCGCCGTCTGGACGTTCGACTGAACGCGGACCGAAACGACGGCCGGGGAAACGGCCGAAACGACATCGGCGAAGCTCGGCACCTGCGGGGCTTCGACGCGGACGGCCTCGGCATAGGCCGGAACGATCATCGCCGGCACGGAGCCCGCAACGATCACCGCGGCAAGACCTGCCGCCGTCGAGTTGCGGAGCATCGTCTTGAGCTTGGAGCGTCCATTGCTGTTGAACATGTGACCTACCTTTTCTCTTTTCATCTGACTGTTGGCCGGGAAGCCGGCGTGAAGCGGTGGATGAGGAGAGATATAGGACGGCCCACGTTACTGCGAACTGTACGGCAGATGAAATCTTGGTAATCTTCGGGAAGGACCGGAGCGATCGGCCGCAGGACCACGCAGCCGCCGATCCGCCGCTCTCACGGACGGGAACGCGCAAAAGCCGGGAAATACCATCAAAACAAGATGATACGACGCCCTGCTCCGGCTGATGCGGAGGTGCAGCGGCTCAGTCCTCGATCAGCGCCTTCAGCCGCGCCTCTTCCTCGGGCGAAAGCCTTTCCGGTGCGGGACGATGGCGGCCGCGCGCGTAGACGAGCGCCGCAAACGCGCCGATCACCAGCAGCACGGCGGGTGCGCCCCACAACACGTAGGTCTTGGCCGAGACGCGCGGTTTCAGGAGCACGAACTCGCCGTAGCGCGACACCACGTAATCGATGACTTGCTCGTCGCTGTCGCCGTCAACGATGCGCTGGCGCACGATGAGCCTCAGGTCGCGGGCGAGATCGGCGTTCGAATCGTCGATCGACTGGTTCTGGCAGACGAGGCAGCGCAGCTGCGCGGACAGATTGCGCGCGCGCTGTTCCAGCGCCGGATCGGCCAGCACTTCGTCCGGATTGACGGCGAAGGCGGGCAGCGGCGCGAACACCGACAGTGCCAGGATGACGGCCATCAGCAAGCGTCGGAGCGTGTTGACGGGATACCCCCCTCTGTCACTTCGTGACATCTCCCCCACAAGAGGGGAGATCGCCGGGGCTCCAGCCTCGGCGTTCGCAGAAAAGGACGTGACGGCGCCGTCTGGCCGATCTCCCCCCTTGTGGGGGTTGAGGAGCGGCCGGCGGAGCCGGGCAATCGATCCAGTGAATCGATTGCAGCGACGAACGCCGGCAGGGCAGAGGGGGGTGAACCTCACAACAGGCTGATCCCTCATTCCGCCGCCTCCAGCGCCACCTTGACCGGCTTTGTCCGCCGGGTCGGGGCGCCGACGCGCAGCCGCCGGTCGGAGAGCGAGACGAAGCCGCCGGCCATCATGATGAGCCCGCCGATCCAGATGCAGAGGATGAAGGGTTTCCACCAGACGCGCACGACGATGCCGCCCTCGGCCATCGGGTCGCCGAGCGAGACATAGAGCTGGCTGACGCCGAAGCTGCGGATGCCCGCCTCGGTCGTCGGCATCCGCCGCGCCGTATAGAGGCGCTTGGACGACCACACCTCGCCCATGGCGACGCCACCCTTGCTCAGCGTGAAATGCGCCCGGTCTTCGGTGAAGTTCGGGCCCTTCGCCGCCATCATCCGGTCGAAGGTGACGGTATAGCCGCCCGCCTCGACCGTCATGCCGGGCTTCATCTCGGTGACCGTCTCCGTCTCGAAGGTCGTCACCGCGACGATGCCGAGCACCGTCACACCGAAGCCGAGATGGGCGAGCGCCGTGCCGAAGGCCGAGCGCGGCAGGCCGGCGAGCCGCTGGAAGGCCACCGACGCCGAGACCTTGTTGAAGCCGGCGCGGTACCAGAGGTCGGCGAGCGCGCCGAAGACGATGAAGAAGCCGGCGGCGAGCCCGAAGACGGCGAGCACCGGGCCGCCGTGCTGGACGTAGAAGAGGATGACGGCCGCGACGAGGGCAAGCCCCGCAGCCACGTAGAGGCGCTGGAACGCGCCGAGCAGGTCGCCGCGCTTCCAGGCGAGCATCGGCCCGAAGGGCACGGCGACGAGGAGCGGCGCCATCAGGAGACCGAAGGTCAGGTTGAAGAACGGCGGCCCGACCGAGATCTTGTCGCCGGTCAGCGTCTCGAGGAGCAGCGGATAGAGCGTGCCGACGAGCACGGTCGCGGCGGACACGGTCAGGATCAGGTTGTTGAGGACGAGCGCCCCTTCCCGCGAGATCGGCGCAAAGAGCCCGCCCGATTTCAGCGCCGGCGCCCGGAAGGCAAAGAGCGTGAACGCCCCGCCGATGAAGAGCGTCAGGATGCCGAGGATGAAGATGCCGCGGCTCGGGTCGGTCGCAAACGCATGCACCGAGGTCAGCACGCCGGAGCGTACGAGGAAGGTGCCGAGCAGCGACAGCGAGAAGGCGAGGATCGCAAGCAGAACCGTCCAGATCTTCAGCGCCTCGCGCTTTTCCATGACCAGCGCGGAATGCAGCAGCGCCGTGCCGGCGAGCCAGGGCATGAAGGAGGCATTCTCGACCGGGTCCCAGAACCACCAGCCGCCCCAGCCGAGCTCGTAATAGGCCCAGTAGGAGCCCATGGCGATGCCGGCGGTCAGGAAGGTCCAGGCGGCGAGCGTCCAGGGCCGCACCCAGCGGGCCCAAGCGGCGTCGATGCGCCCGTCAATGAGGGCTGCGATCGCGAAGGAGAAGCAGACGGAGAAGCCGACATAGCCGAGATAGAGGAGCGGCGGATGGATGGCGAGGCCGACGTCCTGCAGCACCGGATTGAGGTCCTTGCCCTCCGCCGGCGCCGGCGAGAGCCGGATGAACGGATTGGAGGTGAGCAGGATGAAGAGCGCGAAGGCGGTGGCGATCCAGGCCTGCACGGCGAGCACGTTCGCTTTGAGCCGCTGCGGCAGGTTGGCGCCGAAGAAGGCGACCATGGCGCTGAAGAACGTGAGGATCAGGAGCCACAGCATCATCGAGCCCTCGTGGTTCCCCCAGACGGCCGCGAAGCGGTAAACGTCGGGAAGCAGCGAGTGCGAGTTCTGCCAGACGTTCTGCACGGAGAAGTCGGAGACCATGTAGGCGTAGCTCAGCGCGCCGAACGAGAGCGAGACGAGTCCGAACATCGCAAGCGTGCCCGTCGTGGCGACGCCCATCAGCGCGGTGTCACCGCGCCTCGCGCCGATCACCGGCAGCACGGAGACGACGATCGCCGTCGCAAGCGTCAGCACCAGCGCGTAGTGTCCGAGTTCGATGATCATTTCACCGTCTCCTTGCCGCTCAGTTCGACGCCTTGGGCCTTCAGGCGGTCGGCGACGTCCTTTGGCATGTAGGTCTCGTCGTGCTTGGCGAGCACGGTGTCGGCGGCAAAAACCGGATCGCCGGCGACGAAGGCACCTTCGGCGACCACGCCCTGCCCTTCGCGGAAGAGGTCGGGCAGGATGCCGGTATAGGTGACGGGCACGGTGCCGATCGTGTCGGTGATGGTGAAGGTCACGGTCGATCCCTCGCCGCGCTTGACCGAACCCGCCTCGACGAGGCCGCCGAGCCGGATGCGCGTTCCCGGCGGCACCTTGACGGTGGCGAGATCGCCCGGCACGTAGAAATAGGCGACCGACTGGCTGAAGGCGAACATCACCAGCAGAACGGCGGCGATGATGAAGCTCACGCCGCCGGCAATCACGGCCAGTCTCTTCTGTTTGCGGGTCATTTCAGTGCTTCCTCCACCGGCAGGCCGAGCTCGCGGGCCATCGCGATCAGTTGCTGGCCTTCCTGCCCCTCCGCCGGGAAGGCCGCGAGCCCGGATTTCAGCGCCGCGACGGCGTTTTCCGGCTCCTTCAGCATCGCGTAGGACCGGACGAGACGCATCCAGCCTTCAAAATTGTTCGGGTTTTCCTTGAGCTTGGCATCGAGCCCGGCGACCATGCCGCGGATCATCTCCATGCGGTCGCCCGTCGACATGCCCTGGGCTGCGGCGACATCGGCCGCCGTCGGGTTGCCGGGCGCTTCCGGCTTCGCCGCGCCGCTGTTTGCCGCGATGTGCTCGTTGACGAGCGGCAGCCAGGGTGCGTCGGCCGGCGAGGCCTTGGCGAGCGCCTCGAAGGCCGCACGGGCCTCCTCGCGCTTGCCTTCCTGCTCGAGCGACAGCGCGATGTAGAAGGAGGCGCGCGGATTGGCGCTGCCGAGCTTCACCGCCTGTTCGAAGGCCGAGCGGGCATCTGCGGTGACGATACCGTCACTTTCCGCCGTCATTGTTTCGCCCAGCCCGATCATCCGCTCCGGGCTCTGCCCGAGCAGGCGGATCGCATTCCGATAGGCGAGCTCGGCATCGCCGTAGCGCGACATCTTGAAATAGATCGGTGCGAGCACGTCCCAGCCGGCGCCGTCGTCGGGGTTCTGGGCGAGGTGCCGTTCCACCTTGGCGACCAGCAGTTCGAGATTGTTGCCGGGGTTTTCGAGCCGCGCGGCGAGCGGCTCGGAGGGCATGCCGGGGCTGCCGGTCAGCATGTAGAGCCCGAGGCCGACTGCGGGAAGCGAGACGACGATGAAGGCCTGCGCCAAGAGGTGCCTGCCGGATTTCGGTTCCTTCGTGCCCTTCGCCTCGGCGGAGACGGCAAGGAGGCGCCGGCCGATCTCGGCGCGGGCGTAATCCGCTTCCTCGCCGCCGATCAGACCGAGCGTCTTGTCGCGTTCGAGTTCGCGCAGCTGGTCGCGGTAGACGGCGGCCTCCCCGACCGCGTCCTCGACAAGGACGGTACGGCCGCGAAAGAGCGGCCCGAGAAGGACGACGGCCGTGGCGGCCGTCAGCAAGGCAGTGGCGATCCAGAACAACATGAGAACCCAATTAATGTATGCCGGGAGACATTCCAACCGGCAAACGGTCGATGACGCGCTTTTGAGGCGTTTCGCCGCAAGGAATGCTCTACGGGATCGGAGGCGCTCCAGCCTTGACTTATGTCAAGGGCGTCCAGGTGCCGTTCGGGTTGCGGCAGGCCGCGCCGCGCACTTCCGTCTCGCTGCCCTTCACCCTCAGCTTGTGGGTGTACTGGCGACAGTTCTGCTGTCCGACCTGATAGGGTGCCGCAGCAACCACCTGGCCGGAGATATCGTTACCGTTCCAGGCCACCGGCTGGCCGCCGGGAGCGGCCTCCAGCGCGCGGTATTCGGCTTCGAGGGCACGCTGCGTCTGGCTGTCCGAAAGTTCGACGCCCGAGCGGGCGACGATGCCGCCCTGCAGCGCGGAGATATAGAGGGCGGATGCGGAGCTCTTGCCGCTCGTGGTTACGCAGGACGACAGCGCGAACACCGCAAGCGTCGCCGTCACCGCGATACGAAAGCGCGTATTTCCCATGTCCCCTGCCCGACCTCTTTCGACCACCCTCGATATGCTCCTTCTTAGCTGCGGCAGACACGTGGCATCATTGTGACAGCCTTCTTTTTTCACGGAAATTTGCCTCACGCAATGTCTCTCGTGACGGCCGGCAGCACCAATCGCGCCCGCAATCCGCCGCGCGCACCGCGCGAAAGCCCGAACGCCCCCTGATATTCGGAGGATATCTCGTTGACGATCGAAAGCCCGAGCCCGGTGCCCGGCTTGCTCTCGTCGAGCCGGCGACCGCGCTTCAGCGCCTCGACGATCTCGCCGGGTTCCAGCCCCGGCCCGTCGTCCTCCACCGTCACCTCGACCCAGTCGCGGCGCGTCACGCCCTCGCCCGGCTCGTGGCCCTCGGCCGGACCGGCGGTGACGACGACGCCGGTGGCGGCGAAGCGGGCGGCGTTTTCAAGGAGGTTGCCGACCGTCTCCTCGACATCCTGCTGCTCCATGGCGAGGACCAGCCCCGGCGCAAGTTTCAGTTCGAAGTGCGTCTCGGGGTTCAGCCGCCGCATCACGCGGATCAGCCGTTCCAGCGTCGGTTCGAGCTCGGTGCGTGCCAGCACCGATTCGCGCTGGGCGGCGATGCGGGCGCGGTTCAGGTAGGAGGAAACCTGGCTCTGCATCGCCTCGGCTTGGGTGGTGACGACGCTCGCCTGCGATTTCGGCAGCGCCCGCGCCTCGTTGAGCAGCACGGCGATCGGCGTCTTCAGCGAATGGGCGAGATTGCCGACCTGCATGCGCGCACGCTCGACGATGCGCCGGTTGCTGTCGATCAGCGCGTTGATCTCGTTTGCGAGCGGCTGGATCTCGCGGGGGAAGACGCCCTCGATGCGCTCCGCCTCGCCGGCACGGATCCGCTCCAGCGCCCGGCGGGCGCGTTCCAGCGGCTTCAGCCCGTAGAGAATGGCAAGGCCGTTGACGATCAGGCCCCCGAGGCCGATCAGGGCAAGCCCGGTATAAAGTCTCGTGGTGAAGAAGCGGACATCCTCCTCGACGACGTCGAGGTTACCCGAAACGCGAAAGCGCGCCGCGCGACCGTTGGCGTCGAGCACGACCTCCGTCTCGGCGACCCTCAGATGGTTTCCGTAGGGGTCGGTCATCGGATAGAAGCGCTCGTAATGGTCGTCGAAGGGGACGGTATTGATGTCCGGCACCGGCAGGTCGGTGAGGCCGAGCGAGGTGGAGGCGAGCGGAGCGGTGCTGAAGTTGCCGAGTGGCTCGACCAGCCAGTACCAGCCGGTCTTCGGCTGCGAGAAGCGCAGGTCGCCGAGTTCGGGACTGCCGGCAAGGCTGTCGCCGTCGCCGATCGAGACGGAATTGATGACGTTGTAGAGCTGGGCGCGCAGCAGGTTGTTGAAGCCGCGCTCCGTGCCCTGCCGGTAGAGCGCCGAGATCACCACCGCCATGGTCACGAGTGCAACTGCCGACCACGCCGTGGCCAGCAGCAGCACTCTTGCCGTCAGCGATCTAGTGCGCATCTTTGGGCGCTTGCATCCGGTAGCCGAGACCGCGCACCGTCTCGATCAGGTCGAGGCCGATCTTCTTGCGCAGGCGCCCGACAAAGACCTCGATGGTGTTGGAATCGCGATCGAAATCCTGATCGTAGAGGTGCTCGACGAGCTCCGAGCGCGATACCACCTCGCCCATGTGGTGCATGAGGTAGGAAAGCAGCCGGTATTCGTGGGAGGTGAGCTTCAGCTGCGTGCCCGACACACTCGCCTTCGACGCCTTGGTGTCGAGCCGCACAGGACCGCAGACGATCTCGGAAGAGGCATGACCCGCCGCGCGGCGGATCAGCGCGCGGATGCGCGCGAGCACCTCTTCCACGTGGAAGGGCTTGGCGACATAGTCGTCGGCGCCGGCGTCGATACCGGCCACCTTGTCGCTCCAGCGGTCGCGGGCCGTCAGGATCAGCACGGGCATCACCCGACCGGCAGCACGCCACTTTTCGAGCACGGTCAGGCCGTCCATTTCCGGCAGGCCGATGTCGAGGATCACCGCGTCATAGGGCTCCGTGTCGCCGAGGAAATGTCCCTCCTCGCCGTCGAACGCCTTGTCGACCACATAGCCCGCCTCTTCCAGGGCTTCGACGAGCTGCCGATTGAGATTAACGTCGTCCTCGACGACCAGAATGCGCATGCTGCCAGTCCCTCTCCGTCTTGTCCGGCCGGCCGCGTCCCCCGCGCCCGGCTCACGCCGTCGCCTGCCTCGTGCGCCTTACTGTGAAACCCGCATCGTGACCTTGCGCGGGCGCTCGTTGCCACTGCCCGGGATCAGCACCGTCACCACGCATGTGCCGCCGGAACTGCGCACCGACAGCACCTGCCCGCCGAGTTCCGCCGCAGCCTGGGCCGCCGCCCCGTAGCAGTCGGCGCCACCACGGCTGCTGCCGTTGTTGCCGTCGTTGCCGTTGCCCTGCGCCTGGGCGAGAACCACCGGCGCCGGGGCGGTCGCGACCGCCGCCGCCGGCGCGGATGTCGCCGCAATGCCGGAGGCCAGGCTCGCTATGATCAGGAATGATGCCATGGACTACTACTTCCGAAAGATATTCGTTGTTGTGAAGTATCTACCCGATGGCATCTGAATGGCAAATGAATGCGGCCGACAACTTCCGTTTATCACCCGCCAATCACCTTCTTCGCCGAGAGCCGGCCGTAGATCGCCAGCAGCCCGCCGAAGGAGCCGACCAGCGAGACGATCGCGTCGGCGAGCTCGCCCTGTTCGGCAAGGCCGACATCCACGCCCTTGACGCGCAGCACCGAGGCGCCGATCGCGATCAGCGCGCCCCACACGGTCTTCGACTGATACCACGGTTTGTATTCGATAATCTCGGACATCGTCTTCTCTCCTTCTTCGATGGTGTCGTTCAAAGCGAAAGGACTGTCTCGGCGGCGATGCCGTCGACCACGCGCCGGCCGAGCTGGCGCACCCTGACCGCGAGACTTTCGACCGGGCCGCCGAAATCGGCGATCTCGTCCGCGGCCGTGTAGGTGTGGCCCGGCGCCACCGTCTCGACCGTGCGCTTCACCGCGCCGCCGGCGAGGATCTCCAGCCGGTAGCGCTCCTCCGCCTCGTCGAGCGGGATTTCCGCCGCCTCCCAGTCGTCGGCATCGATCCGCCCGCGGCGGACCCAGGTGATCTCGATACCCCCGCCCACAAGCCTGCGGCCGGCAAGATGCACCGGCGCGAGCGGCGTCAGCGCCCTGCGTCCGCCGGCAAAGGAAAACGGACCGGCCGGCGCCGCGGCCATGCCGACCGCCTCCGCGATATAGTTGAGCGGTCGCCCCGCCTCGTCAGAGGCAAGCCCGACCGGCGGCACCACCGCGTCGAGCGCCACCACCCGCGCGCCCGCCGGAGCACCGGCGGCCGTCGCATCCTCGCTGCCGCCGAGCCCGCGCAACAGGCGCGTCAGTCGCCAGCGGCCGGGGGCGATCTCTTCCGCGCCGGCAAAGCCGATCACTTCCCACGCGCCGGACGCGGAGCGGACGGCGAGCCGGTTGGCGCCGTTCAGCACCGCGAGCGTCGAGGCCGAGGCGAAGCTGCCGTAGGTAAGGTCGAGGGTGATCGCGCGCGTCCTGTCGAAGCGGCCGGCAACACCGGCCTCCAGCGGTTCGGCAAGCCGGCCGAGCGTCGCCGGACGGTCGAGCACCACCCGAAGGGCGTAGCCCTCGTTCTCGACAGAGGACGAGATCGCGATCCGCCGCCACGGCCGCGCGAAGGCCGCGACGCGGACGAAATCCTCGTCCCCGCCCGCCGTGTAGCGCGGCAGATCGAGGAATTCGACGGCCGGCGCAAAGCCGTCCGAGGCCGGATTGGGAACGTCGCGGCCCGAACCCACGGCGACCGGCACGGACAATCCACCGTCGGCGAGTTCGCTCAGCGTCAGGCGCCGGGCCGCCCCGTCCTCGCATTCGGAAATCACGAAGCGGCCGTCGGGTCCCTCCGCAAAGGCCAGCACGTCCCCCGGCATGAAGGCGAGCGCGTTCGGGCCGAGCGCCGTTTCCAGTGACCGACGTTCGGCGCGGTGCTGGCGCAGCAGCGCCTCGGCGGCGGCAAGTGCGGTCTCCTCGGAAAATGCGGCGGAAAGGTCGAGCGACAGCACCCGGCTGGTCGCCGCCGGCGCCCGTCGCGAGCGGGCGCTCGCCTCGGCATAGTCGGCCGCCGCGTCGTAGAAGGTCAGGATCGCCTCGCCGGCGAAATCGCTGTCATGGCCGCGCCGCTCGCGCCAGAGCGGCTCGTCGTCGAGATCGGCAAGCACGTCCACGCGCACCGCCGGCAGGCTCGCCTCGTCGCGCGAACGGAAGCGCAGCACCCCGCCGTCCTCGATCACGTCGACGCGGAAGGCCTCGGTGAGCGGCTCGATCAGGCTGCGGGCGGACGCAACGTCCGCCTGCACATAACCGCCGAGATCGCCCGTCACCGCCGAGACGTCGTAGTCGGCAAAGCCGTGGTCCTTACAGATCGCCCCGATCACGTCGGCGACCGTCCCGGCCCCGAGCCGCCCGTTCAGCCAATGCCCGGTCCGCCAGTTGCCGCCATCCGACCAGAGGGACAGATTGGCGGGAAAGGCCGGATAGGGCCGCGCGTCCCAGGCCCAGTGATAGATGCGGGCCGGATCGACCATTCCGGCCGGCGCCGCGGCACTCCCCCAGTGGTCGTAATGGGCGGAGAGGAACCGCCGCTGCACGGCGTCGGCGCGCAGTCCGCGGGAATGATAGGGCAACCCGCCCTCGGCCGATTTCGGATCGCCGAAGACGTTCGGCTGGTTGGCACCGCGGTCGATCGCCGGGCAGCCGAGTTCCGTGAACCAGACCGGTTTTTCCCGCGGCGTCCAGGCGGTCGGCGTGGTTTTCTCCACTCCCGCCACCCGGTCGAAATGCCGGTTCGACCACCAGCCCTCGATATCCTTCACCCGGAACACCCAGGGCTTTGCCGCGGCCCCGTCGGTGATCGGCGTGCGGAGACGCGCTGCCCGGTCGGCCGCACTCGCATAGTACCAGTCGTAGCCTTCGCCGCCGGCGATCTGGCGGGCCATCGCCGCTGCATCCGCCGCCAGCCGGAAGCCGTCGGGGTTTTGCGCTACGAGGTCCTCGTCCCGCCAGTCGGAGAGCGGCATGTAATTGTCGATCCCGACGGCGTCGATTTCGGGCGAGGCCCAGAGCGGGTCGAGATGGAAGAAATGATCGCCGGAACCGTCCGCCGGATGGTAGCCTGAATATTCGCTCCAGTCGGCGCCGTAGGTGATCTTCGTCGCCGGCCCGAGGATCGCGCGCACGTCGCCGGCAAGGGCCGCGAGCGCCTCGACGAAGGGAAACGCATCGCTCTCGTCGCGGATCGTCGTCAGCCCCTTGAGCTCCGAGCCGATCAGGAAGGCGTCGACACCGCCCGCGGCCTTCGCGAGCAGCGCACAGTGCAGCACCATGCGGCGATAGCCCTCGTCGGCGCCGTGCCAGGTGACACTATCCCCGGAGACGGTGAAATCCGCCGCGGTCGCCGCGCCGCAGAAGGCCTCGACCGCCGTTCGTGCCGCCACCGTCCGGTCCGTCGCCGGTTCGCAGATGATCCGCCCGCGCCAGGGATAGGCCGCCTGCTCCGCCCCGCCGTGCGGGTCCGGCAGGCCGTTGCCGGCCGGAATGTCCATCATCATCAGCGGATAGAGCGTCACCTTCAGCCCGCGCGCCGCAAGGTCGCGGATCGCCTCGACGACGCTCTCGTCGCTCGGCGTGCCGCCATAGGCCGGGCCGCCGTCGTGGAGCGAAACGACATGCGCCGCGCTGCGACCGATGCCTGCGACCCGCCAGGGCCGGCTCTCGCCGCTTCGCGCGGCGACTTCCACGCCCGGCACCACCCGGCATTCGCCTGCCCGGAGGTCCGTGCCGAACCAGGTGACGACCAGCGCCACGCTTTCGAGATTGGGACAGAGCGCCTGCAATTCGTCGATCGAGGCCTGCCAGTCGGTCTCCGCCGTCAGCGTGTTGCGATTGAGGATGCGGGCGCTGCCCTCGCCGGTCGCCTCGCGGACCGCCACCCCCGCATAGCCGTGCTCGGTCGCGCCGGGGATCACATTCACCGCCCGGATACGGGTTTCGAGCGTGCCGACCGGCCGCATCACCTCGAACTGCAGCAGCGGAATACGGTTGCCGAAATCGTCGAGCGGCAGCCGCTCGAAGACGACATAGGCGAGCCCGCGATAGGCCGGCGCCCTGCCCTCGCCCTGCTTCGCCTCGATCAGCGGATCGGCAAGCTGTGTCGCGCTTCCCGTGTGGACGCGCATCTCGACCTCGCCAAGGTCGAGTTCCTGCCCGTCCGCCCAGACCCGCCGGATACCCGCGACCGGCCCTTCGCAGAGCCCGACCGCGACATTGGCGAAATAGCGATAGGTCTTCACCCGCGTGCCGCCGGCCTTGCCACCGGTCCGCTCGGTCACCGCCTCCTCCTCGAAGCGGGTCGCCCAGATCAGCGTGCCGCCGATCCGCGTCGTACCGTAGACGCGCGGGATCGCCGTGCCCTCGCTCGCGCCGGGAAGCCTTGCGGCCGAAAGCCGCGCCCCGCTGACCGTGCTCGTCCCCGAAAGCAGCGCCCGGTCGAGCGCATTGCCGGCAAGGGCACCGGCCGCCCGCCCGAGGACCGCCCCGAGCGGCCCGAAAATACCGCCGACGGCGGCACCCGCCGCCTGGAACAGAAGTGTGGCCATGCCTCACCTTTCCGGAAAACGATAGATGCCGGCGATCCGCCGTGCCCACGCAGGCGCAAGCGGCGAGCGCACCACGCCCGCCTGTTCGTAGGCGTGGATGAACCGACCGGCTTCGCCGAGAATGCCGGCATGCTTTGCCGAGAACTGCGGCCGGAAGCGGAAGAGCACGAGGTCACCCGGCGCCGCGCCGCCCAGCTCCGTCACGCCGCGGAAATACCGTTCGGCCGCCGCCGTCAGCCGGTCCTCGCCGCTCCGCTCCGCCCAGTCTGGCGCATAGGGCGGCGGCACCTCCGGCTCGTCGCCGTAGAGCTCGCGCCACACCCCGCGCACCAGCCCGAGACAGTCGCAGCCGACGCCGCGGAGCGACGCCTGGTGCCGGTAGGGCGTGCCGATCCAGCCCTCGGCGCAGGCGAGCGCCGCGTCGGTGATCGAAGACATGGAGCCTCTCCTTTGGGCTACTCGAACAGCGGCCCGCCGTCGTGCAGGCTCTCGCCGCTCACATAGGAATAGGCGAAGTCGCTGCCGGGCATGTGCGGGAAGCCCTGAAAATTCAGCGCGTTGGAGAACTTTTCTCGACAGGTCGAGAAAGCCTTGTCGCAGCCGACCGAAACCGCCACCGCGTCTCCCGCCGCGGGCAGCGTCTCGAGCGGCAGCCAGAGCGAAAGCGCCGTGCCACCTGCTGCCGCCCGGCTCTCCTCGACGAGGACCGTCGTCCCGTCGGCGAGCGTCAGGCTGCCTTGCCGGAAATGCCCGTCGGCGAAGGCTTCGAGCCCGCTCACCAGCAGCCGGTCGCGGGCGGGCACCCCCGTCACCACCGCGTCCGCCCGCCGTCCGGGCGCCGAGAGATCGACGCCGCAGCGCCGGTCGCCGAGGGTCGCGTCGCAACGGCGGTTGTAGATCCGCCCCGTCTCCTGCGAGAGCCGATGGGCGAAGCTTCGGAGTTCCGCGGTAAACGCGCCCGCCGCCCGCGAGACCTCGCCGATCTCCTGCACTTTCAGGAGCAGCGCCCCCTCCGGCGCCTGCCAGTTCACCCTGAAGACCTCGACGCGCGCGCCGTCATAGCGCCCGGCGGCGAGATCCGCCTCCGTCACCGCCTCGCTCGAAAAGCCGCCGGTCACCTCGCTCGCGGGTGCCGCCAGCCCCTTTTCCTCGCGCATCTCGCTCGCCTCAAATCCGCTCGCCGCGCGGTATCGCGTGCCGCCGAAGTCGAGCGCCTCGTCATGGTCGGTGAAGCCGAGCACCACGCCGTCGCGCCGCGTCACCCGCCAGCAATGGCAGAGCGTCGTCGCGTCGCCTGCAAGATGCGCGGCAAGGGCCGGCGAAATCGTCCTCATGGCAGCACCTCGACCAGCGGGATCGCCGGAATGCGCCCGGCATTGAAGGCCTCGAGATTGACCTCGATCCGGTCGATGTCGAAGCGCACCGGCACGTCGAATTCGAAGCCGGCCGTCACCCGCACACCGGCGGCGGGCGCGGTCTCGAAAGTCACGATCCCGGTCGCCGCATCGCAGGCGACGCCCGCCTCCGCTTGCGCCCCGCCGATGCCCACGAGAACGGTGCCGGCGACCGGCTTTTCGATCCGCCGCCGCCATTCCCCGCCCGCGTCGCCATAGGTCTTCCGAAGCGGAAAGTCCCGTGTCTCGCCGTCGCCCGTGCCGATCTCCTGGTCGAAGGCGGTGACTACCGCACCCGGCGGGCCGGAGCGGTGGTCGAGCGGATCGCGGAAGCGGAAACCGTAGAGCGCACCGCTGCGTGCCTCGAAGAAGGCGAGCACGTCGTAGAGATCGCCGACCGAGCGTATGCCGGAGCCGGCGTCGTAGCGCCGTCGCGAATTGCGCCAGCGGGCGTTCCGCGCCTCGCGCCCGTTGGAAAGGCTGGTGATGTCGACGCGCCTCTCCGGCCCGCCGCTCGTCGAAAGCGAAAGCCGCATCGGGAAGCGCACCTCGTGAAATCCGCCGGCCATGCTCTCCTCCCTGTCATATCATCGAGACTTGGTATCAGAGGTTCCGCCGGCCGCGCGCCACACTGCGCGCCAGCATGGCGGTCACCTGTCCCTCGCTCTTGCGGAAGCTCTCGGCGTCGCTCGCCGTCACGTTGAAGACGATCTGCGTCGTGCCGCCGCCGCCCGAAACGCCGAGCGTGCCGTCGGCACCGCGTTTCAGCGGCAGCACCGCCTCCGTGCCCGCCTCGCCCATCAGCCCGAGGTCGCCGCCCATCCGAAAATAGGTCGGCGCCGAAACCACCCCGCCTGCGGCAAAGGGCGTCACCCGCCCCGGCACGCCGCCGTCGGCAAAGGCGAAGAGCGAGCCGAGCCCGTTTGCAAGCCCCGCCGTCAGCGACGACACGAGCGTGTCGAGCGGCTTCAGCCCGGCCGAAAGCGCGACCCCCGCCAGCCGTTCACCGACGGCCTTGAGCGTGTCCTCGAGCCCCTTGCCGCCGAGCGTCGCGCTCTTCAGCGCCCCGGTCAGCGCTGCGCCGAAACCCTGCGAGCGTCGCTCCAGCTCGTCCAGCACGCCGATCGCCGCCGACGCATCGAGCGAAAGCCCGAAGGTCACCGTCTCGTCCTCGTTCATCACCTGATCTCCTCATCGGGAAAGCGGCGCATCAGCGCCTCCAGCCCGGCGCGTACGAGCCGGGGTGCGGCCGGCGCGAAGGCGCCGGTCATGGCCGCGAACTCGCGGGGCGAGAGCCGCCAGAAACGGTCGGGATCGAGCCGCAGGAGGCCGAGGCCGGCATGCATCGCCGCCCGCCAGGGAAAGGCGGTGGTCGTCGCCGTTTCCGTCCCCTCGCCTGCAGCTCTCAGCGCTCCGGGCGGGTGTCCTCCTCGTCGAGGAAGGTCGCCGCCAGCAGGTCGCGGACAAGCGCCGCCGTCGCGCTCACACCGCCGTCGATCGCCATCTCGGCCACCTCCTCGTCGGAGAAGCGATTGCCGCCGCCGCGAAGCCCCGCGCCGATGATCCGGATCAGGTCCTCCGCCTTCAGTTTCCCCTCGGAAAACCGCCCGGCGAGGCCCGCGAGGCTCTCGGCCCTGAAGGCCGTCTCCAGCTCCGCGAGCGCGCCGAGCGTCAGGCAGAGAATGCGCCTTTCGCCGTCGATCGTCGCCTCGACCTCGCCACGCCGGCGGTTCGCCCGCCGGACCGTCACGCCCCCACCCATCGAAGCCCCCATCAGAGCGCCCCGAAGGAAAGCTGCCCCGCCGATTCGAGCGCCAGATCGAAGGTCAGCTCCCCGTCATGGGCGCCGGAATATTCGAGCGCGGTGATCTGGAAGGGGCCGGAAACCGTCCCGAAATCGGGGATCACCACCTGCCAGGCGAGGATCGTGCCGTCGAAGAAGGCCGTCCGCACCAGCGCGTCGGACGACTGGTCCTTGAAGAGCCCGCTGCCCGACAGCGACGCCCTCTGCACGCCCGCACCGCCGAGCAGCTCGCGCCAGCGCCCCGCACTCTCGGCATCGGTCACATCGACGGTCTCGGCGTTGAAGGCGAGCGTCTTCGACCGCAACCCCGCCACCGTCGCATACCCGCCGCCGTCCTGGACCTTCAGCAGCAGGTCCTTGCCCTTCTGTGCCACCATGGCCTCGTTCCTTTCGGTTGTTCGATTGTGCGGGGGGGCACCGCGGGTTGCCCCTCCTCTCCCCCGGTGGGAGAGGAAGCGATTTCGGCATCTTAGGCCGAAGGCGTAAGTGCCAGAAATCGCAGGTGAGGGGGAGACGCAGCGGCTCGACATCGCCCCCCTCACTTGGAATTTCTAACACTTAGCTTTCAGCTAAGATGTTGAAATTCCATTCTCCCCCACCAAGGGGGAGAAAAAACCTCGTCCGCCGTCATGCCGGGCCTGACCCGGCATCCAGTCGCTCGATGTCCATCGCGCGGGAAGACTCTTTCGATTTCAGCGGACATGCACTCTTTCGGCTCGCCGACGCTCGCCGGCTGGATGCCGGATCAGGTCCGGCATGACGGAGGCGATGTATGGGCCGCCCGATCTCCCCCTTGTGGGGGGGAGGAGCGGTCGGCGTAGCCGAGCAATCGATCCGGTGAATCGATTGCAGTGACGAACGCCTTGAGCTCGAGCGAAAGGCCGGCCGTCCCTCTCCCCCCTTGTGGGGGAGATGTCACGAAGTGACAGAGGGGGGTGACCTCCAATCTCGGCGCCTGAGATACCCCCTCTGCCCTGCCGGGCATCTCCCCCACAAGGGGGGAGATCGACCCGCGGCCAGTGCCCCGCCCGATCGGTCCTCGAGCGAGGACCCGTGGCGGCGGCTGCACCCTCCCCTTGAGGGGGAGGGTCGGACCGCAGGTCCGGGGTGGGGTGATCCGTGCAATGGTCAGGCCGTCCCCGGCGAGGACCAGGGCAAACCCCGCATCCCCCGCCAATTACATCTTCCGCTTGCACCGCCCGTCCTCTATGGTCGCGGCAGTCTTCCCGCCCTCCGGTTCTCCATGTCCCTTTCCGCCTCGCTCCGTTCGCCCCGCACCGGGCTCGTCGCCCTGCTGTCGGTCACCCAGATCGTCGGCTGGGGCACCAGTTTCGAAATGCCGGGCGTGCTCGGACGCCCGATCGCCGCGGGCCTCGGGCTTGCGAACGAGGTCGTCTTCCTCGGCCTCACCGTGATGATGCTGACCATGGCCGCCGCCGGGCCCTGGACGGGCCGGCTCATCGAGCGCCATGGCGCGGCGCGCATCCTTGCCGCCGGCTCCGCACTCCTCGGTCTCGGCCTCCTCGGCCTCAGCCTCTGCCAGGGTGTCACCGCCTATTTCGCCGCCTGGCTTGTGCTCGGTCTCGGTGGCGCCTTCGGCCTTTCGGTGCCGACCTATGCCGCCGTCGTCGAGCGGGAGGGCGCAAACGCCAAGCGCAGCATCGCCGTGCTGATGATCTTCACCGGCCTCTCGTCGGCCGTCTGCTGGCCGCTCCTCGGCCTCCTCGAACAGCAATACGGCTGGCGGATCACCCTGCAGCTTGCCGCCGCCTTCCATCTTCTCGTCTGCCTGCCGGCGCATCTCTTCCTGCTGCCACCCCCCGCCGCCCGCAGCGCTGCCGAGGCCGCCGCCGCGCGGGCCGAACCGCTGCCGCTCGGAGAGCGCGAGGCGCGGCTCGCCTTCCTGCTGATTGCGCTTGCAATCACCCTCGTTACCCTCGTCAGCTTCGGGGTGTCGCCGTCGCTGATCCGCATGCTCGAACTCTCCGGGGCCTCGCCGTTGCTCGCTTTGCAGCTCGGGTCGCTCCGCTCGGTCTTCGGCATCACCGCCCGCGTGGTCGATCTCCTGCTCGGGCAGCGCAGCTCGCCGCCTACGACCTTCCTCGCCGGCCTCGGCCTGATTGCCGTGTCCATGGTTGTCCTGCTTCTCTTCGGCGGTGCGGGTGCGGCGATCGTCTTCGTCGTCCTCTACGGCTTCGGCACCGGCGTCGTCACCGTCGCCCGGGCGCTGATGCCGCTCGTCTTCTTCTCGCCGGACCGCTTCGCCCGCCAGTCGGCCCGGCTGTCCCTGCCGCAGAACCTTGCGAGCGCCGCGGCCCCGGTGCTGATGACCGCCGTCCTCGACCGGCAGGGGCTCACCGCCGTCATCCTTCTCTGCCTCGGGCTCTCCGTCGCCGCCCTCCTCGCCGTCGCGCTGCTCGCCCGCATCGCCCACCGGGCACGTCAGGCAAGGTGAGGGACGTACCCCTCCCAACCGCCGTCATGCCGGGCCCGGCCCGGCATCCAGTCGCGCGATGTCCATCGCGCGGGGAGACTCTTTCGATTTCAGCGGACATGCACTCTTTCGGCTCGCCGACGCTCGCCGGCTGGATGCCGGATCAAGTCCGGCATGACGACGGGGCAGCCCTGTTAGGGACAGACGACGCCGGCCTCCCCCTCTCTCCCGCAAGCGGGGCGAGGGAACGGTCGCGGCAGTGCCACGAGTCCCTTCTCCCCGCCCGCGGGGAGAAGGTGGCGGCAGCCGGATGAGGGGCGCCCCCCTCACTCCAGCACGGCACGAAACCGCATCTCCGCGACGTAGAACCTTGTGCCCGCCGCCCGCCGGCTTGCCGTGCGGCGATGGGCGAGCGAGACGAGCCGCGCACTGGCAAGCGCGAGATCGGCGTCGTCGAGCAGTGCCCGCACATGAGCCGCGATTTCCTCCGCCTCGCGCCGGCCGGTCGCCGACCAGGCCTCGAAATCGAGGAGGCATTCGAGCCCGTCCTCGCTCGCCGTGCCGTAGGCGCGCGTCTCGACCGCACCCGTCACCAGACGGGGCAGCGTGCCCGCATCTCGTCGCCGGTCGACGATGCCGTCCGGTCCGAGAAGCGCGGCAAGCGCCGCGTCACCCGAAAGCCGCCCATGCACCGCCTGCAGCAGGTCATTGACCGGTGCCATCGCCGCCCTCCCCGTCCTTGCCGGCGTCCGCCGTCTCTCGCGCCTTCTCGGCCCGTGCGGCGATCGCCGCGGCGAGCGCCCGCGTCAGCGCCTCCCTGAAATCCCGGTGGGTCGTCTGCAGCGCGAGCTTCATCGCCCCTCCTCCCGGCAGCGGCAGAGGAGATAGCGGCCGCTCTCGTCCGGATCATGCGCCGTCTCCACGATAAAGACGCGCCCGCCCTTGACGAGCCGCATGCCGGCAGAAACGTCGCTGCGATAACGCATCCAGATCGCATGGGTGATGGTCACCCGGCCGCCGCCCGCCTCCTCGCCGGGCGAGGCCGTCACCGGCTCGATCCGCGCCCAGAGGCTCGCGACCGCGCTCCACGTGACGGTTGCGCCGCCCTGCCCGTCGGGGCTTTCCACGGGCGCTTCCAGCGTCAGCCGGGCCGTCAGCCCGCCGGGGTCGAAGGCCGCCGTCGCCATCAGAGCCTCCGTCGGGCAAACGGCGCCACCAGCCGGTCGTAGCCGGCCGGGATCGCCGCCGGCTGGTCGGCCGGGGCGACCGCGCCGCGATAGGAAAACATCAGCGCCACATGCATCAGCATGACGCGCTTCAGCGTGTCCGGCACCTCTGCCCCGGTGTCGCCGAAGCCGGCGGCAAAATCGATCTCGATGCCGTTGAGTGCGCGTCCCGGCGCCGGCGGATCGCGCAGCCAGAGCCGCGCCGGCCGGCTCTCGCCGTCGAGCAGGTGGTCTTGAAGCGATACGTGAAGCGGGTTCCCGTCGCCGTCGTAGACGGTCACGTTTTCAATGCGTTGCACCGGTCCCCTGTCAATCTGAATCACGCCGCCCGCCGGCCAGTCGTCGCGGTAGAGCCGGTGTGTCTGGGTGATCAGCATCAGGCCGGTCTGGCGTTCGAGATGCTCCCGCGCCACCGTCACGAGGTCGGCGAGCAGGCCGTCCTCGTCGGCGCCATCGAGGCGCAGATGCGCCTTCACCTCGGCAAGCGTCAGCGGCTCCGCCGCCGGCGGAGTGATCAGGGCATAGGTCATGGTGGCTCCGTTCTGGGGCGAATAGGGAATAGGCAGTGGGCAGTGGCGAATAGGCAGTAGGCGGGCCGCGGGCAGGACAGGGTGAAGGGTAAGGGCAAGTGATCGACGCACGATGCTAACCGCCGTCATGCCGGGCTCGACCCGGCATCCAGTTGCGCGATGTCCATCGCGCGGGGAGGCTCCTTCACCTTCATCAAAATGCATTCTTTCGGCTCGCCGACGCTCGCCGGCTGGATCCCGGATCAGGTCCGGCATGACGGAGACCTATTTGGCTGCGTCAGATCCGCCTGCGGCCCCTTCTTCTGCCCCTCATCCGCCTGCCGGCACCTTCTCCCCGCTCGCGGGGAGAAGGGACAAGCGGCACCGCGTTGGCCGTCCCTCTCCCCGTCCTTACGGGGAGAGGGTCAGGGTGAGGGGCAATCGTGAGAGAGGCACCGCCGCCGGCGTAATGACGACGCAGCTCACGGCGTCTTCGGGAAACAGCGAGTAGGGAATAGGCAGCGGGCAGTGGCGGAACGCGTCCGTCCGATCTCCCCCCTCGAGGGGGGAGATCGACCCGTGGCCCGCAGCCCGCCCACTGCCCACTGCCCACTGCCCTCATTCACTACCCGAACTTCACGAGCTTGATCGCCTCGAAATTCTGCACCCCGCCGCCGACGCGCTTGGTCGTGTAGAAGAGCACGTAGGGCTTGGCCGAATAGGGGTCGCGCAGGATGCGCACCCCGGTGCGGTCGACAACGAGGTAGCCGGCACGGAAGTCGCCGAAGGCGATCGAAAGCGCGTCCGCCGCGATGTCCGGCATGTCCTCGGCCTCCGTCACCGGAAAGCCCATCAGCGCCGCCGCCTGGCCGGCCGCCGCCGGCGGCTGCCAGAGATAGTTGCCGTCGGCGTCCTTGAACTTGCGGATCTCGCCCTGGGTGCGGCGGTTCATGACGAAATGGGCGTTCTGCCGGTGGCCGGCCTTCAGCGCGTAGATCGCCGTAATCAAGACGTCGGAGGCGCCGCTTGCGGCAAAGCCGCCCGCCACCCCGGTTCCGACATGGCCGAGGCTGCCCCAGGCCCAGTTCGCATCGGCGACGGTCGGGTAACTCAGGAATCCCTTCGGCCGGTTCACCCCGTCGCCGGAAACGAAGGCCGCGCCCTCCTGCTCGGCAAAGGCGATATCCACCTCGCCGGAGATCCAGGCCTCGATGTCGACTGCAGCGTCGTCGAGGAGCGCTTGCGTCGCCGCCGGCATGGCATAGAGCTCCATGGTCGGGAAGGTGAGTTCGGCGAGCTCCGGCGTCGCCGTCTGCGGTCGTGCCGCCGTCTCCGCCACCCAGCCGGACGCCATGCCCGCCGGCGCGAACGGCTTCTTCAGCACCGCGCCGGAGACCTGCCGGACGGTCGCAAGCGCCCGGATCGGCGAGACGGAGGCGAGCCGGCGGCCGATCTCGCTGTCGGTTTCCGGCGGCACCAGATAGCCGCCGTCACCCGGCACACCGGCGGAAAGCGCCTTGGCCTCCAGCTCGCGCAGCCCCGTCTCGTCGCCGCGGCGGATATAGCTCTCGAAGGCCGCCTTCAGCTCTGCCGCTTCCGCGCCGCCCATTCCACCGGCCGTACTACCGCCCGCCCTTTCGAGCGGCGGGCGCAGCTTCTTGATGGTGAGCTGGTCGAGAAGCCGTCCCTGCTCGTCCATCGCCCGGTTGATGCGCTCCACCTTGTCGCGGGTGACCGTGTCGGCGGCAAGCTTGCGCTCGACCTCCGAAAGCCGCTCGTCATTCGCTTCCTTGAAGGCCTCGAAGGCCTGCATGAAATCCTCGAAGGCCGCCGAGACCGTGTCCGGCACCGCCTTCACCTCCGGGGCCGCCCGCCCCGGCACGCCACCCGTCTCTTCCGCACCCGTCCCGTTCGCCTGGTTCTCGCTCATCGCCTCTCATCCTTCGTTCACGTTGCTGGATCTGAAATTGCCGGCCGCCATCCGCCGGGCCGCCCGCCGCATCAGGCGGACGAGTTCGGTTTCCCTGTCGCGGAAGAACCGCGCATTCTTGACGTTCGAAACCCGCGCCGAGGGCTGCATCGGAAAGGTCACGACGGAGATCTCCCAGAGGTCCGCCTCGAGGATGCGGCGGATGCCGCTTGCCCGGTCCGCCTTCGCCCGCACGGTGCGAAAGCCGATCGACAGCCCGTCGAGCGCCCCGCTCGTGAGCAGCGCATGCACCTCGCGGGCGCGCGCCACGCCCTTCGCCAGCTCGCCCTCGACATAGAGGCCGCGGGCGTCCTCGCGGATCACCCGCCAGGCGCCGATCGGCTCGGCCGGATCGTGCTGGTAGAGCATCCGCACGCCGCCCGGCCCCCGCGCCGCAAGCGAGTGGCCGAACGCGCCCGGCATCACCACGTCGCGGCCGAGGTCCACCTCGCCGAACACGCTGGCATAGCCGGAAAAGACGCCGTCGCCGGTCACGCCGGCCAGCGTCAGGCTCGCGAATTTCTGGGTGAGCGACACCGGGCCACGATAGGCCGGGCCGCGATAGGCCTGCCCGCGATAGGCACGCATCGGCATTCTCCTTCGATCGATGGAATGGGTAGGGAAGGTCCGGCCGCTACCGGTTCGGCCGGCCGTAGCGGTCGAGGAAGCGGACCAGCAGGCCGAGGCTCCACCAGGCGAGAAGGCTCGCGGCGGTTGCACCGGCCAGCACGATGTCCTCCGGCGAAAGGCTCGCCACCAGCCCGAGCTTCTGGGCGAGCCAGAGGCCCGCCGGATCGCCGAAGATCAGCCCGCAGGCGAGCCCGGTGAGAAAGCGGCCGGCCGCCTCCTGCCTGCCCTTCGGCAGCATGTAGACGAGCGAGATCGCCGACCCGGCGAAGGCGCCGAGCACCTTCGCGGTGAATTGCGCGCCGTCCTGGCTCCAGTCGGTCATTTTATTAACCTCTTCTAATTAAACTGAAATCCGCGTCGCCTCGGCCCCCCGCGGGCGCGAAAGCGCCCCTCGTGCGCGGCATGAAGCGAGCGCGAATTGCCGAGCCGGATGAATCCCTTGGCGGACGTTCCTGCGATTTCGATTCCGCTTCTTCAGAGACCGATTCAAGCTCTTCGCAGATCGCTGGAGGTCACTGCCCGAGACGCATCAGTCCGTCTCCGGTCCGTAGCCGACCTCCGCCCGCTTCTCCGCATCGGACAGGAAGTCCGCACCGCCGAGCCGCGCCCAGAGCGCGTCGCGTTCGGCGGCGAGCCCCGCCACCTGGTCGAGGTCGGGGGCAAGCGTCAGCGCCTCGCCGAAGAGGCCGGAGAGGAAGCCGGAGACGCTCTTCGCCGTGCGGTTGACGAGCGGCAGCACGGTCAGCCGGAAGAAGGCGCGGTTCGCCTCCTGGTAGTTGGCATAGGTGTTGTCGCCGGGAATGCCGAGCAGCATCGGCGGCACGCCGAAGGCGAGCGCCACGTCGCGCGCCGCCCCGTTCCGCGCCTCGACGAAATCCATGTCGCGGGGCGAGAGCCCCATCGATTTCCAGTCGAGCCCGCCTTCGAGCAGCAGCGGCCGCCCGGCCCGCATCGGCCCGGAATAGCCGTCGTCCAGCTCCCGCTTCAGCCGTTCGTACTGGTCGGGCGCGAGATTGCCGCCCTCCTTCGGTTGGTAGACGAGCGCGCCTGAGGGCCGCGCGGAATTGTCGAGCAGCGCCTTGTTCCAGCGCGCCGCGGCATTGTGGAGGTCGAGCGCGACCTGGGCGGCGGCAAGTGGCGGAAAGCCGAGATGGTCGTCGAGCGGATGGAAGAGCTTGAGATGCAGAAGCGCCCCCTCGCCTTCCGCCGCAATCCGCCGGACCGCGCTCCCGGCGCGGTATTCGTAGGCCTCCGGCCAGCCGTCGCGGCCGGCGACCACGCTTACCCGGTCGGGCCGGAGCAGATGCAGTTCGGCCACCCGCCCGCCGAGGATCAACGGTTCGACGAAGGCGTTGCCGGCAAGCAGGAGGTGGCCGTAGAGCGCTTCCAGAAAATCCGCCCCGCCGGTGCGCCCGTTCGGCCGCGCCATCAGCGTCAGCGCCGGATGCTCGCCGACCTCGCTCTCGCCGTCATAGAGCAGCCACGGCACGGCGGCGGCGGCTTCCGAAATCAGCCGCACCGTGCGGTGGGCGACCGGGTTTTTCATGAAGCCCTCGCGGGCGAGCGTGCCGTAGGAGCGCCCGCTCCACAGTGCCCGCCCCTCGCCGGCAACCAGCGCCAGCCCGCCGCCGGCGGCCTTCCGTTCGGCCACGGCTCCCTCACCCGCCGCGGCTCCCCACGGCAGTCGAAACGGCAATCTCATCGGATTTTTCCTGTTGTTTCGAGGTTGGCTCCACGCAGGGTGCGCCTCTTCTCCCTTGGAGGGAGAAGAAGCGAAATCCGCATCTTAGCGAAAGCTAAGTGCCAGATTTCGCAGATGAGGGGGTCCGGACCACCGCGAGCAATCTGCAACGTCCTTTGCACCGGTCGCATCCCCGGCTCTCCGGGAAGGAGCCATCGCATCGATTCACCCCCTCACCAACAAAATCTGAGGTTTAGCCTTCGGCTAAGCCCTCGATTTTGTATCCTCTCCCTCGTTGGGGAGAGGAGTGGCGCCGCCTTGCGTGGTCTGCGGTGAAACGGCATGATTTGGCGTTTTCCGGAGAGCCTCTATGGGCAGAGAGTTTCCCGAATTGGCCCGAAGGCGGGCAAGGCAAATGCGGGTCGATGCAACCGATCCAGAGGCGATCTTTTGGTCACATGTCCGCAACCGGTTGTTGAACGGCCACAAGTTCAGACGTCAGGTCCCGATTGGCCCATACATTGTCGATTTTCTTTGTGCGGACAGGAAACTGATCGTCGAGCTCGACGGCTTTCAGCATGCCGAAGACCCTCGCGACGAAAACCGCGACCGTTATCTGTCCTCGCTTGGTTATCGCATTCTCCGCTTCTGGAACCACGAGATCTACGCGGATGTCGGCCAGGTCCTCGTCCATGTCGTCGAGGTTCTGGAGGGCCGAGCGTGACGCCACTCCTCTCCCCTGCGAGGGAGAGGATACAAAATCGAGATCTTAGCTGAAGGCTAAGTCTCAGATTTTGTTGGTGAGGGGGACGACGCCTCCCGCACCGCATCCTCCACCACGTAATCCGCCGCAAAGCGCCTGCCGCGCAGCGGCTTCACCCTGTCGATCGAGGTCTGGTAGAGCGGATGCGCGTGGTAGGCGGCCAGCGCCGCCTCGTCCTCGAACTCGCCGTAGACCACGACGTCGATGCCGTCGTCGAAGCGGTCGGCCTTCATGTTGGTCGCGATCTCCAGCCGCGTCGCCGCCGGAATGCCGGTCAGGATCGACAGGCCGTCGAGCACGGCGTCGAGGTCTTCGTGCTTCGGCACGGTGAAGAGGACGATATGGCGGATCACGGGCCTTCGCTCCGGCTTGGTTGACGGCGGGCGCCTCTCTATTCGGGCAGCCGCCGGATAGCATGGCCGCCCGCCCCGCTCAATTGCCTTCCACCCACGTTCTCGACCAGCGTCAGGCGAGCGCCTTCATGAAGGCGCGGCCGTAGCCGGCAACGAGCGCCGCTCGGTCGAGGCCGTTGACGATGCGCCGCGCACCGATCCAGTCCTCTCTCGCCGCCGAAAAGACGTCGGCGAGCGCGACGCCGGTGAAGAGCCCGCGCATCATGCCGCTCACCAGCACGCTTGCCGCAACCTCCATCTCCATCGCCCGGGCCGGATCGCTCACGAGGTCGATGCCGAGCGCCTCGGAGAGCCGCCGGTAGTTCCGCCGGTGGGTGATCTGCACGAAGCCGCGGCCGAGAAAGCTCCGCCCCTCGGCGTCGCGCCGCCAGTAGGGGCGGCGAACCTGCGGCAGGCGGCCTGCGGCATAGGCCCGGTCGAGGATTTCGATCGCCCTGTCGTCGGTCGAGGCGAGCGTCTCGCGCACTGGCCGCATGGTCCGCGCCGTCTCGTGGAAGGCGGTCGCCAGCATGTAAGCGAGATGGCGCGGATCGCCGCCCGGCGCCGCCTTCATCCATTCGCCGCGGATCGCCGCAATCCCCCGCACCTGCCCGTCGGTCAGGCGCCCGCCGAAGGGGTCGGCCCGGATCGCCCGGTAGAAATCGCGTTCATCGGCCATCGTCGATTCGTCCCTCGTCTCCGCCTCCCTCGCTCACGGCAACAGCCGGCCGCCCCCGTTTTCGGTGGGTTCCGAAGGGGTGCGACAAAATTGCAGTGAGAAACCGGGAAACTCTAATCGTTTTAAAGAATTTCAATCGTTTAGAGCACCCGAAGGGAGTATTTACAAAGATTTAACACTGTGAAAATTGGACCCGTCCCATGTCGGACGCGCCCGCTCATTGAGGAGAGATCCGGATGCAAGTGAAGCCCACTCAGCCCCAGACCCCTGCCCAGATTCAGGCCCAGTCAATCCCGGCCCATGTTCTCGAACGCATGGAAAACGAATGGCGCCAGATGCGCCAGGGCGCCGGCCAGCCGTCCACCTCCACGAAGTAAGCCCATCACACATGCCTGACGCGCGGTTCGCCCGCGCGTTCCAGCATCAGCGCCGTCAGCGCCCAGACCAGCGCATCCAGCCGGTCGGGCGAGCGGCCTGACGAGAGCCCGTCGGGGCCGAAATCGCACATCTGGTCTTCGAGAGCCGAAAAGCGGCCGGCATGCACCACCCGGCCCTGCTCGTAGAGTGCGGCCACCGGCTCGGCCCGCAGATATTTCCCGCGCGTCGCGCGCACCAGCGTCAGCGGCAGGCCGGCATCGATGCTGCGCAGCACCGCCGCCACCATCTCGCCGCCCTGGTTCGCCTCCGCCACCACCCGGTCCGCCTCGAAGCGCCGGTAGGCGCGCACCACCGCCTGCGCCCATTGCGCCGGGCTTGCCGCCTCCACCGAACAATCGGCGAGCACCGCGGCCCGGCCGTTCTCCTCGAGCCCGGCCACCACGATGCCGCAGCAGCTTTCGCGCCCGGTGCCCGCCGGCGGGTCGACCGCCACGACGATGCGCCGGAGCGGCCCCGTCAGCTTCACCGTCACCGCCTCGATCCGCTCGCGCTTCCACAGCGCGTCCTCGCGGTCCTCGATCAGCTCGCCGTCGAGTTCCTGCCGGCCGAGCCGCGTGCCGCCGTAGCGGTCCTGAAGCGCTGCGATGAAGCCGGGCGCGAGGTTTTTGGCATTGTCGGCGGTCGAAAGCCGGCTCACTCGCGTTCCCTTGCCGGCGATCAGCCGTTTCAAAAGCGGCAGCGGCCGCGGCGTCGTGGTCACCAGCTCCCGCGGCGCAGTGCCGAGCCGCAGCGCAAACTGCAGCATGTCATAGGTCTCGTCGGGATATTTCCATTTCGCCAGCTCGTCGCACCAGGCGAAGTGAAACTGCGGCCCGCGCAGGCTCTCCGGGTCCTCGGAGGAGAAGAACTGCGCGATCGCGCCGTTCGGCCAGACGAGCCGCCGGCGCGAGATTTCGACCTCCGGCCGCATCCGCCGGGCGATCCGCCAGATGCCGGAGGCACCGTCGACCATCACCTCGCGGGCGTCGCCCAGCGTTTCGGCGACGAGCGCGATGCGCAGATCGGAGCGCGCGCCGGCGGCGAGCGCCAGCGCATGCACCCATTCCGCGCCGGTGCGGGTCTTGCCCGAGCCGCGCCCGCCGATCACCAGCCAGGAGCGCCAGTCGCCTTCGGGCGGCTTCTGCTCCGGCCGGCCGGTGAACTCCCAGCTCCGGCCGATCCTTTTCAGCACCGCCGGATCGCAGAGCGCCAGCCGCGCGAGCACGTCGCCGACATCCGGATCGGCGACGGTGCTTTCCGTGGGCCGTGTTTCCACCGTCTGCGGCGGCAGGCTTGCGGCGATATCGCCCGCCAACTCGTCCGACGAAGCCGTGTTTCGCGCCCTCGCCGCGCCGATGCTGTCGAGCCCCTTGCGGTTGTCGTCGAGTGCCTGCACGACCCAGCCCCTGCCCTTCCTCACCGCGCGCCTGTCATCCGCTTTCTGCGCCCGGCGCGCTTTCCGGTTCACCGGGATCGCCGGGCCTTTCCCCGGCCGTGGCGGGAGCGCCGTCGCGGGCCGCGGTCCAGCTTTGGAGAAGACGTCTTGCACGCGCATCGGCCTGGGCCTCGATGATCGCCCGAAGTTCCGCCCGGATTGCCGCATCGCCACCCTCTTCCTCGGCCTCCAGTTCCGCCGCCTCGCGGTCGCGCACGATCTGCCGCTGCAGGCCGTCGATCTTTTCGAGCGTCCGGACGAGAAGCGCCATGGCATCGGTCGCCGCCTTCGCGTCGGCGCGCGCGGCCTTCGCCGCCGCCTCGTCCTCGCCGGAAATCAACGCCTCGGCCGAGGCCCGCAGCCGGCGGAAGAGCTCGAACTGGTCGCGCATCTCCGCCGTCAGGTCGTTCAGAAGCATCTGGAATTCGTCGACGGGTGACGGCCGGTCGGCCGACTTCAGTTCGAGGAACAGCCGCCCGACCGCCCGGCGCACCCGTGGCGCCTCCGCAGGCTCCGCGCCCGCCCCGCCCGGCGGCCAGAGGCCGAAGACCGAGATGTCGAATTCGTCTGCCTCGTCCATCGCCTGATCTCCCTGCCGGCCCGCGCCGACGAAAAAGGCCCGGGGCGAACCCCGAGCCTCGAATGTTTGACAGTGCCTGGCGGTACCGCGGTTCGATCTCCCCCCTTGTGGGGGTTGAGGAGCGGCCGGCGAAGCTGGGCAACCGATCCAGTGAATCGATTGCGGCGACGAACGCCGGCAGGTCAGAGGGGGGTATCACCGAGAGCGCCGAGGCCGGAGGTTCACCCCCCTCTGTCGGCTCCGCCGACATCTCCCCCTCATGGGGGGAGATCGGTGCCCGAACCCACCGGGCCACCCCGGCCGCACCTCTTCGACCATGACAAAAGACTAGCAAACGACCGTCACGCCGTCAAGGATTATTTTCCTATCCATTGTCCTGCCCACCGCTCTCCCCTATCCTCACGCGGGGAGGAAGGAGCCAGTCATGACCGAGGACGAGGTTGCCGCTCTCGCATTGTCGTTGCCCGAGGCGGAGGAGAGCGCCCATTTCGGCAAGCGCGATTTTCGCTTGCGGGACAAGGTCTTCGCCACCCTGCCGCGGCCGGACGAGCTGGTGCTGAAGCTTACCCCCGACCGGCAGGCGCTTGCCGTCGCGGCAGCACCCGACCTGCTTTCGCCGGTGCCCGGCGCCTGGGGCCTGAAGGGCTGGACGGTGTTGCGCTATGCCGCCGCCGATCCCACCGACGTCGCAGACCTCCTGCGCAGAGCGTGGGAGACCGTCGCCCCGAAGCGGCTACGCGGCTGAGGTTCGACCGGCGCGCGCCGCCCCTCGCCTATCCCTCGCCGCCGGCGATGGGCAGCACGCCGTCGAGGTCATCGGTTTCGAGTTCCACCACCCAGTAATCGGGGTCGAAGCGGCCCTCGCGCGCAAGCAGCGCGTCGACCTCGCCCGCCTCCACGCGCGTCAGCCGCACCTCGAAGCCGCGGTCGTCACGCCCCTCCTCGGCCATCAGGCTCTGCGGAACCGGACCGTAGAGCGTTTCGAGCCCGTCGCGAAAGCGCTGGCGCACATAGATCGCCCCCGCCTCCTCGGCGCCCTTGCGGGCGACGGCGGCAAACCCGCCGGACGAAAACACGCGGCGGACGAGCGCGGAAACGAAGATGTCGGAACGAAGACGCATCCGCGCGTCATAGGGCAAGCGGGGGCCGAAGGGAATGGGGGTGGAGGAGGTGGCTGCGTGCGTCAAACCATGCTCCGGAAACTTGGTGAAGAATGCTCGGACCAACACGAGCGGAGCGTGACACACAGAGCTCTACCCTTGACTGCAATCTTGCGTTGCGCAACCATCTCAAACATTGGCCACGCAGCCACCGATTTGAATATTTCTGAAACTTGTCCCATAGGAACAGGCACCATATGCGACTATATTTCAGTTGCACTGCCGCATCGAAACGGCGTAAAATTTCGGCGAGAAGACATGTCGCGCGGAGATAGGCTTGTCGAGGACTTCAAGGCGTGCCGAGGACCGTTTCCTTACAGGGAGCTTGTACGGATGCTCGCAAATCTCGGCTTCGAGGAAAAAGACGCCGGCGGAGGATCGAGACGGAAGTTCGTCCATTCCTCCACGAAACAGATCATCCGCCTGCATGAACCCCACCCCGGAAACGAGGTGAAGCCGTATATGGTCAGGCAGATACGCGATCAACTGATCGAGCAGGGTTTGATATGAAAACAATCACTTACAAGGGCTATCAGGCGTCCGTCGAATTCGATGACGGCGCGCTTTTCGTCAAGGTACTTCATATCGACGACGTGCTGGTCGCCGAATGCGACCGGGCCAGCGAAGCCGAGGCCGTCGCCCGTGACCTGATCGACGCCTACCTCGCCGACTGCAAGGAGGAGGGCCGCGAACCGGCGAAGCCCTACAGGGGCAGCTTCAACGTGCGGGTCACGCCCGACTTGCACAAGCGTGCAGCGATGAACGCCGCGGAAGAAGGCATATCGCTCAACAGCTGGATCGGTGACGCCATCCAGCAAAAGCTCGAGCACGCCGGGCGGCCTGATCGCGCCGAAGGCACCGCCTCCGGGAGACGGCACGCCTTGCGGGCCTGACCCCTCACACCCTGACCGCCAGCCTCAACCCGCCCCAGTGGCGGCCGGAGACGGTGATCGGGGCGGAGATGTCCTTCATCACGACGAAATTGCCGCCGCCCATGTCGCGGCGGTAGGTCTGGACGAGGAAGGGTGCCGTCGAGCGGCCGGCGGCAAGGCCGACGCGGTCGGCGAAGATGCGGCGGTTGCGGCAGTTGGCGGTGTTCCACACCGCATCGCCCGGCCGCTGCGGCTCGGAGAATTTGCGGTTGTGGGTCGGCAGGTAGCCGTTGACGTCGACGGCGGCGCAGAAGCCGACGCGGTCGCTCAAGGAGAGCACCGGTTCGAGGATCGGCGGCAGCACCCTGTCGGTGAATTCGGTGAAGCGGGCCATCATCTGCACCGGGTCGGTGCCGGGGATCGGCCGGTACTGGCGGTCGAAGAGCGCGTCCATGGCGATGCGGCCGGCGCGCACGCCCTCCTCGAAGACCGCCGAGATGTTTTCGGCGACATCGCGGGCGGTGCGAATCCAGGCGCTGTCGACGGTCTCGATGCCGGCGCTGGCGGTCAGCTGGATCAGCGTCTCGGAGAGGTTCACCACCTTGTCGACGCGGGCGGCCGCATTTTGCAGCGCGCCGTCGGAGCTTCTCACTTCGCCGGCCATCTCGCCGAGCGTGACGACGAAGGCGGAGCACTGGCCGTTCACCGTCTCGGTGGTCTTCGCCATCACCGAGGCGCTGTCGAGGATGCGGGTGATCACCCCTTCCATGGTGCCGAAGGACTGGTTCATCGCCTGCGAGGTTTCGCGCACGTCGAGCGCGCTCTCGCTCGCACCCTTGCCGGCGGTGGCGAGCTTCTCGATCTTGCTGCGGATGTCGTCGAGGATCGCCTGGATCGAGGCGGTCGCCTGCGAGGTCTGCAAGGACAGCGCCCGGATTTCCGCCGCGACGACGGCAAAGCCCTTGCCGGCCTCGCCGGCACGCGCCGCCTCGATCGCGGCGTTGAGCGCCAAGAGGTTGGTCTGGCGGGCGATGGTGCCGATCTCGGTCGCCACCTTGTCGACGTCGGAAAGCGAGCGCGAGAAGGTGCCGATCTCGCTGCTGATCTCCATCGAGGCATTGACCATCTGGTCGATCTTGCCGACCGCGCCGGTCATCCGGCCTGCCGAGTCCGACAGCATGCGGCGCGCCTCGCCGGCGGTGGCGTCGGTCTCGCCGAGCGCGGAGGCCACCGCACTGTTGGTTTCGGCGATCGAAAGGGCGGTGCGGGTGATGTCGTCGAAGGTCACGGCATGGCGCTTCGACATCGCCGCGACATCGGTGATCGCGCCGGCGATGTCGACGAGGTCGATGCCGAGCTCGGAGGCCTCGCGGGCCATTTCGGAGACGATCCGCTTCAGGAGGGCGGCATCCGCCGCAGCCTCGTCGGGCACGTCATGCTCTTCACTCACGGCGAGCGCATTCGACATGGTCATCGCAAACCCCTCCCAAGATTCGGAGGATCATCGCCGATCGTGGTTAAGGCTTTGCAAATATTCAGATATAGACGAAAGTCTAATACTTCCGGGCGAGATCAGAGCGCGCCGATGTCCTTGAGCTTCTTCAGCACGGCCGGGTTCGGCTCGCCGGTCTCCGGCAGGCGGTAGTGACGTTCGAAATGGCGGATCGCCGACCGCGTCTCTTCGCCTGCGATGCCGTCGACCTTGACCTCGCTGTAGGCGATGTTGCTTAAGCCCTGCTGGATCGCCATCACCAGGTTCGGGTCCGCCCCACCGGCAATCGCCTGCGGGATGTCCTTTGCCGGACGCAACGCCACCTCGACGGCGCGCTCGGCCGTCTGCGCCTTGCGCCGCTTGTCCGAGATGGTGGCAATCGTCCGGTCGGCGTTGCGGATCGCGGCGGCCACCGGGTCCTCGCCAGCGGCAGGCGAGATGTCGCCGGCCGGGCGCGGCACCGGACGAACGGCGACGGCGCCGCTTTCGACGGTGAGAGCGGCGAGCAGTTCCGGGCTCGGCCGGCCGTCCGCCGGCATGGCGACGGATTTCTGGAAGGCGGTGATCGCCGCTTCGGTGCGCGGGCCGGTGACGCCGTCGACGGTGCCTTCATAGAAGCCACGGCGGGCGAGCTGCTGCTGCACGGAACGCACGAGCTCCGCATCGGCGCCGGCGGTCGGCAGGGCCGCGGTCGTCTCGTTCGCTGAAACCGTTCCGTCCGTCGGCCGCGCGGCATCGGCCGTCGCGTCGGGATCGCCCTCTTGCGGCGCCTCCACCCGCGCGATGCGGAAGGTCGTGACCCTCGACGGGTCTTCCATCAGCGGATTGCGGGCAAGTCCGGCAAGCGCGTTGAAATCGCTCCGGTCGCGGGTGCGCCAGAAGGGAGAGGGATGAACGCCCGGCTGGTACCAGAGCGCATTGGCGGCAATCATGCCGAACACGACGCAGAAGGCCGCCGCCCCGCCGAGGCCGACGGGATGGCGAGCCGCGATACCGGCGAGCGCGCCGGCAGCCCGCAACGCGAGGCCCGGCGCGCGGCGCGCGGGCTTGCGTTCAGGCGATTTTCGCTTTCGCTTCGTCATGCACCCATTCGTCCTTCGTTCGCGCGGCGCAAGCGTCGTCCGCCTTCAGCCGCGGCGGGAAGTCCACCCTGTTGTCCGGCCCGGCCATATCGGCCGCGGCAATGATACCGGAACCGTCCGCCGGCAGTGTGACGGTCACCACGGTGCCCTCGCCCGGCCGGCTCGTCATTTCGAAACGGCCGCCGTGCAGCGCCGTCAGGCCCTTCACCAGCGACAGCCCGAGCCCCGATCCCTCGTAGCGGCGGTTGAGCTCGCCGTGGATCTGGGTGAACGGCTTGCCGATCAGCGACAGCTTTTCCGGCGCGATGCCGATGCCGGTGTCGCTGACGACGATCTTCAGCTCGCCGCCCTCGACGCCAGCGTCGATCGTGATCGCACCGCCGGCTTCGGTGAACTTGATGGCATTGCCGACCAGATTGATCAAGACCTGGCGAACGGCACGCTCGTCGGCGACGACCTCGCCGAGGTTGCGGCCGAGCCTGCTCGTCAGCGTTACGCCGCGGGTCTTCGCCTGCAGCGACAGCATGTTCTCGCAATGGCTGATCGTCTCGGCGATGGCGAAGGGTTCGAGCGTCAGTTCGTAACGGCCGGCCTCGATCTTCGACATGTCGAGCATGGCGTTGACGACCGAAAGCAGGTGGGCGCCCGACTGGTGGATGAGCCCGACATATTCGCGCTGGCGGTCGTTCTCGAGCTTGCCGAAATACTCGCCCGCGAGGATGTCGGAAAAACCGAGGATGGCGTTGAGCGGCGTCCTGAGTTCGTGGCTGACGGCAGCGAGGAAGCGCGACTTGGTCTCGTGCGCGTCGACCGCCTCGCCGGCCATGCGGCGGGCCTCGTCACGGATGCGCATCTCGCCGGCAATGTCGAGGATCTGGGCGTGGACGGCGGAAAGTGCGCCATCGGCGCCGCGCACCGCGGTCATGTCCATGCGGACGTTCATGAATTGCGACTGTTCCAGCCCGAGCATCGGCCGGTCGAGGCGAAGATCGATTGCCACCGCATCGACGCCGGCGCGCAGGTCCGCGAGCGCCTCGACGAAGCCGAGCCGGTCGGAGACATGCACATGCTCGACGAAGGGGCGGTCGATCGGATCGCGCAGGAAGGAGAAGAAGACTTCGCGGTCGCGGCCGCCGGCGGCGCGCACCAGACCCTTGGCATCGAGCCGGAGGAGAAGGCCGGGGCAGGCATCGACGGAGAAGCCGTCCGCGGACGTCTCGGCGACCTCGCCCGAACGGGCGGGCGCGCGGGCGAAGGCAAAGGCGGCGACGCTTGCGACGAGGAAGAGCGAAAGGACGAGCGCAAAGCCGAGCGGCAGCGCGACGGCGGGGCCGGCGACAAGCAGCAGCGCCGCGGGAACGGTGGGAACGAGCGGCAGGAAGACCTGCATCACGCGGCGCAAGAGCACCACGTCGGCGGTTGCGACGGCCCGTCCGGCACCGGCGCGCGCAAGGCAGGACCTTGCCACATCATCCAGGACCGCCGCCGTCATGTCAGCCATTTTACTCAATACCAGCACGCCAGACTTCCGCGAACGCTTGCACCTCAAGAACGGTCCGACCATAGGCCCCGCGCGCTTAAGGAAAAGATAAAGAAAGGGGTCGCAAGCCCCCTCGGAAGCCCCGGTTTGCGCCATTCCGGAACAAGCCGGCCAAGCTTTCTCATTCATGGTTAACGGGGCGTAAGCGACGGAAATTACGGCATTTTCCGGGCCGCGTTAACTTTTGTCCGGAGGCGCCGCGGCAAATCGCCGGGATTTCGGGGAACCACCCCCTGTTTATGCTTAACGGCGATTGCTAAAATTTGACGCAAATGGCGCGAGAGAGGCCGATCGTTCGCATTTTAATCAATTTCGCCGAAAACCCGAGCGAGTTTTGCAAAGCGAAATTTCCACCCCGCGAATAGGCTCCCCTCACACGCCGGGACGACCCGGCAACCGGCATCGGCCGGTGGTGCTCGGATGGATGAACGCAATGTGGTTTCTGATCAAAGGAACGTTCTGGTTCTCGATGGTGCTGGTGCTGCTCTCCTATTTCGGGAGCCGCCCGCAGACCGAGGACGCCGGCTCGGCGCTCAACGTCGCCGACGCGATTTCGGCGGCCACCGACGCCTATGCCTATGTGAGCGAGATCTGCAGCGTGAAGCCGGATGTCTGCGTCAAGGGTGCGGAAACCTTCGCGGCACTCGGCGAGCGGGCCCGTGAAGGCGCCCTCGTCGCCTACCAGCTTCTCGACCGCCAGTTCGGCGACGACGCCAAGGACAAGGCCGCCGCGGCCGGCGAGGCCGCCGACGCCATCTCGGACGTCATCGTGACCGGCACCGTCAATGCCCCGCAGGGCACCGTGCCGACGCCGCGCGCCAAGCCCGCCTCCTGATTTTAAAGCTTGCCCCGGAGCCTTCGAGGTTCCGGAGCCCCATGACTGCCATACTGCCACACTGTCGACTTGTGCCCCTTTCGGCCGACGCGGTGCCTTTTTAAAAGGTGCCGCGTTTTCTTTTCCCGCAGTGCAACAGTTCAATTCACCGCCAAGATCGCCTATATCGGAGAAGAGACAACGCACGGAGCCGGGAATGACCACCCTGCAGGACATGATCGACGATTTTGCCTTCCTCGACGACTGGGAGGACCGCTATCGTTACGTCATCGAACTCGGCAAGGCACTGCCCGACATGCCGGAGGCGGAAAAGACCGCCGAGCGCAAGGTGAAGGGCTGCGCGAGCCAGGTATGGCTCGCAAGCAGGGTCGGCGAAGGCGACGACCCGGTGATCGAGTTCTCAGGTGATTCGGACGCCCATATCGTGCGCGGGCTGGTGGCGATCGTGCTCGCCGCCTATTCCGGCAAGCGCGCCTCCGAGATCGTCAAGTTCGACGCGATCGAGCTCTTCGGCAAGATCGGCCTCATCGAGCACCTCTCCGCCCAGCGGGCGAACGGGCTGCGCTCGATGATCCAGCGCATCCGCGAGGAAGCCGCCCAGGCGCTGGTGGAAAGCGCGCCCGGACGCTGATCGCCGGCCCTGCCGCCGCTCGTCTGCTTCGACGGTTTGCGTTTCTGCCCTCAGGTCACCCCCCTCTGCCCTGCCGGGCATCTCCCCCACAAGGGGGGAGATCGGACGGAGAGAACTCGCCGTGCCATCTCCGGCATCGGAATCTGCGGAAAGGAAGGCTGTAGACGCGGCACTGGACGAGCCCGGGGACGCTTGCCGCGAGTCGATCTCCCCCCTTGTGGGGGAGATGCCCGGCAGGGCAGAGGGGGGTGAAGGCCTCGTTCAACGATGGCCGACCCCGCCGCCCCGAACAGAACCACGCCTCAGCCGATCTCGGGACGATAATCCTCCGCCCCCCAGTGGCGGGTGTGCCGCGCCGCCCCCGCCGGCGGGGCGTAATGGCGGGCGAGCGCCATCAGCGCGGCGCGCAGCATCAGCTTTGCCGAGCGCACCGGCCATTGCCGTTCGCGCTCCACCGTTTCCAGCCCCTTCATGAAGCAGCAGACATCGAGCGCCACGCCGGCGAGCTCCGGCCCCATGGCCTCCACCGCCGCCGTCACTCGGCGGCGGGCGGCAAGGGCGCTGTCGCCGAGCTCCGCGGCGCCGCCGGCCGCTCCCTTGACGCGGCTCGAAAGCCGCGGCTCCCAGGAGGCGGTGATGCGCGGCTGGAGACCCGCGTGCAGGAAATCGGCGGCGAGCCGCTCGCCCGCCTCGATCGCCTGTGTGTCGAGGAAAGGCTTGCCGTCGCGCGCCTTGAGGCGGGCGAGCGGACCGAGCGGCGATTCGGCGAGATTGCGCCGCACGGTGGCGGCCGGCGTCCCCGCCTCCCCTTCCCCGCTCTCCTCGCCCGGCAGCGCGCAGACTTCGATCTCGCGGTGCTGGTCGGCGAAGCCGCTCGCCTCGGGATCGGCGAGCGCCCGCCTGAGATAGGCGCGCGCCTCCTTGCCCGCGACGATCGCCCGGCCGCGCCGCTTCAGGAGACCGCGGGCGACGGTGAGGCGCAGCAGCCGTTCGGCAAGCGCGATCTCGCCGCCGCTGCCGGAAAGACGGCAGATGCCGCCCTCCTCGCCCGCGATCCGCATCGGCCCGGAAAGGGCAAGCCGCATCAGCCGCAGGAGCGCCTTGCGCTCTGCCGGCACCAGATTGCCGTCAGCCATGCAGGTGGCCTCCGGGCGTCAGGAAAAAGCTTGCCGTCAGGCGCTCGGCGGCGCCGACGAAATCGTCATAGGCGCGGTTCTCGCGCCGCTCCTCGACGATGCGGCAGGCATGCGAGACGGTGGTGCGGTCTGCGCCGAAGGCGACGGCGACATGCTGCATCGGGATCTGCAGGACGACATGGCTGACATACATCGAGATCTGGCGGATGTGCTGGACCGAGCGGCGGCGGTCGCGGCCGGCCCTGCCCTCGTAGCCGGCGAAGGCGAGAAGCTCCGCCACCACCTGCCGGACCATCATGCAGCGGAAGCGCAAGTCCTGCCGTTCGGCGGAAGACAGCATCGCCGCCGGGTCCGGCGGCCGCGGCACCTTCTGGTACTCGACGGGAACGGCTTCCTGTGACAGCATGGGGCTCTCCTCGGATGTAGGTTTTTATTCCTATATCCTTTTAGCCCAACTGCCGGACGAGAAAACCACAGGAATTGGGGGGAGGCGTGTTTTCTTGGGGGTGTGGGGTGGAGGGGGACGAGCGGGTTGAGGGGCGGATGGGGAGTGGCGGCTTTGCGCCTCAGTTTCGGACGCTCCGACAGCTTTGGCATCCGCCCGAAAGCGGACATCGGGTTGAAGGCATCTTGGCAACTAAACGATGGGGAGCGGTCGTCGCCAAGCTGATCGCCGAATGACGTGTTCGGGCCGCGTTCCGGCCCGGCAGAGTCTTGCTTGACCATGAGGATCGCAGACGTTCAACTGCGTTCGAGGTGGTGAACCGACCGAAGCTGAAACTGCTTACCCCGCTACATTGTGTATATCTCGGCAAGGTCGCATAGATCCCAGTTCCCGCCGGACAACACCGCACAGACTTTTTCATCGGGCTCGACGTCTATGCTGCCCGCCAACAGTGCTCCGATGCCAATCGAGGCGGCAGGTTCAGCGATCAACTTCGCATCCTTGGCAAGAGCACGCATCCCGGCGATGATGTGCTCGTCTTCAACAAGAACAATCTCGTCCACATATTTTTCGATGATCGGATACGGGTTTTGACCCGGAACGCTTATCCTCAAGCCATCAGCAATGGTGTTCTTCAAGGGAAGCGAAGTGCGCTCCTTGTTGAGCCGGCTGTAAAAATACTTCGGTGTCAAGGCAGGCTCTGCGCCGATGACGCGAACCGAGGGTTTCGTTTCCTTTATGGCGGTCGCGATTCCCGAGATCAGGCCTCCGCCGCCGACGGGAACGATGACCGTATCTACATCGTCCAGGTCCTGCAGTATTTCAGATCCGATCGTTCCCTGACCGGCCATCACGATGGGGTCTTCAAAAGCGTGAACAGCCGCGTATTTGTTTTCTTCCGCGATTTCATACACCCTTTTCCATCTGGCGGCGGTATCGCCGTCGAAAAGAACGACTTCCGCCCCGAGGGCTTTTGTATTTTCGATCTTGATCTTTGGCGTGGTGACCGGAAGAACCAATATCGCTCTTACGCCCAGCATTCTGGCGGCATAAGCGAGCCCCTGGGCATGGTTGCCTGACGAGGTCGCAATGATGCCGTTTGCGATCTCTTCTCTCGAGAGCGAGAGAGCCTTGTTCAGCGCGCCGCGGATTTTGAAGGCACCAGTGATCTGCAGGGTTTCGGGTTTGAGATAGAGCTGACAGCCGGCGGCTTTCTCGATTTTGTCCGCACGCAATAGCGGCGTATGCCTGACGTGCGGTTTCAGCCGTTCTTGAGCTTCACGGATGTCCTGGATGGTTGGGTAATTGCGCATAGTAATCACTCAAAGAACTGAAAGAACGTGCCGACGTTATTGGCTACTGCATTCTGATAGATTTTGCTGGCTGTGGTATTGTCTTGTATGGCCATCCCCGTGGAATCGAAAATCGTGATTTCGTCATCACTTTCTCGTCCCGGCTTCCTTCCCAACAGTACCTCGCCGATTTCGCCATGGATGTCGTCTTTGGCGATGATGTTTTCATTCAGCGGGTGCCAGGTCTCGCCCTTTTCTGTGCATTGCGAGATCGAGTCGACGATGATTTTCGCGTTCCTGAAGAGTTCCGGGTCCAGCTCCTGTTTGCCGCGCTGATCTGTGCCGATGGCAACGATGTGTGTGCCGGGCTTCACCCAATCCGCTTCCACAAGCGACCCTTTCCCGCGGGTCGTCGTAATCAAGATGTCGGCCTGCTCAACGGCTTCCTTTTTGGAGCTTGCGACGGTGACGGGAATGCCGAACTCGCTTTCGATATCGGTCTTGTATCGGGAAAGCGTGTCCGGGTTACTGTCCCAAGCGTGGATCTCTTCAATTTTCATGATCTCGTTGATCGCCCGGATTTGCATTCTTGCCTGATTTCCTGTGCCGATCGATGCGATCGTTCCGGCGTTCTTCCTAGCCAGGGCTTTGACGGAGACGGCTCCAGCCGCCCCCGTTCTGAGGCCGGTGATCAAGCTCCCATCCATGACGCAAATCAACGCACAGCTCCTAGCATCAAACAGCAGAATGGTCCCCATGCCACTCGGCACGCCGTGTGCTGTCGGGTTATCAATGAACCCTCCGGAAGATGCTTTCATGGAGAGCACTTCATCGGCTTTGTGGTAACCAATCTTGAAGTCAATTTCCCCACGGGGCGATGGGAGATGCATCCCTATGTAATCAGGTTGTTCCACCTGATCGCTGTTAAAGGCTTTGTATGCCTCTTCCACAGCGCCGATGACTTCCGTCATACCGATCAGCCGCCTTACTTCATCTTTCTTAAGCAGCAGCGTTTTCATGCATGACCCCTCGATTTTTGGCTTCATGGGATGCATCGGCACGGCACACCCTGTACCGCAATCACCGTAGTGGGAGAGCAGGGGGACTAGTGGCCGCATTCGCCGCGACCTGAAGCAGATTGTTCTGTATCGCATAGGGGCTTTGGCAGTGAGTTGCGGCAGGCGTCTTTCCGAGCCTGGGCGTCAGCGCGCAGGCTTCGCCACGCACGACGAGGGATAAGTTCGAAGGCTGGAGCATTTCCCCTCCCCCCCTCACCCACCGCACAAAAAACCCGGCCCCGCGCGCGGCGGGAACCGGGTTCTCGAAAAAAAGAGCCTCCGGCCACCCCTTCGGGACCGGAAAGGTCTTCCTGTGATCGCGGCGGGGCTTAGCGGCCGCGCTTGCGGCGCTGGCCGAGGCCCATTTCCTTGGCGAGGCGCGAGCGGGCTTCCGCATAGGCCGGGGCCACCATCGGGTAGTCGACCGGCAGGTCCCACTTCTCGCGGTATTCTTCCGGCGAAAGATTGTGATGGGTCATCAGGTGCCGCTTCAGCGACTTGAAGGCGCCGCCGCATTCCAGGCAGATGATCTGGTCGTCCTGCACGGACTTGCGCACCGAAACCGCCGGCTTCGGCTTTTCGACGACGACAGCAGCAGGCGCCGGGGCGGTCGTGTTGCTGAGCGCCGCATGCACGTCGGCGATCAGGTTCGGGAGGTCGCCGACGGGGACCACGTGATTGCTTACGTAGGCCGCGACGATGTCGGCCGTCAATTCCACGAAAAGGTCATGGCCGGAGCCATGGGCGGAATCACTCATTGTCATTCTCCTGTTCAACATGTCTTGCCAAGCGCCGCCCAGATGGCCGGCCGCCACTCACCCAGCAAACCAGAACATGACCTACGCCGCCGCCCTGTTGAAACAACATGAAACCCACCCCTAGATTTCGAGTGGCAACGTCGGTCCCGCCTGTCTGGAAATGATGATCCAGCATAGAGGCTGCATTAGAAAATCGACCTATTGCAGTATTCCTGCAAAAATAACTTGCGGAAGATTTCCGGCACAACCTCGAAACGCCAGTTCTCAAGACCAGTGCTCCACTTCAGCGATTATCATTGTTTGGCCGAATATCCAATTACTATTTTTACCGGATCGACGCAGTGGAAATTCCGCATTATTTCGCGAGAAATGCGACGCCTGTGCTTTCGCACTGCAAATGGAACCGCAAATCCGGCGGTGGAAAATGCGTCAGGAACCATCTTTCTTCAGATCATCGCAGACGGACATCCGCGTCAAAGGATAGCCGACCTTGTGGGCCGCGCGCGCCAGCAGATGCGCGGAGACCGGCGCCGTCAGGATGAAGAAGAAGAAGGCGGCGAGCGCGCGGGCGAGTGTTGCGACGTCGCCTGCATGCACGCCGACGGCGAGCAGCAGCAGGCCGGAGCCGACGGTGCCCGCCTTCGAGGCAGCGTGCATCCGGGTGTAGAGATCCGGCAGGCGGTTGATGCCGATGGCCGCGACCAGCGCGAAGAGCGAGCCGCCGACGATCAGCGCCGCAGTGACGAGGGCAAACAGCACGCTCATGACTTTGCTCCCTTCACCGATGTTTTCTTCTTCCTGTTCTTGCCCGCCTTGGCGCCGCCCTTCGGGGTTGCGGCGGCCGCCTCGCCCACCAGCCCGCGGGCGAGGATGAAGCGGGCAAAGGCCACCGTCGTCAGGAAGCCGACGAGGCCGAGCGAAATCGCGATGTCGATATAGAGCGTGTAGCCGGTGCGGATCGCAAAGGCGGCGATGAAGCCGAGCACGATGCCGACCAGCATGTCGAGCGCCAGCACCCGGTCGGGCAGCGTCGGGCCGACGACCACGCGGAAGACGGTGAGCATGAAAGCGACGCCGAGCACGATCAGCGCGAAGGTGCAGGCCGCCTGGATGATGGCTTCGGGTGCCGTCATTCGAAAGCCTCCCTGATCTTGCGTTCGAAGCCCTCGGCAATGTCGCGGCGGGCCGCCTCCGGGTCGGAACAGTCGATGGCGTGGACGTAGAGCGTCTTGCGGTCGTCGGAGACGTCGACCGACAGCGTGCCCGGCGTCAGCGTGATGAGGTTCGCAAGCAGCGTGATCTCGAAGTCGCGCGTCACCGTCAGCGGATAGGCGAAGATGCCGGGCTTGATGTCGACCTTCGGCGAAACGACCATGACCGCCACCTTCCAGGCCGATTTGGCAAGCTCGACGAAGAACAGCCAGGCGAGCGAGGCGACGCGGAAGGAACGGGTGAGATAGCCGGTGCCGTTGACCTGCTCGCGGATGAGACCGAGCGTGAAGGTCGACAGCACGAAACCGAAGATGAGGTTGAGCAGCGTCGCGCTGCCGGTGACCGCCGCCCAGACGATCGCCATCAGGAGGTTGATCGCATAGAGGATCATTGCGCGCCTCCTTCGGGGAAGACCGACTGGAAATAGGCGGCGGGGTTCAAAAGCCCCTCGGCGGCGATCCGGGTCCAGCCGATCAGCTGTTCCGGGAAGAGGCCGAACCAGACGACCAGTGCGGACAAGAGAAGGATCGGCGCGAGCGCGGAAAGCCGGACCGTCCCGGCCGGCGCCGGTGAAAGCGCAGCCGTCTCCATCGTCACCGGCACGGCTTGCGGCACCGGGCGCCAGTAGGCGAGCAGGAAGACCCGCCCGAAGGCGATGGTGGTGAGGAAGCCCGAAAGGAGGATCGCGCCGGCGAGCCACCAGGCGCCGATATCGATCGCCGACTTGACCAGCATCGCCTTCGGCCAGAAGCCGGACAGCGGCGGCAGGCCACTCGCGGCGAAGAAGAGCGCGAGCGACAGCGCGGCGAAGCCCGGTGCCCGCGCATAGAGGCCGCTGAGGCCCGCGAGCGAGAAGCTGCCGCCGATCCGCGCGGCCTCGCCGGCCAGGAGGTAGAGTGCGGTCATCAGCACGATCGAATGCAGCGCATAGAAGATCGCCGCCGAAAGGCCGGGGCTGCCGCCGATCGCGACACCGGCCAGCATGTTGCCGATGCCGGCGATGACGACGAAGCCGAGCAGGCGGCGGATGTCGGCCTGGGCGAGCGCGCCCATGGCGCCGAGCACCATCGTCGCGGCGGCGGCAATGCCGATCACCAGACTGAGCGCCTCGGCCTCGACGGGGAAGAGCATGACCATGGTGCGCAGCAGCGCATAGACGCCGACCTTGGTGAGCAGGCCGGCGAAGAGCGCCGAAACCACGATGCGCGGCGTGTGATAGGAGGCGGGTAGCCAGAAGTTGACCGGGAAGGCCGCCGCCTTCATGCCGAAGGCGAGCACGAAGAGCGCGCCGAGCGTCATCAGCGGCGCGGTGCCGCGGTGCTCGACGGCCTTGCGGGCGATGTCGGCCATGTTGAGCGTGCCGAAGATCGCATAGAGATAGCCGACCGCGATCAGGAAGAGCGTCGTGCCGACAAGGTTCAGCACCGAATACTTGAGCGCGCCGTCGATCTGCTCGCGCTCGGAGCCGAGGATCAGGAGGCCGAAGGACGAGATCAGCAGCACCTCGAACCAGACATAGAGGTTGAAGATGTCGCCGGTGAGGAAGGCGCCGGAGACGCCGGCCATCAGCACCATCAGGAAGGGATAGAAGCCGTAGCGCCGGCCGCTGACATTGATGTCCTTGGTCGCGTAGATGGCGCCGGCGAGCGCCACCACCGCGGCGGTGAGCGCAAAGAGCGCGCCGGCGACGTCGACGGTGAACGCGATGCCGAAGGGCGGTAGCCAGCGCCCCATCATCATCGTCACCGGGCCGGCGGCGAGCACCCTGCCGAGCAGCAGAAGATCGACGGCGACGAGGATCGAAAGGCCGATGATCGCGACAATCGCGTGGAGCCGGATCGAATGGCGCATCATCATCAGCGCCGCACCGAAGCCGAGCGACAGCGCGACCGGCAGGATGACGAGCCACTGGTCCGCCGTAGCGGGCGCCATGATCCAGGCCTTGGCGAGTTCGACGGAGGAGGACGCGGCCATCAGCGACGCCCCCCGTGCGGCCACTTGCGCTGCCCCTCATCCGCCTGCCGGCACCTTCTCCCCGTCAAGACGGGGAGAAGGGACAAGCGGCGGACGCAGGGTCGAAGCGGCACACGTCCCCTCTCCCCGCGAGCGGGGAGAGGGTCAGGGTGAGGGGCAAACGTCATCGGCAGCATCATCACACTCAATATCCCATCGGCGGCAGCGGCTGGTCTTCCGGCTCGGCCACCCGCATCTCGTCGGTGTCGTCCGTCCCGAGGTCCTGGTAGGCGCGGTAGGTGAGCACCAGCAGGAAGCAGAAGAAGGAGAAGGAAATCACGATCGCCGTCAGGATGAGCGCCTGCGGCAGCGGATTGGCGGCACCGTCGGCAAGCGTTTCGGCGCCCTTCGGGATGATCGGCGGCACCGCGGCGGTGAGCCGCCCGGTGGTGAAGAGCAAGAGGTTGACCGCATTGCCGAGGATGGCGATGCCGAGCAGCACGCGCACGATGCGCTTCGACATCATCAGATAGAGGGCGACGGCGAAGAAGATGCCGACGAGGCCGGAAAACAGCGCTTCCATCAGTCGTTTTCCCTTTCCTCGAGCGCCAGCGCGATCGAAGTGATCGCCCCCACCACGACGAGATAGACGCCGACGTCGAAGGACATGACGGTGGCGAGCGGCACCTCGACCCCGAAGACGTTCGGATAGATCCAGAGCCCGGTCATGAAGGGCACGCCGAAGGCCGCCGAAACGAGCCCCGAGAGGCAGGAGAGCATCAGCCCGGCGCCGGCGATCGACATCGGATGGAACCAGAGCGCCCGGCGCACCGCCTGCACCCCGAAGGCGATACCGTAGATGGCGAAGGCGGAAGCCGCGATCAGCCCGCCGATGAAGCCGCCGCCCGGCTCGTTGTGGCCGCGCAGCAGCACGAAGATCGAGAAGAGGATCATCAGCGCGGTGAGGAACGGCGCGACGGTGCGGAAGATCAGCGTGTTCATGGACGTCCCCCTTCACGGCCGGTCTCGCGCAAGAGCGCCCCCCTCTGCCCTGCCGGGCATCTCCCCCACACGGGGGGAGAGCGATCCTCGGAAACCGCTCGTGTCTTTCCGTACTCGGTCCACACGTTCCTCTCGGCCGTCGGCTCAGGAGATGAACGGCCGGATAGAGGCGCGGCGTGGCCACAAGCCGGTCTCCCCCCTTGTGGGGGAGATGTCGGCGCAGCCGACAGAGGGGGGTGAAGCACAGTCGTCATGCCTTGCCCTCCTTCGCGGCGCGTTTCTTCGACGGCGGCTTCGCCGGCTCGACGGGCGGGACGATGGCCGGCGAGACGGGTGCGATGCGGATACGGATCAAGGCCAGGATCGCGAGCCCGGTGATCATCACCACGGAAATCTCGCCGAGCGTGTCGGTGCCGCGGAAGTCGACGATGATGACGTTCACGACGTTGGCGCCGTGGGCGATCACCTTGGAATAGGCGTTGAAGAAATCGGTGAGAGCGCCATTGAAGGGAAGCTGCGTCGTCTTCAGGAGCATCAGCGCGAAGCCGAGGCCGCCGGCGGCGGCGATCGTGCCGTCGACCACGAGCTCACGGAGCGTCCGGTGGTCGGAGGGCGAGAGCCTGAGCCGCGTCATGACCAGCGCCAGGATGACGACCGAGAGCGTCTCCACCATGAACTGGGTGAAGGATAGGTCCGGCGCGCCGAAGAGCAGGAAGATGACGGCGACGGCAAACCCCTGGATGCCGAGCGAGACGATGGCCGTCAGCCGGTCGCCGGCCGTCAGCACCGCGACGAGGCCGATGATCGCGATTACGAAGAAGGTGAGCTGGTGGAAGCCGACATCCGCAGGCCAGGCGGGCATCGCCGGAAGCTCGCCGTAAACGAAGGGCGGCACCAGCAGCACGACGGCGAGCAGCACGAAGGTCACGGTGACGTAGACGTCGAGCCGGCCGTCCTGGATCACCCGCGTCACCCGGACGGAAAGCCGCACGAGGCCGCGAATGAAGGCGTCGAAGCCGCGATCCGGCCCCGGCCCGAGGAGCTCGAGCAGGCGCGCCATGCCGCCGCGGACGGTGGACAGCGACAGGTAGAGGCCGACGCCGATCGCGATCGTCAGCACGGAAAGCGCAAGCGGCACGCCGATATGCGGCATCAGACTGATGGTGACCGTCTCCGCCTCGCCGGCGACGGCGCTCGCCATCGGCGAGGAGATGTAAGCGTGCGACAGCCCGGACAACGCGGCGGCGGCAAGGCCGGAAAGCGCAAGCACCGCCGGTCCGAGCCAGAGCAGTACCGGGCCTTCATGGGCGTGTTTCGGCGTCTTGACCTCGGGTCCGAGGAAAGGCTTGAGCGCCACCGCGAAGGCGATCGCGAACATCAGCGCATTGCCGGCGACGGCAACGGCCGTGAAGAGGATGGCGCGCGGATCGCCGCCGGCGAGCGCTGCATAGATCTCCTCCTTGGCGAGGAAGCCGAAGAAGGGCGGCAGGCCGGCCATCGAGAGTGCGGCAAGCACGGCGGCGGAGAAGGTGAGCGGCATCGCTTTCCTCAAGCCACCGAGTTTCGTCACGTCGCGGGTGCCCGATTCGTGGTCGATCAGGCCAGCGACCATGAAGAGCGCGCCCTTGAACATCGAATGGGCGACGAGATAGAGCACCGCCGCCTCGACGGCATAGGGCGAGCCGAAGCCGGTCAGCATCACGAGAAGGCCGAGGGAAGCGGCGGTCGTATAGGCGAGCATCAACTTGAGGTCGGTCTGGCGGACCGCAAGCAGCCCACCGACGAGGAGCGTCACGCCGCCGAAGAGCGGCAGCAGGAATTCCCATGCGGGCGTTGCCCCCATCACCGGGTTGAGCCGCATCAGGAGATAGACGCCGGCCTTCACCATGGTCGCCGAATGCAGGTAGGCCGAGACCGGGGTCGGTGCCTCCATGGCGTTCGGCAGCCAGAAATGGAAGGGAAACTGCGCCGACTTGGTGAAGGCGCCGCCGAGGACGAGAAGGAGCGCCGCCCAATAAAACGGGCTTTCGCGCAGCACGTCGCCGCCATGGACGAGCAGCGAGAGCTGGGTGACGCCGGACATGTCCCAGAGGAAGATGAGGCCCGCGAGCAGCAGCAGTCCGCCGCCGCCCGTCACCACCAATGCCTGGAGGGCCGCCCGGCGCGAGGCCTCGCGGGCATGGTCGAAGCCGATCAGCAGGAAGGAGGTGATCGAGGTCAGCTCCCAGAAGACGAAGAGCATCAGCAGGCTGTCGGAGACGACGACGCCGAGCATCGAGCCCATGAACATCAGAATGAAGGAGAAGAAGCGCCCCTGCTGGGGGTGGCCCTTCATGTAGCCGCCGGAATAGAGCACGATCAGCGTGCCGATGCCGGTGATCAGCAGCGCGAAGGTGAGCGAGAGCCCGTCGAGGAACCAGGAGAAGGAAAGGCCGAGGCTCGGCACCCAGGGATAGCCGCCCGTGACGACCTCGCCTGCCGCAACCTCCGGCAGGAAGCCGGCGAAATGGATAAAGGCGAAGGCCGGGACCAGCGCGAGGAACCAGGCGGCGTTATGGCCGAGACGGGCGGTGAGAACGGGCGCGATCGCCGCACCGGCGAAGGGCAGAAGCATTGCGAGCAATGTCAGGCCGGCTCCATCCACGGGCATCTGTTCTCCTTCTTCGCGCGGCGCGGCGGGACCGTTCAGCCCTCGCCGGAGGTGCCCATCCTGTTAGGGCAAAGACGCCCCCGTCTCAAGGGCAAAGGCTATCGGCCGGCGACACGCCGCCGGGCCATTCGCGCGGCAGTGTTGGAAAATGCGCCCGCCAATGCAAGCGGGCGCCCCCTGATGCGGCCGGTCAAAACTCCGTTATCCCCCGAAAATCGGCGGGCCGGGACGCGCCGAAGCGGCCCGGCGATCGCCGGAGCCGCCCTCGCTCACCGCATGGAGAAGAGCTCCTGATGGAAGCGCTTCTTCACATCGAAACCCTGGCCGGCGAAATCACGCCTGAGCGCGGCGCCGAAGCCGGCGGGACCGCAGAACCAGATGCTCGCCTCCCGCCAGTCCGGCACCGTGGCGCGGATGCGCTCGCCGGTGAGCAGACCGTCGCGGGCGTCGAGCAGGATATGCAGGCGCACATTCGCGGCGGCGGCATCGGCCTCGAGCCGTGCGAACGCGTCCTCGTCGAGGTCGGTCGAGGAATGGAAGAGGTCGATCGCCTGGCGGATGCCGCGATCGGGCCGTGCCGCGAGGTATTTCATCCGGGCGATGAAGGGCGTGATGCCGATGCCGCCACCGATCCAGATCTGCCGCGGTCCTTCGTCGTCGAAGGTGAAGCGGCCGTACGGCCCCTCGACCCTGACCTCATGGCCGACGCTGAGCGTATCGGGAAGACGGCTCGTGTAATCCCCGAGCGCCTTGGTGATGAAGGCGATGCCGCCGTCGGCGGCATTCCAGGCGGATGCGATGGTGAAGGGATGCGCGCCCTCGCCCTTGTCGGAGGTGAGGAAGGCGAACTGGCCGGGCTCGTGGCCGCGCCAGCCGGGCTCCATCTTCATCCCGATCTCGAGCGCCCGGACGCCGGGATACGTCGTGAGCGTGGTGATCTTGCCCATCGCCTGCCGGCTGATCCCCACCCGCCGCAGGAGGACCATGACGGCGGCGACCGTGCCGCAGGCGAGGAGCACGGCAAGCACGACGCCGACCGGCTGCGTCCAGTAGGCGAACTCGGCGAGCACCACGGTGTGGAAGGCGAGCACGAGATAGGTGACGGCGAGCAGCCGGTGGGTCTTGAAGAACCACCAGTAGGAGAAGCGCGGAACGAGCGCCAGCACGATCAGCAGGACGGAGATATAGAAGGCCCATTCGCCGAGCCCCTCGGCGGGATCGCGCAAGCCGACGAGGAACTCCTGGACGGGATTTTCGAGCGGCGGCCGCTCGGGCCGCTCGGGTCGCGCGACGAGGCCGAGGTCGATCGCCCAGCCCGCGCCTTCGAACCAGAGCCAATGGGCAAGCGACAGCACGAGGGCGGAAATGCCGAGCCACTTGTGCAGGCGGTACATCTTGTCGAGCCCGCCGAGCCAGGTCTCCGGCCAGCCGGGCCTCAGCGCCAGGACGAGCGCGATGCTCATGGCGCCGATGGCGAGCACGCCGCTGTACTGGATCATGGCGGCGCGCAGCGCAAAGACGTTTTCCGACTGGAACACGTCCGGCTCGGCGGCCAGCCAGAGCAGGCTCAACAGGACCAGTGTTCCCCACAAGGCAAGTTTGATATTCCGCATGACGCGCTTTCCCTCTTGGCGGGAGAGATCGGCAGCCGGGGCAAACGAGAAATTGCCCCCGGGTTTCCCGGTCTGTCTCCCTGACGACGGATGAGTCCGCCCATCTCCTTTATACAGGCGAAGCCCGCCGTCGCCGAGGGAGACGGGCGAGCGCAATTGCCGCAGCCGCTCCGGCGCCCTATCTCTTGGAGGAGGAACAGGGAGACGAGCGATGACCAACGACGTGACGACGACCCGGATCGAGAAGAGCGACGAGGAGTGGCGCGGGCAGCTGACCGCCGAGCAGTACCATATCCTGCGCGAGCACGGCACCGAACGGCCCTTCACCGGCCCCTACTGGAACACATTCCAGCACGGGCTCTACCGCTGCGCGGCCTGCGACACACCGCTCTTCCGCTCCGACACCAAGTTCGACGCCGGCTGCGGCTGGCCGAGCTATTTCGCACCGGTCAGGCCCGGAGCCGTCACCGAACACCGTGACGCCTCGCACGGCATGGTGCGCACCGAAATCCGCTGCGGCACCTGCGGCGGCCATCTCGGCCACGTCTTCCCCGACGGCCCGAAGCCGACGGGCCTGCGCTACTGCATCAACGGCCACGCGATGGTGTTCGAGCCGGAGGGGTGAAGGGGGAGAGGAACGACGTGTACGGTGCTGCGCGCCGGGACCAGTGCTACTCGGTCGCCTCGTCCAGAGGCAGGAAGTGCTTGCCGGTCGCGGTTTCCAGCACGCTCGCGAGCTGTTTCGCGAGCATCGCTTCGATCAGGTCTTCCATCTTGGCCAAGTTGGGCGACCCGACCGCCACCGTGCGATCTGCTTCTTCGAGCGCGGCGAAATATGGCTGCCGGTTGTCAACAATCTGATCCGGAATGGTGTTTCGGCCCGGAAGCAACATGCCGAGCTTCACCGAGAGAACGAGGTAGGACAGCATTCGGGACGTGCGACCGTTGCCGTCGCTGAACGGATGTATCCAGTTGAGCCGCCACATGACATAGGAGGCGAGATGGACGGCCGGCTTGTCCTGCCAATGATCGTTCACGTAGTCGCAAAGATCCTCAATGAGTTCCGGGACTCGATGCGCGTCGACGGGCTTGTGTTCACTTCCGGAGATGGCCACTCCCGCAGGACGGTAGTTGCCGGCATAGCTGCTGATACCCTCAAGAGCCGCCCGATGAAGCGCAAGAATGGCGGAAGGACGAAGCTTCCAGCTTTTCCCTTTTTCGATGGCATCGACGATCATGCTGCAAGCGTGGTCGAACTGGACGAGACCGTTTCTGGCCTCGGCTTCGGCACGCTGCTGTTCGTCGAGGATCAGGTTCGCCTCGCTCGCAACGCTGTGACGGCGCTCCTCCTCACTCATCGGTGCGAGGCGCTCCAACACTCAGATCACCGGAAAACGGCATCTCGTCGGCGATCTTGTCGACCATTTCGCGGGTTATCCGGCTGTTTTCGAAATGGGTATTGCCGTAGGCGAAGCTACGGCGCTGAACCTCCAAATCCCTCTTGGTCTGGGGAGCTTTGCGAGCAGCCTCGATGAGAGCCTTGAGCGGTTCGTTCATGCCGGTGTCCTTTCATTGAAGTCTCCATAAGAACATATTCGCGATTCATGGCAAACATGTTTGTGCCGCGCTCATGAGCGCGCAAACCAATGGGACCGAGCGTTCATGTAGTACGCGACGCCGGAGTTGCCAATATGATCATGTCAGTTCGGGGAAGAAGAAGGGGCCAGCCTACCCGCGCAGCGCGTCGTGCGGCCATGTGTCTCGCAAAGCCCCCTCCCTCTCCCTCCCCTGCTTACGCTCCCGCCGTCTTCGGCTTCAGCTTGAAGGTGATGCTCGCCTCGGCGCCGGCTTCGGCGATGAAGAGGAGTTCGCCGGAGGCGCTCAGCGTGAAGCCGACCTCGATCTCCTCGACATGCCAGCCTTCGGCCCTCTCGGAGACGGTCGCGCCGAGGCCGACCAGCGTGTCGACGGTGCCGCGCCACTGCTCCACGACCTTGTCGGCGCCGACCTTGGCGATGCCGCCGAGGGCCGTGGCAAACCCCTTGGTCAGCGCGTGTTCCACCGCCTCCTCGCGGGCGAGCATCGGGGCGAACGCCGCAGCCTTTTCGGGAACGAAGATCGAGATTTCGAAGGGCTTTTCTTTCGGCATCGGATTTTCCTCCGGGTCGGGGTTTCAGAGATAGGCGGTGGTATCGAGGGCGAACATCGCCTGGGCGAAGTTGAGGACGCGGCCGGAATTGCCGCCGGTCGCGGGCGAGGGCTGCGCGCCGCTGTAAAGGCCGGCCGCCTCCCCGCTCGTCAGCCGCACCAGCGCGCCGGAATCGCCGGGCACGCAGGGCCTGTCGAGGAAGAACAGCACCGGATAGAGCCGCGTGCGATAAAAGCCGAGCGAATTGCAGGCGCTTGCGACCGTCCGGGAAAGGCAGCCGGAACGGGTTTCGACGGTGACCGGCAGACCGGCAGCCGGAAAGTGGCAGAGGGCGAGCGGCGACGGCGGCGCTTCGGGCGGATCGGTGAGCACGAAGGCGGCGTCGACCGGCTGCCAGAAGGAACGCGCGAGACGACCCGTCCCGCCGGTCGCGAGCGGCACCGAAAAGCCGGGCTGGCTGCTGCAGATCGCATGGCCGGCGGTGACGATCCCCCAGTCGCCGGCAAGATTGCAGCGCGCCCAGCAGGCGGCCGTCGCATTGGCGGGGTTTGGCGCCGCATGCAGTTCCGTGACGACCTGGCGCAGCGCAAGCGGAAAACGCCGGCCGAGGCGCGGAAAGGTGAGTTCGTCGAGGACGAGGAAGGGTGGCCCGTCCCATTCCGGCACGTTGATTGCCAGCCCGAAGCCCGGCATTTCCACCGAGGGATCATAAAGGCCGACGGTGATCCGCGGCACAGCCGGCGAGGCCATCGAGGCCAGCGCCAGGAAACTGTCCCAAGGCGGCAGGTTGCGGCCGAGCCGGTAATTGCCGAGGGCGAGCTCGGAAAAGATCGCATAGGTCCAGCGCACGCTGCGCGCCACCAACGCGGCATCGGCAAGCTCCCCGCGCTCGATCCAGGCGGCGATTTCGCGGTCCACGTCGGCGGGAACGAGCTCCGCCGGGGGATCCTCCCTCGGCAGGCGCGCGCGCAAATAGTCGTCGGAATAATCCATCCGGTCGCCACCCCCTGTGCCTCGACCAGAACACCACGAAGACACTCTAACACACGGTTGTATTATGAAAAGGAAATACGCTAAAATTGCACCCACGATTATTCACGGGTTTCCGCTCCGGCGCGCGACGGCCCGTCCGTGTGCGGGACTTGCGCCACATTTCCGCTGCATTGCCGGATGAGCCTTGCAAACACAGCGGCACGGGAGGGCCGGCCTGCCCGTCTTGACTGCCTCAGAACCTCATTGCGTCTTGCGAGAAGGACCGCGCATGCTCGACGCCGAACGCTCCAACCGCCGTGACCTCGAATGGGTCGCCCGGGACGGCGGCTTCGCAAGCCGCATCGCGGCGCGCATCCCGACCTATCTCGCCGATCTCAGGGAAAACCCCGCCTGGCTCGCCATGTTCGTACTCGCCCGCACCATGCCGGCGCGCAAGGCGCACTGGCTGACGGCGCGACCGGCGCCGCCGGAGAGCGGAACGGAAAGCTCGATGTTCGGCGACCTGCCGGCCGAGACGATCGCCGGAAAGATCCGCCGCGACGGCATCTTCACCGGCCTCAGGCTGCCGACGGACATCCATGAGGCGATCGGCCGCTTCGCGCGCGAGACGCCCTGCTTCGGCAATTTCGAGCGGCGGCTCGAATTCCTCCCCGACGAACACCGCGAGGCCGAGGCGCGCTTCGGCCGGCCGATCCTGAGCGGCCACCATTTCGAGCGTGTGCTCTCCTGCGAGGCGGCACTTGCCGTGCAGCGGGACCCGCTGCTGAAGGCGGTGGCGCAGCACTATCTCGGCGGGCAGGCGCAGCAGGTGACGATCCGCACCTGGTGGAGCTTTCCGGCGGCGAGCGCGAGCGAGGCGGACCTGAACCGGCTGTCGTTCAAGTACCATTTCGATCTCGACGACTGGCGGATGCTGAAATTCTTCTTTTACATCAATGATGTCGGCGTCGATGCCGGCCCGCATGTCTATATCCGCGAGAGCCATCGCCGCCGGCGGCTGAAGCACCAGCTGACCCCGGTGGTCGGCCATCCGGCCGACGAGGTGCTCGCCTATTACGGTCGCGACGCGGTGATGACGCTGACCGGCCCGGCCGGCACCGGCTTCGTCGAGGACCCCTTCGGCTTCCATATGGGAACGCTGCCGAGGGCGCGGCCGCGGCTGATGATGGAGGTGGCCTACGGGGTCTCGAAGCCCTCGCGCCGGCGCTATCACGGCGAGCCGGTGATCCGCTGAATGCGCCTCAGCGGGCGAATTTCCGCGCCGCCGCGACGCAGCCGACCACGCCGGTGGTGACGGCGAGCATCAGCGGGCTCACCTCTTCCCCGAGCAGGAGGCCGGCGAGCGTCAGCCCGAGGAAGGGCTGCAGGAGCTGCAGCTGGCCGACGGCGGCGATGCCGCCCTGGGCGAGCCCGCGATACCAGAAGACGAAGCCGATCAGCATGCTGAACAGCGACACATAGGCGAGCCCGCCCCAGGCGGCCGGGCTGACGCCGGCAAAGCTCTGCGGCAGCCGCAGCACCAGAACCGCCGCCATTACCGGCAGCGAGAGGACGAGCGCCCAGGAGATGACCTGCCAGCCGCCGAGCCGGCGCGAAAGGGCCGCCCCTTCCGCATAGCCGAGGCCGCAGACGAGGATCGCCGCCAGCATCAGGAGGTCGCCGGTCGAGGTGGCGCCGAGCCCCTGCCCCGCGGCAAAGCCGGCAATCAGCAGGCTGCCGAGGCCGGAAAACAGCCAGAAGAGCGGTCGCGGCCGCTCGCCGCCGCGCAAGACCCCGAAGATCGCGGTCGCAAGCGGCAGGAGGCCGATGAAGACCACCGAACGGGCGGAGGTCACGGTTTCCAGCGCGTAAGCCGTCAGCAGCGGAAAGCCGACGACCACGCCGAGCGCCACCACGACGAGCGGCAGGAGATCGCCCGCCGCCGGGCGCTTCTGGCGGAGCGCAAGGAGCAGCGCCAGCGCCAGGCCGCCGGCGATCGCCGCACGCGCCACCGTCAGGAAGACCGGGTCGAAACCGGTAACGGCAAGCCGCGTCGCCGGCAGCGAGCCGCTGAAGATCGCCACTCCCGCCAATCCATTCATCAAGCCGCTGCGTGTCGCCTGCATCCGAAACCGTTCCTTTCCGTTGTTCTCGACGGTCTTTTGCGACGTGCGGGCTGGAAGAACCAGAGACGGTGCAGTACAATCTTCTGAAACTGTTATGGCATGGCGAGCAATACGGATGGGTGTTTCCAGCGCGGCGGAGAAGGTGGCGAGCACGCGCATCGGCCAGGTGATGGCGGCGGTGAAGGCGCGGATCGCCGCCCGCAGCCTGACGCCGGGGGCGAAGCTTCCCTCGGTCAGGGCCTTCGCGCGCAGCCAGCAGGTTTCGGTCTCGACCGTGGTCGAGGCCTATGAGCGGCTGGCCGCGGAGGGGGTGATCCGTTCGCGTCCCGGCGCCGGCTTCTTCGTCTCGGCACCGCTCGCACCGCTCTCGCTCGCCGAGATCGGGCCGCGGCTCGACCGCGAGATCGACCCGCTCTGGGTGTCGCGCCAGTCGCTCGAAAGCGGCGAGACGATCGCCAAGCCCGGCTGCGGCTGGCTGCCGCCGTCGTGGATGCCGCAGGCCGCACTCGCCAAGGCGCTGCGGGCGGCGGCCCGCGGGCCGGAGGCGGTCCTTTCCGATTACGGCACGCCGCTCGGGCTTGCAGGCCTGCGCCAGCTTCTCGCGCGAAGGCTTGCTGATACCGGCGTGACGGCGGCGCCGAACCAGATCATGCTCACCGAATCGGGCACGCAGGCGATCGACCTCGTCTGCCGCTTCCTCCTCGAACCGGGCGACACCGTGCTCGTCGACGATCCCTGCTATTTCAACTTCATCGCACTTCTGCGCGCCCATCGGGCACGCATCGTTGGCGTGCCCTACACGCCGGAGGGACCCGACATCGCCCGTTTCGGCGAGATGCTCGCCGAGCACCGGCCGCGGCTCTACATCACCAATTCGGCACTCCACAACCCGACCGGCGCGACGCTCTCGCCGGTCGTCGCGCACCGGCTGCTGAAGCTCGCCGACGCGGCCGGGCTGACGATCGTCGAGGACGACATCTTCGCCGATTTCGAGGAGACGCCCTCGCCACGGCTCGCCGCCTTCGACGGGCTCGACCGGGTGATCGCGATCGGCAGCTTTTCGAAGACGCTCTCCGCCTCGGTACGCTGCGGCTTCATCGCCGCGCGGCCGGACTGGATCGAGGCGCTCGCGGATCTGAAGATCGCGACCAGCTTCGGCGGCGGGCGGCTTTCCTCCGAACTCGTGCTGTCGCTTCTGACCGACGGCAGCTACCGCAAGCATGTCGAGGCGCTCCGGGTGCGGCTCGCCGCCGCCCGCGAGCGGGTCGGCCGGCAACTCGAGGCCGCGGGGCTCGAGCCGTGGATCACGCCGAAGGCCGGCATGTTCCTCTGGTGCCGGCTGCCGGAGGGGCTCGATGCCGCCGCCATTGCCCGCACCTGCCTCGAAGACGGTGTCATCCTTGCACCCGGCAACGCCTTCAGCGTATCGCAGACCGCCGGGGAATACCTGCGCTTCAACGTGGCGCAGTCGGACGATCCGCGCATCCTGCCGTCGCTCGCCGCAGCGATGGAGCGGGCGGCCTGCCAATCGTCGGAGGATTAGCGCCAGACCGCCGCAAAGCGGCCCCGTTCGGCGTGTTCAATCGCCCTCCAACGACCGCAAAGGAGGCAATGATGGCCTATACGATCGACCGGACGTTCGAAGGCGAGGATTTCGCAACCGTGGTGGAGAAGACGCGGGCGGCGCTTTCGGCGCAGGGTTTCGGCGTGCTGACCGAAATCGACGTCAAGGCGACGCTGAAGAAGAAGCTCGACAAGGATGTCGACGACTACCTGATCCTCGGCGCCTGCAACCCCACCATGGCGCACCAGGCGATCGGCCTCGAACCGAAGGTCGGCGCCATGCTTCCCTGCAACGTCATCGTACGCCGCACCGGCCCGGACTCGGTGATGGTGAGCGCGATCGACCCGGTGGCCTCGATGGAGGCAATCCCGAACCCCGCGCTGAAATCGGTGGCGGGCCAGGTCCGCGACATGCTGAAGACGGCGGTCGAGGGCATCTGAGGGGGCTTGTCACGGGTCGATCTCCCCCCTTGAGGGGGTTGAGGAGCGCCCGGCGAAGCCGGGCAATCGATCCAGTGAATCGATTGCAGCGACGAACGCCGGCAGGGCAGAGGGGGGTATCACAGGCGCCGGGTCCCGAGGTTCACCCCCCTCTGTCACTTCGTGACATCTCCCCCTCAAGGGGGGAGATCGAGCACACTTCCCGCGGCGCCGCCGCGCGCCAGGCGGTCGGGTTCATGCCGGTCACGCGCAGGAATTCGCGGTTGAAGTTGGACTTGGTCATGAACCCCGCCTCGAAGACGATGCGGGTCACCGGCATGTCGGTGGCGCCGAGCAGCCGGCAGGCCTCGGCGACGCGGAAATTGTTGACGTATTGCGAGACGCTCATGCCGTGGACGCGGTTGACGGCGTTGGAGACGGCCCGCGCCGGAAGACCGAGGCGGCGGGCGAGCCGGCCGAGATTGAGCCCGGCATCGGCAAAGAGCCGCTGGCCCTCCATCAGCCGGTCGAGGGCCGCAGCGACCTCGGCATCGGCGCTGGTCGCGAGCGGCACGGCCTGCAGTTCGGGCTCCGCCTCCGGCGCGTCATCTGCCTCCTCCGCGCCGGCCGTCATGGCGGCGACCCCGAGCATGAGCAGGATGAACGTCGTCGCGGCGGACACCACGGCCGGCGCATGGCGGCCGCCGGCAAGCAGGAGATCGAGACTGATCGCCATGTCGGTCGCCGCCGAGCCGATCAGCGCCAGCGCCGTCAGTTGCAGCGAGCGGTAGGAGCGGAGCGTTCCGTCAAGCCTGGAGGCGACCAGGCCATCCGGCCCTAGGCGGGCAAGCCAGAGCAGCGCCAGGCCGTAGCCGGCGAACTCGGCAATCAGCACGAGATCGACGGGATCGCGAAAGCCGACAAGCATCGCCACCACACAGCAAAGCGTCGGCAGGAGATGCGGCCAGTCGCGGGCGGAGATCGCCCCCTCCTCCGCAGCAAGCTCCCGGAAGGCGACGAAGGAGAGCGGCGGAATGAGGCTCGCAAGGAGCGGCAGCGCCGGCAGCACGGCGGTGACGCCATAGCCCCAGCGGATGCCGACGAGCGCCGTCTGGACGACATAGAGGCCGATCAGCACCACGAACAGGCGGTTGCGGCCGAGTGCCTCGCGCCCCTGGCGCAGGAGCCGGACGAGAAAGACGAAGAGGAGGAGCGAGACGAGAAAGGAAAGCGGAACGAGGAGCATGGAGCGACAACCGGCGGGCAATTGCCGTCACTCTGGCCGCAATCGCGTTCGCGGTCGACCCAAAACGCGATCAAGGTCGCAACAAAGCGGCGCGCCGTGCCGGATGGGGCCATTCGTCAACCCGAACCGGAGCCTCTCCCATGAAAACCAGAACCGTCCTCCTCTCCCTCCTCGGCGTCGTGCTCGCCGCCGCAGCCCTCGACGGTGCGGCCGCCTTCGTCACCACCCGCACCAGCGCCGTCGGGCCGCTCGACCTTTCCGCCGTCTCGAAGATCCGCGTCGAGGGCGAGGCCGGCCGGCTCCTCATTTCGGCCGCTGCCGAGGGACCCCATGAAGCAAGGCTCGAAGGCGAGCGCCGCGGCTGGGGCGCGCTCTGGCACTCCGGCTGGTTTCCCGTCTCCTGCCCGGAAGGCGGCATGCGCATCGACGGCGACACCCTCGTCGTCGACCTCGGCGGCACGCACTTCTACCGCTGGTCCGACTGCACGATGACGCTCACCGCCCGGCTGAAACCCGAGGCCGCCGTCGCCATCGACCAGCAGGCCTCGCAGACCGATCTTCAGGGAGACTTCTCGTCCGTCGATATCCGCAGCGATGCCGGCGACGTCAACCTCCGGGGCCATGCCGCGCAGCTCTCGCTCGTCGGCGCAGCACTCAGGGCGCGGGTCGTCTTCGACAAGGTGATGCAGAACGAGACCATCGCGCTCACCGGCAACATGCTCGATGCGGGTCTCCACTTCCTCGTACCGACACCCGTCAGCTACCTCGTCGAAGCGACGGCTTCCTATGTCGACAGCGCGCTGCCGAACACGCCGGGGGCGAAGCCGGCGATCCATGTCCGCGGCGACATGGTGCGGGTGCGGATCGAATGAGCTTGGCGGCGGCGGGGCAGAGAGATGACCCGCGACGAGGCCCTCCCACCTCCCCCTTGAGGGGGGAGGTCGCGCGGAACGCGCGGGTGGGGGTGACGACGTCACGGATCACCCCACCCCGGACCTGCGGTCCGACCCTCCCCCTCAAGGGGAGGGTGAACCCCGCGCGTCGCTCTCCTCGCGCTCGAAGATCCGCCGTGCACGGGATGCCGGCCACGGGTCGATCTCCCCCTCGGTGGGGGAGAGGAAGAAGCGGATGTGCAGCTTCCGTCATGCCGGACCTGATCCGGCATCCAGCCGGCGAGCGTCGGCGAGCCGAAAGAACCCACCTGCATGCAGACGAAGACGTCTCCCCGCGCGACGGACATCGCGCGGCTGGATGCCGGGTCGAGCCCGGCATGACGGAGGACGGAGGCGTGCGCCCCTTACGACCGCCCCTCACCCTGACCTGCCGGGGCAGAGCCGCGTGTCTCTGCCCGTCCTTCGGACCCCCGTAGGAACGGGGAGAGGGGACGACCAGCGCGGTGTCGCTTGTCCCTTCTCCCCGCGAGCGGGGAGAAGGTGCCGGCAGGCGGATGAGGGGCAATCGATCCGGTGAATCGATTGCAGCGAAGAACGCCAGCGGGGTAGAAGGGGGTGATGGGCGACGAGGCCCTCCCACCTCCCCCTAGAGGGGGGAGGTCGCGCGGAACGCGCGGGTGGGGGTGACGACGTCACGGATCACCCCACCCCGGACCTGCGGTCCGACCCTCCCCCTCAAGGGGAGGGTGAACCCCGCGCGTCGCTCTCCTCGCGCTCGAAGATCCGCCGTGCACGGGATGCCGGCCACGGGTCGATCTCCCCCTCGGTGGGGGAGAGGAAGAAGCGACG
>NZ_QPIX01000015.1:66090-94437 GCF_003337715.1 Ciceribacter lividus
ACCCCGCGCGTCGCTCTCCTCGCGCTCGAAGATCCGCCGTGCACGGGATGCCGGCCACGGGTCGATCTCCCCCTCGGTGGGGGAGAGGAAGAAGCGACCGTGCAGCTTCCGTCATGCCGGACCTGATCCGGCATCCAGCCGGCGAGCGTCGGCGAGCCGATAGGACTCACCTCCATGCAGACAAAGAGGTCTCCCCGCGCGATGGACATCGCGCGGCTGGATGCCGGGTCGAGCCCGGCATGACGGAGGACGGGACAAAACCCCCTCAGTGCTCGCCCTCGCAGAGGCCGTGGTCGGAAAGGGCGCGGATGACGTGGCAATCCCCGACGCTGTGGCCATCGCAGCAGGCGGCGATGCGGGAGAGTTCCTGCTCGAGCTTGCGCAGCCGCGCGATCTTCTCGCGCACCTCGGCGAGCTGTTCGCGGGCGATCTCGTCGGCGCGCTCGCAGGGCCGTTCCGGATGGCCGCTCAGCGCCAGAAGCTCGCGGATCGCCTCGATCGGAAAGCCGAGGTCGCGCGCGTGGCGGATGAAGGCAAGCCGCTCGAGATCGCTCGTCTCGTAGCGCCGCTGGTTGCCGCCGGTCCTGTCGGCGGCGGAAATCAGCCCCATCTGCTCGTAGTAGCGGATCGTCGGGACCTTCACCCCGGTCCGCTTCGCCATGTCGCCGATCGACAGCATTTTTTCGCCTGCCCCTCTTGAACCTCTAGTCGCTAGAGAGACTAGGTAGGGTCAAGCCTTGCAGGATCAAGAGGGAAGGAAGAGCGATGAGTGCGAGCTGCGGCCACAGCCACGGAACCTTCGAGGGCGTCTCCGCCGAATACAAGCGCCGGCTCTGGGCGGTGATTGCCATCAATGCCGGCATGTTCGTCGTGGAGATGGCCGCCGGCCAGATGGCACGCTCGCAGGCGCTGCAGGCCGACGCGCTCGATTTCTTCGCCGATGCCGTCACCTACGGCATCTCGCTCGCCGTCATCGGCGCGCCGCTCGGCGTGCGCAGCCTTGCGGCCGCCGGCAAGGGCGCGAGCCTCTTCCTGATGGGGCTCTTCGTCTTCGCCACCACGCTCTGGCGGGTTTTCTACGACGGCATGCCCGAAGCGCCGGTGATGGGGCTGATCGGCTTCCTGGCGCTCGCCGCCAACGTCACCAGCGTGCTGCTCCTGATGCGCTACAAGGACGGCGACGCCAATGTGCGCTCCGTCTGGCTCTGCTCGCGCAACGATGCGATCGGCAACGTCATCGTAATGATCGCCGCCCTCGGCGTCTGGGGCACCGCGACCGCCTGGCCGGACCTCGCCGTCGCCGCCGTGATGGCAGGCCTCTTCCTCAATTCGTCGGTACAGATCCTCAGCCAATCCTGGCAGGAATGGCGCCGCGGCGGGGCGGCGGCGCTGGCCGAGGTGGCCGATCAGGGCTGCGGCGCCTGCGGCACGGGCCACGATCACGCCGCGTCAGGGCATGAAGGCCACGGCCATCGCCACGATCACGTGCATTGACGGAGAAAAGAGAGAGTTTGGCCGCCGCTCAGTCTTCCATGTCCTCGACGGGACCGAATTCGCGGTAAAGCGCCTCGACCTGTTCGAGCTGCGAGCGTTCGGCCTCGCTGCCGTCGACGGGTGACGCGGCAAGGGTCGTCGCGGTGCCGGAGCGGCGGCCGCCGTCCAGGCTCCAGAGTGCGGTGGCGAGCGAGGCGGAGACGAAAGTGCTGCTGAAAGCGGGCCCGCCGGCGCGGCGCGGACTTGCGGCAGCCGTCGTCTCGGCAGCAAGCTCCTCCGTCTCGGCAACGGTGCGCACATACCGGTTCTGATAAGAATAGCCGCCGAGGCCACTTTCGATCCGCATTTCACGCTCACTTCTTCAGTCGTTAACCTTTTGTTAACTTTTGAAGCTTGCGCGAAACTTGCGTCGGACCGCACGGCGCCATTGCCAGCCGGGGGCAAATCAGCTAGCGGCGCCGCCCGTGAAGCGGCCTATGGTGCGCGTGGCGAGGCGCCGTCGAAGATGTCGCAAAGGACGAGCTGGCCCCGCCCCTTCGAATCACCCCCTGCGGCAGAAGGCACGATGAGACTCGGCGATCGGCCCGTCGCCGTCGTTGATCGACATCAAACGGCGCCAGAAGCGGAATGAGCGTCGACATGCCCGGCCCTCCCCTCGGCTGTCTCTTGATGCTGGATGATGCAAGACGGGCGGTCAGGCTGGGAGGGGAAGCGTTCACGTGTTCCCGCTACTGGAGATTGACGAAATTGACCGACACCGCCTTACTGCTGTAGGGCGAATTATGCGAAGCGAACTCCTGCAGCCGGCTCAAGGAAACAATAGGTGATGAAGATGGAACGGCTTGTCGACTGCAAGGCACCCGCACTACCACGGGGGACCGTTTTCCGATTGAAAGGCCGTCATCCCTACGAAGAGTCGGTCGACTTCATGCTGGTACTGGACGAGGCGTGGGCCAATCCACTCGTCCTCGTCGTCGCGACCGGCTATAGCGCCGGCCATGTCGTCGTTTCCTTGCCTCCGGAGTGCATGCTCGAGGGAACGGTCATGCTTTCAACCGCGTGGCTGTTGGAGAACTGGAGCAAGTGGGTCTACCCGGACTGCGCTGTCGAGGACGTCCACTACCTTCAGAACTACCCCGTACCGCGCGCGGAGTAACCGTCATGACGAGGCCCGCGAGAGTGACGATCGCCTCTTCGGAGTTCATCGGAGTCCGCGCCACGGAGGAAAAGGATGTACGCGCTCTCGTCGACCTCGGCTTCGGGGCCGACCATGGCTACACGGGGCTGTACGTCTATCAGCCGCGGGACGAGACGCCCGTCTACGCGATGTACGAGCGGCTCCGCGATCTTGGAATTCCGTTTTCCACCCATAGAACGGGAGGAGCGGACTACGCGATCGAAACGTTCCGCGAAAAAGGTCGTGTTCACGGTAAATTCAGGCGGATCAACTTTTTTGGGAACGACCTCGACGAGGCGGCACCGTTCGCGACCGAAGAGTTCTGACGAGCGGCGCTCACCCCTCCTCGATCCCACCAGCGAGTTCAGCCAGCCGGGCGACGGTGTTGATGTTGCGGGAGGTGCCGGCCTTCAGCGCCGGGAGCCTGATCTTCGAGCGGCCGGAGCCGATCGGGTAGTGCACGTAGATTTCCCGGCCGCGCACCACCGCCTCCTCGCCGTCGGGGGCGAGGAAACCGTGCAGGGCGTCGTCGCCGGGCGCCTCACCGAAGAAGCTGACGAGCACGCGCTCCGGCGCCATTGCCCCGAAGGGATTGCCGTCGAGGACGGCCCTGAGCTCCGCCGGTGTACGGACGAAGACGCCGGGGGCCTTGCCGAGACGAATGCCGAGCGCCGCGTCGAGCCGCGCGGCGATCACCGCCGGATCGCCGCCGTCGCGGAAGATCAGGTTGCCGGACTGGATATAGGTGGAGACCTCGGCGAAGCCGAGGCCTTCGGCGAGCGCCTTCAACTCCGCCATCGGCAGTTTCCCGGTGCCGCCGACATTGACGGCGCGGATCAGGGCGACATAGGCGGGCATGGGCGCCACCCTATTCCGCCGGCCCGGAGGCCGGCGTCACGGTGAGTTTCAGGCCGAGCGCCCTGGCGACGCCGAGAATGGTGGAGAATTTGGGATCGCCGCGCTCGCTCAGCGCCTTGTAGAGGGCCTCACGGGTCACCCCCGCCTCCCGGGCGACACGCGTCATGCCCTTGGCCTTGGCGATGATCCCGAGGGCATTGGCGATATAGGCCGCATTACCGCTTTCGAACGCATCCGTCAGCAGCGCCGCCTGGGCTTCCGCATCGGCAAAGAATTCCGACGCATCGAAGGGGATGGTTTCCGTCGCCATGTCACACGTCCTTTGCCAGGTCCATTGCGCGGCGGACGTCACTGTCCTGGCTCGCCTTGTCGCCGCCGCACAACAGGATGATGAGCGCCTCGCCGCGTTTCACGAAATAGAGCCGATAGCCGGGGCCGTAATCGATCCGCACCTCGCCGATGCCGCCGAAATACTTCACGCCGCCCATCAGGCCGGACTGAAGCCGCACCAGACGGATCGCGATGCGTGTCTGGGCCTGCCGGTCCTTCAGCTTGCGAAGCCAGCCGGCGAAATCGGGATGCTGCCGGATCTCGATCGTATGTGAACTGTAGTTCACAAAGTGACTGACATCAATCTTTCTGTGAACTACAGATTACAGGATGAATCCCCTCACATCTTGCCCGCAACCTTCACCGCAAAGGCAATCTCTTCGAGCCCGCAGCAACGCGCGCCCTTCCGCGCGCTGCCCGATTGTCGCGGCATTCTTGATCTGGCGCAACGGTTCGGCGCCTAACATATGCTTATCTGCTAAAAAACGAGGTTCCCATGCGGAGAATGCGGTTCGAAGTGCTAGGCTTTCTCGCCCTGCTGATCTGGCCGGCAGGTTTTGCATGCGCGGCGGAGACGACCGTCACCGTCGGACGCGCCGATGCGGACTTCACATCGATCCAGGCGGCGGTCGACCGCGCGGCCGGCGGAACGACGGTCGTCGTGCGGGCCGGGGTGTACCGGGAGCATGTGCGGGTCGACAAGCCGCTGACGCTTCGGGGTGAAGGCGCGGTCGTGGTCGATGCGGGAAAGAACGGCTCGGCGATCATCCTCGCCGGCTCGGGAATCGAGCTCAGCGGCTTCGAGGTGCGCAACGCGGGGTCGTCAGGAACGGACGCCGGACTTCTCGTTCTCGGCGACGGCAATACGCTCAGCCATATCCGTGCGACGGAAAACCATCGGGGCATCGTCGTGTCCGGCGGCCGTGAGAACGACATTTCCGACAGCGAGGCGAGCGGAAACCGGAACGACGGCGTTGCGCTTCTCGGCGCATCGGCAACGGGCGTCACGCGCAATACGCTGAGCGGCAACGGCCGTGCCGGCATCTGGCTCGAGGCGATCCACGCCGACCAGAGCATGCTAGAGGCCGCCGAAAACCGCATCTTCGACAACAGCGTGCGGGCCAACAAGAAGTTCGGCATTGCGCTCAACTCGGGCGCCGTTCGCAACGAAATCGACGGCAACCGGGTCGAAGCGAACGGCCGCCAGACATCCGATGCCGGCATCCTCATCAACTGCGGGCCGAACGGCAATCTCGTTCGGGAGAACGTCGTTTCCGGCAACCAGAAACACGGCATCCTGATCATCTCGGGCAGTTTCGCGAACCGTGTTCTCGACAATGCCGTGACCGGCAGCGCGACGGGGATCGGCATCTACGACGCCAACACCAACGAGATTGCGGGCAATTCTGTGCGCGGAAGCGCCGACTACGGTATCCGCCTCGACGACATGGCGCCGCTCATGGGCAAGGCGGCCAATGTTCCGGGCATGGCCGGCGCCTTCCCGGTTTCGGCACAGAACATCCTTCACCACAATGATCTGGTGGACAACCGGATCAACGCCTTCGACCTCTCCGGCAAGCCGTGGACGCCACCGGGCGCCGAGGCGATGCCGCCGGCGCTGCTCGAGAGCATGGGAAACATGCTCGCCCCCAATCGCTGGGACGACGGCAAGGAGGGGAACCACTACGACGATTTCGATGAGGAGCGGGAAGGTTTCATCGACCGGAACGAAGACGGCATCGGCGACGCGGCCCATGCAATTCCAGGAGGCGCCGCCGTCGACAACTTCCCGCTGAAGACGGTGCCGACGTCGGACTAGAAACGTCGGGCGGCGGCCTCGGCTTCTGCAGGCTCCGCGCCCGGGGCGCACGCCCTCACATCTTCCCCGCCACCTTCACCGCAAACGCATATTCGAAGGCGATTTCCTCGAGGCGCTGGAAGCGGCCGGACTTGCCGCCGTGGCCGGCGGCCATGTTGGTCTTGAGGAGATAGGGGCCGGCCTCGGGCGCCCTCTCGCGCAGCTTCGCCACCCATTTGGTCGGCTCCCAGTAGGTCACGCGCGGGTCGGTGAGGCCGGAGAGCGCGAGGATCGGCGGATAGGACTTCGCGCCGACATTGTCGTAGGGGCTGTAGGCGGCGATCCAGCGATATTCCTCTTCCGATTCGATCGGGTTGCCCCATTCCGGCCATTCCGGGGGCGTGAGCGGCAGGGTGTCGTCGAGCATGGTGTTCAAGACGTCGACGAAGGGCACGGCGGCGATGATGCCGGCGAATTTCTCCGGCGCCATGTTGGCGACCGCCCCCATCAGCATGCCGCCGGCCGATCCGCCTTCGGCGATGATCTTGTCGTAAGCGGTGAAGCCCTCCTTCACCAGATGGTCGGCGGCAGTGATGAAGTCCTTGAAGGTGTTGACCTTCTTCTCCATCTTGCCGTCCTCGTACCAGGTAAAGCCCTTGTCCTTGCCGCCGCGGATATGGGCGATGGCATAGACGAAGCCGCGGTCGGCGAGCGACAGGCAGTTGGTGTTGAAGCCGGCGGGAATGGTGATGCCGTAGGCGCCGTAGCCGTAGAGCAGGCAGGGCGCGGAGCCGTCGAGCTTGGTGTCCTTGCGGTAGAGCAGCGTCACCGGCACCTTCTCGCCGTCATGGGCAGGCGCGAAGACCCGCCGGGTCACGTAGTCGTCCGGGTTGTGGCCGGAGGGCACTTCCTGGGTCTTCAAGAGCGTGCGCTCGCGCGTCGCCATGTTGTAGTCGAAGAGCTGGGAGGGCGTCGTCATCGAGGAATAGGAAAAGCGGATGACGTCGGTGTCGTATTCGGCCGCCCCCGAGAGCCCGAGCGAATAGGCCTCCTCGGCGAAGGCGATCGCGTGCTCCTCGCCGGTCCTGCGGTCGCGGATCATGATTTCCGGCAGGCCGTCGCGGCGCTGCAGCCAGACGAGGTGGCGCGCGAAGGCCATGTGGGAGAGGATCAGCAGGCCGGGCGTATGCGGCACTACTTCCTTCCAGTTCTCCTTGAAGGGAGCGCCAACCGGCGCCTCCATGATCTTGAAATCCTTGGCGCCGCCGTCGTTGGTCAGGATGTAGAAGACGTCGCCGCCCTCGGCGAGCGAATATTCGACCCCCTCCTCGCGCGCGGCGACCAGCAGCGGCTCGGCCGTCAGCTCCTTCGTCGAGAGAATGCGGTACTCGCTCGTCTCGTGGTCGTGGATGTCGATATAGATGAAATCGTCGAGCAGCGAGCCGCCGACGCCCATGAAGAAGCCGTGGTCCGTCTCCTCGTAGACCAGCCGGTCGGAAGACTGCGGCTCACCGACGATGTGGTGGAAGACCTTGGAGGAGCGGTGGTTGTCGTCCTGCAGGGTGTAGAAGAAGCTCTTGCCGTCCGGCGCCCAGGCGCCGCCGCCGCCGGTGTTCTCGATCACGTCGGGAAGATCCTCGCCGGTTGCAAGGTCGCGCACCCTGAGCGTGAAGTATTCCGAGCCCTTGTCGTCATAGCCCCAGAGACCGAAGGCGTGGTCGCTCGTGTGGTCGAGGCCGGCGAGGCGGAAATAGTCCTTGCCCCTGGCTTCCTTGTCGCCGTCGAGCAGCAGTTTCCGGCTCGCCTCGTCCTTGTGGTCGCCGTCGCGCGGGATGCGGAAATAGCGCGGCTGCTCGCCGCCGGTGACGAAGGCGGTGCCGTAGGCGAAGGGGCCGTCCTTCATCGGTACCGACGAATCGTCCTCCTTGATGCGGCCCTTCATCTCGGCGAAGAGCTTTTCCTGCAGCGCCTTGGTGTCGGCCATGGCGGCGTCCATATAGGCGTTCTCGGCCTCGAGATGCCGGCGCAGGTCCTTGTCGAGCAGCGAAGGGTCCTTGAACATCGCCTGCCAGTTTTCGGCGCGCATCCAGGCATAGTCGTCGGTGCGGGTGATGCCGTGGCGGGTATCGGAGACGGGCTTCTTCTCGGCGGCGGGCGGCGTGGGCAGGTTCGGGAATACGGACAAGGGCGAAGCCTCTCTTGAGGTGGGGAAATTGCTTCTGGGACAGATAGAGACCGGGCGCCGGCCTATCAAGGCGGAATCAGCGGGAGAAGGTATGGGTGACGGACACTGTCACGCGACTTTGATTTTCGGACCCGCCGGGTTATGTTGTCATACGTCGTATCACAGAGGCGACCACCTATGACGCAGACCGAAAAGACGCAGGTTTCGCTCCAGTTGCCCCGGCAACTGGTCGCCGACTTTGATCGCATCGCCGCGGCACTCGATCGTGACCGCGCCTGGGTCTTTCAAACGGCACTTGCCCACTATCTCGCCGGTGAAGGCGCCGAGATCCTGCAGGATGCCGAGGGCATCGCGGAGTTCGATCGCGGTGAAAGCGTCGACCTCGATGAGGTGATTGCGAAGGCCCGCCGCCTCGTCGAAGAAGCCGAGGATCGCCGTCGTCGCCGGGCCGGCTGATGCCGCCGGTTCGCCTTTCGAAGAGCGCCGAACGCTGGTTCCTGAAAAAGATCGCCGAACTTGCCGCTGTCAATCCCGCCGCAGCCAGGAGGCTGATCGACCGCCTGGAGAGGCAGAAGAGCCTGTTGTCTTCCTTTCCGGAGATGACCGAGAAGGGCGTGCTCGAAGGGACGCGCAAGGTGAGCATGCCGCCTCTCGTCCTGACGACGCGATACCGCGACGGGGTGATCGAGGTGGTGGCGATCCGGGACGGCCGGCAGAAGGATGCTTACGCACCCGACGAACTCCTTTCCGAGAACGAGGAGGATACACCGGGATAGCCGGTGCACCAGCACACCTACCCCCCTTTGCCACAATTCCGGCGCCTTGGCGGCGGAAGGAATCGCAGTCCCTCCGTTTGCCGGTCTCCCATGCGCCTCTTCTTCCTTTTCGCGACGCTCGCGGCCTCTCTCGTCGTCCCGGCAACCGCCGGGGCGCGTGACGGCCTTGTCGAACCGAAGCTTGTGATCGCCCGCGGCGGGCCGGCGGCACCGCGCATCGCGCTGACGCTCGATGCCTGTTCGGGGGCGGCCGACGAGCGCATCTTGGGCGAGCTCTTCCGCGAGGAAATTCCGGCGACGATCTTCGTCACCACCCGCTGGGTGCGGCGCAATCCCGAGGTCGTGAAGCGGCTGCAGAGCCGGCCGGACCTCTTCGAGATCGAGGATCACGGCGAAAACCACGTGCCGGCCGTCGACCGGCCGCTCGCGGTCTACGGCATTCCGGCGGCGGGTTCGCCGGCGGCGGTCGCCGCCGAAGTCGAGGGCGGGGCACGCGCGATCGTCGCCGCCGGCTCGCCGGTGCCGCGCTGGTTCCGTGGTGCGACCGCCCGCTACAGCACGACCGCCATCGCCGAGATCGAGAAAATGGGCTACCGCATCGCCGGCTATTCGGTGAACGGCGACCAGGGCGCAGGCCTCATCGCCGGCATGGCCGAGAAGCGGATCGCGGCGGCGAAGGACGGCGACGTCATCATCGCGCATGTCAACCAGCCGAGCCGTTCGGCCGGCGAAGGGGTCGCCCGCGGCATTCATGCGCTGAAGGAAAAGGGCGTCACCTTCGTCCGCCTCGACGCGGGCCTTGCCGCACCGACCGCCGGAGCGGCCGGACGAGCGATATCCGGTCCTCTTCTCCCCGCCGGGGAGAAGCTGGCGCGCAGCGCCGGTTGAGGGGGGTGAAATCGGGAAAAGTGGCTTCCCCCTCATCGCCTCGCATTCGCTCGGCACTTCTCCCCGCCGGGGAGAAGAGGGTGTTCCAGATCGACGCCGCAGGTTCCTGACGCGTCGCCAGCACGGAGAGAGCATCGGCTTGTGCGTGGATCCTCGGGTCAGGCCCGAGGATGACGGTGCTCCGGGTGGGGTGACTGCCCAAAGACATGTTTCGCCCGATGGAAACGACGGACGGGACACCCTGTCCCAAACCGAAGGGTGGTCATCCTCGGGCTTGACCCGAGGATCCACGATCCACGCAGCCGGCATGACGGAAATTTGCGGTTAGCACCACGGAACGCGGCCTTCCGGCCGCGCCCGCTCACTCGCTGTCGAACTTCACGGCCTTGAGCTTGTCGATGCCGAGGACCTGCAAAGCGAGCTTCTCGTAGAAGGGCTCGGAGCGGCCGCTCCTGATCTTGTGCAGGAAGTACTTCTCGAAGCCGATCTTGGCGGCGTGCACCCACTTGCCCTGCGACGACCAGTTGACGTTGCGCGGCGGGATCTGCGGCTGTGCCACGAAGGCGATGCCTCCGTCGCCGAAGTCGGCGAGGCAGACGGCATTCCAGGTGCCTTCGGCGTTCGGCTTCTCGCCGCGGACGAGCCGGGCGATGTTGGTCGCCGTCGCCGTCACCATGCTCTCGATCATGAAGCCGGTCTTCGGCACGCCGACCGGAACCGGGGTCTTGCCCATCGGCGGGATGGCAACGCAGACGCCGACCGAGAAGACGTTCTGGAACTTCTGGTTCTGCTGGTGCCGGTCGACGAGGATGAAGCCGCGCGGATTGGTCAGCCCCTCGATATCGCGTACCGCTTCCACGCCGCGGAAGGCGGGCAGCATCATCGTATAGGCCGACGGCACCTCGTGGGTGGTCTTCACCGAACCGTCCTCGTTGAGCTCGTCGGCGATGACCTTGCCGTCCTCGAACTTCTGCACCTTGGCGTTGGTGATCCACTTGATGTGCTTGGCGCGCAGCGCGCTTTCGAGCAGACCCTTGGTGTCGCCGACCCCGTCGAGGCCGAGATGGCCGATATAGGGCTCGGAGGTGACGAAGGTCATCGGCACCTTGTCGCGGACCTTGGCGTCGCGCAGCGCCTTTTCCAGGATGAAGGCGAATTCGTAGGCCGGGCCGAAGCAGGAAGCGCCCTGCACGGCGCCGATCACCACCGGTCCCGGATTGGCGACCAGTCTGTCGAAGGCATCCTTGGCGGCGAGTGCGTGATCGATGTGGCAGACCGACTGGGTATGAGCCTCGGGGCCGAAGCCCTCGATCTCGTCGAATGCGAGTTCCGGACCGGTCGCGATCACCAGATAATCATAGTCGACGGAGGTGCCGTCGGTGAGTTCGATGCGGTTTTCGGCGGCGTGCAGGCGCTTCGCCCCTTGCGGGTAGAGCGCGATGTCGCGGCGCTTGCAGGCGGGCGCCAGATCGACCTCGACCGTCTCGCGCTCGCGCCAGCCGACGGCCACCCACGGGTTCGACGGTACGAAAGAATAGACCGAACCCTTGTTGATGACGCTGACGCGATCGTCGCGTGACAGCACGTCCCTCAACTCGTAGGCCATGATGGTGCCACCGAGGCCGGCACCGAGAACAACAACATGAGCCATAAAGAACCTCCCGCTTCGTCAGGCATATATCTATTTGTCACCATATATACGAAGCTTCGTAGATTTGATTTGATTTCCATCAATTGTCAATAAAAAAACGGGAAAGGGTCAGCCGGGCAGCTTCGGACGCACGTTCTGTTCGGGGAGGAGCTCGTCGAGGATCGCCATGCCGATGAGCGACAAAGGCAGGACAGGCGCCGTTTCGGGCGGCGGAGCCGCCTTCAGAGCTTCAGCTCCATCATCGCCAGATCGAGCCAGCGGCCAAACTTGGTGCCGACCTCCTCGTGGATGCCGACAAGGCGGAAACCGAGGCTCTCGTGCAGCCGGATGGAGGCGGTGTTGCCGGCCTCGATCGCGGCGATCATCACATGCACCCTGCCCTCGCGCGCCCGCTCGATCAGCGCCTTCATCAGCGCCTTGCCGATGCCGCCGCCGCGCGCATCCTTGTGGACGTAGACCGAATGCTCGACCGTGTGGCGGTAGCCGTCGAAGGCCCGCCAGTCGCCGTAGGAGGCATAGCCCGCGACCTTGCCGTCCACCTCGGCGACGAGCACCGGGAACCCCCTTGCGCGGCGCAGCTCCAGCCAGGCGCGGCGGTTCTCGACATCGATCAGCTGATCGTTCCAGATCGCCGTCGTGTGCTCGACGGCGTCGTTGTAGATGTCGCGGATCGCGGCAAGATCGGCCTCGGTCGCGTTGCGGATCAGGATCGGTTGCTTCATGGCGAGTTGTCCACTATAGTAAATTTATGTCAAACATATCAGACGATCTGGATCGCTGTCTAGGGGAGAGAATTCGTGTCGAGCGGCTTTCGCGCGGCTGGTCGCTCTCCGATCTCGCCGAGCGTGCCGGTGTTTCCCGGGCGATGATCCACAAGGTGGAGCGCGGCGAGAGCAGTCCGACGGCCGCACTCCTCGGCAGGCTCGCCGGCGCCCTGTCGCTCAGCGTCTCGACGCTGGTCGCCCGGGCGGAAGCCGGTGGAAGGCGCCTCCTTCGCAGCGACGAACAGCCGGTCTGGACCGATCCCGCAACCGGCTATCGCCGCCGCCATGTCTCGCCGGTCGTCGACATGCCGCTCGAGATCGTCGAGGTCGAGCTGCCGCCGGGCGCCGAGGTACCCTATGGCGCCGCCGCCTTCACCTTCCTGCGTCAGCTTGTCTGGGTGCTCGAAGGCGCGCTCACCTTCGTGGAGGGCGAGACGGTGCACAGGCTTCGCCAGGGCGACTGCCTGGCGCTCGGGCCACCGGCCGACTGCTGTTTCAGGAACGAAACCGACCGGCCTTGCCGCTATGCGGTGGTGTTGACCAAGGGGAGGTAAAAGCAGTGACCGGCCGGAAGCAGGCCAACCGATCACTCAACTGGATTTCGGCCCTTGAACGCGACTGGGAATCGCCTTTAGGTTGTTTTTGTTTTCATCATAGGCTTTTCGATAGGAGTTATCTCTTTGCCCAGTTTCATCGTGCCGCTCGCTATCCGTTATTTCTTTGTATCTCTCGCAATAACAATCGCCGGGATGGTCGCGGTTGCGCTACTTCTCGCTTATAACGTCGTCGATGACATCGGCTCCAGTCTCAGTTTTGCCGTCACATACGCCAGCGGCGTTTGGGCTGGCACCTACTTCCGCAAGCAGGAGGATCGTATGGCCGAATGGGGCGAGTGCTGGCGAATTTCGGCCGTACTATTGGTGCCTCAATTCCTGCTAGAAATCCTACACGGTGCTTTTTCATATGCCCTCACAGGCAGTCTCTTCGGTCAATTGGCGTCGGATCCCGGTATCCTTATCGGCACCATCGTCTTTGGCTTGACCTTTGGCGCTTTGATCGCCTGGGTGGTTACCGCCACTGCTTTTCGCATAGGTTCCAAGGCGGCTCGCAAGCCGAAAAAGGCCTGACGTTCCTTCTCAGAGGCTCAAGGCGGTGACGACCGCCGAGTAGTGAACGGCGGCGGCAGTGACCACGAAGCCGTGCCAGATGGCGTTCTGGAAGCGCAGCCGTTCCCAGACGTGGAAGATCACGCCGGCCGAATAGATGCAGCCGCCGACAACGATCAGGAGCACGGTGATGCTCGGCAAGGTCTGCGAAATCGGGCCGAGCGCCAGCGCGCCGCTCCAGCCCATGGCGAGATAGAGGAGGATCGCCAGCCGGTCGTAGCGGCCGGGATAGCGGCATTTGAGCGTGATGCCGACGGCGGCGGTCGCCCAGATGCCGATCAGCAGCGCGAAGATCGCCCAGTCATGCGCGCCCTTGACCAGGAAGGGCGTGTAGGTGGCGGCGATCAGCACGAAGATCGCCGAGTGGTCGAAACGCCGGAGAATCCACTTGGTGCGCGAATGCGGCCACATGTTGTAGGTAAACGAGACGGCAAGCGCGATGACCAGGCCGAGGCCGTAGATCCAGGCGGCCGCCATCTCGGCATAGCTCGTCCAGACGGTCGCATAGAAGATCAGGGCCGTCGCCCCGACGAGCGCGAACACCACGCCGACACCATGGACGATGCCGTCGGCCACCAGCTCGTGGAAATCGTACGGTCTCCCGAAATGGAACGGTTCGGTCATCGGATCAGCTTGTCCCCTGAGGTCTTCGTCCGGCGTTCTTCTCCCGTCCGGATAGACGCCATCATGGGCGAATTTGCGACGCCCGGCAAGCGGCCGGCGGCGCTTGCACGGCCTGCCGCTTCGGCCTACAAATCCGCAGGCGTCGCGATCACCTGCGTGGGCGATCAGATCGGCGCGCTGCCATCCGAGGAAGGAAGCCATGCGGTTCACGGTTCTTGCCACCTTCTCCGCGCTCGTCGCCTATGCCTGGTTCATGATCAAGGTCGGCCGTGCCCGCAGGCAGTTCGGCATCGAAGCGCCGCGGATCACCGGCGACGAGGCCTTCGAGCGCATCTTCCGCGTCCAGCAGAACACGGTGGAACAGCTCGTGCTGTTCCTGCCGGCGCTCTGGCTCTTCGGCGTCTACGTCTCCGATCCGGTCGCCGGCATTCTCGGCCTCTGCTGGACGGGCGCACGGGTGCTCTATGCCACCGAATACTACGCCGACGCGAAACGTCGCGGGCCGGGCGCGGCGCTCACCATCCTCCTTGCGCTGGTGCTGCTCATCGGCGGCACGGCCGGCGCGCTGCTGCACTGAGCCGTCCTTCCCCGACACGAAGAAGCCGGCGGCGGTCCGGAGACATGATCATCGTCTCCGAACCCCGCCGGCAGGCCCGTCCGGGAGGGGTATTCCGCGCCGGCCTCAGCCGGGCACGCAGTCCTGGCAGAACGGCGTGTGCGGCACGGCATCCAGCCGTTCCTCGGAGATCGGCTGGCCGCAGGTCACGCAGATGCCGAAGGTGCCCTGTTCGATGCGCTTCAGCGCCGCGTCGATCGCCTTCAGCTCGGTCTCGCCGACCTGGCCGAATTCCTCGAGCACTTCGTCATTCTCGGCCTGGGTGGCCTGGTCCTCGAAATCCGGGCTCTTCTGCTCGCTGAGATCGGCATCGATCTTGTTGAGCCGCGCGAGGATTTCGAGATGGCGCTGGCGCAGGATGTTTTCGTATTTCTTGGTGTCCATATGAGGTCGCTCCTTGCCTTTGCTCCGTCTCAGCGGTCGACGAGCACCGAGCACTTGGAGTGGCGGACCACCCGGTCCGCCGTCGCGCCGATCAGGTAGTTGGAGAAGTCCGGCACATGCGAGCCGATGATGACGAGATCGGCCTTGTGCTCGCTCGCCGCGGCGAGGATTTCGCGGGCGGCGGCACCGCTGCGGATCTCGACGCGGGCGGCTATCCCGGTCTTCTCCTTGAGCTCGACGAGCTTGGCCTTGCCGTCCTTGATGGCGTTTTCGATGACGTCCACGGGAAGATCGATCGCAAGATAGCCGGGCATGTCCTCGACTACCGTCAGGAGCACGATTTCACCGCCGGTGTCGAGCAGGGAGGCCGCCTTGCGCAGGATCTTCTCGCCCTTGTCGAGCGCGGCGCAGTCTACCGGTACGATGATCTTCTTGTACATCAGCTCTCTCCTTGTCGCGGCAGGACGACTCCTGCCTTTCCAGCCCTTTTGACGCTACAATCGTGCGGCCGGCCTCGCCCTGCATTGATCAAGATCAAGTCTTGAAACGACCCGACGTCAGTGCCCGCCGACACGATGGCCCACCCTGTTCCTGAACAGCAGGGCGGTCACATGCCTCCGGCAAAGGTGCGCGGTTGCCACTGCACCCGCGTTTAGTATAGTCCCTCGCAGAACGATGTCCCGGCGCACGACGCGGCCCGGGTTCCAGCAGAACGGGAAACTTTACGATGGCCGAACCACAGGCAAATGGGCATGGCGCCCACTGGAAAGGCGTCGCGCCCGCCAACGACGACGAGGATATCATCCCGCGCGACATCCGCTTCGGCATCCTCGAAAACCCGACCCGCCACTGGCTGGACGGCGATTTCCACAAGACGGCGCTCATCAACGGGCTTTCGATCTTCCTGCCGGAAGGCGAGCGCTATTTCATCCGGGCGCTGAAATACTACGCGCCGAGGCTGGCCGATCGCCAGCTCGCCGCCGAGATCAACGGCTATGCGGTGCAGGAGGCTTTCCACACCCGCGAGCATGAGGAATACAACCAGGCCCTCGGCAAGCTCGGCTACGATGTCGAGGCGATGGAAGAGCCGGTGCGCGAGACGCTGCGCAGCGACAAGATCCCCATCTTCCGGCTGGCCGTCACCTGCGCCATCGAGCACCTGACGGCGACGCTCTCGACCGTCACGCTACGCAATCCGCAGTTCCTCGAGAACGCCGCGCCGGCCTATCGCCGCCTGTGGATGTGGCACGCGCTGGAGGAACTGGAGCACAAGGCCGTCGCGCTCCACGTCTTCAAGGCCGCGACGCCGAAATATTCCGGCTTCAAGCGCTACATGCTGCGCACCATGGCGTTCAACGCGGTGGCCTGGACGTTTCTGGTGATCACGCTGCGCAATCTGACGCTCTTCGCCAAGGCCGATGGCATCAAGACCGGACCGCGCTTCTGGGCGCGCCTTTTCTGGGTGTTGTTCTTCGCGCCGGGTTACTGGCGCAAGTGCGCGCCACTGGTGCTGAAATACTACCTGCCGGGCTTCAGCCCGCTGAACAAGGACGACCACGACCTGATCCGCAAGGGGCGGGACTGGCTCTACCGCGAGTTCACCGCACTCGAGGCCGCGTCCGCGCCGGCTGTCCCCGCCGCGGAGTGAAAGTGCACCGATGAGCAGCCGTCTCTTTTCCAGCGTCCTCGACATCGCCACGCCCGGCCGTTTCCCGCGCACCCAGAAATGGATCTGGCGCCGCGTCTACAATCTGCTCTCGCTGTTCTGGAAGGACGGCGACTGGCGCTTCATGAACTACGGCTACGTCGGTGACGGCGCGGCCTTCCCGCTGCGGCCCGAAGACGAGAAGGAGCGTGCCTTCATCGGGCTCTACCAGCAGGCGGTGGAAGGCCTGCCGGTCGAGGGCGCAAGCGTGCTCGAGGTCGGTTCCGGCAGAGGTGGCGGCGCGCGCTACGTCGCCCGCTATTTCGCCCCCGCCGCCGTCACCGGGCTCGACTATTCGCCCGAGACCGTCCGCCGCGCCCGAAGCCTCAACGCCGACACGCCGAACCTCACCTTCGAGCAGGGCGATGCCGAGAAGATGCCCTTCGCCGACGCCTCGTTCGACATCGTCGTCAACATCGAATCTTCCCATTGCTACGGCGACGTGGACGCCTTCGCCCGCGAGGTCGCCCGCGTGCTGAAGCCCGGCGGCTGGTTCACTTTCGCCGACATGCGCCCGAAGAGCCAGCTTTCCACCCTCGACGCGCAGCTCGCGGCACCCGGCCTGGAATGCGTTGCAAGCCGCAACATCTCGACGAATGTCGTCGCCGCCCTCGACGCGGCCGAGGCCCGCAAGCGCGAGCGCATCGGGCGGGCCTGGTTCCTGAAGCAGTTCATGGCCGAGTTTTCCGGCGCGAAGGGCTCGATGCTCTACAAGGGCCTGAAGGGCGGCAGCGTGGTCTACGTGGCGCGGCGGTATCGCAAGACGCCGTAAGACGGGAGAACCCATGCCCATCATCCGACAGGAAGACGCGCCGCTCGATGACGCAACCGGCAGCGGCATCAATGCCGAGCTCGGCCCCTACCGGGCGCGCCTGCTCTCGGATGCCGGCGGGCTCACCCAGTTCGGCGCCTTCCTCGAAACGCTGCCGCCGGGATCGTTCTCCTCCCACAAGCACTGGCACGAAAACGAGGACGAGTTCATCTATGTTCTCTCGGGGCGGGTGACGCTGAACGAGGGCGACAGCCTGACCGAGATGCAGCCGGGGGACGCCGCGACCTTCAAGGCGGGGGTGGCGGTCGGCCACCGGCTGGAGAACCGGTCGGAAGAGCCCGCGACCTATCTCGTCGTCGGCACCCGCTCGCCGGACGAGGTGGTGCACTACACGGACAAGGACCTGCACCTCACCAAGGTGAACTTCGAGAAGCGCCTGACGACGAAGGCCGGAGAACCCGTCGAGCGGTGATCTAGGGCCGCTCGGCGATGAACTTCAGGCACTGCTCGAAGGCCGTGAGGTCGGAATAGAGCGCGTCGGGCGCGGCGGCATGGACGGCGACGAGCCCGCTGCGGCGCACGACACCGCCATGCAGCATCAGGTTGTCGATCATCTCGACATCCTCGATGGAGATGCCGTCCGGTCCGCGCCAGCGGCCGTTTTCGTCCTTCGACACGGAACCCTCGTAATGGCGCATGGCGCGGTCGAAATGGCTGTCGGCGACGTTCGTGTAGGCACAGGCGATCTTGCCCTGGGCGCACATGTAACCGAGCTCGAAGGCGGTGCCGACATCGGCCGCGATGCCGCGGAAGGGCGTCAGGTTGGCGATGATGCCGTCGGCCGAATTCATCATGTGCTCGTCGACCGAGCTGATGCGCAGGCCGAATTCGCGCGGCGTCGGCGCAGGCTCGATGAAGATGTCGCCGGGCTTGACCGGCTCGAAGCCGTAGGCGCGCGTCAGCTGGGCCTTGGCATCGAGGACCGAACGGGCGTCCTTGAGGAAGACTTCCGGTCCGGCGAGATAGAGCTTGAGGGGCATGGGCAACGCCGTGTTCGTGGAGGAGAGAAAACCCTTCTAGCAAGCGGCCTCGCAGACCGCCATAGCGGAGCCAGCCCGGGAGAGACAAAGTCGACATTGACAATCGATTGAAATCGGCGCATCTGTCCTTTCATGATCGACGCACGCGCACTCATCACCTGCACGTATTTTTGGGCCTACCGGTAGAGGGCGGCCCGACAGATCATCATGTCAACAGGCCGCCGTCAGGCGGCCTTGTTGTTTTCGAAGACAGCTTCCCCTGACGGCACCGAGCGAAAGAGGGAAGCGACAATGACCGAAGACACCGACATCACCCTGCCCCGGCCGCCGGTCGTGGTCATCCGCCACGCGAGAGCGTCCGACCTGCCGGAACTCAACGAGATGATCGCCGCACTCGCCGCCCATCACGGCGACGCCTCGGCGATGACGCCCGACAAGCTCGAACGCGACCTCTTCGGCCCAGTGCCGTGGATCACCGCGCTCGTCGCCGACGGCGGCGAGAGCCTGATCGGCTACGCCATCCTCGTGCCGCTCTACAAGGCCCAGGAAGGCAAACGCGGCATGGACCTCCACCATCTCTACGTCCGCGACGGCCAGCGCGGAAACGGCATCGGCCATCATCTCGTCAAGCGCGCCCGTGAGGTTGCCCGCAGCGCCGGTTGCGACTACCTTTCGGTGAGTGCCGCCACCGGCAATTTCGCCGCCCATCGCTTCTACGAACATCTCGACTTCGTGCCGCGTCCTGTGACCGGCATGCGCTACCTGCAGGCCCTCGCCTGAACGAAAACAAGAGACGGAGACGGTTCATGACCCGCATCGCCATTGCCCTTGCCGAAGACTTCGCCGACTGGGAATGCGCCCTGCTGATGGCGACGGCCCGCGCCTATCTGGGCGTCGAAGTCCTCACCGCCTCGCCCGACGGCAGACCGGTCACCTCGATGGGTGGGTTGAATGTGACGCCCGACCTCTCCTTCGCCGATCTCGATCCGGCGCGCTTCGACGCGCTCGTGCTGCCGGGCGGCCTATCTTGGGAAAAGGGAACGGCACCGGACTTTTCGCCCCTCCTCCGCGCCTTCCATGAGGCCGGCAAGGTCGTCGGCGGCATCTGCGCGGCAGCGAGCGCCGTCGCCGCCTCCGGTATCCTCGACGGCGTCGCCCATACCGGCAATTCGCTCGCCTCCCACCAGAAATATCCTGGCTATCATGGCGCTGCGCGCTATGTGGACCGGCCGCAGGCGGTCTCGGACGGCAAGGTGGTGACGGCGCCCGGCAATTCGCCGAGCACCTTCACCACCGAGATCCTGAAGGCGCTCGGTCTCTGGAGCCCCGAGGCCGAGGCGGAAATCGGGATCTTTTCGGCCGAGCACCGCTGAGCGCAGGCGTCAGGATGCGCGCAGCATCCGCAGCGCCCGGCGAATCTCGCGGCTGTTCAGGTTGAAGGCGTTGCCGGGAACGGGGCCGTGCCCGGCCTTCTCGTCCGCCGCTGCCTCGAAAGCGGCGCGATGGCCTACAAACCATCGCATGCAGTCCTGCGCGGTCGGCGCGGCGTTCCGCGTCAGGGCGCGAAAGGCAAGCCGGTGGACGAAGCAGCGGCTGCCGGAGGCCGGATGCGAAAAGACCAGCGCATCGAGATCGATGCGCCAGTCGTAATTGAAAGCCCCGGCCATCGCGGCCTCAGGCTTCCATGCGCTGGCGGAAATAGCCGGAAAGGCCACCGAGCAGCGCCCAGAAGACGAGACTTGTCAGGGTCGCGATGACCACGAAGCGGCGCGACAGCGCCTCCGGGGCGAGTGCCGCCTCGCCTTCCGGCGCGACCGGAGCGCCGACGACGTGCGGCAGGGCGATCAGCACCAGTGCAGCGGCCGCCGCCCAGGGCGTGCGCTTGAAATAGAGGAGCGCGATGCCGGCCGCGGTCGCGACCGCCGTTGCGATCCACCAGACCTGCCGCTCGGCGAGCGGCGCGGCCGGTGTGCCCGGCAGTTCCGGATGCAGCCCGAGCGTCGGCGCGAGCATGACGGCTGCAAAGCCGCAGAGCCCCCAGGCAAGCCCGGTCCGCCAGCCTGCCGGCTGGCGCGTCGCCTGCATCAGCCCGTTCAGCACCAGCGCGAAGCCGGTCGCGGTGAGCACGTTGGCGACGAGCGTCGCGAAATGCCGCTCGAAACCGTCGGCCGGCGCCCAGGCATCCGCCGCATGTTCGTGCTCGTGTGAGGCCTGAGGCGCCGCGGTTTCCATGCCGGCCGCCGTGCCATGGTCATGGCCGTCATGGCCGCCAAGGTCGGAGGCCGCCGGTGCGGCGGTCTCGTAGACCTCGGCGGCGAAGATCAGCGGCTCGGTGCCGACATACTGCACGAGACTGATGACCACGCCGACAATCAGGCCGACCAGCGCCGAAACGAAGACCAGCGATCGGAAGAGATGCATTCCGGCCGCCCGTCAGTGACAGGGGAAGGCGTTGGCGTGGCGGGTGTCGTGGGCGGCGTTGTGGACCACGTCCAGCTGCGAGAAGCCGACGAAACCGACGACGAACAGGCCGAAAAGGACGCTCATCATCGAGGGAAACAGCGTGCCGGCCTTGTGGCCCGCGGTGGAAAGGGTGGAAGCGGCAGTATTTGCAGTCATAGTCGTCCCTCCGAGGAGCAATGAAAACTCGTCGCCCTTGGACGAGGGCTGAAGGACAGGACCGATCTGACGGCAATTCCCCAGGGAGGAAACGCATCGACGGCTGCCCGGAACAACCCCGTCCGGCAGGCGGTTCAGTGCGATGGCAGGTCTCCTGGCTCGCGGGTCATCACGTCCGGACGGCCTTCCCGGATATCTCCAGTGGCCTTGGCGCCGGACGTTCTCCGCTCACAGTTGCGGGGGCAGCCACGAATCGGATCCCTCTGGGGTCTCCCCTATCGTATTCCCTATTATTCCCCGAGGCGCGGCCTCGAAGGAACCATCATGACGAATATCAACTGTCCGATCGCAGCCGTCAATGGCGCACCGGCGGCTTTTCCGACCAGTTCTGCAGGGTGGTCTTGATGAAGACGAGGGCGGCGCGCTGGGCCTGGTCGCGCTCGCCGGGGTCGACGATCGCCTTGAGCCGCGCCTGGAGAGCGCCGACCGTCTCCATCACCCAGCGATGCAGCATGGGGTCAGGATAGCGGTCGAGCAGCCGGCGCAGCGCCTGCTCCATCCGTCGTCTCTCGACGCTCATTTTCCGCCTCCCCAAAAGATCCGCGTCTGGTAATTCTACGGCCGGCGGCTTGCGCGGCGCTGGAGCGCGCCGCCTGGGCAGTGTTGCACGACTGCCACAATTCTCGCCGGAAAACTGCAATTCGCGATTGCAGACTTGAAGATCACCGAATCTCGTGTAGCTTACGATCATCCGCAACTCACAGCACAGGAGGCGTGACATGATACTCACCACCACATCCGCACGCCTCTTCGGCGGAACGGCTTTCGCAGCGTTTGGCATCTATGTGCCGGTGCGACGCCGAACCTCAATCTCCGGCTTTTAAAGCCCGGATTTCCGCCGCTCAGGCATTCCAGAACCGACCTTAACGTGACCGACTGATACGGCTGTGCCTTGCGCGCATCCGCGTCCGCACCGGTCCATCCTTCGCAACTTCGAAAGGACCTGGCCGCATGGCGCGCCGGGACGGAAGACCATGCACAAAGAACACGCTATAGTTGTCGATGCCCTGCCCGTCGCCGCCGACGAACTCTGCCGGAAATTCGGTTTCTGGAAGAGCACGCTGGCGCTGATCGCGGCAGCCCGCCGGCGCCGGAGGATCGACGGGCAGCTCTCGCATTTCTCCAACCGCCTGCGCCGCGACGTCGGCCTGCCGGAAGTCTACGATCCGAGAGGCGAGGCGACGTTCACGCTCTGGGACATCCGGCTGTGACCGTGGCACCGCGCGGTGCCGCAAGACCTTCATGCGGGCTGCGGAATGGCCGGTACGCCGGTCATTCCGCGTCCGCGCCGCCTGACCGATGCTCAACCCTTCCCGCCAACCGCCTCGGCAAGAACGTCCTCCGCCCACTGGTTCAGGCTCTTGCCTGAAAGTTCGGCAGCCCTTGCGGCACGCGCATGCAGTTCGGGCGCGACGCGGAACATCATCTTGCCGGAATAGGCCTTCATCGGCGCCCGCCCGAGCTTCCGGCAAGTCTCCAGATAGTCGTCGACGGCCTCGTGGAAGGCGGCTTTCAGCCCCTCCACCGTATCGGCGTGAAAGCCGACCACATCGTCGATTCCGGCCAAGCGGCCGACGAAAATATCGTCCTCGCCATCGAATTCGACGCGGGCCGAAAAACCCTTGTAATTCATGGTGTTCATGGCACAATTCCCAGCATTTCCAGAAAGCGTCGCGCATCACGGACCTGATAACGCTTGGCTTCCTTCTCCGGGTGCGGCCGATGGAAGAGGGCCAGCAGCCCGTCCTTTTCGAAGCGAACGCGCGAGCCGCTTCCTTCCACCACGGTGCAACCGGTCGCGATCAGCAGACTTTCGACATCGGACCATACGATGGAGCCGGGCACCGGCTCCCTGAAAATCGCCAGCAATGTCTTTCGATGCCGACCGTTCATGCCTCAATATGGAGGATGCTAGCATATTTTGCAAGCATTATGACGCCCAAGCCTATTCCACCGCGGGGACGGCCTTCAGGTAGGCGGCGATTGCCGCGCGGTCCTCGGCCGGGAGCTCGGCCATGTTCTTCTGGACCTCGACCATCGCGCCGCCGACGCTGTCGAAATCCGGGGTGAAACCGGTTTCGAGATAGGCGGCGATGTCGTCCTCGGTCCAGGCGCCCATGGTCTTCGAGCCGGGGGTGATGTTCGGGATCGTGCCCTTGCCTTCCGGGTTCGGCCCGCCGGCGAGCCACAGCCCTGCCTTGAAGCCGCCGAAGGCGTCGCGCGGCGTGTGGCACTCGCCGCAATGGCCAGGCCCCTCGACGAGGTACTGGCCGCGCTTCACCGCATCGGAGGCATCGGCAAGCGCGACGCGCGGCGCGGTCGAGAAGTAGAGGAACTTCCAGCCACCGAGCAGAAGGCGCTGGTTGAAGGGGAAGGAGAGCGCGTGGTCCGGCGCCGTCTTGTCGCTCGCCGGCAGCGTCTTCAGGAAGCCGAAGAGGTCGTTGACGTCCTGCGGCGTCATCCGCGCATAGGAGCCGTAGGGAAAGGCCGGGTAGAGATGCTCGCCATCGCGGCCGACGCCGCGGGTCATCGCATTGCCGAACTCGGCGAGCGTCCAGCCGCCGATGCCGGCCTTGGCATCGCTCGAAATGTTCGGGACGTAGAAGGTGCCGAAGGGGCTTTGAAGCGGCGCCCCGCCGGAGAGCACCAGGCGATCGTCGCCGGCAGCGCCCTTCGCTGCATGGCAGCTCGTGCAGCCGCCGGCAAAGAAGATGCGCCGGCCGTTTTCGAGATCCGGCGTGCCGAGATCCGCCCAGACGGACGCCGCCTGCGGGGCCGGCGCGGTGACGAAGAGGAAGCCGGCGCCGCCGGCGATCCCGAGGACGACGAGGGCGCCGAGCGCCTTCAGGGTTTTCCGTGCCATGACACCTCCGGAAGCCTGCGGGAAACGCGATGCACCGAAAAGGCCCCGGCCGCCTTCGGCCGGAACCCGCTTCGTGGCGTCTCGCCCGGGCGGTTACTTCTTCAGCCGGTACGTCTCGTGACAGGCGCTGCAGGCCTCACCGAGCGCCTTCATGGTCGCGCCGGTGCTCGCCTGATCGGCCGGAAGGGCGGCGAGCTGGGCATCGGCGACCTTCACGAGATTGGCGGCCTTGGCCTTGAAGTCATCCATGTTTTCCCAGATCTTCGGGCTCGCTTCGGACTTGAAGCCCGTCTCGGAGCCGGCGGGGAAATTTTCCGGGAAGGTCGCGGCGACCTCCTTCATGGTGGTCAGCGAGGCCTTCACCACCGCGGCGTCGAAGGGCTTCTTGCCCTTGACGATCGCGCCGATGGCACCCATCGCGTCACCGACCTTTTCCATCATTTCCTGACGCACGACCTGAGGTTCTCCGGCGGCGAAAGCCGTGCCCATTCCCAGAGCGGCGGTAACGGCCGCAGCCGCGACAAATCTCAGCTTCATAGAAAATTCTCCCGTTCAATAACCGGCCGCGCCGGCGTTGATACCAACGCCCGATGATTGCAGGATGTTCGCCAAGGAATGAAGTCACAATCCGGTGATGCCCGGCGCGGGTCGCAAATCCTTGATCCCGTTCATGAAGTTGACCACGGTCGGAACTGCCGGGAATGGATGCAGCGATTGGACGGCGAACACAATCCTCCGTCATGCTGGACTTGATCCGGCATCCAGCGCGATCAAGTCCTTGATCGCGAGAAGAGTCCTTCGCGGCGCCGACGCGCCGCGGCTAGACCCCGGCTCAAGGCCGGGGTGACGGCGGAGACTGAGCCACGCGTCGCCCCAACGACCGTGGCCAGTAGCCGCCGCCTCAGCGGAGGCTCTCCCAGAGCGTGACGGCGGCGGCGGTGATCAGCAGTGCGCCGGCGCCGCGGCCGATCCAGACGGTGATTGCCGGGCTGTTCGTCAGCAGGTTGCGGGCACCGTCTCCGGCAAGCGCCACCGCGCCGTAGACGAGGCCCTGGATCAGAACCGTCATGGCGCCGAAAACCAGACCCTGCAGCCAGATCGGCCCGTAGACGGGTTTGAGGAACTGCGGATAGACCGCGAGCACGAAGATGTAGGCCTTGGGGTTGAGGAGGCAGGTCGTCACCGCTTGGCGGAAGGTCGTCCAGCTGCTCCGCCGTCCGGTGCCCTCGACCGAGGAGACGGTGATCGAGCTCAGGACGAGCGAGAACCCGACCCAGATCATGTAGGCGGCGCCGACGACGAGCAGCGGCAGGAAGAAGCGCGGCGCGAAGGCGACGAGGAAACCGGTGCCGAGCGTGCCGTAGAGCGTGTGCACCGCCCCGCCGGTCATCATGCCGCCGGTCGCCGTCAGCCCCTGCCGGCGGCCGCCCGAAAGCGAACTGGCGAGCACATAGATCATGTCCATGCCCGGCACGACGATGATGCCGAGGATCAGGAGGAAGAAAAGCCAGAGATTTTCCGTGTAAGTCATGTCAGTATCCTTGCGAGACCGGATCGGCTGTATCGTCGTTTTGGACGGAAAATCAGCCTGTTGATCGGCAATCTAGCGAGGAGCAACTGACAGCGTCCTGTCAGGAGACCCGTCCAGGGAGGATCAGAAAATGCGCAAGGCCTCGCGGCTCTTCGAGATCATCCAGATCCTGCGCACGGCGCGGAAGGCGGTGACGGCACGAACGATCGCCGAGGCGCTGGAGGTGACGGAGCGCTCGATCTACCGCGACATCGCCGCCCTTCAGGCGATGCGGGTGCCGATCGAGGGCGAGCGCGGGCTCGGCTATATTCTGCGGCCCGGCTTCGACCTGCCGCCGCTGATGTTCACCATCGAGGAGACGGAGGCGATCGTGCTGGCGCTCGCACTCCTCGAACGCACCGGCGACGAAGGGCTGAAGCAGGCGGCGAAACGGGTCACCCAGAAGATCGCCGGCGCGGTGCCGCCGCCGCTCCGCCGCACGCTGGAAACGAAGGCGCTCTACGCCTGGGGCGCGGCCGCCCCCTCGCCTGCCGGCGTCGACCTGGCGCTCCTGAGAAGAGCGATCCGCGACGAGCGCAAGCTCGAGATCGACTATCGCGACGAACTCGGGCGGGCGAGCGAGCGCATCATCCGGCCGATCGCGCTCATCTACTATTCGCAGACGGCGACCATCGTCGCCTGGTGCGAGCTGCGGCAGGCGCTGCGCAGCTTCCGCGCCGACCGGATCGAGCACTGCGCCGAGGCGGACGGCTTCTTCAAGGGTGAAGGCGACCGGCTGCGGGCGCTCTGGGTAAACGGCTGGCGGGCCGAGGACGCCGCGGTCAATGGCTAGCGAAGCGCAAGTCTCCGGCTCGGCTCGCGGCCGAAACCGGTGATGTCGATACGGTCGTCGAAGACCTCGACAAGGGCGAAGGCGTTCTCCCGCTCGGTATCGACCATGCCACGGAAATTGACGAAATGGGTGCCGCCGAGTTCGCCGTAATTGCCGGTGTGGTTGTGGCCGCAGAAATAGGCGGCGACCGCCGGCGAGCGGACGAGCAGGCCCGCCACCTCCTCGGCGTTCCAGAGATTGTGCTCGTTGTGCGGGAAGAGCGGATAATGCCCCATCACGATCACCGTCTCGCCGGCTTCTTCCGCGAGCGCCAGCCGCTCTGACAACCAGACGAGCTGGGCCGCGCCGACGCCGCCGTTCCATGTCTGGGCGTTGACGGCTCCCGCCTGCTGCAGGGCGCGCAGCATTTCCTCGGCAGTCGCACGGCGGGGATCGCCGGGCGGCGGCGCGAAGAGCGAGATGTCGCTGCCCTCGATGACGACGATGCGGCAACCGTTGCGCACGAGGTCGTAATAGGGCGCGGCCATGCCGAGCCTTCCATGCACCTCGCCGAGCCGCGCCTCTTCCACCTTGAAATCATGGTTGCCGGGCAGGAACAGGCATTCGTGGCGCAGCCCCGCATAAACGGAGAGCACGGCGTCGAAATTCTCGAAGCCGCGGTCGATCACGTCGCCGAGGGTGAGCACGAAATCGAGGTCCTCGGCGTTCAGCCGGCGAACCGCCTCGGAGAGCTTGTCGAGGCTGTTGACGAAATAACGGTCGAGCCTGAGATCGGGCTCGGCGGCGGCATATTGCGGATCGGCGATGATGCCGAAACGGAGACGGGGAGCGGAAGAGGTCACGGGAGGCACGCCTGCAATCGATGATGGCGGACGCTCTTAGGATGCGGATGTGACGACGCGATGACAAGCGACGGACGGCACATGAAGACAGGCGGGGGACGCATCGCCCCGCCTGTCGGTCTCCCCGGACGTCTTTTCAGTACCAGCGATAATGCGAGCGCTGGGGCGTTTGCGACGCGGTGGCGATGAAATAGCCCACGAGGCCGCCGATCAGGCCGGCCATCAGGAGCGCCGTCGAGGTTGCGGCGGGGTGTTCGCGCACGACACCGGCGACCGTCGCGGCTTCGTTGCGGGCGTACTGCGCCGCATCGCCCGCCGTCCGGCTCGCCCCTTCGAGGGCCGCCGCCGCGCGGCCGCGCAGCTGTCCTGCGGCCCGCTCGCCCTGGAGCCCGAGCGTTTCCCGGAGTTCCCGGATCTGGGCCTGAAGTTCGCGCATCTGTTCCTGGATCGGATTGTCGGCCATGGTCGCTCCTCTTTGTCTTCAAGGGATTGCGAAACGTCCAGTCATCGGGGATTGTTCCACCTTCCCGCCATGCTGGCAAGGAGCGACGTCGCGGCACGACGCGGCGGAAGGTCGCGCGCGCTGTCACGGCGCCCGAGGATTGCGACAAAGCCGTCGGGCGAAATCCCGCCTATCCGAGAGACCGGGCGATTCTGCTTCCCGGGCACCGTCGAAAATCCTCACCGGGCCATCAGTGGGTGATATGCCGTATGTGCAGCGGAAGGCGCCACTTTTTTTCTTTGGAGAAGTTCGCGGAGTGCAGCAGCTTCCAGCATCTGTTCGGCCAGCAGTCTCTTCAGCATGGCGTTCTCGTCCTCAAGCGTCTTCAGCCGTTTCGTTTCGGACACTTCCGTGCCGCCGTACTTGGCTTTCCAATTGTAGAAAGTCGCTCTCGAAATGCCGTGCTTGCGGCACAGGTCGGTTGCCAAAGCGCCGGCGTCCTGCTCCTTCAGCAGCTCAATGATCTGTTTCTCCGTAAATCGCTGCTTACTCATTCGTCCGTCCTTGATAAGCCGGGCCCCGATTCCGACTGGAGAAAACTATCTGCGGCAGGCCAGAAAGGCCCTGGAGCGACGTCGCAGCAAGACGCGGCGGAAGGTCGCGCACGCTTCTCGCTGCTTCCTTGTGGAAGGCCGGCCGCGAGTGCCCGCGGCCGGCCATCGTCATAGAGGGTTCTCAGAACCTGACGTCATAGCTTGCGCGGATCATGTGATCGGAGCGGTCGGAGCCGAACTGTCCGCCATAGGACAGACCGAGGCCGACATTCTGTGCCAGACCGAACTCGACCCCACCCTCGACGACCAGGGAATCCCGGGCAAGCGGCAGGCCGGATACCGTGAACGCATCGCCACCGGACGCGAAGCGCGCGAG
>NZ_QPIX01000016.1 GCF_003337715.1 Ciceribacter lividus
GCGACGTCATCTCCACCGGTACGCCCCCCGGCGTCGGAATGGGCATGAAGCCGCCCCGCTACCTCAGGGACGGCGACATCGTCGAACTCGGTATCGAAGGCCTCGGCACACAAAAACAGACCTTCAGAGCCGATTGATCAGACGACGCGAGGCGAGCGGGTTTCCCGCTCGCCCATTGCCTTCGAGGCTTCACACATCGATGTCGACGAGTGCCCCGCGCTTGCCGATCACCTGCGCGGCGACCTGCGCGCCACGGCCGATCGCATCCCCCAGTGACGCCCCCGAAAGCCGCGCCGAAAGGAAGCCGGCATTGAAGCTGTCGCCGGCGGCGGTGGTGTCGACAACCTGGGCGACAGGCTGCGGATCGAAGGTGACGACACCCTCCTCGCGCCCCTCCGCATGGATGCGGCCGACGCCGTTCTTCACGACGATCGTCGAGGCCCCGGCGTTCCGGTAGCGGGCGATCGTTTCAAGCGGCGACGTCTCGCCGTAATATTGCCCGTCCTCGTCAAAGGAGGGCAGCACGATATCCGCGACTTCGGCGGCCGCCGCCACCGCCGCGCACATCACCGCGACATTGGGCCAAAGCCTCAGCCGCATGTTCGGATCGAAGGCGACACGCGTTCCCCGCCGACGCGCCTCGGCAAGGGCGTAGAGAAGGTTGCGGCGGTCCTCCTCGGACAGGATTGCAAGCGTGATGCCGGAAAAAAGCACGATGTCCGTCCCGGCGAGCGCCGCCGAAAGCACCTCGCGATCGCGCGCGAGCAGCTTTGCCGCGGACTGGCCGCGCCAGTAGGAGAAGCTGCGCTCGCCGTTGTCGAGTTCGATCATGTAGAGGCCGACGGTGCGACCGGAAATGCGCAGGACGCTGTCCGTACCGATGCCCGCCTTCTGCATGAAGCCGAGCATGTGATCGGAAATCCGGTCTTCGCCGACGGCCGAGCAGTAATCGACCGACCAGGCCTCCGGCAGCAGGCGGCGCATATACCAGGCCGTGTTGAAGGTATCGCCCGCGAAATTGCGCGTATACGCCCCGTCGGCGCGTGGCGCCATCTCGACCATGCATTCGCCGATCGCAAGAACCCGGTGATGTCTTTCGTTCATTTCTCGTCCGCCGCGAAATACTGCCCGTGGCTTTCCCGGATGCGACCGATGATTCCCTTGATCCGCGAAAGATGGACGCGCATGCAGGCCGCAGCAGCATCCCCGTCATGTGCCTTCAGCGCCTTCAGGATCTCGATGTGATCCGCAAACGCGCTCTGCGCTCCGAAGGAAAGGCTAAGATACCGGACCCGATCCATATGCGCCTTGCTGTCGCGGATCAGCGCCCAGGCAAAGTCGTGACCGGACATGTCGCAGATTCGCTTGTGAAAGTCATCATCGAGCGCATGAAACAGAACCTTGTCATCCGTCTCCATCGCTTTGCGCTGTCTCGCGATCAACTCTTCCAGCTCGTCCATCTGCTGGTCGGAGAGCACCGCAGCAGCGGCCCGGACCGTTTCCATCTCGAGCGCCGTACGGATGAACCGCGCCTGCAGGACGCCCTTCTCCGAGATATGGGTGACGACCGTCGCGCGCTGCGGGCGGATGAGCAGGAAACCGAGCTGCGACAGCCGGTAGAAGGCGTCGCGCACAGGCTGCCGCGAGACACCCATTTGCTTTGCGACCTCCACTTCCGACAGCTTGGTGCCCGGCGGCAGGTCGAGCTCGACCACCTGATGGTAGAGCTGCTCGAATACCAGTTCCGTAACCGATGGCACGCGCAGGCTGTCCACCGCGCGAAGCTGAAGCTGATCAGCCATGAAGCCTCCGTTGACTCATATTGCATACTAACATATTAGTTTACTCCGGAAATGCAAATCGCGTTTCCGAACCTTAGTGAGCAGTCGGCGAGGAGGCCACGGATTTGCTGCAGGAGAACAGGCTTTTCCCGATTGAATCGACGGCCCGCGGCATCGCCCGCAGCCTCTACGAAACCGTCCGGAGCTTGCCGATTGTCAGCCCGCACGGCCACACCGATCCGCGCTGGTTCGCGGAAAACGCACCCTTCCCCGATCCCGCCCAGCTCTTCGTCGTTCCCGACCACTACGTCTTCCGCATGCTCTGCTCGCAGGGCATCCCGCTGACCGCGCTCGGCGTGCCGCGTGTCGACGGTGGTCCGACGGAAACCGACGGCCGGAAGATCTGGCGGCTCTTTGCGGAGAACTTCCACCTCTTCCGTGGGACACCGAGCCGGCTTTGGGTCGAGCAGTCCTTCGCCGATGTCTTCGGGCTCACAAAGCGCTTCTCGGCGGAAACAGCCGACGAGTTCTATGACCACATTCAGGATTGTCTCGCGCGTCCGGAGTTCCGGCCGCGGGCGCTGTTCGAGCGCTTCGGCATCGAGGTGATCGCGACGACCGAGAGCCCGCTCGACGACCTCAAGTGGCATGAGATGATCCGGCGGTCCGGCTGGACGGGCCGCGTCGTCACCGCCTATCGGCCCGACCCTGTCGTCGACCCCGAGTTCGAAGGCTTCCGCAGCAATATCGAGCGCTTCGGCGAACTCGCCGGAACCGACGCCACCACCTGGAAGGGCTATCTGGAGGCGCATCGCATCCGCCGCGCCTTCTTCAAATCCTATGGCGCGACGAGTTCCGACCATGGCCACGCGACCGCCCGCACCGAGGACCTGCCGCAGGCAGACGCAGCCGCCCTTTTTGAGAAGGCGCTCGCCGGCCGCTGCACGCCGCAGGAAGCCGATGCCTTCCGCGGCCACATGCTGACCGAGATGGCGCGCATGAGCCTCGAAGACGGGCTCATCTTGCAGATCCACCCCGGTTCGTGGCGCAACCATTCCGCCGGGGTCATGGCAATGCACGGGCGTGACAAGGGTTTCGACATTCCGACGCGTACCGATTACGTCCGCGCCCTGAAGCCGCTGCTCGACGCCGTCGGCATGCGGCCGGAACTCACCGTCATCCTGTTCACGCTCGACGAGACGAGCTATTCTCGCGAACTGGCGCCGCTTGCCGGCGCCTACCCGGCACTGAAGCTCGGACCCGCCTGGTGGTTCTTCGACAGCGCCGAGGGCATGCGCCGCTTTCGTGAACTGACGACCGAGACCGCGGGCTTCTACAATACGGTCGGCTTCAACGACGACACCCGCGCATTCTGTTCGATCCCCGCCCGCCACGACGTGGCCCGCAGGGTCGACTGCGCCTATCTGGCAACGCTTGTCGCGACCGGTCGCCTCGACGAGGACGAGGCGTTCGAGGTCGCCCACGACCTCGCCTACAAGCTTGCAAAAACCGCTTACCGGCTGTGAGGACAGCTGCAACAAGAGGAGGAGAAGAGAAATGAGCATCCTGAGGAAATTCGGCCTGGCCGTCCTGGCTTCCGCCGCAATCGTCGCCTCGGCCGTGTCGGGCCAGGCCGCCGAGCTTGTGCTGCGGTCTTCCGATACGCATCCGGACGGCTACCCGACCGTCGAAGCCGTCAAGTACATGGGCAAGCTGGTCGAGGAGCGCACCAAGGGTCGCATCGGCGTCGAAGTGTTCCATTCCGCCCAGCTCGGCGAAGAGAAGGATACGATCGAGCAGACCCAGTTCGGCGTCATCGACCTCAACCGCGTCTCGCTCGGGCCGTTCAACAACATCATCGAGGAAACGCAGGTCGTTTCGCTGCCCTACATCTTCCGCTCGGTCGACCACATGCACAAGGTGATGGACGGCCCGATCGGCGATGAAATTCTCGCCGCCTTCGAAGCCCACGACCTGATCGGCCTCGCCTTCTACGACGGTGGCTCGCGCAGCTTCTACAACTCCGAAAAGCCGATCAAGTCGGTCGACGACCTGAAGGGCATGAAGTTCCGCGTCATGCAGTCCGACATGTTCGTCGACATGGTCGGCGCGCTCGGCGCCAACGCCACGCCGATGCCCTACGGCGAGGTCTACTCGGCCATCCAGACCGGCGTCATCGACGGTGCGGAAAACAACTGGCCGTCCTATGACAGTTCGGGGCACTTCGAGGTCGCGAAATACTATACGCTCGATCAGCACCTGATCGTTCCGGAAGTCCTGGTCATGTCGAAGAAGACCTGGGAGAAGCTCTCTCCCGAAAACCAGGCGATCGTTCGCCAGGCCGCAAAGGACTCTGTTCCGCATATGCGCGAACTCTGGACCGCCCAGGAGAAGAAGTCGGAAGAGAAGATTCGCGCCGCCGGAGTGGAAATCGTCGCCGACATCGACAAGACCCCGTTCATCGAAGCGATGAAGCCGGTCTATGAGAAGCATGTCACGTCCGCGAAGCTGAAGGACATGGTCGCCCGTATTCAGGCGACGGAATAACCAGGACAGGCAGGATGGCCTGCGGAGTGTCCGCCGGCCATCCTGGCGCTTACCGTGGAGGCATGGCGTGCAAGACAGTATGAAAGGCTTGGCGCGATTTACCGGTTTGCTCGCGCGTGCCGCACTCTGGGTCGCCGGAACCGGTCTGGTGCTGATGACGATCTTCATCGCCGCACAGGTGTTCTGGCGGTATATTTTGAACGACAGCCTGACCTGGAGCGAACCGGCCTCCGTGATGATCATGGGCTGGTTCATCTTCCTCGGGGCCGCCGTCGGCATCCGCGAGGGCTATCATCTCTCGTTCGACATCCTGCTCTACGTTCTGCCGGATCGCGTCAAGAGCTGGCTGCACACGCTTTCCGACTTCGCGGTCGCGGCCTTCGGCGGTGGCATGATCTGGTTCGGGTCCTCGCTCGCCTACAAGACCGCCGGCAACATGGTGCCGAGCCTCGGGATTTCGGGAGCGTTCGACTTCATCCCGATCGTCGGCGGCGGCGTCCTTGTCGTCCTTTTCTCGGCTGAACGGGTGCTGCGGCGGATCGCGGGGCTGCCGACCGCGCGCTTCGGCGACGCGCCGCTGGAGGAATAATCATGGAACTCTGGGTCCTTTTCGGCACCTTCGTCTTTCTCCTGCTGATCGGCACGCCCGTCGCCTTCTGCCTCGGAATTTCGAGCTTTGCGACCGTGCTCTATCTCGGACTGCCGCCGGTGGTCGTCTTCCAGCGTCTCAATTCCGGCGTCTCCGTCTTCGCGTTGATGGCAATCCCGTTCTTCATCTATGCCGGCGACCTGATGGTGCGCGGCGACATCGCCCGCCGCCTCGTCGCGCTTGCCGGCGGGCTCGTCGGCCACCTGCGCGGCGGCCTCGGACAGGTCAACGTGCTGGCCTCGGTCATGTTCGGCGGCGTGTCCGGCTCGGCCGCGGCGGACGCGTCCGCTGTCGGCGGCCTGATGGTCCCGCAGATGAAGGCGCGCGGCTATGACGTCGACTATGCCGTCAACGTAACGGTGGTCGGCTCGATCATCGCCCTGATGATCCCGCCGTCGCACAACATGATCATCTATTCGATCTCGGCAGGCGGGCGCATCTCGATCGCCGACCTCTTCACCGCCGGCATCATCCCCGGCCTGCTGCTTGCAATATCGCTGATGGTCGCCGCCTGGTTCGTCGCCAGACGCCGCGGCTATCCGACCGAACCCTTCCCGGGCTTCCGCGCCCTCGGCGGTCTGCTCGCCTCGGCGGTGCCCGGGCTCATCCTCGTGGCGATCATCTTCGGCGGCGTCCGTTCCGGCATCTTCACCGCATCGGAATCCTCCAACATCGCCGTCGTCTACGCCCTTCTGGTCACGCTCCTCGTCTATCGAACGCTGAGCTGGAACGACTTCCTCGAAGCGACCTTCGCCGCGGTGCGTACCACGGCCATGGTGCTGATGGTCATCGGCTGCGCGGCATCCTTCGGCTGGCTGCTCGCATACCTGCGGGTTCCGGCCTCCATGGTCGCACTGCTGCAGGGCTTTTCCGACAATCCGATCGTGATCCTGCTGTTGCTGAACGTCGTGCTGCTGATCCTCGGCACGTTCATGGACATGTCGCCGCTGATCGTCATCACGACGCCGATCTTCCTGCCGGTGGCCACAGCCTTCGGCATCGATCCGGTTCATTTCGGCGTCATCCTCGTCCTCAACCTCGGCATCGGACTTTGCACGCCACCGGTGGGCGCCGTGCTCTTCGTCGGCTGCGCGGTCGGCCGAATTCCGATATCGCAGGCGATGAAGACGATCTGGCCCTTCTACGGCGCAGCCTTCGGAACGCTGGTGCTCGTCAGCTACATTCCGACCCTGTCGCTGTGGCTTCCCTCCGTCTTCCGATAGGATTTCCATGTCCTCAAGCCGCCTGAGAGTGTTTCCAGAGGTCGACGCCGGCAACGGCGTCGAGCGCCGTGTTCTCGCCGACAGCCCGGAACTGATGGTCGTCGAATTCCGCTTTCCGGAAGGGGGTGCCGGCGCGCTGCACCACCACCCGCACGTCCAGTCGACCTATGTGAAATCCGGCCGGTTCGCCTTCACGGTCGGTGAGGAGACCTTCGAGATCGGGCCGGGCGACAGCTTCGTCATCCCCTCGAACGCCGTCCATGGCTGCAGGGCGCTGGCGGCCGGCGTCCTGATCGACACGTTCACACCACGCCGCGACGATTTTCTATGACCGATACGAAGAAGGAGTGAGCCATGCTCAACGTTGAAATCCGCCACGCCATCGATCCGCAGACCGCCAGAACCTTCGACACCACGGCGTTACGGAAGAATTTCCATGTCGGCGACATCTTCATGCCGGGCGAAATCAGGCTCATCTACACCCACTACGACCGCATGATCGTCGGTGGTGCGGTCCCTGCCGGCGCGAGCCTCGTCCTCGACGAGGTGAAGCCCTGCGGCACCGCCTCCATCCTCGACCGCCGCGAAATGGTGATCGTCAATATCGGCGGCGAAGGCACCGTCCTCGCCGACGGCGAATATGTGATGGCGAAGGGCGACATGCTCTATCTCGGCATGGGAGCAGGCCCCGTCACCTTCTCCGGCGACGGCCGCTTCTACATCCTTTCGGCACCCGCCCATCACGCCTATCCGTCGCGCCTCATCCGTATCGACGAGGCGACGAACATGTCGCTCGGCGCGCAGGAGACCTCCAACGAACGCACCATCTACCAGTTCGTGCATCCGGACGTGATGAAGTCCTGCCAGCTCGTCGTCGGCATGACCAAGCTTGCCAAGGGCTCCATCTGGAATACGATGCCGGCCCATGTCCACGACCGTCGCATGGAGGCTTATCTCTATTTCGATCTCGCCGAAAACCAGCGTGTCTTCCACATGATGGGCGAGCCGGACGAAACGCGCCATCTCGTCCTGAAAAACGAGGAAGGCGCGATCTCCCCGCCGTGGTCGATCCATAGCGGCGCGGGAACCGGCGCCTACACCTTCATCTGGGCGATGGCTGGCGACAACGTCGACTACAGGGACGTCGAGATGGTCTCGATGGAGACGCTACGATGAGCGCCCTGTTTTCCCTTGCCGGAAAGCGCGCACTCGTCACCGGCGCCAATACCGGCATCGGTCAGGCGATCGCCTGCTCGCTCGCGGAAGCCGGCGCCGATGTCGTCTGTGCCGGCCGTTCCTCCGTCGCCGAGACGATAGACCTCATCACCGGGGCCGGCGGCAAGGCCGAAGGCCTCGCGCTCGACCTCGCCGACCCGATTGCCGCAGCCAAAGCATTGGAAACGCTGGCGGTGCCCGTCGACATTCTCGTCAACAATGCCGGCATCATCCGACGCGCCGATGCTGTCGATTTCACTGAAGCCGACTGGGACGAAGTGATGGACGTGAACCTGAAGGCCGTCTTCTTCCTGAGCCAGGCCTTCGCGCGCCAGGTCCTCGCCCGTGGCGCCACGGGGCGGATCATCAACATCGCCTCCATGCTCTCCTTCCAGGGGGGCATCCGCGTTGCCTCCTACACCGCCTCGAAAAGCGGCGTGGCGGGGCTGACCAAGCTGCTCGCCAATGAATGGGCGGCGAAGGGGATCAACGTCAACGCGATCGCGCCGGGCTACATCGCGACCAACAACACCGAGGCGCTGCGGGCCGATCCGGACCGCAGCAAGGCGATCCTCGACCGCATTCCGGCCGGCCGCTGGGGCGACCCGGAGGACATCGGCGGCGCTGCCGTCTTCCTCGCCTCGCCGGCGGCAAAATACATCCATGGTGCAATCCTCAACGTCGACGGAGGCTGGCTTGCCCGCTGATCTTCCCCGTCTCCACCGGCCCGACGGCAAGCGTCCGCGGCCCGGCATCGTCCATCTCGGCCTCGGCGCCTTCTTCCGCGCCCATGGTGCGGTCTACATCTCCGAGGCCATGGAGAAATCCGGCGGCGACTGGGGCATCGTCGGCGTCAGCCTGGTGCGGCCCGACCAACGCGACCTGCTGGCGCCCCAGGACTATGCCTACACGGCGCTCGAACTCGGGCCCGAAGGCGAGACGCCGCGCGTCATCACCGCTGTCGACCGCGTGCTGGTCGCCCGCGAAGATCCGCAGACGGTACTCGCCGCGATGAGCGATCCGGCAATCCGCATCGTCACGCTGACGGTCACGGAAAAGGGATACTGTCACGAACCCTCGACCGGCCGGCTCAATCGCCAGCACCCCGACATCGTCCATGACTTGGCGCATCCGGACACACCGCTGTCGGCGGTCGGCTATCTCGTGCGGGCGCTGGAGCGCCGGCGAAACGCCGGACAGCGTCCCTTCACCGTACTCTGCTGCGACAACCTTCCCGAAAACGGCAAGGTGGTGAAGGGCGTCGTCATCGAGCTTGCCGGGCTCATCGATCCCGCGCTTGCCGACTGGATTTCCACCGAAGGCGCCTTCCCGTCGACGATGGTGGACCGGATCGTGCCGGCGACCAAGCCGGAGGATATCGAACGGCTGGCGGCGATGACCGGTGTTCTCGACCTCTCGCCGGTCATGCACGAGCCCTTCCGGCAGTGGGTGGTCGAAGATCGCTTCGTCGACGGTTCCCGTCCCGATCTCGGCGCGGTCGGCGTGCAACTGGTGGACGATGTGACGCCTTTCGAGCACATGAAGCTGCGCTGCCTCAACGGCACCCACTCCTCCCTCGCCTATCTCGGCTATCTCGCCGGACACGAGACGATCAGCGACACGGTCGCCGATCCCTCCTTCGCAAAGTTCTGCAAGCGGCTCTGGCGCGAGGAAATCGTGCCCGGCCTCAAAGCACCGGAAGGGGTCGACCTCTCCGCCTATACCGACGCGCTCTTCGAGCGCTATTCGAACCCGGCGATCCGCCATCGGACCTGGCAGATCGCCATGGACGGATCGCAGAAGCTGCCACAGCGCATCCTCTCGACCATCGCCGAGAACCTGAAGGCCGGACGGCCTTTCGCCGGACTGGCGCTCGCGGTCGCCGCCTGGATGCGCTATGTCGGCGGCATCGACGAGAAAGGCAACCCGATCGACGTGCGCGACCCGCTCGCCGCGCGCCTGAAGAGCCTGAGCGACGCCGCAAACGGCGCCGACGGCAAAGTCGCGGCACTCCTCGGGGTCACGGAGATCTTCCCTCCGGCGCTTGCCGCAGATGAGGGTTTTCACGCGGCGCTTGCCAAAGCCTATGCGGGTTTGCTTGAAAAGGGAGCCGCACGCATGGTGGAGGAGGTCGGCGCATGATCGAGAGCTGGCGCTGGTACGGACCGTTTGACGCGATCACGCTGCCCGAAATCGCCCAGACGGGCGCGACCGGCATCGTCACCGCCCTTCACGAAATCCCCTATGGCGAAGTCTGGCCGGAAGAGACAATCCGCGACCGCCAGGAAGAGATTGCAGCGGACCGCAACCTCGGTCTCTACTGGAACGTCGTGGAGAGCCTGCCCGTCCACGAGGATATCAAGCGCGGCGAAGGCGATCTCGAGCGCCTTTTTGCCAACTACCGACAATCGCTGCGCAATCTCGCCGCCTGCGGCATCTCGACCGTCTGTTACAACTTCATGCCGCTTCTCGACTGGACACGCACACAACTCGACGCGCCGGCACCGCGCGGCGGAACCGCCTTGCGTTTCTCGCAGCCGCACATGGCCGCCTTCGAGATCTTCATGCTCGAACGGGAAGGCGCGGAAGCCGATTACAGCGACGAAGTCCGCGAGGCCGCGCGGGAGTGGTACGAGGCCTCGAGCGCCGGCCTGCGCCAGAACCTCCTGAACTCGATCATGGCCGGCCTGCCGGGCGCCTTCGACCGCTACGACATAGAGGGTCTCAGGGAAAAGCTGAAGCAGTACACAGGTATCGGCCGCGATGAACTGAGGGCGAACTACGCCCGTTTCCTCGCCGAGGTGGTGCCCGCGGCCGAAGAGTTCGGCATTCGCCTCTGCGTCCATCCGGATGACCCGCCGCGCAATATCCTCGGCCTGCCGCGCATCGTCTCGACCGGCGACGACATCGAGTGGATTCTTGCCAGTCAGGACAGCCCCTCGAACGGGCTCACCCTCTGTTCCGGCTCGCTCGGCGCCAATCCGGCCAACGACGTGCCGGCGATCGCCCGCCGCTTCGCGCCGCGCATCCATTTCGCGCACCTGCGCAACGTCGCCAAGGAGCCGGACGGCTCGTTCCAGGAAGCCGCCCATCTCGGTGGCGACACCGACATGGTCGCGCTCATCGCCGCGCTGGTCGCCGAAGAACGGCGCCGGCGACAGGAGGGGCGTGCCGACGTCTCCATCCCTTACCGCCCCGACCACGGCCACGAATTGCTGGACGATCTCGGCCGCGGCACCCATCCCGGCTATCCGCTGATCGGCCGGATGCGTGGACTTGCAGAACTTCGGGGCATTGTAAAAGCCCTCCAGCACGAGAGTATTTCCTATGACTGAATCGACCGGCACCCTTCTCCTGCATGTTGACGACAACGTCGCGATCCTCACCGAGCCCGCCGTGGCAGGCAGCCGGCCGCTCGGCTTCGGCGAGCCGCTGAAGACGCCGGTCGCCCGCGGCCACAAGATCGCGCGCGTCGCCATCCCGGCAGGCCAGCATATCTACAAGTTCGGCCAGATCATCGGCTTCGCCAGCCAGCCAATCGCCGCCGGCGAGCACATCCACACCCACAACTGCGCCTTCGGCGAGCACGACCGCGACTATCGCATCGGCGCCGACCTGGAAAAGGCGAAAGCGGCGATCCCGGTCGTCGAGCCGGCGCACTTCATGGGCTACCGGCGTGCCAACGGCCAGGCCGGCACCCGCAACTTCATCGCGATCTGCGCGACGGTGAACTGTTCCGCCACCGTGATCCGGCGAGCCGCCGACGAGGTCAACCGCTCGGGCATCCTCGATCGCTACCCGAACGTCGACGGCGTCGCCGCCTTCGCCCATGGCACGGGCTGCGCGATCTCGGTGACCGGCCCGGGCTTCGACAATCTCCAGCGCGTACTCTGGGGCTACGCGACCCACCCGAACGTCGCCGCCGCCGTCTTCGTCGGGCTCGGCTGCGAGACGATGCAGATCGCCCGCATGCGCGCGCTCTACGGCGATCACGACGACAGCCGCTTCTTCTCGCTTACGATCCAGGAAACCGGTGGCACGACGCAGACCGTCCGTCGCATCGTCGACCACATCCACGAGATCCTGCCGATCGTCAACGAGGCCAAACGTGAGCCGATCCCGGCCTCGGAACTGAAGCTCGCGCTGCAATGCGGCGGCTCCGACGGCTTTTCCGGCATCACCGCCAATCCGGCGCTCGGCGTCGCAAGCGACCTGCTGGTCGGCCTCGGCGGCACGGTCGTGCTTTCCGAAACGCCGGAAATCTACGGCGCCGAACAGCTCCTGTTGCGCCGCGCCGCCTCGAAGGAGGTCGCCGACAAGCTGATCGAGCGCATCACCTGGTGGGAGAACTACTGTCGGATCAACGACGGGTCGATGGACAACAATCCGAGCCCGGGCAACAAGCTCGGCGGCCTGACGACCATCCTCGAAAAGTCGCTGGGTGCGGCCGCCAAGGCCGGTAGCACGCCAATGACGGACGTCCTCCTCTATGGCGAGAAGATCACCGGCCCCGGCTTCGTCTTCATGGACACACCCGGCTACGACCCTGTGGCGGCGACGGGACAGATCGCCGGCGGGGCCCAGCTCGTCTGCTTCACCACCGGCCGCGGCTCGGCCTTCGGCTCGAAGCCGGCGCCGACCATCAAGCTTTCGACGAGCAGCAGGCTCTACAACGAGATGCACGACGACATGGACATCAACTGCGGCGACATCATCACCGAGGGCGTATCTCTCGAGGCCAAGGGCCGCGAGATTCTCGACCACGTGCTGGCGACCGCATCCGGGCAGAAGACCAAATCCGAATTGCTCGGCCTCGGCGACAACGAGTTCGTGCCCTGGCAGGTCGGCGCCGTCATGTGAGACGGCTTCGGCCGCACATCCCCTGAAACGCAAAACCGGAGCAGGTCGCCCTGCTCCGGTTCTTTATTGCGTCGCCGCTGACGGTCAGCGGATCATCGGCAACAGGCTGTCGAGCGACTTCTTGGCGTCGCCATAGAACATCCGCGTGTTCTCCTTGTAGAAGAGCGGGTTCTCGATGCCGGAATAGCCGGTCCCCTGGCCGCGTTTCGAAACGAAGACCTGCTTCGCCTTCCAGACCTCCAGCACCGGCATGCCGGCGATCGGAGAGTTCGGGTCTTCCTGTGCAGCCGGATTGACGATGTCGTTCGAGCCGATGACAATCGCGACGTCCGTGTTCGGGAAGTCCTCGTTGATCTCGTCCATCTCGAGCACGATGTCGTACGGCACCTTCGCTTCCGCGAGCAGCACGTTCATGTGGCCCGGTAGGCGACCCGCCACCGGATGGATGGCGAAGCGCACTTCCTTGCCGGCGGCGCGCAGCTTGCGGGTGAGTTCGGAGACAGACTGCTGCGCCTGCGCCACCGCCATCCCGTAGCCCGGCACGATGATGACCGAATCCGCGTCGTTGAGCGCGTTTGCGACCCCTTCGGCATCGATCGCGATCTGTTCCCCGGTCACTTCCATCTGCGGACCGGTTGTGCCGCCGAAGCCGCCCAGGATGACCGAGATGAAGGAGCGGTTCATCGCCTTGCACATGATGTAGGAGAGGATCGCACCCGACGAACCGACCAGTGCGCCGACGACAATCAAAAGATCGTTCGACAGCGAGAAGCCGATCGCCGCGGCCGCCCAGCCCGAATAACTGTTCAGCATCGACACGACCACCGGCATGTCGGCGCCGCCGATGCCCATGATCAGGTGGTAGCCGATGAAAAAGGCGAGCAGCGTCATCAGGATGATCGTCCAGGCGCCGGAGCCGCCGACATACATGAAGAGCAGAGCGAGCGACAGCAACGCCGCACCGGCATTCAGCACGTGACCGCCGGGCAGTTTCTTCGCCTTGCCGTCGACGCGGCCGGCGAGCTTGCCGAACGCGACCACGGACCCGGTGAAGGTGACCGCCCCGATGAACACGCCGAGGAACACCTCGACCTTGAGGATGACCTGTTCGACGGCCGTCTTGTGCGCGAGCACCGCCGCGAAGCCTTCGAGCGACGCCCGGCTCGCCTCGTCCATCGCAAGCACGCGGCCGAGTTCAATATGGGCATTGAAGCCGATGAAGACCGCCGCGAGGCCGACCAGAGAGTGCATGGCCGCGACGAGCTGCGGCATCTCGGTCATCTGGACGCGCTTGGCGACCACCCAGCCGATCGCACCACCAGCGCCGATCATGATGGCAGAGAGGAGCCAGTTGCCCTTGCCGGGTCCGTAGAGCGTCGCCGCAACGGCGAGCCCCATGCCGACGATGCCGTACCAGACGGCGCGCTTGGCGCTCTCCTGGCCCGAAAGCCCGCCGAGCGAAAGGATGAAGAGAACAGCCGCGACCACGTAGGCGGCAGTGGTAAATCCGTATTCCATCGTGCCTCTCCCGCCTTACGACTTCTGGAACATGGCGAGCATGCGCCGGGTGACCATGAAGCCACCGAAGATGTTGATCCCGGCCATGAACACCGAGAGCGCACCGAGCACGATCACGAGGAAATTGCCGGAGCCGATCTGCATCAGCGCCCCGAGGATGATGATAGACGAGATCGCGTTGGTGACCGCCATCAGCGGGGTATGCAGCGAGTGCGACACGTTCCAGATGACCTGGAAGCCGACGAAGCACGAAAGAACGAAGACGATGAAGTGGCTCATGAAGCTCGCCGGAGCATAGAGGCCGGCAAGCAGGATCAGCGCACCGCCACCGGCGAGCATCGCCACCTGGTTGCGGGTCTGGGCCTTGAAGGCGGCGACCTCCTGCGCGCGCTTCTCTTCGGGCGTCAGTTCCTTGGGCTTTTCCTTCGGCTTCTGCGCCGCGATCGCCTGGATCTTCGGCGGCGGCGGCGGATACGTGATCTCGCCCTCGAACGTAACCGTCGCCCCGCGGATGACGTCGTCTTCCATGTTGTGGACGAGCTTGCCGTCCTTGCCGGGCGTCAGGTCCGTCATCATGTGACGGACGTTGGTCGAGTAGAGCGTCGATGCCTGGGCCGCCATGCGGCTCGGGAAGTCCGTATAGCCGATGACGATGACGCCGTTGTCCGACACGATGCGCTGGTCTGCGACCGTGAGATCGCAATTGCCGCCGCGCTCGGCGGCGAGGTCGACGACGACAGAACCGGGCTTCATCGCCGCCACCATGTCGGCGAGCCAGAGCTTCGGCGCGTCACGGCCGGGAATCAGCGCCGTCGTGATGACGATGTCGATCTCAGGCGCGATCTCGCGGAACTTCTTGAGCTGGGCTTCGCGGAACTCCGGCGACGACGGGGCGGCATAGCCGCCGGTCGCCGCACCGTCCTGTTGCTGGTCGGTGAAGTCCAGGAAGACGAACTCGGCGCCCATCGATTCGATCTGCTCGGCCACTTCCGGGCGAACGTCGAAGGCATAGGTGATCGCGCCGAGCGAGACGCTGGTGCCGACGGCGGCAAGACCGGCGACGCCGGCGCCGATGACCAGCACCTTGGCCGGCGGGATCTTGCCGGCAGCCGTCACCTGGCCAGTGAAGAAGCGCCCGAAATTGTTGCCGGCCTCGATCACCGCGCGGTAGCCCGCGATGTTGGCCATCGAGGAGAGAGCGTCCATCTTCTGGGCGCGGCTGATGCGCGGCACCATGTCCATGGCGATGACGTTGGCACCCTTGCCCTTGCAGAGATCGAGCAGCGCCTTGTTCTGCGCCGGATAGAAAAATGAAATCAACGTTTTACCGGCGCCGAGACGCTCGGCCTCCGCCGTTTCCGGCGGCCGTACCTTGGCAATCACGTCGGCGGTCGCATAGAGCGCCTCGGCGCTGTCGACGACGTCGACTCCGGCGGCACGATAGGCGTCGTCGGAGAAGCCGGCCGCCTTGCCGGCGCCGCTTTCGATGATGCAGTCATAACCCAGTTTGCGGAGTTGCGTCGCGCTGTCCGGCGTCATCGCCACGCGCGCTTCCCCCTCGAACACTTCCCTTGGCGAACCTATCTTCAAGCCAGTCTCCCCTTCGCGTCCCAGAAATCCCGTCCTGATTTCGTGATGAAACACGATCAGAATGGGACCGTTCTGTCCAGATCATTGCAGCCTTTTTTCCAACCCTGTCGGCGCATCGTCCTGCAGGAATGCACCGATCTTCGGCCATAGCGAAGAAATGGCCTGCCCGAAAGGCCGTTCAGCGGCCAATCCGTCCACCGGATGCGAAATTTGCGCCGGTTCCTGCGCGGGAACAAATTCGCCGACGGACCATTTATTCCGCAATCGAAGAAGGAGGCCCATCGTGCTGAAATGGATTCTGATATTCCTGCTGATTGCTGCCGTCGCAAGCCTTCTCGGGTTTCGCGGTGTGGCCAGCGCATCCGCGACCGTCGCACGGGTCCTGATCTTCATCGTTCTGGTGATCCTGATCATCGCCTTGTTCACCGGCATCGTCATCGTCGCCTGACGACAGGACGGTACCGGCACGGCGAACAGGCCGCGTTCCCGCCCCCTGCAACTTGGGGATGCCGCCATTCTGATGTCGGGATTTTCCGGTCGTGGTCCGAGGCCGACCGGCCTTAGGTCGCAAAGGCCCGCTTGGTCACGGCGGCATCGTTGGGGTCCGGGCCGTAATCAGCCTCGCCCGACACGCCGAGAATGCCCTGCAGCTTGTTGCGGGCGCGACTGATACGACTCTTGATCGTGCCAACGGCGCAGCCACAAATCTCGGCCGCCTCCTCGTAGGCGAACCCCGAGGCGCCGACGAGAATGATCGCCTCGCGCTGGTCCGCCGGCAGCTGCTCGAGGGCCTTTCGGAAGTCCCGAAGGTCGAGCGACCCGTACTGCTGCGGGTGCGTGGCGAGTTGCGCGGTGAAGACACCGTCGGTATCGGCGACCTCGCGTCCACGCTTGCGCATTTGCGCATAGAACTCGTTGCGGAGGATCGTGAAGAGCCACGCCTTCATGTTGGTTCCGGGCTCGAAATGGTCCTGTTTCGCCCAAGCCTTGACGATCGTATCCTGCACGAGGTCGTCGGCGAGGTGGTGACGTCCTGTCAGCGAAACGGCGAACGCCCGGAGGGTCGGGAGAGCGGCGAGCATATCCCGCTTGAAACCGGTGTCCGGCGCGATTCTCTCTTGGTTCATCACGCATTGTCTCCAGTGACGTGGTGCCCCTCGGCGTTCCTTTCCGCCGCGTCGAGCCTCTCCTGAAGCTCGAGGAACGTGTCCAGCATACCTCCATTCTGCACGGATTGGTAGAACTGGCGCTTTTTTTGGCATAACCCGGAGACATGACAGCGCAACCGGCTCTTTTCGAGACCGCGGAACATTTGGCAGGGCGGAACGTTCTTGACGGACGCAGGTAAGGAGAAAAGCCATGCTTTACTACGCACTTCTCTTTCTCGTCGTCGCATTGGTCGCAGGCGTACTGGGCTTCGGCGGCATTGCCGGGGCTTCGGCCGGTATCGCGAAGATCCTCTTCTTTGTCTTTATCGTCCTCTTCCTGATATCGCTCGTGAGCCGTTTCTTCCGTAGCGTGTGACGACCGCGACATCCGGGGCCTCTGACGGCGACCATCTCGGCCGCCGCCGACTTCCCACGCGGCAGTGCAAACACGCAGAGTAGAACCGGGGACCTCTCGTTCAGTAGCGCTCAGAGGGAACCGGCACCGGCTGCCGCGCGGTGAGCGCAAGCAGGGGAACGCCAGAGGGCGCGTTGGTTTCGTCCAAGAGTGCGGCCAGGCGCTTCGGCTCGATCCGCTGGAGAATGGGCGTACGACCTGCGATCAGGTCCGCCTGAACGGGTATGCAGTCGGCATGGATGACAGGAGTGAGCCGACGGGCTTTCCTCAGCTCCCCGGGGAGGGCAGCCATGCACGCCGAGCGGCTGTCAAAGGAGAAGACGGCAACGGGCTCCTTCATGCAGCGTCCCTCGTCCGGATGGCATGCGACCAGAACCATAAGCGCGGCAAGTGTGCTCATTCCCGCCTCCCCGCCTGCATTGAGCAAAAGGAACGCGTGAGGCGCGAAAAGGTTCCTGCGCGGCGGAACTTTTCTATGCTAGTACGGTTTCTGGGGAGTTCGTTATACTGCGACGGGGTGAACGGGGTTCATGGCGGCACGGGAGAATATCAAGGCCCGCGAGGCGAAGACAAAGCGATCAGACACGGAAAGAGAATTATCCAACACCCTGATCGCTTCAAAGCTGCGAGGATACTACGATAGTATCGTCGAGGAAGGCACGCCGAAACATCTCCTGGACTTGCTGGAACGTCTCGATCACGCGGAACACAGCGGCGTCAAGAAGTGATCCATCCGGCCCGTTTCCAGGCCGTTCGCAACCGCGCTTCTCCGTCGCCGGTCAGCTCTTCCTTCCCACCCCGCCAACCTTCGCCAGCGCATAGACCAGACACCCGATCATTGCGGTGGTGGCGATCGGACTTTCACGCATCATCAGAGGCACCTCGGCGATCAATCCCGTGGTGAACGGGTCGCCCATCGTCGCGGCCATTTGCTGGCGCATCAGCGCCTCCTTGCGGGCCTGGTGGTTGAGAACCATCACGACCGCGATCACCACCAGGGCCAGGGCGATCGCCGTCAACGCCACGACGAGCGCCGCCGTGACCGGTCCCGCCGTCTCGGCGACGTAGAGCGCGAGCGCGACGACGAGTGCGGCATAGGCGGTAACAAAGAGCACGATCAGCAGGATTGCAGCGACCGTGTTGCGTTTGACGCCTTCCACAACAGGGCGGACACGCCGCAAGGCGAGGCTGGCCAGGACTTCCGCGATGAGGTTCATGGGATCAACGCCGTGTCAGCAGCGCGGCGAGGAAGCCGATGCCGGCGGCGATCCCGACCGCCTGCAACGGATTGTTGCGGATGCGGGTCTCGAGATCCTGCTCGGCCGAGGCAAGGCTTTCGCGGGCAGACTGGTAGGCCGCGGCCGAGGCGCCCGCCATCTCTGCGCCCATTTCGGTGGCGCGCGCACCCGCTTCCTGGAGCTTGGCGTTGCCGAGAGACGCGATCGCCTGCGTCAGGGCGGCGATGTCGCGGCGCAGGTTGTCGAGCTCGGCCTGAACGTCCTGGAGGTTCGCATCGGCATTGCCGATGGCCTCTTCTTGCGCCTTTTCGCCTGCCTTGCCAGTCATCGAGACTGCAGCCATGTCACTTCTCCTTCAACGATCGTCCTGTCGACAAACGCACGAGATGCGGGGCGGTTCCCGCTGCGATTGTTGTACGCCTCGGTTCCCACGGAGGCAATTGCAAAGCCGCAGCGGTAGGCGCGGAACGCCCGGCCAATCGTCGCAGGAGACCCTCATGTGGAGAAAGACTGCTTTCAGGCGGCGCGACCTTGCCCGCTCGCGCTTCGCCATTCTAATGCTGCAAGTCAGGAGACGGAGGACTGACTGCCGATGACCAGCATCGTGTTTCTGGATCGTGACACGCTCTCGCCGGAGACGACGCTTCGCGCGCCGGATTTCCCGCACGACCTGGTGCTCTACGGCCGCAGCGCCCCGGACGAGGTCGCGAGCCGGATCGCCGACGCCGACATCGTCATCACCAACAAGGCGCCGATCCGCGCCGATGCGATCGCGGGCGCACCGAGGCTGAAGCTGATCGCGGTCGCCGCAACGGGCACGGACTGCGTCGATCTCGCCGCCTGCCGTAAGGCCGGCATCACCGTCTGCAACATCCGCAACTACGCGACGAACACGGTTCCCGAGCATACCTTTGCCCTGATGCTGGCGCTGAGGCGCAGCATCGTTTCCTATCGGCAGTCGGTGATCGACGGCCGCTGGCAGGAAGCCCGGCAGTTCTGCTTCTTCGATCATCCGATCTCCGACCTCGCCGGCTCGACGCTCGGGATCATCGGCTACGGGGCGCTCGGCCGCTCCGTCGCCCGCATCGCCGAGGCCTTCGGCATGACGGTGCTGGTCGCCGACCGCAAGGGTGCCGGCATGCCGCCGTCGGGCCGGACCGCCTTCGACGAGGTGATGCGCCGAAGCGGCGTCATCACCCTGCACTGCCCGCTGAACACAGAAACCCGCGGGATCATCGCCACGCGCGAGTTCGCGCTGATGGAGCGCAGGCCGATCCTCATCAACACCGGCCGCGGCGGCCTCGTCGACGAACAGGCGCTGATGGCCGCACTCGATGCGGGACAGATCGCCGGCGCCGGCTTCGACGTGACCAACGGCGAACCGCCGGCCGCCGACAGTCCGATGATGCGGATCGCCGATCGTCCCAACGTCATCCTGACCCCGCACGTCGCCTGGGCGAGCCGGGAGGCCGTGCAGGCGCTCGCCGACCAGCTCGTCGAAAACATCGAGCTTTTCCAGCGGGGAACGCCGCGCAACGTCGTCGGCTGAACGAAACCCGACCAAAGGCAGGGAGGTCATGCCCCCGGCCATGTGCTATGAGCGGAGCGCCGCGGGTGGAGCAACGGCGCGGAAGAGGCAGGACGAGGAGGAGCATTGATGAAGTTCTTTGATGTCGCCACAGCCGGTGAAGAGGTGCTGACCGGCCGGTCGGGCACGCTCGGGCTGATCAGCCTCAATCGGCCGCGGATCATCAACAGCCTGTCGCTCGGCATGGTCCGCGCCATCGACGCTGCCCTCGACGATTTCGAGAAGGACCCGACGATCGCCGCCGTCATGGTGACGGGGGAAGGCGAGCGCGGCTTCTGTGCCGGCGGCGACATCAAGATGCTCTACGAAGGCGGCAAGGCGGGCAGCCCGGAGCCCGCGACCTTCTGGCGCGAGGAGTACCGGCTCAACGCGCGGATCGGCTCCTATCCGAAACCTTACGTGGTCCTGATCGAAGGCATCACCATGGGCGGCGGCGTCGGGCTATCCGGCCATGCCAGCCACCGGATCGCCACCGAGACGGCGCGCCTCGCCATGCCGGAGACCGGCATCGGCTTCTTCCCCGATGTCGGCGCAACCTGGCTGCTCTCGCAGGCGCCCGGCGAACTCGGCACCTATATGGGGCTCACCGGCGAGCCGGTCGGCGCGACCGATGCGATTGCCGCAGGCTTCGCCGACTGGCTGGTCGATACCTCGCAGGTTTCCGAGATCGCCGAGGCGCTCGCGTCCCTTCCCGCCACCGCCGGACACAACGACGTCGCCGCCGTCATCGCCGAGGCAGCGAACCCGGCGACGGCGCTCGCCTTCGCCGAACACCGCAACCTGATCGACCGTTGCTTCGCCTTCGACACGATCGAAGAAATCCTCGACGCTCTCAGCCTGGAGACCAGCGAGTTCGCGACAAAGGCGCGCGCCACGATGCTGACGCGCTCGCCGACGAGCCTCAAGGTGACGCTGGCGCTCCTGCGCAAGGGCCGGTCGTCGCCCGATCTCGAAACCTGCCTCGAACGCGAATTCGCCGCGACCGACCAGATCCTCCGCACGCCCGACTTCTACGAAGGCATTCGCGCCGCGATCATCGACAAGGACCGCAACCCGAAATGGTCGCCGGCCACACTGGACGCCGTCGGCCCGGCGATCGTCGACGCCTTCTTCCGGCCGCATCCCGAGCCGCTGTTCGGCTGACCGCTGCGCCTTTTGGGCGCAGGCCAGCCGTTCACTCGATTTCGTAAGGGACCGCGTTTCTGAGGCGATGGTCGACGACGAGCTTGCGCTTCAGGGGCGGCACGGCGCGGCTCGTGCATTTCGTCCGCTCGCAGATGCGGCAGGAGATGCCGATCGGATCGTAGGCGGCGCGGTTGTTGAGGTCGAGGCCGTCGGCATAGACGAATTGATCCGCGTAGGAGATTTCGCAGCCGAGCGCCAGCGCGTAGCTCGGCTGTGACGCACGGAAGCCGACCGATCCCTTGTTCACCTGCGTGGCGACGCAGAGATAGCGCACCCCGTCCGGGGTCTCGGCGAGCTGCCGGATGATCCGGCCCGGCATTTCGAAGGCCTGATGCGCATTCCAGAGCGGACAGGCTGCGCCGAAACGGGCGAACTGCAGCCGGGCGGCGCTGTGCCGCTTGGTGATGTTGCCGGCCCGGTCGATGCGGGCGAAGAAGATCGGCACGCCCTTGAGCCCCGGACGCTGCAGCGTCGACAACCGATGGCAGACCTGCTCGAGCGAGGCGCCAAAACGGGCCGCCAGAAGCTCGACGTCGTGCCGCAGCTCCCGTGCCGCCTGGTGGAAGGTGCGGTAGGGCAGGACCAGCGCACCGGCAAAGTAGTTTTCCAGCCCGAGGCGGCAGATTTCCACCGCCTCCTCGGTGCGGAATCCCGCCTGTTTCAGCACCTGCTCGATCTTCGGTGCCGCATGCATCTGGGCGATCTGCACCGCGAGCTGGAAGTCGCGCGTCGGGGCCGCCGCATAGCGGCTGATCGTCAGGATGCGGCTTGCCGGGTCGAAACGCCGGATCGCCTCGTCGCCGGCCTCGCCGCGCACGACACGCACGCCGTATCGCCGCTCGAGACAGGCGGAAAGTGCGGCGTGGTTGTCCCCCTCCCCGAGCTTGAGTTCAGCTGCGAGGTTCTCCGCCTCGACGTCGAGCTCGTGGATATAGTTGTCGACGAAATGGAAGAAGTCGCGCACCTCGTCATAGGAGGTTGTTTCGTTGGGCGCCGCACCGCCGAAGCGGTCGTCATAGCTTGCGAGCTGCTCGCTGTTGCGCCGGTAGGCCTGATGGCAGTCAATCAGCGCATGCGCGAGGCCGGGTGCGTTCTGCGTCACCAGCTTCAGCTCCTGCAGGCTCGGCGAATACTGCTCGAAGAGCGGATCGGACAGCGCCTCGGTCAGCGCCGAGAGCAGGCGGTCGTTCTGCCCGGACGAAAGCTCAGCAATGTCGATGCCGAACTTTTCCGCCAGCGCCAGCAGGACAGCGGCGGAGATCGGCCGCTGGTTGTTCTCGATCTGGTTGAGGTAGCTTGTCGAAATGCCGATCTTGTCGGCAAACTGGGCCTGGGTGGCATGGTTCGCCTGGCGCAGTTCGCGCACCTTGCGGCCGATGAAGAGTTTTCCGATTGCCATTTTGCAATTTCGCATTTTGCTGTTTGCAAATTTATAAATCCGCAACTGCGCCTGTTCAATCATTTTCTTTGCCGGGCACTGTGTTTAAGGGCACAACTTGACTTGCAGGCCTTGAAGACCATCGGGAGGAAGCATGCGATTGATATTGGACCAGCTCGAAGCCCGGCGCGCCGAAGCCCATATGGGCGGCGGACAGCGGCGCATCGACGCCCAGCACGCCAAGGGCAAGCTGACGGCGCGCGAACGCATCGAGGTCCTTCTCGATGAAGGCTCCTTCGAAGAATACGACATGTACGTCACCCACCGCTGCACCGACTTCGGCATGCCGGAGCAAAAGATCGCCGGCGACGGCGTCGTCACCGGCTGGGGCACGATCAACGGCCGGCAGGTCTATGTCTTCTCACAGGACTTCACTGTCCTCGGCGGCTCGCTGTCGGAGACCCACGCCCAGAAGATCTGCAAGATCATGGACATGGCCGTGAAGAACGGTGCACCCGTGATCGGCCTGAACGACTCGGGCGGCGCCCGCATCCAGGAAGGCGTCGCCTCGCTCGCCGGCTATGCCGACGTCTTCAAGCGCAATGTCGATGCCTCCGGCATCATCCCGCAGATTTCCGTCATCATGGGCCCCTGCGCCGGCGGCGCGGTCTATTCGCCGGCGATGACCGACTTCATCTTCATGGTCCGGGATAGTTCCTACATGTTCGTCACCGGCCCGGACGTCGTGAAGACCGTCACCAACGAGATCGTCACCGCCGAGGAACTCGGCGGCGCGCGCACCCACACGACGAAGTCCTCGGTTGCCGACGGCGCCTACGAAAACGACATCGAGGCCCTGGAACAGGTTCGCCTGCTCTTCGACTTCCTGCCCTTGAACAACCGCGAAAAGCCGCCGGTCCGGCCGTTCCACGACGATCCCGCCCGCCTCGAAATGCGCCTCGACACGCTGATCCCGGATTCGTCGAACAAGCCCTACGACATGAAGGAGCTGATCTACGCTCTGGCCGACGAGGGCGATTTCTTCGAGATCCAGGAAGCCTTCGCCAGGAACATCGTCACCGGCTTCATCCGCATGGAGGGCCAGACGGTCGGCGTCGTCGCCAACCAGCCGATGGTGCTCGCCGGCTGCCTCGACATCGACAGTTCGCGCAAGGCCGCCCGCTTCGTCCGCTTCTGCGATGCCTTCTCGATCCCGATCCTGACGCTGGTCGACGTGCCCGGCTTCCTGCCCGGCACGGCGCAGGAATATGGCGGCGTCATCAAGCACGGCGCCAAGCTCCTCTTCGCCTACAGCCAGGCGACCGTGCCGATGGTGACGCTCATCACCCGCAAGGCCTATGGCGGCGCCTACGACGTCATGGCCTCCAAGCACATCGGCGCCGACATCAACTATGCCTGGCCGACCGCCGAGATCGCCGTCATGGGCGCCAAGGGCGCGACCGAGATCCTCTACCGCTCCGAACTCGGTGACGCCGACAAGATCGCCGCCCGCACGAAGGAATACGAGGAGCGCTTCGCCAATCCCTTCGTCGCCGCCGAACGCGGCTTCATCGACGAAGTGATCATGCCGCACTCCTCCCGCCGCCGCATCGCCCGCGCCTTTGCCTCGCTTCGCAACAAGCAGGTGGAGACCCGCTGGAGAAAACACGACACGATCCCGTTGTGAGGGGAGAACGCTGATGGCCGACCTTCCCGACATGACCAAGCACAAGGGGTTCCCGTCCGGTATGCCGGGAACCGGTGTGCAGTTCACCATCCGCCGCGCCAACCCCAAGGGCGTGACCCCGCTGAAGGCCCTGCCGCGCAAGGCGAGGCCAGGCACCAAGGAGCACCGCATCGACGCGGCCTTCCTGCATGCCCTCTGGCATCATTTCGGGCCGGAGCCCTTCGAGCGCGGCAACCTGGACGCCGCTCGCCTCAACCTGCTGTTCGGCCGTGAAGTCGTCGCGGCTGACAAGGATTTCGACCCGCTTTCCTACGAGGCCATGCTTGTCATCGACGAGCGCGTGGCCCGCAAGAGCTTCCCGGAATCCTTCGAAGACGTGTTCGAGGTCTAAACCCATGGCAAAAGATCCGCTCATGCCGAAACACCAGGGCTTTCCGCTCGGTCTGCCCGGAACGCAGTGGCAATACACGATCCGCCGCGCCAACCCCAAGGTGACGCCCGTCACCAACTGGCCGCGCCACCGCACCATGGACCAGACGGTGGCACTCGCCGACCTCGGCTTCATGCAGGCGCTCTGGCAGTATTTCGGCACGGAACCCTTCGAACGGGGCAACCTCGACGGCGAACGCCTCTGCCGCCTCTTTGGCCGGGAAGTCATCGCCGCCGAGCGCGGGTTTGATCCGCAATCATACTTTGCCAAGCTGAAGATCAACGAGCCGCTGGCCCGCAAGAACTTCCCGGAAGCCTTCGGCGAGGTGAAGGACGAGCAGAGCGTGGCTAAAGGTCTGAAGAAGAAGGCGCGGGAATAGCGAGCGACAATGAACGGATGGCTGGGGAGGCCATAGGAATGATCGTTATGCAAGTCGGGCTATCGATGCCCGTGGAATTGGCCCGTCCATGAGTGCCGAAACCAGCAAATTCCTTAGTTATGTCCTGCGGCATGCGCCAGAGAGTATCGGGCTCGATCTGGACGGCGAAGGCTGGACAGACATTGACACCCTCGTCAGAAAAGCGAACGCGGCTGGACAGGCCATCGACCAGGAAATGCTGCTGCGCACCGTCCGCGAAAGCGAGAAGAAGCGTTTCACCCTGTCCGAGGACGGGACTCGCATTCGGGCAGCTCAAGGGCATTCGATCAAGGTCAATCTCGGTCATGCTCCATCGCAGCCACCCGCGCAACTGTTTCATGGCACGGCGACCCGCTTCCTGGACGCGATACTTGCCGAGGGCCTTCGCCCCGGAAGCCGACAGCACGTCCATTTGTCTGCGGATCAGGAGACGGCAACGCAGGTTGGCGCCCGCTATGGCAAACCCGTCGTGCTTTCCGTGAATGCCAACCGAATGGTGGAAGGTGGACACACCTTCTTCCAGGCCGAAAACGGCGTGTGGCTGACCGACCATGTACCGGCAATCTTTCTTACCATCATCGAAACCCCGGCCGTGGGAGGCAATCGCCAATGATCCAGAAAATCCTCATCGCCAACCGTGGCGAGATCGCCTGCCGTGTGATCAAGACGGCGAAGAAGATGGGCATCGCCACCGTTGCCGTCTATTCCGACGCCGACCGCGATGCGCTGCATGTGAAGATGGCCGACGAGGCGATCCATATCGGCCCGGCACCGTCGAACCAGTCCTACATCGTCATCGAGAAGATCCTCGAGGCGATCCGCAAGTCGGGCGCCGATGCCGTCCATCCGGGCTACGGCTTCCTCTCGGAAAACGCCGTCTTCGCCGACGCGCTCGCCAATGAAGGCATCACCTTCGTCGGCCCGCCGGTCGAGGCGATCCAGGCGATGGGCGACAAGATCACCTCGAAGAAGCTTGCCGCCGAAGCCGGCGTCTCCACCGTTCCCGGCCATATGGGCCTGATCGAGGATGCCGACGAGGCGGTGAAGATTTCCGGCCAGATCGGTTATCCGGTGATGATCAAGGCGTCCGCCGGCGGCGGCGGCAAGGGCATGCGCATCGCATGGAATGCCGAGGAAGCCCGCGAAGGCTTCCAGTCGTCGAAAAACGAGGCGAAGAATTCCTTCGGCGACGACCGCATCTTCATCGAGAAGTTTGTCACCGAGCCCCGCCACATCGAAATCCAGGTGCTCGGCGACAAGCACGGCAACGTGCTCTATCTCGGCGAGCGCGAATGCTCGATCCAGCGGCGCAACCAGAAAGTCATCGAGGAGGCCCCCTCGCCGTTCCTCGACGCAGCGACCCGCAAGGCGATGGGCGAGCAGGCCGTCGCGCTCGCAAAGGCCGTGGGCTACCACTCCGCCGGCACGGTGGAATTTATCGTCGACGGCAAGGAGAACAAGTTCTACTTCCTCGAGATGAACACCCGCCTGCAGGTCGAACATCCGGTGACCGAGCTCGTCACCGGCCTCGATCTCGTCGAGCAGATGATCCGGGTGGCCTCCGGCGAGAAGCTCGCCTTCGCCCAGGAAGACGTGAAGCTCAATGGCTGGGCGATCGAAAGCCGCCTCTATGCGGAGGACCCCTACCGCAACTTCCTGCCGTCGATCGGGCGGCTCACCCGCTACCGTCCGCCGGTCGAAGGCCGCCAGGACGACGGCACGGTGATCCGCAACGATACCGGCGTCTACGAAGGCGGCGAAATCTCGATGTATTACGACCCGATGATCGCCAAGCTCTGCACCTGGGCGCCGAGCCGCCTCGAGGCGGTCGACGCGATGAGCGCGGCACTCGACGATTTCGAGGTCGAGGGCATCGGCCACAACCTGCCTTTCCTCTCCGCCGTGATGGAACACGAGCGCTTCCGCGAAGGTCGGCTCACCACCGCCTTCATCGCCGAAGAATTCCCGGAAGGCTTTTCCGGCGTGGCACCGGACGCGGATTCGGCCCGCAAGCTCGCGGCCATCGCCGCCTTCATCAACCAGATCCTGCAGGATCGCGCCGTGCAGATTTCCGGAACCATCGGCAATCACCGCCGCATCGTCGGCCGCGACTGGGTGGTAACGCTCGCCGGGCACGAATATCCGCTGACGGTGGAAACCTCGGCGGACGGCACCTTCGCCCGCTTTGCCGACGGTGCCGTATCGTCGATCACCGGCGGCTGGGTTCCGGGACAGGCCCATGCCCGCTTCCATGTCGACGGCGTGACCATCGGCGTCAAGATCGGCCTTGCGGGCGCCGGCATCCGGCTGCGCTGGCGCGGCATGGACGTGATCGCGCGCGTGCGCTCGCCGCGCGTCGCTGAGCTTGCGAAGCTGATGCCGGAAAAACTGCCGCCGGATACCTCGAAAATGCTGCTCTGCCCGATGCCGGGCGTCATCACCGCGATCGCCGTCAGCGAGGGCGATCAGGTCGAGGCCGGCCAGGCGCTCGCAACCGTCGAGGCGATGAAGATGGAAAATGTGCTGAAGGCGGAGAAGCGAGGCGTGGTCAAGCGGGTCGCGGCCGCCGCCGGCCAGAGCCTCGCCGTGGACGAACTGATCATGGAGTTCGAGTGATGTTGGCGCCCCTGCCCCTCACCCTGACCCTCGCCCCGCAAGCGGGGCGAGGGGACGGAGACGTTGCGGCACTCCGCCTTCTCCCCGTCATGACGGGGAGAAGGTCCCGGCAGGGGGATGAGGGGCAATGGCACAACACGACATCGGCCAGCCGAAGGCTTGTGTCCGGACCGTCAGCGCCCGGTGCCGAGGCGTACCAGCATGAGCCGCTGATGATCCTGACCGCCGAAGAAGATGGCAAGTACCCGTACGAGCTGCCGTTCGTCATCGACGTCGAAATAGAAGATCGCCCGGTTTTTCGTCACATGACGCAATCCCGTCGCAACCTCGGGCCAGAGCGTTCCCTGGTAAGGCGCATCGGCCAGGGCATCCATGTCCGCCTCGATCCTGCGGACACGAGCCGTCGCCCGAGAAAACGCCTCGACTATGGAATCGCCGAAGCTGAGGTAGGAGTTGACGAGGTGATCGAAAATCAGGTCCAGATCGCGGTCGCTTTCCGCAGATCGCCTGACTTCATAGGCCATATTGGGCCTTCTTCGCGGCGATCATCGCGTCAATGCGCTTGCGACTTTCGGCTTCAGACAGGAATTCGCCTTGGCGCCGTCGGTCGAGCAGAGCCTTCAGAACCGCAAGCTCCTCCTCCTTCATCTCGGTCTCTTCGCGCACGAGTTCCAGCCCCCGCTCGACAACGGCGCTCAAGCTCGGATAATGGCCTTCCTCGACCAACTTGCGGACAAACTCTTCCTGCTGAGGAGACAGGGAAACAGAGGCTTTCACGGACATGGCACGGCGCTCCGGTTGAGTGTCGGAAGATACTACCGAGCGATATTCGGGTCAAATTCAGCGGCTGCGATGCATACCACGCGTCTGGCGCCGCACACCATTCAAGTCAGCGTCACCTCGGGGGAATCCGGCAATGACCAAGAAAACCATCAAGGACTGGGAAGCGCTGGCCGAGAAGGAACTGAAGCGCCCGGCCGAGAGCCTCACCTGGCACACGCCGGAAGGCATCGACGTCAAGCCGCTCTACACGGCCGAGGATCTCGAAGGCATCGAGCATCTCGACAGCCTGCCGGGATTTGCGCCCTTCGTCCGCGGTCCGCGCGCCACCATGTATGCCGGGCGGCCCTGGACGATCCGCCAGTATGCGGGCTTTTCCACCGCGGAGGAATCGAACGCCTTCTACCGCCGCAATCTTGCGGCCGGCCAGCAGGGCGTCTCCGTCGCCTTCGACCTCGCGACCCATCGCGGCTATGACAGCGACCATCCGCGCGTCGTCGGCGATGTCGGCAAGGCGGGTGTGGCGATCGACAGCGTCGAGGACATGAAGATCCTCTTCGACGGCATCCCGCTCGAGAAGATCTCCGTCTCGATGACCATGAACGGTGCGGTGATCCCGATCCTCGCGAACTTCATCGTCGCCGGCGAGGAACAGGGCGTGCCGCGGGCGCAGCTTTCCGGGACCATCCAGAACGATATCCTGAAGGAGTTCATGGTCCGCAACACCTACATCTATCCGCCGGAACCCTCCATGCGGATCATTGCCGACATCATCGAATACACGGCGAAGGAGATGCCGAAGTTCAACTCGATCTCGATCTCCGGCTATCACATGCAGGAAGCCGGGGCGACGCTGGTGCAGGAACTCGCCTTCACGCTCGCCGACGGGCGCGAGTATGTCCGTGCCGCCCTGAAGAAGGGCCTGAACGTCGATGATTTCGCCGGCCGCCTCTCCTTCTTCTTCGCGATCGGCATGAACTTCTTCATGGAGGCGGCGAAGCTGCGCGCCGCCCGCCTGCTCTGGACCCGCATCATGGAGGAGTTCCAGCCCCAGAAGGCGTCCTCGCTGATGCTGCGCACCCACTGCCAGACCTCCGGCGTGTCGCTGCAGGAACAGGACCCCTACAACAACGTCATCCGCACGGCCTACGAGGCGCTGTCGGCGGCGCTCGGCGGCACCCAGTCGCTGCACACCAACGCGCTCGACGAGGCGATCGCGTTGCCGACCGACTTTTCCGCGCGCATCGCCCGCAACACCCAGCTCATCCTGCAGAACGAGACCGGCATCACCAAGGTCGTCGATCCGCTCGCAGGCTCCTACTATGTCGAGAGCCTGACCAACGAACTGGCGGAAAAGGCCTGGGCCCTGATCGAGGAAGTGGAACGCCTCGGCGGCATGACCAGGGCCGTCGACGAAGGCCTGCCGAAGCGCCTGATCGAGGAAGCCGCGACCCGCCGTCAGGCGGCGGTCGACAAGGGCGAAGAGGTGATCGTCGGCGTCAACAAGTTCCGTTTGAACGACGAGCAGCCGATCGACATCCTGGAGATCGACAATTCGGCCGTGCGGGCCGCCCAGATCAAGCGGCTCGAACAGATCCGGCGTCAGCGCGACCCCAGGGCCGTCGAGGCGGCCCTTGCCCGGCTTGCGGCCGTTGCAGAAAGCGGTGAAGGCAATCTGCTCGAAGCCGCCGTCGAGGCAGCCCGCGCACGGGCGAGCGTCGGCGAAATCTCCGACGCCATGCGCAAGGTTTTCGGCGACCATACGGCCGTCCCGAAGGTCGTCCGCAACATCTACGGCAAGGCCTATGAAGGCGATCCGGAGCTGGCGACGCTTTCCGACCGCCTGAAGCACTACCGCGACGTCAAGGGCGCGGCCCCGCGCATCCTCGTCGCCAAGCTCGGCCAGGACGGACATGACCGCGGCGCCAAGGTAATCGCGTCGGCCTTCGGCGATATCGGTTTCGAGGTGATCGCCGGGCCGCTCTTCCAGACGCCGGAGGAGGCCGCCGATCTTGCCGTCGCCGAGAAGGTGCAGGTCGTCGGCATGTCCTCGCTCGCCGCCGGCCACAAGACGCTCGCCCCGCAGCTCATCGAGGCGCTGAAGGCGAAGGGTGCCGAAGACGTCATCGTCGTCGTCGGTGGGGTCATCCCGCGCCAGGACTACGACTACCTCATGGACCACGGCGTCGCCGCCGTCTTCGGCCCCGGCACCAACGTCATGGACGCTGCAAAGTCGGTGCTCGACCTCGCGGAAGGGCGGTTACGGAACGCGTGAGAGCGCTTCCGCCGCCCCCACAGGACTACTCTCGCCGGGTTTCACCGTTGCCGTCCCCAGAAAGGCGTCCATGCTTTCCCGCACGCTCGCCCTGAGAAACTCGATGACGCTCCTAACGCGCCCCACCTGCCGCAGATCGCGGTGGCAGGTGATCCAGTAGTGGCGCAGCAGTTCGACCTCGTCTTCGAGAACGACCTCCAGCTCCGGATAGTGCTTCGCGATGAAGATCGGCAGCACGCAGAGCCCCAGCCCGTTCCGCGTCGCCGTCAGCTGCGCGAAGATGCTCGAACTCTGGAAACGCGGCTTTATCCGCGGATGGATGTCGCCGAGATAGTCGAGGCCGGGCGCGAAGATCATGTCTTCGATATAGCCGATGAAGGTGTGGTCCAGCAGGTCGTCGCGGCTCCGCGGAGCACCCCGGCTCTCGAGGTACCCCCGCGTGCCGTAGATCTTCAGCCGGTAGTCGCAGAGCTTCTCGGAAAAATACGGGCCCGCCTTCGGCGGATCGAGGACGACCGCGAGATCGGCCTCCTTGCGCGAGAGCGCCATGATCTGCTGGATCGTCACGAGCTCGAGCGAGATGTTCGGCAACGCTGCTGCGAAGGTCTGAAGCGTGCCCGTGAAGAAGAAATTGGCAAAGCCTTCCGGCGCGCTGAGGCGGACCACGCCGCGCTGCGCGCTGCCGCCACCGGCCAGATCGGCCTGCAGCCGCTCCGTCTCCTGCTCCATCTTCTCGGCCGTCTCGACGAAGCGCTGTCCCATGCCGGTCAGCACGTAGCCGCGCGGGTTGCGCTCGAAGAGCTTGACCTTCAAGGCGAATTCCAGCCGGTCGATCCGCCGCGAGACGGTCGCGTGGCTGGTCCGAAGCTGCCTTGCCGCGGTCGACAACTGCCCCGTGCGGGCCACCGCCAGGAAATACTGTAGATCGTCCCAGGTAAAATGCATCGTCGCTCCCGATATCTGTTCAAAAACGAACAGAACCTGTTTGCAATTAGTCGGCGCTAAAACTTGCGTCAATCGATCTTTTCCCGGATCATGCGCCCACGATTGGCCGCGTTGAGGAGCGCGGCTGGTCAAAATTGAACAGATTCGCAGTCTGGAAGACTCTGGGAGGAGACCATATGCGCAAGAATCTCATCGCGTCGCTGGCGATCGTGCTGGCGAGCAGCACCGCTGCTCTGGCCGACGCATCGGACGGCAAAGTCAAGATCGGCATCCTGAACGACCAGTCCGGCGTCTACGCCGACTTCGGCGGCAAGTCGTCGGTCGAAGCCGCCAAGATGGCGATCGAGGATTACGGCGGCAAGGTGCTCGGCGTACCCGTCGAGATCGTCGATGCCGACCACCAGAACAAGCCGGACATCGCCTCCAACATCGCCCGCCAGTGGTACGACACCGAGCAGGTCGACGCGATCATGGAACTGACGACCTCTTCCGTCGCGCTGGCCGTCCAGGCGATCGGCAAGGAAAAGAAGAAGATCGACATCGTCACCGGCGCTGCCACCACCGAACTCACCGGCAAACAGTGCAGCCCCTACGGTTTCCACTGGGCCTATGATACCCATGCGCTCGCAGTCGGCACCGGCGGCGCGCTCGTGAAACAGGGCGGCGACAGCTGGTTCTTCCTGACCGCCGACTATGCCTTCGGCTACTCCCTCGAACAGCAGACCAGCGACTTCGTGAAGGCGAACGGCGGTAGCGTCGTCGGCGCGGTGCGCCATCCGCTCGCGACCACCGACTTCTCGTCCTTCCTGCTGCAGGCACAGTCCTCGGGCGCCAAGGTGGTCGGCCTCGCCAACGCCGGCGCCGACACGCAGAACGCGATCAAGCAGGCGGCCGAGTTCGGCATCACCCAGGGCGGCCAGCGTCTCGCAGCTCTCCTCTTCACGCTCGCCGAAGTCCATGGCCTCGGGCTCGAGGCGGCCCAGGGCCTGACGCTCACGGAAGGCTTCTACTGGAACCGCGACGAAGACAGCCAGAAGTTCGGCAAGCGCTTTTTCGAGCGCACCGGCAAGATGCCGAACATGGTCCATGCCGGCACCTATTCCGCCGTCCTGCAGTACCTGAAGGCGATCGACAAGGCCGGAACGGACGAGACGGAAGCCGTCTCCAAGGCCCTGCACGAAATGCCGGTAGATGACGTCTTCGGCCGCGGCGGCACGGTCGGCCCCAATGGCCGCATGTTCCACGACATGTACCTGCTCGAGGTGAAGAAGCCCGGCGACAGCAAGGAGCCCTGGGACTACTTCAACGTTCTCGCGACCATTCCCGGCAAGGAAGCCTATATCGATCCGACCAAGAGCGGTTGCGAGCTCGTGAAGTAAGCCTCGGCCGTAAATGATGAGCCTTCCTTCCGAAAGAACTTCTACGGAGCCGCGCGTGGTCTTGTCCGCGCGCGGCCTCCGCCGCGATTTCGGCGGCTTCACCGCCGTCCGGGACGTCGATCTCGATGTCCATCATGCACGCGTGCACGCCCTGATCGGGCCGAACGGTGCGGGCAAGACCACCGTCTTCAACCTGCTCACGAAATTCCTGCAGCCGACGGCGGGCACGATCACGCTGCTCGGCGAGGAAATCACCAGCACACCGGCCGACAAGGTCGCGCGGATGGGGCTCGTGCGTTCCTTCCAGATTTCCGCGGTGTTCCCGCACCTGAGCGTGCTCGACAATGTGCGCGTGGCGCTCCAACGCCCCAACGGCCTCGCCCACCAGTTCTGGCGTCCGCTTTCGGCGCTCGACGCACTGACGCCACGCGCCGAGAACCTGCTCGAAAGCGTCGGCCTCGTCCGGGAGCGCAACACGATCGCCGCCGATCTTTCCTATGGCCGCAAGCGCGCGCTGGAGATCGCAACGACGCTCGCCCTCGATCCCAAGGTCTTGCTCCTCGACGAGCCGCTCGCCGGCATGGGCCAGGAGGATGTGCGTGTGATCGCCAGCCTCATCCGCGAGGTCGCAAAGACCCGCGCCGTGCTGATGGTCGAGCACAATCTCTCGGTCGTCGCCGACATCTGCCACCACGTCACCGTCCTGCAACGCGGCGAGATCCTCGCCGAGGGCGACTATGAGACGGTCAGCAGCGACCCGCGCGTGCGCGTCGCCTACATGGGCACGGAGGAGGCGTAAAGATGACGGCACTTCTCGAGGTCCGCGGCCTCAACGCCTGGTACGGCGAAAGCCATATCCTGCACGGCGTCGACATGACCGTTCGCGAAGGCGAGACGGTCACCATTCTCGGCCGCAACGGCGTCGGCAAGACGACGACGCTGCGCACGCTGGTCGGGATCGTGCGCGCCCGCAAGGGTGAGATCGTTTTCAACGGCACCGACATGATGAAGGTGCCCCTGCACCGCACCGCCCGCTGCGGCATAGGCTTCGTGCCGGAAGAACGCGGCATCTTCTCGACCCTTTCGGTCATGGAAAACCTCATGCTGCCGCCGCAGGTCGCGGAAGGTGGCATGTCGCTCGACGAGATATTCGAGCTCTTCCCGAACCTCCAGGAGCGGCGCAACAGCCCCGGCACCCGCCTTTCCGGCGGCGAGCAGCAGATGCTGGCGATCGCCCGCATCCTGCGGACCGGCGTCAAGCTGCTGATTCTCGACGAACCGACGGAGGGGCTTGCCCCTGTCATCGTCCAGCGCATTGGCGAAGTGCTGAAGACGCTCAAGGAACGCGGCATGACCGTGTTGCTCGTCGAGCAGAACTTCCGTTTCGCAAGCCGCGTGGCCGACCGCTTCTACCTGATGGAGCACGGCCAGATGGTTTCCGAGTTCAAGGTGGAGGAGCTGCCAGAGCGCATGGACATGCTCCACAAGGTCCTGGGGGTCTGAACCATGGCGACAATCTTCGGCATTCCGCTCCAGGCACTCCTCGGACAGCTCCTGATCGGCCTCATCAACGGCTCCTTCTATGCCCTGCTGAGCCTCGGCCTCGCGATCATCTTCGGCCTCCTGCGGATGATTAACTTCGCCCACGGCGCGCAGTACATGCTCGGCGCCTTCGTCGCCTATCTGCTGCTGACTTTCGGGGGCATCGGCTACTGGCCGGCGCTGATCCTCGCGCCGCTGATCGTCGGCCTCTTCGGCGCGGCGATCGAACGGCTCTTCCTCCGGCGTCTCTACGAGCTCGACCCGCTCTACGGGCTCCTCTTCACCTTCGGCCTAGCACTGACGATCGAAGGCACGTTCCGCTACATCTACGGCGCGTCGGGACAACCCTATGCGACGCCGGCGGCACTTGCGGGTGGCACCAATCTCGGCTTCATGTTCCTGCCCATCTATCGCGGATGGGTGGTCGTGGTGTCGCTCGTGGTCTGCCTCGCCACTTGGCTTTTGATCGAGAGGACAAAGCTCGGCGCCTACCTGCGCGCTGCGACGGAAAACTCGACGCTCGTGCAGGTCTTCGGCGTCAACGTGCCGGTACTCCTGACCCTCACCTATGGTCTCGGCGTGGCGCTCGCGGCCTTCGCCGGCGTGCTCGCCGCCCCGGTCTACCAGGTGTCGCCGCTCATGGGGTCCAATATCATCATCGTCGTCTTCGCGGTGGTGGTCGTCGGCGGCATGGGTTCGATCATGGGGGCGATCGTCACCGGCTACATGCTGGGGATCGCCGAAGGGCTGACCAAGGTCTTCTATCCGGAGGCATCCAACATCGTGATCTTCGTCATCATGGCGATCATTCTTCTCATCAGGCCGGCAGGCCTCTTCGGCCGGGATGCATGACATGGCACAGGTAACGACCACTTCCGACATCGGCGGCGGACGCCCCGCCCTCGTGCAGGTGATCCTGCTTGCGGGCGGCATCGGCCTTCTCGCCGCCGCCCCCTTCTTCCTCTACCCGATCTTCGTGATGAAGCTCCTGTGCTTCGCCTTGTTTGCGGGCTCTTTCAACCTGCTGCTCGGCTATACCGGGCTTCTTTCCTTCGGGCACGCGACGTTCTTCGGAGGAGCCGCCTATTTCACGGCTCATGCGGTCAAGGAATGGGGCTTCCCGCCGGAACTCGGGCTCCTCGTCGGGGTTGCAGGCGCGGCCGTTCTTGGCCTCGTCATGGGCATCTTCGCGATCCGCCGGCAGGGCATTTACTTCGCGATGATCACGCTGGCGCTCGCGCAGATGTTCTACTTCTTCTGCCTCCAGGCGGAATTCACCCACGGCGAGGACGGTATCCAGTCCGTGCCGCGCGGAAAGCTCCTCGGCTTCATCGATCTCGGTACACCGCTCAACATGTACTTCTTCGTGCTCGGGGTTTTCCTCATCGGCATGCTGGTGATCTGGCGCTTCATCAATTCACCGTTCGGCATGATCCTGAAGTCGATCCGCGAAAACGAGGTTCGTGCAACCTCGCTCGGCTATTCGGTGGCGCGCTACAAGCTCGGCGCCTTCGTGATGTCGGCGGCGCTTGCGGGGCTCGCCGGCGGGCTGAAAGCACTGGTCTTCCAGTTCGCGACGCTCACCGACGTCACCTGGCAGATGTCCGGCGAGGTGATCCTGATGACGCTGCTCGGCGGGATCGGCACGCTCGTCGGGCCGGTGATCGGCGCCGGCCTCGTGGTGGCGCTCGGGAATTATCTCGCGACCTCGGAATTCCCCGTCACCATCATCACCGGCATCGTCTTCATGGTGTGCGTGCTGCTGTTCCGGCGCGGGATCGTCGGCGAGTTCTATGCGTCCCGCCTCGGACGCATGCTCGGCTTCGAACATCGACATTAGCCACAAGTTTCCTTCTCCCCGCCTGCGGGGAGAAGGTGGCCGGCAGGCCGGATGAGGGGCAGAGCATCATGGCATGGCAGGGCGTCTGCCCTCACCTCACCCTATCCCCGCACGCCGGGAGAAGGGACTAGCGGAGCGACATGGAAAACTACGACTACATCATCGTCGGCGCCGGAAGCGCGGGCTGCGTTCTGGCCAACCGCCTCGCCGCAGACCGCTCAACGCGCGTGCTGCTGCTGGAAGCGGGCGGCAGGGACAATTACCACTGGATCCACATCCCGGTCGGCTATCTCTACTGCATCAACAATCCGCGGACGGACTGGTGCTTCACCACCGCGAAGGAAGAGGGGCTGAACGGCCGTGCCCTCCTCTATCCGCGCGGCAAGGTGCTCGGCGGCTGCTCGTCGATCAACGGCATGATCTACATGCGCGGACAGGCGCGCGACTACGACCTCTGGCGGCAGATGGGTTGCACCGGCTGGGGCTGGGAGGATGTACTGCCGATCTTCCGCAAGTCCGAGGATTTCTACAAGGGCGCCGACGACAAGCACGGCGCCGGCGGCGAATGGCGGGTCGAAAAGGCGCGCGTCCGCTGGGCGATCCTCGAAGCCTTCCAGAAGGCCGCACTCGAAGCCGGCATTCCGACGACTGACGACTTCAACCGCGGCGACAACGAGGGCTCCGGCTATTTCGACGTCAACCAGCGGGCCGGCATCCGCTGGAACACCGCCAAGGCCTTCCTGCGGCCGGCCGTCAAGCGCGGCAACCTCACCGTGCTGACGAGGGCGCAGGCGAAACGGCTCATTATCGAGGACGGCGCGGTCGCCGGCGTCGAGGTCTGGCACGACGGCATGACGAAGACCTTCCGCGCCCGTCGCGAGACGGTGCTCGCCGCCGGCGCCATCGGCAGCCCGCACATCCTCGAACTCTCCGGCGTCGGGCGCGGCGACGTGCTGCAGAAGGCCGGCGTCGAGGTGGTGACGCAGGTGAAGGGCGTCGGCGAGAACCTGCAGGACCATCTGCAGCTCCGGCTCGTCTATAAGGTCAGCGGCCTGCCGACGCTCAACGAAAAGGCGTCGAGCCTCTTCGGCAAGGCGGCGATCGGGCTCGAATACCTCTTGCGACGTTCCGGCCCGATGGCGATGGCGCCGAGCCAGCTCGGCATCTTCACCAGGTCGAGCCCGGACAAGGACACCGCCGATCTCGAATACCACGTCCAGCCCGTTTCGCTCGACAAGTTCGGCGATCCGGTCCATCCCTTCCCGGCGATTACGGCGAGCGTCTGCAATCTGAGGCCCGAGAGCCGCGGCTCCATCCATTTGCAGAGCCCGGACTTCGCCGTCCAGCCGGTGATCAGTCCGCACTACCTCTCGACAGCAAGTGACCGGGAGACGGCGATCCGGTCGATCCGCCTGACCCGCCGGATCGCGGCCCAGCCCTCCTTCGCGCGCTATAAGCCCGAGGAATACAAGCCCGGCCCCACCTTCGAGACGGACGAGGACTTGATCCGTGCGGCCGGCGACATCGGCACGACGATCTTCCATCCGGTCGGCACCTGTCGCATGGGCGCCGACACCGAGAGCGTCGTCGATCCGCGGCTCCGGATGCGGGCGCTGAAACGGCTCAGGATCGCCGACGCCTCGATCATGCCGACCATCACTTCCGGCAACACCAACTCGCCGACGATCATGATCGCCGAGAAGGCCGCCGAAATGATCCTTGCCGACAACCGATAGAAGGAGACACCCCGTGGCAGCACCCATCGCATTCATCGGACTGGGCAACATGGGCGGCCCGATGGCCGCCAACCTCGTCAAGGCCGGGCACGAGGTCCGGGGCTTCGACCTTTCCGCGGAGATCCTGAAGGCCGCGGCGGGAAACGGCATCATCCCCGCCACCTCGCTGGCGGAGGCTGCGGAAGGTGCGGACGTCGTCGTTACCATGCTGCCGAAGGGCGAGCACGTGCTCGCCGTCTGGCGGGAGCTCGTCAAGGCGGTTCCGGCCTCGACGCTCCTGATCGACTGCTCGACCATCGACGTCGGCAGCGCCCGCCAGGCCCATGAGCTTGCCGCCGGAAAGGGCTGCGCCTCGCTCGACGCGCCCGTCTCGGGCGGCACGGGTGGTGCTGCCGCCGGTACACTGACCTTCATGGCCGGCGGCTCGGGAGACGCGTTCGAGCGCGCAAAGCCCTATCTCGAAGCCATGGGACGCAAGATCGTCCATTGCGGCGGCGACGGCGCCGGGCAGGCAGCGAAAATCTGCAACAACATGATCCTCGGCATTTCCATGATCGGCGTCTGCGAAGCCTTCGTGCTCGGCGAGGCGCTGGGGCTCTCGCACCAGGCGCTGTTCGATGTCGCCTCGACGTCCTCCGGCCAGTGCTGGTCGCTGAACACCTATTGTCCGGTCCCCGGCCCCGTCCCGACCTCGCCCGCCAACAACGACTACAGGCCGGGCTTTGCCGCGGCGCTGATGCTGAAAGACCTGAAGCTCGCCCAGGACGCCGCACTTTCGACCGGTGCGGCAACCCCGCTCGGGGCGGAAGCCGCGCAGATCTACGGCCTCTTCGAAAAGCAGGGACAGGGCGGGCGCGACTTTTCCGCCATCATCGAAATGCTGCGCGGCGGCCTTCAGGCCTGAGACCGAGGGCGCAACACGGGCCGTCGACGCTCAGCGTTCGTCGGCGGCCATGGCACCGAGCAACTTCGGCAGGTCGCCGAAACGTGCCACCAGCCCGAAGATCAGCGCCGCCGCGGCGACGAAGAGCACGGTGACGGAGGCCATCACCGGCGTATAACCGTAGCGCAGCGCGTTGAAGATCTTGATCGGCAGCGTCTCCATGGTGAAGCCGACCGTCATGTAGGCGACGATGTACTCGTTGAGCGACAGCACGAAGGCGAAGGCGTAGCCGGAGACCAGATACGGCCGGATGAGCGGCAGGACGACGGTCCGGAAAACCGTCCCGTCGTCGGCACCCATGGTCGCCGCCGCCTCGACCAGCGACCGGTCGATCGCCGAAAATCCGAGAGAAAGCGTCACCAGCGGCAGGGTCACGAAGAAGATCGCGTGCCCGATGACCGCCGTCCACGGCTGGCCGTAGAAGCCCGTCCCCGCCCAGAAGGTCAGGAGCCCGAGCGCGGTGATCACCGGCGGCAGCGTGAAGGGGGCAATCCCGAGAACCCGGAAGATATTCGCCCACGGCGCGATCCGTCGCCACAGGAACCAGGAGAGCGGCAGGGCGATGGCGACCGCGAGCGCCGCCGAGGCGAGCGCCAGCAGAACCGAGGAAAACAGGGCCGCACGCCAGCCCGGATCAGTGAAGATCGCACCATACCAGGAAAGCGAAAATCCCTGCGGCGGGAAGGTCAGGCTCTGCTTCTCGTTCACCGACACCCCGGCGACCACCGCGATCGGCATCGCGAGGAAGATCGCGACGAGGACGAAATAGAGACGTGTCAGATTGCGGCTCATGCGGCCTCTCCCTTGCGTCCGACGATTAGCGTCAGCGCCACCATGCCAAGCGTCACCAGCACCAGGAAGACGGCCATGGCGGCAGCGAACGGCATGTTCGACTGGTAGATCGCCTGGTCGGTGATGAGCACGGAAAGCGTCCAGTGCTGCGGGCGGCCGAGGATCTGCGGCAGCAGATAGCAGCCGAGCGCGAAGATGAAGACCATGATCAGCGTGGCGATGATGGTGTTGCGAAGCGCCGGCACGACAACGGTCAGGAAGGCCCTCACCGGCGAGGCGCCGAGCGTGCGCGCCGCTTCCGTCAGCGTCGGGTCGAGACGCACCAGGGCCGGGTAGAGAACGAGCACAGTATAGGGCAGCGCCTGGTAGACCATGCCCGTCAGCACCGCCCCGAAATTCGGCATCAACGCCATCGGCTTTGCCATGATCCCGAGCATGACGAGAAGGTTCGATATCCCCGCGGTCCGTGAGAGCAACGTCGACCAGGTGAAGCCGATGATGACCTCGGAGAGCGACAGGATCGACAAGAGCGCCACCAGCCAGACCACCTGCACCTTCCGCGACATGCGCGAGAGCAGGTAGGTGAAGGGCAGCCCGAGCACGACGCAGACCACGGCAACCGTGATCGCGAGCAGCAGCGAGAAGCCGAGCACGCCGCCAAAGAAGGCGGAGAGGAACCGCGCATAGTTGTCGAAGACGAAGGCTGGCTCGTAGAAGCCGCCCTGCTGGCGCTGGAAGAAGCTGACCGCGATCATCGTCCCGAACGGGATGACGAAGAAGAGGATCAGCATCCCCGCCGGAAAGACGAGCGGCGCGTAATCGAGCGCCTTCTGGGGCGGTTCGCGTCTCATGCGGCAAGCACCACGGCCGTCTGCGGATCGATGATCACGCCGACCTCCTGTCCGACGCTGACCGCCGGCCGCTCGCGTGGCGTCGAGACGGCGATGAGTTCGGTGCCGCGGACGTCCACGAAGGTCTCGATGGTGCCGCCGAGATCGCGGATAAAGGTGACGCGGCCGGAAAGCCGGCCAGCACCCGGCGCCGACAAATGGATGTCCTCCGGACGGACGGAGAGGCTGCAGGCGGTCTGGCCCGGCGCGGCAATGCCTTCGACCGGCTGGCCGAGGACGAGCGTGCGACCGCCGTCGACCGTGAGCGGCAAGAGATTGGTCGAGCCGATGAAATCGGCGACGAAGCGGTCCGCCGGCTTCCGGTAGATCTCGATCGGGCTCGCGGCCTGGCGGATCTTGCCGCCGTTCATCACCACCACGGTGTCGGCCATGGTCATCGCCTCGCGCTGGTCGTGGGTGACGACGATGGTGGTGATGCCGAGCTGTTGCTGCAGCTTGCGCAGTTCGACCTGCATCGCCTCGCGCAGCTTGGCATCGAGCGCCGAAAGCGGCTCGTCGAGCAGGAAGAGTTTTGGCGAGATCGCCAGCGCCCGGGCGATCGCCACACGCTGGCGCTGGCCGCCGGAAAGCTTGTTCACCGGCCTGTCGGCATAGCCCGGCAGGTGGATCAGCGACAGGAGTTCCTCGACCCGCCTCGCCTGCGCCTCGCGGGCGACGCCGCGGATCCTGAGCGGATAGGCGATGTTCTCGCCGACGGTCAGGTGCGGAAAGAGCGCCAGCGACTGGAACACCATGCCAAGATTGCGCTTGTGAGTGGGAACGCGAGTGATGTCCTCGCCGTCGAGCACGATCGCACCGCTCGTCGGCGTGTCGAGCCCGGCAATCATCCGGAGCAAGGTCGTCTTGCCGCAGCCGGATGGCCCGAGCATGCAGACGAATGTTCCGTGCGGAACGGTGAGCGCCACATCGTCCACGGCCGTGAAGGGGCCGAATTGCTTGGTGACACCGTTGAGAGATAGTCCGGACATCATGTCTCCGAAGTCAAATAAGGTCTGGGCACATGGCCCTTCCGCCACGGGATATCATTGCGCTGGCGAATTGTGTCGCAATCCGGTGGCACGCTCAAGCAGAAGACTCTGATCGAGGCGACAGCCCCTCATCCGCCCTGCCGGGCACCTTCTCCCCGCAGGCGGGGAGAAGGAAAGGAGCGGCACTCGGCACTCCAGCCTCCCCTCGCCCCGCTTGCGGGGAGAGGGTCAGGGTGAGGGGCAGTCTTGTTGACAGCCGTAGCTCCCGCCAAGTCAGCCGACGATCAGTTCGGTCCACTTCTGGTTCAGCCAGTCCGACTTGGTCTGGTAGAGGTCATAACGCGGGATGACCGGATCGATGTCCGAGGAGACCGCGGCGAATTCCTCCGCCGTCAGGTCGAGCAGGTCGCGCTTGACCGTCGGCGCGGTACCGACCTTGCGCGACAGCGTCGCCTGGATCGAGGGCTGGCACATGTAGTCGATGAAGACATGGGCCTCATCCGACTTTTCGGAAGCCCGCGACAGCGCCCAGCAGCCGGAATCGAGAATGCCGCCTTCCTTCGGGAAGGTGGAGCGGACCGGATGGCCTTCCGAAGCGGCAAGCCCCGTCACGTCGTGATAGTACTGCCCCATCGGGATCTCGCCCGACTTCAGCGCCTGCTCGAACTGCGCCTCGTCACGATACCACAGGCGGACGTTCGGCTTCACCTCGGCGAGCTTGTCGAACACCTTCAGGATGCCTTCCTCGGTGTCGAGCGCGTTGGTGCCGCCGAAATAGGTTTTCGCCGTCACCTCCAGCAGGAAGGAGTTGGACACGAGCGCGAGCAGGCCGAGCTTGTCCTCGTTCGCCGGATCCCAGAGGGCCGCCCAGGAGGTCGGCGCCTCCTTGTAGACGTCCGTGTTGGTGACCTGCGTGATGTACCAGGCGACGGCACCGAGGCCAGCGACCCGGCCGTCCGGATACTTGTTGACGAAGTGGTCGACGAGGTTCGAGACGTTCTTGATCTTGCCGAGATCAAGCGGCGCCCAGAGATCGGTCGCCTGACCTTTCAGCATCGCGACCTGCGACATCATCGAGACGTCGGCGGGCGCCTGGCCCGCCTTGGCGGCCTGCTCGAGCTGCACGAGCCAGGCTTCCCCGGTCGGCTCGGCGACGGATTCGATTGCGATACCGGTCGCCTTGGTGAAATCCGGGAAGATGTTCTTGTCGAAGGAGTCCTTGAAGTAGCCGCCGTAGACGCCGACCTTCAGCGACTTGTCCTGGGCCTTGAGGATGGAGGGCATCGCAAGCATGCCCGCACCGGCGATCGAGCCGGCCAGCACGCCGCGGCGGCTGATCGAAGTCTGCAGAAATTTCGTCATGGCTTTGTTCCCTTTATGTGGCTCTTGGTTGTCATCACTCAGTTGAAGCCGGGATGCGTTTTCGCGCAAGCCCGCCTGGTTTCCTGCTTTCGGCTCAGCGCCTCACGACGGCCGGGCTGAAGACCATCAGGCTCAGGATTTCGAAGAGAACCTGCGCCCCGGCATGGGCGGTGTTGTGGGTCGCATCGTATTGCGGCGCCACTTCCACCACGTCGCCGCCGACGAGGTTCATTCCCTTCAGCCCGCGAATGAGTTCGAGCACCTCGCGCGAGGTGAGCCCGCCGACCTCGGGCGTGCCCGTTCCCGGGGCGATCGAGGGATCGAGGCTGTCGATGTCGAAGGAGAGATAGGTCGGGCCGTCGCCGATGATCTTCCTGGTCTTCTCGATGATCGCCGGCATGCCGAGGCCGGTGATCTCTTCGGCATGGATCACGGTCATCCCGGACTCGTAGGAGAACTCCCAGAGATACTCCGCCGAGCCGCGGATGCCGATCTGGATCGTGCGGGTCGGATCGAGCGTGCCGTCGAGAACCGCGTTGCGGAACGGGCCGCCGTGATGGAACTTCGACTGGTCGAACGGCCCGCCGGTATCGCAATGGGCGTCGATGTGCACGAGCCCGACCGGACCGTGCTTGCGGGCGATGGGCTTCAGGATCGACTGGGTGATCGAATGATCGCCGCCGACCGAGAGCGGCAGCACGCCGGCGTCGACGATCTTCGAGAGATAGCGTTCGATGTCCTCGTGGCTGAGCTCCAGCCGGTAGCGGCTGGAAAACGGCACGTCGCCGATGTCCGCCACCTTGAGGTCGAAGACCGGCGCGCAATCGAGCACGTGGTTGTAGGGACCGATGCGGTCGATGCTGCGCAGGGCCCGGGGCCCGAACCGCGATCCCGGCCGGTTGGTGACGCCGAGATCCATCGGCACGCCGACGATCGCCACCTGCAGGTCGCCGAAATCCGGGGCCTGCGGGTCGACCTGTCGATGCGGGGCGCTGAGGAAGGTCGGCACGCCGGCATAGGGAGCCGCGCGGGTGCCGTTCGAAAAGATCTTCGCGCCGACTTTGGCGAACTTCGGATCGAAAATCTCGCCGGCTCCGTCGCCACCGTATTTCGCCCTGAGCGCCTCGAGTTTCGCCGGATCCCACGCCATCTCGTCGTTCCTTTCCTCGCCGTTTCGAAAGCGGGTCCGCGGCCTGGCCACGATATGACTTTCAAAAGGGCATTCTTCGGCCCTGCCTCAATGTTGAGCATTATCCCTACAAAAGGGATGGAAATGCAATTGACGATGTAATAGCAATCCATGTGAGAAAAATTCACAAGCATCGAGCCCATGACCGCGCGCCTGCCACCGCTCAATCCGCTCCGCGCCTTCGAGGCCGCCGCAAGGCTCGGCTCGATTTCCGCCGCCGCCCGCGAACTGAAGGTGACCCACGGCGCGGTCAGCCACCAGATCAGGACGCTCGAGGAAAGCCTGAAGGCGAGCCTGTTCGAACGCGGCGGCAACAGGCTCAAGCTGACGCCGCAGGGCGCGCTGCTGCTGCCGGCCGTCTCCTCCGCCTTCGAAGGCATTGCCGCCGCGACCGCTCTGGTCAACCGTCCCTCGACCAGCGGCAACCTGCGCGTCTCGTGCGTCCCCGCCCTGCTCTCGCTCTGGCTGATCCCGCGCATGGGCTCATTCAGCGAGCAGTATCCGGAGATCAGCCTGACGCTCACCTCCAGCAACGACGCCGCGCTCGTGCAATCGCCGGAGATCGACGTCGCCATCCTCTACGGGCCGGGCGGCTGGCGTGACTGCTGGGCGCGGCTGTGGAGCAGCCTTGAACTCTTCCCCGTTGCGAGCCCGACCCTTCTCAACAGCCGGCCTCTGCGCTCAGTCCGCGATCTGCGCGACCACGTCCTGCTGCACGGCGACGACGGACGTGAGTGGAACACCTGGCTTGCCGCCGCCGATCAGCTCGACATGCCGCGGCTCAGGGAACACTTCATGAGCGACGCGAGGCTCTCCACGGAAGCAGCCCGTCATGGCCAGGGCATCGCGCTCGGCGACAATATCACTGCGAGCAGTCTCATCGCCTCGGGCGAACTCGTTATCCCGTTCGACCTCTCGGTTCCGGCCTCCGACGCCTTCTACGTCACCTGCCGCAACGAGGTGCGTTCGGCCCCGATCGCCAAGGTCTTCATCGACTGGATGTTCTCGACCATCGAAAGCGAGCGGCTCTCCCGCCCGAGCACCTCGGCCCGCCACCTCATCCGCAGCCGCGCGCCGCGTGCCGCGCCCGCGCAATCCGATCCGCTCGGCACGTTTTCAACGCGGTCCCACCCGCGCGCCGCACTTGCCACCAAGCCCCGCCGCAAGAGCGAGAAGCGATAAGCAAACTGGAAAGACGACGAACCATGCCCTCTGCCTCCTTCAATCCGCTCGTATTCCGGCTGTCGCCACCACCGGTTCCCTCGGTCTTCGCCTGGGGTCGCGCCTATGACGGTGCATCGGGACCGCTGATCGACCTCTCGCAGGCCGTCCCCGGCTATCCGCCGCATCCCGACATGCTCGCCTGGCTTGGCGAGGCTGCGGCCTCGAAGGCCTGCGCCGGCTACGGGCCGATCGAGGGCGAGGATGCGCTGCGCGATGCCTATGCCGCGGAGATGGCTGAAATCTATGGCGCGCCCGTCACCGCCGCGAATATCCATATCACCTCCGGCTGCAACCAGGCCTTCATGGCGGCCGTGATGGCAATCGCCGGCGCCGGCGACCGGGTGGCGCTGACCGACCCCTTCTATTTCAATCAGGAGACGACACTGGCGATGCTCGGCATCGGTTGTGAACTGCTGCCGCTCGACGCCGCCGACGGCTTCGTGCCGCGCCTGGAACGAGTCCGCGAGGTCCTCGCCCGGGGCGTGAAGGCGATCGCCCTCGTCACCCCGAACAACCCGACCGGCGCCGTCTATCCCGGCCCACTGCTAAAAGACATCTTCGAACTCTGCCGTGCGGCCGGCGCCTGGCTCATTCTCGACGAGACCTATCGAGATTTCCTGCCGGCGGGTGAACGGCCGCACGACCTGCTGTCGGTGGCGGGATGGGAAGAAAACCTCATCCTTCTCTATTCCTTCTCGAAGTCGTTCTGCATCCCCGGCCACCGGCTCGGCGCCGTCACCGCCGGCGAACGCACGGTCGCCGAGATCGCCAAGGTCATGGACAATTTGCAGATCTGCGCGTCACGCGCGCCGCAGGTCGCCGTCGCGAGAGCAATTCCGGCACTGAAGCAATGGAGAGACGCCAACCGCGCAGAAATCCTCGCCCGCGCAGACGCGCTCCGCGCCGTCATGGCAGGCCTTCCCGCATGGAAGATGGACTCGCTCGGCGCCTATTTCGCCTTCATCCGCCACCCCTTCGGCGATCTGACATCCGCCGAGGTGGCGGAAATGCTCGCCAGGAAGGCCGGTGTGCTGTGCCTGCCGGGCGCCTATTTCGGCGAGCGTCAGGGGGCATACCTGCGTTTCGCCTTCGCCAATGCCAACGCCCCAACCATCGCGACGCTAGCGAACAGGCTCGGCGGCTTCACTCCCACCTGACGCCGCCGCTATCGGTTGCCGGACCACCGGGGGGTGGCGTGGAGCTCCTGCATGACGAGATCGCGCAGCCGCGCCGCCACCGGCGTCATCTGCGTCCGCTTGACCGTCAGGAGGTGGTAGGGCGCCACCACGATCGGCACGCGGATGTCGAGCTTGCAGAGGCCGGTACCGGTGCTGCCGCACAGGAGGTCGGACACCTCCCGCGACATGGGCGCGATGGCGTTCGAGGACGCAAGCATGGCGATCATCACCAGCAGCGAGGTCGTGTTGACGATGTTGGAGGGAATCTGCACGCCGGATTCGATGAACATCGCTTCCACCGCCTGCCGCACCGGCGCGCCCGGCGCCTGCATCACCCATGCGAAATGCACGATGTCGGCCGGCGACAGATCATTGGCGTAGGCCAGCGGATGGCTCTCGTGCACGAGGAGGTTCACCTCCTCCACGCGCGCGTCGAGAATGTCGAACTGACGCGCATCGATCCCTGCCGGAATACGCCCGAGCGCGAAGTCGAGCTGGCCCGACAGGAGGTCGCCGATCAGGGCGTCGCTGGAGGCGACGTCGACATGGATGTCGGCTGCCGCCGCCTCCGCCTTGAGCGCCTGGATGGCGGGCACGATGAAGCCCACAGCCCCACCGGTGACGGCACCGGCACGCACGGTGCCGCGCAGGCCGCGCTTGATCGCATCGACCTCGCGGATCGCCTCGTCCATCTCCTCCAGCAGTGTCCGCGCCCGCCGCGCGAGCGCGAGCCCCACCGCCGTCGGCTCCATGCCCTTCGGCGTGCGAACGAACACCGGCGCATCGATCAGCCGCTCGATGTCCCCAAGCATCCGCGAGGCAGCGGGCTGCGTGATCGACAGCGCCTGGGCAGCGAGACTGAGCTGCCCGCGCTCCGCGATCACGCGGATCAGGCTGAAATGCTTCGGTTGCAGGCGCTGAAAGTGGATTTCGGACATGAACTGTATATCAACTATGATATGCAGAAAGTCAAAATAATCATTTGATCGATATATCGAGGGCGATAAAACTCGCCTCGGGAGCTGGGGGCTGCGAAGCCAGCCACCCGTTCTTGTTTCAGCGGCGCCAGGAGGGGCTTGGCGCCGTACGGTATGACCAGGGAGGTTACCATGAAGAAACTCGGCGCACTGATTGCGTCTGTCGCAATCAGCATCGCATCCTTTACGTCCAACGTCTTTGCCGAAGACAAGGGCATGGTTGGTATCTCGATGCCGACCAAGACCTCGACCCGCTGGATCTCGGACGGCGAAACCATGGAGAAGCTGTTCAAGGAAGCCGGCTACAACCCGGACCTGCAGTTTGCCGACGACGATATCCCGAACCAGCTCGCCCAGATTGAGAACATGGTAACCAAGGGTGCCAAGGTTCTGGTCATTGCTGCGATCGACGGCACCACGCTCTCCGACATCCTGCAGAAGGCTGCCGATTCCGGCGTGAAGGTCATCGCGTATGACCGTCTGATCCGTGACTCGGGCAACGTCGACTACTACGCCACCTTCGACAACTTCCAGGTCGGCGTTCTCCAGGCGACCAGCCTCGTTGACGGTCTCAAGGCGAAGTTCCCGGACACCAAGCCGTGGAACGTCGAACTCTTCGGCGGTTCTCCGGACGACAACAACGCCTTCTTCTTCTATGACGGCGCAATGTCGGTTCTGCAGCCCCTGATCGACAGCGGCGACATCGTCATCAAGTCCGGCCAGATGGGCATGGACCAGGTCGGCACCCTGCGTTGGGACGGCACCGTCGCCCAGGCTCGCATGGAAAACCTGCTCTCCTCGACCTACACCGAAGACAAGCTGAACGGCGCTCTGTCGCCCTACGACGGCCTGTCCATCGGCATCCTGTCGGCTCTCAAGGGCGTCGGCTACGGCTCCGGCGACCTGAAGATGCCGATCGTAACCGGTCAGGACGCAGAACTGCCTTCGATCAAGTCGATGCTCACCGATGAGCAGTATTCGACCGTCTTCAAGGACACGCGCGAACTCGCCAAGGTCGCCGTTTCGATGGTTGATGCCATCATGAGCGGCAAAACCCCGGAGATCAACGACGAGAAGACCTACAACAACGGTGTCAAGGTCGTTCCGTCCTACCTGCTGAAGCCGGTCGCACTCGACAAGGCCAATGCCAAGGACGTCCTCGTCGGTGCCGGCTACTACACGGCCGAGCAGATCGACAACTAATCCTTGCGATCATGGCGGGTCCGCGACCTTTCGCGGACCCGTTTTTGTATCATACGCGTTGAGGGAGCTTGCGCCGCCGGCTGTGCCTTGGTCGCCCGCCTGCGCTGGAATTCTGCACATGGACAACATCATTCTCGAGATGCGTGGCATCACCAAGACGTTTCCCGGGGTCAAAGCCCTGGACAACGTCAACCTCAAGGTTCGCGAAGGCGAAATCCACGCCCTGGTCGGCGAAAACGGCGCCGGCAAGTCGACCTTGATGAAGGTCCTGAGCGGTGTCTATCCTGCCGGCACCTATGAGGGCGAAATCCATTACGACGGCGAGGTCCGTCACTTCAGCACCATTTCCGACAGCGAGGAACTGGGCATCATCATCATCCACCAGGAGCTGGCCCTCGTGCCGCTGCTGTCGATCGCTGAAAACATCTTTCTCGGCAACGAGATGGCCGTCAACGGCGTGATCAACTGGCCGCAGACCTTTGCAAGGACCAAAGAGCTTCTTGCGAAGGTGGGCCTCAAGGATTCTCCGAGCACGCGCATCACCGACATCGGCGTCGGCAAGCAGCAGCTCGTCGAGATCGCCAAGGCGCTCTCCAAGAAGGTCCGCCTGCTCATCCTCGACGAGCCGACGGCCTCGCTCAACGAAAACGACTCCGATGCCCTGCTCACCCTGCTGATGGAATTCCGCAAGCAGGGCATGACCTCGATCATCATTTCCCACAAGCTGAACGAGATCCGCAAGGTCGCCGACCAGATCACCATCCTGCGCGACGGCACCACCGTCGAGACCCTCGACTGTCACACGCAGGAGATCAGTGAGGACCGCATCATCAAGGGCATGGTCGGCCGCGACATGGAAGACCGCTACCCGCCACGCGAGCCGAAGATCGGCGACGTGCTGCTTGAGGTGAAAAACTGGAACGTCTTCCACCAGAACCACCGCGACCGGCAGTTCCTGCATGACGTCAACCTGACCGTCCGTGCGGGCGAAGTCGTGGGCATCGCCGGCCTCATGGGCGCCGGCCGCACCGAGACCGCCATGAGTATCTTCGGCCGCTCCTGGGGCCACAGGATCACCGGCGAGGTATTGATGCGTGGCAAGCCGGTCGACGTCAGCACGATCCCGCGGGCGATCGAGGCCGGCCTCGCCTACGTGACGGAAGACCGCAAGCAGCTCGGCCTCGTGCTGCAGAACAACATTGTCAAGAACACGACGCTCGCCAATCTCAGCGATGTCTCCAAGAGCGGCGTCATCGACGAGCGCAAGGAAGCGCAGGTCGCCTCGGGCTACCGCAACAAGCTGCGCATCCGCTCGCACTCGATCTACCAGGAAGCCGTCAATCTTTCGGGCGGCAACCAGCAGAAGGTCGTGCTGTCGAAATGGCTGTTCACCAACCCTGAAGTCCTCATCCTCGACGAGCCGACCCGCGGCATCGACGTGGGGGCGAAATTCGAAATCTACACCATCATCAACCAGCTTGCCGCCGAGGGCAAAGGCATCCTGATGATCTCGTCGGAAATGCCCGAGTTGCTCGGCACCTGCGACCGCGTCTACGTCATGAACGAGGGCCGCATCGTCGCCGAACTTCCGAAGGGAGAAGCAAGCCAAGAGTCCATCATGCGTGCCATCATGCGCTCTGGGGAGAAAAACTAAATGACCACCGAAACAAGAACCGAAACCCCCAAGGTCTCCGTGGGCGACTACCTGCGTCACAACATCCGTGAATACGGCCTTCTGCTGGCGCTCGTCGTCATCATGCTGCTGTTCCAGTTCCTGACCGGTGGCGTTCTGTTCAAGCCCGTCAACATCACCAACCTGGTGCTGCAGAACTCCTTCATCGTCATCATGGCGCTCGGCATGCTGCTGATCATCGTGGCGGGTCACATCGACCTCTCGGTCGGCTCCATCGTCGCCTTCATCGGCGGCATATCGGCAATCATGCTGGTGAAGTGGGGATGGCATTTCTCCCTGGTGGTGCCGCTGTGTCTGGTGCTTGGCGGCCTTATGGGCGCGGCCCAGGGCTACTGGGTCGCCTACCAGAAGATCCCGTCCTTCATCGTGACGCTCGCCGGCATGCTGGTCTTCCGTGGCCTGACCTATGTGGCCCTCGGGGGGCGCCCGATTGGCCCGTTCCCGAAGGAATTCACGCTTCTTTCGACCGGCTTCATTCCGGACTTCCTGTCGGTCACCGATCCGGGCACAAGCCTGATCAAGAATTACGTGGCTCTGCTCGTCGTCTTCGCGCTTGTTGCTCTCGCGATCTATTCCGGCCTGAAGAACCGTCGTCTCAACGAGCAGCACGGCACCGAGAACGAACCTTTCGTCTTCTTCATCGTGCAGATGGCGATCATCAGTGCGGTCGCGCTCTTCCTCGGCTTCCAGCTTGCGACCTACCGCGGCCTGCCGAACGTGCTGGTCGTCATGGGCGTGCTGATCGCGCTCTACTCCTTCGTCACCAACCGCTCGACCATCGGTCGCCGCATCTATGCGCTCGGCGGTAACGAGAAGGCGGCGAAGCTCTCGGGCATCAATACCGAGCGGCTGACCTTCTATGCCTTCGTCAACATGGGCGTTCTTGCCGCGCTTGCCGGCATGATCATCGCGGCCCGCCTGAACTCGGCGACCCCGAAGGCCGGCGTCGGCTTCGAACTCGATGTCATCGCGGCCTGCTTCATCGGCGGTGCCTCGGCATCCGGCGGCGTGGGCAAGATCACCGGTGCGGTCATCGGCGCCTTCATCATGGGTGTCATGAACAACGGCATGTCGATCATGGGGATCGGCATCGACTACCAGCAGCTGATCAAGGGCCTTGTGCTCCTCGCGGCTGTCTACTTCGACGTCTACAACAAAAACAAAGCAGTCTGAGGATAGGCTTATGTTTCTCTCGCAATTGAAGACTGGCGGCGTGATTTGCCGCCAGGGTGATGCCGCGTGCCTCGTTCCCGGCTTCGCCTACACCTACGAGCTGGCCAAAGCCGCGATCGCCGCCAAGGCTCCGCTTGCTGCGATCATCGAACGCCAGGGCGCGGGCGATGCGGTCGATCTTGCCGCGCTCGCCGCCCAAGGCAAACTCGACTGCCCGGTCCGTCATCCGGACCCGGCGCATATGTATCTCACCGGCACGGGCCTCACCCACACCGGCTCCGCCTCGGCGCGCGACAGCATGCATACCGATACCGCGGGCATGAGCGACTCCATGAAGATGTTCCGCATGGGCATCGAAGGCGGCAAGCCGAAGCCGGGTGAGACCGGCGTCCAGCCGGAATGGTTCTACAAGGGCACCGGCGTCGAAGCCGTGGCGCCCGGCGAAGACCTCGTTTCTCCCTCCTTCGCACTCGATGGCGGAGAAGAACCGGAGCTTGCCGGCTACTACATCATCGGCGAGGACGGGACGCCCTTCCGCATCGGTTTCTCGGTCGCCAACGAATTTTCCGATCACGTCACCGAAAAGATCAACTATCTTTATCTTGCCCATTCCAAGCTCCGGCCGGCGGCCTTTGGCCCGGAGCTGATGGTCGGCGCCCTGCCCGATCATGTCGAGGGCACGTCACGCATCCTGCGCGACGGCAAGACCGTCTGGGAAAAGCCCTTCCTCTCCGGGGAGGCCAACATGTCCCACACGATCGCGAACCTCGAATACCACCATTTCAAGTATGCGCTGTTCCGCCAGCCGGGGGACCTTCACGTGCATATGTTCGGAACCGCCACGCTCTCCTGCGCCGACGGTTTCGTGACGAAGGAAGGCGACATCTTCGAAATCGAAGCGCCGCAATTCGGTCTGCCGCTGCGCAACCGGCTCGTTCGTGCAGCGGAGCTACCCGTCACCGTCAACATGCTCTGAGGGTTTTCCGCCGATCGGGCGGCGGGCTCCCCAGAAAGAGACAGAGAAAACGTCATGAGTGCTTTCAAACCGGCGGCCTGGCCCCGCAAACTGCGATCCCAACACTGGTTCGGCGGCACCAGCCGCGATACGATCTATCACCGCGGCTGGCTGAAGAACCAGGGACACCCGCATGACCTCTTCGACGGACGCCCGGTCATCGGCATCCTCAACACCTGGTCGGACCTGACCCCCTGCAACGGCCATCTGCGCGAACTCGCGGAAAAGGTGAAGGCGGGCGTCTGGGAAGCCGGCGGCTTCCCAGTCGAAATTCCGGTCTTCTCGGCCTCGGAAAACACCTTCCGTCCGACCGCGATGATGTTCCGCAACCTCGCAGCACTCGCGGTCGAGGAAGCGATGCGCGGCCAGCCGATCGACGGCGCCGTACTGCTCGTCGGCTGCGACAAGACCACGCCTTCGCTGGTCATGGCCGCCGCCTCGACCGACCTGCCGTCGATCGTCGTCACCGGCGGTCCGATGCTGAACGGCTATTTCCGCGGCGAGCGCGTCGGCTCCGGCACGCATCTCTGGAAGTTTTCGGAAGCCGTGAAGGCCGGCGAGATGACCCAGGAAGAGTTCCTCGAAGCGGAAGCCTCGATGTCGCGCAGCTCCGGCACCTGCAACACCATGGGTACGGCGTCCACCATGGCCTCCATGGTCGAGGCTCTCGGCATGGCACTCTCGGGCAATGCCGCGATCCCGGCCGTCGACAGCCGCCGCAAGGTCATGGCCCAGCTCTCCGGCCGCCGCATCGTGCAAATGGTGAAGGACGACCTGAAGCCCTCCGACATCATGACGAAGAAGGCCTTCGAGAACGCCATCCGCGTCAACGGCGCGATCGGCGGTTCCACCAACGCCGTCGTCCACCTGCTGGCCATGGCCGGCCGCGTCGGCGTCGACCTCTCGCTCGACGATTGGGATCGCCTCGGCCGCGACATCCCGACCGTCGTCAACCTGATGCCGTCTGGCGAATACCTGATGGAAGAGTTCTTCTACGCCGGCGGCCTGCCGGTCGTCATCAAGATGCTCGGCGAAGCGGGCAAGCTGCACAAGGACGCGCTGACCGTCTCGGGCGGCCCGATCTGGGACGAGGTGAAGGACGTCCGGAACTGGAATGACGACGTCATCCGTCCGGTCGAGCGTGCGCTCACCCAGCAGGGCGGCATCGTCGTTCTGCGCGGCAACCTCGCACCGAAGGGCTGTGTCCTGAAGCCGTCGGCGGCCTCGCCGCACCTCATGAAGCATCGCGGCCGCGCCGTGGTCTTCGAGGACATCGACGACTACAAGGCCAAGATCAACGACGAGAGCCTCGACATCGACGAAACCTGCGTCATGGTCATGAAGAACTGCGGTCCACGCGGCTATCCCGGCATGGCCGAGGTCGGCAACATGGGCCTGCCGCCGAAGGTGCTGCGCAAGGGCATCACCGACATGGTGCGCATCTCCGACGCCCGCATGTCCGGCACCGCCTACGGCACGGTGCTCCTGCATACCTCTCCGGAGGCCGCCCGCGGCGGACCGCTCGCGATTGTCAGGAACGGCGACTTCATCGAGATCGACGTCGAGGCCCGCCGCGTGCACCTCGACATCTCGGACGAGGAAATGCAGCGCCGTCTCGCCGACTGGCGTCCGTCGGTCGAGCCGCCCGCAAGCGGTTATGCCCGCCTCTACCACGACCACGTGGAAGGCGCGGACACCGGCGCCGACTTCGATTTCCTGAAGGGTTGCCGCGGCGCGCCCGTCGGCCGCGACTCGCACTGAGGAGAAAGACATGTCCAAGCGTATTTCGCTGGCGCTTGTCGGTATCGGCAAGATCGCCCGGGACCAGCACATTCCGTCGATTGCCGGCGGCGAGGATTTCGAACTCGCCGCGGCCGTCAGCCGTCACGGCAAGATCGACGGTGTCGAGAACTTCGAGGACTTCGACGCCTTCCTGAAGGCCCGCCCGGATGTACAGGCGGTCTCGCTCTGCACGCCGCCGGAAGTCCGCTTCGACATGGCCCGCAAGGCGATCGAGGCGGGCCGCGACGTGCTCCTCGAAAAGCCACCTGCGACCACGCTCGGCGAAGCGGAAGCGCTGGCCGCGATGGCGTCTGCCGCCGGTGTCACGCTCTTTGCCACTTGGCATTCGCGCTTCGCGCTCGGCGTCGAGCCGGCACGGCAGTGGCTCGCCGGCAAGACGATCCGCTCCGCCTCGATCGTCTGGAAGGAAGACGTGCGTCGCTGGCACCCCGGCCAGGCATGGATCTGGGAGGCCGGCGGCTTCGGCGTCTTCGACCCGGGCATCAACGCGCTCTCGATTCTGACCGCCATCATTCCCGGCGCGATCGTCGTGCACCAGGCCGCCCTCTCCTTCCCCTCGAACCGGCAGCAGCCGATCGCCGCTTCGCTCTCCATGGCGAGCGCGGCCGGCGCCCCGATCAGCGTCGAGTTCGACTGGCGCCAGGAAGGCCCGCAGACCTGGGACATAACGGTCGAGACGGACGGCGGCGAACTTCGCCTTTCAAAGGGCGGAGCCGAGCTCTATATAGACGGAGCACTGGCATCGTCCGGCCCGGACCGTGAATATCCCGGCATCTATGATCGTTTCGCGGCGCTCGTCCGCGCACGGCAGAGCGATGCCGATTTCCAGCCCTTGCGGCTCGTGGCCGATGCCTTCCTGCGCGGCAACCGTCAGGACGTGGACGCCTTCCACGACTGAGGCCGGTCGCCAAAGACGACATGATGCGGGCGGAGCCCGGAATCCGGCATGACGTGCCGGATTTCTTTCGCCACGACGCAAAGCGAAGACAAAAGGATGATGCGATGACATTCGAATTCACTGGAAAGCACTTGATTGCCGGCGAGTGGGTAGCGGGCAACGGGACCTTCGCCTCTTCCCCGGCGCACGGGCCGGCACGCGATTTCGCCGTCGGCACGCCCGACCTCGTCGACCGCGCGGCACGCGCCGCCGAGGAAGCCTTCCTGACCTATGGCTACTCCACCCGCGAGGAGCGCGCCGTCTTCCTCGAAACGATCGCCGAGGAGATCGACAAGCTCGGCGACGAGATCACCGAGATCGGCACCCAGGAAACCGGCCTGCCGCAGGCGCGCCTCGTCGGCGAGCGCGGCCGCACCGTCGGCCAGCTCCGGCTCTTCGCTTCGCATATCCGCAAGGGCGACTACCTCGACCGCCGGCACGACGAAGCGCTTCCCGACCGTCAGCCGCTGCCGCGTCCGGAGATCTTCCTGATGCAGCGCCCGATCGGCCCCGTCGCCGTTTTCGGCGCCTCGAACTTCCCGCTCGCCTTCTCGACGGCCGGCGGTGATACCGCCGCCGCTCTCGCGGCCGGTTGCCCCGTGATCGTCAAGGGCCATGGCGCCCATCCGGGCACGGGCGAAATCGTCGCACACGCGATCCATGCCGCCATCAAGCGGCTCGGCCTGCATCCGGGCGTCTTCTCGCTCGTCCAGGGCGGCAAGCGCGATGTCGGCGAAGCCCTCGTCCAGCATCCGATGATCCGCGCCGTCGGCTTCACCGGCTCGCTGACCGGCGGCCGCGCGCTGTTCGATCTCTGCGCCCGCCGTCCCGACCCGATCCCGTTCTTCGGCGAGCTGGGCTCGGTCAACCCGATGTTCCTGCTGCCGAACGCGCTGTCGGCCCGCGGCGAGGCGATCGCCAAGGGTTGGGTCGGTTCGCTCACCATGGGCGCCGGCCAGTTCTGCACCAATCCGGGTATCGCCGTCCTGATCGAGGGTCCGGAAAGCGAAGCCTTCGTCGCGACCGCCAAGCGGGAGCTCGAAGGCGTCGGCGCCCAGACCATGCTGACCGACGGCATTGCCGAGGCCTACCGCTCCGGTGCCAAGCGCATCGAGGGCTCGACGGGCGTCCAGGCGGTGCTGACGTCCACCTGCGACCTGCGCAACGCCACACCTTACCTGTTCGCCACCACCGGCAAGGCCTGGCTCGAAAACCATGCACTCGGCGAGGAAGTCTTCGGGCCGCTCGGCCTCGTCGTGACGGTGACCAGCGAAGAAGAGATGGTGAAGATCGCCGACAGCCTCGCCGGGCAGCTCACCTGCACCCTGCACCTGGACGAGCCCGATACCACGCTCGCCCGCCGGCTGATGCCGATCCTCGAGCGCAAGGCCGGCCGTGTTCTCGCGAACGGCTTCCCGACCGGTGTCGAGGTCTGCGATGCCATGGTCCACGGCGGCCCCTACCCGGCCTCCACCAACTTCGGCGCCACCTCCGTCGGCACGCTGTCGATCCGGCGTTTCCTGCGGCCGGTCTGCTACCAGAACCTGCCGCATGCTGTCCTGCCGGAAGACCTCCGCTGAAGGCCGGGAGCACGCATCGTGACGGACACCGGAGCTGAAAAGACGACGGCCGGCGCGTTCTGCGCGCTCGGCGACTGGGGAACGAGCAATTTCCGCCTCTGGGTCGTCGACCGGGCGGGCAACGTGCTCGGAAGGCGGCAATCGGACGAGGGGCTTCTCGCCTGCGCCGACGGCCGTTTCACCGCGGTGCTCGAAAGCCATCTCGCAGCCCTCGGCGCTTCCGCCGACCTGCCGGTCGCGATTACCGGCATGGCCGGTGCCCGCACCGGCTGGCGCGAGGCTCCCTATGTCGAGACCCCGGCGCCGCTCGACGCGCTCTACAAAGAAGCGGTAGCGCCGGCGGGCGTCACCCGGCCGGTCTTCATCCTGCCCGGCGTCTGCCAGCGCACCACCGGTCCCTTCGACGTGATGCGCGGCGAAGAGACCCAGCTTGCCGGCGCCGTGGAGAGCGGTCTTGCCGATGGCATCTTCTGCCTTCCCGGCACCCATTCGAAATGGGTCGAGCTGAAGGGCGGAAAGATCGCCGCCTTCCGGACCGTGATGACCGGCGAACTCTTCGACCTCCTCAGCCGGCAGTCGATCCTCAAGCATTCGATCGGCGACGATCTCGCCTTCACCGCCGACGACCGCGGCTTCTCCGACGGCGTGACGGAGGCACTCGCCGACGGTTTCGCCCTCTCCGCGCACCTCTTTTCCATACGTGCCGCAGGGCTCCTCGGCGGCGATGCACCGAAGCCCGCGGCACGGCTCTCCGGGATGCTGATCGGCGCCGAGATTGCTGCGACCCGCACCTTCCTGCCGCAGGGCATGACCGTGCATCTCGTCGGCTCGGCACGGTTGACCGCACTTTACGGCCGGGCGCTCGAGATCGCCGGCACGCAGTCGCGCCTGCTCGATGGCGAAGAACTGGTCCGCAAGGGCCTGTTCGCCGCCGCATGTTCGCTCTTCCAAAGCTCCGAGGTTTCCCGATGACCCGTCCGACCGTCTCCTGGCCGAAGCTCGACCGCAACCTCGTCGCCATCCTGCGCGGGATCACCACGGCGGAGGTCGACGGTGTAATAGCCGCCCTCGTCGAAGCCGGCTTCGAGGCGATCGAGATTCCACTCAACTCGCCCGATCCCTTCGCCTCCATCGAGAAGGCGCGGAAACTCGCGCCCGCCTCCTGCATGATCGGCGCCGGGACCATGCTGACACCCGACGATGTCGACCGCCTGGCCGATGTCGGCGGCAATCTGGTCGTCACCCCGAACACCGATCCCGCCGTCATCCGCCGCGGCGTCGAGCACGGCATGGTGACCATGCCCGGCGCCTTCACCGCGACCGAGGCGCTCGCCGCAATCAAGGCCGGCGCAGCGGCGATCAAGTTCTTCCCCGCCAACGTCCTCGGCCCGCAAGGCATCGGCGCGATCAAGGCCGTCCTGCCGCCGGAAGTTCCGCTCGGCGCCGTCGGCGGTGTGACCGAAGCGGATTTTGCAGCCTATATGCGGGTCGGCGTCCGCTGCTTCGGCCTCGGCTCGAACCTCTACAAGCCGGGCGATGCGGCCGATGTCGTGAAGACGCGGGCAACCGCGCTCGTTCGTGCCTATGACGAGGCGAAGGCGGCACAGCGCTGAACCATCCTCACGGGAGCCTCTATGCTCAGGCGCTCGGCTGCGGCCGGCTGAGGACGAAGGCTGCGCAGGCGAGGAGAATGACGCCGATCGTAAGCTTCAGCCAGACCATAGGCGGCCCGGCGAAGAGCACGATGCCGTAGCTGACGGCCATCAGGCTGACTGATGCGATCTTCGCCGGCCGCGAGATCGCGCCCTGCCGCCGCCAGTCGAGCAGCGGCTTGCCGTAGCGGGGATGGTCGAGCAGCCATTGCTCGAAGCGAGGAGAGGAACGGGCAAAGAGCGCCGCAGGCAGGATCATGAAGGGCGTGGTGGGCAGCACCGGCAGGAAGATGCCGACGATGCCGACCGCGACCATGATCCAGCCGAAGCCCAGGAGGACGATGCGCATAGGTTTTCCTCGACGTGTTGCCCGCACTATGTAGGCAACGCGCTTTCCGGGTCAAATACCCGGAAGCCTCTCTCAGCCGTCCTTCCCCTTGTCCTTTTCCGCTCCGCCGCCGAGATCCTTCATCGGCGGCATGTCCCGCTCGGCATTGAAGACGTTCGGCATCAGGAATTCCGTCGGGCGCTCGCTGCCGGAATGGTAGACTGCCGCCTTACCGCCGTAACGCAGGATGCCGAGGCGCGCCAGCACCTTGAGCACCCCGTCGAACCAGCCTGCAGCCTGGGTGTTTTCGGATTTCGCCATCATCGTACCTCCAGGAAAGGAGAATGTGCGGCCTTTGCCGCGCAAGGACAGGTTGCGCCCGCCGCAACGGCTGCGCAAGGGAAAACGCACGTGTGGAACGTGGAAACGCCGCGGCAAAATGCCTGCACGGCTGGTCCGGCAGAGGACAACGTGGAACGGAGCGCCGGAGATTTGCGTTCCGTCAGAAGCGCAACCGAAACCTGTGGCAGGAAAATCTCGGAGGCGTATAGTTGGCGTTGTTGAAGGCGCCGTCGTGAACCAACAAGTATTGCGGGAGACACACTATGGCACGTGAGCCAGTAGAAGCCGCCGATCTGCCTGAACTTTCGATATCTCCGGAAAAGGTCTGTTTCATCGTCGTCAAGGTACGGGAATTCGACGCCAAGGATGAGCAGACGATCCCGGATTCCGGCTCAAATCCGTCGGACGATCACATGTACTCGGTGCTCGAGGACAATCCCGACGACCCGGTCGTCGAGGAGATCACCTCGCTGATCGACGACATGAACGTCGACGAGCAGGTCGACCTCGTGGCGCTTGCCTGGCTCGGGCGCGGCGACGGCACGATCGCCGAATGGGCGGATATCCGTGCCGAGGCGGCCCGGGCGCACAACAACAAGACGGCCGAATACCTGCTCGGTCTGCCGCTCCTCGCCGACTATCTGGAAGAAGCGCTCTCGCAGTTCGATATGTCCTGCGCCGATTTCGAACTCGGCCGCCTCTGAGCGGGCCGGGCGACGCCTGAGCAGCAAAAGGCGGGCGCCGTCAGCGCCCGCCTGTTTTCGGCTTTCTTCAGTCGGGAGTGACGGCAGAGGCATACGGCCCCTTCTCGCCGTCATGTTCGGCAAACCGCACCTTGGTGCCTTCGCTGAGCGCGCCCCAATTTTCGGTCGTCATGCTCTCGCGCCGGAAGAAATATTCGCGCCCGTCCGCACCGAGGATGAAGCCGAAGCCCTCCTCGGGGACAAGGCGGGTGATGCTCCCCTTCAGGGCCGCCGGATGCGCCTTCACGCGGTACGAGCTCATCTTGCGCACGACATCCTCGAGCTGGCGTTGTGCGGCATCGAAGCTGTCGCGGATCGCGACGAGAACGTCTTCATGGGCGTGGTTCTCCTCCGCCTCGCGCCCGACGACGATCTCCCGGCCGGGCACGTTGATGTTGACCCGGACGTGATAGATCTTGCCTTTCTGACTGTGTTTGTGCGGAGCCTCGATCACGACACTGCAGGACGTGATGTGATCGTGAAAGCGCGAAAGGCGCTCGATCCGTTCATGCACGGCAGCTTCGACCGCTTCCGAATGATCCATGCCTCGGAACGTGACGCGGGGTGTGACTTCCATAACTGTTCTCCAGATGCTCTTGCCGGGTACGATGGCGGCAGGACCGCGACAGGCTGAGGTCACCCCGGCAGATGACCGGCCCCGACGGACGGACCCCGTCACGGGCTGCGTCCGGCCTCCCATTCATCCTGTTCTTCTTCGGCGAGAAGCACATCCAGGATCTTTGCTGCCGCGCTCTCGGGCGGCAGATGCCTTTCGGGCGTCGTCTCGTCATCGCCCATCGACCATGCCATGGCCTCTTCGAGCGCTGCGATGTCACCGCCGCAGGCGAGTATCTCGGTAATTTTCCAATCGGGGAGGTGGCCGCAGATGCGGCGGACGTCGCTACTGGTGAGCTGTGATTGTGACACCATGTCGGCATTCCTTTCTCAACCACGTTGACTAGAATGGAAGCGCCGTTTGCGCATCAATGTATTGATCAAGGTCAAGTCGACCCCCGTCAATATCTGCGTGAATTCTAAAATTACCGCTTTGCAGGGCGGCAGTCCACACGGGAACCAGATCATGAGGCTTTTCCTCTGCGGTGACCTGATGACCGGGCGCGGGATCGACCAGATCATGTCGCGCCATTGCGACCCCGAGATCCACGAGCCCTATATGCGCTCGGCGCTCGGCTATGTCGGGCTCGCCGAGCAGCGATCGGGAACGATCCCGCGATCCGTCCCGCCCGACTATGTCTGGGGCGACGCGCTTGCAGATATCGACGTGCGAAAGCCCGACCTCCGCATCGTCAATCTCGAGACCAGCATCACTGACCGCGGCAGCCCGGAACCGAAGGGCATCAATTACCGCATGCATCCCGCCAACGTCGCCTGTCTCGCCGCGACCCGCATCGACTGCTGCGTGCTCGCCAACAACCACATCGGCGACTGGGGAACGGTGGGAGTGACGGACACGCTGGACAGCCTGCAGAAGGCAAAGGTTGCGATCGCAGGCGCCGGCGTCGATGACGACGCCGCCAGACGGCCGGCCATCTTCGATCGTGGCCGCGACGGCAGACTGCTCGTCTTCGCCTATGCCCTGCCGTCGAGCGGCACACCTCTTGCTTGGGCGGCAGGAAGGCACCGCCCCGGCATCAATCTGCTGAACAGCCCCGACCGGGAAAGCGCCGGACAGGTCGCCCGGGACATCGCCGCCTGGCGAAAGCCGGGCGACACCGTTCTGCTCTCGCTCCACTGGGGTCCCAACTGGGGCTACGGCATAGCGGAAGCGCATCGCTCCTTCGCCCACCAGGTCATCGAGGAGGCCGAAGTCGACATCCTCCATGGACACTCGTCGCACCATCCGATCGCTATCGAAGTCCACCGTGGACGACCGATCCTCTATGGCTGCGGCGATTTCATCAACGACTACGAAGGCATCGGCGGTAACGAGGAATACCGCCCGGACCTCATGCTCGGCTATGTGCTGGACTACGACACGGCGCACGGGCTGCGCGCACTGGAAGCCCTGCCCTATCGCCTGCGGAAATTTCGGCTCGAACGTCCGCCGGCCACAGACGTCGAGTGGCTGGCAGCGCGACTCGATCGGGAATGCGCACGTTTCGGGCACCGCGTCGAAACAACCGGCCGGGGCTCGCTTGCGCTCCTTCGATGACCGGGCGCGCCTCAGCGCTGCCAGAGGATCTCGCTGGCCTCGAGAGGTACGGCGAGGTCCGGATGGAAGGGGATGATCCGCGCCGTAAAGTCGGAAACCGGCCGGTCCGCGGGGGCACGGACCGAATATAGGTTCCATCCGCCTGAGGTCGCGCTCGGCGGCGCGCGCTCCATCACCGCCTTGAAGGTGGGCGATGTTCCTACGGCGTCAGCATAGAGTTCGACCCGGACGGACTCGACTAGAAGGTCGCCGAGATAGATCTCGACGGAGAAGACATGCTCGCCATCGGCTGTCGTCGAGCGGACCTCGCCGAAATGGACGTGCGGCCAGGATCGGCTGATTTGCGCCTTCCATTGGCAAAGCGCGTGCGCAACCTCGCCGCCTTTCGCCGTTCGTGCCGCATGGGCCCGCACGCCGGGCAGGTAGAAGTCCTCGGTATATTCCCGCACGGCCCGGTTGGCCGAAAAGCGTGGCGTGAGCCTCGCCATGCTTTCGCGGATACGCTCGACCCAGCGCAGCGGAACGCCGGAGGCATCGCGCCCGTAGAATTCCGGAACGATGTCGCGTTCGAGGTGATCGTAGAGTTCCGCCGCCTCCCGCCGGTCGAGGTCGATGATGTCGTCATGTTCGTGACCGTCGCCGATCGCCCAGCCGACATCGGGGGCGAAGGCCTCGGCCCACCAGCCGTCGATCTCCGAAAGATTGAGGCCGCCGTTGACGAGAACCTTCATTCCGCTCGTACCGCTCGCTTCCCAGGGACGACGGGGCGTGTTGATCCAGACATCCACCCCCTGGACCAGTTGCTGGGCGAGCTGCATGTTGTAGTCACGAAGGAAGACGACCCTGGAACGGACATCCTCCCGTTTGGTGAAATCGGTCCACAGCTTGATCAGTGCCTGGCTGGCGATGTCCCGTGGATGCGCCTTGCCGGCGACGATGAGCTGGACAGGGCGCTGCCTGTCGGTGAGAAGGCGGACAAGGCGTTCGGGATCAAAGAGCAGCAGGTCCGGGCGCTTGTAGGTCGCAAACCGCCGCGCGAAGCCGAGGGTGAGTGCGTCCGAGTCGAAGATCGCGCGCACTGCATCGATCTCGCTCTCCGGCGCACCGTCCTCGGCAAGCTGCCGGGCACAGCGGTTGCGGACCTGTTCGACGAGCTGCCTGCGGCCGTCCGTCCTCATCTGCCAGATTCGTGCCGGCGGAACATCTCGTATGACCGCCTCGTGGCCGGTGAGATCACCCCGCCAGCGATCCTTGCCGACGACTTCGGTCCAGAACGTATCGGCCGCCGCCGAGTCCCAGGTCGGGACATGGACACCGTTCGTCACATGGCCGACCGGAACTTCGGTCAGCGGCCAACGGGGAAACAGGGGCCTGAAGACCGACTTGCTCACCTGTTCGTGGGGGGCACTGACCCCGGTCACGGCACCGCTCGCGCGGACTGCAAGGTAGGCCATGTTGAACGGTTCGGAGACATCCCGGGGATCGCTTCGGCCAAGCGCGAGAAACTCCTCCGTCGAAATTCCGAGTTCCTTTTCGGCATAGCGACGGAAGAACCGGGCAATCATATCGGGAGGAAATCGGTCGACACCTTCGGTGACGGCCGTATGGGTGGTGAAGAGGTTGCCGGCGCGCGTGGCAAGCAGCGCCTCGGCGAAGGGAACACCATGGTCCTGCATGAAGAAGCGAGCCCTCTCCAGAGTCGCAAAGGCGACGTGCCCCTCGTTGAGATGACAAATCTCGGGGTTGAGACCGATCGCCCTCAAGAGCCGCCACCCGCCGATGCCGAGGACCATTTCCTGCTTTAGACGCGTTTCCGGTCCGTCGCCGTAGAGCTCGCTGGTAATGCATCGGTAGGCCGGCGGGTTGGCTGGATCATTGAGGTCTAGCAGGAAGAGTTTGGTTCGCCCGACCTGCACCTCCCAGGTTCGCACCCAGAGCCTGTAGCCGGGCAGTTCCAGCTCCAGCCGCAGCCACTCGCCGCTCGGCTCGCGCAGCGGCCTGAGCGGCAGCTGGTCCGGCTCGTTGACCGGATAGAGCGCCTCCTGCCGGCCGTCCGGCGTGATCGACTGGCGGAAGTATCCTCGGGCGTAGAGAAGTCCCACCCCGACCACCGGCACGCCGAGATCGCTCGCCGCCTTCAACTGGTCCCCGGCAACGTTTCCAAGCCCACCGGAATAGAGCGGCAGCGCCTCGTCGAGCATGAACTCGGCGCTGAAATAGGCGACGGTACGCAGGCCACTGTCCGGATGGGCCTCCTGAAACCACCCCGGCGCCAGCCGCAGCCGGCGCGATTCCGCAAGCTGAGTGTCGAGATTGGCCGAGAACTCCGGATCGGCCAGGAGTGCGCGGATCCGGTCGCGCGAGACCGTGCGCAGGATCGTCCATGGATTGCGGGTAAGTGCCCACATCTCGGCGTCGAGCGCCCGCCAGATCGTGTCGGTCGCGTGGCTCCACGACCACCTGACATCGAGAGCGAGCTCGCGCAGGGCATCGAATGCTTCCTTGAATTCCGTCTGGTTGTGCACCCTTCCCTCCACTTCCCCCGTGAAGGCGACATGTCGATCGCCGCTTCGGCAAGGTCGATCGCCCGCGGGATTGTAGCAGCATTCTCGAATTCGGCTATCCCGTTGGAGTTTAAGGTAATCGCAGAGCATTCAAGCTTGGTCGGAGCTTGCCGATTGACAATGCCCGGCAAGCAGCCTTAGCATTCGCCCATTCACCAGGGGGGTCCCGCCAAGGGGCTGAGATACTGCTGGGCGATCCCGGACAAGGGCAAGCAGCGCAGTGACCCGTTGAACCTGATCCAGTTCATACTGGCGTAGGGACGGTGCGAGCGCTGGCGTTGCGGGAATCCCGGTCCGGGATCTGTGCCGAGCGTTTTTCCATCATTCCAACACTGGAACTGGGTCTCCAAACGTCAAACCTTGGAGCCTCAACCATGAATATTGCCGCAACCAGACCGATACCGCAGGTGACGACCGGCCCCCTGCCCGCATCCCGCAAGATCCACATCGAGGGAGAGCGCCACGGCGACATCCGCGTGCCGATGCGTGAGGTCGCCCTGCATCCGACCTCGGGCGAGCCGCCCGTCGTCCTCTACGATTCCTCCGGTCCCTACACCGATCCTTCCGCCGGCATCGACATCAAGTCCGGCCTGCCACGGCTGCGCGAGCGCTGGATCGCCGCTCGCGGTGACGCCGACATCTATGCGGGCAGACACGTGTTGCCGGAAGATAACGGCTTTGCCTCCGGCGAGCGGCTGGTGCCGGAATTTCCGGTCCGCAACACGCCGCGGAGAGCGAACAACGGCAAGGCGGTGACGCAGCTCGCCTATGCGCGCGCCGGCATTATCACGCCGGAGATGGAATTCGTCGCCATCCGCGAGAACCTCGGTCGCAAGGCGGCGAAAGAGGCTATGACCCGTGATGGTGAGAGCTTCGGCGCCCACATTCCCGGCCACGTGACGCCGGAATTCGTCCGCCAGGAAATCGCCGCCGGCCGGGCGATCATCCCCGCCAACATCAACCACCCGGAAAGCGAGCCGATGATCATCGGCCGGAACTTCCTCGTGAAGATCAACGCCAATATCGGCAACTCCGCCGTCACCTCCTCGATGGAGGAGGAGGTCGAGAAGATGGTTTGGGCGATCCGCTGGGGTGCCGATACCGTCATGGACCTCTCGACCGGCCGCAACATCCACAATATCCGCGAATGGATCATCCGCAATTCGCCGGTTCCGATCGGCACGGTTCCGCTCTACCAGGCGCTCGAAAAGGTCGGCGGCATCGCCGAGGACCTGACCTGGGAGCTCTACCGCGACACGCTGATCGAGCAGGCGGAACAGGGCGTCGACTACTTCACCATCCACGCCGGTGTCCGGCTCCACTACATCCCGCTCACCGTCAACCGCGTCACCGGCATCGTCTCGCGCGGCGGATCGATCATGGCGAAGTGGTGCCTGCACCACCATAGGGAGAGCTTCCTCTATGAGCATTTCGAGGAAATCTGCGACATCTGCCGCGCCTATGACGTCTCCTTCTCGCTGGGCGACGGCCTGCGGCCCGGCTCGATCGCCGACGCCAACGACGCAGCGCAGTTCGCCGAACTGGAGACACTGGGCGAGCTCACTGAGATCGCCTGGGCGAAGGATTGCCAGGTAATGATCGAAGGCCCCGGCCACGTTCCCATGCACAAGATCAAGGAGAACATGGACAAGCAGCTGAAAACCTGCGGCGAGGCGCCATTCTACACCCTCGGCCCGCTGACCACCGACATCGCGCCGGGCTACGACCACATCACCTCGGGCATCGGTGCGGCGATGATCGGCTGGTTCGGCACCGCCATGCTCTGCTACGTCACGCCAAAGGAGCACCTGGGGCTCCCGGACCGCAACGACGTGAAGGTGGGCGTCATCACCTACAAGATCGCCGCCCACGCCGCCGACCTCGCCAAGGGCCACCCCGCCGCCCAGGTTCGCGACGATGCGCTTTCCCGCGCCCGCTTCGAGTTCCGCTGGGAGGACCAGTTCAACCTCTCCCTCGATCCCGATACCGCGCGCTCGATGCACGACGAGACCCTGCCGAAGGAAGCCCACAAGGTCGCCCATTTCTGTTCGATGTGCGGCCCGAAATTCTGCTCCATGCGCATCTCCCACGATCTGAGGGCAGAGGCGCAGAAGGAGGGGCTGGAAGCCATGGCGGCGAAATACCGCCAGGGTGGCGATCTCTACATGCCGGTCGCCGATGCGGCCGAAACACAGCCGGGAGAGTGAGATGACGGTTCTGATCAAGGGGGCCGGCGTTGCCGGCCTCACCGCCGCCCTCGAGCTTACCCGCCGTCGCATCGCCGTGGAGGTGATGGATGCGGCCGAGACGGTCGGCACGGGTGCCTCCAACTATGCCGGCGGCATGCTCGCCCCCTACTGCGAACGCGAGGCGGCCGAGGAAGCGGTCCTGACCCTCGGCCTTTCCTCCGCCGACTGGTGGGCGGAGGCCGTCCCCGGCGAAGTCTCCCGCAAGGGCACGCTGGTCATCGCCGCCGGCCGCGACAGCGTCGAGCTCGACCGCTTCGCCTCCCGCACGCGGGGATACGAATGGGTCGGCGGAAACACGATCGGTGAGCTCGAACCGGATCTCGCCGGCCGCTTCGATCGCGCGCTGTTCTTCCCCGAAGAAGCCCATCTCGACCCGCGCAAGGCGATGGCCGGGCTCTATAAGACACTGGTCGAAAAGGGCGTGCGCTTCCACCTCGGCAGCACCGAACCGCCAGCGGACACGGCCTTCTCGGCGGTCGTTGAATGCACCGGCGCAGCCGCAATCGACACCACGCCCGGCCTTCGCGGCGTGCGCGGCGAGATGCTCTTCCTCGAAACCGCCGAGATCTCCTTCTCGCGACCTATCCGCCTGCTTCATCCCCGCCACCCGCTCTACATCGTCCCGCGCGAGGACCATCGTTTCATGGTCGGGGCGACGATGATTGAGACGGACGACGACGGTCCGATCACGGCGCGCTCGGTAATGGAATTCCTGAATGCCGCCTACGCCGTACACCCCGCCTTCGGCGAGGCCCGGCTCGTCGAGACCGGCGTCGGCGTCCGCCCGGCCTTCGCCGACAACCTGCCGCAAGTCCTCGAGCAAGAGGACGGCTTCTCGATCGCCGGCATGCACCGCCACGGTTTCCTGCTCGCCCCCGCGATGGCGCAGCAACTGGCGGACCGGATTTGTGCCGGCGGACATGAACAGCTCTACGCACAGGGAGCTCTGCAATGACCTATATCGTGAATGGAGAAACCGTCGAAAACGCCGCCGCGACGCTCGCCGACCTCCTCACTGTCCTCGAATACGAGGGCGAATGGCTGGCGACCGCCGTCAACGGCGAGCTCGTCCACCGTGAGGATCGTCCCGCCTGCCGGCTCTCCGACGGCGACCGGATCGAGGTCCTCTCGCCGATGCAGGGAGGCTAAGATGCTGGAACTCTACGGAACGCAGATCTCCTCCCGCCTCCTCCTCGGCACCGCGCGCTATCCTTCTCCCGCCGTCCTCGCGGAAGCCGCACGCCGCTCCGCCACGGAGATCGTCACGGTTTCGCTCAGGCGGGAGGCCGCCGGCGGCAAGACGGGCGGTGCCTTCTTCGAACTCATTCGCGGCCTCGGCGTCCGGGTACTGCCCAACACCGCCGGCTGCCACAGCGTCTCGGAAGCCGTGCTGACGGCGAAGATGGCGCGCGATCTCTTCGGCACCAGCTGGATCAAGCTCGAACTCATCGGCCACCACGACACCCTGCAGCCGGACCTCTTCCAGCTGGTCGAGGCGGCACGCATCCTCACCGCCGACGGCTTCGAGGTCTTCCCCTATACGACCGACGACCTGGTGGCGGGCGAAAGACTGCTTGCCGCCGGCTGCAAGGTCCTGATGCCGTGGTGCGCACCGATCGGCACCGCCGCCGGTCCGCAGAACGTCTCGGGACTCCGTGCGATGCGGGCGGAATTCCCGGACATCCCGCTGATCGTCGATGCCGGGATCGGTCGCCCCTCCCACGCAGCAGCAGTCATGGAACTCGGCTTCGACGCCGTCCTCCTCAACACGGCCGTTGCCGGCGCCGGCGATCCCCCGGCGATGGCCGAAGCCTTCGCGGAAGCCATCATCGCCGGCCGAAAGGCCCATCGCGCCGGGCTTCTGGCGCCGCGCGACATGGCCGTTCCTTCGACGCCCGTCATCGGCAAGGGAGTTTTCGCATGAGGCTCGATCCGTTCTACCTGATCGTCGACAGCACCGCATGGATCGAGCGCCTCGTACCCCTCGGCGTCAAGCTCGTGCAGCTGCGCATCAAGGACATGCCGGAAGCGGCTCTCCGCGACGAGATCCGCCGTACCCGCACCGTCTGCGCGGGGGCGGGCTGCCAGCTGATCGTCAACGACTACTGGCGGATCGCCATCGACGAGGGTTGCGATTTCGTGCACCTCGGACAGGAAGACCTCGCCGACGCCGATGTGGCGGCGATCCGCGCCGCCGGCATGAAGCTCGGCATCAGCACCCATGACGAGGCTGAGCTCGAAACGGCCCTTGCGGCGCAGCCGGACTATGTGGCGCTCGGCCCCGTTTACCCGACGGTACTGAAGCAGATGAAATGGGCGCCGCAGGGCCTCGACAGGCTTTCGGCGTGGCGGAAAAGGATCGGCACGCTGCCACTGGTGGCGATCGGCGGCCTCACCGTCGAGCGGCTCGAAGGCGTTTTCGCCCACGGCGCCGACAGCGCCGCCGTCGTCACGGACATTACCCGCAATCCGGACCCCGAGGCCCGGACGCGAGCGTGGATCGCGGCGACGGAGCGCCGGCGCCAACCGCTCTGACGCTCACGTCCAGCCCCGCCGGCAAACGACCCCGGCGGGGTTGGACCGCGTCTGCATTCCACTTGCCGGGCGTGGCGCCGGCCTAACGGCGCGGACGCCCGTAAAGCTCCCGCAGTTCGTTCTTTGCAGCCTCCAGCACCGCTTTCCGTTCCTCGGGCAGGTTCCTGCCCGCCCGGTTTAGATAGAACGTCAGCATTGACATCGCCGACCGGAAAGGGCTGCTCTTGCGTCGGGAGGAGGCCTCGGCGGAAGCCTTGAGTGATCTCGCCACCGCCTTCGGATCATCCTTCAGGAATACGTCCTCTTCCAGATCGAGCGCATTGCTGTGCTCCGTGACTTCCTGGGACCACCGCTTGCGCTTCCGCTCGTCGCCGGCCATCGCCTGCCCTCCGCGGTTCGTCGCCTCGACTCCGCTCGAAGCCTACCACGGATCGCGCGGACAGTCCGCCCGGCGGGCTGGATCGCAGAAATGCAAAGAGCCGCCGGGGTGACCGGCGGCTCGAACGGGCGAAAGGCGATGGTCGCAACCGGTTACGCCGCGTAGGCTCCCCGTTCGCTGGCGCGCGCGTTGCCCTCCGGCAGCCGGAACTGGCTGACGAGATGCATGAGGGCGTCCGCCTCGTCGGCAAGCCGGCGTGTCGCAGCATTGGTCTCCTCGACCATGGCGGCATTGCGCTGGGTCATCTGGTCCATGGCGTTGACGGAAGAGTTGACCTCCGACAGCGCGTTCGACTGGTCGCGGCTCGCCATCGCGATCATCGCGACCCGTTCAGAGACGGTGATGATGTTCGCCGAGATTTCAGCGAGCACCGCACCCGTCTGCTGCACAAGCTTGGCGCCGGAGGAAACCTCGGTGCTCGACTTGTGGATGAGATCCTTGATCTGCTGGGCGGCACCCGCCGAACGCTGGGCGAGCTCGCGCACTTCCTGCGCGACCACGGCGAAGCCCTTGCCGGCCTCGCCGGCCCGCGCCGCTTCGATACCCGCGTTGAGCGCAAGAAGGTTCGTCTGGAAGGCGATCTCGTCGATGACGTCGATGATCTGCACGATCTGGCCCGAGGCGTCCTCGATCCGACCCATTGCCGCGATGGCGTTGCCGACGACGACGGAGGAGGTGTCGGCACGGCTCTTGGTATCGGCGACGATCACGTTAGCTTCCTCGGCCTGCTCGGCGGAGGACTTGACGGTGACGGTAATCTCCTCAACGGCGGCGGCGGTCTCTTCGAGCGAAGCCGCCTGCTGTTCGGTCCGCTTGGCGAGATTGTCGGCCGCAGAGCTCATCTCCGCGGCGTTGCGCTGGATCATGTAGGTGTTCGAGCGCACCTGCGTCATCGTCTCCTGCAGGCGCTGCAGCGACTGGTTGAAGTCGTTGCGAAGCTGTTCCAGGCGACCGTGGAACGGCGTGTCGATGGTCTCGGAGATGTCGCCCTGTGCAAGACGGCCGAGACCTGCGGCGAGCGCCGTGACGGCGAACTCGATCTGCCGGTCGGTCTGCTGCTTTTCGAGGTCGTTGCGGCGGCGCTCTTCCTCCGCCTCGGCCCGTTCGGCCTCGCTGCGGTGTTCGATCTCCATCTTTGAAAGTGCGTTCTGCTTGAAGACGCCGAGTGCACGCGCCATCTCGCCGATCTCGTCGACGCGGCCTTCTCCGGTGATCTTGGTGTCGAGGACGCCGTCGGCAAGCCGGCGCATCGCCGCAGTGATCTGGCCAATCGGCCCCTTGAAGGTGAGGACGAGGCCGATACCCGCGAAGACCGAGATGACGATGCCGAGAACAGTCGCACTGATCGAGATCGAATTGGCTTCGCGGCGGTCATTGCCCGCACTCTGCTTCTGCACCTCGGCGAACGAGGTAAGGTGCGTCCAGATGACCCCCAGATCGGCTGCAGCTTCATCGAAGCGAGTCTTGCGCTCCTGGCTGACCTTGACCAGCTCGACACTGGCTCCGACCATAGTTTCGACCGCCGGAGTCAGCTCCTTCTTAACCTGCATCAGGATCGGCTGGTCCGCAGCTGTCTTGTCGAGAGCTCCAAGGAATTTCTTGATCGTATTGAATTGCTGCTCCAGCAGCATCCGGTTCTGCTCGCTCGGATCGAGCAGGAAGCGCGCCATCATGATCTGCAGGGCATAGCCCGCCGCCATCACCTGGCGTCCGTCAGCGATCACGGCCTGGGCCTTGGCAAGCGGCACGTCGAGCTCGCCAAACTTGATCGTGGCCTCCTTCATCTTCTGCTGCGCTGCGAGGCCGAGATAGGCGTTGAGCTGCGTGAAGCTGCGAAGCTTGCCGGCAAGGTCGGTGATTACAGCTTCCGACCGGTCATTTGCGTCGATCACGGCCTTAAGCTCCCCGGCGATCTTTTCGAGCGTCCTGACAGCCGACCTGTTGGCTTCCGGCAGAACGGTGGCAAGAGTCTGCTGATGGGCGACGATCTGGCCGAGCCGTTCGGCGATAACAGCGAACTTCTCGTCGGGTGTCTTGGCCTTGGTGAAGGCGGAACTGGTTTCAGAGAGGAAGGAGCCGGCACTGCGGATGCTTTCGGCGTCACGCAAGATGGATTTCGCGGCAGCGTCATCCGCCTGAACGGCACGTTCCATGGTCGTCATGGCAGCGGTGACGCGACCCTGAGACAAAACTACGTCTTTTGTCCCCTGCTGCAGCGTGCCCACGAGCGTCGACTCTGTTTCATGCAGGCGCCACAAGTCGTCGATGTGGACGAAGACCTTGTCGATCAGTCTACCCGCTTCCTCAAGATCCGCACGCCCGTCGGCATCCGGCGAGAGCTGGGAGAGCGTGGTCTCGAGGTTCCGCTTCTGCTGTTCCAGCCGGCCGGTGACATCGCCTCGCGCCTCCTCGGTCGTGTGCGCGAGGAATTCGTTCATCGCGGCCGATACGTCGCGGAAACCGCTCAAGGACTGCAGTACGCTATTCGATATCTCAATGCGCCCCTGCAACAGGCCCGAGGCCCAGAGCCCCGTGAAGCCGACGGCGGAAATGCTGATGACGAAGGGCAGGATGAAGATCAGTACCTTCGTCTGGATATTGAAACGCGACAGAACTCGATCAATGAACACTTGCAATCCTCCTCCGGCGTCTCCGTCCGGCAAATATCGTCACATGCGGCACCGGCAATGCTGCACGGATAACTGGTGGAGACTAGGCGAAAGATCACTAACGGCCGATTAAGACGGCGGCACTTCTTCCCGCTTCGGCACATGCATTTGCGAGCCCGCGAATGCGGGAGCCGCCTTCAATTCTCGGGATGCGCCTTGCCGGCCCGCTTCAGCCAACCCGACAGTTCAGCTTCCGCCCTTTCGAGCGCGGCGTGGTTGAGGAGCTTGCGCAGGAAGGCGACCGTCACCGCCCGGGCCCGGAGGTTGAACCAGGCCTCGCCGTGCGTGTCGACGGCGGGCTGGTAGACGCCGAGCTTCTCGTACAGGCTCTGCAGGCGGTTCTGCACGCTCCTGAGCGAGAGATGGCGCCTTGAGGCGATCGCCCTGTCGGTGAGCCCGAGTGCGATGTCGACGAGGATTTCATATTCGGAATCGGTGAAGCCACGGGCCGTGCCGAGACTGCGCTGCTGCAAGCCACGGATCTCGCGATCGATCATGCACTGGCTCTCGACGAAAATCGCCCGCAGCGCGAGACGCAGCCGCTCGTCGGACGCCGATTTCAGAATATAGCCGTAGGCCGCTCCGTCGGGCACGATGCGGGCGATTCCCCGCACGTTCGCCTCGTCGGCATAGTTCGACCAGAAAAGGATGCTGGTGTCCGGTCGCTCGTGCCAGATCGTCCGCGCAGCCTCGATGCCATTTTTCGGGCTCATCTGCAGGTCCATGACGATCCGGTCGAACCGGTGTTCGCGTGCGAGCTTCTCGGCGGCGACGCCGTCCTCGGCCTCCATGATGAGGTCGCATTCGGGCAGCGCGGCGCGAACCGTCTCGTTCAGATAGCTGCGGTGCAGGGGGTCATCCTCGACAATCAGTACCTTCATGTCGTCTCCCCTTCGCCGGGCGCGGCGAGCCTCACACGCACATAGGAGCCGTTGGCGTCACTCCCGCAGGAGAACTGCGCAGCGATCAGGCGCGCCCGCGTGCGCATGTTCTCGATGCCGCTGCCGCGGGCGCCCGATTTCTGCTTCATGCCGACGCCATTGTCGCGAATCTCGAGGACGAGATGGTGTGCATCCTTGGTGAGATGCACGTCCAGCCGGTCACCGTCGGAGTGCCGGATGGCGTTGTTGATCGCCTCCTGCGCGATGCGGAAGATCGCCAGCGTCACTGTCTGTGGCAACCGGTTGCAGGCGCCGTCCGTGTCATCGACGAGGTGCCAGTCGAACGTCATGCCGCTATCGCGAACCGATCGCTCGATCTGGGTCTCGATCGCCTCGACGAGCCCGAAGAGCTGCAGCACCGAGGGGCGTGCCTGTTCGATGATCTGGCGCAGATCGTGCATGGATTCTTGCAGGCTGCGCGCCAGCGGCTCCAGCATCTCGCCGGACACGCTCGACATCAGGCTCAACCGTTCGAGACGGCGCGACAGCCGTGTCATGTCGGCGAGCGTCTGGTCGTGCAGTTCCATGCCGATGCGCTGCCGTTCGGCGTCGAGCGCTTCCGTCAGCCGGCGCGCGCCCTGCCGCAAGGCTTCTTCGCGAACCCGCGTTTCCGCTTCCACGATCGCCGAGCGTTTCGCCTCCTCGACCGCCCGCAAGGCGTAGAAATACGGGGCGATGAGGTCGGCGATGGAGCACGCCCGCTCGAGATGGCGGGCCGTGTAGTAATCCGGCGTGAGGCTCGAGAACGAGAGCGCCCCGATGGTCTCGCCGTGCACCTTCAGTGCGGCGTGCAGCCGGCTCCGCAGGTTGTTTTCGAGGATCGGCGTCGAGAACGCTCCCTCGAAATGAAAGACGGGATCGGTGCTGGCATCCGCGGTAATCAGCCGGTCTACCTCGCCGACGAGCAGGCTTCTGAGCGGGCTCTGCTGGATGCTGGCGGGAGGCCGCTTGCTCCAGTCGGTCGCAAGCCCGCTTTCGTAGGCCGTGTGGAACGTGCTGCCGGGCGTGATGATGCAGACATCCATGTGGTCGTGTGGAATAATCGACTTGATTTCCTTGGCGACTGCATCTATCGCCGACTGGAAGTCGAGCTGACCGGCCAGAAGCCGGGCAATGCGCATGTACTGCGCGAAAAGTTCTGCCGATAGCTCGTCCGGCATCATTTCCTCCCGCCGGCATCTCGTCGGATGCCGGCCTGCCGCCAAGGCATTTAGCATAGCGCAATTGCCGGCGGCGATGTCTTGCGGCTTCCCGCAAACGATCTGCGGGTTCCCGCAACAGCTTTGCTTCTAACCGTCTATACAGCTTTCGGCATTTCCTGCATCCTCATTTTTGCCGAGGCCGTTCCTCGGCGTGAGATAAGCCCACGAGATAGCCGTAGAGGAGCGGTCTCGGGGATAGCCGCCAAAGGGCGTTTAGGGAGAGAGAAAGATGAATTTCAGGTCGATGCTGATGGCGTCCGTCGCCGTCCTTTGTGCTGCCGTGCCGATGACTGCGCAGGCAGACACGTCGTCGAAAAAGATCGCCTTGTCGAACAACTATGCAGGCAACTCCTGGCGCCAGGCGATGCTGACGAGCTGGGACAAGGTCACCAAGGAAGCGGTGAAGGCCGGCGTCGTGGCCGCTGCCGATCCGTTCACGACGGCTGAAAACCAGGCGACCGAACAGGCCGCCCAGATCCAGAACATGATCCTGCAGGGTTACGACGCGATCGTTCTCAATGCCGCGTCCCCGACCGCTCTCAACGGTGCCGTCAAGGAAGCCTGCGATGCCGGCATCACCGTCGTTTCCTTCGACGGCATCGTCACCGAGCCCTGCGCATGGCGCATCGCCGTCGACTTCAAGGAAATGGGTCGCAGCCAGGTCGAGTACCTGTCGAAGAAGCTCCCCCAGGGCGGCAACCTGCTCGAAATCCGTGGCCTCGCCGGCGTCTTCGTCGACGACGAAATCTCCGCCGGTATCCATGCAGGCGTCGAGCAGTATCCGCAGTTCAAGATCGTCGGCTCCGTCCATGGCGACTGGGCTCAGGACGTTGCGCAGCGCGCCGTCGCCGGCGTCCTGCCGAGCCTGCCGGAAATCGCCGCCGTCGTGACCCAGGGTGGTGACGGCTACGGTGCCGCCCAGGCCTTCGAAGCCGCCAAGCGTCCGACGCCCGTGATCGTCATGGGCAACCGCGAGGACGAGCTGCAGTGGTGGAAGAAGCAGAAGGATGCGAACGGCTACGAGACCATGTCCGTCTCCATCGCTCCCGGCGTCTCCACGCTCGCCTTCTGGGTTGCACAGCAGATCCTCGACGGCAAGGAAGTGAAGAAGGACCTCGTCGTGCCGTTCCTGCGCATCGACCAGGACACCCTTGAGAAGAACCTCGAAACGACCCAGAAGGGCGGCGTTGCCAACGTCGAGTACTCGCTCGAGGACGCACAGGCCGTGATCGCAGCCGCCAAGTAAGGCTGACATTACGACCTGAGCCCGTGCGCTCCCGACGTCAGCCCCTCGATGTCGTATGGAGCGCCGGGCTCTCTTCTATCTTTTTCAAGGACGGTGCGCGCAGACATGCCCGGAACCAATACGGTTGTTTCAGTTCAAGGCGTCAGGGTCGAGTTCGGCGCCGTGAAAGCGCTGAACGGCGTCGATCTCGAGGTCGGAGCCGGAGAAGCGATCGGCCTGGTCGGCCATAACGGCGCCGGCAAGTCGACCATCGTCAACGTCATCAACGGCGTCTTGTCGCCGCATCACGGCTCGATTTCCTACGCCGGAGAGGCCGCAAACGGAATTTCCGCAGCACGCGCCGCCGGCGTGCGCTGTGTCTTCCAGGAACTGTCGCTCTGCCCCAACCTGACGGTTGCGGAAAACACGCGATTGATGCATGCCGGTCTTCAGGGCTTCGGCTGGCGCACGAAGGCCGGCGGGCTGGTTCGCAGGAAGCTCGACGAAATCTTTCCCGGCAACCGCATCGACGCCTCCGCCCAGGTGGGGGATCTCTCGATCGCCGAACGCCAGATGGTAGAGATCGCCATCAATTTCCTGACGGTCACCGAAAAGCCGAAGCTGGTGATCCTCGACGAGCCGACCTCCTCCCTCGACGCCGGACTGGCGGAGCAATTGCTCGCCTATGTCCGCCGCTTCGTCTCCGAGGGCGGATCGGTCCTCTTCATTTCGCATATTCTCGGCGAAATCCTCTCCACCGCCGACCGCATCGTGGTGATGAAGGACGGCAAGGTCGTGGCGTCGCGCCCGGCCGACGGTTTCTCGGTGCGCAGCCTCGTGGAAGCGATGGGCAGCGTCGTCAAGGAACGCAACAAGACCGAAGGCCGCGCCGCGAGCACCGCCCCCGTCGTTCTCGAACTGCCGGCACGCGGCGGCAGCGCCATTGCCTTCCGCGCCCGCAAGGGCGAGATCATCGGACTTGCCGGGCTCGCCGGCCACGGCCAGACGGAGACGCTGCTCGACCTCTTTGGCCGCAATTGCAGCAATTGGCTTCCCACGCGAAAGACCCCCGTCGCCTTCGTGGCCGGTGACCGTTCGCTCAACGGCACGTTCCCTCTCTGGAGCATCCTTCGCAACCTCACCATCGGTCACCTGAGGGCGCTGGCGCGGCTCGGCACGGTCGATGCCGGGCGCGAAGATGCCGTCGGGGCCGACTGGAAGGAACGCATCTCCATCAAGACCCCGGATCTCGCCAACCCGATCCTGTCACTCTCCGGCGGCAACCAGCAGAAGGTACTCTTTGCCCGTGCGCTGTCCGGCGATGCCGAAACCGTCCTGATGGACGATCCGATGCGTGGCGTCGATATCGGAACGAAACAGGAAGTCTACAGCATTCTCCGCAGCGAAGCCGCCGCTGGCCGGACATTTATCTGGTACTCCACCGAGATGGACGAAATCTGCCTTTGCGACCGCGTCTACGTCTTCCGTGACGGCGCCATCGTCGCCGAACTCACGGGCGACGCAATAACCGAGGACCACGTGCTGGCTGCCTCCTTCTCGGGAGAAGCCGCATGAAGGGGCCCTCCGCGAACACCCTCCGCCTGCTGATTCCGGCGGTTTCCCTCCTCGTGCTGCTTGCCGCGGTCTTCTACCTGCAACCGCGGGCAATGAGCTATACCGGCCTCAATCTCCTCTTCAATCTCGCGGTGCCGATCGCGCTCGCGACGATCGCCCAGATGATTATCATCGCGGTCAACGACCTCGATCTTTCGATGGGCACCTTCGTCAGCTTCGCCGCCTGCGTCACTGCCGCCTACATGCCGGACACGCCCCTCCTCGCCGTCGTGATGCTCGCCGGCGCCGTCGCGGTCTACGCCCTTCTCGGCTTCGTCATCACGCTGCGCGATCTTCCCTCGATCGTCGTCACGCTCGGCATGAGCTTCGTCTGGAGCGGACTTGCCGTCCTCATCCTGCCGGCCCCCGGCGGCCAGGCGCCGGTTTGGCTGCGGACCGTGATGACAGCGAAGCCGCCGCTTGTTCCGATGGCGATCGTCGCCAGCATCGTGATCGCGGCGGTCGCCCATTTCATCGTGGCACGCACCACCTTCGGCGTGCTGATCCGTGGCATCGGCGGCAACAGCCGCTCGGTGGCCCGTGCCGGCTGGTCGGTGCTCCGGATGAAGGCCGCAGCCTATGCGCTGGCCGGCGTCTTCGCTGTCCTCTCCGGCATGGCGCTGGTCGGGCTCACAACCTCCGCCGATGCGAACATCGCGCTGCGCTATACGCTGCTTTCGATCGCCGGCGTCATCCTCGGCGGCGGCGAATTCGTCGGCGGGCGCGTCTCAGCCGTCGGTGCGGTCGTCGGGGCGCTGACCCTTACACTCGCCGGCTCTTTCCTGTCGTTCCTGCGCATTTCGCCCGATTGGCAGATCGGCGCCCAGGGCGCGATCCTGATCGTCGTGCTCGCCTTGCGTCTTCTCTTCAACCGCAGCCAACAGAAGGGCAAGGCACAATGAACCGCGCCTCGATGCTCCTGTCGAAACCCTGGATCTGGTCCTTCGCCGCGGCGATGGCCACCTGGATCGTCACCCTGCTGTTCACCGGCGGCGCGAGCTTCGTCGGCCTGTCCCAGGCAACGCTGACCTTTGCGGCCTTCTCCGTCATCGTCGGGCTCGGCCAGATGCTGGTCATCACCCTCGGCCCCGGCAATGTCGATCTCTCCGTTCCCGCGACGATCACGCTCTCCGGCACCGTCGCGCTGAAGCTGATGGACGGCCAGGACGCGATGATCCTGCCCGGTCTCCTGATCGCGGTCGCGATCGGGCTTGCGATCGGCATCCTGAACTACGGGCTCATCAAGCTGCTGCGCATCCCCCCGATCATCGCAACGCTTTCGATGAGCTTCATCGTGCAGTCGGCGGCAATCTGGTACAATCGCGGCCTGCGCATCAAGCCGCCCGAAACGCTCGCATCCTTCTCGATCGCGACCACCTTCGGCATCCCGAATGTCGCGCTGGTCGCCCTCCTGCTGTCGGTCGCCGTCTGGTGGGCGCTCGAAAAGGCGGTCTACGGCCGCTGGATTTCCGCGATCGGCCAGAGCTCCTTCGCCGCCCGCATGGCCGGCATCCCGGTCGATGGCACCCGCTTCGCCACCTACGTGCTCTGCGCCGTACTGGCATCCGTCTGCGGCTACCTGCTCGCGAGCTTCTCCGGCGGTGCGGCACTCAATATGGGCGCCGAATATCTCCTGATGTCGATCGCCGTCGTCGTCATCGGCGGCTCGGCGGTGGCCGGCGGCAATTCGAACGTGCCGGGCATCTGGGGCGCCTCGCTCTTCATGTTCCTGGTCGTCTCGATGCTCAACACCTACGGCTTCGGGGCGGGCGTTCGCCTGATCCTGACCGGCCTCATCATCATTGCCGTGATCCTGGCCGCCAGCCGGCCGACCGGACGGGCGCGATGAACACCCATGACCTTTCAGAAACGAGGAATGCCTGCAAGACGATGGTGAAGATGGTCGATCGCGTCTATGAAATCCACGATCCGCGCTTCCGCAATCTCATCGTGCAGAGTGCGGAACTCGAGGAACTCTACACCGGCTGCCGCTGGGCCGAAGGCCCCGTCTGGTTCGCCGACATGAACTGCCTGCTGTTCAGCGACATCCCGAACCAGCGGATGCTCCGCTATGTGCCGGGTCAGGGCGTGTCGATCTACCGGGAGCCGTCGAACTTCGTCAACGGCAACACCCGTGACCGGCAGGGCCGCCTCGTCTCCTGCGAGCATGGCGGCCGGCGGGTGATCCGCACCGAGGTCGACGGCAGCATCACCGTGCTCGCCGACCGCTTCGAAGGCAGGCGGCTCAATTCCCCCAACGACGTCGTCGTCAAGTCCGACGGCAGCGTCTGGTTCACCGACCCGACCTACGGCATCCTCTCCGATTACGAGGGCTACCGCGCGGAACCGGAACAGCCGAGCCGCAACGTCTACCGCCTCGATCAGGAGAACGGCGCGCTTTCGATCGTAGCCGACGATTTCGGCCAGCCGAACGGCCTGGCCTTTTCCCCGGACGAGAAGCTGCTCTACGTCGCGGACTCGGCGGCGAGCCATGACGAGGCGGCACCGCGCCACATCCGCGTCTTCGATGTCGTCGGTGGAAAGCGGCTCGAACATGGCCGCGTCTTCTGCACGCTCGATTGCGGTCTGCCCGACGGCTTCCGGCTCGATCTCGCCGGCAACCTCTGGACCAGCGCCGGCGACGGCGTACACTGCTTCGCCCCCGACGGCACCCTGCTCGGAAAGATCCTGGTGCCGCAGACGGTCGCCAACCTCACCTTCGGGGGCCCGCGCCGCAACCGGCTCTTCATAACGGCCACACAGTCGCTCTACGCCGTCTATCTCACGACGACGGGCGCGCAGTATCCGTAATCAGCCCGCGGTCGCCGTACGCTGGCGGTAATAGTCGGCAAGCGTGGGAATTTCGCCCGAAAGCCTGTCGGCGAGCCCGCGGCATGTTTCGGCGTCGCCTGCATAGAAAGCGGTAACGAAGGTGCGATGCAGGCGCGCAGCGTCGTCCGGAATACCGGCGAAGACGGTCGAGACCGTCGTTCCGACGGTCCTCCCCTTCACCGTCACGCGGTCGAGCTCGAAGAGCGGGAAGTCGTCCGCGACGAGCGCCACGGTATTCTCGCCGAGCAGCAGCGGAACGCCGAACAGTTTCGAGGCGCCTTCGAGGCGCGAGGCGAGGTTCACGGCATCGCCGAGCGCCGAATAGTCGAAGCGCCGGGTGGATCCCATGTTGCCGACGATGCATTCCCCGGTGTTGACGCCGATGCCGATGCGCAAGGGCGCGAAGGGCTCGTCCCTCGCCTCCGCCTCGGCATGCAGCTCGTCGTTCAGGCGGTCGATCGCCTCCAGCATCCCGAGCGCCGCCGAAACGGCATGCTGCGCGTGGAGGGTATCGTCGAGCGGCGCGTTCCAGAACGCCATGATGCAGTCGCCGATATACTTGTCGATCGTGCCGCCATGGGCGAGCACCACCTCCGACAGCGGCGTGAGCAGCCGATTGATGAGTTGCGTCAGTTGCTCGGGATCATCCTTCAGGCCTTCGGCAATGGTGGTGAAGCCGCGAACGTCGCAGAAGAGGATCGAAAGGACGCGCTTCTCTCCACCGAGCTTCAGGTGCGAGGGGTCCTGCGCCAGACGCTCGACGAGCTCCGGCGAGAGATATTGCCCGAAGGCCCGCGTGATCTCCCGGCGGCTGCGCCGCTCGGCGGCGTAGTCGAAGGTCGATTGCCCGGCGGTGATCAGGATGAAGGCGAGTGACGGCGCGATCGGCGAGATGAAGACCCGCCCAAAGTGCAAGACGAGATAGCTGCCTGCCACCATCGCGATGACGACGGCGAGCCCGCCGATCGCCGTCGGCCAGCCGGTGCCGCCCCAGGTCAGCACCACGGCTGCCGCCGCCGCACAGAGGAGAAACAGGAGCGTCGCCTCCGGCGATGCCGCGGCTATGCCGAAGCCCTTGCGCAGGTTGTCGAAGATCGCCGCATGGATCTCCGCCCCGGCGACCAGGCTTCCGGTATACATCGTGTAAGGGGTTGAAAACGCGTCCGCGCCTCCGCCCGCAACCGTCGGGGCGTTCTGGAGGCTGAGGCCGACGATCACCACGCGGTCGCGGAAGGTTTCCGGCGGCAGAAAGTGTTCCGGATCGAGCGCCTGATAGTAGGAGACCGTCGGGTAGGTCCGCGGACCGCCGAAGGTCTGCATGAGCGTGCCGTACGCCGGCGGCTCGACCGTCAGGCCCGCGGCTCGGGCGAGCTCGCCGGCAAAGCTGTCGGAGATATCGGGCAGGCTGCGCACCACGCCGTCGCCGCTGAGGCTGATCGAGGCGATGCCCGGCCGCGCACCGGCCGCGAGGAAGCGGTCGAGCGGCAGCGTGCGCACGAACTGGTCGGCCTCGGCCGTCGAGATCAGCGTCTCGTCACCCGCCAGCACGACATCGGGTCCGAGCGCCTCGGCAAAGGCCCTGTCCTCCTCTTCCGTCGTCGGTTCGGCGAAAATGATGTCGAGGCCGACGGCCTTCGCACCGGCGGCGCGCAAGGCCCGGATGAGCTTCGCGTGCAGGCCGCGCGGCCACGGCCACTGGGCGTTGATCTCGGCGAAGGACGGCTCGTCGATCGCCACGATCACCGGTCCGTCGGCCGGCAACGGCGCGTGCCACAGCGTCGAGAAGACATCGAAGCCGCGGTCGTCGACCAGCGACCAGGCAGCAAGCCGGGTAATCCCGATGACGGCCGCGAGAACCACGAGAGCCAGCAGGACAGAACGCGGTCGCCGTTGGGGTTTGCGTCGGTCCGAAGCCTTCGTGAACAGCCGGCCGATCATCAGAAACGGACTTTCATCGATCCCTTGAAGGTCGGCCCCCAGCCCGGGATGCCGGTCATCACCTCGAAATCCTCGCCGAGCAGGTTATACCCGGCCAGTTCGATCTCCATGTGCTTGCCGAAGGGCTCCCAGATCAGGCTGGCGTCGAGCGTCCAGTAGTCGTCGAGTTCGGCGCCGCTCTCGCTGTCACGCTTGCCGACATAATTTGCGGCAATCGTCGCCTTCACGTTCGCCTCGTTGACCCAGGTAAGCGCCACCTGCCCCGCCCAGTCCGGCACGAAGGGCAGCGACTCGCCATAGCTCGCCGACGCCGGATCCTCGTCCTCCGACGTGGCATAGGCGGCGGTGGCAGACAGGCCGAAGCCGTGGCCGAGAAGCAGGTTCGCCGTCAGGCTGCCGCGATCGATGCGCGCCTCGGCCGACGAGAACGGGACGGCCGAGAACGGAATTGTGATCTGCACATCCTTGACGTCCTGGTGCTGGAATTCCGCCGCGGTAAAGAAATCCGGCGTCCATTCCGCATCCCAGCGCAGCGCAAGCGTATCGACGTAGCCGCCGAGACCCGTCGAAATCTCGTTCGGCTGCAGGCCGACGACGCCGACCGGCGAAAGCGTCGGCGTAGTGACGTCGAGGCTCTGGCGCAGGAAGCCCGCCCGCAGCCAATGCCCCTCGACCGGCGACCAAGCGATGCCGGCACGGGGCTCGAGCCGGGCCACGTCCTCCGCCGCGCCGTCGATAAGTATGCCGAACAGCGCGTACTCGCCCTTGAGGCTCGGCGTGATCTCGTGCAGCAGGTCGACATAGACGCGGCCGTAACCGGCGGTATCGTCGGGATCGGCGATCGTAGGAACGCCTGCGACGCTTGACTGGCTGTAGGATTCGATCCAGCCGCCCTCGATGCCGTAGCGCCAGGTCAGGTCGTCCTCGCCGACGCTGTGGCTCAGCGCTGCGACATAGGTGCGCTGCGAACTCTCCGTGGTGATGGGCCCGGGACCGAGTGTCAGCTCGTTCAGACCATCCGCCTTCACCTCATTGTAGAGCAGGGCCGCGTTGACGACGTTCCGGTAGGCGATGGTGTGGCTGATGCCGACGCCGGCGTTCGTCGTCACCGCCTCGTTCTCGATGTCCACTCCTCCCGGCAAGCCCAGATTCGAAAATGCATCAGAGCGGTTGAAATAGGCGACGACGCGGTCGTCCGGAGTCGGACTGAGCGTCAGGTAGCCATTGCCCCGCAGCAGGCGATCCTCCGAGGAGAGACCGAAGCCGATCGGGCTGGTTCGCTCGTCATAGCTCTTTTCCCACTCGGCATTCAGGTAATAGCTGGTCGGGAAAGGCAGGTTGGAGTAGCCCTGTACTTCCCCTTCGACCGTGTAGCCGGGGTCGCCACCGGCGGTGGTCACGCCGCCGCCGAGCGTGGTCTCGACGAAGGGAGACCGCACGATGTTGGCAGTGAGCGAGCTGCCGGCCAGCATATGCGGGTCAAGCAGAAGGCCCTGCAGGAACGACGAATAACTGAGGCTGTTTGCACCATTGGTGACGACGCTGTCGCCGTAGATATAGCTGTTGGCGAAGGGCGTCGCGCTGCCGCGCACCGTCTGGTCGATGTAGCTGCTGCCGGCGAAAGGATCGAACACCACATCGCCGTAATATTCGCCCCAGGCATTGAGTCCCTGCAGGCGGAAGGCGTTGTTGAGCGTCGACCCTGCATCCCGGTTCGCACTCAGCGATCCGAAATTGCCGCCCCTTTCCCGCGAACGCCGCATGAACTCCTGGGCTTGGCGGATCGCCCCTTCGGAATCGTAATCGTCAATTGCAACGGCCGCCCGGTAGGACGAAATCACCGGGTCGGTGTCGTCCAGTCGATCGGCGTTGTCGATGGCCTGCCGGGCCGGCACCCTGTCGCCCTTTTGGTAGTGTGCGGCGGCAAGGAGAAGCTGTCCCTGCGAATAGGCGGGGTTCGACACCGAGGCGGCGAGCAGATCGTCGACGGCGCGGTCGACCTCGCCGGTCTGCATGTAATAGCGCCCGCGCGCCACCAGCGCGACGTCGAAGCTCGGGTCCGCTTCGAGCGCCCGGTCGATCGCAGCCTTCGCCTCCTCCACCCGCGACTGGTCGAGATAGAGGATCGCGAGGTTGGCATAGGCGACGGGGTCCTGGGGATCGAGGGCGATCGCCTTCCTAAGAGCCTTCTCCGCCGACTGGGTGTCCCCCCGAGCCGACTGCACCTCACCGATCGCATTCCAGATCGTCGTAGAACCGGGAGCGACCTTGACAGCCGCCTGCAGATCCCGAAGGGCACCGTCGAGATCGCCCTTGATCCCCGCGCGATAATTGGCACGCCCTTCGAGCGCCGTGGGATCGGCCGCATCGAGCGAGAGTGAACGGTTGAACGCCTCATCCGCCTGTTCGCGGTCGTTGAGGAGCAAGGCAAACTGAGCCCGGTAGGCCGGCAGGGAGGGATCGTCCGGGAAGCGCCGTTCGGCCGCCTTGATCGTCGCGATGGCTGCCTTGATATCCTTGAGGAAACCCTGGGCGTAGGCCTGCAACAGCGCGCCGTAGGGACCGCTTACCGCCGTCGGCAGCGGTTCGACCCGGTTCGGATCGGCGAGCGAGCGGGCATAATAGCGCCCATAGACGGCGATGTCCCGGCGGCGGGCATCGAGCTTCCCGGCCGCCCGGCCGAAGAGCACCGCCGCTTCGTCATAGCGCCGTTCGGCGGCCGCGATCGTCGCCTCAATGAGATCAGCCCGCGCCCTTTGCGCCGGCGAAAGCGAACGGGCACGCAGAAGCGCAAGTGTCGCCCTCGCGGCCTCGCGCCCTTCAAGAGAAAGCTGGGTTTCCGCCAGCACCAGCAGATCCACGGTGCTCCGCGCTTCGGCAGGCACCGCGGAAATCCGGTCGATCTCGCTACGCATGTCGGCGACCTTCAGCGGCGAAGCCGGCATGAAGTTGAAGGCGTTGCGCGGCGCCAGATAGAACAGCATCTGCTCGCGGTCGTCGGACTCGACGATCACCACCTTACGGGGTGCCTGCCCGATGGTGGCGGCCGCCGCCTCGCCCTGTGCGACCTGCACGCTTCCGAAATCATTGCTGAGCTCGACCAAGCCTTCGAGAACGGTGAGCGACGTCTTCGCTCCTTCGACCGTCATCGTCCAGTCGGTGCCGCGGATCGCCGCGGTGGCCGCAGGCGTCATGATCTTCACGCCGGTACCGCCGCGCTCGGCGCGCGCCCACATCGTGCCGGCCTCGAGCTCGAGCTCGGCATCGCTGCCGGCGGAAACCTGCCGCACCCTCAGCGAGGAATTGCGTCCGAGACGGATCTGCGTCCGGTCGGCAAAAAGAATGGCGAGCTGTCCGGTCGCGTTCGTCCGCAGCACGTCGCCGGGAAGCAGGTCCTGTTTCAGGTCGACGAAGCGCCAGTCCGAGATGTCGATGAAGCGCACCTCTTCGCCGAACTTGCGTGCGATCACCGAGGCAGCCGCGTCGGCTGCGCGTGCGACAGGCTCCGCTGCTGCGGGCGAGCAGTTCCAGCTCACCCCAACAAGCAGCGCCGCGATTGTCGACTTTATCTTGAAGGATTCTCCCGCCATGGCGACAGCAGTGTTCAACTCCCATGGCGGTGTCAAGTATCCCCAATACAAACACCCTTGCCTTTTTAAGGGAGTGTAGTAGCAAAAATACACTTTCAACTGAGGGGCAGGAGAAGATGGCCGACTTTGACACCGCGCCAAGCGAATTGATCGAAACTCCGCCGGCGAGCGCGGATGTGAATCAAGAATATTTCAGCCACGTGAAAAAAATTAACGACGTCTTCTATGACCAGGTGAAGACCTCTGACCAGAAGGCCGCCTACATCTTTACTTTCATGCTGGCTTTCCTCGTGACTTCGAGCGAGGTCAGAAACGTCTTCACGCTCGAGCGCTACTATGACCGCACGATCTGGGAGAATACGCTGTCGGTTATTCTTGGACTGACCTCCACCTTCTCCATGCTTTCCGCAGTCATGGTGATCCTGCCGCGTCACCTCACGACATCGACGTCGCTCTTCTGGGGCACGTGGTCCAAGCACCGTCCGCTGCTCGAAGAAGCGGCGGAACACGGCAATCTCCGCTATCTCTTCGACGAGTATCTAAAGAACGCCGACATTCTGGCGCAAATCGCCCGGCAGAAGTATCGCTTCGTGTCCTATGCATTCCGCGGCCTCATCGCCACGGTGCTCGCCTATGTCCTGTTGCTGATCGCCGGCTGAGGACCTGTCGCGGGCGACCTCAACTCGCCCGGGCGGCCGTCCAGTTGTGCCAGTCTGCCTCGCTGCCGCGGAAGACGTTGAGGTCGATCCGGCCTTCAACGCCGTGCGAAAGTCCTGACCCCGAATACTGCCAGAACAGCCACTTGCGGCCCGGATAGACCTTCGACGGGTGCGCGGCGACCGAGCGGAGCCAGAAGGGGTATTCGCGGAAAGCGCCGTCCAGGTGATCGTCGTAGAAGTCAGGCGCAGTGTAGATGATCGGGCGCTTGCCGTAGTGACGCTCGATCATGTCCATGAAGACCTGCATCTTCTCATGTATCTTGGCGGTGGAAAGCCGCCGCTTACAGCTCGACTCGGCATTGTATTCGACGTCGATCACCGGCGGCAGCGCATCGGGGTCGCGCGGCACGTTGCGGATGAACCATTCGGCCTGCTCGCCGGCGGTGCGGCACCAGTAGAAGAAATGGTAGGCGCCGCGCTTCAGGCCCGCATCCTTCGCCCGGTGCCAGTTCGCCTTGAACATCGGGTCGAGATGGTCACCGCCGTCCGTCGCCTTGATGTAGGCGAAGTTCGCCCCCTGCGTCCTGAGCTTCGCCCAGTCGATGTCGCCCTGCCAGCGGGAGACGTCCACCCCGTGCACGGCGTATTTCTTCGGCGAGGACTTGCCGAAATTGATCGGCTTGGCGTCGCGGAACCGGTGGCTGTAGATCCTTGTGCGGCCCTGCGGCTCCAGCGTGGTCGCCGGATTTTCCGGCACCAGCATCGCCACCGGCTTTTCGGCCGGCACCGGCATGGCGACGGTCGTCGTCGCCGAGGTGAGCGCCTGCGATTGCGGCACTTGGCCCGCCCAGGCCAGCGCATGCTGCTCCGGCACGCTTTCCTGCGGAGCACCCGCGTCGGCTGCAACCTCCGCCGCCGGGATCGGTGCGGCGGGTGCCGAGATCGCGCTCGTCACCTCGTTCGAGGGCTTGATCGCAAGCACTTCCTCCGGCCCCGTGGTCGAGCGGCAGCTCGCAAGCAGAAGAGAGACGACGACAAGTGACGTAGCCGACAGACGCATGAAACACGCAACTCCGAACGGGCATGGACGGCACGAGATCGTGCCGCTCGCAACCCAGACAAAAATCCCTAACGGATCATTTATCGGAGAATGCTAAATACAATCTTTACCGCGACGGGACGCATGCTGCCGATCGCGCCGCTCCGGCAGCGCTCCGCCCCCATCAGGGCTCCACGACTTTTTTCTCCCGTCACGACGAATAGAACGGCTGCGCCGCGTGTTCTCCTCTCGCAACGCCCCGCAAGGAGACATCTTGATGAACACGAAAACCTTTCTCGCCGCCGCCGTCGTGCTCGGCCTTTCCTCCCTCGCTCCGTCAGCCCTCGTCTTCGCCGCCGGCGACGACAGTTCCAGCACCCCGACCTGCAAGGCGGGCGAAGTCTACGACCAGGCGAGCGGCAAATGCGTGAAGCAGAGCGGCGCCAACGTGACCGACGAGAACCGGACTGACTATGCCTATTCGCTCGCCAAGGCCGGTCGTTACGAGGAAGCGCTCGCCATGCTCGACACCGTCGCCGACCAGAACGATCCCAAAGTGCTCAACTACCGCGGCTATGCGACCCGCAAGCTCGGCCGCACCGACGAGGGCATCTCCTACTATCTGCGCTCGGTAGCCGCCGACCCGCAATACGCCAAGGTCCGCGAATATCTCGGCGAGGCCTATGTGATCAAAGGACGGCTCGACCTCGCCCGGGAACAACTCACCACCATCCGCTCGATCTGCGGCGAGGGCTGTGAGGAATATCGCGACCTCGACGAAGCGATCCACGGCGCCTCCGACATCTGATCCGCCTCGATCATCTCGGACCGGGCGGCGCGCTGTCTGCCCGGCCCTCGCGAAGAAAGCCTTGGAAGAACAGCAAAATGGCCATCGCATGGGATTTCGCGGCGGGCTATAGTCGCCGCTCTCCGGAGACGCCCCGCAGCAAGACGGGACCTCTCCACGGCGCACGGGAGGCGGAAATCGCCAGCGAAACAGCCATCCGAAGCGGGCTTCTCGCCAGTCTGCCGAGACTGTGGCGCTACGCCTTCGTGCTGTCGCGCCAGCGCGACGTCGCCGACGATCTCGTGCAGCAGACCTGTGTCCGGGCGCTGGAGCGCTGCGGCCAGTTCGTGACGGACGGCAGTCCCGACCGCTGGTTCTTTTCGATCCTGCACTCGGTCTGGCTCAACGAGGCGCGCGCGCGAAAAGTCCGGCTCGGACAGGGTCTCGTGCCGGCCGAGGAGCACCTCGCCTTCGACGGCGCCCGCGACGCCGAGCTCCGCGCCGATGCCGGCAAGGTGCTGCGCCTGGTGGATGCCCTGCCGGAGGCGCAGCGCGCCGCCGTCTTCCTCGCCTATGTCGAGGGCCTTACCTACCGCGAGGTCGCCGAGATCCTCGATATTCCGATCGGCACCGTGATGAGCCGGCTCGCCGCAGCGCGCGCCAAACTCGCCGCCGGCACCGACGGGGGAGTGTGACATGACCAACAAGACACCGATCCCCTCCGACGAGGAACTGACCGCGTTCATCGACGGGGAACTCGACCCAGCCGAGCACGCCCGCATCGCCGGAGCGCTACGCGACGATCCTGAGACCGCCGAACGGCTCGCCTTCTTAAAGCGCGCCGATCTCCTGCCGCTGCGCGAGAGCTTCGCGTCCTTGCTCGACGAAGCGCCCCGCGGCAGCCTCGAAGACATGCTCGCCGCCATTCCCCGCCAGGACGCCGCCGAACCGAAGAACTTCGCCCGGCGCAGCTTTATCACCGCCATCGCCGCCTCGGTTGCCGCCGGCATCGTCATCGACCGCGCCTGGATGCGCTTTGCCGCACCCCCCGCCGCCACACAGAGCGCCGAGTGGCGCGATGCGGTGGCACAATACATGGCGCTCTATACGGCCGAGACGCTCGGCGCCGCCCGTCCCGGCCACGAGGCCGCAGTCGCCCAGCTCGCGGTTATAAACGAGCGCCTCGGCCTGTCGTTGTCGCCGGAGGCGATCGCCCTTCCCGGCAGTGAATTCAGGCATGCGCAGATCCTCGCCTATGACGACCGGCCGCTTGCGCAGATCCTCTATCTCGACCCCGAGGGTCACCCGCTCGCGCTCTGCATCTTCGCCTCCGAGGCCGCCGAGGCGGCAATCGCAAACGAACGTCGCTACGCCCTCGACATCGCCTTCTGGTCGAGCGGCCGCCACGCCGCCATGCTGATCGGCCACCTGCCCGCCGGCGACATCCGCCGCCTCGCCGAGGGCGTCAGCAGCCGGATCGCCGCCTAGCGACACCACGCGTCCTGGCGCTGGTCGTGCAGTCTTTGAAGAATGTCGCAGACAGGCTGCACACGGGTCGACTTACGCCCTAATATCCCGCGTCAACGTCAATCAGGATCGCAGGCAATGGCAGAGTTTCCGACTAGGGCTAAGGTCGTCATCATCGGGCTGGGAGGCATCGTCGGCGCCTCCATCGCGCATCATCTCATCGAACGCGGCTGGGACGACATCGTCGGCATCGACAAGTCCGGCATCCCGACGGACATCGGCTCGACCGCGCACGCCTCGGACTTCTGCTACACGACGAGCCACGACTATCTGTCGGTCTGGACGACGCAGTATTCCATCGATTTCTACGAGAAGATGGGCCATTACGCCCGCATCGGTGGCCTCGAGGTCGCCCGTACCGGCGACGACTCCTGGATGGAAGAGATCAAGCGCAAGCTCTCCTCCGCCAAGGCCTTCGGCACCCGCGCCCACTATGTCTCGCCGTCTGAAATCAAGAAGCTCTTCCCGCTGATCGAGGAGGACATGGTCCAGGGCGGCATGTTCGATCCCGACGCCGGCCTCGTGATCCCGCGCTCGCAAACCGTCGCCGGCAAGCTGGTCGACGCCGGCGAGAAGGCCGGCAAGCTGCAGGCCTTTGCGAATACGCCGGCCCAGTCGCTGATCGTCGAGAACGGCCGCATCAAGGGCGTCGTCACCCATCGCGGCACGATCATGGCCGACCACGTCATCGTCTGCGCCGGCCTCTGGGGCCGCCTGATCGCCGAAATGGTCGGCGAGGACCTGCCGGTCATGCCGGTCGACCATCCGCTCACCTTCTTCGGCCCGTTCAACGAGTTCGAGGGCACCGGCAAGGAAATCGGCTATCCGCTTTTGCGCGACCAGGGCAACTCCGCCTACATGCGCGACACCGGCGACCCGAAGACCACCGAGGGCGGCCAGATCGAATGGGGCTATTACGAGACCACCAACCCGCGCATGTGCCATCCGCGCGATCTTCTCGAAAAGCATGAGGCCCGCCTTTCCCCCTCGCAGCGTGACCTCGAGATGGAACAGATTCTCGAGCCGCTCGAGCGCGCGATCGAGCTCACCCCGATCCTCGGCGAACTCGGCTACAACGAAGGCCATTCCTTCAACGGCCTCTTGCAGGTTTCTGCCGCCGGCGGCCCCTCCTGCGGCGAGAGCCAGAAGGTCCGCGGCCTCTGGTATTGCGTCGCGATCTGGGTCAAGGACGGCCCCGGCTACGGCAAGCTCATCGCCGACTGGATGACCGACGGCCGCACCGAGATCGACCACAATTCGATCGACTACGCCCGCTTCTATCCGCACCAGCTGACCGAGGACTTCATCGCCGGCCGCTGCTTCGAGGCCGCGCAGAAGATCTATTTCCCCGCCGTCCACCCGCGCGAACCCTATGCCAGCGGCCGCAACGCCAAGCGCTCGCCGATGTACGAGCGCGAGGTCGAGCTTGGCGGCTATTTCATGGAGCTCGGCGGCTGGGAGCGCGCCCACGGCTACAAGGCCAACGAACACCTGCTGGAAAAATACGCCGACCGCGTACCCGTGCGCGAAAACGAATGGGACAACCGCCATTTCTGGCGCGTCTCGAACGCCGAGCATCTGGCGATGAGCGAGGATTGCGGCATCGTCAATCTCAGCCACTTCCACATGGTTGACATCGAGGGGCCGGACCATGTCGAGCTGCTCGAATGGCTGTGCGCCGCCAAGATCGGCGGTGACGCCAATATCGGCAAGGGCATCTACACCCACTTCCTCGACGACGAGGGCATGGTGCGGGCCGACTTCACCGTCTTCCGCATGGCCGACCGCTGCCGTCTCGTGAACGGTGCCGATGCGGGCCCGCGCGACTTCCACTACATGAAGCGCGTGGCGCAAGATCGCGGCCTCGACGTCACCATCACCGACACCTCGGAGAAATACATCACCATCGGCATCTGGGGCCCGAACGCCCGCGACACCCTGAAAAAGGCCGTGGCCGATCCAGCCGGCCTCGATCCGGAAAACTTCCCCTTCGCCGCGATCAAACCGATCGAGATTGCCGGCAAGCCGGTGACCGCCTTCCGCATCTCCTATGTCGGCGAGCAGGGCTGGGAACTGCACATGAAGTACGAGGACGGGCTCGCCGTCTGGGATGCGCTGCGTGCGACCGGCGTCATGGCCTTCGGCGTCGAGACCTATGCAAACTCCCGCCGCATGGAAAAGAGCCTGCGCCTGCAGAACGCCGACCTCCTGACCCAGTACAACCTGATCGAGGCCGATCTTGCCCGCCCGAAGGTCAAGGAAGCCAATTTCCGCGGCAAGGCCAAGCACCTCGAATACAAGGCGCGTGACCACCAGCCGGCCATGCTCTGCACGCTCGTCATGACGGAAAACACCGACAAAAACGGCGTGAAGCGCTATCCGGTCGGTTCGCTGCCGGTCATGGACCCGGAAACCGGCGAGACGCTGGTCGACAGCCTCGGCCGCCGCTCCTACACCACCTCGATCGCCTACGGTCCGACGATCGGCAAGAACATCGCGCTCGCCTATCTGCCCTGGGAGTATTGCCAGGTCGGCCGCAAGCTCACCGTCGAGTATTTCGCCGAGACCTACCCGGTCGAAGTCGCCGGCGTCGGCTACAAGCCGCTCTACGATCCGGAAAACCTGAAGCCGCGGAGCTGAGGGGCGGTCATAGCACTCGGAGAATTGGAATCCCGCCGGTGGCAACGCCGGCGGGCTTTCTGTTCGTTATCGTCGTGGGCTTCGTCCCGGCGGTTCTTAAACGCCAAAAGCCCCGCGAGGGGGCTTTGAGGGATTTCTGGGAAGGTTGGTTGCGGGGGCAGGATTTGAACCTGCGGCCTTCAGGTTATGAGC
>NZ_QPIX01000017.1 GCF_003337715.1 Ciceribacter lividus
TCCATACTCAACTGCACAAAAGAGCGGGCCATTCCATCCTCCTGAAACTACGACCATTATTCTCTTCGTTGCATTTGAAAATGGAATCTGCCCCAGCTGTAAACATAAATTGCATAATCAGCATTATGGAACTATCGACTCCATCCGGCCCTGTGTCCCGCGACACTATCGGTTTTCAGATTTCCTGATAATTTTTCGATGCCGCCCAAGGAAATTCATCCGACAAACGTCTCATTCCCAAAATAGACGTTTGCGGGTCGGCTTGGGGTGGACGCGGAATTGGATGCAGAGCTCATAGAACGGGCGCAGCGCGGTGACAGGGAGGCCTTCGGGCAGCTCGTCTCGCGCCACTATGATTTTGTCCACGCCATGGCATGGCGATGGTCGGGCAGTTCCACCGATGCCGACGACATCGCCCAGGAGGTCTGCGTCAAGCTCGGCGCGGCCATCCGGAGCTTTCGCGGCGCCAGCCGGTTCAGGACATGGCTCTATACGCTGACGCTGAACGCAGCCCGCGACCATAGACGCAAGCACACCCGAGAACAGCAGACGGTTCGCGCCTACACCGCGGAACCGCAGCACAATACGGGCGGCGACGACGAGGTCTCGACCGAGCTGTGGGCGGCGGTGCGCGCGCTGCCGGAACGTCAATGCGCGGCGGTGCTGCTCGTCTATGGCGAGGGCCTCAGCCATTCCGCCGCCGCCGATACGCTGGGTTGCTCGGAGGCCACCGTTTCCTGGCACGTCCACGAGGCACGCAAGAGGCTGAAGGCCATGTTCGGCAAGGAAGAGGTATGATCTTGGACAAGGAACTCGAAAAACTCTCCCGCCAGACACCGCCGGCACCCGATCCGGAGGCGCGGGCGCGGGCGCTTGCCGCAGCGATGCAGGCTTTCGACGATGCGGGAAATCATGTCCCGGCAGACCAAGGAAATGCGGGAGGGCGGCGTCAAAGCTCCATCTTCAACTGGATATGGAGTCCTGCCGTGAACAAGAAATTCCTCGCCGGTTCAGCCCTTGCGACGCTGCTCGTCGTTCCTCTCGCAGGCTATCTCACGATCGAGATGAACGGTAACGGCGTGCCGGTCATCGATCAGGAGAAGATCGCAACGGACGAGGAGCGGCCCACATCCCTTCCATCTGCTGCGGCTGAGGCGGCGCGTGGCGACTCCGATGCCATCGCCCTTGCGGGCAAGACGAACGGTCCGGCCGCGGATGTCGGGGAGGTCGAACGCCTGCTACCCCATGCATCGAGCGCCGTATCCCCGAAGCCGCAGTCGGCCGCTCGTATGAGCGCACCCGCCCTCGCCCCGGTTCCACCCATGGGCGAGAGCGGCGCGTTTCAGCCCGAACAGGATCGCGAGCGGTTCGCCAACGCCGATGACAATCCAATCAAGAGTGTGGCGACGGATCCGGTTTCGACCTTCTCCGCCGATGTCGACAGCGCGTCCTATTCCTTCGTTCGCCGGTCCTTGACCGGGGGGACAATCCCCGATCCCCGGTCGGTTCGCGTCGAGGAGATGATAAACTATTTCCCGTATGACTGGCCCGGTCCTGAAAGTGCCGATGCGCCCTTCAGGGCGACCGTGACGGTGATGCCGACCCCGTGGAACCACGACACGGAACTGATGCACGTGGCGATCAAGGGCTATGACCGCGCGCCGGCAACGACGCCGCGTGCCAACCTGGTGTTCCTGATCGACGTGTCGGGCTCGATGGACGAGCCGGACAAGCTGCCGCTGCTCAAGAGCGCCTTTCGTCTCCTGGTCAACAGGCTGAAGGCCGACGACACGGTCTCGATCGTCGCCTATGCCGGCAATGCCGGGATCGTGCTCGAACCGACACCCGCGGCGGAGAAATCAAAGATCCTCTCCGCAATCGACCGGCTGGAGGCCGGAGGCTCCACCGGCGGCGCCGAGGGGATCGAAGCGGCCTACGATCTCGCGCGGCAAGCCTTCGTCAAGGATGGCGTCAATCGCGTGATGCTGGCGACGGATGGCGATTTCAACGTCGGGCCGTCGAGCGACGAAGACCTGAAGCGCATGGTCGAGGAGGAACGCAAGGATGGCATCTTCCTGACCGTTCTCGGCTTCGGCCGCGGCAATCTCAACGATTCCCTGATGCAGACGCTTGCTCAGAACGGCAATGGGAGCGCCGCCTATATCGATACCCTGGCGGAGGCGCAGAAGACGCTGGTCGAGGAAGCCGGATCGACGCTGTTTCCGATCGCCACGGACGTCAAGTTTCAGGTCGAATTCAACCCGGAGCGGATCGCCGAGTACAGGCTGATCGGCTATGAAACGCGGACCCTCAACCGCGAGGACTTCAACAACGACCGTGTGGACGCCGGCGACATCGGTTCCGGCCACACCGTCACGGCGATCTACGAGATTACGCCCAAGGGAAGTCCCGCCGTCATGAACGACGAGCTGCGTTACGGCGCGAGCAGCACCGTTCCGGCAGAGACATCAGGCGATGCGCATCGCGGGGAGCTTGCCTTCCTCAAGATGCGCTACAAGCGGCCGGGCGAAGAAAGGAGCGTCCTCGTCACCATGCCTGTCGACGACAAGAACACCGTCGCCTCGGTCGACGCCGCGCCGCAGGACGTTCGCTTCTCGGTGGCCGTCGCCGCCTTCGGCCAGAAACTGCGGCGCGTCGCCCTCCCAGACTCCTACTCCTACCAGGCAATCGCAGATCTCGCGTCGGCATCGCGTGGCCCGGACCCCTACGGCTACCGGTCGGAATTCATCGGCCTTGTGCATCTGGCCGAGGGCCTCGACCAGCGATGAGGGGGACAGTGGAGCGCTGGCCAGAGAGCCCTCACCGGCCGTATCACGCGGTCGCGCCGGCGAACACCTCGAAGCCGGTGTCGAAAACCGAGGGTTCCGGCGGGCGCTGCGCCGACTCGAACGCCTTCTCGACCGCAGTGCGGCCAATGAGAAAACGGTTCGAGCGGATCGTTGAAAGCGGCTGCGGCAATTCGCGGCCGATATCGAGGCCGTTGAAGCCGAAAATCGCCAGCCGGTCCGGGATCGAGATATTCGCGGCCATGCAGTGAAAGATGCCGCCGACCGCCATGTCGTCGTTGGAATAGACGATAACATCGAGTTCCGGATGCTCGGCACAGAGCCGTGCCGTCATCTCCTTGCCGACGCCGACGGAGCTCGGCGCTTCCGCCACGGCTTCCGCCGTGATCGTCAGGCCGGCGTCCCGCAGGGCATCGACAAGGCCGTCGTAGCGAAGACGCGCCCGCCGGTCCGCCGTCCAGTCGTGGCCGGCATAGCCGAAGCGGCGATAGCCGCGCCCGACAAGATAGCGCCCGGTGGCGTATCCGGCCCGCCGGTGCGACATGCCGACGGCGATATCGATCGGCACCGCATCGATATCCATCATTTCCACGACGCGGATATCGCTTTGAATGAGCATGCGACGCGTCGCATCGGTATGTTCGAAGCCGGCGATCAGGATTGCGCTCGGTTTCCAGGACAAGAGCCCGCGAACGACCGCTTCCTCACGGTCCATGTCATATTCGGTAACGCTGATGACCGGCTGGTTCTCGCTGTCCCGCAGCGCGGCGTGGATGCCCTGAAGCACTTCGGGAAAGACGATGTTCGAGAGCGACGGAATGACGACGCCGACGAGATGGGAATCGAGCGAGGCCAGCGAGCCGGCGATCCTGTTCGGCACGTAGCCGGTGGCTCTGACCGCTTCCATCACCCGCTTTCGGGTTTCTTCCGCGACCGGCCCCTTGTTGCGCATGATGCGTGAGACGGTCGATTCGCCCACACCGGCACGCTGCGCGACGTCCTTGACGGTGACCTTGCTCTTCCTGTCGGGCAGACGCAGCCTTGGTTGCGTAACTTCTCCCATTCTTTGTGCTCCAGTGCCGGTTCAAGAAGACCTGTCGGCTGTTTCCAACCATTCGTTCCCTTCGAACCTTTATACCAAGTCGTCCGACGCTGCGAAGAGCGCCGGACGACTTGTTTCACAAGAGGCCGTGGCGCGAACGGCGAATACGCATCACTTCTGTCCGACGTATTTCCGCCACGAGTGCTGCTCCCGGAAGCCGAGGATCTCGCGTGCCTTGCGATTCGACAGCAGGCTTTCGTATTCTCCCATCGGACGCGTGACCTTTACGCCCGGATAGAAGCGGTCGATCAGTTCCTGCGTCGGGAGGTCGGAAGAGGTTTCGTCGTTGGCGGCGTTGAACACCTCGAAGCCGAGCCCGTCCTTGTGAACGGCGAGGTCGACGATCTGGCCGAGATCCCGCGCGTCGATATAGCTCCACGCAATTCTCTTGCGGAAGCCCGGATCGGCAAACCATTTGGGGAAGAGTTCGTATTCGTGCGGCTCGATCACGTTGCCGATGCGGATGGCATAGATGTCGACGCCCGACCGCAGGGCGAAGGCCTGCGCGGTCTTCTCGTTGCAGATCTTCGACAGTGCATAGCTGTCCATCGGGTCGACGGGGTAATCCTCCTCCAGCGGGAAGTGCACCGGATGGCGGGGCTCGTTGGCGAAAACGAGACCATAGGTGGTCTCCGACGAGGCGATGATCACCTTCTTGATCCCGAGCTTCACCGCCGCCTCGATGACGTTGTAGGTTCCCATCGTGTTGATGCGGAACATTTCGTTGTCCGGCGTGAGCATGATCCGCGGGATCGCCGCAAAGTGGACGACCGCATCCACGGGCTGCGTCCGCAGTGACGGGTCGAACTCGTGCAGGCCCATGTAGCTCGAGAAGGCATTGAACACCTGGCCGCTGTCGGTAATGTCGGTGATCAGCGTGCGCACCTTGGGATTGTCGAGCGGCTTGGTGTCGACGTTCAGGACCTGGTGGCCCTGTTCGACGAGGTACTGGACGACATGCTTTCCAGCCTTGCCGCTTCCCCCGGTGAACATAATGCGTTTGCTCATCTCATTCTCCATTGCTGCTGATATTGCTGTAGGGGATGTCGCCTGCCCGCGGGGTCAGCCCGTCGCGGCGAACATCACGTTTTCCTGGCTGGCGTCCTGGTGGCTGAAGCCACCGGTGATGCGGCCCTCCCTGAGGACGATCACCCTGTCGCTGATGGCGAGGATCTCCGGCAGGTCGGAGGAGACCACGATGATCGACATGCCTTCCTCAGCCAGCTTGTTCAGCAGGGCGTGGACCTCGGCCTTCGCGCCGACGTCGATGCCGCGGGTCGGTTCGTCGACGATGAGAATGCGCGGCTTGCGGGCCACCCATTTGGCGATGATGACCTTCTGCTGGTTGCCGCCCGACAGATTGACGACCTTCTGTTCCGGGCTCGGCGTCTTGATCCCGAGCGCCTGGATGAACTCCCGGCAGCGCTTCGTCTCCCGGCCGCGATCCACGAAATCGAGCCGGCAATAGTCCGAGAGATGCGTGAGGCTGAAATTCTCGCGGACCGATATGTCGAGCACGAGCCCCTGCCCCTTGCGGTCCTCGGTCACGAAGCCGAGACCTTCGCTGATCGCAACCGAAGGGTCGCTCATCCTGACCGGCTTGCCATCGATCAGGATCTCGCCGACATAGGCCCGGCTGCCGAAGATCATTTCCATGACCTCCGTGCGACCCGCTCCGATGAGTCCGAAGAAGCCGAGGATTTCACCCCTGTGCAGGTCGAAGCTCACATCCCTGACATTGGCGGAATGATGCGTTGGCCGATACATGCCGAGATTGCGCACGGACAACAGCACTTCGTCGGTGGCATGGGAGACGTGTTCGCCGAAGAACTGCGACAGTTCGCGATCGACCATCTTGCGCACCAGAAGATCGCGCGTCATTTCGCCGACGGGCCGGGAGTCCACGGTCTCGCCGTCGCGCATGACGGTCACCGTGTCGGCGATCTCGAAGATCTCCTCGAGCCGATGCGAGATGTAGACGATACCGATCCCCTGCGCGGCGAGCTTCTTGACCATGCGCAGCAGGACGGTCGCCTCGTGATGGCTGAGCGAGGCGGTCGGTTCGTCCATGATGATGAGTTTCGACTGATAGGAGATCGCGCGGGCGATCTCGACCATCTGCTTTTGTCCGATGCTGAGATCGCCGACCAGCATCGCCGGATTGAGTTTCATGTCGAGTTCGGCGAGAACGGCGGCGGCGGCCGCATTCATCTTCCGCCGGTCGATCAGCCTGGCCGCATTCACCGGTTCGCGGGCGAGGAAGATGTTCTCCGCAATCGACAGATTATCGACGACCGCGAGCTCCTGGTAGATGATCGATATGCCGAGGGATCGGGCATGCACCGGATCGGAGATCACGACGTCCTCGCCTTCGACCGCAATCGTACCGCCGGGATCACAGCGCTGCACGCCGGTCATGATCTTCATCAGCGTGCTTTTTCCCGCCCCGTTCTCGCCCGCGATGGCATGAACCTGTCCGCGATAGAGGGTGAGATCGACCCCTTTCAATGCCTTCACGCCCGGAAAGGTCTTTGAGATGTTTCGCATTTCGAGAAATGGGGTCATGGTCTGCTCGAATCCCGCTCCGGTGTGAATGGATGCGGAAGCAGTCGGCTCCCGCACCCAGGTTCTGCAGGTGTTACTTCGTGTAGCTGCCCAGATTGTCGGCCGTGACGACGGTGACGCCGGTATCGACATCGGCCGGGTTCTTCTCCTCGCCGGTGATCTGCGCCACCAGGTGCTCGACCGCCAGACGTCCCATCGTCACCGGACGCTGAACCATGATGCCGTCGATGAAGCCGTCCTTGACGCCCTTGACCGTGTCCGGCAGGTCGTCGAAGGCAAACACCTTCAGCACACCCTTGCGATCGGAGAATTCCTTCTCGGCGAGAACCTTGGCGACCGCGGGACCGCCGACCTGGCTGATACCGAAGATGCCCTTGAGGTCCGGGTTGGCGCGAAGCAGTGCTTCCGTCACCGACACCCCGCGAGCGAGATCGTCCTCGGTGCCTTCGGTGGCGGCGATGGTGATCTTAGGATAGGCTTCGAGTGCCTTCTTCACGCCGGCGATGCGCTCGTTCAGGTTCGATGCGCCGAGCTGACCGGTGACGATCGCCACCTTGCCCTCGCCGCCGATGGCTTCCGCCATCGCCTTGCCCATGGTTTCGCCAGCGGCTTCATTGATCGTGCCGATGTACATGCTGCGGCCGCTGTTGGCGCTGTCGCTGTCGAAGGTGAGAACGGCAATGCCGGCATCGACGGCCTGCTTGATGATGCCTTCGACGGACTTCGGCTCGTTCACGGAAATCGCGATCCCGTCGACATGCCGCGCGATCAGGTCCTCGATGATCTTGACCTGCGTCGAACCCTGGGTGTTCTGCGGAACAACCCACTGATACTGCACGCCGAGCTTGTCGGCAGCTTCCTTCGCACCGGTGTTGCAGTCGTCGAAGAACGGGACGGCAACCTTCGGAACGACGGCGACGGTGATGTCGGCCTTGTCCTTGGCAAAGGCTGCACCCGTTGCCAGCAGCGACATCGTCAGGATCGCCGCACGAGCGGAATTGAAAAGTACACGCATGAAATCCTCCTCCTCAACAAGCTCTCCTCGAGCCTGGATTCTTCGTGATTGACTTAGATGTTCGGCATGCTCATTCGTCTTGGCTCAGTTTTTTCCTCCCATGATCCTGCTCCGCAGCACGTCGAGGCTCACGGCGATCAGGATGACGCCGCCGGTGATGGCCTGTTGCGCATAGGTATTGATGTTGAGCAGCACGACGCCGTTGGCGATCACGCCGACGAGCGCCGCGCCGATGACCGCGCCGGTCACGCTCCCTGCCCCGCCGGCCAGACTCGCTCCGCCGATCGCGGCGGCGGCGATGACATCAAGCTCGGACCCGAAGCCGGAAGCCGGCTCGGCCGAGAGATAGCGGGAGAAACCGATGACGCCGGCCAATGCGGCAATCGTTGACGACAGGACATAGACCGACAGCTTGATGCGGTCGACCTTGACGCCGCTCAGCCGCGCGGCGTGCTCGTTCCCACCCGTCGCATAGACGTGCCGGCCGAAGCGGGTGCGGCGCATGATGACCGCGAAGAACAGCATCAGGACAACCATGATGATGACCGGCACCGGCACGGGGCCGAGATACCCCTGCCCGAGGACGGAAAAACCCTCCGGCGTCTCGGGCGTCACCGGCACGCCCCGGGTGATCATGTACATCAGCCCGCGCCCGATGCTCAGTGTTCCAAGGGTCGCGATGAACGGCGGCAAACCGATAAAGGTGATCAGGAGGCCGTTGCAGAGGCCGAAAACCAGGCCGACGCCCAGACCGGCGGCAACGCAGATCTCGGTCGGGTAACCCGCGCTGAAGCAGAGAGCGGTTACGAGCGAGGCAAGCCCCATGGCCGAGCCGACCGACAGGTCGATGCCGCCGGTGATGATGACCATGACCATGCCGATGCCCATGATCGCCGTCAGCGAAAAGGCGCGGAACACGCCCATCAGGTTGTTCGTCGTGAAGAAGTAGGGCGTATAGAGGCTGATCAGGGCCCCGACCACGACCAGCGCGATCAGGACGTTGAACTCACGCACCTGGAACAGCCTGCCGGCTTCGGTCAGCAGGCGGGAATGCAGCGATCCGGACGCGGTTTGGTGCTGATCGGTCGCAAGCATTTCTCATTCCTCCCAAAAATTGCTCCGGTGCGCTGCCGCCTCGACCCAAGGGGCTCCTCAACCCCTTCGGCCGTCCCATCCACCTATTCTCCGGTCGAGAACTGACGGTAGAACGGCCATTGAATGGCAGCGCTGTCATTGTCTCGTTCAGTTCCCGGATTTTGTCAACCGGCATTTTACGATTTGCGGATATTCGCATTTCATCTGCGGATTCCCGCAATTCGTCGAAGATAGTGGAGATACGGCGCTTTTTGGATGTTGCGTTCATCCGAAGACGGGCGATAGTATGGCAGCGCTGTCATTTCAAAGTCTGCTCGAGCCTGATCGCAGGCGAGAAATCGAACCGGAGAGCCCGTTGATGCCCGACGCGACAAAGGCCGCCATGTCCATCGCCATGATTCACACGGTCGCAGGCCTCGTGCCGACGCTGGACGCGCTTGCCAGACGTGAACTGGACGGCTGGGAGCCCTTCAACATTCTCGATGAAAGCCTGCTGAGGAATACGATCCGGGAGGGCAGCCTCTCGAAAGCGACGATGCGGCGCCTGGCGCAGTACGTCTGGTCGGCCGTCGATGGTGGTGCCGATGCCGTTCTCGTCACCTGCTCCTCGCTCGGTCCGGCCGTTGATGCCGCGCGACACCTTTGCCCCGTGCCACTCTTCCGCATCGACACGGGCATGGCCCTCGAAGCGGTGTCGAAATCGTCGCGGATCGGCGTCCTGGCTACGTTGCCGACGACGCTCGGCCCCACCGGCGACGTCATCAGGAGGGGCGCAGCCGATACCGGGCGCGCCGATTGCCGCGTGACGGAGGAGCTGTGCGAGGGAGCGTTCCAGCGCCTGTCAGCCGGCGACCGCGAGGGACACGATGCCATTGTGGTCGACGGTTTCCGGCGGCTCGCGCCGAAGGTCGACCTGATCGTCCTCGCCCAGGCGTCGATGGCAAATGCGCGCGCCCCTCTCGGCCCCGAGCCGGGCGGAGTGCCGGTGCTGACCAGCCCCGAACTCGGCATGCGGCACGTCAGGGAGCAGCTTTCGGCAGGCGCGCCCCAGCGATGAAGGCGACGGTTTCCGCTCTTCCAGACCACGATATCAAGGCTGCGGGGCGGCGTCCCGGGCAGCGTCAAGCCAAGGAGTAGAACATGGAATATCGGCAACTCGGCCGCTCTGGCCTCAAGGTCTCGGCGGTGAGCATGGGTACCTTCTCGTTCGGCGGCAAGGGCGATTTCGCCATGGTCGCAAGCCAGGGCGTCAAGGAGGCGCAACGGCTGGTCGATACCTGCATCGACGGCGGCATCAATCTCTTCGACACCGCCAACATGTATTCCGCCGGACGTTCGGAGGAAATTCTCGGCGAGGTCCTCGAAGGACGTCGCGACAAGGTTCTCGTCTCCAGCAAGGCGCGAATGCGGATCGGGGACGGCCCCAACGACGAAGGCGTGTCACGCTATCACCTCATCCGCGAATGCGAGCGGAGCCTGAAGCGCCTGCGAACCGACCACATCGACATCTATTTCATGCACGAATGGGACGGACTTACCCCGGCCGAAGAAATGCTCTCGGCGCTGGACACGTTGGTCAGTCAGGGAAAGGTCCGCTATGTCGGTTGCTCGAACTATTCCGGCTGGCACATCATGAAGGTGCTGGGGATTGCGGATATCAAGAGTTATCCCCGCTTCGTCACGCAGCAGATCCACTACACGCTGGAAGCGCGGGAGGCGGAATACGAGCTCCTGCCGATTTCCGTGGATCAGGGCCTCGGCGTCATGGTCTGGAGCCCGCTTGCGGCCGGCCTTCTTTCAGGCGCGTTCCGCCGCGATCGGACGCCTTCCGATTCGCGCCAGGCGGCCGGGTGGAGCGAACCTCCCATCCGCGACAAAGAGCGCCTGTGGACCATCGTCGACGTTCTGGTCGAGATCGCCGAGGCAAGAGGCGCCACGCCGGCACAGGTCGCACTCGCCTGGACGCTGTCACGACCGGCGATTGCCTCCGTCGTTGTCGGCGGGCTGACCGAACAGCATTTCCGCGACAACATCGCCGCGGTCGACCTGGAGCTGAGCATTCAGGAACTGGAACGCCTGAATGCCGTCAGCCGGCTCCCCTACCTCTATCCCTATTGGCACCAGCACAATTTCGCGAAGGAACGCTTCTGCGCAGGCGACTGGGCGCTGCATCAGAGCTACGAGGATCTCGGGAAAATCTGAGGACGGCAGGCGGGTCCGGGACCCGCCTCCAAGACTTGCCTCCAGCCCCCGCCGGGTCAGCCGGCGAACGCCTTCAGCCAGCCGAGCCCGGCGACGGTTTCGCCCGCCGGGCGGTATTCACAGCCGACATAGCCGGCATAGCCGAGCGCATCGAGCTCCCGCAGAACCCGGAAATCATTGAGTTCTCCGGTTCCCGGTTCGTTGCGTGCAGGCACCGAGGCGATCTGGATGTGGCCGATGATCGGCATCAACTCACGTAGCCCACGGATCACGTCGCCATGGATGATCTGGCGATGGTAGATGTCGAACTGCAGCTTGAGATTGGGACGGGCCATATCGGCGATGAGGTCCGCGGCAAAATTGAAATCATTGAGGAAATAGCCCGGCATGTCGCGCGGGTTGATCGGCTCGATCAGCACGTCGAGACCCGCCTCCCCGGCTTTGTCGCAGGCGAACGCCAGCGAGGAACGGTACGTGGCGCGAGCCTTCGCGTCCGAACGATCGGCGAGCCCGCTCATCACATGCAGCCGCCCGACACCGGTCGCGCGCGCATAGCGCAATGCCGTCTCCACGGATTGGCGGAACTCCCCTTCCCTTCCTGGCAGCGCAGCCAGTCCACGTTCTCCGCCCGCCCAGTTCCCAGGCGGGAGATTGAACAGCGCCTGGGTCAGGCCGGCGGCGTCCAGCCGCGCGCGGATGACGTCCGGCTCGAAGTCGTAAGGGAATAGAAACTCGACCGCCTCGAAACCGGCGGCAGCGGCAGCCGCGAACCGGTCGAGAAATCCGGCCTCGTTGAACATCATGGTCAGATTTGCGGCAAAGCGTGGCATGCTCACTGCCTCCCCGGCGCTTCGGGCAGTTTCAGTCCGGCGACCTGCGCCAGCAGGCGGGCAACCGAGGCGTCGTCGTCACGCCCCATGCCGGCGGCCGACGTCATGATGAACATCTGCAGGGCCGTCGAGGCGATCGACAGCGGGAACTTCAGGTCCCGCCCGATATCGGAAACGATCCCCAGATCCTTCGTGAAGATATCGATCGCGCTCCGCGGCGCGTAATCGCCCTCGAGGATATGCGGCACGCGATTTTCGAACATCCAGGAGTTGCCGGCAGACGCGGTGATGACTTCGTAGACCTTGTCTATGTCGAGGCCCAGAGCCTTGGCGAAAGTGATGGCTTCGCAGGCAGCGGCTATGTGAACGCCGGCCAGCAACTGATTGACAATCTTGAACGAAGCGCCGATTCCGGCCCGATCCCCCAGCTCGTAGACCTTCTGCGCGATGGCGTCGAGCGCCGGGCGAACCTTGTCGAAGGCCTCCGGCCGGCCCGATGCCATGATCGTCAGCTGGCCCGCGGCGGCCTTGCCGGCGCCGCCGCTGATCGGCGCGTCGATATAGTCGCGCCCCTGCGCCTGCACACGCTCTTCGAAGCCGCGTGCCATGTCCGGCCCCATCGTGGCGAAGGAGAGCACGACGCCGCCCTTCGCCATCGCCGCAACCACACCGTGGTCGCCAAAGAGGACGGTTTCCGTCTGGTTCGCGTTGACGACGACGGTGATGACGACATCCGCGCCGTCGGCCGCCTTGGCCGGGTCGCCGTTCGCCTTTCCGCCGGCCTCGGCAAAGCGCGTCATTGCGGCCGCGCTGACGTCGCAGCCGGTCGTCTCGAAGCCGGCGCGCAGCAGCGAGGTGGCGACCCCCATTCCCATGGACCCGAGCCCGACGACGCAGACTTTCAAACCCGTTTGATTGCTCATCTATGAAAACACCTTCCGATCCGTCGTCATCATGCCGCTCCGCAGGCGCTTGCTTTTCCTCTCCCGGAAAAGTAATGATAGCGTTGCCACTACATGGTTAGCCCATCTGCGAATTCCATTGCAAGCCCTTATTTTCGCCAGAAGATCAACGGCTTCGATGCGTTTCCGGAGGGCCGGCCCGCGGCCGACCGGCCGCGGCCATATCTGGGAGGAAGAATTGCTGATTGGCGCTGTTGCCGACGACATCACCGGGGCCACGGACCTGTGCCTCATGCTCTCTCGCGAGGGCATGCGCACGATCCAGGTGATCGGCGTGCCCACTGATGATGTCGCGTTTTCCGATGCGGATGCCGTCGTCGTTGCCCTGAAATCGCGCACGATCCCGGCCGCAGAGGCGGTCGAAATGTCGTGTACCTCCGCCCGCGCCCTTCTGGCCGCCGGCGCCGAACAGCTCATCTTCAAATACTGTTCGACATTCGATTCGACGGATGCCGGCAATATCGGGCCGGTCGCCGAAGCGCTGCAGGATCTGACCGGCGCGCCGGTGACGATCGCCTGTCCGTCGTTTCCGGCCGCCGGGCGCACGGTCTACAAGGGGCACCTCTTCGTCGGAGACAGGCTGCTCTCGGAAAGTCCGCTCAAGGATCATCCGCTGACCCCGATGCGCGATCCGGACCTCGTCCGTGTGCTGCAGCGGCAATGCAGCCGGCCGGTGGGTCTCGTGCAGGCCGAGACCATCGCGAAGGGTCCCGACGCCGTGAAGGCCGCCTTCGCCGAGCAATACGCCGTCGGCAAGCGCATATTGATCGTCGACACGCTGAGCGATGCCGATCTCAGGACCATTGGCAAGGCCTGCGCCGGGATGAAGCTCGTGACGGGCGGTTCCGGCGTCGCCATGGGCTTGCCGGAGAATTTCAGGCAGACGCGCGGATTCGTTCCGCCGCCGCAGGAGGCCCGGATGGCGGCCCCGGCGGGCCGCGCGGCCATTCTCGCCGGCTCGTGCTCGGCGGCGACGCGCGGCCAGATCGAGGCGGCGAAAGCGGCCGGGCTGCCCGTGCTGCGGCTCGACATCGCCGTCGTCGCGGATGGGCGACAGACGGCCGCTGATCTCGCCCAGTGGGCGATCAACATGCCGGCCGATCGACCGCCGCTGATCTACTCCAGCGCCGGTCCCGACGAACTGGCCGAGATCCAGACGCGGATGGGACGCCACGAGTCCGGCGCCCTGGTGGAAAGAACCTTGGCGGACGTCGCGCGTCGCCTCGCGGGCGCCGGTTTCTCCCGCTTTCTCGTCGCCGGCGGGGAGACGTCCGGCGCGATCGTCGAGGCGCTCGGTGTCAAGGTCCTGCTGATCGGGCCGGAGATCGACCCGGGCGTGCCGTGGACGCGCAGCATTTCGGGTCCCGATCTCGCACTGGCGCTCAAATCGGGAAATTTCGGTGCCACGGACTTCTTCCTGAAGGCCTGGGAATTGCTGGAAGCGGAGACCGAAGATGCATGATCTCAACCGTCTGCGTGACGAAGTGTGCCGCGTCGGACAGTCGCTGTTTCAAAGGGGGCTGACCTCAGGATCGACCGGCAATATCTCGGTCCGGACGGCCGACGGCGGCTGGCTGATGACGCCGACCAATGCCTCGCTCGGCAATCTCGACCCGTCCCGCCTATCCCTGTTCGACGCGGAGGGCCGTTTCATCGATGGAGACGCGCCGACGAAGGAAGCGTTCCTGCATTTTTCGATGTACGGCGAGCGTGCGGATGCCGGTGCCGTCGTGCACCTCCATTCGACCCATTCGACGGCTGTCAGCATCATGGCCGATGTCGACCCGGAAGACGTGCTGCCGGCCCTGACCGCCTATTACGTCATGCGCGTCGGGCGCCTGCCACTCGTTCCCTATTACGCGCCCGGCGATCAGGCACTCGCCGAGGCGGTGCGCAGCCTCGCCAGCCGCCACCACGCCATGCTGCTCGCCAATCATGGACCGGTCGTCGCCGGGACCAGTCTCGCCAACGCGCAGTATGCAACGGAAGAGCTGGAAGAGACGGCAAAACTCTTCCTGATGCTGCAGAACCACGCCAAGCGCGTTCTCACACCCGAGCAGGTCGCGGATCTGCGCCGACGCTTCGCCCTTCCCTGACCGGCCGAGCCGATCAGCAAACCCGATTTTCGATACATTTCCAGGAGAAAACTATGAACACGACGGCAAATGAAACGGTGGGCTTCGTCGGGGTCGGCCTCATGGGCCACGGCATGGCCAAGAACATCGTCGAAAAGGGCTATCCCTTGACGGTCATCGCCCACCGGAACCGCAAGCCGATCGAAGACCTCGTTGCCCGCGGCGCGACGGAAGCTAAGTCGCTCGAGGAGCTCGCAGCCGCGTCCACCATCGTCTTTCTCTGCCTCACCAGTTCGAGAGAGGTCGAGGCCGTCGTCAACGCCATGAAGCCGAAGCTTGGCCGTGGCGCGGTCATCGTCGACTGTTCGACGGGAGACCCCAGCGTCACCGCCCGGCTGGCGGAGGAACTGAAGGCGCTCGGTGTCCATTTCGCCGACGCCCCCTTGAGCCGAACGCCGAAGGAAGCCTGGGAAGGCACGCTCGATGCGATGGTCGGCGCCGATGATGATATCTTCGCACGAATCCGGCCGGTGATTGCGACCTGGGCCGGGAAGATCGTTCACATCGGCGGCATCGCCGACGGTCACCGGATGAAGCTGCTGAACAACTTCATCGCCCTTGGCATGGGGGCGCTTTTCGCGGAAGCGATAGCGCTGTCACGCAAGGTGGGGATCTCGGTCGACCGGTTCGACAGCGTGATCCGCGGAGGCCGCATGGACAGCGGCTTCTACCAGACCTTCATGGGCTATGTCCTCGAAGGCAACAGGGAAGCGCACCGGTTCACGTTGTCGAACGCCTACAAGGATCTGAAATACCTGGAATCCATGGCGAATGCGGCGACCGTCGCGACGCCGCTCGCCAGCGCGACCAAGAACTCCTATGCGGTCGCGGTCGCCGGCGGCGGCGGCGGACCGGAAGACTACGTTCCGCACCTCGCCGACTTCATCGCGAGACTCAACGGGCTGGAGACGAAGTAGGTCGGCGAACCATCCGCCGCCGTTGCGCCTGTCTGCGGGTGTTCCATCGATGCGTTTCTCATTCGCCGCAGCGGGCATACACCCACGAGCGCCTGGTTCTATTCGCTCAGGATTGCGCACTCTGCCGGAAGCGACCCCGCTTGCTTCCGGCGCGTCTCAGAGATTTTCCTTCAGCAGGATCTCGATGCGTATCCGTTCCTGCGACACAATGGGTTCGCGCTGTTCCAGGCGCGCGCGCATGATGCGGGTCGCGCTTCTGACGGCATGGCCAGGGTCCTGGGCGATGACGGCATCGATCCTGTCGTCACGGAGCGCTTCCTCGCTGAAGGGCGTGAGCTCGTGGACGACCACGGTCAACGGCCGCGGGTCGGTGACCGCCTCGATGGCGGAGACCGGTACCCTTGCCTCGGCGCTCAGCACGTAGACGGCTTCAATATCCGGGTTGTGTTCCAGCATCCTGCGGATCACGAGGCCGGCGCGACGTTCGTCGCCATAGGTTTCCACCGAAGGCAAGGGGACGAGGTGCGGGAACTGGTCGTGGATGATCCTGTCGAAGCCCAGCCTGCGCTCTATGCTGTCCTGCGCCATCATGGTTTCTGCCACGACCATGATTTTTCCCGGAGTGCTCGCGAGAAACCGGCCGACCAGCTTTCCCGCCGTGGCGCCGGCGGCGAAATTGTTCACGCCGACGAAATCCGCCGCCGGCAGCTTTTCGTGACCTGAAAGAAATTGAACGACCTTGATGCCGCGCTCGATCAGCCGGGCCATGGCGTCGCGAACCTGCGGCGATTCCGGCGCCATGATCGCGACACCGTCGAGTTCGCCCGGCTCAAGGCCGGAGAGATACCTCGCGACCGCATGCGGATCGGACATCGGCATCTGCACGAGATCGATGTCGGTGAGATCGGAGCGGAGTGCCTCGTGCGCCTCCCTCACCTCCCGCAGGATCCGTTGGAGATACTGATCGCCCGCGAGCGGCAGGACGAAGCGGAAGCGATAGATGCGGTTGCGTGCGAGATTGACGGCCGCCGGATTGCGCACGAAGCCGATCCGCTCGATCGCCTCGTTCACCTTCCGCGCCGCCTTCGCGCTGACATTCGGCCGATCGTTCAGCACACGGTCCACCGTGGCAAGACTGACACCTGCGGCTTCCGCGAGGTCCTTGGCTGTGGGTCTCATGACGCCTTTCTACATATCGACACCGGAGTCGGCATAGACTTCTCCAACAATTTCAAGCGAAAAGCAAGAAATTGAGGTGCGCACCTCAAAAATTCCTTGCATTGAGGTGCGCACCTCAATTATAGACTCGTCCAGGGTCGAGAACCCGGACGCGAACTGCATCCGGCAAGCTCTCGATATCGCGGCCGGTGGAGGAAAGTTGCCGGCCCGGAGGACTGAGAAACGCATTGGTTGCCCTGGAGGGGGCGTCGAACGCATCCCGATGGAGATCGGGATCGGTCAAGGGAGGAGAACGTCATGAAATCAGCATTCCTGAAATCCACGGTCGCCGCGGGCGCGCTCGCCTGGTCGAGCCTGTCGGGCGCGACCGCAGCCAAGGCCGACGAACTCACATTGTGCTGGGCGGCCTGGGACCCGGCCAACGCGCTGGTCGAACTCAGCAAGGATTTCGAAGCCAAGTCCGGCCACAAGATGAAGTTCGAATTCGTGCCGTGGCCGAACTTCGCCGACCGCATGCTCAACGAGCTGAATTCCGGCGGCAAGCTGTGCGACCTGATGATCGGCGACAGCCAGTGGATCGGCGGCGCCGCCGAGAACGGCCAGTATGTGAAGCTCAACGATTTCTTCGACAAGGAAGGAATCAAGATGGAGAACTTCATCCCTGCGACCGTCGTCGGTTATGCCGAATGGCCGAAGAACTCGCCGAACTACTGGGCGCTTCCGGCCTTCGGTGACGTGGTCGGCTGGACCTATCGCAAGGACTGGTTCTCCCGCCCCGAACTGCAGGACGAATTCAAGAAGAAGTACGGCCGCGATCTCGCCGTGCCGAAGACCTTCGCGGAACTCAAGGATATCGCCGAGTTCTTCCAGGGGCGCGACATTGACGGCAAAACCGTCTACGGCGCGGCGATCTACACCGAGCGAGGATCGGAAGGCATCACCATGGGGGCGATGGACGCCCTCTATTCCTTCGGCTTCGAATACCAGAACCCCGACAAGCCCTACGACATGGAGGGCTTCGTCAACTCGCCCCAGGCGATCGCAGGTCTCGAATACTACAAGTCGCTCTACGACTGCTGCACGCCTCCCGGATCGTCCGATGCCTACATGTCGGAGAACATCGACGCCTACAAATCGGGCCAGGTCGCGTTGCAGATGAACTTCGCCTTCATCTGGCCGGGGATCAACGCCGACCCGAATGTCGGCGGCGACAAGTCCGGCTATTTCCCCAATCCTGCAGGCCCTGACGGCAAGCAGTTCGCCCAGCTCGGCGGCCAGGGCATCTCGGTGGTTGCGGCCTCCGCGAAGCAGGATGCCGCACTCCAGTATATCAAGTGGTTCGCCCAGCCCGAGATCCAGCAGAAGTGGTGGTCGCTCGGCGGCTACTCCGCACTCCGCTCGGTCGTGGAGGATCCGGGTTTTGCCACCAGCCAGCCCTATGCCCAGACCTTCCTCGACTCCATGGCCATCGTGAAGGATTTCTGGGCGGAACCGTCCTATGCTTCACTTCTGCAGGCTTCGCAAAAGCGCTTCCACGACTATGTGATCGCCGGCCAGGGCACGGCCAAGGAAGCCCTCGACGGCCTCGTCAAGGACTGGACCGAGGTCTTCGAGGACGAAGGCAAGATCTGATCCCCTGCCCCGGCTCTCGCGACCCGGTGGCCATCCGTCCAAGCGGTGCCGGCATCATTCCGGCACCGCCCGCTCATTCCTTTCTTGTTGGGGGTTAGCCCATGTCCGAGAGCGCCATCGACCGCCTCGCGCGCGCAACGCCGTCCGGAGTCTCCAGGAGAATTTCAGGCCTGTCCGACCGGGCGATCGCCTGGATCTTCGTGACGCCGACGATCCTTCTGCTCCTTGCGGTCAACATCTTTCCCCTGATCTGGACCGTCAGGCTGAGTTTCACCAATTTCCGGGTCAACAGGCCCGGCGAGGCGCCCGAGTTCGTCGGATTGCGCAATTACACCCGCATCCTGACCGATGGCGACATCTGGCTGACGATGCAGGCGACGGCGCATTTCCTGTTCTGGACGATCGCGCTGCAGGTGCTGATCGGCTTCACGCTCGCTTACCTGATCAACAAGAAGTTCCGCGGAAACGATCTCTGGACGACGATCATCGTACTGCCGATGATGCTGAGCCCGGCCGTCGTCGGCAACTTCTGGACCTTCCTCTACCAGCCGCAGATCGGCCTCTTCAACTACGTGGTCGGCTTCTTCAGCGGCGTCGACCCTTCGAGCTTCTCGATGATCGGCGACGTCTCGCTCGCACCCTGGGCGATCGTCATCGTCGACACCTGGATGTGGACGCCCTTCGTCATGCTGATCTGCCTCGCCGGACTGCGGTCGATCCCCGACAGCATTTACGAGGCTGCCGAATGCGACCGGGCAAGCAAATGGCGGCAGTTCTGGACCATCACCATTCCGCTGGTCCTGCCGTTCCTGATGCTCGCGATCCTGTTCCGGGGCATCGAGAACTTCAAGATGTTCGACCTCGTCGTGCAGCTGACCGGTGGCGGGCCGGGTTCGGTGACCGAACTCACCTCGATCAACCTCAAGCGCGAGGCCTTCGAGAAATGGCGCACCGGCTATGCCTCGGCCTATGCGGTGATCCTCTTCGTCACGGTCTTCGGCCTCGCCTCGATCTATGTGAAGGCGCTGAACAAGGTGAAAGAACGATGAGCAATTACTCCGTCACCGAGCCATCGGCTCGCCAGAAATGGTTCGCCGGCGCCCTTGTCGTCATCTATGCCGTCGTGACGATCATGCCGCTCGTCTGGATCATCGCCACCGGCTTCAAGAGCCCCTCCGACGCGATCGCCTATCCGCCGAAGGTGCTGTTCGAGCCGACGCTCGAGGGCTACGTGAACCTCTTCACGACCAGGACCCGCGTCTCCGATGCGGACCTCCAGGCCCTCGGCGAACCGAAGACCTGGTATGAAAGGCTTGTCCGGAAGGACGGACTGGTGATTGCCGGCCCCTCCCGCTTCGGCGAGCGCTTCTACAACTCGGTCGTGATCGGCTTCGGCTCGACCCTGCTCTGCATCGTGCTCGGGACGGCGGCGGCCTATGCCTTCTCGCGCTTCAAGGTGCCGCTGAAGGACGACCTTCTCTTCTTCATCCTGTCGACCCGCATGATGCCGCCGATCGCCGTCGCAATCCCGATCTTCCTGATGTTCCGGTCGCTCAGCCTGAGCGACACCCATGCAGGCCTGATCCTCCTCTATACGGCGGTGAATCTCTCGCTCTCGGTCTGGCTGCTCAAGGGCTTCATCGACGAGATCCCCGTCGAATACGAGGAGGCGGCGCTGATCGACGGCTACACGCGCTTCCAGGCCTTCTACAAGGTCGTGCTGCCGCAGGCCGTGACGGGCATCGCCTCGACCGCGATCTTCTGCCTGATCTTCGCCTGGAACGAATATGCCTTCGCGGTGCTCCTGACCTCGGGCACGGCGCAGACCGCGCCGCCCTTCATTCCGACCATCATCGGCGTCAGCGGCCAGGACTGGCCGGCCGTCGCCGCCGGGGCCACGCTCTTCCTCGTTCCGGTCGTCGTCTTCACGATCGTCCTGCGCAAGCATCTCCTGCGCGGCATCACCTTCGGAGCCGTTCGAAAATGAACCAATTCCTCAACAGGCTGCGCCGGCTGCGGCGTAACGAGTGGGAGCTTGTCGCCTCGGCGCTGATCGCTCTCGGCGTCTTCATGATGATGCAGCCCTTCACGCTGTCGCTCTATACCTATTCCTTCGTCGTGACATTGGTGGGCACCGTGATGTTCGTCATCGTCAGCCACTTCCCGGAGTAAGACATGGCGCAGATCAGAATACAGAACCTGCGCAAGGAATTCGGCGCCTTCACCGCCGTCCAGTCATCGAGCTTCACGATCGAGGACGGCGAGTTCTTCATGCTGCTCGGACCTTCCGGTTGCGGAAAGACCACCACCTTGCGGATGATGGCGGGCCTCGAGCTGCCGAGCAGCGGCGAGATCCATATCGACGGCGAGGAGGTCGGCATGAAACCCGCCAGCCAGCGCGATATCGCCTTCGTCTTCCAGATGTTCGCGCTCTATCCGCACATGAACGTGCGCCGGAACATTTCCTATCCGCTGCTGAGCCAGGGCGTTCCCAAGGCCGAAGTCAGGACACGGGTCGAGGAGGTGGCGAGAATCCTGCGGATCGAAGACATCCTCGACAAGCCCGTGGGCGGATTGTCCGGCGGCGACCGCCAGCGTGTGGCGCTCGGCCGCGCAATCGTGCGCCGGCCGAAGGCCTTCTTCATGGACGAACCGCTCGGCGCACTCGACGCGGAATTCCGCGAGCACATGGCCGAGGAGCTTCGCGCCCTCCACGACCGGATCGGTGCAACCACCGTCTATGTGACCCACGACCAGCTCGAGGCGATGCAGATGGGTGACAAGATCGTCGTCATGAACCATGGCGTGGTCGAGCAGTTCGGCCAGCCGCAACAGATCTACGACTGGCCGGCGACCCGTTTCGTCGCCGACTTCATCGGTTCGCCGCCGATGAATTTCCTGGAGTTCGAGGGCATGATCGGCATCGGCGGCGACCACGTCGTTCTCGACGGGCAACGCTTTGCGGTTCCGGTGTCGCGGCAGGGCGCCGAGGGAAGGCTGACGCTCGGCGTCCGGCCTGAGCATGTCCGCTTTTCGGATACGTCAGCCTATCGCGGCAAGGTGCTCGCGACCGAGTATCTCGGCACGACCCAGATCATCACGCTCTCGACGCCGAACGGCAATATCAAGGCGCGGATATCCTCCGCCGACACCGTCAGGGAGGGCGAGATGGTCGGCCTGGAGTTCGACAACCGCACGCTGAGCATCTTTGCCGGTGAGCGCGGACATGCCCTGATCTCCGAAGGAAACGAAGGAGTGCTGCGCCATGGCTGAGGTCGTTCTCCAGTCCATCACGAAAAACTTCGCGGGCCACACGGCGCTCGCCGACGTGTCGATGACCATACCCGACGGCTCCTTCGTCGTGCTGCTCGGCCCGACGGGTGCAGGCAAGACGACCACGCTCAGGATGATTTCGGGACTCGATCATCCCGACCGCGGCGACGTCTTCATCGGCGGCCGGTCGATGAAGGGCCTCACGCCCGCAGAGCGCAACGTCGCGATGGTCTTCCAGCAATATTCGCTCTACCCGCACCTGACCGTGCGCGAGAACCTCGCCTTCCCGCTGAAGTCACCGCTTCTGAAAACCCCGGCCGGCGAAATCGAGCGCAAGGTGCGCGCCGTCGCCGAGACGCTCCGTATCGCCCACAAGCTCGACAACAAGGCGACGGCGCTTTCGGGCGGGGAGATGCAGCGGGTGTCGATCGGCCGCGCGCTCGTCCGCTCGCCCGAGATATACCTGATGGACGAGCCGTTGAGTTCGCTCGACGCGAAACTGAGGGCCGACCTGCGCGTGGAGCTGAAGAGCATCCAGGCGAATTCCGGGGCGACCCTCCTCTATGTCACGCACGATCAGGTCGAGGCCATGACCATGGCGACCCATATCGGTGTCCTGCATCACGGGCGGCTGGTGCAGTTCGGCTCGCCGCGGGACGTCTATGAACGTCCGGTGAGCCTCTATGCCGCCCAGCGGCTCGGGCAGCCTCGGATCAACGTTCTGCCGGCGAACCTCTTCCCGGCGGCACCCCCGCGTGCGGCGAGCATCGGCCTTCGGCCGGAGCACATCCGCCAAGGCAGCGGCGAGGACAGTCTGGTCACGCGCGTCGAAAGGCTCGGCGACCAGACGCGCTTGCACCTGTCCTTCCGCGGACACACCATCGTCACCGTCACCGAACCCCACACGACCCGGCGTGACGGAGAGATCGTCAAGATCGAACCCGTTGATCCACTCTACTTCGATGCCGACGGCATGCGACTCGCTTAAGGAAGGTTCCCATGGCTCAGTTCATCAACAAGAAAGAAGACGTCGTCATCGAGGCCGTGGAGGGCCTGCTGGCAACGGGCGCCGTGCCGCTGGCGCGCCTCGACGGCTATCCGCATATCCGCGTGATCGTCCGGGCGGACTGGGACAAGTCCAAAGTCGCGCTCGTCTCGGGCGGCGGATCCGGCCACGAGCCGGCGCATGCGGGCTTCGTCGGTGCGGGCATGCTGACCGCGGCGGTCTGCGGCGACGTCTTCGCTTCGCCCAGCGTCGATGCCGTGCTCGCGGGTATCCTCGCGGTCACCGGTCCGGCCGGCTGCCTCCTGATCGTCAAGAACTACACCGGCGACCGCCTGAATTTCGGACTGGCGGCGGAGCGAGCCCGGGCCTTCGGACTCAATGTCGGCATGGTGATCGTCGACGACGACATCGCCCTGCCCGATGTGCCGCAGGCCCGCGGCGTCGCCGGAACGCTGTTTGTGCACAAGATCGCCGGAGCGCTCGCCGAAAGCGGCGCTGACCTCGAAACGGTGACCGCTGCCGCGCGCAGGGTCATTGCGGCGACGAAGAGCATCGGCATGTCGCTCGATACTTGCACCGTTCCGGGGTCGCCGAAGGAAAACCGCATCCCGGCGGGCATGGCCGAACTCGGCCTCGGAATCCATGGCGAGGCCGGGGTGGAGCAGGTCGACTTCTCCGGCGCCCGATCGGCGATGACCGCCGTCGTCGCCAAGCTGCGGTCGGAAATCGGAGACAAGCCGCACGTCGCGTTGATCAACAATCTCGGCGGGACGTCGGTTCTCGAAATGTCGATCCTCGCCCATGAGCTGATCCAGTCCGACATCGGCGGGCTGATCAGCCACGTCGTCGGTCCGGCGGCCATGATGACCTCGCTCGACATGCGCGGCTTCTCCATCTCGCTTTACCCGGCCGAGGCCGACGATATCGCCGCACTTGCCGAGCCGGTCGGCCCTGCCGCCTGGCCGGGGCTCTCTCCTGTCCGGCCGGTATCGGTCGTCGCCTTGCCGGATGGGCTCACCCCGATCATGCCGCTGCCCTCCGACCACAGGCCGACCCGCGATTTCGTCACCGGCTGCTGCAACGTGCTGATCGCGGCCGAGGAGAGCCTCAATGCGCTCGACGCCAAATCCGGTGACGGCGACACCGGGTCGACGCTCGCCGGTGCCGCCCGCGCCCTCGTCAAGGCGATGGACAGGCTGCCGCTTTCCGACCATACGCAACTCTTCCGGGCGATCGGGCTCGAACTCAGCCAGACGATGGGCGGCTCTTCCGGCGTCCTGCTGGCGATCTTCTTTGCCGCGGCCGGCGACGGTGCATCGAGTGGTCTGCCGATCCGGGACGCTCTCAGGGCCGGGCTTGCGCGCATGCAGGAAATCGGCGGGGCGAAGGTGGGTGACCGTACGATGGTCGATGCGCTTGCCCCTGCTCTCGATGCGCTCGAAGGTGGACTGAAGGCGGCGGCGGAGGCGGCGCGCGCCGGCGCCGACCGGACCGCGACGCTCGCCAAGGCCCATGCCGGCCGTGCCGCCTATCTCAGCTCGCGGCAGCTCCTGGGGCACGCCGATCCGGGCGCCGAGGCCGTGGCGTTGCTGTTCGAATTCCTGGCCCGTTCCGCGAACGGTGAGGCGGTGAGCGCACTGGCCCGCTAGGAAGCAACGGACGTCGGGGAGACCTCGCCCCCGTCTGCGGCAATCACTTCAATAACGTGAGAGCGCACATGGCCGGCAGATGGCGAGTGCTTCACCCCATCGATTGGGAAGTGAGTACAAAGACCATGGCCTCTCCGTCCGCACCCGAACCATAATCGGCATGCTCGCCGAGTGTCATCGTCGTGACGGTATCGAACACCGGCAGCCCGCATTGCTGGACGAAGTTGGCGAATGCTCCTGCCTTGAAGTGCGTATCGAGACGGAGAAAGGTCCCTGCATGGGCAATCACATGCGGATGCACAACGGCAATCGCCTCCTCGTCGGAGTGGGCGACCACCGGCCCGACAACATGGCCGCGGCCGAAACGGCGACACATGGAGAAAGCCCTGAGGCTCTGCCCGCGGAAAAGCCCGTAGGAGACGGATTGTTCCAAGAGGCGCGCGAGATGAAGCGGTCGAGCGGCGCCGAAGGCCGGCGCATCGAGCGCCGTCATCTGGTCAAGATCGGCAGAAGAGAGCTGCCGAAGCGTCAGCCCGGCCGGGATGGGCGGCGCGTCCGGCAGTGGACGCGCATCGCCCTGACACTGATGGACGGTTGCCCTCGGCGAGAAACCCAGCGAACGATAGAGCCGATATGCAGCGCGCGTCGCGTTGAGCCTCAGTCGGCGCTTGCCGAATTCCTCGGCGATCAACTTCCGCATCAGCCATTGTGCCGCACCGTTGGTCTGCAGCCGCGGCGATGTGATGACCATGCCGATGGTCGCGAAGTCGTCACCGTGGGGAAACCACATCGCCGAGCCGAGCACCCGGTCGATCTCGTCCAGAGCGGCAAATCCGTGCCCGACTTCAAGCAGGGACCGCCAGTCCTCGGCGCGATGCGGCCAGCCGACTGCAATCGAGAGGGCATGCAGTTGCGAAAGGTCGACGTCCGCGATGTCGGCGAGACGCATGCGGAACGTGTCGACAACCAGGCTATCCGAGACTCCGGCCTCCAGCATCCCTCTCTCTTCCCTCAACCCTTCAGTTATAGATCCGACGTGTTCGCGAACCGCGACGCGTCCGACACTAAACTGCGTCCGGCAACACAATCCGCTTCTCTTCCACCTCTGCACGCAAGATTCGACTGAAAGGCGCGCACCTTCGGCATCCATTCCCTGCCCACGGGACTAGTCTTGCTCTCACCCCTTCCTCCAGAAGTTCCAATCTCCCCTCCCCGAGGGGCGACCGGCTCGGTCGCAACCAAAGCAGATGTGGCGGTACGAATGCAAGCAATCGACATCCTGGAAAAGCTCGTTTCGTTCCGCTCCGTTGTCGGCACCCCGAACGATGCGATCGTCGACTGGGTCCGCAGCTATCTCGAGGCGTATGGTGCGATCGTCCACGTCCTGCCCGGACCCGAGGGGGACCGCGCCAACCTCTTCGCAACGCTCGGCCCGCGCGACACAGCCGGTTATGTCCTCTCCGGCCACATGGACGTCGTTCCGGCCACCGAACCCGGCTGGACCAGCGACCCATTCCGCTTGCGCAAGGAGGCGAACCGCCTCTACGGGCGCGGCACGACCGACATGAAGGGCTTCCTTGCCGCCGCACTCGCGACCGTTCCGAAATTCGCCGAGCTGACGCTCGCGCGGCCGATCCACCTCGCCTTCTCCTATGACGAGGAGGCGGGTTGCCGGGGTGTTCCACACATGCTCGCACGCCTTCCCGATCTTTGCGCACCTCCCCTCGGGGCGGTGATCGGGGAGCCGAGCGGGATGCAGGCGATCCTCGCCCACAAGGGCAAAGCCGCGGCGAGGGTGACCATCGAGGGACGTGCCGGCCACTCCTCGCGTCCCGACCTCGGACTGAACGCGATCCACGGGATGGCGGCGGTGCTGACCAAGGCAGTCGCCGCCGCAACCGCGCTCACTGCAGGACCGTTCGATGCCACCTTCGAGCCACCCTATTCGTCGCTGCAGGTCGGCCGGCTGTACGGCGGGCGGGCAGTCAACATCATACCCGATCTCTGCGAGGCGGAGCTGGAGGCGCGCGCGATCGCGGGTGTCGACCCGCGACTTCTCCTGACGCCCGTGCGGGAAGCCGCCGAGGCGCTCACTGCGGATGGCTATGGAGTGACCTGGGAGGAACTCAGCAGCTATCCGGCCCTGTCGCTTCCGCGCACCGCGCCGCTTGCCGTTCTGCTCCGCGAACTCACCGGCCGGGAACCGCTTGCGGCGGTGAGCTACGGGACGGAAGCCGGGCTCTTCCAGCGGGCCGGCATCGACGCGATCATCTGCGGCCCCGGCGAGATCGACCGCGCCCACAAGCCGGACGAATATATCTGCACTGAGGAGCTCGCAGCCTGCGAGACGTTGCTGGAACGGCTCGGCCGGCAATGCCTGGCCTGAGCGGAAAAACGCCATGACCTTCCTGTTCCATTCCGACGCCGAGCGCGGTGCCGTGTTTCGAGAGATCTTTGCTCGTGAACTGCCCGACCTGCCCTTCTCCATGGATCCGGCGAGGGTCAATCCGGACGCCGTCCGTTACCTGATCACCTGGACGGTCCCTCGGGATCTGGCGCGCTACCGCAATCTGGAAGTGCTCTTCTCGATCGGCGCCGGTGTCGACCAGTTCCGGCTTGCCGAGGTCCCGGCCTCCGTGAAGGTCGTCCGCATGGTCGAGGACGGCATCGTCCGGATGATGCAGGAATATGCGGTGCTGGCGGTCCTTGCTCTTCACCGCGGCCTGCCCGCCTATCTCCGCCAGCAGCGCGACGAGGTCTGGCAAGCCCTGCCGCAAGCACAGGCCCGTGAACGCCGTGTCGGCGTGCTGGGGCTCGGCATGCTCGGCCGGGCGGTCATCGAACGGCTGAAACCCTTCGGCTTTCCGCTTTCCGGCTGGAGCCGGTCGCAACACGATATCGACGGCGTAACCTGCTTTGCAGGCAAGACCGGTCTCGACGCAATGCTCGCCGAAACCGACATCCTTCTCTGCCTCCTGCCGCTCACGGACGCGACAAGAGGATTTCTCGACGCCGACCTCTTCAACAGGTTGCCGCGCGGCGCCGGGCTCGTTCATGTCGGCCGCGGACCGCAGCTGAACCATGACGACCTGATCGCGGCTCTGGATGGCGGGCAACTGTCGGGCGCGATGATCGACGTCACCGAACCGGAACCGCTGCCTCCCGGGCATGCCTTCTGGAGCCATCCGAAGATCGTGCTGACGCCCCATGTGGCAAGCGTCACCCAACCGCAAACGGCAGCCCGCGCCGTGATCGACAACATCCGGCGCCTGCGCGAAGGCCTCGATCCCGTCGGGCTCATCAACCGCAACCGCGGCTACTGACATTCTCACCCTGAAAGGAAACCCATGTCGCTCCTCAAGACCATAGACCCGAACCCCTCCTTTGCGCCGCGCGAAAGCCTGCCACAGCCGGACCGCCTGATTGCGGGAAGCCCCAACTTCAAGACCTGGGCGCAGGACGTCGCACACGGAGACCTGGTGCATACCGGTGTATGGGAAGCGACCCCGGGCGAAACCCGCTCGATCAAGGGCGAGACCTTCGAATTCTGCCACATCCTCGCCGGTGTCGTCGAAATCACGCCCGACAGCGGGGAACCCGTAATCTACAAGGCGGGCGACAGCTTCGTTATGAAACCGGGTTTCGTCGGCGTCTGGAAGACGATCGAAACCGTTCGCAAGATCTATCTCACGGTCACCCCGAAAAACTGACCGACTAAGCCCGGCCCTCGGCCGGGAGCAATGTCCGCTTACCGTAGAATGCACTGCGGCAAGCCGGCAAAACGGCTTTTTCGGCCATCGCCGGCTTGCTGCTCGGATCAAGCTGCTCCGCCGGGTCGCCTACCATCCCTTCCAGTGATGAAAGGTGTACCCATGACACTGAGCTTTGATCCCGACAGCCTGTCCATTCCGGTCGGACACTTCATCGGCGGCCGGCTGGTCGCCGCAGACGGCGTCATCGAGATGCATCGCCCCTCCGACGGGCATGCGTATGCCGGCTGTCCCGTTGCCGACGGCAATGTGGTCGACGAGGCCGTGCAGGTGGCCAAGAAAGCCCTGAAGAACAGCAACTGGGGCGGCCTTCGCCCGCGTGAACGTACGCGCGTGTTGCAGCGCTGGGCCGATCTCATCGAAGAGGATGCCGGGACGCTTGCACGGCTCGAAGCCGTCTCCTCGACGCGGCCCGTCGGCCATCTGGTCGAGGGCGATATTGCCGTTTCGGCCGAGCAGATCCGTTTCTTCGCGGAATTCGCCGACAAGGAGGGCAGCGATCTCGTTCCGACCGATGATGCCAGCCTCGGCATGGTCATGAGCGAACCCTACGGTGTCGTCGGCGCGATCACGCCCTGGAACTTCCCGATCTCGATGGCGGCATGGAAGCTCGGTCCCGCGCTTGCCGCGGGCAATGCGGTGGTGATCAAGCCGTCGGAAATGACGCCCTTCACCACCCTCCGCCTCGCGGAGCTTGCCGTTCGCGCCGGCGTGCCGGCGGGGCTCGTCAACGTCGTGCTCGGCGACGGGCCGGTCACCGGCAATGCGATTACCGGCCATCCGGACATCGCCAAGGTGAGCTTCACCGGATCGACCCGCGCCGGCGCCGCGATCATGGAGAACATCGCCCGCACCGGCGTCAAGCCGATGACGCTCGAGCTCGGCGGCAAGAGCCCGCAACTCGTCTTTGCCGACGCCGATCTCGACAAGGCCGCGGCAGCGATCGCGGGCAGTATCCTTTCGAATGCCGGGCAAGCCTGTGTGGCCGGATCGCGGCTGATCGTCGAGGAGGCAATCGTCGAACCCCTCGTCGCGGCGATCATCGATCGCATGAAGGCTGCGAGCGCCGGCCCGACCTGGAGCGCGGCCAGCCAGTATTCGCCGATCATCTCCGAACGGCAGCGAGAACGCATCCATTCGATCGTCTCCGCGGCCGTCCGCGCTGGCGGCGAGTGCCTGACGGGCGGCGCTCCGATGGACGCACCCGGCTATTTCTATGAACCGACACTGATTGCCGGTGTCGGCGAGGATTCGCCCGCCGTCACTGAGGAAATCTTCGGCCCGGTGCTGACGCTGCAGACCTTCCGGGACGAAGACGAGGCGCTCTCGCTTGCCGATCACCCAGTCTATGGGCTGGCGAGCGGCCTCTTCACCCGTGACCTGTCACGCGCCCTCCGCCTCACGCGGCGGCTGCAGGCCGGCACGGTCTGGGTCAACCGCTACAGCCGCTCGCGCGACCATATCCTGCCGACGGGTGGCTACAAGCGCTCCGGCATCGGCAAGGATCTCGGACGCGAGGCCTATCACGCGAACCGCAGGACGAAGAGCGTCCTCATCAGTCTCTAGGAAACAGCCCGAGGAAATCCATGAAGGTCTACAAAATTGCGCAGATCCCCGGCGACGGCATCGGACGCGACGTTACTGCCGCAGCCTGGGCCGTCCTGACGAAAGCGGCGAGCGCTGCCGGGTTCAGGCTCGAAGGCCGCGAGTTTCCCTGGTCCTGCAAGTTCTACAAGGAAACCGGCATGATGATGCCGGAAGACGGGATCGAGACGCTGCGCGGTTTCGACGCCATCCTGCTCGGCGCCGTCGGCTGGCCGGCGGAGGTGCCGGATTCGGTCTCGCTTCACGGCCTTCTCCTTCCGATCCGCAAGGCCTTCGTCCAGTACGCCAACATTCGCCCGCACCGGCTTCTGCCCGGTGTACTGGGCCCGCTGAAGGCGGAAGGCTTCGACATTCTCTGCATCCGCGAGAACACGGAAGGCGAATATTCGGGGGCCGGCGGACGCGTCCATCAGGGCATGGACAATGAAGTCGCCGTCGAAACCTCGATCTTCACCCGCGAGGGCGTCGAGCGCATCATTCGCTTCGGCTTCGAGCAGGCGCGCGCGCGGCGGGGCAAGCTCGCCTCAGTGACCAAGTCCAACGCCCAGAAATATTCCATGGTCTTCTGGGACGAGATCACGAAGGCACTCGCCGCCGAGTACCCCGATGTCGAGGTCACGAGCTACCATGTCGATGCGCTTGCCGCCCGCATGGTCATGGCACCGGAAAGCCTCGACGTCATCGTCGCCTCCAACCTCTTCGGCGACATCCTGACGGATCTCGGTGCTGCCATCCAGGGCGGCCTCGGCTTTGCCGCCTCTGCCAATATCAATCCCGACCGCTCTGCGCCTTCCATGTTCGAGCCGGTTCATGGCTCCGCACCGGACATTGCCGGCAGGGGCATTGCCAACCCGATGGCCGCCATCCGGTCGGGCGCGATGATGCTGGAGCATCTCGGCGAAGCGGAAGCGGCCGCCGCCGTGATGACAGCGATCGAAAGAACGACGGCCACCGGCATCGGCACGGTGCCGGGGAAAGACTCGACCGATGTCATCACCGCCGCGGTCATCAAAGCGCTTACCGCCCAAGAAGGATAAATCCATGCTGAACCTCAAGGACAAGAGCCTGCTGCGCCAAGCTGGCCTCATCAACGGCGAATGGGTCGCCGCGCGCTCCGGCAAGTCCGTCGATGTGATCGATCCAGCAACACAGAACGCCATCGGCACCATTCCCGACATGGGCGGCGAGGAGACCCGCGCGGCGATCGTTGCAGCCGAGGCCGCCTTCAAGACGTGGAAGGCGAAGACCAATGCCGAGCGCGCGCAACTCATCGAGAAGTGGTTCGATCTGATGATCGAAAACCTTGACGATCTGGCACTGATCCTGACATCCGAACAGGGCAAGCCGCTGGACGAGGCGCGCGGCGAAATCCGCTATGGGGCCTCCTTCGTCAAGTGGTTTGCGGAAGAATCTCGCCGTATCAACGGCCACACAATCCCCGCGCCCTCGCGCGACCGCCGCATTCTGGTGCTCAAGGAGGCGGTCGGCGTCTGCGGCATCATCACGCCATGGAACTTCCCCAATGCGATGATCACCCGCAAGGTCGCCCCTGCCCTTGCAGCCGGCTGCACGGTCGTCATCAAGCCCTCCGAATTCACCCCCTATTCGGCGCTGGCACTCGGTGTGCTTGCCGAACGGGCCGGCATTCCGGCGGGCGTCATCAATATCGTCACCGGCATGCCGACGGAGATCGGCAACGAACTCATGGCAAATGAGACAGTGCGCAAGATTTCCTTCACCGGCTCGACCCGCGTCGGCTCGCTGCTGATGCGGGGGGCTGCCGACAGCGTCAAACGGCTGAGCCTGGAGCTTGGCGGCAATGCGCCCTTCATCGTCTTCGACGACGCCGATCTCGATCTCGCCATCGAAGGCGTGCTCGCCTCGAAATTCCGCAACGGCGGCCAGACCTGCGTCTGCGCCAACCGCATCCTCGTCCAGTCCGGCGTCTACGACGCCTTCGCCGCCAAGCTGAAGGCCCGCGTCGATGCCATGAAGATCGGCCCCGGCACGGATGCCGGCGTTGCCATCGGCCCGATGATCAACGCTGCGGCCATCGACAAGATCGAGCGCCACGTCGCCGACGCCCTTTCGAAGGGCGCAAAGATCATCACCGAAACGCCCGCCATGCCGAACGGCCGCCAATACACGGCCCCGATCGTGCTGACCGGCGCAACCACCGCCATGCTGCTCGCTGGGGAGGAGACCTTCGGACCCGTCGCACCGCTCTTCCGCTTCGAGACGGAGGAGGAGGCGATCGCGATTGCCAACGGCACGCCCTTCGGCCTTGCCTCCTATTTCTACACGGAGAACATGAAGCGCGCCTGGCGCGTCGGCGAGGCGCTGGAAGCCGGCATGGTGGCACTCAACACCGGCCTCATCTCCATGGAAGTCGCCCCCTTCGGCGGCGTGAAACAATCCGGCCTCGGCCGCGAAGGCGCCCAGGTCGGCATCGAGGAGTATCTGGAGATGAAGACCTTCCACATCGGCGGGCTTGCCTGAGACCGTAGATGGGTGGACGAATACAGCAAAGGGGCCGTGCGAGTGGCCCGTGGGCTGAAATGTGGAACTGAAGTGGATATGCATGTTGAGCCGCTTGCAGTGCAACGTTGCAGGCGGTTTTGATCGCTGTAGGTTTTTCGGAGAATGCTCTGAATGCAGGCCTTCAAGAAAACCGCCCGCCATGAAAGCGAGCCGCCTGATTCCGATCCAAACCGGATTTTTGCCTTGGACCGGTAGTGTCGGCCCCGCCCGCATGATACGCATGCGTTGCCCCCGTTCGCGAAGCCGAAGGAGACCGCAGCGATGAAGTGCCTGCGCATCTATGCAACCCCGGACGGTGAGTCTCACTTCGATGAAATCGAACTGCCCACCACGAAGCGGTCAGTTCATCCCGACGCCCTGCCGTTCGACGTCACCGCCAGCTATCCGGCATCCCGGGTCCGTATCACCCACATCCCCGCAGGCGTGCGTGAAGTTTCATGGCACACCGTACCGGAGCCCGTGCTGACGGTCAGGCTGGACGGCTCGGTGGAATATGAAACGAGCGATGGAGAGATCCGCCACGTTCCCGCCGGCAGCTTTGTGCTGGTGGAGGACACCCACGGCAAGGGCCATCTGTCACGTCATTCCCCGGAGGCGCAAACCGTCATCTGGATTTCGCTGCCGAACGGGCTTGAGCTGACGCAATCGTGACGCGGCGCGGCCTGTCGCGGAGATTGACCTCGCGCTCGCGGACATCCGTCGGAAGCACGTTCGGTATTGGAGATGCCATGCGAGTTGAACGAGCAGAACAGAACGATATCGAGCCTTGGATGACACTCGCTCAACAGGTCATTCCGTTCTTTGGCCCGATGCCCGACCTTGAAGTCATCGTTCAACGGAAAATCGCCCAGCAGCAAGCGTACTGCGTCCGCTCATCCAGTTCATTTTTGCTTGGTGCAATGCTAGTCGGCGGGAACGATAAGGAGTTCTGGATCAGATGGCTCGCCGTTTCAGCCGAAAGCAGGCGCAAGGGTTTCGGAAGGCTGCTTGTGGAGACTGCGATTCTTAAAACACCGCGGAACGCTGTCCTGATCGTTGACACATTTGCGGGAGGGAGTCCCGGAGCGAATGCGGCGGGTGGCCTTTACCGCGCTTGCGGATTCGAGCCGACAGAACTGTGGGAAAAGGATGGCGTCGTACGCCAGAGATATGTACGAAAGACCGCTTCCTCGACCTAGGGCGAATGGCCACCAATTACGCAAAAGCGGCCCCCAACCTCCCGCAGCCCCGCCCCTCACTGAACCTTGTCGAGCATCTTGTAATACATGCCGACCAGTGGCAGGAACCAGGGCTTGCCGAAATGGCCGGGGACGGCGGGCCAGGGATAGTCGCGCATCGGGTTGCGGTCCGCGCGGCCGAGGATGGCGTCGGCGACCATCATGCCGAGATGGGTTGAGAGCTGCGCACCGTGGCCGGAATAGCCCATGGCATACCAGAGCCCGTCATGGAAGCCGGCGCGCGGATAGCGGTCGGCCGTCATGTCGACGAGGCCGCCCCAGCAATAGTCGATATCGATGCCCTTCAACTGCGGGAAGATACGCTCCATGCTCTCGCGCAGTATCTCGCCACTCTTGGAATCAGAGCGCTGGTCGGATGTTGCCGAGAAGCGCGCGCGGCCGCCGAAGATCAGGCGGTTGTCGGGCGCAAGCCGCCAGTAATTGCCGATATTCATCGTGTTGACGCAAGTGCGGTTGCCGGGCATGACCGCCTGCACTTCGCTTTCCGTCAGGGGCCGTGTGGCAATCAGGAAGCTGCCGACGGCGATGATGCGGCGGCGGAACCAGGTGAAGTTCTTCGTCGTATAGGCTCCGGTCGCCACGATCACGTTGGCGGCGGTGATCGTGCCGCGCGATGTCTTGAGCGTGTGCAGACCGTTCGTCTCCCAATGCTCGGTGACGGGCGTTCCTTCGAAGATCGTCGCGCCATGACGCGCTGCGGCCTTAGCCAGCCCGACGACATAGCGGCCCATATGCATCATCGCGCTCTTCTTCGACAGCATCGCGCCATAGAAGGGCGAGCCGACTTCGCTCTTCAGGTCCTCCTGCGAAAGCAGCGCCGTGTCGGGATCGCATTCCTTGTTCAGTGCCTCGAAATTGCGCGCCAGTGCATCGAAATGCTGCGGTTTCGAGGCGAGCTTCAGCTTGCCGGCACGGCGGAAATTGCAGTCGATCCCCTCTTCGGCAATCAGTGCCTCGATCGTGTCGATGGAGGCGTCCAGCGCATGATAGAGCGCGATGGCGCGCTCCTTGCCGAGCTCGGCCTTGGCGGCGAGATAACTGTGCGCGAGACCGTTGTTGAGATGGCCGCCATTGCGGCCCGACGCGCCGAACCCGACGCGCTCCGCCTCCAGCACGACGACCTTCGCCCCCGCCTTGGCCAGCTGCCGCGCCGCCGCGAGCCCGGTAAAGCCCGCGCCGATGACGGCAACATCGTAATGCCCACTGACCGGGCCTTGTGCAGCACCGGCAAAGACCGGTGCCGTGTCATGCCAATAGGAGACGAATTTCATCGCAAGTGCCTTTTGCTCTTTCGTTTGGCGCAACTCCGGACGCAAAACCGCTTACGCACTTTTGCTGGAGGTTGCTTCAGAGCCCGACAACGCCCGGCAGCCCGGAAATGTCGGCGATCTCGGTATAGCCGTAATAGGGGTTCGCCGGCTCATGACCGCGATTGACCCAGACCTTGTTCTTGATGCCGAGATCATGCGCCGACATCAGGTCGTAGCGGAACGAGGACGAGCAGTGGAGAATGTCTTCCGGGCCACAGCCGAGCATGTCGAACATATATTCGAACGCCTGGAAGCGCGGCTTGTAGGCCTGCGCCTGTTCGGCCGTATAAACCTTGTGGAAAGGCGCGCCGAGCTTTTCGACATTCGACATGATCTGGGCGTTCATGGCGTTGGAGAGGATCACCAGAGGAATTTCCTTGGCGACCTTGGCAAGGCCCGCCGGAACGTCGGCATGCGGTCCCCAGGTCGGAACGCGCTCGTAGACCATCTGCGCGTCCTCGTCCCTGAAGGAAACGCCGTTGCGCTTGCAGCTCCGCTCGAGTGCATTGTGCACGACCTCGGCATAGGGCTTCCAGTCGCCGAGGATTTCGTCGAGCCGGTAGGCGGCGAAATTCCTGATGAACTCCAGCATTTTCGGCTCGTCGAGCCGCGCGCCGTAAAGATCGCGTGCCGCTTCCGCCATCTGGAAATTGGTGAGCGTGCCGTAGCAGTCGAAGGTGATGTATTTCGGGCGGAAGGTCGTCATGCGAGGCATCCTCTGGAAAACGGCGCTGAGAAGCCGGATCGGCTGATGCGACGATCATAAGGCGCATTCCCGCACCGGGCTCGGCTGAATTGCCCCAGATGAAAGCAGAATATTCTGTATGCGGCGCGCCGGCTGGCAGATGGTTGCGACAGGTCGGAACGGCCGGGAACGGCGCAGTCAGAACGTCGAGTTGAACGCGCCGCCGTCAACCAGCAGGTTCTGTCCGACGATATAGCCGGCATACTGGCTGCAGAGGAATGCTGCGGCCGCGCCAAACTCACCCGGCGTGCCGACGCGTCCCGTCGGGTTTTGCGCGTGTTCCTCCGCACGTGCCTCCTCGATCGACATGCCTCTCGCCTGCGCGGACTTCTCCAGAAGCGTCTCCATGCGCTCCGTCTGGTGCGATCCGGGCAGCAGATTGTTGATGGTGACGCCATGGCGGGCGACCTGCCGGGCGGTCCCCGCGACGAAACCGGTAAGGCCGGTGCGGGCGCCGTTGGAAAGGCAGAGCTCCGGGATCGGAGACTTGACCGAGGCCGAGGTGACGTTGACGATCCGTCCCCACTTCCGCTCGATCATGCCCGGAAGCACGGCCTTCATGAGCAGAATGGGCGCGAGCATGTTCGCCCCGACCGCTGCGAGCCAATCGTCTTCGGAGACCGCCGACCAGTTGCCGGGCGGCGGGCCGCCGGCATTGGTGACGAGAATGTCCGGCCGCGGCTCGGCGCGAAGAAGGGCGCTGCGGCCTTCTTCCGTCGTCACGTCAGCAGCGACGATCTCGACCTGCGTCCCGTAGGCTTCGCTGATCGCTTGCGCCGTCTCGCGCAGCTGCTTCGGTTCGCGGGCATTCAGCGTCAGGATTACGCCGGCCTCGGCGAGCTTCTCCGCAACGCCTCGGCCCAGCCCTTTCGAACCGGCACAGACCAGCGCCCGTTTGCCCTTGATGCCCAAGTCCATAACTTACTCCGATCATCGTGTTGAAAGTCCGGAAGGTCGGACAATGCCGACCCGGTCTTGACTGCCCGCCTGATGAAGGCGGCGCCGTCATGTTCTGCGCGCTATGTCTGCGACCGCTTCCGAGAGAAGCGCGATCTCCGACATGGTGTTGAGATGGCTGACCGAGGCACGCGCAATCTGGTCCAGTCCGCGCGCCGCCATGTCGAGCGGCGTATAGGGAACGCCGTTCGCGCCGATCGCGATACCTCTCTCGGAGAGCGCGGCACGCACTTGCGTCGGTGCGATGCCCTCGACCGTGAAAGAAACGATTCCCGAGAGTTGTGATCCGAGATCCCGCACCGTGACCTTCGGGATGCTGCGAAGATTGTCGCGGAGGGTGCTTGCCAGCGAAGCGATCCGGTCACGGACAGCCTCGATGCCGAGCGACCTCGCCTCCCGGATGGCAGCGCCGAGTCCGAGCAGCAAGGCCGGCGAATTCTCGCTGGCCTCGAAACGGCGCGCATCGTCTCGGATCTCGACCTTGCCGTCGACGATCGGCCCGGAAGACACATCCAGATAGGATGGCGTGAGTTCTGACAGGAACTCTCGCCGGACATAAAGCAATGCCGTGCCGCGCGGACCGCGGAGGAACTTTCGCCCGGCCGCCTTCAGGACGTCGCATCCGAGTGCCGCAACATCGATCGGAACCTGGCCGAGCGCCTGACCGGCATCAATGAAATAGGGAACGCCCGCCGCTCTCGCCACGCGCCCGACGGCTGCCGCGTCGTTGATCAGGCCCCCGTTCGCCGGAAGCCATGTCAGCGAGACAAGGCGCACGCGTTCGTCCATCATCGATGCAAGTGCGGCAGCGTCGACACTGCCATCCTCGCGAACCGGAATGACCTCGATCAGCGCGCCGGCACGTCGTGCAGCGGCCTGCATGGTTGCAAGATTCCCGCCCCATTCCTGGCGCCCGACGAGAATGCGGTCCCCTGCGGCGAGCGGCGGCAACGCCGCAAACGCGGCGCCCCAGGCGGTCGAACCGCTCCCCATGAACGCGACTTCGCCCGGGCTGGCGCCGATCAGGGAGCCGGCATCGGCACGCACCGCTTCGAGACGCTCCCCCGCCCTCGTTGCTGTCTCCATCGGGCCGTCGGCCGCTTCCTCGCGCAGATAGTCCCAGATCGTCTCGAGGGTCTGCCGGGAAGGCAGCGAGGCGCCGGAGTGATTGAAATGCGCACCGGCCTTGCAGCCCGGCGTTTCCGAGCGGAGCTGCTCCACGTCCAGCACATCACTCATGCTTCGGGCTCCAGCTCCACCAACGCCTCGATCTCGACAGTGGCACCCGCCGGCAGCGCCGCGACGCCGACCGCCGCACGGGCGTGTCGCCCCGCCTCTCCGAACACACCGACGACCAGATCCGAGGCGCCGTTGGCGACTTCCGACTGCTTCGCGAAATCCGACGCCGAGGCGATGTAGACACCGAGACGCACCACGCGCCGGACGGATGCCAACGCGCCGCCCGTCGCTGCGGCGATCTGGGAGAGGACGCTGATCGCGGCGCACTCGGCGGCGACGCGGCCTTCCTCGACCGAAACGCCGGCGCCGACCGCCCCGGTCAGGACAGCACCGTTCCTGGTGCTGATCTGCCCGGACACGACGAGAAGATTGCCGGTTCGCACCGTGGAGACGTAGTTGGCCGCCGGGGCCGACGCGGCCGGCAAACGATGGCCGAGCGCGGAAAGTCTGGATGCAATGGTCTCTGACATGACTGGCTCCCTTGAGAATTGGCGGCAAAATGCACGGCGGCGCCGATTGCTTCCAATTCAAACTTCGCTATCGTGCGATCGATTGAACTAATGTCACGCTTTGAGGGAATTTCATGCGCGCATCCGCCGTCATGCCGCCGCTGCAGGCCTTGCGGGCCTTCGAGGCGGTCGGGCGTTTGCTGAGCTTCCGGCGCGCGGGCGAGGAACTCCTCATCACCCAGAGCGCGGTCAGCCATCACATCAGGCAGCTCGAGGAGATGCTCGGCGTACGGCTCTTCGTTCGCAAGGCGAAGAGCATCGAACTGACGCCCGAAGGCGCTGCCTATCTGGAGAGAACGACCGAAGCCTTCGCCATCATCGCCAGTGCGACGGCAGAGACGCGACGGCAGGCCGGGAGACAGACGGTGCGCGTCAGCGTCTTGCCCTCCTTCGCCGCCAACTGGCTGGTTTCGCGCCTTCCGCATTTCATGCTGCAGCATCCCGAGATAGACGTCGAACTCGAACCGACATTGCGCCTGACGAACTTCGCATCGGACGACGTGGACCTCGCCATCCGCTTCGGCGCAGGCCCCTGGGGAGATGTCAGGGCGGAGCGGCTGATGAACGAGGAACTGAGCCCGGTCGTCAGCCCGTCGCTCTTCGGAGATGGCTCCGGTTTCGCCGAACCTGCGGACCTGCTGTCGCACACGCTCCTCGATTCCATGAACCCGCTGGGATGGGAGCTATGGTTCGGCGAAGTCGGAGTCGATTTTCGCCGTGCCCGTGTCCTGCAACTCACCGATTACAACATCGCTCTGCAAGCGGCTCTCAACGGTCAGGGCGTCGCGATCGGCCGCTTGCTCCTCATTGGCGACCATCTGGCGACCGGGCGGCTGGTGCAGCCGTTCGCGACCATCGTTCGATCGGAGAAGACGGCCTATTGGCTCGTCACGCCCGAGCAGAGGCCGCTCAGCCCCGCCGCCGAGACTTTCGCGTCCTGGCTCAGGAACGAGGCTGCATCAGCGCATACTGGCCGCCCCTGAACGACGGCGGACCGCCTCGACGGGCGTCGTTGCCCGTAAGAGCCTGCGGCATAAAATGCCGCGAGCGACGGCCACCAAGACGGAAGATGTCGAGGCCAGCACCGCCTTCGGACGATCTGCCGGCCCCCGAACCCTTAACACTATGGGCAGGACATGAAGGATCTGCCCATGCGAACATTGCAGACACAGCTGGAGCGCTTCGGAGAGCAGCACCTCGAAGGCGCCTTGCGCCTCTCCAGGCAGGCCGGATGGCCACATCGCCTCGAGGACTGGCGGATGGCGCTTTCGCTGAGCGACGGTGTTGCCGCCATTGACGGCGACGGAGAGGTCGTCGGCACGGTGTTCGTCACGCCCTTCAAGACGGACGCCGCCACCATCAACATGGTGATCGTCGATGAGGCGATGCGTGGCCAGGGTCTCGGGCGCAAGCTCATGGATGCGGCATTCCGGCTTGCCGGCAGCCGCCCGCTGCGCCTCATAGCCACGTTGGAAGGCTTGCCGCTCTACGAAAAACTCGGCTTCCGCCAGACCGGCACGATCCGTCAGCATCAGGGTGTCGTCGGCGAAATGCCCTCGCCCGCAGGTGTCGAGCCCGCCTCCCCTGCGGACCTGCCGGCGATCATCGCGCTCGATCGCGCCGCGTGTGGAGCCGACCGGGAACGCATGATCGTCTGTCTCGCCACGATCGGCGAATTTGCGGTCCTTCGCCGCAACGGACACGTCGACGCGTTCGCCGCATTGCGGCCTTTCGGCCGTGGCGAGGTGATCGGCCCCGTCGTCGCGTCGACGCTCGGGGACGCAAAGGCCCTCGTCTCGCATTTCATCGCGAAGCGACCGGGTCGTTTCCTGCGTGTCGACACGGACGCCGACGCCGGACTTGCCGACTGGCTTGCCGAAAACGGCCTCGCCCATGTGGGCGGCGGCATCACCATGGCCCGCCCCGTCGAGCACCGGGCAACGCCCGCGGCCACCACCTTCGCCCTCGCCAACCAGGCCCTCGGCTGATCCGGAGAAGATCATGTACAGCAATTCCCTCATCGAACTCGACCGGGCCCACCTCGTCCATCCGGTCGCCTCCTATCGCGGCCACGAGCAACAGGGCGTGCGCGTGCTCGCCTCCGCCAAGGGTGCGACGGTGACCGATGCGAGCGGGCGGCAACTGGTGGACGGCTTCGCCGGCCTCTGGTGCGTCAACGCCGGTTACGGGCACGAGAGCATCGTCGAGGCCGCTACCCGCCAGATGCGCGAGCTTCCCTACGCAACCACCTATTTCGGGCTCGGCTCCGAGCCGGCAATCCGCCTCGCCACCGAACTCGCCGAACGCGCGCCGGGCGATCTCAACCACGTCTATTTCACCCTCGGGGGATCGGATGCCGTCGACAGCACGGTCCGCTTCGTCCGCTACTACTGGACCGCGCGCGGAGAGCCCCGGCGCGACCAGTTCATCTCGATCGAGATGGGTTACCACGGCTCCTCCACCGTCGGCGCCGGGCTCACGGCCCTGCCGGCGTTCCATGCCGGCTTCGGCATCCCCTTCGACTGGCAGCACAAGATTCCGTCCCCTTATCCCTACCGGAACCCCGTCGGCGAGGATCCGCAGGCAATCATCGCCGCTTCTCTTGCGGCATTGCGGGTCAAGGTCGAGGAGATCGGACCGGAGCGGGTGGCCGCCTTCTATGCCGAGCCGATCCAGGGCTCCGGCGGCGTGATCGTGCCGCCCCGTGGCTGGCTGAAGGCAATGCGCGATCTCTGCCGCGAGCTCGGCATCCTCTTCATCGCCGACGAGGTGATCACCGGCTTCGGCCGAACGGGGCCTCTTTTCGCCTGCAGCGAGGAGGGGATCGTTCCGGACTTCATCACCACCGCCAAGGGCCTCACCTCCGGTTATGTCCCGATGGGCGCCGTGTTCATGGCGGACCATGTCTACCAGGTGATCGCCGACGGCGCCGGCGCCTCGGCGGTCGGTCACGGCTACACCTATTCGGCCCATCCGGTCAGCGCAGCCGTCGGCTTGGAAGTCCTGAAGCTCTATGAGAACGGCCTTCTCGAAAACGGCAGAAAGGCCGGCGGCCGGCTGATGGCCGGCCTCGAAGCCCTGAAGGATCACCCGCTGGTCGGCGAAGTTCGAGGTCGCGGCATGCTCGCCGCCATCGAGCTGGTCGTCGACAAGAAGAACAAGACCCCCCTCCCCGCCGAGGCACAGGCGGCGCGACGTATCTTCGACCGTGCCTGGGATAACGGTCTCGTCATCCGCGCCTTCGCGAACGGCGCCCTCGGTTATGCCCCTCCGCTCTGCTGCACCGATGCCGACATTGATGCGATCCTCGAGCGCACGGCTGTGACGCTGGACCAGACACTCGAGGATCCGGATGTGCGCCGCGTCCTGAAGGACTGAGCGCCCCGGGGAGGAGCCAGGCCCCCAAATGTCGCTGGGGCCGGCAGATTCGCAATTTTGTGCCGCACCGCTGTGTCTTTTCGGCGGAATCGGTGCAGTGCAGATGCCACACTTGATAGATGAGAAGGCCCGCTGAACCAAACGACGGGCTTGATATGAAGGCGAGACAATCGCCCGAACCGGGAACGAAATAATCTGCCGCAAGCGCCATCGGCGCGCGGCGAAACTGGGGAAACGGACTTGAGCGCGCAACTGCCTGATTTCAAGTACATGACCTTCGACGTGGTCGGCACGCTCATCGATTTCGAGGCGGGTCTCAAGGACTGCCTGGCCGGGATCGCCGCGGAAGCCGGCGCGACCGTCGACGGCGAAGAGGCCCTGACGCTCTACAGGCAGGCCCGCTATTCCGACGGTGCCGACCTTTTTCCCGACGATCTCGTCCGGGTTTATCTCACGATTGCGCCGACGCTCGGGCTTCCTGCAGAGCGACGCTACGGCGAGCGGCTGCGTGACTCCGCCAGAAGCTGGAAAGCGTTTCCCGACAGCCCCGAGGCGCTTGCCCGCCTCGCGCGCGACTATCGGCTGATCGCCATGACGAATGCGCGGCGCTGGGCCTTCGACCATTTTGCGGCAGAGCTCGGCAATCCGTTCCATACCGCCTTCACCGCCGACGATACGGGTACGGAAAAACCTGATCCGGCCTTCTTCGAACAGGTCTTCGACTTCGTCGCTTCGGAAGGTGCTGCCAGGGAGGACATCCTGCATGTCGCCCAGAGCCAGTACCATGACATCGGGATTTCCCGGAAACTCGGCATGACCAATTGCTGGATCGAGCGGCGCCACGCCCAGAACGGTTATGGCGGCACGATCGAGCCGGCCGAATTCACCACGCCCGACTATCACTTCACGTCCATGGCCGAGCTTGCCGACGCCGTGGCAGCCACCCGAAAATGACCTGTCTTCAACACCAGGGGTCGGCCCGCGAAAGACGGACAGCCCTCAAGCGACAACAAAAAGGGGAAGTAGCATGAGCGACAAGATCACCAACTGGACCAGAAATGACGACGCGATGGTCGAAAACGCCATCCGCCGCGGTGCCACACGCCGCGAACTTCTTCACATGATGCTCGCCGGCGGTGTCGCGCTGTCGGCCGGCGGACTCGTCCTTGGCCGCGCATCCAACGCCATCGCCGCCACCCCGACGAAGGGTGGCCACCTGAGGGCGGCCGGCTGGTCCTCCTCGACTGCCGATACGCTCGATCCGGCCAAGGCGTCGCTGTCGACGGACTACGTCCGTTGCTGTGCCCTCTACAACCGCCTGACCTTCCTCAACAAGGACGGCATCACCCAGATGGAGCTCGCCGAGAGCATCAAGACGGCCGACGCGAAAGTCTGGACCGTCAAGCTGCGCTCCGGCGTGACATTCCACGACGGCAAGACGCTCTCTTCCGCGGACGTCGTCTTCTCGCTGAAGCGGCACCTCGATCCGGACGTCGGTTCGAAGGTCAATTCGATCGCCAAGCAGATCACCGGCATCAAGGCCGTGGACCCGTTGATCGTCGAGATCACCCTCGCCAACCCGAACGCCGACCTTCCGACGATCCTCGCAATGCATCACTTCATGATCGTGCAGGACGGCACCACCGACTTCTCCAAGGGCATCGGCACCGGGGCATTCAAGGTCGAGACGTTCCAGCCGGGCGTGAAGTCCGTCTTCGTGAAAAACCCCGACTACTTCAAGGCCGGCGGCGCCAACATCGACTCGTTCGAGTATTTCGCGATCAGCGACGACACGGCGCGCGTGAACGCGCTTCTTTCGGGTGACGTTCATCTTGCGGCTTCGATCACGCCGCGTTCGATGAAGCTCGTCGAAAGCCAGCCGGGCTTCGTGCTGTCGCAGACGACATCGGGCAACTACACCGACCTCAACATCCGCCTCGACATGGAACCGGGCAGCAAGGCGGACTTCATCCAGGGCATGAAATACCTGATCAACCGCGAGCAGATCCGGAAGTCGGTCCTGCGCGGGCTCGCCGAGGTGGCGAACGATCAGCCGATCTCCCCCGCCAACATCTACCACAATGCCGAGCTCAAGGCTAAAGCGTACGATCCCGAGAAGGCCAAGTTCCACTTCGAAAAGTCCGGTCTCCTCGGCCAGTCCATTCCGATCGTTGCCTCGGATGCCGCCACCGCCTCGGTCGACATGGCCACGATCGTCCAGCAGGCCGGCAGCGAGATCGGCATGAAGTTCGACGTCCAGCGCGTGCCGTCCGACGGCTACTGGTCGAACTACTGGCTGAAGGCGCCGGTCCATTTCGGCAACATCAACCCGCGTCCGACGGCCGACATCCTCTTCTCGCTGCTCTACGCCTCCGATGCGCCGTGGAACGAAAGCCAGTACAAGTCGGAGAAATTCGACAAGATGCTGGTAGAGGCCCGCGGTTCGCTCGACGAGGCCAAGCGCAAGACGATCTATGGAGAGATGCAGGTCATGGTCGCCGAGGAAGCCGGTACGGTCATCCCCGTCTACATCTCGAACGTGGATGCGATCTCCGGCAAGCTGAAGGGCCTCGAGGCCAATCCGCTCGGCGGCCAGATGGGTTACGCCTTCGCCGAATATGTCTGGCTCGAAGCCTGATAGCCGCAGAAAACGGGAAGGCGCCTGTTGCCTTCCCGCCATCTTCACCGATGACGTGTCAGTCTTTTGCCCGTAGTCTTCACGGACCCGTGCATCGCATCGCTTGTCGCATCGATGCTCAACCGAAGAGGGGCCCTCTCATGAGCCCATATGTACTCAATCTCGTCGGAGCGCGGCTTCTGATCGCAGCACTGACCTTGCTGATCGTCTCCTTTGCGGTCTTCTTCGCCACGGCGATGCTTCCCGGTGACACCGCGACGATCCTGCTCGGCCAGGCCGCAACGCCCGAAGCGGTGGCGGGTCTGCGGACCGCCATGCATCTCGACGAGCCGGCGTTCATCCGCTTCATGCGATGGCTGGCAGGTCTCGCGACCGGAGACCTCGGCACCTCCTACGTCAACAACATCGCGGTGGCCGACCTGATTGGCGGCCGCTTCGTCAACACGATGCGGCTCGCCGGCGTAACTACGCTCATCGCCGTGCCGCTTGCCCTGACGCTCGGAATCACGGCCGCCATGTACAGGGGTTCGCTCTATGACCGCATCGTCACGATCTGCACCATCGGCGTGATCTCCGTCCCGGAATTCATGGTCGCGACCTCGGCCGTCCTCATTTTCTCCGTCTATCTCAAATGGCTTCCCGCGCTCTCGATAGCCGGCGGTGTCACATCCATCGGGGAAATGCTGAAGATCTACGCCATGCCGGTCATCACGCTGACCTTCGTGGTTTCCGCACAGATGATCCGCATGACGCGTGCCGCGGTGGTCGAAACGATCGACACCCCCTATGTCGAGGCGGCGCTGCTGAAGGGCGCGTCGCGGCCCCGCATGGTGCTGCGCCATGCCTTGCCGAACGCGGTCGGCCCGATCGTCAACGCGATCGCGCTGTCTCTCTCCTACCTCGTCGGCGGCGTCATCATCGTCGAGACGATTTTCAACTATCCGGGTGTCGCCAAGCTGATGGTCGACGGCGTCGAAACCCGCGACCTGCCACTCATCCAGTCCTGCGCGATGATCTTCTGTTTCGGCTACCTGCTCTTGATCACGCTTGCCGACATCATTGCCATTCTTGCAAACCCGAGGCTGCGCTGACCATGACACTGCCCGCCACGCTGTCGAGAAAATTCGGCTACCGCTTCAACTGGGTCGGCATGATCGGCCTGTCGGTCATCCTCTTCTGGGGCATCGTCGCGATCGTTGCGCCGCATATCATCCCCCATCCTGTCGGGGAAATCGTCGACGAGGACTTCTTCGGAGGGATCAGCGGCAAGCTCTGGCTCGGCTCCGACTACCTTGGACGCGACATGCTCTCGCGTGCTCTGATGGGCGCGCGTTATACCGTGGGGATCTCGCTTGCGGCGGTCTGCATCGCCTGCTTCAGCGGCGTCGTCCTCGGCATGACGGCAGCGGTCACGGGTGGCTGGTTCGATGCGGCACTGAGCCGCTTCCTCGATGCGCTGAACTCCATACCCGGCAAGCTCTCGGGCCTCGTCATCGTCGCGGCCGTCGGCTCCTCGCTCACGGTTCTGATCACGACGCTCGCGGTCATTTACACGCCCGGCGCCTACCGCTTCGCCCGCGCGCTCGCCGTCAACATCAACACGATGGACTACGTCACCGTCGCCCGCACCCGCGGCGAGGGAACCCTCTATCTGATCCGCTCGGAAATCCTGCCGAACATCCTCGGGCCGGTGCTCGCCGATCTCGGCCTGCGTTTCGTCTTCATCGTGCTGCTGCTTTCCGGCCTCTCCTTCCTGGGGCTTGGCGTGCAGCCGCCCTATGCCGACTGGGGCGCGCTCGTTCACGAGAATATCGGTGGACTGCCCTTCGGGGCGCCGGCGGTTATCGTCCCGAGCCTTGCCATCGCCAGCCTGACGATCAGCGTCAATCTTCTGATCGACAACCTCCCTCAGAAGATCCGCGACAGGAGCGCCTGATGAAGAATCTCGTAGAAGTTCGTGATCTCAAGGTCGAGGCCAGGACCGACTCCGGCCGTCGCGTCGAAATCATCAAGGGCGTCAGCCTCGACATCGCCCCCGGTGAGATCCTCGCGCTCATCGGCGAAAGCGGATCGGGCAAGACGACCATCGCGCTCACGCTGCTCGGGCACGCGCGCACCGGCTGCCGCATATCCGGCGGCACTATCCTCGTCGACGGCAAGGACATGGCGAAGCTCGGCGAGCGCGAACTGGCATCCGTGCGCGGCACGGAGGTCGCCTATGTACCGCAGTCAGCCGCGGCCGCCTTCAATCCGGCGATCCGCATCATCGATCAGGTGATCGAGGTGACGAAGATCCACGGCCTGATGTCGCCGGCAGAAGCCAGGAGCAAGGCGATCGACCTGTTCCGCGCACTGTCGCTTCCCGACCCCGAGCACATTGGCGAACGCTATCCGCACCAGGTTTCCGGCGGGCAGTTGCAGCGGCTCGCCGCCGCGATGGCGATGATCGGCGATCCGAAGCTCATCATCTTCGACGAACCGACGACCGCGCTCGACGTGACGACGCAGATCGAAGTGTTGAAGGCGTTCAAATCTGTGATGAAGGCCGGCAGGATCGCAGGCGTCTACGTCTCGCACGACCTCGCCGTCGTCGCGCAGATTGCCGACCGCATCATGGTCTTGCGCGGCGGCGAGATTCAGGAAACCGGCTCGACGGATGACATCCTGCACCGTGCGGCACACCCCTATACGCGCGAGCTTCTCGCGGCCTTCGAGCCGAAACCCCGTGATGACGCCGCGGTCGCCGAGAAAAAGCGGGCGCCACTCCTGGAGATCAACAACGTGATAGCGGGCTACGGCCCGATGCAGGCCGACGGACTGCCGCTCGTGCGCGCCGTCAGCGGTGTCAGCCTCAGCGTCGAAAAGGGCCGCAATCTCGGCATCATCGGGGAATCGGGCTGCGGAAAATCGACGTTGGCGCGCGCCATTGCCGGCATCCTGCCGATCTCCGCCGGGACCATGACTCTCGACGGCCGTGAGCTTGCCCCGTCGAGCCGCCGACGCACGCGCGACCAGGTGCGCGAACTGCAGATCGTCTTCCAGTATGCCGACACCGCGCTCAATCCGGCAAAGTCGATCGAGGACATCCTGGGGCGTCCCCTGACCTTCTACCGCGGCATGAAGGGCAAAGCCCGGGACGCGCGGATCGCGGAGCTTCTCGACATGGTGCACCTGCCGAAGGCCTTGCGCCATCGCCGGCCTGCCGAGCTTTCCGGCGGGCAGAAGCAGCGCGTCAATTTCGCCCGCGCGTTGGCGGCCGAGCCGAAGCTCATCCTCTGCGACGAGATCACCTCGGCGCTCGACACCGTGGTCGCCGCCGCAATCATCGACCTCCTGAAGGAATTGCAAAGGGAGCTCTCGCTCTCCTACGTCTTCATCAGCCACGACCTCTCCGTCGTCGAGGCGATCTGCGACAGGATCGTGGTGATGTATGGCGGCAAGAAGGTCGAGGAACTGACGCCGGCACAGGCCAAGGCGCCCATGCATCCCTATTCCAGCCTGCTGTTCTCGTCGGTGCCGAAACTCGATCCGACCTGGCTCGACAATCTCAAACTCGACCCGGAGCAGGTAAGGGCTTACAGCCACGCCTGACGGCGTGGCTGCCTCGGACATCAAACGGGAAAGAGGCTCGTCAGCGGCAGGTGCGCCTTGACGATCGGGGACTTCAGGACGACGAAGCTGAAATACTTGTCGATACCGATATCGAGATCGGTCAGTCGTTCCATGATCGTCTGGTATTCACCGATGCCTGCCGTCACGAATTTCAGGAGATAGTCGTAGCCACCGGACACCAGATGGCACTCGATGATCTGATCGACCTTTTCGACAGCTGCGAGGAAGCGGGCAAAGTCGATCTGTCGGTGGTTCTTGAGGGTGATCTCGGTGAAGACGGTCAGGGTCTGACCGAGCTTGGCAAGATTGATCTGCGCCGAATAGCCCTCGATATAGCCTTCCTGCTGCAGCTTCTTCACCCGCATCAGGCACGGGCTCGGCGAGAGGTGGACGAGCTCGGCCAGCTCGACATTGGTGATGCGGCCGTTCTTCTGCAGTTCGTGAAGAATCTTGATGTCGATGCGATCGAGTTTCATGGCGCTTCCTCCGGCGTCCGGGTTCAGTCGGACGGTAGCATTTTATGCTGCGACATCCTCGAAATCACATTAACACTTTGTCCTGGCGCGTCTATTCCGTTTGGCAGCGCCGCACGAGGCACAATGATCTGCTGATCCTTCAAAGAACGGAATCTTCTGCTGCGGGCCACCGATATGCGGCAACGGCGCCGGAATTCCGGCGCTATTCTCTGAGGCGACAAGGAGAGATGATCATGCCCGCGCCCCTGATGCTCGTCGAAACGACGCCAGAACTGCCGGAAACCGCCGACGCCGTGGTGATCGGCGCGGGGATCGTCGGGGTCTTTGCCGCCTATCATCTCGCCAAACGCGGACTGAAAGTCGCATTGCTCGAAAAGGGCCGCGTCGGTGCCGAGCAATCGAGCCGAAACTGGGGCTGGTGCCGACAGCAGAACCGCGACGCCCGCGAGCTCCCCATGGCAACGAAAAGCCTCGACCTTTGGGAAGCGTTTGCGGCCGAAACCGGCGAGGACACCGGCTTTCGCCGCTGCGGCCTCCTTTATCTCAGCAACAGCGAGGAGGAACTCTCAGGCTGGGCGCGCTGGCGCGATTTCGCCCGTACCGTCGGTGTCACCACCCACATGCTCGACCAGGCTGCCGCGACCGTCAGGGCGGGGGCGACCGGAAGGGTCTGGAAAGGTGGTGTCTTTTCGCCGAGCGACGGTGTCGCCGATCCGGCAAGCGCCGCACCGGCGGTCGCCCGCGCCATCCTGAAACTCGGCGGCACTGTCCACCAGTCCTGTGCTGCGCGCGGCATCGAAACGGAAGGCGGTCGGCTCAGCGCCGTCGTCACGGAACGCGGAACGATCCGCACCAAGCTTGCCGTTCTTGCGGGCGGTGCCTGGGCATCCGCCTTCTGCCGTCAGCTCGACATTCGCTTTCCGCAGGCATCAATCCGTTCGTCGATCCTCTCGGTCGGACCTGGCGAAGGTGCCATACCGGACGCGCTGCACACCGCCGCGATCTCCGTCACCCGCCGCGGCGACGGTGGCCACACCCTTGCGATCAGCGGCCGCGGCCGGGTCGACCCCACTGCCCAGCAGCTCCGCTTCGCACCGCAATTCCTGCCGATGTTCCTGCGACGTTGGAAGAGTCTCGCCCCCGGCGGACTGGAAGGCATACGATCAGGCCACGAAAGCCTCGCACGCTGGCACCTCGACCGGCCGACGCCGATGGAAAAAATGCGTATCCTCGACCCTGCCTTCGACGAGGGAACGATCCGCCTCACCCACAAACGCGCGGTCGAACTGCTGCCGGCCCTTGAAGGCCGCGCTGTCACGGCGGCCTGGGCCGGCTACATCGACTCGACGCCGGACGGCGTGCCCGCCATCGGCGAAGTGACCGGGCTTCCCGGCTTCGTCCTTGCGGCCGGCTTCAGCGGCCATGGCTTCGGCATCGGCCCCGGGGCCGGCCACTTGATCGCCGATATCGTTACCGGCGACGAACCGATCGTCGACCCGAGGCCGTATCATCCCGACCGGTTCGGAAAGAGCTCGTGGGGTAAGGTCGCGGAGTTCTAATTCATGCCCTCGGCTTGTGAGGTCGGTCAGCGCGGGCGCGCACCTTAAAGCCCGCGCCATCGTCATGCGCCCGGCAACTGGTCCCGCCGCCCTCCGGGCCGGCGCGGCTGGGGAAACCCCGGCAGCCGTCACGCCGGGGTTTCGGATGTCCTCACGTGCGGAGCTGCAGCGTGCCGTAGACGATGTTGCGGTTTTCGCCGAACCAGACCTGCGGCTCGACGGTGTTACGGTCGATGCTGGCGTTGACGATGCGCCACATGTCCGCCTCGTTGCGCCAGAGGAGTTCCCAGTTCATGAAGGTTTCCATGTAACCTTCGACGCGGATACCCTCGGCGAAATTGGCAAACAGGAAGAGCCCGCCGGGCTTCAGCATCTGCAGGCACTTCTGCGTCAGCTTCACCGCGACGTTTTCCGCGAGGTAATCGTAGAGGCCGGCTGCATAAATGAAATCGAACTGTCCGAGCTTCTGCTTGCCGTTCAGAATGCTTCGGACCGAACCGTTCACGGCCTCCACGCAGGTTCCCTGGAAATTGCGGGCGACCGATCCGACACTCAGCGGATCCTGATCGAGCGCGATCCATCGCTTGAGCCGCTGCTCCCGCAACGCGACCGAGCGGTCGGCCTCGCGAAGATGTCCGGACGCTATGGTCAGGATCTCCGTTTCGGCGCCCCGCGCATCGGCGACCTGATCGACATATCGGGTCAGCAGGTCGCGGCGCTCGCGGACGGCGACCGACGACGAGGCATCCTTCGTGTAATCATAGAGAGCCTTGCCGGTCGGTGTGGCGGCGGCGATTTCGTCGGCGGCGTCCGGGTGTCCGTAGATGAAATCCAGAAGATGGGCGTCGCCGGAATATCCGCGCGGCTTCTCGAAGGACCAGCGTGTGAACGGGTCCTGAAGGAAGAACGCCGACACCGGATGGCGCTGCACCACCGGAACGAGTGCCTTCCAGACATTCGGATGGAATCGGGAGCGGATGTCGTGAAGAGCGCCGGCGACGTAATCGATGATGCTCCGCGGATCCTCGGCTCTCTCCGAACGCTGCCTTGCAAGCTCCAGCATCAAGGCAATCTCGCCGCGACCGATCGCGAGTTGTTCGTCGAAGTGCTCATAGTCTCCCGCCGCGGTTCCTCCAGCCATTGCGTCGGGTGTGATAAGGCTTTCGCCGTCGAGCACTATTTTCAACTGACTCATGCAGGCCCCGCTCCTTAACAAAGGTTTAACGATGCCCGGGAGAATGGCCTGATTTGCGACAACTTGTACAGTGCGAGAAATCATAAAAAGCCAGGGGGAAGGCGTGTACCGTTTTGGTACAAGAACACATTTTAACTCAATGTTCACGCATACGTTTTACTCTGTAGTGATGACTTGGGGAATACAGCCTGTCACCTTGCATTAGAATGTGATTAAACCGCACTTCACGAGACTATGCGCAGCCGCGCGCTCATGATCTGCACAAGCTGCAGGAGACTGTGAGAAGGGGCATGAGGCACACCTGGACTGGTGCTATCGAAGAGGATCGGCAGGACGCCCCAAGCCTGCCGTCGGAGGCCGAACTGCGGCAACTCTATCGCACCGAGGGCGAAGAAGCGCGCAGAACCGCCGTGAGGCAGGGTTTCTGGGTGGCAGTCATCGTGTATCTCACCTTTGCCGTCCCCGACATCATTCTGATCCCTGACGTTGCCGACTATACGATCGCTGCCCGCATCGCGGTCGGGATCAGCGCGCTCGCCCTCTTCGAGGTGCAGCGACTGATGAATGTCGCAACCGAATGGCTCGACCGCACCTGCGCCTTCGCGGTGGTGCTCGGATATATCGGCTGGATGCTTCCGGCGCTCATGACGAGCCATACCGAAGCGATCTCCTATTACATGATCTTCGGCGCGATCTTCATGATGGGAGAGAATCTCTTCTTCAGCTTTCGCTTCAGCCTGTCGCTGGCGGCCTCCGGAGCCATTCTCGTCGCTTTTCTGTTGTCGCTCGCAAGCTTCCGGCCCGAAGGCGCCTACGCCTTTGCCTTTGCGCTCTTCTACGTGTCCTGCTTCGTCTTCACGTCCTACGTGAACTGGAAGCTCAACGAGGAGCGCTACAACGTCTTCGTCAACGCGCTCGAGGCGCGTATCCAGCACAAGTCGGCGTCGGATCGCGGCGAGGCGCTGCTGAAGCTCTCCTACACCGATCCGCTCACCGGGCTCGACAACCGGCGTGCCGTCGACCTGCAATTGCGCAAACACTGGAACATGTGGCGGGTCTACGGCGACGACTTCGCCGTTCTCCTGATCGACGTCGATTTCTTCAAGCTGTACAACGACCGCTACGGTCACCAGAATGGCGACGGTAGTCTCCGTCTCGTGGCGGACGCCCTCCGCAATCTCGTCGAGCCGTTCGGCGGCACTGTCGGACGATATGGCGGCGAGGAGTTCATTGCCATCGTTCGCTCCAACAGCATCGCTCGTGTCGAGGAGCTTTCGAATGCGATCTGCCGCACGGTCGAGGAACTGGCGATAGAGCACGATCAGCGACCGGACGGCATCGAGGTCGTCACCGCGAGCGTCGGCGCGACGTTCACCGGCGCCACCATCGCAACGAAGCTCGAAATGCTCGTCCGGGAAGCGGACCGCGCGCTCTACGGGGCAAAGGCCGGAGGACGTCACTGCGCCAAGGTCTTCGATCCCAACGACCCGCTGATCAGCGACGAGAGCGAAGGCATTTCCGCCCTCCTGAACATTGCCATCGGTCGCAATCTCGTCTCGCTCGTCTACCAGCCGATCAGGGATTCCGAGACCGGTGAACTGGTCGCCGCCGAAGCGCTCATGCGGCTCAACGGGCTGAACGGCACGCCGATCCTGCCGAGCTCCTTCATTCCGATCGCGGAGCGGACGGGTGCGATACACGACCTCGGCCTGTGGGCGATCCGCACCGCATGCGAGGAAATGCTTGCGCCGAACAAGGTCGACCTGGTGAGCGTCAACGTCTCGCCCGTCCAGCTGCGGGCGCCGGGCTTCGCCGCCTCGGTCGCCGAAATTCTCGCCCGCAGCGGCGTCTCGGGCAATCGCCTCGCCCTCGAGGTCACGGAGGGGCTGGCGATGGAACTCCATTCCTATGTCACCACGAGCATCTCCGAACTCAAGGCCCTCGGCGTCAGGCTGTGGCTGGACGACTTCGGAACGGGACATGCGGGCCTCTCCTGGCTTCGCGCCGTGGACTTCCACACGGTCAAGATCGACCGTTCCTTCCTGCATGCGGCGGATAACGCCGAGGGGCGGGCGATGCTCGAAGACATGGTGACGCTCATCCGCAACCGCGGTTCCGGCATCCTGATCGAGGGCGTCGAAACGGAGGATCAGGCTACGCTGGCACGGGACCTCGGCATCGCCCTCATACAAGGATACCATATCGGCCGCCCGGCACCGGCCTTACAGTTTGCTGCCGGCAACGCCGAAGGTGACGGCAGGAAGCGGCGCGCGAAGCGCGCCTGATGAACAAACCATCGTGCCGGCGAAGCTGACCGGCTCTCCGCCCGTCAGTCGTGCTCCTTCAGGAAGTCCGAGACGACGGCAAGGCACAGCGCCTTCTCTTCCACATGGGGCATGTGGCTCGATTGTTCGAACACGGCCCAGCGACATCCCGGCACCCGTTCGACATACGGTCGGACGACCTCGGGTGTCGCCTCGTCGAAGCGGCCCGAGATCAGCAATGTCGGGGCGGCAATCGACGGCAGCCTGTCCTCGATCGTCCAGTCCTTCATGGTTCCGATCACATGGAACTCGGTCGGGCCGTTCATGTTGCGATAGACGGTATTGTCCTCGTCCATGATCGCGAAGGTGCGCGCCACCTCCTCCGGCCAGGGAACAACGCGGCAGACGTGACGGTCATAGAACACCCGCGAGGCTGCTACATATTCCGGATCGGTGATGGTTCCGGCCTGCTCATGGCGCAGCAGCGTCGCCTGCACCTCGGCCGGCAGCTCCTCCCTGAGCCGGTTCGCCTCCGCCACCCAGGTCTTCATGTTGGCGGGCGAGTTCGCGATGACGAGTGCCTTCAATCCCCCAGGCCGGCGTACGGCATGCTCTGCGCCGAGCATGCCGCCCCAGGACTGGCCGAGAAAGGCATAGCGATCCTGGATGCCGAGATGCTTCAGCAGGCAGTCGAGCTCCTCCAGAAAGAGAGGCACGGTCCAGAAATCCTCGCCCTTCTCTGGCAGGCGCGTGGAATTGCCGTTGCCGAGCTGGTCGTAGTGTATCACGACGCGCCCGTCGATCTCGGTGATCCCCTTGAAGGAATCGACGTAGTCGTGGGTGCAGCCGGGTCCGCCATGCGCAACGACCAAAGGCAACCTGCCGGACGACAGGGTTCCCGTGACGCGATACCAGGTGCGATACTCCCGGAAAGGCGAAAAGCCCTCGCGCGATGCGATGTCAGGCATGAAGATCTCCTTGGGTCAGATTCAAGGAGACAACCATATCGGCCGGATCGGGGCCGGTGCACCTATCACAACTTATAGGGCACGTCGCCGTCGAGCAGCCGGTACTGCGCGGCGCGCACGACGGCCTGGGTCCGGTTCTTCGCGCCGAGCTTCTTCGCCGCTGCGTTCAGGTGCATGACGACCGTCGGGACGGAGCGGTCGATGATCCTCGATATCTCCTTCGCGGAAAGACCGTACGAGGAGTAACGCAGGCATTCGCGTTCCCGCTCGGTGAGCCGGATGCGGGACGCATTCAGCACGTCGCGATCGAAAAGTGTGTAGGCAGCCTCGTGAAAGACCTGCGCCAGCAGGCTGAAATCCGCGATGGCACGCATGGCGTCTCGTTCGAAATCCCGTCTTGCGCCGTGGCGTATCCCCGTCACCGTCGCGTAATCGCCTCGCGGCATGTGAATGGGAACGGTCACGCCCGCCGTCATGCCATGGTCGTGCAGGAAGTCGCTCACCGGCTTGGTCTCTTCCGTCAGGAAGCGCCTTATCTTCGTTTCGGCGTCGGGATCGTAGTTCCAGAAGAAGGGGACAGAGGTCTGCATGGCCAGCCGCTGAACCGGATCAATGCGGAAATACTGCTGTCCGTACCAGCAGTCATGCATCTCGTCGCAGACATTGCGCAGCTTCAGCAGCGACGGCAGCATCATCTGCCCGCCGATGTCGAGGGCGCCCGGCGTGTAGTCGTAGATCAGCGCGTCGAAACCGAGACGCTGCATCGTGACGAACGCCTCGTCTATGCGTCCGTCCAGAGTGTCCCGGGCGTCGAAACGTCGGCCGATCGTGTTGATTTCCTCGAGCATGACACCCTCCGGCAAGACGTCGGCACCCCCTATCACTTCTTATAGCTGGTGCGGACGGGACAATACGCTAAAAATTAGCCATGCATATTTTTTGGTCAAGGCAAATCCCGACGGAGGAAGTGTGAATGTGGCGTGAGATCGCCCCGGACGACCGTGTCGAAATCGAGGTCGACGGCTTCCGGGTCGTTGCCTACAGCTTCGGGCGGGGCGATGAAACGGTCTTCTGCCTGAACGGTGGACCGGGGCTCGCCTGCGATTACCTCCGCGAGGCTCATTCCTGCCTCGTCGATCATGGCTACCGTGTCGTCGCCTTCGACCAGCTCGGCACCGGCGCCTCCGACCGGCCGACCGACCCGGCCCTCTGGACCATCGGGCGCTATGTAGAAGAAACGGAAACGGTCCGACGCGTCATGGGGCTCGGCGCGGTGCATCTGCTCGGCCATTCCTGGGGCGGCTGGCTTGCGATCGACTACGCGCTGACCCACCCGCAGAACATCAGGACGTTGATCCTCGAGGATACCGTCGCCGACATGCCGCATCTGGCGCTGGAACTGGAAAGGCTTCGAAGTGCGCTCGGTTCGGAGACGGTCGCGATGATGCAGAAGCACGAGGCGCAGGGCACGACCGACCACCCGGAATATATGGCGGCGATCACCCTCCTCAACTATCGACACGTCTGCCGGCTGCCCGAGTGGCCCGCACCCGTCCGCCGCTCGCTCTCCGACTGGAACATGGGACCTTACACCACCATGCAGGGGCCGAACGAGTTTCTCTACACCGGCAATCTGAAAGACTGGAACAGGATACCCGATCTGCCGAAGATCGACGTGCCGGTCCTCATCACGGTCGGCGAACACGACGAACTGACACCGGCCTGCGCAATGCGGATGAAGGGCGCGCTGCGGAATGCGGAGATCCACGTCTTGCGCAACGCCAGTCACATGCCCTTCTACGAAAACCCAGCAGACTATTACCCCGCGCTGACGGGCTTCCTGGCGCGCCACAGGATAAACTGATGCCCGTTCACGCAGACAGCGCAGCCTAGAGGACGATCGGCCGACCATGCATCGCTACAGATTTGTTCTCTACCGTCCCCTCCAGTTCCTGCCCGTCCTGTTCGGGATCAGTCTAATCACCTTCGTTCTGGTCCGGATGATCCCGGGTGATCCCGCGCGGGTGATCCTCGGCACCAAGGCCACACCGGCGGCGATCGCGAAGATCCGCGCGCAATACGGCCTCGATGAGCCGATCTGGCTGCAGTATTTCTACTTCCTGCGGAACCTGGCTCAGGGGGAGATGGGCAAGTCGATCCTCTACAAGATCGACGTGCTGAAACTGATCGTCACGCGGATCGAACCGACCCTGATGCTGGTCGTCACCAGCGTCGTCCTGTCGGTCGTGATCGCGGTCCCCATGGCCGCGATTGCCGCCAGACGCCGGGGCCGGCTGCCCGACCATGCGGTCCGGCTGGTCTCGACGATGGGCATCGGCTTTCCTCCCTTCTGGCTGGGACTGATGCTCATGATCCTCTTCAGCGTGAAGCTCGATCTCCTGCCGGTGTCGGGCTACGGGCAAGGCTTCGGCGAAAAGCTCGCCCACCTTGCCCTGCCGAGCCTCACCGTGGCTCTCTCGCTCTCGGCCGTCGTCGCCCGAAGTCTCAGGGCCGCGATGGTGGAAGGGCTGAAGTCCGACGTCGCGACCGCTGCCCGCGCCCGGGGCATGCCGGAGAACGTGGTCTTCTGGAGACACGTCCTGCCGAACGCCCTCGTCCCGACGATCAATCTGCTTGCCGTCAACACCGGCTGGCTGATCGGCGGAACCGTCGTGGTCGAGAGCGTCTTTGCCCTTCCCGGCATGGGGCAGCTGCTCGTGCGGGCCATCTTCTCGCGAGACTACATGGTCGTGCAGGGCGTCGCCATGGTGTTCGCCTGCGCGACGGTTCTCGTCAACTTCCTGGCGGACATTGCGACCGTCGCCGCCGATCCGAGGGTGAAACTGTGAGCAGCGCGCATTCAGACAACCTCCCCGCCCGCGCGCCGTTCGTCCTGGTTCGCCGCCATCCGTCGCTGACGATCGGCCTGGCGCTTCTCGGATCGTTCCTGCTCATTGCGCTGCTCGCCCCGCTCATTGCGCCCTACGATCCCATTCTTCAGGCTGCCGGCGAGCGCCTGCAGCCGCCGTCGCTCGCCCATCCCCTCGGCACCGACAATTTCGGACGGGATATCCTCTCGCGGATCGTCTGGGGAACGCGCATCGACCTGCAGATCGCCTTCCTGGGTGTCGCCTTTCCATTCGTCATCGGAACGCTTCTCGGAACCGTCGCCGGCTTCGCAGGCGGCCTTGTCGACGGCATCTTCATGCGTGTGGTCGACATCATCCTTGCGTTCCCCTTCCTGGTGCTGATGCTGTCGATCATCGCCGTTCTCGGGCCGGGTCTCGGAAGCTTCTACATCGCCATGGCGATCGTCGGCTGGGTTTCCTACGCTCGGCTGGTGCGGGCGCAGATCCTCGTGCTGAAGCACAGCGACTATGCGATGGCGGCCGTAAGCCTCGGTTTCGGCCGGCTCCGCATCATGTTCCGTCACCTTCTGCCGAATGCGCTCGCCGGCTCGCTGGTCTTCGTCATGTCGGACGCGGTCCTCGTCCTCCTGAGCGGTGCGGCCATCAGCTATCTCGGCCTCGGCGTCCAGCCGCCGACCGCCGAATGGGGCATCATGGTCGCCGAAGGTCAGCCCTTCGTCACGACCGCCTGGTGGATCACGCTCTTCCCCGGCTTCTCCATCGTAACGCTCGCCTTCGCCTTCAGCCTGCTTGGCGATGCCCTGGGCGACCTCCTTGGAGTGCACGAATGACCGGGCCTCTCCTTTCCATCCGCGATCTGGCCGTCGGATTTCACGGCGAAGCCGGCACGACACCCCTCATCGACAAGGTCTCCCTTGATCTCGGCAGGGGCGAAATTCTCGGCCTCGTCGGAGAAAGCGGCTCCGGCAAGAGCCTGCTCTGCCGTGCCGTCATGGGGCTGCTGCCCTCCACCAGACTCTCGATCGACGGTGGATCGGTGATCTACGAAGGCCGGGACCTGACGAAGCTCACTGTCACCGAACTGCTGCAGGTTCGGGGCCGTGAGATCGGGATGATCTTCCAGAACCCGACCAGTCACCTCGACCCGGTCATGAAGATCGGACACCAGATTGCCGAAGGCATTCGCTTTCATCAGCGGCTCGACGCCGCACAGGCGCGTGCGGCGGCAATCGAGTTGCTGACACAGGTCGGCTTTCCGGATCCCGTGCGCCAGTACGACAACTACCCGCACGAATTCTCCGGCGGCATGCGCCAACGCGCGATGATCGCCGCTGCCCTTTCCTGCCGGCCGAAGATCTTGATCGCCGACGAGCCGACCACTGCACTCGACGTCACCATCCAGGCGCAGATCCTGCAGCTGCTTCTCGACCTGCGCGACCGCTTCGGCCTTTCCGTCATTCTGATTACCCATGACCTCGGCATCGTCGCCCAGACGTGCGACCGTATCGCCGTGATGCGGAACGGCCGCCTGCTCGAGGTGGGGCCGAAGCGGACGATCCTGTCGAGGCCGGTGCACGCCTACACGCAGGAACTGATCGCAAGCCACCCCTCGCTGCCGGTCGAGGAGCACGTCGCCGTCGCGAAGACCGAAGCACCCTCGCCGGTCAAGCCGCGTCCGATCCTGGAAATCGACGACCTGCACGTACGCTTCGTGACGGGCGGTGCCTTCCTTCGTGCAGGGGCGAGGACCGTCAGCGCCGTGAAGGGCGTCAGCCTCCAGGTGATGCCGGGCGAGAGCATCGGCATCGTCGGCGAGTCGGGCAGCGGCAAGAGCACGCTGGCGCGGGCGATCCTCGGGCTCGCTCCGATCTCATCCGGCCACATCACCTTCGACGGAATGGACCTCGCCCTGCAGCCCCGCCCGACGATCGCAAGACTGCGCCGCGAAACGGCGATGGTTTTCCAGGACCCGTTCAACTCACTCAATCCCCGGCTGACCGTCGCCCAGACGCTGGGCGAGGTCCTGAAGGTGCACGGCACGGCTCCGGCGGACATTCCGCGACGCATCGACGAGTTGCTCGACCTCGTGCACCTCGGCCCGGCGTTTGCGAACCGCAAGCCGCGCAGCATGAGCGGCGGCCAGTGCCAGCGCGTGGGGATCGCGCGGGCTCTCGCCGTCAACCCGCGTCTCGTCATCGCCGACGAATGCGTGGCCGCCCTCGACGTCACCATCCAGAAGCAGATCGTCGATCTCTTCGCGGAACTCAAGGACAGGATGAAGCTGACGCTGCTCTTCATCGCCCACGACCTCGCGATCGTGCGCAATCTCTGTGAGAGGGTCGTCGTCATGTATCACGGCGAAATCGTCGAGGAAGGCCGCTCTGCCGACGTCTTCGCCCACCCCGCAAAACCCTATACCGCCGCGCTGATCGGCGCGGTTCCCGACATCAATCCGGACAAGACGCTTCTGGCGCCGTCTTCGCCCGGCGCCTCGATCACAAACCCAGCCGCATGAACAACCAACAAGGGGAACACGGAATGAGAACGAAACACTGGATGAAAGTCGGCCTCGTCGCCGTCATGACGTCGATTTCGGCAGGTGTGAGCCTGGCGGAGGCCGCCGGCGTGCTGACCATCGGCCGACGCGAGGATTCGACCACCTTCGACCCTATCAAGAGCGCCCAGAACGTCGACAACTGGGTGTTTTCCAACGTTTTCGACGTCCTGATCCGGGTCGACAAGACCGGAACGAAGCTGGAGCCGGGTCTGGCCGAGAGCTGGACGATTTCCGATGACGGCCTGACCTACACATTCAAGATCCGCGACGCGAAGTTCTCGGACGGTTCGCCGGTGACCGCGGAGGACGCCGCCTTCTCGCTTCTGCGCATCCGCGACAACGAAGGCTCGCTCTGGAGCGATTCCTACAAGGTCGTCGAGACGGCGGAGGCCGCAGACGAGCACACCCTGGTCGTGAAGCTCAAGACGCCGTCGGCACCCTTCCTGTCCTCGCTGGCACTGCCGAATGTCTCGGTCCTCTCGAAAAAGGCTGTCGAAGCGGGCGAAGAGGCCTTCGGCGAGCTTCCAACCGCGTCGTCGGGCGCCTTCATCGTGAAGGAATGGCGTCGCGGCGACCGCGTGATCCTCGAGAAGAACCCGTATTTCTGGCAGGCCGACCGGGTATCGCTCGACGGCGTGGAATGGATCTCGGTGCCCGACGACAACACGCGCATGCTCAACGTCCAGGCCGGGCAGCTCGATGCTGCGATCTTCGTGCCCTTCTCGCGGGTGGCGGAGCTGCAGAAGGATCCGAACCTCACTGTCCACCTCGACACCTCGACGCGCGAGGATCATCTCCTCATCAACCACGAGCACGGCGACCTCGGGAAAAAGGAAGTCCGTGAAGCCCTCGATTACGCGATCGACAAGAAGGCGGTCGTCGACGCCGTCACCTTCGGTTACGGCAAGGTCGCCAACTCCTACATCCCGGAGGGTGCCCTCTATCACTATGCGGACAACCTTCAGCGGCCGCATGATCCAGAAAAGGCGAAGGAACTGCTCGCTTCGGCCGGTGTCGGCGGCCTGACGCTCACCTATCTCGTCAATGCCGGCAACGAAGTCGACGAACAGATTGCCGTTCTCCTGCAGCAGCAGCTGCTCGAGGCCGGGATCACCGTCAATCTGCAGAAGATGGACCCGAGCCAGACCTGGGACATGCTGGTCGCCGGCGACTACGACCTTTCCGTCATGTACTGGACCAACGACATCCTCGATCCCGACCAGAAGACGACCTTCGTTCTCGGCCACGACACCAACATGAACTACATGACGCGCTACAAGAACGAAAAGGTGAAGGATCTGGTCGCCGCCGCCCGGCTCGAGATGGATCCAGCCAAGCGCGAACAGATGTATGTCGACATCCAGAAGATGGCCAAGGACGACGTCCACTGGATCGATATCTACTACAGCCCCTACATCAACGTCTCGCGCAAGACGATCGAGCACTTCGACCAGAACCCGCTCGGCCGCTTCTTCCTCGAGGACACGGTCAAGAACTGACGCGGCACACTGCCACCGACATTCTTGCGAGGTCCGGCCTGCGCTTCGTCAGGCCGGACCTTCGTTCCTGCGTCATTCCTTCACCGCACCGGTCATCGACGAAACGTAGTAGTCGACGAAGAACGAGTAGAGGATGACCACCGGCAGCGAGCCGAAGAGCGCGCCTGCCATCAGCGATCCCCATTCGAAGATGTCGCCGCGCACGAGCTCCGTCAGCACGCCGACTGGAACGGTCTTGTTCTCCGACGACTGGATGAAGGTGAGCGCGTAGATGAACTCGTTCCACGACAGCGTGAAGGCGAAGATGCCGGCCGAAATCAGTCCCGGCACTGCGAGCGGCAGAATGATCCTGGTGAGGATCTGCAAACGGCTCGCCCCGTCGACCAGCGCGCTCTCCTCCAGCTCGAAGGGAATCGAGCGGAAATAGCCCATCAGCAGCCAGGTGCAGAAGGGAATGAGGAAGGTCGGATAGGTAAAGATCAGCGCCATGCGCGTGTCGTAGATGCCGATCTTGAAGACGATGAAGGCGAGCGGGATGAACAGGATCGACGGCGGCACGAGATAGGCGAGGAAGATCATCAGGCCGACGGAGCGAGAGCCGGTGAAGCGGATGCGCTCGATCGCATAGGCACCGAGCACCGCCGCAAAGAGCGAGAGCGCCGTCGAGGCGACCGCCACCAGCATCGTGTTCCACAGCCATCCGGGATAGGACGTCTCGAAGAGCAGGTACTTGATGTGGTCGAGCGTCGCGCCGACCACCCAGAAGGGGCTGTAATTGTTGTAGTCCGTCAGTTGGGAATTCGGCTTCACCGCCGTGATCGCCATCCAGTAGAAAGGAAAGAGCAGCACGAAGACGAAGACGGCGAGTGGCAGGTAGATCGTCATCACCCGCCGCGGCAGGCTGCTGAGATAGGACATGCCCTGGCTGTCGTCGGTCAGAACGGCCTCGGGAACAGAGCTCTTGGTGTTCATGGTCGGCTCCATTGTCAGTCACCTCCACCCTGCTGCCACTTGCGGCGCTGCAGCCCGAAGAAGGAAAACATGATGGCGGCGAGCAGGAAGGGGATCATGGCGACGGCGATCGCCGCCCCCTCGCCCAGTTGCCCGCCGGGGATTGCACGCTGAAAGGAGAGCGTCGCCATCAGATGCGTGGCATTGACCGGTCCGCCCTTGGTCAGCACATAGATCAGCTGGAAGTCGGTGAAGGTGAAAAGAACCGAGAACGTCATGACGACGGCAATGATCGGCGTCAGCATCGGCAGCGTGACGTAGCGGAAACGCTGCCAGCTGGTGGCGCCGTCGAGCGAGGCGGCTTCCTGCAGGGAGGCCGGAATCGTCTGCAGGCCCGCGAGCAGTGAAATCGCGACGAAGGGGATGCCGCGCCAGACATTGGCGGCGATGACGGAGATCCGCGCATTGGTGGGATCGCCGAGGAAGTTGATCGGCTGGTCGATAAGACCGAGCTTGATGAGCGACCAGGAGATGATCGAGAACTGGGAATCGTAGATCCACCAGAACGCCAGCGCCGACAGCACCGTCGGGACCACCCAGGGAAGCAGCATGATCGCGCGGAAGAACGACTTGAACGGCAGATGCTCGTTGAGGAGCAGGGCCAGCCAGAGGCCGAGCGCGAACTTCAGCACCGAGGCGACCGTCGTATAGAGAACGGTATTGAAGACCGAAAGCCAGAAGACGCTGTCGTCCCAGAGAAACTCGTAGTTTTCGAGGCCGATGAAGATGCCTTCCCTGCCGATCCTCGTATCGGTGAAGCCGAGCCACACGCCGAGCCCCAGCGGATAGGTGAGGAAACAAAGCAGGAAGACCGCGGCCGGCAGCATGAAGAGAAAGCCGAGCACATCCCGATTGTTGCCGAGCCGCGACCAAAGCGAGCGCTGCGGAGGACCGGGATCCGTTGTCGTCATCGTCATCGGTGTTTCACTCCAGAAAAGGATCGGGATGCGGGAGCGCGGGCCTTTCCCGCGCTCCCGAGCGACGTTCGATCAGACGCGGTAGTAGCGGTTCGCCCGCTTTTCAGCCTGCGCAATGGCATCCTCCGGCGTGGCCGCACCCGTGACGACGGAGGCGAACATGTCGACCAGCACGTAGTCGGCCATCACGGCGGCGGATGCATAGCCGAGCGGGCCGGCATAGCCGTTCGGGCGCAAGGTCTCGGAAGCCTTGGCATAGGGCGCGTGGATCGGATTGTCCGTCCAGACCGGATTGTCGGCAAAGGCCTTCAGCGGCTGGCAGCAATAGGCGCTGGAACCCTTGATCCAGGCATTCATCTGGTCGGCTTCCATCATGAACTTGACGTAGGCCTTGGCCGCTTCCGGATATTTCGTGTGGTTGAAGACGAGCAACGAGCTCGTCTGGTGCAGTTCCACGCTCTTGCCCACCGGACCGACCGGGAAGTTGGTGCTGCGCATGTCCTCCATGATCGCGGCAAGGTTGGGGTCCTTCTTGGCGGCGTAGTAGACCGAGACCCCGTTGGCCGTCAGCGATATCTGGCCGGCGAGGAAGGCGCGGTTGTTGTTGATGTCGAGCCAGCTCTCCGTACCGGGAATGAAGGTCGCATAGAGCTCCTTGGCGTAGTTCAGCGCCGCCAGCGTTTCCGGCGAATTGATCGTCACCTGACCGCTTTCGTCCACCATCTTCGCGCCGTGGCTCCAGAGCAGCCAGTGGGCGTAGTTGTTGCCGTCGCCGACAGCCTTGCCGTGCGGGAAGCCGGCCGGCGTTCCCTTGGCCTTCATCGCCTTGCAGAGTTCGAGGAATCCTGCCGTATCCTTCGGGAACTCGCTGAAGCCCGCCGCCTTCATGTGGCTGTCGCGGTAGACGACCGCGTTGCCGATCGCCGTCAGTGGCATGGCGATGAACTTGCCGTCGCGCATCGCATAGCCCTTCAGGCCGTCGTAGAAGCCGCCGTACTTGCCGTCGAGATAGGTGCCAAGCTCGGTCAGATCGACGAGCTTGTCCGGATATTGATGGGCATCGTCGAACCAGCACATCACGAGGTCGGGACCCGAGCCGACATTGGCGGCGACGGCAGCCTTCGGCCGGATGTCCTCCCAGCTTTCCTTGTCGACACGCACTTCGACGCCGGTCGCCTCGGTGAACTTCTTCGTGTTGGCGAGCCATGCCTCCTCGTCACCCTGCACGAAGGGTGCCCAGCGCAGGAGACGCAGGCTGGCACCGGCCTCCGGCGTATAGGTGGGTTCGGCCGCAAGGGCCGGCCGCAGTCCGAACGCCGGAAGACCGCTGGCACCGATGAGGCCGGCAGTGCCGGCAAGGAATGTTCTTCTCTTGATCGTCATGAATGCTCCTCCTCCAAGTACGGGACACTGGTCACGCGACACCGCCTGTCCCGTCGGCGAATGCCGCGGTTTCGTGCTTCACGTCGTGCCGGCAGCTCCTCTCTGCGGGCACAGTCATTCCAGTTCATCCGACGAGCCGCATGCCTGTCTCCTCGTCGAAGAGATGGACATGCGCCGGATCGATGGTGATGCCGATCGGCTCACCCGGCTGCACGTCGATGCGCTCGCGGAAAATGCAGGTGATCTCTCCGCCGCCGAAATTGGCGATGATCTGTGTTTCGTAGCCGGTCGGCTCGGTGACGACGACCTCGGCCTTCAGGCCCTCCCCGCCGAGCTGGATGTATTCCGGGCGCAGGCCGTAGACGAGGCTGCGGCCGACTGCCTGGGCGAAGGGCTTCGCCAGGGGCAGGCGCGTGCCATCGCTCGCCACGAAAACCTGCGGGTTCTCCGGATCCAGCTTGCCCTTGATCATGTTCATGGCGGGCGAGCCTATGAAGCCGGCGACGAAGAGGTTGTCGGGATAGTCGTAGAGTTCGAGCGGCGATCCGATCTGCTCGACGCGGCCGTCATGCATGACCACAATCTTGTCGGCCATGGTCATCGCCTCGATCTGGTCGTGGGTGACGTAGACCGTCGTCGTCTTCAGACGGTGGTGCAGTTCCTTGATCTCGGCGCGCATGGCGACGCGCAGCTTGGCATCGAGGTTCGACAACGGTTCGTCGAACAGGAAGACCTGCGGGTCCCGCACGATCGCGCGCCCCATGGCGACGCGCTGGCGCTGACCACCCGAGAGCTGCCGCGGATAGCGATCGAGCAGGTTCGTCAGACCGAGAATGCCGGCCGCAAAGCTGACGCGCCGGTCGATCTCTTCCTTCGGCGCGGCGTTCAGCATCAGCGAGAATGCCATGTTCCTGGCGACCGTCATATGCGGATAGAGCGCATAGTTCTGGAACACCATGGCGATGTCGCGCTCCTTCGGCGGCAGGCTGTTGACCGTGCGGCCACCGATGCGGATTTCCCCGCCGGATATGTTCTCGAGCCCGGCAAGCATCCGCAGAAGGGTCGATTTTCCGCAACCGGAGGGACCGACGAGGATGACGAACTCGCCGTCCTCGATGTCGATATTCACCCCCTTGATGACGGGAAAGGCGCCGAAGGACTTGCGTACGTCGGCGAACTGGACATTGGCCATGCGTCTCCTCCCAGAGTGCAATCGGTCAGATCTCTTGTTTCTCGCCCTTCCCGGTTGAACGCGGAGCTCCTCAACTCCTGCGCCACCAGAACGGGCAGCATGCTTTCAGCGGCCGGCACCATGCCGACCGGCGTTGGCAATCACGGCAGTCGGCCTCCAAGCTCGTCCTCGACATGGATGCGGATGATCTCGTCGAAGACAGTCTCCGCCCGGAAGCCCAGCGCCGTCGCGCGGCTCGCGTCGAAATTGGTCGGCCAGCCGGCGACGATCCCGGCGATCAGCGGGTCCGGCTCGTGACGGATCAGTGAAACCGCCCTGTCGCCGGCGACGCGCCGCAGGGCCTCGATCTCCTCGCCGACGGTTGCCGAAAGCCCGGGCATGGTGAGGTTGCGGCGCGGGCCGATGAGGCTGGTGTCCATCGTCGCGGCATGGATGAAAAAGCCGACCGCCGAGCGGGGGCTCGCAAACCAGTGTCGGACATCTTCGCCGACCGGCAGAACCGCTTCCTTGCCCGCAAGCGGCTCGCGCAGGATGTTGGAGAAGAAGCCGGATGCCGCCTTGTTCGGCGTCCCCGGGCGAATGCAGATGGTCGGCAGGCGTATGCCGACGCCGTCGAAGATCCCGCGGCGGGAATAGTCAGCCAGCAGCAGTTCGGTGATCGCCTTTTGGGTCCCGTAGCTGGCGGCGTCGTGAAGAAATCCGGCCCGATGATTTCGGGAAACGGTGCGCCGAAGACGGCGATCGAGGATGCGAAGAGAACCCGCGGACGATAGGCTTCCCGTTGCCCTTCGCGCCGGATTGCCTCGAAGAGGGCGCGCGTTCCGTCGAGATTGACCGCGTAGCCCTTGTCGAAATCGGCCTCCGCCTCGCCGGAGACGATCGCCGCCAGATGGAAGATGACGTCGGGGCGGCCCTCGATCAGTCTCGGCGCCGTGCCGGGCGCTGCAAGGTCGACGGTCAGCGCGGTCGTGGCCGACTGCAGTGCGGCAGGAACCATCGGCGCGACCGCGTCAGCCAGCGTCAGGCGCCCGATCTCGCTGCCGAGGACGGAGGGCGAAGCGGCGAGTCGTTCGACGAGCTTGCGACCGATCATGCCGGCGGCACCGATCACGAGAACATGCATCTGCGGCTCCCCTCCCCCGTATGTGCTGCGGTTCTTCCTCTCGGGCTCGAAGGACCTTCGTCCGGTCGAGACCCGCCTCCCCTTCTCACTGCGTATCGCGAGAACGCTACGCTGAGGCAGCGGCGTCTCTTGCACTCGTTCGCTGACACCGTTATCGGTACCGGTATCGATACCGCCAACCTAGGTCGACCAAGTCGCTCTTGTCAACGCGGGTTCGGTTTGCTTTGCCCACGGCGACATTCACATCAGCGCGGGTCGGCGGAACGACCGGTAGGATCCAGTATGCGAAGACCCACTCTCGAAGAAGTCGCCGCGGCGGCCGGCGTTTCCAAGATGACCGCCTCGCGCGCGCTCCGGGGCGCGGCTGACGTTTCGAAAGAGACGATTACCAGGGTCACGCAGGCGGCCGAACGGGTCGGCTATGTCGGCAACCGGCTGGCGCTTTCGCTTTCCTCGAGACGGACCAATCTCATCGGCGTGGTCGTGCCCAGCATGTCGAACATCGTCTTCCCGGAAGTGCTCGCAGGCATCAGCGAGGCCCTGGAGGGGACAGGCATGCAGGCCGTCTTCGGTCTGACCGACTATGACCCCGGCAAGGAACGCGAGGTCATCCGCAACATGCTCTCCTGGCGGCCGGCGGCCATGATCGTCACGGGCCTCGACCAGCCGGAGGAGACCGTCAAGCTTCTGAAGCAGGCCGACATTCCAGTCATCCAGATCATGGATATCGACGGCACGCCGATCGACTATTGCGTCGGGCTCTCGCACACTGCGGCGGGCGAGGAGATGGGACGGGCGCTCCTCGCGGAGGGGCGGCGAAAGTTCGGCTATGTCGGCAGCAGGCTCGACCGGGACCAACGTGCCAGCCGGCGCAAGGCGGGGTTCGAGCGCGCACTGGCCGAGGCCGGACTGCGATTTTCCCTGGAAAAGGTGGGCGACCAGGTCTCCTCTGCGGTTCTGGGCAAGCGGCTGACGATGGCGCTGCTCGCCGAGCGGGGCGACCTCGACTGCATCTACTATTCGAACGACGACATGGCCGCGGGCGGCCTCTTCGCCTGCATCGAGCACGGCATTTCCGTGCCCGGCACGATCCTGCTGGCAGGCTTCAACGGGCTGGAGTTGACCGACGCCCTGCCCGCGGCAATCGCGACCTCCTACTCACCGCGCCGGGAGATCGGCCGGACGGCGGCAAGCCTTGCCTTGCGCGCCCTTAGTGATGCCGGGGAGAACCAAGAGCGGATGGTCGTGCTGTCACCGAGGCTTTCGCTCGGACGGTGAGCGCGCGACGGGCCGGTCGGGATCGGCCTGATCCTGAAACGCCGGCGGGCGCGCGTCCTGGCAATCGCGATAGCGGCGGCGAACGTGCTTATTCCTGCCGGCCTTGGTGTCTGGATCCTCGCCGACAGGCCCTATGAACTGCAAACCGTCGTCGCCATGAGTTTTCGCACCGTGTTCTGGCTCGCCGCCGGACTCGTCTCCCTTCCTGGACGTGATACCGGCCCGCAGAGCCGTCGCTGACGAGAGCTGCACGCACCGTCCCCACGCATCTTTCATCTTGCCGGTTGACTCATCGACGTGAACGAGAAATGCTATGATGTCAGACCAATTTGAAGCCGACATCGATGACGACACCGAATACCAAGCCGCTGATAGCCCCCCTTCCGCCGATGGACCGCGCGCGGCAGGTAACCGAATCGCTCGCCCGCTACATCGACCAGGCGCGTCTTGCTGCCGGTGACCGGTTGCCCGCGGAGCGGGAGCTCATGGCGGCGCTTGGCGTCGGCCGCTCGACGATCCGCGAGGTGATCCGCCATTTCCAGGCGCTCGGCGTCATGGAAACCCGCAAGGGCAGCGGCACCTATCTCCTGAAGCCGATCACATCCGCCACGATCCACATGCCGCTCTCCGTCGAAACCGCGAACGTGCGCGATGCACTCCTGCAAACGCTCGAAGTGCGCCGCGGCATCGAATGCGAGGCCTGCATGGTGGCGGCCCGCCGCCGCACGGCAAACGACATCGCCAACATGGAAGCCAAACTCGACGAGATGGAGCGGGTCCACCTCCTGAAGGGAACCGCGGGCGAGGAGGACCTCGCCTTCCATCTCGCGATCTACGATGCCACCCACAATCCGCTGTTCCGCCAGCTGCTCGAGCAGATGCGCGAAGCCTTCGAGCGCTTCTGGGAAAAGCCTTTCGACCGGCCGGACTTCGCCCGGAGATCCTTTCCCTATCACCGCACGCTGTTCAACGCGATCGTCGCCCAGGACACCGAAGCCGCGCGACGCGAAACGCTGAAGATCCTCGACGTCGTCGAGGAAGACATCAAGGAAATGTCCAAATGATCGACGGCCCGAATCCGTTCGACGATGCTTCTCTGGTCGTCGCACACGACGACAGCAATGCCTTCGAGGCCGTCGTGCCGCCGATCGTGCAAACCTCGCTCTTCACCTTCGAGACCGTCGACGAGATGATCGCGACCTATCGCGGAGAAAAGAACCGCCCGGTCTATTCGCGCGGGCTCAACCCGACCGTACGGCATTTCGAAGAAATGCTGGCAAAACTCGAAGGCGGCGAGGACGCGCTGGGCTTCGGAAGCGGAATGGCGGCGATCTCCTCCACTGTGCTCACCTTCGTGGAGCCGGGTGACCGCATCGTCGCGGTTAAGCATCTCTACCCGGATGCCTTCCGCCTCTTCGGAACGCTCCTGAATCGCATGAAGATCGAGGTCGCCTATGTCGACGGCACCGACGAGGAGGCCGTCGAGAAATCGATGCCGGGGGCGAAGCTCTTCTACATGGAAAGCCCGACCAGCTGGATCATGGAGACCCATGACGTCGCCGCACTCGCGGCGATCGCCCGGAAACACGGCGTCCTGACCGTCATCGACAACAGCTGGGCGAGCCCCGTCTTCCAGCGCCCGCTGTCGCTCGGCGTCGATCTCGTGCTGCACTCGGCCTCCAAATATCTGGGCGGTCACAGCGACGTCGTCGCCGGCGTCGTCACCGGTCCGAAGGCGCTCGTCGACCGTATCCGCGGCGAGAGCCTCCCCTATCTCGGCGGCAAGATGTCTCCCTTCGATGCCTGGCTGCTGATCCGCGGGCTTCGAACGCTGCCGATCCGCATGAAGGCGCACGAGGCAGCCGGCCTCGAGATTGCACGACGTTTGAAGGCGCGTCCCGAGGTCGAGCAGGTCAACCATCCGGGCCTTGCAAACCAGTTGCCGCCGGGGCTCACCGGCACCTCGGGTCTCTTCTCCTTCGTCTTCCGTGACGGCGTCGACATCCGCGCCTTCGCCGACCGTCTCGAACTCTTCAAGCTCGGCGTCAGCTGGGGCGGACACGAAAGCCTGATCGTCCCGGGCGAGGTCGTGCTGCAGCAAAAGGCCCAACCGAATTCCGCGCATGCTTTCGGCATGAACCCGCGGTCCGTGCGTCTCCATGTCGGCCTCGAAGGAACGGAGGCCCTGTGGAGTGACCTGGAGACGGCGATCAACGCCGCCCGCAAGACCTGACGTGCCTATCAACCCAAGAACAAGAGGGGGAATGACCATGAAGACACTTCTGACTGCTGCCCTGATGAGCGCCCTGATGGCGGGAACGGCGCTCGCCGACACGACGCTGAAGCTCGTGGAAGTCATCACGAGCCCAGAGCGCACCGACACCTTGAAATCTATCGTTTCGACGTTCGAGGCCGACAATCCCGGCGCCAAGGTCGAGATCATCTCGCTGCCCTGGGGCGAGGCCTTCCAGAAGTTCGCCACCATGGTCTCGGCCGGCGAAATCCCGGACGTCATGGAAATGCCGGACACCTGGCTCTCGCTCTACGCCAATAACGGCATGATCGAGAGCCTCGAGCCCTATCTGAAGGAATGGAACCAGACCGCAGACCTCTCGGAGCGCGCCCTCGAACTCGGTCGTGACGTCAACGACGCGGCCTACATGCTGCCCTACGGCTTCTATCTGCGCGCCATGTTCTACAACAAGAAGCTGCTCTCCGAGGCCGGCGTTTCCGAACCGCCGAAGACCATGGACGAGTTCGCCGAGGCCGCGAAGAAGGTCTCTGACCTTCCCGGCAAGTACGGTTACTGCCTTCGCGGCGGGCCGGGCGGCTTGAACGGCTGGGTGATGTTCGGCGCCTCCATGGCCGGCAACAACGCCTTCTTCACCGAGGACGGCACCTCGACCTTCAATTCCGAAGGCTGGGTCAAGGGCCTCACCTGGCTCATCGACCTCTACAAGAACGGCTACGCGCCGAAGGACAGCGTCAACTGGGGCTTCAACGAGATCGTCGCCGGCTTCTACAGCGGCACCTGCGCCTTCCTCGACCAGGATCCGGACGCCCTCATCGCGATCGCCCAGCACATGAATGCCGACGACTACGGCGTCATGACGATGCCGAAGGGACCGGACGGCAAGACCTTCCCGACCATCGGCTATGCCGGCTGGTCGATGATGTCGGCGAGTGAAAACAAGGACCTCGCCTGGAAACTGATCGCGACACTCGAAGGCAAGGAAGGCAACATCGAGTGGAACAAGCGGACCGGCGCTCTGCCAGCGCTGAAGTCCGCTGAAAACGACCCGTTCTATTCGAGCCCGCAGTTCAAGGGATGGTTCGAGGAACTCTCCGACAAGGACGCGGTCCCGACCGTCATGCCGACGCATCTGGAAGAGTTCGCCTTCTTCAAGGACTCGCTGGTGATCAAGACCTCGCAGCAGGCGCTCCTCGGTGACATCACCCCGCAGGAACTGGCGGACCAGTGGGCCGACTACCTGACAAAGGCCCAGCAGAAATATCTGGCGAAGTCGAAGTAGTGGCTGAACAGCCACCCCTCCCCACCCCCTCCCCACAAGGGGGAGGGGCTTTGGTCGCGGGACCGTCGCGTCCCGATGGCCGGGTGGAGGTCATGGCCCGGCAGGCAGAGGGGAATTCTCCTGCTCCGCCTGCCGAGATGAGTGAATACAAAGCAGAACCGATCAGGCAGGGCTTTGCCTGTTCCCTGTGAGCCAGCTACCCCGAACGGAACGCCGCCGATGACCTCGCCTGCCCACGCCGATGACCGGAGATCGCTGATGAAGCGATTGGCCGATGCGTCGGAACCCTATCTCTATAGCGCACCGGCGCTCGTCCTGATCGTCGCCGTCATGCTGGTGCCGCTGGCGCTCGGCATTTCCTACGCCTTCCGCGACATCCAGCTGCTCAACCCGTTTTCGGGCGGCTTTATCGGCCTTGATCATTTCCGCGCGCTCGGCCGGGACCAGGATTTCTACCGGGCGCTGAAGAACACGCTCTGGTGGACGGGCGCATCCGTCGCCCTGCAGTTCGTCTTCGGCCTGATCCTCGCCCTGCTGCTCGACAAGCCGTTTTACGGCCGTGGGCTGGCGCAGGCGCTCGTCTTCCTGCCCTGGGCCGTACCGAGCTTTCTCGCCGGCCTCAACTGGGCGTGGCTGTTCAATCCGGTGATCGGCCCCCTGCCCCAATGGCTTTATGCGCTCGGCGTCCTCGCCGAACCGAACAATATCCTCGCCGACCCGGCGCTCGCCATGTGGGGACCGATCGCCGCCAATGTCTGGTGGGGCATACCCTTCTTCGCCATCACGCTTCTTGCCGCTCTTCAGGCGATCCCGCGCGACCTCTACGAAGCCGCCGCCATCGACGGCGCCGGCCCCGTCCAGCGCTTTCTGTCGATCACACTGCCCTTCCTCGCGCCGACCATCGCAATCACGGTCCTGCTGCGCACCGTCTGGGTCTCGAACTTCGCCGACCTCATCATCGTCATGACCAATGGCGGGCCGGCCGACCGGACGCAGATCGTCGCCTCCTATATCTTCACCCAGGCCTTCAAGCGGCTCGATTTCGGTTATGCCTCAGCGATCGCGCTGGTGCTGCTCGTGCTGCTGCTTGCCTATTCCATGCTGATCGTGCTGCTTCGCCAGTCGCTTCTGAACAAGGGCTGAGACCATGAGGCCATCCCGCATTCTCCTCACCGTCGCCCATCGTCTCGCGATCCTCTGTTATGTCGCCGTCGCGCTCTTTCCGCTGTTCTGGCTTTTGAAAGTATCGGTCACGCCGAACAGGCTGCTCTACAGTGAGGGCGTGCGCATGTGGCCCTCCGAGATGACTCTCGAACACTTCACCTTCGTCATCGCCCACAGCGCCTTCCCGACCTTCTTCAAGAACAGCCTGATCGTTTCCGGCGCTACCGCGCTCGTCGTCACCGTGCTCGCCTCCCTCTCCGGCTATGCGCTGTCGCGCTTTTCCTTCCGGGCAAAGTACTGGATCGTCGCGCTGATGCTGCTCACCCAGATGTTCCCGCTGGTCATGCTGGTCGCGCCGATCTTCAGGATACTCTCGCCGCTCGGGCTGACCAACAGCCTCACCGGTCTCGTCATCGTCTACTCCGCGTTCAATGTCCCCTTCGCGACCTTCCTGATGCAATCCTTCTTCGACGGGATCCCGAAGGATTTGGAAGAAGCCGCGATGATCGACGGCGCCACCCAGTTCGTCGCCTTCCGGCAGATCATCCTGCCGCTGACGCTGCCCGGCATCGCGGCGACGCTCGGCTTCGTCTTCACCGCCGCCTGGAGTGAGCTGCTCTTCGCCCTGATGCTGATCTCCGGCAACGACGCGGCGACGTTCCCGGTCGGACTTCTGTCCTTCGTATCCAAATTCTCCGTCGACTTCGGGCAGATGATGGCGGCGGGCGTGCTGGCGCTCATCCCGGCCTGCCTCTTCTTCCTCCTCATCCAGCGCTATCTCGTGCAGGGCCTGACGGCCGGCGCGGTCAAAGGCTGAAAGGGTTACCCATGGCTTCCATCGATATATCCGGCGTCCGGAAGAGTTACGGCCACTTCCCCGTTCTGCACGGCGTGGATCTCACTATCAGGAATGGCGAATTCATCGTGCTGGTCGGTCCCTCCGGCTGCGGCAAGTCCACGCTTCTGCGCATGATCGCCGGGCTGGAAGAGGTAACGGCGGGGGAAATCCGCATCGCTGACAGGCGGGTGAACGAGCTGGCGCCGAAGGACCGGGACATCGCGATGGTGTTCCAGTCCTATGCGCTCTATCCCCACATGTCGGTCGCCGAGAACATGAGCTACAGTCTGAGGCTGCGGAAGACGGCAAAGGAAAAGATCACGCGCGTCGTCGCGGACGCTGCCACCAAGCTCGGTCTCGATCCCCTGCTCGCGCGCCGCCCGAAGGCGCTCTCGGGCGGACAGCGCCAGCGCGTCGCCATGGGGCGGGCGATCGTTCGCCAGCCGAAGGCCTTTCTCTTCGACGAACCGCTCTCCAACCTCGACGCGCGTCTGCGCGAACAGATGCGCGCCGAGATCAAGAAGCTGCACGGCGAACTCGGCGCCACCTCGATCTACGTGACCCACGACCAGATCGAGGCCATGACACTTGCCGACCGCATCGTCGCCATGCATGGCGGCATTGTCCAGCAGGTGGGCTCCCCCCTCGATCTCTACGATCGTCCGGCCAATCTCTTCGTTGCCGGGTTCATCGGTTCCCCGGGGATGAACTTCATGAAGGGACGCTACATGAGCGCCGGCGACACCGCGACCGTCGTCCTTGCCGACGGATCTCCCGTTGTCGTCGAGCTGAGAGGCAGCCTCGATACCGGCACCGAAGTGACCCTCGGCATTCGCCCCGAGCACGTCGTCATCTCCCCGACCGGCGCCATCGAGGCCGAGCTCGAACTGGTCGAGCCGACCGGCTTCGGCATCATCATGCACCTCTCGCTGCATGGCCTGCCGTTCAAGATCTTCACGACCGACCGCTCGGTTCTCGGTGCCGGGTCGAGGGTCCGCGCCGACTTCCCGAAAGATCGCCTGCACGTCTTCGATGCGGGTGGCAATCGGGCGGACTAGGTGCCCTGCCTGCCGAAGCCGATCGGCGCGAGAGTGTCTATCGCGAAGCAACTCTGCCTTGCACCACCGTCCAAGGCCCCCTAAGCTCGCGCAAGCGACTGCAACGATTGAAGGAGGGAAGAAACGACCATGAAACACGTCAATATTCTCGCAGGCGCCGTCCTGGCGCTGGGTCTCGCCGCAACGGCCGCAGCACAGCAGATGGCCTTCTTCCGTATCGGCACGGGCGGCACCGCCGGCACCTACTATCCGATCGGCGGGCTGCTGGCGAACGCCATCTCGAGCCCGCCCGGTTCGCGCTCCTGCGAGGAGGGTGGCGCCTGCGGCGTTCCGGGCCTCGTTGCATCGGCACTCTCGTCGAACGGCTCCGTCGCCAACATCAATGCGATCGCCGGCGGCTCTCTGGAGTCCGGATTCGCCCAGTCGGACGTCGCCACCTGGGCCTACAGCGGCACCGGCATCTGGGAGGGCAAGCCCCCGGTCGAGAAGCTCCGGGCAATCGCCGATCTCTATCCGGAAAGCATTCACCTCATCGCAAGCGCCGGTTCGGGCATCAAGAGCGTGGCCGATCTCAAGGGAAAGCGCGTCTCGCTCGATGAGCCGGGCTCCGGCACGCTCGTCGACGCCCGCCTCATTCTCGAAGGCTACGGCCTGTCCGAATCGGATATCTCGGCCGAGTTCCTGAAGCCGGACCAGGCAGCGGACCGCATGCGCGACGGCGCCATGGACGCCTTCTTCTTCGTGGGCGGCTATCCGGCGGGGGCGATCGCCGAACTCGCGAGCCAGCATGATGTGAAGCTGGTGCCAATCTCCTGCGATGAGGCGCCGATCATCTGTGAGAAGTACACCTTCTTTGGAGGCGACACTGTGCCGGGCGGAACCTATGAAGGGAACCCGGACGACGTGAAGACCCTTGCCGTCGGCGCGCAATGGATCACCAGCGCCGATCAGCCGGAAGACCTGGTCTACGGCATCACCAAGGCGCTCTGGAACGACAATACGCGCAAGCAGCTCGACGCCGGACATGCCAAGGGCAAGGCCATCGTCAAGGAGAATGCCCTCAAGGGCGTCGGCATTCCGCTGCATCCGGGCGCGGAGAGGTTCTACAAGGAAGCCGGGCTCCTGAAGTAAGGCACGAACCTGGTATCTTCAGTACAGCAATGCGACCGGGCCGCGCAGTCCATGCGCGGCCCGCGGTTTCCGAGGAGACAGCCGCCATGACCGCAAACACGGACAGACCAGACGCGACCGACGATGTGCGGCATCTGACACCGGACGAGTTGCAGGCGATCGAAGAGACTTACGATCCGGAGCTTCGCTTCCGTGTGCTCGCATGGCCGCTGACGATCATCGCCGCCACGATCCTGTTTCTGCTCTCCTGCTATCATTACTACACCGCGGGTTTCGGCATACCGCAGGCGACGGTTCATCGCGGCCTGCACCTCGGCGTCACGCTGCTCATTGTCTTTCTGAGTTTCTCGGCTTTCGGAAAGAAGGAGATCAGGCCGAGCGTCACGGCGCCGTTCGGGCTCCCGGTGGCGGACTGGATCCTTGGCGTCGCGGGACTTCTGGTGGCCCTTTATGTTCCCTGGATATACAGCGAACTGGCGTTCCGAGTCGGCAATCCGCTGCCCATCGACGTCGCCATGGGTACGATCCTGATCGTCGTGCTGCTCGAGGCGGTTCGTCGATCGATGGGCTGGCCGCTGCCGGTGATCGCGATCCTCTTCATCGCCTACGCCTACTTCGGCAAGTCGATGCCCGGCATCTTGGTGCATCCGGGCGCAAGCTGGTCGAACATCGTCAATCATCTCTATCTCACCTCGCAGGGCATTTACGGGACGGCGCTCGGCGTGATCGCGACCTATGTCTTCCATTTCGTCCTGTTCGGGGTGATGGCAACGCGAATTGGCCTCGGGCAGCTCTTCATCGACGTGGCCTCGGCGCTTGCCGGCCGCTATGCCGGCGGACCGGCCAAGGTATCGGTCGTTTCGTCCGCGCTGCTCGGGTCGATCTCCGGATCGTCCATCGCCAACACAGTCACGACCGGTGCTCTCACGATCCCGGCCATGATCCGGATCGGCTATCCGCGTCATTTCGCGGCCGCCGTCGAGGCCGCCGCCTCGACCGGCGGTCAGATCACGCCGCCGGTCATGGGAGCCGTCGCGTTCCTGATGATCGAATATCTCGGCCTGCCGCTGACGACGATCCTGACGGCAGCCCTCGTTCCCGCCTTCATGCACTTCTTCGGCGTGCTGGTGCAGGTACACCTCGAAGCACGGCGGCTCGGTCTCAGGGGCCTTTCCTCCGCCGAATTGCCGAATGCTTGGAAGGTCCTGAAGGAGGGTTGGCTGACGGTGGTGCCGCTCGTCATCCTGATTGCGGTGCTGTTGTCCGGCCGCACACCGTTTGCGGCCGCGTTCTGGTCGATCACCGCCTGCGTCGCGGTACTGATCATCCAGCAGGTTCGAGTGCACGGCGTGGTGAACGGTCTGCATGGGACAGCCCGCGGCCTTTGGGAGGGTTTCATCCTGGGCGCGCGGCAGTCGCTCTCCGTTACCGCAGCGGCAGCCCTCGTCGGGGTGGTAATTGGCGTGGTGACCCTGACCGGCGTCGGCTTCAAAATCGCTTACATGGTGACCAGCATCGCCCAGGACTGGGCCGGCTCGGTGCACGCGACGCTCGGCTTCCTGCCCTTCGAAATGATGACGGTCCCTACCCTGACGCTGCTCTTCACGCTCATCCTGACGGCGGTCGTCTGCATCCTCATGGGTTGCGGCATTCCGACGACAGCCAACTACATAATCATGGTCGCTGTCGCCGCCCCGATCCTCGGCCTCCTCGGCGTGCAGCAACTGGTCGCACATTTCTTCGTCTTCTACTACGGAGTGCTTGCGGACGTGACCCCGCCCGTCGCCATGGCCGCCTATGCGGGCGCCGGGATTGCGGGGGCCAACGCGTTCAAGGCGGGCAACACCGCTTTCCGGCTCAGCATGGGCAAGGCCCTCGTTCCCTTCGTCTTCGCCTTCCAGCCGGCCCTGCTGCTGGTGACCGACGGCTTCACATGGGCGAATTTCTTCCTCGCCTTCGGCGGCACCGTCCTCGGCATCGTCGTGCTTGCGGCTGCGGTCTCCAACTGGCTCTTCGCCCCGCTCTACTGGTTCGAGCGGATTGCCCTCGTCTTTTCGGCGATCCTGCTTGTGGCACCCGACCTGACGGCGACCGTGATCGGAATACTGCTCGTCGCACCCGTCGCCGCCCGGCAGTTGCTCGGCAAGCGCCGCGCTCCCTTAAGGTAGGCGGCTTTTCTTGCGGCAATTTCAGTGCGTTTACCGAGGGTGCCGCAAAATGCGTTTGCCGTTGGGGCCGACCGGATCTGACTTTGCACATGCACGCGAAATAATGTTTTCATTGCAGATGCCTTGAGTTTGCACGGATGAACCGTGCTCTGCGTGTCGCATGTCGGGGGGAACAATGAAGGATAGCAGCGGCGGCGCCATCCGCTCACGAGCGGAAACGGACACGCGAACCGGTGTCAGAGCCGGGCTCACCTTGCGTCAGATCGAAGTCATACGCGCAGTCATGATCGCCGGCACAATCGCAGGTGCTGCGCGCCTGATGAACGTTGCCCAGCCCGGCGTCAGCCGGACGATGAAACACATCGAAGGCTCGCTCGGCATCAAGCTCTTCGTCAAGAAGGCCGGACGCCACGTCCCGACTGACGAAGCACGCGATATCTTCGCGCAATTGCAGGAAGTGCATCGCAAGGTGGACGACCTCCAGTACTCGATCGGGCGGCTGGAGCGTGGATTGGGCGTTGAACTCGCAATCGGTTCGGTGCCTAGCATCGCCACCGTCATGGCGCCCGAGGCGGTTGCGAAACTCATGCGCTTCTGCCCCGACATCAAGGTCAATTTCGATATTCTCAAGATCGAGGAGGCCATCGATTATCTGTTGCTCGGCAAGGGCGAAGTGGTCGCCATGAGCTACAAGCTGTCTCACCCCTCGATCACCTTTGAGCCGCTGTCGAAGGGGCATCTGGTCTGCATCACAGCCAAGGAGCATCCGCTGGCCAGCCGCTCCATGGTGTCGGCGCGAGAGATCGCCGAATACCCACTGATCGGAATTGACCCGCGCGACCCCTATGGCGCGATCATGGCGGGAATATTCGAGCGCGAAGGACTGCGATACGACATCCCGATCCGGGCCCGGTTCGGCACCACCGTTTGCGCATTGGTCAAACGCAACCTGGGAGTCGCGGTCATAGACGCTTTCACGGTGGGCGACATGGAAAACCAAGGGATCGCGATTATTCCGATCAGCGAGGATACCGTCTTCCAGACCTACGTCGCTTATCGCGCGGATGCCGACCTTTCGAGCTACGCAGAACGGTTCGTGGCGATCCTGCGCCGTGAAATGGACGAACTCATCCATCGGGCGCAGATGTCGCGCAAATCCATAACAAAATGGTACTGATAATGCAATAAAGAGTATTTGCGTTATGGATCAAAACTTGACAATCATTAGGCGTTTACGACGTCACTGACGACTGCGGCCGAGCGGAAAGAGGATCCGCCGGTTACTACGGAGAACAAAGCAAAACCTTTGAGGGAGGAGCAAAAATGTTGAGGCGCATACAGGGAGCGATGGCCGCTCTCGTACTTTTTGCCGGCGGTGCAGCCGCTGGCGATTATCCGGAACAGGACATCCAGGGCATTATTCAGTGGGGTGCAGGCGGCAGTACCGACCTCGTCATGCGTTCGGTTGCTCCGCACGCGGAGAAGGTGCTGGGCCGCAGCATCGTCCTGTCCAACAAGACGGGCGGCGTCGGTGTGATCGCCACCCAGTTCGTCTCGACGCAACCGTCGGACGGCTATACGCTGCTTATGAGTGCTGAAAATCCGCAACTCTACAAGGTCATGGGCCTGTCCCAGCTCGACTACGCGGACTTCTATCCGGTCAACGTTCTGGCGCGCGGCATACCGGTGCTGGTCGCCAACAACGACGCACCATTCAACACCATCAAGGAACTGGTCGATTACGTTCAGGCCAATCCGGGGCAGGTCAAGATGGGTTCGACCGGTCCGGGCGGCCTGCCCTCGGTCGTGGGAGGCATGCTGTCCTCGCAGATCGATTTCAAGGTCACCGCTGTTCCGTTCGACGGCGATGGCCCGGCTTTGACTGCCATGCAGGGTGGTGCCGTCGACTTCATGCCGGCCGTCCTTGGCGCCGCCGTCGAGCACGTGAAGGCTGGCCGCATCAAAATTCTCGGTATCTTCGACAGCGAGGCAAACCCCGTCCTGCCGGACGCCAAACCGATCGTCGCCGATTATCCGGAATTCAAGAAGTTCATGCCGTGGGGTCCGTTCTTCGGCGTCTTCGTCAAGCGTGACACCCCCGACGACATCAAGGCAAAGCTGGTCGAAGCCTTCAAGGCCGGCGCGAATGCACCCGAGTTCCAGAAGCTGATCTCGGACCGCGGCTATGTCTCGATGAACATTTCGGGCGACGAGGCCGACGACTTCCTGAAGAAATGGCAGTCGACCACCGCCTGGGTCGTGCATGACGCCGGCATGTCGAAGAAGTCGCCGGAAGAGTTCGGCATTCCGAGACCCTGATCGTCGAACGACGAACCGGCCCGTGATGCGGGCCGGTCAGCGTGCTCACCCCTTGGGGTGATGGGAGGAATATTCATGCAACCGAACGCCAATACACGGCGCCCCGGCGAGATCGCCTTCGGCGCCATGCTGCTGATCTTCAGCCTTTTCATGCTCTGGCAAGCCTACGAAATTTCCGGCTTTTCGTCATTGAGTTCCGCAGGTGCCTTTCCGATGGCGATGGCGGCCATCATGGTCGTAACGACCATGATCTCGTTGCTGCGCTCCTTGCGGCTGCCGTCGCCATCGGGTGGAATGCAGCTCTTCGTCAAAGAGGTTCTGCCGCCTACCGTCGTCGCCTTCGCGCTGCTGATCCTGGGCTATTCGCTGCTCCTGCAGCCGCTCGGCTTCGTGCTCGCCTCCTTCACCTTCCTGCTGGTCTCCTCCTGGTTCCTGCAGGCGGGGCAGTTCAGGCGGGCGCTGCTGCTCTCGGTCATATCCATCGTCAGCGTATACATCGTGTTCCGCCTGATCTTCCAGGTCGTCTTGCCTGAGGGGATCATACCCGAACGCAGCATCATGGCCGCCATCGGCAGTCTGTTCGTCGGAGGCAATTGAGGATCATGGAAGCACTCTCCTACCTCTTTTCCTCCTGGCTTCAGCCGGACCTCCTGCTGTTGACCGCCATCGGCACCTTCGCCGGCATCTACATCGGCGCCATCCCGGGTCTTTCGGTTACCATGGCGGTGTCGATCCTGATCTCATTCACCTTCAGCTGGGAGGTCAACCCAGCGCTCGCCCTGATGAACGGCATCTTCATGGGCGGCGTATACGGCGGCTCGCGCACCGCCATCCTTCTGAATATCCCAGGCGCCCCGGCGGCGATCGCCACCGCGCTCGACGGTTATCCCCTCGCCAAGAAAGGTGAAGCGGGTGAGGCAATCGGCCTTTCAACCGTCATGTCCTTTTTTGGCGGCTTCGTCGGCATCATCGTACTTGCCTTCGCCGCCCCCGTCGTCAGCGAATTCGCGATCAAGTTCCAGCCGCGCGACTATATGCTGCTCGCAGTCATGGGTATTCTGCTGGTCGGCTCGCTGTCCGGCGAGAGCATGGCCAAGGGCATTTTTGCGGGCGCGTTGGGCATGCTTCTCGGTACGGTCGGCCTCGACCCGATGACGGCCGAGCAGCGCTTCACGTTCGGCTCCGTGCAGCTGATGAACGGCATCTCTCCGATCGCACTCATGATCGGCCTGTTCGGCGTGTCCGAGGCGTTGCTGCAGCTCCACAATCTCCATGCCGAAGCGGTCAAGCAGAAGGTCGACAAAATCGTTCCGTCCTGGTCCGACGTGAAGAAGTACCTGCCGCTCAGCCTCCAGACCTCCGCCATCGGCGTCATCATCGGCGCACTTCCGGGAACCGGAGGCGATATCGCGGCGCTGATGGCCTATGACCATGCCAAGCGCGTTACAAAGAATCCGGAAGTTCCCTTCGGTCAAGGCGCCAAGGAAGGTCTGGTCGGACCCGAATCAGCCAACAACGCAGCCGTTGGCGGCGCCTACATTCCGATGCTGACGCTCGGCATTCCCGGCGATGCCGTCACCGCCATCATCATCGGCGCGCTGTTCATCCATGGTCTGAACCCCGGCCCGCTGCTGATGATCGAGAAGCCGGACATGTTCTGGTTCACGGTCGGCAACCTGGTGCTCGCCAACATCTTCATGCTCATTTTCGGGCTGACGGGTATCAAGATCTTCACCCGCATCGTCGAATGCCCGAAAGCCATCCTGTTCCCGCTTATTCTCCTGCTTAGCGTAGTCGGTGCCTTCTCCATCAACAACGCCATCGCAGATGTCTGGTGGATGCTCGGCTTTGGTGTCTTCGGCTACCTGATGAAGCTCTACGGTTACCAGGTCGGACCGGTCGTGCTCGGCATCATCCTGAGCCGCCTGATGGACGACAACTGGCGCCGCGCAATCATTTCCGAGCGGGATAGCATTCCGTCATTCCTCCTCGGTGTCGTGTCGAGCCCGCTCTCGCTCGCGCTGCTTCTAACCATCGTTTTTGTCCTTCTCAGTCAGAGCCCGCTTTGGAAATACATCGCGAAACTGTTCGGCAAGCGAGCCGATGCTGCGGCCGGGACGAAGCTGAGCAATAAGGAAAAGTGACATGCCAAGTGGTGCCGTTCGCCTCGGCCTCATCGGAGACAATATCGCCCGATCGCAATCGCCGCGCCTGCATGAGCTGGCTGGCCGGCTTTGTGGCCTCGAGGTAACCTACGAACGGCTCGTGCCGGCCGACATGGGCCGTTCGTTCGAAGCCGTCTTCGAGACCTGCCGAGGCGAAGGCTTCCGCGGCATCAACATCACCTACCCCTACAAGGAAAAGGTGACGAACTACCTGACGGTGCCCGACCGCGCCATCGCCGCGATCGGTGCCTGCAACACCGTACTCTTCGGCAAGGGCGGGCCGACTGGCTACAACACCGACTATACCGGCTTCATGGCGGCGTTTCGCGCTGCGTTCGGCAATGCCCCTCCCGGAAAAGTCGCGATGGCGGGCGGCGGCGGCGTCGGCAAGGCGGTGGCCTTCGGCTTGGCCGGGCTGGGATGCCAGGAGCTGGTTGTCTATGACACGTCGCCCGAGCGTGTAACGCCGCTTCTCGACGCACTCGGGCAGGCCGGGTTCTCCCTGGAGGTGCGAATGGCAAGCTCCATCGAGGAAGCGGCCGAGGAGGCGGACGGGCTGGTGAACTGCACGCCTCTCGGCATGGTCGGCTATCCGGGGAGCGCCATCCCTGCATCGATCATCGGAAAGCAGCGCTGGGCCTTCGACGCGGTCTACACGCCGGTTGATACCGAGTTTCTCAACGAGTGCCGCCGCGCCGGTCTCGAGGTCGTCAGCGGCTATGAACTGTTCTTCCATCAAGGCGTGGACGCGTTCCGACTTTTCACGGGTATCGAGGTCGATACCGCGAAGCTCCGCCGCGAACTGCGCCGGTGCGAGGAGATGGAGGCCTGACGATGAAGACGTCGATCGCCACGGTTTCGATCAGCGGTGATTTCGAGGAAAAACTGATCGCTATCGCGCGAGCCGGTTTTGACGGAATCGAGATATTCGAGAACGACTTCCTGGCCTTCGACCGTTCACCGGCCGAAGTCGGGCGTATGGTTCGTGATCACGGGCTGGAGGTGACGCTGTTCCAGCCCTTTCGTGACTTCGAGGGCATGCCGGACCCCTTCCGCAGTCGCAACTTCGACCGGGCGGAACGGAAATTCGATCTGATGGCGGAAGTCGGTACCGACCTCATGCTAATCTGCTCGAACACATCCCCCGTCTCGCTGGGTGGCATAGATCGGGCAGCGGCCGATTTCCACGAACTGGGCGAACGGGCGGCCCGGCGCGGTCTCCGTGTCGGGTACGAGGCTCTGGCCTGGGGACGGCACATCAACGATCACCGCGACGCCTGGGAAATCGTGCGCCGGGCCGACCACCCGAATATTGGCCTCATCCTCGACAGTTTCCACACGCTGGCCCGCAAGATCGACGTCAACTCCATCCGCTCCATTCCGGGTGACCGCATCTTCATCGTGCAATTGGCCGATGCGCCACAGATCGAGATGGATCTGCTCTACTGGTCGCGTCACTTTCGCAACATGCCGGGCGAAGGCGACTTGCCTGTGACCGATTTCATGCGGGCTGTCGCCGCCACGGGCTATGACGGCTATATTTCGCTGGAGATCTTCAACGACCAGTTTCGCGGCGGTTCGCCGAGCGCGATTTCCGCCGACGGGCACCGCTCGCTGATCTACTTGATGGATCAGGTGAAGCGTGCCGAACCCGATGTCGCCATGAGCGTTCCGGCCTTGCCCGACAGGGCCGAAGTCGAGGACATTGCCTTCGTGGAGTTTGCCGTCAGTGAGGGTGATGACGAGCGACAGCTGGAAGGTCTTCTGAGCGTGCTGGGCTTCCGGCCGACATCACGGCACAAGTCCAAGGCGGTGACCCTGTTCCAGCAGGGCGGGGTGAACCTAATTCTCAACCGCGACGAACGCGGTTTCGCCAATGCGTCCTATCTGGTGCATGGCGCCAATGCCTACGCGATCGCGCTGATGGTGGGCGACGCCGAGGCAGCGCTGAACCGTGCCGTGGCCCTCGGCGCAGAGGCCTTCGAACAACCGGCGGAGCCGGGCGAAGTGGCCATTCCAGCCATTCGCGGGGTCGGCGGAGGCCTCATCTATTTCCTCGATCGCAAGGGCGATCTCGGACGCATCTGGGAAATCGATTTCGAACCTCTGCCGGGCAGCGACGCGAGAAACGATGCGGGTCTCACGCGGATCGATCATGTCGCCCAGACGGTGAAGTACGACGAGATGCTGTCCTGGCTGCTCTTCTATACCTCGCAGCTAAAGGTGAGGAAAACGCCGATGGTCGATATCATCGATCCGGCCGGCGTCGTGCGAAGCCAGGTGGTCGAGAATGCGACCGGCTCGCTGCGTATCACGCTCAACGGCGCGGAGAACCGCAATACGCTGGCCGGCCATTTCATAGCCGAGACCTTCGGCTCGGGCATCCAACACCTCGCCTTCGAGACAGAGGATATTTTTGCGACGGCGGAGGCGCTGAAGCGGAATGGATTCGTGGCGCTTCACATCTCGCCGAACTACTACGACGACGTGGAAGCCCGGTTCGGCCTGGAGCCTGCGCTGGTGGAAAAGCTGAAGGCAGCCAACATTCTCTATGACCGTGACGAGCAGGGCGAGTATTTCCAGCTCTATTCGCCGACCTACGGGGAAGGCTTCTTCTTCGAGATCGTCGAGCGACGCGGCTATCAGGGCTATGGGGCCGCCAACGCCATCTTCCGCATTGCGGCGCTCAGACGCCATCTCCGTCCACCGGGGATGCCAAATTTCTAGTTTGCCATTCGCACATGCTCCGGCCCGGCATCAACTCTCTCTCTTCATCCTGACTGAGCTGCGGAGATCACGGCCCTCCCGGACCCACGCGTTTGCGCCGGCAAGCGTGGTGCGTTCAACGATTTCAGTTGAGGAACGCCAGCGTCAGTGACTTTGAAAACGTCATGTTTTGTTCGCTCAAGACAGACTCTTGTTCGGGATCTCAAAGATGCCTATGGGCATGATGGAACTGTGAGCGCTTTGAACCGATCCGAACCTGAGGCACACCAATCGCCACCGCTCCATGTGTGCGGTGCAGTAAATTCAATTACTTGCCCAATCTTCGTGCCCGTGGCGAACTCGTATTACAAAAATTGTCTCATCGTCTTCGATTCGGTAGACAACGAGATGCGCTTTGAAGGGATGAGTTCTAACGGGCGGATTGATCTCATCCCGTTCGCGCGCGATGCGTGGATTGGCAGCTATAAGATCAAGTAATGCGAAAAGTTCATCGTGGTAGCGCTTTGCTGGGCCTGCTCCGAACATACGGACACCTTGCTCGGCAATCGCGATAATGTCCTCTTCCGCTTCAACTGAAAGGCTAAAACTCATGACTCGCCGGCACGAGTCATCGCCTCAGCAAAGAGCTCGTCCTTTGATCGTTTGCCAACACCACTTCGGAGCCCGGCATCGACGAAGCTTTGCATGGCGGCGATCTTGTCGTTGCGCATCTGGTCGCGTCGGATCAGGTCGCGCACGTAGTCGCTGGCATTGGAATATCGTCCGGTCCTAGCCTGCGCCTCCACCCAATCCTTCATCGGGTCTGGAAGAGATACATTCATCGTGGCCATCGGCACCTCCATTTGAAGGCACCATAACTGATTTTGGCAAAGTTTGTCAAAGACTCGAACGCCTTGATTGGATCAGAACCGCGGACCAGGAATCCAAGTCGTCTGGCCCGATCAAATCCAAGCGTCATCTGGCGCGGCACCATCCCCGGCCGCTCGCACGGCCGGGGATGTCAGGATTACGCATTGAGCGTTTTGGCAAAGGGCATGAGACGGATCCGCTTGCCGACTCACTTGGCTCTTCGACATGCCGCCCGCACCCATCGCCTTGACCAAATCGTCGACCGAGCGTGTCGAGACGCCGTGGACATATGCTTCCTGGATCACCGC
>NZ_QPIX01000018.1 GCF_003337715.1 Ciceribacter lividus
CTGGTCTTCCGGGGCGCGCCCCGGAAGACCAGCGGCCGCAGCACCTGGGGAAGATTCAAACGGCACTATTGGGGAGTATTGCTCCGGTACTGACAATTTGGCGGCCGATCAGGCGGGCAATGTCGAATACGAGGTGATCGAGTCTCTCGACGGATGAAACAGCTTCAACAGAAGAGCGCGGGACCGTCTTGTCTTCATGGTCCGGGTCCGCATTGTGGTTTGCGGGCGTCTTGTCCCTGTCCGCTCGATCATCGTCCCGGTTCATGCCGCACCCGCACTTGCCTCGTGCCGACAATCAAAGACCGTCGAAGCACCCGTGGAAAGGGCGAATTCCCCGTGCGTCGTAGAACCGGCAAGCGGATGCGGAGAAGACTTGTAGGATGCGGGATTGGCCGAGGCGGAGTTGGGGCCGGAGGGGGACCGTCCGCATCTGGGAGGGGCAACCGGACCCAGCATGAAGCCAATGCCATTAAGCACAGGCTTGTCGCAGTAACCTGCTTAGCGACCAGTCACTGTCTTCATCCGCCTGAGAAGCTTGTCCTTCAGGTCGGCGAGCCCTTCGCCGTTGTTCAGGTAAGAAATATGCCTGATGTGCTGAAGGTCGAAGGGGATATCGTCCTTACTTTGCGTGATCAGGATGACTTCGCGGCCCAGCGTGTGCGCGATCCCGGCCTCGTAGAAGACATTGGGATTACGGTTGGTGCAGTCGACAACAACAATGCGCGCGAAGTCGATGAGCTGAACGATATCTTGAATGATTGCGTGGTGTTCCCATACGTTGTCAGCGCGATGGCAGGTCATCCCAATCTGCGCAGCTGCGGCCTCGATTGCCGCATAGACGCCGTTGAACGCGGGGGCGAACGGCATCATTGCAGACACCAGATTCGGATCGACGGTCTCGCGCTCCTCGATCTTGAAGACCTCCGGACGCTGACGGACTGGCAACCGCATGATGTGGAAAAGGACCTGGTAAAGATCCACTTCCTTGACTGCCCAGTGGTTGCGGGAGAATTCCCAATCAGCGGTCATGTCAAAGTGCCGACGGTGTTCATAGATGAAGTCGTTGCGAAGTACCGGGACTTCCCTGTCGATCTGGTATTCGATCTCGACTTCCTTGCCGCTGATGCGATGCCTGGTGACGCGCCCTACGTACGCGACTTCATCCCTGATGCCTTCATCCATGAACAGGCAGGGGTACTGGATGAGCCAGTCGAAATTTGGCTTACCGTCTGTCGTGAAGTAGGCGGCGAGGTGCTTTTCCGTATACTCGAACATACGTTCGAGTGGCATTTCAGCCTTGTAGGTATTCCAGTCGGCCGACCGCATAAGCAAGTTAAACATGAGATTCCTCCCGCCCATGCGGTTCTAATGGAAATCAAAGTGCGGCGCGACATTAAACGTGGGGGTGGATGATGGACAGGTTACTCTGGAGAGAGAAATATCCTGAAGACAGCTATCCCGCATTCCCTTGCCCGAAATGCAGGAATGGGCTCCTCAAGAGGGTCAAGAACAGGACCGTCACGATTTGGGAGCCGAGTGAGGAGCCCTTAATCGCCAGCGGCAAATTCACCAGCTTTTTTACCTGCTCTTTCGGGTTCTGCAAAACCATCGCCGTAATGTCGGGCAGGGCGAGTTCCGGGCCATACTATTATCGGGACCAGGACGGCGAAGAGCGGATGGGTGAAGAGACCCACTTCTACCCGCTAACGATGATGCCCGGCCCGCGCGTGATAGCCATTCATCAAGAGACACCTAAAGCGGTCAAGGAGCAGATTGAAAAGGCCTTCAACCTCCTCTGGACCGACGCGGGCTCCTGCATCAACAAGCTGCGGATATCGGTCGAAGAAATTGTCGCTCACGCCGGCATCGCCCGGGAAACACCTGAAGGCAGGTTTATCCCCTTGCACAACCGACTGGTAGATTTGGAAAAGCGAGGCTTCGGTCACCACGATACGATGCTAGCGCTAAAGGATATCGGCAACGACGGAAGCCATAAAGCGGGACTGACGCTGGCGGACTGCATCGACGCCTTCGACGTTCTCGAAACAGCACTGGAAGATATCTACGGCGGCCGGAAGGCGCGTCAGGACGCCATCAAGGCAAAGTTTACGAAGTCGCGAAGAGGATCGACGCAACCTGATTGAAGGTGCGTCGCTTCGGGCGCATCGTCTCGGTTACTGTCATCGCCATCCAAGTCATCGAGTGGCCGCGGTGCGCCTTCGACGTCCAAGATCATTGCGGTGACCTACGTGACCAAGACCGTCGCAATGTCCGCTTCCGGCCGCATGCGTGGCTGGACTTAACGTCCGTAACGAAGGCGCTTAGCTGTCGCGTTGCGAATCTACTGCTCGTGGCGGCACGCTTGGCGGAACATTGCAGTTCCGAGGATTAACAGGCACTCTCTAGCCCCAACGAGGAACAAGGGGTGAAAATGGCCGAATACAAGGTCAGCCGCAGCGGCGTCGTCCTCGAATATCGCGCGACGCTTCAGGGCAATGCTTGGATCATGGATGAACTCAAGAAGGGCGAAGTCGAAATCAGCTCCGCGTTCACCTTCACGCCCGACGATCTGCTCGAGACGCCGACTCAAGACGAGATTGAAGACGATTTCCCGTTCACTTATCGCTTCCGCCTCGCCGTCGCCGGTCTGGGTCACTACTTCATCCCCGGCCGCAAACTCGGCATCGACCAGGACGTGCTCATCGCCAAGAGCGGGATCGAGTGGCGACGCAAGCTGTTCGTCGCTGAGCGCAACATCTCGATCTTTAAGCGGATCGCGAAGCTGATTCCGGAAGCGGAGGAGATCGTCATTGGCGGGAAGCGCGAGGACGCCATTCCGATCGAGGCGTTCGAAGACCTGATCGCGCGGTTCCCCAACACCTATGAGATGGACCGCTACGCCGAGGCGCGGGTCACCAACATCATCGGCGAATATATCGACCCCGAGCGCGACTTTCGGGAGCAGTACGAGACCTATCTAAGCAAACGCAAATCGCGGCGCAGCGACACCCCGCTGCACGCCAAGGAATTGCTTACCACCGAGATCGAGAAGTTCCAATTTGTCCGGGACACGCTCAAGGCGTGGCTCAAGGCCGGGGAAAAGAGCGAGGATCAATGGCAGAAGGCACTGCTCTCCATCCTGCCGCTGATCTTTCCGAAATATGTCGCGGTGATCGAAAAGGTGCCGATCGACGATCACTATACGACGCCCGGCAAGGTCCACCACCGCGAGATCGACATCGCGCTCGTCGACGTGAACGGCAATATCGACGTGATCGAAATCAAGAAGCCGGAAGCCAACATCCTGCTTAGGACGACGCTCTACCGTGGCAACTATGTGCCGACCGGCACGCTGTCGGGGACTATCATGCAAGCCGAGAAATATTTGTTCCACCTCAGCAAGGGCGGCCCGGCGAGCGAAGAGAAGATTACTCAGAAGTTCAGGAAGCTGCTTCCGCCCAACCTGAGAATCCGCGTCATCAACCCAAAGGCGATGTGCATCCTCGGGCGCGACCGCAAGGACAATGGCCATCCGGTGTTCAACGAAGGACAGTCTGCGGACCTGGAAGTGATCAAGCGCAAATATGCCAACATGATCGACATCATCACCTATGACGATCTACTGCGCCGCCTCGATAACATCCTCGCCTCGTTGAAGCGTCGCAAGGCCAATGGGCTGGATGCGACCACTCTGTAGAACCATCACTATTGGCCAGGGATCAGCCGCGCCGTTGGGTGCTGCTCGCCGAACACCAGCCAGAAAGCGCGCAATAAGGGCGGCAGTTCCGCGGCGTCGAAGTGGTCGAAGACCAATTCACCGAGCAGTGCGCGGTCGCGCCAGACGGCAGCCGAACGATATTCGTTGGGGAGTATGAGTTGCGTGCCGCGCACGCCCACTATGGTGGTCATCTGCGGTCTTGTCGAACGTGATGGACGAGCGACCGCTATCGAGATCGACCGCCTACTGGTTCGATGACCGATTAGAAGGCGCAAACCTGCCGCTAAGAGTCAGATAAGTCGACGCAACCACCGGGGCCAAGTGCGGGGCGACGCGAATTCGCTGAAACACACGTTCCGAAATAAGCGTTCATGTTTTCGCCAGCGGCAGCGCCGCGATAACCGCCTCACGTTTCGGGCCACATGTCGCCAGTGCCAGCGACGACATCCCGGAGAGCGGCGCTGATCTGCGGCCAGGGGAACTCGTCATCGGGGCAGTCTTCATTTCCCATGCAGAGGACGGCGTGGAGCTTCGCCGCGACACCGGCGAAGGCATGCGCCGGTTCATCCCAAAGCGCACGTGCACGCTCATCCCGCAAGACGAACGCCCTTCTCTCAGCCTCCTTCGCGTGGCTATAGCCCAACCTCCGATCCAAGGCCTCTCATCGCCGTTGCTGTTCGGCAAGTGCCGCCCTCGCCTGCTCACGGGCCTCGGCCCGTTCCGGTCTGTCGCCGAGGAGCTCATCGATTTCGTCCATTGAGAAGGCCGACACCGGATCCTCACGGTCCCCGCCAGTAACCACGACACGGGGAAAGCCGATTTCCGAGATCATCCTGCTCTCCAGCCGCTGCTGAAGCTCGCAAAGCCTCTCGGCTTCGTCGTGCGCGGTCATCCATTGACGCCAGAGAAAGAGAACCGGATCGCTGTTGTCTGTTGCGTCTCCGGCGAGTGTCGCCTCCGCACTCCTCATCTGCGCCGCCAGCCACGCCGCCGAAGCGGAAAGCAGCCGCCGCCGCGTGACGGCAGGCAAAGTTCTGCTATTGTCGGAATCAGCCATGATCCGAGTTCTCCAACAACTTGGCGTCTGGTCAGGCTGTGTTCGGTGTCAGCAGCACCTGGTGCAGCCGCGTTTCTTCCTCAGATTGGCCCATCGGCTCTCATATCCGGTCGGTTCCTCTCTGGGGTTGACCATTATTATCAGCTGAATGCAGAATGATCAATAAGAAATCATATGATATGGATACGATCACAAGCGGGCAAATGCGAGCTGCGCGTGCGCTGTTGAGATGGAGCGCCGACGATCTCGCAAGCGCAGCAACGGTTGGTATTGCAACGATCAGGCGTGCTGAAGCCGAGGATGGCCACCCCTCGACAACGGTTGCAAACCTCAAATCTATTCGTACCGCACTCGAATCCGCCGGCGTGGAATTCATCCCGGAGACCGGAGGTAAAGGCGCGGGCGTCAGGCTCGCCAAGCCGTCCGGCATGAGCACCAGTGGCACGACCGAATAGTGGATCGTACGGCCGCGTCTTCCGCCGTTCCGCCCAACGACTGAGATCGACGACGGCCCACCAGTTCCGTCAGAGCATCGGTTCATCCCCGCGCATGCGGAGAACACATCGCGGGGGTGAGGCCGACCAGCATGGCCTCCCGCGAGATCAGGCATAACTCGGCGACACGGGGCGGAGACTTCGACTATCGGGCCACTACCGCACTGATGATCCCGAAGGCAAACGCGCTCGCCTACATGATTGCCGCGAGCCCGGTAATCGCGACGATCATGTGAGGAATGGTGCCGAGAGTGCGCCCGAGTTCCCAACCAGGGCGACGAGCGTCATACGCACTCCTGTTCCGCGAGGACGCCAAGATGATCAGCGATGTCCGAAGGAATTCCCGACTCCCGGTGTTCACTCCCGATGTCATTCGAAGGCGATGGAGATGATTTGCCCCTTCCAGAAGGGATACGTTTTGCCACCCGCAGCACGGGCGATCACGAAAGCATGGGGGATCATCATGCCTGCCACCGGCCGATAATCGTCACGGGCGGCGTGTTCGCCTGAGCCGTGATAGGGGGTGGTGAGATCACCATCTTCTTCCGCATCGAAGCTGGCGAGGCTGCCGTCCAGCCGGAAGGTCGCGACCAGTGCTGCCTCCAAGCCAAATCCCGAGACGATGGCGCGTGCATGCGTGTCGTCGATGGCCTCCCAGCGAACCGGGCCGCCCGGCAACAACGCAACGGGATAGAACGGGCTTTCCAGAAGCCATCGACGCAGAGAGGTACGGTTCAGTTCGTCGGTTGCGCTTTCGTCGACGACCGTCAGCGTCGAGGCGATCTTGGCCCGCATCTCCATTTGGCCATCAGCGAAGAAGTCATAGGCGCGCGCCCAGATCCCAGGGGCGATCGGAGTCGTCGCAGCAAACATCAGGGCCGGCGTTCTGACGGCAATCGTTTGGGAAGCGGTCGTCGGCGCAAAACCCTCCATAAGAGGACGCCGGAAGTCCCCTTCCGCAATGAGGTTCACGACGTGATAGCGAACCGCTGGATCTGGCACGGCGAATTCGAGATAGCGCTTTACCGGCGCTGGCAGAGCTTGCATCGCAGCCGGGTCTATTGGCGCGGGACGATGCTCCGCTGCTATCCGGTGGACGGTCGCGCTGTGGCCCTCGATCTCGCGCTCTGTCAGGAATGACGATACGCCGACTACGCCTGCGGTGGCGATGACCGGCAATGAAACAGCCACGAGGATGAGCAAATGACGACGAGGCATGAGGTACAAAAGTTCGCGAACCTCGGTCCCGTGGGTGTTCTGTCGTCGTGTTGTACAACAGCCGTCGCCCACATTCATCGCTTGACCGCCCCCCCAATCAGGTCTACTTCAACCAGCCGCAGACGATAACGCTCGCGGCATGATCAGCGCCGAAAACCATTTAGAAATCGGCATATAACTGTTCAGACAAACCGAGCCACCTCTCGCGCGCGATCACTAGTTCGAGCTACCTCTACCGCAGCGGGAAAATGAAAGAAGTTGGAATCAACAGAGGCAGATGCTCTGCAGCCGATTTCGACAGCGTATGGTAGGTTTCGTTGGGTCAAAACATGACCCTCCCTACTACAAACGTCAGGGTAGAATCATTCTAGACTTTCCGCACTGGGCGATCAGCTCCGGCAGTTTGCACTCATTCCATTGACATTGGGGGATTATTCGCGACAAATAGCAACCTAGCGTGGATCTTTCTGTAAGGAGGCCTTGTGAATTCAAGCGATTACAAAGGTTATCCAGATAATTTCCGTCCAGATGCAATTTCTGGTGAGGCCGCCGCTCGCGAGGCGCCACCATTCAGTAAAACCGAACTCGACGTATTGGTTGACACATATGTGAGCCAGACTTGGACTGGCTGGAACGGCTTTGTCGGCGATTTTACACACCGAGCAAACAAAGTGCTGGAAGACGATCGGGTCACGGTTGCAAGCATCGAGGGCGAATACCAAAGTGCGGAAGATAGGATCAAGGCGAAGTACACGGCGCGGGCACCCGCCGCCGACATACCAGAACAGATCGACCTATCCGAAGCGTTCATGCTCCCTTCCTTCAAGAACAACTGGTGGAAAGTTGCGATTGGATTTTTTATTATAGCATGGATTGCCATAGGTTTTTTTACTGGCCTGTTGGCAGCCGTCGCGGGGTTGTTCGGATTTGCCGCGATCCTCCAGTCGAAGCAACACAAGCTGGTCTCGGAAAGGGTTCAAGAGATTGATGAACAGCAATATCTCTATGAATCTGAACAAAAATCGATTGTAAACGAGCACGATCAGGCTCTTCGGACAAAGCACGAAAAGCTGACCGAGCATGCTGCTAAGATAGGCCGACAAAAGCAAGTTCTGGCTGCCGAATGGGAAGAGCGATGCACCTCGTTCAATCAGGAGCTCCACGCCATCGACCAACAGCTGGCCGAAATGGTTGCGCGTGGAGGATCTCGCCTCACCCCGATTGAGACGAGCGACAAGATCGCCGACGAGATCACTGACCTCGATGAACAGCTGCGGTTCAGAATTGGTGAGGTTGACCTCCATCCTCCGACGCGGGTCGATAAGGAACTTGTCCTGAGTCTCGGTTTGCGAACGAGGTTAGCGACCTTGACGACGCGATATCCGTGGATGCACTCCCTGCAGCAGCATCGCGCACTTCTTATAGACGGTAAAAAGACGGCGGCGGCACAGGCCGACGTGAAGCTCTTCTATACAGTAATTGCTCGCATTCTGCGTCAGTTTCCTCCGGGGAAGACGACATTCACCCTGATCGATCCGCTCGGATTGGGCGCGAACTTTTCTCCCTTTCTCAAGCTGCAGGATTATTCCGACACGCTGATCAACGGGACGGTGTGGACCAATCGCGAGCAAATCAAGCGGCGCTTGCGTGACACGATCGAGCATATCGAAATTGTCACTCAGAAATACCTGCGCGCCGATTTTCCAGACATTGAGTCCTATAATCGCGAAGCCGAGGAAATCGCCGAGGCTTATCGCTTCCTGTGTGTCGCGGACTTTCCTGAAGCCTTTGATCAGGAAGCAGTGCGTGACCTGGTGAAGATCATCCAGAACGGTCCACGATGCGGTGTTCACACCCTGCTCTATCTCAACGCAAATGCAGATTTGGATTACGGTGTAAATCTTGAGGAACTGAAGGATTCTTGTGATTGGCTTGTTCTTGGCCAGGGTCAAAGAGGACTCTATCTGCGCACGTCAGGGGACTGGCCCAATGAGGAGGTCCATCTCGATCTCCAACCCAGCAACGAATACATAAAGCGGCTGGTCGACAGCTTCGGTTCCGGAGCTGTGGACGCGATGAAGGTCGAGGTACCATTTGCGAAGCTGGGTGAGCTGGCACAACTGGATTCGGGCAAGTGGACCGAAAGCTCGGCTGAAGGAATCCTCGTGCCGCTTGGCCCGTCCGGCGCGAAGAAAGCGCTAACGATGACGCTCGATTCCAAGATGTCTCACAATGCTCTGATTGTTGGCCGCCCCGGCAGCGGCAAAAGCAACTTGCTGCATGTCTTCATCGCGATGACTTGTGGTCGTTACTCGCCCGACGAAGTCGAGCTGTATCTTGTGGATTTTAAGAAAGGGGTCGAGTTCAAGGACTATGCGAATGCCCGCCTGCCGCACGCCCGCGTGATCGCCGTTGAGAGCGAACGGGAATTCGGTCTCAGTGTCCTACAGGCGCTCGACAAAGAAATGACGCGCCGTTCCGGGCTGTTCAAGCAAGCGCAGGCCGCAGAAAATATTAGTGGATATCGCAAGCACGAACCCGAGGCGAGAATGCCTCGCGCCGTGCTGATCGTCGATGAATACCAAGAGTTCTTTAGCCGCGACGACAAGATCAATCGCGAAGCGACCACCCTGTTGGATCGCATCGTGCGGCAAGGACGCGGCTTCGGAATGCACGTCATTCTTGGCACCCAGAGCCTGTCGAACTCCGGATTGCCGAGGTCGACGATCGACCAGATACCGATCCGGATTGCCCTGCAATGTAGCGAAGCAGATTCTCGCCAGATTCTCGCCGACGACAATTTGGTTGCTCGCAGCCTCAGTCGTCCCGGCGAGGCGATCTACAACGACAAGGGAGGTCTTTTGGAAGGTAACAGACAGTTTCAAGTTGCACTTTTCGAAAGTTCCGCACGCAAAGCGCAGCTCGCTAAATTGCTTGAGTTTGCCGAGCAGGAAAACTGGGATGGAGATCCACCCCGGATATTCGAGGGCCATGAATCTGCTGCGATCAAGACTTGCAGTCCACTCCGCCATTTCGTCGCGGGCAAGCGGTCCTCGACACTCAAGACCTGGCTTGGCGAACCTGTCTCGCTTGACGATCCCGTTTCCGCCAGCTTTGCGCCGCAGGCCGGGCGCAATATGCTCGTCATTTCGCGCGACGAGGCGCAGGGCACCAATGTTATTCTAAGTTCTCTTGCCTCCATGGCAGCTCAGCTCACACCGAGAGATCTCAAGCTTCACATCGTCGATCTGACGACCGCCGATGCTGCTTGGGCAGATTTTCCGGAAGCCTTACGCGATGCGATGCCGCACGCGATCAGCATCTGTGGTCGCCACGGCATGCGCGAACTCCTGCTCGAGCTTCGCAATGAAGTAATTGTGCGGCACAAAAAGGCCGATGCGAGATCGGATACCGCAAGCGAGTTCGGACAGCGAACGGTGTTGGCTATCATTGGTGCTCACAGGGCTCGTGATTTGAGACAGGACGATGAGCCGACATCAATTTTCGCAGAGCCAGATGCGGACGCAGCGCCTAGTGCAGCGCTATGCCTGAAGGAAATCGTGGCGGAAGGACCGGACGTCGGCATGCACACACTGTTGTGGCTGGACAGCTATGCCAACTTCGAACGCATCTTCGATCGTCGGGTGTTGAGCGAGTTCGGCGTACGCGTCAGCGCCAGCCTGCCCGAAAGGGATTCCCAAACGCTCTATGACAGCTTGGTTGCCGCGCAAATTGACCGTCCGAACAGGATGGTCAAATACGATGATGACCTCGTCGGGGTTCATGCATTATTCCGCCCCTATACAATAAATGCGGAGTCAGATCTCTGGGATCTCAGCGCTACCCTGTTCCCCGACCAACAAGTGGAGAGCCTCGATGGCTGACAATCTCTTGCACGTCGATCCACAGCAGCAACGGGCATTCATCGAACAGTTGAACAGCCGAACGAGGAGTATCGAGAATGTTATCGAGATTCTGGAATCGCGCCTTCGGCTCCTCGGACGCGACTGGCAAGATGCCGAATATGTCGAGTTCAGCAGGCAGGCGAGGAAGACCGCAATAGTGCTGAAACAATTCATCGAAGAAGGAAGGAAGGTCGCTCGTGAAATTGCCAGAGCAGCCGACCTCGGCGAGAAATACCAGAGCATCCGCAATTAGGCAGGAGGCGATCGAACCATGTCTCAAATAATCACCAATCCGGACTCCATGCGCAGTTTTGCTAGGGATCTTGTGAAATGCTCGGAGGCTCTCAAGAAGGAGGAAGACGCGCTCTTTCGTGATCTGAAAGCGCTTGGGGCAACCTGGAAAGATGAACGCTTCCAGCATTTCGACAAGTTGATCGCTGAAAGTTCGCGTGAATTGGCAGCATTTCACAGGTCCGCCCGCAACTATGCAGACTTTCTTGCTCGCAAGGCAGCGGCCGGAGACAGAATCGTGAGAGGCTGAGAGTGAGCGCACCGATCCATCTCCTCTCCACCGATGCCTTGGGCGACATACGTGACCGGCTCGCCCGCCTGACTAGCCGCATCGGTGATACCGCCCATGAGGCGCAGACAAGGATGAAATGGCACCAGCGCAAGCTGGAGCAGATCGAACAACGTCTGAGGGCCGAACTTGCTGATGCAAGGAAGAGCTGGAAAGCACTCGGCAAAGACAAAGAGGACCAAGGCGAGTGGCAAAGAGTTAAAGACGCCCACGATGCGCTCCGGAGGTTCCGGAAAGTCGCATTGGAATGCGAAGAAGCGCGCCGAAACTATAAAAGGGCTGTGGCACGGATGGCGACCGCAGGAACGGATGGCAGTCGCTCCGCATTTTTGGGCATCGACACGTTGGTTGGCGATGTCGCCAGCTACCGAGCAATCAAGAGTTCTGATGGAACCAGCCCAAGCACTGCACCGCCGACGACCGCTAGGGCGTCAGCCAAATCAGATATGTCGCCAAACGCTACGTCTAACGGCCTCCCGCAAGGGTTCAGTTGGATCAGCATTACAAAAATCAGTGGTGACGATCTGGTAATCGACCCGAAGGAATTCAAGAAAGTTCCTTATGTGCGCATGCGGAGCGGTCTCGAAACGCTACGCGACAGATTGCTTCCGGCGCTGGCGTTGAACCCGACGATGACGCGGGACGACGCAGTTCGCCTCGATAGCGAGGCCGGTACCGACTACACTGCCGAAGGTTTCATCCACCCTAGAAGCGTAGTGGCGGCTTGGGATGCATTTCTCGATCCTAGGCGAGAGGCCGAAGTTGTCGTGGTTGAGGAACGTGCCGACGGCACGGTGACGGTCGTCAATGGTCGCCACAGGCTGGGGGTAGCGCGAGCATTGGGTATGGATATGGTCCCGTGCCGTATTCTGGGAAATGCGAATGAGCCTTGAGAACGACGCCAGCAGGCTGCTCTCCGAGATCAAGGAAGTCGAGGATCTGCTGAACGCAAGCTGGCGCGACAAGAGCGCACAGCGCTTTGTCTCCCGGCACCTCGCTCCACTGTCCGACTTGTTGGCAGAGTATCGGCGAGAGACCGAACGGTACGAGGAAGCAATGGAAAGAGCTTTCAGTCGGTTAGGTAGCTAGGCATGCTGGACCATGCAAAGATGAGAGGAGGAAATCGCAGATGCAGAATAGTCGCGGCAGGATAGGTAACCTTCCATCGGCGTTCATTGGGTTCCTCGTCGCGCTGGCGATGTTGCTTTTGTACTGGCTGTCCGTTGAACGACCCGCCCAACTGGCCGAGGGGCAACAAAAGGCTGCGCAACTCGCGCAGGTCCACGCCGTGGCCGATGCACGGGCCAAAGCTGCGGCACGTGAGCAAGAGCGGGTCCTGCAGGAGCAGGAACGCCAACGTTTGGCCGCAGTTGAGCGAGAGGAGCGACTGGCGAAGTCAAAAACGGCAACGCGCGACGTCCAGCGACTGGAATTTCGGCCGGCCTTCTCACCGAATACAGAGATCGTGCTTTTGACGAACGTCAGCCTGGTGTGGGAAAAGGGAATCTATAAGGGGGAGGAAGTGACGTTCGATCGGATCAGAAAGCACGAGTTCCGCATCTACGAACCTCGTTATGGCACTCCCCACTACAACATTTACCTGAAAGGCCCGGCGCGGAGCGGCTTCGGCGATTACCTTCGCGACATCGATTGTCGCAGAGATCGCGCAAGTTGCGAGATCTTCTACAACTCGCTTGTTGCGGCAATGAACTCTTGGCGCTCGCAGTATGGAGACCTTTACTAGTTCGCCGCAGATCGAGAGCAAATCATGACGGCAACGCCACCGTCCCAGGTGCGGATATCCGGCGCACCGGATTGATGAGTTCTTGCCGTGGAACTGGAAAAGTCCGTCGCCGGCGGCGCACAAGCTGGCGGCCTAAAGATGTCGATCAAACGATTCCGGGCGTGCCTCACGTCAAACCATGGTTTGTACAGACGGTTTCGGCGCGGCGCAGTTGGTTTATCAGATCCCATATGGGCAGTGCCCCAGCTGGTGAAAGCTGCTTGGCGAAGACATCCAGAATGTCGAGGCAGGCCAGTCTGCTCTCCGGCCACTGTCGCGCAATGACAGCGATTCCCAATCTCACCTCTTCCCCAAGGTGATCAAAGCTTTTCGCATAGAGAGATGCGAAAACCCAAACGGCCTCTACGAGCGACGTAAATAACCGGTCCTGAGGCGTATCCTCGACCGCGAGATTGACCTTTCGTTGCCGGGCATCGAGGACCTTTCGGGCCTCGTGGGCTGCGACATTCAGATCATCGAGAAAGATCTTTCGGTCTTCCAGCCGTCCAGCGACATGCGCCCGAAAAATCATGCCGGAAACCACATACCGCCCCTCAAGCTTCAGGAGCGAGATAAGGCCTTCGCGGGTCTGTAGTAATCGGATCGCAAGGAGCGTATCGCGGGAGAGCTCAGCAGTTTCGCAGAACCAGAGAAGGTTCCAGACGCCCACGCCCTCACCGTAGGTGGCAGACTGTATTTCCGGGATGATCCGAGCTGCTATAAGTTCGGCCTCGCGCAGCTCAAAGGGCGGCGGCATCTCGACGACAGACAGCAATTGCAGTTCATGACCGATATCGCGTGAAAGCCATGTGTCCGGCACATCCTTGAATGATCTGTCGGTCAGGAGCTCGGACAGTGGCACATCGTGACTGCCCACACGGCGCGATACGATCGCTTTCAGTTTCGCAAGACTGGCGTCGTCGAGACCGATGTCCGGCGTCGCGGCCCATGCGCGCCAGCTGGCGGCTGCCGCAAAATACTCACCCCGTAGATTGGACGGGCTTCGCATCCGCATTCCGGGCAGTTTCGCGTTTTCGAAAGACTCGTCCAGCCGGGCCTTGAATTGCATGTCCAGGAGCTTGACAGTTTCGGGGATAGCTACATGTTGGTGCAGCATCACATCGACAACGCTGTTAGCATGGCACCATAAAAGAGCCGTCCGCTCCCAATCGAGCGAGTGCCAATCCGGTGCCTGCGCAACGGCCCGAAAGGTGAGCTGCAAAACGCTGACGAAGAGTTCGGAGAACTCCTCGATATTTCGAAGAACGTCTGACAGGACGAAGCCGGAGAGCGCCAACCCGTTTTCGCATAGCGCCTTCCACAGCGCGACGATGGCAAGCGGCGTAGGACCGGTTCGGGCAAACACATCCTGAAGGGACATTGTTTTGGCTTCGGCAGCAATCGCCATGTTCACATCTTCAGGCAGTTCGACCGGAAGCGCAGAAATCCGCCGCAATGCCCGCAGTGAGCCGACCTCCGGGCTGAGCGCTCTAAAGCTTGCAACCGCGAGATCGGTCAGGCTGGCGAAGCCGCCATCGCTGTCGGGAATCCGCAAGAAGCGCCGAAGAGGCTCAGGATCCAAAGGCGCAAGTAAATCGTTCGGGCTTGCAGTCCCTGCGTGAATGTCGGCGGCGAGTTTATCGAGCCGCCAGGCGACCGTGTTTTCTTGCCGGCGTTGCAGCTCAGCTCGGCGCTCGTCAAATGTTGCCAGCTCGGCGACCTCGCGGGCAGACTTCTCCAGATCGCTCCCCGTGCAGTCGAACCAGTCAGCATGACGCTTTAAGGCCTCGACCCGCTTTTGCGGGTCCTCAAGCAATAGGGCCAAGGTGTCATCTGCGATGTTGGTCGTGGTTTTCCGGTCGGCAATCGTGACCCCGAAAGCCCCACCGGCTTTTTCCGGGTCGAGAGGCGCAAACCTTGCCTGGCGCCGAGTCTTGCGAAGCGGCGCGGTTGCCCTCCCCTGTTCATGGGCGAGCTTTACCGCCGCGAAAAACGATTTGGCCGAGAATGACATGTCGCCGATCATGACGATTTCGGTTCGCCGGAGCGCCAATTTGTCACTGAGAAACGCGTGCCCCTGCAGAAGCGTCTGTATCCGCTTGGGAAAGCAGCCAACATAATCACGGGCCAGGGCGACCCGGACCGGATAGTCGTCCTCGTCCATTTCGAGACTTGGCTCGAACAGCAAGTTGATAAACTGCGCCACCAGATCGACGAGCACCTTGTCGAACGCGGGACGCCGAGCCGCATAGTCGTCGAGTACGGTCTTAAATGCCCAGTCCAGATATTGTTTACGCTCCCGACCGATTGAGCGATAGGACCGGCCGGCGATCGAAAAGACCGCGGTTGCCAAGCCTGCATATTGCAGATCGACAAAATGTTGGCGTGCGGCGGGCGACCGATCTTCGATCGGAAGATAGTCAACCTGTTCCAGGCGCAAGTGCTGCCATGCCCAGGTACAGGCCGCGGCCTTCGTTCTGAGAGCGACGTCCTTGCCCCAGATCAAGGCCACGACCTTTCCTGCCAGCCCCGTCAGCTTCGACAGGAAATGCAGTTCCGACCCTGCGCCAACATTGCTCCCAAGGGGTACGTCCTTGAGATGGCGCCCATGTTCGATCTGCCACGCGACAACTTCACGCAACTCGCCAAGCCGCGGGGTTTCGACAATCTCAGCTTTGCCGACCGGCGCGGACAGGAGGGCATCAACAAACTCGCGGGTCCTTGGAAGCAGAAAGCCATAGTGAGCCTTTTCCAAGCTCCGCATTAGCTCCTGCTCTCGGTTGCCGTCGATCCGGCCGCGTGCCCGCAACACAGCAATGATATCGGTGACGTCCATTGCCGGGCTTGAAGCAAGCGCACCAAAACGGGAAAGATATCTGTCCTCGATCCAGACGGCCGCCGCATCGTCACTCTCGCAATAGTGCAGGATGCCGACGAGACTGCGCAACAGGGGGCCGGACTTTGCGAGCTCGCGATCTCCCTTCGGGCGCGGCAGTTGGGGCAGCAGGCTCCATTTCCCGGCAGTCAAGCGATCGCTGACGTGCTCGCGCAGGCGGGTAAGCGCCTGGGCCTGTCGCACGCCATCCTGAATTTCGGCAATGTCCTGCCGCATGCGGTCGGCGTCGCTTTCGGAGATCTTCAACGAAAGGAAAGTTTGAAGCGGCGTGAGCAGACCCGTGTCGGACAACTGAATGAAATCACGCGTTGAAACCAACAATGCTTGCTCGGTCGGAGACGCTTCGCTTGCCTCGCTCAGGCCAAGCCTGGCCAATGCCGCCGCGCCGAGGTCACGATCGAGGCCCTTCTCATAAAGCTTGTTCAAGAGTTCCGGCAGAGTGACGTCCGTGTCATTCGACTTGCCGCCAGCTAAGACAAGGCGGGACATCGAAGTTGCCTGAAAGGCGTCCACCTTCGCAATTTCGCCGTCGCGGACAAGATCTTCGACCTGAAGGGCCGCGCTTGAGACAGGTTTGAAATTCTGCGCCAGCGTCGTCTCTGTCGACCTCAGAACTTCCGGGACCTCGCGCGCGAGCATGATCCGGGCGCCGAGCTGGTCGATCTCGTTCAGCAATCCAAGCTTGTTTGCGAGCAGAAGCGCCGACGCGTCGACGATAAGGCCACGGGCAGCGATGATCGCGGCGAGAGCCTCGCCATTCTGGCGCGCTCGGATGTGACCGCTGCGCAAAAGGAGCGGCGCATCGAACGGACCAGCTTTTCCTCCCCACACGTCTCGTTGAAAGGGCCTGTGAAAGTAACCTGCCCATTCGAGCGGCTTGCCGTCGAAGAGAAGATGAAGGGGGATCTCGAGATTGAGCCAGCTGGTTCGCAGTTTCTCAAAAACGCCCTCCTGCTTCTTCCGGTTGTCTTCAAGCCACGCCACCATTTCGTCGATCGACTCGACCGTCCATCGTTTGACCTGGTTCTGCGGAAGAGCCTGGACCTTCGGGAGCAAAGCGCGCTGTGCTTCGGCCAGGCCAAGTTCTGCCGCGAGCGCCAATGCCGGATTGATCAGCCGTTTCTCCAGTTTCGACCAGGATACGTTCTCGAGTATCGAACGCGCCAGCTCCGGGTCCTCGTGGAGAAACTCGCCGGCGATGTGAAGGATATTCTCGACACCAATATCGCTCGGAATTGCCCTTCCCTTGATCTGACGGGCCGCGCCCGCCACGTCGCCAAGTCCAAGACGCAGCCAGGCCGACCGGAACGCGATTCCTGATGCATCCCCCTCTCCCGCCTGCAAGCTCTCGATGACCTTCAGAGCGAGATCGGGCCGTCCCATCAGTGATTTCGCGTCGGCCTCTAGCAACTTGAGCCTGCGGGGCAGCGAACTATTGGCAAATAGCTGGACGTTCTCTTCCAGGATCTGGATACAATCGCTCCAATCACCGGCTTCGCACGCCGCGACAGCCATCATTTCGACGGAACTCGCGGTCTTGAACGGGGCCAAAAGAGAACGGCGCGCATTGGCCTCTTTCCACATCCGACCCGCGAGCAAGGCTTCGAAGGCCGCCAGCAAACGATCGGGTTCCAGGTGACCGTCGTCGATGAATGACACAAGCTTCGTCGCGTCGCGCTTCTTGTAGACAGCCCTCAGGGCTGCCTGGAAACTTGAGCCGTCGTCGTCGCCGGACGCTCCGGCCCCTTGCATCTCGCTGACCTGACCGATCCAGTGGTCGATCAATTCCAGGTCTCCTGGCAGATCGAATGCGGGCCGCCATTTTCTCAAGAAGTTCAGCGCACGCGGACGATTTCCTGCATGGAGCATCAGGTATGCGGAAACAACCACCTGGGAGGACGTTCCGCGACCAGCGGAAAGCTCATTCCTGTATATCTTTAAGAGCGGGTCGGGTTTGACCGACAGGCCGAAGTGCACGGCCCAGGCGATCGCCCCCGGGTGGGGGACGGATCGCGACATAATGCGGGCGAAAGCATTTTCAGCGTCGACAGTCCGGCGACCGTGACACAGGAGAGCCGCGAGATTCCAGATTTCGAGTTCCTCGATCTGGCGTTCCACGTCGACGGCTTCGGTCAGACGACCGAACATCTGGGCGGCCTCTGCGAGAAGCTCGCGCGAAACATCGTCTTCTTTGACAAAGGCCGGCCCAACCGGATTGGGGTAAGAGCCACCCTGAAACCGAAGCTTTGGAGACAAGGCTGCGTTGAAGCGGATAAGAGCGCCTGCCCATTGAACGGCATACCGCCTGGGGGCGGCAATCTCGGCCTTGCGGATGTGTGCGAGCGCTGCCTCGTCCTGCCGTTCGACACTGCTGGCATAGGCCAGAAGGCGATCGCGCTCCGACGGGTCACCTTCAAGGCCCTTGCGGTGAAGAAGGAACTCCCTGGCTTCTTGGCTTTTGCCCTCCTCGATCAGGACGCCGGCATAGATACTGTTTTCTTCGGCCGTTCTCGGCTCGACAAGCAGCGCAAGCGCTCCTTCTGTGTCGCCTTCTGCGACCAAGAGCAGCGCGGCGGCACTTCGGTCGGGCGCGGGATGATAGAGAGCCGCCTCGGAGCGGAGGGCCTTGGCGCGGATGATGTCCTGGTCTCGCAGCGATAGTGCAGACGCCGAACGCAGGATCTTGGCCTTCGTCTCACCGCCAAGACTGTCCCAGGTCACGAGATCCTCGCGCACACGGGCAACCAGGGCCTCCAACGGTTTTGCCCTCCCCTCTGACAGGTCGGCCAGCGCTCCCTCCAATTGAAGGCCAATCTCCCGGCCATAACGCTCTTTGATCATTCCGACCGCATCCGCCAATTCGGCGCCTGCGTGGCGCGTCACGACATTAGCGATGGCGCGATCGTCCCGCGATGACAGGGTCGCTTCGGACTGGGTGCCAGGATCGCAGACGATCGGAACCCAGGCAGGATGCATGTAGTTTCCCACGACCCGGGGAAGCCCGCGCAGCTTGTTGGTAAGCTGCCTGAGGCCCCAGGCTTCGTAAGCAATGCCCAAAGCCCCAAACCGCAGCTTTTCTTCGCGGATGGCGTCATTCAGGCCGTCATCATTGAACTCGACCGTCGCTGCGATGACGAAACGCTTGACGCCTTTGCCTTTCCAATGGCTCTCATAGGCATCGAGGAAGTCCGTCCCCCATTTTTTCAAAGTGGTTGGCGTTACCTTCTGATAGCGTTTTGCGGAAATGACCAGAACGGGGACGTGCTCGGTCGAGAAACCTTCAACATCGGCACCGAACTGCTCGACGCCGCGGGATCGCTTCAGATCAGCTTGCGCAACCTCAGGCTCCCGCTCTGCGATGTCGATACAGATGAATTCGAAATGCTCGTCCTGCATCTCGTTGAGTGGCAAATATCGGGCAACCGTACTCGGCGGCGGGAGCTGCGCGAGGCCCACCGTGGCTGACCCCTTGATGTCGGGCTTTGACTTGGTTCTGGAACGACTGTGTTTACTCATGTCTCGATGTCGCCGCCAAGCAATACGCGCACGCAAGCCTACCGGCGTTGGGCTGCGTTTGAAAGTAGATGCGCGCGCAACTCACAACTTCCGGACGGGTCGTTGGCGGGGGTGGCGATAGCCAGTCACATGAGCTACGCCAAACATGCGTCGAGTTGAACTAACGGACAGGAGGACGTTGGGAGGTTCTTGCGGCTAGCATGCTCATGTAGCTTCGGATGGCTTTTTTTGCCCACAAATGACGCCGATGTTTTGCGAAGCATGAACAATCCAAGCCGCTTGGTTGTAAGCCCACGGTGAGGCTTGCAATTACCCATAAGTAGCTGACTCTTTTACGAAAAGCTTTCACTGAAATCTTGAATCGACAGAATCACTTGTGATTCTGTTCGGAGCACCTGATTCGTTTAAGGCGGTGCTTTATGTCGGTTCGAGACGACGTGATGACTGGCAATGGTGGCCATTGGAGCCAGCAGGAAATAGACGCTGGGTCTTTCAAAGATGCTCGCCTTGGCAGACGCTGCTCGGAGCTTTTACGACAGCTTGGGGAGCATATGGGCGGCTCTATTCCTTTCGCCTGCCAGGACTGGGCCAGCACCAAAGCGGCGTATCGCTTTTTCTCCAATCCGAATGTTGAGGAAGGCGATATCCTCAACGGCCATTTTGCCGCGACCGCTCAACGCTACGATGCTTGCAATGGTCCGATCTTGGTGTTGCAGGACACGACCGAGTTTACCTATCAGCGCCGCAATCCGCATGCCGTCGGCTTTACCAAGAGCGTCAACAGTGGCCGAGACAAACAGGAGCGGCTGCGCCACCATACGGTCTGCGGGATATTGATGCATTCGAGCCTTGCGGTGACCTTGGATGGGCTGCCCTTAGGGTTGGCGGCCGTCAAGTTCTGGAGCCGCGACAAGTTCAAGGGGACAGCCCAGCTCAAACGCAAGATCAATCCGACACGTGTTCCGATCGAAACCAAGGAAAGCATCCGTTGGCTTGAAAATCTGCGTCAATCCGTCGACCTTCTCGGTCAGCCAGACCGATGCATTCATGTCGGCGACCGCGAAAGTGATATCTACGAGCTCTACTGCCTGACCAAGCAGCTTGGCACGCACTTCGTCGTGCGCACGGTCGTCGACCGGCTGGCCGGCAACGGGGATCACACAATATCGGCTGAAATGCGCGATGTTGAAACTGTCGGCCGGCATCTCATCGAAGTTCGTGCCGATACCGATGAGGTCACCAAAGTCCACCTGGATATCCGCTTCAAACGGATCCGGGTGCTGCCGCCCATCGGCAAGAAGAAGCGATATCCCGCATTGGACCTTACCGTCATTCACGCAGTGGAGCCCAACCCTCCGGCCGGCCGCAAGCGCATCGAGTGGAAGCTGCTGACCGATCTTGAGGTGAATAGCTGCGAGGAGGCAGTCGAAAAAATCAGATGGTATGCGATGCGCTGGAAGATCGAGGTCTTTCATAAGATCCTCAAGTCCGGTTGCCGGGCTGAAGACGCAAGACTACGAACGGCCGATCGACTGGCAAACCTTGTCGCCGTGTTCTGCATCATGAGCTGGAGAGTGCTCTGGTTGACAATGCTCGCGCGCACCGCGCCCGAAACACCGCCAACTGCGGCACTCACCGAGCAGGAAATTGAAATCCTCGATCAAATGGTCAGCAACGCAGGCAACCGGCAGGCGACGCCCGGATCGCTAAACTTCTATCTCACCAAACTAGCTCGTTTAGGTGGCTACCTGACCTGCCACTGAGCTGTCATCCGGCTGCGATTAGAGGTCCAGCGTTTTCTGATACGCCAAATGGCGCGTTGGTAGCAACCGGCGGAAACGCGTAGCTTTCATCTTGCGCAGCGTTGGAGCCGGTTGCGGCGATGGTCCCGGCATAGACTGCCGGGGTTTGGTATCCGAGCGACGAGTGTGGCCGGAAATTGTTATAATCGTCGGCCCATTCGGCAATGGCACTACGAGCATGATCGAGGCCGAAGAACAGACTTTCGTTGAGCAACTCGTCGCGCATCCGGCCATTAAAGGACTCAACATAGCCGTTCTACATAGGCTTTCCCGGCGCGATATAGTGCCACTCGACCTTGTGGTCCTTCGACCAGGCGAGGATTGCATTCGAGGTGAGTTCCGTGCTGTTGTCGGAAACGATCATGCCGGGCTTGCCGCGTCGTTCGATGAGTGCTGTCAGCTCTCGGGCAACGCGACGTCCCGAGATTGATGTATCGGGGATTGCCGCCAGACATTCACGTGTCACATCATCGACGATATTGAGCACCCGAAATCGTCGTCCGCAGGCGAACTGGTCGTGGACAAAATCCAGAGACCAGCGGGCATTAGCCTTGGCTTCGACCAGGATCGGCGCACGCGTACCCACGGCACGCCGTCTGGCTTTGCGCTTGCGAACGGAAAGACCCTCCTCCCGATACAGCCGGTAGATGCGGTTGACGCCGGACAGCTCTCCTTCACGCCGAAGCAAAATGAACAGTCGTCTGTATCCGAAACGCCGCCGCTCATTGGCCAGATCGCGCAGCTTCGTTCGCAGCTCGACTTCCGGCGGTCGGCAGGACCGATAGCGGATCATCTTGCGATCAGCCGACACAATCTGGCAGGCCCGCCGTTCCGAAAGACCCATAATGTCCCTCAGATGCGCAACGGTGTCACGCTTGGCGGCAGGCCCTACCATTTCTTGCGAGAAGCTCGCGGAGTGCGGCCACATCCAGCATCTGTTCGGCCAGCAGTTTCTTCAGCTTGGCATTCTCCTCTTCGAGCGCCTTCAGTCGCTTCGCCTCGGAGACTTCCATGCCGCCGTATTTGGCTTTCCAGTTATAAAAGGTCGCGTCTGAAATCCCGTGTTTGCGGCACAAGTCGGCCACCTTCGCGCCCGCCTCCTGCTCCTTCAGCACCAAAATAATCTGCTCTTCTGTAAATCTCTGCTTCTTCATGTGTCCGTCCTCAATGGGCCGGGCTCTAATCCATTCTGGAGGAAATTTTCAGTGGCAGGTCATGAGCGTCTGTTTCATAGCGCCGAAATTGAGATCGAAAAATCTGCGCGTCAGGGTATGATTTGGGAGGCTTTTTGCGATGCCGCGTATGAAGATCTGCGGCTAGTTCTTTGCTCTGAGCATAGTTGTTGGCCCTGTCCCCTCCACCGAATACCTCAGACTTGTCTGCAGTAAAGAGGTCAGGTTTCGATGGCGGGCGGCCTTGAGTTCGTGCTTCCATCCGGGTCGTTTTTCCGAAAGGCGCGAGCCAAGGCTTGCCAGAAGGACGCCCTTTCCATGGTCCATTTCCGCCGCGACGCTTTCCACAAACATACGTAGGTTCTCGGGGGACGGCGCATCCGAAGGTTTGTCGGGACGAACAGACATTGGCGGCGGACTTGGGCGGGGGCTCAGGGTGGTGATATCTATATCGTTTGCACCTGACATCAGAGAAATCAGTCCACGAAAATTCTCACAAGAGAGCATCTCGTAGCAGCGCCACCTAGGGAATATCCCGCTCAAGAGCCTAGCAGGGGTTAGCTCGTGCCGTGGTAACTCGGTGTACCGACGATGAAGGTGGTTCCAAAGCCCATCCCGATCGAGCAGTCCGGCACCAGCTATGAACACCCGATCGTCAACAATTCTGGCAGAGGACACTAACGTGCTATGCCCTCGCTGCTGCACCGTAGCTAGCACAGGTAGCTGGCTAGAAATGCGCTCCACTTCGTCCGGAACGAAGACGTCATACGAGATCAACCATGTCTTTCCCTCTGAGCTGATCACACTGACCATGCGGCGCTCGTCAAAAACTCGATTGATATAGCCGGTCATTTCCACAGACTCGGTTGAAGCCTTCGCGCGTCTGGCTTCTACAAACGTCTCGTCTCCTTCCCGCCTCAGCGAGAAGTTCTTTGGCGGAAACAGTTCCTCTAGAGGTACCTTGTCGAACGCCCCCTCCAAGCCTAGGTAGGCGTCGACGCGCAGCGCGAGCTCCCTGGCAGTCAGCGCTCGCTCACTTTCCGAAGCGCCAGTAGCAAGATCGCGCGCGAAGGTCGAGAGTCTCGAGGCCATAACCGCGTCTGCCCCAAAACCAACCTCTCTCGATTGAGGAGGGATGTCTGACGTTTCGGCGGCCCTGACGACTCCTACGGGTGCGTCCTGGTGGCGATCGCCACCAACACTGAGACCTGGCTCTACGGACCAAGCTCGCAAACCTTCCGGACTGAACCCGACATAGAAGTTTACGGGCTTATTCTCGTCTCGGTGGGCGGAAAACTTTCTTCCGGGAACGAAGAAGGCTCGAACTGACGCATCGATCCAAATTGCTCCCGCCTGCGGTCCATCGATACGCTTATCTATTTGGCCATTTAGGCGCGAGAGTGGAGCTGGATTCTTCCAAAAACGCTGGTCTCTATCCTCGTTGGCGCTATCCCAATCGCCCAAATCCCCCTCGTGCACCAAGAGCCAACGCTCGCCCTGGCGTCCAAGCCAAAACTCAGATGTTGACCTCCTTCCTACGAGGAGCTGCTTGCATCGCAACAAGGCGCGGTCCATTTCCTCAAGCGAGCTTCCATCCCGATTGAGCCACCTAAGAAACTGGATGACATAGATGTAGTAGGATGGACGCCAGGAGATCGACTCGTTGCCCCAGACTAGCAGCCGGTCGAGGCACTCGATCGCATCGAACTCGGGCAGTAGGCGATAGCCCTCGAACCAGAGACGGTAGTCATCATCATGCCGATCCCCGGCGTCGAGATTTCGGCGGAGAAGTTCGACGACACGCCTCGTTTCCGACGGAGACATCGCCCCCCAACGGCGCTGCCGCCGTCCAAGGTATGTGTTCACCAAGACGCGACGGACATGATGGTCACCAAGCCCTTCGGCGTCGATCCGTTCGAGTACCCGGATGGCCTCGTTGTAGTCATCGTAGAGGAGGCGGAGGCCACGCCGGCAAATCGCGATATACTTGCCTTGCGACACCGAGAGAGTGCCGTAAAGACTATTTACTTCACGCAGAAGAGCTTCTGCCTCGGACATGCACTCATCTACGAACGGACCCACTTCCGGATGAGGCGAGAAGCGAACATCGGCGATGCTCTTCAGGCCCAATCTGCGTTTTATGTCCGCACATACTGCAATCGCCAGCTGCACATTTGTGATGTAGCTATGAGGGCCGTCAGGGTCCAACTTCCGCGCGGTTCGGAATTCATCGGTTGCTTTCCGATAGTAAGGACCCAATCGATCTACGATCGCGTCCGCCGCCGCCCCTCGGTCTGACCGAAGCATGTTCCGGATACGATATCCGAGCGCCAGGCCATAGACGTGATGGTGAATTGGGTCTGAACCCGCCAATGATACGGCGCGCTCAAGATATTCCTCAGCGGTGTCGGATCCACCACGCAAACGATAGATGTGGTGTCTTGCCCGGTGCGTCCAAAAGTGCGGATAATCGGGGCACAATTCTGTTAGCGTGCGGAGGACTTGATGACCGTGAGGAGGTCCGATGAGGTCGTCGAGTTCCTCGATGACCGGAGCAAACCTCTTGCGATCCTTAATGTCCTCGACCTCGCCAGCAACTCGGTCGATGAATATGCTTCGCAGGAGCGCAGTAGTGAATTCTGAGTCTGGACCTGAGATACCGACGATTTCCTTCACAAAGCGAATTGACAGGTCTTTTAGGTGTGATCGCCACCCGTTTCCCTTGGTTGAAAATGACCAATTGAGACACTCCTCTGCAATCAACTGATGGATCATGCGGTAACCACGATCCCTCTCGACTAGCAGGCGGCTAGCACCGACACCGAGAAGTGCATCAACTCCAACCTCAGTTTCTGGTGACACGCCACAGAGCGTGGCAATTAGGCTCTTTGGAAGTCCAATCGGCGTGTACAGAGTGGCGAACGATAGAAGTTCAATTATCTCTCGCGCACGACCGCGCGTATCCCCGAGGTGGACGTCGACATATCGGTCAATGGACTCGAACTCTCGCTCAAACGCTACGAGGCCGTAGAAAAATGGAATTCTAAAGCGTTCGTTCTTTGGGTCGCCACCGATTGACTGAAGGCGTGCCTTGATATTCTGGTCTTCGACCAGCCCCAAATAGGTGCTTTGAAAGCGCAAACACTCTTCGGCGTTCATTGGATCGGAGATGATCAAATTCTCTCCGTGTCGTAAGAGTGAAAGGCTGCGCCGGATGTAGAGCATCACGGCGGGGACATTGTAGTCCCGGAGAGCGCGGTATAAGTCCTCTCTCGCGGTTTCCCCAAGGATGCTAGCGTCCGCTATGACGAGTATTGGTTGCTGGGTAGCCTGGTAGAGTTCGCGGACGCGATCAGCGACGCCTCGGGTAGCGGAACGGAGCACTGCAACGGGGTACTCGCCGCGAAGGTCCCACGCGGCGCGGCGTGCAGCAGTCGTGCCACCAGATCCAGGCGTATGGTAGAGCAAAACCGTCTCAGTCCTTCTTGCGGCCAGTCGCTCGCGCAAGGAAACCACAAGTCGTTGGTTGATGGTCCGAGTCACATCCATTCCAGCGTCGAGTTCCCGCCATGAAGGAGGGCGGCCTCGCCAAAAGCTGCTGGCGTTACTGTCGCTGATCGGCTCTTCTTCGAGCAAAATCCTCGAGTGAAGGATCTCCAAATTCTCTTCAATAACTCGGAGTTGCTCATAGGGAATTTCTGTCCAGGCGCCATTGCCGGCCGGAAGCTGGGGGGCGTCAGACACTCCAAATCGTTCGGAGTGGCGCGAGAGCAGCGCCAGAAACTTTTGCCGCGAGAGGCGAATATCGACGCGGTTCTTGATCTCCACAGCGCCATCAAGTTTATCTACCACAATAAAGTAGGCTCGGCCGGACAAGGCCTCGTCGACCGCTTCAATTGTCTTTGTTAGCCGATAGCTCTTGTTCTGCCCTGGAACGACGAAGACGACGGTAGGATACGGATCGAAGCTCTTTGCAACTTGCTCCGCAAAAGCGCGAACAACCTTGTGGCGCTGAAATCGCCACTGATCGTCGTCGAATAGGGTCCCTCTGCGCTTCCATCCCCCTGCCATCATCCATGCTGTTCCCCGTCGCCAATCAAGCGTTGGGAAATCGTCATCGAAAGTATGCACTCCACGCTGCTGCCCAACCACAGCTGCGGTATTCGCGTGGAGACCCTTCTCATCCGATTTTGGGTCCAGGTCGAAGATTGCTGAGAATGGTATTGAGCCCAACCCGGTGGTAGTACCGTCTGCAATGTCAGTATCCGCGATCAAAACATAGCGGTAGGACGCTGCGTCGAAGTGATGGCAGGCGGCTACTAATTCATTCCAGAGTGCGATGTCGGTCTCTGTGATCAACTCGACTTCACCCTCTGCCCGCGCGCTGGATTGGGCTGACAACAGTGCGATGTATTGTTCGCTGTGATACTCGCGAAGATACTCTTCCACTGCCAGTGAGGCATAGGTCAGTGCAACCATCCGCGACTGTTCGTCGAGCTTTGACTTGTTGGCCCAATTTAGGCCAGCCGCTATTCTCGCCAACAGCAGCTGTTTGGAGACGTCGTCTTGTCGGCGAAGCTGAAATTCCTGAACCCAGGTGCCGAGACCATCTCGAAGAGATCGTACGCACCGACCGAGGCTTCTTGTCGACGCATCGCGCAGCCGAAAGACGTTTTCTCCCTTGTTGACAGCGTCAATGAAGTCAACGACATCCACTTCCGACATCATCCGAGAGGCTGAGACAAGCCACGACATTTCCAGATAGGCTTGGTCAAACCCGATTGGCGCCTCGCGAGAAAGGCCGAAATCAATAAGCCAAAATGCCTTCGTCTCTGGATCGCGTCGATGGAGTAGTACGTTTCCACCGTGCAGGTCGCCGTGACAAAGACCATCAATTACATAGATCGGGGTCTTGAGGGTAGATAAACACAACTCATAGAATGCCAGGGGGTCGATTAGCCTTCGGCTTCCATACGTATATGAGGCGGCGGCGGTAAGATGCCCGTCCACGAATTCTCGCAGACCTTTTCCGGCCTCCGGATCAACGCGATATCCAAGCCAGTCGCGCAAGACTTCAGCAGCGGGAAGGCTGCGGTGCGGGTTTGCGGCACTCCAATTCCGCGCAATTTCGTACGCCAGAGATCGCGCAACGCTCTCAGCGTAGTCCAATCCCAGGCTGTCCATTGGAGCAAACCGTTCGAGGCTTCCCCCAGCTATCTCAAAGAGAACGGCGGACCCGCCGGTCTCAACAGACACATCATCGGCCGCGTCCTGAGCTTCGAGCTCTCCATCGGACGCGCTGGAAGGTTCAATGTGCTCGATTGCGGCCAGCGCTGGAACATGGGAGCGAGAAAATTCATCGGCAAATGCAAATGCTCGCTTGTGACAAACGTCTTCAGTTTCCTGGTCACCCCAGGTCGGAGGTTCAGTGAGCTTTAGTATGTACTCCCCTGAAGGGATCGGACCTGTCGACGTGGGCCTAATGTCCACTCGTACGACGGCAGCGCCTGATACGCCCTGTCTCAGGCGGCGGAAAGCAACCTCACCCTCGGGAGCCCATCGTTCAAACGCAATCTTCGCCAGATACTCAAAACGAGCCAGTTCCGGCGGGAAGTCAATCAATCGCACCGACATGTTTTCGCTCCCAAGGTCACTTAATTTACAGTTGAGTCACCGAAGGCTCAAGACTGAACCGCGCCGAGTTTGCCGGAGGCTCCAACTTCTGAGAAAGTGGAGCCGATATGAGCAAGACAACGAACAAATTTTCACCTGAAGTCCGTGAGCGTGCGGTGCGGATGGTTTTGGATCACCAAGGCGAATATTCCTCGCGATGGGCAGCGGTTTCCTCGATCGCCGCCAAGATCGGCTGCACGGCGCAGACGCTCAATGAATGGGTGAAGAAGGCGGAAGTTGACGATGGTTCCCGGCCTGGGCTCCCAAGCGATGTGGCCGAGAAGATGAAGGCTCTGGAGCGGGAGAACCGCGAGCTTCGGCAGGCCAATGAGATACTGCGCAAAGCGTCCGCTTATTTCGC
>NZ_QPIX01000019.1 GCF_003337715.1 Ciceribacter lividus
CGCCGAAAAATCCTCAATTCGCCATGTCGTCGACGTCGGCATAACTGGGGAATTTTACTGCGGCACTTCTGGGGAAAATTCACGCGGCATTGACACCACTGCACCTCTCGCCGCCCCGATCAGGCCGGTCTCGAACGACGCATCCGCGAGATTTGCGAAACGCGTGTGCGTTATGGCTATCGCCGTGTGCAAGTGCTCCTGGAGCGCGAGGGATGGCGCACGAACATCAAGCGAACCTACCGCATTTACAGGGACTTGGGCCTGCAACTGCGGAACAAGACGCCAAAACGCAGGGTCAAGGCGAAGCTACGGGAGGATCGGCAGAAGGCTGTCGGGCCGAATGATGTCTGGGCGATGGACTTCGTGCATGACCAACTCGCGACCGGCAAGAAGCTGCGTGTCCTGACCGTGGTCGATACCTTCTCGCGCTATGTACCGGTTCTTGATCCGCGTCATAGCTATCGCGGTGAAGATGTCGTGCAGACACTCGAGCGGATATGCCACCAGGTCGGCTATCCGAAGACGATCCGTGTCGACCAGGGAACGGAGTTTGTGTCTCGCGATCTCGACCTATGGGCATATGCCAGGGGCGTGACTCTGGACTTCTCACGTCCGGGCAAGCCCACGGACAATGCCTTCATCGAGGCATTCAACGGCCGCTTCCGGGCTGAATGCCTGAACCAACACTGGTTCCTGACCCTTGCGGATGCCCGCGAAAAGATGGAGGATTGGCGTAGAGACTACAATGAGGTTCGGCCACATGGCGCGATCGGCAACAAAGCCCCGATCTCGCTCATGAATTCGGGAGGCGCAACCAGCCCGCCCCCCTGAATGAAGTCGGAAAACTCCAGCTTCCGCTGGTCCAGAAACCTGGGGCGGTTCACTCTGATCCCTGCTCTAATCGCAGCCGGATGAAAGTTCAGGGGCAGGTCAGTGGTGTTGCTCATGTACTCGCTACGTCTTGATCCCCGCCTGATGAGCTATTTTCGGGCGTGAGGCAATGTAGTCGTCAATAGTCTTTCGCATATGAGCCGAAGGCAAGCCCTGTAGCAGTTGTTGGTTCGCATCGATGTAGTCGCTGCGACTTCTTTGCAGATCCTGCCAGCGTGTGCCATGAACACGAAAATCCTCTATGCACGTCAGCAGTTCCTCCGCTGAGAGCGCGATTGCCGCCACGCCCATTGCGTCGAGGCTGATTGGTGGAGGCGCATCTGTGAAATTGCAGGCGATTACATCTCGTCCTGCAAGGGCGGCCTCAAGGCCGACATTGGAAAAGCGAGTAACGACGACGTCGGCCACGGCCAATGTGTGTGGAAGGTCTAGCGTAGTTAACGTCGTGAGCGCGTGATCTTTGCGGCCGAGCTCCATACAGTATGCCTTGAATGCATCGTCACTGGTCGGGTGTAGCCGGATTCCGAGGCGGGCGTTCGGCCAAGCGGAGATGTTCTTGGCAATAGCTGATATTATGGGCTCGTCTTCATGCAAAAATGGAGATCCGGCAAAAACAATGAGGAAATTTTCACTTATGCCAGCATGTTTTCTGGCGATATTTCTATCGAGCTTCCGAACTTTTTCCTGAACTAGTCCTACTTTTGAACATCCAGTCAACATTGTCTTTTCAATTGGAAGGCAAAAATAGCTCGTGAAAAGCTGTTGTGACTGCGTTTCAATTGTAAACTGAACGTCGGCCTTCGTAGGTTTGTAGCGAGAGCGCGGTCCGACGAACACAGTTTGGACGTCAAAGGTCGGTGTACCGGCCTCGCGCCCGATCAGGCATGCCGCCTGGGCAATAAAGTCTCGACCGGGTAGCAGAGCTATCTGACTTGGCGCCAAAGTTTTCAACCATTTTGCTGTTTCAGCTCCAGCTTGGATGTAATTGAAGAACTTGGAACAGAAGAATGCATCAAGTTGACGGCGCACCGACAATATAAGCGCCACCTCAGTAAGGTTGATCATCTTGTTTCGATGAGCGAATCGAACAAGAAATGGCAAAAGATTTCGTGTGGTTAGTGCAGGGAGATTGCCATTGGGTGCCTGTAGTTTTGCGGCGGGCGCTACAATGACCTGGTCGTACCAATCGTTGGTTACCGAATCAAAAAAGGTTGAAACTCGACCCTTGATTGTTTGGCCGGCACTGGGGATGAAGATGACGGTTCGGTCTTTGCGCAGCTCTCGTCCCAGCTCAGTCAGATCTGTACTGTAATTACGGTCGAAGTTTCGGCCTATGAGTACAGCTGCACCAGTTGAACGCACAGATCTGGCACTCCCAGCCGCCATTGCCTTCAAAAGAATACGTCTTGCGTTGTCCTCGCCCGGCCCTGAAGCTTCGGGAAATGCGCTTTCAATGATCTGACACTGAAGCTCGTATGCGTCATCAGACGGACGGAAGCCAATTTCCGGTGATATGATGCGGGCTGTCTCTGGATAATCTATGGAATAGAGGCCTGCCGTGAATGCCATCCCAAGATCGCTGTCGCCCGCAAGGATCGTGTCGCCTGCGCGAGGAGTATTACGAAGATGTTCCAAGAGACTCCAGAATTCTGCGGCTCTTCCAAAGAGAAGGTCATCGATCGGCAGTTCCAGTGCATTCAGCCAAACACTAGCCTCGCTCGTCTTGAGGAGATCGGCGACGGCGGTAGAAAATGCGCTCGCGATTCGCCCGGTGTGCCTACTGAGCCTTTCCTCACTTTCGCTGTAGGGTCTTACACGTAGTGACCTTGTGGTCTTGAGGCTGGCTATTCGGTTCGATTGCGAACAGCGTGCAAGCGATGACACCGGTAAAGTGTTGAACGAAGTCATTTCGCCAAGACAGATAATTTCGAGATCGCTCCCACGGTTAGCATGGCTCAATGCGGCTGGGGGAGCCTTGCCTGCAACGAGCCAGCGGCTGGAAGACACTGCCGATGCAAAATCGAGACCCGCACCTGGAGCATAATCAACGGCCTCAAGCAACGGAAGATCCAGATGTCGCCAACGGCAATAGGCTTGCAGGTCGTCACACCCTTCCCGGACGGTCAGGGCGCGCAAGAATAGCTGCAGGGCGATCCGTCCCGGTTCGGCGAGTGCGGCGGTGTCGTCGCAACGCCCAATCGCGGCGAGGAAATCCGGGGTTAGCGGAAGACTGGCCGCGGAAGTGAGAACAGAGGCAAGTGACGAGTGGTTGTCATTGATCCACGCCTTGTAAATCAATCCCAAAGCAATGATTGCGGCCTGCTCGGGTGCGCGTAGCGCCCGCTCGCGTACTTCAGATAGCGTTAGCGGCGCGAATGTGTCTACCGAAACGTTCGCACCTGCCGGTAAAATCGTCGGCAGTACAACTGTATTCTCGGCAAGCACTTCCAGAATCTTTTGCAAGAATGCCATTGCATCGGCGTTCGTTCCTGCGCGGGGGCGGGGGACGCGCTTTAGTCGTACGGAATGTGGCGCTTCGCTGCTGCGAAGCCGCCTCGGCCCCTCCAGATTCGTATCGTCCTGCGTGGAAATCGGTGCAGGTGAGCTTTCCGGATTGTGCACGTGCGTGGCATCGCACTCGGGACGATCATCGGCGATCTCTGCGTCGCGTGTGAGATGCGGCACCGGATCGATGGAGGCTTCAAATATCGCGGTTGCGAGGCCGTCTATAGCGGCGGCGAGACGCCGCCTTGCTGCATCCGGAAAAGCAATGACTGCGACGTCCCGATGCATTAAGGCCAATCTCAACTCGGAGGTTAAAACATCCTTCAGCGCGAATGTCTTTTCGAATTCCGGGTACGCCTCATCGAATTCTATCCAATCTTCCTCTCTAAGACCGACGACGACGGCACGGTGGGATGCATGCGGACGCTTGGAGAGTTTCCGCAGCTTCGACGGCTTGAAGCCTACGAGATGAAGAATTGCGCGCCAGGTTAGAAGCGGCTCTCGAGCAAAGCTCAGAAGAACAGTCCAGAGGTAATTCATATAGGACTTAACTCGGCTGCTCGATCGAAAATCCAACCGCGTAAATATCGGCAGTGATACCCGCGTCGGTGCGGATCGAGAACGTCTGCTTGCTTGTCGTCGCGAGTTCCAGTTGCATAACTGACAGATCGCCCGGACGGTTGACATAACCCGCCAAGAACTCGCCGTCGGATCGTCCGAGAGTGCTGATGTAGGCGCCACCACCTTGCTTATTCGCGCGAAGGATGATTTCCATTCGCAGAATACGGCCAAAACCAGGTACCCATTTGCTGGCGTCAATTGTCTGTGCCGTTATTCCCGACACACCTTTTGCGATTAAATAATGGCTGGCGGGCAACAGACGAGTCCAGTCGCACACTGACTTTGGCCAGCCGTAGCAAACCATCGGCCGAAACCCCGTGTCTGGTTCATAGCGGTAAGCGATCGGCAGATGGCGTCGGTAGACGAAGTTGGCCGGAATGCCGGCCGAACCCTGTCCGTCAGTTCTTTGGGAGCTTTGCTGTCGTGTCAAGACAGCGGTGACCGGTGTCGTGGGATTCAGCTCCCGAGCCAATACCACATAGTACCAGCCGGCGAGTGGCTTTCCGACAAATTGTCCGCGAACATAAGTCGCGCTAGCTTTCTCGGCCTTGTTCCCAGAGGCGGCAAGCATCTCCTCTACGTCCTTCGGGGTTGCAACGTCATCTCGCCCGCCGACCCCCGTTGTTTCTATGTTGACCGTTATTTTGCGGTATACGTTGAGAATTTCGCAGCCGGTATTGTCAACCGCCGAACCAGGATAGACGATGAGTCGGTTTGCATCGAGCCGCTGTGTTTCCAAGCCGTTCAGCATGCGAAAAGGACGTTCATCTTGAGTCGGATCGCAACGTTCGCCTGCCTCCGCGACTTGGGCGACAGTTGACAACAACATCACGACGCAGGCGAAGGAAGGGATTTTCTTCCGATCGAACCTGTGCCGGGCGCGCGGCCGAGGGGCGGCAGCGGACGTCATTTACTACACACTCCTGTAATCCCGCACGATGGAATGGAGTAGGACAGTAATCCCGAAGAGCAAGAGCGTCGCGACGAGGACGAGCAGCGTATGGAACCCGGGAAGCGGAAAGATGCGTTCACTCGGCAGAGTCGGACTTGAAATCAGGATTAGATATTTCTGCTTCTGGAGAGCGACTTGACGGGCGCTCTCAAGGGCGGCCATCGAAAGTTCCAGATTCTTCTGTGAGAACTCCATTTCGGCCTGAAGCTTTTCGTAGTCCGCCAGCTGGGTTGTCACTGTGTGAGCGGTGGAGCCCGTCAGCCGATCACGTGTGTTCGCTATTTGCTGGAGCAGGCTGGCTTCCCGGTCCTGAAGAACCTGGATACGCGGTTTGAAGCGCTCGGCGTTTGCGGCGTCGGTCAATTGACTGATATCTGCCCGAACCTTGGAAAGTTCCGCCTCCATTCCGTTGATCAGGCCCTGTATCATTTGGGCTTGGACCATTGGATCAAGGGCGCCGTTGGCATTACGCCATTCGGTAACTGCAACGCGGGCCTTCAAGAGCCGTTCTTGAGCATTCGCAAGTTCTTTTTCTCGGAAGGCAACCTGGTCTTTGAGGGCCCGATTATTCATACGGTTGACGAAGTTTTCTGAGATCTGCAGTAGGTTAGTGGCGATATCACGCGCTGTTTCGGGATCGAAGGCCCAGACCTCTAGCGTCATAATGTTTTCGGTTGACGATATATGCGGCGTTACCATGTTGGAGTAATAGCCGAGCACGTCGTCGGGGGTGGCGTTCGTACGCAGGCGCGTAACCCAGTCACCGTTGGGTGATGCGTAGAATTTGCGGAACCCGTGGTGTTGTTCAAGTTGCTCGAGAGCGTCGGACGACTGAATAAAGCGTCGCAACGAGTACATTGAATTCGGTTCGCTTCCGCCGGCTATACCAATGGAAGCCATGAGGCCGCTGAACCCCGATGCGGCGCCCTGCTGTCGATCCTCGATCGTAAACTGTGTCTCCGACTTATAGAGCGGTGCCGACGTCGTCAGCGCATAGAACAGGGTGAGTACGGTCGGGACGAGCGTAATCACAAAAAAGAAGACTCGAATCCAGGGCACCTGTAGATTTTTGGTACGCCGCTGGATATTGGAAAGCCCTCCCCCAAGCCGTAAGGCAAGGGACCAGCCCGCTTTTGCGCGATGGACGATTTCGTCTGTCGTCGTAACCATTGGTTGCCTTCAGGGGATCGTATAGATTTCTCGTTTTGCAGCTGCCTCTAGTGGCAAACTCACCGGATGGCCTGCCGCTGCGGACCATCGCAAGGCAGCGTAGACTTCCATCGTCTCGACGGCCTTGTCAATTCCGCTTTCCGGTGCATCGTCCGAAAACGCATCCTGAATGGCCGCTACAGCATAATCGACAAGATCCGGAGGGACGGAACGGAATTCATCCGCTATGAGCGGCAGCCCGTAAAACGTCAGCGGCTTAGCGTTATCCTCCGTACGCCGGTGCATGTAGGACCAATCTCCGCCTTCTGTTTTCCACGAAACCATTCCTCGCTCGAAGATGAAATCTGCCCCTCCGACGATACCAACGTCATCGCCTAGGTCAATGATTGCACGCTTGCCGGTGCCGTAGAAGAACAGCGCCGTTCCGCCGGGATCGAAGAACTGCGGCCCACGATTATTGTCCGGCGTTTCGTGACTCAGCGCGCAAAAGACCTGCTCCGGCTTTCCACCCAGCAGATTATTGCAGAGATCAATCCAGTGGGTTCCAACGCAACCGAGCGAACCCCCGCCCATCTTTATTATAATCGAACGCAGAGAGCCGGTTGCCGGGTTCCCGTCGAGAGCTTTCAGGCTGCGGGTGTTTGCGCAGTACCGGCGCCCGTGGTTGACGATGATTCGAACGCCGAATCTGTTGGCGAGATCGGCGAGACTTTCAGCGCTGGCGAGGCTCTGGCTAAGTGGCTTTTCGATAATGATACGTTTCTTGCCTGCCTCTATGAGATTCTGCGCAATCGCGACATGTGAATCTGCTGTCGTGCAGATCACGACCGCATCGACGTCGCGGGAGAGTACCTCACTAAAGTCACGAGTGTGCAGCCCGGCAAGCTGCGGCTCACTGATGATTGCAAACGGTGTTTCCATGGGATCGAAAATCACGGCTATGTCGTGGCCGCTTTTGCGGATCGCTTGTGAAAAACGGGAGCCCATCCTGCCTGCGCCAATGAGAGCAATTCTTGCCATACTCGGAAGTCCGTCCTAATAGTTCGCGATGCGGTTGTAGATGCAATTGATAGCGTTCAACTGCTGTTCGGCTGTCACGAGGTTCGCGTCCGGTTCCTCGCTCAGAAAGGCCTTCATTTGCAGATAGAGCCCGGGTTTGAATTTCTTGTCGAGCGTATCATCAATCTCAACCGGGAGTGTTTCGAAGCTGCCTCTTGCCATTATTGCCAGCTTTTCCATCGGCCGTAGTATTAGGCGCTCATCCGCGAGGATGATCTCCAGACCCCAGCGTCCAGGTCCACGCCAGTCAGCAAAATAAGAAAACCTTGCGCCATCAACAGTTTGCCCGAAGCCGCGGAAATCGGCTCCACGACTGTGCCACGAGAGGCTTCCTTTAGTATCACAGGTCCACTCTGATGGCTGCCCACAAAGATGAAACGCCAGATCGATGACGTGCGTGCTATTCGCGAGGACCCAGTTTTCCTTTATGCGATCTGGTGTCGGCAGCGCCGCAATCCGGGGCGCATCTTCGCAGAACTCGAAGTTCACGGAGAGGACATTTCCGGCGGCGGCAATTCTGCGACGTGCTTCGATGACGGACGCAAAGAACCGCCGATTGTAGGCGATTGCAACATAAGAGCCGGTCGACTTGGCTGCGGTGAGCACTAGGAGGAGTTCGTCAGAAGTGAGTCCGCCCGGCTTTTCCAGTAGGATCTTGCGAACGCCGGCGGCAGCCAGCTTTTCGGCAGCAGCGGCCAGCTTGTCGACCGGAAGAGCGACAACAGCCGCGTCAGGTAGTGGCAGGTTTTCTAGTGCTCGTTCCAGTCCATGGGTATATGCCCGCATCGAATGCTTTTCCGCCAAGGGCTGTGCCCTCGTTGCGCTCGTAGCCACAACGGTAACGTCAACTTGCATGCTATCAAGAACGGCGGCATGCAAGGCTGCCATCGGCCCCGCGCCTATCAGCCAAATCGACACGTTATACGTCCTTTCTGCTGGTACGCTCTTTACACGCAGCTCTCGGTCCGGCGGGGTGTAGAAGCCGGCACCTTCGTCAGAGTGGCCACAGCCCCACAGATGAGATGCCTGAGATGCCTGAGATGCCTGAGATGCCGCTGACAATCGTCACAGTTGACCGAGGCAACTTCAAATTGATGCTGTCCTTCCCGACGCCTTGCCGCGGAGAGCGGCTGAGCGATCGCTGGATGTGGCCACGCCAATGTGACGCGAGCGGCAATCGCCTGTCTGCACATGCCCTCTACTCGAGGGCATTCCTAATCTGCGCACCCCTCAAGCCGACAAGCGACATCTGGGACGCAAGGTCTACGAACTTCTGCAACTCTACAGAGACTGCGTTTGCGACATAAACGAGGTCATTGTTCCGAATCTTGATCTGCTGGAGCCAGAAGAACGAGCGCGGGTCAGAGAAGCGGATGCGGAATACAATGGGCACGCCGGAGGGCGTTTCTTTAAGCACAGTTCCTGGAGGCAGCAACTTGCGTGCGGTTTCGGTAGACTCGAATCGGAACACGAAGACACCGCCTGCGTCTGCCATCGTGTCGAGCAACCCGCCGGCGAGAGAAATTGCGCCAGCAATCGTCTGATTGCTAAAGCCGACAGGATACTGCCCAGCCTTGGTAACCGCGCCCATGACGTTAAAGACCTGCGGCTCTTTTAGGACAAAGATAGTGTCGCCAGGATAAACGTATATATTCTCCGATGGCACGTTGAGCACTGTAGTCAGTGGAACCGTTTGAACAGTACCGCGGCGCACTAGACGAACAACAGCTTCTGTTTCCGAATCATGCATCCCAGCATTAGCTAGGACCGTCAAAATGTGATCCCCGCCGATGCTGAGCTTGACGCGGCCGGTGTTCGATACATTCCCGAGGACCGTCGCAGTATTGGCCGTCGTGTCTACGGCGCTGACCATTGCCTGCGGCTCAATTGCGCGACTTGCAAGTGCGCTCTCGATGCGCTTAGCGACTTCGGACGGGGTGCTGCCAGCCGCGCGGATCTTACCCCCGTAGGGAACATCGATGTATCCCGCCTGGTCGATAATTTGATTCGGCAGCACAGCTTGACGGGAGCCGGAAACGATCGCCTGTTCAGGCGGTGAGAACAGTCCGCCCGGGGCGCTTTCAAAAATTGAAATCGATAGGGTATCTCCGACACCCAGAACTTGGCGCGGCGGCGGCGGCTTCGTGCCAAAACTGGCGCTCAAGCTGGCAACCGGACTATGTAGAAGCAGATTAGCGACGCTTTCGGACAAGTCCACAACGTGATAATTCGCCGTCTGGCTTCCGGATTCTTTGGCACTTGACAAAACATCTGGCGCCATCGGCCCGCGGGATGAGACGACTTGGCATCCTGCCAGCGCCACAGAAGTTGTCAGCGAGATCAGTGTGGCAGCAAGCCCCTTGCCCATTCCAGTTCTTAACCTTTTCCAGTTCCAGCCCGACCCGGGAAAAAGGTCGCTGCCGTCGGATGGCCCGCAATTCGCCGAACCTGTTGTGTCAAGCATTACTCAATACCCGATAGCAAAGACAATTCATAATTTTGCGGTTCGCCCAATCGCGAGTGGCGCATATCTAACATCTTCCCAAATGCGGGTAAAGGTAGAAGGGGGCGGTAAACACCGTGTATTTTTATGAAGCGATAACAACGTGATATTCTCTTTTTTTTGTGTAGATTAGCCTCTTTCGAGATCGTTGACAGCGTGCCGCCGTTGAGAGCCGTCGCTGGCAGGTGAGTGCAATAGGTGCCGGGAGAATCGCGACCCATGCTCCGCATTAAACACATGAAGCGTCGGTCAGCGCGCGATAGAATCTCAGGACGTGAAGACGCTTGGCTGTAGTTTGGAGAGCGCCACCAAGCTCCACTGAGCGGAGTTGGTAAACGGAGGTTGAACCGCGCCGAGTTTGCCGGAGGCTTCAACTTCTGAGAAAGTGGGGCCGAGATGAGCAAGACAACGAACAAATTTTCACCGGAAGTCCGTGAGTGTGCGATCCGCATGGTTCTGGATCGCGAAGCAGAACACCCGTCCCGGTGGGCAGCGGTTTCCTCGATCGCGGCCAAGATCGGCTGCTTGCCAGCCACGCTGCATGAATGGGTGAAGAAGACCGAGGTCGACACCGGCAAACGAGCAGGCTTGCCGAGCGATGTGGCCGAGAAGATGAAGGCTCTGGAGCGGGAGAACCGCGAGCTTCGGCAGGCCAATGAGATACTGCGCAAAGCGTCCGCTTATTTCGC
>NZ_QPIX01000020.1:2500-5000 GCF_003337715.1 Ciceribacter lividus
TCGGCTCCACCAAATTCCTTGTCTTGGAAGAAAATAAAGGTTTGCACCGGCCGGTTGGCTGTGTGCCTGTTCTGTCTACATTGTGAAGAGAAGATTGATCCGGATCGGCTGAAGAGCCGATGCCTAGAAGGATCGATGATTGTTCGAGGGCTTTGCCCTTGTCTGGTTGTCGGTCTGGTGGATGTTGCCTGACCGCGCATCCTCGGATTTAATCTCGAGAAGCTGGTCTTAAGATAGACTGCAAGTGAGCTGCTCGGCGTAGCTCCGATAAAGCAGGTCTATCGAACACGTCGATGGCATCATGACGACCTGGTTGTAAAAGGTAACCGGGTTTGCCTCCTTTTGGAGGCTTGGTGATGAGCATTGGCAATGAGAACGATTAAGTGTCGTAAGGGCATTTGGTGGATGCCTTGGCATGCACAGGCGATGAAGGACGTGATACGCTGCGAAAAGCCGTGGGGAGCTGCGAATGAGCTTTGATCCATGGATATCCGAATGGGGCAACCCACCTTAAATGCTTGGAAAATCCAAACTGTCAGCGATGACGGCTTGGGTTTCCAAGCATTGTTATAAGGTATCTTACCTTCGAATACATAGGGGTAAGAAGCGAACGCAGGGAACTGAAACATCTAAGTACCTGCAGGAAAGGACATCAACCGAGACTCCGCAAGTAGTGGCGAGCGAACGCGGACCAGGCCAGTGGCAATCAGGAATAAAGCCGAACGAGCTGGAAAGCTCGACCGTAGTGGGTGACAGTCCCGTAGGCGTAGAACACTGATTGTCCTTGAGTAGGGCGGGACACGTGAAATCCTGTCTGAACATGGGGAGACCACTCTCCAAGCCTAAGTACTCGTGCATGACCGATAGCGAACAAGTACCGTGAGGGAAAGGTGAAAAGCACCCCGACAAGGGGAGTGAAATAGAACCTGAAACCGGATGCCTACAAACAGTCGGAGGGCGCAAGCCTGACGGCGTACCTTTTGTATAATGGGTCAACGACTTAGTGTAACGAGCAAGCTTAAGCCGATAGGTGTAGGCGCAGCGAAAGCGAGTCTGAACAGGGCGTTCAGTTCGTTGCATTAGACCCGAAACCGAGTGATCTAGCCATGAGCAGGTTGAAGGTTGGGTAACACCAACTGGAGGACCGAACCCGCATCTGTTGCAATAGATTGGGATGACTTGTGGCTAGGGGTGAAAGGCCAATCAAACTCGGAAATAGCTGGTTCTCCGCGAAATCTATTTAGGTAGAGCGTCGACCGAATACCCTCGGGGGTAGAGCACTGGATGGGCTATGGGGACTCACCGTCTTACTGATCCTAACCAAACTCCGAATACCGAGGAGTACTAGTCGGCAGACACACGGCGGGTGCTAACGTCCGTCGTGAAGAGGGCAACAACCCTGACCTCCAGCTAAGGTCCCCAAGTCATGGCTAAGTGGGAAAGGATGTGAGGATCCCAAAACAACCAGGATGTTGGCTTAGAAGCAGCCATCATTTAAAGAAAGCGTAACAGCTCACTGGTCTAAATAAGGGTCTTTGCGCCGAAAATGTAACGGGGCTAAAGCCATGCACCGAAGCTGAGGATACGTCGCAAGACGTGTGGTAGCGGAGCGTTCCGTAAGCCTGTGAAGGGACAGCCGTGAGGCATCCTGGAGGTATCGGAAGTGCGAATGTTGACATGAGTAACGATAAAGAGGGTGAGAGACCCTCTCGCCGAAAGACCAAGGGTTCCTGCTTAAAGTTAATCTGAGCAGGGTTAGCCGGCCCCTAAGACGAGGCGGACACGCGTAGTCGATGGGAACCACGTTAATATTCGTGGGCCTTGTGGTGGTGACGGATCGCACAAATCGTACATTCTTATTGGATTGAGTGTGCGGTGGAGCGGTTCCAGGAAATAGCCCCACTTTATAGACCGTACCCGAAACCGACACAGGTGGTCAGGTAGAGTATACCAAGGCGCTTGAGAGAACTATGTTGAAGGAACTCGGCAAATTGCACGCGTAACTTCGGAAGAAGCGTGACCCCATGATGGGCAACCATTGTGGGGTGGCACAGACCAGGGGGTAGCGACTGTTTATCAAAAACACAGGGCTCTGCGAAGTCGCAAGACGACGTATAGGGTCTGACGCCTGCCCGGTGCTGGAAGGTTAAGAGGAGGGGTGCAAGCTCTGAATCGAAGCCCCAGTAAACGGCGGCCGTAACTATAACGGTCCTAAGGTAGCGAAATTCCTTGTCGGGTAAGTTCCGACCTGCACGAATGGCGTAACGACTTCCCCGCTGTCTCCAACATAGACTCAGTGAAATTGAATTCCCCGTGAAGATGCGGGGTTCCTGCGGTCAGACGGAAAGACCCCGTGCACCTTTACTATAGCTTTACACTGGCATTCGTGTCGGTATGTGTAGGATAGGTGGTAGGCTTTGAAGCGGGGACGCCAGTTCTCGTGGAGCCATCCTTGAAATACCACCCTTATCGTCATGGATGTCTAACCGCGGCCCGTCAT
>NZ_QPIX01000021.1 GCF_003337715.1 Ciceribacter lividus
TGTCAATGCCGCGTGAATTTTCCCCAGAAGTGCCGCAGTAAAATTCCCCAGTTATGCCGACGTCGACGACATGGCGAATTGAGGATTTTTCGGCGGCCGCCCGCGCGGCCTTTGTGGTGGGGCGAACGCCGGGGGAGCGATGAGGGCTTTGGAGCGAACATGCTCCGGCATGAGTTCGGCATGCTGCCTCAACCGATAGCTGGATCCTTCGATCTGCACGACGACGGCATGATGCAGCAGTCTGTCGAGCAGTGCCGTCGCGACGACAGGGTCGCCAAAGACATCGCCCCATTCTGCAAAACCGCGGTTTGACGTGAGGATCATTGCGCTGCGTTCATAGCGGGCGTTAACGAGCTGGAAGAACAGATTGCCGCCGCCCTGGACGACCGGCAAATAGCCAATCTCATCGACGATGAGCAGGCTCGGCCTGCAGAAGAAGCGAATGCGTTCCTGCAGCTTGCCTTCCCGTTCTGAACGGGCAAGCGAACCGATCAGATCGGCGAGCGTCGTGAAATACACGCTCTTTCCCGCCTTCACGGCTTCGACGCCGAGCGCCGTGGCAAGATGGCTCTTTCCCGTTCCCGGTGGACCGAGGAAATGAACCGCTTCGTGACGCTCGACGAACCCGAGCTGGGCCAGGGTGAAGATGCGATCCCGGTCGAGAGATGGTTGAAAGGTAAAATCAAAACCGGCGAGCGTCTTGATCGTCGCAAGCCTGCCCATCCGCAGGGCGGTCTTGATGCGACTGTTCTCGCGCAGGGTGAGTTCCTCCGACAGGAGAATATCGATGGCCTCAAGAGCCGACAGCTCACCGTGCTCGAGGCGGCGTACGACATGGTCGAGAGCTTCCAGTGCGCGCGGCATCTTCAGACCAACGAGATCATGGCGGATACGGTCGATCATCGACGGAATGGGGTCGAGGGTGGCGCTCATGGACGGTTCTCCTGTGCCAGGACCTTGCCGACGGCATCATAGAAGGCAAGCGATCGCTGCAGCACGGTATCGCCGGCGGGTTTGACAACATGAGATTCCTGCCGTCTCCCCGGCCAATGTTGCGGCTGAATGGGTCGCCGATGATCCGGATGAACCCGGCGCTGTTTACGGCCCTCCAGGACAGGATGTGCTGCGATCAGCATGCCGTTCTCGAAGATGCGGACCTCGTCGGCGAGGGAGTGGACCTCAACCATTCGGCTTCGCGTGGCATCCGGAACGCTGTAGGTATTGCCACCGACGCTGACCATGCCCTCCCGCGACACGCGGCGCTCCAGCTTCAGAACGGATCTGAACGGTGCCAGCGGTAACGGTCGCAGGTGCGGCCGCTCCTCGGCGAAGGCTTCATTGACGAAGCGCAGGGTTGTTGCATGCTTCCTCGGATTGGCGACGGTGTCCAGCCAGTGTCGGAGCTGGGCGTTCAAGTCGTCGAGATTGCGAAACGAGCGGGCCAGGAAGAAGTCCTCGCGGATGTACCGGAACGGCCGCTCGACCTTGCCCTTGGTCTTGGCGCGATAAGGTTTGCATGCCTTCGGGTGGAAGCCGTAGTGGCGTGCCAGGTCGATGAGTGCGCGATTGTAGATGATACCTTCCGTCTGGCCTTCGCCAATGACGGCGGTCTTCATCCGGTCGTAGAGCACCTCCCTTGGAGCGCCGCCAAGGGCCTCGAAAGCCGCGATGTGGCAGCGCAGGACGGTCGGCAGGTTCTGATGCATGACGAAGCGCGCCCAGATGAGGCGGCTGTGGCCCAGCACCATCGAGAACAGCCAGACGATCCTCGGCGTCATCGGTTCGTCGGTGAAGACGACGTGGAACTGGGCGAAATCGACCTGAGCCTGCTCGCCGGGCGGCGTCTCGAAACGAACCTCATAGCCCTGGCTTGCTGCAGGTCGCACATCGCGAAGAAAATCCGTTACAGCCGTGTAGCCGCCCGTATAGCCTCGCTCGCGCAGTTCTCGTAGCAGCCGACTGCCGGTCAAGCCTGGATAGGTCTTCACCCGTTCCCGCAGGTAAGAAGCAAACGGATCGATCACCGTCGCTCGCGGCTTCCTGGGACCATAGGCCGGAGCCTCAAGGCCTCGCTCTATGTATTTGCGCACCGTCTTGCGGTCGATGCCCGTTTCTCTGGAAATGGCCGACACCGTCAGCCCCTGCTGATGCAGATCCAGGATCATGATCGTCTCCCTCAGCTTGATCACCAAAATCCCCCTCCCGACCATCGGAAGGAGTATCGGCGATGACGCGCCGCTGGTCTTCCGGGGCGCGCCCCGGAAGACCAGCGGCCGCAGCACCTGGGGAAGATTCAAACGGCACTATTGGGGAGTATTGCTCCGGTACTGACA
>NZ_QPIX01000022.1 GCF_003337715.1 Ciceribacter lividus
GATCCCCGTTGGGCAGGAGGAGCTGGCTTGCCTCGGTCTCTGTGCTGGTTCTCGCAGGACTGGCCTTCCAGCGTCCGGCGATCGCCGAGGACTGGGTTGGAGACGTCAGTTCTGACTGGGGGGACGCCGGCAACTGGCTCGCCGGCGTGCCTAACGCAGGTGAGGTGGTCAACATCAGTGGCGCTACCAACGCGCCGAAGATAACGTCAGCGGCAGCGACCTCCGATCTCTACATGGGGCTGGGAGGTCAGGATGGGGCCTCGCTTCAGATCGAGGGCGGTGGAACACTGGACAGCGCTTCGGCCGTAATCGGGGAAGAGTTCTCCGCCAGCGCCACAGTCACGGGAGCCGGGAGTTCGTGGACGACAGTAAACGATGTATCTGTCAGCTCCTGGCTGGGGCAAGGGAGTCTGACGGTAACCGACAGCGCTTCGATGACCGTAGGTGGCGTGCTTAACATTGGAATGACGGCGGATAGCAACGGTACTGTCAACGTGAGCAACGGCGGTAGCCTCTCCGTTCAGTTGAATACGTCTGTTGGAACCGCCGGCGTGGGAACGCTCAACGTTACCGGAGGCAGCCATCTCACAAGTCTCGGCTGGACATTCGAAATGGGCGTCGCTGCCGGCGCGCAGGGAACTGTGCTCGTGGATGGCGCTGGTTCGACGTTGGATGCCTCGGGAGAGGTTCATGTCGGATTGCTAGGCAAGGGAAGCCTCACGATTTCCAATGGCGCAAACTTCGTGCAAAAGGACGCGATCCTTTCCGGGTCGCGTATTGGTGATCTGAAGATTGGCCATGGTGTGGGCAGTGAAGGCACCATGACGGTGATGGGGGCCGGGTCCCGCGCGGACGTGGCCGGGCAGGCTATTGTCGGCAACTACGGACAAGGTAGGCTCAACATACGAGACGGCGCATCCATGGCCAGTAATGGCGGATATGTTGGAGTTGGGGCACTCGGCACCGTCAATCTGGCGAATGGTGGCACCTGGGATGCGCGGGGGAGTGGCGGCAAAGGAGGGCTCTGGGTCGGGTACGGGGACGGCGGCATAGGTGTCGTCACGGTCGAATCCGGCAGCGTGGTTACCTCTACGGGTGGTGCCTTGGGAAAAACTGCCGGATCGCAGGGGCGCGTCACGGTTGCAGGAAGCGGATCAGCCTGGCGCAACAACAGCTATTTGAACGTCGGAACCCATGGTCGTGGCAGCCTTGCCGTGGTCGACGGCGGCGAGGTCTCGGCGGACATCTTCTATCTCGGGGCAGGCGCGGATGGGGACGGCTCTGTGGTGGTTTCCGGTGAGAACTCTCGTCTGGACGCTGTCGGTGAGGTCGTTGTGGGCTCGGACGGTCGTGGCCTGCTCTCTGTCGCCGATTCCGCCACGGTCTCCAGCCTTGAAGGCTACATCGCCGAGTTCGACGGAGCAGAAGGGACCGTAACACTGGCTCGCGGCGGACGGTGGAACATTGGGGACGGCCAAGGAACTCTCTTTATGGCGGGGTACCCGGCCGATGTGCCTGTGGGGGTAGGCTCCGTGGCCACGCTGAACATCGGCGGTTCGAAGGGCTCGTCGGCGGGTGCTGCCGGTTTTCTCGACGCGTCCAGGATCAAGATCGGCGCCGGTTCGGCCACGATCAATTTCAACCACACCAATACCGACTACATCTTCGCTGCGGGGATCGAGGGCAAGGGCGAGATCAATCAACTGGCCGGCGTGACCACGCTGACCGGTGATTCCTCGGGCTTCACGGGCACAACGAACGTGGCGGGCGGGCAACTCAACGTCAACGGCACTCTCGGAGGCGACATCACCGTCACAAACGGCGTGTTGGGTGGCTCCGGCACGCTCTCGAAGGTGACGGTCGCCTCGGGCAGCACGGT
>NZ_QPIX01000023.1 GCF_003337715.1 Ciceribacter lividus
GATCCCCGTTGGGCAGGAGGAGCTGGCTTGCCTCGGTCTCTGTGCTGGTTCTCGCAGGACTGGCCTTCCAGCGTCCGGCGATCGCCGAGGACTGGACTGGAGCCGTCAGTTCAGACTGGGGGGATGCCGGCAACTGGCTCGCTGGCGTGCCTAACGCGGCGGAGACGGTCGACATCAACGGCGGCGTTGTCAATGCGCCGACGATAACGTCGACTGCAGTGACCTCTGATCTCCACATGGGGCGGGCAGGCCAGGATGGGGCCTCGCTTCGGATCGAGGGCGGGGGAACGCTGAGCAGTCGCGCGGCATATATCGGGGAGAAGTTTTCCTCCAGTGCGACGGTCACGGGCGACAGGAGTCTGTGGACGACGGCAAACGAATTGTATCTCGGCACGATGGGGCAGGGGGGGCTGACGGTAACCGAGAAAGCTCTGATGGCTGTGGGTTCGGGACTCTACCTCGGAGTGTTTGGTACCGGCAGTGGCGCAATCGACGTCAGCAATGGCGGCACTCTCATGGCTCACTCGAACACCTTTGTTGGAATCAATGGCACGGGAACGATCAACGTCACCGCAGGGGGCTATTTCGCAAGTCTCGGTTCGATCTTCAATCTTGGCGTCAACGGCGGTGCGCAGGGCAGCGTCCTTGTGGATGGCCAGGGTTCGAAGTTGGATGCCACGGGACTGGTTCAGATTGGTATCGAGGGCAAGGGCAACCTCACGATTTCCAATGGTGCGCGCTTCGAACAGGAAGTCACCGGCACTTCGGGCGGGCTTGCGATCGGTACCGATCCCGGCGGTAGCGGCACCGTGACGGTATCGGGGGCCGGCTCGCGTGCGGACCTGGCCGAAGGTGTGACTGTAGGCATTTACGGACAGGGTGCACTCTATATCCACGACGGTGCGGCGGTCGGCAGCGGTGAAGCCCAGGTCGGGATCTGCGCGCTCGGTACGGTCAACCTGGCTGGCGGCGCCACCTGGGATACGAGGGCAGGCAGCCACCCCGGAGACGGAGGACTCCATGTCGGGATCACGAGTGACGGCATAGGCATTGTCACGGTCGAATCCGGCAGTGTGGTTACGTCCACAATCGGCACTCTCGGGGAGGAGAACGGATCGCAAGGGCGTGTTGCGGTTGCGGGAAGCGGGTCGGCTTGGCGCAATGAGGTTGATCTGACTGTCGGGGGCGCCGGTCGCGGCTACCTCTCGGTGACAGATAGCGGCGAGGTTTCGGCAGGCGCCGTCTATATCGGAGGAGGCTCGACGGCCGTTGGCTCTGCGCAGATTTCCGGTAAGAACTCGCGTCTGGACGCGGGCAACGAGCTCGTTGTGGGGATATTTGGCAGCGGTTTGCTCTCGGTCGTCGATTCCGCCACGGTTTCCAGTCTTGAAGGCTTGATCGCCGCGGGTGACGGCGGAACCGGTACTGTATCGTTGATCACCGGCGGGCGGTTGAGCATCGGGAACGGCGCGGGGACCCTCGACATGGCGCGTGGGACGGGCTCCGTGGCCACGCTGAACATCGGCGGCTCGAAGGGCTCGTCGGCCGGCGCTGCCGGTTTTCTCGACGCGTCCAGGATCAAGATCGGCGCCGGTTCGGCCACGATCAATTTCAACCACACCAATACCGACTACATCTTCGCGGCAGGGATCGAGGGCAAGGGCGAGATCAATCATCTGGCCGGCGTGACCACGCTGACCGGTGATTCCTCGGGCTTCACGGGCACAACGAACGTGGCGGGTGGGCAACTCAACGTTAACGGCACTCTCGGAGGCGACATCACCGTCACAAACGGCGTGTTGGGTGGCTCCGGCACGCTCTCGAAGGTGACGGTCGCCTCGGGCAGCACGGT
>NZ_QPIX01000024.1 GCF_003337715.1 Ciceribacter lividus
CCAGTCGCCGGTCATCCAGAAGGTGTTCTTGCCGCCTTCGACGCGCCGCGACAGGGGACGGCTGTGGGCGCCGGTGATCAGCAGATCGCTGGACCTCAGGATCATCGCGCCGCCGCTGGCGGTGGCTGCGAGGCTCGCCTGCAGGTCTTCGAGCGTCACAAGTCCGCCGCCGCCGCCGCCACCGCCGCCGCCGCCACCGCCGCCACCGCCGCCACCGCCACCGCCGCCACCGCCGCCACCGCCGCCGCCGCCACCGCCGCCGCCGCCACCGCCGCCGTTCTTCGGGACGCGCGCGATGAAGGCATGACCATTCGCCAGTTCGCCGACGACGACGCTGCCGTCGCTGTTGGTGCCGTTGGCGGTGGATGTCCGCAGGTCGGCCGCGACGTCGATGCCGGAGCCGATGAGCCAGTCCTCGACGCTCTGCATCCCGCCGGCCTCGGTCCAGCGAAAGGCTCGATAGGGCCACGTTTCATCACCGGCCGGACCATCGAGCGCGCTACCGACCACCACCGCGCCGTCGGCGGATACACCGTAAGCCCAGGACCGATCGCCGCCGTCGAGAACTCCCAAGCTTACCATGCCGCCGCCCTCGGTCCAGCGGAAGGCGCGCATGAAATTGCCCGATGCACCGTCGGTCGCCGAGCCGACCACCACCGAGCCGTCGAAGGATACGCCAGTCGCTATCGAATCGCCGCCGCCGTCGTTGATCGTGCCGAGGCTCACCATGCCGCCACCCTCGGTCCAGCGGAAGGCGCGAGTGATACTCTTACCCAATGCACCGTCGACCGCCCGGCCGACCACCACCGCACCGTCGCCGGACACACCTAGCGCCGTCGACCAGCCGCCGTCGTTGAGCGTGCCGAGGCCCATCATGCCGCCACCTTCGGTCCAGCGGAAGGCAACCAGACCGCCCAAAAGCCCATCGAACGCATCGCCGACCACCACCGAGCCGTCGGCGGATACGCCGTTAGCCGTCGAATAGTCGCCGTCCTTGAGCGTGCCGAGGCTCACCATGCCGTCCGCCTCGGTCCAGCGGAAGGCACGACTGGCACTTCCACTGAGGTTGACGGGAGCTCTGCCGACCACCACCGAGCCGTCGGCGGACACACCATTGGCTTCCGACCAGTCGCCGCCGTCGAGCACGCCTAGGTCCTGCGTGCCGCCCGCCGCGGTCCAGCGGAAGGCGTGATATTTGTTGGAGGCGTTCTGCACACCCCCAACCACCACGGCGCCATCGGCGGATACACCATGGACCCTTGACCAGAGGCCGCCGAGGTCTCCGAGGTCGGTGATGCCCGTATCCTGTGCCCGTGCCGCCTGCGGCAGTGCCAGCACCGCCGTCAGGGCCAGCCACATGGCCGCCGCCTCGGGGCGGGCAAGAAGGGGGCGCAGGCAGGTGCTGCTGTTCATTGCGAGTTTCGTCTTGCGGCTCACGTCATTCGTCTCCAGTCCAAGAATTTCCAAAGAATTGACGCCGGCCTCGATCCGGAGGCCGGCGGTTCAGGCGCATGCCGCGACCGTATCCTGTCTCGCCCGGCGCCTGTCCGCTACGCGTCGTCGTGATGAACTGTTGGCTGATTGCCCTTCCGATGACTATGGGTCACTTCACCCTCCCCCACGCACGCGCAGGGGAGGGAAACGTGGCCCGGATCAGAAGGTCTGTTGCCACCTGACCTCCAGCCAGTGGCTGGCAGTATCGCCCTGGGTGGTGGTGTTGAGCATCAGCGATGCGGTGCCGTCGGCGATGTGGCCTTCGATG
>NZ_QPIX01000025.1 GCF_003337715.1 Ciceribacter lividus
AGCGTGGTCGCAACCGACATCAACGTGGAGGCGCTCGAGAGCCTCGCCGGAGAGGCGAAGGCGGAAGGGCTCGCCGTCGAGACCCGCGTGCTCGACGTCCTGAAGGATGCCGCCGTGGCAGAGGTCGTCGCCGAAACCGGACCCTTCGACGTCCTCTTCAACTGCGCCGGCTTCGTCCATTCCGGCACCGTCCTCGACATGGCCGACAAGGACCTCGACTTCGCCTTCGATCTCAACGTCCGCGCCATGATCCGCACCATCCGCGCCGTGCTGCCCGGCATGATCGAGAAGGGTGACGGTTCGATCATCAACATGGCCTCCGTCGCCTCCTCGGTGAAGGGCGTGCCCAACCGCTGCGCCTACACCGTCACCAAGGCCGCCGTCATCGGGTTGACCAAGTCGGTCGCCGCCGACTTCGTCGCGCAAGGCATCCGCGTGAATGCCATCTGCCCCGGCACGGTCGAAAGCCCCTCGCTGCAGGAGCGCATGAAGGCGCAGGGCGACTACGAGACGGCACGTGCCGCCTTCATCGCCCGCCAGCCGATGGGGCGGCTCGGAACCCCGGAAGAAATCGCCGGCCTCGCCGTCTATCTCGCGACCGCCACCTATACATCCGGCCAGGCCTACGCCATCGACGGCGGCTGGACGATCTGAGCAATGCCAGGAAAAGTGTGAAGCGGTTTTCCGTCCGGCATTGCGAACAACAAAGAACCAAGGAGCGGCCCGGCCGCGAATTCGAAAGGAAACTCCCATGAAACTGATGCGCGTCGGCCCGCCCGGCCAGGAAAAGCCGGCCCTCCTCGACAAGGACGGCAAGGTCCGCGATCTCTCCGCCCATGTCGCCGATATCGGCGGTGCGGCCATCTCCCCCGAAGGCCTGCAAAAGATCGCGACGATCGACCCGGCGAGCCTTCCGGAACTTGCCGTGGACCGCGTCGGTGCTTGCGTTGCCGGCACCGGCAAGTTCATCTGCATCGGGCTCAACTATTCCGACCATGCCGCCGAGAGCGGCATGGCCGTGCCACCCGAGCCGGTGATCTTCATGAAGGCGACCTCGGCCATCTGCGGCCCCAATGACGATGTCCATATCCCCCGCGGCTCGGAAAAGACCGACTGGGAAGTCGAGCTCGGCGTCGTCATCGGCAAGACCGCAAAATACGTCTCCGAGGCCGACGCCCTCGACTATGTCGCCGGCTACTGCGTCTCCCACGACGTCTCCGAGCGCGCCTTCCAGACCGAGCGCGCCGGCCAGTGGACCAAGGGCAAGTCCTGCGACACCTTCGGGCCGATCGGCCCCTGGCTCGTCACCAGGGACGAGGTCGCCGACCCGCAGGACCTTTCCATGTGGCTGACCGTCAACGGCGAGAAGATGCAGAACGGAACCTCTGCCACCATGGTCTACGGCGTCGCCTTCCTCGTCTCCTACTTGAGCCAGTTCATGTCGCTCCATCCCGGCGACGTCATCTCCACCGGTACGCCCCCCGGCGTCGGAATGGGCATGAAGCCGCCCCGCTACCTCAGGGACGGCGACATCGTCGAACTCGGTATC
>NZ_QPIX01000026.1 GCF_003337715.1 Ciceribacter lividus
CCGAACTCGACCCCACCCTCGACGACCAGGGAATCCCGGGCAAGCGGCAGGCCGGATACCGTGAACGCATCGCCACCGGACGCGAAGCGCGCGAGCGCGACGGGTGTATCGCCATAGGCGTGGCGGTAGCCGAGAGTGCCACGCAAGGTCGCCGTCACGTCACCGACACTGAACTTGCTGTCGGCCCGCATGCCGAGGGTAACGAAGGTTGCATCGGCACTCTGCTCTGCCAGCGTCAACGCCGCAGCGCCGCCGCTTTCTCCGGTGCCGTCCGAATGCAGGTTCACGTATGCGAGATTGGCGAATGGCTCGAAGCGAGCCTCGCCGAGCGCGACGGTATACCCGACCTCGCCGTAGGCCTGCACGGTGCGTGCATCATAGGTCGAGGACAGGCTGTCGGAGAAGCCGGCAAAGGAAACGTCGCGCGTCGTATCGATACCGTGCCAGCTGTAGGAGAAGCCTCCACGCAGGGCCAGACCGCCCCATTGCGCACCGGCATAGGTGCCGAGCGTGAGGGTGTCGATCGAGGCCGTCGACGCCAGATCCGGGATGTCGACCTGCGTACTGCCATACCCGGCGAACACGCCGGCACGCACATTCTCGATCACCAGGGCGTCCGCGCCCATGAGGAAACCGCCGGTCGAGCGATCCATCTGGTAGGCGTTTCCGTCGCTGTCCGAATGTGCCCAGGCACCATAGCCCTGACCCCACAGTGCGAGATCCTGGGAGATTTTCTGTTCCGTCGTGGCGTTGCCGTCGGACCCGACCCCGGACATGGCCTGACGCAGACGGTCCATGCTCGTCTCGCGCGCAAAGCGGCTGTCTTCGAACAATGCGGTGTTGGTCGAGGCGTACACCTCCCCGGAGAGTTGCCCGATCGCATCGGGAGCTTCACCCGTGCTCAGGTTGAGAACGGCATTGTAAACCGTTCCCGAAGCCAGCGACTGGACGCCCCGCGCCGTTGCACACTGGTTGGCCGTGTAACCGTTCAGACAAAAATCGGAGACGGCCAGATCGGACGTCAGATAGACATTGTTGGCGTCGTAGGAGAGCGCGAAGTCGAGATAGGCGTAGTCATCGCTGAGATTTTCGAATTCGCCCGTCCGCCCGCCGGCAGCCGTGAGGATCGTGTAGACCGTCCCGTCCTGATAGCTTGTCCCCGTGTCCGCGCCATTCTCCGCCGTCACGAAGACCGACCCACCGTTGATCGCAGCGGTTCCGCTGGCATTGATCCAGTCGTTATGGGTGCCGGCCGTATTGCCTCCGCCCTTCAGCTCCACGGTATAGTTCGAGCCCTTGGCAAAGCTGATGTCACCCGTATGGAGGGTGCCGATGGAATTGCCCGGCTTGACCGTGCTGCCCGAGGCGACCGTCACCTTCGAGAGCGTGCCGGAGCCACCCAACACGCCGTTTGTGACGGTGATGTCGCCTCCGAGAGTGCCGTT
>NZ_QPIX01000027.1 GCF_003337715.1 Ciceribacter lividus
CCAGTCGCCGGTCATCCAGAAGGTGTTCTTGCCGCCTTCGACGCGCCGCGACAGGGGACGGCTGTGGGCGCCGGTGATCAGCAGATCGCTGGACCTCAGGATCATCGCGCCGCCGCCGGCGGTGGCTGCCAGGCTCGCCTGCAGGTCTTCGAGCGTCACAAGTCCGCCGCCGCCGCCGCCGCCACCGTCTCCACCGCCGCCGCCGCCACCGCCGCCGCCACTGCCGCCGCCGCCGCCACTGCCGCCGCCACCGCCGTTCTTCGGGACGCGCGCGATGAAGGCCTGATCATTCTGAAGCTGCCCCACCACGACGCTGCCGTCGCTGTTGGTGCCGTACGCGGCGAATGTCTGCAGGTCGGCTGCGACGTCGATGCCGGAGCCGATGAGCCAGTCCTCGACGGTCTGCATCCCGCTGCCCTCGGTCCAGCGGAAGGCGCGCTCGATCTCCGCCCCAGGCACCTTAGTCAATGCACCGTCGATCGCCTGGCCGACCACCACCGCGCCGTCGCCGGACACACCATGGGCCATCGACCAGTTGCCGCCGTTGATCTCTCCCAGGCTCACCATGCCGCCGCCCTCGGTCCAGCGGAAGGCGCGCATGAAATCGCCCGATGCACCGTCTCTGGCGCCGCCGACCACCACCGCGCCGTCGGCAGACACACCAAGAGCGAAAGAACTGCTGCCGTCGTTGATCGTGCCGAGGTTCACCATGCCGTCACCCTCGGTCCAGCGGAAGGCGCGCTCGGCATTGCCCGATGCACCGTCGTTGGAGCCGCCGACCACCACCGAGCCGTCGCCGGACACACCAGTGGCCCGTGATCGGCTGCCGTCGTTGAGCATGCCGAGGCTCACCATGCCGTCGCCCTCGGTCCAGCGGAAGGCGGTGAAGGCATTGCCCGATGCGCCGTCGGTTGCCTGGCCGACCACCACCGCACCATCGGCGGATACGCCGTTAGCCGTGGACCAGTCGCCCTCGTTGAGCGTGCCGAGGCTCACCATGCCGTCCGCCTCGGTCCAGCGGAAGGCGCGCGTGGTACTGACCCCCACGTTGTCGCTGGTATTCTGGCCGACCACCACCGAGCCGTCGGCGGACACACCATTGGCTTCCGACCGGCTGACCTCTCCGAGAGCGCCCATGTCCTGCATGCCGCCCGCAGCGGTCCAGCGGAAGGCGTGATTCTCGTCAGAGGCATTCTTCGCACCCCCAACCACCACGGCGCCATCGGCAGACACACCCAGTGCCACAGAAATACCGCCGCCGAGGTTTCCGAGGTCGGTGATGCCCGTATCCTGTGCCCGTGCCGCCTGCGGCAGCGCCAGCATCGGCACCGCCGTCAGCGCCAGCCACATGGCCGCCGCCTCGGGGCGGGCAAGAAGGGGTCGCAGGCAGGTGCTGCTGTTCATTGCGAGTTTCGTCTTGCGGCTCACGTCGTT
>NZ_QPIX01000028.1 GCF_003337715.1 Ciceribacter lividus
CCAGTCGCCGGTCATCCAGAAGGTGTTCTTGCCGCCTTCGACGCGCCGCGACAGGGGACGGCTGTGGGCGCCGGTGATCAGCAGATCGCTGGACCTCAGGATCATCGCGCCGCCGCTGGCGGTGGCTGCGAGGCTCGCCTGCAGGTCTTTGAGCGTCACAAGTCCGCCGCCGCCGCCACCACCGCCGCCGCCACCGCCGCCGCCGCCACCGCCACCGCCACCGCCGCCGCCGTTCTTCGGGACGCGCGCGATGAAGGCATGACCATTCGCCAGTTCGCCGACGACGACGCTGCCGTCGCTGTTGGTGCCGAACGCGTTCCTTGTCTGCAGGTCGGCTGCGACGTCGATGCCGGAGCCGATGAGCCAGTCCTCGACGCTCTGCATCCCGCTGCCCTCGGTCCAGCGGAAGGCTCGCCTGGGTGTCTCGCCAATGTCTGCACCGTCGGTCGCGGAGCCGACGACCACCATGCCGTCGGCGGATACACCATAAGCCCACGAATAGTTGCCGCCGTTGATCGTGCCGAGGTTTACCATGCCGCCGCCCTCGGTCCAGCGGAAGGCGCGCGTGGCATTGCCCAACGCACCGTCGTAAGCGGCGCCGACCACCACCGCGCCGTCGGCAGACACACCACTGCCCCACGAACGGCCGCCGTCGTTGATCGTGCCGAGGCTCACCATGCCGCCGGCTTCCGTCCAGCGGAAGGCGCGGAAGGCATTGCCCGACGCGCCATCGGCCGCGTTGCCGACCACCACCGCGCCGTCGGCGGAGACGCCAGTGGCCTGGGAATAGCTGCCGTTGTTGAGCGTGCCGAGGCTCACCATGCCGTCGCCCTCGGTCCAGCGGAAGGCACGATCCTGCCCGGAAAGCCCGTCTTTCGCCTGGCCGACCACCACCGCGCCGTCGGCGGACACACCATAGGCCCACGAATAGTTGCCGCCGTTGATCGTGCCGAGGCTCACCATGCCGTCAGCTTCCGTCCAGCGGAAGGCGCGCTCGACATTTCCATCGGGGCCGTCGTAAGCGATGCCGATCACTACCGAGCCGTCGGCGGACACACCATTGGCTTCCGACCAGTAGCCGCCGTTGAGCGTGCCCATGTCCTGCGTGCCGCCCGCCGCGGTCCAGCGGAAAGCATGGTCCCATCCCGATGCGCCGTCGTTCGCAACGCCGACCACGACACTGCCGTCGGCGGACACGCCCCTGGCCGTCGAGTAGGGCCCGCCGTTGAGACCTCCGAGGTCGGTGATGCCCGTATCCTGTGCCCGTGCCGCCTGCGGCAGTGCCAGCACCGCCGTCAGGGCCAGCCACATGGCCGCCGCCTCGGGG
>NZ_QPIX01000029.1 GCF_003337715.1 Ciceribacter lividus
TGGGGCAGATTCCATTTTCAAATGCAACGAAGAGAATAATGGTCGTAGTTTCAGGAGGATGGAATGGCCCGCTCTTTTGTGCAGTTGAGTATGGACGAACGGCGCATCATCGCGCGAATGCATGAGAAGAGGAATAGCCAAGCGGAGATCGCCCGCGCCCTTCGTCGCGATCGCTCGACCATCTGCCGCGAGCTTCGACGGAATTTCTGGCGTGATCACGACGTTCCAATCGTGCAAGGCTACTGGCACGTGACGGCGCATCAGATGGCTGAGAGCCGCCGGCGTCGCTACCGAAAGCTGTTGCGCGACCCACATCTGTGCGCTGCAGTCGTCGATCGTCTGAAGGCCGGCTGGTCCCCTGAACAGATCTCCGGGCGCCTTAGGCTTGTCAGCGGTTCGTCTACAAAATTGAGTCATGAGACAATCTATCAGTATGTCTATTCACAGGAAGGCCGCGATCAGCAGCTGGCTCGACACCTGCCGGAACGACGCAGGAAACGGCGTCCCAGATATGCGCGCAAGCCAAGAAGTCTCGTCTTTCCAATCGAATGTGCCATTCGAAACAGACCCGAGGTTATCAATTCCCGCAGCGAGTTCGGCCACTGGGAGGCGGACCTGATGATCTTCAGGAAGGAGCATGGTGCCGCTAATATTGCCACTGTCGTTGAGCGTAAGAGCCGTTACACAGTTCTGTTCCGCAACAATGACCGGCGCTCGAAGCCGATCATGAATCAGTTGATCCGTCAGCTGGCACCCCTGCCCGCGCAAGCGCGGCAAAGCCTGACATTCGACAGAGGATTGGAATTCGTCTCCTGGCGCGAACTGGAGCATGGAATGGGAACGACAGCCTGGTTCTGCGATCCGCAAGCACCATGGCAGAAAGGGACGGTCGAAAACACCAATAAGCGCATCCGGCGTTATCTTCCGCCGGAGACCGTCGTGTTGGACGTGAGCAATCAGGAGCTTCGCTCTCTGTGTGACCGGCTTAACGACACGCCACGCAAGTGCCTGGGGTTCCAGACACCAAAGGAAATCTTCAGTAGGCATCTATTGGCTATGGAAAACCAAAGCGTGTAGATTTTCGAACAGCGTTGCATTCAATCTGGAACTAGCATGCA
>NZ_QPIX01000030.1 GCF_003337715.1 Ciceribacter lividus
CTCTCATCGGTCATCGTCGTCTCCGTTTCAGGTTTCAGGTGTTGCAACCCGAACCTTCTCCAAGATCGGCGATGACCGCCAGCGTCACTGTCGGCCGCGCGCTGCGCTATGCCGACGGCTCCGCGCGCGGCCTCCTACACCATCAGCGGAGACACGATCCGCAATATCGTTGATGCCATCGCCGACGGGGCAGTGACAGCCAGTCTCAAGGCAAAGCTGCGCGAAAATGAAGCGGAGAAGGTGCGGTTGGTTGCCTGTCTCGACTTCCTGCGTGCGTCGACAAAGGTAGTCGAGCTTCACCCCGCATCAATCGATGCCTATCGTACCAAGATCGAGGAACTGCAACTCGGGCTGCAGTCAAACAACTCAATGCAGATGGCCTGCGAAATCCGCTCCTTGGTGACCTCTATCGAAGTCCATCCTTGCGCGGAACGAGGTCAGGTCGAGCTTTCGTGAGGGGAGCGTTAGCTGTGAAATCTCAGGAGGTTGTTCACCCGGAAGGGGTTTAGGCTGCAATCGCCAAACTCCAGCCGAGGACCCCGAAGGATGAACAACCCGCACCATGGTGCCCGTCTTACAGTTTACAGTCGAGAGCAGATCGTCAGGCGCATCGCATCGGGGCAGTCTGCCGCCGAGGTGGCCAAGGCCTTTGCCGTTTCGGTCCGCACGGTGCGCAAATGGCTCGCCCGGTTCAAAGCGGGCGGGAGCGCTGCGCTCTCAAACCACGCCAGTGCGCCCGCCCGCGTCAGCGCGCGCCTGCCTGAGCCGGTGGTGACGTTGATCCTGCACTTGCGCCGGTCCCTGCGGATGACCGGGGCGGCGATTGCACAAAGCTCGGGGTGGCGAATTCAACCGCTTCGAAGCTGCGCCACGGTCCGCGCCGATGGATGACCTCGGCCTTGTAGAGCCCGTTGATCGTTTCGGCGAGCGCGTTGTCGTAACTGTCGCCAACGCTTCCGACGGAAGGCTCGATGCCTGCCTCGGCCAGTCGCTCCGAATACTTGATCGACACGTATTGAACGCCCCTGTCCGAGTGGTGAATGAGGCCGTCGCCATGAGCGGGACGCCGCTCATGAAGCGCCTGT
>NZ_QPIX01000031.1 GCF_003337715.1 Ciceribacter lividus
GACCTGACGATCGGTGCGACCACGACGGCGGGCCAGCTCGACAAGCTGATCCAGATGGTCGACGATGCACTGACCTCGATGACCAGCGCCGCAGCTTCGCTCGGTTCGATCGGCATGCGTATCGAGATGCAGCAGTCATTCGTCGCCAGCTTGACGGACTCCATCGACAAGGGTGTCGGCCGTCTCGTCGATGCCGACATGAACGAGGAATCGACCCGCCTGAAGGCACTGCAGACCCAGCAGCAGCTCGCCGTCCAGTCGCTGTCGATCGCCAACACCGCTTCGCAGAACATCCTGACCCTCTTCAAGTAAAGGCATCTGGGCCAGGCGGCGCGTGCCGCCTCGGACAACTCATGATGAAAGGCCGCGTTCGAAAGAGCGCGGTCTTTTGCATTTGGCGTCTATTAAGAAAAAGGTAACTTCGGTTAAGTAAGTATTACAAAGTATCGTAAGTATTTTTCTCGTTTTCTCGTGCCTATTTCACTTCCCGTTAACTACGTCAGCTTAGTCTTTAAGCATCGAACGGGAGATCGATCGCAGCTGCTGCGATGTCGATATGCATGATGCAGAAGATCCGTTCCCGGTGGATTTCCGGAATGTCCCTGTCAATTTTTCAGTCGCCAAGGGGCACAAACTAAATGACCAGCATTCTTACCAACGTCGCGGCGATGGCCGCACTCTCGACCCTTCGCTCCATCGAGTCCGGGCTCGAGCAGACCCAGGCGGCAGTGTCTTCGGGCCTGCGCGTCGGTGACGCTTCCGACAACGCGGCCTACTGGTCGATCGCGACCACCATGCGTTCCGACAATATGGCCCTTTCGGCTGTGCAGGACGCTCTCGGTCTCGGCGCGGCCAAGGTCGACACGGCCTATTCCGGCATGAACTCGGCGATCGATGTCGTCAAGGAAATCAAGGCCAAACTCGTTGCCGCTACCGAAGACGGCGTCGACAAGACCAAGATCCAGGAAGAAATCACCCAGCTCCAGGATCAGCTGACCTCGATCGCGGAAGCCGCCTCCTTCTCGGG
>NZ_QPIX01000032.1 GCF_003337715.1 Ciceribacter lividus
CTCGCGCGCTTCGCGTCCGGTGGCGATGCGTTCACGGTATCCGGCCTGCCGCTTGCCCGGGATTCCCTGGTCGTCGAGGGTGGGGTCGAGTTCGGCCTGGCGCAGAATGCCAGCCTTGGTCTGTCCTATGGCGGGCAGTTCGGTTCCAACCGTTCCGATCACATGGTCCGCGCCAGCTACGACGTCAGGTTCTGAGGGCGCCTCTTGACGATGGCTGGCCGCGGGCACTCGCGGCCGGCCTACAGAGTGCGGCCCTTGTTGGTTCGGGCACTCTCGATGCCATATAGAGATATGGTGTTCGGCCAGCAACTGCGGTGACAAGGTGATCCCGAGCCAAGTATGGATCATCGGGAAGGAACGTCGGCGCGAGGGTGCAAACGGGTAATCGAATGAACAGTGGTATCGCGGAGAAAGCTCCGCCGTTGTTGCGTGTCTCCTCTCGTGGCCTGCCTGCAAAAAGAAGGGTTGAAGCTCTGCGGGATTGGGTCGGCAGAGAGTTGAGCCGGATGGATTTTTGTCCGGTAAATCGGGATTCACCGATCTATTTCGAGAGCGCCGCAGCGAGCATCGGCTGTGTGAATTACGGCCTGGCCAACGCCAGCGCATTTGAAATGACGCGCTCGCGCCCGCTCTTGGTTGATGGTCGCGATGATGTCTGCATATTGACGACCGAGACCGGACTCCACGTGGAATTCGCAGACGATTCCTTCTTCGTCCGGCCGGGAGGCGTCGCCGTTCTTTCGAAGGCGCAAGGCTATCGTTTTGTTCACGCAGCCCCTGGAGTATCGGCATGCGTTATCGCGCCTCACGCGCGGCTGTCGCTTCTGATGCCGCGGTTCGAGGAGGCTCCGATGGTGAATCTGGCACCGGAAACCCCGGGCCTTGATCTGCTGTTCGGTTATGCGCGATCGGTCGCATTCAGCACGACGGCGACGGCTGACATCCGGTCGAAGAGCGCGTCGCACATTCTCGAGCTGATCGCTTCCATCCTTGATCCGCAACG